>NZ_KB900540.1:2573-4065 GCF_000378945.1 Methyloversatilis universalis EHg5 | reverse complement strand
TGTCGGCACGGGTCACTCAGAACCCACTACGGATGCCGGATATACGACTGCAAGTGATCTACCCGGGAAAGTCAGACTATCGATCAGTCTTGATTTTGGGGGGAGTCCATATACGACCAGTTAGGCCAGTGTTTATAGCTTGGCGGAGGCAAGGCTTACTTCGCATAGGGCGTGATGGTGATGAGCTGAGCTGTTTGGGCGGTGAATGAAGCCTCAAAGAGATAGCAGTGCTCTAGCTCAACTTTGATGATGGCTTGCTCTTGCTTGTCTCGGTCCTGCGCTAGCTCCAGGTTTAGTGATGAGATGACGTTCTGGCCATTGAAGCCTTCGACGTGAACTTCGCTGACGCCCTCAAACCGGAAATGAAGCACTGCATCGCCATGCAACTTGTAGTGGCCTTCTGGCGTGATCTCGGAGGTCATTACCCATCCGCGCAAGTGCAAGTCAAGTGTCGGGGATGGTTTGCCCTGCGTCCTATCGAGAGATAGCTTGAACACCTCTGCATCATGAAAGCTCGGCCAAAGCCCAAAGTGGGCGATGACGCGTTCATGACCGACGATGAACTCATGTGCTTCCATAAACAGTGGCCTAACGACGCTGTAGAAATACCCCATCTCGGGGCAAGCGGTTGCTACCGGCCTTAGACGGTCCGAAGTCGTTCATCCTCATTTCAGCTCCGCAATCTTCGTTTCATCGTCGTCTCCTGACCTCAGCCGTGGCCCTTGATCGGCGCAATGCCGGCGTCGTGGCCCGACCGCGAGCTTACCTAATTTGCGTAGCCGTGGTGCCCGAGCTTTTCGATGTTGTGCACCAGGCAGTACAGCTTCCATTGCCCATCCACCTTCTCCCGCCCGCGCAGCGTGAAGCGGGAGAGGGGCTTGTTGTGCCGCAGATTGCCGAACACCGGCTCGACGGTGGCGAAGCGCGCGGGGATCATCTGGCGCGCTTTGTCCGCATCGATGCGCTGCTTCATCTGATCGGTATGAAACTGCTGCTCGACTCGGCTGCTCACCATTCCCGGCATCGGGCTGCTCACTGCCACCGCGATGGTGGCGGCCACCGGTGGCTCGGTCAGTCACTTCAGGGATGCCCGCCACTTCGCGAGCTGGTTCGGGCTCACGCCACGCGAACACTCGTCGGGATTGACCCGCAAGCTCGGACGCATCTCGAAGCAGGGCGACAAGTATCTGCGCATGCTGCTCACGCACGGCGCGCGCGCCTGACTCAGAGCCGCCACGCTCGCCGCCAGGGCCGACCGTTAGCTGGACGCGCTACGCCAGTGGGCGGTGAATATCCAGGCGCGTACCCACCACAACAAGGCCGCGTGCGCGCTAGCCAACAAGCTCGCACGCATCTGCTACAGCGTGCTGCGCGATGCCACCGCCTACGGTGACCCCCAACCCCGGCTGGCAAGAAAGGCAGACCGGGCTTCGTTCGCTGTGGCTCCCTGAGCAGAGTCACCCCCTCCCGCCACCGCTTGCCACGAGACAGA
>NZ_KB900540.1:0-2473 GCF_000378945.1 Methyloversatilis universalis EHg5 | reverse complement strand
TGTCGACCAGGTGGCAGAGCGCGAACTCGAAGGTGCCGGGCAGCACCTGCTGCGCGAAATCGACCGGGATGAGCTTCAGGCCGTAGTCAGGCGTCTTGAATCGCGGCATCGCAAGGCTCCGGGGAGGCGATGCGCAATCATAACGACGGCATGTGGACGGCGGTGGGGTGGGAGGGGTTTTTCTACAGCCTCAACGTGCCAGCTCAGCGGGCGGCGAAGCCGTCCGCTGGAGCGCAGGGTTGGACGAAATGCGACACTTCATGGAAATGCCTGCTGAAGCTCCAGCACGAGCACGCGGTTCTTTGGAGCCGCAGGTTGAAAGAGCACATCCTGCATAACGCGGATCTGCAATTTAGGGATGCCTTTCAAGTCCACTTCTAGGGAGTCTAGGTCACACTGCCATTGCTTGGATCCGAAGTTCACGAAATCAAAGAGCGTCACAGTTCGAAGGTCGTTGTAAGCAAAAGCATCCGAAAGTCTGTCGGCTCGAATCTGTTCGGCGGTAGGCATCCACCAGAACCGGGTGCCATTCACCATCTCGAAGACCGCCGCTGGCCTATGCGCCGCGATCGTATTCAGCGCGTGCCACCATGCTTCCATCATGCCGTCCAACGTGCTAGGTGAGGGGCGCGGAGCGAGCGGGCGAAGCCCGCTTGCGAAGCGTCCCTCTCGACCGGCGGGTTGGGCATCATCCACTCCCCTTTGCCGGTTGGTTCTTGCGCCGAGTCCACATACCTATGAAAACCGTACCAATAAGTAGCATCGCATAGGCTTCAGGCTCGGGCACAGGTGTGGCAGATTGATAGTTAAGGTTTGCAATCGACCCAGTAGATGACCAAGTGCCTGGGTTGCGCAGGGTATGCGCGATGAAAAGGAAATTCCTTTCAGGGAGCGGCGATATCAGAGCAACGTGATCCCACGCTGAAGGCGCGCCGGATGACACTGGCTGTCCCAGAATTTGCCCACTATAGGAGAGTACAGATTGCTTGTACGCCCCACTGGAACCGTCGGTGTCGTAAGACGTATAGACGGATACATACCACGATGTCACCTGACCCACTGAATCGGTTGTCAGGTAGAGATGTGGTGTTAGTCCGTATCCCAATCCAAGGGTGTCGGCTTTGGTAATCGCGCCAATCTGTTCTTGATATGCGCTCCAATTTTCGAGCGTGGAACCATCATCAGAGAAATCTAAGGAAAGGGTCAATGGCGAATATGGTTGCCCTGAATCGAATCCAACCCACGGCTCAAGGTTGTTCGATGTGTAGTGGTATGTGACGTTGGCATTTGCTGCGCCATGGACGAATAGATTAGCGGCTACTAACAGAGCGAGAGACATCTTTGCGGTCATAGTGACTCCTAGAGGGCGTATGGTCGATTGGCGAAGTGTCTTGGTTGAGGTGGTGCCCAACGTTGAAAATCACCGGACGAAGGCAAGCGCAGCTTGCCGGAGGTCCGGTGGATTGTGATGTTGGGCGTCATTGCGACCCCAAAAACAGGCGTGGCTGAAAAAGTGTTAAACGCATTTGCCCCAGACTCGATAGAGCAATGCCGACAGGGTATGCGGCTGCTTTGATGCAGTGACAAAATGTTGAGAGGGAACCGTTTGGAGTTGCCTCCAAAGCTCCCGAGACCATAGCTCGGAAAGACGCGGTGATTCCACTGAGGCCGATGGCAACGTTTCGAGATATGCCGTTCGGAACGTTTTTTCATTGTACGGCAGGCCTTCGCGTAGCTTCTGTGCGAAGCATGTTGCGAGGCGGAGTTGGTCTTCGGCTGGCGAACTAGGCGAAGCGGTAAGCGTGCTCATTGTGACGCCCAACGTGCAAGGTGAGCGGCGCGCGGCTTCATGCGCGTCTGCTCCACCGCAAAGTTAGAGGGCTCAGCGCCATTCGGTGCCTCTGATTGCCGCCGAAACTGATTCTTGACTTGACGCCGTGGGAGGGAATTGACAATTGGCATAGAGAGCAGTACTGGCCCCAAGCAAACCGAACTGCCAAAATGCAAAACCCCCGCGAACGGATTTGAGCGTCGCGACCAAAAGCATGGCAGAGGGCAGAGTTTCTTCTGTGACACCTGAAAATTCAGTGAACACAGGTTCTGCTGCTGTTGCTTCGATGGTGCGATGAAGCTTGCCAAGAAGCTCAGTGCGAATTCCGGCTAACTCCTCCGGTGTGCCGTTCCCAGTCACAGCAAACGACGTGACCTTTAACACCTCACCGCGCGGTCCGACTGCGGAAATCGGACTCGTCCGAAGTTTCACTTTCCAGTCCGGCGGAAGCACGATACGTAGAGTGGGTGTCTCCAACACATTGGATGAGGGAGCATCTGTGCTGCCAAAGAGATTCTTGAATCCGGACAGGAGTCTCATAGTGCCCTCTAACGACGCTGTAGAAATACCCCATCTCGGGGCAAGCGGTTGCTACCGGCCTTAGACGGTCCGAAGTCGTTCATCCTCATTTCAGCTCCGCAA
>NZ_KB900539.1:3852687-4084506 GCF_000378945.1 Methyloversatilis universalis EHg5 | reverse complement strand
TTCGCCAATACCCAGAGAGCACGCCATGAAGCGTACCTATCAGCCGTCGAAAGTCCGTCGTGCCCGCACCCACGGTTTCCTGGAGCGCATGCGCACCCGTGGCGGCCGCGCAGTCATCCGCGCCCGCCGTTCCAAGGGCCGCGCCCGCCTGGCAGTCTGACGCCAGACCCCTGCAGTTCCGGCCGGTTGGCAGGTGAGCCCCCAAAGGTGAACCCCCACGCACGGTCCGGAGAGCAGGCTGCCGAAATGAAAGACGGCAGTTTCGCGTTCCGTCCCGAATACCGGCTCAGAAAAACGGATGAGTTCTCATCCGTTTTTTCTTTGAGGCGTACCCAGCGCAGTCGACATTTCGTGATTCATCACGGACCGTCCGGCTGCGATGGCGCTCGTCTGGGCGTCGTGGTTGCCAAGCGTTTCCTGAAGCGCGCCAACGCCCGCAACCTGATCAAGCGTCTGGCGCGGGAAGCTTTCCGCCACCAGCGCCCGACGCTGAAGCCGGTCGATATCATTCTGCGTCTCAACGCCCGTCCCGACGTACTGGACCGCAAGCGCCTGCGCGAAGAAATCGACGCGCTGCTTGGCCGCATGCGTCGTCCGATCATCGAGCCGTCAGGAGCCCCTGCATGAAATCCGTACTGCTGGGGCTTCTTGCCGTCTATCGTTACGCCATCAGCCCCATGCTGGGACGTAACTGCCGTTTCATGCCCAGCTGTTCAGAATACGCAGGCGAAGCCATCCGCCGTCACGGCAGTGTCCGTGGCAGCTGGCTGGCACTGAAGCGCGTGTCGCGCTGTCATCCGTGGCATCCGGGCGGTTACGACCCGGTACCCTGACGCCACCTTCCGACCTTCACACGACTCCGACGATGGATACCCAACGCTCCGCCCTGTTGATCGTATTTCTCTTTTCCATATTCATGCTGTGGGACGGCTGGCAGCGTTCGAACCAGCCGCCGGCACCGCCGGCAGCTGCAGCTGCGACCGCACAGTCTGCCGGCGCCCAGGCGCCGGTGCCGACCGTAAGCGCACCGGCGGCACCGTCCGACGTACCGCAGCAGGCAGCAGCTACGGCCCAGAAGACGGCGGCCCGGGTTGAGACCGACCTGTTCATCGCCGATGTATCGGCCGAAGGCGGTTCGCTCATCCGTCTTGAACTGCTGAAGCACAAGGCGGGTCCGGAATCGGAAGGCAATTTCGTGCTGCTGGACAATGGCGGCAACGGTGGCCACCTCTATCACGCACAGAGCGGCCTGATCGGCGCCGGCCTGCCGACGCACAAGACGGTGTACCAGCTGCCGGAAGGCGAGCTGAAGCTGGCTGAGGGCCAGGACACGGTCGAACTGAAGATGACCGCGCCCGGCCCGGACGGCGTCACCGTGACCAAGGTACTCACCTTCCACCGCGGCAGCTACCGGATCGATACCCGCTTCGACATCGCCAATGCGTCCGGCGCACCGGTCGCGGCCCACGCCTACTTCCAGCTGCTGCGCGACGGCACCAAGATTTCCAGCGGTACCAGCATGCTGAGCACCTTCACCGGCCCGGCGTTCTACAGCGAATCCGGCAAGTACCAGAAGGTCGAATTCAGCGATATCGACAAAGACAAGGCGAAGTTCCAGAGCAAGGCTCCGGATGGCTGGGTGGCGCTGGTTCAGCACTACTTCGTGAGCACCTTCGTGCCGGCGGCTGGCGTCGAGCGCGAGTTCTTCGCGAAGAAGGTCGGTGACAACCTGTACAGCGCCGGCGTCATCGTGCCGGTGGCTGCGGCCGCGCCGGGTGCCACTGCCTCGATCGACGTGCCGCTGTACGCCGGTCCGCAGATCCAGTCCAACCTCGACGCGATGGCGCCGGGTCTGGATTACGTGGTCGATTACGGCTGGCTCAAGATCATCGCCTCGCCGATGCACTGGGTGCTGGAAAAGCTGCACGGTCTGGTCGGCAACTGGGGCTGGGCCATCATCCTGCTCACCATCCTGATCAAGGCCATCTTTTTCCCGCTGTCCGCAGCGAGCTACAAGTCCATGGCCAAGCTGCGCCTGGTCACGCCGCGCATGCAGCAGATCAAGGAACGCCATGCCAATGACCGCATGCGCATGCAGCAGGAAATGATGGAGCTGTACAAGACCGAGAAGATCAATCCGCTCGGTGGCTGCCTGCCCATCGTGGTGCAGATTCCGGTGTTCATCGCGTTGTACTGGGTGCTGCTGGGCAGCGTCGAGATGCGCAATGCACCGTGGATAGGCTGGATCACCGATCTGTCGATCAAGGACCCGTTCTTCGTGCTGCCCATCATCATGGGTGTGACCATGTTCGTGCAGACCAAGCTGAACCCGACGCCGCCGGATCCGATCCAGGCCAAGGTGATGCTGTTCCTGCCGGTCGTGTTCACCGGCATGTTCCTGTTCTTCCCGGCCGGTCTGGTGCTGTACTGGACGGTGAACAACATTCTGTCGATCGCCCAGCAGTGGCAGATCACCCGCATGATCGAAGGTGGTAAGGCCGCGAAGGCCTGACGCGCGACCACGCGGCGCAGGGGCGCCGCTCTCCCGGGGTGAGATACTCCGGCGGGGGCGGCGCCCTTTTCACGTCTGCACCCGACATGAACACAGACGCACACGAAGCCGCCAGCGACAGGCAGCTTCGATGAGGACAGATCGATGACCCGACCGATACCGACCGACACCATTGCGGCGATTGCCACCGCCCCCGGAAGGGGCGGGGTAGGGGTGATCCGTGTGTCAGGTCGCGGCGCCGAAGCGGTGGCTCGCGGCGTGCTCGGCCGATTGCCCGCTGCGCGCCGGGCCGTGTTCGGCCGGTTCAAGGCCGGCGACGGTGCCGTGATCGATCACGGCATTGCGTTATGGTTCGAGGCGCCGGCGTCCTATACCGGCGAACACGTACTCGAACTGCACGGACATGGCGGCACCGCAGTGCTGCAGGCGTTGCTCGCGCGCTGCCTTGAACTGGGGGCGCGACCGGCACGGCCCGGCGAATTTACCGAGCGCGCCTTTCTGAACGACCGCATCGATCTGGCTCAGGCGGAGGCGGTGGCGGACCTGATTGATGCCACCACCACGTCTGCGGCACGTTCCGCCATGCGTTCGCTGGATGGCGAGTTCTCGCGTCACGTGCATGGGCTGGAAGAGGCGCTGGTCAATTTGCGCATGTTCGTCGAGGCGACGCTGGACTTTCCGGAAGAGGATGTCGAGTTTCTGGAACAGGCAGGCGCTCGCGGCAAACTGGCCGAGGTCATGCAGGCGCTCGATCGTCTTCGTCAGCGGGCACGTTGCGGTGCTGTGTTGAGGGAAGGTCTGACCGTCGTGCTGGCGGGTGCACCGAATGTGGGCAAGTCCAGCCTGCTGAATGCGCTGGCCGGAGAAGAGCGGGCCATCGTGACCGATATCGCCGGTACCACGCGCGACACCCTGCGCGAATTGATCGCCATCGACGGCGTACCGTTGCATGTGATCGATACCGCCGGTCTGCGTGAAACCGATGACCCGGTGGAGCAGGCCGGTATTGCCCGCACCCGCCGGGAACTGGAGCGCGCGCACGCGGTGCTGCATCTGGTCGATGCGGCGACCGGTTTCGACACCGAGGCGCAGGTGATCGATGCGCAGCTGCCATCCGGTCTGCCGCGCATCCGGGTGTTCAACAAGATCGATCTGCTTGGCAGTGCCGCGCGCAGCGAGCTGTGCGATGGCGTCGTGAATGTGTGGCTGTCTGTGCGCAGCGGTGAAGGGCTGGATCTGCTGCAGAGAGCATTGCTCGATTGCGTGGCGTGGCAGGGCGGGGCGGAAGATGCATTGGCTGCGCGTACCCGTCATCTGCATGCGCTTGACCGTGCTGTCGAACACCTTGAAGCGGCTAGGCGCTGCATTTCAGGTGCAGTTCTGCAACTCGAACTGTTCGCCGAAGAGCTGCGACTGGCGCACCGTGCGCTGGGCGATATCACCGGCGAGTTCACCCCGGATGATCTTCTGGGCGAAATTTTTTCCCGTTTCTGCATAGGCAAGTAAGGATGTTTCACGTGGAACATCCGGGACTGAACGCGTGCTGACGGATCTCGCCCTGCTGTGTGCCGGCGCCTTCTTTGCCGGACTGGTCGATGCCATGGTCGGAGGCGGCGGGCTGGTGCAGGTGCCGCTGCTGTTCAATGTATTCCCCGGTGCGCCACCGGCCACACTGTTCGGGACCAACAAGGCGGTCAGCATCGTCGGCACCGGTTTTGCTGCCCGGCGCTATCTGCGTACGGTTGATATGGACTGGGCGGTACTGGGCAGGGCTGCCGTGGCGGCTTTCATTGCGTCATTTGCCGGTGCGGCGGCAGTCGGCCTGTTTCACCCGCAAGCCTTGCGCCCGGTGGTGATCGTGCTGCTGCTGGCGGTGCTGGTCTACACGCTGAAGAAGAAGGACTTCGGCGTCATGCGCGGTACGAGCGAGCATCCTCCACGCCACGGTCTGGCGTTGTTGCTCGGTACAGCCATCGGTTTCTACGACGGCTTCTTCGGGCCAGGAACCGGCAGCTTCCTGATCTTTCTGTTTGCCCGCTGCTACGCGTGGGATTTCTTGCGTGCGTCGGCAGCCGCGAAGGTGGTGAATGTGAGCACCAATCTGGCGGCGCTTTCGTGGTTCGTGCCGGCGGGTGCCATCATGGCCAAGATCGCTGCTGCCATGGCGCTGGCCAATCTGGCTGGCGCCTGGGTGGGTTCGCATCTGGCGATGAAGAATGGCGCCGCTTTCGTGCGCCGGGTTTTCATTGCCGTAGTCAGCGTGCTGATTGCGCGCTTGAGCTGGGATACCTTCGCCGGCTGAGCGGCGAAGGATGTTCCACGTGAAACATCAGAAACCGATGCGTACCGGCGGCAGGATGATGGTTACACCGTCGTTGTGACGAGGGCGGTGATAGCTGTAGGGCGGCGGGCCATAGTAGGGGTAGGGCGGTGCCGCATACACCGGTGCCGGGTAATAGCCGTAGCGCACAGTCGGTCCGTAGTACGGGTGCGAATGATGACGGTGATGGTCCCGGTGCTTCCAGTGACTGTGCCTGTCGTGACCGCCATGATGGCCGTGGCGACGGTGGTCATCCCAGTCGGCCAGCGCACTTCCGCTGAAGGTCAGCGCCAGCGCAGTCAGTGCAGTTCCAAGCGTTTTCATCACAGTTCTCGATTGGGGAACACGTCCTTACGATAGTGCTGCCGATCTCTTAGTGCCGTAAGCAACTGTAAGGCAGTGAAACCGTGTCAACCTGGCGCCTTTATGTTCGGCGCACGACGCCGTATCATTCGCCCCCTTCCCCCTATTTTTTGCATCGCAGCGAACATGGATTTTCCGACCCGTTACGACGTGATCGTCATCGGTGGCGGCCACGCCGGCACCGAAGCCGCGCTCGCCGCCGCGCGGGTCGGTGCCCGCACGCTGCTGCTTACCCACAACATCGAAACCCTGGGCCAGATGTCCTGCAACCCGTCGATCGGCGGCATTGGCAAGGGCCATCTGGTGAAGGAAGTTGATGCGCTGGGCGGTGCGATGGCGCTGGCCACCGACGAGGGCGGCATACAGTTCCGCACGCTGAATGCGAGCAAGGGCCCAGCGGTGCGTGCCACCCGGGCCCAGGCCGACCGCATCCTGTACAAGGCGGCGATCCGTCGCCGACTCGAAAACCAGCCGAATCTCGATCTGTTCCAGCAGGCGGCCGCCGACCTCATCATGGACGGCGACCGCGCGGCTGGTGTGGTGACCGAAGTGGGCATCCGCTTTCATGCGAAGGCGGTGGTACTGACCGCCGGCACCTTCCTGAATGGCAAGGTGCACGTGGGTCTGCAGAACCATTCGGCCGGTCGGGCAGGGGATCCGCCGGCCATCCGTCTGGCCGAAAAGCTGAAGGAACTGGCGCTGCCGCAGGGCCGGCTGAAGACCGGCACGCCGCCACGCATCGACGGTCGCAGCATCGACTATTCGGTCATGCAGCCGCAGCCGGGCGATGACCCGGTGCCGGTATTCAGCTTCATCGGCTCGCGCGACATGCACCCGCGCCAGCTGCCGTGCTGGATGACCCACACCACGCTGCGCACGCACGACATCATCCGCGGCGGCCTCGACCGTTCGCCGATGTATACCGGCGTGATCGAAGGTGTGGGCCCGCGCTACTGCCCCAGCATCGAAGACAAGATCCACCGCTTCGCCGACCGCGACAGCCACAACATCTTCCTCGAACCGGAAGGGCTGACCACACACGAGGTGTACCCGAACGGGATTTCGACCTCGCTGCCCTTCGACGTGCAGGTGGAGCTGGTGCGCAGCATTCCCGGTCTGGAAAACGCGCACATCCTGCGTCCGGGCTACGCGATCGAGTACGACTACTACGATCCGCGCGGCCTGAAGGCGTCGCTGGAAACCAAGGCCATCCACGGGCTGTTCTTCGCCGGCCAGATCAATGGCACCACCGGTTACGAAGAAGCGGCGGCCCAGGGTCTGCTGGCCGGCCTCAATGCCGCGCGCCAGACGCAGGACCTCGACGCCTGGTGCCCGCGCCGCGACCAGGCCTATCTGGGCGTGCTGGTCGACGACCTGATCACCCGCGGCGTGTCCGAGCCCTATCGCATGTTCACCTCGCGCGCCGAATACCGGCTCAGTCTGCGCGAAGACAATGCCGACCTGCGCCTGACCGATGCCGCCCGTGAAATGGGCCTGATCGACGACCTGCGCTGGGACGCCTACAACCGCAAGCGCGACGCCATCGCCGCCGAGGAACAGCGGCTGCGTTCCACGTGGATCCGTCCGGACACACTGCCGGCCGAAGACGCGGTGCGTGTGCTGGGCAAGGCCATCGAGCGCGAATATTCGCTGTTCGATCTGTTGCGCCGGCCGGACGTGAGCTACGAAGCGCTGATGACGCTGCCCGGCGCGCCGGAGCCGATAGACCACGCGCCGGCCATCGAACAGCTGGACATTCTGGCCAAGTACCAGGGCTATATCGACCGCCAGCAGGACGAGGTCGACAGGCTGCGCGCCACCGAAGACACCCGGCTGCCGGACGATCTCGATTACGGCGCGGTCGGTGGCCTGTCGCGCGAAGTGCAGCAGAAGCTCACTACCCACCGGCCGGAAACCCTGGGTCAGGCTTCACGCATCCAGGGCATCACGCCGGCCGCGATTTCGCTGCTGCTGGTGCATCTGAAGAAACGCGCCGCAGTCCGCAACGCCGCCTGATTTTTGCGCAGCACCCCTTTCCGGGCCGGACCCTGACACCGTCCGGCCTTCTCGATCCGACGCACTGCCCATTTGTCATGACCCTGCAAAACGAACTCGACGCCGGCCTCGCCGCACTGGACCTGCCGCTCACCGCGACAGCCCGTACCCGTCTGCTGCGCTACATCGCACTGATGGCCAAGTGGAATGCGGTCTACAACCTGACCGCGATACGCGAAGAATCCCGCATGCTCACCCATCACCTGCTGGATGCGCTGTCGGTCGCCCGTTTCATTCCCGATGGCGCGACCCTGGTCGACATCGGCTCCGGCGGTGGCGTGCCCGGCATTCCGCTGGCCATCGCCCGGCCGGATCTCAGCGTGCTGTCGATCGAGCCGAATTCGAAGAAGGCATCCTTCCAGCAACAGGCGCGCATGGATCTGTCGATCGAGAACTTCGAGGTGCAGACCGCGCGCGCCGAGGCGGTGAACCTGCCCGAAGGCCGCGATTTCATCATTTCGCGCGCCTTCGGCGATCTGGCTGACTTCATCAAGGTGGCCGGCCATCTGCTGAAGCCGGACGGCCGCATGCTGGCCATGAAGGGCGTGTATCCGGACGAGGAAGTGCGCGCGATTCCCAAGGACTGGAAGCTGGTGCGTTCGGAAGAGCTGCAGGTGCCCGGCGTCGAAGGTGCGCGTCACCTGCTGTGGCTGGCGCGCGACGCCGCCACTGCCTGAGAACGCGCATGCCGCACATCTTCGCAGTCGCGAACCAGAAGGGCGGGGTGGGCAAGACCACCACCAGCGTGAACCTCGCCGCGGCGCTGGGCCAGGCCGGCCAGCGCACGCTGCTGGTCGATCTCGACCCGCAGGGCAATGCCACCATGGGCGCGGGCGTCGACAAGCGCACGCTCAAATCCAGCGTGTACCAGGTGCTGGTCGGCCTGTCGTCGCTGGCGGACGCGCGCGTTACCAGCCCGCATGCCGGGCTGGACGTGCTGCCGGCCAACCGTGATCTGGCCGGTGCCGAAGTCGAACTGGTCGGGCTGGAAAACCGCGAGAACCGGCTGAAGAAGGCGATCGCCGAACACGCCGCCGACTACGATTTCGTGCTGATCGACTGCCCGCCCAGCCTGAGCCTGCTCACGCTGAACGGCCTGTGTGCGGCGCACGGCGTCATCATTCCGATGCAGTGCGAGTACTACGCGCTGGAAGGCCTGTCCGACCTGGTGAACACGATCAAGAAGGTGCACGCCAACCTGAACCGCGACCTGAAGATCATCGGTCTGCTGCGCGTCATGTTCGACCCGCGCAGCACGCTGTCGCAGCAGGTGTCCGGCCAGCTCGAATCGCATTTTGGCGACAAGGTGTTCCGCACCCTGGTGCCGCGCAACGTGCGGCTGGCCGAAGCGCCGAGCTACGGCATCCCCGGCGTGCTGTTCGACAAGAACGCCAAGGGCGCGCAGGCCTACAGCGCCTTCGCGCAGGAAATGATCGAGCGGGTGAAAACCTACTGATCATCGTCCATAACAACAACGCACTACGACCATGACTCCTCCCAAACTCAAGGGCCTCGGCCGCGGCCTCGACGCACTGCTGGCTGGCAATTCAGGTGAAGCGGCCCAGAGCGGCGAACTGCGCACGCTGGACGTCGGCCTGCTGCAGCCGGGCAAGTACCAGCCGCGCACCCGCATGGATCCGGGTTCGCTGGAAGAGCTGGCCGAGTCGATCAAGTCGCAGGGGCTGATGCAGCCCATCATCGTGCGCGGGGTCGGTGGCGAGCGTTTCGAAATCATCGCCGGCGAACGCCGCTGGCGCGCGGCCCAGATCGCCGGCCTGAGCGAAGTGCAGGTGCTGGCGCGCGACATTCCGGACGATGCCGCGCTGGCGATGAGCCTGATCGAGAACATCCAGCGTGAGAACCTGAACCCGCTGGAAGAGGCGGCCGGCGTGCAGCGCCTGATCGACGAATTCGGCATGACCCACGAACAGGCGGCCAATGCCATCGGCCGTTCGCGTTCTGCCACCACCAATCTGCTGCGCCTGCTGCAGCTGGCCGAGCCGGTGCAGGAACAGCTGGTGACCGGTGACCTCGACATGGGCCACGCGCGTGCGCTGCTGAGCCTGCCCAAGGGCGATCAGATCGCGCTCGCCAACCGCGTGGTGGCTCAGGGGCTGACCGTGCGCGACACCGAAAAGCTGGTGGCGCGCGGCGGTCTGGCGGAGCAGGGCAGCCGTGCCAAAGCCGAACCGTCGCGCGACCTGGCGCGGCTGGAAGAGGAACTGTCGGACATCGTCGGCGCACCGGTGTCGATTGCGGCCAACCCGCGCGGCGCTGGCAAGCTCACCGTCAAGTTCACCGATCTCGACCAGCTGGACGGCCTGATCGCCCGCCTGCGCGGCTGACGCGAGCGCTCGCGACACCTGGCCCGGACGACGGCGCGGGTGTGCTTTTCGTGGCAGCGACCCCCGGTCGCGATGCAGCGATCGCGGACTGCCGGCTCCGATTCAGGCTGCGATCGCGAGCAGCCCCGCTTTCACAGGATCCGGTCAGACCTGCACACTCAGCGCGACATACACCGCCAGTTCGGTCAGCTGCTGCACCGCGCCCAGACAGTCGCCGGTATAGCCGCCGATGCGGCGCCGGAAGTGGCGGGCGGCGGTGACGGTGACGAGCACCGCCAGTCCGGCCACCCAGGCGATCTGTACCGGTGCCAGCAGCGCCAGCGGCGCCAGTCCGCACAGCGCGGCCCACAGCATGCCGCCTCCCGACAGCTTGACCGCCAGCGGCTTGGCACGCGACACGCCATCCGGGTCGTCGTCGCGCGCGTAGGCCATGGTGTAGATGAGTGCGGTCGCGCACAGCCTGGACAGCGGATGGGCCACCAGCAGTGCGATCACCGCGCCCGCCAGCGGCAGCGATGACAGCGCGGCCAGCTTGGCCGCCAGCATGAGCACGATGCCGATCGCGCCGTAGGCGCCGATGCGCGAGTCCTTCATGATGCTCAGGATCTGCTCGCGCGACCAGCCGCCACCGAAGCCGTCGCACACATCGCCCCAGCCGTCCTCGTGGAAAGCGCCGGTCAGCCGTATCGTGGCCGCGGTCGACAGCACCACCGCGAGTGCGGCCGGCAGCGCCTGACCGGTCATCCACAGCACCGCCGCCCCGGCCGCGCCGACGATCCAGCCCACGGCCGGAAACCAGCGCGCGCTGGCATTCATCAGTTCGTTGGACCAGCCCACCCAGGCCGGCACCGGCAGCCGCGTGAAGAAGCGCAGCGCGTTGAAGAACAGTTCGAGTTCGCGGCGGATCATCGCTGCGTTACCGCTGTCCGCCGCTCACGCCTTCGACACCCCGGCCGAATCGAAGCTGGCCATGTCGCGCAGGATGGCTGCCGCCGCACGCACCAGCGGCCAGGCCAGCGCGGCGCCAGTGCCTTCGCCGAGACGCAGGTCCAGATCGAGCAGCGGCCGGGCGCCCATGTGTTCCAGCTGTATCGCGTGGCCGCGCTCCTGCGAACGGTGCGAGAACACGCAGTACTCGCGCAACGCCGGTGCGTGGGTCTGGGCGACCAGCGCGGCGGCCGAACTGATGAAGCCGTCGATCAGCAGCAGCATGCGCGACTGCGCGGCGCCCAGCATGGCGCCAGCCATGGTTGCGATCTCGAAGCCGCCAAAGGCGGCCAGCACCGCGAACGCGTCGCGCGGGCCGGTGTAGTCGGCGGCCAGCGCGGCCAGCACCCGCTTCTTGTCGGCCAGTGCGGCGTCGCCGAGGCCGGTGCCGCGGCCGACGCAGTCGTCCATCGGCGCGCCGGTCAGCAGGTGGGTGATCAGTGAGGCGGAGGCGGTGTTGCCGATGCCCATTTCGCCGAAGCCGAGCACGCGTGCGCCGCTGGCCGCGATGTCGCGGGCGATGCGCGCGCCGTTGTCGAGCGCCTGCGCGCACTGCGCCGGCGTCATCGCCGGGCCGTCGAACCAGCTGGCGGTACCCGACGCCACCTTGGCGTCGATCAGGCCGGCGCGTGGCCCGAAGTCGTGCGCCACGCCGCAGTCGGCGATGTGCAGCGTCATGCCGCCCTCGCGCGCCAGCACGTTGATGGCGGCGCCCCCGGCGAGGAAGTTCTCGACCATCTGCCAGGTCACGTCGGCCGGGTAGGCGGACAGACCGCGGCCGCGCGCGTCGCGCAGCGTGCCGTGGTCGCCGGCGCACACCAGCAGGTGCGGTGTGCCGGGTTCGGGCGCGGTCGAGCCCAGCACCTGACCGATCTGCAGCGCCAGCGCCTCCAGCCGGCCGAGTGCGCCCAGCGGCTTGGTCTTGTTATCGATGCAGGCCTGAAGCGCGGCGGACAGGTCGGGGGCGGGCGGGGCGAGGTCGAAGCGGGGCGTCATGGTGATCCGGTGGTGCAGTGCAGCCCGGCAGTTTAGCCGGCTGGCGGGCAGGGCGTGGGCCAGCGACAATGGCAGCCCGCATCGATCCCGCTTCGCCCCCGCTGTGCGCACCCGTCTTGAATTCCTGCTGCTGGCGCTGATCTGGGGCGCGTCCTTCGCGTTGTACCGCGTCGCCATTCCCGAACTGGGCCTGCCGCTGACCGTGGGGCTGCGGCTTGCACTGGCGTCGGCCGCGCTGCTGGCGGTGTTCGGCTGGCCACTGCGCCAGGTGGCGGCGGGCGAGCGCCGGCGCGTGGCCGGCTGGCTGCTGCTGACCGGTGCCGGCAGCACCGCGCTGCCGTTCGTGCTTTTTGCCGAAACCGTCATGCGCTCCAGCGCCGGCTTCGCCGCGGTATTGAACGCGACCTCGCCGCTGTTTTCGGCGCTGCTGGGCGTGTGGGTATGGCGCGAAGCGGTGTCGCGCTCGAAGCAGCTGGGCCTGCTGCTCGGCTTTGTCGGTGTCGCAATGCTGGCGGCGCTGCGTGACACCGGTCCGCTGAAGGTGGGGCTGGACGCGGTCGCGCTGGGGCTGGTCGCGGCGGCGTCCTATGGCCTGTGCGTGCAGTGGGTGAGGCGGCGGCTGCACGATGTGCCGCCGACCGCGGTGGCGACCGGCATTTCGCTGGTCGGCGCGTTGCTGCTGCTGCCCTGGGCGTTGCTGTCGCTGCCGGACCAGCTGCCGTCCTGGCGGCCCTTGCTGGCGGTGGCCATGCTGGGCCTGGTGTCGACCGCGCTGGCCAATGCGCTGTATTTCCGGCTGATCGGCCGCATGGGCGCCACCCAGGCGCTCAGCGTCACCTTCCTGATTCCGCCCTTCGCCATGCTGTGGGGTCACCTGCTGTTCGATGAGCGGCCCACGCTGGCCATGCTGGGAAGCACCGTGATCATTCTGGCGGGTACCGCACTGAGCGTGGGCTGGCGGCGTGCGCGCTGAAGCGGTCAACGCGCGCGCCGCGGGAATCGTTGTATGAGCGCCCGGCCGCTGCCGGCGCTCTTGGAGACCGGGCCGCTGCTGGCATAGACTTGCGGGCCGCGTCGCCGAGCCTGCGCCGGATCCCGCCCGGCCCCGCGCCAGAAAAGAATCCTGGTTCAACCACATCGTCGAGGAACACCATGAAAACGCTGATTTCCGCTGTCGTCTGTGCCGCCGCGCTCGTGAGCGCACCGGCTTTCGCCAGCAAGGACCTGGCCACCGCCAAGGGCTGCCTGGCCTGTCATTCGCAGGGCGCCGACACCAAGATCGGCCCGGGTTACGCCGCGGTCGCCAAGAAGTACGCCGGCCAGAAAGACGCCGAAGCCAAGGTCGCCGCCTTCATCAAGGCCGGTACCCCGGCTGGCGGCAAGACCCTCTGGGGTGGCCCGATGCCGATGCCGGCCCAGTCCGCGCTGTCGGATGCCGATGCCAAGACCCTGGCTGCCTGGGTACTGGCCGGCGCGAAGTAATCCGTTTCTGCGCGTGCGCACGAAAGCCGGCCTGTAGGCCGGCTTTTTCGTTCACCGCAGGATTGCGGGCAAGGCCACCCGCTATTCACCGTGTTGCCGTTCACGGTGCACTGCTAAAGTGCCGCGCATCCCGCAATGGAGCCGGCCATGGATGCAGCACCCGCACGTACCCGCTACGGCATGCAGGTCACCGAATCGATACGGCAGACCCGCGTACGCTATGTGCTGCTGTTTGCCGCCGCGCTGGCTACGCCGCTGCTCTATCCGCCGACCACCGCGCTGCTGCTGCTGGCGCTGGTGAGCTACGCGATCCGGATGTTCGGCGTCGAAGGCATCTATCACCGCTACTTTTCGCACCGGGCCTTCCGCTGTTCGCGCCGGGTGCAGTTCGTGCTGGCACTGATCGCATCGCAGTGCGGCCAGCACGGGCCACTGTGGTGGGCTTCGGTTCATCGCCACCACCATCAGAACGTCGAGGCGCCGGAAGATCCGATCTCGCCGCGCCAGCACGGCCTGTTTCACTCGCATGTCGGCTGGGTGTGGTGCGAGCGCTACAAGGACACCGACCTCGACCGCGTGCCGGATTTCGCCCGCTACCCGGAAATCCTCTGGATAAACAAGCACTACACGCTGCTCATGCTGTCCGGCGCCTTCTTCATCTGGCTGCTGGCCCGCGCTGGCGTGTTCGGGCCGGACGTGAGCGGCGGCGCTGCGCTGATGTGGGGCTTCTTCCTGCCGACCGCGCTCGGCGTGCAGACTGTGTCCATGGTCAATTCGGTCGGCCATTTCCGCCGCCTGCCGGGCGGTTACCGCCGCTTCGACACCGACGACGATTCGATGAACCGTCCGCTGCTGGCGCTGTTCACGATGGGCGGTGGCTGGCACAACAACCATCACCGCTACGGCGCCAGCGCCCGCGCCGGCTTCGCCTGGTACGAGCTGGACATCACCTTCCTCATCCTGAAACTGCTGGCCCTGCTGGGCATCATCCGCGATCTGCGCGACCGTCTGCCGGACGACGTGCGGGAAGAGGGCGGGCTGGCGCCCGCGCCAGCGGGCGACAAGGTGGGCGGCTGAGCGTCGGAAAACTTTGCACGCGTGTCCGCAGGCTTTGCAACGACGGTGAGCCGTGATGGCCGTGTACCTGGCGAACGGGGCATTCCGGTTGCAGCCGCTTCCGTGCGGCCGGTCACGCTGCGCATGAGGTGGAACAGGGTGGGCGGCGCACAAGCGCTTACCCCTGTGCTAGCGCCGCACCGTGCGCACTGTCGGTAAGCCTTACAGCACCCAAACGGCGTGCCGCCGGGCTGTCCTGCATCCTGCTGTTCACAATACGTAATACCAAAGTCATACGTTTTGGCACATCGCTTGCTGTCGCTCGGTCAAACATTACCGGAGCGTTACAGATGAAATTCCGCACCCTTCTGCTGCCCGCCCTGATCGCCGCCCTGTCCGGCGGTGCGCAGGCCGCTTCCATGCTCAGTTTCGGCGCCAGCGGCTATGGCACCCAGTTCCTGGAAGCCAACGACGACCGCTCGACCAATCAGATCCGGCTGCCGTTCAGCATCAACTTCTTCGGTCAGACCTACAGCAATTTCTTCGTCAACAACAACGGCAACATCACCTTTGAAAGCGCGCTGAGCTCGTTTACGCCGGCCGCATTCCCGATCGCTTCGCAGCCGATGATTGCGCCCTACTGGGGTGACGTGGATACCCGTGGCGTGGGCAATGTGTGGATCCATTCACCGAACGACGACACGCTGGCGGTGACCTGGCAAAACGTCGGCTACTACAACCAGCAGACCAACAAGACCAACAGCTTCCAGCTGCTGCTGCGCAACCGTGCCGACACCGGTGCCGGCAACTTCGACGTCGATTTCCGCTACCAGAGTCTTGAATGGACCACCGGTGACGCCAGCGACGGATCGAACGGTCTCGGCGGCATTCCGGCGCAGGCCGGCTACGACGCCGGTGACGGCATCAACTACCTGACCCTGCCCGGTTCGCGTACCGGCGACGTGCTGAACCTGCAGAACACCACCAATGTGGCCGGCGGCGAAGCCGGCCTGTGGTCCTTCGCCATCCGCAACGGTCAGCTGCCGGGCAGCTCGCCCACCAATCCGCTGATGCCGGTGGCCAGCGACGAAGGCTGGAACTTCAACTTCAACATCGTGCCGGGCCGGACCGTGTTCATCGATCCGGACATCGCCATCGGCTACGACTACATCGTGAACAGCGGCCCGTCGATCGCCTCGGTGCTGCTGCCGACCTTCGGCGATGGCCTGTACGACCTGTGGCTGTGGAATGGCAGCGAGTGGGTCGCCACCGGCGACGTGCTGACCGGCGGTGTGACCTACAACTTCGTCGAGGCGGTCACCCGCTTCCGCATCCTGGGCATCGAACAGGGCGCCGCGCTCGACCCGCTGAACCCGACCGCCTTCGTCACCGGCCTCACTTTCGACAGCAGCGGTCAGGTGTCGATGTCGCAGAACCCGATCACCGTGTCGGTGCCGGTGCCCGAGCCGGAAACCTACGCGATGTTCCTGGCCGGTCTGGGCCTGGTCGCCATGGCCCGCCGTCGCCGCGCCGCCTGAGTTTCCGGCGGCAGAGGACAGCGATGCCGGCCTGCGTTCGCGCAGTCCGGCATCGTCGTTTCTGCCGCGCCCAAATTGACGCTCCGGGCGGTCACCCGCAGAATCCGGGGCTGACAACCTTTTCAGCCCTCCGCGGAGATTCCAGATGACCCCGATCACCTCGTCGCGCCCGCTGACCGCACTGGTCGCGCTGTCCGCCTGCCTGCTTGCGGCCTGCGGCCAGAAGGACGACGCGGCCGCCCCGGCTGCCGCCGACGCCGCGGCCACCGTCACCATACGGCTGGGCCATGTGGCGCCGCTGACCGGGCCGCAGGCGCATCTGGGCAAGGACAACGAGAATGGCGCACGGCTGGCGATCGACGACCTGAATGCCGAAAAGCTGCTGATCGGCGGCAAGGTGGCCAAGTTCGAACTGCTGGGCGAAGACGACCAGGCTGACCCGCGCCAGGGCACGACGGTGGCGCAGAAGCTGGCCGACGCCCACGTCAACGCGGTGATCGGTCACCTGAACTCCGGCACCACCATTCCGGCGTCGCGCATCTACCACGACGCCGGCATCGTGCAGGTGTCGCCGTCGGCCACCAACCCGACCTACACCCGTCAGGGTTACAAGACCGCCTTCCGCGTGTTCGCCGACGACGTGCAGCAGGGCAGCGTGCTCGGCGGCTTCGCGGTGACCAAGCTGGGCGCTAAGAAGATCGCCATCATCGACGACCGCACCGCCTACGGTCAGGGCCTGGCTGACGAGTTCGACAAGGCGGCCAAGGCGGCGGGCGCCACCATCGTCACCCGTGAATACACGACCGACAAGGAAACCGATTTCGCCGCCATCCTGACCAAGGTGAAATCGACCAGACCGGATCTGGTGTTCTACGGTGGCATGGACACCCAGGCCGGCCCGATGGCGCGCCAGCTCAGGACGCTCAATATCGGCGCACCCATGCTGTTCGGCGACGGCGCCTGCACGGTCGAGTTCCACAAGCTGGCGGGCGAGGGCGCTGACGGCCACTACTGTTCGCTGCCCGGCGTGCCGCTGGACCAGATGGCCGGCGGCAGCGCCTTCCGTGACCGCTACAAGGCCAAGTACAACGCCGACATCCAGCTCTACGCGCCCTATGCCTACGACGCGGTGCGAGTGGTGGCCGAGGCGATGAAACAGGCCGGTTCGGTCGACACCGCCAAATTCCTGCCGGCGCTTGCCGCGCTGAACTACCCGGGTCTGACCGCGCAGATCCAGTTCGACGAGAAGGGCGACATCAGGGACGGCGCGATCACGCTGTACCAGGCCAAGGGCGGCGCCTGGAGCGCGCTCGAAACCCTGGGCGGCAAGGCGCCGAACTGATCCCCGGCGCGGCCATGCCGCGCCCCGCAGGCCGCGCCGGCAGCTGCCGGTGCGGCTTCCTTCCCCGGGTGCCGCGCGGCGGCACTGTACGGCACAGGACACCCGACGCTTCGTGGACATCCTCATCCAGCAGATCATCAACGGGCTGGTGCTCGGCAGCATCTATGCGCTGGTCGCCCTTGGCTACACGATGGTCTACGGCATCCTCGGCCTGATCAATTTCGCGCACGGCGAAGTGGTCATGATCGGCGCGCTGAGCGCGCTCACTGCCATCGGCCTGCTGGTGCCGAGCGGCCTGCCCGGTCCGGTCGTCGTGCTGGCCGGCCTGCTGATCGCGATTCCGGTGTGCATGGCGGTGGGCTTCACGATAGAGCGCATCGCCTACCGGCCGCTGCGCAACGCGCCACGTCTGGCGCCGCTGATCACCGCCATCGGCGTGTCCATCGTGCTGCAGCAGCTGGCCATGATGGGCTGGGGCCGCAACTACCACACCTTCCCGGCCCTGCTGTCCGTGACCGCGCACAAGGTCGGCGGCGCGGCCATCACCGACCTGCAGATCATCATCGTGCTCACCGCGGCGCTGCTGATGGCGGCGCTGGTGTGGCTGGTCACCCGTACCCGGCTCGGCCGCGCGATGCGGGCGAGCGCCGAAAATCCGGCGGTGGCCCGGCTGATGGGCGTGGATGTGGACCGCGTCATTTCCTTCACCTTCGTGCTCGGCTCCGGCCTGGCGGCGGTGGCCGGCGTCATGGTGGCCGCCAACTACTCGATCGCGCACTACGCGATGGGCTTCATGCTGGGGCTCAAGGCCTTCACCGCGGCCGTGCTGGGCGGCATCGGCAATCTCGGCGGCGCCATGCTGGGCGGACTGCTGCTGGGCATCATCGAAAGCCTGGCCGCCGGCTATATCGGCGACCTGACCGGCGGCTTCCTCGGCAGCCACTACAAGGACGTGTTCGCCTTCTTCGTGCTCATCCTGGTGCTGGTGTTCCGTCCGTCCGGGCTGATGGGCGAAAAGGTGGCGGAGCGGGCATGAGCGCCGATCCGAAACTGAAGGCCCGGCTGGGCATCGCGCTGATCGGCGTGGCGCTGGCGGTGCTGCCCTTCGCGGTCGGCGCCACCTTCGGCAATTCCTGGGTGCGCATCGTCGATTTCGCGCTGCTCTACGTCATGCTGGCGCTCGGGCTCAACATCGTGGTCGGCTTCGCCGGCCTGCTCGACCTCGGCTACATCGCCTTCTACGCGGTCGGCGCCTATCTGTACGCGCTGCTGTCCAGCCCGCATCTGGCGACCGCCTTCCCGGCGCTGTTCGCGGTCGCACCCGGCTGGCCGGTGTGGGCGGTGCTGCCGCTGGGCGCGCTGGTGGCCGGCCTGTTCGGTGTCATGCTCGGTGCGCCGACGCTCAAGCTGCGCGGTGACTATCTGGCCATCGTGACGCTGGGCTTCGGCGAAATCATCCGCATCTTCCTGAACAACCTGAATGCGCCGGCCAACATCACCAACGGGCCGCAGGGCATCAACAACATCGCCGCCGCCCAGATCGGCGGCCACGCGCTGAACCGGCCGCTGGAGCTGTTCGGTGTCATGGTGCCGGGCGTGCATCTGCAGTACTACTTCTTCCTCGCGCTCACGCTGCTCGTGGTGTTTGTCTGCGTGCGGCTGCAGGATTCGCGGCTCGGCCGCGCCTGGGTCGCCATCCGCGAAGATGAGGTGGCCGCCCGCGCCTGCGGCATCAATACGCGCAACGTGAAGCTGCTGGCTTTCGGTCTGGGCGCCACCTTCGGCGGCGTGGCCGGCGGCCTGTTCGCCGGCTTCCAGGGCTTCGTCAGCCCGGAGTCCTTCGGCCTGCTGGAATCGGTCATGGTGCTGTGCATGGTGGTGCTGGGCGGCATGGGCCACATCCCGGGTGTCATTCTCGGCGCGGTGCTGCTGGCGCTGCTGCCGGAGGCGCTGCGCTGGGGTGCGGTGCCGGTGCAGCAGTCGCTGTTCGGCAAGGTGCTGATCGACCCGGAATCGCTGCGCCTGCTGCTGTTCGGCATCGCGCTGGTGGTGGTGATGCGCTGGCGCCCGGCCGGCCTGTGGCCGTCTGCGCTGCGCAAGCGCGAACTGGCGGCGCACGGAGAGGCGGCATGAGCGCGCCGCTGCTGGAAGCCCGCGGCATCAGCAAGCGCTTCGGGGGCGTGCAGGCGCTGCGCGACGTGTCGCTGTCCATACGCGCCGGTGAGGTGTACGGGTTGATCGGCCCGAATGGCGCCGGCAAGACCAGCTTCTTCAATGTGCTCACCGGCCTGTACAGCGCCGATCAGGGCGAGGTGCGCTTCGACGGCCAGTCGCTGCCGCTGGGCGTGCCGCACCGCATCGCCGGTCTGGGCATCGCCCGCACCTTTCAGAACATCCGGCTGTTCGGCGCCATGAGCGCGCTGGAGAACGTGATGGTGGGCCGCCACATCCGGCTGCACACCGGCGTGCTGGGCGCCATCCTGCGCACGCCGGCTGCGCGCCGCGAAGAGGCCGACACCGAGGCGCGCGCGCATGCGCTGCTGCGCTATGTCGGCATCGACCGGCTGGCCAATCAGCAGGCCACGCATCTGAGCTACGGCGACCAGCGCCGGCTGGAGATCGCCCGTGCGCTGGCCACCGAACCACGTCTGCTGGCGCTGGACGAACCGGCCGCCGGCATGAATGCGACCGAAACCGCCGGCCTGCGCGCGCTGATCGAAAAGCTGCGCGGCGATGGCATGACCGTGCTGCTGATCGAACACGACGTGAAACTGGTGATGGGCCTGTGCGACCGCGTTGCGGTGCTCGATTACGGCGAGAAGATCGCCGAGGACGTGCCTGACGTCGTCCGCCGCGACCCGCGTGTGATCGCCGCCTATCTGGGCAGGGAGGCGGCCGATGCTTGAGGTGCGCGGACTGGAGGTGCACTACGGCGGCATCTGCGCGGTGCGCGGCGTCGATCTGGACGTCGCCGCCGGCGAGAAGGTGGCGCTGATCGGTGCCAACGGCGCCGGCAAGACCAGCACGCTGAAAGCCATCGCCCGCATGCTGCCGGCGCGCGGCAGCGTAAAGCTGGAGGGCGAGGCGATCGAGCACGCGCCGCCGCACACGCTGGTGCGCAAGGGTTTCGCGCTGGTGCCGGAAGGCCGCGGCGTGTTCGCCCGGCTGTCGGTGCTGGAAAACCTTGAAATGGGCGCCTATGTTCGTGACGACAAGGCGGCGATCGAGGCCGACATCGAACGCGTGTTCGGCCTGCTGCCGCGGCTGAAGGAGCGCGCCGGCCAGACCGCCGGCACGCTGTCCGGCGGCGAACAGCAGATGGTGGCCATCGGCCGCGCGCTGATGAGCCGGCCGCGCCTGCTGCTGCTGGACGAGCCGTCGATGGGGCTGTCGCCCATCATGGTCGACACCGTGTTCGACGTGATCCGCCAGGTGGTGCAGGAGGGGGTGACGCTGCTGCTGGTCGAACAGAACGCGCGGCTCGCGCTGTCGCTGTGCGACCGCGGCTGTGTGATGGACGGCGGTGAAATCACGCTCACTGCGCCGGCCGCCGAACTGCTGGACAACCCGGCGGTGCGCGCCGCCTATCTCGGAGAATGAAACCGTGATCCGCACCCTTGCCGCCTTTGCCACACTCACCGTACTGAGCGGCCTGCTTGCCGCCTGCAGCAGCCAGCAGATGTACGACAGCGCCACCGGCTGGCGGCAGCAGGAATGCGACCGCATCACTGACGCCGCCGAGCGCAGCCGCTGCCTGGAAACCGCGAATCTCGAGTACGAGCGCTACCGGCGCGAGCGCGAAAAGGCTGGCGACGCGCGCTGAGGCCGGCGACGCGCGTTGAGGCCGGCGACGCGCGTTGAGGCCCGCTGAAGCCGCCTGGCGTCGGCAGGCGTGGATGACGTCAGCGCGCTCTTGCACAGCAGCAACCGCCCGCACGAATCCGTTGTTGCCATTGTCATTTTCCGGATAATCCGCGGACGTCATTCGTGGAGCACCGGTCATGCGCATCCTGCTGTGCTGCCTCTGCCTGCTGCTGTCCGCGCTCGCAGGCGCCGACCCGCTGCCGCCGATGCTGGCGCTGCGTGCGCCCGCCGATGTCGATCCGGCGGCCTACTGGGTCAGCGAAAAACTGGATGGCGTACGCGCGCGCTGGGACGGCGAGGCGCTGCGGCTGCGCAATGGCGAGCGCATCGCCGCGCCGGCGTGGTTCACCGCGCCGCTGCCGGCGCAGCCGCTCGACGGCGAACTGTGGCTGGCCCGCGGGCGCTTCGACGCGCTGTCGGGTCTGGTGCGGCGGCAGCAGCCGGACGAGGCGGACTGGCGGCAGGTGCGCTACATGCTGTTCGAACTGCCGGGTGCCGACGGCGATTTCAGCGCGCGGCTCGAGCACCTGAAAGCCATCGAAAGCCGTGCCGGCGTGGACTGGATACGGGCAGTGCCCCAGCGTCGGGTGGCCGACCGCGATCAGCTCGAAGCGCTGTTCCGTGAGGTGGTCGGGCAGGGCGGCGAGGGCCTGATGCTGCACCGGGCCGACGCACACTGGGCGTCCGGACGCAGCGAGGCCCTGCTGAAGATGACGCCGTTCGAGGACGCCGAGGCGACGGTGCTGGCCCATCTGCCGGGCCGTGGCCGTCTGCGCGGAAAGCTGGGTGCGCTGGCCGTGGTCGACGCCGAAGGCCGCCGCTTTCACCTGGGCAGCGGCTTCTCCGATGCCCAGCGTGCAGCACCGCCGCCGATCGGTGCGGTGGTCACCTACCGCTTCCGCGAACGCACGCCGCGCGGCCTGCCGCGCTTTCCGGTGTTCGTGCGCGAGCGCCTGCTGCCGTGAAAACGGCAACGGGCGCCGCAGCGCCCGTCGTCTTCATGCCGGCAGCCCGGCGTCAGTGCAGGTTCTCTTCCGCCCGCTGGTCCTTGCGGTAGGTTTCATACACCAGCACCGGAATGCCCAGCGGCTTCAGGTGCTGTTCGATCAGCGGCTTCACGTCTGCCCAGTTCAGGCCGCCGACGCCGGTGGCCAGTCGCGGCAGCGCGACGCTGGTTGCGCCGGTCGTCTGCAGATGCCGCGCCAGCGCTTTCAGCGCGTGATGCACGTTTTCCACCGTGGCCTTGCCCGGCTTCGCGGCCGGACCGTCGCCCACCATGTTCTGGGTCAGCAGGTTCACGATGTTGCGCGTGCTGCCGTCGTTGTCGACGCCGGCCCACGACCACACCTCGCCGGCGTTCAGATGCTTGCCGTGCACGGCATGGCGGTAGTCGCGCGCCATCGAGGGCCAGCGCTCGCGCAAGGCCAGCGCGAGGCCGTGATCGAAATGTTCCTGCACGGCGATGCCGTGCGCGATGACGTGAGCCTTGCTCAGCAGGATGTCGCCGGTGACTTCGCGGATCATTCGGTTCTCCTTGTGTCTGCGGAGCCGCGGCACCGTGCCGCGGTCTTCGAGTTCAAGGTACGCCGGCGGGGGCAGGCGCCATTGACCGGGGTCAAACCGCCCTCAGTACGCGCTAGTAAGCCTTCAGTCCGTCCGCGCGCTGACCTGGGCGTGGGTTGCCTGCGCCAGATCCTGCCGCGTCCGCCCGTGTGAGGGCAGCGCCGGCAGCAGTTCGACCCGGGCCACGGTGCGCGGTGCGCGCGCCAGCATGCATACCGACTGCCAGAAGGTGGTGTCGTCGATGTAGGCGGCGGCGTCCGCGTGTTCGCCGCGGTGGTCGACATAGCGCAGGCGCACCGGCTTGACCGCGCGGCCGGCGTCGATCGCCGCCTGGAACAGCGCGGCGCGGAAGGGCAGCACGCCGCGTCCGTCGCTGGTGGTGCCTTCCGGAAACACCATCACGCTGCGCCCGCAGCTGAGCGAACCGACCAGGCGGTCGCGCACTTCGGCGGCCGAACTGCGGCTGCTGCGACGGATGAACACGGTCTGGTTGCGCGCCACCAGCCAGCCGATCACCGGCCAGCTGCGCACGTCGTCCTTGCACACGAAGGACAGTGGTGAAATCGCGTTGATGACGAACACATCCACCCACGAAATGTGATTGCTCACCAGCAGCTGGCCGGGCCGCGGCAGCGGGCCGCGCGCCTGCAGCTCGACGCCGAGCACCGCCAGCAGCTGGCGCGACCAGCCCGCGCGCATCTTGCGCTGGGTGCGCTCGCTCACCAGCGGGTAGAACAGGCCGACCCGGGTGCAGCCGTCCGCCAGATGCAGCGCGAGCCGGCCTATGCGCCACGCCATGCGCAGGCGGGCACGCAGACCCTGGCTGTGGTGAGTGGCCGCGGCGGCGCGGCCGGATGAGGCGGAATGGGGCAGAGGCAAGGGCAGATCGAGTTCGTCAAACAGGCTGATGACCGACATCTTACTGTCCTCCCCGGTTCCGCTGCGTCAGGCGGCACGCGGCATGAAGTGGCGGGCGTAGCGCGCGTCCATGCGGGTCATGTCCAGCAGCACCGGCAGGTCGGCGGTGTTGAAGTCCGGGTCCCAGGCCGGCTCGCCGCACACCTGCGCACCGGCGCGCACATAGCCCTTCACCAGCGGCGGCATGACTGCGCTGGCGGCGGGCACCAGTCGTTCCAGCGGCAGGCGCAGCTTCGGGAATACGCGGTATTCCGGCGGCGCCATGTGTTCGCCCAGGCTGGCGAACACGGCTGCCGCGTTGTGACCACCGTCGGCTAGGCCGATGCTGGCGCAGCCGATCAGGTACTGGTGGCCGTTGTCCTGCATGTAGCAGGCGAGGCCGGACCACAGCAGCCCGATCACCGCGGCGTTGCTGCGGTAGTCGGCGTCGATGCAGGAGCGGCCTACCTCGACCATGCGCGGGCGCAGGTGGTCGAGCCGGCCGAGATCGAACTCGGTTTCCGAGTAGTAGCCACCGGTACGGCGCGCGGCCTCCGGCGGCAGGATGCGGTAGCAGCCGACGATGCGGCCACTGTCGTCGTCGCGCACGATGAGGTGGTCGCAGTGCGCGTCGAAGCGGTCGATGTCAGCGCCCTGCACCGGGCTGTCCAGCCGTGCGCCCAGTTCATCGGCAAACACCCGCCAGCGCAGCTGCTGCGCGGCCAGTACTTCGGATTCGCACTTCGCCAGCGTCACGCTGAGGTTGCGTTCTGCGCGCCGACCGCGCGCCTGTTCGATCTGCAGCATCCCGTCTCTCCAGGAAGGATTCCGCCGCACGATAGGGAGCGCGTGTTCAGGTGATATGACGTCGCGGCGACAGCGTCGTTACAGCGACCCTCGCCACGCCGCCCCAAACAGCGGTATAAGCATTCCGCTCGATCGAGCCCCACACAACCCACGAGGATGTTCTGATGAACCACCGTACCGGCGCGCTTGCTGCCGCCCTGATGATGACTGTGGCCACCTCGGCGCTGGCCGAAACCAAGGCGCCGGCTGCCGCTGCGCCGCTGGCCAAGGTGAATGGCGTGGCCGTGCCGAAGGCGCTGGCTGATCTGCTGGTGAGCGAGCAGGTGGCCCAGGGTGCGAAGGACGACGACGAACTGCGTGCCCGCGTGCGTGACCATCTGGTGCGCCGCGAGGTGCTGCTGCAGACCGCGCGCAAGGCCGGTACCGACAAGCTGCCGGCAGTGCAGCAGCGCATCGCCTACGCCACCAGCGAAATGCTGGCCAATGCCTATCTCGAGCGCTGGGTGGAACAGAACCCGGTGACCGAGGCGGCTGCCCGTGCCGAGTATGAAAAGGTGGTCGGCCAGAACGCGCCGAACGAGTACCTGTCGCGCCACATCCTGGTCGAGAGCGAAGAACAGGCGCGCGACATCATCGCCAAGCTGAAGGCCGGTACCGCCTTCGCCGAACTGGCGGTGCAGTCGAACGATCCGGGCAGCAAGGAACGCGGCGGCGAGCTGGGCTGGTCGCGTCCGGGCAGCTTCGTGCCGGAATTCGACGCCGCGCTGCAGAAGCTGGAGAAGGGCGCATTCACCCAAGAGCCGGTCAAGACCGCCTACGGCTTCCACGTGATCCAGCTGGACGACATCCGCCGCGCCGAACCGCCGAAGTTCGAGGAGGTGAAGGACCGCATCATCGAATCGATGCAGCAGAGCAAGGTGCAGCAGCACATCGAATCGCTGGTGACCAAGGCCAAGGTGCAGTAAGCACCGCCTGCGTCCGGCGACTTGATCGCCGGGCGCAGCTCAGGCCGGGCCGACGAAGCGCAGCGCCAGCAGCGTCACGTCGTCCGACTGCGGCTGGTTGCCGCAGAACAGCCGCATCGCGTCGCGCAGCGTTTCGATCGCGGTGGCGGCGCCACCACCCACGCCGGACAGCGTGGCCAGCATGCGGGTTTCGCCGAACAGTGCGCCCTGCGCGTTCAGCGCTTCGGTCACGCCGTCGGTGTACAGCAGCAGCAGATCGCCGCGCTCCAGCCGGGCCTCGGCCAGGCTGTAGTCCACGGTCGGATCGATGCCGGCGATCGGGTTCTGCGGCACCTTGAGCAGCGTCGGCGTCTGGCTGCGCCGCACCAGCACCGGCCGCGGATGGCCGGCATTGGCGTAACGCAGCAGGCCGTCGCGGGTATCCAGCAGGCCGATGAACAGGCTGGCGAACAGCATGCGTTCGTTGTTCAGCGCGAGCTTGCGGTTGATGCGCTCCATCACCCGCTCCATATGCCCCTTCTGCCCCTGCTTGCGCGCCGCTTCGGCGCGCAGTGTGGTGACCGTGCGCATCATCAGCAGTGCCGCCGGCATGCCTTTGCCGCACACGTCGCCGATGGCGACGAACAGCCGGTGTTCGTCGATGAAGAAGGCGTCGAAGAAGTCGCCACCGATTTCCCGCGCCTGCTGGATGCTCGCTTCGCACTCGATTTCCGGGTGTTCGGCAAACATCGGCGAACGCATCGGCAGCATGCCCGACTGGATTTCGCGTGCGGTGCGCAGTTCGGACTGCAGCCGCTCCAGCACCATGGAACTGCGTACCTGCTCGACCACCTGGTGATTGGCCTGGCGCATGCGGGCTGCCATCAGCCGCATCAGGTTGCGCGCGACCTGGGGCAGCGGCAGCAGCTCGGAAAAGAAGCTGTGGGCGTCGATCAGCAGCAGCCGGGTGCCGGCTTCGGCCACCACCCAGGCGGACGCCGGTTCGCCATCGACGATGGACAGCTCACCGGCGCATTCGCCGGTGCCGATCACGGTGTGACCGGTGCTTCCGGCTTCGGCCGGATCTTCCAGATACACCCGCAGCCGGCCGTTCAGCACCAGTGCCACATGATCGTTCTGCATGCCCGGCGCCAGCACCAGGTATTCGTCCGGATAGTCACGCTGGGCGCAGTGCGCGACCAGGCCTTCGATCAGCGCGTACGGCACGTCGCGGAACAGCTCCAGCCGGGAAATGAAGCCCAGCGCCCGTCGCTCCGCACCGCTGCGCGCGTCAGCATTCACCGTGCTGCCGTCGGCACGCCGGAGCGGGAATGTCGCCGGCGTGCGCCGCCGCCGGTCGATGCCGCGCCTGACCGGAGCACGTGTGCCGGCCGGGCTGCTGCGACCCGGTCGGGCCCAGGCCAGCGTGAGCTGATTGCGGCCGCTGGCCCGCTCATAGCTCACCTGTTCGGCGAACTGGCGCACCAGATGCACGCCCAGACCGCCCACGCTGGCTTCTTCCAGCGTGGCCGGCGTGACCGGCTCGGGCAGCGCCAGCGGATCGAATTCGCGGCCGTCGTCGGCCACCACCAGCTTGACCGACTGCGGTTCCAGGATGAGGTCCAGCGCGATCGTGTGCGGTGCCTCGTCGTCGAAGGCGTAGCTGACGATGTTGGCGACCAGTTCCGACACGCAGAGGTCGAGCCGGAACACCAGCTCGCTGCCCAGATCGAAGGCGTCGCCCAGCGTGCGCAGCCAGGCGCTGGCGGCGGAAATGGCACCGCTGTCGTTGATCAGCCGCAGGCTGCGCCGGGCGTGCGCGCTATGCACGACAGACTCCATGCGACGCGGCGCGCGCGTTCAGTCCTGCAATGACCGGCGCGCCGCTTCCAGGTCGTCGCACAGCGTGAGCAGCTGGTCCACGCCGGCGGTTTTCAGCACGCGCTGGATCATGGGCTGGGCACCGAACATGACCAGCTTGCCACCGCGCGCCGCCTGGCCGCGCGCCGCGCCGAGCAGCGTGCGGATGCCGATCGACGCGAGAAAACTCACCGCCGACAGGTCGACCGCGATCCGTGCCGGATGCGTGCTGGTGGCGTAGGTGAAGGGCTGATCCAGCGCTTCCGCGCCTTCGATGTCGAGTCGGCCATCCAGCCGGATCAGGGTGATGCCGCCGTCCAGCGGCTGGCTGTCCATCTTCATGTCGGTGCTCCCGGAGTGGCCGCAGACCGTCAGCGCGGACCGTGGCAAGCTCTGCAGCTTGTTTCATTTGCATGTCAGGGGTGTGACGGCGTCAGTCTTCCAGCCGCTGTTCGCCCCAGCGCGGCAGCAGCGCATGCGGCACCCGCAGCTGGTCGAGAATGCGGGCGACCACGAAATCCACCAGATCGGCGATGGACTGCGGCTGCTGGTAGAAGCCGGGCGAGGGCGGCAGGATGACCGCGCCGTTGCGCGACAGGCTGAGCATGTTTTCGAGGTGCAGCGTGGAAAAAGGCGTTTCGCGCGGCACCAGGATGAGAGGGCGGCGTTCCTTCATCACCACGTCGGCCGCACGCTCGATCAGGCTGGACGCGAGGCCGTGCGCGATCGCTGCCAGCGTGCCCATCGAGCACGGGCACACCACCATGGCGTCCGGCGGGTTGGAGCCGGAGGCCGGCGGGCTGTTCCAGTCGTCGCGGCCGAATACCCGGATCTGGCCTGTGGCCGCCGAAAAGCGCGCCGACAGTTCGCGCTCTGCCTGCTGCGGGCTGGCCGGCAGCAGCAGATCGGCCTCCTGGCGGGCGACGATCTGTGCCACCTGCGAATAGACGATCCACACGTTGCAACCGGCCGCCACCAGCGTTTCGATCAGGCGCAGGCCGTAGGGGATGCCGGAGGCGCCGGTCAGCGCGACCAGCACGGTGTGCGGGGTAGGGTGGGCGGTGCTCATGCCACATTGTCCCGCAACAGCCGTGCCGCGACCACGCCATTGACGATGCCGAACACCAGCGCGGCGGCGAAGAACACCGGCGCCAGATTGAACAGCCCGTCGTGTGGCACCAGCCACAGCCGGGCCAGCAGCAGCTGGCCGGCGATATGGGCGAAGGCCGCGGCCACCGAGCGGCCGACCGGCCCCAGCCAGCGCGCAGGCAGCGGCTGCAGCGCACCGAGCGCGCACAGGCTGGCCAGCGCGCCGCTGGCCGACAGGAAGAAGCCGGGTGCCAGGAACTGGCCGGCCAGCAGGCTGCCGGCCAGCACGCGCAGCACGCTGACCCAGGCGGCGTCGCGCCAGCCGTGCCGCACCAGCACGATAAGGATGACGATGTTGGCCAGCCCGGGCTTCACGCCGGGCAGCGGGCTCGGAATGGCCGCTTCGACCAGCGAGGCCGCAATCGCCGCTGCTGCGTAGCGCGCCAGCCGGCGGTCGCGCGGGTCGGGGCGCACCTCAAGGGCGTCCATCAGAAGGCCACCGTATCGGCGCCACCGTCGGGTCCGGTCAGTTGCAGCGTGATGTGACTGGGTGCGCACACCGCGACGCTGCCGCCGCGGCTGAGCCAGCCCTGCTGTACGCAGTACTGTCGCGGACCGGGGTCGGCCGCCACCCGTGCGCGCCCGGGCTGGACTTCGATCACGGTGTCGCCCTGTCTGCCCAATGCGCCGGCGATCGCGACACGATGGCTGCCGTTCAACGGCAGTTCGGCAACGATGCGGCCGTCCAGCCTGACCTGGGCGATCGTGGGAGCGGTCTGCCCCCACCGGGCGGCGGCGGTGGCGGCGGTCAGTGCGATGCCGGCCACGATGACCAGCAGGTCGCCGGGCCGCAGCAGCGCGCTGCCGGTGTTCACTTGCCGCTGGCGGCGAGCGAGCGGTGGCGCAGCAGCACGCGGGCAGCGCTGCGGAAGTGTTCGGCCAGCCACTGCGCCATGTAGACCGAACGGTGCTGGCCGCCGGTGCAGCCAATGGCCACGGTCAGGTAGCTGCGGCTGTCCTTGACGTAGCAGGGCAGCCAGTCGCGTACGAAGCGGGCGATGTCGTCGCGCATGCGCAGCACTTCCGGATGGCGCTCCAGATAGTCGATCACCGGCTGGTCGCAACCGGTCTGCGGGCGCAGGCTGGTGTCGTAATACGGATTGGGCAGGCAGCGCACGTCGAACACCAGGTCCGCGTCCAGCGGAATGCCGTGCTTGAAGCCGAAGGATTCGAACATCAGCGTGAGACCAGACGTTTCGTCGATCTGCACCAGTTCGCGCACCCACTTGCGCAGCACCGCTGACGGCAGGTCGCTGGTGTCGATGCGATGACCGAGCGCGACGATGGGCGCCAGCATTTCACGTTCGTGGCGGATCGCCTCGGCCAGCGAAGTTTCGTCGTCGCCCAGCGGGTGGCGGCGGCGGGTTTCCGAAAAGCGGGCGATCAGTGCGTCGTCGCGTGCGTCAAGAAACAGCGTCTGCAGCTGGGTGCCGTTGCGCAGCACGCCCATCATCGGCGGCAGCGCGCTCATGCTCTTGCCCGAACGTACGTCCACCGCAACCGCGACCCGGCTGGTACCGGCGTCGCGCAGATGGCCCACCAGCTGCGGCAGCAGCGGCGCCGGCAGGTTGTCCACGCAGAAGAAACCGGCATCTTCCAGCACATTGAGCGCCACGCTCTTGCCGGATCCGGACATGCCGCTGATCAGTACCAGGCGCATCGCGCCGCGTCGGGTTTCATTCACGCCGTATTACCCAGAAAAATTCTGCTGATGTCATGGTCATGCTTGACACCCTGCCAGAGGAAACTACGCTGTAAGGATGCGGTCAGAAGAAGCATAGCGCGCGAAGCACGACCCGGATCAGTTTGTTCGTGCCCCGATCGATGGCGACGCGCGCCCCCGGATCAACACGGAGGTGCCCATCATGCGATATCTGAGATTGCAGCGCAGCCAGGCCAATCGCCGTCGTGCGGAACGCGAGGCGGAAAGGGCCGGCGTGCAATCGCGTGCCCAGAGTGCGCCGGTCGGCAGCACGACGCGCGAAGCCGCGAATTCGGTCGGCGAACCGGCCGAGCCGCGTCGCCGGCGCGAGAGCTGAAGCCGGCGGCAGACGCCGCCACCCGGAGTGTGCCGTTGTCGCGTCAGTCGTTCTCGGGTACTACCCGCGGATGGCCGGCTGTTTCCCGTTCGAATATCCGTTCCAGTATGTCCAGACGGACCTCGTCGGAACTCGAACCCCAGGCCGCGATCTCGTCGCGCGAGCGCAGGCAGCCGAGGCAGTAGCCGGTCGTCTTGTCCAGCGTGCAGACGCCGGTGCAGGGTGAAGCCACCATCTTTCAGTAATCCTCAGTGCTCAGTCTTGGGGCCGGAATGCGCGTGCCACGCGTGATGCCGGGGCGCGGTCCAGCCGCGCGCTGATCCAGCGCGCGGTGCCGACCAGCGCCTGCATGTCGATGCCGGATTCGATTCCGGCGCCGTCCAGCATATAGACAAGGTCTTCGGTCGCCACGTTTCCGCTGGCGCCCGGTGCGAAGGGGCAGCCGCCCAGGCCGCCCACAGAGGCGTCGAACACCGTTACGCCGCGTTGCAGCGCCGCCCACACATTGGCCACCCCCATGCCCCAGGTGTCGTGGAAGTGGCCGGCCAGCTGCGCGACCGGCACCTGTTCCGCCACGGTGTCGACCAGCGCGCCGATCTGTGCTGGCGTGCCGATGCCGGTGGTATCGCCCAGGCTCACCTCGAAGCAGCCCATGTCGATCAGCCGGGCCGCCATGCCGGCTACCTTGCGGCTATCGACGGCGCCTTCGTAGGGGCAACCGATCACGCAGGACAGATAGCCGCGCACGCGCACCCCGGCATCGCGTGCGCGCTGCGCCACCGCGGACAGGCGGTCCATCGATTCGGCAATGCTGCAGGCGGTGTTCCGCTGCGAAAAGGTTTCCGATGCTGCGGCGAAGATGGCGATGTCGGTACAGCCGGCGGCCAGCGCGGCGTCCAGCCCGGTGTCGTTCGGCACCAGACAGGGATAGCTCACGCCGGCCCGGCGAGGCAGGCGCTGCATCAGTTCGCCGCTGCCCGCCATGTTCGGCACCCGCTTCGGCGAAACGAAGGCGCCGGCTTCGATGTCACGCAGGCCGGCGTCGGCCAGGCGCGCGATCAGCGCGAGCCGGTCGTCGACGCCCAGTGCCATGGTTTCGTTCTGCAGGCCGTCGCGCGGACCGACTTCGACGATGCGCACGCGGGCCGGCAGCGGGCCCGCGCTCATGCCATGCCGACCGGCACCCAGCCCGGATGGCGGCGCGCGAACAGCGCGTCCAGCCCTTCCTGCGCTTCGGCGCCGGTATCGATGCGTTCTTCCAGTCCGACCACGTGGTCCAGCGTCTGCTGGTCGGCGTGCGGGCGGCCGAGCGCACGCACCAGGCTCTTGATCTGGTGCTGGGCGCGCGGGCCGCCAAGCAGCAGCGCGTCGACCACTTCGCCCACCGCCTCGTCCAGATCGTCGGCGGATGCGACGATTTCCGACAGCAGGCCGATGCGGTAGGCCTCGGATGCCGAAAAGCGCTCGCCGGTCAGGAAGTAGCGGCGCGCCCGCGCCGGGCCGACCGCGCCGATCACGTAAGGCGCGATGACCGCCGGTACCTGGCCGGTGCGCACGCTGTCGAAGCTGAACTGTGCGTCAAAACTGGCGATCGCGATGTCGCAGGCGGCCAGCAGGCCGGCACCCAGACCGCTGGCCGGACCCTGCACCCGCGCCACCACCGGTCGGGCCGATTCGGACAGCGTGCGCATCAGCCGTGCAGCCAGCGCCGGGTCGGCGGACATGAGGCCGCTGCGTTCCATTTCCTGCGGGTCGCTGCCGATGCTGAAGCTGTCGCCCAGCGCCGACAGCACGATGACGCGCACGTCGGCACGGGCGTTCATGTCGTCGATGACCGCGATCAGTGCCTGTACCAGCGAAGCGTCGAGCAGGTTGTGGTGGTCAGGGCGGTTCAGCGTGGCGATGCCGATGCCGTCCACCACCTCGGTCAGCACCAGCGCCTTCGGATCATTCATCAAGGCAGGGTCCCCTGTACCAGCCGGCTGCCCAGCGCGCGCAGCGGCGCGCCCAGTTCGAAGCCGGGCAGCACCACTTCTTCATCCACCGCGTACAGCTGGCAGGGCAGGCCATGCGCCTCGCAGGCGGCGATGGCGTCCTGTTCCGCGTCACTGCCGGCATTCCATGCCCATTCGCCATTCATGTTCAGCGCGAACGCGCGCGGCCGCAGCGTGACCTGCAGGAAGCGGCCGTAACCGGCGCGACCGCCGTCATTCAGCAGCGGCACCGCATCGACCAGATCGACCGGGCGCAGCCAGCCGCCGGGTTCGCCGGCGCTGGCGGAACAGGCGGCAAGGGCGGCGGCGCAGGCGAGCAGCGAACGCAGGCGAACGGTGTTCATGCGACGGGTACTCCCGTGGTGAGGTCGGCGCCCAGCCTGTCGAGCAGGCGTGCCGGATCGTCGTCGGACAGGATCAGTGCGCGATGCGCCCGGCTCAGGAAGCCGGCGCTCACCGCCTGATCGAACATGGCGAGCAGCGGATCGAAGTAGCCGGCCACATTGAGCAGCCCGGCCGGCTTGCGATGCAGCCCGAGCTGCGCCCAGGTGAGAATTTCGCACAGTTCGTCCAGCGTGCCAAAACCGCCGGGTGCTGCCACGAAGGCGTCGGCCAGATCGGCCATCAAGGCCTTGCGGGTGTGCATGCTGTCGACCACGTGCAGCTGCGTCAGGCCCGGGTGGGCGACTTCCAGCTGTTCGAGATGGTGGGGGATGACGCCGATCGCCTCGCCGCCGGCGGCCAGTGCGGCGTCGGCCACCACGCCCATCAGGCCGATGTTGCCGCCGCCATACACCAGGCCGTGGCCGCGCGTGGCCAGCAGGGTGCCGAGCCGGCGCGCCGCGTCGGCATGGATGGGGTCGTCACCGCTGCGCGAACCGCAGAAGACACAGACACGCATCGGTCGGAATCGGGTCGAAAGGGAACAGGGTGCGAAGTATGCCTGTGCCGCGCGGCCGCCGCGAGCGGAAGGCGGGCTCGCTGGGCCACGGGGCACGTTTCAGGCCGTGATCGGCAGTGACTCAGTCGGTGACTCAGTCGGTGACTCAGTCGGTGAACTTCGCGCGCACCACGCGCCATTCCTGCGGGCCGTCCATGGTGCGCGAACAGCCCAGCGGCACCGGTTCGGCGCCCGGTTTCATTTCGGTCTTGGAGCGGTCGCCGGTGCCCACGCCCATGTGATAGCGGTCCAGCCACACGGTCACGGTGCGGCTCGGGTGGCTGTTGCTGACAAGGATCTGCACCGAATTGCGCGACACGCACTGGGCAGCGAAATCCTTGCCGAAGGTGACGAACTGAAGCGGGTCTTCTTCCTGCGCCCACACCGGCGAAGCGGCGCCGAGGGCCAGCAGCAGCGGGGTCAGTACGGCGATGGCGGTGCGCATCGGTCTCCTCCGGAAGCGGTTCGACGGTTCGGATGCCGTCAGATGCGTGAACGCGGCGGGCGTTCCGCAGTACATGCGCAAGTGTAACAACCGGGGTCGCAGCACTCGATATTGCGCTGCACAATGAGCCGGATTTCGAGTTATGATCGTGCAAATTCAATGTCTTGGCCCCTGACCCCGTGTCCGAACATCCCCACGCGCTGGAAATGCTGGATCTGCCGCGGCCCGCACCGGGCCGGCTGGCGCCGGTCGCGCGCGGTGTGTACCGGCTGTGCATGCCGGTTGCGTTCGCGCCGGGCCACGTCAATGTGTGGGCGATCGAGGACCAGGACGCTGACGGCCCGTGCTGGACCCTGGTCGATGCGGGCTTTCCGGACGACGCCACCCGCGCCCACTGGCTGCAGGCGCTGACCGGCGATCTGGCCGGACGGCCGGTACGCCGCATCCTGATCACCCACTGCCATCCGGACCACTTCGGTCTGGGCGACTGGCTGGCGCAGCAGACCGGCGGCCGCATCTGGATGTCGCTCGGCGAATACCTGACCGCCCAGGCCTGGTTCGGCGACACGCCGGCGTCGGCGATGGACCTGATGGCCGCCTTCTTCCGCCAGCACGGCCTGCCGCCGGCGCAGACCGAGGCGATGCAGCGCGAGGGCAGCCGCTACCGCCGCACTGTCGGTTCGCTGCCGACCGCGATGCGCCGCGTCCTGCCGGGCGAGGTGATCACGATAGGCGAAGACGCCTGGGAAGCCATCGTCGGCCACGGCCACTCGCCGGAACACCTCAGTTTCTATCGCGCACACGACCCTGTGCTGATCGCCGGCGACATGCTGCTGCCCACCATTTCGCCGAACACGCCCACGCTGCCGTTCGAGCCGGAAACCGATGCGGTCGCTCACTACCTCGACTCGATCGAACGTTTCCGCCTGCTGGCCGCCCATACCGTGGTGCTGCCGGCGCATGGCGATCCCTACCGCGGCGTCGGCCTGCGGGTGGACCAGCTGCGCCTGCATCACGAAAAGCGCCTGGTGCAGATCGCCTCGCTGTGCGAGGTACCGACGACAGCCTTCGAACTGTTGCCGCGCCTGTTCAAGCGCGAGCTCGACAGTTTCCAGACGCGGTTTGCCATGGGAGAGGTGATCGCTCACCTGAACCACCTGTGGCAGACCGGCGGACTGCGCCGCCTGCACGACACCGACGGCGTATTCCGCTTCACCCAGCCCTGACGTAGTAACCGTCCTGACCACTCACAACCCAGCCACAAGCCCAGGGGGAGACAGCATGAACAAGCCAGCCGCCAAAGAAGCCAAGCAAGCAGAACCCGCCGCACTGCCGGATCCGGCCGCGGTCGCCAAGACCTATGCCGAAGTCGCCGAACGCGCCTCCAAGCTGCTCGGCGAACACGTGCAGCGCCAGCTCAAGCGCGGCATCACGCCGCCGTCCGACGAGCTGGGCATTGCCCAGGCCTTCATGGACATGACCTCGCGTCTGCTGTCCAACCCGTACAAGCTGGCACAGGCGCAGATGGGCCTGGTGTGGGACTACTACACGCTGTGGCAGCAGTCGATGCTGCGCTTCATGGGCGTCGATGCCGCGCCGGTCGCCACCCCGGTCAAGGGTGACAACCGCTTCCGCGGCGAGGAGTGGGAAAGCCACTTCCTGTTCGACTTCTTCAAGCAGAGCTACCTGATCGCCGCCCGCCACATCCACGACGTGGTGAGCAACGTTGAAGGCATGGACGAGCACACGCTGCAGAAGGTCAATTTCTTCACCCGCCAGACCATCAACGCCTTCAGCCCGAGCAACTTCGCGCTGACCAACCCGGAAGTGCTGCGCGAAACCGTGCGCAGCCACGGCCAGAACCTGCTCAAGGGCTTCAACAACCTGCTGCGCGACATCGAGGACGGCGACGGCCAGCTGCGCGTGCGCATGACCGACACCTCGGCCTTCGAACTGGGCCGTAACGTCGCGACCACGCAGGGCAAGGTGGTGGGCGAGAACGCGCTGATGCAGCTGCTGCAGTTCAACCCGAGCACTGACACCCAGTACAAGCGTCCGCTGCTCATCGTGCCGCCCTGGATCAACAAGTACTACATCCTCGATCTGCGCGAAACCAACAGCTACATCAAGTGGGCCACCGATCAGGGCCACACCGTGTTCGTCATTTCGTGGGTGAATCCGGACGAGAAGCTGGCCCAGCTCACCTTCGAGGACTACGTGGAACAGGGCCCGCTGGCCGCGCTCGACATGATCGAGAAGCAGACCGGTGAAACCGAAGTGAATGCCGCCGGCTACTGCCTGGGCGGCACGCTGCTGGCGACCACGCTGGCCTATCTGGCCGGCAAGAAGCAGAAGCGCATCGCCAGCGCCACCTTCTTCACCACGCTGATCGATTTTTCCGAGCCGGGCGAACTGGGCGTGTTCATCGACGAGAAGGCGGTCGAGGGCCTGGAAAAGAAGATGTTCGAACGCGGCTACCTCGAAGGCACCGAAATGGCCGGCACCTTCAACATGCTGCGGTCGAACGACCTGATCTGGTCCTTCGTGGTGAACAACTACCTGATGGGCCGCGAGCCCTTCCCGTTCGACCTGCTGTACTGGAATTCGGACTCGACCCGCATGCCGGCCTGCATGCACAGCTTCTACCTGCGCCAGATGTACATCCAGAACAAGCTGCGCGAACCGGGCGGAATCACCGTGCTGGGTGAGGCGATCGACATCCGCAAGATCAAGACGCCGGTGTATTTCGTGTCGGCCATCGAAGACCACATCGCGCCGTGGAAGAGCACCTATCTGGGCGCCCAGCTGGTGTCCGGCCCGGTCCGCTTCGTGCTCGGCGGCTCCGGCCACATCGCCGGCATCGTCAATCCGCCGGCGGCCAACAAGTACGGCTACTGGACCAATCCGGGCGTCAAGCTCGCGGACAGCGCCGACGAGTGGTTCAACGGCTGCACCCAGAACCCGGGTTCGTGGTGGGTGGACTGGCAGCAGTGGGTGACCGCACAGGACAGCGACCGCGTGCCGGCCCGCGACCCGGCCAAGGGCAAGCTTAAGGCGATCGAGGACGCGCCGGGCCGTTACGCCAAGCTGCGTCTGGACACGATGAAGAAGTAATACGCCGCTCAGGCGGTGCAGCAATGAAAACGGCCGGTCAGTGACCGGCCGTTTTTCTTTCCGGGTGGAGCGGCCGTCGAAATCGGAATCCCTCGCGGCGGGGGCGCCGCTCCCACAAAATCTGCCACAGGCTGCTCATGCCTCTGTGGGCGCGGCGCCCCACCGCGATGCTGACCTCGATCAGGCCGCCGCGCTCTCGCCGCTGATCACTCCGGCGGCGTTTCCAGCAGCACGTCGCGGCCGGTGTGGCCGGCGATCAGTTCCAGCAGTTCCTGTTCGTTGTAAGGCTTGCCGAGGTAGTGGTTCACGCCGATCTCGCGCGCATAGGCCTTGTGCTTCTCGGCGGTGCGCGAGGTGATCATGATGATGGGCACGTCGCGGGTGCGCGCATCGGCGCGCACGTTGCGTGTGAGGTCGAAGCCGTCCATGCGCGGCATTTCGATATCCACCAGCATCACGTCGGGCACTGCGTCGATCAGCTTTTCCAGCGCATCGACGCCATCCTTCGCGGTCACTACGCGATAGCCTTCGCGTTCCAGCAGCCGGCTGGTGATCTTGCGCACGGTCAGCGAATCGTCCACCACCATCACCAGCGGCGTCTCGTCCGCGGTGGCGGCCGGCATTGCCGGTACGTCAGGCAGATCGGCGCCGGCGTGGCCGCGGGCGGCCAGATCCAGGCGGTTGCGGGCGGCGATGGCCACCGGGTTGATGATGAGGGTCACTTCGCCGTCCGGCAGCACGGTGGCGCCGGAAATGCCGACCAGCTTGGACAGCTGCGGGCCGACCGGCTTCACCACCACTTCCTGGTTGCCGCGCAGCGCATCGACTTCGAGCGCCATGAATTCATGGCCGCTGCTGATCAGCAGCACCCAGCTGCCGGCGGCCGGCGGGCTCTGCCGCTCGCCCAGCAGGCGCGGCAGGTATTGATAGCGGTAATGGGTGCCCAGCCATTCCTGGCCACCGGCATCGCGCAGGGTTTCGCCCGATTCGCCCTTCAGTTCGCGCGCGTGCTGCACCATGGACGACGGAATCGCGTAGGTCTTGCCGCCGCTGCTTACCAGTACCGACTGGGTGACCGCCAGCGTCATCGGCAGCGACAGCCGGAAGCGGGTGCCCTGACCGGATTCACTCACGGTTTCGATGCGGCCGCCGAGCGCGCTGGTGGCGTTCTTCACCACGTCCATGCCGACGCCACGGCCGGCCAGTTCCGACACCTGGGCGGCGGTGGTGAAGCCCGGTTCGAAAATGAGGCCAGTCAGCCGCCGCTCATCCACCACCTCGTCTGCGGCCAGCAGGCCGCGTTCGACACCGCGCGCACGGATGCGCTCGAAAGCGAGGCCGGCGCCGTCGTCGGCCAGTTCGATCTCGACCTCGTTGGTCTGCTGGGTGAGCGTGATGACGATTTCGCCGGTTTCCGACTTGCCGGCCGCCACCCGCGCCTCGCGCGACTCGACGCCGTGCGCCACTGCGTTACGCAGCAGGTGCTCGATCGGGCCGGTCATCTTTTCCAGCACTTCGCGGTCCAGCTCGATCTGCGTATTGCGCAGCTCGAGGTTCACCTTCTTGCCCAGTTCCTTGGCCGACTGCCGGGCAACTCGGTACAGCCGGTCTTCCAGCGTCGAGAACGGTACCATGCGCACCGACATCAGCGCCTGCGACAGTTCGCGGTTCAGCCGTGCCTGCGACTGGATGGCGGTGTCGGCGGCGTCGAGGTTGCGCACCAGGTTGTACTGCACCGTGGTGACGTCGGACAGACTTTCGGTCATCAGCCGCGACAGCTCCTGCAGTCGCGTGAAGCGGTCCATTTCCAGCGGATCGAACTGTTCGTGGTGCGCTTCCGCCGCCGCCATGCGCGACTGCATCTGGCTTTCGGCGTGGATTTCGATCTCGCGCAGCTGGCCGCGCAGGCGCTGCACGTTTTCGGTCAGGTCGTTCAGCGAGCCACGCAGCGCGCGCAGTTCTCCTTCGATACGGGTGCGGGCGATGCTCATTTCGCCCGCCTCGTTCACGAAGCGGTCCACCATGTCGGAGCGCACCCGCACGGTGGGCCGTTCGCGCACCGTGCCGGCTTCCTCGTCGGCGGCTATGGCAGCCGGTGCATCGGTCGTGCCGCCGTCGGCCTGCGCCGTGGCTGCGGCCGGTTCGACGGTTTCCCCGCGTTCCAGCCGGCCGACCAGTTCCTCGCAGCGGTCGTAGGCCAGTTCGAGCTCGTCGAGCACCAGCCCGCGGTCGTCCTCGCTGCAGGGCACCTCGATCACGCCTTCCATGCTGTGCACCAGATCGCCGAAGCGCATGACGCCGGCCATGCGGGCGCTGCCCTTGAGCGTATGCAGCTGGCGGCGCAGCGCGTCGGAGGCGCTCAACTGACCGGCCTCTTCGCGCCAGGCGCGCAGTTCGTGGCCGATCTCGCCCAGCAGGTCGTGAGCTTCTTCGAGGAAGATGGGCAGCAGCTGCGGATCGATATCGTCGGCCACGCGCGGCGTGTCGTCCGCGGCCGGCAGGCGCGGTGGCACCGGCAGCGGTGACGGGCGCGGCAGTTCTACCGCAAGCGTGTTCTCCGGTGGCGGCAGTACGTATTCGTCCGGCAGCGCGACCTTTTCGAATGCCATGTCGTCGCCGTCGAGCAGCAGCGCGCTGCTGTCTTCGCCCTGGTCGGATGCCGCGGCCGGGCTGTATTCCGGTTCGGCTGGCGGGGCTTCGGCGTGTGCGTCCTGCTCCGGTTCGGCCGCAGAGGCGTCGAGCTCGGTCAGCCCGATGAGATCGATAGCGTCGACCGTTTCTGCGACTTCCGGCGATACAGCATCGGCGGAGGCATCTGAAGCGTCGCCGTCTTCCCACGGCAGGTCGCTATCGGTCAGGTCGTCGATGCCGGTGACCGGACCCGCCTCGGGTACGGATGCGGTCTCAGGTTCGGATTCCGGTTCGACTTCTGGTTCGACCACCGGCTCCGGCAGCAGCTGGCCTTCGTCATCCAGCCCGCGGCGGAAGCCGGCCAGATCGCTGAGCACCGAACGCGCGCCGGTGTCGGCCGGTTCAGGCGTGACGGAAGGCGGCAGTTCGAACACCGGCAGTTCGACCGGCGTCACCGGCAGCATGAACAATGCGTCCAGCCGCGCCACCAGATCGGGTACCGGTACTGCGGGCTGGCTGGCGGCGACCGCGTTGACCTGGCTTTCAAGCGTGCCGGCGGCGGTGTTGAGCAGTGCGGATTCGTGGTCGGCCGGCGGCTGGCCGTGGCTTTCGCAGCGTTGCAGTGCGTGTTCGAGCGCCTTGGCCAGCAGGCTGATGTCGTGTTCGCCCACGGTGAGCGAAATGCCGCCCAGCGTGTGGGCGGCGATCAGGCTGTCCTGAGTGGGCAGCAGTGACGGATTGACGTGAAGCCGCGCCAGTTCGCGGCGCAGCGTGGCCAGGTGACCGCGCGCCTCGGCGACGAACAGGTCGAACAGCGTGCGGTCGGCACCGGCGTCCAGCGCCAGGTCCTCGGCATCGATGTCGGCGGTGATGTCTATCGGCTCGATCGCTTCGACAGATGCTGCTGCAGCGTCATCCTCGGGCAGTTCGGTAATGTCCAGCGTTTCGGCATCGGTCGGCGGCGCCAGTTCGAGGTCGAAATCGATGTCGAGTGCGAGCGGTTCGGGTGCGGCCGGCGGTTCCGATGCGAACAGTACATCCGGCACGATGGTGGTTTCGGCCAGAGATGCGTCGTTGAAGATGTCTGCCAGGTCGTCGAGGTTGGCCTGTCCGTTGCTGGCGGACGTGCCAGGCAGTCCGGCGGCCTCCAGCGCTTCCTCTTCGTCCAGGTTGAAGTCGAGCCCGCCGTCGAGTTCCAGATCCAGTGCGTGATCCGGCGCCGGGGCGGGCGCCGTGCCGGTGGCCGCTTCCGGTTCGCCCAGCAGTGCGGCACAGGCCGGCGTCAGCCAGTCGTGGGGCGGGGTCTGGGTGTTGCCGTCGGTCAGCATGTCTACCCAGCCGGCGAACAGGCTGCGCGCGCGGTCGAGCAGGTCGAACAGTTCCGGCGTGCCGTCGCGTTCGCTGGCCAGCCAGCGGTTCATCACCTGTTCCACCGCATACGCGGCTTCGCCGAGGTCGCGCAGGCCGACCATGCGGCCACTGCCCTTGAGGGTATGGAAGCCGCGCCGCAGCGTGGTGAGCAGATCCTGGCTGTGCGGTGCCTGACGGGCGGACACGGTGCCGGCGGCGATGGTGTCCAGCACCTCGCGTGCCTCTTCGATGAAAATTTCCAGCAGCTCGGCGTCGAACTCTTCCTGACTGGCTTCCGCCAGTCGCACCGTGTCGGCGGACGGTGCCAGCGAGTCGGCGGGCGAGTCGGCCAGTGCCTGCACCGCTTCGGCCACCGGGGTGTCGCCGGCCTTGAGTGCGGCCAGTGCTTCGGCCACCCGCTTTTCGAGCTTTTCGTCGGCCAGCAGCTTGGCGTCCTGGCGCATGGTTTCCAGCGCCTGCCGCAGTTCGTCGCGGGTGCTGTCGTCGGCACCGCCGCGCGCCAGGCGGTCCAGCAGCTGGGTGGCTTCGGCGCGCCGCGCGGCCAGTTCGTTCTCGACGGTGACGCCGTCGGCATCGGCGCCGACCGGGGCTTCTCTGGCCTGCGCGCTGCCGCGCGGGTTCAGGATGATGTCCAGATCGGCCGGGCCGTACTGCAGCTTGTCCACGAAGAAGCCGAGGCCGGACAGCTGGTGCGCCAGCGTTTCGAATTCGCCTTCGGCTGCGACATGATCGGGCTGGGCCATGCGCGCGATCTGCTGTGCGCTGCGGCGGACCAGCGCGACCGCGCTGTCCTGCCCCAGCATGTTCAGCGCGCCCTCGACCTGCTTGAGCGGCGCGGACAGGCCGGCCAGTTCCGGGGCGCGGGCCGGGTTGCGGAAATAGGCGTCGAGATGCTGTTCGACCTCGCCCAGACTGGCCAGGATTTCGCGCGCGACCTGGCCCATGAACAGGCGCTCCTGCGCCTTGCGCGACATTTCGTCGAACAGCGGAATCTGCATCGCCGGCAGTTCTTCGCCACGGCGGGCGCGGGCGAGACGGTCGACCAGGGTGTCGACCTGGGCCGGCAGATCGTCGGCCTGAGCACGGCTGAACTGTTCGATCAGCGCGTCCATCACCAGCAGCGCAGTGGCGACTTCCATCGCCAGGCTTTCCTGGTGCTGCAGCGGGTCGCGCCGCAGCCACTGGCCGAGATCGAGCAGGGCGGCGGCGAGCCGGGCCAGATCGGGCTGGCCGACCCGGGTGCTGGCGGCCACCATGGCTTCGCACTGTTCGTGGAACTGCGGCAGCGCGACCGCCGCGCCGGAAGAGAAGCGGGTCCACGCGTCCTTGGCCTGGCCGAGCGATTCGCGCAGCGCGGCGATGGCCGGCCGCAGCGCGGCGATGTCGTCGCGCGCATCGTGTTCGCTGGCCACCAGCGCGTCCAGCGCATAGGTGTCGCGCACCGCGCGCAGCGCCGGCGTGCTCTGGCTGGCGGAGGCGATGAAGTAGAGCGAATCGCGCATCAGCCGCTCGGCCACGCCACGCGACCCTTCGAGCAGCCGGCGCATCTGCACGTCGACGCGCGCGCACAGCCGTTTCACGAAGAAATCGCTCTGGATGGCGCCCTGCGCCATGCCTTCGAACAGCGCGCCGATTACCCACCAGAAGGCGCGGGTGGCCGGGGCGGTCTGGGTCTGTTCGATCGCGCCGACCGCCTGCCGCATCTGCACCAGACCGTCGCGGTCGTCGCGCAGGAAGCGCAGCAGGCCACGCTCGAACTGGCTGCGCGCAGCGCGCAGCGCGCGCGAGCGGTCCAGCGGCGACAGCGCGGCGGCAGCGGCGCTGCTGCCGGCCGGGCGGCGCGTGAGGTCAGGGAAGAACAGTTCCGACGGCGCGACCACGCTTTCGCCGCGTGCCGCCATGAGGTCGCGGTACAGCGGCATCAGCCGCATCGGCTGGTCGACGCCGCCGGCCACCAGTTCGTCCAGATGACTGCGCACCGCGGAAATCGCCCGCTGCGCCACCGGCCCGGCCTGGTTGTCGGTGTCGCTGAGCTTGCCGGCGTGCCAGTCGGCGAACAGCTGTTCCAGCGCGTCGCAGAAGTGGGTCAGGCCATCGAGGCCGACGATGGCGAGCGCGCCGCGCGCCTGGTGCAGATGGGTCTGCGCGAACTTCAGCGCCTCGGCGCCGGCGGCGTGCCGGCCGTCGCCCAGCGCTTCGGCCGCACGCACCAGGGCGAGATCGATCTCGCCGCGGACCCAGATCAGCGGGCCCAGATCCTGTTCGCTGGAAGAGGTGCTCATACCTTGAAGCCCGCGACCGAGCCCTTGAGTTCAGCGGCGAGGTCCGCCAGCTGGCCGATGGATACCGCGGTCTGCTTGGTGCCGACCGTGGTCTGTTCGGTGATGCGCAGAATGCCCTGCATGCCCTGGGCCACGCGGGTCGCCTGTTCGGCCTGCACCTGTGCGGACGACGAAATGCTTTCGATCAGCTGCGCCAGTTCGGACGACACGGTGGAAATTTCATCCAGCGCCTGACCGGCCGCGTCGGACAGGCGTGCGCCTTCGACCACGCCGCGGGTGGAGTTTTCCATCGCCGCCACCGCGTCCTGGGTGTCAGTCTGAATGGTGCGCACAATCGCCGCGATCTGCTTGGTCGCTTCGGCCGAGCGTTCGGCCAGCCGCTGCACTTCTTCCGCCACCACGGTGAAGCCGCGGCCGGCTTCGCCAGCGCTCGCGGCCTGGATGGCGGCGTTCAGCGCCAGCACGTTGGTCTGTTCGGTAATGTCGGAAATCAGCTCCACGATTTCGCCGATCTCCTGCGACGATTCGCCGAGGCGCTTGATGCGTTTCGACGTTTCCTGGATCTGTTCGCGGATGTCGTTCATGCCGCGGATCGAGTTCGACATCGCGGTCGAGCCGTTCTGTGCGGCGGACAGCGACTGGCGCGCCACCTGCGCGGAGCGGGTGGCTTCCTGCGACACCGTGTTCATCGACTGCGCCATCGCCAGCACCGACTGGCCGGATTCGGTCACCTCGCGCGACTGCTTTTCCGCCGCGGTGAGCAGCTGGGTGGAAATGCGCTGCGCGGTTTCCGACGCCTCGGTCACGCGGCTGGCGGCGTCATTGATCCGCTTCACCAGCACCGACAGCTCCTCGATCGTGTAATTGACCGAATCGGCAATCGCGCCGGTGATGTCTTCCGACACCGTGGCGCGCACGGTCAGGTCACCGTCGGCCAGATCGCCCATTTCGTTCATCAGCCGCAGGATGGCCTGCTGGGTGAGGTCCTTCTCGCGCTTGGCTTCTTCGCGCGAACCTTCGGCCTGCAGACGCTGGTCGTTCTGGTCCTCGTTGTAGGCGCGCACCATCAGGAACACGCTGGCCAGCGCCAGCAGCACGCACAGCGCGCCGGCGCCGGCCAGCGCCAGACGACCGTCGCGCTCGCCGACATAGCCGGCGCCGAGCTGGTCGGTCAGCGTGGACAGCGCGGCGGCGTCGCTCACCACTGCGAGACCGGCCTTGCGTGCGGCGGAGATGTCATCCGGCTTGGCCAGCTGGTCGGCCAGCGCGGCGAGCGGTGCGTCCAGTGCGGCGCGGGCAGCGGCGTAGCGGCTGCGCGCCTCGCCGTCGATGCCCGTCTCCACCTGAGCGGCGACGTCGCGCAGCGCCGGCAGTGCGCGGGCGAGGGCAGTGGTCACGGCCGGATCGGCACTGCCGCTGCCGGTCAGTGCATGCACACCGGCCTGCACTTCGGTCAGCAGCGCGGCAAAGCTGCGGAAGGCGGTAGCGTCCTTGCCGCTGCCCTGCGCGGCCGCAGCGGCCAGCGGTCCGGCCTGCTGGTTCAGCGCGCGCGCCAGTTCGCCGGCGGCGCGCAGCGCCTTGTCCTGTGCCAGCAGCGCGGACACGTTCTTGTCGAAGGCGCCCCAGGCGGTGTCCAGCTGCTGCAGCGTGGGCTGTACCGAGCCTGAACTGGCCGGCACGTCGACGCCGTCGATCTCGCCGCCCTGGCTGACCCGGTCGAGCAGCCGGAAGAAGCCGTCACGGCTGGCGGCCAGTTCGCCGAAGGCCGCCTGTTCGCCGGCCATCGCCTGCTGTGCCGACTTCGCCATGCTCTGGCTCAGCGTGCGCATCTGGCCGGCGGCCGAAATGTAGCTGGCGTTGTAGCGGGTGATGCGCAGATCCTGCCAGACCAGGAAGGCGGCGATCACGATGAAGAACAGGAACAGCGTGCCCAGCGCGCGTACCTGCTGTTCGAGCGGCAGGTGGCCGATCAGCGGCAGACGGCCGCGCAGGAAGCCGAGGCTGCCGCGTGACGCGGCGGGTGCGCTGGCCGCATCAGTGCTGCGGGCGGATTTCAGTCCTGGGATGTTCAGTGCCATCGTGGCCTTTCCTGGGGGCTGTTCGGTTCGTGTGGGGTGTTCGATCCCGGCCCGGGCGTGCCTCAGGCCGCGACGTCGAGAAAGCGTTCGTCGGTGTACAGCCGGCGCGGATCGAAGCGGCGCCACAGCCGGCCCTGGGTATCGGTGAACTGTCCGGCGACCCAGGGGCGCGGATCCGGCGCGGCGTTCTCCGCCGGCTCGAAATCCTCGCGGGCGCGCAGACCGAGCACGCGCGACACCAGCAGTGCGCTGTTGCAGCCGAACTTGGCGTGCGGCAGCAGCAGCCTGGCATCGCCGGTCAGCACCGTGGGGTTGCCGCCCTGGAAGGCGGCCAGATCACTGACCGCGTACAGCACGCCGCGCACGTTGGCGACGCCGCGCAGCCAGCCGGTGGCCAGCGGTACCGGTGTCAGCGTGGGCACCGGCAGGATTTCGCCGGATTCGGCCAGATCGATCAGCCACAGCTCGCCGCCGGACTGCAGGCCAAGCAGCGCACGGGTGCTGGTGCCGCCCGCGGTGTCCGACAGCTTGCGGGCCAGTTCTTCCTGGAATTCGCGCAGCGAGAGCTTAGCCATCGCTGTCTGCCGCGCCGAGCTGGGTGATGCGGCCGAGCAGTTCTTCCAGATTGACCGGCTTGACCATGTAGTCGAGCGCGCCCTGGCGCATGCCCCAGATGCGGTCGGTCGGCAGGTCCTTGCTGGTGCACATGATCACCGGAATGTCGCGCGTGCTGTCGTCGCGGGTGATGGTGCGGGTGGCCTGGTAGCCGTTGATGCCGGGCATCACCACATCCATCAGGATGAGGTCCGGCTTTTCGGCCTTGGCCTTCGCGATCGCCTGTTCGCCGTTCTCGGCGATGATGACCTCGAAGCCCTTGCGGGTCAGGAAATCGTTCAGAACATGGCGTTCGGTGGGCGAATCGTCCACCACCATGATGCGCTTGATCGCCATCGTCGGCTCCGCGTTCGAATGGATACGGGGTGGGGGGCGTCAGTCAGCGCCGCTGCGGGCGTGGCGCGACACCGCCTGCAGCAGGCTGTCCTTCGTGAAGGGCTTCGTCAGATACTCGTCCGACCCGACCATGCGACCGCGTGCGCGGTCGAACAGGCCGTCTCGAGACGACAGCATCACGACCGGAGTAGCGGCAAACCGGGGGTTCTTCTTGATGAGTGCGCAGGTCTGATAGCCGTCGAGGCGCGGCATCATGATGTCGCAGAAGATGACCTGCGGATGATGGTCGCTGATCTTGGCCAGCGCATCGAAGCCGTCTTCGGCCAGCACCACCTGGTAGCCGGCCTGGACCAGAAAGATTTCGGCACTGCGGCGTATGGTGTTGCTGTCGTCGATCACCATCACCTTGACGCCGGCGCTGCCACCCGAATCAGCCAAGATGCTCTCCCCTCGTGCGCACGACACAGGCCTGCGCGATCAAGCGATGTGCAGGCATGCGGATTGTCTTCATACAGCCGCTCGTCGAGCCCGCCCGGTCAGCCGGAATGCCGGCGAACGGACGGCCTGCCGGCGCGTCCGTCAGATCTGGACCATTTCGAAATCGTCCTTGCGTGCGGCGCACTCGGGACAGGTCCAGTTGGGCGGAACGTCCTCCCAGCGGGTGCCGGGGGCGATGCCCTCTTCCGGCAGGCCTGCGGCTTCGTCGTAGATGAAGCCGCAGATGAGACACATGTAAGTCTGGAATTCGGCCGTGACAGAGGAACTCATGGCGGGCTGCTTTGTTAGAATCCAATTGATATTACCGTAATTAACCATCTGTAACGACAATCCGGGCGCGCGCTTTATGGTCAATGCTGATGTACGGGCGCTTCCTCCGCTTGTCATGTGCTTTTCCGCGACCGACCCCACTGGCGGGGCCGGCATGCAGGCGGATCTGATGACGCTGTCGGCGCTGGGCTGCCACGCGCTGACCGTGGTTACCGCGGTCACGGTGCAGGACAGCGCCGGGGTCGAGGAAGTGGTGCCCATGGACGACGACCTGCTGGTCGATCAGGCGAGGGTGCTGCTGGCCGACATGCCGGTGGCGGCATTCAAGATCGGCGTGATGGGCAGCATCGAGAACATCGCTGCCATCGCCGAAATCATTTCCGACTATCCGGACGTGCCGGTGGTGCTCGACCCGGTGCTGTCCTCCGGCCGCGGCGACGAACTGGCGGACGAGGACATGGTGATTGCGCTGCAGGAACTGCTGCTGCCGCTCACCACCGTGCTCACGCCCAACAGTCTGGAAGCACGTCGCCTCGCCCAGCCGGACGACGATGACGATGACGACGGCGGCGATTTCGCCGACGAGGACGACCTGGACGATGACGACGACGCGGTGGAGGACGACCACCGCGGCGTGGCTACCCCTTCGCTCGACCAGTGCGCCCGCCAGCTCATCGCCGCCGGCTGCGGCCATGTGCTGCTGACCGGCACCCACGAATCCACTGCCCGCGTCGCCAATGTGCTGTACGGCCCGAACGGCGTCATCCGCCGCGACGAATGGGACCGCCTGCCCGGCAGCTACCACGGCTCCGGCTGCACGCTGGCGTCCGCGGTGGCGGCCTGGCTGGCGCACGGCCTGGACATCGGCGAGGCGGTGCACGCCGCGCAGGAGTACACCTGGCGCACGCTGGAATCCGGCTTCCGGCCCGGCATGGGCCAGCATCTGCCGGACCGCTTCTTCTTCCTGCGCGAACGGCACGCGGCCGCTGCCGGCGGCGCAGCCGACGAGGATGACGGCGATGACGCATAAGCCGCTGCGCGGCCTGTACGCGGTCACGCCGGAAGCGCTGAGCGGCGGCGCGCTCTACCGTGCGGCCGAAGCGGCCTGCGGCGGCGGCGCCGTCGTGCTGCAGTACCGCAACAAATCCACCGATGCTGCCCAGCGGCGTGCCGACGCCGACGCGCTGCGCGCCATCACCACGGTGTGCGGCACGCTGTTCGTGATCAACGACGACATCGAACTGGCACGCGCCTGCAGCGCCGACGGCGTGCACATCGGTCGCGACGACGGCGACCCGGCGCGGGCGCGTGCCCGGCTGGGCAAGGACGCATTGCTCGGCGTGTCCTGCTACGACGATCCGGCACTGGCCCGCGCGGCCGCGGCGGCCGGTGCCGACTACATCGCCTTCGGTTCGATGTACGCCTCCGGCACCAAGCCGCAGGCGCCGCCGGCTTCGATCGCCCGTTTCGCCGAGGTGGCCGACCTCGGCCTGCCGCGCTGCGCCATCGGCGGCATCACGCTGGCGCGCGCGCCGGAACTGATCGCCGCCGGCGCCGATCTGCTGGCGGTGGTGTCCGACCTGTTCGACGCCGACGACATCGCGGCCCGGGCCCGCGCCTACGCCCGGCTCTTCTGACCGCCTTTCCGCACGATTCCCCGAAGGATTCCCCATGAGCACCCGCAACGAACAGCTTTTCGAACGCGCCCAGCGCAGCATTCCCGGCGGCGTCAATTCGCCGGTGCGCGCCTTCCGCTCGGTCGGCGGCACGCCGCGCTTCTTCACCCGCGGCGCGGGCAGCCGGCTGTGGGACGCCGACGGCGCCGAATACATCGACTATGTCGGCTCCTGGGGCCCGGCCATCGTCGGCCACGCGCACCCGGAGGTGATCCGCGCGGTGCAGGAGGCGGCGGTCGGCGGTCTGTCGTTCGGCGCGCCGACCGAGGCGGAAATCCTGATGGCGGAAACGCTGTGCGCCCGCGTGCCGTCGATCGAGCAGGTGCGCCTGGTCAGCTCCGGCACCGAAGCGACCATGAGCGCCATCCGGCTGGCGCGCGGCTTCACCGGCCGTGACGCCATCGTGAAATTCGAGGGCTGCTACCACGGCCACGCCGACAGCCTGCTGGTGAAGGCCGGCTCCGGCGCGCTCACCTTCGGCAACCCCAGTTCGGGCGGCGTGCCGGACGACTTCGCCAAGCACACGCTGGTGCTCGACTACAACGACGTGCAGCAGCTCGAAGACTGCTTCCGCAACCACGGCAGCCGCATCGCCTGCGTCATCGTCGAGCCGGTGGTCGGCAACATGAACCTCATCATGCCGAGCCGCGAATTCATCGACGCCATGCGCGCGCTGTGCACGAAGCACGGCGCGGTGCTCATTTTCGACGAAGTGATGACCGGCTTCCGCGTCGGCCCGGTCGGCGCCCAGGGTCTGTTCGGCATCACGCCCGACCTCACCACGCTGGGCAAGGTGATCGGCGGCGGCATGCCGGTCGGCGCCTTCGGCGGCCGGCGCGACATCATGTCCGCCATCGCCCCGCTGGGCGCGGTCTATCAGGCAGGCACGCTGTCCGGCAACCCGGTCGCGGTGGCCGCCGGCCTGAAAACGCTGGAACTGATCAACGCCCCCGGCTTCCACGACCGCCTCGCCGCCCGCACGAAGCAGTTCTGCGACGGCCTGGTCGCCGCCGCGAAAGAGGCCGGCGTCACCTTCTCCGCCCAGTCGGTCGGCGGCATGTTCGGCCTCTACTTCCGCGACGGCTGCCCGGCGAGCTACGCCGAAGTGATGCAGTCCGACCGCGAACGCTTCAACCGCTTCTTCCACGCCATGCTGGACGCCGGCGTCTACCTCGCGCCCTCCGCCTTCGAAGCGGGATTCGTGTCGGGCGCGCACAGCGAGGACGACATCGCGCAGACCATCGCGCGGGCGAAGGCGGCGTTCGCGAAGGCGGCGTGACCGCAGCCACGTGTTCGGCGGCACGGCGATGATTGCCAACGTCCTCACCATCGCCGGCACCGACCCGACCGGCGGTGCCGGCCTGCAGGCCGACCTCAAGACCTTTTCCGCGCTCGGCGCCTACGGCATGGGCGCGATCACCGCGGTGGTGGCGCAGAACACCCGCGGTGTGCGCAGCTTCGTGGTGCTGGAGCCGGATTTCGTCGGCGCGCAGATCGACGCGGTGTTCGACGACGTGCGGGTCGATGCGGTGAAGGTGGGCATGATCGCCAACGCCGCGATCGCCCGCGTGGTGGCGGACCGGCTGCGCCGGCATGCGCGCTGCCCGGTGGTGGTCGATCCGGTCATGGTGGCCAAGAGCGGCGACCATCTGCTGCTGCCGGACGCGGTGGCCGCGCTGCGCGACGAACTGCTGCCGCTGGCGACGCTTATTACGCCCAATCTGCCGGAAGCGGCGGTGCTGCTCGATTGCCCGCCGCCGCAGACGCTGGACGACATGCGCGCCATGCTGGCCGCCCTGACGGCGCTCGGGCCGCAGTGGGTGCTGCTCAAGGGCGGCCATCTGCGTGCGCCGCACAGCACCGATCTGCTGGGCGGCCCGGAGGGCGTGCTCGAACTGCCGGCGCAGCGCCTCTCCACCACCCGCGATCACGGCACCGGCTGCACGCTGGCCGCGGCCGTCGCGGCGCTGCTGCCGACCACCGATACGGTGAGCGCGGTGCGTCGCGCGAAGGACTATCTCAATGCGGCGCTGGCGGCGGCGGATCAGCTGGAAGTCGGCGGTGGCCGCGGGCCGGTGCATCACTTTCATGCGATGTGGGCTCGGCCGGGCGCCGATTGACCGCAGCGGGATCGGGATTCAGCGCCGAACCTTCACGCGGCCCCTACAGCGTGCCGCGCGGCTTGCGCCCCGATTTCACCGCCAGTGCGTCATACACCGGGTTGGGCAGCAGCCGCATCAGTTTTGCCACCATCCCCATCTGCCACGGAATGACCGCGTAGCTGCGCCGGCTGTCGAAGAAGCGGGCGAAGCGCGCCGCCGCGTCGTCGGCATCCAGCATGAAGGGCATGGGGTAGGGGTTCTTCTCGGTCATCGGCGTGTCGATGTAGCCCGGGCACAGCGTTTTCACCTGCACGCCGCTGCCGCGCAGTTCGACCCGCAGGCTTTCGAGATAGCTGATGGCGGCTGACTTGGAGGCGCTATAGGCGCCGGCGCCGGGCAGGCCGCGGATGCCGGCGACCGAGGCGATGCCGACCAGCGTGCCCGAGCCGCGCGCCTGCATCGGTTTCACGAAGGGCGCGAAGGTGCGCACCAGGCCCAGCACATTGATGTCGAACACCGCTTCGAAGGCGGGCAGGTCGTCCTGTTCGCCGGTCAGCGTGCCGACCGATACGCCGGCGTTGCCGATCACCAGATCAGGCAGGCCGGCGTCGGCGATGAAGGCTTCGGCCGCGGCACGCAGCGCGTCGGCGTCGCGCACGTCGGCCACATAGCTGAAGTGGCGGCCGGGCAGGCGGGCGCGCAGGGTGTCGAGCAGTGCGCCACGGCGGGCGACCAGACCGAGGGTGGCGCCCTGTGCCGCGTAGTGGCGGGCCAGCGCCTCGCCGATGCCGGTCGATGCACCGGTCAGAAAAACAACGGGTACCACGCGGGCACCCGTTGTCGTCACCGGAGCGGCCGGATTCACTTCTTGCCGGCGGCGGCGCGTTCGGCGCGTGCGCGCTCGATCAGCGCATCCAGATTCACCAGCATGGTTTCGTAGCTGTTGCCCAGCGCGATGTACTTGCCATCAACCACCAGCGCCGGCACGCCGGTGAGCTGATAGGCGGCGCTCATCTGCTGCGCGCGCTGCACCTTGCCGGACACCGCGAAGGACTTGGCGGTCTCTTCGAACTTCTTCGCGTCGATGCCGTTCTTGCCCATCCAGGCCGAAATGGCGCCGACGTCGTTGAACGGCTGGCGGTCGACATGAATGGCGTCGAACACCTTGCCGTGCAGACGATCCAGCTCACCCAGGGTTTCCAGCGTGTAGTAGGTCTGCGCGCCCGGCACCCAGGACTGGCGGAAGATGGCCGGTACCCGCTTGAAGGTGACGTCTGCCGGCATCTTGGCCAGCCACTTCTTCAGCGTGGGTTCCAGATCGAAGCAGTGCGGGCAGCCGTACCAGAAGAACTCGATCACTTCGACCTTGTTGCCCGGTTCGGTGGACTGCGCCGGCTTGATTTCGCGGAAGTCCTTGTCGGTCAGCGGTGCTGCGCTCACACCCATGGACATGAAGCCGGCGATAGCCAGCGCTGCGAGCGTCTTGAATCCGAATTTCATGTGTTCTCCTGTATTCCGTATCGATCCGGTGTCATCGGACAACCGATGCCTCGATTCCGTTCTGTGCCAGTTCAGCGCGCGTGCGCTGCATGTCTTCCGCGCTGGCGAAGGGGCCGAGACGCACGCGGTAGAGCGTGCCCTTGCCGGCCACCGTCACCTTCTGTACGCCGGATTCCAGACCGATCAACGCAAGACGCGCCCGCAGGTTGTCCGCTTCTTCTTCCGAAGAGAAGGCGCCGGCCTGCAGGATGAGCTTGGCGGCCGGGGTGTCCGCCGCCGGTGCGGCCGCGGCGGGTGCCGGCGCTGGCGCCGCTTCGGCCGCAGGCTTGTCGCTGCCCGGCGTTTGCGCGTTGCCGGGCAGCAGGTCGTAGAAATCGAAGCGCTTGGCTTCGGCCGGTGCCGGCACGGCGGCCTTGTCGCCCGGCTTGCCCGGCAGTGCCGCCGGCTGTGCCGGGGCATGGCCGGGTGCCGGCGCGTTCTCGCGCACCTGCAGCGGCAGCGAGGAGCCGTGGATGTACCACATGACGCCGGCGCTCAGCACCACGCCCAGCACCAGACCGATGAAGATGCCGACCACGGTGCCGCCGCGGTTGTTGCGGGGTGAGGCCTTCTTCTGCGGGGCTTTGGCCATTTACATGGTTTCCGGGGCAGACACGCCGAGCAGTGCGAGGCCGTTGGCGATGACCTGCCGGGTGGCCGCCGCCAGTGCAAGGCGGGCTTCGCGCACGGCCAGATCGTCCACCAGCATGCGCGAGGCGTTGTAGAAGGCGTGGAAGTCGGACGCCACGTCGCGCAGGTAGAAGGCCACCGAATGCGGCGCGCGGTCGGCCACTGCGGCGGTGATCACGTCCGGGAATTCGGCCAGGCGCTGTGCCAGCAGCAGTTCCTTCTCGCCGGACAGGCTGTCCATCGGCACCTCCGGCAGCAGCGACAGGTCGAGCGCGTGATTGGCCACCGCTTCACGGATGACCGAACAGATGCGCGCGTGCGCGTACTGGATGTAATAGACCGGGTTGTCGTTCGATTCGGACTTGGCCAGATCGAGGTCGAAATCCAGATGCTGGTCGCTCTTGCGCAGCACGTAGAAGAAGCGGGCGGCGTCGTTGCCCACTTCGGCGCGCAGGTCGCGCAGCGTGACGAAGTCGCCCGAGCGCTTGCCCATGGCTGCCTTCTCGCCGCCACGGTAGAGCACCGCGAACTGCACCAGCGCGATTTCCAGCCGGTCCGGATTCTCGCCCAGCGCGGTCAGCGCGCCCTTCACCCGCGGAATGTAGCCGTGGTGGTCGGCGCCCCACACGTCGATCACCAGATCGAAGCCGCGCGCGAACTTTTCGGCGTGGTAGGCGATGTCGGACGCGAAATAGGTGTAGATGCCGTTGTCGCGGCGGACCACGCGGTCCTTCTCGTCACCGAAGTGGGTGGAGCGGAACCACAGCGCGCCATCCTGTTCGTAGATGTGGCCGGCGTCCTGCAGGCGTTTCACCGCGCGGTCGACCGCACCATTGGTGTGCAGTGACTGTTCCGAGTACCACACGTCGTAATGCACGCGGAACTCGCCGAGATCGTTGCGCTGGTCGGCCAGCATGGCGTCGAGCGCGAAGCGGTGCACCGTCCACCAGTCGTCGCCGAGCGACTTCTTGGCGGTGGCGATCAGCGCGTCGAGCTGGGCGTCAGCGGTGTCGCCGGGCACCGAGGCGTCAGGCAGGTCGGCGGTATGGCGGTTCAGGCGCGGGCCCTGCTGCACGAACAGTTCCGAGCCGATGTCGCGCACGTAGTCGCCGCGGTAGCCGTCGGCCGGGAACTTGATCGCCGTGCCCTGGGTTTCCATGTAGCGCAGCCACACCGACACCGCCAGGATGTCCATCTGGCGTCCGGCGTCGTTTACGTAGAACTCGCGGGTGACCGCATAGCCGGCGGCTTCGAGCAGGTTGGACAGTGCCGAACCGTAAGCCGCACCGCGGCCGTGGCCGACGTGCAGCGGGCCGGTCGGGTTGGCCGACACGAACTCGATCTGCACCTTCTTGCCGGCGCCGCTGTCGGAGCGGCCGTAGCGTTCGCCTTCGGCGAGGATGCGGCCGACGATGGCCTGCTTCACCGTGGCGCTGAAGAAGAAGTTGATGAAGCCGGCGCCCGCCACTTCGGCGCGCTCGATCAGCGTCGACGGCGGCAGTTCACGCACGATGCGCTCGGCGATCACGCGCGGGTTCTGCTTCAGCGCCTTCGCGAGTTGCAGGGCGACATTGCAGGCGAGGTCGCCGTGGGCGGCCTGCTTCGGGCGGTCGAGGATGATGTCGGGCGCGGCGAGATCCGGTGCCACGCTGGCGAGCGAGGCATGCAGCAGACGGGTCAGTTCCAGGCGCAGTTCGGGGGTCATGGATGAAACAGGGGCGCAGGGCGCGTATGCATTCGGAAGCGGCGAAGTATAACGCGAGCCCGTGGCCGCCTTCCCGGCGCGGCTTCCGGGCCGGCAGCCCTTCTTGTACAGTGCGCGCTCCCTGCGCGCCCGCACTGTTTAGCAACATGACGTTTCACGCCGCCCGTCCGACCCTGATTACCCCTCCGGCGAGGACCTGAGCCGATGCGCTGGTTGCGACTGCTCAAGATCGTGACGGTCAGCCTGCGCTACGGGCTGGACCAGATGCTGATCGACGCCGGCAGCAAGCTGCGCTTCGCCGGCCTGCTGCGGGTGACCCGGCTCGGCCGCCGTTTCGACGCGCCGCGCGCGGTGCGTCTGCGCCAGGCGCTGGAGGCGCTCGGGCCCATCTTCGTCAAGTTCGGCCAGATGCTGTCCACCCGGCGCGATCTGCTGCCGCCGGATCTGGCGGACGAGCTGGCCAAGCTGCAGGACCGCGTGCCGCCCTTCCCGTCGGAACAGGCGATCGCGCGGCTGGAAACGTTCTATGGCCGGCCGCTGTCGCAGGTGTTCGCCAGCTTCGAAACGCAGCCGGTGGCCTCCGCCTCGGTGGCGCAGGTGCATTTCGCGGTGCTGCCCACCGGCGAGGAGGTCGCGGTCAAGGTGCTGCGGCCGGGCATCGAGCACATCATCGCCAACGACATCGCGCTGATGGAAACCGCCGCCGCGCTGCTCGAACGGGTGTGGTCGGAAGGCCGCCGGCTGAAGGCGCGCGAGGTGGTGGCAGAGTTCTCCAAGCACCTCGGCGACGAACTGGACCTGATGCGCGAGGCGTCGAACTGTTCGCAGCTGCGCCGCAATTTCCGCGACTCGCCGCTGCTGTCGGTGCCTGAGGTGTACTGGGACTACTGTGGTCCCAGCGTCATGGTGATGCAGCGCATGCACGGTCTGCCGGTGTCGCAGGTCGATGCGCTGCGCGCCCAGGGCGTGGACATGGCGGCGCTGTCGCGCTCCGGCGTCGAAATCTTCTTCACCCAGGTGTTCCGCGACGGCTTTTTCCACGCCGACATGCATCCGGGCAATATTTTCGTGTCGCCGGATGGCCAATACATCGCGCTTGACTTCGGCATCATGGGCACGCTCACCGACGTCGACAAGAACTACCTGGCGCAGAACTTCCTCGCCTTCTTCCAGCGCGACTACAAGCGGGTGGCGCAGGCCCACGTCGATGCCGGCTGGGTGCCGCGTGGCACCCGGGTCGATGAATTCGAGGCGGCGATCCGCGCGGTGTGCGAACCCATCTTCGACAAGCCGCTGAAGGAAATCGAGTTCGGCCGCACGCTGTTGCGGCTGTTCCAGGTGTCGCGCCGCTTCAATGTCGAAATCCAGCCGCAGCTGGTCATGCTGCAGAAGACCCTGCTCAATATCGAAGGCCTGGGTCGCCAGCTCGACCCGGACCTCGATCTGTGGAAGACCGCCAAGCCCTTCCTCGAACGCTGGATGAACGAGCAGATGGGCTGGCGCGCGCTGCGCCGCAAGCTGGCGGATGAGGCGCCGGGCTGGGCGCTCACGCTGCCCGAACTGCCGCGGCTGGCGCACCGGGTGCTCGGCCGCGCCGCCGAATTCGATGTGGCGCTGGAGCCGGCCGCCGTCGAGCGTCGCCATCGCGGCCTGATGCGCTGGTTGCGCGTGCTCTGCCTGCTGCTGGCGACGCTGATCGGCATCGAGCTGTGGCGGCTGTTCGGGATCTGATCCCGAGCGTCATGCCGCCGCCCTAAAGTCGGGCGAGGGGCCGTCGTTAGTGCTGCTTCAAGCCGCGAGCACACAACGATGAAAACGATCCCGGTGTTTCAGATTTCGCATGCCTGCGTGTCGCCCTGCAGGGGGCGTGCGCAATGAATCTTCCTCTCGTACGCCTGGGCGCGCTCGCCGGCTCCATGAGCCGTTCCATGCATGGCGCGGCCCTCACGTTCTCACAGGTCGTGGCCGACCGGGTCGGCATGTCGGTGCTGCATGTCGAGCTGGTCGACCGGGACGGCCTGCAGCGCAGCCTGCACGGGCTCGACCGCTACAGCGGCGGCCGGCTGTGCATGATCGCGCAGCGCATGCGCACCGCCGACGGCAACCACACGCAGGCCATGCTGGTGCTGCCCGAGGAGGGCGCGCGGCTGATCGTGCGCCGCATGCTCGGCCTGCCGGTGCTGCTGGGCGAACTGTCCGAACTGGAACAGGACGCGCTCTCCGAACTGGGTGGCATCGTGATCGACGCCTGCGGCGGAGGTCTGGCCGGTGCCTTCGGCCTGCAGGCCGAAGCGGCACAGCCGACGGTGGACCTGACTGACGCTGAAAGCGGCTTTTCGCTGGACGAGTCGCTGCAGAATGCGCTGGTCACCCATCTCCACATCCATCTGTCGGGCCTGCGGGTCGAGGGCCGGGTGGTGCTCGAAATGGTGGCCGATACCGCGCTGCCTGCCGTGCCGCACTATCGCTTTTCGGCCTGACCGAAAAACAGCCGCGAACCCCCGTACACGGGCCGATGTGCGCCGCTATCATTGCGGTCGCGCGGCGTTGTGCCGCGCTGCGCATCCTGTCTTGCCGGGGCTTCCATGCTGATCTGGTTCGTCGTGCTCTATCTGATGGTGTCGGTCGGCATCGGCCTGTTCGCCGCCACCCGTGTCCATAACGCCAAGGACTTCGCGGTGGCCGGGCGCAGCCTGCCGTTGCCCGTTGTCACCGCCACCGTGTTCGCCACCTGGTTCGGCGCCGAGGCGGTGTTCGGCGTGTCGGCCCAGTTCGTCACCTCCGGCCTGGGCGGCGTGGTGGCCGACCCCTTCGGCTCGTCGATGTGCCTGATCATCGCCGGCTTCTTCTTCGCCTCGAAGCTGTACAAGCTCAACATCCTGACCGTCGGCGACTACTACCGGATGCGCTACAGCCGCTCGGTCGAGGCGATCACGTCGATGTGCATCGTGGTGTCCTACCTGGGCTGGGTGGCGGCGCAGATCAAGGCCATGGGCCTCATTTTCTTCATGGTGACCGACGGCGGCGTGAGCCAGCATGCAGGCATGGTGCTGGGCGCGCTCATCGTGCTCACCTACACCACCTTCGGCGGCATGTTCTCGGTGGCCATTCTCGATTTCGTGCAGATGGCGGTGTCCATGGGCGGCCTGCTGTACATCGCCTACATCATCAGCGGCCTGACCGGCGGCGTCGCCCCGGTGATCGAGCACGCGTCGGCCGCCGGCAAGCTCGACTTCTTCCCGCCGGCTGACCCCTGGCTGTGGATCACCTTCATCGGTGCCTGGCTCACCATGATGCTGGGTTCGATTCCGCAGCAGGACGTGTTCCAGCGCGTCACTTCGGCGAAGACCGCGAAAACCGCGGTGGCCGGCTCGGTGCTGGGGGCCAGCATCTACTTCGTGTTCTGCTTCGTGCCGATGTTCATCGCCTATTCGGCGACGCTGATCGACCCGGCTACCTTCGGTGCGCTGATCGAGGAAGATTCGCAGCGCGTGCTGCCCACGCTGGTGATGCAGCACACGCCGCTGATCGCGCAGATATTCTTCTTCGGCGCGGTGCTGTCGGCCATCATGAGCTGCTCGTCGGCCACGCTGCTGGCGCCGTCGGTCACCTTTGCCGAGAACATCGTGAAGGGCTTCTACCCGCACATGAGCGACCGTCAGCTGCTGCGTGTGATGCGGGCTGCCATCGTCGGCTTCGCCAGCGCGGTGCTGGCGGTGGCGCTCAATTCCGAAAGCAGCATCTTCGGCATGGTGGAGAACGCCTACAAGGTGACGCTGGCCGGTGCCTTCGTGCCGCTGTTCTTCGGCGCGTTCTGGAAACGCGCGACCACCCAGGGCGCGCTGGCGGCCATCATCGGCGGCCTGTCCTCATGGCTGCTGGTCGAGGTGCTGGTCGGCGAAGCCAGCCTGGTGCCGCCGCAGCTGATCGGTCTGGTGGTGAGCGCCACCGGCATGGTGGTCGGTTCGCTGCTGCCGCAGTGGGTGGGGCATCGCCTGCCGCACGAGCCGGACCACGCGGCCCTGCATCACCATGCGGCGGCCGGCACCCACCACGCGGCACCGGGGCGCCACACGCCGCATCGCTGAGCGCATCCGCCCGGACGCCGGGCGAGCGCGTTCAGGGCGCCTTGCCGGCCGCTTCCTGCGCGGCTGCCTTGGCGGCGGCTTCCGCCTCGCGACGGGCGCGCTCTTCCTCGCGCTTCTGAATCCGTTCGTCGATGGCTGCGGCCTTTCTGCGCTGATCGGCTGCGCGTTGCGCCGCGCGGGCGTCTTCCTGCTTGCGCCGGGCGGCCTGTTCGGCGTCCTTGCGTGCCTGTTCGCGCGCCTGCGCTTCCGCATGGCCGGCCAGTTCCGCGTCCTTCGTCGCCCGTGCGGCGGCCGCCTCCTCGCGCAGGGCATCCTGTTCGCGTGTCTTGGCGCTGACGTCGATCGATTTCTCGCGGCGTGCGTCGGCTGCCCGCTGCTTGTCGGCCCGGCGCGCTTCGGCCGAACGGTGGCGGATGTCGCGCTCGATGTCGCTGGCTTCCAGTTCAAGCCGGCGCGCCGAGGTCATGCTGCTGCGGTAGGTGTCGTCGGCACCTTCCAGGCAGGATGACACCAGCGTGTGCTGCCAGCACGCCGTGTGCGCAGCGTCGCGCACCCGTGCCGCTTCTTCCTTCTTCGTCTTCGCCTGTTCCTTCAGCGCGGTGGCACGATCGCGCAGGCGGGTGCGTTCTTCGGCCGGGAAATCGTTGACCGGCGCGTCGACCGGCGCTTGCGCATGGATGATGCCGGCCGCGGCGAGCGCCGCCAGACCGGTCAGGGTGCGCAGGGCAAACTTGTTCACGTACTGTTGTCCTCTTGCTTGGGGTGGTGGCGCGCGGTCGTGCCATCCCCGATTCATCGATCAACGGCGATCCGTAGTCGCATCGGCATGCGCCGGCAGCCGGGTCGCCCGAGATCGTACTCCGCAACCCCGCCTTGTCGCGCACCGGTCGCGTCCTGTACAGCAACGCGGCTGCCTGCCGTACGAGGGACAGCAGTCTGACTGCAGCGCCGCCTGCGGTCGCGCAGCATATCGGCGATCCGGGCTGTCCGGTGATGAAGGGAGGGCGTTGCCGGGGAGGAAGGGGCGTGGCGCAAAAGCGTCGCTGCGCTGACGCAGCGGGCCCCGCGCAGGACGGGGCCGGTCGTCAGATCAGATCTGTACCGTGCTCGAAGGGCGCAGTACGTAGCCCACCACTGCCAGTCCGCCGAAGCACAGTGCGGCGCCCGACAGGCCGACCACCATGGCCGAGATCGAGGCGACCGCGCAGAACGGCAGTGCATGTCGCGTCGCCGAACGGTAGCCGGCGCGCATGAAGCGATTGATCCGTTTCATTTCCGTCTCCTGCAGAGGGGCAGTCAGTGTTGACTGGTCTGGCGCCAGCTTGTCGCGAGATTAGCGCGGAGTTCCAAACTCGTTTCGTGCGATTTCAGACACTTGGCGGTGAAACTTCGGGTCTTGTGTGTCTTTTTGCAAGAGTGAAACGGCGAAGAAAGCAAGGGCGAAAAAAAGGGCGCCCGAAGGCGCCCTAACCATTGCTGGAGGAGTGTTCTGTCCGTCGATCAGAGACGGTAGGCGGTTTCGCCGTGGGCGGTCACGTCCAGACCTTCGCGTTCTTCGTCTTCCGGCACGCGCAGGCCGATGAAGATGTCGACCAGCTTGAAGGCGATGAAGGACACGACCGTGGTCCAGATGATGGTCACGCCGACCGCGGTGGCCTGGGTGATGACCTGACCCATGATGTCGTAGCCTTCGGCCACGCTGTTGGTCACGTAGTCATACACGCCGGAGCCGCCGAGCGACGGGGCCGCGAACACGCCGGTCAGGATGGCACCCAGGATGCCGCCCACGCCATGCACGCCGAACACGTCGAGCGCGTCATCGGCGCCGAGCATGTGCTTCAGGCCATTCACGCCCCACAGGCAGACGATGCCGGACAACAGACCCATGATCAGGGCACCCATCGGGCCGACGAAGCCGCAGGCCGGGGTGATGGCGACCAGACCGGCCACCGCACCCGACGCTGCACCCAGCATCGACGGCTTGCCCTTCAGGATCCATTCGCCCATCAGCCAGGACACGGTGGCACCGGCGGTGGCGATCAGCGTGGTGGCGAAGGCCAGTACGGCGGTACCGTTGGCTTCCAGGTTGGAACCGGCGTTGAAGCCGAACCAGCCCACCCACAGCAGCGAGGCTCCGACCATGGTCATCACCAGCGAGTGCGGCGCCATCGATTCCTTGCCGTAGCCGACACGCTTGCCGACCATGTAGGCACCCACCAGACCGGCCACGCCGGCGTTGATGTGCACCACGGTGCCGCCTGCGAAGTCCAGCGCGCCCTTGGCCCACAGGAAACCTGCGTTGCCGGTGACGGTGGCCAGGGTTTCAGCCGAGGTGATCGCGTCCGGGCCGTCCCAGTACCACACCATGTGCGCGACCGGGATGTAGCTGAACGTGAACCACAGCACCGAGAACAGCAGCACGGCGGAGAACTTCACGCGCTCGGCGAAGGCGCCGATGATCAGCGCAGCGGTGATGCCGGCGAAGGTCGACTGGAAGGCGGCGAAGATCATTTCAGGGATGTACACACCCTTGCTGAAGGTCGCGCCCAGCGAATCGACGGTGACGCCCTTCAGGAAGAGCTTGTCCAGCGTGCCGATGAAGGGGTTGCCTGCGGTGAAGGCCAGCGAGTAGCCATACACGAACCAGAGCACCACGATCAGCGAGAACACGGTCATCACCTGCATCAGGATGGACAGCATGTTCTTCGAACGCACCAGGCCGCCGTAGAACAGCGCCAGGCCCGGCACCGCCATCATGATGACCAGGATGGAGGCCAGCATCATCCAGACGGTATCGCCCTTGTTGAAGCTGGGGGCCGGTGCGGCTTCAGCCGCAGCGGGTGCCGCCTCGGCGGCGGCCGGAGCCGCTTCCGGTGCAGCGGGGGCAGCAGCCGGCGCAACCGCTTCCGCGGTCGCGGCGGCAGGCGCTGCCGGGGGGTCTTCTGCCATGACAGGCGCTGCCAGGCCAATGGCCAGCGTGGCGCACAGGATGCTCAAAAAGCGCTTCATCTCCCGTTCTCCCTTAAAGCGCATCGACGCCGGTTTCACCGGTGCGGATGCGGACGACCTGTTCGAGCTCGAACACGAAAATCTTGCCGTCACCGATCTTGCCGGTGCTGGCGGACTTTTCGATCGCTTCGACGACGCTGTCGACCAGCTCGTCGCTGATCGCGGCTTCGATCTTCACCTTCGGCAGGAAATCGACCACGTATTCCGCGCCGCGGTACAGCTCGGTGTGGCCCTTCTGGCGGCCGAAGCCCTTGACCTCGGTAACGGTGATGCCCTGCACGCCGATGGCGGACAGCGCCTCACGCACTTCGTCAAGCTTGAACGGCTTGATGATGGCAGTGACTAGTTTCATGACATTCCCCTGGCAGATGCCTTGAAGCGTTGTGGATCAGAAGGTCTTGGTCAGGAATACGACCGTCTGGCCGTCGCCCAGATACTTGCCCAGCGCGTTGGTGTAGAACGCTTCCTGGGTGCGGTTCATGCTGGTGTCAGTGTAGTAGGCACCAACGGTGAAGCCTTGCGGCAGCGCGTACGAGGCGCCGATCTTCCAGTCTTCATACGAAGCCTGCGAGTCATTGCTCACGCCGGCGTTCGAACCCTTGAACTCCTGGATGCCGTAGTGCAGGTTCAGCGTCAGCGATTCGGTGATCGGGTAGTTTGCCTGCAGGTCGAGGTACCAGGTGCCGGACGAGTTGTTCACGCCGAAGGTGTCACCCATGCTGTACGAGTACTTGGCCGACAGGAACTGCCAGGCCACCGCCACGTAGGCTTCCAGCGTGTCGGCCTTGACGGCGCCGGCGACGCGGTCACCCGGGTACATGTACTGCAGCAGGCCCACGTCGTAGGTCACGCCGCTGTCGCCGAAGGCACCGCGGTAGCCGCCGTACACATCCAGTTCGAGGCTGGACGAGTTGTAGCCGGTGACGGCCGACGAGTCGGTCAGCCAGGAAATGTTCGAGCCCCAGGTGCCGATGTAGAAGCCGCTGGCGTGCGAGTAGTCGAAACCGCCCTGCAGCGCGATGTCTTCGTTGGTCTGGCTGATGCCGCGGAACACGTACTGGCTGAACAGACCGACGTTGCCGGTGAAGGTGTGCGGGCTGGCCGGCTCTTCGGCGTGTGCGGAAAAGGCGGGCACGGCGAGCGCGCTGGCCAGGGCTGCGGCGATCAGAGTCTTTTGCATGAGGTTCACTCCTGGATTGTTGGGAAGACTGCTCGACCTTCCTTGCATGGAGCGTGCCAGCAAAAAAATCATATCTAATTCAATGCTTTGCAATGTTCCGATGCGAATGGCTGCCTGCGCCTCCCGGACCCTTGCCCCAAGTTCACGCGCAGGAAAACCGGTGGGCACCAAAGCGGTGCGTGAATGGGCGGGAATCCGGAGGGCGCTCGTCGCTGTGCGCGAAATCGGTGCCCGCACGCACCGGATCACACCATCGTCATGCGCTGGCCGTGCGGCGGGTTCGCGTCATTGCGGCCTTTGGCGGCACAATGCGCGGCGCGGCGGCCGCTGTCGGCCTGTCGAAGCGTGCCGCGTTGTATACATATGCTGACTGTCAGGAGAGTGCGATGCTCAATCCCAAGATGCTCGAAGAATTGTCCAGCCGCTTTTCCGAACTGATTGCCGCCAGCCCGGCGCGCGATCTCGAAAAGAACGCCAAAGCCATGGCCAGCGCCATGTTTTCCCGGCTGGATCTGGTCACGCGCGAGGAATTCGACGTGCAGAAAGAGGTGCTTGCCCGCACCCGCGCACAGCTTGAGGCGCTGGAAGTACGAGTGGCCGAGCTGGAACGAAAACTGGCCGGCGAAGGCTGATCCGGCCCGAATGCGGAATCTTTTCGTCGCGGGCGCATCAACAGGCTGCCTGCACCCCTTTGGAGAATTCATGAGCTTTCCGCATTTCGCGACTGCCGCCCGTGCGCTGACCGCCTCGGTCGTGCTGGCCGGTTTCGCGTTCGCCCAGCCGGCCGCGGCTGCACCGTACGCCCGTGTGCTGCCTGAAAAGAGCACGCTCGCCTTCGTGTCGAACCAGATGGGCGTGTCGGTTGATGGCAGCTTCAAGCGCTTCACCGCCACGCTGGATTTCGATCCGGCCAAGCCGGAAGCCGGCAAGGCCACGCTGGACATCGACATGGCGTCGATCGACGCCGGCGGACCGGAAGCGAACGACGAGGTGAAGGGCAAGAACTGGTTTGACGTGAAGCAGTTTGCGGCCGCCCGCTTCGTGTCCAGCTCGGTCAAGCCGCTCGGCGGCAACAGGTACGAAGCGCGCGGCCAGATGACCATACGCGGCAAGTCGCGCGAAGTGGTTGCGCCCTTCACGCTGAAGCCGGAAGGGGCGGGTGCGGTGCTGGAAGGCGGCTTCCAGCTCAAGCGTCTGGACTACGGCATCGGCACCGGTGCCTGGGGCGACACCTCGGTGGTCGCCGACGAGGTGCAGATCAAGTTCCGGCTCACCGTGGCCGGCAAGTAAGCAGGTCATCCACTCGAACAGCGGCCGGCCAGACCGGCCGCCGGGCGCGGCGCCGTCCGCCCCCGCCATCCTCACCGGGAGTTTCCGCATGAAGAAGACCCTGATCGCCCTGTTCGGCACCTTCGCCGGCCTGTCCATGACCGCCGGCGCGATGGCGGCCGACAGTTTCACGATAGACAGCCGCCACACCTTTCCGGTGTTCGAGGTGAACCACCTCGGCTTCTCGACCCAGCGCGGCCGCTTCAACAACGTGACCGGCAAGATCATGCTGGTACCGTCGCAGAAGAGCGGCAGCATCGAGGTGAACATAGACAGCGCCTCGATCGACATGGGCATGGACGCCTGGGACAAGCAGATGCGCGGCGAGGATTTCTTCAATGTCGAGAAATTCCCGAACATGAGCTTCAAGTCCACCAAGCTCGTCTACGACGGCGACAAGCTGGTCGGCGCGGAAGGCGATTTTACGCTGCTGGGCGTGACCAAGCCGGTCAAGCTGGAGGTGAAGGGTTTCACCTGCGGCACCCACCCGATCAACAAGAAGGCGCTGTGCGGCGCCGACATTTCCACCGTCATCAAGCGTTCGGAATTCGGCATGACCAAGTACGTGCCGAGCATTTCCGACGACGTCGTGATCAAGATTCCGGTCGAGGCGTTCAAGGACTGATCCTGCTCGCGGCGGGCGCGGCGAGTGGCCGCGCCGGCGTTGCCCGGTGCGGGCATCGCGCTGTGTTAACCCGCTACCACCCCGCCTGTCCCTGTCCGTAGCACGTTAGTGGCCTGCGCGCGTCGCGCGCATCCACACGTGAGGAGACGGACATGAAGGCGAAGAAAATCCTGCTGCTGGCCGGCGATTTCGTCGAGGACTACGAAATCATGGTGCCCTTCCAGGCGTTGCAGGCGGTGGGCCACACCGTGCACGCGGTGTGTCCGGACAAGAAGGCGGGCGACCAGATCGCCACCGCCATCCACGATTTCGAAGGCCAGCAGACCTATTCCGAAAAGCGTGGCCACAACTTCACGCTGAACGCCACCTTTGACAGCGTGCAGGCCGAGGACTACGACGCGCTGCTGATTCCCGGCGGCCGGGCGCCCGAGTACCTGCGCATGGACGACAAGGTGCTGGCCCTGGTCCGTCACTTCGCGCTGAGCGACAAGCCGATCGCCGCCATCTGCCACGGCGCCCAGCTGCTGGCCGGTGCGAAGGTGCTGGAAGGCCGCCTGTGTTCGGCCTACCCGGCCTGCCGCGCTGAGGTGGAACTGGCTGGTGGCCGCTATGCCGACATCGCCATCGATGGCGCGGTGACCGACCGCAATCTGGTGACCGCGCCGGCCTGGCCGGCTCACCCGGCGTGGATTGCGCAGTTCCTCGCGGTGCTCGGCACGCGCATCGAGTAAGCGGAGAGGGCGGGGCGCCTGCGTCCCGCCCGCGCTGTCTACAATAGGCGCAGGAGGTGTCACCCATGTGCCAGATCTTCATTCGCGCCGATCCCGAGCTTTACCTCATGCGCAGCCGTTCGCTGCGGCTGCGTGGCGTCGCCACCAGCATCCGGCTGGAGAACCAGTTCTGGGACGTGCTGGAAGAGATCGGCGCGCGTGACGGCCTGACCCTGCCGCGGCTCATATCGAAGCTGTACGACGAACTGGCTGAAGCCGGTGGCGGAGACGGCGCACACCTGCTGCCGGCCAATTTCACCTCCTTCCTGCGCGTGTGCTGCGGCCGCTACATGGCGCTGCAGCTGGCGGGCGCGATACCGGCGGACACCCGGATCGCCATTTCCTCGCTCGACGCCGAACGGGTGCTGGCCGCCGAACGCCCGCGCACCGCGGCCAACAAGGTGGCCTGATGACGGCGCTGAAGTACCTGTCGGCCTACCCGGCCCACATCCAGGACCAGGTGCGCGCGCTGATCGAGCAGGACAGGCTGGCCGAGACGCTGCGCGTGCGTTACCCGGAGCGGCACGAGGTGCGCAGCGATTCGGCGCTGTACGACTACGTGCTCGAACTGAAGAACCGCCATCTGCGCACCGCGCCGCCGGTGAGCAAGGTCGCCTACGACAGCGGCCTCGGTCTGGTGGCGAAGGCGCTCGGCACGCAGACCACCATTTCGCGGGTGCAGGGCGCGAAGCTCAAGACCAAGCGGGAAATCCGCGTCGCCACGCTGTTCCGCGACTGTGCGCCGGAATTCCTGAAGATGATCGTGGTGCACGAACTGGCCCACCTGAAGGTGCGTGACCACGACAAGAGCTTCTACGCGCTGTGCGAGCACATGGAGCCGCGCTACCACCAGTACGAATTCGACCTCAGGCTGCACCTGACCTGTCTCGACCTCGCCGGCCGCGCTGCGTGAGCGGCGCCGGCGCTACACTGCGCCGATGGACATGACCCAGCGCGCGACCACCGTTTCCCTCGTGCTCGGCTCCGGCGGCGCCCGCGGGCTGGCCCACATCGGCGTCATCCGCGAACTGCAGGCGCGCGGCTACGACATCCGCGCCATTTCCGGCTCGTCCATGGGCGCGGTGGTCGGCGGCATCCACGCCGCCGGCGGGCTGGATGCCTACGAACAGTGGGTGACCGGGCTGGCGCAGTCCGACGTGTTCCGGCTGCTGGACTGGACCCTGTCCGGCGGCGGACTGATACGCGGCTCGCTGCTGATGAGCCGGCTGCGCGATCTGGTCGGCGACTGCGACATCGAAACCCTGCCGCTGGCCTATACCGCGGTGGCGGTCGATATCGAGCGCGGGCGCGAAGTGTGGTTCACCGACGGCCCGCTGTTCGAGGCGATGCGCGCGTCGTTCGCCGTGCCGTCCATCTTCACGCCCCACCCCTACCGCGGCCGCATGCTGGTCGACGGCGGCCTGCTGAATCCGGTGCCGGTGGCACCCACCCAGCGCACGCTGACCGACCTTACGGTGGTGGTAGACCTGAATGGCGAGTCGGTCGAGCCGCCGCCGCTGCGCAAGACCGCCGGTGACGATGCGCCCGGCCTGCTGGCGCGTCTGCGCGCCTATCTGCCGGGCAACGGCGGCGACACGCAGGTCGCGGCAAGCCGGCTCGCGGTGTCCGACGTGCTGATGCGTTCCCTCGAAACCATGCAGTCGGCCATTACCCGCCAGCATCTGGCCTCCTTCTGGCCGGACGTGGTGGTTTCGATACCGAAGAACGCCTGCGCCTTCCACGAATTCCATCTGGCCGCGCCGCTGATTGCGCTCGGCCGAAAGCTGGCCGTCGACGCGCTCGATGCGTTCGAGCGCGGCCGCGCCCGCAACGGTCACGCGCCACTGCGCACCGACCGCGCGCAATGATCCGGAGACTGGCGATGAAGGCGATGCATGCCCTGATGCTGGCCGCGCTGTGCTCAGGCTTCGCACACGCGCAGCAGGTGATCGATCCGGCGCACGCGAGCTGGTTCACCCCGCCGCCGCTGCCGGCGGTGAAGGCGGCCTGGCTGGCCGGCAGCGAAGCCGGCGCCGCCCCCTACCTGCTGCGGGTGCGTCTGGCAGCCGGCGGGCGCATTCCGCCGCACACCCATCCGGACAGCCGCTACACCACGGTGCTGTCCGGCACGCTTTACGTCGGCTTCGGCGACGCGATGGACGAGACGCGGGCGGTCGCGGTGCCGGCCGGCGCGGTGTACGAAGCGCCGGCCGGTGTCCGCCACTGGGTGTGGGCGAAGGACGGCGACGTGGAATACCAGGAATCCGGCGTCAGCCCGACCGCCACCCATTTTCCGCACTGAATCGGCTCATCGCGTCCGGCGACGCGGCGCCCTGAACCCCGCCCGATCAGGACAAAAAGAAGCCCGGTTCGGCTTCGAACCGGGCAAGCGCAGGGAGGAGGATGGCGCCCCCAGGAGAGAAGGCGCCAGATGAATCCGGGCGGGGCAGCCCGATGCGTTACATCTTTTCCTGGACGTTGCGGGCCGCGTCCTGAACCTTCTCGCCGCCGGCCTCGATGTCCTTGCCGGCGCCGGCGATCGTGTTGCAACCTGCCAGCGCGAAGCCGGCGCACATCATCAGCAGCGTGATCAGTCGTTTCATGAGGGTCTCCTGTCAGTCATTCGGCATTCAGCTTCAGGTCCGGCTGCGCAGCTGCGCAGCGGTCGGGCGGAAATCGCCCTCGTCATCGATGTCCAGCGTCAGCATCAGGCCGTCCTCGACCGGCTGCAGCCGGTAGTCCGGTACCGCCAGCCTGAGCCCGGCATCGCTGCCGCGGGAGATGCGCACCATCGCGTAACGGGCAGCGCGGTCGCCGTGGCGGGCGGCGATGGTCTGTTCCACCACGCCCACGGTGGCGCCATCGGCGTCGAACACCTCGCGTCCGTCCATCGCGGACTGCGCAAGGACGGCGGCCGTGGGGACGGGCTCGGCGCTCCGGTTGCCGCGGCCCAGCTGGTAGGCGGCCAGCAGTGCGATCACCGCCAGGGCACCGGCCAGTGCGGCCAGGAACATGCGAACTTTCATCGTCGGCCTCCGTCTTCACGACACGATGTCAGTATGCGAACTCCATCCTTCCCCGCCTGTCGTCCGGCGCGGCGGGACGATGTAGGACAAATCCTGCACGGCCGGGCCGCGCTAGCATGGCCCTTATTCGACGAATGCCGGGCCGCCGCCCGGCCGGAGGCTGGACGGATGGCGGCACTGATTGCAGGACTGTTGCTGGTGATTGGCGTGCACGCGCTGCGCCTGGTCGCGCCCGATCTGCGCGGGCAGGTGATCGCGCGCCACGGTGCGTGGCTGTGGCGGGCCGCGCATTCGCTCGCTTCGCTGGCCGGTTTCGCGTTGCTGGTGTGGGGTTACGGCCAGACCCGGGCCGATCCGCTCTGGCTGTGGCTGCCACCGCCGTGGTCGCGGCATGCCACCGCCGCACTGATGCTGCCGGCCTTCGTGCTGCTCGCGGCGTCTCTGCTGCCCGGCTCGCGCATCGCAGCCCGGCTGCGCCAGCCGCTGGCGGCCGCGGTCGCGCTGTGGGGCGGCGCCCACCTGCTGGCCAACGGCACGCTGGCCGACCTGCTGCTGTTCGGCAGCTTTCTGGTCTGGGCGCTGGTCGATTTCGTGCTGCTGCGCCGGCGGGAAAGCGATGACGCGCGCGCGGCGCCTGGCGTGGTGCGCGATCTGCAGGTACTGCTCGTTGGCGTGGCCGGCTGGGCCGCGTTCGCATTCTGGCTGCATGGCCCGCTGATCGGCGTGCGGCCTTTCTGAAGGAGTGTCCGCTTCATGATGACCGTGCATATCGAAAGACTGCGCCCGGGCGACGACCTGCGCCGCAGTCTGGAAGCGTGGGCCAAGCGCCAGGATCTGGGCGCCGCCTTCGTGCTGTCGGCGGTCGGCAGCCTGTCGCCGGCCCTGCTCAGGCTGGCTGGCCGCGATCGCCCGACCGTGATCGACGGCGACAGCGAACTGCTCACGCTGTCCGGCACGATCAGTGCGCAGGGCGTGCATCTGCACATGTCGGTGGCCGATGCCGATGGCAACGTGACCGGCGGTCATCTGCTGGCCGGCAGCATCGTGCGCACCACGATGGAACTGGTGCTCGGCATCGCCAGCGGCTGGCAGATCCGGCGCGAGATCGACCCGGTCACCGGCTATGAGGAAATGGTGGCCGAGAACCATGACGAACTGCTGGGCGCACGCGGCCCGGACTGAGGCACCAGGCGGTCGCGCCTGCCCCGGCCGGACACCGCCACGCAATTATTTCGTCACCGCTGCCCAATAAATAGGCAACACCGTTGACATCGGCCCCCGGCGGTCGATTGCTGCGGCTATACATTTTTCGCTCACACAGTTGTCCACAGATGCTGTGGATGGCGCCTCCGCCGACCCGCATCGTCATGCCGTCCGCATCGCTGCCTGTGGATGAATGCGGACACGGTGGTGCCGGAGCACCCGCTGCCTAAAAATGAGGCAACCCTATTGACTCCCGCCTCCGGCGCGGGTGACGTCGTGTGCGGGTGCATCTTGTCCACAGAAGTTGTGGATAAGAAAAGGAGGCGGGGCAGCGGGGGGGGTGCCCTCCGGTCTCCCCGAGGCGATACGGTCGGGCTGCGCCGCGGCCCGGGCGCCGCGTGTAAGCTCGCGGCTTTCCGAATCAGGACTTCCGGACGTGGCGAAAGTCATTCCCGACGGCTGGCGCGAACTGGCGTCTGCCGATGCCGGCGGTGCCGCCGAGCGCGAACTGGCCACGCTGGCGCTGCTGGAGCGCGGGCTGCCCGCCGACTACACCGTCTATCACGGCGTGCACTGGACCCGGCTCGACGAAGGTGGCTTCTCGATCTACGGCGACATCGACTTCGTCGTGGTCAATGCCGCCGGCGACCTGCTGGCCATCGAACAGCGCAGCGGTTTCCTCGAAGAAGGGCCGCACGGCCTCAGTTCGCGCCGGCGTGGCCGTGACCGCAATGTCGCGGTCGGCATCGCGCGCGCGCGGCACGCGCTGTCTACCCGGCTGGCCGCCCGGCTGGGCGGCAGTGCGCCGCGCATCGAATACCTGCTGTACTGCCCGGACCATTTCGTCCGCCAGGCGCACACCGCCGGCATCGACGCGGAACGCATCGTCGATGCCGCGGTGCGTGACCAGTTCATTCCGCGCATACGCGCCATCCTGCCGCCGGGCGAGCACAGCGGCCACGGGCCGGAGGTGCACCGCTTCCTGCGCGACGAAATCAAGCTGGAGCCGGACGTCGCCGCACGGCTGGGCATGGCGCGCGAACGCATCACCCGCGTGTCCGGCGGCCTCACCCAGTGGGCGCGCGCGCTCGACTTCCAGCCCTACCGGCTGCGCGTGGTCGGCACCGCCGGCTCCGGCAAGACCCAGCTCGCGCTGGCCGAATACACCGCGGCGATCGAGGCCGGCCGGCGTCCGCTCTACGTGTGCTTCAACCGGCCTCTGGCCGACCACCTGGCGCAGATCGCGCCGGAAGGCGGCCTGGCCTGCACCTTCCACCATCTGTGCGAACGGGTGCTGGCCGCCCACGGTGAGCGCCCGGACTACGCCAAGCCGGACGCCTTCGACGCGATGATTGCGCGCGCCGGAGAACTGCCGGTGCCGGACGACCTCATGTTCGACGCCCTCGTCGTCGATGAGGGCCAGGACTTCAATGCCGACTGGGCCGACCAGCTTTGGCGGCACGCGCGCGACGGTGCGCGCCGGCTGTGGCTGGAAGACCCGATGCAGAATCTCTACGCGCGTCCGCCGGTCGAACTGCCCGGCTGGGTGACGTTGCACGCGCACAGCAATTTCCGCAGCCCGCGGCCGGTGGTGCGCATGCTGCAGACGCTGATGGAAGGCGTGATGCCGGGCGCCGAGCGCATCGAGGCGGCGTCGCCGTTTGACGCCGACGAGGTGGCGGTGCTGGCCTACTCGCAGGCGCACCCGCTCACCCAGCGGGTGAAGGAGGCGATACGGCTGTGCTTCGCCGCCGGCTTCCACGCGCAGGACGTGGCCATCATCAGCTGGCGCGGCCGCGACCAGTCGGAACTGCTGCGCCACGACCGGCTGGGCGCCAATGCGCTGCGCAGCTTCACCGGCCAGTACGACCTGCTGGGCCAGCCCGAGTACTCGGGCGGCGAGGTGCTGATCGAATCGGTGTATCGCTTCAAGGGCCAGTCGGCGCCGGCGGTCATCCTGGCCGAAATCGATTTCGACACGCTGGACGAACGCACGCTGCGCAAGCTGTTCGTCGGCGCCACCCGCGCCATGATGAAGCTGGTGCTGGTGGCCAGCGAACGCGCCGCCGACACGCTGGCGGAACGGCTGGGGCCGCAGGCATGAGCGGAGCGATACCCAAGGCGCTGATGATCCAGGGCACCACCTCGGACGCCGGCAAGAGCACGGTCGCCGCCGGCCTGTGCCGCAGCCTGCACCGGCGCGGTCTGCGGGTGGCGCCGTTCAAGCCGCAGAACATGGCGCTGAACAGCGCGGTCACCGCCGACGGCGGCGAAATCGGCCGCGCCCAGGCGCTGCAGGCCCAGGCCTGCGGGCTGGCGCCGCACACCGACATGAATCCGGTGCTGCTCAAACCCAATTCCGACACCGGCGCCCAGGTCATCGTGCATGGCCGCGCGCTGGCCAATATGGAAGCGCGCGCCTACCACGACTACAAGCGGGTCGCGATGGAGGCGGTGATGCAGTCCTGGCAGCGGCTCACCGCGCAGTACGACTTCGTCGTGGTCGAGGGCGCTGGCAGTCCGGCGGAAATCAATCTGCGCGACCGCGACATCGCCAATATGGGTTTCGCGCTGCCCAACCGCTGCCCGGTGGTCATCGTCGCCGACATCGACCGCGGCGGCGTGTTCGCCCATCTGGTCGGCACGCTGGACTGCCTGTCGGACGAGGAGCGCGCGCTGGTGCGCGGCTTCGTCATCAACCGCTTCCGCGGCGACCGTGCGCTGCTGCGCTCCGGTGAGGACTGGCTGGAGCGGCGCACCGGCCTGCCGGTGTTCGGCGTGCTGCCCATGCTGAAGGGCCTGCACCTCGACGCCGAGGACGCGATACAGACCGGTCAGTCGTCGGCCGGGCCGGGCGCGCGGCTGCGCGTGGTGGTGCCGGTGTTCCCGCGCATCAGCAACCACACCGATGTTGACGCGTTGCGCGCGCATCCGCAGGTCGATCTGCTGTTCGCACCGCTGGACCGTCCGCTGCCCGCCTGCGACCTGGTCATCCTGCCCGGCAGCAAGAGCGTGCAGGGCGATCTGGCGGCGCTGCGCGCCCACGGCTGGGACACGCAGATCGCCCGCCACCTGCGCTACGGTGGCCGCGTGCTCGGCATCTGCGGCGGCATGCAGATGATGGGCCGCATGCTGCACGACCCGCTCGGCCTCGAAGGCGCGCCGGCCAGCGTGGCCGGACTGGGCCTGTTCGACTACGACACCACGCTGGCGCCGGAAAAGCAGTTGCGCGTGGTCGAGGGCCGGCTGCGGCCGGGCGGCCAGCCGGTGCGCGGTTACGAAATCCACATGGGCGTGAGCACCGGCCCGGCGCTGGCGCAGCCGGCGGTCGATCTGGCGCACGGCCCGGACGGCGCCCGCTCGGCCGACGGCCAGCTGATGGCCACCTATGTGCACGGCCTGTTCGACGCACCGGACGCCTGCGCCGCGCTGCTCGACTGGGCCGGGCTGCAACAGGCGCAGCCGCTCGACCTCGCGGCGCTGCGCGAAGCCAGCCTGGACCGGCTGGCCGACTGCCTGGAAGCGGAAATCGACATCGACCGGATGTGCGGCCGCGCCTGAGGGCGCGGGTGGAGCGCCTGGGGCTTCGGTGGGAGCGGCGACCCCGCCGCGATGCGGCCTTCGGTTACGCGCGGTCTCCGGTTCAACGTCGCCATCGCGGCGAGGCGCCGCTCCCACGGATCTTTGTCCGGTCTCCGCATCGAGCGCAGCCCTCCGCCGGTTTGGGCCTTCTGCCGCCCGGTGGTATCGTGCGCGGCTGTTCCGCCTTGGCGGAACCCGCATTCGAGGTGCCCGACGCCGTTCCGGCCGAGGGTTGAACGGGAAGCAGGTGCGCGAGCTCCGCTCGCAAGGCCTGCGCTGCCCCCGCAACGGTAAGCAGATGACGCGCATCGACACGCCACTGGGCTTCATGCCTGGGAAGGCGGTGCGCCGCGACGGTTCCGCCGTCGCCCCTGCGAGCCCGGATACCGGCCCCGGATGCACGAGCGGTCATGCCCGGGGTGCGGCATCGCGACGGAGGCGTGCTCGCCTGCGTGGTGTGCGATCCCCGTCATGGCTTCATGACATCGCGGTCGTTCGGGGACGGACGGCCGCTGCAGGGAGCACAACAGCAATGCCTCGCCTCACCCCGGTCGCCGCGCTCGTCGCGGGCGCCGCCACGCTTCTTTCCCATTCCGCAGCCGCCCAGCAGACGATGCATCCGGTGGTCATCACCGCCAACCGCGTCGAGCAGCGGGTACAGGACACGCTGGCCGACGTGACCGTACTGGATCGCGAACAGATCGAAACCGCCGCCCAGTCCACGCTGACCGAACTGCTGGCCCGCCAGCCGGGCATCCAGATGACCAGTCAGGGCGGCCCCGGCGCCAGCACCGACTTCTTCATCCGCGGTGCCGATACGCGCCAGAGCGTCGTGCTGATCGATGGCGTGCGGGTCGGGTCCGGCTCCAGTGGTACGGCTGCGCTGCAGTACCTGCCGCTGTCGCAGATCGAGCGCATCGAGGTGCTGCGCGGTCCCGCGTCCGCGGTCTATGGCGCTGACGCGATCGGCGGCGTGATCCAGATCTTCACCCGCCGCGGCGAGCCCGGTCTGGACTTCGACCTCTTCACCGGCGCCGGCAGCTACGGCACCAGCGACAGCCGGGTCGGCCTGCGTGGCGGCAACGGCGTGATCGACTTTTCGCTGGCCGGCAGCCTGTATCACACGCGCGGTTTCAGCACGACCAATCCGGACATCAATCTGGGCGTGGCCGCCTCCCGCCGCAACTACAACCCGGACCGCGACGCCCACCTGAACCGCAGCGTGAGCGGCTCGGTCGGCGTCACGCCCCAGGCCGGCACCCGCCTGACGGTCAGCCTGCTCGACAGCGAGGGCTACAACGAATACGACTCCGGTCTGGCCTTCGTGAATACCCGCAATGTGTTCAACAACAGCGTGCTCACCGCCGCCGCCGAACACGCGTGGACCGACTGGCTCACCACCACGCTGCGCTTCGGCCGCAGCATCGAGGACTTCACCAGTTACGCGCGTACCTCGCCACTGGGCAACGGCTTCCGCACCGAACAGACCACGCAGGCGCTGGAGGCGCGGGTGAAGCTGCCGCTGGGCACGCTGTTCGGCAGCATCGAGCGGCTGGAGCAGGACGTGCTGTCGGTAACGCCCACCGCGGTGAACCTCGACCAGACGCGCCGGGTCGATTCCGGCCAGCTGGGCTGGACCGCACAGATCGACCGCCACCTGCTGCAGCTGAACACCCGGCACGACCGCTACACCGGTGGCTCGGGCAAGGCCACCGGCAATGCCGGCTACGGCTATCGCCTGACCGACGACCTGACCGCACGCGTCGCCTACGGCACCGGCTACCGGCTGCCCACCTTCAACCAGCTCTACTTCCCGAACTTCGGCAATCCGGATCTGAAGCCGGAGTCGTCGACCAACCGCGAGATCGGTCTGGCCTGGCAGCGCAAATCGACGCGTTTTGCGGTTACCGCCTACGACAACCGGGTGCAGAACCTGATCAATTCGCGCGCCCCGCTGGTGAACGTGGCCGAAGCGCGGCTGAAGGGCGCCACTTTCGAGGCGGCTACCTATGTGTTCGGCCACACCGAAGTGCAGGGCAGTGTGGACATCCTGAGTGCGCGTGACGAGGACACCGGCCTGCGCCTGCAGCGTCGCGCCGCACAGACCGCCACGGTGACGGTGCAGCAGCACATGCTGGCCGGGCGGGTGGGGGTCGAGGTGCAGGCGGTGGGTGACCGCTGGTCCGAGCCGGGCGAGCTGCGCCGCATGGGCGGCTATGCGCTGCTCAATCTGTTCGGCGTGTGGAAGGCCTCGCCCGAGGTGTCGGTCGAAGCGCGGGTGAATAACGTGAACGACCGCCGCTACACCTCGGTATTCGGTTACGAAACATCGGGCGCGAACGCTTTCGTCGGCGTGCGTTACACGCCGCGTTTCTGAGCCTGTCGCCGCCGCTGGGTACACTGCCTGCATGAGCCGCCATCCCCCCGCCGCTGCCCTGCCATCGCCTGCCGCCCTGAGCGCGGGTCGGCGGCGTGCGTGGGTGCTGCCGGCGCTGCTGCTGGCACTGGTCGCCGCCTTCGCGCTCACGCTGGCGGTGGGCAGCGTGACCGTCAGTGCGGCCGAGCTGTGGCAGATCGTGACCGGGGGTGACGCCGGCACCGCAGGGGCCATCGTCACCTCGCTGCGTCTGCCGCGTGCGCTGGCCGCGGCCGCCTGCGGCGGCCTGCTGGCGCTGGCCGGTGCGCTGATGCAGGTGCTGCTGCGCAACCCGCTGGCCGATCCCTATGTACTGGGCATTTCCGGCGGTGCAGCGGTGGGCGCGCTGCTGGCCATGCTGGCCGGTGTGGCCGGCATGCTGCTGGAGCTATCCGCCTTCGTCGGTGCGCTGGGCGCGATGGCGCTGGTGTTCGGGCTGTCGCACGGGCAGGGCAGCCGCACGCCCACCCGCCTGCTGCTGACCGGCGTCATCGTGTCTGCCGGCTGTGGCGCGGCGGTGTCCTTCATCCTCGCGGTAGCGAGCGAACAGTCGCTGCGCGGCATGCTGTTCTGGCTGATGGGCGACGCCAGCACCGCCAGCCGCCCGGGCGTGGCGGTGGGTGCGCTGGTCGCCGGGCTGATCGCCTGTGCGCCGCTGGCGCGTGACCTCAATCTGCTGGCGCGCGGCGACGCCACTGCGCAGACGCTGGGCGTGCCGGTCGCCCGCCTGCGCCTCATGGTCTATCTGCTGGCGTCGGCGCTGACCGCGATTGCGGTCACCACGGTGGGGTCGGTCGGCTTCGTCGGTCTGGTCGTGCCGCACCTGATCCGGCTCGCCTTCGGCAACGACCAGCGCTTGCTGCTGCCGGCCAGCGCGCTGGCCGGTGCCACGCTGCTGCTGCTGGCCGACACCGCGGCGCGCACCGTCATCGCGCCGGCCCAGCTGCCGGTCGGCGTGCTGACCGCGCTGCTGGGCGTGCCGGTGTTCCTGTTCCTGCTGAACCGCAACCGATGAGCGCTGTCGCCCGCACGCCGCTGCTGTCCGCCCGGGGCCTCGACGTGTCGGTGGCCGACCGCGCGCTGTGCACCGGCCTCGATCTGGACGTGCGGCCGGGCGAACTGCTGGCCATCGTCGGCCGCAACGGCATCGGCAAATCGACGCTGCTCGGCACGCTGGCCGGGCTGCGCGCACCGTCGGCCGGCAGCGTGGCGCTGGAGGGCCGCACGCTCACCGACTGGCCGGCGCGCGAACTGGCGAAACGGCGCGCGCTGCTGGCGCAGTCGCACGAGGACCACTTCGCCTCCACCGTGCTCGACACCGTGCTGGTCGGTCGCCATCCGCACATCGGCCGCTGGTCGGACGAGAGCGATGCCGATGTCGACATCGCGCTGGCGGCGCTGGCGGCGGTCGCGCTGCGCGGCTTCGAACTGCGCGAGGTGCGCACGCTGTCCGGCGGCGAGCGGCAGCGCGTGGCGATCGCAGCACTGCTGGCGCAGCAGGCGCCGGTCTGCCTGCTGGACGAGCCGGTCACCCATCTCGATCTGGATTACCAGATCGAAACGCTGGCGCTGTTCGCAAGGCTGGCGCGGGAAGAAGGGCGGGCCGTGGTGGCGGTGCTGCACGACCTGAATCAGGTGCTGCGCTTCGCCGACCGCGCGCTGCTGCTGACCGGCGGCGGTGAATGGGTGTGCGGGCCGGTGGATGAGGTGCTGCAGGCAGAGGTGCTGTCGCGCGCTTTCTGCCATCCGCTGAAGGAATTGCGCGACGACGGCCGGCGCTATTTCGTGCCGGCGTGAGCGAGAGAAGTGAGTGAAAGGAATGAGGAAACCGTCATGAGTGATCTCGACGAGCGCCATGAAACGCGCATGAAGCGCAAGAAGGAGGTGGTCGATCAGGCCATCGCCGCCGCCAAGGTCGAGCGCGGCGTGCTGGTGGTGAACACCGGCACCGGCAAGGGCAAGTCCAGCGCCGCTTTCGGTGTGGTCGCGCGGGCGCTGGGCCACGGCATGAAGGTGGGCGTGGTGCAGTTCATCAAGGGCCGCTCCGACACCGGCGAAGAAGCCTTCTACCGCCGCCAGCCGGACGTGCAGTGGCATGTGTCCGGCGAAGGCTTCACCTGGGAAACCCAGAACCGCGCGCGCGACGTCGCCACCGCCGAAGCGGCCTGGGACCAGGCGCGTGCCTTCCTGCGCGATCCGGCCATCGGGCTGGTGGTGCTGGACGAACTGAATATCGCGCTGAAGTACCACTACCTCGACGTTGCCGCCGTCATCGCCGACCTGCAGGCGAGGCCGGCCATGCAGCACGTCATCGTGACCGGTCGCGCCGCGCCGCCGGAACTGGTCGAGGCCGCCGACACGGTGACCGACATGACCATGGTGAAACACGCCTTCAAGGCCGGCGTGAAGGCGATGCCGGGGCTGGAGTGGTGAGCGCGGCCGCGGACACGCGTCGCTGTCCGGCGCTGATGGTGGCGGCGCCCGCCTCCGGTCAGGGCAAGACCACGGTGGTCGCCGCGCTCGCGCGGCTGCACCGCTCCCGCGGCCGCCGGGTGCGCGTGTTCAAGTGCGGACCGGACTTCCTCGATCCGCAGATCCACGCGCTGGCCAGCGGTGCACCGGTGTGCAATGTCGATCTGTGGATGACCGGCGACGCCGACATCGCCGCCCGGCTGTACGAGGCGGCGGGCGACGCCGATCTCATCCTGGTCGAGTCGGTCATGGGCCTGCACGACGGCAGCCCGTCCAGCGCCGACATCGCGCGCCGCTTCGGTCTGCCGGTGCTGGCGGTGATCGATGCGCGCGCGATGGCGCAGACCTTCGGCGCGCTGGCGCACGGCCTGAAGCACTACCGCGACGGCGTGAACCTGACCGCGGTGATCGCCAACCGGGTCGGCTCCGCCCGCCACATCGACATGCTGCGCGACAGCCTGCCGGCCGACATCGCCTGGTACGGCGGCCTGCCGCGCGACGAACGCATCGCGCTGCCGGAGCGCCACCTCGGCCTGCTGCCGGCGGCCGAGATCGAGGGGCTGGACGCCCAGCTCGACATCGCCGCCGAACTGCTCGGCGCCTCGACCACCGCCGACCTGCCGCCGGCGGTGGATTTCGCCCCGGTCGAACAGACGGCGCTGCCGCGCCTGCTCGACGGCGTGCGCATCGCGCTGGCGCGCGACGACGCCTTCTGCTTCATCTACCCGGCCAATCTCGACTGTCTGCGCGCGCTTGGCGCCGAGCTGGTCGAGTTCTCGCCGTTGAATGACGCCGCGCTGCCGGTCTGCGACGCCGTGTGGCTGCCCGGCGGCTACCCGGAACTGCACGCCGCGCGCTGGGCCGCCAACACCGCGCTGCACGCCGCGCTGCGCGCCCATGTCGATGCTGGCCGGCCGCTGCTGGCCGAGTGCGGCGGCATGATGAGCCTGTTCGACACGCTGACCGACAAGGCCGGCGTCACCCACGCCGGCGCCGGTCTGCTGCCGGGCGCGGTGCGCATGCAGACCCGGCTGGCCGCGCTCGGCCTGCAGCAGGTCGAGCTGCCGGAAGGCCGTCTGCGCGGCCACACTTTCCACTACTCCACGGCCGACACGCCGCTGGCCGCGCTCACCCACGCGCGCACCGCCGACGGACGCGACGGCGAGGCGGTGTATCGCCGCGAGCGGCTCACCGCCAGCTATGTCCATCTGTACTTCCCGTCGGACCCGCAGGCCGTGGCGGCGCTGTTCCGGAGCTGACGGGTGACGCGCGTGCTGCGCCTGCTGATGTCCTGCCTGCTGCTGCTCTGCGCGGGGCAGGCGCTGGCCGCCACCGTGTTCGGCGTGCTGTCCGAACGCGCGGCGCCGGACGTGGCCGAGGCGGTGCGTGCACTCGGCCCGGCGCTGCGCGGCCACACCTTCAGGCTGCGCACGCCGTCGCAGGTCGAGGCGCTGTCGCCGGCCGAACTGAGGCGCGAACTGGAGCGCGCCGACACCGTGTTCGCGGTCGCCGCCTTCGGCGAATCCGGCCCGCGTCTGCGCGCCGCGCTGGAGGACGTGAAGCGGCCGCAGGCGGTGTTCGCCTTCAATGCCGAAGGGCCGGGCGCGCTGGCCACGCTGAGCCGGCGCGGCGATGCACGGCTGGACCGCTACAGCGCCGACGAACTGGCGGCCCTGCTGCGCGGCACGCCCGATCCGGCGCTGGCCGCGCGCGCCGGTGCCGACCCGCTGTTGCGCGAATGGCAGGCGCTGCGTGCGCTGTGGCAGGCCGGCGGGCCGGACAACCTGTCGGCGCTGCTGCGCCACTTCCTGCAGCCGGGCGCGCTGCCGGCGCCGCAGCCGGCGCCCGACCTGCTGTGGCGGGTGGCCGGCCGCAACCTGCCGGACGCCGAGCGTCTGCCGTTCGCGTCCGGTGCACCGGTGGTTGCGGTGATCGATCTGGTGAATCAGGACGCGCGCATCGCCGACGCGCAGTGCGCCGCCATCGCTGCCCGCGGTACCGGCTGCGTCGCGGTGCTGGCGCGCTGGGGCGAGCCGTCGCGCCGTGCGGTCGACGCGCTGGCCGCGCGCATTTCGCCGGCGCGCCTGGTGTCGGCAGTGGTGCTGCAGGATTTCGTGCTCGGCGCCGCCGAGGGCCGCGAATCGGTCACCCGCGCGCTGCAGGCGCTGGACGTGCCGGTGTTCAAGGCGGTTCGCATGCACGACCGCAGCCGCGCCGAGTGGGCGCTGTCGGCCGACGGCCTGCCGGCGCCCAGCGTGCAGTACCGCATCGCGCTGCCCGAACTGCAGGGCATCGGCCAGCCGCAGGTGGTGGCGGTCGCGGGCGCCCAGCGCACCGATGCGCTGACCGGCGTGGCGCTGCGGCCGCCCGAGCCGCTGGCCGACGAAATGCAGCGCCTGGCCGCGCGCGTCGCCCGCTGGCAGGCGCTGCGCGCGAAAGCCAACGCCGACAAGCGCATCGCGCTGGTCTATTACAACCACCCGCCGGGCCGGCAGAACATCGGCGCCGACAACCTCGACGTACCGGCTTCGCTGCTGCAGATGCTGCGCGCCCTGCGCGATGCCGGCTATGACACCGGCGAACTGCCGGACAGCGCCGAGGCGCTGCTCGACCTGCTGATGGACCGCGGCGTGAACCTGCCGGAAAACGGCGCCGAACTGGCGCGGCTGGCGCGCGAGGTGCCGTCGCTGCCGGCCGCCGACTACGCGCGCTGGTACGACACGCTGCCGCTGGCCATCCGGCTGGAAGTCGCCGAAGGCGCGCCCGGCCGCATCCACGGCGACGTGATGGCGGCGCGCGAAGCCGGTCTGCCGGCCACCGGCCGCGCGCGCATCGCGCACGGCGTGGCCGAACTGCGCCACCTGCTCGAAGGGCTGGACCACCCGCGCCGCGACCGCGCGCTCACCCTGCTGGCGAAGATAGAAACCGCGTGGAACCGCTGCGTCGCCCGCGAGCCGGGCGAACACTGCGCGCAGGCGGCGAATCTGCGCCGCGCCATCGTCGCCCTCGGCATCCCCGGCCTGCGTGGCTGGGGTCGCGCGCCGGGCAGGGTGATGGTGCAGGCGTTGGGGGGAAAGGACTCAGGAGAACATGGCGGGCGCCTGCTGGTGCCCGGCCTGCAGTTCGGCAAGGTGTGGGTGGGCCCGCAGCCGCCGCGCGGCTGGGAGGTGGACGAGGAGCTGCTGCACGCCAACACCAGCATTCCGCCGCCGCACCAGTACCTCGCGGTGTACCGCTGGCTGCACGCGGTGTTCCGCGCCGACGCGCTGGTGCACGTCGGCCGCCACTCGACCTACGAATTCCTGCCGGGCAAGGCGGTCGGGCTGTCCGCCACCGACTACCCCTCGCTGATTGCCGGCGACCTGCCCGGCATCTATCCCTACATCGTCGATGGTGTCGGCGAGGGCACGCAGGCCAAGCGGCGCGGCGGCGCGGTCATGGTGGACCACCTGACGCCGCCGCTGGCCGCCACGCCGCTGTATGACCGCCTGCTCACGCTGCGCCAGCTGGTCGAAAGCTTCGAAAGCTCCAGTTCAGACGAACTGCGCGCGCGCGCCGCGAAGGAAATGCGCAGCCAGGTCGAGGCGCTCGAACTGCGTGCCGAGCTCGAAGCCAGCATGGCCGACGTGCTCACCGTGCGCGGCCTGCGCTTCGAACAGGTGGACGACGAACTGCTGGCGCACGAGATCGGCCACTACCTGACCAAGCTGCAGGAGAAGTTCATGCCGCTGGGCCTGCACGTGTTCGGCCGGCCGTGGTCGGCACAGGCGATCGACACCATGATGGGTTCGATGGCGCGCGGCGACGACGCGGAGCCGGTGCGTGCGCGGCTGATCGCGTCGCCGGCGGCCGAAATGGCCGGCCTGCTGGCCGGGCTGGACGGCCGCTACATCGAGCCGGGCAAGGGCAACGACCCGCTGCGCGCACCGGACGCGCTGCCCACCGGCCGCAACTTCCACGCGGTCGATGGCGATGTGCTGCCGACCCGGCTCGGCTACGCGCTGGGCCGCGAACAGGCCGGCCGCGTGCTGGCGAAGCCCTCGGCCGGCGGTTCGGAAGGCGTGGTCATGTGGGCGTCGGACGCGGTGCGCGACGAAGGCGTCATGCTCGCCTTCAGCCTCGCGCTGATGGGTGTCGAGCCGCAGTGGAACGCGCGCGGCGTGGTGCAGGGGCTGGCGCTTGCGCCAGCGCCTGAAGGCGGCCGCCGCGACGTCATCGTCACTACTTCGGGGCTGTTCCGCGACCTCTATCCCAATCTGGTGAACATGCTGGACCGCGCCGGCCGCATGGCGCTGGCCGCCAGCGCCGGCACGCTGCTGGCGGACGACGCCGCGCTCGCACCGGCGCTCGACGCCGCGCTGGCGCCGCTGCCCGAGCTCGCACGCGGCACTGAGCCGCTGGCTGGCAATGCGGTGGCGCTGCAGTGGCGGGCGCGCGTGGCGACGCTGCTGCAGGCTGGCCACACGCCGGAGCGCGCCGGCCGTGAAGCCGCCTGGCGGGTGTTCGGCGACGCGCCCGGCGCCTATGGCGCCGGCGTGAACCGCATGGCCGAACGTTCCGGCAGCTGGACCGCGCGCGAACAGCTGGGCCGCGTCTATCTGCGCCGCATGGGCCACGCCTACGGCATGGATGCCGGCGGCGAGCCGGCGCACGCCGCTTTCGACGCCGGCGTCGTGCAGCTGGCGCGCACCTATCACGGCCGCGCCAGCAATCTGTACGGCCTGCTCGACAACAACGACGCCTTCGACTATCTCGGCGGTCTCAGCCTGGCCGCCGAAACGCTGACCGGCCGCGTGCCGGACGCGCGCGTGCTGTACAACGCCGACGCCGCGCACGCCAGCGTCGAGCCGCTGGAAAGCGCGCTGCTGTCGGAACTGCGCGGCCGCTACCTGAACCCGGAATGGATACGCCCGCTGATGGGCCACGGCTACGCCGGCGCCCGTACCTTCGGCCAGGAGTTCATGGAAAACCTGTGGGGCTGGCAGGTGACGCGGCCCGACCTGATCCGCGACTGGGCGTGGAACGAGGTGAAGCGCGTGTATATCGACGACGGTCACGGCCTCGGTCTGCCCGCCTTTCTCGAACGCGGTCACAACGGCCACGTGAAGGCGCAGATGCTGGCCATCATGCTGGTCGCCGCACACAAGGGTTTCTGGAAGACCGACGCCGCCACGGTGCGCGATCTGGGCACGCAGCTGGTGCGCCAGATCCGCCGCACCGGCCTGCCGGGCAGCGGCCACACTGCGCCCGACCACGCGATGTGGGACTGGCTGGCGCCGCAGCTGTCGGCGGACGACGCGCAGGCGCTGCGCGCGGTGCTGGCGGGTGCGCAGATCGACGCCGTGCAGCCGCTGGCCGCTCCCGCCGCACCGGCGCAGGCGACCGTGCCGGCGGCGCCACCCGCGGACATCACCGCTGACGCGACGGCGGCGGACGCCGCACCGGCGCGCTGGAGCGAACTGAAGGCGGTGGCCGCCGCCCCCGCGGCCACGCCGCCCTGGGCCGCATTGCTGGCCGGTGCTGCGCTGCTGTTCGCTGCCGGTCTGCGGCGTGGCGCGCGCGCCGCATGAAGAACACGCAACAATGAACAGGTGAGGATGAGGACATGACCGATCTGGGCTGGGTACACGAAGGCGTCAAAATGCTGCTGCTGCCGGTGATCGCGGTGCTGCTCGCCGCCTGCGCCGCGGCGCTGCTGGAAGCCGGGCTGGCGCTGGGCGAACGTCTGCGCGGGCTGGCCGCACTGCGCCGGAGTGGCGACGCGCAGGCGATCGAGAAGCTGGCGCGCCGCCGGCTCGAACGCGCGGACCTGCTGGCGCGGGTGCCGCCGATGCTGGGCCTGATGGCCACCATCATTCCGCTCGGCCCGGGTCTGGCCGCGCTCGGCCGCGGCGAATCGCAGGCGCTGGCGCAGGCGGTCACCGTGGCCTTCGACGCCACCGTGCTCGGTCTGATTGCCGGCATCGTCGGCCTGTGGGTGGGCCGGCTGCGCCGCCGCTGGTACGAAGAACTGCTGGACGAGATCGAAACCGCCGGAGCGGCACGGTGAGTCTCGGTCGCAGCCGCCGTCGCCTCGGTTCGCGCTTCGACGGTGCCGACGAGGATCCGCGCGCCAGCCTGGTCAATCTGGTCGACGTGATGCTGGTATTCGTGTGCGGCCTGCTGGCGGCGCTCACCGCCGGCGGGCAGGCGGTGCTGCGCCCGGTCGAGGTCGAGCGCGGCCGCGAAATCGCGCCGCCGGATCAGGGCGCCCAGGTGCAGGGCGCCGGCATGAAGGCGCTCGGTCAGGTCTATCTCGACCCGCAGACCGGCAAGATGATCCTGATCGAAAGCCCCGCCGGAGCCCAGCGATGAGTGACGCCACCGCAGCGCTGCCCTACGACGACGACGCGCGCGCGGCGGTCTATCGCGTCATCGCCGAGCGGCGCGACATGCGCCACTTCCGCCCTGACCCGGTCGATCCGGCGGTGCTGCGCCGCCTGCTGTGGGCCGCCCACCACGCGCCCAGCGTCGGCTACATGCAGCCCTGGCGCTTCGTGCGCGTGACCGACGCCGCGCTGCGCGACGGCATCCACACGCTGGTCGACGAGGAGCGCATCGCCACCGCGCGCGCGCTCGGCGAGCGAGAGGAAGCCTTCATGCGGCTCAAGGTCGAAGGCATACGCGAATGCGGCGAACTGCTGGTGGTCGCGCTGTGCGAAGGGCGCGAGCGCCACGTGTTCGGCCGCCGCACGCTGCCGGAAATGGACCTCGCCTCCTGCGCCTGCGCAATCCAGAACATGTGGCTGGCGGCGCGCGCCGAAGGGCTGGGCATGGGCTGGGTGTCCATCTTCGATCCGGACAGGCTGGCGGCGCTGGTCGGCATGCCCGAGGGCGCGCGGCCGGTCGCGGTGCTGTGCATCGGTCATGTCGAGGCCTTCTACCCGGCGCCGATGCTGGAACTGGAAGGCTGGGCCTCGCGGCTGCCGGAAGACGTGCTGATCGGCGAGAACCGCTGGCCGGAGGGCGGCGCATGAACTTCGGACTGGTGCTGGCGGCGGTCGCCGCGGTGGTGCTGGACCGCCTGCTCGGCGAGCCGCGCCGCTTCCATCCGCTGGTCGGCTTCGGTGCGCTGGCCGCGCGACTGCAGGCGCTGCTCAATCCGCCGCTGACGCAGGGCGACCCGGCCACCCGGCTGCCCGGCCTCATCGCCTGGGCGCTCGCGGTGCTGCCTTTCGTGCTGGTCGCGCTGTGGCTGCGCAGCGCCGGCGGCATGCTGCAGGCGCTGGTCGATGTCGGGCTGCTCTATCTGGCGATCGGCGCGCGCAGCCTGAGCGAGCACGCGCAGGCGGTGTCGCGTCCGCTGGCCGCCGGCGATCTCGACCAGGCGCGTGCGCGGGTGGGCTGGATGGTGAGCCGCGACACCACGCAGCTCGATGACAGCGGCGTGGCCAAGGCGGCCACCGAATCGGTGCTGGAAAACGGCAACGACGCGGTGTTCGGCGCGCTGTTCTGGTTCTTCCTGCTGGGCGGGCCGGGCGCGCTGCTGTTCCGGCTGGCCAACACGCTGGACGCGATGTGGGGCTACCGCACGCCGCGCCTGCGCTATTTCGGCTGGGCGGCGGCGCGCATCGACGACCTGCTCAATTTCGTGCCGGCGCGGCTGACCGCGCTGAGCTATGCGCTGTGCGGTTTCAGCCGCGCGGCCACCGCACGCGCGCTGGCCTGCTGGCGCGCGCAGGCGAAGGCCTGGGACAGCCCGAACGCCGGCCCGGTGATGGCGGCCGGTGCCGGCGCGCTGGGCGTCGCGCTGGGCGGCGCCGCCATCTATCACGGCGAACTCGAACAGCGGCCGCCGCTGGGCGAGGGTGCGCCACCGGCCGCCGCCGACATCGACCGCGCGGTGGCGCTGGTGCAGCACGCGCTGTGGCTGTGGCTGGCGGTCGCCACGGCGCTCGGCCTGTGGAGCCTGCTGTGAGCGCCCGCCCGCTGCATGGCGGCCGGCTGCAGGAAGCGGCCCGCCGCTACGGCATCGATCCGGCGGCCTGGATGGATCTGTCCACCGGCATCAATCCGCAGCCCTGGCCGGTGCCGCCGGTGCCGCAGTCGGTGTGGCAGCGCCTGCCGGAAGACGACGACGGGCTGGAGGCGGCCGCGGCCGCCTTCTACGGCAGCGACGCACTGCTGCCGCTGGCCGGTTCGCAGGCGGCGATACAGCTGCTGCCGGTGCTGTTTCCGCGCAGCCGGGTGGCCATTCTGTCGCCCACCTACAACGAACACCCGCACGGCTGGATACAGGCCGGGCACGCGGTGCGCGCGGTCGCACCGGCCGAGGTCGAGTCGGCCGTCGACACGGTCGACGTGCTGCTGCTGGTGCAGCCGAACAATCCCTGCGGCACGCTGTTTCCGCCGGCGCAGGTGATGGCGTGGCAGGCGCGGCTGGCGGCGCGCGGCGGCACCCTCATCGTGGACGAGGCCTTCATCGACGCCACGCCGGACGCCAGCGTGGTGCAGCACGCCGGCCGGCCCGGTCTGGTCGTGCTGCGCTCGCTCGGCAAGTTCTTCGGCCTGGCCGGCGCGCGCGTGGGCTTCATGTTCGCCGAACAGTCGCTGCGCGACGCACTGGCGCTGAAGCTCGGGCCGTGGCCGGTGGCCGGCCCGTCGCGTTGGGTGGCGCAGCGTGCGCTGGTTGATCGCGACTGGCAGGCGGCGCAGCGCGCCCGGCTGGCAACCGAGGGCGCACGGCTCGAAGCGCTGCTGCGCGCCGCGGGCTGGGGCGAAGTGAGTGGCTGCGGTCTGTTCCAGCGCGTGCTGACGAAGGATGCCGCCGCGCTGCACGAAGCCTTCTGCCGGCGCGGCATCCTGCTGCGCCTGTTCGACGCGCCGGCCGCGCTGCGCTTCGGCCTGCCGGCGGACGAGGGCGAGTGGCGGCGGCTGGAACAGGCGATGGACGAAGTGGCTGCCGATGGGCGCGGAGCTGCGCACAGTCCGGTGGGAGCGGCGCCCTCGCCGCGAAGGGGCCTGCGATAAGGGCTCGCGATCGCGCACTGTCCCGGCTTCACGGCTGCAATCGCGGCGGGGGCGCCGCTCCCACGGCTCCGTCGCCACACCATCGAATCGAGGAATGACGGAATGAAGAAAGCATTTTTCCTGCTGCTCGCTGCGCTGGCGCTGCCGGCCGCGGCGGAACTGCGGCTGACCGATGACGCTGGCCGCAGCGTGGTGCTGGCCGCACCGGCGCAGCGCATCGTCAGCCTGGCGCCGCACGTGACCGAACTGCTGTTCGCCGCCGGTGCCGGCAGCAAGGTGGTCGGTGCGACCCAGTACAGCGACTACCCGGACGCGGCGAAGAAGATTCCGCGCGTCGGCGGCTACACCTCGGTGGATATGGAAGCGGTGGTCGCGCTGAAGCCGGATCTGGTGATCGCGTGGAAGAGCGGCAACCGCAACCAGCAGTACGACAGGCTGGAAAAGCTCGGCATACCGGTGTTCGTGAACGAGCCGCGCAGCCTGGACGACGTGGCGCGCGCGCTCGAAACCTTCGGCCGCATCGCCGCCACGCCGCGCGAGGCGGACGAGGCGGCGCGTGCCTTCCGCGCGCGACGAGACGCGCTGGCGAAACAGTACGCGACGCGGCCGCCGGTCGCGGTGTTCTACCAGATCTGGAACAAGCCGCTGATGACCATCAACGGCCAGCATCTGATTTCCGACGTGATGGCGCTGTGCGGCGGCCGCAACGTGTTCGCCGGCCTGCCGATACTGGCGCCGACGGTGACCGAGGAGGCGGTGCTGGCGGCAGCGCCCGAAGTCATCGTCGCCAGCGGCATGGGTGAGTCGCGGCCGGAGTGGCTGGACGCCTGGCGCCGCTGGTCCGCGCTGCCGGCGGTGAAGGGCGACAACCTGTATTTCATTCCGCCGGAAATCCTGCAGCGACACACGCCGCGCATCCTCGACGGCGCGCAGAAGCTGTGCGATCAGCTGGAACAGGCGCGCCAGAAGGCGGGCCGCAAGTGAGCACCGGTGACCTGTATCCCGAACGCATCGCCTGCCTGTGCACCGAAGCGGTCGAAGTGCTGTACGCGCTGGGCGAAGCCGACCGCATCGCCGGCATTTCCGGCTTCACCGTGCGGCCGCCCGAGGCGCGTCGCGACAAGCCGAAAATCAGCGGCTTCTCGTCCGGCAAGCTGGAACGCATCCTCGCGGTCGAGCCGGATCTGGTGCTGGCCTTCTCCGATCTGCAGGCCGACATGTGCCGCGATCTGGTGCGCGCCGGCGTCGAGGTGCACGTGTTCAACCAGCGTTCGATCGCCGGCATCCTGCGCATGATCGTGACCACCGGCGCGCTGGTCGGCCGCGCGGCCGAGGCACGGGCGCTGGTGACGGATCTTTCGCGCGGCCTGGAGGCCGCCCGCGCGCGCGGCGAAGCGCGCATCGCCCGCCACGGCCGCCGGCTGCGGGTCTATTTCGAGGAGTGGGACGAACCGCTCATTTCCGGCATCCGCTGGGTGTCCGAACTGATCACGCTGGCCGGCGGCGAAGACGTGTTCGCCGATTTCGCCACCCGCCACAGCGCGAAGGAGCGGCGTATCGAGGATCCGCTCGAGGTGGTCGCGCGCGCGCCCGACATCATCATCGGCTCCTGGTGCGGCAAGAAATTCCAGCCGGATCACCTGCGTGCCCGGCCAGGCTGGGCCGCGGTGCCGGCGGTCGCCAGCGATCGGCTGTACGAGATCAAGTCGGCGCTGATACTGGCGCCGGGCATTGCCGCGCTGACCGACGGACTGGCGGCGCTGGAAGCCTGTCTCGACGGTTGAAGGAAAACGTCCGCACGCCGTGGTCCGGCGTGGGTGTGTGGACCGGTTGTCGCGCCGGGCAATGAGGTTACAGGTGTCCGTCGTCCTTCAGGGCGGCGGGTGAAACGGGAACGGGGTGAGCGCGGCGACGCGCAAGGCCCCGACTGCCCCCGCAACGGTAGGCAGGTGCGGGTGCGTCACGGCGGCTCCGACGGAGCGGCCAGCCACTGGGACAACCCGGGAAGGCGGCGCATCAAGACCTGCAAGTCCGGAGACCGGCCTGTGACCGGGGCGACCGCCCTGCGGTCGCGACTGCAACGAGCTGTCCGCGGGGTGGCGGAGGCCGGCGATGAAGCGCGCCCCTGGAGGTGCGCCACGCGGGCCGAAGCGTGCGGATGGCTGACAGGGAGAGATTCATGCCGAACCCGTACCGGCCCGCCGCCACGCTGGCAGCGCTGGCAGCGCTGAACCTGCAGACGCCGGCCTTTGCCGACGATGTGCCCACGCTCGAACCGGTGCTCATCGAATCCGACCGCCACGATCTGGTCGGCGCCGCCGATACCGCCAGCGAAGGCGTGGTGGGCGCCGACCAGCTGGTGCACCGTCCGCTGCTGCGTCCGGCCGAGGCGCTGGAGGCGGTGCCCGGCCTGATCGTTACCCAGCACTCGGGCGACGGAAAGGCCAACCAGTATTTCCTGCGCGGCTTCAACCTCGACCACGGCAGCGATTTTTCGACCCATGTCATGGGCATGCCGGTGAACATGGTGAGCCACGGCCACGGTCAGGGCTATATGGACCTGAATTTCCTGATCCCGGAACTGATCGGCACGCTGCGTTACCGCAAGGGCGTGTACGCCGCCGAGGACGGCGATTTCGCCACCACCGGATCGGCGCGCATCGACTACGCGCGCAGCCTGCCGGCGCCCTTCGCCGACGTGAGCGTCGGCGGCAACGGTTACCGTCGCGCGCTGGCAGCCGGCAGCCACGAGCGCGAAGGCCTGACCTGGCTGGCGGCGGTCGAATTCACCCGCAACGACGGGCCCTGGGTGCAGCCGGAACAGCTGCAGAAGGAAAACGCGGTGCTGCGGCTGTCGTCCGGCACCGCATCGAACGGCTTCTCGCTCACGGCCATGGTCTATCAGGCGCGCTGGTACGCCACCGAACACGTGCCGGAGCGTGCCATCGACAGTGGCGAGATCGACCGCTACGGCGCGCTGCTGCCGAGTGACGGCGGCCATACCCACCGTCACAGCCTGTCCGGCGAATGGGCGCGCGAACAGGCCGGCGGCGAGCTGCGCGCCAGCGCCTACGCGATCGACTACGACCTGAACCTGTTCAGCGCGCCCTCCGGCTTCATCAAGGGGCCGCAGGGCGACCAGCACGAACAGGCGGACCGTCGCCGCGTGTTCGGCGGCGAACTGGTCCGCACCTGGCGGCCGGCGGACAGTGCCAGCGAATGGAGCGCCGGCCTGCAGCTGCGCCACGACCGCATCGGCAGCGTCGGCCTGTACGACACGGTGGCCCGTGCGCGCACCCACACCGTGCGCGAGGACCGCATCCGTCAGACCGGTGTCGGCTTGTTCGGCGAACTGCGCACGCAGTGGCAACCCTGGCTGCGCAGCGTGCTGGCGCTGCGCCACGACGACATGCGCGCCGAGGTCGACCCGCTGGCCGGCACCTTCAACGCCGGCAACGGCGGCCGGGTGCGCGACCGTCAGACCAGCCCGAAGCTGTCGCTGGCTTTCGGGCCCTTCGGACCGTCCGGCCGCACCGAGTACTACGCGAGCTGGGGCCGCGGCTTCCACAGCAATGATGCACGGGGCGCCACCGCGCGTACCAATCCGCAGGACGGCACGCCGGCCGATGCGGTGCCGCTGCTGGTGCGCGCCGAGGGCAGCGAGATCGGCCTGCGCACCACGCCGCTGCCCGGCTGGAACACGAGCCTGGCGGTCTGGCAGATGGACCTGGCGTCGGAACTGGTGTTTGTCGGCGACGAAGGAGTGACCGAACCCAAGGGCGCGTCGCGCCGGCATGGCGTGGAGTGGTCCAATCACCTGATGCCGCTGCCCGGCCTGTCGATCGACGCCGACGTGGCGGCTTCCCATGCGCGCTTCACCGCGCCCGATCCGGGCAACGGCGGTCGCCATGTGCCGAATGCCATTCCGCTGACCGCCTCGCTGGCGCTGACGCTGGACCGCGGCGGGCCGTGGTCGGGCGGACTGCGCCTGCGCTACATCGGCGCCTACGCGCTGGAAGAGACCGGGCGCGAGCGCTCGGAGGCGTTCTGGATGGTGAATGCGCGCGCCGGCTACCGCATAGACCGTTCGCTGCGCCTGACCGTCGATGTGCTGAACCTGTTCGGCAGTCGCGCCCACGACATCACCTACTGGGGCGGAGCCTGCTCGCGCGCTGACGGTGCAGGCTGCAATGGCGGCGACGGCATCGACGGCCGGCTGGTGCATCCGCTGGAGCCGCGCACCGTGCGCGTGGCGCTCAGGATGGGCTTCTGAGCGCCACGCCGGCGGGCAGGGTCAGAAGCGGTAACCGAGGCCGACCGACAGCAGCAGCGGGTCGATGTCCAGCTTCGTGACCGGAACGCCGGCACCCTTCACCTCGATGTCGCTGTCTATTTTCACGTACTTCGCATCGAGGTTGAGGAACCACTGCGGCGCCAGCCGGATGTCTACGCCGAGCTGGGCCGCCCAGCCGAAGCTGCTGCGGTCCATGGTCAGCGGCACGCTGCCGCCGAGTACGGTGCCGGCATCCAGCTTCACGCTGGAGAAGCGGGTGTAGTTCAGGCCGATGCCGGCATAGGGCCGCACGCTGCCTTCCGGATTGAAGTGGTACTGCAGCGTGAGCGTCGGTGGCAGGTGCTTCACCGAACCGATGTTCACGCCGCCCAGTTCGACATCGTGCTTCTGCGGCACGGTCAGGATCAGTTCGGCCGCGATGTTGGGCGTGAAGAAATAGCTGATGTCGACTTCCGGGAACAGCTTGTCTTCGGCCTTCACCTCGCCCAGCGCCGGCACCACCGTGGTGGTCGAATTGTCATTCGACGGACTCATGTGCAGCGCGCGCACCCGCACCAGCCAGTCGCCCTCGGCCGCCTGCGCGCATCCGGCCCACGTGCCTGCGATCAGCGCTGCCGTCGCGGCGCGGCCGGCCCAGTCCCTTTTTGTCATGTCTGTCTCCCCGGGTGACGCGTCCGCGGCTGCGGGCGCTGAATCACTCTAGGAAGGCCGACCGGCGACGAAAAATAGGATTTTTTGCGGCGCGCATTGGGTTCGGCTTATGGCTCGGCAGCGCTTCGTGTGTCACGGCCGTATCGCGGCGGGGGCGCCGCTCCCACAAAGCCATCGCCGATGCCCCCGGTGGGAGCGGCGCCCTCGCCGCGATGCGGCTTTTGATCATGCGCTGTGTCTGGTTCAAGGCCGCGATCGCGGCGAGTCGCCGCTCCCACCAAATCTCGCCCAGTCCCTTGTGGGAGCGGCGCCCCCGCCGCGATCGGGCTGCGGTGCAGCCGGTGCGTGTCCGGGCCGGCGCGGCATCACGCAGGGGTGTCCCTTCAGCTCGCTGTCGTTCAGGCCTTGCCGCTCAATCGGCCCGCAGTCGCGCCAGAAAGCGGTCGAGCGCACTGGCGAAGGCGCGGGTGTCGGCGGCCGAGAAAGCAGAGGGGCCGCCGCTCATGACGCCGCTGTCACGCAGGTCGTTCATCAGCGCGCGCATCTGCAGCCGCTCGTGGATGGTGTCTGGCGAAAACCACTCGCCGCGCGGCTCCAGCGCGTGCGCGCCGCGCGCGAGTACGGCGGCGGCCAGCGGAATGTCGGCGGTGATGACCAGATCGCCGGCGCTCACCGCCTCTTCGATGTAGCGGTCGGCGGCATCGAAGCCGTGTGCCACCTGCACCGCACGGATGTGCGGCGACGGCGGCACACGCAGCAGCCGGTTGGCCACCAGCGTGAGCGGGAGCCCGGTGCGGTCGGCGGCGCGGAACAGCGTGTCCTTGACCGGTGCCGGGCAGGCGTCGCCATCGACCCAGAGCGCGATGCGGGCGCTCACGTCAGCCACCACACGAACAGTGCCGCCAGCACCCCCGCCATGCCGGTGAAGGCCACCGCCTCTTCGCTGTGCGGCTCGCCGCGCGGCGGCGGATAGCGGCCCAGCGTGAGCACGCGCAGCAGCAGCCAGCCGGGCAGGTAGAACAGCCCGACGGTCAGCAGATTGAGCAGGAAGATGGCGCGCAGCACGGCCGGCTTCAGTCCAGCGCCTTGCCCAGCAGTTCGGTCACCAGTTCGTTCAGCGACAGCTCGCGCTCGGTCGCCACATCGCGCAGGCGGGCGGCCAGATCGGACGGGATCTTGACCGCGAACGGCACCAGACCGCGCTCGGCGTCGATCCGGCGCTGTTCCTTGCGGTCCAGTGCAGGGGCCCCGCCCAGCGCGGTTTTCGCACCGGCGGCATGCTTCATCTGGGCCACCACCTTCAGTCTTTCATTCTTGTACAGATCGGTTTTCTTCACGTCGGTATCCTGTGCGGTCTTTCGAATCGCGCACATTGTCGGCCATGGCCCTGAAATCCACCATCTACAAGATCAAATTGAACGTGTCCGACATGGACCGGCCGCATTACGGTGAGTACGCGCTGACCGTTGCCCGCCACCCGTCGGAGAGCGACGAACGCATGATGGTGCGCGTGCTGGCCTTCGCGCTGCACGCCGACGAGGACCTGCGCTTCGGCCGCGGCCTGAGCACCGAGGACGAAGCCGACCTGTACGCTCAGGACCTGACCGGTGCGATCCGGCTGTGGATCGACGTCGGTCTGCCGGACGAACGCCTGGTGCGCAAGGCCGCCGGCCGCGCCGACCAGGTGGTGGTGCTGAACTACGGCCGCACCGCCGGCCAGTGGTGGGAACAGTCGAAGGCCACGCTGTCGAAACTGGCCAATCTCACCGTGTACCGCCTGTCCACCGCCGACAGCCAGGCCCTGGCCGGCCTCGCGCAGCGGGGCGCCGACCTGCAGTGCATCGTGCAGGAAGGACAGCTCTGGCTGGGTGACGACGGCGGCATGCTGCAGCCGGTGCTGGAGACGGTGTTCGGCCGGCGTTGAAGCGGGGGCATGAGGAAAATGTCAGAGTCATTGCTGTGCGATGATCCGTCTTCGTTTCACAAGGCGGAGTTGCGCGCATGGCGGACGAAGACGGTTTCCTCACTCTGCTGGTGGGCTGGCTGATCGATGCAGGGCTGATGCGTCGAAACTCCGGCATCGCCAGATACTTCAAGGTTCTGAGCGGCGTGCTGCTCTGGATCGCCATCCTGCTGCTCGTGTTCCTGACAATCCGCTACAGCTGAGGCCGGGCAAGCATGGGCAGGATGATTGCGCGTACGGTACACATGGATCGGGTGTTCGACCTGCATCGCCTGCAGGATGACGGCCATCGCTTCACCTTGTTCAGCTTCGAAACTGGCGGGCGCCGCCACTTCGGCATCCGGACCTTCGGCTGGCCCGATATCCGCGAAGGCATGACGGTGACTGCGTTGGTGGATGAAGAGACGGGATGGAACGGACTCTTCGGCTGGTTCGAGCACGAGGCGGGGGTCTGGCACCTGCCTTCGATTGCGCTGTCGATGCTCCACTGCGCCGTGGCACTGTCAGCGGCGATCTTCTTCCTCGTTGAAGGTACTGAGCCCGGACACGGCCCGATGTGGCACATCGGCAGCGCCGTCTGGGTCATCCTTGCCGTGATGACGGCCAGCTTACTGCTGTCCGCCTTGATCAACAGCAGGCGCCTGCGCGCTGCCGTGAAGGCGCTTGGCTTACCAGCGCAGCGTTGAGCCTTCCGTACTCAGCCCTTCTTCGCCACCCTGCGCCGCCCGGCCTGTGCCTGCGCGCGCTGCATGCGCATCAGCCGCTGGCGTACGCCGTCGGAATCCATCCACACGTCGCTGCCCTTCAGGATGCGGCCGATCTCGCTGTCGCTGAGGAAGGGCGAGCACAGCCGGGTCATCATTTTCTCGAACCAGCTGCTCACCGCAGCCACCTGCGCCTGCTGTTCGCTGCCGCGGCCGTCCAGGCTGCCGGAATAGGTGTGGAACATGAGCTGGCAGTTGTCGTGCACCACCAGTTCATCGCCGCTGAGGAAGATGAAGGCGGCCATCGAGAAGGCGCGCGCTTCGAGTACGGTGACCACGTGTGCTTCCGAGGCGCGGATGTTGTTGATGATCTGCAGCCCGGTATCGAATTCGCCGCCCGGTGAATTCAGGTGCAGATAGATGAGGTCGGTCTCGCTGGCCGTGCGCAGCGTGTAGAACAGATCGGTGTAGTGGTGCGGCTCGCGGATTTCGCCGCACAGATAGTAGGAAATCTGGTGGATGGGCATCTGCCGCTCGTAGCGCGCCAGACCGCTGAAGGGGGCGCTGGCTGTCAGATCGTCGTCTTCGTCGTCGTCCGGCTGGGCAGGGTGGCGCGGCATCGTGGCTTCCTCCGGTGTGCGCCCAGGATTATCGGCTCAGGTGCGCCGATGGCCACGCTGCGGTGCGGCAAGGCAGGTGGATAATGCCAATTCATTTGACATAATGCGTGCTCCACTTCACCGGAGCGTCCTGTCATGAATGCACCGCTTGCATCCGTCCCCGGCGATCTGCCGCCTGCGTCCATCAGCCGGCGCCTGCTGGCGCAGATCATCGACAGCGTGATCGCGCTGCTGGGCGCCGTCGTCGTCCTTCTGATCGCACGTGCGTTCGGTCTGAGTGAATCTTTCAGCGTGCTGGCCTGGCTGCTCTACATGCTGCTGTCGGATGGTCTGCCCGGTGGACAGAGCGTCGGTAAGCGGGTGATGGGCATTGCGGTGCTGCATGCCGGGAGCCACACGGCCTGCTCGTGGGGCCGCTCCTTCCTGCGCAACGCCACGCTGCTGGTGCTGGGCGTCATCGACATCGTGTTCGCGCTGGGCAGCAGCCGGCGCCGACTGGGCGACCGGCTGGCCGATACTGTGGTGGTGCGCGCGGGTCCGTCTGCCCCGTTGCCGGCATGACGAAAGCCCGGTGGGCCGCTCCTAGGACGGGTAGTAGGCCCCGACCCGGAAGAATTCCTTGATCAGGAATTCCTCCAGTTCCTGCTGGTGTTCGGGCCGCGCTGACAGCACCACGGTGCGGCCCAGGCGCATCGATTCCCAGTTGAAGTTGCCGTTGTAGTAGCGGCGTATCAATTCGATCATCTTCTGCACGATGGCGCGCTCGATGTCGCCGCCCAGACCGGCATCGACTTCGATGAATTCGCGTCGCGCGTTGCCGGCGTCGGTGGTCCAGCCGCGGAACACGAAGGCAGCGGTGCGCACGCTCTTGCGGGTGATCTGGAACACGCCGTTGGTACCCGGCTGCTGCAGGTTGCGCTTGATATTGGCAGCGGCGACGTCGTCGGCCGACGGGCCGCGTTCTCGGCCGCGGGCGGCGGCGTTCTCGGCGGCTGCGGCCTCTTCGGCGAGCCGGCGCTTCTCGCGCTGTGCGGCGACGAAGGACGCCATGTCGACCGGCGCATCCGGCGAAGGCGCGGCCTTGGGCGGGGGCGGCGGCGGGGCCGGTTCGGGCACCGGCACCCGGGTTACCCGGGGCGTTTCGGGTTCGGTCGGGCGCGGCGGCGTGCGCTTGGCGTCGCGCTTCTTCTGCGGCGGCTGTTTCTTCGGGCGCGGTGCGGGCGGCGTGGGGGCGGCGGCGGGCGGCGGTTCGGCGGCCGATTTGCGGGGGGCATCCGGCGTGATCATGCGCACGCTGATCGGCTGGTTGGCGCCCAGCGGCTGTTCCGGCTCCGCCTTCGGCCGCATCACCCACCATACCGCGCCGATGTGCAGCAGCAGCGCCAGCACCAGCGCGACCAGGCCGCTCGGGCGCACCCGGAAGTGCAGGCTGGTGTCGCCCAGCACTGACCGTTCGACGCTCAGCGAAAAGGGCGCCAGGCTGTCGGTACGACGGCGGTTGCGCGGATGTTCGGGGTGCTGGCTGTGCATGGGCTGTTCAGGCGTCTGCGGACGGGCGTCCTGTCCGTGTGCCGGCGCCGGAGGCGCCCGCCGCAGTGAATCCTTCATTCCTGTTCAGCGTAAGTTCTGTCGTGGTGCGGGATGACCCGGCGCGCTTACTGACCGGCCGGGCGCAGATTACCGCAGTCGGCAGCCAGCCAGCGGGCGTCGGTGTCCGATTTCATCGACCCCTGGGCGGACTGCATGTTCATTTTGGTGCGGAAGCGGGTCGGGCTTTCGAGCAGCGCCTCGAACTCGCCGCTGGCCTTCGGATCGGTACAGACCACCTTGCCCTTCACCGAGTTCGCGGTCTGGCTCACGTCGGTGTAGCGGCAGTTGCCGTCGCGGCGGCCGGTGTAGAGGTCGGTGCGCTTGGCGTCCTCCGGCGAGATGCACACCTTGATCGCGCCGCCGTCGCCGGGGGCGACTCCGCGGGCTGCCATCTGCTGTTCCATCATGCGTCGCGTTTCCGGCGGCAGCTTTTTCATCTCTTCCTGCATGCGCGCCATCTGTGCGGCCATGTCCGGCTGGCCCGGCATGTTCATCTGCGAACGGAATTCCCACAGGCCGGGCTTGATGTCGGCCGCGTGCACGGTGCTGACGCCGGCCAGCGCCAGCAGCACGGCAAAAATCGGAGTTTTCATCGGGTGTCCTCGTTCTCGGATGAAGTGCCGGGCGGCACCGGGGCCAGGTAGCTGGCGGCCAGGATGAGCACGCCGATGCCCAGCAGCGAGCTGGTCCATTCGGCCGTGCCGGCACCGGCCAGATCGACCATCAGCATCTTGGCGCCGACCGCCGCCAGCAGCGCGAAGCCGGCGAACCACAGCGTGCGCGCGCCGCGCCGGGTGGCCCACACCATCAGCGCCAGCGCGCTCACCGTCCAGGTCAGCGACAGCGTGGCCTGTAGCAGGGTGGATTGGAACATGGCGGCGGCCGACCACGCCACCCCGGCGAGGTGGTGCACGCCGCGTGCGGCCAGCGCGGACACCCACAGCAGGCCGGCGGCGCCCACGGCCGGCCCCGGCAGCAGGCGGCTGCGCGCCAGCCATCCCAGCGCGGCGATGCTGGCGATGTCCAGCGCAGAGGCCAGCGGCAGATAGGGCAGGGCGGAGCTGCCGTCGTGCGCGAACTGCAGCGCCACCACGGTCAGCAGCAGCAGCAGGCCAACCGGCCGCAGCAGCGCCTGCCGCCAGGCGTCGGGCGCGACCGCCCAGGGCCAGCGCTCGTCTGCGTCGCTGGCGGAGAGCGCGGCCTGCACCGTGCGGGCCGCCAGCCCCCAGACCGCGATCCAGGCCAGCCAGCGCCACAGGTCCTGACCGGGCAGCCACAGTTCGAGCCAGCTGCCGGCTTCGATGCCGGCCGACAGCAGCAGCGTCCACGCGCCGGCAATGTGGCGCGGCGTGTTCAGCAGTGCGCAGCCGTCCTCGTCCTGCCGGCGCAGCACCCACAGGTGGGTGGCCCAGGCCAGCGGCAGCGCGAGCGCCATCGCGCCGGCCAGCAGATGGCCCTGATCGTCCCAGGCGAGCAGGCTGCCGGCCCACAGGATGGGCAGGGTGAGTGCGGCCAGTGCCCGGGCGGTGGTGAAGTCGCGGCTGCGGCCCTGGTTTTCGGCGAAGGCGGCACTGGCGATGCCGAACAGCAGCGCGACCGCCGGCTGCAGCGTCTGCGGCACGAAATCGTCGATGTCGGACAGCCCGCCGAACAGCCACCAGCCGGCCAGCCACAGCGTGAACAGGTCGGGCAGGCGTTCGCCGCCGGCGCCGTGGATGCGCAGCACCCGCACCGACGCGAGTGCTGCGCCCGCAAGCAGCAGGCAGCCCAGCGTGCGACCGTTGGCCAGCGGCCAGAGCACCGTGAGGCCGTCGAGCGCGGCGATCAGGCACAGGCCGGCCAGCAGCTGCAGCAGCGCACCCGACCACAGCGTGAGCCGTGAGCCGCGCACGCAGCCGTACCAGAGCGCCGCCGCACCTTCGACCGCGTAAAGGGCGGCGGTCATCTGCAGGTCGCAGGCCAGCGGCACCGCCAGCGTGAGCAGCGCCGCACCGATGCCGGCGTGGGCGCGGAAGGTGAGCGTCTGGTCCGGCGCCCGGGCACGCAGCAGGCCGGCCAGACCGAGGTAGTACAGGCCCGCCAGCGCAGCGCTGATTGCCGCGCCATATTCAAAGGGCTGGACCAGCGCCGACTGCAGCATGCCGGCGGCCAGCGGCGGCCCGAACAGCAGGCTGCCCGACTGCCAGCCGGCCGCGCCCGGCGCGCGCAGCACGGTCTGCGCGACATGGGTGGCGGTGAACAGCACGAAGAAGACGATCAGGAAGGCCTGCACCGTCAGGTAGTCAGCCGGCACATAGCTGCGCAGACCCCAGCCGGCGCCGATGGCGAAAGTGAACAGGAAGCCGGCGAAAATGAGCGCCCGCCAGGCGCGCTGCCAGCTCAGCGCGATGATGAAGGCGTCGAGCAGCAGGTAGTAGCTGAACAGCACCACGTACTGGCCGCTGCCGGAGGACGCCAGCATCGGCGCGACGAAGGCGCCGGACAGGCCGAGCAACGCCAGCACCTGCGACGCCTGCCGCGCCGCGCACACCGCGCAGGCCACGCCCAGTGCCGCAAACAGCAGGAAGGCCGGTGCCGGCCCGATGAAGCCGTAGCGCGCCAGCGCGAAATACACCGCCAGATAGAGCAGCGCAAAGCCGCCGCCCTGTATCGCCAGCGCGAACATGCGACGCGGCCCTTCGCCCGGCATGCGCAGGCCGAAGGCGATCAGCGCCAGACCGGTCGCCACGGCTGCCGCCAGCCGGAGTTCCGGCGGCAGCCAGCCCGCCTGGGCGGCCAGCCGCAGTGCCGACGCGACGCCGAAGAACAGCACGATGACGCCGATGCGCGCCAGCGGATTGCTGCCGAGCAGGCGTGACCACAGCGACGGACCGGCGGGCTCGGCCTGTTCCGCGGCCAGGTCGGGGTCGGCGGCCGGGGCGGCGGCTTCCGCGCTGCGGTTCAGGCGTACGCCTTCGGCGTACAGCGCGTCGAGCGGCGCGGCCTGGGCGCTGATCGCGGCGGCGGGCGCCTGCGTGGGCTCTGACCGGATCGGTGGAGGTGCCGCGGGCGCAGCGACCTCCGCCTCAGCCGGTGTGTCGATTCCGGTCGCGGCCGGCGACGCCGACCGCGTTTTCAGTTCGTCGTACAGCCAGCGGGTCTTGCGCTCGAGGTCGTCCAGCGCCTGCTGGACCGCCTGCTGCCGCGCGCGCTCGCGGGCGGCGATCCACAGACCGGCCACCAGACCGGCCACGGCGCCGGCCAGCGCTTCGCCGGCACCGTGAGCGCTGCCGGCGATCAGGCCAAGCAGGGCAAGAATGGCGGTCAGCATGGGAAACCTCTTCTTTCGGGGCGTGCGTCTGACGGAGGGGTGGCCGGCGATGCAGCCGGGTGGTGCCTGCGGTGGGTCACCGGCGGTCTCCGCGCAGCCCGGCGACGATGCCGTGCAGGGCGTCCGGTGTTGCGACCTCCGGTGCCACCGCCTCGCCACCCACCAGTTCGATCCGGCTGAACAGGCCGCGGCGCAGCGGCCGGCTCATTGCCGGGCCGTCCTTGCGCGAGAAGAAACTGCCCCACAGCCCGCGCAGCGCCAGCGGCACCACCGGCACCGGAGAGCGTTCGACGATGCGGCGAATGCCGGCGCGGAAGGGCAGCAGTTCGCCGGTGTCGGTGATCTGGCCCTCCGGGAACAGGCCCACCAGTTCGCCGGCCGTGAGCGCGGCGGCGATGTCGTCGTAGGCGCGTTCGAGCAGCGCCGGATCTTCCTTTGCCGGTGCGATCGGGATGCAGCGGCTGGTGCGGAACAGCCAGCCCAGCAGCGGCGTGCGGAAGATGCGGTGGTCCATCACGAAGCGGATCGGCCGGCGGCAGGCGGCGGTGATCACCAGCGCGTCGACGAAGCTCACGTGATTGCACACCAGCACCGCCGGCCCGTCCTCGGGGATGGCGTCCAGCTTCTTCGCGTCCAGCCGGTACACGGTGTGGATGAGCAGCCACACCACGAAGCGCAGCAGGAATTCCGGCACCAGGGTGTAGATGTAGATCGCCACCACCGCGTTGAACAGCGCGGCGGCGAGGAAGAGCTCCGGAATGCTCAGGCCGAGCGCGAACAGGCCGAGGGTGACGCCGGCCGATGCCACCATGAAGGCGGCATTCAGAATGTTGTTGGCCGCGATCACCCGCGACTGGTGGCTCTTTTCGCTGCGCGTCTGGATCAGCGCGTACAGCGGCACGATGTACAGGCCGCCGAAGAAGCCGAGTGCGGCGATGTCGGCCAGCAGCCGTGCGTGGGTGGCCAGGGCGCCGGCCAGTGTGAGTGCGCCTGACGGCGCGTCGGGTGAAGCGAGCCAGAGGTCGATGCCGAACAGCGTGAGGCCGATCGCGCCGAAGGGCACCAGACCGATTTCCACCTTGCCGCCCGACAGCTTTTCGCAGGCCAGCGAGCCGACGCCCACGCCCAGCGAGAACACGGTGAGCAGCAGGATGAATACCGACTCGTCGCCACCCAGCACGTTGCGCGCGAAATTCGGGAACTGGGCCAGCAGCGTGGCGCCGTAGAACCAGAACCACGAAATGCCCAGCAGCGACAGCCATACCGTGCGGTTGCCGTGAGCGAAGCGCAGGTTGCGTACCGTTTCGGTCAGCGGGTTCCAGTTCACCCTCAGCCCCGGGTCGGCGGCCGGCGACTGCGGAATGCCGCGGCTCACCCACCAGCCCAGTACCGCCAGCGACAGCACCACGCCGGCCACCAGCGTGCCGCTGTCGGTGACCGACACCAGCCAGGCACCCAGCACCTGGCCGATCAGGATGGCGACGAACGTGCCCATTTCCACCATGCCGTTGCCGCCCACCAGTTCCTGCGGCCGCAGGTGCTGCGGCAGGTAGGCGTACTTCACCGGTCCGAACAGCGTGGAATGCAGACCCATCAGGAACAGCGCGGTCACCAGCGGCCACAGCAGGTGGGCGACGAAGCCCCAGGCCGCCAGCGCCATCACCGCGATTTCGAACAGCTTCACGAAGCGCGCGACGGCCGCCTTGTCGTACTTGTCGGCGAGCTGGCCGCAGGTGGCCGAGAACAGGAAGAAGGGCAGGATGAACAGGCCGGGCAGCAGCGTGGCCAGCATCGCGCCATCGAGCTGGGTGAGCTGGCCGGCGCGGAAGGTGACCAGCGTGATCAGTGCGGTCTTGAACACATTGTCATTGAAGGCACCCAGGAACTGGCTGAAGAAGAAGGGGCGGAAGCGGCGCTCCTTCATCAGCTGGAACTGGCTGCTCATGCGGACCTCAGCGGCGAAGGATGCGGGACAGGACGAAGGCGGCAACGGCGGCGAGACCGGCCAGCCAGACGATGAGGGCGCGGCGCGAGGCCGGCAGCGGCTCCTTCGGCGCCTGCGGGTCGCGCAGCGCCTCCGGGAAGTCGCGCGGCGGTGCCGGGCGCACGATCCACTGGCTGCGGTCGGCCGGCACCCGTGCCATGTACTCCTCGTACGAGGCCACCGGCTCGCGGCCGAAGGCGCGTGAGGACGGGATCTGCGGCACGCGCACGAAGATGAGCGCCTCCAGGTCGTCGGCCAGCACCTTCTCCAGCCCGCTGTCGCCGCTGTGGCCGGTCGCCAGCCGGCCGACCAGATCGCTGCCGGCGACATTGAAGGCGGCGAACGGGAACAGGCCGCTGCGCTCCGCCATCATGTACTCGTAGGCCTGCAGGCCGCTCGCCACGCTCATGTCCTTCACCGTCATCCAGGGCAGGCCGAGCCAGGCTTTCGCCTTCGACGTGGGGCCGAGCAGCGGCAGCCCCCAGCCGAGCGCGCGCAGCGTGTCCAGACTGATGCTGGCGCAGTTGGCGGTGGCGTGCCGGTAGCTGAAATCGTGGCGGTAGAAGTGGTTGAACACCCGTGCCAGGCCCTGGTCGACCAGCCGCGGTGCGCGGTCGTCGCGCAGCACCGCCACCAGCATCCACGAGGGCCGGTACCAGCTCTGGCCGCTGTTCAGATCGGTCAGGTAGGCATCCATCGGCAGCATCGACGCGACGATGCCCTTTTCGCTGTGGATGTCGAGGTTGTAGAAATTGGCGACCAGCCAGTCGCGCCAGCGACCCTGTTCGCCCATCAGGCCGGTGGCCAGCGCGAAGTGGCCGCCGTGCGCCTCGTCGTCGTCGCCCTGCGCGCCATTGAGCATCAGCGCGAGCACCGGCTTGCCGACCGCGGCGGCCGCGGCGCCCGGTTGCCGTTCCCACAGCAGGCGGGACGAAGCCGGTAGCTGAGCGCCGCCCTGGTCGGCGCGCACCAGCGCGGCCAGCGTTTCGCCGGCCTGCAGCGGGTGCGGCTTCAGCGCAGCGAGATCGATGTCGAAGGACGAAGGCCAGATCGTGCGCGCGGTGTAGCGGTCGGCGTCCGCGCTGCCGCGCAGTGACAGCGACTGCCCCTGCAGCCAGCGCACGCTGTCCGCGTTGAACCACGACACATTGGTGGGCAGCTGCGGCACCAGCGCGAAGTCGCTGCGGCTGCCGTCGGCGAAGCTGAGCGTGCGGCCCTCGGCGTCCAGCCGTGCGCCGTCTGCCTGCTGCGGCGAACCGAGCCAAATCAGCGCGGGCTTCTGCGCGTCCGGCTGGCCGTCGCGCGCGATCACCCACTGTTTCACGTCGTCCTGTGCGCTCAGCGCAGGATCGAAACCGGCGGCGTCACTGCGCGGAACCGTGATGGCGGCGTCCTGGAAGTACCACAGCGCCTGCGGCGGCGTCGGGCAGTCGCTGCAGCGGCCGGTGGTCGCACGGAATTCGCGCGCGTCGTACAGGCCCAGCCGGCCTTCGGCCAGGGCGTCCTGTGCAGCGGCTGCAGTGTGGGCGGCGCTCGTCATGAGCGCCAGTGTAAGCAGGGGGGCGGCAATGCGCATGCGGTGAAATCCGGTCAGGCGGAAGGAAAGATGCGTGCGGCTTCGAACACCGCATCGGCAAAACGATGGCGCCCGTCGCGCAGCAGGCGCTTGAGCATGAAGTCGAACAGCAGCGGGTTGTGTTCGCGCACCTGTTCCAGCACCGGCGTGGCGACTGCGTCGAGCAGTCCGGCATCTGCCAGTGCTGCCGGCGACATCAGCGGCAGGATGCCCGGCAGCGGATAGTCGGAGCCGTACAGCAGGCGGTCGTGCCAGTCGTCGCGGTGCAGCAGCGTGCGCACCACGGCGAGATCGCGGTTGCGCAGCGTGATCGCGGAAATGTCACCGTACAGCCGGCCGCCATGGCGCTCGCCCATCAGCCGGGTGAACAGTTCGAAGCTGCTGCGTACCGGCGCGCTGCGGCCGGCGTCGAGGTCGACGTCGCGACCCAGGGTTGCGCAATGGGCGACAACGACGCTGACGCCGTGGTCGAGCGCGCGACGCAGCCTGAGCGGATTGCCCAGTGCCTGACCACCGGCGCCATGCACCGCCTTTTCCTCGCCCGCGTGGCTGATCAGCGGCAGGCCGAGGCGGGTGGCGGCGGCATAGAAGCGGTCGCAGCGCCGGGATGCCGGATCGATGCCCATGGCCGGCGGCAGCCACTTGATGGCGCGCGCGCCGTCGCGTGCGGCCGCTTCCAGCGCCTCGACCGCGTCCTCGCGGTAGGGGTGAACCGAGCACACCCATTCGAAGTGGTCCGGGTTACCACGGGCGACATCGCGGGCATAGGCGTCCGGCACGTGGAAGGCGGTGTGTTCGGGCAGAGGACGTCCGGCTTCGTCGTAGGCGCGCTCGAACGCGAACAGCATCAGCTTGAAGCCGGCCGGCAGCGTCTCGACCAGATTGTGCAGACGGTCCACATAGCTCGCGTCCACCCGGCCCGGATCCTGATGCGCGCAGCCGGCGTTCAGGTAGAACAGGCGTTGTACATACTCGGCCGGGTGCAGCGGGCTCAGCATGCGCGGCGTCATTTCGATGCCGCGGCCGGAGTCGCCGGTGCCGGCGAGGTGCACATGGACGTCGCGCAGCAGTGTCGGGTCGAGTCCGTCGAAGGCCTGTGCGATCAGCTCATGACCGGCCAGTGCTGGCGGCAGCGCGGCGCGGCAGGGATTCATCAGCCGGCTGCGCGCATAGACGCTGAGTGCGCCGGCGCTGGCGAGGCCGGCACCGATCAGCAGTCCGCGCTTGAGCAGGCGACGACGCGAGGCGTCCATGTCAGGCGCTCTCCGCCATCTTCTTCAGCGTCACGTAATCGGTCTTGCCGGTGCCCAGCAGCGGCAGGGCGTCGACCACGACGATCTTGCGTGGCACCGCGATTTCCGGCGCGCCGCGATCGCGGGCCGCGGCCTGCAGCGCGTCGCGGCCGAGCACGGCGTCGGTGGTGAACAGCACGATGGTTTCGCCACGCGCCGGATCGGGCTGGGTCGAGGCGGCGTGCTGGGCGGCCGGGCTGGCTGCGGTGGCGAGCTTTTCAACGGTTTCCAGCGAAATCATTTCGCCGGCCACCTTGGCGAAGCGCTTGACGCGGCCGACGATGCGCACGAAGCCGTCGTCGTCGAATTCGATCACGTCACCGGTGTCATACCAGCCGTCGCCGGCGTCCGATGACGGCGTCTGCAGCACGCCGGGCCTGTCCCATTTCAGATAGCCGCTCATCAGGTTGGGACCGCTCACGTGCAGCACGCCGCCACGGTCGATGCCGGCGACAGGCATCAGTTTCGCGTGCAGGCCCGGCAGCAGCTGACCGACGGTGCCGCTGCGGTAGGCCATCGGCGTGTTGACGGCCAGCACCGGCGCGGTTTCGGTCGCGCCATAGCCTTCGAAGATGCGCAGGCCGAACTTCTCGAACCAGGCGCTGCGCACCGATTCCGACAGCTTCTCGGCGCCGGCGATGACATAGCGCAGCCGGTAGAAGTCGTAGGGATGGGCGAACTTCGCGTAGTTGCCGAGGAAGGTGCTGGTGCCGAGCAGCACGGTGCAGTTGCGGTCGTAGGCCAATTCGGGAATGACCCGGTAGTGCAGCGGCGACGGGTAGAGGAATACGTTGGCGCCGGTGAGCACCGGCAGCAGGCCGCCTGCGGTGAGGCCGAAGGAGTGGAACAGCGGCAGCGCGTTCAGGATCTTGTCGTCGACCGAAAAGTCGATCACCGCGCGGATCTGCGCGATGTTCGCCAGCAGCGCGCGGTGCGACAGCACCACGCCCTTGGGCTTGCCTTCGGAACCGGAGGTGAACAGCACCACCGCCGGCGCTTCCGGCGATACGGCTGCGGCTGCCAGACGCGGCGCGCGCATCGCCCACAGCACCAGCCACAGCTTGTCTGCCAGCGTGATCGTTTCGCGCAGGTCTTCCAGATAGTGCAGTTCGACGCCCTGCAGCGCCGCCAGCTTGTCGGCCAGCTTGGCCTGTTCGGCGAAGGCGCGCGAGGTGACGATCACCCGCAGTTCAGCCGCGGTGCAGGCGGCCTGCATGCCGTCGACACCGGCGGTGTAATTGAGCATGGCCGGCACCCGACGGTGGGCGTTCAGGCCGAACACCAGACCCAGGGTCGGCGCGAGATTGGGCAGCAGCACGCCGACCCGCTCGTCGGGACGCGTGATGCGCGCGACCACGCGGCCGAGTGCCAGCGCCATCTTCAGCAGATCGCCGTAGGAATACTCGATCTGCTTCATGTCCTCGATCAGGCGCCGGCTGCGGCCGTGGATTTCGGCGGCGTCGCACAGCGCGTCGAACAGCGTCTGCTGCGGGCGCGACGCGAAAATCATTTCCTGCATCAGCCGGCGCATCGCTTCGCCGGCGCGGCGGCGGCGTTCCTTCGCGGAGGGCGCTTCCGGCATGACGATCTTCGTTTCCGGCAGCACGGTGAGCGCGATGCGCGGAAACAGCGATTTCGGATAGCGGCCGGACACGCGCGAGAAATAGCTGCGCGAGGCGCCGTCCAGGCGCACCGGCAGCACGGTGGCGCCGGTCTTCGCGGCGACGAAAGCCGGGCCGTCATACACCTTCATCAGGCTGCCGGTGGTGGTGATGCGCCCTTCCGGAAAGATGACCACCGGGCGTCCGGATTCGAGCAGACGGATCACCTTCTTCATCGCCATCGGGCTGGTCGGGTCTACCGCGAGGTAATCGACCATGCACAGCAGCACGCGGAAGAACGGATTGCGCGCGATGCCGGTATGCACCACGAACACCGGATCGATGGGCAGGAACAGGCCGAGCAGCAGACCGTCGAGAAAGGACTCGTGGTTGGCGACGACCAGCAGGCGGTCGCGCTGCGCTGGCAGTGCAGCCGGCGGCTCGATGCGGAACAGCAGACGGCAGACAAGTACCAGCAGGGGACGCAGGATGCGGCGCATGAATGCTCCGTGGGTTCAGAAAAGAAATTCGGCTGGCGGCGGATGGCCGAGGAAATTCACCGGGCTGGCGCTGGCGCCGTAGGCGCCGGAACAATGCACCACCAGCAGGTCGCCCGGCCGCGCGCGCGGCAGTTCGATGTCGCGTGCCAGCACGTCGAAGGGCGCGCACAGCGGGCCGGCGATGCTCACCCGTTCGCGTTCGCCGGTGGCCGCATGCGGGTGCAGCGTCATCGGAAAGTTGGCCGGCTGTAACCGGTCCGGTTGCAGCGTCGCCTGCAGATGCTGGTGGGCGCCGCCATCGACGATGAGCCAGGTGCGGCCGCGCATGGTCTTGCGGTCGATCACGCGGCATATGTAATGACCGGCTTCGGCCACCAGGTAGCGGCCGGGTTCGAGCGCGAGCCGGGCGTCCGGATGGGCGGCGCGCAGGCGCGCGTCGAGCATGTGCAGGTTCTCGGCGACCGGCGCGAAATCCAGCGCGCGCTCGTCGGCGGCGACCGGGACGCCGAAACCGCCGCCCAGATTGAGCCAGGCCAGGGCGACGCCAGCGCGCGCGCAGATCGCCAGTGCCTCGTCGGTACAGCGGTCGTGCAGCGCGACGATTTCGGCCGCGTCCAGCATGCGCGACGCGCAGTAATAATGCAGGCCGGCGAACGGCAGGCCGCGGCTGCGCAGCAGCGCGATCGCGTCCGGCAGGTCTTCGCTGGCGATGCCGAAGAAGCTGTCGCCACTCATGCGCACCCGGCTGCCGGTGATCGCGAGATCGGGGTTCGCGCGCAGGGCGACCCGCGCGGTGCGGCCGAGCCGCGCGCAGTGCCCGGCAATGCGTTCGATTTCACCGGTCGATTCGGCGCAGATGCGCACGCCGGCGTCGATCGCTGCGCTCAGTTCCGCGTCGCGCTTGCCGGGGCCGGTGAAGCCGATGTCGTCGGCTGCGAAGCCGGCTGCCAGTGCGCGCGTCAGTTCGCCGGCCGAACTGACGTCGGCGCCGTCTACACGGGTTGCCAGATGCTGCAGCAGCGCCGGCAGCGGATTGGCCTTGACCGCGAAGCACAGCTGCAAAGTGGCCGGCAGCAGTGCGCGCAGTGTGGCGATCCGCCCATCGACCGCATCCCGACCGATCGCGTAGAAAGGCGTGTCGCCGGCCTGCGCCAGCAGTGCGTGCAGCACGTCCGAGGTCAGCCGGGCGTTCAACGGTGGGCCTCGAGATAGTCGATGACGGTGCGCAGGCGTTCGATCAGCGCATCGGCACGCAGCCGGAAGTGCATTTCGCGTCCGTGGCGGGTGCGTTCCAGCACGCCGGCTTCGCACAGCAGCTTCAGATGGTGCGACACGGTGGGCCGGCTCAGCGCGGACGCACGGGTCAGTTCGGTCACGTTCAGGCTTTCGCCCGGCTCGAAACTGAGCAGGATGCGCTGGCGCTCCGGATCCCCCAGTGCCGCGAACAGACCCGAATATTCGAGCCACTGCGACGGAATGGTTTGCGCATAATCTTTTCTCATGTCGAAAAATATCGACTAATTGAGCCGCTTCGTCAAGACGGGATGAGACGCCTAATCCATACGGACGAGGAACGGCGGGACGAGGAAGGGCGGGAAGAGAACGCAAGGCGGCTCGGACAGGGGGCAAAGAAGGCCGGATCGGGAAAATCCGAGCAAAGTCTGGAACTTATTGACCCTGGCTGTAAGCGTATGTATCATCGAGGACTTTGCGCGCGTTGCCGTGCGGTTTCGGCTCGTCGCAGTGCGAACACTTGTGTCTTATAGATGACCTGCGTTCGCGAACGTTGGGTGGCAGGAATGCGTGAAGTGATGGCTTCTGGGATGGCTGCATGTTGAAGGCGATCATGCTGCAGCTGTCGCTGGTGCTGGTAGTGACCGGCATCGCGCTGTTCGCTGGCGGAATGGTTGCCGGCGTGTCCGCCCTGCTCGGTGGCCTGAGTTATGTGCTGCCCAGCCTTCTGTTCGCGATCCGGCTCGGGCGTCTGTCGCATGTGGCGGCGCACGGGAAAGTGTCGTACCCGGTCGAATTCTTTGTCGGCGAGGCGATCAAGGTCGTTTCGACGATTGGGCTGCTGTTGCTGGGTCACGCCCTCATGCCCGGCCTGATGTGGGGCTGGTTCCTGGGAGGTCTGGCTGCAGCGCTGCAGGCAGGTTTTTTTGCTTTTTTGTTCAAACACTGACATGGCATCCGGAACCGAACTGGCGACTGAAGTGGCCCATCATGGCCCGACCCCCGGTGAGTACATCGCTCACCACCTGACCTTCCTGAACAACACCGGCGAAAAGCAGGCGGAGTTGATCAACTGGAATCTGGTCAACCTCGACACCGTTTTCTACTCGGTCATTCTGGGCGTCATCGCTCTGTTCGTGCTTTACCGCGCCGCGGCGAAGTCCACGTCCGGCGTGCCCGGTCGCTTCCAGGCTGCGGTCGAAATCCTGGTCGAGATGGTGGCCGATCAGGCCAAGGGCCTGATCCACAGTGAAGAGTCCCGTCGCACCGTGGCTCCGCTGGCGCTCATCGTGTTCGTCTGGATCTTCCTGATGAACGCGATGGACTTCCTGCCGCTCGACCTGCTGCCGCGCATCTGGGAAGGCATCTACGCATCCGCCGGCCATGATCCGCACCACGCCTACATGCGTGTCGTGCCGACCGCCGACATCAACGCCACCATGGGCATGTCGATTGCCGTGCTGCTGGTGTGTCTGTACTACAACGTGAAGATCAAGGGCGCCGGCGGCTGGGCGCACGAGCTGATTTCGGCCCCCTTCGGCGACAAGCTGATCCTGGCGCCGTTCAACTTCGCGATGAACGTCATCGAATTCCTTGCCAAGACCGTGTCGCACGGCATGCGTCTGTTCGGCAACATGTTTGCCGGCGAACTCATCTTCATGCTGATCGCGCTGATGGGTGCTGCCTGGACGGGTGCCAACGCGCCGAGCTTCCTGCTCGCCTTCGGTCACGTCGTTGCAGGCTTCGCATGGGCGGTGTTCCACATCCTCGTGGTCGCGCTTCAGGCATTCATCTTCATGATGCTGACGCTGGTGTACATCGGCCAGGCACACGAAGGTCACTAAGAAGAAGACGTTTTCCCGGTTTTTGCAGTCGGTTTTGTTGTTTTCGTTTCTTTTCTAAATCTAAGGAGTTGCTGTCATGGAACAAGTGTTCGGTCTCGTCGCCCTCGCCTGCGGTCTGATCATCGGTCTGGGTGCTATCGGTGCATGTATCGGTATCGCACTGATGGGCGGTAAGTACCTCGAAGCCTCGGCCCGTCAGCCGGAGCTGATGAACGCGCTGCAGGTCAAGATGTTCCTGCTGGCTGGCCTGATCGACGCCGCTTTCATTATCGGTACCGGTATCGCCCTCTGGTTCGCCACCTCGACCTTCCTGAAGTAAGAACGGCTTTCCTCCCCAACACCGATTTAATGAAGGGAAAGTTGCCGTGAATTTGAACGCAACGCTCATCATCCAGATCGTCGTGTTCCTGACGTTTGTGTGGTTCACGAAGAGTTTCGTGTGGCCGCCGATCGTCAAGGCACTCGACGAGCGCGCGAAGAAGATCGCTGACGGGCTGGCGGCTGCGGACAAGGCAAAGGCGGATCTGGCGAATGCCGAGAAGAAGTCGGTCGAGGAACTGCGCTCTGCGCGCGAGTCCGCGGCTGAACTCCGTTCCGGCGCCGAGAAGCAGGCTGCGAAGCTGGTCGAGGATGCTCGCGCTGAAGCGAACCGCATCGTCGCAGCGGCCCGCGAAGCGGCTGGCAACGAAGCAGCTGCGGCTGCGCAGAAGGCGAAGGATGCCCTGCGTGACCAGGTTGCCCAGCTGGCTGTCGCAGGCGCAGAACGCATCCTGCGTCGCGAGATCAATGCCCAAGTCCACGCCGATCTGCTTGCCAACCTGAAGCAGGAACTGAGCTGACACCATGGCAGAGAACGTCACCATCGCGCGACCCTACGCCGAAGCCGCGTTCCAGCTGGCCAAGGAAGGCGGCGCGCTGGCAGCCTGGGCTGATGCCCTCGGCCTGATGGCCGCCGCTGCCGGCGACCCGCAGGTCAAGCAGCTGCTGGCCGATCCGACCCGCACCTCGACCGACCGTGGTTTCCTCTTCCTCACCGCAGTGCCCGGCGAGATCGCCGACGAGCATCGCAGCTTTGCGCGCGTGCTGGCGCAGAACGGCCGTCTGGGCGTTCTGCCCGAGATCGCCGAGCTGTTCGTCGAGCTGAAGAACGAGCACGAGAGCAGCGCCGTCGCCCACATCAGTTCGGCATTCCCGATGGACGACGCCACGGTGTCGCGCCTGCTGACCGACCTCGAGCCGCGTTTCGGCCGTCGTCTGGAAGCCCGTGTGTCGCTGGATCCCGAGCTGATCGGCGGTGTGAAAGTTGCGGTCGGTGACGAAGTGATCGACGCCTCGGTCCGCGGCAAGCTCGCCGCCATGGCCACTGCGCTAAAGAACTAGGAGTTTTTTGATGAACCTCAATCCGTCTGAAATCAGCGACCTGATCAAGAGCCGGATCCAGAACCTGCAGCTGTCGGCGCAGTCGCGTACCGAAGGCACCGTGGTTTCGGTGACCGACGGCATCGTGCGCGTGCACGGCCTGGACGACGTCCAGCAGGGTGAAATGCTGGAATTCGAAGGCAACACGTTCGGTCTGGCGCTGAACCTCGAGCGCGACTCCGTCGGCGCCGTGGTTCTGGGTGACTACGAACACATTTCCGAAGGCCAGACCGTCAAGTGTACCGGCCGCATTCTCGAAGTGCCGGTCGGCCCCGAGCTGATCGGCCGCGTCGTGAACGCGCTGGGTCAGCCGATCGACGGCAAGGGCCCGATCAACGCCAAGCTGACCGATAAGGTTGAAAAGGTCGCTCCGGGCGTGATCGCACGTCAGTCGGTTTCGCAGCCGGTGCAGACCGGCCTGAAGTCGATCGACTCGATGGTTCCGGTCGGCCGTGGCCAGCGCGAGCTGATCATCGGTGACCGTCAGACCGGCAAGACCGCGGTCGCCGTCGACGCCATCATCAACCAGAAGGGTCAGAACATGACCTGCATCTACGTCGCGGTGGGCCAGAAGGCCTCGACCATCGCGAACGTGGTGCGCAAGCTGGAAGAGTACGGCGCGATGGAATACACCATCGTGGTCGCCGCCTCGGCTTCCGATTCGGCCGCCATGCAGTTCCTGGCACCGTACTCGGGCTGCACGATGGGCGAATACTTCCGCGATCGCGGCGAAGACGCGCTGATCGTGTACGACGATCTGTCCAAGCAGGCCGTTGCCTACCGCCAGATTTCGCTGCTGCTGCGCCGTCCGCCGGGCCGTGAAGCCTACCCGGGTGACGTGTTCTATCTGCACAGCCGCCTGCTCGAGCGCGCAGCCCGCGTGAACCCCGACTACGTCGAGAAGTTCACCAACGGCGAAGTGAAGGGCAAGACCGGTTCGCTGACCGCGCTGCCGATCATTGAAACCCAGGCCGGTGACGTGTCCGCCTTCGTTCCGACGAACGTGATCTCGATTACCGACGGCCAGATCTTCCTGGAAACCGATCTGTTCAACGCAGGCGTCCGCCCGGCTATCAACGCCGGTGTGTCGGTGTCCCGCGTCGGCGGTGCGGCCCAGACCAAGATCATCAAGAAGCTGGGTGGCGGTGTCCGTCTGGCTCTGGCCCAGTACCGTGAGCTGGCTGCGTTCGCGCAGTTCGCCTCCGATCTGGACGAAGCGACCCGCAAGCAGCTCGAGCGTGGCCGCCGCGTGACCGAACTGATGAAGCAGCCGCAGTACTCTCCGCTGTCGGTCGCCCAGATGGGTATTTCGCTGTACGCCGCGAACAACGGTTACTTCGATGACATCGAAGTGCCGCGCGTGCTCGCCTTTGAATCGGCCCTGCATCAGTTCCTGCAGCAGAAGTACGCTGATCTGGTCACCAAGATCGAGACCTCCAAGGATCTCGACGGTGAGTCGGAAAAGGTGCTCGCTGCCGCGGTGGCCGAGTTCAAGAAGAGCTGGGCGTAAGCGCGGACGGAGATAACCATGGCCAGCGGAAAAGAGATCCGTTCCAAGATCAAGAGCGTGCAAAACACGAAGAAGATCACCAAGGCGATGGAGATGGTGGCTGCATCCAAGATGCGCAAGGCGCAGGACCGGATGCGTGCCGCCCGGCCCTACGCCGAAACGATCCGCCGTCTTGCTGCCAACCTGTCTGCCGCAACGATCAGCGACTACAAGCATCCGTTCCTCGCGACGGTGGGTCAGATCAAGCGCGTGGGTGTCATCGTCGTCACGACCGACAAGGGTCTGTGCGGCGGCATGAACACCAACGTGCTGCGTCTGGCGACCAATGCGATGAAGGAGTGGGAAGCCAAGGGCGCCACCGAGATCCGCGTTGCCGCAATCGGCAACAAGGGTCTGGGTTTCATGCAGCGCGTGGGCGCCAAGGTGGTGTCCCAGGTGACGCAGCTCGGCGATACGCCGCATCTGGAAAGACTGATCGGGCCGGTCAAGGTCATGATCGACGCTTTCCAGGCCGGCGAGATCGACGCGGTGTACCTCTCCTTCACCCGCTTCATCAACACGATGAAGCAGGAGCCGGTGCTTGATCAGCTGCTGCCGCTCACGGGCGATCGTCTGGGTACGCCGGAAGGCACCTGGGATTACCTGTACGAGCCGGACCCGCAGGTGGTGATCGACGAGCTGCTCGTTCGTTACGTTGAAGCGCTGGTGTATCAGGCGGTCGCCGAAAACATGGCGTCCGAACAGAGCGCACGTATGGTGGCGATGAAGGCCGCGTCCGACAACGCAGGCAATGTCATCGGCGAACTGCAGCTGGTCTACAACAAGACCCGCCAGGCGGCGATTACCAAGGAGCTGTCCGAGATCGTCGGCGGCGCCGCGGCAGTCTGATCGCGCAAACGAATTTTTGTATTGGGGATAGACGATGAATACCGGAAACATCGTTCAGTGTATCGGCGCCGTGGTGGATATCCAGTTCCCGCGCGACTCGATGCCGAAAGTGTTTGAAGCGCTGCAGCTCGACGAAGCCGATGGTTCGCACACGGCCGAAGCGGGTCTGACGTTCGAAGTCCAGCAGCAGCTGGGCGACGGCGTGGTGCGTACGATTGCGCTGGGTTCCAGCGACGGTCTGCGCCGCGGCATGAAGGTGAAGGGTACCGGCGCCGCGATCAGCGTGCCGGTCGGCACCGCCACGCTGGGTCGCATCATGGACGTGCTCGGCCGTCCGATCGACGAAGCGGGCGACATCGCCACCGCAGAACGTCGTGCCATTCACCAGAAGGCACCGAAGTTCGACGAACTGAGCCCGTCGGTTGACCTGCTGCCCACCGGCATCAAGGTGATCGACCTGATCTGCCCGTTCGCCAAGGGCGGCAAGATCGGTCTGTTCGGCGGTGCCGGTGTGGGCAAGACCGTGAACATGATGGAACTCATCAACAACATCGCGAAGAGCTACGGTGGTTACTCCGTATTCGCCGGTGTGGGTGAGCGCACCCGTGAGGGCAACGACTTCTACCACGAAATGGAAGAGTCGAAGGTTCTCGACAAGGTGGCGATGGTGTTCGGCCAGATGAACGAGCCGCCGGGCAACCGTCTGCGCGTGGCGCTGACCGGTCTGACCATGGCCGAGAAGTTCCGTGACGAAGGCCGCGACATCCTGTTCTTCGTGGACAACATCTACCGCTACACGCTGGCCGGTACCGAAGTGTCCGCACTGCTGGGTCGCATGCCGTCCGCCGTGGGCTACCAGCCGACGCTGGCCGACGAAATGGGCCGTCTGCAGGAGCGCATCACCTCGACCAAGGTCGGCTCGATCACGTCGATTCAGGCCGTGTATGTGCCTGCGGATGACTTGACCGACCCGTCGCCGGCAACCACCTTCCAGCACTTGGACGCCACCGTCGTGCTGTCGCGTGACATCGCTTCGCTGGGTATCTACCCGGCGGTCGATCCGCTCGACTCGACCTCGCGTCAGCTTGATCCGCTGATCGTTGGCGAAGAGCACTACTCGGTTGCCCGCAAGGTGCAATCGACGCTGCAGCGCTACAAGGAACTGCGCGACATCATCGCGATTCTGGGCATGGACGAACTGTCGCCGGAAGACAAGCTGGCCGTGGCGCGCGCCCGCAAGATCCAGCGTTTCCTGTCGCAGCCGTTCAACGTGGCCGAAGTCTTCACCGGTTCGCCGGGCAAGATCGTGCCGCTGGCCGACACGATCAAGGGCTTCAACATGATCGTGAATGGCGAATGCGACCACCTGCCGGAACAGGCCTTCTACATGGTCGGCGGCATCGAGGAAGCGTTCGAAAAGGCGAAGTCCCTGCAGTGATGACGCGACGTGCCTGATCCTGCGGAAGCGGGGTCGGGCACAGCTTTCACGGAGTAACCATGGCTATGACCGTACATGTCGACGTCGTCAGCGCGGAGGAGAAGATTTTCTCCGGGCTGGCTGAATTCGTCGCGCTGCCGGGCGAAAGCGGCGAGCTGGGCATCCTGCCCGGCCACACCCCGCTGATCACCCGCATCCGTCCGGGCGAAGTCCGCATCAAGGTGCCGAATCAGGCCACCGACGAGCTGATCTTCGTGGCCGGTGGCCTGCTGGAAGTTCAGCCGGGCCTCGTGACCGTGCTGGCGGATACCGCCATCCGCGGCCACGATCTGGATGAAGCGAAGGCGAACGAAGCCAAGCGTCAGGCCGAAGAAGCACTGGCCAATCGTCAGGCGGGTGTGGATTACGCAGCGGCCCAGGCGGAACTGGCTTCGGCCATCGCCCAGCTGGCGGCGATCCAGAAGCTGCGCAAGCGTCACTGAGCGCAGTTTCAAGCAGGTCCGGAAAGGCACGCTACGGCGTGCCTTTTTGTTTTTGGCGTCCCGGGCGCAGAATCCGGCCATGTCCCGGGATAGCTGTGACCTGCTCATTGTCGGTGCCGGCATCAATGGCGCCGGCATCGCACGCGATGCCGCGTTGCGCGGCTTCGACGTCGTCGTCTGCGACCGCGGCGACATTGCCGGCGCCACCTCGTCGGCCTCGACCAAGCTCATTCACGGCGGACTGCGCTACCTTGAACAGGGCGCCTTCGGTCTGGTGCGGGAATCCCTGCAGGAGCGCGAAACACTGGGCCGCATCGCGGCGCATCTGGTGCGTCCGCAGCGCTTCATCGTGCCGCATACCGGCGAGCGACCGGCGTGGATGCTGGCCGCCGGTCTGACGCTGTACGACCTGCTGGCCGGCACTACCTGTCTGCCGCGATCGCAGCGGTTGCCTCCCGGCTTTCCCCTGCTGGGCAGGCTGCAGCCGGCTGTCGGCGCCGCACACGCCTATTACGATCTGTGGGTGGACGATGCACGGCTCACGCTGTGCACACTGATCGACGCGCAGGCGCTGGGCGCCCGTGTGCGACCCCGCAGCGCGCTGATCGGGGTCGCACCCGATGGCGACCGCTGGCGCTGTACCGTGCGCGACGCCGCAGGAGAGGCCACGGTGATGGCGCGCTGCGTGGTCAATGTCGCCGGGCCGTGGATGAGCGCGGTCGAGGCGCTGCGCGGTGTGGTGGCGCCACCGGTACGGCTGGTGCAGGGCACGCACATCGTGGTGCCGCGTCTGCATGATGGTGAAGACGCCTGGCTGCTGCAGCAGCCGGACCGCCGTGTCGTGTTCGTCATTCCGTTCGGTGATGACGCTCATCTGGTCGGCACCACCGAAACGGAGCTGCCTTCTCCGGACTTGCTCGGTGCAACGGACACAGAGCGCCGCTATCTGATCCACTGTCTGACGCGAGCCTTCGGTCAAACTCCGTCGGAGCGGGACATCCGCTGGGAATTCAGCGGCATGCGGCCGCTGGTCGGCGGTGGCGGCAGCGCCCGTACCGCCAGTCGCGAATACCGGATGACGATGGACGGCGAGCGCGGAGGCCGCGGCTGGATGTCGATACAGGGCGGCAAGCTCACGACGCACCGCCGTCTGGCGGAGCAGGCGCTAGACCGCCTGACTGTCTTTTTCGGATCGGATGCGCGCTGTGGCACTGCCGACCGTCTGTTGCCGGGCGCTGAGGATGCGGACGCGGCGCAAAGACCGGACCTGGCGCGCAGGCTGAGCGAGCGGCATGCCGATCTGCCGGCCGGCTGGGTGAATGCGCTGGTCGGGCGACATGGCAGCATGACATCGACGCTGCTCGAACAGGCGGCGTCGGGCGGGGCAGGGCGGGATTTCGGTGGCGGCCTGTACGAGGCCGAAGTGCGCTGGTGCGCGCGCCATGAATGGGCGCACAGCGCCGACGACCTGCTCTGGCGAAGAACGAAATGCGGTGTCGGGATGAGTCCGGCGCAGCGGGAGGCGTTCGCGCGCTGGTGGGCGGATCAGCGACCGGGCTGAGCGCGCCGCTCCAGCAGTTCGATGCGCTTCTGCAGCCGTGCGAGGTCGTCGCGCAGCGTGTCGACCTCATCGCTGAAAACCGCCGTCGCCACCGGGCGCACGAGCAGTTGTGCTTCGTCCGCCACGTACTCGCCGGCAGAGGCGGCCAGCCGCGCGCCAAGATCGCGTCCACCGGCCAGGGCTGCACGGGCGCCGCCGACCACGCGTTCGGCCGCAGCGTCGCCGATCAGCCGGCTCAGATCCTCTGCGGCGTCCCAGCGCAGGCCGCGCAGCACCTGCCCGAGCGTTTCGGCCAGCGCCGCGTCGCCCTCGATGCGCGCATCGCGCAGCACGGCGTCACCTTCGTGCATCCGCTTCAGCAGCGCATCGGCAGGCAGTCGCAGCGTGACCGACGGTGGCTGTCCGCCGTCCGCGAGCAGCCGGCCGTCTTCACCGATCAGGAAGCTCATGCCGACGCCGCCCAGCTCAAGCCGCGCGACCGCTCCGGCGTGGCGCTGCAGCCGGGCGTGGGCGCCCGGCGCCTGATCGAGCAGGTGATTCAGGACGGGCAGCGCGGCGCCGGTGATCATGACTTACTGCAGCTGCTGGATGCCGGCAATGACCCAGCCGCGCTCGCCGGATACCGGCTTGGCCAGGTGCCACACCTCGTCGAAGCGCTCCGGCGAGGCGTCCGCGTCTTCGCGCAGCAGTCCGCCGAAGCGCACGCTGGCGACGTACTGGCCACCTTCGGTCACCAGATCAACCAGCGCTGCGTCGAGCTGCACCACGTCGATGTGCTGCTGGACCGGGCCGCGTTCCTGGATCTGCATGCGGATTTCGGCGAACACTTCCGGGCTGGTGAACTGGCGGATGTCTTCCACGTCACCCTTGTCGTTGGCCGCCTGCAGACGGACGAAATTGAGCTTGGCCTGACGCAGGAAGCCCTCGACATCGAAATCCGCCGGAATGTCATTCACCGCGGTCGCTACGCTGCCTCCGGCCACCGGGGCGGCGGCTTCGAAGCGGGCAGGCTGCTGGCTGGCGGCACCGGAGGTCGCGCCGGCGTACTGCATGCCCTGCTGCTGCTGCGCGGCGCCGCGACGGGCGGCAAACATGCGCCAGACGAACAGTGCAGCCATCACCAGCAGCGCGATCATCATGAAGGACGCCATTTCCTCGCCGAAGCCGAGGTGGGAGGCGAGGGCGGCCAGGCCGATACCGGCAGCCAGACCGGCCAGCGGGCCCATCCACGAGCGCTTGGCCGGCTGCGCAGCACCGGCCGCCGCCGGCTGTGCCTGGCGTTGCATCGCGCCGGCATTCTGCGGGCTGGACGGCGTCGGGGCCGCGTCGCGCTGCATGGTGTTCGAGTCGCGCTGGCTGCCGAAGGACTTGCCGCCACCCATGCGCTTGGCGGCTTCGGCATCGTGCAATGCACCGCCGAGGCCAACCATGGCCACACACAGTGCGAGCAGGAATTTCTTCATCTGGACATCTCCGGATAAGGGTGGGAAGAGGGGGGAGGGCATTAAAGTTAGCACACGAAGTGACCGTGAAGCCGGACTTTGGTTCTACCGTCCTGTGTCCTTTCCTTCCTGTCAGGTCGGCGGCGACAGGCCGCACGACCGGGATTTCAAATCTTGAAGCCGCGGTGCAGGGCCACTACGCCGGCGCTCAGATTGAAATACTCGACCCGGCCCAGCCCCACGTCGCGCATCATGCCGGCCAGCGTTTCCTGGTCCGGATGCATGCGGATCGATTCGGCCAGATAGCGGTAGCTCGCCTCGTCATTGGCCACCTTCTTGCCAAGCCAGGGCAGCACCTTGAACGAATACAGGTCGTAGGCCTTTTCCAGCGGCTTGGCCACGCGCGAGAACTCCAGCACCAGCGCACGGCCACCCGGCTTCAGCACGCGGCGGAACTCGGCCAGTGCGCGGTCCTTGTGGGTCATGTTGCGCAGGCCGAAGGCCACCGTGACGCAGTCGAAGTAGTTGTCCGGGAAGGGCAGCTTTTCAGCGTCGCACAGCAGGCTGGGCAGCACCAGGCCGACATCGCGCAGCCGGTCGCGGCCTTCGCCCAGCATTTCCGGGTTGATGTCGGTGTGCCATACCTCGCCGCTGCTGCCGGCGCGCTTGGCGTGGGCGATGGTGAGGTCGCCGGTGCCGGCCGCCACGTCGAGTACGCGCTGGCCCGGCCGCACGCCGGCCATCTGGATGGCGAAGGCCTTCCAGGCGCGGTGCAGGCCGGCCGACATCAGGTCGTTCATGACGTCGTAGCGGCGCGCGACCGACGAGAACACGCCGGCCACGCGGCGCGCCTTGGCGCCCTCGGGCACGCGTTCGAAGCCGAAATCGGTGGAGTTGTCGCTCATGGCCGCCTCAGTGGTGATGGCCGCAACCGCCGCTGCCACAGCCACCCTTGGGCGCGGCCGGTGGCACCAGGGCCGGGTCGCGGCTGGCGCCGGCGGCGGCCAGGCGGTGCAGGTAGTCCTCCCACAGCGCCTGCTGGTTCTCGCCCAGCAGGTAGAGGTAGTCCCACGAATAGATGCCGCTGTCGTGACCGTCGGAAAACACAGGTTTCACCGCATAGGCGCCCACCGGTTCGACCCGCACGATGTCCACGTCGCGCTTGCCCACCTGCAGCGTTTCCTGCCCCGGGCCGTGGCCGCGCACTTCGGCGGACGGCGAGCACACGCGGAGGAATTCGAAGGTGAAGCTGAAGCTGCTGCCATTGTCGAAGCTGACTTCCATCACCTTCGACTTCTGCTGCACCTTGATTTCGGTGGGGATGGGGGTGTCTTTGTCCAGTCCTGCCATGATGTCCTGCGAGCGATGCGAAGAATGCGGATGATACCCCTCGCGGGTCGCTGCCGCCCTTTCCAGGCAGCGCCGCAGCGCTCCGCGACATCGTATTGAGGCGAGGGTTTCCCCTGTCACTAAACCGTCACCATACTGAAATAGACTGCGTCGCGTTCCCGTCACAGCCCGCACGCAAACCCGTCATGGCCCGCATTCTTGTCGTCGAGGACGAACCGTCCATCCAGGAACTGATCAGCGTCACGCTCACCCGCACCGGGCACGACCCGCTGCGCGCGCCGGACGCGGAAACCGCACTGCGCCTGCTGCAGGCCGAACTGCCCGATCTGGTGCTGCTTGACTGGATGCTGCCGGGCCAGAGCGGCATCGATCTGGCCCGTCGCCTGCGTGGCGACGAGCGCACCCGTGGCGTGCCCATCATCATGCTCACCGCGCGTGGTGACGAACAGTCCAAGGTGACCGGTCTGGAAACCGGCGCCGATGACTACGTGACCAAGCCTTTCTCGCCGCGCGAACTGGCCGCCCGCATCAAGGCGGTGCTGCGCCGGCAGAAGCCGCAGGCGACTGAAGATCCGGTCGAGATCGACGGTCTGCGGCTGGACCCGGCCACCCACCGCGTCACTGCACGCGGCGCGGCGGTGGTGCTGGGCCCGACCGAATTCCGTCTGCTGCACTTCTTCATGACCCACGCCGAACGCGTGCACTCCCGCGCCCAGCTGCTGGACAGCGTGTGGGGCGACCACGTGTTCGTCGAGGAGCGCACGGTGGATGTGCACATCCGCCGTCTGCGCGGCGCGCTGGAAGCCAGTGGCCACGACGCGCTGATCCAGACCGTACGCGGCAGCGGCTACCGCCTCTCCTGCCAGAAGGACTGAACGGCACCGGCGCGTCGCCGGTCGTGACGGTCGCGCCCGTCTGCGCGACCGCGCATAATCCGGCGCCGTGACCGCCTGCTGACCTTCCCATGCGTGAATTCTGGTTCCGTGCGGTGCTCCGCATCGCCTTCGTCGCCCTGTGCGCGCTGATCGGCTACGCCGCCGACCTGCTGGTGCCGGCGCTGATATTCGCCTGCGCGCTGCTGCTGATCGGCAGCCTGCGCGACCAGTTCGAGATCGGCCGCTTCGACCGCTGGCTCAATTCGACCGGTGAGGCCGAGCTGCCGGAAGGCGGCGGCCAGTGGGAATTCCTGTTCGCCAAGCTGGCCCGGCGCGAGCGTAACGCCCGTCACCAGCGCGAGGATCTGCGCAGCCGGCTCGAACGCATGCGCGAGGCCAGCCGTGCGATGCCGGACGGCACGCTCATCATGTCGCGCGACGAACTGATCGAGTGGCTGAACCCGATGGCCGAAGAGCACCTCGGTCTGGACGGCCGGCGCGACATCGCGATGCCCATCCTGAATCTGGTCCGTCAGCCCGAATTTGCCGAATACCTGCAGTCCGGCGAGTACGGCGAGCCGCTGTCCATGCCGTCACCGCGTCAGCCCGGCCGCACGCTGCAGCTGCGCGTGGTGCCCTTCGGCGATGACCAGAAGCTGCTGCTCACCCGCGACATCACCCAGCTGGAAAAGCTGGAAACCATGCGCCGCGATTTCGTCGCCAACGTGTCGCATGAAATGAAGACGCCGCTCACCGTCATCCACGGCTTCCTGGAAACGCTGGAGGACGCGCTGCCCGATCTGCCGCAGGAACAGGCGCTGTCCTTCATCCGCATGGCGCAGCAGCAGTCGGTGCGCATGCAGCGGCTGGTGGATGACCTGCTCACGCTGTCGGCGCTGGAAACCGATACGCCGACGCCGGAAGAGCAGGTCGACATGCGCAATCTGCTGGACATCGTGCTGGTCGAAACACGGGCGCTGTCGTCCGGCCGGCACACGGTGTCGCTCACTGTCGACGGCGCGCCGGGCGCGCTGCTCGGCTGTGCGCGAGACCTGCGCAGCGCGCTTGGCAATCTGGCCAGCAATGCGGTGCGCTACACGCCGGACGGCGGCACGCTGAAGCTGGACTGGCGGGTGGTCGATGGCGGCGGCGAGTTTTCGGTCACCGACAACGGCATCGGCATCGACGCCGCCCACATTCCGCGGCTGACCGAACGTTTCTACCGGGTCGATCGCGGCCGTTCGCGCGAAACCGGTGGTACCGGTCTCGGGCTGGCCATCGTGAAGCACGTGCTGGAACGCCACCAGGCCACGCTGCAGATCGACAGCGAACCCGGTCGCGGCAGCCGCTTCACCGTGCGCTTCCCGGCACGGCGCACGCTGACCTGCTGAGCAGGCGGGCGCTACGGCTCTCCGCCGGAATCCGCGCCCGGCAGATCAGCCGGCCGAGCCCAGCTCGATGAAAGCCACCCGCTCGTAATTGACCCCGAAGCTGTTCAGCCGCACCAGCTGCACGCTGCGCAGCAGTTCGGCAACATAGACCTCGATCTTCCGGTCCGGCTGGAACCAGCCGCGTGGCAGCACCAGCGTGGCTTCCTCGCCCATCACCTGTACCGCCGGCAGCAGGAAGGCGCGGATGAAGCGCTCGGCCGGCTGGCCCTCTTCCGCCTGCGGCCGTACCGACAGCGCGCGCGGCGTGCCCGGCAGTACGTGCAGACCGTTCAGCAGGCTGCCATCCGACTCGTACATGAGCCAGGACACCCGGGCCAGCCGCCAGTGTTCGGAATCCGGTCCGAACACCGCGATCAGCTGCGCATATTCCACCGGCGTCGTGTCGCGCGGCGCGCGCAGCCGGTAGCCCATCACGCTGTGGTCCAGCATGGCCCAGTGCTGTGACGGGTACTGCGCACGCGCACTGGCCTGGCGTACCGCCAGCTGCCCGGTGTCGGCGGCCCGTTCGCCGAAGGTGGCGATGTCGACGAAGTCGCTGTGGCTGTAGATGCGGGCCGGCGGTGGCTGCACGAAATCGTGGCCGGCGATGAAGAAGTGCATGGAGTCGGGGCTCAGCGCGACCTCGATGTCGCCTTCGCCCGCCCGGCGCTGGAAGCGGCGCGGGTTGGCGGCGTGGCACCAGGGTTTGTACAGCTGCAGCAGCAACCGGCCGGCCGACACCGGGTGGCAGTCGGCGCCCAGGCCCAGCACCTCCGGTGACTGGCCCTGGCGCAGTCCGGCCACGGCGCGTTCGATTTCGCTGGCCAGTCGCGCCGAACCGAGCCGGCGCAGATGGGGCGAGCGGGCGAACACCTCCAGCGGCCGCGCGCCGCTGTCCTGGTTCAGATCAACCGCATAGGTCTTGGCGTCGGTGCCGCCGAATACCGGCATGATTTCGGTCAGGCCTGCGTACTGTTCGGCCCAGCGGCACACCCAGTCGAATTCGCGTGGGCTGCGGCCATAGGGGTTGGACAGGTCGACCAGCAGCACGCCGCAGTAGGACTCGGCCGCGCTCTGCGGGTGGCCGCCTTCCTTCAGGCCGTCGGGCACCGGCTGGGTGGCAAAGCCCCATTCCTCGGCGGTGCTGTAGTAGCCGTGCAGTTCCAGCCACAGGCCGCGCGGTACGGTGCGCCGGGCGCGGAAATACTCCAGCACCGCCCGTCCGGCGTACAGCACGCAGCGCTGGCACACCTGGGCCAGCCGGCCGTCGCCGAGCGGGTTCACGCCGGCATTCTCGGCGGCCTGCGCGTAGGCCTGGGCCATCGCCAGCCACAGCGCCACCACCTGACGCAGCACGCCGTCGTCCGCACTGCCCGGTGCCACCGGGCGACTGCTGTAGCGCTTGCCCAGGCTTTCCTGCAGGAAGTGCAGCGGCGGGCGCATCGCCTCCAGCACCGCGAGGTAGTCGGCGCTGCGCGGCGGGGTCTGCCGCAGGCCGTACAGCATGCGGGTGAGCGTGTCGCGCACGCGTGGGACATTGGTCAGCGGCAGCTCGGCGATCAGCGTCATGCACTGGGTCGCGTCGCGGTAATTGAGCGTGGGCGCGTTCATGCCACCGGCTCGATGCGGGCCAGGTCGAAGTCGGCGCCGCGTTCCATCGATTCGACCAGGCGCACCCGGCGCGGGCCGTCTTCGTCGCCCAGCGTGATGTCGCGCGCCTTGCGGTACCAGCCGGCGGGCAGGGCGACGCATTCCGGCTGGCCGATGCGGGACACCTCGGGCATCAGCACGCCTCGTGCGGCATGCTCTCCGCTGCCGTCCGGCGCGCGGCTCAGTTCCACCAGGCGCGGTGTGCCGGCCAGCATCCGTATGCCGATCTGCAGTTCGCCGTCGCTCATCATGACCCAGCACACATGAGCCAGCATGAACTGGGTGGCGTTCTCCGGCCGGACCGCCAGCAGCATGCCGTTGGCGACCCGCGCGCCGTCGCCGGTGGCGCGCCGGCCCAGGCGCAGGCCGGCCGGGCTGTCGTCGAGGATGCGCCAGTCTTCCACCAGGTAGCCGGCTTCCATCGTGCGGGTGCCGAAGGTGTCGATCGCGTCGTCACCGCCGCCGAGGAACTGCTGCACCGCGGCCATGCCGATGACCGCCGCGGCGTTCTGCTGCAGCGGTCGGCGCGCTTCGGCGCGGGTGAGGCCGCCGCGGCAGCAGTGGCCGTGCAGATGGCGCAGCAGGCGTTCCGCCTGAGCCGGACTCAGTTCGTCGCCCAGTCGCAGCGCCAGCGGCGTTTCGCCCTGGGCGAGCAGTGCCAGACGCTTGCGCACGCTGTGCGAGAACTCGTCCAGCACCAGCCAGCGCAGCCGGCTGCCGGCCTGCGGCATGCGGGCCACCGGCGCGTCTGCGCTCAGGTCCAGCATCAGCGGCGGCAGCGCGCTGTGGGTGACCGGCGCGTCGAACACCGCCACCTTGCCCGACCACTTGCCCAGCCAGCGGTGCAGCACCCTGAGCTGGCGGTGGGTCAGGCCGAACGGGCTGGCGCCGTGCAGCAGCACGCACAGCACATAGGCGGCGCGCACCGTGGTCGGGCGTTCGTCGTGAATGATGTCGTCGCGGATCTTGCGCTCTGCTGCGCCCAGCCGCTCGGCGGCGTCGAAACAGGCATGCACCCGTCGCCAGTACCCGGGCGCGGGCGTGTGCGCGGTGCGCAGCGCGTCGAGCTGCATCAGCGCCAGCGCACTCAGCGCGCGATGGGCGATCAGGCCGGTCTGGCCGACCACGGCGCCGTCGCCGTCCAGTGCGGCCGCCAGACAGTGCAGATAGGCGGTGGCCAGCGTGTCCCACATGCCCTGGTTGGCATCGAAGGCGGCGCGCTCGCCAGCCGACAGCGGCAGCGGGCGGCCGACGAAGCGATTGGAGGTCGAGGCCTGAATCGCCAGCACGGTGTCGCGCAGCTCTTCGGCCACGCGCAGCCGCTCGCCCGCGGCCAGCGTGCAGCGGTTCAGCAGGTTGAGCTGGCCGAGCAGACGCGCCTGGGTCGCCAGCGGCTGATTGCCGTCGGTGCCGTCCAGCCACTCGCGCGCGGTGCGGGCATCGCGGAACTCCGGCAAGTGGGTGCTGCTGGTGGCTGGGAGAGCAAACAGGTGCATGAAAGACTGTCGTTGTAACCTGATGTAAGCAATTCTATGTGCTGGCGCGGTTTTCCGCGCGGAAGGGCGCCACGCAGGGCACTCTTTTTGACACCGCTTTCGCGTCTTTTGTGCGGTGGCTGCCTCCGATTCCGTGCAGCGGCCGTAGACCCGGACAGGTGCGCAGCCTTGCGTGCCCCGACCTGAGGAGTGCTCCGATGAAGAAAACCCTGTCCCTTATGTCCCTGTTCGCGCTGACCCTGAGTGCCGGGCCCCTGCACGCCCAGCCGGTGACCGGCAAGGCCGGCCTGCTTACCGATGCCGCAGGCCGGGTGCTCTACGTGTTCGACAAGGACAGCGAGGGCAAGAGCGTGTGCTACGACCAGTGCGCCGCGCTGTGGCCACCCTTCGTTGCGGCGGCGGATGCGAAGCCGGTGGGTGACTACGGGCTGGTGACCCGCAGCGACGGCAGCCGCCAGTGGGCCGTGCGCGGGCGGCCGCTGTATTTCTATGCCGGCGACAGCGGGCCGGGGCAGGCCACCGGTGACGGCGTGAAGGGTGTGTGGCACGTGGTGCGTGACACGCCGATGACCGGTGATGCCGGCAGCTACCGCCCGAAAGAGTATTGATGCCGGTGAGCGCGATGTGCATGGCATCATGCGCCGATGCATGATCCTGCCGGTCTCGACGGGCTGCTTGCCCGGGTTGCGCTGCGCGACCGCGCGGCCTTCCGCCAGCTGTACGACGCCTGTGCGCCGCAGCTGCTGGGGGTTGCGTTGCGCCTGCTGCGCCGGCGCGATCTGGCCGAAGACGTGCTGCAGGAAGCCTTTGCCGGCGTGTGGCAGCGCGCCGCAGCTTACCGCGCAGACGCTGGTACGCCGATGGCCTGGCTGACCGCGCTGGTGCGCAACCGCGCGCTCGACCTGCTGCGCGCCGAGCGGGTGCGCGCGACCGAATCGCTCGATCCGGCCGACGCCGAACGCCGTGCCGATGAGCGGCCGGATCCGCTGGGTCTGCTCGAACAGGCGGCGGATGCCCTTCACCTGCGTCGCTGCATCGACGACATCGAAGGCCCGCAGCGCCAGTGTCTGGCGCTGGCCTATTACCACGGGCTTTCGCACAGCGAACTGGCGGCCCATCTCGGCTCGCCGGTCGGCAGCGTGAAAGCCTGGCTCAGACGCGGTGTCGAGCGCCTGCGCCGCTGCCTGGAGCACCTGGAATGAACGGGGCCGAACATCCGGCCGGTCGCTACGGCAACCCGGAACTGCTGGACCGGCTGGCTGCCGCCTATGTGTTGGGCACCCTGGGCCGCCTGCCGCGCCGCCGCTTCGAGCGGCTGGTGCGCAGCCGCGAGTCTGCGGCGCGCGCCCTGAAGAAGTGGGAAAGCCATGGCGCCGCGCTGGCCGCGGTGGTGCCGCCGGTACAGCCGTCGTCCGCCGTGTGGCGCGGCATAGAACGCCGCACCGGGCTCGGTGCCCCCGCGTCGCGCCAGTGGGCGGGCTGGCTGCGGCCTGCGCTGGGCTTTGCCTGCGGCCTGCTGCTGACGGTGGGGGTGGTGCGTCTGCAGCCGGACTGGATCGTGTCGGCCGATCTGCCGCCGCAGGCGGTGCTGCCGGCCAGCTATGTCGGCCTGCTGACCGACGCCGAAGGCCGCCCTGCCGCGCTGGCGTCATCGCGCCGGCGCGGCATGGACCTCAGCGTGAAGCTGCTGCAGCCGCTGGCGGTGCCGGCCGGTCAGGTGGCGGTGCTGTGGGCGCTGCCGAAAGGCCGGGCGCCTTTCCGTCTTGGCGCGCTGCAGGCGGCGCCAAAGCAGATGCTGAAGATGTCAGACAGTTCGGAGGCGCTGCTGTCCGAGGTGGACGAACTGGGCGTGTCCCTCGAACCTTCAGCCGACTCGTCCCGCCCGTCGGCCGCCTTCGTGCTGCGCGGTCACTGCGTCAAGCTGTGGTGAAAGCGCGGCAGACGGGCTTCAGTCGTCCTGCCGGCGCACGCACCAGCGCAGCCGTGCCGGCTGACCTGCATCGCCGGTGAGCACCGCGTTCTGGCCGAAGGCGGCGCCGATGCGCAGCGCCTCTTCGCCGCTCAGGCCGGCGCACAGCAGCGACGTTTCGGTCCAGCCTGCGTCGGCGCTGCGGTTCTGGGCATCGAGCACGGCCAGACCGCGCTGGGTCAGCAGGGCGCGCAGCGCGGCATGGGCTGCGCGGTTGCTGTCTTCGTCGCAGTGCGACGACCACGGATTGACCGCCGAGATCAGCGCCCACTGAGCCTGGCCCTGGGCCGCCAGCCAGCGGTCCAGCGCCGGTGACGGGGCGCCCACGTTCAGCACCGCTTCGCCATCGGGCAGCGCCACCGCGTAGTCACTGCCTTCGTAGGCGCCGGCCAGCGCATCGCTGACCTGAACGGTCGGCAGACCGAGCCGGGCCAGCAGCGTGGCGCGCCACAGCGCCGACGGCAGACGCGGACGGGGTGCGGATTCGCGCTGTTTCGCGCCCCACACCGAACCGGGAAAGTGGGCGTCGTCCGGCCAGCGGCCGATCACGTGCCAGTGCAGGTGCGGCACCATGTTGCCGAGGCTGCCGAGATTCATCTTCTCCGGCTGGGCCACGTCGCGCACGCAGCGTTCGACCTGCCACACCACATTCATCAGGTGGTCGCGGTCGGCATCGACAAGGTCGGTCATTTCCCGCACGTGACCGTTCCAGATCACGCGCAGGAAGGCCGGGTGGTCAGGGTCGCGCGCGTCGATCACGCGCAGCCGGTCGTCGCGCCACAGCCAGTGATGGCCGGGCGTGTCGTCACAGATCGGGCAATTGTCGGACATTTCAGTCGTTCAGATAGGTGCTGCGCAACCGGCCGGCTGTGCAAAGCCAGCCCTGTGCGAATGCAGTGAGCGTGGGGGCCTCCGCGCCGCCCGCAGGGCCGCCCCAAGGGCGAGCGCAGCCCCCTCGGCGGGGGTGAGGCAGGGGTTTCGCGGCGCATGCGCCGTGCCTGCCGAACGGGCCGGCTGTGCAAAGCCGGCCCTGTGCGAACGCAGTGAGCGTGGGGGCCTCCGCGCCGCCCGCAGGGCCGCCCCAAGGGCGAGCGCAGCCCCCTCGGGGGGCAGCGAACGCAGTGAGCGTGGGGGCCTCATTTCAGTCGTCGATGCCCTGGCTGGCGAGGTAGTCCTCGTAGCCACCGCGGTAGTCGATGATCTGGCCGTCGGCGCGGATTTCGAGCACGCGGGTGGCCAGCGTGGATACGAATTCGCGGTCGTGCGACACGAAGAACAGCGTGCCGTCGAAGGCGTCGAGGCCGCCGTTCAGCGACTCGATCGATTCCATGTCCATGTGGTTGGTCGGTTCGTCGAGCAGCAGCACATTGTTCCGCTGCAGCATCAGACGGCCGAACATCATGCGGCCCTGTTCGCCGCCGGACAGCACGCGCACCGCCTTCTTCACGTCGTCGCCGCCGAACAGCAGCCGGCCCAGCGTGCCGCGGATCAGCGTGATCGCGTCGTCGCCTTCGTAGCCGCCTTCGCGCACATAGCCGCTGATCCAGTCGGTCAGGTTCTCGTTGCTGGCGAAATCGGCCGAATGATCCTGCGCGAAATAGCCGAGGCGGGCCTTTTCCGCCCACTTGATCGAACCGTGCTGCGGCGTCAGTTCGCCGACCAGCAGCTTCAGGAAGGTGGTCTTGCCGACGCCGTTCTCGCCGATGATGGCCACGCGGTCGCCGCCGTCGAAGGTGGCGGTGAAGCCCTTCAGGATCTGCGGGCCGCCGTCATAGCCGAACACCACGTTGTCCAGTTCGACCGCCTGCCGGTGCAGCTTTTCCTTCGGGTCGTAGTCGAAGCGTATCCACGGGTACTGGCGCGAGCTGGGCTTGAATTCCTCGATCTTGATCTTGTCGATCATCTTCAGGCGCGAAGTGGCCTGCTTGGACTTGGACTTGTTGGCCGAGAAGCGGCGCACGAAGCTCTGCAGTTCGGCCACCCGCTCCTTGGCCTTGGCGTTGGCCGCCGACGCGCGTTCGCGCGCCTGGGTCGAGGCCTCGATGTAGTCGTCCCAGGTGCCCGGATACAGCCGGATGGTGGCGTAGTCCAGGTCGGCCATGTGGGTGCACACCTGGTTCAGGAAGTGGCGGTCGTGGCTGATGATCACCATCGTGCTGTTGCGCTCGTTCAGCGTGTGTTCGAGCCAGCGGATGGTGTTGATGTCCAGGTTGTTGGTCGGTTCGTCCAGCAGCAGGATGTCCGGATTGGCGAACAGCGCCTGGCACAGCAGCACCCGCAGCTTCCAGCCGGGGGCGACCTGGCTCATCGGGCCGTCGTGCTGTTCCGACGGAATGCCCACGCCCAGCAGCAGTTCGCCGGCACGCGCTTCGGCGGTGTAGCCGTCGTACTCGGCGAACTGGCCTTCCAGTTCGGCGGCACGCATGTAGTCGTCCTCGGTCGCCTCCGGGTTGGCGTAGATCGCGTCCTTTTCCTTCATGCAGGCCCACATTTCGGCGTGGCCCATCATGACCACGTCGAGCACGCGCACGTCTTCGTAGGCGAACTGGTCCTGGCGCAGGAAGGCCATGCGCTCGTGCGCGTCGATCGCCACGTTGCCGGCGGTCGGTTCGAGCACGCCGGCAAGGATTTTCATGAAGGTCGACTTGCCGGCACCGTTGGCGCCGATCAGGCCGTAGCGGTAGCCGTCGCCGAACTTGATGCTGACGTTGTCGAAAAGCGGCTTGGCGCCGAACTGCATGGTGATGTTGGAAGCGGACAGCATGGGGAACTCACAAGGCGGGATCGTGCAGACGCGCACGAAAGGCGGGATTGTACCGGAGCGGGAGAGGGCGCCGACCGCGGGTGTAGAATCCGCGCGCCTGACTTTCAATGCGGATCGCGCCCGCCCACGCCCATGGTGCCTCATCTGACCACCGCGCTCACCGGCCCGCTGCTCGCGCTGGAGAGCCGCTTCCTTGAACGCCAGACCGACATCGAACAGTGGTTCCGTTCGCAGTGGCTGGAACACAGTCCGCCCTTCTACGCCTCGGTCGACCTGCGCAACGCCGGCTTCAAGCTGGCGCCGGTCGATACCAATCTGTTTCCCGGTGGCTTCAACAACCTGAATGCCGAATTCCTGCCGCTGTGCGTGCAGGCGACCATGACCGCGGTCGAAAAGCTGTGTCCGGAAGCGCGCAACCTGCTGCTGGTGCCGGAAAACCACACGCGCAACCAGTTCTATCTGCGCAATGTCGCCCGGCTGGCGCAGATCCTGAAACTGGCCGGCCTCAATGTGCGCATCGGCAGCCTGATTCCCGACCTGACCGGCCCCACCGTGCTCGACCTCGGCGACGGCCAGAGCCTGACGCTGGAACCGCTCATCCGTCTGCCCGGCGGCCGCCGCATCGGCGTCGAGGGCTTCGACCCCTGCGCCATCCTGCTCAACAACGACCTGTCGGCTGGTGTGCCCGAACTGCTGCAGAACGTGAATGAGCAGACCTTCATTCCGCCGCTGCACGCCGGCTGGACCACGCGCCGCAAGTCGCAGCACTTCGACGCCTACAGCGAAGTTGCGCGCAGCTTCTCGTCGGTCATGGACATCGACCCCTGGCTGCTCGACCCGCTGTACGACGTGTGCAACGACATCAACTTCCAGGAGCGCAGCGGCGAGGAATGCCTGGCCACGCGCGTCGGCGCGCTGCTGGCGCGCATCCGCGAGAAGTACGCGCAGCACGGCGTGGACCACGAACCTTTCGTCATCGTGAAGGCCGATGCCGGCACCTACGGCATGGGCATCATGACGGTACGCGACCCGTCCGAAGTGGTCGGCCTGAACCGCAAGCAGCGCAACAAGATGGCGGTGGTGAAGGAAGGGCTGGAAGTCAGTTCGGTGCTGATCCAGGAAGGCGTGCCCACCTTCGAAAGCGTCGATGGCGGCGCGGCCGAACCGGTGGTGTACATGATGGACCGCTACGTCGTCGGCGGTTTCTACCGCGTGCATGGTGAGCGCGGCATCGACGAAAACCTGAACGCGCCGGGCATGCACTTCAAGCCGCTGGCTTTCGAGTCCTGCTGCTCGATGCCGGACCCCGGCTGCGCACCCGATGCTGCGCCCAACCGCTTCTATGCGTACGGCGTGGTGGCGCGTCTGGCGCTGCTGGCCGCCAGCCTGGAACTGGAGCGCGGCGCGCCGCTCGACGCCACGGCGGAAGCGCTGGAAGCGGAGCTGCGCGGATGACGCTGCGCATCGCCTTCATCGTCGACCCGCTCGACAAGCTCAAGCCGGCCAAGGATTCCAGCATCGCGATGATGCGTGAGGCGGCGCGCCGCGGTCACGACATCTGGACCGTACAGCGCGAAGCACTCAGCCTGCACGGCAGCGAAGTGATGGCCGAGGCAGTGCGCATCGTGCCGCAGCGCACCGATGCGCCGTGGTATCTGGCGCAGGAGGGGGCGACCCGCGCGCTGCGCGAGTTCGACGCGGTGCTGATGCGCCAGGACCCGCCCTTCGATTTCGAATACATCGCCGCGACCTGGATGCTGGAGCGGGCAGCTGCTGCCGGCGTGCGGGTGTTCAACCATCCGCGCGCCATCCGTGACCACTCGGAGAAGGTGTCGATCTGCGAGTTTCCGGACCTGATCGCGCCCACGCTGGTGTCGCGCGACACGGTGGCGATCAATGCCTTCATCGACCGCCACGGCGACTGCATCCTGAAGCCGCTGGACGGGATGGGCGGTTCGCGCATCTTCCGCGTGCGCGCCGACGACGCCAACCGCAACGTCATCATCGAAACGCTGACCGAGGACGGCGCGCGCACGCTGATGGCGCAGCGCTACATTCCGGAAATCACCGAAGGCGACAAGCGGGTGCTGCTGATCGCCGGCGAGCCGGTGCCCTACTGTCTGGCGCGCATCCCGAAAGCCGGCGAAACCCGCGGCAATCTGGCGGCCGGCGGCCGCGGTGTCGCCCAACCGCTGTCGGAATCCGATCTCGCCATCGCCCGCCGCCTGGGGCCGGTACTGGCCGCACGCGGCCTGCTGCTGGTCGGTCTGGACGTGATCGGCGACCGGCTGACCGAGATCAACGTCACCAGCCCGACCTGCTTCGTCGAAATCACCGAACAGACCGGCTTCGACGTGGCCGCCATGTTCGTCGATGCACTGGAACGCGCGGCGCATCGCTGAGCGGACTTTCCTGCGGCTGCTGGCCGCGTGCGCCTGCGCACTGCTGCTCGCCGGCTGCGGTGCGCGCGATGCGGTCGAGCGGCAGGAAGCCTTCGTGTTCGGCACCCGGGTCGAGGTGGTCGTGTACGGCCTCGACCGCGGTCAGGCGCGCGCAGCGCTGGCCGAGGTGCTGCAGGAATTCGACCGTCTTCACCGCCGGCTGCACGCCTGGCAGCCGTCGGAACTGACCCGTCTGAACGCCGCCTTCGCGGCTGGCCAGACGGCGATGGTCGACGCCGACATGGCCGCGCTGCTGGGCGCGGTGCAGACCGCAGCGGTGCGCGGCGAGGACCTGTTCAATCCGGCCGCCGGCGCGCTGATCGCCGCCTGGGGCTTCCATGCCGACGAATTCGTGCCGCGCCGTCCGGACCCCGCGCTGCGCGACGCGCTGGTCACCGCCCGGCCGCGCATGGCGGACATCGACATCGTGCCGCAGCCGGATGACGGCGCCGCGGTGTCCAGCCGCAACCCGGCGGTGCAGCTCGACCTCGGCGGCTATGCCAAGGGCTACGCGCTGGACCGCGCCGCCGCGCTGCTGCGCGCCCGCGGCGTGTGCTGCGCGCTGATCAACATCGGCGGCAACGTGATGGCGCTGGGCAGCAAGGGCGGTCAGCCCTGGCGCATCGGCATCCAGCATCCGCGCAAGCCGGAAACGCTGGCCGCGGTCGATCTGCACGACGGCGAGGCGATCGGCACCTCCGGCGACTACCAGCGCTATTTCGAACTGGACGGCGAGCGGCTGTGCCACCTTATCGATCCGCGCAGCGGCGAGCCGGTGCGTCACACCCAGTCGCTCACCGTGCTGATGCCGGCCGGGCCGGACGCCGGCGCCCGCTCCGATGCCGACAGCAAGCCGCTGTTCATCGCCGGTCGCGACCAGTGGCAGGCGCTGGCGCAGCGCATGGGCGTGAGCCAGGCGCTGCGGGTCGATGCCGACGGCAGCATGGACATGACCGCCGCCATGCGGGCCCGGCTGCGCGACTGAAGCGGCGGCGGAAACCTCCCGCCGCTTTTCCGGTCTGCCGCACGACTTCGCCCACCTTCCTGCAGGCACCGCCATGCCACCCGTCCGCAAAGCCAGCACTCACAAGGGCAACAAGTCCTTCCTGCCGACCAAACCCTGCGTCGCCTGCGGCCGGCCGATGAGCTGGCGGCGCGCCTGGCGCAACACCTGGGACAGCGTGAAGTACTGTTCCGACGCCTGCCGTCGCAAGGGGGCGTCCCATGCCTGAGGCGACAGCGGCGGTGCGGCATCTGGTGCTGGTGCTCGGCGACCAGCTCGACCTCGACTCGGCGGCGTTCGAGGGCTTCGACCCGGCCCGCGACCGGGTGCTCATGATCGAGGCGGAGGGCGAATCGACCGCGGTGTGGAGCCACAGGGCGCGCAGCGTGCTGTTCCTGTCGGCCATGCGGCACTTCGCCGAAACCCTGCGCCAGCGCGGCTGGCCGGTCGACTACCGGCGGCTGGGCGAAGGCGCTGACCGGGATCTGTGCGCGCTGCTGGCTGCACGGCTGGAACGCGACCGGCCGGCGCGGCTGGTTCTGGTCGAGCCGGGCGAATGGCGGCTGGAGCAGGGCGTGCGCGCGGCGTGCGAGCGGCTGGGCGTGGCGCTCGACCTGCGCGACGACCTGCACTTCATGATTTCGCGCACCGGCTTTGCCGACTGGGCGAAGAAGTACCGCCAGCCGCGTATGGAGTTCTTCTACCGCATGATGCGCGAGCGCCACGGCGTGCTGATGGAGGGCGGCGAGCCGGCCGGCGGGCGCTGGAATTTCGACGCCGAGAACCGCAGCGGCTTCGGCCGCAAGGGCCCGGGTCTGGTGCCGCCGCCGCTGCGCTTCGAGCCGGATGCGATCACGCGCGAGGTGATGGCCGAGGTCGACGCCCGCTTCGCCGATCACCCGGGCTCGACCGCCGCCTTCGACTGGCCGGTCAGCCGCGAGCAGGCGCTGGCCGCGCTGGCCGATTTCGTCGAGCACCGGCTGGAACTGTTCGGCCATCACCAGGACGCGATGTGGACCGGCCAGCCCTGGCTGTGGCATGCCCGCATCAGCGCCGCGATGAATCTCAAGCTCATTTCACCGCGCGAGGTGATCGCCGCGGCGGTGAACGCATGGCGCGAACGCGGTCTGCCGCTGCAGTCGGTCGAGGGCTTCGTGCGGCAGGTGATCGGCTGGCGCGAATTCATCCGCGGCATGTACTGGCTGGACATGCCGGGCCTGCGCGCGGCCAACCACTACGGCCACCGGCGCGCGCTGCCGCGCTGGTACTGGAGCGGCGACACGCAGATGGCCTGCATGCGCGGGGTGGTCGGGCAGACGATGAAGCACGGCTACGCCCACCACATCCAGCGCCTGATGGTGACCGGCCAGTTCGCGCTGCTGGCGGAGATCGAGCCGCAGCAGGTCGAGGACTGGTATCTGGCGGTGTATGTGGATGCGGTGGAGTGGGTGGAGTTGCCCAATGTGGCGGGCATGACGCTGTACGCCAACGGCGGGCGCTTCACCAGCAAGCCCTATGTGGCGAGCGGCGCCTACATCCAGCGCATGAGCAACTACTGCGACGGCTGCCGCTACAGCCCTTCGGTGCGCAGCGGCGACGCGGCCTGTCCGGTCACCGTGCTGTACTGGCACTTCCTCGACCGGCACGAAGCCGACTTCGCGGCCAATCCGCGCACCGCGCTGATGGCGAAGAATCTGGCGAAGCTGTCGCCGGACGAGCGGGCGGCGATCCGGGCGCGGGCGGCGCAGATGCTGGCCGGGCTGGATGCGCTGTAGCCGGCTCCCGGGTCTGTTACATCCGTTTTCCAAGCGATTTTGCTGCCCTGCGCAAAGGCGGACGCCGGCGTCGGGTAAAATCCCGCGCCATGACTTCACCAGCGCAGCACGTTGCCGGCTTTTCGTGGCCGGTACGCGTCTACTACGAAGATACCGACAGCTTCGGCGTGGTGTACTACGCGAACTACTTCCGCTTCCTCGAACGCGCGCGCACCGAATGGCTGCGTGCGCTCGGCTTCGACCAGGTCGACATGGCAGCCGGCGGCGTCGGTTTCGTGGTGCGTTCGGTACAGGGTGAATACCTGAAGCCGGCGCGCTTCAACGACGCGCTGGAAGTGCGCAGCCAGATCGCGGCCGTGAGCCGGGCTGCGGTCGATTTCGCGCAGCGCCTTTATCGCGGCGATGAACTGCTGTTCGACGGCACGGTCAGGGTGGTGGCGATCGACATGGTGAAGAACCGCCCGGTATCGCTGCCGCCTGCATTGCGTGCGCGCCTGTCTCCCTCCATTCCGTCTTCTTCCGCCCTGCCGACATGACCCCTACCGAAGACCTTTCGATCATTTCGCTCGTGATGCACGCCAGCCTGCTGGTCAAGCTGGTGATGGCGCTGCTGGTCGGCGTTTCCTTCATGAGCTGGTACTGGATCTTCCGCAAATCCTTTGCCATCCGCGCGGCGCGCCTCAGTTCCGACAAGTTCGAGCTGGAGTTCTGGTCCGGCGGCGATCTGAACGCGCTGTTCCAGAGCGCGGCCAACGACCGCCACAACGCCGGCGGCATGGAACGCATATTCGAAGCCGGTTACCGCGAATTCACCAAGCTGCGCGCGCGTCCGAACATGGACACCGCGACTGTGGTCGATGGCGCCCGGCGCGCGATGCGCGCCACCTACCAGCGCGAACTGGACGAACTGGAATCGCACACCGCCTTCCTCGCCTCGACCGGTTCGGTCAGCCCGTATATCGGCCTGTTCGGTACGGTGTGGGGGATCATGAACGCCTTCCGCGGCCTGTCCAATGTCGGTCAGGCCACGCTGGCCCAGGTCGCGCCCGGCATTGCCGAAGCGCTGGTGGCGACCGCGATCGGCCTGTTCGCGGCGATTCCGGCGGTGGTGGCCTACAACCGCTTCGCGCACGACATCGACCGCATTTCCATCCGCTGGGAGAGCTTCATGGAAGAGTTCTCCAACATCCTGCAGCGCCAGACCCGGTAAGCGGCGATGAGAAGACAGCGCCGCATGATGAACCAGATCAACGTCGTGCCTTACATCGACGTGATGCTGGTACTGCTGGTCATCTTCATGGTGGCCCCGCAGGCCACGCCCACCGGCAGCATCGAACTGCCCAGCGTCGGCCAGGCCTCGCAGACGCCCGCCCATCCGATCGAGGTGATCGTGAAGGCGGACGGCAAGCTGGCGCTGCGTGACCGTGCCGCCGCCAGCCTGAAGGAAACCGCGGTCACCCGCGACACGCTGATCGGCGCGGTGCGCGACCTGCAGGCGGGCGATGCCAGCCGGCCGCTGGTGGTGGCCGGTGACAAGGCGGTGCGCTACGAAGAGATCACCAAGGTGGTCGGCGCGCTGCAGAACAATGGCTTCACCCGCATCGGCCTGCTGGTGGAGCAGGGCGGCCAGAGCGCCCGCCCGGAGCGCTGATGCACGCACCGGCGCACGATTTCGCCTTCAAGCGGCCGCAGCCGGGCAAGTGGCCGTCGGTCGCGCTGGCCGCCGGCATGCATCTGCTGCTCGGGCTGTTCCTGTTCTACAGCGTGAGCTGGCAGACCAGCAAGCCGGCGGCGGTGCAGGTCGAACTGGTGGGCAGCCTGCCGCCGCTCGAAGCGCCGGTGCGACCGGTGCCGCCGCCCGAGCCGGTGGTCGAGAAGCAGCCGGAGCCGGTGGTCGAGCCGCCGCCCCCGCCACCTCCGCCCAAGCCGGATATCGCGATCAAGGAACCGCCGAAGCCGAAGACACCGCCGAAGCCGGAGCCCAGGCCCGAACCGCCCAAGCCCAAGCCGGTAGAAAAGAAACCGGAACCGAAGCCGGAGCCCAAGGTCGAGAAGAAGCCGGAACCCAAGGTGCCGCCCAAGCCTGACAACCGGCTGGAGCAGGAACTGCAGGACAAGCTGCTGAAGGAATCGCTGCAGCGGGAAAGTGCCGAACAGATGCGCCGGCAGGCCGCGCAGGAAGCCGACCTGATGGCCAAGGTGGCGGCGGATGGTGCGCGCATCAAGGCGAAGGAATCGTGGGCCGGCCGCATCAGCGCCAAGGTGAAGCCGAATATCGCCGTGCCGCCGGGAGCCTCAGGCAATCCGCTCGCCGTGGTGATGATCTCGCTGCTGCCGGATGGCACGGTGTCCGGCGAGCCCACAATGAGACAGTCGACCGGCAATCGGGCGCTGGATGAGGCGATACTGCGCGCCATCGTGAAGTCGTCGCCGCTGCCCAAGCCGGAAGACCCGGCTGCCTTCGAGCGCAACCTGGAACTGAAATTCCGCCCGCTGGCCGAGTAAGGCCGCGGCTGCAGACACTTTACGGAAAGGATCCGATGATCAAGTTCTTCAGACTGATGACCGCGGTGCTGGGTCTTGTCGCGACCGCTGCGCACGCCCAGCTCACGGTGGAAATCACCGGTGCCGGTGCCAACCGCATTCCGGTGGCGATCGCCAATTTCGCCGGTGAGGGCCTGCTGCCGCAGGCGCTGACCGGTGTCGTGCGCGCCGATCTGGAGCGCAGCGGCGCGTTCAAGATGATCGACCCGGGCCCGGCCCAGGTGCCGGAGAACGCGGCGATCGACCTGAACCAGTGGAAAGACCGCGGTGCCGACGCGCTGGCGCTGGCCAGCATCCTGCCGGTGCCCGGTGGCCGCTACGAAGTGCGCATGCGGCTGTACGACATCGCCCGCCAGAACAAGCCGGACGGCATGATTTTCGTGTTCGCCCCGGCCACCATGCGAGAAACCGGCCACCGCATCGCTGACTTCATCTACGAAAAGATGACCGGCGAGAAGGGCGTGTTCTCGACCCGCATCGCCTACGTGAGCAAGACTGCCGGCCGTTTCGAACTGAAGGTGGATGACGCCGACGGCCAGAACCCGCGCACCGCGCTGCGTTCGACCGAGCCCATCATTTCGCCGGCCTGGTCGCCGGACGGCTCGCGCCTGGCCTATGTGTCCTTCCAGGCCAAGAAGCCCATCATCTACGTGCATTCGCTGGCGACCGGCGCGCAGACCGTGGTGGCCAACTTCAAGGGCTCGAATTCGGCGCCGGCCTGGGCACCGGACGGCAAGCGCCTGGCCATCGTGCTGACCAAGGACGGTTCGTCGCAGATCTACACCATCAATGTCGATGGCAGCGGTCTGAACCGTATCGTGAGTTCGAGCGCGATCGATACCGAACCGCAGTTCTCGCCCGACGGCCAGTTCATCTACTTCACCTCCGACCGTGGCGGCAGCCCGCAGATCTACCGCGTGGCGGCCGGCGGCGGCAATCCGGAACGGGTCACCTTCGAAGGCAGCTACAACGTGACGCCGCGCCTGTCGCCGGACGGCAAGTCGCTGGCCTACGTGACCCGCAACGGCGGCCGCTTCCAGATCGCGTCGATGGATCTGGCCAGCCGCCAGGTGCAGATCCTGACCGACTCGTCGCGCGACGAATCGCCGTCGTTCGCGCCCAACGGCCGCATGATCATCTACGCCTCCGAGATCGGTGGCCGCGGCGTGCTGTCGGCGGTGTCCGCCGACGGCCGCGTCCGGCAGAAGCTGTCCGGTCAGGCCGGTGGCGATGTCCGCGAGCCGGCCTGGGGCCCGTTCAACCAGCCGTAATCCCGTCTTCCCGTCAGCACCCAACACAACACCCGCACACAGAGAGGCCTCCACCATGCGCACCCCCACCAAGATCACCCTCGCAGCCCTGACGCTGGCCGTGCTGGCCGGTTGCTCGTCGACCGGCCCCGAACAGCCGGCCGCACCGACCGAGGACAAGAAGCCCGCCACGCCGTCCACCGGCGGTGCCACCGGCGCGCCGGTCACCCAGCCGCAGGTCGGCACCAAGCAGATGACGCCGGAAGAGGCGCTGCTGGCCCAGCTGAAGGACCCGAACAGCCCGCTGTCCAAGCGCATCGTGTACTTCGACTACGACAGCTACGCGATCAAGGACAGCTACGCCTCCATCATTTCGGCGCACGCCAAGTTCCTGATCGCCAATCCGAAGTTCCGCATGCTCATCCAGGGCAATACCGACGAACGCGGTTCGCGCGAGTACAACCTGGCGCTGGGCCAGAAGCGTGCCGAAGCGGTCAAGCGCGCGCTGATGCTGCTGGGCGTGAACGAAGCGCAGATCGAATCGGTCAGCCTGGGCGAAGAGAAGCCGCGCATGACCGGCGCAGACGAAGCGTCGTACGCCGAGAACCGCCGTTCGGAAATCCTCTACTCGGGTGAGTACTGATGCAGGCCCGCCACGGGGTCGCGGCGGCGCTCGCCGCGCTGTTCCTGATCGCGGCTCCGGCGCGGGCTGCGCTGTTCGATGACGACATCGCCCGCCAGCGCATCGAGGATCTGCGCGCCGACACCAAGGCGCGCGTCGATGCGCTGACCCAGAAGCTGGAACAGTCGCAGCGCATGCAGGGCGATCTGGGCAACCAGATCGAAAGCCTGCGCGGCGAGATCGCCAAGCTGCGCGGCCAGGTCGAAGTGCTGACCTATGAGCTGGAAGCGGCCACCAAGCGCCAGAAGGACTTCTACCTCGACCTCGACAACCGGCTGCGCGTGCTGGAAACCCAGCCCGCCAAGCCGGCGGCCGCAGCCGAGCCGACCGTCGATCCGGCGGCTGAGCCGCGCGACTACGAGGCGGCGCTGAACCTGCTGAAGGGCGGCAAGTACCCGGAAGCCCAGGTGGCGTTCGAGAACTTCATCAAGGCCTGGCCGAAGAGCAATTTCCAGCCGGCAGCCCACTACTGGGCCGCCAGCGCGGCTTTCCAGACCAAGGCCTATGCGCGCGCGGCCGAGCTGTACCAGCAGCTGTACGCGCAGTGGCCGGCCGACGTGCGCGCACCCGAGGCGCTGATCGGGCTGGCCAATACCCAGCAGGTGCAGGGGGATGCCAAGGGCGCGAAGAAGACGCTGGAAACCGTGGTGGCCCAGTATCCGGGCACCTCGTCCGCCGACACCGCGCGCCAGCGGCTCAAGCAGATGGCGTCGAAGAAGTGAGCGCATCGCCGGCAAGCCGCAGGCCGGCGGTGGTGCTGCTGTCCGGCGGCCTGGATTCGGCCACCGTGCTCGCCATGGCGCGCGCGCAGGGCTTCGACGCCTACTGCCTGTCGCTCGACTACGGCCAGCGCCACCGCGCCGAACTGGTGGCGGCCGAACGGGTGGCGCAGGCGCTGGGCGCGGCCGGCCATCGCACCATATCGCTCGATCTGCGCGCCTTCGGCGGCTCGGCGCTGACCGACAGCGCGATAGCCGTGCCGACCGGCGGCGTGGCCGAAGGCATACCGGTCACCTATGTGCCGGCACGCAACACCATCATGCTGTCGCTGTCGCTCGCCTGGGCTGAAGTGCTCGGTGCGAACGCCATCTTCTGCGGCGTGAATGCAGTCGATTACTCGGGCTACCCGGATTGCCGGCCCGAATACATCCGCGCCTTCGAGACGATGGCCAATCTCGCCACCAAGGCAGCGGTCGAGGGCGCGAAGCTTACGGTGCACGCGCCGCTGATCGACCTGAGCAAGGCGGGTATCATCCGGGCCGGCACGCAGCTGGGCGTGGATTACGCGCTCACCGTGTCCTGCTACCAGGCCGATGACGAGGGCCGGGCCTGTGGCGTGTGCGACTCCTGCCGGCTGCGCCGCGAAGGTTTTGCCGCCGCCGGCGTGCCCGACCCCACCCGCTACCGCTGATCCACTGTTCGGAGGCCCGGGCGGTGCCACCGCTCCGGAACGACGATGGAACTGAACATCCACACCGAAACCCTGCTCGCCGTGTTCGCGCTGTCGGTCGCGCTCGGCGCGCTTGCCGCGCGCACCGGCTTCTGCACCATGGGCGCGGTGTCCGACTGGATCAATATCGGCGACCTCGGCCGCATGCGGTCGTGGATGCTGGCGATCGCGGTGGCGCTGGCCGGTGTGGCGGCCATGGAATCGGCCGGCGTGGTCGATCTGAGCGCCACCTTCCCGCCCTACCGCACGCCGCAGTTCGCCTGGCTGCGCCATCTGCTGGGCGGCCTCATGTTCGGCGTCGGCATGACGCTGGCCAGCGGCTGCGGCAACAAGACCCTGGTGCGCATCGGCGGTGGCAACCTGAAGTCGCTGTTCGTACTGGCGGTGGCCGCGGTCACCGCCTACCGGATGATCTACACCGACAGCTATCAGGCGCTGTTCGGCTGGACCCAGTCCTTCACGGTCGCGCTCGACGCGCACGGCATTCCATCGCAGTCCATCGGCGCACTGGTGGCGGCGGTCAGCGGTGGCGACGCCGCCGCGCTGAATGCCGGGCTGTCGTGGGCGCTGGCGGCTGCGCTGGCGATCTGGGCATTCGCGTCCGCCGACTTCCGCCGCAATCCGGACCATCTGCTGGGCGGCATCGGTTTCGGTCTGGCGGTGCTCGCCGGCTGGTGGCTCACCGCCGGCCCGCGTGCAGCCGCGTGGAAAGAATGGGCCGAGTTCGCCGACGTCGTGCCCAGCCGGGTCGAAGCGCAGTCCTACACCTTCGTCAGCCCGATGGCCGACGGCCTGCGCTGGCTGATGGACCCGACCAATGGCGCGCTGCTCAATTTCGGCACCATGGCGCTGGCCGGCGTGGTGCTCGGCGCCTTCATCTACGCGCTGCTTGCGCGGCGCTTCCGCATCGAATGGTTCCGCAGCAAGGCCGATCTGGTGCGGCATGCGCTCGGCGCGGTGCTCATGTCCTGCGGCGGCGTGCTGGCCTCCGGCTGCAGCGTGGGACAGGGCATCACCGGCCTCGCCACGCTGGCGCTGGGCGCCTTGCTCACGCTGCTGGCGGTGATCGCCGGTTCCGCACTGACCATGAAAGCCACTTCGTGGTGGCTGATGCGCGACTGAAATCGCAGAAAAAGGTTGACGGGAAGTCTCCGCTTGCCTATAGTCTGCGGTCTTCGCAAGGCGAGGGTCGGTAGCTCAGTCGGTAGAGCAGCGGACTTTTAATCCGTTGGTCGCGAGTTCGAGTCTCGCCCGACCCACCACAAGGTGGGCCGTAGCAGCAGGCGAAGCCGTTTTCCGGGTTGTTAGCTCAGTTGGTAGAGCAGCGGACTCTTAATCCGTAGGTCGAGTGTTCGAGCCACTCACAACCCACCAGTCAAAAAGGCCAGTCCCCCGGGACTGGCCTTTTTCATTTCCGCTCCGGCATCGCGTTCTGACGTCGATCAGCCGACCTCACCAATCAGTCGTGTCATGAGCTGGAAGGACTCGGGCAGGGGCCCGGGCTTCAAGGTCATGTCGAGTGGAGCGATGTCTACCGCAACGCAGCGTTGCTGTTGAATGGCCTCGAAAAGTTGCCTTCCGTCCGTGCACAAGAAAACCTCCTTGCCGCATTCGTTGCAGTAGCGGACGGTTTCCACCGCGGTCGGCGTCAGATCTCCCCATCTGGCGTGGCACTTGAACCGGAAATGACAGTGTCTGATCGGTAGTGCGGATATGTCGGTCATGGTGTCACTCCTCTGGCTGGAGGCGGCATGCGGGTCTGCCCTCTGCCGCCATTGCGCCGGCCTTTCGGCCGTGCAACGACTTCAACACAGAAGCATAGGCCGAGCCGGCCGGTGGCGCCAGAAAACGAGCGCTCGATGGCGTCATGGATACGTTTGCCGGCCCGGCACGTCGCGCATACCGGATCGTTCAAACATTCGCCCGGATTGTTCAAGCCCGTCCCCTCCGTCCGTCCCTAAAGTCAGCGCCAGATGGTCCCGCCCTGCGCGGGGCCATTCCGGGTTCTGCATACAGCCAAAAAAACGGAGGGGATGATGGGCGAAGCAAAGGCGGCCGCCGCAGCGGCGGGGACGGACGAGGGCGGAAAGACCTTCGACGCAATCGTGATCGGGGCCGGTGTGGCCGGGCTGTATCAGGTCTATCGGCTGCGCGAACTGGGCTTTTCGGTGCGGGGCATCGAGGCGGCATCCGGCGTGGGCGGCACCTGGTACTGGAACCGCTATCCGGGGGCGCGCTTCGATTCCGAAGCCGAGATCTACCAGTACTGGTTCGACGAGGCCATGTTCAAGAACTGGCAGCCGAGCGAACGCTACCCGGCACAGCCGGAAACCGAGCGCTGGCTGAACTATGTGGCCGACCGGGCAGACCTGCGCAAGCACTTCCTGTTCGACACCCGGGTGACCGCGGCGCGCTATGACGAGGCCGCCCAGCTGTGGGCGGTGGACACCGACCGCGGCGAACGTCTGCAGGCGCGCTTCCTGATCAGCTGCACCGGCATGCTGTCGGCGCCGCTGAACGAGGTGTTTCCGGGCCAGGCGTCGTTCCGCGGGCAGATCCATCACACCGCGCGCTGGCCCAAGGAGCGGGTGGAATTCGTCGGCAAGCGGGTGGGCGTGGTGGGCACCGGCGCCACCGGCATCCAGGTCATCCAGACCATCGCGCCGCAGGTGGGTCATTTGACGGTGTTCCTGCGCACGCCGCAGTACGTCATCCCGATGCGCAACCCGAAATACACCCCGGCGGACTGGGCGAAGCAGGGCGCGCGTTTCGCGGAAATCCGCGATCGCATCCAGCGCACCTTCTCCGGCTTCGAATACGACTTCAGCAACGGTGCCTGGGCCGACCTGACGCCGGCGCAGCGCACCGAAGTGCTGGAGCGGCTGTGGGCCGACGGTTCGCTGGCGCTGTGGCTGGCGTCGTTCTCGGAAATGTTCTTCGACGAACAGGTGAACGAGGCGGTGTCCGAATTCGTGCGCCAGAAGATGCGCGAGCGGCTGAAGGACCCGGCGCTGTGCGACAAGCTCATCCCGACCACCTACGGCTTCGGCACCCACCGGGTGCCGCTGGAAAGCCAGTACCTGGAGGTGTATCACCAGCCCAATGTCGACATCGTCGATGTGAAGGCGTCGCCGATCGAGCGCATCGTGCCCGAGGGCGTGATGACTGCCGACGGCACGGTGCATGAGCTGGACATCCTCATTCTCGCCACCGGTTTCGACGCCGGCTCCGGCGCGCTTACCCGCATCGACATCCGTGGTCGCGGCGGCCGGTCGCTGAAGGAGGACTGGAGCCGCGAAATCCGCACCAGCATGGGTCTGCAGGTGCATGGCTACCCCAACCTGTTCACCACCGGCGCGCCGCTCGCGCCGTCGGCCGCGCTGTGCAACATGACCACCTGCCTGCAGCAGCAGGTGGACTGGATCACCGACTGCATCCGCTCGATGCGCGAGCAGGGCCGGCGCGAGATCGAACCGTCCAAGGCCTTCGAGGACGCCTGGGTGGCGCATCACGACGAAACCGCCAACCGCACGCTCGTGGTGAAGACCCACTCCTGGTACATGGGCTCCAACGTCGAGGGCAAGCCGCGTCGCCTGCTGTCCTACATCGGCGGGGTCGGCACCTACCGCCAGAAGTGCGACGAGGTCGCGACCAGCGGCTATCGCGGCTTCACGTTCGCCTGACAGGCGATGCACCCGGCCGGCATGCGCCGGCCGGGCCCGGACACTGCGCCGCACGGTGACGGCGCCGACGGAGGAGAAGGCAATGATCCAGAACGACTACTACAGCCAGGCCGTGCACGGTCCCTTCCAGCTCATCAGCATCGGTGCGCTGGAGCTGGAAGAGGGCGGCACGATTCCCGACTGCCGGCTGGCGGTGGCCACCCACGGCACGCTCAATGCCCGCAAGGACAACGCCATCCTGGTGCCCACCTGGTACTCGGGCACCAGCAAGATCATCGAGCAGGTATACATCGGGCCAGGCCACGCGCTCGACCCGGACAGGTATTTCATCGTCCAGATCAACCAGATCGGCAGCGGGCTGTCGAGCTCTCCGCACAACAGCGGCGGCGACATCGCGATGGCGCGTTTCCCGCATGTGCGCATCGGAGACGACGTGCGTGCGCAGCAGCGCCTGCTTGCGCAGCACTTCGGCATCGAACGGCTGGCGCTGGTGGTCGGCGGCTCGATGGGGGCGCAGCAGACCTGGGAATGGGCGGTGCGCTTTCCCGACCGCGTGAAGCGCGCGGCACCGATCGCCGGCACCGCGAAGAACACCGAGCATGACTATCTGTTCGCCGAAACGCTGATCGAGGCCATCACCACCGATCCGGCCTTCCGCGACGGCCGCTATGCCGACTCCGCCGACGTGATCGCCGGGCTGCGCCGGCACGCCAGGCTGTGGACCGTCATGGGCTGGAGCGTGGATTTCTTCCGTGAAGGCCGGCACCGCGCGCTCGGCTTCGAGTCAGTGGCCGACTTCACCGAGCGCTTCATGATCGGCTACTTTGGCCCGATGGACCCGAACGACCTGCTGTGCATGGCCTGGAAGTGGCAGCGCGGCGACGTGAGCCGCCACGCCGGCGGCGACCTCGCGGCCGCACTCGGCCGCATCCGCGCAAAGATGACCGTGATGCCGATCAGCCACGACATGTTCTTCCCGCCGGAAGACTGCCGCCGCGAACAGCAGATGGTGGCCGGAAGCGAGCTGCGCGTGCTGGACAGCATCGATGGCCACTTCGCACTGCTCGGTACCGACCCGGCGATGGTGGCCCAGGTTGATGAGCACCTGAAGGCGCTGCTCGCCGCGCCGGTGGACTGAGCCGGCGGCCGGCCTGTGCACGCTGCGCCGCAAAAACCGGCGCGCGTGCGCTCTGCTACGCTGCGGAGGGCCGTTCCGTCGGGAGCACGACATGCCGAACATCATCACGCCGAAAGAGTTGCCGCAGTGGGTGCCGGGCAGGGTGCTTTCGTCCAGCGACGGACTGGGCTGGAAGGGCGTGGCCCACCGCTCCTACCGCTATGCCGGTCTCGACGTGCCGATTCCGCCGCTCGACCACTTCATGGTGGTGCGCTACAGCGCCGGCAGCACGCCGATGGACCGCTGTTTCGACGCGCGCTGGTCGCGTGCCGACTGCCGGCCGGGCGACGCCTCGCTGCTGTCGATGTCGGAGCCGTCGCACTGGCACTGGACGCGGCAGATCGACGTGTCGCACGTCTATCTGTCGAACGGCCTCATGTCGCGGGTGGCGGGCGAGATGATGGAAAGGCCGGTGTCCGGGGTCAGGCTGCACGACGTGCTGTGCACCCGCGATCCGACGCTGCTGGCGATCACCGACGCCATCACCGGCGAGGCGGTGCAGCCGGAACTGGGCGGCGCGCTGTATGCCGAGTCGCTGGCCACCCAGCTCGCGGTGCACCTGCTGCGCAAGTACGCCGAAGTATCCTTCCGTGCCCCGATCGCCGGTAGCCGGCTGTCGCCGGCGCAGATGCGCCGGGTGCTGGATCTGATCGAGGCCCGCATGCACGAAGCGCTGAGCCTGGAAGACCTGGCCGAAGCGGCCGGCCTCGGCGTGTGCACCTTCCATCGCCGCTTCCGCGCCACCCAGGGCCGCGCGCCGCATGCCTTCGTGATCGACCAGCGGGTGAAGCGCGCCCAGCAGCTGCTGGTGGCCGGTGATCAGGCGGTGAAGGAAGTGGCGGCCAGCTGCGGTTTTTCCGATCAGGCCCACATGACCCGCGTACTGCGCGCCCGGCTCGGCGTCACCCCGGCCCAGCTGCGCGGCAGCCGGCGCCGGCAGCCCTGATCGTTCACGCCGGCGCCAGCCGCAGCGCGACCGCTCCGGCCGCCACGGTCAGGATGGCGGCCACGCGTACCCGGGTGACTGGCTCCTTCAGCACGCAGGTGGCGATCAGCAGGCCGAACACCACCGACGTTTCGCGCAGCGCCGCGACCAGCGCCACCGGTGCGCGCGTCATCGCCCACAGCGCCAGCGCATAGGACCCGAGCGTGCCGGCACCGCCCAGCAGCAGACGGCGGCCGCCCGAGCGCAGCAGCGCAGGCAGGGCGGGCCGGCGCAGCCGCCACAGCAGCGCGGAGAGCAGTGCGGCGGTGCCGACGAACATCCAGCCGGTGTAGGCGAACGCACTGCCGGACAGCCGCACGCCCTGACCATCGACCAGCGTGTACAGCGCGACTACACCGCCGTTGCACAGCGCGGTGCGCAGCACGCCGGGTGCGGCGAGCCCGCGCTGGCACGCCTCCAGTCCGAGCAGCAGAATGCCGGCGGCGATCAGCAGCGTGGCCATCCAGCCACCGGGCGGCAGCGTTTCACCCAGCAGCGCGCTGGCGGCCAGTGCGGTCATCAGCGGCGCCGAGCCGCGCATCAGCGGATAGGCCAGCGCCAGTTCGCCGTGCCGGTAGGCGCGCGCCACCAGCAGGAAGTAGGCGACGTGTATCGCGATCGACGCGGCCAGCCAGGGCAGGCTGGCGGCCGCCGGGGCGGGCAGCGCCGGCAGCAGGCAGAGCGCCCACAGACCCGCACCGGCGACGATGAGCACGGTGTCGCGCAGCGTGTCCTGCGAACTGCGTACCAGTGCATTCCAGCCGGCGTGCAGCAGCGCCGCGCACAGCACCACCGCCATCACGTCGGGAGCCATCGGCGGCGCTCGCTCAGTGGCTCGCTCGGCTATTCGCTGAGCTGCCGGCTCAGTCCTGCTGAGCCGAACCCGCGGCATGCACGCCGCGGATGACCCGGATCAGGCAGAACAGGAAGCCGCCGGCGCCGACCGCGGCCATCGGCAGCGACTGCCACAGCGGCCAGCCGCCGGTCTGGCTGTCGTCGATCAGGTTGAGCAGGCTCAGCGTCACGCCGGACATGCCGAGGATGGCGAAGCCGAGGGCGGCGAAGAAGAACAGCAGGCGCATGGTGGGTATCCGGTGAACATCGGCGGGTCGGCCCGCATTGTGTCCGAACGTGCGGTCCGCTGTGAAGCCGCGCCGCGCTTGCGCCGCGGTCGCACGCTCCGCGAGAATGCGGCGAGCCCACAGCAAGGTATGCCATGAAGCGCATCGTCATTCTCGGCACCGGCGGCACCATCGCCGGTCAGGCCCGTCGCGGCGACAGCCATGTCGGCTATACCGCGGCGCAGATTTCGGTCGACGACCTGGTGGCCGGCGTGCCGGCGCTGGCCGGTCTGCCGCTGGAGGCGGAACAGGTGGCCCAGGTCGACAGCAAGGACATGTCCTTTGCCATCTGGCGGGCGCTGGCGGCGCGCGTCGCCCATCACCTGGCGCGCGACGAGGTGGCGGGCGTGGTGATCACCCACGGCACCGACACGCTGGAAGAGACCGCCTACTTCCTGCAGCGGGTGCTGGCGCCGGCGAAGCCGGTGGTGCTGACCGCGGCGATGCGGCCGGCCACCGCACCGTCGGCCGACGGGCCGCAGAACCTGCTCGATGCGGTGCGCGTGGCCGCGCTGCCCGGCGCGCGCGGCGTGCTGGCCTGCATCGCCGGCGCGGTGCATGCCGGGGATCAGGTGCGCAAGATCCATCCCTATCGTGTCGACGCCTTCGATTCCGGCGACGCCGGCCCGCTCGGCTACATCGAGGAGGGCCGCCTGCGCCGCGTGCGCGACTGGCCAGCCGGCGAGGCCATCGGCCTGGCGCCGGTGCTGCGTGAGGACTGGCCGCGGGTGGACATCGTGACCAGCGCCGCCGGTGCCGACGGTGCGCTGGTGGAGGCCCTGTGTGCGCTGGGCGCGCGCGGCATCGTCGCCGCCTGCACCGGCAACGGCACGCTGGCCGCGGCGCTGGAAGCCGCGCTGCTTCAGGCGCAGGCCGGCGGTGTCGAGGTGCTGCGCGCCGGCCGCATCGGCCGCGGCGCGCTGGTCGAGGCGGATGACGCGGTGCCGGCGCTGCCATCTGCCGGTGCGTTGACCCCGGTGCAGGCACGGGTGGAACTGATACTGAAGCTGCTGCAGCACGCGTCGTGACAAAAAGTCCCGAAGATTGCGTGCGAGGACCGCATCGCAGTCCTCGCGAACGCTTACACTCCGGGACTCGTGCACTCCGATAAGAAGACCGTCCGAACGGTCGCGATCAACGAAGAACAGCTCAGATGCGACGTCGCGCACTGACCTCGCTGCTCACCCTGGCAGCGCTGCTGGCCGGCCTTTTGCCGGTCGCGGCCGGCCTGTACTTTTCATGGGTGTATACGCTGCGGGTCGAAACCCAGCACCTTGATGCGCTCGCGCAGCAGGCGCTCGCGCGCGCCGAGCAGGTGTTCGACGAAGCGCAGTCCGAACTGTCCGGCCTGGACAGCTTTCCGCAGCCCGCCTGTTCTGTCGGGCACATCCAACGCCTGCGCCAGATCGCCTACTGCACGCCCTTCGTGCGCGAGATCGCCTACGTCGAGAACGGTCGCATCGCCTGCAGCAGCATGGGCGAAGCCGATCACGGCCGGGTGCTGCCCGCGGCCGACTGGTCCGACGGCAACGGCCGCCAGATCTGGTTCCGCGTCACCCATACGCTGGATGACGTGCGGCCCTCGGTGGCCATCGGCCGCGGCGCCCACATCGCCCTGATCCACGCCAGTCACTTCCAGGCACGCCCGGTCGGCGACACCCGGCTGGCGGTGCTGAGCACCACCGACTGGCTGCCGCTGGCCCATGTCGACGAACCGCTGCTGCCCAGCATGATCGATACCGCGGTGACCGGCCGCGAGCGCATACAGGGCGACCGGCTGTATGCGGTGGCCCAGTCCGAACGGCTGCCCATCGTGGCGGTCGGCGCGCAGACCCGCGCCCAGCTGATGGCGGCGTGGACCCAGCCGCTGGTCATGATGACCCTGCTCGGCGTGCTGTTGAGTACGCTGCTGATGTGGGCGGTGCGCCGCTTCGCACGCGACTATTTCTCGCCGGCCACCGCGCTGCTGGCCGCCATCCGCCGCGGTGAGCTGCGCGTGGCCTATCACCCGCAGATACGGCTGAGCGATGGCCGCTGCGTCGGTGCCGAACTGCTGGTGCGCTGGCCCGACCAGAACGAACCGGTCATGAGTACCGACGATCTGGTGCATCTGGCCGAGCACTCCGGCTTCGAGCACGAAATCACGGCCCGCGTGCTGCGCACCGCCATCGCCGAGATCGGCGATCTGCTGCAGCGGCGGCCGGAACTGACGGTGTCGCTGAATCTGGCGTCGCACGATCTGGAACGCGGCGACATCGTCGGCCTGCTGACCGAAGTGATCGAGGGCAGCGGCATCCGGCGCAGCCAGATCGAACTGGAACTGACCGAACGCAACCTGATACAGGCCGGTCCGGCCGCCGATGCGCTGGCCCAGCTGCGCGAGGCCGGCCACATCGTGCTGCTGGACGATTTCGGTACCGGCTATTCCAGCCTGTCCTATCTGCACGATCTGCCGGTCGATGCGCTGAAGATAGACCGCGCCTTCGTCGGCACCATAGGCGCCGACACGCCGCATGCGCCGCTGGTGCCGCACATCGTCGAGATTGCCCGCAGCCGCAAGCTGCACATGGTGGCCGAAGGCGTGGAGACCGAACAGCAGGCCAGCTATCTGCGCGAACAGGGGGTCGAGGTCGCGCAGGGCTATCTGTATGCGCGGCCGATGGACGCGGGCGAGTTCCGCCAGTTCCTGGCCACCCGCAGCTGAGCGCTCCCTGCGGCGGCTAGCGTGCGGCGTACAGCATGCGCAGGTCTACCACCGCCTCATCGCCGAACTGCGGCGACAGCAGGTGATCGACAAAGCGTGCCGCGGCGTCGGCCGGCGACCACAGGCTGCCGTCGCGCTGCAGCGTCTCGAAGCGGGCGCGGTTCGGAAAGTCGCTGTCCGGTGTCGCGCGGATCTGCGCCTGCATCGCGGTGTCGATCACGCCCGGAGCCACGCTGACGATGCGACAGCCGGCCGGTGCGTCGAGCGCGGCTGCCCGCGCATGCTGGTCGAGCGCCGCCTTGGTCGCGCAATACACCGACCAGCCGGCATAGGGCGTGCGCGCAGCACCGCTGGACACATGCGCGATCCGCCGGTCATGCGCCGCCGGACTGGCGGCGATCAGCGCATCGGCCAGCATCAGCGGCGCCGCCACGTTCAGTGCTACCGCCTGCGCCAGCGCGGGTGCGGACTGCCGGCCCGGGGGCTTCACCGGCCCCAGCGTGCCGGCATTGTTGATCAGCATCACCTGTCCGGCGCCGGCCAGGAATTCTGACAGCGTATCGCCGGCCAGCCAGGTTGCCAGCGCGGCGCTGTCCGCCAGGTCCAGCGCGACCTGCTGCAGCGCGGCGCGCTCCGGCGCCCGTCCGCGCGACAGCCCGAGTACCCGGACCTCGCGTGCGAGCAGGGCGTCGGCCAGGGCGGCGCCCAGCCCGTGGGTGTGTCCGGTCAGCAGGGCCTTCATCGGAACGTCTTCCTTTCTCGTGCGCGGGTGCAGGCCGTCGCGCGCTGCTGGAATGGCGTGGCGACGGGCTTCCTGCACATTGTTTATACATTTGCTTCAGGTCGCCGGAGTAAGATGGATCCCATGCACGCTGTGTGGTACGTCGATGGACGAACCCATCGTTCATGCCCTGGCATGATCTGGAGAAAACTGTTGTGAACGCTTTGCAAGGCGATGCCGAGACCCCGCAGAAAACCTTGCTTCTGGTCGATGACACGCCCGAGAACCTGACGGTGCTCGGCGAGATACTGATGCCGCATTACCGCGTGCGTGTGGCCAGTTCCGGCCTGCGCGCGCTGGCTGCGGCGATATCGGATCCGCGCCCCGACCTGATGCTGCTCGACGTGATGATGCCGGAGATGGATGGCTACGAGGTCATCCGCCGTCTGCGTGATGACCCGGTCACCCGTGAGCTTCCGGTCATCTTCGTGACCGCGCTCGACAGCACCGAAGACGAGGCGCACGGCCTTGAACTGGGTGCGGTGGATTACATCACCAAGCCCGTACGCCCGGCCATCGTGCTGGCGCGGGTGCGCGGTCAGCTCGAACTGAAGGACGCTCGTGACCGCATGCGCGGCCAGAACGACTGGCTCGAAGGCGAGATCGCGCGGCGCATGAGGCAGAACCAGGTGGTGCAGGACGTGAGCATGCGTGCGCTGGCCAGTCTGGCCGAGGCGCGCGACGACGAGACCGGCAATCACATCCTGCGCACCCAGTCGTATGTGAACGTGCTGGCGCGTGCGCTGTCCGTACTGCCGCGTCATGCCGACCTGCTTACGCCGGCGCGCATCGAAACCTACACCAAGGCTGCGCCGCTGCACGACATCGGCAAGGTGGCCATTCCCGATCACATCCTGCACAAGCCGGGCAAGCACACGCCGGACGAGTGGGAAATCATGAAAACCCACGCCCGGCAGGGGGCCGATGCCATCTGGCGCGCGATCTGTGATCAGGACGAGCGCGAGGCGCTCGACTTCCTGTACATCGCGATGGATATCGCACGCTATCACCACGAGAAGTGGGACGGCAGCGGCTACCCCGAAGGGCTGGCCGGCGAGGCCATACCGCTGCCGGCACGGCTGATGGCGCTGGCCGACGTATTTGACGCGCTCATTTCCAAGCGTTCGTACAAGCCGGCCTTTCCGATCGAGAAGGCGACCGAAATCATCGTGCAGGGCCGTGGCCAGCACTTCGATCCTGAGGTGGTCGACGCCTATCTGGCGAACATCGGCGAGTTCATCGCGATCGCGGCGCGGCATGCCGACCAGACCGAACAGGGCGTGGCGGAGGAAACCGGTCCGGCCTGATCCGCAATGAAGATGTCCGTCCTTCATCCTGCCCTGTCACGCGTGATGCGTGGCCTGCTTGCGTCGTGCCTGAGCTTCGGCGCGGCCGGCGTCTTCGCGCAAGGGCTGCGCGAAGGCGAAACTGGCGAACTGTGGATCGACCACACGAACGTGGTGCTCGGTCTGGGTGGCAGCCTGCTTCTGGTATGCGTGCTGGCTTTCGCGCAGTTCGTCTACGTGCGCCGCCTGCGCCGTGCCCGTGCGCATGCCGACGCCCAGGCTGCCGCGCTGGACGAGGAGCGCAACCGGCTCCGCATGCTGCTCAACGCGATGCCCGATCTGGTGTGGCTGAAGGACGCGGACGGCATCTATCGCTTCTGCAATCCGCGTTTCGAGCGTCTCTACGGTCAGCAGGAGGGTGAGCTGATCGGCCACTCCGACTATGAGTTCGTGGACCGGGAGCTGGCCGATTTCTTCCGCCGGCACGACCGTGCGGCCGCTGCGGCAGGGCGGCCGCTGATCAACGAGGAATGGCTTACCTTCAAGGACGGCGGTTACCGCGGGCTGTTCCAGACCACCAAGACACCGGTCACCGACGCGACAGGCAGGCTGGTCGGTGTGCTCGGCATGGCGCGCGACGTCACCTCGATCCGCGCAGCCGAGATCGCGCTGGCCGAGCGGGTGAAGGAAATGCGTTGCCTGTATTCGGTGTTCCGCTGCACCGAGGAGTGGGACCGGTTGCTCGAGGGCATGCTGCAGGAAGTGGCGGCGCTGCTGCCTGAAGGATGGATGCACCCCGCACAGGCGGCCGCCTGCATCGAGCTGGATGGCCGGCTGTACCCGACACCCGGCTTCGATCGCGTGGTCCGGCGCATGGAAGAGCCGCTGCGAGTGAAAGGCAAGGTGCGTGGCCAGGTGGTGGTCGGCTACCTGGGCGAAATGCCGGCACAGGCCGAAGGTCCCTTTCTGATCGAGGAAAGACAGTTGCTGGAGGCCGTGGCCGACCGGCTGGCCAGCGTGGTGCAGCGGCGCGAAGACGAGGCGCGGGCCGATCAGCGCGAGGAGGTCAATCGCGCCATCGTGTCGCAGGCCTCCGATTCGATCACGCTGATCGATGCCGAAACGCTGGCCTTCGTCGAATTCAATGACGCGGCCTGTTCCGGCCTGGGCTACACGCGCGAGGAGTTCTCCCGGCTCACGCTGGCAGACATCAATCCGCAGTACGACCGGGCTGCGGTGTTCGCGCGCATCCGTGAAATCATCCGGGACGGCGGCCTGCAGTTCGATACCCAGCGCCGGCGCAAGGACGGCGCGCTCACCGATGTGCGGGTCAGCGCCAAGCCGATCCGGCTGCAGGGACGCACCTTCGTTTCCAACATCTGGTGGGACATTACCGAGCGGTCCACGATGCAGGCCCAGCTTGATCGCGAGCGCCAGCGTCTGCAGGACATCATCGACGGCACCCGCGCCGGTACCTGGGAGTGGAATCTGCAGACCGGAGAAGCAGCGTTCAACGAACGCTGGGCCGACATGTTCGGTCACCGGCTGGTCGAGCTCGAACCCTTCACCACCGACACCTGGGCGCGCTTCGTGCATCCGGACGATCTGCGCCGCGCCAACGCCGCGCTGAAGCGCCATCTCGATGGCGAGACCGAGTACTACGAATGCGACGTGCGCATGCGTCACAAGGACGGGCACTGGGTGTGGATCGCCGATCGCGGCCGGGTTACCCGGCGTACGCCGGACGGGCGGCCGCTCATCGTCAGCGGCACCCATATCGACATGACCGAGCGCCGCCAGGCCGAAGACCGGCTGCGCGAGAGCGAGGTGCGTTTCCGCAAGCTGTTCGAGGACAGCCGGCAGGCGGTGGTGCTGCTCGAGGACGGGCATTTCGTCGATGCCAACCGTGCCGCACTCGAACTGCTCTGCATGACGGACCCGGCCGAATTGATCGGTCGCACGCCCGCCGACGTGTCTCCGCCGGTGCAGGCTGATGGCACGCCATCGGACGCCGCTTTCGAACAGACGCTGCATGCGCTGCTCGTGGGCGGATCGATGCAGTTCGAATGGCTGCTGCGTCGCACCGACGGCCGCATACTCGCCATCGAGGTGCTGGGTACCACCATACAGCACGAAGGGCGAGACATCCTGCATGTGGTCTGGCGCGACGTGACCGACCGTCGCGAGGCTGAACGTCGCCTGCGCGAGAGCGAGGAACAGCACCGGCTGCTGTCGGAAAATGCCAGCGACGTGATCTGGCTTTACGACCTGCGCGCCGAATGTTTCGTGTTCGTCAGTCAGGCGGTCGAGCGCATGCTCGGCTACCGGGTCGACGAAGTGATCGGTCGCAGCCTGCGCGAACTGATGATGCCGGATATCTACGAGCGGCTGCATGCGCCCTTCGTCGCTCGCATGGAGGCATTCCGGGCTGGCGACACAAGCATGCGCATCCGTACCGTGGACATCGAACAGCCGTGCCGCGACGGCCGGATTCTGGATACCGAAGTGACCACCACGCTGCGTACCGACACCGAGGGGCGCGTCACCCATCTGCAGGGCGTGACCCGGGACATCACCGCCCGCAAGCGTGCCGAGGCCGACCTGCGCAAGCTCTGGCTGGCGGTCGAACAGAGCCCGAACAGCATCGTCATCACCAATACCGACACCGAGATCGAGTACGTGAACCAGCGCTTCAGCGACATCACCGGCTATGGCCGCGACGAGGCGCTGGGCCAGAACCTGCGGGCGCTGCGTTCCGAACTGACCGATATCGGCATCTACGATGCGATGTGGGACGCGCTCGGGCGCGGCGAATCGTGGTCCGGAGAGCTGGTGAACCGTCGCAAGGGCGGCACGCTCTATACCGAGTCGGCCCAGGTTGCACCGGTCCGCCAGCCGGACGGCCGCATTACCCACTACCTGGTGATGGAAGAGGACATCACCGAGAAGAAGGCGGCGGCGGAAGAGCTCGACGCCCATCGCTACCACCTGGAAGAACTGGTGCGCAGCCGTACCGCCGAACTGGAGCGGGCGCGCATCGACGCCGAGGCGGCCAGCCGCTCCAAGAGCACCTTCCTGGCCAATATGAGCCACGAAATCCGCACGCCGATGAACGCCATCATCGGCTTCACCCATCTGCTGAGGCGCGAACTCAAGGTGCCGGCGCAGGTGGACAAGCTGGAAAAGATCACCGGTTCGGCCAAGCACCTGCTGGGCATCATCAACGACGTGCTCGACCTGTCCAAGATCGAGGCCGACCGCCTGCAGCTGGAGGAAGTGCCGTTCAGCGTGCTCACCACGCTGGACCACGTGCGCAGCATGATGGCCGACCGCATCGCTTCGCGTCATCTCGAGCTGCGCGAAGAGATCGATCCGCGACTGCAGGGACTCACGCTGATCGGTGACCCGCTGCGGGTCGGCCAGATCCTCATCAACTACCTCAGCAACGCGGTCAAGTTCACCGAGCATGGACACATCACGATGCGTGCGCAGATGCTGCTCGAACAGGACAGCGCCGTAGTGCTCAGGTTCGAGGTGAGCGATACCGGCATCGGCATCGCGCCGGAACAGCAGGCGCGCCTGTTCGAGGCGTTTGAACAGGCGGAGGCCGCCACCACCCGCAAGTATGGCGGCACCGGCCTGGGTCTGGTGATCAGCCGCCGGCTGGCGCGCCTGATGGGCGGCGAGGTCGGCGTGCAGAGCGAGCCGGGGCTTGGCAGCACCTTTTCGTTCTCGGCCCGTTTCGCGCGTGGCAACGCCGACCAGCTGCCGCATCCGGTGACGCTGGCGCGGCGGGTACGTACCGGCGCCCATGTGCTGCTGGTCGAGGACAATCCGATCAATCAGGAAGTCGCGCGCGAACTGCTGGAGCGCGCCGGCCTGGCGGTCGAGGTCGCTGCCAACGGTGCCGAAGCCGTGCAGAAGGTGGATGCGGGCCGGTTCGAGGTGGTGCTGATGGACATGCAGATGCCGGTGATGGACGGCCTCGAAGCCACCCGGCGCATCCGCGCGCTGCACGATGCGCACGAGCTGCCGATACTGGCGATGACCGCGAACGCTTTCGAGGAAGACCGGCGGCGTTGCGAAGAGGCGGGCATGAATGGCCACCTGGTGAAACCGGTCGATCCGGATCGGCTGTTTTCGGCGTTGGCTCAGTGGATACCGGAGCACGACGATGCCGACGAGGCGGCGCCGGCTCTGCCGTCGCGGGCGGCCAGCCGGCCGCTGCCGCAGCAGGGCGTTGCGATCGACCAGCTGGCCGGCGTACAGGCGCTGGACGGCGATGTGGACAGCTATCGTCAGGTGCTGCACATGTTCGTTGACCACCACGCCGGCGATGTTTCCCGTCTGCGCCAGGCCGTGCTGGACGGCGATCTGCTGATCGGCGAGCGCATCGCGCACACGCTGAAGGGCGTGGCTGGCACCGTCGGTGCGTTCGCGCTGCGCGACTGTGCGGCCACGATCGAACACGCGCTGCGCGAAGGACGCACCGAATCCATCCTCGACCAGGTTGCCGATTGCGAAGCCTGCATGGATGCCGCCTGCGACGAAATCCGCGCGCTGCCGCGGGAGTCCGCTCCGGTGGTCGCGGTGTCACTGGATGCGGTGCGCCCGCTGCTTGCACAGCTCGAACTGCTGCTCGACCATGACGACATGAAATCCGGGGCGGTCTGGCGCGAGCTCAAGCCGGCGCTGGAGGCACATCTGGGCGAACGCGCGGTGCATCCGCTGGCGCGCCTGATCGAAGCTTTCGAATTCCCGGAAGCGCTTGTGGTACTGCGTGCGCTGGCGCTGGCGCATCCGGAACTGAAGGGCGGATGACATGAAGCTGCTTCCCGGCGTCGACGTCAGCTTCATCCGCGCGACCGATGTGCTGGACCGCGCCTTCCACAGCAGCTACGACTACCGGCTGGTGCTGCTGTCGCTGCTGATCGCGGTCTTCTCCTCCTTTGCCGCGCTCGAGATCGTGCGCCGCATGATCGGCTCGGACCATCGCCGGCTCTGGGCGACGCTGGCCGCGATGATGTTCGGCCTCGGCGTATGGGCCATGCATTTCATCGGCATGCTGGCTTTCAGGCTCGACTGCGCGGTGTCCTACGATCCGTGGATGACCGCCCTGTCCATGCTGCCGGCCATCGTTGCGGCCATGGTGGCCCTGCATCTGATCGCTCGTGACGAGCCGGGTACCGGGCTGCTGCTGTGCGGCGGCGTGGTGATCGGCTGCGGTATCGGTCTGATGCACTACAGCGGCATGTCGGCCATCCGGCTCGAGGGCGTGCTGCATTACGACCCGGCGCTGTTCGCGCTGTCCCTGGTCGCCGCCATCGTGCTCGCGGTCGCGGCGCTGCAGCTGCGTGCCTTCATCGCACGCGGCGTGCACCCGCACCGCGGCTGGCTGTCCTCGCTGCTGGGCGGCACCGTACTCGGGCTGGCCATCGCCAGCATGCATTACATCGCGATCGAGGCAGCGGTCTTCCTGCCGGCCGACATGCCCGGCGAGGTGAGTGCGGTCAGTCCGACCACGCTGGCGCTGGGCGTCGGCGTCGTGACCTGCGTCATCATTGCCGGCGCCCTGCTGTTCATGCGTTCGGGCGAACGCATTGCCCGCGAGCGCCGTCGTTCCGACGCCATCCTGGCCACCACCCGACAGGGTTTCGTCGTGATCGACGCCGGGGGGCTCATCGTCGACAGCAATGCGGCGATGAGCCGGCTCACCGGCCTGACCAGCGGCGAACTGGCCGGTCGCGCGCTGCGTGACCTGATCGCGGCCGGCACGTTGCCGCCGCACGGCGATTTCAGCATGGAGCTTTCACTGCGCCGTCCGGACGGCAGCTCCGTGCCCTGCCTGGTCGATGGCAGTACGGCCAGCGAAGCCGGAACCGCATTCACCTTCGCGCTGTTTTCCGACATCAGCCGCCGGGTCGAGGCCGAAGCCGGCGTGCGGACGCGCGAACAGCAGTTCCATGCCCTGCTCGATTCGACGCCGGATCCGATGGTGATTACCGACGCGAAGGGCGTCATCGTCATGGTGAATCTCCAGGCCGAGCGTTTCTTCGGCTACGCCCGGGGCGACATGCTGGGCAGGACGGTGGAAATGCTGATTCCGCACACGCATCGTGCCGCTCACCCGGCGATGCGCGAGGGCTTCGTACGCGACGCGCGCATGCGTTTCATGGGCGATGGTGCCGGCGTGCTGCGTGCCCTTACGGCCGACGGCCGCGAGGTGCCAGTGGAAATCAGCCTCAGCCCCATCCAGACCGAAGGCGGCATGCTGATCGCCAGCGCGCTGCGCGACATCACCGATCGCATCGACGCGCAGAAGGCGCTGGCGCGCCAGCTGGATCTGCAGAAGATCGCGCAGGACACGCTGCGTGTGGCGCACGAGGAACAGCGCGCCATCCTCGATTCCGCAACCTCGGGCATCGTGCTGGTGCGCGACCGTACGCAGCAGCGCTGCAACCGCAGGCTGCACGAAATCTTCGGCTATCCGGATGGCGAATTGATCGGCCAGCCGACCCGGGTGTGGTATCCCGACGACGAGAGCTGGGCCGCCACCGGTCGCGCCGCCTACGGCCCGATCTGGCGTGGCGAGACGATGCGGCACGAACTGCAGCTGGTGCGGCGCGACGGCCGGCTGTTCTGGGCGCGCATCACCGGCCACGCGATCGATCCGGCGGACCCGGACAAGGGCTCGGTCTGGATGGTGGACGACATCACCGCCGAGCGCGAAGCCGAAGCGGCGCTGAAGCGCGCCAAAGAGCTTGCGGAAGATGCGACCCGCATGAAGTCTGATTTCCTGGCCAATATGAGCCATGAAATCCGCACGCCGATGAACGCCATCATCGGCATGTCGCATCTGGTGATGAAGACCGAGCTGACGCCCCGTCAGCGCGACTTCATGAAGAAGATTCAGCTGTCCAGCCAGCACCTGCTCGGCGTGATCAACGACATCCTCGATTTCTCGAAGATCGAGGCCGGCAAGATGACGGTCGAGCACATCGAATTTGAGCTGGAGAAGGTGCTCGACAACGTGGCCGCGCTGGTGATCGAGAAGAGCGCGGCCAAGGGGCTGGAGCTGATGTTCGACATCGACCCGGCCGCGCCCGATTTCCTGGTCGGCGATCCGGTGCGGCTGGGTCAGATCCTGATCAACTACACCAACAATGCGGTCAAGTTCACCGAGCGCGGCGAAATCGTGCTCAAGCTGCGCATGGTCGAGGAAAGGGATGATGCGGTGCGGCTGCGCTTCGAGGTGCGCGACACCGGCATCGGCCTGACGGCAGACCAGAGCGCCCGCCTGTTCGAAAGCTTCCAGCAGGCCGACAGTTCGACCACCCGCAAGTACGGCGGCACCGGCCTGGGGCTGGCCATCTGCCGCAAGCTGGCCGAGCTGATGCAGGGCGAAGTGGGGGTCGACAGCGTGCCCGGCCAGGGTTCGACCTTCTGGTTCACCGCCCGTCTCGGCCGCAGCGCGCGGCAGAAGCGGGAGCTGCTGCCCCATCCTGACCTGCGCGGCCGCCGCGTGCTCATCGTCGACGACAACGACTATGCGCGAGAGGTGATCGGCAATCTGCTGCGCAGCATGTCTTTCTTCACCGAAGACCGGGTCAATGCCTGGAGCGCGGTCGAGGAGGTGCGGCGCGCGGCCACCGAAGGCCGCCCGTACGACGTGGTCTATCTCGACTGGCAGATGCCCATCATGGACGGCATCGAAGCAGCCCGGCAGATCCGCGCGCTCGGCCTCGCCCATCCGCCGCGGCTGGTCATGGTCACTGCCTTCGGCCGTGAAGACCTGCTGCTGCAGGCGCGAGCGGTCGGCATTGACGACGTGCTGATCAAGCCGGTCAATGCATCGGTGCTGTTCGACACCACGATGCGGGTGCTGGCCGGCGACGAAGGCCGGCCGGCCGGCGCCGGTGCGTCCGACCTGCCGGCGGAAATGGCCACGCTGGCCGGTGCGCGCGTGCTGCTGGTGGAGGACAACGAACTGAACCGCGAGGTCGCGCGTGAGCTGCTGAGCGAATCCGGGCTGGTGATCGACGTCGCCGAAGATGGTTCGGTGGCGCTGGCTACGGTGGCGGAGGGGCACTACGACATCGTGCTGATGGACATGCAGATGCCGGTGATGGACGGCCTCACCGCGACCCGGCGCATGCGCGACATGCCCGAACTGGCCGGCCTGCCCATCGTCGCCATGACCGCCAATGCCATGCGGGAAGATGTTGAGGCCTGCCTCGATGCCGGCATGAACGACCATATCGCCAAACCGATCGATCCGCAGGATCTGTGGGCCAAGCTGCTGCGCTGGATACGGCCGCGCAATCCGGTTTTGGAGCGCGACCGCCGGGAAGAGCCGATGCTGCCCTCACGGGTGTCGCCGCAGATCGAACTGCCGCATATCGAAGGGCTGAACACCGAGGTCGGGCTCAAGCGTGTGCTCGGCAAGCCCGCGGTCTATCTCGGTCTGCTGCGTCGCTTCGTTGCCGGCGAACAGCATCTGGAAATGATGGTGGCCGCGCTGCAGGCGAACGATCTGGCCAGCGTCGAGCGCCAGGTGCATTCGCTCAAGAGCGTGGCCGGCAATATCGGTGCGGACGGGCTGCAGCAGGCGGCCGCGCTGCTCGAATCGGCGCTGCGTGGCCGTCGGCCCAACGACGAGCTGGCGGTGCTGCTGGACCGTGTGCGCGATCAGATGAAGCCGCTGATCGACGGGCTGAAGCAGGCGCTGCCACCGGTCGAGGAGGATTCCGCCATCGCCGGGCCGGAGGAGACCGGGGTGTCGCAGCAGGCGTCGTCCCGGGCGAATGTCGAACTGCTCGATCGTCTGGCTCGCCTGCTCGAACACGGTGATTACGCAGCGACCCGTCTGGTGGCCGAAGAGAGGGCCGGGCTGCTGCGCGCGCTTGGCGCCCAGCTGCCGGTGATCGAAAGCGCGATCGCCCAGTTCGATTTCGAAAGTGCACTGCGCCGCCTGGAGGCGGCGCGCGGGGAGGCGAACTAGTCGGTGGTCAGACCGGCGGCGTGTGCCTGCTGGTCGGCGTGGTAGCTGGAGCGCACCAGCGGGCCACAGGCGGCGTGGCTGAAACCCATCGCCGTCGCTTCGCGCTCGAACATCGCGAAGGTGTCCGGATGCACGTAGCGCAGCACCGGCAGATGGCCGCCGGAGGGCTGCAGGTACTGGCCCAGCGTGAGCATCTGCACGTTGTGCGCACGCATGTCGCGCATCACCTCGAGGATTTCCTCGTCGGTTTCACCCAGCCCCAGCATCAGGCCGCTCTTGGTCGGCACTTCCGGGTGGCGGGCGCCGAACTGGCGTAGCAGTTCCAGCGAATGCGCGTAATCGGAGCCCGGGCGCGCCATCTTGTACAGCCGTGGCACGGTTTCCAGATTGTGGTTCATCACGTCGGGCGGCGCGGCGTCGAGGATGGACAGCGCGATGTCCAGCCGGCCGCGAAAGTCCGGCACCAGCACCTCGATCTGCGTGCGCGGCGAATGTTCGCGCACCGCACGGATGCAGTCGACGAAGTGCTGTGCACCGCCGTCGCGCAGGTCGTCGCGGTCCACGCTGGTGATCACCACGTAGTTCAGCTTCAGCGCGCCGATGGTTTTCGCCAGCTTCAGCGGCTCTTCGGTGTCCAGCGGGTCAGGGCGGCCATGGCCCACGTCGCAGAAGGGGCAGCGGCGGGTGCACTTGTCGCCCATGATCATGAAGGTGGCGGTGCCGCCGCCGAAGCACTCGCCGATGTTCGGACAGCTGGCTTCTTCGCACACGGTGTGCAGGCCGCTGTCGCGCAGGATCTGCTTGATCTCGCCGAAGCGGCTGTCGTGGCGCGCGGCGCGCACCCGTATCCAGTCAGGCTTGCGCAGCGTTTCGGCCGGCACCACCTTGATCGGGATGCGGGCGGTCTTCAGCGAGCCTTTCTGCTTTTCGGTCGGGTCGTAGGCGGTGTCGCTCATGGCGGGTAGTTACCTATGCGTAGAGGGCGCGCTGTAGCGCGTCGGTCAGTTGCCGGCAGATCGCCTCCGGTGGGAGGTCAATGCCGAGATCGCGCGTCTGTGTGACGCGCAGCCCACTGTAACCGCAGGGGTTGATCGCGGTAAACGGTGTCAGGTCCATATCGACGTTCAGCGACACGCCGTGGTAGGTGCGGCCGTTGCGGATGCGCAGGCCGAGTGCGGAAATCTTGGCTTCGTCGTCGCCCTCGCCGACATAGACGCCGGGTGCACCGGCGCGCCGCTGCGAGGCAAGGCCGTGCGTGGCGAGCAGGTCGATCACGGCCTGTTCGATGCTGCTCACCATTTCGCGCACGCCGAGGCCGGCGCGCTTGAGATCCACCAGCGTGTAGATGACCACCTGGCCGGGGCCGTGATAGGTCACCTGACCGCCGCGGTCGCTGTCGACCACCGGCACGCCGACTTCGCGCAACAGGTGCTCGCGCTTGCCGGCCAGGCCGAGCGTGAACACTGGCGGGTGTTCGACCAGCCAGAACTCGTCCGGCGTGTCGGCGCCGCGGGCCGCGGTGAAGGCCTGCATGTCCTGCCAGACCGGCGTGTACTCCATCCGGCCCAGCGCGCGGACGACGGCGGTCACAGGACGACCTTCACCATCGGGTGGGCGCTCAGTTCCGTGTAGAGCGCATCCAGCTGCGCCTTCGACGTCGCGCGTATGGTGGCGGTGAGGCCGATGTAGCGGCCGCCGGACGAGGGGCGCATGCCCAGTGTGGCCGGGTCGAAATCCGGCGCGTGGCGCAGCACCACCTCGACCACCACCTGGGCGAAATCGTCATGCCGCTCGCCCATGATCTTGAGCGGGAAGTCGGTCGGGAATTCGAGCAGCGTGTCGGCGCGCGACGTCTGCTGCGGCTGATCGGCCATGGTGCTGTCCTCGGCGGCGGTGCTCAGAGACCCAGCCAGAGCCGGATCGTGTCCCAGATGCGGCGGAAGAAGCCGCCTTCCTCGACCGCCACCTTGGCCACCAGCGGGTATTCGCCCGCCGGCTTGCCGTCGATGGCCACTTTCAGCGTGCCCAGCTTCTGGCCGGCGGCGACCGGGGCGATGACCGGCTTGTCGACGACGATCTCGCGGGTGACCTTGCCGGCCTGGCCGCGCGGCACGGTCACGACGGCGTCGGCGGCGGGGCCGACCTGCACGCTGGCTGCCGCACCCTTGTAGACCGCAGGCGTTTCCAGCACTTCCTCGGCCAGCGCGAGGCGGGCGTTTTCCCAGGCGTTGTAGCCATAGTTCAGAAGCGCGGCCGACGACTCGATGCGGCCCTTCTCGTTCGGCGCACCCAGCAGCACCGATACGATGCGGCGGCCGTCGCGCTTGGCCGACGACACCAGGCACCAGCCGGCGGCGTCGGTGTGGCCGGTCTTCATGCCGTCCACGCTGCGGTCCATGGTCAGCAGCCGGTTGCGGTTGCCCTGCTTGATCCCGTTGTAGGTGTAATCCAGCGTCGAGTACAGCGGGTAGTACTCGGGGAAGTCATGAATCAGCGCGCGCGCCAGGATGGCGAGGTCGCGCGCGGTCGTGTAATGGCCGTCCTCGGTCAGGCCGGTCGAATTGCGGTACTGCGTGCCGGCCATGCCCAGGCGCTTCGCCTCGGCATTCATCATCTGCGCGAAGGCGGCTTCCGAACCGGCGATGGCTTCGGCCAGCGCGACGCAGGCGTCGTTGCCGGACTGGATGATCATGCCGCGGATCAGTTCATCGACCGTGACCGGCTTGTCCGGCGCGATGAACATCTTGGAGCCGCCGGTCTTCCAGGCCGCGACGCTGACCGGCACCGCCTGGTTGGGCTTGAGCTGGCCGTTCTTCAGCGATTTGAAGGTCAGGTAGGCGGTCATCAGCTTGGTCAGCGATGCCGGTTCGACCTTTTCGTCCGGACGCGCCTGCGCCAGCACGGCGCCGGATTCGTGGTCGATCAGCAGCCAGGCCCGGGCATCGGGCTGCGGCGGTGGAATCAGGTCGGCAGACGCGGTGAGCGGAATAAGGGCAGACACGAGAAGCGCGGTGCAGCGCAACAGCTTGAGCATGGGTTCGGGGCTTCGGTCGGACAAACGGAAAAGGCCCTGCCACAGGAGGCAGACGGTGAAGGCCGACAGTCTACCAAAGCGCGGCCGGCTGCCGGCATGGAAGCTGCTTCCGGATGTATCGAACAGCGGTTCCGGCCGGTTTCATCTTGCAGCGCAGCGTGGTTCGGTGTTTTCATTAACGGGAACTTAATTGTTGTGAGCCCCCTCCGACGGCCCGATGAGTATTGCGCGTATCGCCCTGTTGATCGGCACCCTGGTGCTGGCCCTGACCACGCTGTGGTCCGGGCAGGATGCGCTCGCGCATGCACCGGAACAGTGCGTGCGCTGTACCGTAGCCGAATCGCCGGACGACGTGCCGACCGACGCCTACGGTGCGCTCATGTACCGGCTGGATCTGGCGGGCGACCCGCCGGATTCATTCGTCGCCGAAGTGATCCGTTCGGCCGGGCGCGAAGCGCGGCCGGAACACTCTTCCCTGATTCCCTCCCTGCTCGAGCCGGAACCGGCACGGGTACCGCTCAGGCCGCCCAGGCCGGTCTGATTCCCCTGCCGGTCGTTTGCGCCGGCAGTCCGCAGTCCACACGCCGCTTCGTGGCACCGGTCTCGCAGCCGGTGCGCGCGCGTGCATGTTCCGTTCATCCCGTCAGGGCACAACACTCATGAAAAAAACAGCCATTGCCCTCATGGCCGCAATCGGCCTGTGTACGCACGCAGCAGGGGCTGCCGAGCGCTACACGCTGGACCAGCTCAAGTCGCTGGCCCTGCAATCCAATGCTTCGCTCGGCGCCGCCCGTGCCGACATCGACGTCAGCCGTGCCGACACGCTGACTGCGCGCGCCTATCCCAACCCCGAACTGGAAGTGAGCGGCGGCGACCGCAGCGCGCGCGGCCCCGGCCTTGAGCCCGGTTCGCTCGGCTCGGTCACCGTGACCCAGCGCTTCGACTATCCGTCGCAGCGAGACGCCCGTCTGCGCGTGGCGGAAGCCGGCGTGCTGTCCGCGCAGTCCGGCGCGCTGTCCTACGAAGTCGATCTGCTGGCCCGGCTCAAGCAGTCCTTTTACGCGGTCATCCGCCACCAGAGCGAACTGCGCGCTGCGCGCGAAGACCTGGAACTGGCGCGCGCCATCCGCAACCGGGTGGAAGTGCGGGTCAATACCGGCGAGGCGCCGCGCTATGAACTGATCAAGGCCGACACCGAACTGCTCAACGCGCAGAAGAACGCCGATTCGGCCGAACTGCGCATTGCCCAGGCCAAGGCCCGGCTGCGTGCGCTGACCGGCGGCGCGCTGCCGGCGGACTACGAGCTGGACGGCGTACTGGCCAGCGAAGTGGCGCTGCCGCCGCTGGCGCAGATGCGCGATGACATGCTGGCGCGCAACCCGGACATCGCCCGGCTGCGTGCCGAGATCGACCGTGCCGGCCAGCAGCTGGAACTGGAAAAGCTGCGCCGCATGCCCGACCTGTCGTTCAAGCTTGGCCGCGACCGCGATCCGGAATACGACGCCAACCGCATCGGCGTCGCGGTGACCGTGCCACTGTTCGATCGCCGCCAGGGCCCGATCGCCCAGGCCAGCGCCCAGGCGGAACGCAACCGGATGGCGCTCGAAGGCCGCGTGTTCGAACTGGAGCGGCAGCTGGACGCGGCCTACCGTCAGTACGAACTGTCGCGTACCCAGGTGGTGGCGCTGGAAACCGGCATCCTGCGCGAAGCGGAAGCGGCGCTGAGGGTGGCTGAAGCAGCCTACAAGTTCGGCGAGCGCGGCATCCTCGACTTCCTCGACGCGCAGCGCGTGTTCCGTGCCGCCCGCAACGAACTCATCAGCGCGCGCTACGAGCTGATCAACGCAGTCGCCGAGATCGAGCGACTGGGCGCCGTGCGCTGACGCCGGCGGCAAGCACATTCCCCCCATTCAGACAGTCCACATCATGAAACTGACCCAACGTCCCCTGCTGTGTGCCGGCCTGCTCGGCGCCGCCCTCGTGCTCACCGCCTGCTCCGGCGAGGCCGACAAGGCCGCGCCGGCCAAGGTCGAAGCGCCCGCCGACCCCAATCTGGTGAAGGCCGGCGACAACCTCGGCAACATCATCAAGCTTGGCACGGTTGCCAAGGTCGAACTGTCGGACACGCTGCGCGTGGCCGGCCAGGTCGATTTCGACGAACAGCGGGTCACCCGCATCGGCGCCACCGTGACCGGCCGCGTGACCGAACTGCAGGCCACGCTCGGCCAGCAGGTGAAGGTGGGCGACACGCTGGCCGTGCTGAACAGCACCGAACTGGGCGCGGCCCAGCTCACCTACATGAAGGCACGCGCACAGGCGCAGCTGAACGAACGCAACGTGGAGCGTGCGCAGCAGCTGTTCGCAGCCGACGTGATCGGCAGCGCCGAACTGCAGCGCCGCGAGAGCGAACTGTCGATTTCCCGCGCCGAACAGCGCGCCGCGGCCGACCAGCTGCGGGTGCTCGGCGTGTCGGCAAAGTCGCTGGAAAAACTGTCGTCCAACGGCACCATCAATTCGGTGTCGCCGGTGGTGGCCACCATGGCCGGCACCGTGGTCGAACGCCGGGTGACCCAGGGCCAGGTGGTGCAGCCCAGCGAAATCATGTTCTCGGTGGCCGATCTGTCGCGCGTCTGGGTGGTGGCGGAAGTGCCCGAACAGCAGGCGGCCGCGGTGCGTCCGGGCCAGAACATCCAGGTCGAGATTCCGGCGCTGGGCCAGCAGCTCACCGCCAAGCTCATCTTCATCGCCGACACCGTCAATCCGGCCACCCGCACGGTCATGGTGCGCAGCGAGCTCGACAACAGTGACCGCGCACTGAAGCCGGCCATGCTGGCCACGGTGCTGATCGAAGCCCGGCCCACCGCACGGCTGGTGGTGCCTGCCACCGCAGTGGTGCGCGAGAACAACAAGGACTACGTGTTCGTCGAGGTCGGTGCGCAGCAGTACAAGCTGACCGAGGTTGCGCTGGCTGCGGCCATCGGCGACATGCGTCCGGTGCTGGGGGGTGTGGCCGAAGGCACGAAGGTGGTGACCGATGGCGCCTTTCATCTGAACAACGAGCGCAAGCGCAAGGAACTCGAATGAGTGCCCTCGCCCTTGCCCAACGGATGAACTGGAGCCGCCATGATTGAATCCCTCGTGCGCGGGGCGCTCAAGCAGCGCCTCGTCCTCGTCGTCGTCGCGCTGTGTCTGCTGGCCTTCGGCCTGGACGCGGCGCGCAAGCTGTCGGTGGATGCCTTCCCCGACGTGACCAACGTTCAGGTGCAGATCGCCACCGACGCCACCGGCCGTTCGCCGGAAGAGGTGGAGCGCTTCATCACGGTGCCGGTCGAGATCGGCATGACCGGCCTGCCCGGGCTGGTCGAGATGCGTTCGCTGAACAAGCCGGGCCTGTCGCTGATCACGCTGGTGTTCACCGACAAGACCGACGTCTATTTCGCGCGCCAGCTGGTGATGGAGCGTCTGCTCGAAGTGCGCGACCGCATGCCGCAGGGCGTGGTGCCGGTGCTGGGGCCGGTGTCCACCGGCCTGGGCGAGGTCTACCAGTACACGCTGGTGCGGCCGGATGACGGCGAGCGCGAACTGACCCAGCAGGAGCTGACCGAGCGCCGCACCGTGCAGGACTGGGTGGTGCGCCCGCTGCTGCGTTCGACCACCGGCGTCGCCGAAATCAACTCGCAGGGCGGTTACCAGAAGCAGTACAAGGTGCTGGTCAATCCGGACCGCCTGCGCCACTACCACCTGACGGTGAAGGACGTGTACGAGGCGCTGGCGCGCAACAACGCCAATGCGGGCGGCGGCGTGCTGCCGCAGAACGCCGAGCAGTACCTGATACGCGGCGTCGGTCTGGTGAAGAACCTGGACGACATCCGCCTCATCGTGGTGAAGGAGGTCGACGGCACGCCGGTATTCATCCGTGACGTGGCCGAAGTGGCCTTCGGCCACGCGGTGCGGGTCGGTGCGGTGGTGAAGAACGGCAGCACCGAGGCAGTCGGCGGCGTGGTCATGATGATGGCCGGCGGCAATGCCAAGGCGGTGGTTTCGGACATCAAGAAGAAAGTGGCCGAAATCAACGACAACAACATGCTGCCCGGCGGCCTGAAGATCGAGGCCTACTACGACCGTTCCGAACTGGTCGACGCGGCGCTGGCCACCGTGATCAAGGTGCTGATCGAAGGTGTCATCTTCGTCGTCATCGTGCTCTACCTGTTCCTCGGCGACCTTCGATCCTCGGTCATCGTGATCGCCACGCTGGTGGTGACGCCGCTGGTCACCTTCATGGCGATGAACCAGTTGGGACTGTCGGCCAACCTGATGTCGCTGGGGGGTCTGGCGATCGCCATCGGTCTGATGGTGGACGGTTCGGTAGTGGTGGTCGAGAACGCCTTCGAACGCCTCGGCCACGCGAAGGAAGAAGGCGAAAGCCGCATCCGCGTCATTCTGTCCGCAGTGATGGAAGTGGCCACGCCGGTCATTTTCGGCATCGGCATCATCATTCTGGTGTTCCTGCCGCTGATGACGCTGCAGGGCATGGAAGGCAAGATGTTCGCGCCGCTGGCCTACACCATCGCCATCGCGCTGTTCGTGTCGCTGGTGCTGTCGCTCACGCTGACGCCGGTGCTGTCCAGCTATCTGCTCAAGGGCGGTGCCGACCACGACACCTGGCTCATCCGCATGCTGAAGAAGCCCTACGTGCCGATGCTTGAATGGGCGGTGCGCAACACCAAGAAAACGGTGCTGCTCGCGGTCGCTGCCTTCGTCGGCGCCATCATGCTGCTGCCGCTGCTCGGTACCGCCTTCATTCCGGAAATGAAGGAAGGGTCGGTGGTGCCGGCGATGGACCGCGTGCCCAACATTTCGCTGGCCGAATCGCTGCGCATGGAACGCGAGGCGATGCGACTGGTGATGGAAGTGCCGGGCGTGAAGTCTGCGGTGTCCGGTGTCGGTCGCGGCGAGTCGCCGGCTGACCCGCAGTCGCAGAACGAGTCCACGCCCATCGTTTCGCTGAAACCGCGCGACGAATGGCCGGAGGGCTGGACGCAGGAAACCATTCAGGAGGCGATGCGCGAGAAGCTGAACGCCCTGCCCGGCGTGAACATCATCATGGCGCAGCCGATTTCCGACCGCGTCGATGAAATGGTGACCGGGGTGCGTGCCGACGTTGCGGTGAAGATTTTCGGCGACGACCTCGATCTGCTGAAAGCCAAGGCGGACGAGATCGCGCGGGTTGCGCGCGCGGTGCCCGGCGCGAGCGAAATCAAGATCGAGCGGGTGACCGGCCAGCAGTACCTGACGGTGGAGATCGACCGCCCGACCATCGCGCGCTACGGCCTGAACGTGGGCGACGTGAACGACCTGATCGAAGCCGCGATCGGCGGTCGCCACGTGACCGACGTGTTCGAGGGCGAGCGCCGTTTTGCCGCGGTGGTGCGTCTGCCGGAACGCTTCCGCGACAATATCGAGTCCATCCGCAACATGCTGGTGCCGACCTCGGATGGCGCCGGCATTCCGCTGTCCAGTCTGGCCACCATCGATGTGCGCGACGGGCCGGCGCAGATTTCGCGCGAAACCGGCAAGCGTCGCATCGTGATCGGCATCAACGTGGCCAATCGCGACCTCGGTGGCTTCGTGGCCGAACTGCAGCAGAAGGTGAAGGCCCAGGTGCAGCTGCCCGAGGCCTACTACTTCGAGTGGGGCGGCCAGTTCCAGAACATGGAGCGCGCGCTCGGCCACCTGTCGGTCATCGTGCCGATCACCGTGGCAGCCATTTTCTTCCTGCTCTTCCTGCTGTTCGGCTCACTGCGCTTCGCCACGCTCATCATCACGGTGCTGCCGTTCGCGTCCATCGGCGGCGTGATCGGCCTGTTCATCAGCGGCGAATATCTGTCGGTGCCGGCGTCGGTGGGCTTCATCGCGCTGTGGGGTATCGCCACGCTGAATGGTGTGGTGCTGGTGTCCTACATCCGCGGCCTGCGCAACGAGGGCATGGAGCTGATGCAGGCAGTGGTGCAGGGCGCCAAGATGCGTTTCCGCCCGGTCATGATGACCGCCACCGTGGCGCTGCTGGGCCTGGTGCCCTTCCTGTTCGCGACCGGTCCGGGTTCGGAGGTGCAGAGGCCGCTGGCCATCGTGGTGATCGGCGGTCTGATCACCTGCACGCTGCTGACGCTGGTGGTGGTACCGGCGCTGTACACCTGGTTCGACGACAAGCCGTTCGAGGCCTGAGCGCCCAAGAGTTACTGGAGATCACGTCATGAAGGAAATCCGCGCCATCATCCGGCCCAACAAGCTGCCCAAGCTGCGCACCGTGCTGCGCGAAATGCAGGGCTTTCCCGGCATGAGCGTCGCCAAGGTCGAGGGCTTTGGCGCACCGAGCACGCACGCGCCGCACAACATCAAGGAAGAGCTGACCGACTATTCGGCCAAGGTGCGCATCGAAATCGTGTCGCCGGACGAACTGGTGGACGAAATTGTCCGCCGCATCATCAACGTGGCCTGCACCGGCCAGACCGGCGACGGTCTGGTGTGGGTGGTGCCGGTGGACCGGGCGGTGTTCATCAACAAGACGACGGTGGGTTCGCCGCACGGCTGAGGCCGGCGACGCATCGTCCCTGCAGCCCCGCAGCGCGTCCGTTCGGGCGGCTGCGGGGCTTTTTCATGGGGTCAGATCTTCGGCCGGGCGTCCGGATGGCGTTCCAGCCAGGCGGCGTACAGCCGCTCGTATTCCAGCTTGCTTTCCTGATACACGGTCCAGACGCAGCGTTCGCAGCCGGATTCGCAGCATTCGGATTCGGAGGGCATGTCGGGCGCGACGGGCGCCGGGTCGTCCAGCAGCAGTTCGGTCATCGATCCAGTCGTGTGCGAATGAAACCGGCGGCATTCTCGTACTCGGCATGCAACTGCGCCAGTGCAATCGATGCTGCGCTGCAGTCGGAGGGCTGATCGCGCAACCGGTGCTCGATATCGCGTGCCAGCGCCTGCAGGCGGAGTGCCCCCACATTGCTGCAGCTGCCTTTCAGTGCGTGCGCGGTGATGATGGCCTGTGCCGCGTCGCAACGGTCGCAGGCGGCCTGCAATGCGGCGATCAGCGCCGGTACGTCGACCAGCCAGGCGCGCAGCACCTCGGCCAGCGCCGACCCGAGCATGGATTTCAGCTCTTCCAGCCGGGCGCGATCGAAAACCGGTGCCGACGCGGCATCGAATGTGAGCGGTGTAGCGGAGGCGGTCATGGCGTTACCGGGAAGCGCCCGCAGGCGCACATGAGCCGGGTATACGGCCGGTGCCGCCGCCGCTTGAATGCCGGCCTGGTGCAGGTGGCTCCGGCTTACTGCCCCTGACTTTCCCAGGTGACCGGCTGGTTGGCGCGCAGCGAGCGCTCCATCTGTTCGATCAGCGGTACCGCGCGCTGGGCCAGTGACACCGGCATCACCATCGCCGGCGGGCGGTCTTCGGTGTCGGCGTCGTCGTCCGGTTGCGCGCGCTGCGCCACCCGGCTGTCTTCAGCCGCCCGTTTGAGCGCGTCAAGCGCAGCCGGCAGCTGTTCAGGCGTGATAATCCCCTGCGGCTCGAAAGGCTTGCCCATCAGTGCAAGCAGCTGGCGGGCGTTGTCGCCGAACATCAGGGTGTCGGCGGTGGCGCGTGACTTGAAGGTGACGATCATGGCGTGCGGAAGACGGAAGGGAATGCGGCGCATTGTCGCGCGGAAGCGGTGGGGTGCGCCATGCGCATAGGCGTGGATCTCGGCGGCACCAAGATCGAACTGATCGCGCTGGCCGACGACGGCACGGTGCGGCTGCGCCGTCGTGCGCCGACACCGGCTGGCGATTATCCGGGCACCGTGGCGCAGATCGCGGCCATGGTGGCGCAGGCCGAGGCGGAGCTGGGAACGCGTGCGTCGGTCGGCATCGGCACGCCCGGTTCGCGGTCGCCGGTCGATGGCCGGATGCGCAATGCCAATTCCACCTGCCTGAACGGCCAGCCCCTGAAGCAGGATCTTGAGGCGGCACTGGGCCGCGAAATCCGCATGGCGAACGACGCCAACTGCTTCGCGCTGTCCGAAGCGGTAGATGGCGCCGGGCAGGGGGGCGCGGTGGTGTTCGGCGTCATCCTCGGCACTGGTGTCGGCGGCGGTGTGGTGGTGAAGGGTCAGGTGCTGAACGGCGCCAACGGCATCGCCGGCGAGTGGGGCCACAACCCGCTGCCACCGGGCGAGGACAGCGCGGGTGTGGCGCCAGCCTGCTACTGCGGCCGCCGCGGTTGCGTCGAAACCTGGCTGTCCGGCCCGGCGCTGGCAGCCGATCACCTGCGCGTCGCGGGCGAGGCGGTCACGCCCGAAGCCATCGTCGGTCGTGCCGTGGCTGGCGACGCCGCCTGCGAAGCAACGCTGGTGCGCTACGAAACCCGGCTGGCGCGCGCGCTGGCCGGCGTGATCAATCTGCTCGATCCGGACGTGATCGTGCTCGGTGGCGGTTTGTCATCGCTCGACCGCCTGTACCGCAACGTCCCGCTGCGCTGGGTGCCGCACGTGTTTTCCGACGCCATCGCCACCCGGCTGCGGCCGCCGCTTCACGGCGATTCGTCCGGCGTGCGCGGCGCGGCCTGGCTGTGGTGAGCGGGCGCTGTAAGGAATCACCGCCCTGCCGGTCTACTGCGGTGCATGTCCCCTGGCCTCAGGGTTTTCCCTTCACGACTCAAGGAGTTTCCAGATGAACAAATCCGTCGCGCTGCACGCTGCCCTCGCTTCCGTCCTGGCCCTCGGCGTGGTCGCCAATCCGGTGCTGGCCGAAGACAAGGCCGCCAAGGAGAAGTGTTTTGGCGTCGCGAAAAAAGGCGCCAACGACTGCGCAACCGCCAACGGCAGCCACAGCTGCGCCGGCCAGGCCAAGGCCGACAACGATCCGAATGAATGGAAGCTCGTGCCGGCTGGCACCTGCGAAAAGATGGGCGGCAAGATGGCGGCCCCCGGCCGCTGAACGGCAGGGCTCGCGAGATGAACCTCGACCTGGCCACCGGCATCGGCCTGCGCCAGCCGCACTATGCGCAGCTGCTGGCCGAACGTCCGCCGCTCGGTTTCGTCGAGGTGCACAGCGAGAACTTCTTTCACGCGGGCGGCGCCTCGCTCGGCGTGCTCGAACGCGCGCGCGCGCACTACCCGGTCAGCCTGCATGGCGTCGGCCTGGCGCTGGCGTCGGCCGACGGGGGCGATGCCGCTCATGTCGACCGGCTGGCTGCGCTGGTCGAACGGATCGACCCGGCCCGGGTGTCGGAACATCTGTGCTGGGGACGCATCGACGGGCGCCATTTCAACGACCTGCTGCCCTTTCCCTATACCGCCGAGGCGCTGTCTCTGGTCGCGGCGCGGGTGTCGGCGGTGCAGGACAGGCTGAAGCGGCCGCTGCTGGTCGAGAACCTTTCGGCCTACGTACGCTTTCGCGACAGCGAAATGAGCGAAGCCGATTTCCTGTCTGAACTGGTGTGCCTGACCGGCTGCGGCCTGCTGCTGGATCTGAACAATCTGTACGTCAATGCCTGCAATTTCGGCGAGGACGCCTTCGATGCGCTGGCCCGGCTGCCGATGCATGCGGTCGGCGAAATCCATGTCGCCGGCCACGCGCAGACTGAATACGGGCTGATCGACACCCATGGCAGCCGGGTGTGCGACGCGGTGTGGGCCCTGCTGCGCGCGGTGCGTGCAGCCGGCGTGCGCGCGCCGGTGCTGGTCGAGTGGGACACCGATCTGCCGTCGCTCGACCTGTTGCTGGATGAGGCCACTCGCGCCGGCGATGCCGGCCGTGTGGCTGCGCGGGAGGCGGGCCATGTCCGCGCTGCGTGAGGTGCAGCGGCGCTTCGGCGCCGCACTGACCGACGCCGCCGGCGAGGCGGACGCGCTGCCGCTGCTGGCCGGCGACCCGGCGCGCAACCGGGCGCTGCTGTCGGTCTATCGCGCTACGGCGGTGGCCAACGCGATCGCCGCGGTGCGTCTGGCATTCCCGGTGTGCGCGCAGATCACCGGCGATGATTTTTTCGATGCGCTGGCCCGCCGCTTTCGCGACAGCAGTCCGTCCACCGAGGGCGACCTGAACCGCTACGGCGCCGGCTTTCCGGCCTTCCTCGATGGCTTCGAGCCGATACGCGCGCTGCCTTATCTGCCTGACGTCGCGCGTCTGGAGTGGGCTATCCATCAGGCGTCCACCGCTGCGGACGCCGAGCCGGCCGACGGCCGGCTGTTGGCCGGTCTCGATGCGGATGCGCTGGCACGGGCGCGTCTGCGCTTCGTGCCCGGCTTCGCGCTGATGTCGAGCGGATGGCCGGTGGCCGACATCTGGTTGCGCCATACCGAAGAAGCCGATGCGCTGGCCGGCATCGATCTGACACAGGCCCAGTGCGCAGTGGTGTGGCGCGAGGGCTGGCGGGTACGGGTGGCCGCACTGGCGCCGGCGGCGTGCGCGCTGTGGCAGGCGCTGTACGGGCGCACATCCGTTGCCGGAGCGTGGGCGACCGCCTGTGCCGTCGACCCCGCATTCGATCCGGGTCCGGCCTTCGCCCAGGCGCTGGACGCTGGCTGGCTGCATTCGATCGACCTTGAGGAGGATTTGTGATGAACGCCCTGTTCCGTCTGTACGACCTGTCGGCGCCACTGGTGCGCGCGGCCGACCTGCTGCGCCCGCTGCTGCTGCTCGCGCTGCGGCTTTACCTCGCGTCGGTGTTCTTCCGCTCCGGACTGACCAAGATCGCCGACTGGGATACCACGCTCTATCTGTTCACCGAGGAGTACGCGGTGCCCGTGTTGCCGCCGGCGCTTGCCGCGTTCATGGGCACGGCCGGCGAACTGCTGCTGCCGCCGCTGCTGGCGCTCGGCCTGGCCGGCCGTTTCGCGGCGCTGGGTCTGACGGTGGTGAATGCGATGGCGGTACTGTCCTACCCGGCGCTGTTCGGCTTCGACTGCCCGGCCGCGCTGCAGTCGCACATCGCCTGGGGTGCCGGTCTGCTGGCGCTGTTCGCCTTCGGGCCCGGAGCGCTGTCGGTCGACCACCTGATCGCTGCCCGGCGCATGGCCCGGTGAAACATCCGGCAACACAGCCCTCCGCCATCCGGGGAACATGACGGGCAGCATGCCTGCCCGACAGACATTGAACCCGGGCAAGCCATGATGAACAAACAGAAGAAAACGATCGCCGCATGCTGTGCGGCACTCGCAGCGTGCGTCTGCGCGCTGCCGGCACAGGCCGACGAAGGCCATGTGCTCAGTCTGCAGTTCGGTCCCTACGTTCATCACTGGGACCGCGATCCCGAGCACAACAACACGCCCGCCATGGTCGGTCTGGAATACATGGCGCCGTCGCGCTGGCTGGCCGGAGCGTCCTTTCTGCGCAATTCCTTCGATCAGCCGACCGAGTACTACTACGCCGGCAAGCGCTGGGATCTGGACGGCATCAGCTCCAATCTGTACGTGAAGGTGACCGCCGGCGCGCTGCTCGGCTATACCGGTCGCTACGAGGACAAGATTCCGTTCAACCACAAAGGCACCGCGTTCGCGGTCATTCCGGCGCTGGGCTACCAGGTCGACCGCTACAGCGCCCAGGTGGCGCTGCTCGGCACCGCCGGCGTGCTGTTTACCTTCGGCGTGGACCTCGGCAGCTGGTGAGGCCGGCGCCTGAGGTAGTCTCCGGATGTTTCCGCAACGGGGTTGAACGATGGCGATAGGCTGGCTGGGTGCGGTCAAGGCGGTGCCGTGGGGCGACGTGATCGCCGCCGCGCCGACCGTGGTGCAGGGCGCGAATGCGCTGTGGGACCGGGTGGCTGGAAAGCGACGCAGGGAAGACGATGCGCCGCCGGTGCCGCCCGCCAGCGGTGCCGACGCCCGGATCGTGGCGCTGGAACAGGCGGTGGCCGAACTGCAGAAGGAAGCGCAGGCCGCGTCACAGCTCATCCGCTCGCTGGCCGAACAGAATGCGCAGCTGGTGCGCGAGGTGGGCGGGCTGCGGCTGCGCATCCGTCTGCTGACGGTGGCCGGTGCCGGGCTGCTGGTGGCGGTCGGCGTGTCGCTGGCGACCGCGCTGTCGCGCTGAATACAGAGGGGCGCAAAAAAGGCTGCCCGCGGGCAGCCTTTTTATTGGCGGTGAGCCGGATCAGACGCGGCGGCGGGACGCCAGACCGACCAGGCCGAGGCCGCCCAGCAGCAGCGCCCAGCTGCCGGGTTCCGGCACCGGCGTGATGCTGACCTGCAGATTGTCGAGACCGAAGGACTCGTCGGACGACCCCTGGCTGTTCGGATAGCGGAATTCGAAGCGCACGGTCTCGGCGCTGTGGGCGAAGGTGAGCTGCACCCGGCGGGCGCTGTCCACCCAGCCGCCATAGCCGCGGTTGGCGTCGTTCTGGACCAGCGTGCTGCCCGGGCCTTCCGAGCCGTTCGTACCGTAATTGCCGAACAGCTGTTCGATCAGGGTCACGTTGTCGGCACGCAGCTGAAACAGGTCGCCGTACGGGAAACCGCCGGCATTGCCGTCGATGCTGTCCCACAGCACCAGATCGAAGCTCAGCGTGAGGGTGCTGTGTGCGCCCAGATTGTTCAGCGTGAGCACCGCGGCGCTGTCGCCTTCGACCCGCAGATGCTGCTCGCCGAAACCGAGGCTGGCGAAGCTGCCGGTCGATTGCACCGTCCCGGCGCCGCTCCAGCCGGCCGATTTGTTGCCCGATTCGAAATCCTCGCTGTGCACCGTGGCGGCCTGGGCGACGCCGGCCGCAAGCAGCAAAGACGTGGCGAGGGCGTGTATGCGTTTCATGGGCTGACCTCTGTGTTGGATGTTGTCCGTCCATGATGGCGTGGCCGGATCTGCGGTCAAGCCCCGCAAACAGGGGGGTGTGCAATTCGTGGCATTTCTTCCCGCGTGCGTGTTGCGCCGGCGGCTGGCTGCCTTCAGGCTACGGCGCGGTACTGGTCGCGCAGCAGACAGATGCGGTCGTGGCTGTGGCGTACCGCCAGCAGCTGGTGCTCGACCACGAGCCGGACGTCGGCCGGCAGCGACCGCGACAGCGCGTCACGGTAGCGCAGCAGCGCCCGGTCTTCGGTGCGTTCGGCTTCGTTCAGCATGGCCACGTTGTCGTCGCCGGTCAGTGCGCTGCGCAGGCCGACCCAGCTGCGATGCAGCGCACCGCCGACCGAACCACCGGTATCCGGCTCGACGCCGCCACTCGACACCACGTTCTGCAGCGTGTCCGCCGCGCAGCGATAGGCATCGGCCCGTGCGCGGAACAACGCCTTCAGCTGACTGGCGCGCGCGCGTGTCGCGCATTCGTTGAAGCCGTACTCGCCGTCGCGGCAGGTTTCGATCAGCGCGTTCAGGGTGTCGGTGTAGTGCGTTGCACTCATGGGCGTTCTCCTGACATGGGGACGCGGCCGTAACCGCCGGATCCCCATGCTAGGAGGGTGAGTGCCGTGCGCCTGTGGGCGTACGGCGCAGGGCCGCGTAGTCCTGCGCCGACGACTGCCGCGGCTTACAGCCGGAAGCGGCCGACCAGATCGCCCAGGTGGTCGGACGCGCGACCGATCTGGCTCAGGGTTTCCGAGGTGTGCTGGATCGCGTCGTCGGTGCTCTGCACCACGCCGGACGCCTGTTCGGCCGACTGCGCCAGCGCGGTGGTGGCGGCCGACTGTTCCTGCGTGGCTTCGGCGATTTCGCGCACCCGTTCGGCGGCGCGCTGCATGCCCGCCTCGATGCCGGCGATTTCCTCGGCCACGCGGGCGGCGCGTTCGACCCCGGCTTCAACCGCTTCACGGGTCGTGTGCATGCTGCTGACCGCTTCACCGGTGTCGCTGCGCATGGCGTCGATCATGTCGCGGATTTCAGTGGTGGCGCTGCTGGTGCGTTCGGCCAGCTTGCGTACCTCGTCGGCCACGACCGCGAAACCGCGGCCCTGTTCGCCGGCGCGCGCTGCCTCGATCGCGGCATTGAGCGCGAGCAGATTGGTCTGGTCGGCGATTTCGCGGATCACCTGCACGATGCCGTTGATCTGCAGCGAGCGTTCGGCCAGGCCGTTCAGCGAGCCGGCCAGGTTTTCCATGCTGCCGGCGATGTCCCGCATATGGGACTGCATGTCCTGCACCACCATGCCGCTGCGCTGCGAGGCGGCACAGGTGTCCAGCATGACGCCGTTGGCTTCGCCGGCGTGGCCGGCGATGTGGCCGATGGATACCGTGATTTCCTCGATCGTGGCCGCGTTGTCGCCGGTGGTGCCGGCCAGCGTGCGCGAGCTGTCGGCAATGCGGCCGGTGGCGTCGGACACCTCGCGGATGCCACCCACCAGCGTCTGGCTCTGGTCGCGCACTTCAATGAACATGCGCTGCAGGCTGCCGAGGAAGGCATTCACCGAGCGCGATACCTGGCCCAGTTCGTCCTGGCTGCCGGTATCCGGCAGGCGGCGGGTGAGGTCGCCCTCGCCGCCGGCCAGCGCCTGCATGGCGTCGGCCAGGGTCTGCAGCGGGCGGGTGAGCGCGCGCAGCAGCAGGAAAAGCACGCCGGCGGTCAGCAGCACGCTGATGATGCCCATCACGATGGCGGTGTTGCGCAGCGCATCGGCCGATGCGGTGATGACCGATTCGGGCACCGACACCACGCTGCCCCACCAGGCGTCGCTGTCGGTCAGCGAAACGCGCTGCAGGAAGTGGCGCACGCCGGCGGCATCCTTCCATTGCAGCGCGCGGCCTTCGCGCAGCGCGGCCAGCGCTTCTTCCGGCAGACCTTCGGCCGGCTTACCGATGCGGGCAGCGTCCGGGTGGGCAACCACCAGGCCCGACGGTGCGTACAGCGCCACCGTGCCGACATCGAACGGGCGCACGCGCCCCAGATCCTCAGCCAGCGCGCCCAGGCCCATGTCCACACCGGCGATGCCGGCGAAGCGGCCATTCACCTGCAGCGGCACCACCAGCGAGGTGATCAGCATCTTGCTGCCGCCGACCACGTACTCATAGGGCTCGGCCAGGAAGGCGCGGCCGGTCTTCTTCGGCTGCTGGTAGTAGTCACCGGCGCCCGGTTTGTCGTAATCGACCAGCGGCTCCAGATTCAGCGTATTGCCGCTGCGGTTCCAGTAAGGCACGAAGCGGCCGCTGGCATCGTGGCCTGGCGTGCCGGCGAATTCGGCGTCTCGGCCGTCAAAGGCATTCGCTTCCCAGCCGGTGTAGACGCCGAGCAGGCCCGGACGGCCGTCCAGCGTGCGGCGCAGCTGGCGGTTCACCGCTTCGCGGTCCGGTACGCCCTTGGCGCGCAGGCCTTCCAGGGACAGCGCAAGGGTGGAGGACACGGCCAGGGCACCGTCCAGGCGGGCACCCACGTCGTGTGCGGTGGCCGCGGCCACGCCTTCGGCGCGAGCCAGGCCCTGTTCGAGCACGGCCTGCTGGCTGCGCCAGGCCAGCACACCCAGGGTGACCGAAAAACAGAGCAGCACGGTAATCACCGTTGCAGCCAGCAGCTTGGTACGCAGGCTCAGGGAGGAGAGCGTCATGATCGCGACCTCTTTCGTTAGGGACTTACTGTTGACGGCGGTCAACAAATGTTTCTTCAATGTTTCTTTAAAAGAATCTTTTGTGCACAGCACACAAAAAATGTCGCGGACTGGATACGTTCGTGGCGAGCGGCTATCGTGGCAGCCCGTCCTGCTTGCGCTTTTCTCGCCGTGGATATCCAGACACCCCGCCTGCTGCTGAAACCGATGAGCGCTGACTTCCTGCGCGCGTCGGCCGAGGGCGCCGGTGTTCAGCTGCTGTCGCCGCTGCTGGGGGCTGCGGTGGCACCGGACTGGTGTGCTGAGCACGATCTGGCCGCGCTGCGACTGGCTGATCTGACGGCCGACCCCGAGTACGCGCCCTGGTCGGTGCGCGCGCTGGTGCTGCGCGACAGCGGTGAAATGGTGGGCCACGCCGGTTTCCACACCCGGCCGGCGCCCGACTATCTGGCGCCGTACGCGCGCGACGGCGTGGAAATCGGCTATGCGGTCTATCCCCCCTACCGCCGGCAGGGTTACGCCCGTGAAGCGCTGCAGGCGCTGCTGCGCTGGGCCCATGTCGAGCACGGCGTGCCGCGCTTCATCGCCTCGGTCAAGCCGGACAACATCGCCTCATGCACGCTGCTCGCGGCGACGGGCTTCTTCCGCATCGCCTCCTTCATCGACGATGTCGATGGACTGGAATACGTGATGCGGCTGGACCCGCCGGCGCTGCGCCGGCTGCTGAAGGGCCGCGCGCCGCTCAGTCCGGCAGCCCGAACACGATGACCGCGTCACCCTGACGGTAGCCCCAGATCGCGCTGCCGCCGGCAGCCACCGCAATGTAGGGCTTGCCGTCCAGCACATAGCCTATGGGTGGCGCGTTCACGCCGGCGCCGGTCTGGAAGCGCCACAGGCGTTTGCCGGAGAGGCTGTCGAAGGCGGACAGATGGCCGTTGCCTTCGCCGGTGAACACCACGCCCGATTTCAGCGCCAGCACGCCGCCGATCAGCGGCTGGTCGGTCTTCACGCTCCAGCGCAGCCGGCCGCGCTGCTTCAGGTCCAGTGCCGCCAGCACACCCCAGCGGGCCTCGTCCGCCGGCTCCATGCTGTCGTAGCGACCGGCCGGGCGGTCGGTGGTGGCCGCGCTTTCCTTGATCCAGTAGCGCATCGGCATGTGCATGGCCGCGACGAAGGCCAGGCCGCGGCCGCCATCCACCGCTGCCGGTGACCAGTTCACGCCGCCCGCCACGCCCGGCGTGATGCGGGTGCCTTCGCGGCTGGCCGCCGCGAACAGGTTGTCCTGCGGCACGAAGGCGTCCGAGCGGTACAGCAACGCGCCGGTTGCGCGGTCGTGCACGTAGAACCAGCCCAGCTTGGACGCCTGACCGACCGCCGGCACCACGCGCCCGCCCGGCTCGCGGTGGTCGAACAGCACCGGCGGGCTGGCGACGTCATAGCCCCACTTGTCGTGCGGAATCTGCTGCCAGTGCCAGGCGTAGCGGCCGGTCTTCGCATCGACCGCCACCAGCGAGGCGGTATACAGATTGTCGCCCGGACGCGTGCTGTCGTTGATCTGCGGGCTGGGGTTGCCGGTGCCGAAGTAGAGCAGGCCGGTCTTCGCGTCATAGGCCGGCGCGTTCCACACCGAGCCGCCGCCGTATTCCCAGGCGTCGCGGTGGCGATCGGCGTTGGCGCGCTCTTCCGCGATGTTCCGGTTCAGCGGCAGGCCGTCGCCGGTGCGTTCGACGAAATCGCCTTCCCAGCCGCCATCCGCCGGCTTGCGCACGGTGTCGAACTGCCACACCCGCTGGCCGGTCTTCGCGTCAAAGGCGGCCAGAAAGCCGATGCCGCCATACTTGCCGGCGATGCCCACCACCGCCGCCAGCTGGCCGGCGCGACCCTGGGCGTCGATGTGCAGGCCGTAGCCCACGCCGTTGATGCCGACGATCACCTTGCCGTCGATCACCAGTGGTGCTGCCGCAGCACCCACGCCCGAGCCGCCGCCCACCTCGCCCTTGATGCCGGCGCCGCTTTCGGTGATCGCGTTGTCCGGCCGGGCCAGTTCGATGTCCCACAGCGGCTTGCCGCTCGCCGCATCCAGCGCCACCAGCCGGGCATCCACGGTGGCGACGAAGACGCGGCCGTCGTCTACCGCAACCCCGCGGTTGGCCGGGCCGCAGCACAGCTTGTCGCTGCGCTTGCTGTGGGTGTAGCGCCAGCGTTCGGCGCCGGTGCGCGCATCGAGTGCCACCACGTGCGAGCCGGGCAACGACACGTACATGGTCCCGCCGGTCACGATGGGCGTGGCCTGGAAGGTGGCGGCGATGCCGCTCTGGTAGATCCACTTCGGCACCAGCTTCTTTACGCTTTTCGGCGTGATGCCCGGCAGGTCGGCCAGTCGGGTGTTGGCGTGGTCCAGGCCGAAGGTGGGCCAGTCGCGGTCGGCGGCATGAACGAGCGGGGCGCACAGCAGCGTGACGAACAGCGTAGCGGACAGGAGGGGACGCATGGCGGTTTCCGGGGCACCGAAAGCGGCGATGATAGGCTCGCCCTGTCGCGTTGAGGCACGCATTGCGTGCCCGACGTAAAATCCGGCGGATGAGCTCCGAAAGCACCGACACCGTCCAGGCCGCACCGGCCACGCCTCCCTTCGTTCATCTCCGCGTCCACAGCGAATATTCGGTGGTGGACGGCATCGTCACGGTCGACGCCGCGGTCAAGACCGCGGCGAAGGACGGCATGCCGGCGCTGGCGGTGGCCGATCTCGCCAATGTGTTCGCACTGGTCAAGCTGTACAAGACCGCACGCGGCAAGGGCGTGAAGCCGATCTGCGCGGTCGATGTCTACGTCACCAACGACGCCGAACGCGACAAGCCGCACCGGCTGCTGCTGCTGGCGCGCAACCGCGAGGGCTACGGCACGATCTGCCGGCTGCTCACCCGTGCCTATCTGGAGAACAAGTACCGCGGCCGCGCCGAACTGCGTCGCGAGTGGTTCGAACAGGATGCGGAGGGCACGGCCGGGCTGATCGCGCTGTCCGGCGGCATGCAGGGCGATGTCGGCGTGGCGCTGCTGGCCGGCAATATGGACTCGGCCCGCAAGGCCGCCGCCGAATGGCTGCGCCTGTTCAACGGCGAGTACTGCATCGAACTGCAGCGCGCCGGTCATCCGAATACCGAGGCCTACATTGCCGACGCCTGTGCGCTGGCGTCCGAGCTGGACGTTCCGGTGGTGGCGACGCATCCGGTGCAGTTCATGGCTCAGGAAGACTTCAAGGCGCACGAGGTGCGGGTGTGCATCGCCCAGGGCTATGTGCTGACCGACAAGCGCCGCCCGCGCGAATTCACCGAACAGCAGTACTTCAAGACCTCGGCCGAAATGGCCGAACTGTTCGCCGACATTCCGGAGGCGCTGGCCAATACGGTCGAGATTGCACGTCGCTGCAATCTCACGCTCACGCTGGGCAAGAACTACCTGCCGCAGTTCCCGACGCCGCCGGGCATGACCATCGACGATTTCATGATCGCCGAGGCGAAGAACGGTCTGGAAACGCGCCTCGCCCAGCTCTATCCGGACCCGGCGCAGCGCGAGGAAAGGCGGCCGGAATACGAGGCGCGGCTGAAGTTCGAGTGCGACACCATCATCCAGATGGGTTTTCCCGGCTACTTCCTGATCGTGGCCGACTTCATCAACTGGGCCAAGAACAACGGCGTGCCGGTCGGCCCCGGCCGGGGCTCCGGCGCCGGTTCGCTGGTGGCGTATTCGCTCGGCATCACTGACCTCGACCCGCTCGCCTACGCGCTGCTGTTCGAGCGTTTCCTGAACCCGGAGCGGGTGTCCATGCCCGACTTCGACGTGGACTTCTGCCAGGACAACCGCTGGAAGGTGATCGAGTACGTGCGCCAGAAGTACGGCGCCGACGCGGTGAGCCAGATCGCCACCTACGGCACCATGGCCTCGCGCGCGGTCATCCGCGACGTCGGCCGTGTGCTGGACATGGGTTACAACTTCTGCGATCAGCTGTCCAAGCTCATTCCGGTGGTGCAGAACAAGCCGCTGTCGCTGGCCGAAGCGCGCGAACAGGCGCCGCAGCTGGCCGAGCGCGAACAGGCGGAAGAGGAAGTGGCCGAACTGCTGCGCCTGTGCGAGCCGCTCGAAGGCCTCACCCGCGGCGTCGGCATGCACGCCGGCGGCGTGCTGATCGCGCCGGGCAAGCTCACCGACTTCTGCCCGCTCTACCAGCAGGACGGCGACGACGCCTCTCCGGTGAGCCAGTTCGACAAGGACGACGTCGAAGCCATCGGCCTGGTGAAGTTCGACTTTCTCGGTCTGCGCAACCTGACCATTATCGAGCTGGCGGTCGACTACATCGAACGCATGACCGGCAACCGCCCCGACCTGCTGAGCCTGCCGTTCACCGATCCTCAGGCCTACCAGGTGCTGAAGGACGCCAATACCACGGCCATCTTCCAGCTTGAATCCGAGGGCATGAAGAAGCTGCTCGGCAAGCTGGCACCCGACCGCTTCGAAGACATCATCGCTGTGCTGGCGCTCTACCGGCCGGGCCCGCTGGGCTCGGGCATGGTGGATGACTTCATCCTGCGCAAGAAGGGCCAGCAGGCGATCGACTATTTCCACCCCGACCTGGAAGCCTGCCTGTCGCCGACCTACGGCGTCATCGTGTACCAGGAACAGGTGATGCAGATTTCGCAGATCATCGGCGGCTACACGCTCGGTGGTGCGGACATGCTGCGTCGGGCCATGGGCAAGAAGAAGCCCGAGGAAATGGCCAAGCACCGCGAAACCATCGCCGCCGGTGCGAAGGAGAAGGGCTACGACCCGCAGCTTGCCGAACAGCTGTTCGACCTGATGACCAAGTTCGCGGAGTACGGCTTCAACAAGTCGCACACCGCCGCCTATGCGGTCGTCACCTATCACACCGCTTGGCTGAAGGCCCACCACTGCGCCGCCTTCATGGCTGCGTCGCTGTCGTCCGACATGGACAACACCGACACGGTGAACATCTTCTACCTCGATGCGAAGAAGAACCGGCTCACCGTGCTGCCGCCGGACGTGAACCAGTCCGAATACCGCTTCGTGCCGGTGTCGCGCAGCGAAATCCGCTACGGTCTGGGCGCCGTGAAGGGCACCGGCGAACAGGCGGTGAACTGCATCCTCGAAGCGCGCAAGTCCGGCGGGCCGTTCAAGGACATTTTCGATTTCTGCCTGCGGGTGGATCGCCGCATGGTGAACCGCCGCACCATCGAAGCGCTGATCCGCGCCGGCGCCTTCGACGCGACGATCGCCGGCACGCCGCACGATCGCAACACGCTGATGAGCAGCGTCGCGCTGGCGATGGAAGCGGCCGAACAGGCGGCTGCCAACGCGCATCAGGGCGGCCTGTTTGACGACGCGCCCAGCGGCACCGGCGCGCGCGCGCCCGAATATGTCGCCTGCAAGCCGTGGGGCGAGCGCGAGAAACTGGCCAATGAAAAGCAGGCGCTCGGCTTCTATCTGTCCGGCCACCCGTACAACAGCTATGCGCAGGAGTTCTCGCGCTTCGCGCGGCGCAAGCTGGCCCAGCTCGAGTCGTCGCGCGATCCCACGGTGGTCGCCGGTCTGGTGGTCAGCTCGCGGGTGCAGATGACGCGCCGCGGCAAGATGGCTTTCGTCGCGCTCGACGACGGTACGGCGCAGATCGAAGTGTCGGTGTTCAACGAACTGTACGAATCCTCGCGCAGCAAGCTACGTGAGGACGAGGTGCTGGTGGTCGAGGGCCGGGCGCAGTTCGACGAATATTCCAATTCGATGCGCGTGGTGGCCGACAGCCTGCTCAGCGCCGGCGAGGCGCGCGCCCGTTTCGCGCGCCGGCTGGAGCTGAAGCTCAATGGCGAGGTGGCCCAGCTCGGTGCCCACGCCGCCTGCGCCCGTCTCAAGAGCCTGCTCGAACCTTTCCGCGTCGACGGTGGCTGCGCAGTGCGCCTGCACTACCGCAGCGCCGACGCGGTCGGCCCGCTCGATTTCGGCGACGGCTGGCGGGTGCGTCTGGACGACGCGCTGTTCGACGGCCTGCGCGACTGGCTGCCGGCCGAAGCGGTGTCGGTGACCTACTCATGAGTGCGGCGACCCGCTGGCTGGACAGTGCGCTGATCGACGCGGTGGCCGCTCGGGCGCAGGACAGCCCGCGCCTGCGCATGAACCACAACTTCCACCCGGCGGACGATCACCCGGCTCACCGGCTGCTGAATGCGATCGAGCCCGGCAGCTATGTGCGGCCGCACCGGCATCTGGACCCGCTGAAGGACGAAACCATCCTGTGCGTGCGCGGCCGGCTGGGCTGCATCCTGTTCGCCGACGACGGCACGGTGCAGCACACACGGGTCATGGCGCCGGACAGTGACTGTTTCGGCATCGACATCGGCCACGGGCAGTTTCACAGCCTGGTCGCGCTGGAGCCCGGTTCGGTCATGTTCGAAGCCAAGGCCGGTCCCTACCGGCCGCTCACCGCCGCCGAACTCGCGCCGTGGGCGCCGGTCGACGGTGAGGAGGCGCAGCGCTGGCTGGCCTGGATGACCGGGCTGTTCGCGCGCTGACCGATGCATGGGCGTGCCGGCTGGGGCATACTGGACAACAGCGACGGACGTCACGAAATTACACAGTCGCCCTTCAGTTCGCGTTCCGCCTGCCGTGAACGCTGTCTGAACCGGTTACTTCCTACGGACACAGACCCGCCGTGCAGACCGCCCGAATAGCATTGCTCGAAGACGACCCGGTACAGGTCGAAATCCTAGGCACCTGGCTGCGTGCAGCCGGCCATGACGTGCATACCTTCCTCCGTTCGCGCGATCTGATGCGCGAGGCGGTGCGCGAAAGTTATGACCTGCTGCTGATCGACTGGGAACTGCCCGATCTGCCGGGGTCGGACGTGCTGCGCTGGCTGCGCACCGAACGCGCGCTGAACACGCCGGTCATCTTCGTCACCGCCCGTCAGGACGAGAACGACATCGTGACCGCGCTGGCTGCCGGTGCCGACGACTACATCGTCAAGCCGGCCCGACGGATGGAACTGCTCACCCGGATCGAGGCCGTGCTGCGGCGCAGCCGTCCGCCGACGGATCAGCCGCTGATTGACGCGTCGCCCTATCAGTTCGATCTGAATTCGCACACCGCCCGTCTGAATGGTGAGGCGATCGATCTCACCGAGCGTGAGTTCGAACTGGCCGTGTTCCTGTTCCGCAACGTCGGCCGCCTGGTGTCGCGCGGACATCTGCTGGAATCGCTGTGGGGCCGCAAGGGCGATGTGCCGACCCGCACGGTCGATACCCACATGTCGCGGGTGCGTTCCAAGCTGGCGCTGCGCCCGGAGAATGGCTACCGGCTGGCCTCCACCTACAACTACGGTTACCGGCTGGAGCGTGTGGCCGACGACGGCAAGCGGGCGGAAGAGCAGCCGGCGGCCTGAGCGAACCGGCCTCGCAAACAAAAAAAGGAGCCCTTCAGGCTCCTTTTTTGTTGTCCGTTGCAGGCGCTTACTTGTTCAGCGCGTCGCGGATCTGGCGCAGCAGCACGATGTCTTCCGCCGGCTCGGCCGGGGCCGCCGGTTCCGCCGCCGGCTCTTCGCGCTTCAGCCGGTTGATCTGCTTCACCATCATGAAAATGATGAAGGCGAGAATGACGAAGTTCAGCGTGACGGTCAGGAAGCTGCCCCAGGCGAACACCGGAATGCCCGCCTTCTTCAGGTCGGCCAGCGTGTTCGGCACGCCCGGCGGAATGTCCTTCAGCACCAGATAGAACTGGCTGAAGTCCAGGCCACCGAACAGTGCGCCGACCACCGGCATGATGAGGTCGGCCACCACAGAATCGACGATCTTGCCGAAGGCGGCGCCGATGATGACGCCGACCGCCAGGTCGATCACATTGCCCTTCATGGCGAAGGCCTTGAATTCGGACACGAAGCTCATGCGGTTCTCCTTTTGGCTGTGGGACTCTGGCGCCGGGCTCGACAAGCTAATGCGGCGCAGCGAGCGCGAAGATAGCACAGCCGGATGCGTGCGCCGCGACCGGGCCGTGAGACGCCTTCTCTGATACGCTCGCGGACCACCCGTACTCACCGAGTGCCCCACCGGGGCAGGTTGTCGCCAGGTCACGAACCGGCCCGGCAGCCTGTCCGATTCGCATGGAGAAGGCATGAAAGTACTGAAATTCGCCGCGTTCGCACTGGGCGGTCTGGCCGCGCTGCTGGCGGCGGCGGTGCTCTATGTCGCGATCACTTTCGACGCGGCCAAGATGAAGGGCGAACTCAAGCGTGTCGTGCAGGAACAGAAGCAGCGCACGCTGGACATCGAGGGTGATGTCGACCTGTCCTTCTATCCCAACCTCGGCCTGAAGCTCGGCCGCACCACACTGTCCGAATACAAGTCCGCCGACCGCTTCGCCCAGGTCGATTCGGCGCGGGTGTCGGTGGCGGTAATGCCGCTGCTGTCCGGCGCGCTGGTGGTGGACGAAATCCGCATCGAGGGCGCGCATCTTGCCGTGGTCCGCCTGAAGGATGGTCGCTTCAACTTCAGTGACCTGCTGTCGGACGACAGCGACGAAAGTTCGCCGATCAAGTTCGACGTGGCCGGGCTGAAACTGGCCACGTCGTCGTTGGCGTTCCGCGACGAACAGTCCGGTGCCACCCACGCGCTCGATGACATCGAACTGACGCTGGGCAAGCTGGCCAATGCGGCGCGCGGCCGCGTTGCGCTGTCCGCCCGCCTGCAGTCCTCCGCCCCGGTGGTAGACAGCCGTTTCACGCTGGCCGCCGCCTACGACTACGATCTGCCGGCCCGGCGCTACGCGCTGGACGACGTCAGCCTGAAGGTCGACGGCGATGCGCTGGAACTGAAATCACTGAAAGCTGCGCTGGCTGCGTCGCACATCGGTGTCATCGATGGCGGCCGGATCGAGGTGAAGAAGGTGGTGCTCGATGCCAGTGGCAATCGCGCTGGCGACACCCTGGGGCTGAAACTGGATGCGCCGGCTCTGCTGCTGGACGGTGGCGCACTGAGCGGCGAACTGCTCACGGTGAATGCAAAGCTGGATGCCAAGGCGCGCAGCGCCGACGTCGCGCTCAGGATCACCGGGCTGGAAGGGTCGGCCGACGCGGTGAAGGCCGCCGGTGTCAGTCTGGATCTGAACGGTCGCGTGGCCGACGCGACGGTCAAGGCCTCGCTGCAGACGCCGCTGGCGTTGCGGCTGGACGGGCCGTCGTTCGAATTGCCGGCACTCACCGGCAATCTGGAAGCCAGCCATCCGTCGCTGCCGATGAAGACCGTAAAGCTGCCGGTGAAAGGCAGCCTGAAGGGCGATCTGGGCAAGCAGAGCGCCGCCCTCGATCTCGATACCCGGCTGGATGACAGCACGATACGGCTCAAGCTCGGCGCGACCCGCTTCGATCCGCCGGCGCTCACCTTCGATGTGGACATCGACCGCCTGAACGCCGACCGCTATCTGCCGAAATCGGCCGACGCAGGCAAGCCAGCCGGCAATCCGGACGACACGCCGGTGGACCTGTCGGCCCTGAAAGGTCTGGACGCACGCGGCAGCGTGAAGGTGGGCGAACTGCAGCTGTCCGGCATCCGGATGAGCAATGTGAAGCTGGAAGTGAAGGCGGCGGGCGGCAAGGTCGAGGTCGCACCGTTCTCCGCCGCGCTGTACAAGGGCAGCGCCAGCGGCGCGCTGAATCTGAATGCCGACGGCAACCGCATTGCGCTGAAGCAGACGCTGTCAGACATCGACATTCATCCGCTGATCAAGGACGCCGCCGGCAAGGATGTGCTGGAAGGCCGCGGCAATGTGGCCATTGATGTGAGCACCGCTGGCGGCACCGTGGGTGCGCTGAAGAAGGCGCTGGACGGCAGCGCGTCGCTGAAGCTGCGCGACGGTGCGCTGCGCGGCATCAATCTGGCGAAAAGCGTGCGCGAGGCGAAGGCGAAGTTCGGCGGCGGCGAGGCGGCAGTGCAGAAGGCCAGCGCCACCGAAAAGACCGACTTTTCCGAAATGAGCGCCAGCTTCCGCATCCAGAAGGGCATTGCCCGCAACGACGACCTGTCGGCCAGCTCGCCCTTTCTGCGGCTGGCAGGGGCGGGCAGCGTGGATATTCCGCAGTCCAGTCTGGACTATCTGGCCAAGGTGACGCTGGCGGCCACCAGCAAGGGCCAGGACGGCAAGGCCGCGGCCGACCTGAAGGGCCTCACCGTGCCGGTGCGTCTGTACGGACCCTTCGCCAGCCTCGATTACCGAATAGAGTTCGGCGACCTGCTGAAGGACGCCGCGCGCGGCCAGATCGAGGCACAGACCCAGAAGCTGCAGGACAAGGCCAAGGACAAGGTGCAGCAGCAGGTCGGCGACAAGCTCAAGGGCTTGCTGGGCCGCTGATCCGGGCTGTCCGCGCAGGTTTGCGCGGATCAGGGCCGCGAACCGTCCTGCTTACAGCGGCATTTCCCAGCTGGCACCGATGGCGGCGATGCCGGCACGGGCCACGATGGCGTCTTCGCTGGACTTCACGCCGGACACGCCGACGCCGCCCACGCATTCGCCCTGCACGATGATCATTTCGCCGCCTTCCAGCGGCAGTACCGGCATGCGCAGTGCGGCCAGACGGCCGCTGTTCACCACGTCCTCGACCGCCTTGCTGGGCTTGCGCGCCAGTGCGCAGGTACGGGCCTTTTCCGGCGCGATCTGCGTGCTCATCGGCGGTGCGCCGTCCAGGCGCTGCAGCCAGATCAGGTTGCCGCCGTCATCGACGATGGCGATGGTGACCGGCCAGTTGCGTTTCAGGGCCTCGGCTTCCGCGGCAGCAGCGATCTGCTTCGCGTCGTCGAGTGTGAGGGTGAGGCGGGTTTTCATGCGTTGTCTCCGTCAGGGTTCTTGGGCTGACGAGGAATCCCGGCGCGTGCGCGCACGGTAAGGCGATTCCTCGGCGACGCGTGGCCGTGACGGGTGGTCCGGCGGTGCGCAGGAGGGCGGGGGATGTCCGCCTGCCTGTGCGTCAATGCGGCTTCGGGGGTGGGTGATCCGCTCGCGGAACAGTCGGGCTGTCCGCGGCTGCCGGCACTACCGGCAGCACGGCTCACATCCTACACTGTCGGCTGCCCGCGCGAGACGGGAGCGTCACACAGAACAACGCACAGAGCGGAGGAGTCCAGGCATGGCCAGCAATCTCGGTATCGATCTCTACACGCCCAAGGAGATCGCGGAGAAGGTCGAAAACATCGGCATCGTGAAGGCCAATCTGCCGCTGCGCACGATGGGCATGCTGGGCATACTGGCTGGCGCCTTCATCAGTTTCGGTGCGCTCTATTTCACGCTGGTCGCCAGCGACGCCTCGCTCGGCTTCGCGCTCACCCGGGTGCTGGGCGGGCTGGCTTTCTCGCTCGGCCTGATACTGGTGGCGGTGGCCGGCGCCGAACTGTTTACCGGCAACAATTTTCTGGTGATGGCCTGGGCGGAAGGCCGCATCGGATTCGGCAAGCTCGCGCGCAACTGGGCCATCGTCTATGTCACCAACGCCATCGGTGCGCTCGGCATGGTGCTGCTGGTGTTCCTGTCCCACCACACCGACATGAACGGCGGCGCGGTCGCACAGGCCTATGTGAAGGTGGCGGCCGGCAAGACCGCCAGCCCGTTCGAAGTGGTGTTCGTGAAGGGCATCCTGTGCAACGCGCTGGTCTGTCTCGCGGTGTGGCTGGCCACTGCCGGTCGCAGCGTGACCGACAAGGTGCTGGCCATCGTGTTTCCGGTGTCCGCCTTCGTCGCCGCCGGCTTCGAGCACTGCATCGCCAACATGTATTTCATCCCGATGGGCATGCTGCTGCACGCCAGCGGCGTGGCGCCGGCTGGCGTGGATCTGTCGGGGCTGACCATGGCAGGACTGTTCACCAACCTGCTGGCCGCCACGCTGGGCAATATCGTCGGCGGCAGCATCCTGGTGGCCGGCGTGTACTACCTCACCTTCCGCCAGCGTTCCTGATGGCGCTGCCGGGCGCGCTCAGCCGGTGGCCAGCAGGGCGGCCGCCGACTGGGCGGCCACCCGGCCTTCGTCGGTCGGGATGACCCACAGTTCGACTGCGCTGCCTCCGGCGTCGATGCGGGCGATGTCGTTGCCGACCGCCTGTGCGTTGCGTGCTTCGTCCAGCTGCACGCCCATCCAGCCAAGTGCTGCGCACACGTCTGCGCGCAGCGCGGCGTCGTGCTCGCCGATGCCGCCACTGAAGGCGATCAGGTCGACGCCGCCGAGGCAGGCCGCCATCGCGCCGGCTTCGCGCACCACGCGGTAGGTGAACAGGTCGATCGCCTCGCGTGCGGCTGCGCTGCCGTCGGCGCGCAGCCGGCGCATGTCGGCCGACAGGCCGGACACGCCGAGCAGGCCGCTCTGCTTGTACAGCAGCGTCTGCAGGCGGTCGTGGTCCCAGCCGCGCTCCATCAGGTAGAGCAGCACGCCGGCGTCCAGCGTGCCGCTGCGGGTGCCCATCATCAGCCCGTCGAGCGCGGAGAAGCCCATGGTGGTGGCCTGGCTCCGGCCCTCATGCGCCGCGCACAGGCTGGCGCCGTTGCCGAGGTGGGCCATCAGCACCCGGTTGCGGGCGCGCGGCGAGCGTTCGAGCAGCGTGCCCATGATGTACTGGTAGGACAGGCCGTGGAAACCGTAGCGGCGCACGCCTTCGTCGTGCATCGCACGCGGCAGCGCGAAGCGGCTGGCCACTTCAGGCAGGTCGGCGTGGAAGGCGGTATCGAAGCAGGCGATCTGCGGCAGGCCGGGAAAGGCGGCGCGGAAGGCGCGTATGCCGTCGATGTTGTGCGGCTGGTGCAGTGGCGCCAGCGAATTGAGTCGCTCCAGCTGCGCCAGTACTGCGTCATCGACCACCACGCTGCTGCGGAAGCTGCGGCCGCCATGCACCACGCGGTGCGCCACTGCCTCGATGTCCGGCACCGCGACTTCCGCCGCCAGCAGGCTGCGCAGGCCGTCGAGCGCGGCGGCGAAGGCGTCGCTGCCGGCCATCAGTGTGCGCTGCTGCGCGCGGCCGTCCAGCGTCCAGCGCATGTCCGGCGTGCCGCCCGGTTCCAGGCCCTGGATGTTGCCGGTCATGACCGCCGGCTGCACCGTACCGTCCTGCAGCGGATGGATGGAAAACTTCAGCGTGGACGAACCGGCGTTGACCGACAGGATGGCCATGTCATCGGCCCCGCTTCAGCGCTGCGCCCACGACTCGCGCGGCCGGTCGCGGCGCGCGTTGTGCGCGGCCAGCAGGCCGAGCAGCGCCGACGCGACGCGGGTCATCGGGCCGTCGGCGCGGCTGGTCAGCGCGATCGGCACGCGGGCGCCCAGTACCAGGCCGGAGCCGGTCGCACCGCCGAGGTATTCCAGCTGCTTGGCCAGCATGTTGCCGCTTTCGAGATCCGGCACCGCCAGGATGTCGGCGTCGCCGGCCACCGGGGAGTTGATGTGCTTCACCTGGGCGGCACGCGCGGAGATCGCGTTGTCGAACGCCAGCGGGCCGTCCAGCACGCCGCCGGTAATCTGGCCGCGGTCCGCCATCTTGCACAGCGCGGCGGCGTCCAGCGTGGACGGGATGTTCGGATTCACCGTTTCCACCGCCGACAGCACCGCCACCTTGGGCTGCCTGACGCCGAGCACGCGCGCGAAGTCGATCGCGTTCTGCACGATGTCCACCTTGTCCTGCAGCGACGGCCGGATGTTCAGCGCGGCGTCGGTGATGAGCAGCGGCTTGCCGTACAGCGGCACGTCGAAGCGGAACACGTGCGACATGCGGCGACCGGTGCGCAGCGCCGGCCGGGCCAGCACCGCGTGGATCATTTCGTCGGTGTGCAGGCTGCCCTTCATGAGCATCTGCACCTCGCCAGCGGCTGCCATGTCAGCTGCTTTTTCGGCAGCGGCGTGGCTGTGTTCCACGCCGACGATTTCGGCGTGGCTCAGGTCGATGCCGGCTTCCTCCGCGAGATGGCGGATGCGGACTTCGGGGCCGACCAGCACCGGCACGATGAGGCCGTAGCGGGCGGAATCCATCGCGCCGCTGAGCGATTCCACATCGCACGGATGCACCACTGCGCAGCGCACCGGCGGAATGCCGTCGCCCAGCGCCAGCAGTTCGCGGAAGCGCGCCTCCGGGTCGAACAGACGGATCTCCGGCGCGCGGATGTGTTCCAGCCGCAGCTTCTGGGTCGGCGCCAGCACGCGGGCGGTGCCGTGCAGCACTCGGTCGCCCTTCTGGTTCACCACCTGGCAGTCCAGTTCGACCCGTTTCTTCTCCTCGTCCTTGCTGATGACGGTGGCCGTGACCGCCAGCGTGTCGCCGATGCGCACCGGCTTGGTGAAATGCAGGGCCTGGTCGAGGTAGATGGTGCCCGGCCCCGGGAACTGGGTGCCGAGCAGCGCGGAGATCAGTGCGCCGCCCCACATGCCGTGCGCGATCACGCCGTGGAACAGCGTGTCTTCCGCGTACTCCGGATTGAGATGAGCCGGATTGGTGTCGCCGGACACCGCGGCGAAGGCCTGGATGTCGGCCAGGGTCAGCGTGCGCAGCAGACGGGCGCTCTGGCCGATCTGCAGCTCATCGAAGGTGATGTTCTCTATCCACTCGGTGGTGGGGGTGTCGTGCTGTGCGGTGTCCATGCGGGTTCCGGGCAGGCGAAGGTTGGGCTCAGGCGACGGCGTGGCAGCCGCCATCGACGTAGATGGTCTGGCCGGTCATGCCGGACGAGGCGTCCGAACACAGGAAGGTGCTCAGCTGCGCGATCTCTTCCAGCGTCACCAGACGACCCAGCGGCGCCTTGCGGATCGCGCTGTCCATCAGTTCGTCGAAGGCGGCGATGCCGGATGCGGCGCGGGTCAGGATCGGGCCGGGCGACACCGCATGCACGCGGATGCCGCGCGGGCCCAGTTCCATCGCCATGTAGCGCACCAGCGATTCCAGCGCCGCCTTGACCGGGCCCATCAGGCCGTAGTGAGGAACCGCTTCGTCCGCGCCGAGGTAGGACATGGTGACCAGACTGCCGCCGGTACTCATGTGCGGCGCGCACAGCTTGGCCAGCGTGGCAAAGCTGTGGCAGGACACTTCCATCGCGCGGGCGAAGCCGGTGCTGGAGCTGTCGATCACCTGGCCGTGCAGGTCTTCCAGCGGCGCCCAGGCGATCGAATGGACGACGAAGTCGATGCGGCCGAGGTGTTCGGCGGCGCGGGCGACCAGCGCTTCGAGCTCGCCTGCCTTTTCGACGTCACAGGTGTGCAGCGGTGCATCGATCTGGTCGGCCAGCGGTGCGACGTAGCGCACCGCCTTTTCGTTGAGGCAGGACAGCACCAGATCGGCGCCCTGGTCGCGGGCGGCACGGGCGCAGCCCCAGGCGATGCTGTGGTCATTGGCAACGCCGACGATGAGGCCTTTCTTGCCGGCAAGGGGGAGCGTGGAATCGGACATGGCAGCGGGGTTCGGGCAGTTGTCGTCAGAGGAAGAATGATTCTAGGCGGCCGAGATTAACAAACCGCTGTTGCAATGCACACCAGTCGGCGCCTGAGCTGCATCAAGTTTTGTCGAAATCTGTCCCGACGTCTGGTGAGGGCGCGGGCCGCCCCGCGTGTCTGTCCGAAACAAAGAAAAAGCCCCGCATGTGCGGGGCTTTTTCTTTGTCCGGGCCGGCCTTGTGGGCCGGCCGGACTCATCGCGTGGCGAGTGATCGCTGCGGAAGCAGCGGCCGGCTCACCATCGGCTTACTGCTTGGCGTCCGCCGGCTTGTCGGCCGGTGCCGCGGGGGCAGCCGGTTCAGACGGTGCAGCCGGAGCGGCTGCCGGTGCCGGTTCGGAGTGCGTCTCGGTGCCGTGCTTTTCGCCCGACATGTCGATGTCACCCCCCTGCGACAGGATGAACAGGGCCAGTGCAGCAAACGCGATGAAGCCAACCACTATCTTCCACATGATTCTCAGTCCTCAGCAAAAATATCCACGTCCTTGGTTTCCTTCACGAACAGCAGACCGATCACGAAGGTGATTGCCGCGATCGTGATCGGGTACCAGAGGCCGTAGTAGATGTTGCCGTTCTGCGCCACCATCGCGAACGCGATCGTGGGCATCAGGCCACCAAACCAGCCATTGCCGATGTGATACGGCAAGCTCATCGAAGTGTAGCGGATGCGGGTCGGGAACATTTCCACCAGCGTCGCGGCGATCGGGCCATAAACCATGGTCACGTAGATCACCAGCACCGACAGGATGGCAACGATCTTCCACCAGTTGGCCGACAGCGGCTTGATCGGGTCAGCCTTGGCCGGATAGCCCGCTGCCTTCATCGCCTCGCTCACACCCTTCTTGAAGTCGTCGATGGCCTTCTTCGAAGCATCGTCGAACTTGTGGCCGCCGGCGGTCAGCGTGGCGGTCGGCACGTCGATCACGGTTTCGCCGATCTGCACCTTGGCATTCTGGCCGGCAGCTTCCACCGTCTCGTAGGAGGCGGAGGCCTGGGCCAGTGCGCGCTTGGCGATGTCGCAGCTGGTGGTGAAGTCGACGTCGCGGGCGATCGGGCTGCCCTGGAAGGAGCACTGCTTCGGATCGACGGTCACCGTGATCTTGGCGGACTTCTGTGCGGCAGCCAGCTTCGGGTTGGCCGCTTCGGTCAGTGCGCCGAACAGCGGGAAGTAGGTGATCACGGCGAGCAGCAGGCCGGCCAGGATGATGGGCTTGCGACCGATCCGGTCAGACAGCGAACCGAACACCACGAAGAAGGGCGTGCCGATGATGAGCGACACCGCGACCAGGATGTTGGCGGTCGGGCCATCGACCTTGAGCACGTTGCTCAGGAAGAACAGCGCGTAGAACTGACCCGAGTACCACACCACAGCCTGACCGGCGACCAGGCCGACCAGCGCCAGGATGACGATCTTCAGGTTCTTCCACTGGCCGAACGATTCGGTCAGCGGCGCCTTCGAGGTCTTGCCCTCTTCCTTCATCTTCTTGAAGGCGGGCGATTCGTTCATCGTCATCCGGATCCAGACCGAAATGGCCAGAAGCAGGATGGACACGATGAACGGCACACGCCAGCCCCAGTCGGCGAACGCTTCTTCACCGATGATTGTGCGGGTGCCCAGAATCACCATCAGCGACAGGAACAGGCCCAGCGTCGCGGTGGTCTGGATCCACGCGGTGTAGGCGCCGCGCTTGCCGTGCGGTGCGTGTTCGGCCACATAGGTGGCGGCACCGCCGTACTCGCCGCCGAGCGCCAGGCCCTGCAGCATGCGCAGCGCGATCAGGATGACCGGAGCGGCCACGCCGATCGACGCGTAGTTGGGCAGCACGCCGACGATGAAGGTCGACAGGCCCATGATCAGGATGGTGACCAGGAAGGTGTACTTGCGGCCGATCATGTCGCCGAGGCGACCGAACACCAGCGCACCGAACGGGCGGACGATGAAGCCTGCGGCGAACGCGAGCAGCGCGAAGATGAAGGCTGCCGAAGGATCGAGGCCGGAGAAGAACTGCTTCGCGATGATCGCGGCCAGCGAACCGTACAGGTAAAAGTCATACCACTCGAAGACCGTGCCGAGCGAAGAAGCGAAAATGACCTTCTTCTCCTCCGCGGTCATGGGGCGCGCTTTCGCCGGGCCCGCTGCAATGTTTGCTGTGGTCACTTGACACCACCTCCTCTGATTATGATCGGTATGTGTATAGCGTCTGCAGACACTATGCGGGGCGGAGGATGAGGCGGAAAACTTACTTCTCGCTTACTTGATCCGTCAGCATGGCCGGGGCGCCATACAAGGGTTTGCGGGGTGCGGGCGCATATTGCAATGCAATATGCGTGGTCTCCCGGTGTGGCAAGGGATTGCGCTCTGCTTCACGGTTTTCGCCGGCAGGCATGGTGCGGCGCGCAAGGGCGGTGTGGTGCGAAAAATTTTCTTTCCGGGCCTCGCCTCACCCTGCCGCAGTGCGGCACTATTCGGCCTCGTGGCACAGCCCTCGTCAGAAAGCGGCGTGCCTGCAGGCAATACCCCGGAGGAGCCATTCCGTGTGCCACCCCGTTCCGTCCGCGGCGCCACTGCGCGCGATGACGGACGCACTGCCCGGGCCGTCAGCGGCCGGCACGTCCTTCCCGCGATGATCCGCAGACCGCACGACCTGCGCGTCGCCGCAGCGCTCGCCTTCGTCGGCCTGGTGGCCGCGACTGCGATGGCGGCGTCCGCGGCGCTGATCGTCGCCACGCTGGACGCGCACGAGCGTGCCGCGCTGGGCGAACTGGTCGGCGACCGGCTGCCGCTGGCTTTCATTGCATGGGCGGCGGTGCTGGCGCTTGCGCTGCCCCCGCTGCGCGCTGCCCACCGCTGGCTGTTTGCCGTGCCGGCCGAACTCGCGTCGGCTGCCCGGGCACTGGCCGAAGGCGGACAGGCGGCGCTGCCGGTCGAGCGCGGCAGCGCCGAAACCCGCGCCCTGGCGGAAGCCATCGCCGAACTGTCCGCGCAGCGCAGCCGGCTGCGCGACAGCATCGAACAGCAGGTGCAGGCCGGCGGCCGTCAGCTCGAAACCGAACGCGCGCGACTGGCCGCGCTGATGTCCGAACTGACACAGAGCGTCGTGGTGTGTGCGCTCGATGGCCGGGTGGCCCTGTACAACCGGCGCGCTCGCGCGCTCGCCCGCACGCTGTCCGACGCACCGGCCGCGCTGGCCGGCATCGAACTGATGGGCCTGGGCCGCTCCATCTACGCGCTGCTGGACCGCGCGCCGGTCGAACACGCGCTCGATTCGGTGCGGGCCCGCCGTGCCGCGGGCGATGACGCGGCGTCGGCGCAGTTCGTCGTGCCTTTCCGCGGCGGTCCGCTGCTGCGCGTGCGTCTGGCCCCGCTGCCCGTCGGCGATGGTGCTGCGGCACAGACGCTGGCCGGTTTCGTGCTGGTGCTGGATGACATCACCCGCGAGTACGCCGACGACTGCGCGCGCGACCAGCTGCTGCTCGATCTCGACGCCGACTGCCGTGCCATGCTGGCGCAGATGCAGGGCGCGGCCGACGCGCTGGCGCGTCAGGCCGATCCGGCCGCGCAGGCGCGCGCGCTCGGCCAGATGCGCGAAGCCGGCGCCGACATGGCGGCGCGGCTGCGCGGCGTGGCCGAACGGGCGCAGCGGGCCGCGGCTACCCGCTGGCCGCTGGAAGACATCCGCGGCGCCGACCTGATCGACGCTGCGGTCCGCCGCATCGCCGCACCGCAGCTGCGCGCGGGCGAGGTCGATGGCCGGCTGTGGCTGCGCGCCGACAGCTTTGCGCTGCTGCAGGCGCTGGACTGGCTGGCGCGCCGGCTGGCCGACGAATACGACGTGCGGGTGGCCACGCTGGCGCTGTCCGCCGCGCCCGAGGGCGCGTACGCCCGGCTCGACCTGATCTGGCAGGGCCGCAGCATGAGCACCGACACCGTGATGGCCTGGCAGATGGAGGCGATGGACAGCGGCGAGCGCCGCACCCCGCTGTCGGTGCGCGACGTGATCGAACGCCACGGTGGCGCGTTCGCGGTTGAACGCGAACGCGCCAGCCACCGCACGCTGTTCCGGCTGGTGCTGCCGTGCGCGCCGGCGCCGGCCGCGGAGCGCGCGCCGGACAGCGCCGGCAGCTATGACTTCGGGCTGTTCGACGTGGCCGAAGTCGATGCCGGCGCGACCGCACTGTCCGCGCTCACCTGCACCGTGTTCGACACCGAAACCACCGGGCTGGACCCGTCGGGCGGCGACGAAATCGTGCAGATTGGCGCCACCCGCATCGTGCGCGGGCGGCTGCTGCACGATGAGTGCTTCGAACAGCGCATCGATCCGCGGCGACCTGTGCCGGCGGGCAGCACAGCGGTGCACGGTCTGCGGGCGGACGATCTGCGCGGCCAGCCCGTGCTGGAAGACGTGCTGCCGGCGTTCCACGCCTACGCGCAGGACAGCGTGCTGGTCGCCCACAACGCGGCTTTCGACCTGCGCTTCATCGAACTGAAGCAGGCGCGCTGTGCCCTGCATTTCGAACAGCCGGTGCTCGATACCCTGCTGCTGTCGGTGCTGGCCCAGCCGGAACAGCCCTCGCACCGGCTGGAGGACATTGCCGCCCGCTTCGGTCTCGATGCGTCGCGCCGCCACAGCGCGCTCGGCGATGCGCTGCTCACCGCCGAAGTGTTCCTGCACCTGCTGCCGCTGCTGGAAGCGCGCGGCCTGCACACGCTGGGCCAGGTACTGGCGGCCAGCCGCGCCACCGACCTCGCGAAACTGCGCTACTGACATGCCTGCGATCGCGCATCCGCACCGGCGTACACATCGCTTATTGACCCGGCGCAATACGCGCCGGCCCTGGCCGGCCCATGCTGTAACGCCGGTCGCCGCCCTCATTTCCACCGCATGCGGCCGGCGAACCTCGCCCGGCTGCACCGACGACGGAGCACCCTGCAGATGAAACTGGCCCTGATCACCGACATCCACGCCAATCGCGAAGCCTTCGAGGCTGTCCTCGACGAAGTGGAACGCCATGGTGCCGACGCCCATGCGCTGCTCGGCGATTTCGTCGGCTACGGCGCCGACCCCGCCTGGGTGGTGGACCGGGTGCGTGCGCTGGTCGCCGGCGGCGCGATCGCGGTCAAGGGCAATCATGACAAGGCGGTGGTCGACGGCCCCCGTGACAGCATGAACAGCGATGCGCAGCGCGCCATCGAATGGACCCGCGGCCAGCTTGATGCCGCCCAGATCGAGTTTCTGGCGAAACTGCCCTACATGGTCGAGCGCCACGGCTGCCTGTTCGTGCATGCCAACGCCTACGCGCCGGAACAGTGGGAATACGTGACCGGCCGCTCTGAGGCGGTGCGCAGCCTGAACGCCACCCACGCGCGCTACACCTTCGCCGGTCACGTGCATGACCCGCAGCTGTACAACCTGTCCGGCCTCGGCAAGATCGCCGATTTCACGCCGACGCCCGGCGTGGCGATTCCGGTGGCGCCGCACCGCCAGTGGTTCGTGCTGCCCGGTTCCGCCGGCCAGCCGCGCGACGGCAATCCTGCCGCCTGCTGGGCGCTGTTTGACACGGTGCGCAGCGAACTGACCTTTCACCGCGTGCCCTACGACCACGACGAGGCGGCCCGCAAGATTGCCGCTGCCGGTCTGCCGGCGCGGCTTGGCGAACGCCTGAAGGAGGGCAGCTAGTGCAGTCAGCCGACATGCCGGCGCACGACCTGCCGGCACCGCGGGTGCCGCTGGAAGTCGGTCAGGTGATCGATGGCTTCCGCCTGGAAGAACACTTGCACCAGGGCGGCATGGCCAATCTGTGGCGGGTCAGCCATCCGGATCACGCGATCCCGATGATCATGAAGATTCCGCGCATCAAGGGCGGCGAAGACCCGGCCACCATCGTCGGCTTCGAAGTGGAGCAGATGATCCTGCCCATGCTGCGCGGCGTGCACGTGCCGCAGTTCATCGCCAAGGGCGATTTCACGATGCAGCCCTACATCGTGATGGAACACATTGCCGGCCCGTCGCTGCGGCCGCGCCTGGACCAGGCGCCGCTGCCGGTGGAGGAGGTGGCCAGTGTGGGCGTTCAGGTGGCGGCGGCGCTGCACGACCTGCACCTGCAGCACGTGATCCATCTCGACGTGAAGCCGAGCAACATCATGTTCCGGCCGGATGGCGCCGCGGTCATGGTGGATTTCGGCCTGTCTCGCCACGACCACCTGCCCGACCTGCTGGACGAGGAATTCACGCTGCCCATGGGCACCGGGCCCTACATGTCGCCGGAACAGGTGCAGTTCGTGCGCGACGAACCGCGCAGCGACCTGTTCGCGCTGGGCGTCATGCTCTATCACCTGCTCACCGGCCAGCGGCCGTTCGGCAAGCCGAACACGGTGCGCGGTCTGCGTGAGCGGCTGTACCGCGAACCGGTGCCGCCGCGCACGCTGCGGCCGGACTGCCCGCCCTGGCTGCAGGAAATCATCCTGCGCTGTCTGGAGGTCGACCCGGCCAGCCGGCACGACACCGCGGCCCAGCTCGCTTTTGACCTCGGCCATCCGGACCAGGTGAAGCTCACCGCGCGCGCCGAGCGCAGCTCGACCGGCGGCCGCTTCGATACCTTCAGGCGCTGGTTCGCCGCGGTCGGCAACGAGCCGAAGGAGCGCGGCACCGCCAGCACCCACGTCACCCGCCACAGCATCGTCATGGTGGCAGTCGATGTGGCCGGCGCCTCGCCCGGCCTGATGCAGACCATGCGTGACACGCTGGAGCGCATGCTGCGCACCGAGCGTTCGGTGCGCGTGGCCTGTGTCACCGTCATGCGGACCCGCCGGGTGGGCATGGACGAACTGACTGACAAGGATGGCGAAAGCATCCACGTGAAGCGGCTGGTGCAGCTCAAGCACTGGGCGCGACCGCTGGTGCAGTCGCTTGGTCTGGACGACCCGGCGCGTGGCGCCGGGGTTACCTACCAGGTGCTGGAAGCGCCGGACCCGGCGTCGGCCATTGTCGAGTTCGCGCGGCGCAACGCGATCGACCACATCGTCATGGGGGCGCGCAGCAGTTCGGCGGTGCGCCGCTTTCTCGGCAGCGTGTCGGCGCGGGTGGTGGCGGAATCCGACTGCACGGTCACCGTGGTGCGCGAAGTGGCCGGGCGCGAAGCCGGCTGAGGCGCACCGCAGCGGCTCAGCCGGCCAGATCCAGCGTATCGCCCACCTGCAGCACGCCGTCGCCCACCACCTCCAGATAGATGCCGAGGTCGCGGTGGCCGTAGCGTTCCATCATCGTGGCGGGAATGGTCATGTCGCGCTGCGCGGTGAGCGGATTGACGCCGGTGGCCGCGCAGCGCGGCGTGCGCATGACCGCGCGCAGCTTCACCTCGCCTATGCTCAGTTCGCTGTCCAGCCAGCCGGCTTCGCTCCACGGTTCGGCGCCGTCGATGTAGAGGTTGGCGCGGAAGCGCATCGGGTCGATGTCCACACCCCATTCTTCGCTGATCCGGCGCACGGTCGCCAGATTGATCAGCGATACCGCATTCATCATGCCGTGCGACAGCACGCTCACGTCGGTGAAGCGGAAGCCCTCGCCGGCGACGAAGGCCGGCGGCCCCTCGAAGCGGGCGCCGAGGTGGCGGGCGACGAAGCCGGCGAAGCGGCCGCAGGCAGCGGCATCGTCGAGGTCGATGTCCAGCGTGCCGCCGTCCGGTGTGCGTACGGTCAGGCGCCGGGCGTCCTCGTCCAAGTGGGTGGTGAGCGCGGCCAGAGCCGGGTGATCCATCAGTGCGATGAAATCGGTTTTCGGCCGCGGCTGGTAGCGACCGGCATCGAAGTCCCAGCTGCCGTTGGTGAGTGCGTACATGCGGTCCAGCGGCAGGCCTTCGCCGGCGCGCAGGGCGACCTGGTCCAGCGGTTCGGCCGACAGGCCTTTGACCGGATATCGATAGAGCTGGCGGAGCGTGATCATGGCGGTGCGGATGAGAAGGTCGGGTCCGCGCATGCTGGGCGTGGCCTGCGGCGGCGGCAATAAGTCGTTCACCGGAGGCCGGGCCCTGCCTGCTTGAAAAACAATATATCAGTGGATATATTGTTTCCATGGACGACCCGACCCTCGACGACCTGCGCACCGCCGCTTCGCGCGCCTGTGCGCTGCTGCGCGTGCTGGCGCACGAGGACAGGCTGGTGCTGCTGTGCCGGCTGGCGCAGGGCGAGCACACGGTGGGCGAACTTGAAGCCGCGCTGGGCATCGTGCAGCCCACGCTGTCGCAGCAGCTCGGCGTGCTGCGCCGGGAAGGCCTGGTCGATACCCGGCGCGACGGCAAGTACATCCATTACCGCATCGCCAGCGATGACGCGCTGGCGCTGATGCAGACCCTGCACGCGCGCTTCTGCGCGCAGCCCCCTTCCGACGGAGACACGCAGTGAATATCGCATGGGACGCCTTCACGCCCTGGGCCTCGCTGGCCGGTGGCGCGCTGATCGGGCTGTCGGCCGCGCTGCTGATACTGGGCAGCGGACGGGTGGCCGGCATCAGCGGCATCGTCGGCGGGCTGCTGAAGCCGGGCGGGCCGGAACTGCCGTGGCGGCTGGCTTTCCTGGTGGGCCTGATCGGCGCACCGCTGGTGTGGGGGCTGTTCGCGGCGCCGCCCGAGGCGCAGCCGGTGGCCGGCACCGGCACGCTGGTGCTGGCCGGCCTGCTGGTCGGCGTCGGTACCCGCTATGGCGCCGGCTGCACCAGCGGTCACGGCGTCTGCGGGCTGTCACGGCTGTCGCCGCGTTCGCTGGCGGCCACGCTGTCCTTCATGGCGGCTGGCTTTGTCACCGTCTATGTCGTCCGTCATCTGATCGGAGGCTGAACATGCAGGCATTGATCGCACTTGTGGCCGGGCTGGTGTTCGGCGTTGGCCTGCTGCTGTCGGGCATGGCCAATCCGGCCAAGGTGGCCGGTTTTCTCGATCTGGCAGGTCCCTGGGACCCGTCGCTCGCGCTGGTGATGGGCGGCGCGATCGCGGTGGCGCTGCCGGCCTTCACGCTGGCGAAGAAGCGCAGCCGCGCCTGGGCCGGCTGCGCGCTGACACTGCCGACGGCAAACCGGATCGACGCGCCGCTGGTGCTGGGCAGTCTGGCTTTTGGCGCCGGCTGGGGACTGGCCGGCTACTGCCCGGGCCCGGCGCTGGTGTCGCTGGGCATGGGTTCGGCGCCGGCCGGGATATTCGTGCTCGCCATGCTCGCCGGCATGGCGGTGCACGCGTGGCTCACGCGGTCGCGGGCGTGAGCAGGTAGTCGAACAGCGCGCGCACGCTGCGGATCTCGTCGCCGAAAGGCAGGCTGCCGCGGCCGCGGAAGAACAGGCCGGTCTTCAGATCGCCCTTCAGCGCGGCGGCCAGCTGGTGGTCGATGCAGAACTGGCCCCAGCCGATCAGGCCGTCGCGCAGCCCGCACTGGGCCAGGCAGTCGAAGCTCTTGGCGCAGCGCGCCTTCACATGGGCCACCGCCTGCGTGCGGTCGATCAGCGACAGGTATTTCTGCAGCCACGGCGTGCGCACCGCGCGCGCCGGCAGGCCGGCCACGCTGGTGAACTCGACCAGATCCTCGTCGCGCGCGGTGGCCAGCACCTGCTTGAAGGCGGTGTCGGCGTCGCATTCCTCGGTCACCGCGAAAGCGGTGCCGAACTGCACCGCCGCGGCGCCCAGCGCCTGCATGCGGCGGATGTCCTGGTGGCTGCGCAGGCCGCCGGCGACGATGACCGGCACCTTGCCTTCGAGACCGGCCTTCCGGAGCACCTCCAGCGTCTCCGGCACCACGCGTTCGAAATCGAAGCGCGGGTCCTGGGTGTCGGCGACCTTGGCTGCGCCCAGATGGCCGGCCGCCCAGCCCGGGTGTTCCAGCACCACCGCGTCCGGCATGCGCTGCTTGCGCTCCCACTTGCGCAGGATGAGCTGCACGCCACGCGCGTCGGACAGGATGGGGATGAGCGCCGCCTTCGGGTGTTCGCGCGCGAGGTCGGGCAGGTCCAGCGGCAGGCCGGCACCGACCACCACCGCATCGATGCCCGCCTGCAGCGCGGTCTTCACGTGTTCGGCATAGGCGCTGACCGCGCGCATTACATTCACCGCCAGCAGGCCGCGCCCGCCGGCGATGGTTTTCGCGGCGGCGATTTCCCGACGCAGCGCCTCTTCGTTGGCGGCGTTGATTTCGCGCTTGGCGTCTTCGCCGCGCAGGCCGCGGGTGCGCTCCATCAGGTCGGCGTGATGACGCCGCAGGTCAACTGACGAGATCGTGCCGACGCCACCTTGCAGCGCCACGTTGCCGGCCAGCCGGTGGGCCGACACGCCGACGCCCATGCCGCCCTGCACGATGGGCAGCAGCGTGCGCCCGGCCAGGTTCAGCGGCGTCAGGCCGCTGCGGGCAAACAGGTCGGAATCGGGGCAGGACAGGGCGGCCACCGACAGGGCGCCGGATTCAGGCAGGGAATGCATCATGACGAAGCGGACCGGGTGCGCGGAGGCCGTCAAGATAGCCGGCGGCTTCCGGGCCCGGCTTGAGCGAGGTCAAGCTGACGGAACAACGCGGCGGGCCGCCGTAAACGACAGGTGCCCACCCGTACGAGACCGGGTGGGCACCTGTTTCAGCGGGGTGTCAGACGATCAGCCGCGGCGACGCTTTGCGGCCAGACCGATCAGGCCGAGACCGGCCAGCAGCATGGCGTAGGTTTCCGGTTCCGGCACCGGCGCCAGACGGAACACCGACGTCGTGTTCGACACTTCGTTCGAGAACGCGATGTAGGCATAGCCGTCGAGCACATAGCCTTCGAGGCCTTCCGGCGCCATGTCGCCATCCGACTTCAGCATGCGCACGAAAGTGGTGTGGGCCGGATCGGTGATGTCGAACACCGCGAGCGCCGCCACCCGGGCAGACGCGGTCGAGTCGTCGTTGTTGTAGGCGGTACGTTCGAGGCCGACGAAGGCGAAGCTGCGGTCGCCGATGGTCATCACTTCGACGCTCTCCGGCTCCACGCCCTTGTCGCGGCTGCGGGCGTCGTTGTAGATGCCCAGCGTCATCGCTTCGCGATCGAGGATTTCGCCGCTGTCATAGACGATGCTGCCATCAGTCGCGCGGATCGAGAACGAGCGGCCGCCGGCGGCGTACAGATTGCCGGCCGACGAGTCGGTGTTGGACACGCGCAGATTGGCCAGCGTGCCGGTAGCACCGAGCGTGCTGGCGGCCGAGCGGTCGCCGTCGTCTTCGCGGAAGTCGCCTTCGTTGGCCAGCAGCACATAGGTCTGGCCATTGCGCTCGTACACCGCCATGCCATCCGGCATGTACAGGCCCTTCACGTTCGGCGAAATCAGCTCGTAGCCGCTGGTGCCGGTCTTGTTGCCGTTGTTCAGCGGGTCGATGCGGTTGCCCGGCAGGCTGAAATCCTTGGCGCCGAGGCCGATCACGCTTTCGAACTGGCCGGTCTGCAGGTTCAGCACGCCCATCGCGTTGGCTTCCTGCAGCGATACATAGGCCTTGGTGCCGGCGGCATTGACCGCGATGTACTCGGGCTCGAAGTCCATGCCGGTATTGGTGCGGATGTGGCTGCCGCTCTGCGCCACGCCGGCCAGCGTGGCGGTGGCGCTGACGCTGCGGGTGTTCATGTCGATGATGCTCACGCTGCCGACCGGGTCGTTCGGCGAAGCGCCATAGACGCGCGGCACCGAGGTGCCGATGCGGCTGCCGTAGGTGTTCGGCGTGGCTTCGTTGGCGACCAGCAGCTTGGAGCCGTCCTTGGTGAAGGTGAGCATGTCGGGCAGTGCGCCGACAGTGATGCTGTTTACGCCGCTGGCCAGTGCGCGGGTATGGGTGTCGAACAGCTTCACCACGCCCGGCTGGGTGCGGTCGACCGTGTTTTCGATGGCGAAGGCGGCGACGCCGTTATGCACCGACACGCTGTTGATCGCGCCCCAGGACGACACGTCGATGCGTTGCAGGAAGCTGCCGGTGGCGGCGTCGAGCACGTCCACGCCGCTGACGCCGGCCACCCACAGCGTTTTCGTGGCGCTGTCGAAGCTGACGATTTCCGACAGATAGCCGTTGCCTGCGCCGTGCTGGAAGGTCCAGGCCTTGGTGGCGTCGTCGATCAGGCTGGCGGCGGAAGCCGGCACGGCGGCCGACAGCGCGGCGGCCATGGCGGCCGCGAGCAGGTTTTTTTGCATTTTTTTGCAGTCCGGTAGGTCAATGACAAAACGGCCCCGCTGTTGCGGAGCCGTGCATGGCGTCATGAAAACCGGCTTGCGTTACAGAACCATTACCGCCGGATGACGTGTCATCGAGGAGCCATCCGGCTGCAATGCGCGGCAGCGGGCGCCGGTCGCGTGCACGGGTGGGCGCACGCGACCGGGCCTGTCATGCGTCGGACTGCGCGTAGTCCGACAGCGGCGGGCAGGTGCAGATCAGGTTGCGGTCGCCCGCCACGTTGTCCACCCGCGCCACCGGCGGCCAGTACTTGTCGCGATCCACCGATTCGCTCGGGAAGAAGGCGGCGCGCCGGCTGTAGGGCCGCGTCCATTCATCCGCGATCAGCAGGTCGTGGGTGTGCGGCGCGTGCTTGAGCAGGTTGTTTTCGCGGTCGGCACGGCCGGTCTCGATGTCGGCGATTTCGGCGCGGATGGCGATCATCGCGTCGCAGAAACGGTCGATTTCGGCTCGGTTCTCGCTCTCGGTCGGCTCGATCATCAGCGTGCCGGCCACCGGGAAGGACACCGTCGGTGCGTGGAAGCCGTAGTCCATCAGCCGCTTGGCCACGTCCTCCACGGTGACGCCGCTGGCGTCCTTCAGCGGCCGCAGATCGACGATGCACTCGTGCGCGACCCGGCCGTGCTTGCCGGTGTAGAGCACCGGATAGTGCGGCGCGAGTTTCTGCGCGATGTAGTTGGCATTCAGGATCGCCACCTGGGTCGCGCGCTTCAGGCCGGCCGCGCCCATCAGCGCGATATAGGCCCACACGATGGGCAGGATGCTGGCCGAGCCCCAGGGCGCGGCGGACACCGCGCCGATGGTGCCGGCCGGACCGGCCACCGGGTTCACGCCCTGCACCACCGGATGGTCCGGCAGGAAGGGCGCGAGGTGCGGCGCCACGCCGATCGGGCCCATGCCCGGGCCGCCGCCGCCGTGCGGAATGCAGAAGGTCTTGTGCAGGTTCAGGTGACACACGTCGAAGCCGATGTCACCCGGCCGCACCAGACCCACCATGGCGTTCATGTTGGCGCCATCCATATAGACCTGGCCGCCGTGCGCGTGGATGAGCGCGCAGATGTCGCGCACGCCTTCCTCGAACACGCCGTGGGTGGACGGGTAGGTCATCATCAGCGCGGCCAGACGGTCGGCGTGCTGTGCCGCCTTCGCCTTCAGGTCGGCGAAGTCGACATTGCCCAGCGTGTCGCAGGCGACCACGATGACGTCCATGCCGGCCAGCACCGCGCTTGCCGGATTGGTGCCGTGCGCCGAGGCCGGGATCAGGCACACGTTGCGGTGACCTTCGCCGCGCGTCTGGTGGTATTTGCGGATCACCAGCAGGCCGGCGTACTCGCCCTGCGAGCCGGCATTCGGCTGGAAGGACATCGCGGCGAAGCCGGTGATTTCGCACAGCCGCTCTTCCAGCTCCTCGAACAGCTGCTGGTAGCCCTGCGCCTGTTCCAGCGGCACGAAGGGGTGCAGTGCCGCGAACAGGCGGTAAGTGACCGGCGTCATTTCGGTGGTCGAATTCAGCTTCATCGTGCACGAGCCGAGCGGAATCATCGAGCGGTCGAGTGCGATGTCGCGCGCGGCCAGCCGGCGCATGTAGCGCATCATTTCGGTTTCCGAGTGATAGCGCTGGAATACCGGATGCGTAAGGATGGCCGATTCGCGGCGCAGCCCGGCCGGAATGCAGCCGGCCACCAGCGTGTCCATCTCGGCCAGGTCGAGCACGTTGTCGGCGCGGGTGGCGAAGCAGCCGAGCAGGCGCTTCAGTTCGCTGCGGCGTGACGTTTCGTCGAAGGCGGCCGACAGGCGGTCGGCGTCGATCACGTGCATGTTGAAGCCGGCTTCGCGCGCCCGTGCCGCGATGCGGCGGGCGATGCCCGGCACGCGCACCTGCACGGTGTCGAAGAAGGCGTCGTGCACCACCTCGAAACCGAGGTCGCGCAGGCCCTGCGCGAACAGCACCGCCATCCGGTGCACCCGCTCGGCAATCGTGCGCAGGCCCTTGGGGCCGTGATACACCGCATAGAAGGAGGCGATCACCGCCAGCAGCACCTGCGCGGTGCAGATATTGCTGTTCGCCTTTTCGCGGCGGATGTGCTGTTCGCGCGTCTGCAGCGCCATGCGCAGCGCCGGCTTGCCCTGCGCGTCGGTCGATACGCCGATGATGCGGCCCGGCATCTGCCGTTTGTGTTCGTCGCGGCAGGCGAAGAAGGCGGCGTGCGGGCCGCCGTAACCCATCGGTACGCCGAAGCGCTGGGCGCTGCCGAACACCATGTCGGCGCTCGCGTCGCCCATCGCACCCGGTTCTTTCAGCAGCACCAGCGCCAGCGGGTCGGCCGCCACCGCGGACAGCGCACCGGCGGCGCGCGCCGCGGCGATCACCGGCGACGGATCGCGCAGGCGGCCGCTCGAGCCCGGATAGCTCACCAGTACGCCGAAGTATTCACCGTCGATGTCGGCCCACGGGTCACCGACCACCACCTCGATGCCCAGCGGTTCGGCGCGGGTGCGCACCACGGCCAGCGTCTGCGGATGGGTGTCGGCATCGACGATGAAGCGCGGCGTCTTCACCTTCGAAATGCGGTGCGCCATGGTCATCGCCTCGGCCGCGGCGGTGGCTTCGTCCAGCAGCGAGGCATTGGCCACCGGCAGGCCGGTCAGGTCGATCACCATCTGCTGGAAGTTCAGCAGCGCTTCCAGCCGGCCCTGTGAAATCTCCGCCTGGTAGGGCGTGTAGGCGGTGTACCAGCTCGGGTTCTCAAGCACGTTGCGCTTGATGACATTGGGCGTGATGGTGTCGTAGTAGCCCATGCCGATCAGGCTGGTGTGCAGTTCGTTGCGCGCGAACATGCGGCGCAGCGCGTCATCGACCACGCGTTCGGAACGCGGCGCCGGCAGGTTGAGCGGCGCGTCGAGCTGGATGTCGGCGGGAATGGTCTGGGCGATCAGTTCGTCCAGGCTGGCGACGTCGAGTGCGGCCAGCATGACGGCCAGGTCGCGTTCGTCGGGGCCGATGTGGCGACGGATGAAGTCGCCGCGGTCTTCCAGCGCTTCGAGGGAGGGACGCTTGTCCATGGTTCAACAGTCCTTTCCGGGCCGCTTTTGGCGTGCCCTGTTTGAAGGTACCGGTCCGGTGTCATGTCGACGTCGTGACCGGAGTCGAGGTTCAGCGTGTGAAGCTGTCTGTTCGTAATTCTTTCTGCGTATCTATCGGCAATAACGGTTGGGTACGAATGGAAATGAGGCGAGTGCGGCCGCCACCTTCTGGCCGCGCGAATCGATGAACAGCGGCGTACCGGCATTTTTCGCGGCGCGGTCTATCGACGCCATCGCGATCGGCCGGCCCAGCGTCGGGCTGTGGTTGCCGCTGGTGATGACGCCCAGTTCGCGGCCGTCGGCATCGACGATCTTCGCGCCCGCGCGCTGCGGCGCGCGACCTTCCGGCAGCAGGCCCACGCGCACCTTCGCCGGCGGGGCGGCGAATTCGGCCAGGATGATGTCCGCGCCGGGAAAGCCGCCGGCGCGCAGGCCGCCGTTGCGGCGCGCCGGGGCGACCGCCCAGCCTATCGATGCCGTCACCGGCGTCGTGCCCTCGTCGATGTCGTTGCCGTACAGGCACATGCCGGCTTCCAGCCGCAGCGTGTCGCGCGCGCCCAGACCGATCCAGCGCACGTCCGGATGCGCCAGCAGGCGCTCAGCGAAGGCGGGTGCGGCAGCGGCCGGCAGCGAAATTTCGAAGCCGTCCTCGCCGGTGTAGCCGGAGCGGCTGAGCCGCAGCCCGCCGGCAACCGCATCCGGGTACTCGCGCACGTCGAGAAAGCGCAGGCAGGCAACATCGGCCAGCGGCTGCAGCACCGCTTCGGCCTGCGGGCCCTGCAGCGCCAGCAGCGCACGGTCTTCATGCAGCGTCACGCTGCAGCCGGCGCCCGGCGGGTGGGCGGCGAACTGCGCCTGCACCTGCGCCAGACGGGCGGCGTTGCACACCACATGAAAAACCGGCCCGACCTTCTGGATCATCAGGTCGTCGATGATGCCGCCGGCGTCGTTGGGCAGCAGCGCATAGGTCTGGCGGCCGTCAGGCAGCGCGACCAGGTCAGCGGTGGTGAGTGATTCCAGCCAGGCGCAGGCACCGGGGCCGGACACTTCGATCTGCCCCATGTGGGACACGTCGAACAGGCCGGCGTGGGCGCGGGTGTGGAGATGTTCCTGCAGGATGCCCAGGGCGTACTGGATGGGCATGTCCCAGCCGGCGAAGGCGACCATTTTGGCGCCGCCGGCGAGATGCAGCGGGTGGAGCGGGGTGCGGCGCAGCGCCGCGGTGTTCGGGGTGTCCATCTTCGGAATCCTTTCCAGCGCTGCAGCCGGAGGGTGACCGGTGAAGCGCGTTGTGCCGGCGCGCCGGGTGGGCGGGCCGAGGGCGCGCATGATGCCATGCAATAGACCATGAAATCGCAAGGCGGTGATGTCCCTGTTGCGTCAGGGCGACGCCGCCGCTGTGCCGGCTGCCGGGACAGCCGGGCGCCAGCGAGCGCGGCGCGGGCGATCCAGGTCAAGCCGCTGACGCACTGCGTCACGGTACAATCGCGGCTTCTTTGAGGGGATGGACACATGGATATCGAACAGGCGCGCTTCAATATGGTTGAACAGCAGATCCGGCCGTGGGATGTGCTGGAGCAGGACGTGCTCGACCTGCTGTTCGTCGTGAAGCGCGAAACCTTCGTGCCGGCGCCGCTGCGCCAGCTCGCCTTCGTCGATACCGCGATTCCGCTGGCTCAGGGCGCCGCCATGCTCGAACCCAAGATCGAGGCGCGCGTGCTGCAGGAGCTGAAGCTGAAGAGCACCGACACCGTGCTCGAAATCGGTACCGGTTCCGGCTACATGGCGGCCCTGCTCGGCGCCCGCGCCAGCCAGGTCACGACGGTGGAGATCGAGCCGGCGCTGGCTGAAACCGCTCGCCAGAATCTGGCCGCCGCCGGTGCGCTGAACGTGCGGGTCGAGGTGGGTGATGGCGCTCAGGGCTGGCCGACGCACGCACCCTATGATGCGATCGCGGTGTCCGGCGCGCTGCCGGTGCTGCCGCAGGAACTGGTTGCCCAGCTGCGTCCGGGTGGCCGCCTGATCGCCTTCATCGGCGAGGCGCCGGTCATGAACTGCGTGCTGGTGAAGCTCAATGCCGACGGCACCCAGTCGCAGGAAACGCTGTTTGAAACGGTGGTACCGACGCTGCGCAACGCGCGCGGTGGCCAGCGTTTCGTGTTCTGAGGGCGACGCCATGCAGCAGTTGTCGGTCACCGACCTGGCCGCCTGGCTTGCCGACGGCAGCCGTGAACAGCCCCAGGTGCTGGATGTGCGCGAAGAGCAGGAATGGGCCATCTGCCGCATCGAAGGCAGCCGGCTCATGCCGATGAACACGGTGCCGTCGCGGGCACAGGATCTCGACCCGGACCGGCCGCTGGTGTGCGTCTGCCACCACGGCGGCCGCTCGATGCAGGTGGCCATCTTTCTCGAGCGCAACGGTTTTCCCGACGTGTACAACCTGAGCGGCGGCGTCGATGCCTGGGCGCTTGAGGTTGATCCGAAGATGGCGCGCTACTGACCCGACCGCGGCGACCGGATATGCGTGTTCCGAAAAGGGCTTTCGTGCTGGCGCTGGCGGTCTGCCTGTCGCCCGCGGTGCCGGCGGCTGACAGCCTGCTCGACGTGGCGCGCGCCGCGCTGGCGAACGATGCCCAGTTCCAGGGCGCACGCGCGCAGCGTGAGGCCGGCGCCGAAAAGCTGCCGCAGGCGCGTGCCGGCCTGCTGCCCAGCGTCACGCTGAATGGCACCACCCAGTGGAATGATGTCGAGGTAAGGGCGCCGGTCGATCGCACTACCCAGTACAACTCGCACAACTTCGGCGTGCAGCTCACTCAGCCGCTGTTCCGCTGGGGCAACTGGGTGCAGTTCGAACAGGGCAAGCTGCAGGTGGCGGCCGCCGACGCCCAGCTCGCGCTGGCGCGGCAGGACGTGCTGCTGCGTGCTGCCCAGGCCTACTTCGATCTGCTTTACGCGCAGGACGTGCTCACTTCCATCGTCGCGCAGAAGACCGCCGCTGCCGAACAGCTTGAGCTGGCGCGGCGCAGCTTCGAAGTGGGTACGGTCACCATTACCGACGTGCACGAGGCGCAGTCGCGCTTCGATCTCGCCGGGGCGCAGGAAATCGCGGCGCGCAGTGACATCGAGGTGAAGCGGCACGCGCTGGCGGTGATTACCGGCCGGGTGCCGGACGCACTGCGCGGCCTGCGGCCGGACGTGACCGTGTCGCTGCCGCAGCCGGCCCGCATGGAAGACTGGGTCGAGCGCGCGCAGACCGAAAGCCTGTCGGTGCTGGCGCAGCAGGCCAATCAGGAAATCGCCCGGCGCGAAATCGAGCGCCAGCGCGCCGGTCATTACCCCTCGGTCGATCTGGTGGCCACCTACGGCCAGAACAAGACGGTGATCACCTTCGCCGGCGCGCCGCTGAACAACGAAACCACCACCGGCACCGTGGGCGTGCAGGTGTCGGTGCCGCTGTTCCAGGGTTTCGGGCAGGAGTCGCGCGTGCGCGAGTCGGCGCATCTGCTCGACCGCGCCAGCGCCGATCTGGATTTCGCGCGCCGCACCGCGGCGCTGCAGGCGCGCCAGGCCTGGCTGGGCGTGGCCAACGGCATCGCCCAGACCGCCGCGCTGCGGGCCGCACAGGTGTCGTCTCAGTCCTCGCTCGACGCCAACAGGCTGGGGTACGAGGTCGGTGTGCGCATCAACATCGACGTGCTGAATGCCCAGCAGCAGCTCTACCTGACCCGCCGCGATCTGGCGAAGGCGCGTTACGACACGCTGCTGGCGCAGCTGCGGCTCAAGGCCGCAGCCGGCCAGCTGGCCGAGCCCGAAATCGAGGCGGTGAACGGCCTGCTCGAATAGCGCTGTTCGCTGATCGCCGGCCTCAGCCCAGCGCCGCGATCACTTCGGGCGGCGCCTGCACCAGTTCGATCAGCACGCCTTCGCCGCTGAGCGGGAAGTCGCCATTGCCCTTGGGGTGGATGAACACGATGTCGTGACCGGCCGCGCCGCGGCGGATGCCGCCCGGCGTGAAGCGCATGCCCTGCGCGGTCAGCCATTCGACCGCCGTCGGCAGGTCGTCCACCCACAGGCCGATATGGTTCAGCGGCGGTTCGTCGACGCGCGGCTTCTTCGCAGGATCCAGCGGCTGCATCAGGTCCACCTCGACCCGGTGCGCACCGCTGCCCAGCACCGCGATGTCCTCGACCACGTTTTCGCGCTCCGAGGTGAAATCGCCTTCCAGACCGAGGCCGAACAGATCCACCCACAGGCGGCGCAGCTTCATCCGGTCCGGACCGCCGATGGCGATCTGCTGCAGGCCGAGGATGCGGAAAGGACGGCTCATGGATTCACTCCTGTAGTGCGACGGTAGGACCGGATCATCATCACGATGCCGGCGGCGATCATGGGCAGGCTCAGCCACTGGCCCATCGACAGTCCGCCGGCCAGCAGGCCGAGGAAGTCGTCCGGCTCGCGGCCGAATTCGGCCAGGAAACGGAAGCCGCCGTAGCCGATCAGGAACATTGCGCTGACCGCGGCCAGCGGGCGCGGCCGGCGGGAGAACCACCATAGCAGCACGAACAGCCCCAGCCCTTCGCCGGCGAACTGGTAGAGCTGTGACGGGTGTCGCGGCAGCATGTCCACGGTCGGGAAAATCATGGCCCAGGGCACGTCGGTCACCCGGCCCACCAGTTCTGCGTTCAGGAAGTTGCCGATGCGGCCGGCGGCCAGACCCAGCGGCACCAGTGGTGCGATGAAGTCGGTCAGCTGGAAGAAACGCCAGCCGGCCTGGCGCGCGAACAGTGCCGCGGCCACCAGCACGCCGATGAAGCCGCCGTGGAAGCTCATGCCGCCGGACCAGATGGCCGGGATTTCGGTCCAGTGCTCAAGGAAGTAGCCCGGCTTGTAGAACAGCACATAGCCCAGCCGGCCGCCCAGCACCACGCCCAGCACGCCGTAGAACAGCAGGTCGTCGATCTGCTTCGCGTCCAGCGTGGCCACGCCCTGTGCCGCCAGCCGCTTCGCATGGGCGCGGCCCAGCAGCATGAAGGCGATGAAGGCGACCAGATACATGAGCCCGTACCAGCGCACGGCCAGCGGGCCGAGTTCGAAGGCGATCGGGGAAATGGTGGGGTGGATCAGGTAATCGTGTACGGGCACGGCGGGCAGGGCAGGCAGAGCCTGAAGTTGGAACACCAGCCGGACAGTTTACCGTCAAGCCGTCGGCCGGGTCGCTCAGCCGTTGCAGGGGATGGAAAACCGCTCGTCCATCAAGGCCTTGCGCCGTACCCGGAAGTGCTCCAGTTCCGGAATGCTCAGTGGCTGGCGGGTGGCGGCGTCGATCTGGCGCACGGTTTCGTCGATCGCCGCGCAGCGGGCGTCGTGCGTTCGGGCCGGTGATGCGGCCGCGCTGCGCACCGGCTGGCTGGCCTCATGGCGGGCACGCTCCGCCTGTACCTGCGCCAGCTGGTCGGCGTAGCTGCGGTCCGGCGACAGGCCGGCCGAGGCAGGTGCTACGGCCAGTGCTTCCGCCTGCGTGCCGCAGGGATGGTCCGCATAGACGGTGCGGCCGTTCTCGCGACACTTGTAGATGCCGCCGGGCGCCGGACCGGTTGTGGCGAAGTCGCGTCCTGCGGGTCGTTCCGTGAGCCGTGCGTCCGGCTTCGCGTGCGGCGTCGGCGTGTGGATGGCCCGAGGCGGCGCAACGCGCGTGTCTTCCGCCGGGGCGTCCGGGTGTGGCGCAACCGGCGCGGGTGCCAGCAGCCTGCCCAGGCCGGCCAGCCCGCCGCCCACGATGAGCAGTGCGCCGGCCAGCGACAGTGCCGACAGCAGCGGGCTTTTTTCCTGCGCAGGGGTGCGGCGTGTCATGGCGGACTCCTTGTGGGAATCCGCCGATGTTAGAACCCTGTCATCGACATCCGGGCCATCATCGTCCGTATGGACGAGCGGTTCAGCCCCGCGCCCCGAACAGCGCGGTGCCTACCCGGACGATGGTTGCACCTTCCGCGATGGCGGCTTCCAGGTCCTGCGACATGCCCATGGACAGCGTGTCCAGCCGGTGGCCGCGTGCGTTCAGGTCGTCTTTCAGCTGCCGTAAATGGGCAAAACGGCGGCGCTGGAGGGCGACATCATCGGTCGGTTCGGGTATCGCCATCAGGCCGCGCAGCATGAGGCGGGGCAGCGAGGCCACCGCGTCGGCCAGCGCCGGCAATGCATCGGGCTCGACGCCGCTTTTCGAGTCCTCGCCGCTTACGTTCACCTGCAGGCAGATGTTCAGCGGCGGCCGCTGCGGGTCGCGCTGTTCCGACAGCCGGGCGGCGATCTTCTCGCGGTCTATCGAATGCACCCAGTCGAAGCAGCCGGCCACCGGCCGCGTCTTGTTGCTCTGGATCGGGCCGATGAAATGCCATTCCAGCTCAAGACCGGCCGCTTCCAGCCGTTGAGCCTTGTCGCATCCTTCCTGCACGTAGTTTTCGCCGAAGGCGCGCTGCCCGGCTGCATGGGCGGCGATGATGTCGGCGTCCGGCTTGGTCTTGCTCACCGCCAGCAGCGTGATGCCGGCGGGGTCGCGCCCGCAGGCCCGGGCGGCTTGTTCGATACGGTGCCGAATTGCTTGCAGGTTGTCTGAAATGCTCATCATAATGCCCTGAATTTCTTCGAATTATAGGCGGGGTCCGGCGTCGCCAGAGCCGGGCCCTGCTGCTTGCCCAACGTTTCCGAGGTCTCCATGGACATCACCGAACTGCTCGCGTTTTCCGTCAAGAACAAGGCGTCCGATCTTCACCTGTCCGCCGGTCTGCCGCCGATGATCCGGGTGCATGGCGACGTGCGCCGGATCAATCTGCCGCCGATGGAGCACAAGGACGTGCACGGCATGATCTACGACATCATGAACGACACCCAGCGCAAGGTGTATGAGGAGCACCTGGAGTGTGACTTCTCGTTCGCGGTGCCCAATCTGGCGCGTTTCCGGGTCAATGCCTTCGTGCAGAACCGCGGTGCCGGCGCGGTGTTCCGGACCATTCCGTCCAAGGTGCTCACGCTGGAGGACCTGAAGGCGCCGAAGATTTTCCAGGACATCGCGAACACGCCGCGCGGCATCGTGCTGGTGACCGGCCCGACCGGCTCCGGCAAGTCGACCACGCTGGCGGCCATGGTCGATTACATCAACGAGAACGAGTACGGCCACATCCTGACCGTAGAGGACCCGATCGAATTCGTGCACGAATCGAAGCGCTGCCTGATCAATCAGCGCGAGGTCGGCCCGCACACGCTCAGTTTTTCGAACGCGCTGCGCTCGGCGCTGCGGGAAGATCCGGACGTGATCCTGGTCGGTGAAATGCGCGATCTCGAAACCATACGACTGGCGCTCACCGCGGCCGAAACCGGCCACCTGGTGTTCGGCACGCTGCACACCTCGAGCGCCGCGAAAACCATCGACCGTATCGTCGATGTGTTCCCGGCCGAGGAGAAAGAAATGGTGCGGGCCATGCTGTCTGAATCGCTGCGTGCGGTCATTTCGCAGACCCTGCTGAAGACCAAGGACGGCAACGGCCGGGTGGCGGCGCACGAAATCATGGTCGGCTCGCCGGCCATCCGCAACCTGATCCGCGAGAACAAGATCGCGCAGATGTATTCCGCCATCCAGACGGGCCAGAGCATGGGCATGCAGACGCTGGACCAGAACCTGCAGGAACTGGTGCGCCGCAACGTCATTGCGCCGGCCGAAGCCCGCACCCGCGCGCAAAACAAGGACATGTTCGCAGGCTGAGGCCGGGCCGTCCCGCTACACTGAAGAACTTCGACGCGGAGAGCGCAGATGGAAAGAGATCAGGCCCTCAAATTCATGTACGACCTGCTGCGCCTGATGGTGACCAAGCGCGGGTCTGACCTGTTCGTGACCGCAGGCTTCCCGCCGGCGATCAAGGTCGATGGCCGCATCGTGCCGCAGTCCAATCAGTCGCTGACGCCGCAGCACACGGCCGAACTGGCGCGCGCCATCATGAACGACCGGCAGGCGGCCGAATTCGAGGCGACCAAGGAGTGCAATTTCGCGATCTCGCCGGCCGGCATTGGCCGTTTCCGGGTCAATACCTTCGTGCAGCAGGGCAAGATAGGCTGCATCCTGCGCACCATCAACGCCAAGATTCCGACGCTGGATGAGCTGAACCTGCCGACCGTGCTGAAAGACGTTGCGATGACCAAGCGCGGCCTGGTCATCTTCGTTGGCGGCACCGGCACCGGCAAGACCACCTCGCTGGCGGCGCTGGTGGATTGGCGCAACACCCACAGCTACGGCCACATCATCACGATCGAGGACCCGATCGAGTATGTGCACGACCACAAGAACTGCGTGGTGACGCAGCGCGAGGTCGGGCTCGATACCGCCGACTGGGAAATCGCGCTGAAGAACACGCTGCGTCAGGCGCCGGACGTCATCCTGATGGGTGAAATCCGCGATCGCGAAACGATGGAGCACGCGATCCAGTTTGCTGAAACAGGCCACCTCTGCCTGGCCACGCTGCACGCGAACAGTTCCAACCAGGCGATCGACCGCATCATCAACTTCTTCCCGGAAAACAAGCGGGAACAGCTGCTGATGGACCTGTCGCTGAACCTGCGGGCGATGATTTCGCAGCGTCTGGTGCCGCTGAAGGAAGGCAAGGGCCGGGCGGCCGCGATCGAGGTGATGCTGAATTCGCCGCTGATCTCCGACCACATCTTCAAAGGCAATATCGGCGAGATCAAGGACGTGATGAAGCGCTCGCGCGAACTGGGCATGCAGACCTTCGATCAGGCGCTGTTCGACCTGTACGAAGCCGGCCGCATCAATTACGAGGACGCGCTGCGCAACGCCGATTCGGTCAACGATCTGCGCCTGCAGATCAAGCTCAACAGCAAGGAAGCGCAGGACCGCAATCTGAACACCAGCGGGCTGGATCTGGTGTGAAGGCTGACCGCTGACCTAGGGCTGCGGACGGCGGATCGCACGGGCCGCATCGCGGCGGGGGCGCCGCTCCCACAAGATCCGGCCCCGTCGCTCCGACAGTTGCTGTGGGAGCGGCGCCCCCGCCGCGATTCAGTCCTTGAAACGCATGAGGTAGCTGCCGCTTCCGCTGATCTGATTCAGCGCACCACCAGCACCGAACACGGCGCGTGGTGCAGCACGTTGGTGCTGACCGAACCCATCACGATGCGCTTGGCCAGATTCAGGCCGCGGGTGCCGAGGATGATGAGATCGGCCTTCTGTTCGACCGCTTCGTCGATCAGCGCGTCCGCCGGTTCGCCCATCATGAGCTTGGTCTGAACGGTACGACCGGCTGCAGCCAGCTCCTTGGCCACCTTCTGCAGTGCATCGCGCGCGGCATCGATTTCCGACTGGTCCACTTCGATCGCCGTGCCGCGTATGCCCAGCGCCGGGCCGCGCACGACCGACACCAGAATCGCGTCGACCGGACCGTTCAGCAGTTTCAGCTGATCCACCGCCTTATGGGCGTGTGCCGAACCGTCATAAGCCACCACTACCTTCATCGTGCTCTCCTCCGGTTGCATGAGCCGCGCACCTGCGCGGCTCATGCATTATTCGTAGCCGTCATGCCACCCGGCAATGCTCAGGAAGGAGTAATCCCTATTGGGTATGGGGTCTTTGTGATCCGACCGGCAGCCGCTCAGCAGCCGCACTGGCGGATGACCGGGCGCACCGCGAGCAGCTCCAGCGTCTCGTCGATGCCGAGACCGGATTCGAGCAGTGCGGCCCCGTCGAAGCACCACGACAGATCGGTGTTCGGTTCCAGCACCGCTTCGCCGGTGTGGCTGTCGAACACTTCGTGCAGCCAGAAGTTGTGTTCGCTGCGGCTGCGGACCTGGTAGCGCTTGGCGCTCATGTCACCTGGTCCGGGTGCAGTGCGCGATAGCGCAGCCAGGCCAGCCAGCCGACCACCACGAAAGCGGCCATGCCGGCCGCCAGATGCAGCGGTTCGCCCCACAGCAGCGGCACCACCAGACCGGCGGCCGCGGTATTGGTAAGCGACTGCACGAAAGCCTGGCAGGACGACACCATGCCGCGCGCCCGCGGGAACAGCTCCAGCGCCAGCAGCGACAGTATGGGCATGGCCAGCGCCTGGCCGATGTTGTACAGGGCGACCGGCAGTACCGCCCACGGCAGGCTGGCCGGCATCAGCAGGTTCATCGCCACATTGATCAGCGCGGCCGCCAGCATGACGGTGTAGGCGATCTTCAGCTGGCGCTGCGGCGCCATTCTGCCGGCCAGCCGGCGCGCCAGCCAGGAGCCGGTCATCATGCCGGCTACGGTCGGGCCGAACAGCCAGGCGAAACCCTGCGGTGACACGCCCAGGTGTTCCATCAGGAAGGTGGGCGCCGACATCACGTACAGGAAGAAGCCGGCGAAATTCATCGACACCGCGACCACCAGCGCCTGCAGCGCCGGGTGGGCGTACATGTGTGCGTAGTCGCGCGCCAGTTTCACCGGGTGCAGGCTGCGCCGGTGGTCCGGGTCCAGCGTTTCCGGCAGCCGGGCCAGACACACCACCCACATCAGGGCCGAATAGGCCGCCAGGAACCAGAACACCGCACGCCAGCCGGACAGCGCGAACACCCAGCCACCGATGATGGGTGCGGCCGCCGGCGCCAGCGCGAACAGCAGCTGTATCGTGCTCATCAGCCGCTGCGCCTGGGCGCCGTCGAACAGATCGCGCACGATGGCGCGGCCGACCACCATGCCGGCGCCGGCGCACATGCCCTGCAGCGCGCGGGCGATCCACAGGTGTTCGATCTGTGTCGCCAGCGCGCAGCCGACCGAGGTCAGGAAGAACATGACCAGCGACCACAGCACCACCCGTCGCCGGCCGAGTGCGTCGGCCAGCGCGCCGTGCCACAGCGTCATCAGCGCGAAGAAGCCGAGGTAGATGGTGAGCGACTGCTGCACCTGCACCTTGGTCGCGCCCAGTTCGGCAGCGATGGCCGGGAAGGCCGGCAGATAGGTGTCGATCGCGAACGGACCGATGGCGGACAGCGCCGCCAGCAGCATGGCGAGGCTGCGGGGCGAGCGACTCACTGTGGCGTGGCGGCCGGGGCGATCACCGGCGGCGGCGCAGCGCGCTCGGCATCCGGCACATCGACCACCCGCACTTCGCTGACGAAGTACTGGGTTTCGCCGAAGCAGTCGGTGGGCACGCCGATGTGCTGTTCGTAGTGCAGCGACACCCGCTGACCCATGCTTTCGTTCAGCTTGCGGGCCACCTCCGGGTCGCGCACCGAGAACTCGAATTTCTCGGTCAGCGTGCCTGGCATGGTGACCATGGCCAGTTCGCCTTCCCAGGTCTTGCACACCCAGCCCTTGTTGGAGAACTTCTGCACGTAGCCGGCGCGCTCGCCGGTGGAATAGCTCCAGTTCAGCACGACCCAGGTGTAGCCGCCGAACAGCGCGATCAGCAGGGCGAGGACGGAAACGATGCGCATGCCGTTCTCCGGATTCTTACAGGCCGAGACGCTGCCAGATGGTGGAGGTGAGCCCGGCCTGGTTCAGCGTGTAGAAGTGCAGGCCCGGCGCACCGCCGGCCAGCAGCCGTTCGCACAGCGTGGTGACCACGTCCAGGCCATAGGCCTTGACCGAGGCGGCGTCGTCGCCGAAGCCTTCGAACTTGCGCTGCATCCAGCGCGGGATTTCGGCACCGCAGGCTTCCGAGAAGCGCGCGATCTTCGAGAAGTTGGCGATCGGCATGATGCCCGGGTAGATCGGCGCATCGACGCCCATCGCGCGCGCGTCGTCGACGAAGGCGAAGTAGGCGTCGGTGTTGTAGAAGTACTGGGTGATGGCCGAGTCTGCGCCGGCCTTCATCTTGCGCACGAAGGCCTGCAGGTCCTTGGCGGCGCTGCGCGCCTGCGGATGCACTTCCGGGTAGGCCGCCACCTCGATGTGGAACCAGTCGCCGGTCTCCTGACGCACGAATTCGACCAGTTCGTTGGCGTAGCGGAAGTCGCCCGGGTCGACCACGCCCGAGGGCAGGTCGCCGCGCAGGGCCACCATGTGGTGGATGCCTTCTTCCTTGTAGCGCTCCAGCGTCTGCCGGAGGTTGTCGCGGGTCGAGCCGATGCAGGACAGGTGGGGCGCCGCGTTCAGGCCTTCGGCCTTCATTTCGAGCACGGTTTCCAGCGTGCGGTCGCGCGTGGTGCCGCCGGCGCCATAGGTGACCGAGAAGAAGGACGGGTTCAGCTGGCGCAGCTGGCGGCGGGTGGCGCGCAGCTTTTCCGCCCCCTCTTCGGTGGCCGGCGGGAAGAATTCGACGCTGCAGATGCGCGTGTTCGTGTCAGTCATGGTGTCCGGTCGCGTCGCGCCGGGCCGCGTGCATGAAGAACTCGCGGTTGCCGTCGCCGCCCTTGATCGGGCTGTCGAAGTAATCCAGTACGCTCAGGCGGTTCGCGTCGGCGAACGCGCGCATGCGCACCTCCAGGGCCGGGTATTGTGCCGCATCGCGCACGATGCCGCCTTTCCCGAGTGCGTCCGGCCCCAGTTCGAACTGCGGTTTCACCAGCGTGAGCACCTGCCCGCCGGGCGCCAGCAGCGCTGGCCACTGCGGCAGCAGCAGCGTCAGTGAAATGAAGCTGGCGTCGCACACGATGAGGTCGAAGCCGCCCGCCGCACTATGTATACCGAGCGCAGCGGCATCCAGCGCGCGCGCATTCAGGTGCTCGATGCACACCACGCGCGGATCACCGCGCAGCCGCGGGTCCAGCTGGCCGTGGCCGACCTCGACACCGACCACGCGCGCGGCACCGTGCTGTATCAGGCAATCGGTGAAGCCGCCGGTGCTCTGGCCGACGTCCAGGCAGGTCAGGCCGGTGACATCCAGCCCGGCCCGGTCGAGCGCGCCGGCCAGCTTCAGCCCGCCGCGCGACACGTAGCGGTCCTCGTCCGACAGCTCGACCTGCAGTTCGGCGCTGTCCGGAACGTCCTGCGACGCTTTGCTGACCACGGTCCAGCCGGCGGCCGATGCGACCCGCACCCGTCCGGCCGCGATCAGCGTCTGGGCGACGGTGCGGGAACGGGCAAGGTTGCGGGCGACGAGTATCTGGTCAGCTCTCATGGGCGGATGAGCGATGGAAGAGCGCGGATGAAAACCGAGAATGGCCGCGGTCGCAAGCGCGGATGCGATTTTCTGCCGGGGAAGGGGCCGTATGGATGCCGGTGGGCGGCGCTTTCGTCGCGAGTGCAGTCTGGAAACGGCGACAGCGCGGGAACCGGCACCTCGTCGTGGCGAGTGCGCACGGTCTTCGCCTGATCATCGAACAGCCGGCCGGGTACTTCGGTCGAAAACGTGAATTTTTCACACTTTCTGCTCGGCGCGCCTCAAGACCGGGCGGGTCAGCGTCGTTAAACGGTTCGAAGCTGAAAAAGGCAAACCCGTCGAAAGGCGGGGACGCAAAGTCACCGGTCTAATCCGCGCATGCGCGGGATGACGGCGGGACCGCCACTGACCCTCCCGAGGGCGCGGATACCTCCACCGGTGAACCACCGAATTGACCGGCCGGAGTTCCAACGATGATCGCCCTGAATCGCCTCTCTCCCCACTGCCAGAGCCTGCTGTGCGCGCTTGCGCTGTCTGCCGCGATGCCCGTGTCAGCGGCGCTGCCGGTGCAGGCAACCGCCCCGGTAGTGCTGCAGCCGCTGCCTGCCCGCGATGCGGAAGGTGGCATGTGGGCGGTCAGGCTCGATCTGTCCCGGCTCAAGGCCGCCCGCGCTGGCGAGGTGTTCCGCCTCGCGCTGCCCGACGGCCGCACGCTGGATCTGGTGTATGACTCGACGCTGGGTGGCCCGGAGGGCACGCAGTGGATAGGTCACCACGCGGCCGGTCGCCAGTACGCCGTGCGGCTGCGCATCGACGGTGCGCTGGCGGCGGGCGTCATCCGCACGCCGGAGGGCGGTTTCGTGCTCGGCCACGTCGATGGCGTACAGATGATGGGGCCTGACCTGTCGGTAGCCGCTGGCCCGCTCGAACTCGACACCCTGCCGTCCATGTTCGCGCCGGCCGACACGGTGCTGCCGTCAACGACTGCGCGTACCGGCCGCGAAGTGGCTGCGGTCCAGCCGCCGGCAGACGTGGCTCACCCGGTCGCTTTCAATCTGGTGGCGCTGTCGGCGCTGGAGCCGGGCGACGAAGTGGCGCTGTCCATTCCGGAGCACGGCGATTACCGCGTCCGCTATGACCGCACCGACGCAGGTGCGGCTGACACCAGCACCTGGGTTGGCCATCTGAAGGATTACGGCAGCGAGTTCCGCGTCATCATCACGTCCGGCCCGAACGGCAGCATGGGCAACATCCTGACCCCGTCCGGCGAACTGATGCTGGTCGAGACCGGCGGCCGCCAGTGGCTGGTCGATCCGCTGCGCTCCGGTCTGTCGCAGTTTGAATCCGAGCACGCCGATTCGGTTGGCGAAGAGGTGCATGGCACCGCAGCAGGCGGCGTGAGCGCCGCCGCCGGAGCCACGACCACCGCATCGGCCACCACCGCTGGTGCCGTGGCCGATGCCAGCGCCACCCAGATCGACCTGCTGGTGCTGTACACGCCGGGTTTCAAGAAGAAGTACGGCACTGGCTACACCACCCGTATTGCCCAGCTGGTGGCACTGGCCAATCAGGCCTATGTAGACAGTGGCGTGCCGATCCGTCTGCGTCTGGTGGGTTCCGAACAGGTGACGGACAGCGACACCACCACCAATTCCAATACCCTGACCGCGCTTGCCCGCGCCACCGGCGCATACAAGACGGTGCCGACGCTGCGCAAGAAGTACGGCGCCGATCTGGTGACCGTGGTGCGCCCCTTCTACATGAGCGCTCAGGGCGGTAGCTGCGGCGTCGGCTATGTCGGCGGTTACAACGGCAGCAATATGGCCGGCTATGCCGGTTACGCCTATTCGGTGGTGAGCGACGGCCGCGACATGGCCGGCACCAGTTATTACTGTACCGACTACACCTTCACCCACGAGCTGGGCCACAACATGGGCCTGATGCACGACCGAGATACGGTGGCGCGCCAGGGCGGCGGTCAGGGCAGCTATCCCTATGCCTTCGGCTACGGCCGCAGCGGCAGCTTTGGCACCATCATGAGCTACATCTCGCCGGTGATCGGCCGCTTTTCCAACCCCGAGCTGACTACCTGTGCCAGCAACGCATGCGGCGTCGCCACGACCGAGCCCACGGCTGCGCACAATGCGCTGGCGCTGATCAACAACCGTACCGCGGTGTCGAACTGGACCACGACTGTTGTCCCGACCAGCTATCAGGTGTCCGGCACGATCTCCCGTGCCGGCCGTCCGCTGGCCAACGTTGCTCTGAGCGCCAGCAATGGCGCCAGCTGCACCGCCAGCGGCAGCACCGGCGCCTACGCCTGCACCGTGCCCTGGGGCTGGAGCGGCACCATCACGCCGCAGGTTCAGGCCAGCGTGACGCCGGGTGTGCTGTCCTTCAGCAACGTGACCGTGGCCCAGACGAAGAAGAACTTCATCGTGCGCTGACCGCATGGCCGCGTCCGGCCACCGGGCGCGGTTACCATAGCGCCCTGCGGCCCGGGGTCGGGCCTTTCAACTGGACGGGGCAGTCATGCGGATCACTTTCATCGGCGGCGGCAATATGGCCAGCGCGCTGATCGGCGGCATGTTGAAGCGCGGCGCGCAGGCGTCGGAAATTGCGGTGGTTGAACTGCTGGCCGAAGGCCGCGAGCGCCTGGTGCGTGATTTCGGTGTGCGGGCGATCGAGTCGCTCGATGCGCAGGCGGCCGACTGCGACCTGCTGGTGCTGTCGGTCAAGCCGCAGCAGATGCGCGAGGTGTGCGCTGGCATCGCGCCCCACATGAAGCGGCAGACGGTGCTGAGCATTGCCGCCGGTCTGCGTGCTGCCGATATCGGTCGCTGGCTGGGCGGCCACACCCGCATGGTGCGTGCGATGCCGAATACGCCGGCGCTGATCGGCCAGGGCGTGACCGGCCTGTACGCCGATGCGTCGCTGGGTGCGGCCGAACGCGCCCAGGCTGAACAGGTGCTGAGTGCGGTCGGCAGCGTGGTGTGGGTGGATGACGAAACGCTGATCGACGCGGTCACCGCGGTGTCCGGCAGCGGTCCGGCCTATGTGTTCTATTTCATCGAAGCGCTGGTGCGCGGCGGCGAGGCGCTCGGTCTGAGCGCAGACCAGGCGCGCGAACTGGCCATCGCCACCTTCACCGGCGCCTCGGCGCTGGCAGCGCAGAGCCCGGAGTCGCCGGCCACGCTGCGCGAGCGGGTCACCTCCAAGGGTGGCACCACCGAAGCGGCGCTGAAGTCCATGAATGCTGACGCGGTCAATGAAGCCATCGTGCGCGCGCTGGCGGCGGCGGCGGCGCGCGGCGCTGAACTGGGCGACCAGCTCGGCGCTGCATGAACGCTGGACGCGACGCACTGTCTTTCACGCGATATCCCTTCGGACACCCCCTCGCCACGCACCCATGCTGACCGATCTCGTCCTGCTCGTACTCAATGCCGTCGCCAGTTTCGTCACCACCCTGCTGCTCGCCCGCTTCTACATGCAGTGGGCACGGGTGAGCTTTCGCAACCAGCTGGGGGCTTTCGTGATCCAGACCACCGACTGGGCGGTGCTGCCGGCGCGTCGCGTGGTACCGGCGCTGTTCGGGCTGGACACGGCGACGCTGGTGGTGGCCTGGCTGATCCAGGTGGCGCTCATTCTGGTCGGCGCGCTGCTCCATGGCAGCATCGGTGCTGACGGGCTGATTCCGCTGGCGCTGCTGCGCGGCGTGATCGAAATTGCCCGCCTTTCGGTGTGGTTCCTGATGATCGTGCTCATCATTTCGGCGGTGATGAGCTGGGTGTCGCCGGGCAATCCGCTCGGCAGCATGATGAATGCGCTCACTCGCCCCTTCCTGCAGCCGATACAGCGCGTGATGCCGCCGATCGCCAATGTCGATCTGTCGCCGCTGGTGCTCATCCTGCTGCTGCAGGTACTGCTCTATCTGATCGAGGCCTTTTCGCGCCAGCTGTTCGGGCTGCTGTTCTGAGCCAGCCGCCGGCGGCGACAGGCCGCCGCAGCGTGCATCACACGCTCAGATCGACCTGGCTCACCGTGCCGGTGCTGCCGTCCTCGCGCAGATAGACGCTGGTCGCGCGCATTTCGCCCAGCGTTTCGTTGGCGGCATTGCGCAGGCTGAACGGGGTGTCGACCCGGCCGAGGTAGAAGGCGCCGGCATTGGCCTCCTTCATCGTGAGCAGGGTGCCGGCGCCCTCCGCGTCCGGCCGCCACAGGCGCAGTCTCGCGAACGCGCTGTCCGCCTCGTCCAGCCAGCCGTTGCCGTCCTCGTCCAGCGCTGCCAGTTCTTCAAAGCCTTTACCGGTGGTCGGGCCGAACAGTTCGCGGCCGTCATCGATGCGGCCGTTGCCGTTGCGGTCGAAGGCCAGCATGCCGCGGCCGCCTGCCAGCGGCACCTGCTCCTTGATGCCGTCGGCGTCGAGGTCGAAGGCGAAGCGCACATCGGACAGCGCCGCCGCCGGGCCGGCGAAATCCAGCATCAGCGGATCCTTGAGCAGTGCGTCGCCGGCGCGGAAGGATGCGCTGACCGTGGTGCTGAAGCTGCGTGACATTTCAAGATCGAGCTTGAACGCGATGTCGCGCCCGTCCGCGGTACGCACCCGTCCTTCGGCAGCGAAGGTGGTGGTTTCCGATTCGCTGTACTCGGCCCGGTAGTCGTATTCGATGCCCCAGCCGACGCGCTGCTGAGCGGCCGCCTGCGGTCCGCCGGATGCGGAGGCGGACCCGCCCCCGGCCGGCGCCTCCAGTGCGGCGGCGTCGAACAGCCTTATCCGGTGCCCGGTTATCCGCTCAATCATCTGGATGAGCAGTGACAGCCGCGGATCATTGCGTATCGCGTCCTCCAGGCTGTCAGGCGAGGCAGCGGCGTCGGCCTGCTGCGCTGCCACCGCCTCGGCGGACAGCGTCACGCGCGGCGCGCCCGAGGCCGGTGCATCGCCGGCGGCCGCGGGGCGGCGGTTGCCGGTCCACGCTTCGAGTCGTTCAGAAATGACCTGCCGCTGCGACTCGGCATGGCTGGATTCGAGCTGTACTGTGCTGGTGGCGACCTTCACGGTTCTGTGCCTCCATGTGTTGTCTGACCTCGGGGCCACCCGGAAAGTGAAGCGCGCGCACGTGCCCACGTGCGGACAAGCGATGCGGAGGTGGTTCTCCTGGCCATCGGGCATCGACGGTCGGGCGGCTTGGCGGCGCGTGGCCTGACAGGGCAGTCGGGCCGGCGCGTCGCACCCTGGAGGGCCAGGGCTGCAGCCGCGCGTGCGCTTCACTTTCCGGGCGGATGTCCAGGTTTACGTCGCGGAAGCGGGTGTTCCGCAGGGTTGAGGCTGTAGAAAAACCCCTCCCACCCCACCGCCGTCCACATGCCGTCGTTATGATTGCGCATCGCCTCCCCGGAGCCTTGCGATGCCGCGATTCAAGACGCCTGACTACGGCCTGAAGCTCATCCCGGTCGATTTCGCGCAGCAGGTGCTGCCCGGCACCTTCGAGTTCGCGCTCTGCCACCTGGTCGACAGCGAACTCGATCTCTCCACGCTCCGCGCCCGCTATGCCAACGATGCCGGGGGTGCCCCGGCCTTCGATCCGGCGGTGCTGCTCAAGATCGTGCTGCTCGGGTACTCGCGCGGGCTGATCAGTTCGCGCGCCATCGCCACCTCCTGCCGCCACAACGTGCTGTTCATGGCCGTCTCCGGCGACAGCGCGCCGCACTTCACCACCGTCGCCCACTTCATCAGCCATCTGGGCGATGAGGCCCGCGCGCTCTTCACCCAGGTACTGCTCGTGTGCGACCGCCAGGGGCTGATCGGGCGCGAGCTCTTCGCCATCGACGGCGTGAAGCTGCCGTCGAATGCATCCAAGGCCAAGAGCGGCACCCGTGCCGACTTCGAGCGCGAAGCCGCAAAGATGGAAGCGGCCGTGCAGCGCATGATCACCGAGCAGAAGGCCCGCGATGTCGCAGTGAGCGACGACGAGGCCGCCCGCGCACAGCGCACCCGCGAGCGCTTGAGCCACGAAGCAGCCAAGATCCGCGACTGGCTCACCCGCAATCCGGCTGACCGACGCGGCGCCAAGGGCGCGGTGCGCCTCTCCAACCGCACCGACAACGACTCGGCCAAGATGGCCACCGCCAAGGGCGTGGTCCAGGGCTATACCGGGGTGGCCACGGTCGATGCCGCCCACCAGATCGTGGTCGATGCGCAGGCGCACGGCACCGGGTCGGAACAGGAACTGCTGCTGCCGGTGATCGACGCCAGCAGCGCACAGCGCAGGCCCGACACCGCGATCTGCGCGGATGCGGGCTATCACTCCGAGAAGAACCTCGCCGGACTGGAGCGCCGGAACGTTCCCGCCTGGGTGTGCGACAACGGCTACCGGCAGCGCGACCCGAGATACGCCGACCAGGCCAGGCACAAGGCGAAACCCGATCCGCTGTGGGACAAGAGCGAGAAGGCAAAGGACGCGCGCACTGCTCGCAAGAACATGCGCTACGCCAACACCGACTTCACCGAAGCGGAAGACCGCAGCCACTGCCTCTGCCCGGCGGGCAAGCGGCTGTATCGCAACGGCGGCGAGTGCACGATCAACGGCTACGCCGCCACCAAGTACACCGGCGCCGCACGCGACTGCGTGCCGTGCGAGCAGCGCAGCCGCTGCCTGCGCACGCCGGAGAAGACCAAGGTGCGTCAGGTCGCCTTCTTCCGCGGCAAGCGCGACGGCGTCGAATCACACACCGAGCGGATGAAGCGGCGCATCGATTCCAGCGAGGGCAAGCGGATGATCGCCGCCCGCTTCGCCACGGTAGAGCCGGTGTTCGGCAACCTGCGGCACAACAAGCGGCTCGCCCGCTTCACGCTGCGTGGGCGCACAAAAGTGGATGGGCAGTGGAAGCTGTACTGCCTGGTGCACAACATCGAAAAGCTCGGGCACCACGGCTACGCAAATTAGGTAAGCTCGCGGTCGGGCCACGACGCCGGCATTGCGCCGATCAAGGGCCACGGCTGAGGTCAGGAGACGACGATGAAACGAAGATTGCGGAGCTGAAATGAGGA
>NZ_KB900539.1:3112121-3852587 GCF_000378945.1 Methyloversatilis universalis EHg5 | reverse complement strand
TCGGGCACCACGGCTACGCAAATTAGGTAAGCTCGCGGTCGGGCCACGACGCCGGCATTGCGCCGATCAAGGGCCACGGCTGAGGTCAGGAGACGACGATGAAACGAAGATTGCGGAGCTGAAATGAGGATGAACGACTTCGGACCGTCTAAGGCCGGTAGCAACCGCTTGCCCCGAGATGGGGTATTTCTACAGCGTCGTTAGACGACATGCAGGGCGGATGGGCACCCGCCGCCGGGTGGCACACGACGAAAGCCGCGCCTTCAGTGGATCAGCGCGGGGGCTGCAATGAAGGTATTGCTGCCGCGGCTCATGTCCAGCGTGCCGCGGACCAGCCGGCGGGCGGCGCTGTCGATGTCATTCGCGACCCAGGTCTCGCGCTCGCGGGACACCAGATAGATCACCACCACGTCGCGCGTGACCGGCGGTGCCGCCGGTGCGTCGTCGTCGAATTCGGCCAGCCGCAGCACGCAGCTCAGGCCGATCACGTCCACCTCGGGGTCGGTGATGGTTTCCTGCACGAAGCGCACCACCGACGCTTCATCCAGCATGTCCATGCGCGCCAGCGCGGCATCGACGATGCGCCCGTGGTCGAGCCGGGTGACCAGCGCGGTCGGGCGGGGCGGGGTGCCGCACGCGAGCATCGCGTCGGCGTGATCCTGGCAGGCGCGCAACACAGCGCGGAAACACGCTTCCTCCGTTGGCAGCATGGTTGTCTCCTCCACATGTGTGGGTCGCGTCCATGTGCGCGCCTGATGTGGACGCTAGAACGATGGCGGGAGGAAGTCATGACGCGCTGCCATGGCGGCAGTGCACCATCTGGCGCGGGTCTGCCGGCCATGATGGCCGTGAAAGCTCAGGCTGTCGCGGCTTGCGTGAAGTCGTGCAGTGCGGGGTCAGCTTCTGCCGGCGACAGGACACATTCGTCGACGCGTGCGGCCGGCGGTCCGCTTTCCGCCCAGACCACCAGCGCGTCGAGCGCGGCCGGCTTGCCGCAGGCATAGGCTTCGACCGAACCGTCGTGCCGGTTGCGCACCCAGCCGGTCAGGCCGAGACGCTGTGCTTCGGCCACCATGGACGCGCGGAAATACACGCCCTGCACCCGGCCGTGGATGGCGAAGTGCAGGGCTTCGATCTCGTGCTCGTCCATCGGTGGGTCGCTTACTTGATCCGCATGCCCGGCTGGGCGCCGGAATCCGGCGACAGGATGAACAGGCCGGGCACTTCGCCCCTGTCGTCGGAGGCGGCCAGCACCATGCCTTCCGACATGCCGAACTTCATCTTGCGCGGCGCGAGGTTGGCCACCATCACGGTCAGACGGCCGACCAGCAACGTCGGGTCGTAGGCCGACTTGATGCCGGCGAACACCTGACGGGGCTTTTCTTCGCCGATGTCCAGCTGCAGGCGCAGCAGCTTGTCCGCGCCCTCGACGTGGTCGGCAGCAACGATTTTCGCGATGCGCAGCTCGACCTTGGAGAAATCGTCGATGGAGATGTGGGCGCCGGTGTCGGCGGTCGGCGCTTCGGCCTTTTTCGGGGCTTCGGTCTTGGCCGGCGCGGTAGCGGGGGCTTGAGTGCTCACCAGGGATTCCTTGTTGGCATCGACCAGTGCGACCACCTGTTTCGGGTCGACGCGGGTCATCAGGTGCTTGTATTCGTTGATCGTGTGGCCGGCGGTCAGCGTGCGGCCGAAGTCGTCCCAGCCCAGCGGCGCGATGTTCAGGAAGCGCTCGACCTCGGCCACCAGGTGCGGCAGCACCGGTTTGAGCAGCACCGACAGCTGGCGGAACAGTTCGAGCGCGGTGCTGCACACCGACTGCAGCTTTTCGTCCTGGCCCTCCTGCTTGGCCAGCACCCACGGGGCGTGGTCGTTCACGAACACATTGGCCTGATCGGCGCAGGCCATCACCTCGCGCAGCGCACGGGCGTAGTCGCGCGATTCGTAGGCATCGCGGATGGACACTTCGTGCCAGTGGAAGGGCACGGCCGGCGCCGACAGCGTGCCGGCGAAACGCTTGGTGATGAAACCGGCGCAGCGGCTGGCGATGTTGATGTATTTGCCGACCAGATCGGAATTCACCCGCGCGACGAAGTCGTCGAGGTTCAGGTCGATGTCTTCCATCGAACCATTCAGCTTGGCGGCGTAGTAGTAACGCAGCCATTCCGGATTCAGGCCGAGGTCGAGGTAGCTCTGCGCGGTGATGAAGGTGCCGCGGCTCTTGCTCATCTTCTCGCCATTGACGGTCAGGAAGCCGTGCGCGTTGATCTGGGTCGGCGTGCGGTAGCCCGAGTGCTCCAGCATGGCCGGCCAGAACAGCGCGTGGAAGTACAGGATGTCCTTGCCGATGAAATGGACCATTTCGGTGCCGGCTGCCTTCGCACGCGCGGCGTCGAGGAAGTCGGCCTCGTCGATGTCATGGCCCAGCGTCTTCCGCTTCGCCACGTAGTTGCGGAAGCTGCCGAAATAGCCGACCGGCGCATCCAGCCAGACGTAGAAGAACTTGTTGTCGGTGCCCGGGATGCGGAAACCGAAGTAGGGCGCGTCGCGCGAAATGTCCCAGTCCGACAGCCGGTTGTCGCCCGGCTCGCCCAGCCATTCCTTCATCTTGTTGGCCGCTTCCGGCTGCAGCCGGTTCGAGCCCTGGGTGAAGTCGCGCAGGAAGCTTTCGCACTGCGGCGCCGACAGCCGGAAGAAATAGTGTTCGCTGGAGCGACGTTCGGGCGCTGCGCCGGACACCACCGAATAGGCGTTTTTCAGTTCGGTCGGTGCATAGGTGGCGCCGCACACTTCGCACGAGTCGCCGTACTGGTCCTTGGCCGAACACTTCGGGCACTCGCCCTTGATGAAGCGGTCGGGCAGGAACATGTCCTTCACCGGGTCGTAGAACTGCTCGACCGAGCGCTGGGCGATCAGGTCGCCGGCCTTCAGCTTGCCGTAGATGTCTTCGCAGAAGGCGCGGTTCTCGTCCGAATCGGTCTCGTGATAGTTGTCGAAACTGACCAGGAAGCCGCCCAGTTCGCCTTCGCCCTTCTTCCAGGCCTGCTGCACGGCGAGGCCGCCGAAGAAGTCGCGCGCGTGTTCGTGCAGCACGCGTTCGACCAGCTGGCGCGGCGTGATGCCTTCCTTCTCGGCGCGCAGCATGATGGGCGTGCCGTGCTGGTCGTCGGCGCCGACGTAATGCACCTCGTGGCCGCGCATGCGCTGGAAGCGCACCCAGATGTCGGTCTGGATGTATTCGACCAGATGGCCGAGGTGGATGGCGCCATTGGCGTAGGGCAGGGCGCTGGTGACGAGCAGACGGCGGCGGGACATGGTGACGGGCGACGAAGCGGCCAGAGCGGAAAACCCGCAATTCTACTGTCCCCGCGCGCTGGCGCCACGGCGGCCGGGGTGATCGGTTATACTTTAGTAAATTGATCGGGTATTTCCGTGGCAGCGGCGCACGAGGCGCGGCGGCGGAATCCCGCGCAGATGGAGTCGTCCTTATGTCCCTCACCGAAGCCCAGGTCCAGAGCGCCCTCAAGGAACTGATCGATCCGAATACCGGCAAGGATTTCGTGACCAGCCGCAGCGCGAAGAACATCCGCATCGACGGCGCCGACGTGTCGGTGGACATCGAGCTGGGCTACCCGGCGAAAAGCCAGATGGATCACCTGCGCCGGCTGGCGATCGCCCGCCTGCGCGCCATCCCGGGCGTGGGCAACGTGAGCGTCAGCGTCAGCCAGAAGATCGTGTCGCACGCGGTGCAGCGCGGCGTGAAGCTGCTGCCCGGCGTGAAGAACATCATCGCGGTCGCCTCCGGCAAGGGCGGCGTCGGCAAGAGCACCACAGCGGTGAACCTCGCGCTGGCGCTGGCGGCCGAAGGCGCCACCGTGGGTCTGCTCGATGCCGACATCTACGGCCCGTCGCAGCCGCAGATGCTGGGCATCACCGGCCGCCCGGAATCGCCGGACGGCAAGTCGCTGTCGCCGATGACCGCCTATGGCATCCAGGCCATGTCGATCGGTTTCCTGATCGACGTCGAAACCCCCATGGTGTGGCGCGGCCCGATGGTGACCTCGGCGCTGGAACAGCTGCTGACCGAAACCCGCTGGGACGACGTGGATTACCTGGTGATCGACATGCCGCCGGGCACCGGCGACATCCAGCTCACGCTGGCGCAGAAGGTGCCGGTGACCGGTGCGGTCATCATCACCACGCCGCAGGACATCGCGCTGCTGGATGCGCGCAAGGGCCTGAAGATGTTCGAGAAGGTGGGCATCCCCATCCTCGGCGTGGTCGAGAACATGAGCCTGCACACCTGTTCGAAGTGCGGCCACGAAGAGCACATTTTCGGCGAAGGCGGCGGCGCGCGCATGGCGGCTGACTACGACCTCGACGTGCTCGGTTCGCTGCCGCTGGCGATGCAGATCCGCGAACAGGCCGACGCCGGCAAGCCGACCGTGGTGTCTGACCCGGACGGCCGTGTGGCCGAAATCTACCGCGACATCGCGCGCAAGGTAGCCGTGAAGATCGCCGACAAGGCGAAGGACATGACGGCCAAGTTCCCGAGCATCGTGGTGCAGAACACCTGACGCAGGCGGGCGATGCGCGCGTCGCCCGAACTGCTTCCAGCTCGACCCACGGCCCGCTGCTCACGCAGCGGGCCGTGTCATTTCAGCCCAGCGCGGCTTCGTCGCTGCGGGTGCGGCCCTTGTTGTCGGTCCAGTCCACGCGCAGCTTGTCGCCCTTGGCGCCGCCCTTGAAACGGAAGTGCAGGAAGGGGTTGCGCGACACGCCGGTGCCGAACTGGGCGACCAGCACGTCACGACCGTTGTGGGTGATGCGCACGTCGGTGATGTAGTGCGCCGGCACCAGCGCGCCGGCTGCGTCGCGTCGCTGGCCGGTTTCCATGTCGTGACTCATCAGCACCCTCACTTCGGTTTCGCCGCCGGTCACCGTGGCGCGGATGCGGGTGGGCTGAGGCGCCGCGCCGTCCGGCGCGCGACCCGACGGGTCGCCCGGGCCGCAGCCGCCCTGGGTTACTTTCACTTCGCGCGCGGCGCTGAAAACGCCGGCCTTCGTGTGCGCGACGCCCAGTACCCGCGAGCCTTCCGACATCTTGATGCGGGTGTTGATGTTGGCCTGCGTGCCTTCGGGCAGCGTGAAGCGCGCGATCAGCTGGGTGCGGTTCTTCTCGACCAGTATCGACAGCGCTTCGGTGCCCGCCAGCCCGCTCTGCACCGCAAGCGGCACCACCGAGCCGTCCTCCGCCACGTCGGGGGCAGTGATCTGGATGTCGCGAGTCGCGGTGGCCCTGTCGGCGCCCAGCGCCTTCAGCGCCTCGTCCAGCGTGGTGGCGGCAAAGGCCGGGCGCGGCTGCGGGTTTGCGAAGGCGTGCAGCGGCAGGAAGGAAGCCAGCAGCAGGCTGCTGCCGGCGGTGATGAACTGTCTGCGTTGCATGATCGGTTCTGGATTCGGACGTTAAAGGCAATGAAGTCGGAGGGTGCCGAGGGCGCGACTGCGCGCGATTCGCTGCACCGTGAGGGGCGCATCAATACCCTGCCTGCGCCTGCCTGACAAGTTGGGGTCGCTGGCCGCGCAACAGGTTCCGCGCCGGGACTTTTTCAGCCTTATCCGTTCTCCGGATAAGCAATGAACCATCGGTTATTTGAGCGAAGGCCGTTTTTTTAATAGCGTGTGAAGTGTTGCGGGACATGCCGTCCGGCTGCGTCCCGCCGATCCCGGAGACCAGGAGAAATTCCATGAGAAGAATCGCGCCGCTGGCCGGCGTCCTTGCCCTGTTGCTGTCGGCGGCCGCCCAGGCTGCCGACCCCCATCTTGCCCGCAATCTCGCGGCCACCTGCGCCAACTGCCATGGCACCGACGGCCGCAGCGCCGGCGGCATGGCTGTTCTGGCCGGTGAGCCGAAGGACAAGCTGCTGGCCAGCCTGACAGCCTTCCGCAGCGGCGACAAGCCGGCCACCATCATGCATCAGATTTCCAAGGGCTATACCGACGAGCAGCTGGACCTGATCGCCGGCTATTTCGCGGCGATCAAGCCGGCAGGAGGTGCCAAATGAGTCAGCACACCGATTTCGGACGCCGCGGTTTCATCCAGGGCGCGCTCGGCGTATCGGCCATGGCCGCGCTGTACGGTTGCGCCGGTGCAGGCAAGGGCAAGGGTCATGTGGTGGTGGTGGGCGGTGGCTTTGGCGGCGCCACCGTGGCCAAGTACATTTCGATGTGGAGCAATGGCGGCATCAAGGTCACGCTGGTCGAGCGCAATGCGGCCTTCGTGTCCTGCCCGATCTCCAATCTGGTGCTGGCTGGCGAGAAGCAGCTGTCGGACATCACCATCGGCTACGAGGGCCTGGCGAAGTACGGCATCAAGGTGGTGCAGGACGAGGTGGTCGCGGTCGACGCCGACAAGCGGGTTGTCCGGCTGGCCAAGGGCGGCGATTTGGCCTATGACCGTCTGGTGCTGTCGCCCGGCGTGGACTTCATGTACGACACGCTGCCCGGCCTGAATTCGGCCGCGGCGCAGCAGGACATCCTGCACGCCTGGAAGGCCGGCCCGCAGACGGTGGCGCTGCGCCGGCAGCTGGAAGCGATGCCGGACGGCGGCGTGTACGCGCTGACCATCCCGAAAGCACCCTACCGCTGCCCGCCCGGACCGTACGAGCGCGCGTGCATGGTGGCGCACTACTTCAAGACGAAGAAGCCGAAGTCCAAGGTGCTGGTGCTGGATGCGAACGACGAAATCGTGTCCAAGAAGGGCCTGTTCACCAAGGTGTTCAACGAACAGTACAAGGGCATCATCGAGTACCGGCCGCAGAGCGAGCTGCGCGATGTCGATGCGAAGAACCGCACCGCCATCCTGGAATTCGACAAGGTGAAGGCCGACGTGCTGAACGTGGTGCCGGCACAGCGCGCCGGCGACATCGCCGCCAAGTCCGGCCTGAAGCTGGTGAACGGCCGCTGGGTGGAGATCGACTGGCTCACCATGGGTTCGACCAGCACGCCGAACATCCATGTGCTGGGCGACGCCATCTTTCCGGCACCGACGATGCCGAAGTCGGGCCACATGGCCAACCAGCACGCCAAGCTGGCGGCGGCGGCCATCGTGAACCTGCAGGCCGGTCTGCCGCCGTCGGACGCGCCGCTGGTGATGAACACCTGCTACAGCTTCGTCGATGCGAAGAACGTGATCCACGTGGCGTCGGTGCATGCCTACGACCCGGCGACAAAGCTGGTGCAGCCGGTGAAGGGTGCCGGCGGCGTGTCGGCCGCGCCGAACGAACTGGAAGGCCAGTTCGGGCTGGCGTGGGCGAAGAACATCTGGGCAGACATGCTGACCTGATGGCGTTCTGATGCGAAACACGCGGCCCGGCTGGCGTCTGCCACCCGGGCCGCGTGCTTTTCCGGCCCGAAATTGCAACAATTGCGTCCTTTTGCGGCTCCTCCCCCGGGGCCGGCATGCATTCGAGGGCACGCAGATGAGCATCAAGTCCGACCGCTGGATACGCCGGATGGCGCAGGAGCACCACATGATCGACCCGTTCGAGCCGGGTCAGGTGCGCCATGTCGAAGGTCGCCGCATCGTGTCCTACGGCACCTCGAGCTACGGCTATGACGTGCGCTGCGCCTCCGAATTCAAGGTGTTCACCAACATCAATTCCACCATCGTCGACCCCAAGACCTTCGACCCGAACTCCTTCGTCGAGATGGATGCCGAGTCCTGCATCATCCCGCCGAACTCGTTCGCGCTGGCACGCACGGTCGAGTACTTCCGCATTCCGCGCAACGTGCTGGTGGTGTGCCTGGGCAAGAGCACCTATGCCCGCTGCGGCATCATCGTGAACGTGACGCCGCTGGAGCCGGAGTGGGAAGGCCATGTGACGCTGGAGTTTTCCAACACCACGCCGCTGCCGGCCCGCATCTACGCCAACGAAGGCGTGGCCCAGATGCTGTTCTTCGAGTCGGACGAACCCTGCGAAACCTCCTACCGCGACCGCGGTGGCAAGTACCAGGGCCAGACCGGCGTCACGCTGCCCAAGATCTGAATCCCGCTGTCCGGCCGTGCATAAGTCACTGTTGCGGTGTCCGCCGTAACAGTCGTTTGCAGGCACCCGCCGCAGGTGTGACTTTATGAACGGCCGGTGACAGGGCCGGTCCCTAGACTTCGCTCCATTCCTGAATTGCGCGGAGTCACCACGATGAACATCAAGAACCTGCTGCTTGCTTCCAGTCTGGCCCTGGCTTCGGCCGTGGCGTCTGCCGCCGCCCCGACCACCTGGATCGACGGCCTGTACAACACCGGCGAGGTGTTCTTCGCCGGCGAGCAGGACACCAACTACCGCTTCACCGTTGTCACCGGCACCGCGACCGGTACCGGCGGCTATGGCGTGGTGACGACCGGTGAAGGCTTCCCCTTCCCGATCTGGGCGGAAAACGATGTGGCGTCGTCCTGGCTCACGCCGAGCGCCAACGCCGGAGACAGCTACGACCCGTCGAGCAACGGCCTGTACAAGTGGTCGATCAGCTTCGACCTGACCGGCAAGGACACCGGCACCGCGTCGTTCGCCGGCCGCTGGTGGGCGGACAACCAGGGCTATGTGCAGCTGAACGGTCACACCATTTCCAGCGGTGTGAATCTGTCCAGCCCGACCTCGTTCGGCGCCAGTGCCGGTTTCGTGTCGGGCCTGAATACGCTGGATTTCTACGTTACCAACAACGCCCAGAACGGCGGCAACCCGACCGGCGTGCGCGTCGAATTCCTGACCAGCAACGCCGCGATCGCAGCTGCGGTGCCGGAACCCGAGTCGTGGGCGCTGGTGGTGGCCGGTCTGGCCGTGGTCGGTGCCATCGCCCGCCGCCGCATCGCCTGACGCCGGACAGACCCTGTTTCAGACAATCGGGGCCGCCTTGTGCGGCCCCGATTGTTTTGCAATACCGAACTGTTACCATCGCGCGCTTCAAGCCTGCAGCCCCGCTGCAGTCCGGGGGCGCCGCGTCGGGGTGCCCTCTTTTACTTTGAAGGTTGGGCACCATGCGCTTCGAGTTTCCGGTCATCATCATCGACGAGGACTTCCGTTCGGAAAACGCCTCCGGTCTGGGTATCCGTGCCCTGGCCGAAGCGATCGAAAAGGAAGGTCTTGGCGTGCTGGGCGTCACCAGCTACGGCGATCTGACCTCGTTCGCGCAGCAGCAGAGTCGCGGCTCCACCTTCATCCTGTCGATCGACGACGAGGAATTCGGCAGTGGCGGTGAAGCTGAAATCCGGGCGGTGCTGACCAATCTGCGCAATTTCGTTGCGGAAATCCGCCGCCGCAACGCCGACATCCCGATCTTCCTGTACGGCGAAACGCGCACCACGCGCCACATTCCGAACGACATCCTGCGCGAGTTGCACGGCTTCATCCACATGTTCGAGGACACGCCGGAATTCGTGGCCCGCTACATCGTGCGCGAAGCGCGCGCCTACCTGGACTCGCTGCCGCCGCCTTTCTTCCGCGCGCTCACCCACTACGCGCAGGACGGCTCCTACTCGTGGCACTGCCCGGGCCACTCCGGCGGCGTGGCCTTCCTGAAGAGCCCGGTCGGCCGCATGTTCCACCAGTTCTTCGGCGAGAACATGCTGCGTGCCGACGTGTGCAACGCGGTCGAGGAACTGGGCCAGCTGCTCGACCACACCGGCCCGGTGGCGGCGTCGGAACGCAATGCGGCGCGCATCTTCCATTCCGATCACCTGTATTTCGTCACCAACGGCACCTCCACCTCGAACAAGATGGTGTGGCACTCGACCGTGGCGCCGGGCGACATCGTGGTGGTGGACCGCAACTGCCACAAGTCCATCCTGCACTCCATCATCATGACCGGTGCGATTCCGGTGTTCCTGACGCCGACCCGCAACCACTACGGCATCATCGGCCCGATCCCGCTGTCCGAATTCAGTCCGGACGTGATCCGCGCCAAGATCGACGCCAACCCGTTCGCGCGCGAGGCGGTCAACAAGAAGCCGCGCATCCTCACCATCACCCAGTCCACCTACGACGGCGTGCTGTACAACGTCGAGGCGATCAAGGACGTGCTGGATGGCGAGATCGACACGCTGCACTTCGACGAAGCCTGGCTGCCGCACGCTGCCTTCCACGACTTTTACGGCGACTACCACGCGATCGGCGAAGGCCGGCCGCGCTGCAAGGAGTCGATGATTTTCTCGACCCAGTCGACCCACAAGCTGCTGGCCGGCCTGTCGCAGGCGTCGCAGATTCTGGTGCAGGACTCGCAGACCCGTTCGCTCGACCGCGACGTGTTCAACGAGGCCTATCTGATGCACACCTCGACCAGCCCGCAGTACGCCATCATCGCCTCGTGCGACGTGGCGGCGGCGATGATGGAGCCGCCGGGCGGCACCGCGCTGGTCGAGGAATCGCTGGCCGAAGCGGTCGAATTCCGTCGCGCCATGCGCAAGGTCGATGCCGAATTCGGCGCTGACTGGTGGTTCAAGGTGTGGGGGCCGGACCATCTGGCCGACGAAGGCCTGGGCACCCGCGAGGACTGGACGCTGCGCGCCGGCGAACGCTGGCACGGTTTCGGCGATCTGGCCGACGGCTTCAACATGCTGGATCCGATCAAGGCGACGGTCATCACCCCGGGCCTGGACGTCGATGGCGATTTTGCCGACTGGGGCATCCCGGCCGGCATCCTGACCCGCTATCTGGCAGAGCACGGCATCATCGTCGAGAAGACCGGCCTGTACAGCTTCTTCATCATGTTCACCATCGGCATCACCAAGGGCCGCTGGAACACCATGGTGACCGAACTGCAGCAGTTCAAGGACGACTACGACAACAACCAGCCGCTGTGGCGCGTGATGCCTGAGTTCGTCGCCGCCCATCCGCGCTACGAGCGGGTCGGCCTGCGCGATCTGTGCGTGCGCATCCACGAGATGTACAAGAAGCACGACATCGCGCGCCTGACCACCGAAATGTATCTGTCGCCGATGGAACCGGCGATGAAGCCGGCCGACGCCTGGGCGCGCATGGCCCACCGCGAGATCGACCGCGTGGCCATCGACGAACTGGAAGGCCGCATCACCAGCGTGCTGCTGACGCCCTATCCGCCGGGCATTCCGCTGCTCATTCCGGGCGAGCGATTCAACCGCACCATCGTCAATTACCTGTTCTTCGCACGCGAATTCAACCGCGCCTTCCCGGGTTTCGAAACCGACATCCACGGGCTGGTCGCCACCGGCGACGGCGACGAACTGGATTACGCGGTGGATTGCGTGCGCGACTGAGGCGGGGGCGCAGGATCAGGCCTGCAGCCGGCTGCAGGCAGCGTATCGTCCCCGGCCCCTGGCTGGAACGGAGGACGGGACTGATCTAGGCTGCGCGTCGTGCGTAATCGACGAAGGCGTAGCGCAGGCCGCCGGCACTGACCGCGTCTTCCCGGGCGGTTTCCACCCAGTCGGCGCGGTCGAAATCCGGAAACATCGTGTCGCCGTCGAAGGCGTCGGCGATTTCGGTCAGCAGCAGACGGTCCACCCGCGGCAGGGCCAGCGCGTACAGCTGGGCGCCGCCGATCACGAACGCTTCGTCGCCGCCCTCGACCGTGGCCGCCCGCTCGATGGCCGCGTCCAGCGAGGGCGCCACGTGCGCGCCGGCGATGTCCAGATCCGCCTGCCGGCTCACCACGATGCTGGTGCGTCCCGGCAGCGGCCGGCCCAGCGAATCCCAGGTCTTGCGGCCCATGATGATGGGGTGGCCCATGGTGAGCGCGCGGAAGCGCTTCAGGTCTTCCGGCAGATGCCAGGGCATGCCGTTGTCGCGGCCTATCATGCGATTGGCCGCCAGTGCGGCGATCAGCGCGAGCTTCATACCGCCACCTTGGCCGCGATGTGTGGCCACGGATCGTAGCCGTCGAGCCGGAAATCCTCCGGCGTGAAGGCGAACAGATCGGTCACGTCCGGATTGATCCACATGGTGGGCAGCGGCCGCGGTTCGCGCGACAGCTGCAGCCGGGCCTGTTCCAGATGGTTGGAATACAGATGGGCGTCGCCCAGCGTATGGACGAAATCGCCCGGCTTCAGCCCGCACACCTGGGCGATCATCATCGTGAGCAGCGCATAGCTGGCGATGTTGAACGGCACGCCGAGGAATATGTCCGCGCTGCGCTGATAAAGCTGGCACGACAATCGTCCGTCCGCCACGTAGAACTGGAACAGTGCGTGGCAGGGCGGCAGCTTCATCGAAGGGATGTCGGCCGGGTTCCAGGCGCTCACGATGTGGCGGCGCGAATCCGGGTTGCGGCGCAGGCCGTCCAGCAGTTCGGTGATCTGGTCGATGCGGCGGCCGTCCGGCGCCGGCCAGCTGCGCCACTGGGCGCCATAGACCGGACCGAGATTGCCGTCGGCGTCGGCCCATTCGTCCCAGATGCTGACGCCGCGTTCCTTCAGCCAGGCGATATTGGTTTCGCCGCGCAGGAACCACAGCAGTTCGACGATGATGGAGCGCAGGTGCAGCTTCTTCGTCGTGAGTACAGGGAAGCCCTGCGACAGATCGAAGCGCATCTGCCAGCCGAACACCGAACGGGTGCCGGTGCCGGTGCGGTCGGTCTTTTCGGTGCCGTGTTCCAGCACGTGCCGCATGAGGTCGAGATATTGCTTCATGGAAAAGTTCGCGCAGTCGCGTTACGCTACAGGGTCGGCATTCTAGATCACTGTGCGGTGAGCGCTGGAAGCCGTGCGTGGCGGCAGCGGATCGCCGCGCGACCATAATGCATGTATTGAGCGGTCCGGTCGGGGTTTCCCCGACGGCGGAGAGGTGGCAGGTATGTTCGGCGTGTTCTCTTCATCACCGGCAAGCGTGCTCGGCAATCCGGCCGAGCTTCGCCGCGTGCTGGCCGAAATTGCTGCTGCCCAGCCGGAACTGGCGGTCAACGAGCTGACCGGCTGGGTCGAATCGGTGGGCGAAGCCGCCAATATCGACCTCGCCCACCACGTCAATCTGCTCTACCAGTTCGATTCCAGCGCCCAGCCGCATCTGCGCAAGCTGGAGCAGGCCTACGCCGCCGACCCTCAGGGCAGCGACGTGATCTGGCGCACGGGCCGCGATTTCTGGTCCATCCTGTCCTCCGCCTACGAAGTCGCGCTCGACCGCTATCTGGCTGATCCGGCCCACGCCACCGTGCTGAGCGGTCTGTCGCGGCTGGCGTCGCGCACCCTGCGTGCCTGCCGCCAGCGCTTCAAGTGGGATGTCTATCACAACGGTCCGGTCGACGCCGGGCTGTGGCAGGTGGCCGGCCAGGCCTATCTGCTGGCGCAGGCGGCCAACGCCGAATCGCGTGAAGTGGTGAATGCCGCCGACGAGGTGCCTACCTCGGTCGAGCGTGAATACCTGCGGCTGATCGCGCTGCATGTCGCCGCACCCGAAGGTCTGGTGCCGGACAGCGTGCGTCTGGCCGAAAACCTGACCGGCTACTTCGCCGCCCGCTATTCGATGTCGCCGACCATAGAGCGCGGCAGCACCCACTGGCTGGACGCCAACCAGCCGTCGCCGCCGCTGCGGCTGGTGCGTGCGCCACAGCAGGTCGACGGCATCCGCTTCTTTTCCGGCATTGCCGCGGCCGATGCCGCGCTGGCGCTGGCGCGCCGGGTTGAAGGCGGCGATCTGCCGGATTCGCTCAGTCTCGACGACATGCCGGAGCGCGACGCGCTGTCCCGGCTTCTGCGTCATCTGGCGTCCAACTGGGCGCTCGATCCGCCGACCCGCCAGTACCGCCGGCATACGCTGGGCGGTGCGCTGGCAGTGGCCAACGGCATCAAGCACCTGCACCACGTGCTGCGCGGTGCACGCGACGAGGCGGTCATCTACCGCTGGGAAATGTCGGACGCCAGCCTGGGCGGCATCGGTGCCACGGCACCGACCGCCAGCGCTGAATGGGTGCGGGTCGGTTCTCTGGTCGGCATGCAGCCCTCGGGTGGCGACAACTGGCTGGTCGGTGTGGTGCGCCGCTACCTGCGCGGTCGCGATGCGCGCGGCACCGTGGGCATCGAAACGCTGTCGACCACCGCTCGCCCGCTGGAGGTGTTTTCCGAACGGCAGAGCGGCGAGGCGGTCGCGCTGGACGAGCCGGTGAGCGGCGCGGTGGTGCGCCTGGCCATCAACGGCACCGGCTATTCATCCGAATACCCGCTGCACGCATCGATCAACGGCCGTCATGTGCGGCTGGACCCGGTCGAGCTGATCGAGCGCGGCTCCAACTTCGACCTCGCCCGCTTCCGCGTCAGCGACTTCCGCTGAGCGCGCCGCCGGTTCGCGTCAGCGTTCCGGCAGCAAAAAGTCGCAGAGGCGGGTCAGTTCGTCGGCAAAGCACTGCAGGCTGTGATCGCCACCGGCGCGGATCACCATGTTCGCGCCGCGCAGCCTCAGCACCGCCTGCCACCAGTCCAGCACTTCGTCGCCGGTTTCCAGCAGCACCAGATAGCGCTCGGGCCGGGTGACCGCAGGCACGTCGAGCGCGCGCAGCGCATCGACATCCTGTTGCCCGAAGTGGAAGGTTTCGCCGGTGTACATATGGCTGTGTTCGCCGATGTAGTCGCCCAGCGACAGCGGCGCGACCACCGCCGGATTGACCAGCGCGGCGCGCAGGCCGTACTTCTCCGCCAGATGCAGCGCATAGAAGCCGCCCAGTGACGAGCCGGCCAGCGATACCTCGCAGCCGGCCTCCAGCGCCGGGCACAGCGCCGATTCGATCAGCGCGATCGCTTCCTGCGGCGCTGGCGGCAGCTGTTCGCACCACAGCAGATCGGCCTGTCCGCGCCGTGCCAGCCGGGCGCGCAGCTGCTGTGCCTTGGCCGACTGCGGGCCGGAGCGGAAACCGTGGAAGTAGAACAGCTTCTGCATCAGTGGTCAGCCCAGTCCACCCAGCCGAACCAGGCGCTCGCCAGCACGAACAGGCCGAAGGCGATGCGGTACCAGGCGAACAGCTCGAAGGTGTGGCTAGCGATGTAGCGCAGCAGCCAGCGCACGCTGAAGAAGGCGGCCAGGAAGGAGGCGACGAAGCCGGCCGCGAACACCGGCAGGTCTTCCACCCGCAGCAGCGCCCAGTTCTTGTACACGTCATACACCGTGGCCGCGAACATGGTGGGGATGGCAAGGAAGAAGCTGAATTCGGTCGCCGCACGGCGCGACAGCCCGAACATCAGGCCGCCCATGATGGTCGCACCGGAGCGCGACACGCCCGGAAACATGGCCAGCGACTGCGCGAAACCGACCTTGAGCGCGGCGCGCCAGTCCAGGTCGTCCGCGGTTTCATAGCGCGGCACATGGGTGCGGCGCTCGATCAGCAGGATGATGACGCCGCCGACGATGAGCGCGCCGGCCACCGTGAGCGGGTTGAACAGATAGGTCTTGATGATGCGGTGGAACATGAGGCCCAGCACCGCCGCCGGCAGGAAGGCGATGAACACGTGCAGCGCGAAGCGGTTGGCCGCCGGCACCCGGCCCAGGCCGCCCACCACGTCGACGATCTTGCGCCGGTATTCCCAGCAGATGGCCAGGATGGCCGCGAGCTGGATCACGATCTTGAACACCCGGCTGGTGTCGTCGGTGTAGCCGAGCAGGCTGCCGGCGATGATGAGGTGGCCGGTACTCGAAATCGGCAGGAATTCGGTCAGGCCTTCCAGAATGCCGAGGATGACGGCCTTGATCAGCAGCAGGTGGTCCATGGTTTGTGTGCGGTGCGGCAAGACGGAACAGGCGGCTGAGTATAGGCGAGCACGGTGAAGAGCCCGCATCGCCTGTCGCGCGAATTGTCGACCGGGCGGCGGTATTTCACCCGCCACCTGTAAAATCCGCCGCCATGTTCCTGAAACGCGCTGTTGCCCGCACCCCTGCCGTCGCTCTGGCCGCCGATACGCCGGCCGATGCCGGCGTGCCTCCGCTGGCGCTGGGCATTGCGCTGTCCATCCTGGTGCACGCCTTCGCGCTGGCCCTGCATTTCACGCCTGACCTGAAGCCGAAGCAGAAGGCGAAAGACCAGGCGCTGGAAGTCATCCTGGTCAATGCCCGCAGCAAGCAGAAGCCGATCGACCCGCAGGCGCTGGCCCAGGCCAATCTGGACGGCGGCGGCACGGTGGACCAGGACCGCCGCGCCAGCACGCCGCTGCCGGTCAGCCCGCGCGAAAAGACCGGCGACCAGCTGGTGGATACCCAGCGCCGGGTGCAGGAACTGGAATCGCAGCAGCAGAAGCTGCTGTCCGAACTGAAGTCAGGGCCGGCGCTGAACCGGCAGGAGCACCGGCTGGAACAGCCGGATCCGTCACCTGAACAGAAGAAGACGCTGACCGGAGACGAACTGGCCGCCAGCGCTGCCGCTACCGCGAAAAACCTGGCCGCGATCGCGCGCAACGTCGATGACTACAACAAGAAGCCGCGCAAGGCCTACGCACTCACCCGTACCCAGGAATACGCCTTCGCGCGCTACATCGACGACTGGCGGCAGAAGATCGAGCGCATCGGCAGCCTGAACTACCCGCCTGCCGCGCGCGGCAGGGTGTATGGCAACGTGACGCTCACGATCGAAATCCGCCAGGACGGCGAGGTCGCCTCGATCGCGCTGGAGCGCTCGTCCGGCCACAAGGTGCTGGACGACGCGGCCATCCGCATCGTGCGCATGGCCGCACCCTATCCGTCTTTCCCGGACCACATCCGGCGCGAATACGACATCCTGTCCATCACCCGCACGCTCATCTTCGCGCGCGGCGATCTGGTCGAATCAAACTGAGCGCTCACGCGCCCACCCACGTTTCCGAGCACCATGACTGACCGCTACGCCGTCATCGGCCACCCGATCGCCCACAGCAAATCGCCGGCCATCCACGCTGCCTTCGCCGCGCAGACCGCGCAGGATCTGAGCTATGAGGCGCTGCTGGCGCCGCTGGACGGCTTCGCCGCCGCGGTCGCGCAGTTCCGCGCGCAAGGCGGGCGCGGCATGAATATCACGGTGCCGTTCAAGGAAGAGGCCTTCCGAATGGCAAATCGGCTTACCGAGCGCGCCAAACTTGCCCAAGCGGTGAACACCCTAAGTTTTGAGGACGGCGAAATCAAAGGGGACAACACTGATGGCGTAGGACTGGTCCGTGATCTCGAACAGCTAGGTTGCCAATTGGCAGGGGCACGAGTGCTGCTGCTGGGGGCTGGTGGAGCTGTACGCGGCGTTGTCGCGCCATTGCTGCAGACAGGCGTGTCCAGATTGTTCATCGCAAATCGAACTGTAGAGCGCGCGGAGAAACTGATTGGTGACTTTGCTGATTTCTTCGCGTACGAGATGCCTGACACGTTGGCCGCCGGCGGCTGGCAGGAGGCCGCCGACGCACCGTACGACGTGGTGATCAACGCCACCAGCGCCAGCCTCAGCGACGAGGCGCCGCCGCTGCCGGCCGGCCTGTACGCGCAGGGCAGCCTGGCCTACGACATGGTGTACGGCCGGGGCCTGACCGCGTATCTGAAGCAGGCGCGTGATCAGGGCGCGGCGCGGCTGGCCGACGGCCTGGGCATGCTGGTCGAACAGGCGGCCGAAGCGTTCGCGCTGTGGCGCGGTGTGCGCCCGGATACCGCCGCGGTGCGCGACACGCTGCGTGCAGCCCTGCCGCCGCTGGTCTGACCCAGCCATGCGCAGCGCTTTCCGTCTGCTGAAGTGGCTGCTGGCCGGTGCGGTGCTGCTGGCGCTGGCCTACCAGCTGTGGGTGTTCGGCCACCTGCTGTGGTGGACCCGGTTCAACCCGTCGCAGACCAGCTTCATGTCGCTGCGGCTGGACGAACTGCGCCAACGCAGCCCGGACGCGCAGCTGCGCCAGCAGTGGGTGCCCTACGAACGCATTTCGGTGCACCTGAAGCGGGCGGTGGTGGCGGCCGAGGACGATGGCTTTGTCGACCACGAAGGCTTTGACTGGGAGGGCATCCAGAAGGCGATGGAAAAGAACCGCAAGAAGGGCCGCGCGGTGGCCGGCGGTTCGACCATCAGCCAGCAGCTGGCCAAGAACCTCTTCCTCAGCCCCAGCCGCAGCTATCTGCGCAAGGCGCAGGAGGCGGCCATCACCTTCATGATGGAAGCGGTGATGGACAAGCGGCGCATTCTGGAAATCTATCTGAACGTGGTGGAGTGGGGCGACGGCGTGTTTGGCGCCGAGGCGGCCGCCCAGCGCTACTACCGGGTGTCTGCCGCCCAGCTTGGGCCGGACCAGGCGGCGCGGCTGGCGGTGATGCTGCCCAATCCGCGCAAGTACGAAAAGACCTTCGGGCCGCGCCTGGCCGCCCACGCCGCCCGGGTGGCGGCGCGCATGCACTACTCGCAGGTGCCCTGAGCGGCGCTCAGCCCTGGGGCGGCCGCACCGCCGACTTCGGCCGGAAGGCCTTCACCACGGTGTCGTCGGTTTCGATGTAAGGGCCGCCGATCAGGTCGATGCAGTAGGGCACGGCGGCGAAAATGCCGGGCACGATCTGCTGGCCGTCCGCGTCCTTCAGGCCTTCCAGCGTTTCCCTGATCGACTTCGGCTGACCGGGCAGGTTCAGGATGAGGGTGCGACCGCGGATGACCGCGGTCTGGCGCGACAGGATGGCGGTCGGCACGAAGCGCAGGCTGATCTGGCGCATCTGTTCGCCGAAGCCGGGCATTTCGCGGTCGCCCACCGCCAGCGTGGCGTCCGGCGTCACGTCGCGCGGCGCCGGGCCGGTGCCGCCGGTGGTGAGCACCAGGTCGCAGCCGGCGCTGTCGCACAGTTCGGCCAGCGTGGCCTCGATCTGCGGCCGCTCGTCCGGAATGAGCCGGGTTTCGAACATGACCGGATTCTTCAGCGCGGCCGACAGCCATTCCTTCAGCGCGGGAATGCCCTGGTCCTGATAGACGCCGCTGGAGGCGCGGTCGGACACCGACACCAGCCCGACGGTCAGCAGATCCTGTTGCGTGTCACTCATCGTCGTATCCCTCCTGTTCGCTGTCGGAATCGGCATCGGCCTCCGCCTCTTCGCCGCGGGCGGCGTTGTCGAGCTGGCGCAGCTCGCGGAAGATTTCGCGGAAGGCGCGCGGCGGCCTGTTCTGTTCGCGCTCGCGCAGCGCGTTGCGGCGCAGCGTACGCAGCCGGGTCAGGTCGGCGCCCGGCCACTGGGTGGCGATGTCGCCCAGCACCTGTTCGTCCGCCATCAGCCGTTCGCGCATGCGCTCCAGCATGTGTTCGCGTGCCACCGCGGCGGCCGACTGGCCGCGGATCACGTCCAGCGCCTCGATCAGCGGTGCGGTATCGATGCCGCGCATCACCTTGCCGACGTACTGCATCTGCCGGCGCAGGCCTTCGTGGCTGCGGGTGCGCTGTGTTTCGGCGATGGCGATGCGCAGGCTGTCCGGCATGTCGATGCGCTTGAGCTGTTCGGCCGACAGCGCGACCAGTTGCGTGCCGATGTCCTGCAGCGCATGGGCGTCGCGCTTCTTCTGGCTCTTGCTCGGACGGTCGGGCAGATCCTGATCGTCCGGGTTTTCTGTGGTGGAAATCGATTTGGGGCGCATTGGAGATACAGAGGGCGGGGCTGAGCGTGGCAAGCAGCTATTATTGCAGCCTTTGCCCGACCACGAATCCGCCATGTCCCGACAGGGTTTCAGCCATACCGATGCCAGCCTGCGCGACATCGCGCAACAGCTTCTTGATCACGCCCGCGCGGGCGGGGCCTCCGCAGCCGAAGTCGATGTGTCCGAAGGCTTCGGCCAGTCGGTCACGGTGCGCCGCGGCGAGGTCGAAACCATCGAGTACAACCGCGACAAGGGCATCGGCGTCACCGTGTATGTCGGCCAGCGCCGCGGCTACGCCAGTTCGAGCGATTTTTCGCTGGATGCGATGCGCGCCACCGTCGATGCCGCGCTGTCGATCGCCCGCTTCACCGCCGAAGACGACGCGGCCGGCCTGCCGGACAAGTCACTGCTGGCCACCGAATTCCGCGATCTCGATCTCTATCACCCGTGGGACATCCAGGTCGAAACCGCCATCGACATCGCCCGCCGCTGCGAGGACGCCGCCTTCTCGGTGTCGCCGGACATCCGCAATTCCGAAGGCGCCTCGGTGTCGGCCCAGCAGTCGCAGTTCGTGTCGGCCAACAGCCTGGGTTTCATGGCCGGCTACGCCAGTTCGCGCCAGTACGTGAGCTGCTCGGTCATCGCCGGCGAAGGCGACGGCATGCAGCGCGAGGACTGGTATGCCAGCCGCCGCGCGGCCGGTGACCTGCCGGCGCCGGAGGCGATCGGCGAGTACGCGGCGCGGCGCGCGCTGTCGCGGCTGGACGCCCGCCGGGTGCGCACCACCCGGGTGCCGGTGCTGTTCGAAGCGCCGCTGGCCATCGGACTGCTCGGTCACTTCGTGCAGGCGGCCAGCGGCGGCGCGCTGTACCGCAAATCGTCTTTCCTGCTCGACAGCCTGGGCAAGCAGATCTTCCCGAAGCACATCAACGTTTCCGAACGCCCGCACCTGCCGCGCGCGATGGGGTCGGGCATGTTCGACGATGACGGCGTGGTCACCCGCGACCGCGAAGTGGTCGAGAACGGCGTGCTGAACGGCTATTTCCTGAGCACCTATTCCGCCCGCAAGCTGGGCATGCAGACCACCGGCAACGCCGGCGGCTCGCACAACCTGATCCTGCAGTCGGGCACGCAGAGCCTGGACGACCTGATACGCGGCATCAAGCGCGGCCTGCTGGTGACCGAACTGCTGGGCCACGGCGTGAACTACGTGACCGGCGACTATTCGCGCGGCGCCGCCGGCTACTGGATCGAGAACGGCGAAATCGCCTACCCGGTGCAGGAAATCACCATCGCCGGCAATCTGCGCGACATGTTCAAGGGCATACAGGCGGTCGGTTCCGACGCGCTGGTACGCGGCTCGAAGCAGAGCGGCTCGGTGCTGATCGACCGCATGCGGGTCGCCGGAGCCTGAGTGTGAGCCCCCGCGCTCACTTCGCTCGCGGCCCCTCATCTGAGCGGCGCGACCTTGAATGGATCCGGTGACATGACCGACCGCCGTGGCTTCCTGAAAGCGGCGCCGCTGGCCGCAGCGCTGGCGAGTGCGCCGGCCGTGCATGCCGCGCAGCCGGCCTTGCGCTGGCGACTGGCGTCCAGCTTTCCGAAGGCGCTGGACGCGCTGCATGCCGCCGCCGAACAGGTGGCGCAGCAGGTGAGCGCGGCCACCGGCGGCCGTTTCCAGATCCAGGTGTTCGCCGCCAACGAAATCGTGCCGCCCTTCGGCGTGCTCGACGCGGTGCGCGAAGGCACGGTGGAATGCGGCCATTCGGCGTCCTACTACTACATCGGCAAGGACCCCACTTTCGCCTTCGACTGCGCCATGCCCTTCGGCCTGAACAGCCGGCAGCAGAACGCCTGGCTGGTCGATGGCGGCGGCATGGCGCTGATGCGCGAACTGTTCGCCGGCTACAACATCGTCAATTTCCCCTGCGGCAATACCGGCGCGCAGATGGGCGGCTGGTTCCGCCGCGAAATCCGCAGCGTGGCCGACCTCAAGGGCCTGAAGATGCGCATCGGCGGCTACGCCGGCCAGGTGGTGTCGCGACTGGGTCTGGTACCGCAGCAGATTCCGGGTGCCGACGTCTATCCGGCGCTGGAAAAGGGCGCCATCGACGCCGCCGAATGGGTCGGGCCCTACGACGACCTCAAGCTCGGCTTCTACAAGGTCGCGCCCTATTACTACTACCCGGGCTGGGCGGAAGCCGGCCCGCAGCTCAGCCTGTACGTCAATCGCCCGGCCTTCGACGCGCTGCCGGCCGAATACCGGCAGATTCTGGAATCTGCCTGCGCGGCCGCCCATGTCGGCATGCAGGCGCGCTATGACGCGCGCAATCCGGCGGCGATGAAGAAACTGATCGAGGGCGGCGCCCAGCTGCGCATGTTTCCGCGCGACATCCTGCTCGCCTGCCAGAAAGAGGCGTTCGCGCTGTACCGCGAAACCGCCGCCGCTAACCCGCAGTTCCGCAAGGTGTTCGAACCGTGGAACCGCTTCCGCTCCGAGCAGCACCTGTGGACGCGCATCGCCGAGAACTCGGTGGATGCTTTCGTGGGCCGGCATCCGGTGGAGTGAAGGCCAGGCTTCAACTGGCGGAGCGCTCTTGCGCAGTGCCGGATGGCGCCGTGAAAGGTTCCGGTTCCGACGGGCGCTTGTGCCAGGTGCGGGTGAAGGTGGACTTTACCCACCTTGAGCGCACGAAGTAGGTGCCCCAGATCGCCAGCGAAAGCACTGACTGGACGAGCTCAGTGGGGTTGCGCGCGGTTTCGGCGGCTTCCCCGGCCAGCGGCAGCGCCATCACGAGCGCCTGGCCGATCGATTGCGATATCACGAGGCCCGCGGTCAGCGCGATGAAGAAGCGGGGTGTGCTGCTGCGACGCTTGATGAAGAGAACAAGGGTTAGCAGGGCCAGCATGCCGAGGCTCAGGGTTGCCAGCAGGTCGAACAGCAGCGCTGGCGCCCACAGCGGATCGTAAGTGCCTTCTCCTGGGTGGGTCAGCCGGACCCATGTGGGAACCGAGTACACCGATATGTTCGGCAGAAACTCGAGGAGCAGCCTGAATGGCAGCAGGATGAGGCTGAGTGCTGGCAGCAGCAGCCATCCGCGGATGCCGGTCAGCGCCGGGATAGGTGCGAAGTCTGAAGGTGGCGGATCATAGCGATACAGGCGGCGTGCAAGCCAGATCAGCGCGCCGGTGAGCATCGTAGCCAGCAGCGCGATCATCCAGTTGAAGCGCTCGGCAAGCGAGGCAGACGGCTGGTTCAGGTAATGGAAGAGCCGATAGCCCAGCGCATTGCGTGCTCGTTCCAGATTGGCGACATAGGACGGAATGGCGTCCATCTTCACGTGATCGAAGTGCGAGCGGAAATGATCGGTCAGCAACAGTTGCCGGTCGCTGCCTGTGACCTGACGTTCAAGTGTGAAGTGGGCATCCTCGATCCGCGTTGTCTCGGGTCTGATCGGCCACGCTTCCGGCAGCAGGGCTTCAGTGACCAGAGTGACATCCATCGGCTGCGCCAGGGCCACTGGCGAATGGCGTACGGTCGAAGAGGGCAGCCGCAGTACATCCATCATCTCCGGCGAATGGAAACTGGCTTCGCGGCGACTGCCACCTTCAACCAGTGGCCAGAAATCCGGAATGGCGTAGTACTCAGTCACCGTGAGGCGGTTGTGCTCGACGTCGTCGCTGACCGCCATGCCCCGGGTCACCTGAATGCGGGGGTAGTAGCGTGCGTAATAGTTCAGATACTGCTTCTGCAGCGTTTCCGGACTGGTTGTGGCGAGCAGATTGCGTGCCTCTTCGGCTTCGCGCCCCTCGCTTGTCGTTGTGATGGTGAGTTGGGCGGGCTGATCGAAGCCGTCGCGCGCGTCGAATCGTGCGTCGATGCGCCGCTTGATTGCCTCAGAGGGGTCGTGTCGCATCGGCAGCAATTCGCGCGTGGTATCGCTGACCAGCAGTGCGAGGCCGAAGTCCGGTTGATAGACCGCGTTGAGCGCACCCTGTTGCGGTGCGCGGGTCGGGTCCAGCCAGTAGCTGCGACCGTCGACTTTTACATGTACGAGTACGTGATTGAATGCCGCCGGATTTGGTGCCAAGTCGCTGACGCCGCGCGTTCGCACGGTGTTCACCAGCGCTGCCTGGGCGTCTATGCCCATGTGGTGCAACAGGCTCAGCAACAGCAGCGTCTTGTCCTTGCAGTCTCCGAAGCGACGGTCATACACGCGATCGGGCTGCGATGGCACAAAGGAACCGCTGCCGATTTCGACGCCGAGGTAGCGCACGTCGCCTTGCACCAACCGTAGTGCGGCGAGCACCTTGCCAGCTTGGCTGCGGGCGCTGGTTTCGATGGACAGCACTTTGGCGCGCAGTGAGGGGCCGAGCTGCGCCGGCGGACGGTAGAGTGGAACGGCCCAGCGCGCAACGGCATTCCAGTCAACGAACTCGCTCCATTCGAGCGCCGGATATGGATCGAACCAGCCCGGCGCATCGCGTTCGAGAGCCAGCGGTGCCAGCGGTGACTCGTCCCAAACGTATTCGCGATGGGTTGCCGTGATGCGAACGAGCGGCTGGCGCGTGCTGTTGCGGACGGTGATGCGTGTGTCGCGATCGATGGGCAGCAGCAGCCTGACATAGAGGCGCTCGACCGGCACCGCCCACTGCAGCGACTGGGTGCCGAATTCGCGTGTGCCGAATACCGGATTCGCGCCGTTTACGCTGTAGGCGTACTCGACGATATCGCCGGTACGGATGTCGTCGAGGACGATGTGGGCACTTTTTCGCCCGTCGTAGATGCGGTACTCCAGTTCCTTCTCGCGCTGCAGTACGCGGATGGTCGCCCTGTGCAGCTTGTCTATTCTCTTACCGTCGCGGACGACCGCCAGCGTATGGAGGTGCAGCGATTGATAGGATGGGTCGAACAGCAGTTCGATATTCGCGACCGCATCGACGCCTTGGTCGTTGAGCGCCTGTGTGGCGATGTGACGGAATTCCGTTCGACCTTCAGGGCCGCTGCGTGTCTGGAAATCGCCGAGCAGGAAGTGGGCGCCGCTGCTGATCTGATCGACAGGTACTTGTGTGCGACTTCCGTGCTCTATGGGTGTCACCCAGGCTGGCGTCGGTAGAACGCGGTAGTCGGCAGCTCTGGCATCCGCATGCCAGCAGAGCAGTACGAATAGCAGGCCGAATAGGCTGTGGAATGCTGATGTCGGCGTGCGCAAAAGCTCTCTCCGTTCCGGCCGGCAGTGCGACTCAGTGGGCTAAACGGAAATTTTCGCATATGCATTTTTCATTCATATGCGAAGTGCTTCGCGCTGCATCGACAACAGACTGACGGCAGGGCTGTGCAGCAACCCTGCCGTCAACCTCCAAGGAGGTGCCCGGGTCAGAGCCCGGCGTCGGCCCGCAGCGCGGCGGCCTTGTCGGTCGCTTCCCAGGTGAATTCCGGCTCGTCGCGGCCGAAGTGGCCGTAGGCGGCGGTCTTCTGGTAGATCGGGCGAAGCAGGTCCAGCATCTGCACGATGCCCTTCGGACGCAGGTCGAAGTGGCGCTTCACCAGTTCGGTCAGCTTTTCGTTCGAAATCTTGCCGGTGCCGAAGGTTTCGACCATGACCGAGGTCGGCTGGGCGACGCCAATGGCGTAGCTCACCTGCACCTGGCACTTCGACGCGAGGCCGGCGGCGACGATGTTTTTCGCCACGTAGCGGCCGGCGTAGGCGGCCGAGCGGTCGACCTTGGACGGATCCTTGCCGGAAAAGGCGCCGCCGCCGTGCGGTGCGGCACCGCCGTAGGTGTCGACGATGATCTTGCGGCCGGTCAGGCCGCAGTCGCCCTGCGGGCCGCCGATGACGAAGCGGCCGGTCGGGTTCACCAGATACTTGATTTCGCCCTTCACCAGTTCCGGCGGCAGCACCGGCTTGATGATGTCTTCGATCACCGCTTCGCGGATCGCTTCCAGCGACATGTCCGGGGCATGCTGGGTGGACAGCACCACGGTGTCGATGCGCTCCGGCTTGCCGTCGACGTAGCGGATGGTGACCTGGCTCTTGGCGTCCGGGCGCAGCCAGGGCAGGCGGCCGTCCTTGCGCAGGTGAGCCTGGCGTTCGACCAGACGGTGCGACAGGTGCAGCGCCAGCGGCATCAGCACCGGCGTTTCGTCGCAGGCGTAGCCGAACATCAGGCCCTGGTCGCCGGCACCCTGGTTCAGGTAGTCGTCGCTGGCGCGGTCTACGCCCTGTGCGATGTCCGGGCTCTGCTTGTCGTAGGCCACCAGCACCGCGCAGCCCTTGTAGTCGATGCCGTATTCGGTGTTGTCGTAGCCGATACGCTTGATCGTGTCGCGTGCGACGTGGATGTAATCGACGTTGGCGGTGGTGGTGATTTCACCGGCCAGCACGACGAGACCGGTATTGCACAGCGTTTCGGCGGCGACGCGGGCGGTCGGGTCCTGCGCCAGGATGGCGTCGAGAATGGCGTCGGAAATCTGGTCGGACACCTTGTCCGGATGGCCTTCGGACACCGATTCCGAAGTGAAGAAATACTCTGACATGCACCTGCTCCTATCAAACTTCCCTGTTGCGGTTCGTCGAACCGGCTCCGGGAAGCGAGCAGGCGACGCTTTAGCAGTATTTGTAGGCCGCCCTGCAAGTTGTCTCGTTTAACTCGGCGGAAACAGTAGTCTACCGCGTTCTGCAATATTCGCGTACCCAGCTTCCTGTCCATGTCCGACCTCGCGAGCCGTCTGGCCACGGGTGCCTTCCGGCTGCTGTCACTCCTTCCGCTGCGCACGCTGCAGGCCGTCGGGGCGGCGGCCGGCCGTCTGATGCACGCACGCTCGGCCAAGTTCCGCCGGGAATTCGACCGCAACCTCGCCGGCGCCGTGCCGCAGGCCGATGCCGCGCTGATCCGCGATGCGGCGGCCCATTCCGGCCGCACCATGCTGGAGCTGCCCTGGCTGTGGCTGCGGCCGCGCGCCGAGGTGCTGCGCGCGGTGGTACAGGTGAGCGGCTGGGAAACGGTCGAGCGTCTGCACGCCAGCGGCCGAGGCGTGGTGCTGCTGACGCCGCACATGGGGGCGTTTGAGATCGCCGCCCGGCTGATCGGTTCGCGCATCCCGATTACCGTGCTGTATCGCGCGCCGCGCCAGGCCTGGCTTGCGCCGGTGATGGCGCGCGGGCGCGAGGGCGACGGCGTATCGCTGGCGGCGGCCGACGGCAGCGGCGTACGGCGCCTGCTGCGCACGCTGAAGGACGGCGGACTGGTGGGCATCCTGCCGGATCAGGTGCCGGCCAACGGCGAAGGCCTGTGGGCGGATTTCTTCGGCCGTCCGGCCTACACCATGACCCTGGCTGCCCGGCTGACCTCGATCGCCGCCGGCACTGTCATGGTGTTCGCCGAGCGGCTGCCGCACGGCCGGGGCTATCACGTCCATTTCATCGAACCCGGACTGCCGGTCGAGGGCGATACGGTGCAGCGGGTCGATGCGATCAACCGCAATGTCGAGGCGCTGGTGCGGCGGTACCCGGCGCAGTACATCTGGGGCTACAAGCGCTACAAGCGGCCGCCCGGTGTCGAGCGGCCGGCGGCGGTAGAATGACGGCCATGTTCACGAATCCTGCGCCGCAGGCCATCGCTGACCTGTTGCGTGGCGTGCGCACGGCAGCCGTGGTCGGCCTGTCCCCGATCGAATCCCGTCCCAGTCATCGCGTCGCGCGCGGCATGCAGCGCTTCGGCTGGCGCATCGTGCCGGTGCGGCCGGCAGTCGATCAGGTGCTGGGCGAAAAGGCCTATGCCTCGCTGGCCGACATTCCGGACGACCTGCGCAGCCAGATCGATCTGGTCGATCTGTTCATCGCCGCCGACCGCGTCGGCGAGTTCGTCGACCAGGCGATCGCGCTGGGCCTGCCGGCCGTGTGGCTGCAGGACGGCGTGATCGACGAAGCGGCTGCGCTGCGCGCGCAGGCGGCCGGCCTGACCGTGGTGATGGACCGCTGCGTGTGGCGCGACTACAGCACGATGGTGACCGAATGAAACTCCGTTTTTCCAAGATGCACGGTCTGGGCAACGATTTCGTCGTGATCGACGCGATCCGCCAGCAGGTCGACCTGACGCCCGAGCGGGTGCGCTTTCTGGCTGACCGCCACTTCGGCGTCGGCTGCGACCAGCTGCTGGTGGTCGAGCCCGCGCAGCAGCCGGACGTTGATTTCCGCTACCGCATCTTCAATGCCGACGGTGGCGAGGTGGAGCAGTGCGGCAATGGCGCGCGCTGTTTCGTGCGTTTCGTGATCGAACAGGGGCTCACCGACAAGCGGGAAATCCGGGTCGAAACCAAGAGCGGCGTGATCACGCTGAGCGCGCAGGACGACGGTCAGGTCACGGTCAATATGGGCGTGCCGGTGTTCGAGCCGGCGCGCATCCCGTTCCAGTCCGATTCCGACGCCTTCGTCCAGCCGCTGGACGTGGCGGGTGCGGCGGTCGCGATCACCGCGGTGTCCATGGGCAACCCGCACGCGGTGCAGGTGGTGGCCGACGCCGACGCCGCGCCGGTCGGCGTGCAAGGGCCGCTGATCGAATCCCATTTGCGCTTTCCGGCCCGCGTGAACGCTGGTTTCATGCAGGTGGCCGACCCGCATCACATCCGGCTGCGGGTGTATGAGCGCGGCGCCGGCGAAACGCTGGCCTGCGGCACCGGCGCCTGCGCAGCGGTGGCGGCGGGCATCGTCCGCAACCTGCTGGAAAGCCCGGTGCGCGTGAGCACCCGCGGCGGCGAACTGAACATCGCCTGGGCCGGCGAAGGCACGCCGGTATTCATGACCGGCCCCGCGGTCACCGTATTCGAAGCCGACATCCATCTGGAGTAGCACCCCCATGAGAGCCGACGACGTCGCGCGTTATCTGCAGGACCATCCGCAGTTCTTCGATGAGTATCACGAACTGCTCGCCCACCTCAATGTGCCGCATCCGCATGGCGGCCGGGCGATTTCGATCACCGAGCGACAGATCCTGACGCTGCGCGAAAAGACCCGCTCGCTGGAACTGAAGCTGGCCGAACTGCTGCGTTTCGGTGAGGACAATGACGTCATTTCCACCCGCGTGCATGCGCTGTCGCTGGCACTGATGAGCGCCGGCAGCTTCGATGCGGTCATGAGCGCGCTGCGCGAGCAGCTGTCGGAAGGGTTTTCGGTGCCGCACACTGCACTGCGGCTGTGGAACAGCGTGCTGACCCGCGAAGGCGAGGTGTTCGAGCCGGTGGACGAGCGCATCCGCGTGTTCGCCAACGAGGCGCGCCAGCCCTACTGCGGCCCGGTAAACGACCTCGGCGTGGTGGCTTGGTTCGGCGAGGCCGCGCCCCGCGTGCAGTCGATCGCACTGGTGCCGCTGCGCCGCGACGCGCGCGTGGTCGGCCTGCTGGCGCTGGGCGCCAACGACGACGCCCGCTTCGTGCCGGACATGGGCACCCTCTATCTCGAACGCATCGGTGAGCTGCTCGGCGCGTCGCTGATTCGCGAGCTGGGTTGAGAGTGTGGGCCCCCACGCTCACTGCGTTCGCTCAGGAGGGCCGGCTTCGCAAAGCCGGCCCGTTCGGCAGGCGCAGCGCATGCGCTGCGAAACCCCTTGGTACGAGGCCCGGCTTTGCACAGCCGGGCCGTTCAGCCGGCGCGGCGCTTGCGCCGCGAAACCCCGGCTTCACCCCCGCCGAGGGGGCTGCGCTCATCCACGGTCGGCTTTGCACAGCCGACCGGTTGCGCGGGCGGCGAGCAGTGCTCGCCGAAACCCCCGCTACACCCCTCGGGGCGGCCCTTCGGGCGGCGCGTTGGCTCCCGCCCTCACTGTGTTCGCTCAGGAGGGCCGGCTTCGCACGGCCTGCCTGTTCGGCAGGCTCAGCGTCATGACGGATAGCGTATGAGTGCCACCCTGATTCTTGCACCGGGCCGCGAGCGCTCGGTCATGCGCCGCCACCCGTGGATATTCGCCGGTTCGGTCGACCGCCTCGAGGGGCGGGCCCGGCCGGGCGATACGGTGCTGGTGCAGGCGGCCAGCGGTCGCGTGCTGGGCCGCGCGGCGTTCTCGCCGGCGTCGCAGATCCGCGCCCGCATGTGGACCTTCGAGGACGAGTCGATCGACGACGCCTTCTTCCGTCGCACGGTGACGCGTGCGGTCGAACAGCGACGCGATCTGCCCGAACTGGCGGGCGAATTCGGCCCGCGCGGCGGCGTGCGGCTGCTGCACGGCGAGTCCGACGGCCTGCCCGGCGTGATCGCCGACCGCTACGCCGACGTGATCGTGCTGCAGATCACCGGCGCCGGCGGCGAAAAGTGGCGGCAGGCTATCGCCGACGCGCTGGTGCGCGCGACCGGCATCGCCCGCGTCTATGAACGTTCCGATTCCGACGTCCGCGCGCTCGAAGGTCTGGAGCCGCGCTGCGGCTGGCTGGTCGGTGACGGCGAGCCGCCCTTTCCGGTGATTGCCGAGCCCGGCGTGGCCGGCGACGTGAATATCGAGATCGATGTGGCCGGCGGCCACAAGACCGGTTTCTATCTCGACCAGCGCGACAATCGCCGGCTGTGTGGCGAACTTGCGCGCGAGCGCCGGGTGCTCAACTGCTTCTGCTACACCGGTGGTTTTTCGCTGCACGCGCTGGCCGGCGGTGCCGCCTCGGTGCTGTCCATCGATTCGTCCGGTCCGGCGCTGGCGACCGCGCAGCGCAACGTCGGCCACAACCCGCAGATCGACGCCGGTCGCGCCGAATGGCTGGAAGCCGACGTGTTCCAGGCGCTGCGCACCTTCCGTTCCGAAGGCCGCCGCTTTGACCTCATCGTGCTCGATCCGCCCAAGTTCGCACCGTCGGCCGCGCACGCAAAGGCGGCCGCCCGCGCCTACAAGGACATCAATCTGCTCGGCTTCCGGCTGCTTGCGCCGGGCGGGCTGCTGATGACCTATTCCTGCTCTGGCGGGGTCGATCCGGATTTCTTCCAGAAGATCGTGGCCGACGCCGCGGCCGATGCCGGCGTGTCGGCCCGGGTGCTGCGACGGCTGTCTGCGGGGGCCGACCATCCGGTCGGTCTGGCCTTCCCGGAAGGCGAGTATCTGAAGGGCCTGCTGCTGCGCGTGAGCTGAGTACCGGGCTGACCGTGGCCGGGCAGTGATCCGGTCGACGGTTTTTCATCAAAACATTGGTATCCTCTTCGCCTTTCCAAACCTTGGAGTTCATGCGGATGGCCACCAAGAATGCCAGCAAGGCCGACAAGCCGCTGACCGAAGCCGACGTCCTCAAGATGCCGGAAAAGGACTACATGAACGAAGCGCAGCTCGCGTTCTTCCGCGATCTGCTGGCGCGCATGCGCGACGACATCCTGCGCAAGGCCGACGAAACCGTCGAGCACATGCGCGAGGTGGACAATGTGTCCGATCCGGCCGACCGCGCGACGGTCGAGGAAGAGCACACGCTGGAACTGCGCGCCCGTGACCGCGAGCGCAAGCTGCTGAAGAAGATCGAACAGGCGATCGAGCGCATCGACAACGGCGACTACGGCTATTGCGATGAAACCGGCGAACCGATCGGCATCGGCCGCCTGCTTGCCCGTCCGACCGCGACGCTGACGATCGAGGCGCAGGAGCGCCGCGAACGCCTGCAGAAGCTGTACGGCGACTGAGGCCGGGCGCGGACACACGTGATGTTCAGGCGCCTGTCCGCGCTGCGGTTCGGTCCGCTGCGGTTCGTCCTGCTCGTGCTGTGCCTCGTCGGGGCGCAGCACGTATCCCTCGTTCACGCTTTCGAGCACCTGTCGCCGCGCGCGGCGGTGCTGGCTGACAGCGATGACGACGGCGCACCGACCCATGCGGCGGTGTGCCCGGACTGTCTGTCCGCCCATTCCCTGGCTACGCTGTTTTCCGGCACCGCGCCGGATACCGTGGTGGCCGACCTGTCCCATGTGCTGCGCGCTGCCTCGCTGCGGGTGGCGGTTCATGGGGCCGCGCCTGAGCCGTGTGCCCACGGCCCGCCCGTCTTTCCGCTGATCTGATCCGTCGCGCCGTCCGGCGCGTTTCATTCGATTCAGTCATGTCCGTGCGGCCATCCGCGCGGACGCGCCCGCCATGGCGGGCGCCGGGAGATATTTCATGCAGTTCAAGAGCCTTCTGGGCGGCGCCGTTGCGGCGGCCGCCTCCGCATCCTTTTCCGTGCCGGTGTACGCGCAGTCCATCCAGACCCTGCCGGCGGTGGTGGTGACCGGTAATCCGCTGGGCAGCGACCTGTCCGATCTGGTCAGCCCGGTATCGGTGATGGACGACCACGACCTTACGCTGCGCGGCGCCAGCACGCTGGGCGAAACCGTGGGCAATCTGCCGGGCGTCAGCTCGACCTGGTTCGGCCCGAACGCCAGCCGCCCGGTCATCCGCGGCATGGACGGCGACCGCGTGCGCATCCTCGGCAATGGCGGCGCCACCGTCGACGCGTCCTCGCTGTCCTTCGACCATGCCACCACGGTTGATCCGCTGGTGGTCGAGCGGGTCGAAGTGGTGCGCGGCCCGGCCGCGCTGATGTATGGCGGCAACGCGATGGGTGGCGTGGTGAACACGCTGGACAACCGCATTCCGCAGTCGGCCATGAGCGGCGCCAGCGGCCGGGTCGATGGCGTGGTCGGCGGTGCCGATTCCACCCGCGCACTGGCCGGCCGGGTCGAATTCGGCAAGGAAGGCTTCAACCTGCACGCCGACGGTTTTACCCGCAGCACGTCAGACCTGCGTATTCCGCGCAGCAGCGGTGCCTCCCGCCTGCGCAATTCGGCGGCCGACAGCGAGGGTGGCGGCATCGGTGCGTCCTGGGCTGGTGACAAGGGCTATATCGGCGCCTCCTACGGCATCTACGATTCGACCTACGGCACCGTGGCCGAGCCCGGCGTCACCATAGACATGCGCAGCGAGCGCTGGGATCTGGCCGGTGAAGCGCGCGATCTGGACGGCTTCATCACCGGCCTGAAATTCCGCGCCGGCCATACCGACTACCAGCATGTCGAGCTGGACGCCGGCACCCCCGCCACCCGCTTCTTCAGCAAAGGCAGCGACGTCCGGGTCGAAGCCAGCCATGCCGAAATCGGCCGCTTCCGCGGCGTGATCGGCGCCCAGTTCGACAGCAGCGACTTTTCCGCGCTGGGTGACGAAGCCTTCGTGCCGTCGACCCGCACCGACAGCCGCGCGCTCTTCCTGTTCGAGGAAACGCGCATCGGTGCGCTCAAGCTCACCTTCGGCGGCCGGCTGGAGCGGGTCGAGGTGGGCACCGACGGCGGTGGCCCGAACGATCCGAACACCGGTGCACCCCGCTTCGAGCCCGCGCAGGAGCGTCGCTTCACTGCCCGCAGCGCGGCGCTGGGCGCCATCTACCCGCTGAACGACACCTTTTCGGTCACGTCGCAGTTCGCGCATACCGAACGCGCGCCCACTTTCTACGAACTGTTCGCCAACGGTCCGCACGCCGCCACCGGCAACTACGAAGTGGGCAGCGCCGGTCTGCAGAAAGAACAGTCGAATTCGATCGATGCCCAGTTGCGGGTGAAATACGGCGAGCACAGCGGCAGCCTCGGCGCCTATTACAGCCGCTTCGGCAATTACATCGCGCTGGCCGGTACTGGTCGCAACCGCGAAGAGGACGGCCTGCTGAACCCGGCCGGCGAACTGCCGGAATTCGCCTACCAGGCGGTGCCGGCGAAGTTCTACGGAATGGAGGCCCAGGCTCACCTGCTGCTGTGCCGCTGCGCCGGCGAGCTTCACCTCGATCTTCAGGCCGACATGGTGCGGGCCACCAACCGCGACACCGGCGAACCGCTGCCGCGGATCGCGCCGGTGCGTGGCATGGCGGCGCTGAACTGGCATCGCGAGGCAGTGAACCTGCGCATGGAAGTGCAGGGCGCGAGCCGGCAGGACCGGGTGGCATCGGGCGAGTCCGAAACCGCCGGCTATGCGCTGGTGAATGCCTTCGCCAGCTACGACTTCAGGTCGGGCGGCATGAACTGGGAGGCCTGGCTGCGCGGCAACAACCTGTTCGACACCGAAGCGCGCAACCACGTGTCCTTCCTCAAGGGGCTGGCGCCCATGCCCGGCCGCAGCATCATGGCCGGGTTGCGGGCCAGTTTCTGAGCGGAGCGGGCCAGGCGGCGGATGCCGCCTGATACATCTGGGGGATGCGTGGCCCCCGGTTTGGCAGGTAAAGTGACGGTTCATATGCACTTAACTGCCGCCCGGCTGTCCGAGCCGCACCGGCACGCAAACCGACGCACCCGTGGCTTTTTCCTTTTTCAAGAAAACCCCTGCGACGCCGCAGGTCGAAACCCGGAAGCCGGCTCGTCCTGCCGCGCCCTCCGCGGTGCCGGCCAGCCGTGCGCCGGACAGCGCCTTTGAACACAGTGCGGCGCCGTCTTCGGCCGGGCTGATTTCGCTCGACTTCGTGTCCAGGGACCCGCTGGACGGTGCCCGCCGCACCGGCAAGGGCGAACTTGAAGTGCGCGATGTGTCCAGCGGCCTGAACCCGGTGGTTGAAGAAGCCGCCATGCTGTTCGCCAACGGCGACGACGAAGCTGCGCTGTCGGTACTGGAAAAGGCCACGTTCGCCGAATTGGGCAGTTCGACCGAACAGGTGTGGGCCATGCTGTTCGATCTGTGTCACGCACTGGGACGGGTCGATGCCTTCGAGGCGCACGCGCTGGCCTATGCCGAACGCTTCGAGCGTTCGGCGCCCACCTGGCCGGCCACGCCCTCGGGCGGCGCCTGTGGCGGACCGCCGACGCTCACTCTGTCGGGCAAGCTCACCGCGGCCAGCCAGCCTTCGATTGCGCAGATCGAACGCCTGAGCGCCAAGGCGCCTGTGGTGAGGCTGGATCTGGCGCGGCTGCACGAAGTCGACGAAGACGGCGCCCGCCTGCTGCTGGACGTACTGACCGACGTGCGCCGGCGCGGCCATGGCGTGGCCATGCTCAGCACGGCCGGCCTGCGCGACCTGCTGGCACCGCGCATCGTGCCGGGTGAGGCGCAGGGGCCGGCGCAGTGGCTGCTCTATCTGGAAACGCTGCAGCAGCTTGGCGACGAAGCCAATTTCGAGGAATTCGCCATCCAGTACGCGATCACCTTCGAGCTGTCGCCGCCGTCCTGGGATGCACGCTGGGTCGCTTCCGTGCTGGTGCCGCCGGCGGCCGAGACCGTACAGCCCGCCTGTGGCGGTCCGATCGCGCTGCGCGGAGAAGTCGTCGGTGCGCGGCAGGATGCCTTCGCAGCGCTGCAGCAGGCCGATCTGCCGCAGGGCGTGATGAAGGTCGACTGTTCGGAGCTGCGCCGGATGGATTTCATCAGCGCCGGCCTGCTGTTCAACGTGATCACCGCGGTACAGGCCACCGGCCGCCAGCCGCGGCTGGTCGATGTGCGGCCCATGGTGGCCGCGCTGCTGCTGCTGATCGGTGTCGCCGCGGTCGCGGAAATCCAGCAGCGGCGTTTCTGACACCACCCGCCCTGCCGTGCGCGGCGCCGCAAGACGCGCCCCCGGCTGCTTTCAGATCTTTTCGGGAATCGCCATGGAACAGTATCACGGCACCACCATCCTGTCGGTGCGTCGCCCCAATCAGGTCGCCCTTGGTGGCGACGGTCAGGTCACGCTCGGCAACATCGTGGTTAAAGCCACCGCGCGCAAGGTGCGCCGGCTGTATCAGGGCCGCATCCTGGCCGGTTTTGCCGGCGGCACCGCCGACGCCTTCACGCTGTTCGAGCGCTTCGAAGCCAAGCTGGAAAAGCACCAGGGCCATCTGGTGCGCAGCGCGGTCGAACTGGCGAAGGACTGGCGCACCGACCGCATGCTGCGCCGGCTCGAAGCCATGCTGGCGGTGGCCGACCGCGAGTCCTCGCTCATCATCACCGGCAACGGTGACGTGCTGGAGCCGGAAGGCGGCATCGTGGCCATCGGCTCCGGCGGTGCCTACGCACAGTCGGCCGCCCGCGCGCTGGTCGAGAACACCGATCTGCCGGCGAACGAGGTGGTGTCCAAGTCGCTGGGCATTGCCGGCGACCTGTGCATCTACACCAATCACAGCCACACCATCGAAACCCTGGAGTGGTGAATACCGTGTCCGCATCCGCCCAAGTCATGACCCCGTCCGAAATCGTGTCCGAACTGGACAAGCACATCGTCGGTCAGCAGCAGGCCAAGCGCTCGGTCGCGGTGGCCCTGCGCAACCGCTGGCGCCGCGCTCAGGTGGCCGAGCCGCTGCGCACCGAAATCACGCCCAAGAACATCCTGATGATCGGCCCGACCGGTGTCGGCAAGACCGAAATCGCGCGCCGGCTGGCGCGGCTGGCGAACGCGCCCTTCATCAAGGTGGAAGCGACCAAGTTCACCGAAGTGGGCTATGTCGGCCGCGATGTCGACACCATCATCCGCGATCTGGTCGAGATCGCGATCAAGGACCTGCGCGAGCGCGCGATGAAGGCGGTGCGTACCCGCGCCGAAGACGCCGCCGAAGACCGCATTCTCGACGTGCTGCTGCCGCCGGCCCGCCCGGTCGGTTTCGGCGTCGATGCGCCGGCGGCCGACGAGAGCGGCACGCGCCAGAAATTCCGCAAGAAGCTGCGCGAGGGCGAACTGGACGACAAGGAAATCGACATCGAACTGGCGGTGGCGCCGGCGTCGATGGAAATCCTGACCCCGCCCGGCATGGAAGAGCTGACCGGCCAGCTGCAGTCGATGTTCCAGAACATGGGCACGCAGCGCCGGCGCAGCCGCAAGATGACGGTGCGCGAGGCGATGCGTGCGCTGGCCGACGAAGAGGCGGTGCGCCTGGTCAACGAGGACGAGGTGAAGCAGCAGGCGCTGGCCGCGGTCGAGCAGCACGGCATCGTGTTCCTGGACGAGATCGACAAGGTGGCGTCGCGCTCGGATCACGGCGGCGCCGACGTGTCGCGCCAGGGCGTGCAGCGCGACCTGCTGCCGCTGGTCGAAGGCACCACCATCACCACCAAGCACGGCATGGTGAAGACCGACCACATCCTGTTCATTGCCAGCGGTGCCTTCCACCTGTCGCGGCCGAGCGACCTCATTCCGGAGCTGCAGGGGCGCTTTCCGATCCGGGTCGAGCTGGAGTCGCTGTCGGTGGACGATTTCGAACGCATCCTGACCGCAACCGATGCCTGCCTGACCCGCCAGTACGCCGCGCTGCTGGCAACCGACGGCGTCACGCTCGAGTTCGCGCCGGACGGCATACGCCGGCTGGCCGAGGTAGCGTGGTCGGTGAATGAGCGCACCGAGAACATCGGCGCGCGCCGGCTGCATACGGTGATGGAAAAGCTGCTGGAAGAAGTGTCCTTCGATGCTGGCCAGCACAGTCGCACCGTGACCGTGGACGGCGCCTATGTCGATGCGCGTCTGGGCGAACTTTCCCGCAGCGAGGACCTCGCACGCTACGTGCTCTGAGCACGCCTGCATCGCGCAAGCCCCTTACGCAACGATAACGAGAACACGATGACGCCCCTGGTCCGTACGCGCCTGTATTTCCTGCTGTCCTACTTCTGTTTCGGCCTGGTGGCCTTCGCGCTGTGGCTGCAGCATGTCGAGCAGCTGGCGCCCTGCCCGCTGTGCATCCTGCAGCGCTATGCCTTCGTCGGCGCCGGCGTGTTCTTCCTGCTGAGCGGCCTGTTCGGTGGCGCGCTCGCACGCAGCGGCCTGTGGGCGGCCGGACTGGTGGCAGCGCTCGGTGCCGCGGTTGCCGGCCGGCACGTGTATGTGCTCTACCACCCGTCGGTGAGCTGCGGTCTTGATCCGGTCGAGGATTTCGTCAACAGCCTGCCGCCGGCGCAGTGGCTGCCCCAGGTGTTCTTCGCCGATGGGACCTGTGGCGCCAAGCTGCCGCCCATCTTCGGTCTGGACATTCCGGAGTGGTCGCTGCTGTGGCTGGCGGTACTGACCATGGTGGCTGTGCTGCTTTCGTTGCGCCGTGGCTGAAGAGCCGACGGTGACTGTTCCGCCTCGATGACACCGGGCACGGTCAGACCGCCCGGCCTGCACAAGCGCCGGGCGCTGTAGCAGAATGCGCCGTCCGCTCCCGTGCAGGGCGGGTGGAGACCGCAGCAGACGGTCCCTAACGGTCTGAGGAGATCATGAATAATTCCAAGAAACCCGTGATCGTGGTGGTCGGCGGCGGCGCCGGCGGCCTCGAACTGGTTACCCAGCTGGGTGACCGCTATGGCGCCAAGGGCTTGGCCGACATCGTGCTGGTCGATGCCTCGCCCATCCACATCTGGAAGCCGCATCTTCACGAAGTCGCGGCCGGTCGCATGGACATGCACATGCACCGGCTGGAATACGTCGCGCAGGCGCGCTGGCACAGTTTCGAGTTCCAGATGGGCCGGATGACGGCCATTGACCGCGCGCGCAAGACCATCCATATCGAGGCGGTGGCCGACTTTGACGGCGAACCCATGCTGCCGGAGCGCGAGCTGCATTACGACCATCTGGTGATTGCCATCGGCAGCACGGTGAATACCTTCGGCATTCCGGGTGCGGAAGAGCACACGATGGCGCTGGACACCACGCACGACGCAGAGCGCTTCCGCCAGAAGCTGGTGGCCGCCTGCATGCGCGCGGACGCGCGTGCCGAGCGCGGCGAACCGCACGAAGTGTCGATCGCCATCATCGGCGCTGGCGCCACCGGCGTCGAACTGTCGGCCGAGCTGCGCCACACCAGCAAGGTGCTGCGCGCCTTCGGCGTGCACAGCATGGATCCGCGCAGCGACGTGCGGATCACGCTGATCGAGGCGGCCGACCGGGTGCTGCCTGCACTGCCGGCGCGCATTTCGGCCTCGGCTGAAAAGCTGCTGCGCGACATGGGCATCGACGTGCGTACCTCGGTGCGCGTCAGCGAACTGCGCCAGGACGGTCTGGCCACGCCGGGCGGCGAATTCATCCGCGCCGACCTCATGGTGTGGGCGGCCGGCATCAAGGCGCCCAACATGCTGTCCGGTTTCGGCGGGCTGGAATCGAACCGCATCAATCAGCTGGTGGTGGACGACCATCTGGTCACCACGCACGACCCGGACATCTACGCCTTCGGCGACTGCGCGGCCTGTCATTGGCTGGGCGGCGAAGGCACGATTCCGCCGCGCGCCCAGGCGGCGCACCAGCAGGCCAGCTATCTGGTGAAGATTTTCGCCATGCGGCTGGAGGGCAAGGGCGACCCCGGCCCCTTCCGCTACAAGGACTTCGGTTCGCTGGTGTCGCTGGGCAAGAGTGGCGCGACCGGCAATCTGATGGGTGGCGTGGTCGGCGGCAGCATGTTCATCGAAGGTCTGGTCGCGCGCATGATGTACCGCTCGCTGTACCAGATGCACCAGATCGCGCTGCACGGCTGGATCAAGAGCTCGCTCGACGCGGTGGCCCGCTTCATCAAGCAGAGCACCGAGCCGCACGTGAAGCTGCACTAGCCTTTTGAGGGGCTAGGGGCTAGGGGCTAGGGGCTAGGGGCTAGGGGCTAGGGGCTAGGGGCTAGGGTCAGGCGGTCTGACCCGCGCCGCATACCGCGCAGCCCGGGTCGCGCGGCAGCGTGATGCTGCGCCACTCCATGCCGAGCGCGTCCAGCAGCAGCAGGCGGCCGGCCAGCGTGCGGCCGGTCTGCGCCAGTATCTTCAGCGCCTCGGCCGCCTGTACCGTGCCGATGATGCCGGTCAGCGGCGCGAACACGCCCATCACCGCGCAGCGCACTTCCTCCGATTCGCCGCCTTCCGGAAACAGGCAGTGATAGCAGGGCGCGTCCGGCTCGCGGCTGTCGAACACCGCCACCTGACCATCGAAACGGATGGCCGCACCCGACACCAGCGGCGTGCGGGTCGCCACGCAGGCGCGGTTGATCGCGTGGCGGGTGGCGAAGTTGTCGCTGCAGTCCAGCACCACGTCCGCGGCCGCCACCTGTGCCTGCAGTTCATCGCCAGCCAGGCGCTGCTTCAGCGCAATCACTTCGGTGCCCGGATTGATATCGTGCAGCGCATCGCGCGCCGACTCCACCTTGGCGCGGCCGACCGACTGTTCGCGGTGCAGGATCTGCCGCTGCAGATTGGTCATGTCCACCTCGTCGTCATCGACGATGACCAGCGTGCCGACGCCGGCCGCTGCGAGGTAGAGGGCGGACGGGCAGCCGAGGCCGCCGGCGCCGACGATGAGGGCGCGCGAACCGAGCAGGCGGTCCTGTCCTTCGATGCCGATCGGGTCGAGCAGGATGTGGCGGCTGTAGCGCAGCAGTTGCTGGTCGTTCATGGGGGGCGGTGGCCGCCTCGGGGTGCGGGCGGCGAAATGTGGCGGGTGGGACGGCGTACTCAGCGGTATTCGCGCAGTTCGCTCGGGGTGTCGTCGTGGTCGCCGTGCGCGTGGTGTTCCCAGGCCTGCACGTAGATTTCGTTCGATTTCTTGATCAGCCGCTCCGGCTGTTTCAGGTTGCGCAGCTGGGTGTCCTCGCAGAAATAGAGCACGGCGCGAATGAGCCGCATGCCGATCGAGCGGTCGAGCACGAAACCGTGCTTGCGCAACGCCCGTTCAATGCTGCGGAAGCTGTGCTCGGCCAGGCTGTATTCGATCGCGATCACGCGCTCGCGCTGGCCGGTCACCACGATGCGGCCGATGCGCCCGATCAGGTCGAGCGCATCGCCGGCGCTGCGCGGACAGCGTTTGCAGAAGCGCAGTTCGCGGTGCTTCATCAGCCCGGCCTGAGGGCCGTAACCGGGTTTGCGCGGCGCGCGGTGCTCGCGGCCGAAACGACGCTGGCTGGCATGTGCGACCATGATTCAGCTCCTGCATCCGGTGGCGCCCGGCGGGCACCACCCGGTCGCGGCCTCGACAGGCCGCAGTAGGCCCGACCTCAGTTCTTCTGCATGATCTGTAGGCCCTTCAGCAGATTCAGGGCCTGGGTGAACTGGTAGTCCGAGCCGGTGGCGAATTCAAACGGTGCGGCCGGTTTGGCGTCGTCGTCGTCGTCCCGCCCCGGCTTGGCCTTGCCGGCCGCGGGCCTGACCACCGATTCCTCCGGTTCCTTGTCATTGCCCAGATGGCGGTCGAGGTCCGCTTCGCGCAGACGCAGTCCGCCACCCGAACCGTTGGGCGACTCTTCGACCACGATGTCCGGCACGATGCCCTTGGCCTGGATGGAGCGGCCGTTCGGCGTGTAGTAGCGCGCGGTGGTGAGCTTGATCGCGGTGTTGTTGGCCAGCGGCATGATGGTCTGCACCGAGCCCTTGCCGAAGGTCTGGGTGCCCATGATGACCGCCCGCTTGTGGTCCTGCAGCGCACCGGCGACGATTTCTGAGGCCGAGGCCGAACCCGAATTCACCAGTACCACCATCGGCACGGTCTTGGCACCCGCCGGCAGCGTGGCCAGGAAGTCCTCGCGCGAACCGCGCAGATAGTCTTCCGGCGCAGCGATGAAGCGGCGCTTGGCGTCTTCGGTGCGGCCGTCGGTCGACACCACCAGCGACTTCGGTGGCAGGAAGGCGGCCGACACGCCGACTGCGCCATGCAGCAGGCCGCCCGGATCATTGCGCAGATCAAGCACCAGACCCTTCAGTTCGCCGTCCCTGTACAGCCGGCCAATGTGCTTGGCGATGTCTTCGGCGCTGGCTTCCTGGAACTGGGTCAGGCGCAGATAGCCGTAGCCCGGCTCGACCAGCTTGGACTTCACCGACTGCACCTTGATGATTTCGCGGGTCAGCGTGACTTCAAGCGGCTTGGTTTCGCCCTTGCGCGCGATGGTCAGCCGGATGCTGGTGGCCGGCTTGCCGCGCATGCGCTTGACCGCGTCGCCCAGGGTCAGGCCCTTGGTCGAGGTGTCGTCCAGCTTGATGATGAGGTCGCCAGCCTTGATGCCGGCGCGGAAGGCGGGCGTGTCCTCGATCGGCGACACCACCTTGACGAAGCCGTCTTCCATGCCGACCTCGATGCCGAGGCCGCCGAACTCGCCCTGGGTGCCTGCCTGCAGGTCCTTGAACGCGTCCTGATCGAGGTAGGCCGAATGCGGATCGAGACCGGACAGCATGCCGCTGATCGCGTGCGTGATGAGCTTCTTGTCATCGACCGGCTCGACATAGCCGGATTTCACCGCGTTGAGTACGTCGGCGAACTGGCGAAGTTCTTCGACCGGCAGCGTGGAGCCGGGCGTCTTGTTCGCGTTGGCGGAGAAATTCAGGCTCAGCAGTACGCCGGCGCACAGTCCGATCAAGACCAGCCCGGTTTGCTGCAACTTCTTCTGCATCGATGCACTCCGCGAAAATGATGGCCAGGGCGGGCTGAAACCCTTACTGCGCAACCCATTTCAAGGGGTCGAGCGCTTGTCCCTGATGCCTCAATTCAAAGTATAAACCCGATTCCGAAGCCCCACCGCTGGCGCCCACCGAAGCGATCACCTCACCAGCTCGCACCGTGCTGCCGACCGCTTTGAGCACCGCTTCGTTATTGCCATAGATGCTCAGATAGTGATCGCCATGGTCAACGATGACCAGGTTGCCGAAGCCGCGCAGCCAGTCGGCGAACACCACGGTGCCGGCAGCGACCGCCTTCACGTCGCCGGAGGCTGCGCGGATGAAGATGCCGCGCAGCGGTGTGCCGCCATCGGCGCTTTGGGCACCGAAGCGGCGCGCAAGTTCTCCGCTGGCCGGCCAGGGCAGGCGCCCGCGCAGTTTCGTGAAGGCGACGCCGCCGTGGTCCACCGGCGCCGACTGCACCACCGGGCCGCTGGCTTCGCGGCCGCGCGGTGCGGCGGCCGTGCCCTGCGTATCCTCGCCGGCGGGCGTTGCGGGGCTGGTCGGCTGTGCGGCGGGGCGGGGGGGCGTGCGCACGCTGCGGCGTGACAGCGATTCGACCAGCCGGCCCAGCCGGGCCTCGTCGCGCTTGAGCTGGGCCAGTTCCTTGCGCTCGCTGCGCAGCTGGCCGGCGATGCGGTCCAGCACCTTGCGGCGCACGTCATGTTCGGCCTGCAGTGTCTTGCGTTCGCGTTCGCGCCCTTCTTCCAGTGTGCGCAGCTCTTCCAGCTGCGCATCCTGAGTGGCCAGCAGTTCGCGCTGCCTGGCCAGCGTGGCGCGGTGTTCGTCCATCAAACGGAGCTGGCTTTTTGACAGGCTGCGCAGATAGTGCAGGTCGCGCGCGCTCTGGTTGGGATCGGTGCCGGACAGCAGGTGGCGCAGCGCATCGGCTTCGCCGGCGCGCTGGTGGCCGCGCAGCAGCCGGGCCAGCTGCTCCTGCTGCGTATGCAGTTGCGCCTCACCGGCCGCGACCTCGCGCCGGTTGTCGAGAAGAGTGGCTTCAACCGCCCGGCGGCGGTCGCTGATGTCGCGCAGCGTGCGGGTGGCGTCGGAAATCGCTTTTTCCGAGCTGTGCAGCTCGTCGCGGGCTTCGCGGTGGGCGCTTTCAGACTGGTTCAGTTCATCGCGCAGCGCTTCCATGCGCTGCTGCAGAGCGCGCAGCTGGTCCGGTCCGGGCTGGACTGCGCGCTCGGCGAGGGCGGCTCCGGGCAGTGCGCACAGCAGCGCCCGGATCAGCCAGCCCTTCACTCCATCCACGGTGCGCGCTGTTCGGCCGATTGCGGCTCTTCGGATTCCGGAATCGGCGGGCGCTGACGCTGCGGCACCGCACGGCTCTGGTTGGCCACCGCGTCGATGGCGGCGCGGATGGCTTCCTGATCGCCGAGGTAGTAATGGCGGGTCGGCTTCAGGTTTTCGTCCAGCTCATACACCAGCGGCTGTGCGGTCGGAATGTTCAGACCCAGGATGTCCTGTTCCGACACGTTGTCCAGATACTTGATCAGCGCGCGCAGGCTGTTGCCGTGAGCGACGATGAGCACGTTCTTGCCGGCTTTGATCTGCGGCGCGATTTCCGCGTCCCAGAACGGGATGACGCGGGCCACGGTGTCCTTCAGGCATTCGGTGCGCGGGAATTCGGCGTCCGGCACTTCGGCGTAGCGCGGGTTCTTGCGGTCCAGGCGCGGATCGTCCTCTTCCAGCGCCGGCGGCGGGGTGTCGTAGGAACGGCGCCACACCAGCACCTGTTCCTCGCCGAACTTCTGCGCGGTCTGTGCCTTGTTCAGGCCCTGCAGCGCGCCATAGTGGCGTTCGTTCAGCCGCCAGGTCGGGCGGATCGGGATCCACATCAGGTTCAGCTGTTCGAGCGCGACATAGAGCGTTTTGTTGGCGCGCTTGAGCACCGAAGTGAAGGCCATGTCGAAGCGGTAGCCTTCACGGTTGAGCAGACGGCCGGCTTCGCGGGCCTCTATTTCACCTTTGTCGGTCAGACCGACGTCGGTCCAGCCGGTGAAGCGGTTTTCCTTGTTCCAGACGGATTCGCCGTGGCGCAGCAGAACGAGCTTGTACATATTTCGGGTGGGCTATGTGGTGACGCGCGACGCCCCGGTGAGACGTGCTGCACTGCGGACTCGTGGTCTGCAGGTGGACGGACCGCGCTTGGGCTAAAATGCGTATTTTCCCAGAAAACGCAGCGCGCGGCCCGGTAAAAATTGGCCCGGACATGACAGCTTGCAATCCGGCCGTTGCCGGATGAGCCGTTCCCGGTGATGATGCGGACCCCGTTACAGGAGGCCGTTTCCAGCCCCGGACCGCCCCGCCCACACTGCTCTCCAGCCTCTCCTCCCCATGGATTTCCTCACTCAGAACAACAACTACATCTGGGCCATCACCGCGCTCGGCAGCGGCATCGCCCTGATCGTGATGACGCTGCGCCAGAAAACCTTCGGCCCGCGCGTGTCGCCGGCCCAGGCCACCCAGCTGATCAACCGCGAGGACGCGCAGGTGATCGACGTGCGCGAACAGGCCGAATGGGCCACCGGCCGCGTCGCCGGTTCGCGCCACATCCCGTCCGGCCAGATCGAGTCGCGACTGGGGGATCTGGCAAAGTACAAGGATCGGCCGCTCATCGTCGTCTGCGCCAGCGGCCACCGTTCGGCCAGCGCCTGCGCCGCGCTGCGCAAGGCCGGTTTCGACAAGGTGTTTGCGCTCGACGGTGGCATCGGTGCCTGGGAACAGGCCGGGCTGCCGCTGACCAAGAAGTGACGCCATGGCCCATGTGCTGATGTACACCAGCGGCTACTGCCCGTACTGCGTGCGGGCAGAGCGGCTGCTCGCGGCCAAGGGCGTGACCGACATCGAAAAGGTGCGCGTCGACGAAGACCCGTCGCGTCGCGCTGAAATGATGGAGAAAACCGGCCGGCGTACCGTGCCGCAGATCTACATCGACGACTTCCATGTGGGCGGGTGCGACGAACTGCACGCGCTCGACCGCGAAGGCAAGCTGGATCCGCTGCTGCAGGGCTGACCCTGCGGCGTTCATCACCCACCGAGAATAGAGATATGGCCGACGAAGCAGTGCAACCCCAACAGCCCCAGGGCCCGGTGTTCTCGATCGAGAAGGTCTATGTGAAGGACCTGTCGATCGAAGTGCCGAATGCGCCGGAAATCTTCCTGACGCGCGACAACCCGAACGTGCAGATCCAGCTGCAGACCGAAGGCAAGGCGGTGCAGGACGGCGTGTACGACGTGACGCTCACCGTCACCGTCACTGCCAAGATCGCTGAAAAGACCATGTTCCTGGTCGAAGTGCGTCAGGCCGGCATCTTCCAGATCCGCAACGTGCCGCAGGAAGACCTGCAGCCCATCCTCGGCATCGCTTGCCCGAACATCCTGTTCCCGTACGCCCGCGAAAGCGTGTCGGACGCGGTGAACCGCGCCGGCTTCCCGCCGGTGGTGCTGGCTCCGGTGAACTTCGAGGCGCTGTATCAGCAGCGTGCCCAGGCTGACCAGGCCCAGAACGGCGCGCCCACCGTTCAGTGATGAAGCGTCTTGCGCTGGCGGCGCTTGCCGCCGTCGCCCTCGCGCCCGCCGCCCTGGCGGCGGGGCTCGAATACCGCTCGCTTGCCGACGTGGCCGTGCTGTACGACGCGCCGTCGAAGCAGGCGCGCCAGCAGTATGTGATCGCGCGCCAGACGCCGGTCGAAGTCGTGCGCACTCAGGCCGGCTGGGTCAAGGTGCGCGAACCGGGCGGCATGCTGGCCTGGGTGGAATCGTCCGCCCTGTCGCCGCAGCGCTCGGTCATCGTGACCGCAGAAAAGGCGCGCGTGCTCGCCAAGCCTGAAGACGGCGCACCGCTGGTGTTCGAAGCCGAACGCCGGGTGCTGCTGGAACCGCTGCTCAACGAGCAGGCGCCGGCCGGCTGGACGCGGGTGAAGCACCGCGATGGCCAGAGCGGCTTTGTCCGCATCAGCCAGGTGTGGGGGCTGTGACGCACCCGCAATCCGCATGAAACTTTGCATACTCGGCGCCGGTGCCTGGGGCACCGCGCTGGCGGTCGCCTATGCGGCCGATCATGAGGTCCGACTGCGGACCCGCGACGACGGCCACGCCGCTGAACTGCGCACTACCGGTCGCAATGAGCGCCTGCTGCCGGGCATCGCGCTGCCAGCGTCCATTTCCATCCACGATGATCTGCCGGCCGCGCTCGCCGGCTGTGAGCTCGCACTGATCGCCACGCCGATCGCCGGCCTGCGTGCATCGCTGGCCGCCGTCGCGCAGTCGGCGGTGCCGGCGGTGCTGTGGGCGTGCAAGGGCTTCGAACAGGGCAGCGGCCTGCTGCCGCACGCGGTGGCGCGCGAACTGCTGCCGGCCGGTGTCGCCCGCGGCGCCTTCAGCGGCCCCAGTTTCGCGATCGAGGTGGCGCGTGGCCAGCCGACCGCGATCACCGTCGCCAGCGAGGACCTCGCTTTCGCGCAGTCGGTGGTGAGCACGCTGCACAGCCCGCGGCTGCGGCTGTACGCCAACGACGATCTGGCTGGCGTCGAAGTCGGCGGTGCGGTGAAGAACGTGATGGCGATCGCTACCGGCGTGTGCGACGGCCTGGGTTTCGGCATGAATGCCCGCGCCGCACTGATCACCCGCGGTCTGGCCGAAATCGCCCGCCTCGGCGTTGCCCTCGGCGGTCGCACTCAGACCTTCATGGGTCTGGCCGGCATGGGCGATCTGATCCTGACCTGTACCGGCGACCTGTCGCGCAACCGGCGGGTCGGCCTGCTGCTGGCCGAAGGCCGTACGCTGGACGAGGTGCTGGCCACGCTTGGCCATGTCGCCGAAGGCGTGCCCACCGCACGCGAAGCCGCTGCGCTGGCCACCCGCCTGGGCGTCGACATGCCGATCACGCAGGCGGTGGCGGCGGTGCTCGATGGCCGTCTGGCCGCCCCGCAGGCGGTCGAACGCCTGCTGGCGCGCGACCCCAAGGTCGAAACCGCCGGCTGAGGCCGGCGACCTTTACCCGGGCTGCAAGGCCCCGTCGAATCCGTGCTGTCGCCAAGCCTCGTAGGCCACGATGGCGACCGAATTGCTCAGATTCAGGCTGCGGCTGTCCGGGCGCATCGGAATGCGCAGACGCTGCGCTTCCGGCACGGTGTCCAGCAGCGTCTGCGGCAGTCCGGCGGTTTCCTGTCCGAACAGGAAAATGTCGCCGGCGCGGTACTGCGGCTGCGTGTGCGGCGTACGGCCGCGGGTGCTCAGCGCGTACAGCCGGCCGTCGTCCGGCTGCAGGGCCAGCGCGTCCGCCAGCGCCGCCCAGTTCTCGTGCACCGTCACATTCACCAGATCGCGGTAGTCCATGCCGGCGCGCTTCAGGTGCTTGTCGCTGATGTCGAAGCCGAGCGGCTTCACCAGATGCAGCCTGAAGCCGCCATTGGCGCACAGGCGCATCACGTTACCGGTGTTGGGCGGAATTTCCGGCTGGTACAGGACGATGTGGAACATGGGGCGTGCGGAATCGATCGGAGGCCGGATTGTGCCGCGGATCGGCGGTGCGCACGCATTCAGCGCCCGCGCAGCTTCGGCGTGCGCGCCAGCACCAGCGCGGTCACCGTAAGTGCGCCGCCGGCCTTCAGCACCCGGGCCAGTTCGTGCAGGCTGGCGCCGGTGGTGAGCACGTCGTCCACCACCGCCACATGCAGGCCGCGTACGTCCGCGTCGCGGTGCAGCGCGAACGCGCCGCGCACATTGCGTCGCCGCTGCGACCACGCCAGTTCGCGCTGAGGCGGCGTGTCGTGCAGCCGCTCCAGCGCGAAGGCGTCGAAGGTCACTCCGGTGCGCCGGGCCAGCGCACGCGCGATCTCCACCGACGGATTGAAGCCGCGTTCGGCCAGCCGGCGCGGGTGCAGCGGCATGGCCAGAAGACGGTCGACCGGCGGCAGATCGAGCGCCGCGAGCGCGTCGGCGAAGAAGCGAGCAAGCGGCAGCCGGGCATGGAATTTCAGCGCGTGGATCAGGTGGTCGGCCGGCGCCGCGTAGCACCACAGCGCCAGCGTGGCATCGAAGGCGGGCGGGTGCTTGAGGCAGCGGCCGCACACCTGCGCGGTCGCCACCGGCAGTGCGCACACCGGGCAATGGGCGGCGGGCAGGGCCGGCAGATCGGCGCGGCAGCCGGCACACAGCGGGCTGTCGCCCGCGCGCAGACCGCACAGCACGCAGTCCTGCGGCAGCAGCGCGTCCAGCAGGCGGGCGATGCGCCGGGCCGGCGCGACCCTCATCACGCGCTGCAACATGAAGCCCCTGTTTTCGACGAAAATGGCGGCTTCGCCGTTCCGGCGCATTCGCGTGCGCCTCTTCCGTACCCATGCACACCCAGGTCATTCATCTGCCGCCGTCCTCCCGTTCGCAGCCCGCCCAGCGCTGGACCGTCGAACAGGTCGAGGCGCTGTTCGCGCTGCCGTTCAACGATCTGCTGTTCCGCGCCCAGACGGTACATCGCGAGAACTTCGATGCCAATGCCATCCAGCGCTCGACGCTGCTGTCGATCAAGACCGGCGGCTGTCCGGAAGACTGCGGCTACTGCCCGCAGTCGGTGCGCCACGACACCGGCGTGACCAGCCAGGAACTGCTGCCGGTCGACGAAGTGCTGGCCGCCGCCCGCGCCGCGAAGGACGCCGGGGCCACCCGCTTCTGCATGGGTGCTGCCTGGCGCGGCCCGAAGGACCGCGACCTCGACAAGGTGACCGAAATGATTGCGGCGGTGAAAGGCCTCGGTCTGCAGACCTGCGCCACGCTGGGTCTGCTGCGTGAAGGTCAGGCCGAAAAGCTGAAGGACGCCGGTCTCGACTACTACAACCACAACATCGACACCGCGCCGGAGTACTACGGCGAGGTGATCGGCACCCGCACCCAGGGCGACCGTTTCGACACGCTGGAAGCGGTGCGCGAAGCCGGCATGAATGTGTGCTGCGGCGGCATCGTCGGCATGGGTGAAACCCGTCGCGCGCGTGCCGGCCTGATTTCCACGCTGGCGTCCATGGACACGCCGCCGGAATCGGTGCCGATCAACAATCTGGTGAAGGTCGAAGGCACGCCGCTGGCCGACGCGCCGGATCTCGACCCGTTCGAATTCGTGCGCACCATCGCCGCTGCCCGTATCACGATGCCGAAGAGCTATGTGCGCCTGTCTGCCGGCCGCGAACTGATGAGCGACGAAATGCAGGCGATGTGCTTCCTCGCCGGCGCCAATTCGATCTTCTACGGCGACAAGCTGCTCACCACCGGCAACCCGCAGGCGGAGAACGACCGCCGCCTGTTCGAGCGCCTGGGACTGAAATCGGTCTGAACCCGGCTTGGCCACGCCCACCGTTCCTCCGGACTACGCACTCGATGCCCGTGCCGTCGCGCATGGCTTCGAGATTGCGCCGGCGCGCTTCGACAGCGCTGCAGTCCTGCACCGCGAAGTGGCCCGCCGGATGGCGGAGCGGCTCGATCTGGTCACGCTGAAGCCGGCGCGACTGCTCGATCTGGGCTGTGGCAGCGGGGCCGACCTGCAGCCGCTGCGGGCACGCTACCCGGACGCGCTGATGCTGGGGCTGGACCGTTCGGCCGCACTGCTGGCGCAGGCGGCGAGCCGTACGCCACGCTGGCGGCGCTGGCTGCCCGGCGTGCTTGGCGGCAGCCAGACCGCCGTCGTGCGCGCCGACATCGCCGCGCTGCCGGTCGCACCGCGCAGTCAGGACATGGTGTGGTCCAACATGGCGCTGCACTGGCTGCCCGAGCTGCCGGCCGCGCTGCGCGAAATTCAGCGCACGCTGAAGGTGGGCGGCCTGTTCATGTTTTCCATGCTGGGGCCGGACACGCTGCGCGAACTGCGCGCCGCGCTTGACGAAGCCGGCCTGCCCGGCCGCGCCCACCGCTTCATCGACATGCACGATGTCGGCGACATGCTGGTCGAAGCCGGCTTTGCCGAGCCGGTGATGGACATGGAACACATCACGCTCACCTTCCCGTCGCCCGAGGGGCTGTACCGCGATCTGGCCGATACCGGCAGCCTGGCCGCGCTGGCCGGGCGTCCGCGCGGACTGCTCACGCCGCGCGCCCGTGCGCGGCTGGATGCGGCGCTGATGCGCCGCGCCGAGGACGGCCGCCTGCCGGCCACGATGGAAATCATCTACGGCCACGCCTGGCGCGGCGAGCCGAAACAGACCGAAGACGGCCGCGCCATCATCAAGTTCGAGCGCGGCGGCCGGCGATGAACGAAAAGACCGCGGCCCGCCTCAGTCGCAAGCCGCGCACGCTGAAGCCGCGCAATCCGCTGGCCACCGCGGCGCTGCTGCGCAAGGGCGGCGAGCACGCGCGCACCGACAAGAAGGCCGGTCGCGCCCGCCAGAAGGCGGCCTGGCTGAAGTCGCGCGACGAGTGAGCGCGACCGCCGGCAGCGCCTCGGCGACGGTGCGGCTCACGCTGCTCATGTGCAGCGCCGAGGTGCTGGGCATGACCAGCCTCGCGGCCTTTCCGTCCTTCCTGACCGAACTGTCGGCGCTGTGGTCGCTCAGCGGCGCCGAAGCCGGTTTCATCGGCGGCGCCTTCTTCTTCGGCTACATGGTGGCGGTGCCCTTCCTGTCGGGCGCCACCGACCGCGTCGATGCGCGGGTGGTGTTCGTGCTGTCCAATCTGCTGATGGCGCTCGGCATGACCGGCTTCGCGCTTGCCGCGACCGGACTATGGACCGGCGCCCTGTTCCAGGCGGTCAGCGGGGCCGGGCTGGCCGGCTGTTACATGCCCGGCCTGCGCGTCTTGGCCGACCGGGTGCCGCACGATGCCGGCACCCGCCACATCGCTTTCTACACATCGAGTTTCGGCATCGGCACCAGCGCCGCGCTGCTGGTCGCCGGCGCGCTCGGCCGCGCCTTCGGCTGGCAGCACGCCGTGGCCCTGATGGCACTGGGGCCGGTGCTGGCCGCAGCGCTGGTGTGGTGGCGCATCGGAGAGGTGAAACCGCCGGCGGCGCACGAAGCGCGCTGGCTGCCGCGCTTCGGCCCGGTGCTGGCACATCCGCGGGTGCGCATACTGGTCAGTGGCTACGCGGTGCATTGCTGGGAGCTGTTCGGCCTGCGCTCCTGGCTGGTGGCTTTCATCGCCTTCGGCTGGACGCTGTCTGCCGCCGCCCCCTGGCTGACGCCGACCGAAGCGGCGGCGCTGGTCATGCTGCTGGGCCAGCCGGCCAGCATTCTGGGCAATGAAATGGCCGGCAAGGTCGGCCGCAGCCGCTGGATCGTGCGCGTCATGTTCGCGTCCGGCCTGATGTGCTGGCTGGCCGGTGCGGCGGTCGGCGCGCCCTGGTGGCTGCTGCTCGCGCTGCTGTCGCTGTACAACGTGACGGTCATGGCCGATTCGGCCTCGCTGACCGCGGGTCTCGTACACGCTGCGCCGCCGGCCCAGCGGGGGGCCGCGATGGCGCTGTATTCGCTGGGCGGCTTCGGCGCCGGCTTTGTCGCACCGCTGGTTTTCGGCGCCGCACTCGATCTGTCGGGGGGCACGAACACCCCTCTGGCGTGGACCGTCGCCTTCGGCACGCTGGGTACCGGCTGCCTGATCTGGGCGCTGTTCGCCCGCGGCGAAAGGTAGTCCGTTCGGACCATCAAGCCGGAGAAAACCGGCCCATGTGCGGTCATGTTGGTCGCCTAGTCTCGCGCTCCGCATCTGCCGGCTTTCCGCCGGCGACCTCGTTCCAGGAGCCGAAACATGAATACCCGTCCGCTGCGCAAGCAGGCACTCGCTGCCGCACTGTCCGCATTGTTCGCATCCACCGCCTTCGCCGAAGGCCTCACGCTGCTGCATGTCGGCGACCAGGAATCCTGGCTGCTGTCGGCCCAGGGCAATCTGCGCGACAACGCCTCGCAGGCGATTTCCTACTACGGCGGCATCGACCGTCTGGCTTCGGTCATGTCGGGCGCCGAATCGGCTGCAACTGCCGCCGGTCGCACCGTGTTCAAGCTGAACGCCGGCGACGCCTTCCTGCCCGGCCCGCGCCTGAACGCCAGCTTCGTGAATCTGGGCAGCGCCTACAGCGACGGCGGCCAGGATTTCTACGACGCGATCGCGATGCGCCACATCGGCTTTGACGCCGCAGTGTTCGGCAATCACGAATTCGACCTCGGTCCGACGGTGGCCGCGCGCTTCGCCGCTGTGTCCGGCACCACCTATCTGTCGTCCAACCTGAACTTCGGTGCCACCGCCGAGTTCTCGTCGCTGGCCTCAGCCGGCAAGGTGGCGCCCTACACGCTGCTCACCACCGACGGCGGCAAGAAGGTGGCGGTGGTCGGCGTGACCACGCCGCTGCTGCCCAGCATCAGCTCGACCGGCGCGGTGAACATGACCGCCGGCTGGAGCGCGACCAATACCGAAGCGCAGAACCTGAACGCGCTGGTGTCGCACGTGCAGGGCCAGATCGACGCGGCGCGCGCCCAGGGCGCCAACACGGTCATCGTCATGAGCCATCTGCAGAACGCGGCCAACGAGCGCAACGTGCTCATCCCGCAGCTGCGCAATGTGGACGTGGTGCTGTCCGGCGGCGGTCACGAGCTGATGGCCAATGCCGACAACACGCTGATTCCGGGCGACACCCGCGGCATCACCGGTCTGCCGCAGATGGTGAAGGGCGCCGACGGCCGCGATGTCGCGCTGGTCACCTCGAATTTCGGCAACCGCTATGTCGGCGAACTGAATCTCACCATCGACGACAGCACCGGCGCGGTGACCGCCATCGACGGCTCGCGCATGCTGCGCGTGAGCGGTGCCGCGGCCGACGCCGACCGCGTGAGCGGCGACAGCTTCCTGAAGACCGCGGTGGTCGATCCGGTGCAGTCCTACATCAGCGTGCTCAACGCCACTGTCATCGGCACTTCGCAGGTGTCACTCAATGGCGCGCGCGGCGTGGCCGGTGCTCCGGGCAGCTTCACCGCCGGTGTGCGCAATGCCGAAACCAACATTGGCAATCTGGTGGCCGACGCGATGCGCCACGCCGGCGGCACCGACATCGCCATCCAGAACGGTGGCGGCATCCGCACCTCGATCGCTGCCGGCGACGTGACCGTGGGCAACACCTTCGATGTGCTGCCCTTCACCAATCTGGTGAAGACCGCGCAGAGCGTGAATGCCGAACAGCTCAAGGCCATGATGGAACACTCGGTTTCCAACGCTTCGGAAAGCGGCAATGCCGACGGCCGTTTCTCCCAGGTTGCCGGCATGCGCGTCGTGTATGACACCACGCGCCCGGTTGGCAGCCGCGTCATCAGCATCACGCTGGATGACGGCACCGTGCTGGTGCTCGACGGCAAGGCGCTGGCCGGTGTGCGCACCGTGTCGCTCACCACCATCGACTTCACCGCCAACGGCGGAGATGGTTACGCTTTCGCGGCCTGGGGCGTGCTGTTCGACAACGCCACCAACACCATCACCTACCAGCAGGCGCTGCAGGAATACATCACTGACTCGGTGGCCGAAGGCGGTCTGGGTGGCGTGATTTCCGCCAGCCGCTACGGTGCCGCGAACCCGCTGGACAACGCCGGCCGCCTGGTCGACGCCGCCCTCGCACCGGTGCCGGAAGCCGATACCTGGGCCATGCTGATGGCCGGCCTGGGCCTGATCGGTTTCTTCGCACGCCGCCGCGCAGCCGCCTGATCGCGCATCGCTGATCCGCGCCCCGCGCCCCGCGCCCAGCGCGCGGGGCACTTCGATTACGCTACACCCTGTCGACGGAATATTCCCATGGTCTCGTTCTCCCGTACCGCTACGCTTCGCCCGGTTTCCCGCCGGCTTGTTCTGGCCGCCGCCGTGGCCGGCCTGTTCGCGTCGGTCGCTCATGCCGACAACATCGCCCAGCCGCTGCCTTTCGCGCAGGACTGGTCCAACATCGGTCTCATCACGGCCAATGACAACTGGGACGGTGTGCCCGGCATCACCGGCTACCGCGGTGACGATCTGGTCACCGCTACCGGTGCCGATCCGCGCGCCATCACGGTCGACGGCACTGGCGTAATCGACGTCAATGCCAACCAGACCGCCCCGAACACCTTCACCACCGGTGGCGTGGCCGAGTTCCATCTGGCTGACCCGGTGGTGGCCCTGACCGGCTCAGGCACTGCCGACGCCCCTTTCCTGCTGCTGTCGCTGGACACCACCGGCCGCAGCGGCATCACGGTGCGCTACGACCTGCGCGATCTCGACGGCTCGACCGACAACGCGGTGCAGCCGGTTGCGCTGCAGTTCCGCGTCGGCGGCAGCGGCCCGTTCACCGATGTGCCAGCCGCCTATGTGGCCGATGCCACCGAAGGCCCGTCGCTGGCCGGCAAGGTGACGCCGGTATCGGTCACGCTGCCGGCCGCGGCCGACAACCAGCCGCTGCTGCAGCTGCGCATCATCACCACCAACGCGGTCGGCAATGACGAGTGGGTGGGTGTGGACAACATCGTGGTTGAGGGCGGTACGGCCGGCGGTGTCAATGCACCGGTCATCGCGACCTGCCCGTCGCTGTCGCTGCAGGCCGGCCAGTCCGGCAACGTCACCGTTTCGGGCAGTGATGCCGACAGCGTGGTCAATGCGCTGAGCGTGGTCGGCAACCTGCCGGCCGGCGTCACGCTGGGCAGCCTGAGCCCGGCGGCTGCGGATGGCGATGCCGCCACCGCCTCGCTCGACGTGTCGAGCGCCACCGCCGCCGGTTCGTATGCCATCACGCTGCGCTTCGCCAACAATGAAGCGCAGAGCGGTGACTGCACGGTGAACCTGTCGGTGGCCGCCGCTGCGGCGATCACGCCGATTCCGGCCATCCAGGGCAGCGGCGAAACGAGCCCGCTGGTCGGCCAGACGGTGATCACCGAAGGCGTCGTGACCCGCCTGAACAACAACGGCTACTTCATCCAGAACGACCTGCCGGATGGCGACGACGCGACCTCGGAAGGCCTGTTCGTGTTCACCAGCACCGCGCCCGCGGTGAGCGTGGGCCAGCGCCTGCGCGTGACCGGTACGGTCACGGAATTCAACGTCGGTGCGGCCACCAATGCTGGCACGCTGGCTCACCCTGTCACCCAGCTGACGAATGCGACCGCAAGCCTGCTGGGCAGCGGATACGCCATCGCGCCGACCGTGATCGCTGCGATGCCGGCCGAAGGCCTGGAGCGCTACGAAGGCATGCTGGTGCGCGTCGAAGGCCCGATCACCGTGGGTCAGAACTTCTTCCTCGGCCGTTACGGCCAGCTCACGCTGTCCACCGAAGGCCGGCTGGAAAAGCCGACCAACCGCCACCCGGCCGCGTCCGCCGAAGCCGCCGCACTGACGCTGGACAACGCGCGCCGCAGCTTCCTGCTGGACGACGGCAGCAGCCTGCAGAACCCGAATCCGATTCCCTACATCGGTGCCGACAACACGGTGCGTGCCGGTGACACGCTGGCCGGCGTGACCGGTGTGATCGACTTCGGTCTGGCCACCAACAGCAATACCGGTCTGGCCGACTACCGTCTGCACCCGACCGAAGCGCCGGTGTTCGTGCGCAGCAACCCGCGCAGCGCCACGGCGCCGTCGGTTGGCGGCAACGTGAAGGTGGCCAGCTTCAACGTGCTGAACTACTTCAACGGCGACGGCCTGGGCGGCGGTTTCCCGACCAGCCGCGGTGCCAGCAACGCGGCCGAGTTCTCGCGCCAGAAGGCCAAGATCGTCGCCGCGCTGAGCGCGCTCAACGCAGACGTCGTCGGCCTGATGGAAATCGAGAACGACGGCGACGGCAGCCGCAGCGCCATCCAGGATCTGGTGGCCGGCCTCAATGCAGTGCTCGGCGCCGGCACCTACGCGGTGGTGCCGGACCCGGCCAACGGCACCGGCAGCGATGAAATCAAGGTGGCGATGATCTACAAGCCGGCCCGTCTGTCGCGCGCCGGTGCCTCGCTGAGCGATACCCGCGCGGTGTTCAGCCGCCCGCCGCTGGCGCAGACCTTTGCCGCCGCCAATGGCGAGAAGTTCAGCGTGGTGGTGAACCACTTCAAGTCCAAGGGCAGCTGCCCGACTTCGGGCGCCGATCTCGACCAGGGCGACGGCCAGGGCTGCTGGAACGCGCTGCGGGTGCAGCAGGCGCAGGCGCTGCGCGGCACCATTGCCGGCCTGCAGGCTTCGGCCGGTGACGCCGACGTGATCGTGATCGGTGACCTGAACGCCTACGGCAAGGAAGACCCCATCCTCGACCTGACCGCCAATGGCTATGTTGACCAGATCGATCGCTTCGACGCGTTCGGCTACTCCTACGTGTTCGACGGCGAAGCCGGCTATCTGGACCACGCGCTGGCCACCGTCAGCCTGAGCGCCCAGATCACCGGTGCCGCGCACTGGCGCATCAATGCGGACGAACCGTCGGTCATCGACTACAACACCGAGTTCAAGCCGCAGGACCTGTACGCGCCGAACGCCTTCCGCTCGTCTGACCACGACCCGGTGCTGGTAGGCCTGTCGCTGCAGAAGGCGATCCGGGGTGGTGCCGGTCGCGACACGCTGACCGGATCGGCCGGCGATGACGTGATCACCGGCGGCGAAGGCGCGGACACGCTGACCGGCGGCGCTGGCGCCGACACCTTCGTCTATCTGAGCCTGCGCGACGGCGTCGATACCGTGACCGACTTCGTGCCGGGCACTGACCGCATCGACCTGAGCGCACTGCTGGCCAGCCTCGGCCTCGATCGCAGCGTCGCCTGGGCCGCCGGCCACGTGCGCCTGCTCGACGGCAGCGCCGGCGTCACCGTGCAGATCGACACCGACGGTCTGGCCGGCACGGCCGCACCGCGTGCGCTGGTGACCCTGCGCGGCGTGACCGCCGCCCGCATCGACGCTGCCCGCGACCTTGGCCTCTAAAACGAAAGGAATACAGACATGAACATGCTGCGCAATGCCGTACTCGCCGCCGCTTCGGCGCTCACGCTGGCGGCTGCCCTGCCGGCCCAGGCCGCGATCCAGAACTGGGACTTTTCCGGCCAGTTCGACTCCGGCGCCTTCATCGGTGCCGCCTACAGCGGCAGCGTAGCCTTCGATGACGCCGCGCTGACCGGCGTCGGCCAGGAATGGCTGCTGCTCGACAGCTTCAGCTTCACGCTGCTCGGCCAGCACTACGCGCTGGCCGATGCTGCCGCGCCGGCCGAAGCGGCCTTTGTCGATGGCCGTTTCGTCGGCGTGGGTTACAGCGTCGCCAGCGGCGATCCGCTGTTCTCGCTGGTGGCGGGCTACGAGCAGATCGGCGAAGCCTTCGTCGCCTATGACACGGTGGGCGGTCTGTCCGGCGCCGGTTCGCTGGCCTTCACGCCGGCGGTGCCGGAGCCGGGCAGCTGGGCGCTGATGGCCGGCGGTCTGGCGCTGCTCGCCGGCATGGCCCGCCGCCGGGCCTGATCGCGGTTCAGGCCGCCTGCGCCTGCAGCGTGCGCTGCAGGCGCAGGGCGTGCCACAGCCGCAGTGCGAACAGCGTGCCCAGCACGCTGGCGTACAGGATGGGTTCGGTAAGGTCCTTCTTCACCAGCCACCAGTAGTGCGCCACACCGAGCACCGCGACCGCATACACCGCGCGATGCAGGCCCTGCCAGGTGCGACCGCCGAGCCGGCGGATCATCGCGTTCGTCGAGGTGGCGGCCAGCGGCAGCATGAGCACGAAGGCGGCAAAGCCCAGCGTCACGAAGGGGCGCTTGGCGATGTCTTTCAGCATGCCCGGCCAGTCGAAGAACTGGTCCAGCCACACATAGGTGGTGAGGTGCAGGCAGGCGTAGAAGAAGGCATACAGACCCAGCATGCGGCGCAGCCGCACCAGCCAGTGCCAGCCGGTGAGCTGGCGCAGCGGCGTGACCGCCAGCGTGAGCAGCAGCAGCCGCAGCGTCCAGTCGCCGGTGGCGCGGGTGATGTACTCGATCGGATTGGCCCCGAGCGCGTCGCGCAGGCCGGCCGACACCAGCATCAGCAGCGGCAGCAGGCCGGCCACCCACAGCGCGCGCCAGATCAGCGTGAACTGCCGGCGGTCCGGGTTGAAGCGGGGCAGGCGCATCTTCGGACCCATCGTGATACGCATGGTCAGAAATTCTTCTTCAGGTCCATGCCGGTGTACAGCGACGCGACCTGGTCGCCATAGCCGTTGAACATGAGCGTCTTGCGCTTGGTGAATTCCCCCAGCCGGCGTTCGCGCGCCTGGCTCCAGCGCGGGTGGTCGACATCCGGATTCACGTTGGAATAGAAGCCGTATTCGCGCGACGCCGCGCGGGTCCATGAACTGACCGGCTCCTTGTCGGTGAAGCGTATCTTCACGATGGACTTGGCGCTCTTGAAGCCGTATTTCCACGGCACCACCAGGCGCATCGGAGCGCCGTTCTGGTTAGGCAGCACTTCGCCGTACAGGCCGACCGCGATCAGTGTCAGCGGATGCATGGCTTCGTCCAGCCGCAGCCCCTCCACGTAAGGCCAGTCCAGCACGCCGCTGCGCACGCCGGGCATGGTCTGCGGGTCGGCCAGCGTGGTGAACTCGACGTATTTCGCGCTGCCCAGCGGCTCGACCTGCTTCAGCAGCGCCGACAGCGGAAAGCCCACCCACGGAATGACCATGGACCACGCCTCGACACAGCGCAGCCGGTAGATGCGCTCTTCCAGCGGCGCAAGCTTCAGCACGTCGTCGATGGCCAGCGTTTTCGGCTTGTTCACCAGACCTTCGATGCTCACCGTCCATGGCCGCGTTTTCAGGCGGTGGGCGTTGCGCGACGGATCGCTCTTGTCGGTGCCGAATTCGTAGAAATTGCAGTAGCCGGTGATGTCCGAATAGTCGTTCAGCTTCTCGCCGGTCGAGTACGGGCTCTTCACCAGCGGCCCCAGCGGCTGGCCACCGTAGCCGGCCGCCTGCGCGGTACGCGGCAGGCCGGCTCCGATCAGCGCGGCGCCCAGCCCGAGGCCGGCGGTACGGATGAAGTCGCGGCGGCTGTCGAACAGCGCGCGCGGGGTGATGTCAGACGGCGCGATATCGGCCGGGCGTTTGATCAGCATGGGTAAACTCCTCCTGTCACGGCAGCAGACCGTACGCGTTGCCCAGAACTTACCGATAGACCGCCCATGAGCCGAAAGATTTTTCACGAACTGCACGCCGCGCTGATGTGCGCCGACCCGGACGCCAAATGTGCGCAGGTGGCTGCGCTGTGGCGCGACTGGCAGGCGGGCGTGGTGTTCGACCACAGCGCCGGGCCGCCGCATGACATTCCCGACGCAGGCCGGCCCGAGCGGCCAGCACTGGTCGAACCGTCGGCACTGCGTTCGCGCCGCATGGGCAGCCGCGAAGGGCATGGCGCGATGATCCACGCCATCTGCCACATCGAATTCACCGCCATCAATCTGGCGCTGGACGCCGCGTGGCGCTTCCGCGAACTGCCGGACGACTACCTCGCAGACTGGCTGCGGGTGGCCGCCGACGAGGCGCGCCATTTCGGGCTGCTGCGCACCCATCTGCGGACGCTGGGCTACGACTACGGCGATTTTCCGGCGCATGCCGGACTGTGGGACATGGCCAGCCGCACCGCGCACGACGCGCTGATCCGGATGGCGCTGGTGCCGCGGGTGCTGGAGGCGCGCGGGCTGGACGCCACGCCGCCCATCATGGCCAAGCTGCGCGCCATCGGTGACCAGGCGGCGCTGGGCATTCTGGACATCGTGCTCACCGACGAAATCACCCACGTGGCGATCGGCGACCGCTGGTTCCGGCTGCTGTGCGCGCAGCGCGGGCTGGCGCCGGAACCCACCTTCCTGCGCCTGTTCAACGAATTCGACGCGCCGCGGCTGCAGCCGCCGGTGAACGAAAAAGCCCGCCTGGAGGCGGGCTTTTCGGCAGACGAGATCGCGACGCTGGCGGCGGAGCGCCGTGCGCCGCCCGGTGCCGGCTGAGCCGGCCCGGCGCCGCGCGCGGATTACTTCAGGCCGGCAGCGTAGTCGGCGACCGCCTTGATTTCGGCGTCGGTCATCTTCACCGCGATCATGCGCATCATCTTGGCCGGATCGTTGGCGCGCTCGCCGACGCGGAAGGTCTTCAGCTGGGCTTCGGTGTAGTCGGCGTGCTGACCGGCGATGCGCGGGTACTGCGCCGGCAGGCCGGCACCGGCCGGGCCGTGGCAGCCGGAACAGGCCGGCAGACCCTTGGACTGGTCGCCACCGCGCCAGATCTTCTGGCCCAGTTCGATGCTTTCACGCGAGCCGCGGGCCTGACCGCCGGCCGGCTTCTGGCTGGCATAGTAGGCGGCGACATTGCGCATGTCCTGATCGGACAGACCGGCCACCATGCCGGACATCACGCCGTTGACGCGCTCGGCCGGCTTGCCGTCCTTGCCCTTGAAATTCGTGAGCTGCTTGTACAGGTATTCCGGATGCTGACCGGCCAGCTTCGGGTTGGCCGGAATGGTGCTGTTGCCGTCGGCGCCGTGACAGGCCGCGCACACCTGGGTGGCGATCGCCTTGCCCGCGGCAGCGTCTGCCTTGGGAGCGGCTTTTTCTTCGGAAGCCAGCGCGCTGGCCGAAACGAGGGTCAGAGACAGGGCGAAACCGAGAGCGTTGAGGTGGCGCATGACTATCCTTGAGCGGGTGATGCCGGGCAAAGGTCCGGGAAAATTTCGGTGATACGCTAAACTCCCCATTTTACCGCGTTTTCCCGGGCGCGCATTGCGCGATTCTGATTTGTCCTCTCTGTTCCGTGGCGCTGCCTTCCATATCTCCGTAGCCAAGCCGACCGGTCTGCCGGCGGCGGCCGGACCCGAAATCGCGTTTGCCGGTCGTTCCAACGCCGGCAAGTCGAGCGCGATCAACACGCTGGTCGGCCATACACGACTGGCTTTCGTCAGCAAGACGCCGGGCCGCACCCAGCTCATCAACTACTTCAAGCTGGTCAAGGGCGGCTTTCTGGTCGATCTGCCGGGTTACGGCTTTGCCCAGGTACCGCCCGAGGTGCGTCGCGCCTGGGCTGGCCTGATCGAGCGCTATCTGAAGGAGCGCCAAAGCCTGGTCGGGCTGGTGCTCATCATGGATTCGCGGCATCCGCTGACCGAACTCGACTGGAACATGATCCAGTGGTTCTCGCAGAGCGGAAAGCCGATGCACGTGCTGCTCACCAAGGCGGACAAGCTCACCCGCAGCGCGCAGGCCTCTACGCTGGCCGATGTACGCAACCAGCTGTCCGGCATGGGCGATCAGGTGACGGTGCAGCTGTTTTCCAGCCTGAAGAAGACCGGCGTGGACGAAGTGGAAAAGGTGGTGGCGCCCTGGCTGACCGCCGCCCTGCCGGACGCGACCCCAGAGCCCTGAAAAAAAGAAACCCACGGCTCAAGGGGATGTCGCCGTGGGTACGAAACGCCTCGCTTGTAGGCACCCGCTCAGGGAGGTGAAGCGGGTGACGGCTCGCACCGTCCATGCCTGTGACCGGGCGGTGCGGATCAAGTTCCAGCTCTGTCCTGGACAAACAGAATTTCTTTGTGCGCAATGAATGTCGCGCCTTCGATGCGAGAACAGGTGGCACGAACGGGCTGCACATCAGGCCGCCAGACCGTTCGCCTTGAAGGGGCGTCCTGCAGGAGCCGCGCAGCGACTATCATCGCGCTCTGATCACGGCCCCCAGGCCGCCGTTCTGTCTTTCACACCGCCTTTCACGGATTTCCCGATGTCGAATAACGCGCCGTCCAGCAGTCATTTCCCGTCCACCCGCATGCGTCGCATGCGCCGCGATGACTTTTCCCGTCGCCTGATGCGGGAGAACCGTCTGTCGGCCGACGACCTGATCTACCCGGTGTTCGTGCTCGATGGCCCGACCCGCAGTGAGGCGGTGGCGTCGATGCCGGGCGTCAATCGCGTCAGCATCGATCTGCTGCTGGGCGTGGCGGAACAGGCGGTGGCGCTGGGCGTGCCGGCGCTGGCGCTGTTTCCGGTCATCGACAGTGCGCTCAAGACCGAAGACGCCGCCGAAGCCTGGAACCCGGACGGTCTGGTGCCGCGCACCGTGCGCGCGCTGAAGCAGCGCTTTCCCGAACTGGGCGTGATCACCGATGTCGCGCTCGACCCCTATACCTCGCATGGCCAGGATGGCCTGATCGACGCCTCCGGCTACGTCATGAACGACGAAACGCTGGAAGCGCTGGCGAAACAGGCGCTGTGTCACGCCCAGGCCGGCGCCGACGTGGTCGCACCGTCCGACATGATGGACGGCCGGGTCGGCCGCATCCGCTTCGAACTGGACGCCCACCGCCTCATCCACACCCGCATCCTTGCCTATTCGGCGAAATACGCGTCGGCCTTCTACGGCCCTTTCCGCGACGCGGTGGGTTCGGCTGGCAATCTGGGCAAGGGCAACAAGTACACCTACCAGATGGACCCGGCGAACAGCGACGAGGCGATCCGCGAAGTCGCGCTCGACATCGCCGAAGGCGCCGACATGGTGATGGTGAAGCCGGGCATGCCTTATCTGGACATCGTGCGCCGGGTGAAGGCCGAACTGGGGGTGCCCACCTATGCCTACCAGGTGAGCGGCGAATACGCGATGCTGAAGGCGGCGGTGGCCAACGGCTGGCTGGACGAGCGCGCCACCGCCATGGAGTCGCTGCTCGCTTTCAAGCGCGCCGGTGCCGACGGCATCCTGACCTACTACGCGCTCGATGCAGCGCGCTGGCTGAAGGAAGGCTGAGGTCGCTGACCCTCAAACCCGCGCCAGCGCACGGGCGCGGGGCAGTTGCAGCACCGACGGCAGCCGCAGGTCCACATACGGATGGTGGGCCGGACTGCGGCTGATCCACACGGTGCGCATGCCGAGCTGACGGGCGGTACGCAGGTTCTCTGCGGTGTCCTCGACCATGATGCAGCGCGACGGCCTGAGCCCGAAATCGCGCAGCAGGTGCAGGAAGCCGATCCGCCTCGGCTTGGGCGTGTAGCGTGAATGTTCGATGGCGTGCACGCCGTCGATCAGCGTATCCAGCCCGGTCGCCTGCAGCACCGCTTCGGCGTAGTGCAGCGGGCCATTCGTGAACACGATCTTGCGGCCGGGCAGGCGGCGCAGCATGTGGCGCACCGCGCGGTCGAACACGATGCCCGGGCGCAGTGCTTCGACATCATGGGTGCCGTGCAGGAAGTGCGCCGGGCGGGTGCCGTGGTGGCGTATAAGGCCGAGCAGGGTGGCGCCGTAGCGGTGCCAGTAGTGGGCGCGCAGGTGGTCGGCCGCCGCGTGATCCAGCCCGAGTTCGGTCATCAGCCAGGCGGTCATCGCCCGGTTCAGATGCGGAAACACGTGCGGATTGGCATCGTGCAGCGTGTTGTCCAGATCGAAGATCCAGACCGGCTGCCTGCCTGTGTCCGGATTGCGGACTCGAGTGTGCTCAGTGCGGATTTTTCACCCCCTCCGGGGGACGGGCCGGGCGATGCCCGGCCCCGGGGGCGCGTTTACTTGCTCTTGATCAGCGTGCCGACGCCGTCGTCGGTCAGCACTTCGAGCAGCAGCGCGTTCGGCACGCGGCCGTCGATGATGTGCACGCTCTTCACACCGCTGCGCGCCGCGTCGAGCGCCGAACCGATCTTGGGCAGCATGCCGCCGGACAGTGTGCCGTCGGCGATCATTGCGTCCACGTCGCGCGGCGTGATGCCGGTCAGCAGATTGCCCGCCTTGTCCAGCACGCCCGGCGTGTTGGTCAGCAGGATGAGCTTTTCCGCCTTCAGGATTTCCGCCAGCTTGCCGGCCACCACGTCTGCGTTGATGTTGTAGCTCTCGCCGTCCGGGCCGACGCCGATCGGCGCGATCACCGGGATGAAGTCGCCGCTGTCGAGGAAGTTGATGATGGTCGGATCGATCGACGAAATGTCGCCGACCAGGCCGATGTCCAGCATTTCCTCCGGCTTGTCCTTGTTCGGCATCATCAGCTTGGTGGCGCGGATGAAGGAGCCGTCCTGCCCGGTCAGGCCCACCGCCTTGCCGCCGGCCTGGTTGATCAGATTGACGATTTCCTTGTTCACATGGCCGCCGAGCACCATTTCGACGATGTCCATGGTCTCTTCGTCGGTCACCCGCATGCCCTGGATGAAGGTGCCCTGCTTGCCCACCTTCTTCAGCACTTCGTCGATCTGCGGACCGCCGCCATGCACCACCACCGGATTCATGCCGACCAGCTTGAGCAGCACCACGTCGCGCGCGAAGCCGAGCTTCAGCGCCGGGTCGGTCATCGCGTTGCCGCCGTATTTCACGACGATGGTCTTGTCTTGGAAGCGGCGGATGTAGGGCAGCGCTTCCGACAGCACCGCGGCCTTGGCGTGGGGCGTGATTCCGGAAATCAGGTCGTTCGTGGTCGACATGGCGGGAGGCTCGGGCATGGGTTTGTAAAGGCCCGGAATTCTAGCCGTGCACCGCACAAACAAAAAGCGGACACCTGGAGGTGTCCGCTCTGTGCCACTGTGTCTGCGGTGCTTACTGGATGGTGAGCTTGCGCGAACTGGCGGCCACCTTCTTCGGCAGCGTCAGCTCCAGCACGCCGTCGGCGAAGCGGGCTTGGGCCCTGGCTTCGTCGATGTCCTGGCCGAGCTGGAAGCTGCGCGATACCTTGCCGTAGTGGCGCTCGCTGCGCAGCACGCGTTCGCCTTCTCGGTTTTCGACGGCACGCTTCTTCTCGGCGCTGATCGACACCACCGCGCCTTCGATATTCACGTGGATGTCGTCCTTGGCCACGCCCGGCAGGTCGGCATGCACCGTGTAGGTGTCCTTGTCTTCCTTCACGTCGACCTTGAGCGCCGGTACGTCCGGATTGCCGGCGAGGTCTACCGGTTGCAGCACGAGGCCGCGAAAGTCCTTGAACAAATTTTCAAACGGGTCCCAGCGGGTCACTTGATTCATCGTTTCGTCCTTTCCATGTCGGGTGCGGGTATCCGCGTACACCCAAGCTAGGGTTGGAAAAAAACGATTTCAAGAGTGCCTGTTCAGCCGCTTGCGCTGCGTCAACATCCGGATCGCGTCGCGGTTGGTCCACGAAAAAACCGCGTCCAGCGCCTCGCGCCAGGGCAGCCAGCGCCAGTCGCGGTGCTCGTCCGGCGCCAGCCGCACCGGTGTGTCACGCGGGACGCACAGGCTGAAGGCGTGCTCGGTGTTGTGGGTGACGCCGGGTGGATAACGGTGGCGCCAGATCGGATAGATTTCGAAGCGGCTCGTGTGGTGCCAGCGGTCGAAGGCCTCGGGCGGCGCAACGATGCCGGTCTCTTCCTCCACTTCGCGCCGGGCGGTCTGTTCCGGCGTCTCGCCGGCTTCGATGCTGCCGGTCACCGACTGCCAGTAGCCCGGATGCTTGGCCCGCTCGATCAGCAGGATGTCGCCCTCCGGGCTGTGGATCAGCACCAGGACAGACTGCGGGCGTTTCATGCGCTGGCCATGAAGGCACGGCTGCGGCTGTGCGGCTGGTCGATCAGCACCCAGAACGGCGTGCCGCGGCCGCGCCACTCGTCGGCGGCGTCATTGAGCACCGCAACCAGCGCGTCGAAATCGTCCTTGCAGCGTTCGACCGGCTTGGCGCAGTTGCTCAGGTGCAGCAGATAGCCGTGCGCCTGAGGCAGCCAGGACAGATCGCCCAGGCTGTCGCCGAGCGCGTCGAGGTTGTGGCCGAAAGTGTCGGGAAAACCCAGGGTTTCGGCCAGTGCCTGCAGCAGTGAGGCCTGGTCGCGGGTGTCTTTCAGGTCGATGCCGATCAGCAGCAGGCCGGCCTGTTCGGCCACGCGGGCGGCACGGGCGGCGGCGGCCGGTTGGGCGGAGAACACGCCGCTGCGGGCGGCGTCGGCCAGACGGGCCTGCATGGAATCGGCAGGGGGCAGTGCGGACATGCTCTATTCCTTGATGCGGCGGAAGCTGCGGTAGTGGTCGCCGGTGTACCAGTATTCGCCGGAGCGTCGCACGTCGTTGGCCGGACCGCTGCCGGCGACGATGCGGCGCGCGCCGCGATGGTCCAGGCCCGGCGTGGGCACCGTGTATTCGCGGTAGTAGCCGCGCTTCTGCTCCGGCAGACGACGCTCCCGGTTCTGGAACACGATGCCGTCGCGCCGGTAGGGGAAGGGCCCGCCCTGCCGGATCAGCGTCAGCGTCTGCGCTGCCTCCGGCGGCAGCTCGGACAGCGCGACCTCGGGCGGTGCAAACCCCGTCAGCAGCAGCCACAGCGCCGCGATCAGCGGCGCGCGCATGAGCCAGCGGGGCAGGCGGGCCGTCATCGATCAGGCGCCGGCGTCGGCCTTCGGCGCGTTGCGCAGCTTGATGTGCAGGTCGCGCAGCTGGCGTTCGTCCACCGGGCTCGGTGCCTGGGTCAGCAGACACTGCGCGCGCTGGGTCTTGGGGAAGGCGATCACGTCGCGGATCGATTCGGCGCCGGTCATCATGGTGACGATGCGGTCCAGACCGAAAGCCAGGCCGCCGTGCGGCGGCGCGCCGTACTTCAGCGCGTCGAGCAGGAAGCCGAACTTGAGCTGCTGCTCTTCCGCACCGATGTTGAGTGCCTCGAACACGGTTTCCTGCACGTCGGCGCGGTGGATACGCACCGAACCACCGCCGATTTCCCAGCCGTTCAGCGCCAGGTCATAGGCCTTGGCCAGGCACTTGCCCGGATCGGTCTTGAGCAGCGCGATGTGTTCGTCCTTCGGGCTGGTGAAGGGGTGATGGCAGGCGTTCCAGCGCTTTTCGTCCTCGTCGTACTCGAACATCGGGAAGTCGACCACCCACAGCGGGCGCCAGGCTTCGCCGGTCACATAGCCCTTCTCGTGGCCGATCTTCAGGCGCAGCGCGCCGAGCGCGTCGGACACCACCTTGGTCTTGTCGGAACCGAAGAAGATCACGTCGCCGCTCTGGGCGCCGGTGCGGGCCATGATGGCGGCCAGCGATTCCGGGCTCAGGTTCTTGACGATGGGCGACTGCAGGCCTTCCTCGTTCAGCTTGGTGACGTCGTTCACCTTGATGTAGGCCAGGCCCTTGGCGCCGTAGATCTTGACGAATTCGGTGTAGCCGTCGATCTCGCCGCGCGACAGCGAGGCGCCGCCGGGCACGCGCAGCGCGGTGACGCGGCAGGCCGGGTCGTTGGCCGGGCCGGAGAACACTTTGAACGCCACGTCCTTCACCGCATCGGCGACATCCACCAGTTCCAGCGTCACGCGCAGATCGGGTTTGTCAGAACCGAAGCGCGTCATCGCTTCGGCATAGCTCATGCGCGGGAAGGGCGCCGGCAGCTCGACCGACAGCGCTTCCTTGAAGACATGACGGATCATGTCTTCCATCATCGCGGTGATTTCGTGCTCGGTCAGGAAGCTGGTTTCGATATCGACCTGGGTGAATTCAGGCTGGCGGTCGGCGCGCAGATCCTCGTCGCGGAAGCACTTGACGATCTGGTAGTAGCGGTCGTAGCCGGCCACCATCAAGAGTTGCTTGAACAGCTGCGGCGACTGCGGCAGCGCGAAGAACTGGCCGTCATGCACGCGGCTCGGCACCAGATAGTCGCGCGCGCCTTCCGGTGTGCTCTTGGTGAGCATCGGCGTTTCGATGTCGATGAAGCCGCGCTCGTCGAGGAAGCGGCGGAAGGCCATCGCCGTCCTGTAGCGCAGCATCATGTTCTTCTGCATCGCCGGGCGGCGCAGGTCGATCACGCGATGGGTCAGGCGCACGGTTTCCGACAGGTTTTCGTCGTCCAGCGGGAAGGGCGGCGTGACCGAGGCGTTCAGCACCTCGACTTCATGCGCCAGCACTTCGATCTCGCCCGACACCAGGTTGGCGTTGGTCGTACCTTCCGGGCGGCGACGCACGCGGCCAGTCACCTTCAGACAGAACTCGTTGCGCACCGACTCGGCCACCTTGAAGGTTTCCGCGCGGTCCGGGTCGCACACCACCTGCACCAGGCCTTCGCGATCGCGCAGGTCGATGAAGATGACGCCGCCGTGGTCGCGGCGACGGTGGGCCCAGCCGAACAGGGTGACGGTCTGGTCGAGATAGCCCGCATCGAGCAGGCCGCAGTATTGCGTGCGCATGGTGTGTTTCCGGAAAAGGGCGGGGTCGGAAAACCCCGGTTCAGTTGTCGAGTGCGGGCACTGCGGCCGCATGCGGTTTTGTTTTTCTGGGGGGCGGTACGACGCCCATCGACACGATGTACTTGAGAGCCTCATCCACCGTCATGTCCAGCTCGATCACTTCGCTGCGCGGCAGCATCAGGAAGAAGCCGGAGGTCGGATTGGGCGTGGTCGGCACATAGACGCTCACGTGGTCCGGCAGGTGGTCAGTCACGTCGCCGCCCGGCTGGCCGGTCAGGAAGGCGATGGTCCAGCTGCCCTGACGTGGATACTGGATCAGCAGCGCCTTGCGGAACGCCTCGCCTGAGCTGGAGAACAGCGTGTCTGATACCTGCTTCACGCCGTTGTAGATGGACTTCACCACCGGGATGCGCGACAGCAGGCCTTCCCAGTAGCGCAGCAGGCGCTGGCCGATGATGTTGTGGCCGACGATGCCGCTGACCAGGATGATGAGCACGGTCAGGATGACGCCCAGGCCGGGCACGTCGAAGCCGAACAGCTGGGCCGGCCGCCACTGGTAAGGCACCAGCAGCATGGTCTGGTCCAGCGTGCCCAGTATCCATGCCAGCACCCAGAGGGTGATGGCCAGCGGAATCCAGATCAGCAGGCCGGTGATGAAGTAACGCTTCATCAATGGCAGGCGCAGGAGCCGCCGCAGGGCGTGGACGGCGTGGAAGAACCGCTGTCCGAAGATGCCGCGGAGGACGAAGCGGCCGTTTCGGCCTTCGGTGTAGTCGTGCTGGCCGAGCTGCCGGAGCCGCCCTTGAAGTCAGTCACATACCAGCCGCTGCCCTTGAGCTGGAAGCCGGCGGCCGACAGCTGCTTGGAGAAAGTCGATGCGCCGCAGGACGGGCAATCGGTCAGCGGGGCGTCGCTGATTTTTTGCATTACGTCCTTTTGAAGACCGCAGGACGAGCAGCGGTAACCGTAGATCGGCATGTCGAGCTCCAGAAAACGCGAAATTATAGACTAAGCGATTGTTGCACATGCACATTTCGCGCCAGCGCGCAGGGCGGTGCAGGCGCGCATGTCCGGTACATGGCAGGCATTGAAAATGAGGGGCCGGGCGCGGTTATTCAAGCCCCGGCCGTTTCCGGAGGCGTCAGAACAGCCCCAGATAGGTCCGGTTGAGCGTTTCGCCGAAGAACAGCGCGATCAGGCCGGCCGCGGCCAGATAGGGACCGAACGGAATGGGCACGTCACGGCCGTGCGAACGCAGCGCGATCAGCGCGATGCCCACTACCGCGCCGACCACTGACGACAGCAGGATGACGGCGGGCAGCATCTGCCAGCCGAGAAAGGCGCCGATCGCGGCCAGCAGCTTGAAATCGCCATAACCCATGCCTTCCTTGCCGGTGGCCAGTCTGAATGCCCAGTACACCGTCCACAGCACCAGATAGCCGGCCATCGCACCGGTCACCGACGACGCCAGATCGGTGAAGCCGCCACTGAGGTTCAGCAGCAGGCCGGCCCATACCAGCGGTAGCGTGATGCTGTCCGGCAGCAGCTGGGTGTCCAGATCGATGAAGGTGAGCGCGATCATGGCCCATACGAAAACCAGCGCACCGATCATGTGCAACGATGGCCCGAAGGTCCAGGCACAGCCGGCGGACAGCAGGCCGGTCAGCAGTTCGACCAGCGGGTAGCGTGCGCTGATGCGTGTGCCGCACCCGCTGCAGCGGCCGCGCAGCCACAGCCAGGACAGCAGCGGGATGTTCTCCAGCGCGGTGATGGCGTGACCGCACTGCGGGCAGCGCGAACGCGGGCGAGACAGGGTCAGCGTGTCGCCGCCCGGTGCGGCTTCGCCGCGCAGGTCGGCGCACTGGGCTGCCCACTCGCGTTCCATCATGAGCGGCAGGCGGTGGATCACCACGTTCAGGAAGCTGCCGACCGCCAATCCGATCACGCCAGCCAGCGCCGGCAGCAGGCCGGCGTCGGCCAGCGATTCAAGTCCACTCATGATGCGCTTTGCCTGCGTCAGACCGACTGGGCGACCTTGAAGATGGGCAGATACATCGCGACGACCAGGCCGCCGATCAGCACGCCCAGCACCACCATGATGATGGGTTCCAGCAGGCTGGACATGGCGTCGACCGCGTCATCGACCTCCTGCTCGTAGAAGTCGGCCACCTTGGACAGCATGGAATCCAGCTGACCGGATTCTTCGCCGATGGACGCCATCTGGATCACCATCACCGGGAACACGTTGGTGTTCTGCATCGACACCGTCAGGCTGGTACCGGTACTGACTTCGGACTGGATCTGCTTGGTTGCGGTCTTGTAGATATGGTTGCCGGCGGCACCGCCGACCGAATCCAGCGCTTCGACCAGCGGCACGCCGGCCGCGAACATGGTCGACAGCGTGCGCGCCCAGCGGGCGATCGTGGCCTTACGGATGATGTCGCCGAAGACCGGCAGCTTGAGCACCGCGCGGTCGACCGCGATCTGCAGTGGAATCGAACGTTTCAGTGCGGTGGTGAAAGCCACCGCGCCGCCGATCAGGGCACCGAAGATGAGCCACGAGTACTCTACGAAGGCGTCCGACAGCGCGATCACGAACATGGTCGGAGCCGGCAGGTCGGCGCCGAAGCTCGAGAACACCTTCTTGAATTCGGGGATGACGAAAATCATGATCACCGCGGTGATGATGATGGCCACCACGATGATCGCGATCGGGTAGAACATGGCCGACTTGATCTTGCCCTTGATGGCCAGGATCTTTTCGCGATAGGTAGCCAGACGGTCGAGCAGGCCGTCCAGGATACCGGCCTGTTCGCCGGCGGCGACCAGATTGCAGAACAGCTGGTCGAAATGCTGCGGATACTTGCGGAAAGCCTGATTCAGGCTGGAACCGGATTCCACCTCCAGCCGGATGTCGCCCAGCAGTTTCGATACCGCGCGGTTGCCGGCGCCCTTGCCGACGATGTCGAAGGCCTGCAGCAGCGGCACGCCCGCCTTCATCATGGTCGCCAGCTGACGGGTAAACAGCGTGATGTCTTTTTCGGTCACCCGGCCACCGCGGCCGAAACTGCGTTTCTTGACCTTGGTGACCATGATGCCCTGGCGGCGCAGCGTGGCCTGCACCATGGCTTCGCCGCCGGCGCGCATTTCGCCGCGCACCAGCTTGCCGGTCTTGTCCTTGCCTTCCCAGTTGAAGACGGATTCCTTGGAACCGCTGTCCTTGCGTACGGGGCGGGTTGCGGTGGCCAAATCAAGCTCCTTGCCGGATAAGTCCGCCGCAGGGGCGGACGCGACGCGCGGCGTCGTTCATTATTCGTTGGTGGAGGCGAGCACTTCGGCCAGCGAAGTGACGCCCTGCCGGACCTTCAGCAGACCCGACTGGCGCAGATCCTTCACACCTTCGCGGCGTGCCTGATGGGCGATGTCGATCGAATTGCCGTTGGTCATGATGATATGCGCAATCTCATCCGAGATCGGCATCACCTGGTAGATGCCGACCCGGCCCTTGTAGCCGCTGCCCTTGCAGCGTTCGCAGCCCACCGGGCCATAGGGCTGCCAGCTGCCATCCACTTCGGCTTCGGTGAAGCCCGCTTCCAGCAGCGCTTCGACCGGGATATTCATCGGCTGCTTGCAGGAGCATAGCCGGCGGGCCAGTCTCTGTGCGGTGATCAATATGACGCTGGACGCGATATTGAAAGCCGCGATGCCCATGTTGCGCATGCGGTCCAGCGTGGTCGGCGCGTCATTGGTGTGCAGCGTGGACAGCACCAGGTGACCGGTCTGAGCGGCCTTGATCGAAATTTCCGCGGTTTCCAGGTCGCGGATTTCACCCACCATGATGATGTCCGGATCCTGCCGCAGGAAGGATTTCAGTGATGCGGCGAAGGTGAGGCCGGCCTTGTCATTCACGTTGACCTGGTTGATGCCCGGCAGATTGATTTCCGCCGGATCCTCCGCAGTGGAAATGTTGACGCCCGCCTTGTTCAGCAGATTCAGGCAGGTGTAGAGCGACACCGTCTTGCCGGAGCCGGTCGGGCCGGTCACCAGAATCATGCCGTAGGGCCGCTCGATCGCATTCATGAGCGCGGCTCGCTGCTCCGGCTCGTAGCCCAGCGCGTCGATGCCCAGCATGGCCGAACTGGGATCGAGAATACGCATCACGATCTTCTCGCCGTGCAGCGTGGGCAGCGTGCTCACCCGGAAGTCGATCGCCTTGGTCTTGGACAGCACGAATTTCATCCGGCCGTCCTGCGGCACCCGCTTTTCCGAAATGTCGAGCCGGGAAATGACCTTGATCCGGGATGCGATCTTCTCGCGCAGCACCAGCGGCGGCTGGGTGATCTCGCGCAGCACGCCGTCGGTGCGGTAGCGGATGCGGTAATACTTTTCGTAGGGCTCGAAGTGGACGTCGGAGGCGCCTTCGTTGATCGCGTCGAGCAGGATTTTCTGGATGAAGCGCACCACCGGTGCGTCGTCGATTTCGACCTGAGCGTCGTTGCCGGCCGGCGCTTCCTCTTCCGGCGCCATCTCGCCGTCGAAATCGAATTCGGCGGAAGACAGCGATTCGAGGGTTTTTTCGACACTTTCCGACATCTTGTCGACCAGCGCCGACAGCTTGTCGGTTTCCACCACCACCGGATCGACCTGCAACCCGGTCTGGAACCGGATTTCGTCGATCGCCCGCAGATTGGACGGGTCGGCGATGGCCACGGCCAGCCGGTTGCCGCGCTTCTTCAGCGCCAGCACCTTGTGGGTGCGCATCAGCTTCTTGTCGATCGCGTCGGCCGGAAACTGGTCGGCTTCGAACTGACCGAGGTCGAGCAGCGGGTAGCCGAAGGTTTCCGACGCGAATGCGGCCGCGTCGCGCGCGCTCATCTTGCCGCTGGCTATCAGCTGGGCGATGAAACCGTTACCGGACTGTGCGCCCTCGCGTGACAGCGTTTCCGCTTCGTTCTCGGTCAGGCGTCCGCTCTGCGCCAGCGCGCGGGCAAGACCCGACAGTGCAGTTTTGGCGGTGGCGGCCATGATGTATGGAAACGGGCGGGTTCAGTGTTGAAGTATCGTCTTCGATGATGACGATTCGGGCTTGATCTGTAAACGGTTTGTCCGGCCGTAACCTGAATGGCTCCGGTGGCTGCCCGCTGCTGCTCAGTGAGCGTCTGGGGGTCTGAACAGCCGTACGCTGCGCACCATGCGGTCTTCGGTGTGCAGGATTTCCATCGCCACCGTGCCGATGCGTACCGACAGGCCGGATTCCGGAATGTCCTGCAGGTGCTCCAGCACCAGTCCGTTCAGCGTTTTCGGCCCGTCCAGCGGCAGGTTGAGGCCCAGCTTGCCATTCAGTTCCCGCAGGCTGCGTCCGCCATCGACGATGACGCTGCCGTCCTCGTTCCAGCCCAGGCTCTGCGTGCTGCCGGGCTGGCCGGTGGTGAACTTGCCGACGATTTCCTCGATGATGTCTTCCAGCGTGACCAGGCCATCAACCTCGCCATATTCATTGACCACCAGGGCCAGTCGCTGCCGGTTTTCCTGGAAGAACTGCAGCTGGCTGTAGAGCGGCGTGGCGGCAGGCACGAAATAGGGCTTGGTCAGCAGACCGCGGATTTCGTCCTGATCCAGTTCGCCGGCTGACAGCGCACTGACCACCCGTCGCTGCGGAAGCACGCCGAGCACCCGGTCCAGGTCGCCCTCGAATACCGGCACCCGGCCGTGATGGCTGGTCGCGATCTGATGCTGAATCACGTCCAGCGGCTGTTCCAGATCAATGGCCTCGATCTGGCTGCGCGGGGTCATCACGTCTTCGACCGTCACATCCTCCAGTTCGAACAGGTTGATCAGGATGCGCCGGTGTGCGGCCGGAATGAAGTGCCCGGATTCGGTCATCAGCGCACGCAGTTCGTCCGCCGACAGCGTCTGCCCCTCGTCTGCACCGCCCGGCTGCAGGCGGGTGATCTTCAGCAGCGCAGATACGAACAGGTTCACTGTCCAGACCACCGGATAGAACACCTTGAGCAGCGGCACCAGAATGAAGGCGACGATGGGCGCGATCGCGTTGGCGTAGCCGGCGCCCACCACCTTGGGCGTGATTTCCGAGAACACCAGAATCAGGAAGGTGATGAGCAGCGTGCCCATGCCCAGTGCCAGTTCGCCATCGCCGAACAGGTCGATCGCGATCACGCCGGTCATGGTGGCGGCGGCGGCATTGATCAGGTTGTTGAACAGCAGGATGACGCCGAGCAGCTTGTCGGTCTGGGCCAGCAGGTCCAGCGCCCGCTGCGCGCCGTGCGATCCGGCCTGGGCTGCTGCCTTCAGCCGGAAGCGGTTGGCGGCCATCATCGATGTTTCCGCCATCGAAAAAAAGCCGGACAGCACCAGCAGCACCCCCAGCACGATCAGCTGGGTGGAGAGCGATATTTCATCCATGGACGGTCAGCCGCGCCCCAGCACGACTTCGAGTACGAACTGCGTGCCGATGTAGGCGAGCAGCAGCGTGAAGAATCCGCCCAGCGTCCAGCGCAGCGCCAGCCGCCCGCGCCAGCCGCGAAAGTGGCGGCCGGCCAGCAGCGTACCGAATACCAGCCAGGCCAGCAGCGCAAACACGGTCTTGTGATTGAACGACAGCGGCTTGCCGAATACCTGTTCCGAGAAGGCGATGCCGGTCACCAGTGTCGCGGTCAGCAGCACGAAGGCGATGGTGATCAGGCGGAACAGCAGGCCTTCCATCACCAGCAGCGGCGGCATGTTGTCCAGCAGCCGGATCAGCCGTCCGCGATGCAGGTTGCGCTCGACCGCAGACATCAGCATGGCGTGCAGTGCGGCCAGCGTGAACAGGCTGTAAGCCGTCATCGCCATCACGAAATGGGCGCGGAACAGAAGGGTGTCGGCGTTGCCGATGTCGTGCCGGCCCGGCCAGATGACCGGCACCGCGGCGCACAGCGCGGCCGCAGGCAGCGCCAGCATGTGCAGACCGTCCAGCCGTGACGACAGGCTTTCCACCCAGTAGAACACCAGCGCCAGCCAGGTCATGACGGCCAGCGCGTCGCCGGCGCCGAAGCGCATGCGGCCATCGGGGAAGATCTGCAGCGCCAGCACTGCGGCATGAATCAGCAGCGTCACCGCAAGTGCGCCGGTACGCAGCGCGGTCGCGCCGGTGCGCCGGCCATCCGCCGCCGGGCGCATGAACCAGAACGCCAGCGCCGCATACAGGGCGGAAGGAAGCAGTTCGATTAGAATCATTGACCTCAGTTTAACCCAAGGCGCCTGCCGCTCTCCCATGCTGGACAACCTTACCCAACGGCTCGCCAAGGTCGTCAAGACCTTGCGCGGGCAGGCCCGTCTGACCGACGAGAACATTTCGGACATGCTGCGCGAGGTGCGCATGGCCCTGCTCGAGGCTGACGTCGCGCTGCCCGTGGTGAAAGACCTGGTCGCGCGCATCCGCGAAAAAGCGGTTGGCCAGGAGGTGGTCGGTTCGCTGACCCCGGGTCAGGCGCTGGTCGGCGTGGTGCACGACGAACTGGCGGCGCTGATGGGCGGTGCCACGGCCAGCCTCAACTTCGCTACCCAGCCGCCGGCCATCGTGCTGATGGCCGGCCTGCAGGGTGCCGGCAAGACCACCACGGTGGGCAAACTGGCCAAATGGCTGAAGGAAACGCAGAAAAAGAAGGTGCTGACGGTGTCCTGCGACGTCTATCGTCCGGCCGCCATCGAACAGCTGCGTACGGTCACCGGCCAGGCCGGCGCCGAATTCTTCCCCTCCACGCCGGACCAGAAACCGGTCGATATCGCCCGCGCCGCGGTCGAGTTCGCGAAGACGCGCTATTTCGACGTGCTGCTGGTCGATACCGCCGGTCGTCTTGCGATCGATCAGGCGATGATGGACGAAATCCGCGCGCTGCATCAGGCGCTGAATCCGATCGAAACGCTGTTCGTCGTCGATGCGATGCTGGGTCAGGACGCGGTCAATACCGCCAAGGCCTTCAAGGACGCGCTGCCGCTGACCGGCGTGGTGCTGACCAAGCTCGATGGCGACGCCCGCGGCGGTGCCGCGCTGTCGGTGCGCCATGTGACCGGTGCGCCGCTGAAATTCGCCGGTGTCGGTGAAAAGCTGACCGGGCTGGAAGAATTCCATCCGCAGCGCATGGCGTCGCGCATTCTCGGCATGGGCGACATCATGGGCCTGGTCGAGGAGGCGCGCCGCCAGGTCGACGAAGACCAGGCCAAGGAATTCGCGCAGAAGCTCAAGAGCGGCAAGGGCTTCGATCTGAACGACTTCAAGACCCAGATCGCGCAGATGCGCAAGATGGGCGGGCTGTCGGCGCTGATGGACAAGCTGCCGGCCCAGTTCGCCGGTGCCGCGCAGCAGATGCAGGGCGGCGCTGACGACAAGGCGATCCGTCGCATCGAAGGCATCATCAATTCCATGACGCCGGCCGAACGCAGCAAGCCAGAACTGATCAAGGCCAACCGCAAGCGCCGCATTGCGGCCGGCTCCGGCACCTCGGTGCAGGAAGTGAACCGCCTGCTGAACCAGTTCGAGCAGACGCAGAAAATGATGAAGCAGTTCTCCAAGGGCGGCATGCAGAAAATGATGCGCGGCATGAAGGGCATGCTGCCCGGCATGCGCTGATCGGCGGCGGAGCGCGACGCGATGGCGCGTCCGCTGGTGTGCGTGCTGGACGATGACGTGTCCATGCGTCGTGCCCTGTGCCAGGCGCTGTCGGTGCTCGATGCCGATGTGCGCGGTTTTCCAGGCGCGAGTGCGCTGCTGCAGGATCGAGAATCGCTGGAACGCGCCGCCTGCATCGTGCTGAAAGCTTCGCTGCGCGGGCCGGACGGCCAGCCGGTGCAGGACAGCTTGCGCGCCATCGGTCACCGGGCTTTCCGTATTTTCGTATCCGGCCCCTGCGAGGTGGCCGACGCGGTGCGCGCGATGCGCGGCGGTGCGCTGGATTTTCTGGTGGCGCCGATCGAAGTGGGTGTGTTGCGGCTGCGGGTGGCGGAAGCGCTCACCCGTGCGGCGGATGCCGAAGCGCGGCGACGCCGGCTGCAGCAGATCGGCGATGCGCTGGCGGCGCTGACGCCGCGCGAGCGTGAAGTACTGGACCGGGTGGCGGCGGGGGCGTCGAACGCCGACATCGCGACCGGTCTGGGCATCAGCAGCAAGACGGTGGAACAGCACCGTGCGCGGGTGATGGACAAGATGCGCGCCGGTTCGCTGGCCGAGCTGGTGGCGCGGGTGACCGAGTGGCGCCTGCTGTCGGGTAGCTGATCAGGGATTGCTGGCCGCGGTCATTTCCGGCCACGACCAGTGGCGCTCCCAGGCGCCGCGCACCATGTTCGGGTATTCCGCCTTGCCCAGACTGCCGTTGTAGCGGCCCAGCGCGCGGAAGAGGTTGCCCTTCTCGATGTCCAGATAGTGGCGGAGGATGGTGCAGCCGAAGCGCAGATTGGTGCGCAGGTGGAAGAGGTTGCTGTCTTCGCTGCCGATCAGCTTGATCCAGAAGGGCATCACCTGCATGTAGCCGCGCGCGCCGGCGCTGGACAGCGCGTACTTCCGGAAGCCGCTCTCGACCTGTATCAGGCCGAGCACCAGCTGCGGGTCAAGGCCGGCGCGGGTGGCCTCGTAATGCACGGTCTTCAGGAATTCCATGCGCCCGGCCTCGTCCGGCATCCGTTTCGCCAGACGGTCCGACATCGTGCGCAGCCACATCTGCCGCTGCGGTGACGAGAAGGCCGGCAGGTCGGGGGCGGCGCGGTCGCTGATCGCCAGATGCAGGGCCGCGCGCACGCTGTCGGCCAGCGGTTCGTACTGCTGCGACGCGTGCGCACCGCCGGCCACCAGGGCCAGCGAGAGCGCGACAGTCGCAGTCAGGCGCTTCATCTTCAGGCCGGCTCGCCCAGCAGCGCGCGCACCGCGTCCGGTGCCACTTTTTGCGCCGCCGCGTCGCGCCGGTTCTGGTACTCGATCACGCCTTCCTTCAGGCCGCGTTCACCCACCGTGATCCGGTGCGGCACGCCGATCAGTTCCCAGTCGGCGAACATGACGCCCGGCCGCTCGTCGCGGTCGTCGAGCATGACGTCGAAGCCGGCTGCGGTCAGTTCGGCGTACAGACGGGTGGCGGTTTCGCGCACCTGTTCCGACTTGCTCCAGCCCACCGGGCAGATCACCACTTCGAACGGTGCGATCGACTGCGGCCAGATGATGCCGCGCTCGTCGTGGTTCTGCTCGATCGCGGCGCCGACCAGACGGGTCACGCCGATGCCGTAACAGCCCATCACCATGGTGCGCGGCTTGCCGGTTTCGTCGAGATAGGTGCAGTTCATCGCTTCCGAATATTTGGTGCCGAGGAAGAACACATGGCCCACCTCGATGCCGCGCTGGATGGCCAGCCGGCCCTTGCCGTCCGGTGACGGGTCGCCTTCGACCACGTTGCGCAGATCTGCCACTGCCTCCGGTTCCGGCAGGTCGCGGCCCCAGTTCACGCCGGTCAGGTGGGCATCCACCTCATTCGCACCGGTCACGAAATCGCTCATGTTGGCCACCGTCAGGTCGGCGATCACGTGCACCGGCTTCTTCAGGCCGACCGGGCCCAGATAGCCCGGCTTGCAGCCGAAATGCTCGACGATTTCGGCTTCGGTCGCGAAGCGGAAGCCTTCCTTCAGGCCGGCCAGCTTCGTGGCCTTCACTTCGTTCAGTTCGTGGTCACCGCGCAGCATGAGCAGCCACAGTTCGGTCTTGCCTTCCTTATCGGTCGCCAGCACCAGCGACTTGACCGTGCGGTCCAGCGGCAGGCCGAGCAGTTCGGCCACGTCCTCGCAGCGGGCCTTGCCCGGCGTGGGGGCCTTCGCCAGTGTCTGGGCCGGCGCGGCGCGCTCGGCGATCAGCGAAGTGGCTTGGGCCAGTTCGATATTGGCTGCGTAGTCGGAATCCGGACACCAGGCGATCAAGTCCTCGCCGGTGTCTGCGATCACCTGGAACTCGTGGCTGCGAGAGCCGCCGATGGCACCGGTGTCGGCCGCGACCGCACGGAATTCGAGACCCAGCCGACGGAAGATGCGCATGTAGGCATCGAACATGATGTCGTAGCTGCGGCCAGCGGCTTCGTCGTCACGGTCGAAGGAGTAGGCGTCCTTCATCGTGAATTCGCGGCCGCGCATCACGCCGAAGCGCGGCCGGCGCTCGTCGCGGAACTTGGTCTGGATGTGATAGAAATTCTTCGGCAGCTGGCGCCAGCTGTGGATTTCGGCGCGCGCGATGTCGGTCACCACCTCTTCCGAGGTCGGCTGAATGATGAAGTCGCGGTCGTGCCTGTCCTTCACCCGCAGCATTTCAGGGCCCATCTTGTCCCAGCGGCCGGTTTCCTGCCACAGCTCGGCCGGCTGGATCAGCGGCATCAGCAGTTCAATGGCGCCTGCGCGGTTCATCTCGTCGCGGATGATGCCCTCGATCTTGCGGATCACCCGCAGGCCCATCGGCATGTAGTTGTAGATGCCACCGGCGAGCTTGCGGATCATGCCGGCGCGAGTCATGAGCTTGTGCGATACGACCTCGGCGTCGGAGGGCGCTTCCTTGAGCGTGGAAATGAAGAATTTGCTGGCGTGCATGAAAAGTCGGCGTCCGCTGCGGATCGGTCAATAAACCTTGGATTCTAGCGGTTTCACGCGCGTCGGCCCCGACTGGCTGCCTCGCTTCAATTCAGTCCCGAAATGTGGAAGAATCCGTGGAAAATTTCACCAAGCAGGTCCAACCATGCTCGACCGGGAAGGGTACCGCCCGAACGTCGGCATCATTCTGATCAATGCGCGCAACGAGGTCTTCTGGGGCAAGCGCATAGGCGAACACGCCTGGCAGTTTCCGCAGGGCGGCATCAACCACGGTGAATCGCCAGAGCAGGCGATGTACCGGGAGCTCTGGGAGGAACTGGGTTTGCGTCCGGAGCACGTGCGCATTGTCGGCCGCACTCGCGACTGGCTGCGTTACGACGTGCCGCGCAACTGGGTGAGGCGTGAATGGCGCAGCGCCTATCGTGGCCAGAAGCAGATCTGGTATCTGCTGCGTATGGTGGGGCGCGATTGTGACGTCTGCCTGCGCGCCACCGATCATCCGGAGTTCGATGCCTGGCGCTGGAACGACTACTGGATACCGCTCGACTCGGTGATCGAGTTCAAGCGGCAGGTCTATCAGCAGGCGCTTACCGAACTGGCGAGGCTGGCTTTCCGCCCGGTCCGTCCGCGTGGCGCGTCCGCTCGCCCGCCCGGGCTGGAGGGCGAGCCGCCGGCCATGACGTCATCCGCGGCTGACGCGGTCGATCCGCTGCACTCCCACTCGTCTTCCTGAGCGGGCGGGGCTATCCTTCTGCAACGGGTCGTGCGCGCTCGTCGCACGACCGGGCCGGAGGAGATGACGATGCCGCTGAAGGGATCCCGAACCGAAGCTCATCTGAAGGAAGCGTTCGCCAGCGAGGCGCAGGCGAACAGGCGTTACCTGTATTTCGCTGCCAAGGCCGACATCGAGGGTCAGAGCGATGTGGCCGCAGTTTTTCGCTCCACCGCGGAAGGCGAAACCGGGCATGCGCATGGCCACCTCGAATACCTCGAACACTGCGGTGATCCGGTGAGCGGTCTGCCGATCGGCAGCACGCGTGACAACCTGAAAGCATCGATCGCCAGCGAAACGCACGAGTACAGCGATATGTATCCGGCCATGGCGCGCACCGCGCGGGAGGAGGGGTTCGACGAGGTGGCGGACTGGTTCGAAACGTTGGCCAAGGCAGAACGCTCGCACGCCAACCGGTTCAAGCGCGCGCTGGATGAGTTGCTGGATTGAGGGCGCAGGTGGTGCCGGCAATGCTGCGCGACAGTCTGCTCAGCCTTGAGCAGTACGCGCGTGAGAGGCCGGCTTTCCGCAGTCGGGTGATCGCGCACAAGAAGGCGCGCACGGTGACGCTTGGTGAGCATGTCGTGCTGCAGTTCGAGGATGCGCTGACCGTGCGTTACCAGATACAGGAAATGCTCCGTATCGAGCGCATCTTCGAAGAGGAAGGCATTCATGCGGAGATCGCGGCCTATGCGCCGCTGGTGCCGGACGGCAGCAACCTGAAAGCCAGCATGCTCATCGGTTACGATGATGCGCTGCAGCGCCGGCAGTGGCTGGCCAGGCTGGTCGGTATCGAGCATGCGGTCTGGCTGCAGGTGGATGGCCATGCGCCGGTGCACGCGATTGCCGACGAAGATCTTCCGCGCAGCGACGCGGACAGGACTTCAGCGGTACATTTCCTGAGATTCGAACTGACGGATGAAATGAGAAGGGCGCTCGCAGCGGGCGTGGCACTGTCGGCAGGGGTGGATCACGCGCACTATCAGGCGCGATCCGGCGCTCTGCCGCAGGAAGTCCATGCCGCGCTGTGCGCCGACCTGCTTCCTGTATGAAAAAGCATTTCCACTCCCTGCGGCCCATGGCCGCCCTGCTGCTGGCACTGTCGGCTGGCGTCGCATCTGCCCAGATTACCAACTGGCAGAGCCCCGAGCCCTTCCGGGGCGAGGAAAAGGATCCGTCCAAGGTGAAGGAGGACGATTACGTCATTCCTCCGATGCCGTCACGGCCTGACTGGCGCGAGTACTACCTCAATGCGCAGACCCGCAACCGCTACTACATCGCGCGTGAGCAGCTGAACGTGGGTACTGACGGCGCTGTGCGGTTCATTTCGCGGGTTGTGTCGCCCAGCGGCACCGAGAACATTTCGGTCGAGGGCATACGGTGCGGCACCGGAGAGCGCCGGCTCTACGCGACTCTGCAAAGGAATGGCGAGTGGAGCGAAACCCGCGGCAGCCGCTGGTTGCCGATAGGGGGAGGCAACCGCCTCAATTCCTACGTGTTCATGCTGTACTCGGACTACCTGTGTTCGGCCGGCGTCGCGATGGAGTCGCGACGCATCCTGGAAGTGCTGGCAGACAGCTTCAATGCCCGCACCGGCACACCGATCACCGGCTATCGATAAGTCACCGTTTTCCGGATCATCGCCATGCTTGACCGTCTGATCACCGAATTCGACCGCGCCCTGCGTACGCTGGCCGCACCGGCGCGTACCACGCGGCCGCTGCCGGGCGCCGAACTGCCCGAAGCCGAGCTCGACGAGGCGCAGCGCCGCCAGGTCGGCGCCCTGATGCGGGTCAATCACGTCGGCGAAATCTGCGCCCAGGCGCTGTATCAGGGGCAGGCGCTGACCTGCCGCGATCCGTCAGCCCGCGATGCGCTGCGCCACGCGGCGGTCGAAGAGACCGAGCACCTCAACTGGACGGCGTCGCGCATGTCCGAGCTGGGCAGCCGTCCCAGCCTGCTCAATCCGCTCTGGTATGGCGGTGCGCTGGCGATCGGCGTGACCGCCGGAATCGTGGGGGACAGGTGGAATCTGGGTTTCCTGGTGGAATCTGGGTCGGCGGAAACCGAAAAGCAGGTTGAGGCCCATTTGCAGAGCCATCTCGACCGGCTGCCGCCTGCCGACCAGAAGTCCTGGCGCATCCTCGAACAGATGCGACAGGACGAACGCGAACACGCGCATACCGCCGAGCGGCTGGGAGCAGCCGAACTGCCTGCCCCGGTGCGTCTCGCGATGCGTGCCGCTTCGCGTGTGATGACCGGCGTGGCCTACTACATCTGAAAACCACAGCGGCGCCCATTAGGGCGCCGGCCGTGCCGTTCAGGCTGCCGTGTCCACGATTTCCCACGTGTGTTCGATGGTGGCGGTCTTGCCCAGCATGATGGAGGCGGAGCAATACTTCTCGGCCGACAGATGTATCGCTCGCTCTACCGCTTCAGGCTTCAGACCGCGGCCGCTCACCTTGAAGTGAAAGGTGATGCGGGTGAATACCTTGGGATCTTCGCTGGCGCGTTCGGCCTTGATCGACGCTTCGCAGCCCTCGATCTGCTGGCGACCCTTTTTCAGGATGAGCACCACGTCAAAGGCGGTGCAGCCGCCGGTTCCGGCGAGCAGCAGTTCCATCGGACGGGGCGCCAGATTGCGACCACCGGCCTCCGGAGCGCCATCCATATTGATCACGTGCCCCGAGCCGGTTTCGGCCAGGAAGCTCATGTTGTCGACCCACTTGACCACGCATTCCATTGCAACACCCTCATTTGGTGAGCCGCGATTGTAATCGTGCTCAGTGCGATGTCGGGCGCAGCCCGTGTGTTGCGTTGCCGCAGCAAATGCCAGGTTCTGTCAGGGTTGTCTGCGTGTGAACGTTTGTACATCAACAGCTTGCGCAAGAGTGTCTCTTATATACACATGATTTGAAAGGATATTGACAGCCTGAGGGGCGGGCGAGACGGATCGGAAATGCGCGCTGTTTTTCTTGTGCGATGCAAAAAAATCTTGATTTCGGTCAGGTGCTCGGCAATAATCGAATCAAGTTTTCGCGGGTTGCGCCTCAAGCGGGGCCCGCCGCAGGTGTCTCCTCCACCCTCCTCCTTTGGTGTGGATTCAGCGCGACTCCCAGGAGTCGCGCTTTTTTTGTTGTCTTCCAGGGATTGACACGCTCAATATCGCGAGTTACATTCGCGGGCTTTTGGGCGATCTCGCCCAGAATCACAGGACGTTCGAGATGAAAACCTTTTCAGCCAAGCCGCATGAAGTCGTGCGCGACTGGTACGTTGTCGATGCCTCTGACAAGGTACTCGGGCGCCTCGCCAGCGAGATCGCACGCCGTCTGCGCGGCAAGCACAAGCCCGTGTTCACGCCGCACGTGGATACCGGTGACTACATCGTGGTCGTGAACGTGGACAAGCTCCGCGTGACCGGTGACAAGGCGCAAGACAAGAAGTACTACCGTCATTCGGGTTACCCGGGCGGTATCTACGAAACCAATTTCACCAAGCTGCAGCAGCGCTTCCCGGCGCGCGTGCTCGAGAAGGCTGTCAAGGGCATGCTGCCCAAGGGTCCGCTCGGCTACGCGATGATCAAGAAGCTGAAGTGCTACGCCGGCGCCGAGCATCCGCACGCCGCGCAGCAGCCCAAGGCTCTGGACATCTGAGGACGACGGTCATGGCATTCAAAGTTGATTATTACTATGGTACCGGCCGTCGCAAGACTGCAGTTGCCCGTGTCTTCCTGCGTCCGGGCAAGGGCGCATTCGTTGTCAACGACAAGCCGGTGGACGAGTTCTTCTCGCGTGAAACCGGCCGCATGGTCGTGCGTCAGCCGCTCGAGCTGACCGAGCATGTGAGCACCTTCGACATCCTGGTGAATGTCACCGGCGGTGGCGAATCGGGTCAGGCCGGCGCGGTCCGCCACGGCATTACCCGCGCGCTGATCGATTACGACGCGAATCTGAAGCCGGCGCTGAGCAAGGCTGGTTTCGTGACCCGCGATGCCCGCGAAGTCGAACGCAAGAAGGTCGGCTTCCACAAGGCGCGTCGTCGCAAGCAGTTCTCGAAGCGCTGATACGCTGCGCCCTGGCGCACAGAAAAGGCCGCCTTTCAGGCGGCCTTTTTCTTTTCTGGCATCATTCCATCTTTTCGCGTCCGGTCAGGGCTGTCCGGCGCGTGTTCCATCGCAGGAGGAATCGAAGTGGGCATCAGGGTGGGCATCGTCGGCGGTACCGGATACACCGGTGTTGAATTGCTGCGCCTGCTGGCGCGTCATCCGGAGGTAGAGCTGGCAGCAATCACTTCTCGTGGTGATGCCGGGCGCCCGGTGTCGGACATGTTCCCCAGCTTGCGCGGCCACGTCGATCTTGCGTTTTCGGACCCGGCACAGGCCGGACTGGAGCAGTGCGATGCGGTGTTCTTTGCCACACCCAACGGCATCGCCATGCAGCAGGTGCCGGCGCTGCTCGACGCAGGGGTGAAGGTGATCGATCTGGCAGCGGACTTCCGCCTGAAGGATGAGGCGTCCTGGGAAAAGTGGTACGGCATGCCGCATGCCTGCCCGGGCGTGCTGAAAACAGCGGTGTATGGTTTGCCGGAAGTGAATCGCGAGCAGGTGAAGTCGGCGCAGTTGGTGGCCAACCCGGGCTGTTACCCCACGGCCGTCCAGCTGGGCTTCATTCCGCTGATTGAAGCGGGCGTGGTAGACCGGGCTTCGTTGATCGCGGATGCCAAGTCCGGCGTGTCGGGTGCCGGCCGCAAGGCCGAGGTCCACACGCTGTTCGCCGAGGCCGGTGACAATTTCAAGGCCTACGGTGTGCCGGGTCATCGCCATCTCCCGGAGATTCGGCAGGGGCTGGCCGCAGTTGCCGGGGAAGAGGTCGGTCTGACTTTCGTGCCTCATCTGACGCCGCTCATCCGCGGCATCCACGCGACGCTATACGCCCGCCTCACCAAGGATTGCGATCTGCAGGCACTGTTCGAAAACCGTTATCGCGGCGAACGCTTCGTCGATGTGCTGCCGGCTGGCAGCCACCCGGAGACCCGGTCGGTACGGGCGTCCAACAACTGCCGCATCGCGGTGCACCGTCCGCAGGGCGGCGATACGGTGGTGGTGCTGTCGGTCATCGACAATCTGGTGAAGGGTGCGGCCGGTCAGGCGGTGCAGAACATGAACCTGATGTTCGGATTCGCCGAGTCGTGTGGGCTAGAGCTCGTTCCGGTCTTGCCCTGAGGGCGCGCCGCTGGCGCTTTCGTCACGGCATCGCCGCGCGGCGGGTGGCGATCCGCTCGCACGCACCGTGGTGGATGCGGCTGGTCGTCATTGCGCTGCTTTCACTGGTCGTCGTGCTGATCGCGCGCGGTTTCTATGATGCCGGCCGCGGCTGGTCCGGGCTGGATGTCGGGGGCATGCAGAGCGAGGTGGGCGCATTACGCGAAAAGCTGGCAGTGCTCGAAACCGAGCTCACCAGCGCGCGCCAGCAGGCGGATTCGGCTCACAGCACCTTGCAGATCGAGCGCTCGGCGCAGGAGCAGCTCGCGGCACGCATCCGCACGCTGGAGTCTGACAACGCCCGGCTGCGGGAGGACATGTTGATGTACGAAAGTCTGGCCGGCAGCGGTGCCACCGGGCTGGAGCCGGGTTTCCGCATCAACCGCCTCGCGATCGAACCGGATGCGGGTACCGGCGGGCGTTACCGTTACCGCATGCTGGTGGCGCGTGTCGGGGGCAAGGCCGAAGCCGATGTGCGGGGCGTGTATCAGATCGTGGCGTCGATTGACCGCGGCGGGCAGGGTGCTACCATCACGGTCTCGCCGGAAGCGGGGGGCGCAGGCAACCGTTTGACTTTCCGGCACTTTCAGCGCGTAGAGGGCGTTTTCGCGCTGCCTCAGGGCGCCCGGCTGCTTTCGGTCGAGGCGCGCTTCCTGCAGGATGGGCAGATCAGGGCACGGGCAACGGCCTCTCCCTGACTGCCGATAGCGATGGAGCTCACCGATGTTCGGCATGAAACCTGAAAAGCCCAGCAAGCGCATCGACAGCCTGATCGGCGCCGGTACTCGCGTAAACGGAGATATCCATTTCCGTGGCGGTCTGCGCATTGACGGTGAAGTGATCGGCAACGTCCGCGCCGACGACAACGAGCCCAGTACGCTGGTGCTGAGCGAACACGCGCGAATCGAGGGCGCTGTCACGGTCACCCACGCCATGATCAACGGCAGCGTGCAGGGGCCCATCGTGTCGACCGAATTTCTCGAACTGCAGCCGCAGGCACGAATTACCGGCGATGTTGTCTACAACAGACTGGAAGTCCACCTTGGTGCTATCGTCAAGGGACAACTCGAACATCAGGAGGCCGCGCCCCGCGCGGTCGAATTGAAGCTGGCCAGCGCAAGCTGAGGCCGGCACCGCTTTAGACAGGAGTACTGAAATGAATGCAGTGACCGATATGCCGCTCCCGTTCGTCTTCACCGACAGCGCTGCCTCCAAGGTGAAAGAGCTCATCCTCGAAGAGGGCAACCCCGACCTGAAGCTGCGCGTGTTCGTGTCCGGCGGTGGTTGTTCGGGCTTCCAGTACGGCTTCACCTTCGATGAGGTGACCAACGATGACGACACCGCGCTCGAAAAGAACGGCGTGACTCTGCTGATCGATCCGATGAGTTACCAGTACCTGGTCGGTGCGGAGATCGACTACAGCGAAGGTCTGGAAGGGGCCCAGTTCGTGATCAAGAATCCGAACGCGACGTCGACCTGCGGCTGCGGTTCGTCCTTCTCGGTCTGATCGTTCGGCCGTTTCAGGCCGGCCACAGCGTACCGAGTACGCGTAGCCCGCGTGCTCCGGTCACCTCAGGCCGGTTGCCCGGTGTGCCTTTGACGGTGCATCGGGCCAGCCAGGCGAAAGCCAGTGCTTCGACCTGTTCGGGAGGTACGCCTTCTTGCGCGGTGCTTCTGACGGTGCAGCCGGTGCAGGCGGCGATCCGCTGCATGAGGTGACCGTTGTAGGCGCCGCCTCCGCATACCAATACCTCGTCCGCCCGGAAGCCCGCGTCAGTCAGGGCTTGGGCGACTGAGCGCGCGGTCAGCTCCGCAAGGGTCGCCTGAACGTCCTGCTCGACCAGGCGTTCAGGTAAGTGTGCGTAAAGCCAGGGCAGGTTGAACTGCTCCCGTCCGCAGCTCTTCGGCGGCTTCTGGGCAAAGAAGGGGTGGGCGAGCAGGCGTTCGAGCAGCGCGGTGTCCACCTGCCCGCTGGCTGCCCAGCGACCGTCTGCGTCGTAGGCGCGCCCCAGCCGTTCGGTGATCCAGGTGTCCATCAGCGCATTGGCTGGTCCGCAGTCGAATCCCCTTACTGCTTCGTCCGGCGCCAGCAGCGTCAGGTTTGCCATGCCGCCCAGATTCAGGATGGCGCGCCTCTTTCCGTTGCCGAACAGATCGGCATGAAAGGCGGGCACCAGCGGCGCGCCCTGTCCGCCGGCAGCAATGTCGCGGGCGCGGAAATCCGATACCACCCGGATCCCGGTCCGCTCGGCCAGTATGGCCGGTGCGTTCAGCTGCACCGTGTATCCGAGCGCCGGCATGTGCCGTATGGTCTGGCCATGACAGCCGATGGCCGACACGGTGCCATGATCTTTACCTGCGGATGCCAGAAGGGCGAGCGTCAGATCGGCGTACAGGTGTGCCAATTCGATGGCGGCGCGTTGCGAACGGTCGATTTCGTTTTCATCTGGCTGGCACAACGCGAGCAGTGTGTCGTGCAGCGCCGGCGAAAAGCTGCGGTGAGCGTGGCCCAGAACGCGCGGGCGTCCGTCCGGAAAGTCCGCAAGCACGGCGTCCACCCCGTCGAGGCTGGTGCCTGACATCAGTCCCACGAACAGTTCGCTCATGCTCGGGCCGCCCCGGTTCGGTGCTGGCCGTCGCATGCGCTAACATCCTGCGCTTCGTGCGCGGCCGCAGTGAGTGCCGCAGTCATCCGGGATTCAGTCATGAGTGAAGTCGACAAGGCATTGGCACTGATCAAGCGCGGGGTGGAGGAACTGCTCCCCGAGGCGGATCTGATCGAAAAACTGAAGACGGGGCGTCCGCTCCGCATCAAAGCGGGCTTCGATCCTACCGCACCCGACCTGCACCTCGGGCATACGGTGCTGCTGAACAAGCTGAAGCACTTCCAGGACCTGGGGCACGAAATCCTTTTCCTGATCGGCGACTTCACTGGTGCGATCGGTGACCCCTCCGGCAAGAATGTGACCCGTCCGCCACTCTCGCGCGAGCAGGTGCTTGAAAATGCGGAGACTTACCGCGCGCAGGTCAGCAAGATTCTCGACGCCTCGCGTATGCAGGTCGTGTTCAACTCGGCCTGGATGAACGAACTCGGCGCCGACGGCATGATCCGCCTCGCGTCGCGCCATACCGTTGCGCGGATGCTGGAGCGCGACGATTTTGCCAAACGCTTCTCTGGCAACCAGCCGATCGCGATCCACGAATTTCTCTACCCGCTCTGTCAGGGCTACGACTCGGTCGCCTTGAAGGCGGACGTCGAACTGGGTGGCACCGACCAGCGGTTCAACCTGCTGATGGGGCGGGAGCTGCAGAAGCAGTACGGCCAGCCGCAGCAGGTGGTGCTCATGATGCCGCTGCTCGAAGGCCTGGATGGCGTGAACAAGATGTCCAAGTCTCTGGGCAACTATATCGGCGTGTCTGAGCCGGCCAATGAAATCTTCGGCAAGGTCATGTCGGTGTCCGACGAGCTGATGTGGCGCTACTACGACCTGTTGTCCTTCCGCAGTACGGAAGAGATCGCAGCCTTCCGGCAGGACATCGCTGGCGGTCGCAATCCTCGGGATGTGAAGGTGCTGCTGGCGCAGGAGCTGGTCGGGCGCTTCCATGGACAGGCTGCCGCAGAGGCGGCGCTGGCCGACTTCGAATCCCGCTTCCGCCAGGGCGGCATCCCGGACGACCTTGAGGACACCTTGTTGGATACCTCCGGTGCAGGCATTTCGATCGCTCAGGCGCTGAAGGCCGCGGGTCTGACCGCGACCACTTCGGAGGCGCTGCGCATGATCGACCAGGGCGGAGTGCGCCTTGATGGCGACAAGGTTTCGGATCGCGGGCGAGTGCTTGTCGCCGGTTCTTCTGTTGTTGCGCAGGTCGGCAAAAGAAAGTTTGCGCGCCTGATCGTCCGTTGATGGTTCGGATCAGCATTGATCCAAAAGGATTTGTTTGATGCTTTTCGCATCGCCTTTGCCGGCCTGAAAAGAAAACTTCAAAAATCTTTGGCGAAAGTGTTGACCACCTCGAAATTATCCGTAGAATGCGCACCTCTCGTTGCTCAGCAGCGAGCGTTCTTTAACAAACCAAACAGCCGATAGGTGTGGGCACGTTGTGGTTGAGATGGCGAGCAGCTGTCGTTTCCGGGTGACCGGGGTGATGGTTGGTCGCATGACAACTAAATTGAAGTGCTCATACGAATCAAAGGTTTTAAGCGAAAGCTTATACCTGTGAATTCTGACGAGTTTTGGGAATTAAACTGAAGAGTTTGATCCTGGCTCAGATTGAACGCTGGCGGAATGCTTTACACATGCAAGTCGAGCGGCAGCACGGGGGCAACCCTGGTGGCGAGCGGCGAACGGGTGAGTAATACATCGGAACATGCCCAGTCGTGGGGGATAACACTTCGAAAGAAGTGCTAATACCGCATACGTCCTGAGGGAGAAAGCGGGGGATCGCAAGACCTCGCGCGATTGGAGTGGCCGATGTCAGATTAGCTAGTTGGTGGGGTAAAGGCCTACCAAGGCAACGATCTGTAGCTGGTCTGAGAGGATGATCAGCCACACTGGGACTGAGACACGGCCCAGACTCCTACGGGAGGCAGCAGTGGGGAATTTTGGACAATGGGGGCAACCCTGATCCAGCCATTCCGCGTGAGTGAAGAAGGCCTTCGGGTTGTAAAGCTCTTTCGGCAGGAACGAAACGGTGAGCTCTAACATAGCTTGCTAATGACGGTACCTGAAGAAGAAGCACCGGCTAACTACGTGCCAGCAGCCGCGGTAATACGTAGGGTGCGAGCGTTAATCGGAATTACTGGGCGTAAAGCGTGCGCAGGCGGTTGTGTAAGACAGGTGTGAAATCCCCGGGCTTAACCTGGGAACTGCGCTTGTGACTGCACAGCTAGAGTATGGCAGAGGGGGGTGGAATTCCACGTGTAGCAGTGAAATGCGTAGAGATGTGGAGGAACACCGATGGCGAAGGCAGCCCCCTGGGCCAATACTGACGCTCATGCACGAAAGCGTGGGGAGCAAACAGGATTAGATACCCTGGTAGTCCACGCCCTAAACGATGTCGACTAGGTGTTCGGTGAGGAGACTCATTGAGTACCGCAGCTAACGCGTGAAGTCGACCGCCTGGGGAGTACGGTCGCAAGATTAAAACTCAAAGGAATTGACGGGGACCCGCACAAGCGGTGGATGATGTGGATTAATTCGATGCAACGCGAAAAACCTTACCTACCCTTGACATGTACGGAACCCTGCTGAGAGGTGGGGGTGCTCGAAAGAGAGCCGTAACACAGGTGCTGCATGGCTGTCGTCAGCTCGTGTCGTGAGATGTTGGGTTAAGTCCCGCAACGAGCGCAACCCTTGTCATTAGTTGCTACGCAAGAGCACTCTAATGAGACTGCCGGTGACAAACCGGAGGAAGGTGGGGATGACGTCAAGTCCTCATGGCCCTTATGGGTAGGGCTTCACACGTCATACAATGGTCGGTACAGAGGGTTGCCAAGCCGCGAGGTGGAGCCAATCCCAGAAAGCCGATCGTAGTCCGGATCGCAGTCTGCAACTCGACTGCGTGAAGTCGGAATCGCTAGTAATCGCGGATCAGCATGCCGCGGTGAATACGTTCCCGGGTCTTGTACACACCGCCCGTCACACCATGGGAGTGGGTTTCACCAGAAGAGGCTAGCCTAACCGTAAGGGGGGCGGTCGCCACGGTGAGATTCATGACTGGGGTGAAGTCGTAACAAGGTAGCCGTATCGGAAGGTGCGGCTGGATCACCTCCTTTCTAGAGTCACGACTGCGACGTGTCCACAACCTATCGGCTGTTATAGAAGCAACAAGGGCAAGGAGCTCGGGAGAGGCAGAGATGCTGATTCCGCAGTGAGCACCCGACCCTGGAAAGACCGGGTCTGTAGCTCAGCTGGTTAGAGCACCGTCTTGATAAGGCGGGGGTCGTTGGTTCGAACCCAACCAGACCCACCAGATTGCCTGAATGAGGGCATAGGGGGATTAGCTCAGCTGGGAGAGCACCTGCTTTGCAAGCAGGGGGTCGTCGGTTCGATCCCGTCATCCTCCACCACCATCTGGTTCTGGCCGGGATGTCGGCTGTACTTGTTGCCGTAGCTTTGAGTGTGAGGCGTGGGGTGCAGAAATGCTGCCCAGACCTCACCCGCAAGGGTGCGAAGTTTGATCTTTAAAAATTTGGAAGAAGTAAAGGGATGTCAGCGTTTCAACCGCGCTGGCATCTCATGGGTAGTGATTGCATCGTCCCACCACTTTGAACCAGCGGTGGGATAGATAGCGCGAGCGCTTGAGAACTATCCTGTAGTGCGGTGTGAGACGCAAGTCGAGCACAGCGTTATAGGGTCAAGTGAATAAGTGCATGTGGTGGATGCCTTGGCGATCACAGGCGATGAAGGACGTGCAAGCCTGCGAAAAGCTGCGGGGAGCTGGCAATGAAGCTTTGATCCGCAGATGTCCGAATGGGGAAACCCGGCCCGTAAGGGTCATCCCTGGCTGAATACATAGGCCAGAGGAAGCGAACCGAGCGAACTGAAACATCTAAGTAGCTCGAGGAACAGAAATCAACCGAGATTCCCAAAGTAGTGGCGAGCGAACTGGGAGTAGCCTGCACGACTAAACCATTTACTTAGCAAAACGGTCTGGAAAGTCCGACGATACAGGGTGATAGTCCCGTATGCGAAAAGTAGATGGCGGGTCTGAGCGTGCGACAAGTAGGGCGGGACACGTGAAATCCTGTTTGAAGATGGGGGGACCATCCTCCAAGGCTAAATACTCGTGATCGACCGATAGTGAACCAGTACCGTGAGGGAAAGGCGAAAAGAACCCCGGGAGGGGAGTGAAATAGATCCTGAAACCGCATGCATACAAACAGTGGGAGCCTCGAAAGGGGTGACTGCGTACCTTTTGTATAATGGGTCAGCGACTTACGTTCAGTAGCGAGCTTAACCGAATAGGGGAGGCGTAGCGAAAGCGAGTCTGAATAGGGCGATTCAGTTGCTGGGCGTAGACCCGAAACCAAGTGATCTATCCATGGCCAGGATGAAGGTGCCGTAACAGGTACTGGAGGTCCGAACCCACTAATGTTGAAAAATTAGGGGATGAGCTGTGGATAGGGGTGAAAGGCTAAACAAACTTGGAAATAGCTGGTTCTCCCCGAAAACTATTTAGGTAGTGCCTCATGTATCACTCTCGGGGGTAGAGCACTGTAATGGTTGGGGGGGTCATTGCGATCTACCCCGCCATAGCAAACTCCGAATACCGAGAAGTGCGAGCATGGGAGACAGACGGTGGGTGCTAACGTCCATCGTCAAGAGGGAAACAACCCAGACCGCCAGCTAAGGCCCCCAATGCGTGGCTAAGTGGAAAACGAGGTGGGAAGGCATAGACAGCCAGGAGGTTGGCTTAGAAGCAGCCATCCTTTAAAGAAAGCGTAATAGCTCACTGGTCGAGTCGTCCTGCGCGGAAGATGTAACGGGGCTCAAGCCACGAGCCGAAGCTGCGGATATGTCGTAAGACATATGGTAGGGGAGCGTTCTGTAAGTCTGCGAAGGTGTCTGGTAACGGATGCTGGAGATATCAGAAGTGCGAATGCTGACATGAGTAGCGATAAAGCGGGTGAAAGGCCCGCTCGCCGAAAGCCCAAGGTTTCCTACGCAACGTTCATCGGCGTAGGGTGAGTCGGCTCCTAAGGCGAGGCCGAAAGGCGTAGTCGATGGGAAACAGGTCAATATTCCTGTACCAGTCCATGATGCGATGGGGGGACGGAGAAGGTTATAGCAGCCGGGTGTTGGAAGTCCCGGTTTAAGCAGGTAGGCGTGCTGCGTAGGCAAATCCGCGCGGCTTAGCCGAGATGTGATGACGAGGAGCCACGTGCTCTGAAGTGCTAGATACCACGCTTCCAGGAAAAGCCTCTAAGCTTCAGTCATGGATTGACCGTACCGCAAACCGACACAGGTGGGCAGGATGAAAATTCTCAGGCGCTTGAGAGAACCCAGGAGAAGGAACTCGGCAAATTGATACCGTAACTTCGGGAGAAGGTATGCCCCTAGTAGGTAAAATCCCTCGCGGATGGAGCCAAACGGGGTCGCAGAGAATCGGTGGCTGCGACTGTTTAATAAAAACACAGCACTCTGCAAACACGAAAGTGGACGTATAGGGTGTGACGCCTGCCCGGTGCCGGAAGGTTAAGTGATGGGGTGCAAGCTCTTGATCGAAGCCCCGGTAAACGGCGGCCGTAACTATAACGGTCCTAAGGTAGCGAAATTCCTTGTCGGGTAAGTTCCGACCTGCACGAATGGCGTAACGATGGCCACACTGTCTCCTCCTGGGACTCAGCGAAGTTGAAATGTTTGTGAAGATGCAATCTCCCCGCGGCTAGACGGAAAGACCCCATGAACCTTTACTGTAGCTTTGCATTGGACTTTGACGGGACTTGTGTAGGATAGGTGGGAGGCTGTGAGACGTGGTCGCCAGATCACGAGGAGCCATCCTTGAAATACCACCCTGGTGTCGTTGAGGTTCTAACCTAGGCCCGTGAATCCGGGTCGGGGACCGTGCATGGCAGGCAGTTTGACTGGGGCGGTCTCCTCCTAAAAGGTAACGGAGGAGTTCGAAGGTTCGCTTGGTACGGTCGGACATCGTACCTAAAGTGCAATGGCAAAAGCGAGCTTGACTGCGAGACTGACACGTCGAGCAGGTGCGAAAGCAGGACATAGTGATCCGGTGGTTCTGTATGGAAGGGCCATCGCTCAACGGACAAAAGGTACTCTGGGGATAACAGGCTGATTCCGCCCAAGAGTTCACATCGACGGCGGAGTTTGGCACCTCGATGTCGGCTCATCACATCCTGGGGCTGTAGCCGGTCCCAAGGGTATGGCTGTTCGCCATTTAAAGTGGTACGTGAGCTGGGTTTAAAACGTCGTGAGACAGTTTGGTCCCTATCTGCCGTGGGCGCTGGAAGTTTGAGGGGGCCTGCTCCTAGTACGAGAGGACCGGAGTGGACATACCTCTGGTGTACCGGTTGTCACGCCAGTGGCATCGCCGGGTAGCTAAGTATGGAAGAGATAAGCGCTGAAAGCATCTAAGCGCGAAACTCGCCTCAAGATGAGACTTCCCGGGGACTCGATCCCCCTGAAGGGTCGTGGAAGACCACCACGTTGATAGGCTGGGTGTGGAAGTGCAGTAATGCATTAAGCTAACCAGTACTAATTGCCCGTGCGGCTTGACCCTATAACCGTGTGCTCAACAAATCGTTGAAACAGCACCGGTGATCAAAAGTGCCTCGCGCACACAATCACCCCAATCCTTTACTTCTTCCACATGGCGGCCCGATGCACCTCGCGCCTCCATGACAAAGCTTCAGCCTGGTGCCCATAGCGCTGTGGAACCACCCCTTCCCATCCCGAACAGGACCGTGAAACGCAGCCGCGCCAATGATAGTGAGCAATCCGCTCGCGAAAGTAGGTCAGCGCCAGGCTACCCAACAACACAACGCCCGATCACTCATCAGTGATCGGGCGTTCGTGTTTGTACGCCACAAAAGCGGCGCGCGGGGAGGACAATCCCGCACTTTGCGGTGATTCGGCCTTATTGGCCTGATCCTTCGCCTCAGGCCCCTCCAGGCGGTACATTTCGCGAGTGCGGGCAGGTTGCGTCCCGCGCAATCAGGACACGGTCAGCGCTTCATGAACGATATCTCCGACACTTCGAAACCCGCTCCACGTGCGTTTTCCGGGGTCGACCGACTGTACGGCCAGGGCGCGCACGCGCGGCTCGCCGGGGCCTGCGTCATGGTGGTCGGTGTCGGGGGCGTCGGTTCGTGGGCGGTCGAGGCGATTGCACGGCACGGCGTCGGACAGATCATGCTGGTGGATCTCGACAATGTCGCCGAGTCCAATATCAACCGCCAGCTGCAGGCGCTCGAGCCCACCTTGGGCATGGCCAAGGTGGATGCGCTGGGCGAGCGCATCGCACAGATCAATCCACGCTGCCAGATCACGCGCATCGAGGATTTCCTGACACCGGACAATGTTGCGTCCCTGCTGGAGAAGGCACCGGATGCGGTGCTCGACTGCACCGATCAGACCTCCGCCAAGGTTGCGATGGTCGAGCATTGCCACCTGGCGGGCATCGCGCTGTTCATGGCGGGCGCGGCCGGCGGGCGCACCGATCCGACCCGTATCCGCCATGCCGATCTGGGCGCAACCCAGGGTGATGCGCTGCTTGCCCGGGTGCGCAGCCTGCTCCGCAAGAATGGCCGCGTGCGCTGTGAGCGCAAGGAGCATTTCGGCGTACAGGCGGTGTATTCCGCCGAGCCGATGCGCCGTCCGGAAACCGCACGCTGTGACGCCGAGCGCACCGCGCTTCAGGGACTGAACTGCGCCGGCTACGGATCCAGCGTGTGCGTCACCGCCGGTTTCGGCTTTGCGCTGGCTTCCCGCGCGATCGAACATCTGCTCACAAGCGCGCCACGCGGCTGATCGCAGTGCGTGACCGCAAATGCGCTACACTGCGGGCGCGCCGTGCCAATAGGCGCTTTCCCTTGTCTGCCTGACAAGAGGAGGCATCAGCCTCCCTTCCGGAATCCACCCCTGTCTGCCTGTATTGGTGTCACTCAGTTGAGCGACGGGCCGTCGCTGGAGAACTGTTTGAACACTGAAGTCGATTTCGCCGGGCTGGGCCTGGCCGAACCCCTGCTGCGCGCCATTTCCGAAGAAGGCTATACGCGCCCCACGCCGATCCAGCAGAAAGCCATTCCGCTGGTGATCGCCGGTCGCGACCTGCTCGCCGCCGCCCAGACCGGCACCGGCAAGACCGCCGGTTTCACGCTGCCCATCCTGCACACCCTGCTGAACCGTCCCGCCAGCATTCCGGCCGGGCGCCCGCGCGTGCTCGTGCTGACGCCGACCCGGGAACTGGCCGCCCAGGTCGAGGAGTCGGTGCGCACCTATGGCCGCCACGCAAAGATGCGTTCAATGGTCATGTTCGGCGGTGTGGGCATGAACCCGCAGCTGCAGGCGCTGAAACAGCGCGTGGACATTCTGGTGGCCACCCCCGGCCGTCTGCTCGATCACGTCGGTGAAAAGTCGCTGGATCTGTCCGGCGTCGAGATTTTCGTGCTGGACGAAGCGGACCGCATGCTGGATATGGGCTTCATCCGCGACATCCGCAAGGTGATCGCCGTTCTGCCCAAGGTGCGCCAGACCCTGCTGTACTCGGCCACCTTCTCGCCGGAGATCCGCGAACTGGCGCACGGCCTGCTCAACGACCCGGCCGAGGTCGAGGTCGCGCCGCGCAACACCACGGCCGAGCGCGTCGCGCAGGAGGTCTACATGGTGGAGCAGAAGCAGAAGCGCCACCTGCTGGCTCACCTGATCAATCAGGGTGAATGGTCTCAGGTGCTGGTATTCACCCGCACCAAGCACGGTGCCAACAGGCTGGCCGAACAGCTGGACAAGCAGGGCATCACCGCAGCGGCCATCCACGGCAACAAGAGCCAGAACGCGCGTACCCGTGCGCTCGCTGATTTCAAGAGCAACACGCTGCGCGTGCTGGTCGCGACCGATATTGCCGCGCGCGGTCTGGACATCGACCAGCTGCCGCACGTGGTCAATTTCGAATTGCCCAACGTACCGGAAGACTATGTGCACCGCATCGGCCGTACCGGTCGTGCCGGTGCCAGCGGTGCTGCGATTTCGCTGGTTGATCGCGAAGAGGCCAAGCTGCTGACCGCCATCGAGAAGGTGACCCGCCAGTCGATTCCGCGTGCCACCGCGGAAGGTTTCGTTCCGGTTGCAGGCGCCACCGAAGACGCCGATCGCGGTCCGCGCCCGCAGGGTCGTGGCGGCCGCGGCGAAGCCGGTGGCCGATCCGCGCAGTCGAAGCCGGCGCAGCCGCGCCAGCCGCGCACCAGCGAAGAGCGGCCGGCGCGCAGCGCACAGCCGAAGCAGGCGCCGCGGGCCGGTGCGCCCGCGCAGCCGGGCAGCAAGCACGGTGGCGGGCGTCCGCAGGGCCGCAACGCGGCGCCGCAGGGCGGACGTCGTGACGGCGGCCGTAACGGCAATCGCGAAGTGAATGGCAACCGGGCTCTGCCGCCGGTGCGTGAGGACGAAGAGGACGACAACCGCGGCAACCGCATCCAGCCGGCCGCGCGGCCGCGCGAGGTCAATGGCAATGTGATGACGCGCAACGAAGGTGCCCGCCGCCCGCAGCAGCCGGCGCTGTTCTCGTCACGCAACCGCGGCGGTCAGCGCTGAGTCCTGCCTGCCGTCATCCGGACTGAAGCATGAGCGAAGCCGCCCTCAAGGTCCTGAAGGAGGTGTTCGGCCACGCCGGTTTCCGCGGCGCGCAGGCGGACATCGTCCAGCATGTGGCCGGCGGCGGCGACGCGCTGGTGCTGATGCCGACCGGCGGCGGCAAATCTCTGTGCTACCAGGTGCCAGCGCTGCTGCGCAGCGGCACCGCGGTGGTGGTGTCGCCGCTGATCGCGCTGATGCAGGACCAGGTGGCCGCGATGACCCAGCTGGGCGTGCGTGCCGCCTTCCTCAATTCAACGCTTGATCTGGAGCAGGTACGCGAAGTCGAGCGCAGCCTGCTGGACGGCACGCTGGATCTGCTCTACGTCGCACCTGAGCGGCTGAACACGCCGCGCTGTCTCGATCTGCTGAGCCATATCCGGCCGGCGCTGTTCGCGATCGACGAAGCACACTGCGTGGCGCAGTGGGGCCACGACTTCCGGCCGGAATACCTGCAGCTGTCGGTGCTGCACGAGCGCTTTCCGGATGTTCCGCGCATCGCGCTCACCGCCACCGCCGATCCGGCCACCCGCGACGAAATCATCGACCGTCTCGCGCTGCACGACGCGCGCGTGTTCGTGTCGAGTTTCGACCGCCCGAACATCCGCTACACCATCGTGGACAAGGACGACGCGCGCAAGCAGCTGCTGCGCTTCATCCGCACCGAACACCCGGACGACGCCGGCATCGTCTATTGCCTGTCGCGCAAGAAGGTCGACGAAACCGCGGAATGGCTGGTGGCGCAGGGCCTGAAGGCGCTGCCCTATCACGCGGGTATGGACGCGGCGACGCGCGCCGCGCATCAGGCCCGTTTCCAGCGTGAGGAAGGGCTGATCGTGGTCGCCACCATCGCTTTCGGCATGGGCATCGACAAGCCGGATGTGCGCTTCGTCGCCCACCTCGATCTGCCGCGCTCGATCGAAGGGTATTACCAGGAAACCGGCCGGGCTGGCCGCGACGGCGGCGCTGCGGACGCATGGATGGCCTACGGGCTGGCCGATGTGGTGCAGCAGCGCCGCTTCATCGACCAGTCGGAAGGCAGCGAAGCCTTCCGCCGCATTTCAGGCAGCAAGCTGGACGCGCTGCTCGGCCTGTGCGAAACCGCGCAGTGTCGCCGCGTGCATCTGCTGGCCTACTTCGGCGAAGAAGGCGCGCCCTGCGGCAACTGCGACAACTGCCTGAGCCCGCCGGAAACCTGGGACGCCTCGGTGGCCAGCCAGAAGGCGCTGTCGGCCATTTACCGCACCGGCCAGCGCTTCGGTGCCGGTCACCTGATCGATGTGCTGCGCGGCAAGGACGGCGAGCGCATCCGCCAGTGGGCGCATGACCAGCTCAGCGTCTATGGCATCGGCAAGGCGGAGGACGAACATCACTGGCGCAGCGTGTTCCGTCAGCTGGTGGCGCTGGGCCTGGCCCGGGTTGATCATGAATCCTACGGCGCGCTGGTGCTGACCGAAGCCGCGCGCCCGGTGCTGCGCGGCGAGCGGACGGTCATGATGCGGCGCATTCCGGAGCGGACCAAAGAGGCGGCGCGTCGTACGCGCAGCCCGTCGCCGGTGTCGATGGAAGGCGTAGATGCAAATCTGCTGGCGGCGCTGAAGGCCTGGCGGCTGGAGGAAGCGCGTACGCAGTCGGTGCCAGCCTACGTCATCCTGCACGACAGCACGCTGGTCGAGCTGGCGCGCCAGCGCCCGGATGATCTGGAGGGCCTGGCCGACATTCCCGGCTTCGGCGCACGCAAGGTCGAACGCTATGGCGACGCGCTAGTCGAGTTGCTGGGCGGTTTCGGCGGCTGAATCCGAGACGCTCTCCCAAGGGAGTGTTGCACTGCAAAGGTTCTGTTGCCGTTTCTGGCACGACTGTGGTGCGGTTCTGCGTCAGTGCCTTTGATGTGAAATTGTTCAAATACAAACAACTAATAAGAATTTGAGGGTGGGTCCGGATGTTGCATGATGCATATCGACCGTTTCACTACGCAATCGAGGTGCATCGTGCGACGCAACATTCTTGCCCTGCTGCTTGCCCTGTCCAGCAGTCTGGCCTCGGCGGCTCCCGCTGACGGCTGCGCTGCAGGCCGCCTGACGGCCGATGCGGGCGAGGCGCCCCGCCCGGTCTGCGACCCGTCCCGGCGTGCTGTCTACCCTTTTGCCGAATTGCTGGAAGATCCGGCCGCGTCACGGCCGGCTCTGGCGCTGGCGGCGGTGCTGCTCGGCGGCATGGCGCTGCGCGCGAGGCCGCGCTGAAATTCAGTCCGCCTCGATGCGGATGAAGCCGTCGCGGTTGGGCATGCGTACCGCCGGCAGCGACTGTGCGTCCATCACTGCATCCGCCGGTACCACACGGTTGACGTACAGCAGCCAGGCGCACAGCGCGTAGACCTCGTCCGCGCTCAGCGTGCCTGGTGCGCCCATGGGTTTTGCGCGGCGGATGAAGTCGAACAGCGTGGTCGCGTGCGGCCAGTAACTGCCTATGGTCCTGTCGGCGTCCGGGTCGTTCAGCGGACGTACCGCGCCGGCCAGTTCCTCCGCGCTGCCGCCGCGCGCATCGCGCCCGTGGCAGGCGGCGCAATGGCGGGCATACAGCGCGCCGCCCTCGGCCACCGTGCCGCGCCCGGCCGGGAGGCCGCGGCCGTCCGGAAACACGTTCACGCGCTGGTGAGCCAGCCACTGGGGATCGGCCGGCTGGCCCAGCCGAGGGGCGTTTTCGCGCGGGGTGGCCGGTAGTGCGGCGCAGCCGCCCATCCCGGCCATCCACGCGGCCAGCAGTGCGCACGCTCTGATCCGTACTTCAGTAGGTATGACTGACCGTGCCATCGCTGTCGATTGCCCAGGCGACAATCCCGTTGTAGTGGAAATAGCCGGCGCGACCGCGTTCGGCCACCAGCGCGGCGCGCTCCGGCTGCCGGTTGCCCCGCTCGTCGATGGCGCGGCTCTTGAGCACCGCCGGCTGACCGTTCCAGCGCCAGGGGATGCGGAAACGGGTGAGGCAGCGCGGCAGTACCGGTCCGTCGAGCGCAGCGTCGGCCCAGCTGCGGCCGCCGTCCGCCGATACTTCGACCTTGCGGATGCGGCCGTGGCCGCTCCAGGCCAGTCCGCTCACCTGATACACGTCCGGCTGCTTCAGCGACTGGCCGTGAGAGGGCGAGGTGATCAGCGACTTGCAGTCCATCGTGAAGGTGAACTGGCGTGCCTTGCCGGAGGGCAGCAGCTCGGTGTACTTCGCGGTCTCGTTGCGCGACATGACCGGCTGCTCCGACAGTTCAAGCCGCTGCAGCCACTTCACGTGCAGCACGCCTTCCCAGCCGGGCACGATGAGACGCATCGGGTAACCCTGTTCCGGGCGCAGCCGCTCGCCGTTCTGATACAGACCGATCAGGCAGTCCTCGCGCATCTTGGCCAGAGGAATGCTCATGTTCATCGCGCCCGCGTCCGCCCCTTCGGCGATCACCCAGCGCGCGTCCGGCTCGACACCGGCTTCGTCCAGCAGCACTGAAAGCGGCACGCCTGTCCATTCGGCGCAGGAAATCAGGCCGTGCACCGAACCGGCCGGCCGCTGTATTGGCGACTGATGCCAGCCGGCGTTGCTATTGCCACCGCATTCGATGAACAGCATCTGCGAGCGCATCGGGTAGCGCAGCAGCGATTTCACGTCGAACACGAGAGGCTGTTTCACCCGGCCGTGCAGCGTGAGCGTGTGCCGCGCCGGATCGATCTGTGGCACGCCGTTGTGGTGGCGTTCGAAATGCAGGCCGTTGGGCGTGATGATGCCTTCAAGCTCTTCCAGCGGCGTGAAGGACACGCCGTTGCCGGGCACCGCACTGTTGGCGCCGATGCGTCGCGCGGTCAGGCGCTCGTGCGGAGAGGGCTGGCCATAGGGCGTGAAGGGCGCGCCCGGTTCGTGCAGCCAGGGCGGGTCTCCGTCCGGCGTTGCCCGGGCGGTGGCCGCAGCCGCCGTGGCCGTGGCCAGCAGCAGACCCCGGCGCAGGAAGAGCCGTCGGTCGAGCAGCCCGCCACCGGCCACTTCGGGCAGCGTGTGCGGCGAGGGGCGGCGGGCGGGCATCGGACTTCGGGTGGCCGGGGTCAGAGGAAGAGGGTGAGCACGCCGGTGTAGCCGTACAGCTGGTCGTGCGAAATTTCGCCGCCGGCGAAGAAGCCGGCCACCGGCAGGCCGGGGAAGGCTTCTTCCAGCATGGCCGCTTCGGCGTTGTCGTCGCCGAACATGTGGGCGCCACGTGCGGCACAGGCCACATAGAGTGCGCCGCTCGGTGTCTGTTCCAGCGAATCGCGCAGCTCGGCCAGCATGCGGCGCATGTCGGCGCGGGCGCAGTCGGCGTCGCGCCGGAAGAAGCGCAGCCGCTGTCCGGGCTCCACCGCGTCGTTGATCGCGAGCAGGCCGTTGTCCGGATCCAGCCCGATCAGATTGCGCACCCGGAATTCGGCGTCATCGCGGCCGGGCACGCCCAGACCGGGCAGGATGTAGCGCGCGGCGCGTCTGAGGTCCTGGCCGAGCGAGGTGCCGGCCGCGTCGAGAAAGGCGTCCAGCGCCGGCCGGCCGTCGATTTCGGAAATGATGTTGTGTTCGCAGGCGGTGATGGTGCGCACTTCGCCGACCGCGCAGCAGCCCTGGGTGAGCCGGGTGGCAATGGCCACCTGCTCGGTGAAGGCGACGCCGCTGATGCCGCCGTGCAGCGCGCCGTTGGCGATCATCGGCGCCTGACCGCGCGCGATCGCCAGTCCGCCGGTGACGAAGCCGCTGGACACCTTGGTCGCCATGTCAGCCACCAGGTCGGGCATGTCCGGCGTGGCCGGGTCGGCGTGCACCACCGCGAAATAGGGCGGATCGGTGTCTTCGGCGTCCGCACCGGGCAGGCGTTCCCGGCCGGAAAACACGCGGAAGCTGCCTTCCGGCAGCCGGCCCACCATCAGCGACAGGCCCGGCTGTTCCTGACTGGCGATCGCGCGGCCGATCACGCCGACCGAACTGGTGCCGACCCAGTTGCGGATGCCGGTGAGGCGGCCCAGCCGCTCCACCAGATCCTGCACATCGGCACCGTAATGATCGGTCAGGTAGACAAAACCGAGATTGGCGTCCGCCGGCATGTCGAGCGCGGCCAGCGCCCTGTCCATCGCGACCGGCCAGTCTTCGTGGAAGGCCGTGCTTGCCGCGAACCGCCCCATGATCCGGCTCAGCTCCCGCCAGGAGGCGGGGTGTCTCCGCTGCTTGCGGAGCTGCCCTGCGGGTGGCCGGCGGCGTTCTGCATCAGCGTCCACGGCCACATGGCCGCATTGCCGAATGCGTTCATCGGATTGGCGGCGTCGTGACCGGCAGAGGCCGGCGACGGGTGACCTGCCGCACCCGCCGCCATCGCCTGCATGGTGGCCAGCGTCGCCCGCTGCACTTCGAGGCCCTGGATGCTGGTCTGGAGCATGCCCATATTCATGCGCAGCCAGCCCTCTACTGCCTTGAGATCAGCGATGCGCTTGTCCAGCTCGCCGACGTCCAGCGTCGGCGTCACGAAGCCGGGCACCGGAAACGGCATCTGGCCCCAGACCGAACGCAGGAATTCCATCGGATCGTACTGCGATGATTCGCCGGCCATGACATCACCTTTTATGGACTGTACAGACCAAGCATAGCGCGCCGGCTGATGGCTGTGGCCACCCATGCGGGAAAAGCGTGGCGCTGGAGGATGCCGCCGAGCCGCGCGGGGCACAAAGAAAACGCGGCCTCTAGGGCCGCGTGAAGGGAGACACAACGTGCACAACGCCTTCATTCTTGTCGCCGCCCCGGGCACCAGCAATCGTCCGTTCGGCTTAGAACCGCAGTGGTAATGGCGCTCGCCCAGCGGTGGCCGGGCGCGCTGTGGCCGCGCTGCTGTTCAGGCCGCCTGCTCCTTCAGCTTGAACTGGATCAGCGTGCGCAGCTTGGCCGGCATGACCGGCTTCAGCAGCAGGTGATGGCCGAGGTCCTTGGCCTCTTCCAGCCTCTCCGGCGTGGCGCTGCCGGTGACCAGGATGGCCGGGATGTCGCGGTCGAAATGGCGCCGCACCGCGGCCACCACTTCCGGGCCGACTTCGCCGTCGCGCAGTTGATAGTCGGCGATGATGAGATCGGGCGGTGCGCCATGTTCCTCGACCGCCTGCATTGCCTGCGCCATGCCGCCGGCGATCAGCGGGTGGGCGCCCCAGCTGCCGAGCAGTGCGGCCATGCCGTCCACGATGCTGGCTTCGTCGTCGATCACCAGGATGCAGCGGTCGCCCAGATCGGCCTGTGCGCGTTCGCTGCGGGTTGCGGTGGCGCGCACTACCGGTGCGCGGCCCATCGGCACGTCGATGCGGAACACGGTGCCACGGCCGGGGCGCGAGGCCATATTGACCGGGTGCGCGAGCAGGCCGGACAGTCTCTGCACGATGGACAGCCCCAGCCCCAGGCCCTTGCGGCGGTCACGTTCGGCATTCGCCAGCTGCACGAATTCCTCGAAGATGCGGTTCCGGTCTTCCTGTGCAATGCCCATGCCGGTATCCCACACCTCGAAGCGCAGCCGCCCGCCGTGCATGCGGGTGCTCACCAGCACGCCGCCGGCGGGCGTGTAGCGCATGGCGTTCGAAATCAGGTTGCGCAGGATGCGCTCCAGCAGCACCGGGTCGCTGCGCACCCAGGCCGCGCGCGAGCGGATGCGGAAGCTCAGGCCGCGTTCGAAGGCTTCAGGCTCGAAATCCATGCGCAGCCGGTCGAACAGTGCGCTGACCGATACGTCGGTCACTTCCGGCTTCACCTTGCCGGCGTCGATCTTGGAAATATCGAGCAGTTCGTTGAACAGCCCTTCCAGTGCCTCGACCGAACTGCTGATGCTGGTGACCAGATTGGCCACTTCCGGCTCGTGCGCCTTGGCCGACAGCGCGGCGGCGAACAGCCCCATTGCGTGCAGCGGCTGACGCAGGTCATGGCTGGCCGCGGCGAAGAACTGGCTCTTGGCGCGGCTGGCCTGATCGGCGCGGTCGCGCGCTTCCGACAGCTCAACGTTCTGTGTTTCCAGCCGCCGGCTGAGCACTTCGTTGGCATAACGGCTGCGCAGTGCGCGTTCGATCAGCGCGTTGAAGTTCCTGCCCACCCGCCACAGCGCGATCATCAGCACCGACAGGATGAAGGCCACCAGCAGATCGTGCCGGCTGCCTTCCCAGATGTAGCGCGCGATCACCGGCAGCAGCGTGGTGCCGAGGAAGGTGTAGTAGCTGGGCAGATGCATCGAGGTGAGCGCGGCGGCCACGCCGCACACCGATACCAGCAGCGAAATCAGCACGATCTGCTGTTCCGGAGCTTCCGGGGTGAAGAAAAGCCACAGTGTCGAACTCCACAGCACGCCGGAAATGGCGGCGCCGGCCAGCCAGTAGCTGCCCCAGCGCGGCGCGCTGGCGGCATCCGGCGCGGTACGGCGGTAGCTGCGCAGCAGCGTCAGGCGCGACAGCTGGTTGGCGATCGACGCGACGAACCACAGCGCGACCGTCCACAGCGGCGCCGCGTCATACACGGTCCACGCCACCAGCAGCGTGCCCAGGATCTGGCCGCCGAAGGCGGTGCCCAGATTCGCGTACAGCATCTGGATCTGGGTGGCCACCACCTCGCGGTCGAGTTCCGCCTGCTCTGCCGGCGCCAGCCGTGCTGCGGCGTCGCCGCGCTCGCGCGTCAGCGATTCGATCGTCGTGTCTTCGGCCAGCACGACCGGCGGCGGGAGGGCGCTCATGAATGACCGCCCGGGCTGCCCAGCTTCAGGCCGATGCGGCTGGCCGCCAGCACCGCCTGCGTGCGGTTGGAGGCGCCCAGCGCCTTCAGGATGGCGGTGATGTGCACCTTCACCGTGCCTTCGGCCAGATTCAGCTCGCGGCAGATTTCCTTGTTCGGCTTGCCCTGCACCATCAGCGTCAGCACTTCGGCCTGGCGTTCGGTCAGACCGATGTCGGAGGCGGTCTGCGGCCGGCGCGGCGCGTCGTCCGCCCGCTGTGCAGGCGCGCCGAGACCGAGTTCGCCGACGATGGCCTGGCGCGGCACATAGACGCCACCGGACAGCACCAGCCGCAGCGCACCGAGCAGGACCTCGTTGGTGCTGGATTTCGGAATGAAGCCCATGGCGCCCTGGTCGAGCGCGGCCAGCACGGTTTCGGAATCGTCGAATCCGGACAGCACGACAATCGGCAGCGCCGGATGTGCACCGCGGAAGGTCTGCAGCGCGCTCATGCCGCGGCAGCCGGGCAGCGTGAGATCGAGCAGCGCCAGGTCGAGATCGGGATGCACGTCCGCCAGCTTCAGGCCGGTCTCGCAGTCGGCCGCATCCAGCAGCTGGATGTCGGCCGCCAGCCCGGGCAGCACGTGGCGCAGCGCTTCGCGTATCAGCGGATGATCGTCGACGATCAGTATTTTCATGGGGGTCCGGATCGGTCTGCCGGGTGCATGAGGCACCGGGAAAGACCGCAATGATGGCGGAAACCCGGATTGTGCCGGAATCCGGATTATTACTTTCGTCTTAGTCCGCTTGGATGAAATGCACCGGCAAAGTGCGCATTCAGCCAGTACACTCGGCCCGCAGGCGTCCGTATGCATTGCGGGCGCACCTTTCATGCTGTCCGAGCGGAGACTGTTTCTTGGGTTGTGTGCTCATCGTCGAGGATCACGCGCTGGTGCGCGAGGGCATGGCGCAGACGCTGTCGCGGCTGGGTGCCGACTGGTGCGTGATCGAGGCGCCCGATGCGGCGCATGCGCTGACGCTGCTCGACGGCGGTGCCGACATCGATCTGGTGCTCACCGACATCATGCTGCCGGGCATGAACGGCCTGTCACTGCTGGCCACGCTGCGCGAGCGCGACCCGTCGCTGCCGGTCATCGTGGTGTCCGCGCTGTCGGACAAGCCCACCGTGGCACGCGCGATGCGTCAGGGTGCTTCCGGCTTCGTGTCCAAGGGGGATTCCGGTGACCAGCTGGTGCTGGCGGTGCGTACCGTGCTCGATGGCGGTCTGTACACGCCGCCTGACCGCCGTGTGCCGGCAGCTCGGGCCGGGCGCGCTACGCCACCCATACGCCCCGCGGGCGCCGACGGATTCGGCCTCACCCAGGCCCAGACCCGGGTGCTGCAGATGCTGGCCGAAGGGCGCACCAATCGGGAAATCGCGGAATCGCTGGGCCTGGCCGAAGGAACGGTCAAGGTGCATCTGACCCGCATTTTCCGCGCGATGAAGGTGACCTCGCGCGCACAGGCGCTGATCGCGCTGGCGCAGAGCGGCTTCCGCAAGGAAAGCTGAGCGCGGGCGGACACGGCGCTGGCCGCGCCGCCGGTGTCGCTCAGTGGGTGGTGCCGATCACCTGTTCGCTGTCCGCCTGCGGGCGGGCGTGGGCCGGCACCTCGTGTTCCATCGTCTCTTCGGCGTCGATGTCCACGTCTTCGTGGTCGATGCGCAGGATGTCCAGCACCGGCGATGCAACCCGACGGCAGGCGTTGGCCAGTGGGGAGGGCAGGCTGTCCGGAATGCGCTTCTGCAGCAGCAGCTTGGACGAGGAGATCGCGAACACCGGCTCCAGAATGCGGTTGCGGTACTGGCCGAGCTGGCTTTCGACCAGCTTGTCCGCCGCTTCGCGCGCCCACGGATTGGTCGGCCACTGGGTCGGGATGGCCAGCGCGCGCGGGAAGGTTTCCAGATCCTGCTGCACGGTGCGGATGTCTTCGTGCGAGTCGCGGAAGGGCAGCAGCACCAGATGGGCGAGGCTGTACAGATGGCGGTCCATCTCGCCGCGGTTGGCACCGCCGTCGATCACGCCCATCCATTTGTTCAGGCCGCGGATCTTTTCCACCACCTTGGCCAGTGCATCGCGCGAACGGGCATCGGCGGTCAGGTAGCGGCGGCCTTCCGGGTCCAGCGGCTCGCGCCCGAGGTCGGTCAGCACGCACACCGAGCGCTGGTTCAGCAGGCCCAGACCCTGACACAGCATGTGCGACAGCGTGGTCTTGCCGGTGCCGCCCTTGTTGCCGATCACGCAGATGATTTCAGCCATTTCGTGTTCTCCACCTACCGGGTTCGAGCAGCCATTATTCCGCGATCAAATGCGGGGCATCGGCGGGAACTGCTGCGGAAACCGGTGCCATTTCCCGGACCGTGCGGCCGTTTTTGCCGCGCCGTCCGGCAAATGTGTACACATATAGCGCACGCGCTGCCGGGTCGCTGTCGATGACGCGGTCCGCCTTCACGCCGGGGATTTCGAAGCTGTTTGCAATCAGCATCGCGTCCGGCTTCATTTCCACCGAAGCCTTGCGGCCGAGCTGGGGCATGGGCACCGGCGACAGGAAGGCGTAGATCACGTCGTAGTCGCCCAGTTCGAGCGACCACAGATCGTCACGCCGCACCGTCACATTGGGCAGGTTGCGGTTGCGCAGACGGGCGATCAGCCAGGGCAGCGGCGCGTTCTCGACGCCGGTGAAGCGGCAGTCGGGCCGCGACATGGCGAGCCGGCGCAGCAGTTCGCCGGTGCCGCAGCCGAGATCGACCAGATGGAGCGCACGGTTCTTCGGCAGCGCCTGCAGCAGCGCGCGGGCGGTGGCTTGATTGGTCAGGAACAGCGGCACCCGGCTGCGGAAGGTGGACCAGAACACCGCCGACAGCGCGAGGAAGGCGAACAGATACCAGGTCGGGGCGATGTCCAGCGTGCGGGCGGCCACCACCAGCGGTGAGAACAGCAGGTGTATCGCCACCCACCAGCGCGGCGCGCGCAGGGCCAGCGCGAGCGCAGCGGCGACGCCGGCCTGCATGATGACCACCGCTGCCATGCCAGCCGGCGGCGACACCGTGTAGCGCAGCGCGAACAGCGCGACGATCCAGGACACGAACTGTATGGCGAGGGCGCGGAACAGGTGCATGGCAGGCATACGGAAAGCTGACCCACTCACAGTAGACCAGCGGCCGTGCACAAAGTCACCGATTAGCGCGGACATTGGCCCGCATTCTCGGCTTTGCCGGGCGCCGGTCAGCGGCTGCCTTCTTCTTCCAGCTTGCCGAAGCCGAGCAGGCGGGCGCGCCGGCCTTCGGGATTCGGGCCGTACACGCCCAGCATGCGGGCGTGCTCCGGCGCGTAGTAGCGGCCGACGCAACCGGCCGGCACGCACACGGTATCGCCGGCCTGGGCTACAACGGTCACGCCATCGACCTCGACGTGCAGGCAGCCTTCGAGCACGTAGGCGTATTCGGTGTGAGCGTGCTCGTCCAGCCAGTATTCGCCGGTCAGTGCCCATTCCATCAGCACCGGTTCGGCCCAGCCTTCGGGCGCCGGATGGGTGATCCAGCGCGCCATCACGTCGGGGGTCGGGCGCAGCGGCGTGCGCGGGTAGAGCGTAGGGCCGGAGGCGGCCGCGTCGCGGGTGTCTGCAGCGTGCGTCATGGTGTCTGCCATCGGGATACGTAAGGATCCGCGCCAGTGTCGATGGCGCAGCGTACGGCCGCAATCACTCGAAGGGGGTAGTTGCCGCGACGGTGGCTCAGGGCGCCGTGTCGCGCTCCAGCCGCGCGAGCCACACCAGCGCGTGTTCGCGGCGGTCGCCGCACATGTCGGTCGACGGTTGCAGACCGCTGCAGCAGGCCGGGCGTTCCGGCTGGCCGAAAATGCGGCAGCGCAGCTCGGCGTCCAGCTGTACGCAGGGCACGCCCGCCGGCTTGCCGTCCGGCATGCCCGGTATCGGGCTGCTGATCGACGGCGCGATGCAGCAGGCGGCACAGCCTTCGCGGCAGGCGTGTGGCTCAGACATGGCCGGTCCGGGTCTGGGCGTCGAGCAGGCGGCGCACCGGTGCCGGCAGCGCAGCCGTGGCCAGTGTGGCGAGCGGCTGCCAGTGCAGCGTGCTGTCGGCGGCGAATTGCGTCGCTCCAGGCAGGCGGGCGAGCAGCGGCACCAGCCGCAGTTCGAAGTGGGTGAAGCCATGGCTGACCGCGGGCAGCGTCTGCACCTCGTCCGCCGCGAGGCCGCGCACAGCCAGCCAGCGCTGCGCTTCGGCCTGTGCTTCGGTTTCGGTCTGGGCGGCCAGTTCGGGCAGGCTGAGCAGGCCGCCCCAGATGCCCTGTCCGGGGCGGCGCTCCAGCAGCACCGCGTCCGGTGTGCGCAGCAGCAGTGCGTGCACCAGCCGCAGTGGCCGTACCCGGGCCGGACGCGGCGCCGGCAGTTCGCGCTGCCGCCCCTGTGCTTGGGCGACGCAGCGGTCGGCGACCGGACAGGCGTCGCAGCGCGGCCGGTTGCGGGTGCAGACGGTGGCGCCGAGGTCCATCAGCGCCTGGGTGTAGGGGCCACCGTCCCGTGCCGGCATCAGCTCGTGCGCCAGCGCCCACATGCGCTGCTCGATTGCGCGGGTGCCGGGAAAGCCGTCGATGCCGAACACGCGTGCGAACACCCGCTTCACGTTGCCGTCGAGAATGGGTGCCTGGGCGCCGAAGCAGAAGGAGGCGATGGCCGAGGCGGTGGAGCGGCCGATGCCCGGCAGGCTTTCGATGTCGTCCACCGTGCGCGGGAAATCGCCGCCGAAGCGCGTCATCACCTCGCGCGCGGCGCGGTGCAGATTGCGGGCGCGGGCGTAATAGCCCAGGCCGCTCCAGTTTTCCATCACGGCTGCCTCGTCGGCCGCGGCGAGTGCGGCCAGCGTCGGGAAGCGCTGCATGAAGCGGGCGTAGTAGCCGATCACGGTCTGCACCTGGGTCTGCTGCAGCATGATTTCCGACACCCACACGCCGTAGGCTTCGCCGGTCTGCCAGGGCAGGTCGTGCCGGCCGTGCTGCCGCTGCCAGCGCACCAGCGTGGCGGCGAAATCGTCGCTGGCGGCTACCTCTGAGTGAGTATTCATGGGGCGCGATTGTAGGGCGTGGCGCAAAAGCGGCGATAATCCGGGCTTACGCTCAAACCGCCTGTCCGATGAAGCTTCCCTCCGCCCGTGTCCTGCGCCCCCTGTCCGCGGTGCCCGTCTCCGTTCGTTCGCATGGAGCGGCACGATGAGCAATCCCGCGCACGACAGCCGCGCCTTTCGCGATGCGCTGGGCCTGTTCGCGACCGGTATCACCGTGGTCACCGCGCGTACACCGGACGGCGAGGCGGTCGGGCTGACCGTCAATTCCTTCAATTCGGTGTCGCTGGATCCGCCGCTGGTGCTGTGGAGCCTGTCGCTGGGTTCGCCGAGCGAGGCGTCTTTCCGCGCGTGTTCGCACTATGCGATTCACGTGCTGGGCGAAGGTCAGCAGGCGCTGTCGCGCCAGTTCGCCGGCAGCCGGGAACAGCGCTTTGCCGGCCTGCAGTGCGCCGACGGTCTGGGCGGTGCTCCGCTGATCGACGGCTGCCTGGCCCGCTTCGAATGCCGCAACGACCTGCAGTATCCGGGCGGCGACCATCTCATTTTCGTCGGCCGGGTCGAGCGCTTCGAGCGCGGCGCCGGTGAGCCGCTGCTGTATTTCGGCGGCGGCTACCGCGGCATCCGGCAGCCCTGAAGGCCTACCAGGCGTAACCCAGCCCGAGCTGCAGCGTGGTGTCGGTCGACTTGCGACCGGGCGCCGGCGTGCGCTCCCAGTCGGCATTGATCTGCGCCGACGCGGTCATGCCGCCGGCGATCGGCAGCCGCACGCCGGAGCGCGTCCGTATGGTCAGGAAGTCCGGATCGGACAGGCTGAGAAAGCCGTCCTGGTCGTGGAACAGTTCGGCGCCGCGTGCGAACACCTTGCGGCTGGCGCGCACGCCCCAGCCCAGTGCCGGATAGTCTTCGTCCATGCCGACCCGGCGATCCAGCGTCACGTAATCCAGACCGGTACGCAGCGACAGCCGGGTGCGGTCGTCGTCGTACAACTGCCAGCCGTAGCCGGCACCGGCCGTGCTGCGCAGCCGGATGTCCTTGAAGCGGTCCTGTTCCAGCGATGAGCGTGCGTACAGGAAGTGACGATCGTCGATGAAGCGGTCGTAGTTGCCATCGACCAGCCACTGCTGCGCGGTGCGTATGCCGCGCTCTTCCCGCCGGTCCACCTTCAGACCCAGACCCCAGGCGTAATCGCGCGCCCGTGCGTTGAAGGCGGCGTCGCCATAGACCCGCTCGTTCTCGCTGTTGCCGCGCACCAGCGCGGCCGACACATTGGCGTGGCCGCGATAGGTGGCGCCCTGGCCTGACTGTTCGGGCGTGGGGTTGATGAAGGCAATGTCCTCCGGTCGCACATTGCGGCTGCCGGTGGCGCTGTCGACGTCCATCGAGTCATCGTTGCGGCTGTCCAGCCGGGCGTCCTGGCTGAGTTCGCCGTTGCGCGTCATGACGGTGAGCGCGTCGTCGGTGCGCAGCGCGGCGACCTGGTCCCAGCGCAGCGTCAGCCGGCCGGCGTAGTCGGTGTCGATCACCAGATCGTTGCCGGCCTTGCTGACGATGCGACCCGTGATGCGGTCGCCGTTGGCCAGCCGTATTTCGTCGGCGCCGGCGCTGCCTGCCGCGCACAGGGCGGCAATCGAAAAAGAAAGTCGGAGCGGCAGGCGCCGCCATCGTGGCCAGTGCATGGAGGTCTCCCTGATCGTGGGGTGCGCGTGCCGGCGGGCCGTGTCGGACCGGCGGCGGGCACGAGGGTGAGGCGGGGAGTACTGCGGAGCGATGCGGGTCAGATGACCCGAGCCCAGTCTATCGAGGCGGCGCCACGAAGGCTGTAGGACGATCGGAAGCGGGACTGGCGGGAGATTTCAGGCGGTGCGGACTGGAGCGGGTGATGGGAATCGAACCCACGTATGCAGCTTGGGAAGCTGCCGTTCTACCATTGAACTACACCCGCGCAGCGCGGATTGTACGCGTGCACCGCGACCGCGCAAGGCGTGCTGCAGCCCGTCCGTGCCCGCCGTTCACTTCACCTCGATCACCGCCTTCATGCCGGCTTCAGTCAGCGCACGGGTCGACATGACATCTTCGAAGCGACCGGTGCGTACCGGCAGGATCCACCATTCGACCGCATGGCCGGCCGCGATCTCGATGCGGCGTATCGGTCCATACACCTCGGCCACGGTACGCCCGGTCGCGTCGAGTGCCACTACCTTGCGGGTATAGACCGCGTCGGCCAGCGACTGCGAGCCGAAGTAGCACGGCTTGCTGCCGCTGTTGTGCAGGCGCAGCGCGTACAGCTTTCCACTTTCCAGCGTCAGCGTGTCGGGCGAGAAGCGCGGCGGCGTGGCGTCGCAACCGATTTGCAGCGTAACGGCGACCGGCTCCTGCCGGGTGAGGTCGCCGGCGGCCCGGGCGGCGGGCAGTGCGAACAGCACTGCGCACAGCCCGAGCAAATGTCGGGAGAACCGAGTCCGGCGCCGGGGCGCGGGTGTCGTGAGCAGCCGTGCGGATGCTTGTGGCATGAGGGGGCGAGGATTCATCGAAGGTCTCCGGTGGGGGCGGCGAAGAGGCACGGGAGTTTTTCCCTGTGATCGGTTGCAGGCGCTCACTATATTCAGCGCCGCGCTAACAATTAGCACACAAATAAAAAATGTCCATCCGAGGAGATCGCCCCATGTCCAGATTGACCCTGCTGGCCGCCGCTCTGGCGGCCGGCTCCGTGCTGCCGTCCGCAGTCCGTGCGCAGACGCCCGAAACCTCGCCCAGAGTGGTGCTCGATGCGGTCGACATCACCAGCAGCATCCTGCCTTCGCGCATGGAACATGTCCCGGGCTCGACGGCGGTCATCGACGAGAAGGCGCTGGAAGCCCAGCGCCCCTTCACCGTCAAGGAGGCGCTGCGCAGCGTGCCCGGCGTGCACACGGTGGACGAAGACACCTTCGGCCTCGGCCTGAACATCGGCATCCGCGGTCTGGACCCGCGTCGTACTTCGCGCACCCTGCTGCTGGAGGACGGCATGCCGCTGTTCCTCGCGCCCTATGGCGATCCGTCCGCCCATTATTCGACGCCGCTGGACCGCGTGCAGCGCATCGAGGTGGTGAAAGGGTCCGGCCAGGTGCTTTACGGCCCGCAGACCGTGGGCGGCATGATCAATTTCGTTACCCGGCCGGTACCGAAGAACGGCGTCGAAGGCAGCGTCAGCGCCACCGTCGGCAACAATGATTTCCGCGGCTGGCACGCCAATGTCGGCGCCGGCGGCGAGCGTGGCGGCGTCATGCTGGACCTGCTGCAGAAGAGCGGAGACGGCGTGCGTCGCGGTCACGATTTTGACGTGCGCGAAGCCACCCTGAAAGGTCAGCTGAATATCAACCCGCAGCACACTCTGCTCGGCAAGGTGGGTTACTACGAAGAGGATTCGCACATCACCGAAACCGGCCTCGGCGCGGTGGAATATGCGGAAGACCCGCTGCAGGCGCCGACCGCGCGTCAGGACCGTTTCGAGCACGAGCGCAAGAGCGTGCAGCTGCAGCACATCTTCCAGATCAATGACGACGTGAAGCTGGCGACCCAGGCTTACTACGTCGATGCGCAGCGTGCGTCCTTCCGGCAGATCAACGAACCGGGCTCGCTGGGTGGCCGGTCGGAAATGGACCGCTGCTCGGGCGTCGTCGCCACCGAAGCCAATTCGCGCACCTGCGGCGGCCGCTGGCGTCCGCGTGACTACACCTACTGGGGCATCGAACCGCGGCTCGACTTCAGGCATGACCTGTTCGGCGTGCCCAGCGATGCCGTGGTGGGCTTCCGCTATCATGAGGAAGACATCGAACGCAGACAGTACCGGGACGGCGACCCGCGCGCCCAAAGTCTGGGGTGGGCGCGTCAGTTCGGCTCCTTCCGCGAACACATCGACATCCAGGTCGAAGCGAAGTCGTACTACGCCCAGAACACTTTCCACATCGGCGACTGGTCGTTCACGCCGGGACTGCGCTATGAGGACATGCGCATCCGCACCCATGTGCTGCAGGCCGAGGGCGAGTCGCAGAACAATCCGGAGGCACGGCTGACGAACAATACGTCCAAGCTGCTGCCCGGCTTCGGCGCCGCGTGGAACGGAATCGCGAACACGACGGTGTTCGCCGGCGTGCATAAGGGCTTCGCGCCCCCTCGCCCGGACCGCGACCTGAACGTGCCCAATTGCAATGGTGGCAGCGCGCAGGATTGCGCCATCGTGAACCGCACCCGGCCGGAAGAAAGCACAAACTGGGAACTGGGCGTGCGTTCGCGCTACTTCACCGGTGTCGGTTTCGAAGCCACGCTGTTCCAGACCGACTTCGACGACATCGTGATCCAGGACAACGGCCGCTTCTTCAATGGCGGCGAATCGAAGCAGGCCGGCGTCGAACTGGCGGGCCGGGTCGACTTCGGACCGATCCTGAAGACCGCGCACAATGTCTATGTGACGGCGTCCTACACCAACCTGTTCACTGCGAAATTCAAGAAGGATGATCCGGCGGAGAACATCGTGGCCGGCAACCGCCTGCCCTATGCGCCGAAGCACCTGCTGTCGGTGGCGCTGGGCTACCAGCATCCGGTTGGCTTCGATGCACGCATCGGCGCTGATCACGTAAGCAGCCAGTTCTCTGACGGCGAAAACACCCGCGTGGAAAACCTGTCCGGCGAGGAGGGCACCATCCCGTCCTACACGCTGTTCAACGCTTCGATGAACTTCCGGCCGGCCGGCTCGAAAACCAGCTACTTCCTGAGTGCCTACAACCTGACCGACCGCGAATATCTGGTCAGCCGGGTCGATGGCAAGTTCGCCGGCCGCGAACGGCAGGTGTTCGCCGGCATCCGTTACAGCTTCTGATCGCGCACATTCCTCTCGTGCGATTTCGGGCCGCCCTTCGGGGCGGCCCATTTTTCTTCCGGTCTGCGGTCTGACAGGGTGGGCGCTTCGCTGTAGACTTTCGCCCCATGACTCCCCCGAATGCATCCATCACCGTCACGGTGAATGGCGAGCCGCGCGCGCTGGACGCCGGCATCACGGTCGGTGCGCTGCTGCAGTCCCTCGATCTGGCCGGCAAGCGGCTGGCGGTCGAACGCAATGGCGAAATCGTGCCGCGTGCCACGCATCCTCACGCCGTGCTGGTCGAGGGCGACCGCATCGAAATCGTCGTCGCCGTCGGCGGCGGCTGAAACCGGACCATTCCCATGAGCAATGACATCCTGAAGATCGGCGCGCGCGAGTTCTCGTCGCGCCTGCTGGTTGGCACCGGCAAGTACCGCGACTTCGACGAAACGCGCGAAGCGGTCGACGCCTCCGGTGCCGAAATCATCACCGTCGCCATCCGCCGCACCAATATCGGCCAGGAGCCGGGCCAGCCCAGCCTGCTCGACGTGCTGCCGCCGGACCGCTACACGCTGCTGCCCAACACCGCCGGCTGCTACACCGCGGACGACGCGGTGCGCACGCTGCGGCTGGCGCGCGAACTGCTCGACGGCCACAACCTGGTGAAGCTGGAAGTGCTGGGCGACGCCGACACGCTGTTCCCGGACATGACGCAGACGCTGGCCGCGGCCGAAACCCTGGTGCGCGACGGCTTCGACGTGATGGTCTATTGCTCGGACGACCCCATCATGGCGAAGCGGCTGGAAGAGGTTGGCTGTGTCGCGGTGATGCCGCTGGCCAGCCTGATCGGCTCCGGCATGGGCATCCTGAACCCGTGGAATCTGCGGCTCATCATCGACAACGCCAAGGTGCCGGTCATCGTCGATGCCGGCGTCGGCACCGCGTCGGACGCGGCGATCGCGATGGAACTGGGCTGCGACGGCGTGCTGATGAATACCGCCATCGCCAAGGCGCAGAACCCGGTGCTGATGGCCAGCGCGATGAAGAAGGGCGTCGAGGCCGGCCGCGAAGCCTTCCTCGCCGGCCGCATGCCGCGCAAGCTCTACAGCGGCGCGCCCAGTTCGCCCACCACCGGCCTGATCACCGGCTGAACTCACTTTGCGCGACGCCTTGTGCGTCGCGCAGCAGGATTTTTCGCATGAACGAACACGACACGCCGGACAGTGCCGAAGGCGCAGACGACACGCGCCCGCAGCGCCACATTCGCAGCTATGTGCTGCGCCAGGGCCGCATGTCGCCGGGTCAGATCCGCAATATCGAAGAAGGCATGCCGCGCTGGGGCATCGAATATGCGCCGCAGGCCATCGACTACGCTGTCACCTTTGGTCGCAGCGCACCGGTGGTGCTGGAAATCGGCTTCGGCATGGGTTTCACCACCGCCGAAATCGCCGCCGCGCGGCCGGACACCGACTTCATCGGCATCGAGGTGCATGGGCCGGGTGTCGGCAACATGTTCAAGCTGATCGCCGAACAGCAGCTCGCCAACATCCGCGTCATCCAGCACGACGCGGTCGAGGTGCTGCGCGACATGATTTCCGATGGCTCGCTGGCCGGCGTGCATGTGTATTTCCCCGACCCGTGGCCGAAGAAGCGCCACCTGAAGCGCCGCCTGATCCAGGCGCCGCTGGTCGCCCAGCTCGCCGCCAAGCTCGCGCCCGGCGGCTATCTGCACTGCGCGACCGACATCGAGGATTACGGCCAGCAGATGCTGGACGTGCTCAGCGCCGAGCCACTGCTGGAAAACACGGTCGACGGTTTCGCGCCGCGTCCGGACTACCGCCCGCTCACCAAGTTCGAAGCACGCGGCCTCCGGCTGGGTCACGGCGTGTGGGACGTGATCTTCCGGCGCAAGGGCTGAAGCGTCGCCAGCGGCAGGCGGAGCGCCCGCCCGCAGGCAGCTCAGTCCAGAAAGCGCTGCAGCAGCTCGTTCAGGAAGCGGCGCCCCTGCAGCGTCGGCTTCACCCGCCCGCTGTCCAGTTCCAGCAGTCCGGCTTCGCGCGCTTCGAGCAGGCGCGGCATCAGCCGGTCCAGCGTGAGGCCGGTGTGGCGGGCGAACAGGTCAATGTGGAAGCCGTCGTTCAGCCGCGCGGCGTTCATCATGAATTCGAAGGGCAATTCGTCTGCAGTGACCGCGCGCGTGTCCTGCACGAAGTCGCCGCGCGCCGCGCCCTCCAGATAGGCGTTCGGGTGCTTGTGCCGCATGTCGCGGCGGATGCGGTCGTGGAAGCTCAGCTTGCCGTGGGCACCGGCGCCGATGCCGAGGTAGTCGCCGAACTGCCAGTAATTCAGGTTGTGCAGGCACTGCTGGCCCGGCTTTGCGAAGGCCGAGGTTTCGTAATGCACGAAGCCTGCTTCGGCCAGCCGCGCCTCGATCGCCTCCTGCATGTCAGCCGACACGTCGTCGTCCGGCAGTTCGGGCGGCTGCGCGGCGAAGGGCGTGTTCGGCTCCAGCGTCAGGTGGTAGCAGGACAGATGGCTCACGCCGGTGGCGATCGCGGTGTCGAGGTCGGTCAGCGCTTCGGCCAGCGTCTGCTGCGGCAGCGCGTACATCAGGTCGATATTCACCCTCTCGAAGGTGCGCAGCGCGAGTTCGATCGCGCGCCGCGCTTCGCGGGTGTCGTGAATGCGGCCGAGCGCCGCAAGCTGGCGGTCGTCGAAGCTCTGTACGCCGATCGACAGCCGGTTCACGCCGGCGTCGCGGAACCCCTGGAAGCGGTCGGCTTCCACCGTGCCCGGATTCGCCTCCAGCGTGATTTCCGCTTCCGGCGACAGATTCACCCGTGCGCGCACCGCGGTGAGCAGGCGGTCGAGCGCCTCCGGCGTCATCAGGCTGGGCGTGCCGCCGCCGAAGAAAATGGTCTGTACCCGGCGGCCCCAGATGTCGGGCAGCGATGATTCGAGATCGGCGATCAGCGCGTCGATGTAGGCGGCTTCGGGAATGCCGTCGCGCACCGTGTGCGAGTTGAAGTCGCAGTACGGACACTTGCGCACGCACCAGGGGAAGTGGATGTACAGCGACAGCGGCGGCGGTACGGTGAAGGCCGGCGCCTCCGAGGTGGCGGCCAATGCTGCGCCCGCCGTCACCGGCTGCGCGGCGCGCGCCGGCTTCAGCGGGATGACGCGACTCATGACGGAGTCTTGAGCCGGTCGAGCAGGTGGCGCATCGCCGCCGCGCGGTGCGACAGCGTGTTCTTCAGTTCCGGCGCAAGTTCGGCCGCGGTCTGTTCGAGCGTCGGTACGAAGAAGTGCGGGTCATAACCGAAGCCACCTTCACCGCGCGCCTGCGCGATGATTTCGCCATGCCATTCGCCGTCGGCGATCAGCGGCTGCGGGTCGTCGGCCGACCGTACCAGCACGATGACCGAGTAGAAGTGGGCGCGACGGTCGTCCACGCCGTGCAGGTCGGCGATCAGCTTGGCGTTGTTGGCGAGGTCGGATTTCGGTTCGCCGGCGTAGCGCGCTGACAGCACACCCGGCTTGCCGCCGAGCGCGCTCACGCACAGGCCGGAATCGTCGGCCAGTGCCGGCAGCCCGGTTTCGCGTGCCGCGTGACGCGCCTTGGCCAGCGCGTTCTCTACGAAGGTGGGATGCGGTTCTTCCGCTTCGCTGACGCCGAGCGAGCCCTGGGTCACCACCTCGATGCCCAGCGGCGCCAGCATGGCCGACAGCTCGCGCAGCTTGCCGGCGTTATTGCTCGCGAGTACCAGGCGTTCGATCGTCATGGGGTCAGATCTCCAGGGCGCGGCGCTGGGCGGCGATCAGGCCGTTGATGCCGCCTTCGGCCAGATCCATCAGCGCATTCAGTTCGCTGCGGGTGAAGGGCACGCCTTCGGCCGTGCCCTGTACTTCGCACAGGCCGCCGGACGCGGTCATCACCACATTCATGTCGGTGTCGCAGTTCGAATCTTCATCGTAGTCGAGATCGAGCACCGGACGGCCTTCATGGATGCCGACCGACACCGCGGCCACGAGTTCGCGCAGCGGGTTGGCGGGCAGCAGGCCCTTCTTCACCAGACCGGTCAGCGCGTCGTGCAGCGCGACGCAGGCGCCGGTGATCGATGCGCAGCGGGTGCCGCCGTCGGCCTGCAGCACGTCGCAGTCCAGCGTGATCTGGCGTTCGCCCAGCGCGACCAGATCGGTGACCGAGCGCAGGCTGCGGCCGATCAGGCGCTGGATTTCCTGGGTGCGGCCGCTCTGCTTGCCCTTGGCCGCCTCGCGTGCGCTGCGGGTGTGGGTGGAACGCGGCAGCATGCCGTATTCGGCGGTCACCCAGCCCTGGCCCTTGCCGCGCAGGAAGGGCGGCAGGCTTTCTTCCACGCTGGCGGTGCACAGCACGCGGGTGTTGCCCACCTCGATCAGCACCGAACCTTCGGCGTGGCAGGTGAAATTTCGGGTGATGCGCAGGTCGCGCGCCTGATCGGGCCGGCGGCCGCTGGGTCGTGTCACGTCATGGTCCCTTCGAGTATTTGTTGATTGCGGAATTGATTTCCGCGATCGCGGATTCGATTGCCGATTCGTCCCACTCTTCGCGCAGCGAGGCACGGTCGCCGAAGCTTTCGATCACCGTGGTGTGGCGGTCGAGCGGCAGTGTCTTGGTGGTGACCGCGCCGCGCGGTTCGTCGGCGTCGGCGTAGCTGTCGTGCCAGTTCAGGGCCACCGTGGTCAGGTTGTCGGCGGTTTCGCCGCCGGTGGTCTCGGCCAGATCCATCAGCCGCGGCACTGCGGTCATCACGTCCGGATTGTCGAAGGCCTTCAGCAGCGCTTCGTTGCCCAGCGGACCCCACACGCCGTCGCTGCACAGCAGTATGGTGTCGCCGGCCAGCAGCGGGGTCTTGCGCGAGTACTCGATCTGCGGGGCGATCGGGCCGCCGAGACAGCTGTAGATGCGGTTGCGGTGCGGGTGGGTGGCGGCGCCGTCCTCGTCCAGCAGGCCGCGATCGATCATGCGCTGCACCCGCGAGTGGTCGCGCGTCTGCGTCATCACGTGGCCGGCGCGCAGCACGTACAGCCGCGAATCACCGGCGTGCGCCCAGTAGGCGACCGAATCCTGGATCACGCAGGCGACACAGGTGGTGCGCGGGCCGTCCTCCAGATCGCGTTCGTCCGCGTAGTCGAGGATGGCGCAGTGCGCGTTGGTCAGCCCGCGCGACAGGAACAGGAAGGGGTCGTTCAGCCGCGGCTTGGCTTCGCGCTGGAAGGACTCGACCAGGTACTGCACCGCGATCTGCGCCGCCACCTCGCCCTGGAAGTGGCCGCCCATGCCGTCGGCGACCACCAGCAGCAGCGCATCGCGCGAATACGAGTAGGCCATGCGGTCCTGGTTGGACTTGCGCTTGCCGATCCGGCTGTCCTGAAAGATGGTGAATCTCATTTGCTCATCCAGGTGCTGAAGCGGCTGAACTGCGCGCGTACGCGGTCGAGCCAGTGATCGGCGTTGCGCGGCGATGCGGCAGCGGCCTGGGCGACCAGCGCCTCTTCATGTTCGCGGTCCCAGGTGGCGAGCGCCTTCTGCAGCGCGAACACGCTCTGCGGCCGCTTCAGGTGATTGAGCTGCATGCACAGGTCTATGGTTTCGAGCAGCTGTTGCGAGTACTGGCCTATCCAGCGCTCGGAAGCGAGGATGACCGTGTCGTTTTCCATGCGCTGATCGGCCGCCTGCGGCGGTCCGCCGGACAGGCAGGCATACATGCTGGCACCGATGCTGTAGATGTCGCTCCAGGGGCCGAGAAGGTCGCGGTTGCGGTAGTGCTCCGGTGCGGCGAAGCCCGGCGTGTACATCGGCTTCAGCATCGGCGTATCGACCATCAGCGTATTGCGTGCGGCGCCGAAATCGATCAGCACCGGCGAGCCGTTGTTGCGCAGGTAGATGTTGGACGGCTTGATGTCCAGGTGCAGCAGCTTGTGCGCATGCACTTCGCGCAGGCCGTTGAGCAGGCGGGTGAACACGTAGCGGATGAAGCTTTCGCGTATCTCGCCGCGCCGGCGCGTGATGTAGTCCTGCAGCGTGCGGCCGCGCTCGTAGCGCATGACCATGTAGACGGTTTCGTTGGCGCGGAAGAAGTTCAGCACGCGGACCACGTTCGGATGGTTCAGCCCGGCCAGCGTGCGGCCTTCCTCGAAGAAGCACTTCATGCCGTAGCGGAAGGCCGGCAGGAATTCCTCGGGAATGTTCGGCTTGATATGCCCCTCTTCCCGCAGCGCCAGCGCGTTCGGCAGGTATTCCTTGATCGCCACCGGCGTGTTGTCGCGGTCGTACGCCAGATAGACGATGGAAAACCCGCCCAGGCTCAGTTGGCTGTGGATGCGGTAATGATCGAGTTCAAAGCCCGGCGGCAGGGCGCAATTGACTTGTGGGGGCATTCTGCGGGCCGCTATGATCCTTGTTTCGGCGCGATTCTGGGCGTTCGCCCACGGGCTGTAAAGCGGGCCTGCCCGCGCTTCCCGGCACCGGCAAGGCGTTCCGGGGAGCATTCCGGGCGGAACGATTCATCGACAGGGGACATACGGGTGGCAGGCAGCATACACAGCATGACCGGTTTCGCGACCGTTGCAGTCAGTGTCGGCGGGGCGACGCTCAATCTTGAGCTGCGAACGGTCAATTCCCGTTTCCTCGACCTGCATTTCCGGCTGCCGGACGAATTGCGGGTGATCGAACCGCTGCTGCGCGAACAGATCACCGCTGCGCTGGCCCGCGGCAAGGTGGATTGCCGCGGCGGTCTGCAGGCGGGCGGCGAAGCCGCGCGCGAACTGGCGCTCAACCCGCAGCTGCTGGCCCAGCTGGTGTCGCTTGGTGACGCGGTGCGTAAGGCGCTGCCGCAGGCGGCGCCGCTGTCGGTGGCCGAAGTGCTGCGCTGGCCCGGCATGCTGGGCGACGACGCCATTCCGGCCGACGCGCTGAGCGAGGCCGGTGGCCGTGCCATCCGCCAGGCGCTGGCCGATCTGACCGCCTCGCGTGGCCGCGAAGGCGTGCGACTGGCCGCCATCCTGATGGAGCGCGTGGTGCGCATGCGCGAACTGGTGGCCCAGGTCACGCCGCGGGTGCCCGAAGTGGTGCGCGACTACCAGGCGAAACTGGTGCAGAAGCTGCAGGAAGCCATCGGCAGCGCCGACGACGAGCGCATCCGCACCGAAGTCGGCCTGTTCGCGGTGCGCATCGACGTTGCCGAGGAACTGAACCGGCTAAGCGCCCATCTGGATGAGGTGGAGCGCATTCTCGCCAAGGGCGGCAGCGCTGGTAAACGGCTCGATTTCCTGATGCAGGAACTGAACCGCGAAGCCAATACGCTGGCGTCGAAATCGGTCGCGGCCGATGTGAGCGGGGTGGCGATGGAGCTCAAGATCCTGATCGAACAGATGCGCGAGCAGGTGCAGAACATCGAGTGAGGCGGCGCGCGCCGCCTGTGTGTCACGCCGGCCGCGGCATGCGGGCCGGCATTCAGCAAAGTCCTTCAGGTCCAGCAGTCATGAGTTCTCGCGGCGTCCTTTTCATCGTCAGCGCACCGTCCGGTGCAGGCAAGACCACCCTGGTGCGGGGTCTGCTCGAACGCGAGCCGCAGATCGGGCTGTCGATCTCGCACACCACGCGCGCGCCGCGTCCGGGCGAGGTCGATGGCGTGGCTTACCACTTCATCAGCGTCGAGCGTTTCGAGGCGATGCGCGAAGCCGGCGACTTCCTGGAGTGGGCGCATGTGCACGGCAATTTCTATGGCACGTCTCGCCGCTGGCTGGACGAGCGGCTGAACGCCGGCCACGATGTGCTGCTCGAAATCGACTGGCAGGGCGCGCAGCAGGTGCGTGCGCAGTTTCCGGAGGCGGTGAGCCTGTTCGTGCTGCCGCCCTCGTTCGAGGCGCTGGCGCAACGCCTGACCGGGCGCGGCTCCGACGCGCCCGAGGTCATAGAACGCCGGCTGGCTGCCGCACGCGAGGAGATCGGTCATCTTCGGGAGTTCGATTTCGTTATAATCAACAACATACTGAGCCAGGCGCTGGACGAAATGGTCGCGGTTGCGCGCGCTGCGCGGCTGCTCCGTTCGAGCCAGATGGCCCGGAATCCCGAATTTTTCCAATCCCTGGGTGTGAATTGATATGGCACGCATTACCGTTGAAGACTGTCTGAAGCGCATTCCGAACCGTTTCCAGCTCACGCTGGCCGCCACCTACCGCGCCCGCCAGCTGTCCGCCGGCAGCACGCCGCAGGTCGATGGCGACAAGGACAAGCCGACCGTGGTCGCGCTGCGTGAGATCGCCGCCGGCAAGGTCGGCGTGGAAATCCTGAACCGGGGTCAGGCCTGATGAGGCCGGGCTGTCAGCGCTGAGTGGATCATCCGACCGGTGGATAAATTCATCATGCCCACTCCGGTCGCCCACATCCCGCCTGCACAGCCCCTGGCCGGTCTCGGACCGGCCGCTGACAACGACGCCGATGCCGGCACCCCGCCGGCGCCCTGTCCGACGCTGGCCGATCTCGAACGCCTGATCGCCGGCATTTCCGGCTACCTCCGCGAAGAGGACGTGCAGCGCGTGCGCGATGCGTACGCGATGTCGGCGACCGCTCACGCCGGCCAGTTCCGGATGAGCGGCGAGCCCTATGTTTCGCACCCGCTCGCGGTCGCGGAAATCCTGTCGGGCTGGCATCTCGATTCGCAGGCGCTGTGCGCCGCGCTGCTGCACGACGTGATGGAAGACACCGCCATCACCAAGGCCGAGATCGCCGAGCGCTTCGGCAAGGTGGTGGCGGAACTGGTCGATGGCGTGTCCAAGCTGGACAAGATCGAGTTCCAGTCCAAGGAAGACGCGCAGGCGGAAAATTTCCGCAAAATGCTGATGGCGATGGCGCGCGACGTGCGCGTCATCCTGATCAAGCTGGCCGACCGCACCCACAACATGCGCACGCTGGGTTCGATGCGGCCTGACAAGCAGCGCCGCATCGCCCGCGAAACGCTGGAAATCCACGCGCCGATCGCCAACCGGCTGGGCCTGCACGCGGTGTACCGCGAACTGCAGGACCTCTCCTTCCACGCCATGCATCCGATGCGTTACCGGGTGCTGGAGCGGGCGATGAAGGCGGCGCGCGGCAACCGGCGCGAGGTGGTGGGCAAGATTACCGAAGCCATCCGCACCCGCCTGCCTGAGCGTGACATCGAAGCCGATGTGTTCGGCCGCGAGAAGAGCCTGTACTCCATCTTCCGCAAGATGCGCGACAAGCACCTCACCTTCTCCCAGGTGCTGGACATCTACGGTTTCCGCGTCGTGGTGACGGACGTGCCGCACTGCTATCTCGCGCTGGGCGCGCTGCACGCGCTGTACAAGCCGGTGCCGGGCAAGTTCAAGGACTACATCGCCATCCCGAAGGCGAATGGCTACCAGTCGCTGCACACCACGCTGATCGGTCCGTTCGGTACGCCGGTCGAAGTGCAGATACGCACCTCCGAGATGCACCAGATCGCGCAGAACGGTGTCGCGTCGCACTGGCTGTACAAGGACAGCGAACAGTCGCTGGACGACCTGCAGGCCAACACCCACCGCTGGCTGCAGTCGCTGCTCGAACTGCAGAGCTCGGCGCCGGATTCGGCGGAATTCCTCGAACACGTGAAGATCGACCTGTTCCCGGGCGAGGTCTACGTGTTCACGCCCAAGGGCAAGATCATGTCGCTGCCGCGCGGCGCGACCGCAGTCGATTTCGCCTACGCGGTGCATACCGACGTCGGCCACTGCTGCGTCGCCTGCCGCATCAACCAGGAACTGATGCCGTTGCGCAGCGAGCTGAACAGCGGCGATCAGGTGGAAATCATCACCGCCACCCATCCGAATCCGAACCCGGCCTGGCTGGGCTACGTGAAGACTGGCAAGGCGCGTGTGCAGATCCGCCATTTCCTGAAAACCATGCAGGTCGAGGAATCAGCCCAGCTCGGCGAGCGCCTGCTCACCCAGGCGCTGCGCCAGTTCGGCGTGACGCCGGACGAGATCGGCGACGCCTCGTGGGCGCAGTGGCTGGAGACTGCGGAAGTGAAAAGCCGCAAGGAAGCGCTGGCCGACATCGGGCAGGGCAAGAGCTCGGCCACCTTCGTCGCGCGCAGCCTGCTCAAACTGCAGACCGCGAGCGAACAGCGCGGCACGCCGCTGGACACGCCGGAAAGCGCACTGCTCATCCGCGGTTCCGAAGGCATGGCGGTACAGATTGCGCGCTGCTGTCAGCCGATACCGGGCGACCCCATCGTCGGCCAGCTGCGGGTGGGCTCCGGCCTGATGATCCACGCGCACGATTGCCCCACGCTGCGTCGCAACCGCAAGGACGGTGACCAGTGGGTGGACGTCGAGTGGGAGCGCGACAGCAGCCGCGTGTTCGAGGTGGGCATCCGCGTCATTGCGGCCAACAAGCCCGGCGTGCTGGCCAAGGTCGCCTTCGAGATCGCCGAGTGCGGCGCCAACATCCAGAATGTGGGCATGGAGGAGGACGGCAGCCTCTATACCCAGATCCACTTCACGCTGCAGGTGACCGACCGCGTCCACCTCGCACGCATCATGAAGGGCCTGCGCCGCGTACCCGAGGTGGTGCGCATCGCGCGCGTCCGCGCCGGTGACAGTGCGGACCCGGCCCGCAAGACGAACTGAGCAGATCCATCCTTCCAACGGAGTTTCACGTGGCAGATTACGAATCCGATCACACGCGCTTCATGCGCGAGTACCTCGAAAAGCACCCGGAACAGGTCGACGAGCAACGCCGTGGCCGCGCGCTGTGGTGGGACAAGCCGCAGGATCTGGAAGCCCAGCGCCGCTTCAACGAAGCGCGCGTGGCACAGAAGGCCTACCCGTACCAGACCGATCTGAACCCGTCCGACACGCACTGAACCGCCGCCCGGCGGTGTTTCCTGCATGAGTCTGTTCGACCAGCCGCTGGCCATCGTCGACCTTGAAACCACCGGTGGCGACCCGCGCGCCGACCGGGTGACCGAGGTCGGCGTGGTGCTGATCGACGGCGGCGTGCGGCGGGAATGGTCCAGCCTAGTCAATCCGGGCGTGCCCATTCCGCTGTCCATCCAGCGCTTCACCGGCATCACCGACGACATGGTGGCGGGCGCACCGCGTTTTGCCGATCTGTCGGAAGAGCTGGCCGCGCTGCTGCACGGCCGGCTGTTCATCGCGCACAACGCGCGTTTCGACCACGGCTTCCTGCGCAACGAATTCGCCCGCGTCGGGCTGGATTTCTCGCCACGGGTGCTGTGCACGGTGCGTCTGTCGCGTGCGCTCTATCCGCAGTTTCCGAAGCACGGGCTGGACGCGCTGATGGCGCGCTTCGACCTGCACTGCGATGCGCGCCACCGCGCCATCGGCGACGCGCGGGTGGTGCGCGATTTTCTGGACATCGCTGTCCGCGACTTTCTGCCGGCGGCGATCGAGGCGGCGATGGACAAGGCCGGCCGCGTTGCCGCCACGCCGCCCGGGCTGAGCCCCGGCGCGCTGGACGACATTCCGGACGCACCCGGCGTATACCTTTTCTACGGTGAGCCGCCGGCCAGCACCGATCTGCTGCCCGCCGCGGCCGAACTGCCGCTCTATGTCGGCAAGAGCCGCAGCCTGCGTTCGCGCGTGCTGGCCCACTTCACCGGTTCGCACAAGGGCGGTCAGGCCGCGCGCATGCTGCGCGAAACCCGGCGCGTCGACTGGATCGAAACCGCGGGCGAACTGGGCGCACTGCTGCTGGAAGCCCGGCTGGTGAAGCAGTTGCAGCCGCTGTACAACAAGCAGCTGCGGGCGTCGGGCCCGGCGGTAGCGCTGGCGCTGCGCGGCGGGCCGGGCAACGAGGTGGTCGCCGGTGAGGCGGCGCTCACGCTGGTTGAGCTGGATCGCGTCGCGCCACAGCAGCTGGCCGGCCTGTACGGCCCCTTCCGTTCCCGCCGTGACTGCATGACCGCGCTGCGCGAAATGGCCACCGCCTGGCAGCTATGCCCCAAGCGCATCGGCCTGCAGGGCTTCGAGCGGCGCACCGCTGCCTGCGTGAACGTGCAGGTGAAGCGCTGCCGGGGCGTGTGCTGCGGGCGGGAGGATCCGCGTCAGCACGATCTGCGGCTGATGAGCGCACTGGATGGCCTGAGGATGCCGGAATGGCCTTGGGCCGGGCGGGTGGCGTTGCGCGAACGGCGGCCCGGCAGCACGCGCAGCGAGCGGCACTGGCTGCAGCACTGGTGCTATCTGGGCAGCGGCGGTGATGGCGAAGCTTCGTCGCCGCCGGTGGCTGATGCGCGCTTCGATTACGACCACTACCGCATCCTGCGCCGCCATCTCGACGGCCTGCCAGCCGACGCGGTCGACACCGTCTGAGCCCGCTCAGCGGCCGGTCAGGGTGCGCCGGAGATCGGCCAGCGGCATCGGTCGCGCGAACAGATAGCCTTGCCCTTCATCGCAGCCGAGCCGGGTCAGCAGATCGGCCTGTTCCGCCAGTTCGATGCCTTCCGCGATGGTCTTCATGCGCAGCGAGCGTCCGAGCGCCAGCATGGCGTCCATCATCGCGCGTGCGTCGTCGTTCTCGGTGAGGTCGAGCACGAATGAGCGGTCTATCTTGATACGGTCTATCGGCAGGCCGCGCAGCACGCTCAGCGACGAGTAGCCGGTGCCGAAGTCGTCGATGCTGATCGACACGCCCAGTCGCTTGAGCGCATCGAGGATGCCGGCACTCTGTTCGATCACCTGCACCGTCGATTCGGTGATTTCAAGCTCGAGCGCTTCGGCCGGAAAGCCGGTTTCGGTCAGCACTTCGAGCACCTGAGCGACGAAATCGTCGCGCAGGAACTGGCGTACCGACACGTTCACCGCCAGCCGCATCTGCCGGCCTTCGCCGTCCGGCAGGCCGACGATGTCGCGGCAGGCGCGGCGCAGCACCCACAGGCCCAGCGCCTCGATGATGCCGCTTTCTTCCGCCACCGGAATGAAACGCGCCGGCGCCACCATGCCGAGGTCCGGATGCGGCCAGCGCACCAGTGCCTCGACGCCGACTCGTTGCCGGTCACTCAGCCGCAGCTGCGGCTGGTAGTGCACCTCCAGCGCGTCGGACTCGATGGCACGACGCAGGCCCTGTTCCATCTGCATGCGTTCGTGGGTGCGTTCCGACATGTCTTCGGTGAAGAACTGATAGCGGTTGCGTCCCTGCGACTTGGCCGAATACATCGCGATGTCGGCCGCGCGCATCAGCACGTTGCGGTCGCTGCCGTGGTCCGGGAACACCGCAATGCCGATGCTGGCCGAGATACGGATCTGTTCGTCGCCGAGGTCGAAGGGCTCGCGCAGCGCCGTGAGTATCTTGACCGCGAGATGCGAGGCGTCCTCCGGCTGGGTGCCGCCGGTCAGCACCACGAACTCGTCGCCGCCAAGCCGGGCCAGCGTGTCGCTGCGCCGCAGCGAGGCACGCAGCCGCTGCGCCACGCCGCGCAGCAGGTCATCGCCGATGGCGTGCCCCAGCGTGTCGTTGACCACCTTGAAGCTGTCCAGATCGAGAAAGAGCAGGGTGCAGCGCTGCTGCGCGCGGCGGGCGTGTTCGATCGCGCGTTCGAAACGGTCGTCGAACAGCAGCCGGTTGGGCAGATCGGTCAGCGCGTCGTGGTGAGCCAGGTGGTTCAGTTTTTCTTCCGCGCGGTGGATGGCGGTGAAGTCGGAAAAGGCGGCGACGAAGTGGGTCACCCGGCCGTCGTCACTGCGCACCGCGCTGATGCTCTGCCAGGCCGGAAAGTATTCGCCCGATGCGCGCCGGCACTGCACTTCGCCCTGCCAGTAGCCATTGCCCGACGGTGCGATCAGGGCTGCATAGAAAGCATCGCCGTGACCAGTGCCGAGCACCGTGTCCGGATCCAGCCCCAGCACCTCGTTCTCGTGGTGGCCGGTGATGCGCGTGCAGGCGGCGTTGATCGCGCTGATGCGGCGCTGCGCGTCGGCGATCACGATGGCTTCGGCGGTGGTGTGGAACACCACGCTGGACTGGCGCAACCTGTCCTCGTCGCGGCGTCGCTGGGTCACGTCCTGCAGGATGCCGACAATGCGCCGTTCGCCACTTGGGTCGCCATAGGCGCGCGCGTGCGCTTCCAGCCGGCGCGCGCCGCCGTTGCCCACGGTGCGGAACTCGATGCGCACCGGATCGCCGTGCGCCAGCGCGGCGTTCAGCGTGTCGGCCACCCGCCCGCGGTCCGCCTCGTCCACCCGTGACTGGAAGGTGTCCCACGACTCGTCCAGCGGCACCGGGCGTTCGCCGAACAGCCCGGTCAGGTGGCCTTCGCCATGCAGCTCCATCGAATCGCCGCGCCACTCGAGCACGCCCAGCGAGGCGGCGTCGAGCGCCTGCTTGAACAGCTGCTCGTTGCGTTCGACGCTGACTTCCACCGCGCGCCGTGCCAGCGCCATCTGTATCGTCGCGTGCAGCTCGCGTGCCTCGCACGGCTTTACCAGATAGCCGAAAGGGCGGCAGTCGAGCGCCCGGCGCAGGGTGTCGTCCTCGGCATAGGCGGTCAGGAACACCACCGGCACCCGGTGCCGCGCCTGTATCTGCAGTGCCGCTTCGATGCCGTCCAGCGGGCCTTCCAGGTGGATGTCCATCAGTACCAGATCGGGCGCCACTTCGGCCACCCGATGCACCGCCTGTTCGCCGCTGGCCAGCACCGCGCCGACCCGGTAACCGAAAGACTGCAGCTGGTTCTTCAGGTCGAAGGCGATCACCCGTTCGTCCTCGACCAGCATCAGATTGATCGGCAGCGGAGCGTTCATGGCGTACCTCGCGATGTGGGCGCCGAGGGGAAGGTGATGCGGTAATGGGCGCCGCTGTCCGGCTCTATCTGCAGTGCGCCGTGCAGCTGGTCGACCAGCAGCGGCACCAGCTGCAGTCCGAGCGATTTCACCGTGGCCAGATCGAAGTCCGGTGGCAGGCCGACGCCGTTGTCGCGCACCCTCAGCGTCACCTGTCCGTCATGGCTGGATACCGCGACCGTGATGTCGCCCTGGCGCGGTTCCGGAAAAGCGTGCTTGAAGGCGTTGGTGACCAGTTCGTTGACCAGCAGGCCGCAGGGCACGGCGCGCTCAAGATCGAGGTATACCGGACTGGCCGGCCGGTCGAGCCGCAGTTCGACCCGGTCCGATCCGCTGCGGTAGGTGCCGCGCAGCAGCTGCGACAGCCGGTTGATGTAGTCGCCCAGATCGACGCGCGAGAAATCCTTGCGTTCGTACAGCAGCTGGTGGGTCAGCGCCATCGCCCGCACCCGGTTCTGGCTTTCGTTCAGGATGTCGCGCACCCGCGGGTCGTCGACGTTGTTCGCCTGCAGGTTCAGCAGGCTGGTGATGACCTGCAGGTTGTTCTTCACCCGGTGGTGCACTTCGTTCAGCAGCACCGTCTTTTCCTGCAGGGCCTGTTCGAGTACCTGCTGCGCGCGCCGCCGCTCGGTGATGTCCACGATGGACGCCAGCACCAGCATGCCGCGTCCGGTGTCCATCGGATTCAGACCGATCTCGACCGGAAATTCGCTGCCGTCGGCCCGGCAGGCGAACAGATCGCGTCCGGCGCCCATCGGACGCGGGCTGGGCGAGGTCAGGAAGCTGTGGCGGAAGGCGGCGTGGTGGGCGCGGGCGGCGGAGGGCACCAGCAGATCGACCGAGCGGCCGACCAGCGCGGACCGGGGATAGCCAAACAGGCGCTCGGCCTGCTGGTTCACCAGCACGATCATGCCCTCTCCGTCGACCAGCACCATGGCGCTGGGCGCGTACTCGACGACGCGACGGAAAGCATCGTCGCTCATCTGCGGCATCGAGGCGTCATCCGGCCCGGATGTCAGGTCAGTCCGAGTATCCATCGGTCATCCTCCCTGTGCCGTCGATCCGACAGCCTCATTTATTCTGGATGCCGCGTCGGGTCATGACAAGGCCGTGCCGCATGGGTATCTGTCCCACAAACGAAAAACCCCGCCGAAGCGGGGTTTCCGTGCTGCAGGCAGATGCCCGGATCAGGCTTCCGGGTCGTACATGCAGTGCTTGATCTTGTGGCGGTTGGCGATCAGTTCGTCGGCGGTCGGCTTGCCGGTCATGGCGCGGCTGATCGCGATCTTCATCGCTTCGTAGTTGGTGCGGTACAGATCCTTCATGTCCAGGTTGGGGTCCTTGACCGCATTCGGGTCCAGCCACACCAGGTCGATGATGACCAGTTCGTCCACCAGTTCCTTCGGGATGACGCCTTCAGCCACGCTGTCGACGACCGCGTCGGCGGTGGCCGACTGCACCACGCCGCCCAGCAGTTCGACGGTGCGCGAATTCTTGATCGTGACCTTGGGCACCATCATGGTGGCCGGCTTGGCCATCTGGTTGCAGTCGCGCACGGCGAGCATGCGGGTGTGACCGGCGGTCTGGCCCATCATCTGGGCGAAGGCCTGGCCGACCGGGCCGTCGATCGAGCCGATGACGATTTCCGGCATGGCGTCGGTGAATTGACCTTCCTTGGCGAAGACGGTGGCTTCACCGACCTTCATCACGATACGTTCGGACATTTCATTTCCTTTGGCAGTGTGTTCAGTTCGTTGGCGGACCCCGGAAGCGCGGGGCGCTGGCATCGGGGCAGGGCTCAGCCGCCGCGAAGTTTAGCGCGCATGCGGTCGATTTCACGCCGCTGGGTCTTGGTCGGCCGTCCGTGCAGCATCTGTGTCGGTTCCGGAGCAAGTCGTCGCTGTTCGCGCTCCCGTTCGCGCCGCTGCAGGCTGTCTTCGGTCTCCTGATACAGCGTGCGCGCCTCCTCCGCCGGACCGCGCCGGCCGGACAGCGCCCGCACCACCACGCTGTAGCGCACTTCGGCGGTCTGGATGTCCAGCCGGTCGCCCACCCGCACTTCGCGCGACGGTTTGGCGCGCGCGTCGTTCAGATGGATGCGGCCAGCGTCGATCGCGTCCGAGGCCAGCGTGCGGGTCTTGAAGAAGCGCGCCGCCCACAGCCATTTGTCCAGCCGCAGGCGTCCGCCCCCTGCGTCATCGTCCTCGCGTTCGGGCTTGCGGCTCACGGCAGCAGGCGTTCCCCGGCGTACAGGTCCTCGATGCGCTCGCGGGCACGGATCAGATGCATTGACTCGCCATCCACCATCACCTCGGCGGCGCGCGCACGGGTGTTGTAGTTCGAGCTCATGGTCATGCCGTAGGCGCCGGCCGAGAAGATGGCGACCAGGTCTTCCTGTTCCACCGCCAGTTCACGGGCACGACCGAGGAAGTCGCCGCTTTCGCACACCGGGCCGACCACGTCATAGGTGTCCGCCTTGCCGCGCGGACGTACTTCGGCGATGCGATGGTAGGCGTCGTACAGCGCCGGACGGGCGAGGTCGTTCATGGCCGCGTCGATGATGGCGAAATTGCGTTCCTCGCCACGTTTCAGGTACTCCACCTTCGACAGCAGCACGCCGGCGTTGCCCACCAGAGAGCGGCCGGGTTCGAGCAGCAGGCGTTCCTTGCGGCCGGCCAGCACCGCCAGCAGCGGCGCCAGATAGTCGCGGGTGGCCGGCACCGTCTCGTCGTCGTAGCGGATGCCGAGGCCGCCGCCGAGGTCGAGGTGACGCAGTTCGATGCCGTCGCGGTTCAGCGCTTCGGCCAGCGCAACAACCTTGCCTGCGGCTTCAGCCACCGGCGCCGGGTCCAGCAGCTGCGAGCCGATGTGGCAGGCGATGCCGCGTATTTCCAGCTGTGGCAGCTTCGTGGCTTCGAGATAGATGCGATGCGCGTCGGCGATCGGTACGCCGAACTTGTTGCACTTCAGGCCGGTGGAAATGTAGGGGTGGGTTTTCGGATCGACATCCGGATTCACCCGCAGCGCGATCGGCGCGCGCTTGCCCAGGCTGGCCGCCACTTCGGCCAGACGGTGCAGTTCGGCTTCCGACTCGACGTTGAAACAGTAGATGCCGTGTGTCAGCGCGGCGCGCATTTCGTCGCGCGTCTTGCCGACGCCGGAGAACACCACCTTGCCCGGATCGCCGCCGGCGGCGATCACGCGCGCCAGTTCGCCACCGGACACGATGTCGAAACCGGTGCCCAGCCGCGCGAACACATTCATGATCGCCAGGTTGGAATTGGATTTCACCGCGTAGCACAGCATGGCATCGCGGCCGGCCAGTGCCTCTGCGTAGGCGGCGTGCGCCTCGGTCAGCGCCGCACGGCTGTAAACGAAGGTGGGCGTACCGTGCTCGGCTGCGATGCGCTCCAGCGCAACGCCTTCGGCGTACAGCGCGCCGTCGCGGGATTCGAAATGCTTCATTGCTTGACGGCCTTGTTAGTATCTTGGGGTGCAGATGCGGGCGACGGCTTGGCGGCAGCCGGCTGGCTGCCCGGCTTGGGCGGCATGGTCAGCGGCCCTTTGGTGCCGCAACCCGCAAGCGCCAGGGTCAGTGCGGCGAGCCGCACGAGAGGACTGGAAAACATGGTGGATGGCCGGAACATGAATGAGAGTGAATTTAACAAATTGGCCGATGCGACGCTGGCCGCGATCGAAAGCGCGATCGAAGCCAGCGGCGCCGGCATCGATTACGAACTGCAGGCTGGCGGCGTGCTGGAACTGGAGTTCGAAGACGGCTCCAAGATGGTGATCAATCGCCACGGCGTTGCGCAGGAAATCTGGGTGGCGGCGCGCTCCGGCGGTTTTCATTTCCGGGCCGACGGCGGCCGCTGGGTGGGCACGCGCGACGGCAAGGACCTGATGCAGGCACTGGAAGAACTGCTCAGCCAGCAGGCCGGCGAGCCGGTGAAGCTGACAGTCTGACGCCCTGCGGTTGTGACGGCGCTGGCAGGCTGGCGCCGGGTACGATGTGGCCGCTGGGCGAGGGCCCCGGCGCCGGGGGCTGCAGTTCGCCTTCGGAGGCCGGGCCTTCCGGCTCGCCGGGCAGCGAGGACGGCGCGGGCGGCAGATGTTCCTGATACATCAGGTCGCTGCGCGGATGGCCCTTGCTGTCCACGCCGGCATCGATGCTGATCAGACCGTCGGGCAGGGTCTGCTGCATTTCCGGCACGTCCTTCAGTGCGTTCCGCATGTACTCCACCCACATCGGCAGCGCCGCCGAACCGCCGGTTTCGCCGCGGCCGAGCGAGCGCGGCGTGTCGAAACCGATCCAGGCAATCGCCACCAGCGAGGGCTGGTAGCCGCAGAACCAGGCGTCGATGTAGTCGTTGGTGGTACCGGTCTTGCCGGCCAGATCGCCGCGCTTGAGCGTGAGCGCCCGGGTGGCGGTGCCGCGGCGCACCACGTCCTGCATCATCGAGTCCATCAGGTAGGCGTTGCGGGCGTCAATCACGCGCAGCGAGTCGTCGCCGGCCGCGCGCGGCGTGAAGCGGGCGAGCACCCGGCCTTCGCTGTCGGTGATTTCCTTGACCACATACGGCTCGACCCGGAAGCCGCCGTTGGCGAATACGGCGTAGGCCGAGGCCATCTGCCAGGGCGTGACCGAACCGGCGCCGAGCGCCATCGTCAGGTAGGGCGGGTGGCGTGCCGCGTCGAAACCGAAGCGGGTGACGTAGTCCTGCGCATAGCGGGTGCCGATCGAGCGCAGCATCCGGATGGACACCATGTTCTTCGACTTCGCCAGCGCGGTGCGCAGCGAGATCGGGCCGTCGTACTTGCCGTCGTAGTTCTTCGGCTGCCAGCTCTGGCTGCCGGTTTCACCGGCCGACACCACCAGCGGCGTGTCCTCTTCCACCGTGGCCGGGCCGTAGCCCTTTTCCAGTGCCGCGGAGTAGATGAAGGGCTTGAAGCTGGAGCCCGGCTGGCGCCAGCCCTGGGTGACGTGGTTGAACTTGTTGCGGTTGAAGTCGAAGCCGCCGACCAGCGCGCGCACCGCGCCGTCCTGGCTGTCGATTGAGATCAGGGCAGCCTCCACTTCCGGCATCTGAGCCAGGGTCCAGCCCAGCTTCGCGTCCTGCATCACCCGCACCACTGCGCCGCGGCGCAGCTTGCGCGCGGCCGGCGCCTTGTCGTCCAGCATGGCCTTGGCGAACTTGATCGCATCGCCGTTCAGCGCAATCACCTCGCCACCGCGCTTGTACACCTTGAGTGCGGTCGGGCTGGCGGCCAGCACGACCGCGGCGTGCAGGCCGGCCGCGTCCGGCACGTCCTGCAGCAGATCGTCCAGCACCTCGTCGTCGTCGCTGTTCACGTCCTTCATGTCGACGAAGCTCTCGGCGCCGCGGTAGCCGTGGCGACGGTCGTAGTCGAACACGCCGCGCCGCACCGCCTGGATGGCGGCGTCCTGGTCGTCGCGCCGTATCGTGGTGACCACCCGCAGGCCGAGCGAATAGGCGGTATCGCCGAAGCGCTCGACCGCCATCTGGCGGGCCATTTCGGCGACGAAATCGGCCGGCTGGTGGCCGGCGGCAATCGGGCTGCTGTCGCGCTTCACCGCAAGCGGCTGATCGACCGCGGCCTTGCGGGTGGCTTCATCGATATAGCCCAGTTCGGCCATGCGCCGCAGCACATAGGCCTGGCGCAGTGCGGCCCGCTTCGGATTCACCACCGGATTGTATTTTGACGGCGCCTTGGGCAGTCCGGCCAGCATCGCGGCTTCCGCGACGCTAATGTCCTTCAGATTCTTGCCGAAATAGGCTCTGGATGCGGCGGCGAAGCCGTAGGCGCGCTGACCGAGATAGATCTGGTTGATGTAGAGCTGGAGTATCTGGTCTTTTGTCAGGCTGTTCTCGATTTTGAACGCCATCAGCGCTTCATACACTTTCCGTCGCAAAGTCCGTTCGCTCGACAGGAAGAAGTTGCGCGCGACCTGCATGGTGATGGTACTGGCGCCCTGGCTGCGGCCGCCGCTGGTGAGGTTGCTGATCGCGGCGCGGGCGATGCCCATGTAGTCGATGCCGGAGTGCTGGTAGAAGCGTTCGTCCTCGGCGGCGATGATGGCGTGCTTGAGGGAATCAGGGACCTGTTCGATCGGTACGACCGAGCGCCTTTCCTCGCCGAATTCGCCGATCAGGTGGCCGTCGGCGCTGAACACGCGCAGCGGAATCTTGGGGCGGTAGTCGGTCAGGATGTCCAGCGAAGGCAGCTGGGGGTAGGCGAGCAGCACGACGATGAGTGCAAGCGCTGCGCCGATGGCTGCCAGACCTGCAAATGCGGCCAGCGGATAGACGAACCAGCGGAATTTGGAAGGCAAAGGGAGGGGTGTCCGGAGCGGGTTGGAAGGCCAAATTATAGCCGGCGCACCGTGCGAAGCTTCTCGTTACGCTTACCCAAAATCTGTTTACTTGTCGATACCTTGCTGCTAGCATCTTAATGTAATTTGTCAGTATTGGGCCTAATCCACTGTCTTTAAAGGAAAAAGCTTGGCTTTCGACCTGTCGATATTCAACCCAGGAGCGCGTCCCCTTATGGGGCTTGACGTGTCGTCCTCGGCGGTCAAGCTGGTCGAGCTGTCCCGGACAGCGAAAGGCGAGTACCGCATAGAGCGCTACGCGATCGAGAATCTGCCGCGCGATTCCGTCGTGGACGGCAACATCGCCAAGCTCGAGGATGTGGCTGACGCCGTACGCCGGGCCTGGAAACGCATGGGCACCTCGACCCGCAACGTTGCGCTCGCTCTGCCGGCCGCAGCCGTCATCACCAAGAAGATCATCGTTCCGGCCAACCAGCGCGAGCAGGAGCTCGAAGTGCTGGTCGAGTCGGAAGCCAACCAGTACATCCCCTTCCAGCTCGACGAGGTGAATCTCGACTTCCAGGTGGTCGGGCCGGCGCCCGGCAATCCGGATGAGGTCGAAGTGCTGATCGCCGCTTCGCGCAAGGAAAAGGTGGAAGACCGCGTGGCAGTGGCTGAAGCCGCCGGACTGCGCGCGGTGGTGGTCGATGTCGAGTCCTACGCGGCACAGGCGGCATTCGAACTGGTCGAAAAGCAGCTGCCCGAAGGCGGCAAGGACACCAACATCGTGCTGGTCGACGTCGGCGCCAACGTGATGAACGTGATCATCCTGCGCAACGACCAGCCGGTGTATTCGCGCGAACAGGCTTTCGGCGGCTACCAGCTCACCCAGGACATCATGCGCAACTACGGCATGACGCCGGAAGAGGCGGAAGCGGCCAAGCGCACCAACACGCTGCCGGAAAACTACGAGAACGACCTGCTCAGGCCCTTCATGGACAACCTTGCGCTGGAAGTGTCGCGTGCCTTGCAGTTCTTCTTCACTTCGACCCAGTACAACAGCGTGGACCACATCGTGCTGGCCGGCGGCTGCTCCATCATTCCGGGCCTCGACGAAGTCGTGGCCAACCGGACCCAGGTCGAAACCCGTGTCGCCAATCCTTTCGTCGATATGCAGCTGTCGCAGGCGGTGACCGCCAAGCGGCTCAGCCAGGACGCGCCCTCGCTGCTGGTGGCGTGCGGACTCGCGCTCAGGAGGTTCGACGCATGATACGCATCAACCTTCTGCCGCACCGCGAAGAGAAGCGCAAGGCGCGGCGCCAGCAGTTTTACGCACTGTCCGGCCTGACTTTGGTGCTGGGCGGCCTCATCGTCGTGCTGGTGAACGGCATCATCGGCGGCTATGTGTCGGCGCAGGAAGAGAAGAATGCCTTCCTGAAGACCGAAATCGCTGCGCTCGACAAGTCGATCGACGAAATCAAGCGCCTGCGCGAACAGACCGAGGCGCTGCTGCAGCGCAAGCGCGTGATCGAGTCGCTGCAGGGCAACCGGTCCGAGGCGGTCGGGCTGTTCAATGAGCTGGCCAAGAACGTGCCCGAAGGCGTCTATCTGAAAAAGGTGGCGCAGCAGGGCAACAAGATCAATCTGGTCGGTTACGCACAGTCGAACGCCCGGGTGTCCAGCCTGATGCGCAATCTCGAGTCGTCCCCGCTGCTGGAGCGGCCAGTGCTGATCGAAATCAAGAGCGCTACGGTGGACAAGCGGCGCATGAGCGAATTCAGCCTGGATCTCTACATCACGCGCGCTGCCGACAGCCCTGATGCCGCCAAGGGGCAGAAGACATGAAGCAGATCCAGATGCCGCAGATCGATTTTGCGCGGATCGCCGACGATTTCCGGAACCTTGACCCCAAGGATGTCGGTAACTGGGCGGCTGCGCCCAAGGTGGCGGTGCTGCTTGGCCTGTTCATCGCTACGCTGGTGGCCGGCTGGTGGTTCATGTGGGACCCGCAACGGGTCGAGCTCGAACAGAAGCGCCAGGAAGAAACTTCGCTGAAGGACGAGTGGCTGAACAAGAAGCGCCAGGCGGTGAATCTTGAGCAATACCAACAGCAGCTGGCCGACATTGACAAGTCCTTCGGCGCGCTGCTGAAGCAGCTGCCGAACCGGGCGGAGATGGAATCGCTGCTGGTCGACATCAGTCAGGCCGGTCTGAGCCGCGGCCTGCAGTTTGAAATCTGGAAGCCGGGCGCCGAGGCGGTCAAGGACTTCTACGCCGAAATGCCCATCACCATCCGGGTGGTCGGCGGTTATCACGACCTTGGCAACTTCGCCGGTGACGTGGCCAAGCTTTCACGCATCGTGACCCTGGGTTCGATGACGGTGGATGCCGGCAAGGATGGTCTGAAGATGGACGCGGTCGCGACCACCTACCGCTACCTGGACGACGAGGAAATCGCACGTATCAAGCGTGAGAAGGCCGAGCACGCGAAGGGGGCGAAGAAATGAAGCGCGTCCTGTTGGTCGCGGCCGTGTGTGGTGGACTGGCCGGGTGCAATTCCGAGGATCACGGCGATCTGCGCGCGTGGATGGAAGAAAACACCCAAGGTCTCAAGGGCCAGGTCAAGCCGCTGCCCGAAATCAAGCCTTCGGTCATCGTTACCTACGAAACCGGGGCGCTGATCGAACCGTTCAGCGCCCAGAAGATAGAACCCGAGCGCAAGAAGGGCGCCGGCGGCGGCAGCGGGCTCATGCCCGACCTCGACCGTCGCAAGGAGCCGCTCGAACAGTATCCGCTCGACACACTGGCCATGGTCGGTGTGCTTGAACAGGGCAAGGCGGTGTATGCGCTGGTCAAGGCCGATGCCACCCTGCACCGGGTGCGCGCCGGCAACTATCTCGGGCAGAACTTCGGTGTCATTACCGGCATCACCGGCGATGGCATCACCTTGAAGGAAATCGTTCAGGACGCGGACGGCGAGTGGGTCGAACGTACCAGTACGCTCCAGTTGCAGGAGCAGGAGGCAAAGAAATGAATTTCGTCCGCAAACTTGTTGCCGCGCTCTGCGTGCTGGCAGCCGGACTGGTTCCGGCGGCAGTGCTCGCCCAGGCGCAGCCAAACAGCATCGAAGCCGTGCTGGTATCCCAGCAGGGGGGGAGGTGCTGGTCAAGGTCACGACCAAATCCGAACTGAAGGCGGTGCCCGCCAATTTCAGCGTTGCATCTCCGGCCCGGGTCGCCTTCGATTTCCCGGCCACCAGCAACGCGCTCGGTCGTTCGTCGCAGCTGGTGAATGAAGCGCATCTGCGCAGCTACAACGTGGTCGAGGTGGGTGACCGTACCCGTCTGGTACTCAACCTGAACAAGCTGTCGTCCTTCAACACGCGCCTGTCGGGCCGAGACCTGTACATCAGCCTGGCCACCCCGGCCAACTCAGAGGCGGTGACGCAGAGCGAGAAGAGCGCGCGTTTCGCCGAACCGACCTCGGCCGAAGCCGTGCAAACCCTGCGCAACGTCGGTTTCCGCCGCGGCAAGGATGGAGAGGGTCGTGTCGTGGTCGAGCTGTCCGATCCGAACACTGGCATCGACATCCGTCAGCAGGGCACCAAGCTGGTGGTCGATTTCCTGCGCGCCTCGGTGGCTGAAGAGTTCATCAAGCGCTACGACGTGACCGACTTCGGTACGCCGGTGACCCAGATGGAAGTGGTGCGCTCCGGTGCCAACACCCGTCTGACCGTCACGCCCAACGGCCTGTGGGAACACAACGCCTACCAGAGCGAAAACCAGTTCATCCTGGAAGTGAAGCGTCTGGTCGAAGACCCGAACAAGCTGGTGCAGGGCAGCAAGCCGGGCTATCAGGGCGAGAAGCTGTCGCTGAACTTCCAGAACATCGACGTGCGCTCGGTGCTGCAGGTGATCGCCGACTTCACCGACAACAACATCATTACCTCGGACACGGTGGGTGGTTCGCTCACGCTGCGTCTGAAGGACGTGCCCTGGGATCAGGCGCTGGACATCATTCTCGATGCCAAGGGCCTGGACAAGCGCAAGACCGGCAACGTGATCTGGATTGCGCCGCGTGACGAGCTGTCGGCCAAGGAAAAGCTGGCGCTGGAAAGCCAGCAGCAGGTGAGCGAGCTGGAGCCGCTGCGCACCGAAACCTTCCAGCTGAACTATCACAAGGCCGACGTTCTCTATAAGGCGATCTCGGACGACAAGGACAAGCGCTTCCTGTCCAAGCGCGGTTCCATCGTGATGGACACCCGCACCAACAAGCTCATCGTGACCGACATCGCGAGCCGGCTTGAGGACATCCGCCGCATCCTGATCGAGCTGGACATTCCGACCCGCCAGGTGCTGATTGAGGCGCGCATCGTTGAGGCGAACGAAGACTTCGCGAAGAACCTCGGTGCCCGGATCGGCATCAACCAGACCCAGGCAGGCTCTGCCCGTATCGGCCGCGCCGGCCTGAATATTGGCGGTTCGATCGCCGACACCGGTTTCAATACCGGTCAGGTGCAGACCACACCCAACTTCCTGACCGACACGCTGGGCACCAACCTGAGGGCGTCCAACATCAGCGGTCGTACGCCGGGTCAGCTGTCCTTCGTGCTGTTCAATTCGGCCGCCACCCGTTTCCTGAACCTGGAACTGTCGGCCCTGGAGCAAGACGGCAAGGGCAAGGTGATTTCCAGCCCGCGCGTCATGACCTCGGACCAGAACGAGGCGTTGATCGAGCAGGGTGTGGAAATTCCTTACCAGCAGGCCACCAGTTCGGGTGCCACCAGCATTTCCTTCCGCAAGGCCAATCTGGCGCTGAAGGTGAAGCCGCAGATCACGCCTGACGGCCGTGTGCAGATGGCGCTGGATGTGAACAAGGACACCCCGAACACCCAGCTGGCCACCGGCGCCGGTGTGGCCATCGACACCAAGCACGTCAAGACCGACGTGCTGGTCGAGAACGGCGGCACCGTGGTGATCGGCGGTATCTATACGCAGGAAGAGCGTCGCACCCAGACCCGCGTGCCCTTCCTCGGTGACCTGCCTTACGTCGGCTTCCTGTTCCGCAATACGGAAACCCGCGACAACCGCGCAGAACTGCTCATCTTCGTCACGCCGCGCATCGTCAGCGACAACCTCACGCTGCGCTGATCTCGGCAATCATCCATCGAAGCGGCCCCGGCGACGGGGCCGCTTCGTTTTTGCACTGCTAGAATCCGGCCGGTGGAACACAGCGACAACATTTTCCTGGTCGGCATGATGGGTGCCGGCAAGACGACCGTGGGGCGACAGCTCGCCCGTCGGCTGCGTAAGCGTTTCGTCGATTGCGATCACGAAATCGAAGCGCGCACCGGTGTGAGCATCCCGACCATTTTCGAGATCGAGGGCGAGGCGGGCTTTCGCCGGCGCGAAGCGTCCACCATCGAGGCACTGGCACAGGAGTCCGGCCTGGTACTGGCCACCGGCGGCGGTGCCGTGCTGGATCCGGCAAGCCGGGCCCATCTGAAGAGCGGTGGCTGGGTGGTCTATCTGGACGTTCCGCCCGATGTGCTGTGGGCGCGCACTCGTGGCGACCGTAACCGGCCGCTGCTGCAGGTTGAAGATCCGCGTGCGCGGGTGCGCGAACTTCACGGCCTGCGCGACCCTCTGTATCGGGAGGTTGCCGATTACATCGCCGAAAGTGGCCAGGGCAGTCCGCTGTCCATCGTGCGAAAACTTGAACGGGAATATCTGAACCGATGCGCAGCCTGAACGTGGCGCTCGACGAGCGCGCCTACGACATCCACATCGGCCGCGGCCTGATTGACCGCGGTGATCTGTTCGCCGCGGTGCTCAAGCGCAAGCGCGCTGTGGTCATCAGCAACGAGGTGGTGGCGCCGCTGTATGCGGCGCGGGTGCAGGCCGCGCTCGATTCGGCTGGCGTCGCACACCAGCTGGTGGTGCTGCCGGACGGCGAGGTGCACAAGGATTGGCCCACGCTGAATCTCATTTTCGACGCGCTGCTGAGCGCCCGGGTCGAGCGCTCGACCACGCTGATCGCGCTCGGCGGCGGAGTGATCGGCGACATGGTCGGCTTTGCCGCAGCCACCTATCAGCGCGGCGTGCCTTTCATCCAGGTGCCGACCACGCTGCTGTCACAGGTCGATTCGTCAGTCGGTGGCAAGACCGCGATCAATCACCCGCTGGGCAAGAACATGATCGGTGCCTTCTACCAGCCGAAGGTGGTGCTGGCCGACATCGACACGCTGGACACGCTGCCCGACCGCGAACTGAAGGCCGGACTGGCCGAAGTGATCAAGTACGGCCTGATCCGCGACCGCGAGTTCTTCGACTGGCTGGAAATCAACATGTCGCGCCTGCTGGCGCGCGACACCGAGGCGCTGGCCTTTGCCATCGAACGCTCCTGCCGCAACAAGGCTGAGGTGGTGATCGAAGACGAGACCGAGACCGGCGTGCGTGCCCACCTCAATCTGGGTCACACATTCGGTCACGCGATCGAAACAGGTCTGGGCTACGGCGAATGGCTGCACGGCGAGGCGGTTGCGGCGGGTACGTTGATGGCCGCCGAGCTGTCGCGCCGGCTTGGCTGGCTGAACGACGACGACGTGGCCCGCATCCGTCGCATTCATAAAGCCGCCGGTCTGGCGCTGCGCGGGCCGAAGATGGGTGTGGAGCGCTATCTTGAACTGATGTCGCACGACAAGAAGGTCGAAGCGGGCAAGCTCAGACTGGTGCTGCTCAAACGCATCGGCGAAGCCACGATCTTCGGTGACGCGCCTGCCTCGGACATCGCCGCTTCCATCGAGCACTGCTGCGGCGATGCCTGAACTCGCGTCCTACGCTGCCTGCGACGCCAATTCGCGCGGCCGGCGTCACCCCGAAGATTCACCGCACGGGCGCAGCCAGTTCCAGCGCGACCGCGATCGCATCGTGCACAGCACCGCCTTCCGCCGGCTGGAGTACAAGACCCAGGTTTTCGTGAATCACGAAGGTGATCTGTTCCGCACCCGGCTGACCCACAGCATCGAGGTTGCGCAGATCGCCCGTTCGATCGCTCGCGCGCTGAACGTGAATGAGGATCTGGCCGAAGCGGTGTCGATCGCCCACGATCTCGGACACACGCCTTTCGGCCACGCCGGTCAGGACGCGCTGAACGAATGCATGCGCGACTACGGCGGTTTCGAGCACAACCTGCAAAGTCTGCGTACCGTGGACCTGCTGGAAGAGCGCTACGGCGCCTTCGACGGCCTCAACCTCACCTTCGAAACCCGCGAAGGCATCCTGAAACACTGTTCGCCGGCCAAGGCGCGCGAACTGGGCGAGCTGGGCGAGCGCTTTCTGAATCGCACCCAGCCCACCATCGAGGCCCAGATCTGCAATCTGGCCGACGAAATCGCCTACAACAACCACGATGTAGACGACGGCCTGCGCTCCGGCCTGATCACCCTTGAACAGCTTGAAGAGGTGCCGGTGTTCGCGCGTTTCCGCCGCGAAGTGCTGGCGCTCTACCCCCGCATCACCGGCCGTCGCCTGATCCACGAAACGATACGGCGCATGATTAATGCCCAAGTGATTGATCTGGTGAGGGAAACCTGCGGTCGCATCGACGCGGCCGCGCCCGTCACCGTCGACGATGTGCGCGCAGCACCGGTGCTGGTGGCTTACAGCGAGGCGATGAAGGCCGAACAGCTCGAGCTCAAGCGCTTCCTGCGCGACAACCTGTACCGCCACTATCAGGTGCTGCGCATGACCGCCAAGGCGCGCCGCATCATCGCCGAGCTGTTCGCCGTTTTCATGGACGACCCGCGCCTGCTGCCACCCCAGTATCAGCAGATGGCCCGCGATGACAAGCCGCGCGCGATCGCCGACTACATCGCCGGCATGACCGACCGCTACGCGATGAGGGAACACCGGCGGCTATTCGCAGTGGGCGAAATATAAGCACGCTAATGCACTGATTTGGTGCGACAAAGCACCGTTGTGGTGCGCGTAAAAATGGTGTTGTAAGCACCGGGCGACAGTCCTATACTCCGCCGTCCACCCCAAAAGTGCCGTGGTTTGCGTGCGATTTTAAGACGCGCGCGAATGATGCAAGGCCACCCGAGCCGGTGCCCGCTGATCTTCCGACGACGGAAGCGACTGCGGTAGCCGGCTTTTTCACGGATGCGGCGGTGTGATTTCCCGCAGTGGCGAGCGATCAGAGCGATGCCGCGCGCGGTTGGCAAACGAGTTCCGAGGACGAATGCAATGGGTCTTCCCCATACTCAGGGTCTGTACGACCCCGAAAACGAGCGCGATGCATGTGGTGTGGGTTTCGTTGCGAACATCAAGAATCGCAAATCGCACGACATCATCGAACAGGGTCTGCAGATCCTGAAGAACCTCGACCACCGCGGCGCAACCGGCTATGACCCGCTGCTCGGCGACGGCGCAGGCATCCTGCTCCAGATGCCGGACGCGCTTCTGCGCGACGAAGCCGCAAAGATCGGCATCAAGCTGCCGGCCGCCGGCGACTACGCCTGTGGCATGGTGTTCCTGCCGCAGTCGTCGAATGGCCGCGCCGCCTGTGAATCGGTGGTGGCCCGCATCATTCACGAAGAAGGCCTGAACTTCCTCGGCTGGCGCGACGTTCCGCGCGACAGCAGCATCCTGGCCGAAGCTGCGCGCGCGATTGAGCCGCAGATGCGTCAGGTGTTCATTTCCCGCCCGGACACGGTGGCCGACCAGACCGCCTTCGAACGCAAGCTGTTCGTCGTGCGCAAGCGCGTCGAGCACGCAGTGCGCGCGCTCAAGCTGGCCGACGTGAAGCAGTTCTACCTGCCGTCGCTGTCCTCGCGCACCATCGTCTACAAGGGCATGCTGCTGGCCCATCAGGTCGGCGAATACTTCACCGATCTGGCCGATGCGCGCACCGCGTCCGCACTGGCACTGGTGCACCAGCGCTTCTCGACCAACACCTTCCCGACCTGGGATCTGGCCCACCCCTTCCGCATGATTGCCCACAACGGTGAAATCAACACCGTGCGCGGCAACATCAACTGGATGAAGGCGCGCCAGAAGTCGATGAAGTCGGCTGCGCTGGGCGACGATCTCGACAAGCTGTGGCCGCTCATCGTCGAAGGCGGTTCCGATTCGGCCTCGTTCGACAACGCGCTCGAACTGCTGGTCATGGGCGGCTACTCGCTGGCCCACGCCATGATGATGCTCATCCCCGAAGCCTGGGCCGGCAATCCGCTGATGGACGAAGAACGCCGCGCGTTCTACGAATTCCACGCCGCCATCATGGAACCGTGGGACGGCCCGGCCGCCGTGGCCTTCACCGACGGCCGCCAGATCGGCGCCACGCTGGACCGCAACGGCCTGCGCCCGGCCCGCTTCCTGGTCACCGACGACGACACCGTCGTGATGGCCTCGGAAATGGGCGTGCTGCCGATTCCGGACGACCGCATCGTCCAGAAGTGGCGTCTGCAGCCGGGCAAGATGTTCATGATCGACCTGGAAAAGGGCGCGATCGTCGAAGACGGCGCGCTCAAGCACGAGCTGTCGACCGAATATCCGTACGACACCTGGATCAAGGATTCGCGCTTCTTCCTGACCGAACTGGAAGACATCAAGTACGCCAGCGAGCGTGCCGAATCGCTGCTCGATACCCAGCAGGCCTTCGGTTACACCCAGGAAGACATCAAGTTCATCCTGGCGCCGATGGCCGCCGGCGGCGAAGAAGCCATCGGCTCCATGGGCAATGACAGCCCGCTGCCGGTGCTGTCGGACAAGAACAAGCCGCTGTACGCCTACTTCAAGCAGCTGTTCGCCCAGGTCACGAACCCGCCGATCGACCCGATCCGCGAAGAGATCGTGATGTCGCTGGCGTCCTTCATCGGCCCGCGCCCCAATCTGATGGGCGTGGCTGACAACGAAGACGGCCTGACCCCGCGCCTGGAAGTCACCCAGCCGGTGCTCACCAACGAAGACGTGCTGCGTCTGCGCGACATCGAGCGCCTGACCGGCGGCAAGTTCCGTTCGCTGGTGCTGGACATCACCTATCCGGCCGCCGATGGCGCCGCCTCGATCGAAGGCCACATCAAGCGCCTGCAGGAAGCCGCCGAGAAGTCGGTGGGTGATGGCTACAACATCGTCATCCTGTCCGATCGCGCAGTATCGCGTGGCCGCGTTGCCATCCCGGCACTGCTGGCCACCTCCTCGGTGCACCACCACCTGGTGCGCAAGGGCCTGCGCACGCTGACCGGCCTGGTGGTCGACACCGGTTCGGCCCGTGAAACCCACCACTTCGCGCTGCTCGCCGGTTATGGCGCTGAAGCGATCTGTCCGTGGCTGGCGTTCGACACCATCGCCGAAATCTCGAATGAGCTGCCGTCCGGCCTGTCGACCAAGGACGCGTCCAAGCGCTTCATCAAGGCAGTGGGCAAGGGCTTGAACAAGGTCATGTCCAAGATGGGCATTTCGACCTACCAGTCGTACAGCGGCGCGCAGATTTTTGAAGCCATCGGCCTGAATTCGGCCTTCGTCACCCGCTACTTCACCGGCACCGCCACCCAGGTCGAGGGCATCGGCCTGGTCGAGGTCGCCGAAGAGTCGCTGCGCACCCACGGTCAGGCTTTCGGCAGCGACCCGGTGCTGGCCAACGCGCTGGAAGCGGGCGGCGAATACGCCTTCCGCATCCGCGGCGAAGAGCACATGTGGACGCCGGACGCGATCGCCAAGCTGCAGCACGCGACCCGCGCGAACAAGTACGACACGTACAAGGAATACGCGCGCATCATCAACGACCAGACCCGCCGTCACATGACGCTGCGTGGCCTGTTCGACATCAAGCCGGCCGGCCCGCCGGTCGCGCTGGATGAAGTCGAGTCCGCGAGCGACATCGTCAAGCGTTTTGCTACCGGCGCCATGTCGCTCGGCTCGATCTCGACCGAAGCGCACACCACGCTCGCCATCGCGATGAACCGCATCGGCGGCAAGTCGAATACCGGCGAAGGTGGCGAAGATCCGATCCGCTTCAAGCCGGTCACCGAAGACACCACGCTCGACAAGCTCATCGGCTCGTCGCGCGTCGAAGTCGCGCTGCCGCTGAAGAAGGGCGATTCGCTGCGCTCAAAGATCAAGCAGGTCGCGTCCGGCCGTTTCGGCGTCACCGCCGAATACCTGGCGAACTCCGACCAGATCCAGATCAAGATGGCCCAGGGCGCGAAGCCCGGCGAAGGCGGTCAGCTGCCCGGCCACAAGGTGTCGGAATACATCGGCTTCCTGCGTCACTCGGTTCCGGGCGTCGGTCTCATTTCGCCGCCGCCGCACCACGACATCTATTCGATCGAGGATCTGGCCCAGCTCATCCACGATCTGAAGAACTCCAACCCGACCGCGTCGATCTCGGTGAAGCTGGTATCCGAAGTCGGCGTCGGCACCGTGGCGGCCGGTGTGTCCAAGGCCAAGGCCGACCACCTGGTGATCGCCGGCCATGACGGCGGCACCGGTGCCAGCCCGATCTCGTCGATCAAGCATTGCGGTACGCCGTGGGAACTCGGCCTGGCCGAAACCCAGCAGACCCTGGTGCTGAACCGCCTGCGCGGCCGCATCCGCGTGCAGGCCGACGGCCAGATGAAGACCGGCCGCGACGTGATGATCGGCGCGCTGCTCGGCGCAGACGAATTCGGCTTCGCCACCGCACCGCTGGTGGTCGAGGGCTGCATCATGATGCGCAAGTGCCATCTGAACACCTGCCCGGTGGGCGTGGCGACTCAGGATCCGGTGCTGCGCAAGAAGTTCTCCGGCCAGCCGGAGCACGTGGTCAATTACTTCTTCTTCGTCGCCGAAGAAGTGCGCGAGCTGATGGCCTCGATGGGCATCCGCCGGTTTGACGATCTGGTCGGCCGTTCCGACCTGCTCGACATGCGCGCCGGCATCGAACACTGGAAGGCGAGCGGCCTCGATTTCTCGCGCATCTTCTACATGCCGCCGGTTCCGGCCGACGTGTCGCGCGTGCACAGCGAAACCCAGGACCACGGCATCGAGCGTGCGCTCGACCACAGCCTGATCGCCAAGGCCAAGGATGCGCTGGAAACCGGCAAGCCGGTGGTCGTCGAATCGCCGGTCAGCAACGTGAACCGCACCGCGGGCACCATGCTGTCGCACGAAGTCGCCCGCCGCTATGGCCACAAGGGTCTGCCGGACAACACCATCATGGTGAAGCTGGCGGGTACCGCCGGCCAGAGCTTCGGCGCCTTCCTGGCCCGCGGCATCACGCTGGAACTGACCGGTCAGGGCAACGACTACGTCGCCAAGGGCCTGTCCGGCGGCCGCATCGTGATCAAGCCGTCGGACGCTTTCCGTGGCGCCTCCGAGAAGAACATCATCGTCGGCAATACCGTCATGTACGGCGCGACCGAAGGTGAGTGCTACTTCCGTGGCGTGGCTGGCGAGCGCTTCGCGGTGCGCAATTCGGGCGCCATCGCGGTGGTCGAAGGCACTGGCGATCACGGCTGCGAATACATGACCGGCGGTACCGTGGTCGTGCTCGGCCAGACCGGCCGCAACTTCGCCGCCGGCATGTCGGGTGGCGTGGCCTACGTCTATGACGAGGACGGCAGCTTCGGCAAGCGCTGCAACATGTCCATGGTCGAGCTGGACACCCTCAGCGGCGACCTCGCCAACGATGCGGACGACGACGTGATCGGCGAAGTGGCGATCAACCACCTCACGATGAGCGACGACGCCATCCTGCGTCGCCTGATCGCGCGCCACGCCGCCTTCAGCGGCTCGAAGCGCGCCGCCGACATCCTTGCCGACTGGGCCAACGCCCGCGGCAAGTTCGTCAAGGTGATGCCGACCGAGTACCGCCGCGCGCTGCGCGAAATGGCTGCCAAGGCGGATGCGCCGGCCGCAGCGATGGCCAAGTAACAGGAAACGATTCGAAATGGGAAAGTCCACCGGTTTTCTTGAGTTCCAGCGCCTGTCCGAGGCGTCGCTGCCGGTCGCCGAGCGCGTCCGCAACTACAAGGAGTTCGTGCTGCACCTGAGCGATGAAGAAGCGAAGGTGCAGGGCGCGCGCTGCATGGACTGCGGCATTCCGTTCTGCAACAACGGCTGCCCGGTCAACAACATCATTCCCGACTTCAACGACCTGGTTTTCCGCCAGGACTGGAAGCAGGCGATCGATGTGCTGCACTCGACCAACAACTTCCCGGAATTCACCGGCCGCATCTGTCCGGCGCCGTGTGAAGCCGCCTGTACGCTGAACATCAACAGCGACGCAGTGGGCATCAAGTCGATCGAGCACGCCATCATCGACAAGGCCTGGGAAAATGGCTGGGTCGTGCCGCAGCCGCCGGCCAAGAAGACCGGCAAGAAGGTCGCCGTCATCGGCTCCGGCCCGGCCGGCATGGCCGCCGCGCAGCAGCTGGCGCGCGCCGGTCACGACGTGACCGTGTTCGAAAAGAACAGCCGCGTCGGCGGCCTGCTGCGCTACGGCATCCCCGACTTCAAGATGGAAAAGTCGCACATCGACCGCCGCGTTGAGCAGATGCAGGCCGAAGGCGTCACCTTCCGCACCGGCGTGCTGGTCGGTGCGCTGCCGGAAGGTTCGCCGGTGCACAGCGACGCCGCCACCGTCATCAGCCCTGAACAGCTGAAGGCCGAGTTCGACGCGGTCGTTCTGGCCGGTGGCGCGGAACAGCCGCGCGACCTGCCGGTGCCGGGCCGCGAACTGGCCGGCGTGCATTTCGCGATGGATTTCCTGCCGCAGCAGAACCGCGTGGTCGCCGGCGACACCGTGCCGGGTCAGATCATGGCCACCGGCAAGCATGTGGTCGTGATCGGCGGTGGCGACACCGGTTCCGACTGTGTCGGTACGTCGAACCGCCACGGCGCCGCGGGCGTCATCCAGTTCGAACTGATGCCGCAGCCGCCGGAAGCCGAGAACAAGCCGCTGGTGTGGCCGTACTGGCCGATCAAGCTGCGCACCTCGTCCAGCCATGAAGAAGGCTGCGAGCGTGACTGGGCGATCGCCACCAAGGAATTCATCGGCGAGAACGGCAAGGTCACCCAGGTGAAGACCGTGCGCGTCGAGTGGAAGGATGGCCGCATGCAGGAAGTGGCCGGCTCGGAGCAGTTGCTCAAGGCCGACCTCGTGCTGCTCGCCATGGGCTTCGTCAGCCCGGCCGCCAGCATCATCGACAGCTTCGGCGTCGAGAAGGACGGCCGCGGTAACGCCAAGGCCACCACCGACGGTGAAGGCTGCTATGCCACCAACGTCGCCAAAGTGTTCGCCGCCGGCGACATGCGCCGTGGTCAGTCGCTGGTGGTGTGGGCGATTCGCGAGGGCCGTCAGTGCGCTCGTGAAGTCGATCAGTTCCTGATGGGCAGCACCACGCTGCCGCGGTAAGCCTCCTTCAACCCTCGCGAACGCCCTTCGGGGAGTGGGAAACACCGGCCGACCGGCCGGTGTTGGCGCGAGGGGCGCCAGTGCGCCCGTGAGGTGGATCAGTTCCTCATGGGTTCGACCACTCTGCCGCGTTGATCTCTCCGCCCCTCTCTGACCGCCCACGGGCGGGGAGAGTGGAACGCCGGCCGACCGGCCGGCATTGGCGCGAGGGCCGTCAGTGCGCGCGCGAAGTTGACCAGTTCCTGATGGGCACCACCACGCTGCCGCGTTAAGTCTCCTTCAGCCCTCGCGAGGGCTGGCAGGTCGTGATCGGCTGCAGTACAGAACAAAAGCGGGCTTCGGCCCGCTTTTGTTTTGTCTGCCGTCTGATTCTCTGCCGGTGATCAGGGATTGGTCGGTCGCGGCGCCTTCAGTACCGGCGGCGCGGGCGGGTCGGCCGGGCGGGGCGGGATGACCGGTGTGATCGGGTAGTGCCTGCGCACGATGCGCGGCGGGGCGTAGTACAGATCATCCGGCAGCGCCTGGTCGCAATCGACGCGGCGCTGTTCCTCGCAGCGCCGGCGTGCTTCCGCCCGGGCCTTTTCCTGATTGCGCTCGGCGTCCTGCGCCTGGGCGGCCTGTTCCCGCCGCAGGGCCGATTCGACCTCCTGGCGCACCGCGTCGCGGTCCAGTGGCCGGGTGGGCGCCGCGCCCGTTGCCGATGGTGCGGGTGGCGCAGGCGGCCCGGAGACCGTCATCGGGTCGGTGATCGGCACTGCCGTCGCATTGCGGCCGGGCGGCGGCTTGTCGCCGTAATTCACCACGCCGCGTTCGTCCACCCAGCGGTGCACCGTGCCATCGGCCAGCGCCCCGAGCGGCAGCAGGGCCAGCAGGCAGATGAATGTTCTTCCGTTCATCGACAAACCTCCACGATACGTCAAGGTATCCACACTAGAGTGGACCGCAGTTGCCCGGCGCAGTGCGCCGGATGCGGCCGCTTCCGCTGCGCATTATTTGACGGATGCACCCACTTCTCCGGCCTCCGGTGAGCCGGTGCGAGAACTGGTGCGCAGCAGGCTGTAATACCCCGAATGCTAGAATCCACGCGGATTTTCGCCACATGGTGCCCGATGCAGATCGTCATTCTGGCAGCCGGTCAGGGCAAGCGCATGCGCTCCGTCCTGCCCAAGGTGCTGCAACCGCTGTCTGACCGCCCGCTGCTCGGGCATGTGCTGCGTACCGCAGCGTCCCTCACGCCTTCGCACACCTGCGTGGTCTATGGCCATGGCGGGGAGGCGGTGCGTGCCGCCTTCCCGGACGAAGCGGTGGGCTGGGCGCTGCAGGCCGAACAACTCGGCACCGGCCACGCGGTCATGCAGGCGCTGCCGCTGCTCAACCGTGAAGAGCCGGTGCTCATTCTGTACGGCGACGTGCCGCTGCTGCGCGCTGACTCGCTGGTCAAGCTGGCCGAGGCCGCCGGCGGCGACAAGCTCGCCATCCTGACCGTGCAGCTGGACGACCCGACCGGCTACGGCCGCATCGTGCGCGATGCCGCCGGCCACATCGTGCGCATCGTCGAACAGAAGGATGCCTCCGAGGCCGAGCGCGCCATCCGCGAAGTGAACACCGGCATCATGGTGGTGCCCGGCGGCAAGCTCGCCGGCTGGCTCGACCAGCTGTCGAACGACAACGCCCAGCGCGAGTACTACCTGACCGACGTGGTCGCCGCCGCCGTGCGCGACGGCGTGCCGGTGGTGAGCACCCAGCCGGCCCGCGTGTCGGAAACCCTGGGCGTGAACGACAAGGCCCAGCTGGCCGAACTGGAACGCATCCACCAGCGCGAGAACGCCGACCGGCTGCTGACCGAAGGCGTCACGCTGCGCGACCCGGCGCGGGTCGACGTGCGCGGCGAGCTGATCTGCGGCCGCGATGTCGAGATCGACGTCGGCTGCATCTTCGAAGGCCACGTCGAGCTGGGCGATGGCGTCAAGGTGGGCGCGCACTCGGTGCTGCGCAACGTCACCGTGGCCGCCGGCACCCGTATCGCGCCCTTCTGCCATTTCGAAGACGCCGAAGTCGGCGCCGATTGCCAGCTCGGCCCCTATGCCCGCCTGCGTCCGGGTGCCAAGCTCGCCGAAGACGTGCACATCGGCAACTTCGTCGAAGTGAAGAACAGCACCATCGCCGCCCACAGCAAGGCCAACCACCTGGCCTACGTCGGCGACGCCACCGTGGGCAGCCGCGTGAACATCGGCGCCGGCACCATCTGCTGCAACTACGACGGCGCCAACAAATTCCGTACCGTGATCGAAGACGACGTGTTCATCGGCTCCGACACCCAGCTGGTTGCGCCGGTCACCGTCGGCCGCGGCGCCACGCTGGGCGCCGGCACCACGCTCACCCAGGACGCGCCGGCCGGTCAGCTCACGATTTCCCGCGTGCGCCAGACCACGATCGAAAGCTGGACCCGCCCGGTCAAGCAGAAGAAGTGACCGGCCGCTAATACGAACTTGCAGCGCAGACGTAGAGCGCAGACACACAACGCATCGCAACGCCAAAGGATTTCCCATGTGCGGCATCGTCGCGGCCATCTCCGGCCAGAACATCGTTCCCGTCCTGCTCGAAGGGCTGCGCAAGCTCGAATACCGCGGCTATGACTCGGCCGGCCTCGCGGTGCTGAACGGCGCCAACGGCACCGAGCTGCGCCGCCTGCGCGCGGTCGGTCGCGTGGCCGAACTGGCCACCCAAGCCGACGAACAGCAGCTCGACGCCGCCATCGGCATCGCGCACACCCGCTGGGCCACCCACGGCGTGCCGTCCGAGCGCAACGCGCACCCGCACATCAGCGACGGTCTGGCCGTCGTGCACAACGGCATCATCGAGAACTTCGAGCCGCTGCGCGCCCGCCTCACCGGCCTCGGCTACACCTTCACGTCGGAAACCGACACCGAGGTGATCGCCCACCTGGTGCGCCATCACCTCAAGAGCAACCCGGATCTGATCGACGCGGTGCGCGCCACCTGTGGCGAACTGATCGGCGCCTACGCCATCGCCATCGTCAGCGAAGGCGAAGACTCGCGCATCATCGTCGCCCGCCACGGCTCGCCGCTGGTGCTCGGCCAGTCGGACACCGGCAACTACGCCGCCTCCGACACCTCGGCGCTGCTGCAGGTCACGCGCAACATGATCTATCTCGAAGACGGCGACATGGCCGAGCTCACCCGCGGCGCGATGCGCATCATGCGGCTCGACGGCACGCCGGTCGAACGCCCGGTGCAGGTGAGCCAGCTTTCGGCCGACGCGGTCGAGCTGGGCAGCTACCGCCACTACATGCAGAAAGAGATTTTCGAGCAGCCGGCCGCGCTGTCGAATACGCTCGAAATGCTGGCCCAGGCCCGCTCCATCACGCCCAACCTGTTCGGCAGCGAAGCCGACGGCGTGTTCCGCTCGGTGCGCCGCGTGCTCGTGCTCGCCTGCGGCACCAGCTATCACGCCGGCATGGTCGCCCGTTACTGGCTCGAAGACATCGCCGGCATCGAATGCTCGGTCGAAATCGCCAGCGAATACCGCTACCGCAAGCCGGTGGCCGATCCGGCGACGCTGGTGGTCACCATCTCGCAGTCCGGCGAAACCGCCGACACGCTGGCCGCGCTCAAGTTTGCCAAGTCGCTCGGCATGACCCACACGCTGGCGGTGTGCAACGTGCCGGAATCGGCCATCGTGCGCGAGTCGTCGCTGCGCTTCATCACCCGCGCCGGCCCGGAAATCGGCGTCGCCTCGACCAAGGCCTACACCACCCAGCTCGCCGCGCTCGCGCTGCTCACGCTGGCCATGGCCAAGACCCGCGGCACGCTCAGCGTCGCGCAGGAAGAGAAATACCTCGGCGCGCTGCGCCACCTGCCGGGCGCGGTCACCCGCGTGCTCGAGCTCGAGCCCCAGATCCAGGCCTGGGCCGAACGCTTCGCCATGAAGCAGCACGCGCTCTTCCTCGGCCGCGGCCAGCACTACCCGATCGCGCTCGAAGGCGCGCTCAAGCTCAAGGAAATTTCCTACATCCACGCCGAAGCCTATCCGGCCGGCGAACTGAAGCACGGCCCGCTGGCGCTGGTCGACCGCGACATGCCGGTCATCGCCATCGCCCCGAACGACGCGCTGATCGAAAAGCTCAAGAGCAACATCCAGGAAGTCCGCGCCCGCGGCGGCGAGCTCTACGTCATCGCCGACGCCGGCACCGAAATGGTCGAAGGCGAGGGCGTGCACATCCTGAACATGCCGGAGAACTACGGCCTGCTGTCACCGGTGCTGCACGTCGTGCCGCTGCAGCTGCTGGCGTATCACGCGGCGCTGGTGAAGGGCACCGATGTGGACAAGCCGCGGAATCTGGCGAAGAGCGTGACGGTGGAGTAAGAGCGCACCACGCGCGCTTCACTGTCGATCAACCGGGGCGGTTCAACGCCTCGGGGATGAACCCTTCCGCCGTCAGTGCGCGGATCACGCCACGCAGCAGCACGCTGTTGCTGAAACCCACGGTGTACTGACGTGCGCCGTCGTGGATCGGTACGAGCATCCGGCGCTCCACCAGCTTGCGGATCTGGTAGGTGCGTTGGGCTTCCGTCATGCCGGGCATCGCCGCTTTCAGGTCGCCCGCCTTGGCGATCCCTCTGTGCGCCGTCGCCATGAGCACCCGCTCTTCCATCTGCGTCAATGACTCGCGCTCGCGCGCATGATGCAACGCTGGTGTCAGGATGCGGTCGATGAGATAGCCCTGATCGGTCAGCCGGGCCACCTTGTCCAGTTCGTCGCGCACGCCGGACAGCACGTAGATGCATCACGCCTCGCGTCCTTCCTGCGTGCCGGTGTCCGCCTGACTGAGCATGGCGTAATAGCGGTCGCGGTCGTTGCAGAACACCGCGGTCGGATTCAGCACGCGCCCGCCAGCCCTGACGTCGAAGCCGTACTTGATCATCAGGGTATAGGTCAGCAGCCGGACCACACGCCCATTGCCGTTGCCGAAGGGGTGTATCCACGCGAAGCGGTGGTGGGCGAGCGCGACCTTGATCAGGTCGTACTTGGGCGGGTTAGGCTGATTTATGAAGGTCACCAGCTCGCTCATGTACTGCGGCACCTGCATCGCCTCGGGTGGAAGGTGGTCGGACTGCGAAATCCGCACTGACCCCTGGCGGTAGGCGCCGGGTGTGGCATCACCCTCCCGCTGCAGGCCGCGCACCGTCAGCGCATGCAACTCGCGCACAAGATGTTCGGTGATGTCGTCGCCGGGCGCGAAATGCGCCTCGATGAAGGCCATGGCCTCTTCGATATTGGCCATTTCACGCAACGTGTCACTCACGCTTGCCGCAACGTCTTCCAGCCGGCTCTCGACATAGTCGGCCAGCGTGGTGTGGTTGCCTTCGATGCGGGCCGACCCCAGGCTTTCCAGCATGTGGAAGATCTGCTTGAGCTGGAAGAACACCGGTGCGGGCGTGCTGCCCTCCAGCCGGAGACGGCGCAGATGTTCGAGCTCCGTCACCACATCGACCAGGGGCGAGTCGAAGGTGGTGTTGAGGAGACTCAGATCATGATGGCGGAAGGCTGGCATGAGCGGCCTCTGTGCCGAAGTGAAGGCAAAGCCGTAGATTATCTGTAATCGACGATCTTGGTATCTTCAATGGAGCAAGAAAAATTCAGTCAGAACAAATACCTGAAATATGGATCAAGGAAAAATATCTTGAAAATTTCAGCGCTTTTTCTACAGTTTCTCCCACGCGTATCTTGAGCTCGTGTGCCTGACGTGGTGCTGTTTCAGAGCCCGGAGATGCGCCAGCGCCTTGTTCTCTCCGCCGGTTCACGGATCAGCTTCCGTATTTGCGTCCATGCATCGCACGCCCGCAGCAGATGAACAGACCCCTGTGGCGTCACCGCACTTGACTCGATAGACTGTACAGAATTCTGTCACCTTTCCATTGGGAGCCTGCCATGGGTTTTTCAGCGCGCGACGTGGTGCCCTTCACCCAGGCACGCGCCAATCTCTCGGAACTGGCCGAGCAGGCCAAGGCTGGCGCCGAAAAGATCATCACCAGGAACGGTGAAAGCTATGTCGCGCTGATCGACGCCGACCGGCTGGACTACTACCACCGGCTGGAACGCGAGCGCATCCATCTGCTTCTGCTTGAAGACGCCCGTCGCGGTCTGGACGACATTGCAGCTGGCCGAACCCAGTCGGCCGATGCCGCAATCGCCAGTCTCCAGAGGCGTCGCGCGAAGACAGGTGGCTGAAGACCTTCACCGGGTTGAGCTGACCGACAGCTTCCTGGCGCGCCTCGAAGCCATCGAAACCTTTCTGATCGAAGCCGATGCGGGCACGGCCTTCGACGACCTGCTCGATGACTTGCGTAGCCTCGTCATCCCGAATCTGGCCCGCTTCCCTCGCATCGGTCGGCGCTACCTCGACCACCCGCCCCAATCCGCCGAAGCGCTCACCTTGCTTACCACCATGCCGACGGGGACCGCCGATTCCCTTCGCGAGTATCTGCACGGCGACTACCTCATGCTCTACACCGTGGCTGATGAACTGGAGACGGTCTACCTGCTGACCATCCGCCACCATCGGCAGTTGTCGTTCGATTTCGCGGCGCATTGGCCGGCGGGAAATTGAGCATAGAGCGCCAGTGTCGTCGGGGTGCTGCCTGATGATCACGCAGGGGCACTTGAGTACAGTTCCCTGGCGCGGGGCGCCCGCGACATGCCGGTCATCGCCATCGCCCCGAACGACGCGCTGATCGAAAAGCTCAAGAGCAACATCCAGGAAGTCCGCGCCCGCGGCGGCGAACTCTACGTCATCGCCGACGCCGGCACCGAAATGGTCGAAGGCGAGGGCGTGCATGTTCTGAACATGTCGAAGACCTACGGCCTGCTGTCACCGGTGCTGCACGTCGTACCGCTGCAACTGCTGGCGTACCACGCGGCGCTGGTGAAGAGCACCGAGGTGGACAAGCCGCGGAATCTAGCGAAGAGCGTGACGGTGGAGTGAGGGCTGGGGGCACACACTGCGGGTGTTCTCTGCCATTAATGTCTGATACAAGGTCCAGGCGCTTGAGGAGGGCACCGCTTCAGGCGATCTCAGTCGTTTGCGGTTCAGCAGCTGAGCAGCTGCTCCAGCCCAAAGCAATTTATGCTATTCGGTAGACTAGGCAGGCGTCCGAGCAAGCGCCGCAGGGGCGCCCGGGCTGCCTGAAAGGGCCAATTCGCTTTACGAAGCTTAGTCGGCTCACAATTGACTGGATGTGGCGCCAACACCAGCCTACTAAGGGGTCGCTGCCGAAACTCCCGCCGTCGCGCGCTGGAGCGCTAGTTCCTGTGAGGTGTAAAAAATTCGAGATGGCTCACGCACTGAGCCGCGCGGCTCTCATCCTTATTTCTTCAGGGCTTTGGTCCGACCACCCTCGACCGCGGAGTTCACATGACTACGATTCACGCAGCAGTGCTGCACAAGCTGAGCAAGGATGCGCACAAGCCTGCTACGGTGCAGACTCGCGATGCTGAGCTTGAGCTGACGCCGGCGGTGCAGAGTTTGGTGAACCAGATCAATGACCTGTATGGCAATCGTGCCAGCAAAGGATATGGACGGTTTGAGGACGATGAGCTGACATATCCCACCGCGCCCGTGCTGCGTGACATGTTTAAGGATCGCAAGACCAGCTTTGTCGACGGGACGAAGCAGCTCATGAACGTCCTGGCCGGGAAGGCGATGCAGGCTTCGGCGTCCAAGGGCGGCTACGTACTCATGGTTCATGGTCGTTCGAAAACGGGTGATGACTGGCTGCTTGTAGCCATCATCAACAACGTCGCGAGCACCGCGGTCAACGAGAAGACGCTCGAGATCGAAGAGGCCGTGCACATCGACCTTGAGAACGTCCGGGTCGCCGGCCGCGTCAATCTTTCTGCGTGGCTGAGTGGCGATCCTCACACCCGGTACGTGGGTTTCCTCAAGGCACGCGGTGACGTCGCCGAGTACTTCATGTATTTCCTTGGCTGCAGGCAGGTGGTTCAGGACACGGAGGACACTAAGCGCCTGGTCACAGGACTGAAAGACTTCGCTCACAATGAAGGCCTTGACCAACAGGCCACCGATGAATTCCTGCGACGCGCCCACGGCTATTGCATCGAGCGCAGCAAGGCACGGGAGCCCGTCAGCCTTGAGGAATTGACGAACTTCGCCTGGCCGGCCGAACCAAAAAAGCTACAACAGGCCTTGGCTAGCGACGAGATCGAGCTCAGCGACGGTTTTGTGCCCGACCGTGGCAGCTTGAGGAAGCTGCTGAAATTTCATGGAAAGACGCCGTTCTGGACGGTAGACCTGGACCGTCGAGCCCTTAGCAAAGGGCACGCTGAGTACATTGCCGAGCGCGGCGAACTGGTGCTTCGCAATCTCCCCGATGCATTGAAAGCGGAACTGCAAGCTGAGATGAACGATGACTGATCTGGTCTGGACGGCGCTCGCGCTCGTTGCCAAAGGTTTCACGCCGGCGATGCCGGGTGCAACTCGCGGCAGCTTTTTCGTGGCGACGGAGGCCGACCGGACTGCTGTCGAGTTGTGCTTGAAGGAGCACGACAGGACCGGCTTGGAAGTCGTGGAGGGCGGCGACGCTGTGGTGATCGGTCGTACTGTCACGCTGTCCTTCGATCCAAAACCGGGCTGGGCATCGGTGGCCAAGGATTTGGACGAGTTGCTGGACGAACCCGGCAACCGCATACGAGCTAAGTCGAGATTCCTGGTCCTGGATACCAAGCAATCCTCCGACGACTTGCTCGATCAAGCGACCGAAGTCGGCCGATACATGGTCGTCATTGGCCTCGTGCAGGCGCTGAAGGAAGCCGCGGGATTTCTGGACACGCCAGAGCAGAACCTCGTGTTCATCAGCGGCGGACGTTTCGATCTGCCGGTGAGCTACACCGCGGCCGATTTGCGCAAGCTGAACCTAGATGAGGTGAGGGCGCTCACGACCCTAATCCCTGCCGATACGCACAAGAAGCAGTGTGCCGCAATCTTGGCAACGGCAATCACTGACTTGGTACGCGCTCAACCGACGCACAACCGATTCGCCTACCTACTCGCGCACGCCAAAGAGCTGCGTGCTGCCTATGACCAAGGCTACAAAATTTACGCCGCCGGATTTTCCTATGAAAAGCTGAAGGACACGGTGGAGGCGGCGCGCGTCGAGTTCGCCGGCAAGATTCACAAGGTCCTGTCCGATGTCCAGAACCAATTGCTGGGCATCCCGGTCGCCACGATCGTCGTCGCCACTCAGATGAAGCCGTCGGCCGATTTCGGAGCTGAGTTCATAGTGAACTCCGCCATCTTGTTAGGGGCGTGGGTGTTTGTCGGCCTCACGCTCCTACTGCTCTTCAACCAGTTTCAGACGCTTCTGGTGCTCGAGGGTGAGATCAAACGGCAGAAGGCGCAACTAGAGCGTGAGTACATGGCGGTCGCCGGCTCTTTGGAGGACGCCTTCAAGTCGCTTGCGTGCCGCGTTCTGAGTCAGAAGGTCATCTTGGGCGTAATCAGCCTCGTAGTGGTTTGCGGCCTCGCGATGGCACACTGGGCCTATGCGCGATTGACCCCGCTTGCCTGGGCCAGGGTGACCGGAATACCTGTCGCCGCCGATGCAAATCCAGCATCGGGAGTTTCCGCGGCGTCAAAACCCGCGCCTCCGCCGCCGGCTTCAGCTGTCAAGCCAAGTGCGCCGGTTTCGGCTGCTAATGCCGACGTAGTCAAGACGACGGATACGCAGAAGGATCAGATGTCACCGAAAGCGCAGAAAGCGGCAAGCTCCTCCTCTCGCTGAATCTGCTCGCCGTCAAGTCCTCGGCATCGATCTTTCGCTTAGGTTCCGATGCGAAGGTCTGCCAATGCGGCGGAGCTGGCTTCGCCAATTTTGTTTAAGCAGCAGCGGTCAGACATGTCGCTTCTTTGCTGTCTCCGCTGCCGCCCCAACGGCACTGACTTGCCCTGCTTCTACAGACCACGAATTACTTGAGAAGAAGTGTTTCATGGTTGTGACCTGACAGGTCTTGCTGGTGCAGCAGGCGGGGCCGGCCTACGATGCGTTGAACGCAGACCCGTCGCGCGCTTTTACGGCAGACGAGGTACGGGCAAGACTGGTGGCCGAACACGCGAAGACCCGATGAGTCAACAGGTCGCATTCTCGCCGGAGGCTGTCGACGGCGACGTTCGAATCACCCCATGACAGATACTACATCCCACAGAATCACCCTCCCCACCGCCGCCCGCGACCTCTACCGCGCCCTCTGGCTCCACGCCCAAGGTGCACGCGCGCAGATGCTCGGCGCGGCGGCGCTGCTGTCCGGCGCGCAGCTGCTGCGCCTCACCATGCCGTGGCTCGCCGCGCAGGCGATCAATGCCTTGCAGCAGGGCGACATGGCGACGGCGGGGCGGTGGATTCTTTATCTGGTCGGCATCTATCTGCTGTCCTGGCTGCTGCATGGGCCGGGGCGGGTGCTGGAGCGGAATGTCGGCGTGCGGGTGCGCGTGCGGCTGGCGGATGCGCTGTATGCGCGCATCGCGGCGGCGCCCTTGGCGTGGCGGGACGGGCGGCATTCGGGTGAGCTGCAGCACCGCGTGATGCAGGCGAGCCGGGCGCTGTCGGACTTCGCGCAGAACCAGTTCGACTATCTGCAGAGCGCGTTCAACTTCGTCGGGCCGCTGGTGGCGCTGGCGCTGCTGTCGCGCACCAGTGGCGCGATCGCGGTGAGCGGCTATGTGGTGATCGCGCTCATCATCCTGCGCTTCGACCGCACGCTGATGCAGCTCGCGCGCGCCGAGAACGATGCCGACCGCCGCTATGCCGCGGCGCTGCTCGATTTCGTCGGCAATGCCGGAACGGTGATCGGGCTGCGGCTGCAGGCGGCGTCGCGCGTGCTGCTGGGCCGGCGCATGGAGGCGGTGATGGCGCCGCTGCGGCGCGCGGTGATGGTGAACGAAGGCAAGTGGTTCGCGGTGGACCTGCTCGGCATGGGGCTCACCTGGGTGCTGGTGGTGGTGTATGTCATGCAGGTGCGCACGCCGGGGCAGGCGGTGGCGCTGGGCACGGTGTTCATGATTTACCAGTACGCGCAGCAGGCGGCCGGCGTGGTGGCTTCGCTGGCGTCCAACTTTCAGGGCTTCGCGCGCATGCATACCGACTACTGCAGCGCGGAGCCGATCTGGGCCGCGCCCGGTAAGCCGGATGCAGAGGTGCCCGCGGTGCAGGCGGATGCGCTGTGGCAGACGCTGGCGCTGCGCGGTGCGACGCTGCGTTATGGCGACGACGCGCGCGGCGGCGAGCGGGGTGGACTGCAGGGCGTGGATCTGGAACTGCGGCGCGGTACGCGCGTGGCGCTGATCGGCCCGAGCGGCGGCGGCAAAAGCACGCTTTTGCGTACGCTGGCCGGCCTCTATCTGCCGCAGCAGGGCGAGCTGCTGCGCGACGGTGTGCCGGTGCCGTGGGCTGAACTGCGCACACTGGCGACGCTGATTCCGCAGGAAGCCGAGGTGTTCGAAGCCAGTGTGGAAGAGAACCTCACCTTCGGCCAGCCGGCCGACCCGGCGGCGCTGCGGTCGGCGATGCACGCCGGCGTGTTCGACGAGGTGCTTGAGCGCCTGCCCGACGGACTGCAGAGCACGCTGAGCGAGCGCGGCGGCAACCTCTCCGGCGGCCAGCGTCAGCGGCTGGCGCTGGCCCGCGGTGCGCTGGCGGCGCAGGGCAGTTCGCTGCTGCTGCTCGACGAACCGACCAGTGCGCTTGACCCGCAGGCCGAGGGCCGGGTGTTCGACCGCATGGTGGCGGCCTTCCCGTCGGCCTGCATCGTCGCCTCGGTGCACCGGCCCAGCCTGCTCGCGCGCTTCGACACGGTGGTGGTGGTGGAAGCCGGCCGCGTGGTCGACGCCGGCCCGCGCGATGAAGTGCTGGCGCGGCGGGCGCACTGAAGGGGCTGCACCGTGCACAGATCGAAGCGCCGGCTAGACTGACAGCCCGATCTCCTTCATGCCGTGGCGATGCGCTTCAGCTCCTGCTCAGTCCGATGGCTGTGTGCCGTGCCGATGCTGGCGGCGTGCGCCAGCGTGGCCGCACACGGCGGCGGCCTGAACGCCGAGGGCTGCCACCACAACCGCAAGACCGGGGACTACCACTGCCATCGCGCCGCACCGGTGCGCGCGGGCGAGCCTGGCTACGGCCCGCACCTCGACCGCGACGGCGACGGCATCGGCTGCGAGCCCTGGCGCGGGCGCTGAGTGGCCCGCGCCAGGGCTACCGTCACTTCAGCGGCAGGAACACCAGCTTGCCGGCCATCATGTCCGGCATCAGCAGGGTGCGACCGTCCGCCGACAGCGCGATGTCCGCCGACGACTTGTGGCCTTCGGCGATCAGTTGCGGCGCCGACCGCGGCTTGCCCAGACGCCACACCTTGCCGCCCTTCCAGTCGCTCACGTAGAGCGCGCCGTCGCGATCGCGCACCAGCCCGTCGGCGCCGCCGAAGCCGCTGTAGAGCAGCTTGAGCGACGGTTTGCCGCCGCCCTTCTTCATCACCAGACGGAACAGCTTGCCGGTGCCGAAGTCGGCCACCAGCAGCGCGTTCGGGCCGTCGACCAGCAGACCGTTCGGGCGCACGATGCCGGCATTTGCGCCGAGCACGGTGCGGATGCCGCCGTCCGGGGCGATGGCGTAGATGCCGGCGCCCTTGCCCTTGTCGTCGCCGCTGTCCGACACATAGATCACGCCGTCGCCGGCGATCTCGATGTCGTTCAGGAAGACCGGCTTGTGCGGGAAGTCGCCGGGTTTGGCCAGTTCGCTTACCGTGCCGTCGAGGCTGATGCGCAGCACGCGGTCCATGTCGGTGACGTAGAGCTTGTCGCCGGCGAGGGCGATGCCCTTGGGATCGTTCAGCCCGCCGACCAGCGTTTCGGTGCGGCCGTCCGGATGCACCACGGTGACCTTGCCGTCACCCGGCTTGTTGAATTCGCCGATCTCGGTCACGAAGATGCGGCCGTCCGGGTGGGCGACCGCCGATTCCGGCATGGTGAGGCCGGCGATCTCTTTCAGCGCGGCGCCGGTGCGCTGCGCGGGCGGTTCCGCAGGGTTCGGCTCGGCGGCCAGGACGACCGCCGAGGTCAGGCCGGCCAGCGCGGCAACCAGCCATTTCGATCGCATGCTGCTTACAGGGGTGTTCTTCATGAAGCCCTCCGGTTGGGGTGAGGTGACGAGTGTATGGAATGACGGCAGGTGAAGGGAAAGGCAATGCGGCCGATGCGTCGGCGCCTGCAGCGTCGTCGCCATGCGGGTCGACTGCAGTCTGCCCCGGCAGTTCGGCCGCGGACACCGCCATCCGGTGCGTGAGCGAAGTGAACCGCGCGACGGATTCAGGCATTATCGCCCGCGCCTGCGTTCTTTCCTGGCGCTTTCCGACATGAGTACGGCATGACTTCGAACCACGACCGCTACCAGGCCAATCTCCGCGACGAACTCGACGGCGCTGCGCTCTACGCCGCGCTGGCCGAGGCCGAAACCGACCCGGTGCGGCGCGACCTGTTCCGCCAGCTGGCAGAAGCCGAGACGGCGCACGCGCAGCTGTGGCGCAGCAAGCTGGAGGCGGCGGGCGTGAAGCCGGAGGCTTTCCGGCCCAGCTTCCGCACCCGCACGCTGGCGATGCTGGCAAAGCGCTTCGGGCCGTCCTTCGTGCTGCCCTCGGTGGCGACCGCGGAATTCGCCGACCGCGACAAGTACGCCGGTCAGGCCGACGCGGCGTCGCTGTCGGCGGAAGAGCGTTCGCACGCCGCGGTGCTGGAGGCCGCGGCCGGCAAGCCGCGCGGCATGAGTGGCGCCGCCATCGCCAAGGGCGAGCGCTGGCATCGCGGCGGCTCGGGCAACGAGCTGCGGGCGTCGGTGCTGGGCGCCAACGACGGTCTGGTGTCCAACCTCTGTCTGGTGATGGGCGTGGCGGGCGCCGGCGCGCCGGCCAAGAGCATCCTGCTGACCGGGCTGGCCGGCCTGATCGCGGGCGCGGTGTCGATGGCGCTGGGCGAGTGGCTGTCGGTTACCAATTCGCGCGAGTTCGCGCAGGCGCAGATGGCGGCCGAAGCGGCCGAACTGGAAGAGACGCCGGAGGCGGAGCGCAAGGAGCTGGCGCTGATCTTTCAAGCCAAGGGGCTGGCGCGCGAAGATGCGCAGCGGGTGGCGACCGAACTGATGCGCGACAAGAAGGCCGCGCTGGACACGCTGATGCGCGAAGAACTGGGCATCGACCCGGCCGAGCTGGGCGGCAACCCGTGGAGCGCGGCCGGCTTTTCCTTCGTGCTGTTTTCGGCCGGTGCGCTGTTTCCGGTGCTGCCCTTCTTCTTCACCGAAGGCGTGGCCGGCATGGCCTGGAGCGGTGGCCTGTCGGCGGCGGCGCTGGCCGGCATCGGTGTGGCGACCTCGCTGTTCAGCGGCCGCGGCCCGGTCTATTCCGCGCTGCGTCAGGTGCTGATCGGCGTGGCGGCGGCCGGCGTCACCTACGGCACCGGTGCGCTGATCGGGGTGTCGCTGGCCTGATCGCCTGCCTCTGCGGCCAGGCGATCAGTTCGCTTCATCAGTTCGTTTCGCTCGACGCACGCCGGCCGCGCCGCCGGTGAAGCCGGCGGAGCGCTGGGGGCGGCCGCATTCACTGCGCTCGCTCCAGCGTCATGCCCGAGACGCGTACCTGCCGACCGTCTTCACTCAGTTCGGCCACGTCGCCGCCGGCGGCGAGCACTCCCAGCACCTCGACCCTTCGTGCATCGATGCGCCGCAAGGGCACGGCCGGCGCATCGCTGCCGAAAGCGGCGTGTGGCACGCTGCGCGACAGCAGTACGCCGGCGTCCTCAAAAACTTCGACATGGTCGATGAAGGCGGCTTCCGGCGTGCCGGCTTGCGGCCTGTAATGGCCGGTCAGCGAAGGCCCGGTCAGCAAAGGTCCGGGGCCATTGCTGTCGGGCCGCAGGCGTTCGCCTGCCAGCATCGCACCGCTCTTCGTGTGTGCGACCAGCATGTCCCGGCCGCTGATCTGACGACGTTCCAGCGCGATCTCGCCGAAGCGCCCGATCGGCACCGGTATCAGCCCGAGCAGCCGGTAACTCAGCCCGGCGCGGCCCTGGCTGTCGGGGATCAGTTCGAAGCGGGTGCCGGCCATGTCGGCGTGCAGACGCTGACCGGTGCGGCTCACCCTGACATGCCCGGCCACCGTGCTGTAGTCGCCCGGCCATACCGCCAGCTCTTCGGTGCGCCAGGGCTGTTCGCGCGCGGTGAAGCCGGCGGGCGAGGCCGCGCGCAGTCCCTTTCGCGCTTCGAGGAACAGTTCCAGTGCATAGGCGGCCGCGGCATGCACGGTCGGTCCGGCCTCTGCGCTGTTGCTGGCGACGATGACGCCCAGACGCTGTGCGGGCAGCGCGATCAGGCGGCTGCTGAAGTGCAGGGTGGCGCCGTCGTGCTGGATGACCGGCCCGACACCGACCGGGCTGTCGCTCCCCGGCATGTTCAGCAGCCACCCGAGGCCTGCCTGCAGATTGAGATCCATCGGGTTGCCGGCGTTCTGCGCCGTCTGCATCACGTCGTGCGCCGCCGCAGGCAGCAGGTGGTCTTCCGGGTCGAGTGCCGCGATCATGAAACGGCTCATGTCGAGCACGCTGGCATTCAGTCCGCCGGCGGCGATATCGCGCAGCGCTGGCTCCGGCACCACGCGGCCACCCCGGTGGGCGCGGGCTGCGTCGACGGGCAGCGCGGCGGTGAAGCTCGCGGTACGCATGCCCAGCGGGCCGAGCAGGGTACGTTCAAGGTGGGTGGCGTAGTCTTCGCCGCTGACCTGTTCGACCGCGAGCCCGAGCAGGGTGAAGCCGAGGTTGGAGTAGCTGAACACCTGGCCGGCCGGGTAAGCGGTGTCGATGCCGGCGAGCGTCGGCAGCACGCTGTGCATCGGCGCCACCGTGTCGCCCCACATGCCACCGGTCAGATCACGCGGCAGGCCGGCGTGATGGCTCATGATCTGGCGTGCGGTGAAGGCGACTGGCGCGCCGCCGGCATGGCGGTCGCGCATCTGCAGTGCCGGAAGCGCGGCGCAGAGGGGCGCGTCAGGATCGATCTGCCCGGACTGGGCCAGACGCATCGTGGCGGTGGCGGTGAAGAGTTTGGTGATGGAGCCCATGCGGTACACCGTGTCCGGCGTGGCAGGCAGGCGGGCGTTCGCGTCAGCCAGGCCTGCGCCGTGTGCCCACACCACGCGTGTGCCGTCGACCACCGCGATGCTTAACCCGGTTATGCCTTCACTGCGCATGCGATGCGCGAGCCAGGCTTCCATGTGGCGGGCGGCGGCGCCATCGTCGCCAGCGGGCGGCGGTGACGGGCGGGCCGGGGCGCCGGCGCAGGCGGCCAGCAGTTGCGACAGCGCAAGCAGCAGACAGGTGAGGCGGAGCGGGCTACGGGTCATGTCGGAGTTCTCGGGCATCGGAAGTCAGCAGCATGCCAAACGCTTCCTTCAGGAAAGCCAAAGACACCCTTCCCGCCGCGTGCCGTGAAAGCTAGTCTGCGCCGGTTCCCGGTAAAGACGCGGCCACACCGCATGCACATACTGATCGTCGAAGATGATGTCGGGCTGGGGCCGGCCATGATGGCGGCACTCAAGGCCGAGGGCTGTTCCAGCGTCTGGGTGCGCCGGCTGGCCGACGTGCCTCCACTGGCTGATCTGGCGCTCGACTGCGTGCTGCTCGACCTGTCGCTGCCCGACGGCGAAGGGCTGACGCTGCTCAGGCGCTGGCGCGCACGCGGCGAGGTCGTCCCGGTCATCGTGGTGACGGCACGCAGTGCGCTCGACGAGCGCCTGATCGGGCTGGACAGCGGCGCCGACGACTTCATCGTGAAACCGTTCGCGATGCCGGAACTGATGTCGCGGCTGCGCGCGGTGACCCGGCGCAGCGCGCGCCGGGCCAGCGACCTGTGGCAGAGCGGTGGCCTGCAGGTCGCACCGCGCGCCCATCGTGCATGGCTCGATGGCGTTGAACTCGACCTGTCTCCGCGTGAGTTCCGCTTGCTGCTCGAACTGGCGCGCGAGCCGGGCCGACCGGTGTCAAAGGGCGAGCTGGGCATGCGCCTGGCGCCGCTGGGCGAGCCGCTCGACGGCGCCACCATCGAAGTTCACCTCTCCAATCTGCGGCGCAAGATCGGCGCAGCGCGCATACGCACGCTGCGTGGCGTCGGCTACATGCTGGAGGAGGCATGACCCTGCGTTTCCGGCCGTCGCTCACCGGGCGCGTGATGCGCGCACTGCTGTGTGCCTTCGCACTGGTCTGGGTTGCGCTGGTGGCCCGCGACTTCGTCGGCTATCGCGCCTATGACGAAGATCCGTCGCCACTCGGCACGCTGGCCGAAGCGGTGCTGCAGTCGCTTGAATCGCTGGACGACGCGTCGGCGCGCATCGCGCTGGCAGCGTCCGATCGCCAGTACAACCTGCTGCGCCGGCAGTCTCTGCCCACCGAACTACGCCCGCTGCTGTTCGTGGCCGAGCGTGCCGGTCATGCGCCGGTCTATCGGTCGCCGTTGCTGGCTGCCGCGCGCGAGGGCTGCGCCGGTGCGCCCGCCCGTACCGAAGTCGAGCACGCCGGTCAGCGCTACTGGCGGGCCGAGCGCAGTGCCGGCGGCTGGTGCGTGGTGGTGCTCGAGCCGGTGCTGGCGCCCGGCACCGTGCTCCGCCTGATCAATGCCACGCTGCTGCAGCCCATGGCCATCGCGCTGCCGCTCATCCTGCTTCCGCTGTGGCTCACGGTGCGCGGCGGGCTGGCGCCGCTGCGCCGCTTTGCAGAGCGTATCCGGCGGCGTGCGCCGGACGATCTGTCGCCGCTCGACGTCGATCTGCGGCACGCCGAACTGGCCCCGCTCGGCGAGGCCTTCGACGCGCTGCTCGCGCGAGCCCGGGCCAGCATCGAGCGTGAGCGCAGCTTCGTGCAGGACGCCGCTCACGAACTGCGGACGCCGCTGGCCGTCATTACGGCAGAGGCGCACGCGCTGACCGGTGCCGCCGACGCTGAGGCCGCGCGGCGCGCGCAGCGCGGGCTTGAGGCGGCCGTCGCGCGTGCTTCGCATCTGGTCGGACAGCTGCTCCGTCTGGCTTCGCTCGAAAGCCGTGGCGACGGCAGCCCGCCGGCCGTCTGCGATGTGGTGGCGCTGCTGCGTGAGGTGCTGATTGCGGCACTGCCTGCGGCGACCGCGCGCCGGGTCGACATCGGGCTCGACGGCCCGGATGCACTGCACGCGCATCTGGATGCAGGTGCGCTGCATTCGGTGGTGGATAACCTCGTGCGCAATGCGGTGGCCTATGGTCGCGAGGGCGGGCGGGTGGACATCGTGCTCCGGCGGGTCGGTGACACCCTGCAGCTCGATGTGGCCGACGACGGACCTGGCCTTGACCCGGCGCTGCAGCCGCATCTGTTCGAACGCTTCCGTCGCGGCGCCGGCACGCATGCACCGGGCGCCGGTCTTGGCCTGGCCATTGTGCGCGAGGCCGTGCGGCGCCTCGGCGGGCAGATCGTGCTTGCAGCCGGGCTGGACGGACGGGGCACCGGATTCCGCATCACCGTGCCGGTCGTGGTCTCCCGACCGACCTGAGCAGGTCTGGGTTACAGCGGCAGGCTGGCTCTCGATGTATGCCGCCCCGGGCGGTGTCTGATGAATGCAGGTACATCGTTTGCGCCGGCGGCGACAGCCAGAACTCAGTTCGACCTCAGTTCGACCTCAGGCTTCGGTGTCGGACGCAGCGAGCGGCGGGCCTTTCCGCGACTCCCGGCGCTGTCCGAACCACTGCACCACTTCGGTGGCGGTCTCTCGCGGCATCTTGGCGGCGGTGCGGTTCGCCAGATCGGCGAGAGTGTGGCCGCGCAGCGCGTCGCGCATGCGTTTTTCGGCTTCCAGCATCACCGCGTGCACCGAGCACACGCCCTCGGTCGCCCACTGCGGCGGGCTGTCGCCGAAGACGGCGCAGCGGTGGCGGATTTCCCGGCAGTCGAACAGCGCCTTGTCGCCGTCGATGGCCAGCACGACGTCGTGCACGCTGATCCGCTCCGGCGCCCGGCCGAGCCGGAAGCCGCCCTTCACGCCTTCGGTGGCCACCGTGATGCCGGCCTTGTGCAGCCGGGTAAACAGCTTGGCGGCAAATTCGGGGGATATGCCCTGCATGTCGGCGAGGTCGCGCGCGCTGGCGCCCTCGGCTTCCGGCGGCAGCGCTGCGAGGAAGATGAGGCAGTGCAGTGCGTACTCGACGCCGGTGCTGATGTGGCTCACGGGGCTTCCATGCAATGAGGGGCGGCGGACCGGGACGGCTGTCCGCCGGCCTTCTGCGCCAGAGTGCGCATTCTCTCATTCCGGGCCGGTCGGGTAATGCCGCGCCGGCCGGTCGCGCTCAGGGCACGATGACGTAGTAGGGGTCGGCCAGCGCCAGTGCGGCGTCGCGGTCGGCGGCCGGCGGGTAGATCCACTGCGTGTTGATGGCCCGCTTCAGCGCCTTGGCTTCCTGGCCGCGCAGCTTGACCTGACGGTCCCAGCCTTCGGTATAGACCGCGCCCCAGGGGCCGAGGTCGAGGCAGGTGACGTATTTGGGCTGGCTGTAGCGCGCGGTGGGCAGGCCCACCAGTTCGGCGGCGGCGTTGTGGCCGGCCACGCGGCCCAGGCTCAGCGCGTGCTGGCAGGACATGACGGCCACGTTGCCGAGGTCGTCGGTGGCGGCCTGCACCACGTCGCCCGCGACGAAGATGGCGGGCGCTTCGCTGGCGCGCAGTTCGGCGTCGGACACCAGCCGGCCGTAGCGGTCGTGTTCGCCCGGCACCTGGGCGGCCAGCGCGTTGGCGCGGGCGCCGGCGGTCCACACCACGGTGGCGGCGGCGATGTGTTCGCCGCCTTCCAGCGTCACGCCGGTGGCGTCGATCGCGCTCACCCGTGCCGAGGTGCGGATCTCCACGCCGAGCGCGCCCAGTGCTTCGAGAATGACCGGCCGTGGGCCGGGGCCGAGATCGGGGCCGATGTCGGCCGCCTGTTCGACGATGAGTACGCGGATGTCGGCGCTGTCGCCGAACACCGCGCGCAGGCGCTGCGGCATGTCGGCCGCGGTTTCGATGCCGGTGAAGCCGCCGCCGGCCACCACCACGGTGCGGGCGGCAGGGTCGCTGCGGCCGGCCAGCGAGTGCAGGTGCGCGTCCAGCGCCTTCGCGTCGGCCAGCTGGTCGACAGCTCGCGCAGGCCCGGAATGTCCGGCGTGAACAGCCGGCTGCCGGTGGCCAGCACGAAGCGGTCGTAGCCGAGGGTGTGGCGGCTGCCGTCGTTCCCGCTCACCTCTACCGTGCGCTCGGCGGCGTGTATCTGCTCGACGCGGCCCGGCAGGTGGCGCACGCCCACCGCGGCGAACAGCGCCGACACGTCGGGCGCCAGTTCGTCAAAGGCGGTTTCGTACAGGCGCGGGCGGATGTGCAGTTCCGCGCTCGGCGACACCACGGTGATCGCGACCTCGCCCTCACGGCCGGCCTGCGATACCGCGCGCGCGGCGGCCAGTGCCGCCCATACGCCGGCGAAACCCGAGCCGGCAATCACGATGTTCTGCTGCGTCATGTCATGTCCCTTCTGGCGTGCATCTTGCACAGGTGTCTGTTCGAACGTCCGGCCGTGGGCCCGACGCCGTTCCGGTTGCCATCGCCGGGCAGCGGCCGCGACGGCGTGAATGCGATCTGAACGTGTTCCGGGCTCCGCCGGTGTGGCGGAGGGCTCGCTGCAACGCCGTTCAATAACTACGACTGTATCAATCGTAGTTAAGGTGCGCAAGCGGGGCGGATGCCGCGACCCGGCAATTCATGAATTCATCCAGCGGCGCAGACGGGGCATGAATGCCCGGGCTGGGCGGGGATGGGGAGGGGCGGGCCGCCATCGCGCTGCAACAACACGCGGGACGTCCGGGCGGTGCGCAGGCATCACTTTGATTTGACGGGCTTCCCGCCGCCCCGGATACTCCGCCCCCGGCACTGCCTCACCGGCGGCGCCAGCGCCGCGGCCCGCGCACGGGCTGCCTGCGCCACCATTCCTGTTTTCTTACGTCCTGCCGCCGTTCGCCCTGCGGGAGAACCCGCTGGAGTCGCCCCCGCATCATGATCACGCTCAGAAACGTCGTCCTTCGCCGCAGTGCCAAGGTGCTGCTCGATGGCGCCACCGCCACCATCAATCCGGGCGAGAAGGTCGGCCTGGTCGGCCGCAACGGCGCCGGCAAATCCACGCTGTTCGCGCTGCTCAACGGCACGCTGCACGAGGACGGCGGCGAATTCAGCATGCCGGCGCAGTGGCGCATGGCGCAGGTGGCGCAGGACATGCCGGAAACCGACCAGCCGGCCACCGATTTCGTGATTGAGGGCGACACCGCGCTGCTCGCCGCTCAGAAGGAAGTGCAGGCTGCCGAAGCGACCGACGACGGCGAGCGCATGGCCTATGCCTATATGGCGCTGCACGACGCCGGCGCGCACGACGCGCAGGCGCGGGCGCAGGCGCTCATCCTCGGTCTGGGCTTTACCGCCGACCAGATGTGCAATCCGGTGAACAGCTTTTCCGGTGGCTGGCGCATGCGCCTGCAGCTGGCGCGTGCGCTGATGTGCCCGTCCGACCTGCTGCTGCTCGACGAACCGACCAACCACCTGGATCTGGACGCGCTGGTGTGGCTGGAATCGTGGCTCAAGCGCTACGAAGGCACGCTGGTGGTGATCAGCCACGACCGTGAATTCCTCGACGCCATCACCACGGTGACGGTGCACATCGACGCCGGCAAGCTCACGCGCTACGGCGGCAACTACAGCACCTTCGAAGACATGCGCGCGCAGCAGATGGAGCTGCAGCAGAACGCCTACGCGAAGCAGCAGGACAAGATCGCCCACCTGCAGAAATTCATCGCCCGCTTCAAGGCCAAGGCGAGCAAGGCCAAGCAGGCGCAGAGCCGGGTTAAGGCGCTCGACCGCATGGAAAAGCTCGCGCCCATGCTGGCCACGGCCGACTTCACTTTCGAGTTCAAGGAGCCGGCCAACCTGCCCAATCCGATGCTGGTGATGGAAGACGCCAGCTTCGGTTACCCGCCGCCGGCCGACGCGCCGGCCGGTGCCGAGCCGATCACCATCGTGCGCAACGTGAACAAGTCGGTCATGGCCGGCCAGCGCATCGGCATTCTCGGCGCCAACGGCCAGGGCAAGTCGACCGCGGTGAAAACCATCGCCCGCGCGCTGGCGCCGATCGCCGGTAAGGTGACCGAAGGCAAGGGCCTGTCCATCGGCTACTTCGCGCAGCAGGAACTGGACGTGCTGCGCCCGCAGGACAATCCGCTCGAACACATGACCCGCATGGCGCGCGAAGGCCTGCCGGCCGGGCAGAGCGGCCGTGAACAGGACCTGCGCAACTTCCTCGGCACCTTCAACTTCAGCGGCGACATGGTGAAGCAGGCGGTCGGCACCATGAGCGGCGGCGAGAAGGCGCGCCTGGTGCTGTGCATGCTGGTGTGGCAGCGCCCCAATCTGCTGCTGATGGACGAACCGACCAACCATCTCGACCTCGCCACCCGCGAGGCGCTGGCGGTGGCGCTGAACGAATTCGAAGGCACGGTGATGCTGGTGAGCCACGACCGTTCGCTGCTGCGCTCGGTGTGCGACGAATTCTGGCTGGTGTCGCGCGGAGGCATTGAGCCTTTCGAGGGCGACCTCGACGACTACCAGCGCTACCTGCTGGACGAAGCCAAGCGCGCCCGGGAAGTGCTGAAGGACGCGACCCGGGCCTCAGCGGCCGAAGCCGCCCCGGTCGTGCAGGCCCCGCCGCCGGTCGTCGCGCCGGTGAAAAAGGCGCCGGTGAACCTGAAGGCGCTGAAGAACGAACTGGGCAAGCTCGAACAGCGCATCCTCGAACTGCAGACCAAGAAGCACGCGCTCACTGCAAAGCTCGCCACCGCGCTGCCGCCGAAGGAAATCGGCGAAGTCGGCAGCGAACTGCAGAAGGTGGATGACGAGCTGGACACGCAGGAAGTGCGCTGGCTCGAAGTGACCGAACAGATCGAAGCGGCGGGCTGACGCCGGGGCTGTTCAGGCGGCGACAGCGATGGAGCCATCGCCGAAGCGGCGTTGCCGGCCTGCCGTTGCGGGAGCGGTGTTGTGGGAGCGGCGCCCTCGCCGCGATCGGCCTCTGCCCACTGAGCCCCACTCCGTCTCTCGCCCGCATCGCGGCGGGGGCGCCGCTCCCACGGGTGTGACGCCGCGCCAGTCAGCGCGAGGCGCTGGCAATCCACAGCAGAGGCCGCCACCGGCGCCTCAGAGCTGATACGAATCCAGCACTTCCTGCGCCGCGCGGAAGGCCTCGCCGGCCGCCGGTACGCCGGCATAGACCGCGCAGTGCAGCAGCGTTTCGCGGATTTCTTCGACCGTGCAGCCGTTGTTCAGCGCGCCGCGCACATGGCCTTTCAGTTCGTGCGGGCTCTTCAGCGCGGTCAGCGCGGCCAGCGTGACCAGGCTGCGGGTGCGGCGGTCCAGACCTTCGCGCGCCCACACGCTGCCCCAGCCGTGCGCGTTGATGAATTCCTGCAGCGGGCGGGTGAAGTCGGTGGCGTTGGCGTGGGCGCGGTCGACGAAGGCGTCGCCCATGACGCTGCGGCGTATGGTTTCGCCGTTCGAGGGGTGGTCGCTCATTGCGTGGGTTCCGTACGCGTTTACTTGGCGGCGGCTGCGGCCTTGGCGTCGTCTTCGCAGCGGCGGATCGACGAATCCTTGGCGGCGCCGGCCAGCGGCTTGCCGTCCTTGCTCACCGCGCGTGCTTCGCAGCCGAGCGCCTGCACGGCGTCGCGCTGGCAGCGGCCGACCGATGCATCCTTGGCGGCACCGGCGAGCGGCTTGCCGTCCTTGCTCAGCGCCCTGGCTTCGCATTCGGCGGTGAGGCCGGCTTCGCGATAGCAGCGCTTCAGGAAGCCGTCCTTGGCGGCGCCGGCCAGCGGCTTGCCATTCTTGTCGATCGCGTTGGCGTCACAGCGGGCACCGGCCAGCGCGGCAGGCGAAGCGTCGGCGGAGAACGCGGGCGCCGCGCACAGCAGGGCGGCGGTGATCAGTGCGATGCGGGAAATCGATGCGGTGCGGGTCATGTCCGGCTCCTCGATGGGGTGGCGACAGCCCGCACTGTAGCGCCGACCGCCGCCGCCGCGCCACCCTCGCGGCATGACGGGCTGCCGGCGGCGGGCAGACTCAGTCCAGCTCGTAGGCGTTCTTGTAGTCGAGCTTGAGCGCCGGGTCCTGGCGCGACTTTTCCAGCACGCAGTTGCCGACCACCAGCAGGTCGATCTCGCTGCCCATCAGACAGCGGAAGGCGTCTTCCGGCGTGCTCACGATGGGTTCGCCGCGCACGTTGAACGAGGTGTTCACCAGCACCGGGCAGCCGGTCAGCGCCTTGAAGCGCGAAATCAGGCGGTGGTAGAGCGGATTGGTGTCCGCATGCACGGTCTGGATGCGCGCCGAGTAGTCGACGTGGGTGACCGCGGGGATGTCGGAGCGCGGCACGTTCAGCTTGTCGATGCCGAACAGCGCCTGCTGCTCGGCGGTCATCGGTTTCTGCTTCGCCTTCGCGACGTCGGCCACCATCAGCATGTAGGGGCTGTCGGTGTCGATGTCGAACCATTCACTCACGTCCTCGCGCAGCACGCTGGGCGCGAACGGGCGGAAGGATTCGCGGTATTTCACCTTCAGGTTGAGCTGCTTCTGCACGCTGGGCGAACGCGGGTCGGCGATGATGGAACGGCCGCCGAGCGCGCGCGGGCCGAATTCCATGCGGCCTTGATGCCAGCCCACCGCCTTGCCTTCGGCCAAAGCGCGGGCGGTACAGTCGATCATGTCGTCCTGCGACAGCGTGTCGAACACCGCGCCGGCCGCCTTCAGGCGACGCTCGATGTCGTCCTGCGCGTAGCTGGGGCCGAGGTAGCTACCGTGCATGCCGTCGCCGGCGCGCACGGTGCGCGGTTGCTTCAGCGCCAGATGGGTGGCGGCCAGTGCCGCACCGACCGCACCGCCGGCGTCACCGGCGGCCGGCTGCACCCAGATGCGGTCGAACACGTTCGCCCGCAGCAGCTTGCCGTTGGCCACGCAGTTCAGCGCCACGCCACCGGCCAGGCAGAGATTGTTCAGTCCGGTCGACTTGCGGATACCGCGCGCCAGCCGGATCACCACTTCTTCGGTCACCGCCTGCACCGACGCGGCCAGATCCATCTCGCGCTGGGTGAGCGTGCTTTCCGGCTTGCGCGGCGGGCCGCCGAACAGCGCGTCGAAGCGCTCGTTGGTCATGGTGAGACCGGTGCAGTAGTTGAAGTACTGCATGTCGAGCCAGAAGGAGCCGTCCTCCTTCACGTCGATCAGGTGGTCCAGCATGGTCTGCGCATAGCGCGGCTCGCCATAGGGCGCCAGACCCATCACCTTGTACTCGCCGGAATTCACCTTGAAGCCGGTGTAGTAGGTGATGGCCGAGTACAGCAGGCCGAGCGAGTGCGGGAAATGGATTTCCTTGTGCACCGACAGGTCGTTGCCGCGGCCGATGGCCAGCGAGGTGGTGGTCCACTCGCCGACGCCGTCCATCGTGAGCACCGCCGCCTCTTCGAACGGCGACGGGAAGAAGGCGCTGGCCGCGTGGCTCAGGTGGTGTTCCGAAAACATGAGGCGCGTCGACCAGTCGACGCCGCTGTCCGGGAACTGACCTTCGAGTGCGCGGGTGATGACCGACTTCTGGAACAGCTTGTCCTTCAGCCACACCGGCAGCGAGGTGGCGAAGCTGCGGAAGCCCCGCGGCGCGAAGGCCAGATAGGTTTCCAGCAGCCGCTCGAACTTCAGGAAGGGCTTGTCGTAGAACACGACCTGGTCGATGTCCTGCGGCTTCAGCCCGGCGTGGGCGAGGCAGTAGTCGATCGCGTGCTGCGGAAAGCCGGCGTCGTGCTTCTTGCGGGTGAAACGCTCTTCCTGCGCGGCTGCCACGATGTCGCCATCGACCACCAGACAGGCGGCCGCGTCGTGGTAATAGGCCGAGATGCCGAGAACCCGCATGCTCAGAACAGCGTGTAGATGAAGGGTGCGATCACCGAGCCCTGGGCGGCGATGAGCAGCGCACCGATGGCGACCATGATGATGATGACCGGCATCAGCCAGAGCTTCTTGCGGGTGCGCAGGAAAGCCCAGAGTTCCTTGATGAATGCGTTCATGCGGATCAGAACTGGTTCTTGAACGAATCGGCGGCCGGACCCGGCGGGTCGCGGTCGATCCAGTGGGTGCTCACGGTGCGGCGGCGCATGCGCAGTTCGTCGCGGCCACGCAGCCGGCCGAACAGCGCCACCGGCGTGATCAGGCCGAAAAAGATGACGCCCATGACGATGGGACTGACGATGCGGCCCAGCAGTTCGCCGAGCAGGTACCAGGCGCGGTTGAACGGCGCCAGCAGCCGCGGCGCGAACAGCGTCACTGCGGCGGTCAGCGCCGAGGCGGCGCCCCAGGCGATGGCGGCTTCGCGCTGCCAGCCCTTGTAAACGGCATAGCCCGCCAGACCGGCGAACACCACCGTAAACAGCAGGCCGAAAGAGCGTTCGGAAGGAGGGGAAGACGTGGATTTCACGGCCGGCACTCTACCATAGCGACCGCGACGGCTCCGGCGGTGCACAATCCGCGCCTTCGCCCGTATCGCCCCGACTCGACCCCGACCCGGAAAAGGATTTCCATGAGCGGCCTGCGCAGCCGGCTGGTCCGTTGGACCGGCTATTTCATCTTCTTCTTCATCACCACGGTGCTGCCGCTGAACTTCATCGTGCTGTGGTTCGTGAACCAGAAGGTGCTGACCGACGCGTCCTACTACGTGACCAAGACGCCGGTGTTCAGCTACCTGATTCCCGACCTGAAGCGCGGCGAGCGCGAGCAGGTGCTGTTCGTCGGCGATTCGCACGCCCAGGGCGCCGGTGACGCCTACCGCGACCGGGTGCACGACTACTCGCTGGCCCACATGTACGCCGCCGCGCACGAAGCGACCGTGCACATGACAGGCAAGGGCGGTTACGGCAGCCTGCGCGCGGCGCGCAATGCGATCTGGCTGGACACGCTGTTCCGCCGCTCGCTGTTCCTGCGCGACATGCCGGCCATCGACCGCGCCGTGGTGCTGTTCTACGAGGGCAACGACCTCAACAACAACATCCACGAGCTGAAGGAGTTCCGCGATCCGGATTCGCCGCAGGCGCTGATCGACCGGTCGCAGCCCACGCTGCGCGACATCGTGGTGGATGGCCATCTGGCCGGCGCGCAGGCGCTGCTGTACACCTTCAACGACCACACGGTACGTCCGCTGTTCGACCGGGCGGCCGGCAACGACCCGCACACCTCGGAAGACACCGCGCACGGCCATGTGGACATCACGGTGGCCGGAGAAACCCGGCGCGTGGCGCCGATGCAGTCCGCCGCGGTGGAACTGGACGACGCCCAGCTCGACCGCGCGCTGAAGGCGTTCGAGGATTCGGTCGCCGCGGTGCGCCAGCACTTCCGGCCGAAGCGGCTGGACATCGTGTACATCCCGTCGCCGCTGACCGTGTATCCGCTGCAGGGCGAGGTGCGCATCCAGCCCTATCACGCGAAGATGGACAGCGTGGATGCCGCCCGCAACGCCGAACGCAGCCGCGTCATCCGCAGCCGCATCGCCGCCTACGCGCAGCGCGAAGGCATCGCGCTGATCGACCCGACGGACGCGATGCAGGCTGCCGCGCACCAGCGCTTCCTGCACGGCCCCAAGGATTCAAAGCACCCCAACCTCGACGGCTACCGCCTCATCTTCGACTACTGGCAGAAGCAGGACGCGGCCGCGCCCGCGCGCTGAACTGGCGCCGCTTGCCGGCTTCAGCCGGCAAGCGTGCGCACCGCCAGACCGACCACCGCGCAAGCGGCGATCACGTGGATCACGTTCCGCCTGAAGCGGAACAGCGCCACTGCCGCGCCGAGCGCGATCAGCGCCGACGGCAGGTCGAAACGGCCGTCGAAGCCTTCCGGCCACAGCACGTGGTAGCCGAAGAACAGCGCCAGATTCAGGATGACGCCCACCACTGCGGCAGTGATGGCGGTCAGCGGCGCGGTGAATTTCAGGTCGTCGTGGGTGGCTTCCACCAGCGGCCCGCCGGCCAGGATGAACAGGAAGGAGGGCAGGAAGGTGAACCAGGTCACCAGCGTGGCCGCCACCGCACCGGCCAGAAAGAGGCTGTCCGGCCCGAATACCGCTTTCACGTAGCCGCCGACGAAGCCGACGAAGGCCACCACCATGATGAGCGGGCCGGGCGTGGTTTCGCCCAGCGCCAGGCCGTCGATCATCTGGGTCGGCGTGAGCCAGCCGTAATGCGATACCGCGCCCTGATAGACATAGGGCAGCACCGCATAGGCGCCGCCGAAGGTGAGCAGGGCCGCCTTGGTGAAGAACCAGCCCATCTGGGTCAGCGTGTGCGACCAGCCCAGCAGCAGCGTGAGCAGCGCCATCGGCCCGGCCCACAGCAGCGCGCCGAAGAGCGCGATGCGCGCCAGCCGGCCGATGCTGAAGCGGGCGTGCTCGGGCGTCGGCGTGTCGTCGTCGATCAGCGCTGGGGCGTGAGAGCCCTGTGCCGTGCCGTGGCCGCCGCCGGTACGGAAGGTGGCCGGCCACAGGCGTCCGCCCACATAGCCGATCAGCGCCGCCGCGCCGACGATGAGCGGAAAGGGCAGGCCGAGCGCGAAGATGGCGACGAAGGACGCGCCGGCAATCGCCCACAGCGTGTTGTTCTTCAGCGCGCGCGAGCCGATGCGGTGGGCCGCCTGCACCACGATGGCGGTGACCGCCGGTTTGATGCCGTAGAACAGCCCGGCCACCAGCGACACGTCACCGAAGGCGATGTACACCCAGGACAGCGCGATCAGGATGAACAGCGACGGCAGCACGAACAGCGCGCCGGCGATGACGCCGCCCCAGGTGCGGTGCATCAGCCAGCCGATATAGGTGGCCAGCTGCTGCGCCTCGGGGCCAGGCAGCACCATGCAGTAGTTCAGCGCGTGCAGGAAGCGGCGTTCGGAAATCCAGCGCCGGTTATCCACCAGTTCCTGGTGCATGATGGAAATCTGTCCGGCCGGCCCGCCGAAGCTGATGAAGCCGAGCTTGAGCCAGAACAGGAAGGCTTCTCGGAATGAAACCTGCACAGGTCGGTCGGCGGGTGCGGTCATCGGGAACGGGCGGCGGCAGTCGGAGCCGCATTGTGCCCGACGCCTGCGTCACGCGCGTTGCGGGGCGGACGCCGAAACGGCATCGTCTGCTGGCCTTCATCTTGCTACGGATCTCGTGTCCATGACCCGACGCGAAGTTGAGGAGCTTCGCGCGGCGACCGGCCTACCGGTCGATGGACACGCGACACCCATCCAGAACCCCACAAAAGGGAGCCGTCATGAAATACCCGCTGTTGTCCGGAACCTGCCTCCTTGCCCTCGTGCTGAGCGGCTGCTCAAGCATGAGTGGCAGTCCCGCTCGCGACAACTCGACCGAGCAGCACAAGCAGTACTGGGCCAATTACGAACACTCCCGCAGCGCCATGCCGGCGTCGTCCGAAAAGAAGCCGCTGTTCGGCAGCAGCAGTTCAGACCAGGACACCATGGCCGCCTCGCGCGCAGCGCGCATGGGCCCGGGCTGTACCGAACCCGGCGCCGACAGCACGCTCAAGCTCATCAGCCAGCTCGAAGCATCGGGCAAGGCCGCCGGCGGCCAGGTGGACGCCAATGTGGTCCGTCTGGCGGAGCGCGCACAGATGCTGAATTTCCTGCGCGAATCGCTGTACCGCACCTGCGAACGCGTGGCCGCCGGGCAGATCACCAAGGAAGAGGCTTCTGCCTCCTACGACAAGGTGATGAATTCGGTGCACGCCATCATCGAAACCGACCGCGACCTGGCCCGCAAGTCGGCGGCCGAAGCGCTGAAAGGACTGACGCCGGAACAGATCAAGGCGCTGCAGTAAGACCTTTCGCCCCTCAACCGGATCGCCCGATCCGGTTGAGACAGACAAGCCGGTGAGACTGTCGATGAGACAGTTGACCGGACGATCTGTCTCGTCTGTATCACCTGTCCGCGTCCGGACGAACGAATCGGTGAAGCTGGCAGCGGCTCACTGAGGTATTTTCGCGAGCCGTCAGGAGCCGCATCGCGGCGGGGCGCCGCTCCCACGACACTGAGGTACGGGGTGCAGGCGCGCGTGGGAGCGGCGCCCCGCCGCGATGCGGCCGTGAATCCTCTCCGCTGCCTGCCAGCGCCGTGCCCGCAGGCCATGCGGGCAGCGGCGCAGGCTACGGGCCTTACACCTTCTGGTAGATCTCCGCGCCGGACTTTACGAACTCGACCGCCTTCACTTCCATGCCCTTCTGCAGGGCTTCGTCCTCATTGAGGCCCTGCTTGGCGGCGAAGTCGCGCACGTCCTGCGTGATCTTCATCGAGCAGAAGTGCGGGCCGCACATCGAGCAGAAGTGCGCCACCTTGGCCGATTCCTTCGGCAGCGTCTCGTCGTGGAAGCTCTTCGCCTTGTCCGGATCCAGCCCCAGATTGAACTGGTCGTCCCAGCGGAACTCGTAGCGCGCCTTTGAGAGTGCGTTGTCGCGGATCTGCGCCCCCGGATGACCCTTGGCCAGGTCGGCGGCGTGGGCGGCGAGCTTGTAGGTGATGATGCCTTCCTTCACATCGTCCTTGTCCGGCAGGCCGAGGTGCTCCTTGGGCGTCACGTAGCAGAGCATGGCGGTGCCGTACCAGCCGATCTGCGCTGCACCGATGCCGCTGGTGATGTGGTCGTAACCCGGCGCGATGTCGGTGGTCAGCGGGCCCAGCGTGTAGAAGGGCGCTTCCTTGCAGTACTCGAGCTGCAGGTCCATGTTCTCCTTGATGAGATGCATGGGCACGTGACCCGGGCCTTCGATCATCACCTGCACGTCGTGCTTCCAGGCGATGTCGGTGAGTTCGCCCAGCGTCTTCAGCTCACCCAGTTGCGCGTCGTCGTTGGCGTCATAGATCGAGCCCGGACGCAGGCCATCACCCAGCGAGAAGGCCACGTCGTAGGCCTTCATGATTTCGCAGATCTCTTCGAAGTGGGTGTAGAGGAAGCTTTCCTTGTGGTGCGCCAGACACCACTTGGCCATGATCGAACCGCCGCGGCTCACGATGCCGGTCATGCGGTTGGCGGTCATTGGCACGTAGCGCAGCAACACACCGGCGTGGATGGTGAAGTAATCGACGCCCTGTTCGGCCTGCTCGATCAGCGTGTCACGGAAGATGTCCCAGGTGAGCTCTTCGGCCTTGCCGTCGACCTTCTCCAGCGCCTGGTAGATGGGCACGGTGCCGATCGGCACCGGGCTGTTGCGGATGATCCACTCGCGGGTTTCGTGGATGTTCTTGCCGGTGGACAGATCCATCACCGTGTCGCCGCCCCAGCGGATGGCCCAGGTCATCTTGTCGACTTCCTCGTTGATCGAGGAGCCCAGTGCCGAGTTGCCGATGTTGGCGTTGATCTTCACCAGGAAGTTGCGGCCGATGATCATCGGCTCGCTTTCCGGGTGATTGATGTTGTTCGGGATGATGGCGCGGCCGCGGGCGACTTCATCGCGCACGAATTCGGGCGTGATCTCGGCGGGGATGGAGGCGCCGAAGCTCTGGCCCGGGTGCTGGCGGGTGAGCAGCTTGGCCATCTTCTCGCCGGTCGGGCCGGTGGCGCGCAGGCTCTCGACGTAGGCGGCGCGGTTCATGTTCTCGCGCAGCGCGATGAACTCCATCTCCGGCGTCACGATGCCCTGGCGGGCGTAGTGCATCTGGGTCACGTTGCGGCCGGCCTTGGCACGGCGCGGGTGGCGGTGCAGGCCGGGGAAGCGCAGATCGTCGAGCGCGGCGTCGGCTGCGCGGATGCGGCCGAATTCGGAGGACAGGTCGGTGAGCTGCTCGGTGTCGCCGCGCTCCTCGATCCAGCGGGCGCGCAGCGCGGGCAGGCCCTTGCGGATGTCGATCGAGGCCTTGGGGTCGGTGTAGGGGCCGGAACAGTCATAGACGAACACCGGCGGGTTCTTCTCGCCGCCGAAGCCTGTCGGCGTGTCGGCCTGGGAGATTTCGCGCATCGGCACCCGGATATCCGGGCGCGAACCTTCAAGGTGGATCTTGCGCGAGTTCGGCAGCGGCGCAATCGCCGCTTCGTCTACATGTGCCTGCTCGGCGAGGAAGGTGTCTTTGGCGTTCATTGAAACTCCTGTTCGTGCTGCGGTCCGGTTCTTCGTTATTGCGGGTGCGTGAGCCGCACCTCGTGCCGGAGCTGACGCAAGTTCCAGTCCACGCGCCTGCGGGGATGCGGGTGATGCGCTCCGGCAGCGCGTGCAGCCTGTCTCACCCGCACGTCGCAAATGCGCTTTCGCGGCGAGACAGCTGTCGCAAACGCGCGGCGTCTCACCCGTACAGTTGTCGCACCCTTCTTTGTCTCATCGCCAAACCCCCAGGTTTCATGCGGGTTTGCGGGCGATTGCTTCAGTGGCATGAATGCTGCCTTAAGCCCTCCGACGGTAGTCCGGTCCGCGGACGCCGCATTTCAACCAGTGATTCATCACCAGCATCACACGGAGGGGAACATGACAAGAACTGGACGCAAGTCGCTGAACAGCGCCGCACTGAAAATCTCGCGCAAGCTCACGGTGGGCGCAGCCGCCGTCGCGGCGCTGTCCGTGATTTCGTCGCCGGCCATGGCCGATATCGTCATCGGCGAAATGGGCGGCACCAAGCTGTCGATGTTCGGCATCATCGACGTTGGCATGCTGTACAACAGCCAGGCCAACGCCGCAGGTGACAGCCGTACCTCGATGGAAACCAGCGGTCTGCGTCAGACCGTGATCGGTTTCAAGGGCGAGCGTGAGCTCGACGTGAACCTGACCGCCTTCTTCAACCTTGAGTCGCACTTCGACACCAACAACGGTTTCCTGCACGGCACCGGTGATGCAGCCGGCACCGGCCCCGGTGGCGTGAGCACCCCGCTGTTCCGTCGTCAGGCCAACCTGGGTGTGCGCGGTGACTGGGGTAGCCTGACCTTCGGTCGTCAGTACGGCCCGGCCCTGCTGGCCCACATCGGCACCGAGCCGCGTGCGTTCAAGGAACAGTTCTCCAACCTGTACGCCTGGGCCTACGGCCAGCTGTTCACCACCTTCAATGCTCCGGCAGGTGGTGGCGGTCGCAACACCAACAACGACGTCGGCATTTTCATGAACAATGCCGTGCAGTACCGCAATACCTGGGGTCCGGTGACCGTGGGCGTGCTGTACTCCTTCGGCGGCCAGGCCGGTGACTTCAAGGACAACAGCGCCTACGCGCTGGGTGTGACCTACAACGGTCCGGTCACCCTGTCCGGTTCGTACCAGGCCTTCCACGACGAACAGACCGGCAAGAAGGTGGTGGATCACACCTCCCTCGGCTTCGCGATCCCGTTCGGCGACTTCACCTGGAAGAACAACTGGATGAACGCCAAGAACGACAACAGCGCCGGCAACAAGCTGTTTGACGTGAATGGCTACAGCACCGGTCTGGACTGGAAGTGGAGCGCCAAGAACTCGGCTACGCTCGCGTTCTATCTGAACAAGGACGATGCCAACAAGACCGATGAAACCAAGTTCATCGTGATCAGCAACGACTACCAATGGCGTCCGGACACCACGCTGTACGTGCAGGCCGCCTTCGCTGACGCCGATCCGGGCGCAACGCTGCGCACCAGCATCGTCGCTGCCGGCGTGACCCCGGGCGAAAAGAGCACGCTGATCAACGTCGGTCTGAACTTCATGTTCTGATTCGCAGTTTCCGCAGTTGCAGCAAAGGCAGTACCGGTGACGGGGGACGCAGCCTCCGTCACCGCAAAAACATAATGGAGACCTGATTGATGAACCCGATTCGCAAGCAGTTCCGCCCCGCGCTGATGGCTTCGGCCATTGCAGCCGCGTCGATGATGTCGCTGTTCTCTGCCCCGGCTGCCGCCCAGTCCGGCCCGGGCTTCGAAGATCCGAACAACTGGCCGCAGTATCACCGCACCAGCAACGCCTGGCGTTTCAGCCCGCTGAACCAGGTGAACCGTGACAACGTGAAGAAGCTCAAGGTGGCGTGGATCCACCAGCCGGGCACCATCACGCACGGTCTGCAGGCGACCCCCATCGTGATCGATGGCGTCATGTACTCGATCTCGGCCAACAACAATGTGTGGGCCATCGATGCCGCCACCGGCAAGACCCTGTGGCAGTACGCCCCCAAACTCGACAAGATCGTCGAACAGGTGTTCTACGGCGCGGCCAGCCGTGGTGTGACCGTGGGTCGCGGCAAGGTGTTCGTTGGCACGCTGGACGGCCGCTTCATCGCGCTCGACCAGAAGACCGGCAAGGAAGTGTGGTCGACCCAGCTGACCAATCCGAAGACCCAGTACGGCGCGCTGTTCTCGGCACCGCCGCAGCTGGCAGGCGACGTGCTGTTCGGTGGCACCACCGGCGGCGACCAGCCGATCTCGGGCAAGATCTACGCGGTCAATGCCGATACCGGCAAGCCGGTGTGGACCTTCGACGTGATCAAGAACGATCCGAAGAGCTGGCCGGGCGAGAGCGGCAAGGTCGGTGGCGGCAGCGCCTGGATGCCGGGTACCTATGACGCCAAGAGCGACACCATCTACATCGGTACGTCGAACGCAGCGCCCGACTACTACAACTACGACCGCAAGGGCGACAACCTCTACACCGCGACGCTGCTGGCCCTCGATCCGAAGACCGGCAAGGTGAAGTGGCATCGCCAGGAAGTGCCGAACGATTCGTGGGATTACGATTCGGCGTACGAAGCGCTGGTCGTGCAGAAGGATGGCAAGGACGTCATCGTTCACCTGAACAAGGGCGGCTTCGTGTTCGTGATGGACAAGAAGGACGGCAAGCTCGAGAACGTGTGGCAGTTCGCCGAGAACGTGAACTGGGTCAAGGGCATCGATCCGAAGACCGGCGCGCTGATCGATCCGGTCTATCCGGAAGTCGACAAGACCAAGACCTTCTGCCCGAACCTGCTCGGCACGCGCAGCTGGAACCACGGCGCCTACAACCCGGGCACCGGCCTGTGGTACTCGCACGCGATGGAAGTGTGTAACGAGGTGGTCGCCGGCAAGGACGATCCGGACAACCTGAAGTCGGTGTCCTCGCTGTCGCTCGGCATCGAATCGATCAAGCTGGTGGCGCCCCCGGGCAGCAAGCCGCATGGCCGTCTGGACGCGCGTGACCCGATCACCGGCAAGCGCAAGTGGTCGATCAAGTACGACCTGCCGCCGCTTTCGTCGGTGCTGACCACCGCCGGTGGCCTGGTGTTCACCGGTGACATGGAAGGCAAGATCTACGGTTACGACGCCGATACCGGCAAGGAACTGTGGTCCTTCAACGCCGGTTCCGGCCTGCGCGGCGGCCCGGTCAGCTATTCGGTCAAGGGCAAGCAGTACATCGTGTTCCCGACCGGTCTGGGCTCCCACGCTCCGGGCTTCCTCGCAGGTGCTTTCCCGCAGATCAAGGATCTGCCGGGCGGTGCAGCGATGATCGCCTTCACGCTGGAGTAAGTGCTGTACCGCCCCGCCGTGCGGACACACGGCGGGGTGTCAATGTCTCCTCATTCACGGGCGGTAACGGGAGTGACCGCCCGTCTTTTTTTGTTCAGACTTCCGAACTCATAAGACACAAGAACATCAGAGAATCTGAGCTTCAACCCGGGCAGGAAAGCAGAACCATGAAAGACCGCAACGCCTTCATCTCTTCTCGTACTTCGTTCTTCCGCGGTGCCCTGAGTGCACTGCTGCTTGCGGGCGCTGCTGTTGCGCTGCAGGCTGGCAGCTCACCGGTGATGGCACAGGAAGCAGCCACTTCGGCCCAGCCGAAGCCGAGTTTCGATCTGGACGATCCGGCGCGCATTGCGTCCGGCAAGAAGCGCTTCAACAAGACCTGTGCCGGCTACTGCCATGGCGCAGAAGGAGTCGGCGGTCGCGCCCCCGACTTCAAGGGCCGTACCGACCTGCCGCCGGAAGCGGCCTTCCATACGATTTTTCACGGTCGTCGCGGCTCGGACATCATGCCGCCCTGGGGCGAGGCGTTCTCGACCGACCAGATCTGGGAACTGGTGGCTTACATCAAATTCCTCGGCACGCAGTAAGTCTGTTCGTTGCTGCCGCGAAAAAACCCGGTGCGCTTGTGCGCACCGGGTTTTTTGTTTGACGGACAGCGCCCATCGGCGGCCATCAAAAGAAACGGGGCGCCTGAGCGCCCCGTGTGAGTGGGTCAGCTGCGCGCCAGATCAGCCGTGGCCGACCACGCTGTCTTCGCCGTCCAGATAGTTCGGTGCGACGATGCGCAGCCGCGCCATCTTGCGATAGAAGGTGGCGCGCGACATGCCCAGCTGGCGGGCGGTTTCGGTCACCCGCCAGTGATTGCGGCGCAGCGCATCGAGCATTTTCTGGCGCAGCTGCATACAGGCTTCGTTCAGCGGCTCGCCGTCGCGCAGTTCGCAGGGGTCGGGTGCGGCTGCGCTGCTGCGCGGCACGCTGGGTGCGGCCGGCGGCTGCTGGGCCGGCTGCGGTATCACGCGTGCCTGGCTGGCGGCGCTGCCGCGCAGTTCCTGCGGGAAGTGCTCGATGGTGACCTGGTTGCCGTCGGCGATCGCGCAGGCGTAGCGGATGGCGTGGCGCAGCTGGCGGATGTTGCCAGGCCAGTCGTAGGCCAGCAGGCGGCCCATCGTGTCTTCCGCGATGCGCAGTTCCTCGCGGCTCATGGCGGCGCACTCTTCGCGCATCACCAGCTGTATCAGTTCGCGTTTGTCTTCGCGGTTGCGCAGCGGCGGCAGCATGAAGCTGGCGCCGTTCAGGCGGTAGAACAGATCTTCGCGGAAGCGGCCCTGGCGCACCAGTTCCGGCAGGTCCTGGTGGGTGGCGCAGATCACGTGCAGATTTACCGGCGTCGGCTGTTCGGCACCCAGCGGCACCACTTCGCCTTCGGCCAGCACGCGCAGCAGACGGCTCTGCAGAGACAGCGGCATGTCGCCGATTTCGTCGAGGAAGAGCGTGCCGCCATCCGACTGCAGGATCTTGCCCTTGGCGCCCTTGCTGCGCGCACCCGTGAAGGCGCCGTCGCGGTAGCCGAACAGTTCGCTCTCGATCAGGCTTTCCGGGATGGCGGCACAGTTCAGTGCAACGAAGGGCTGTTTGGCGCGCTCGCTGTAGTCATGGATGGCGCGGGCGAAGGCTTCCTTGCCGGTGCCGGTTTCGCCCAGCAGCATGACCGGGATGTCGCGGTTCGCGACTTTCACCGCGCACTGCACATTGCTCTTGATACGCGGGTCGCCCAGCGCGAGGTGGCGGAAACCGCGCGGTGCGGTGGCGTTCTCTTCGGTCTGCACCGGCTTGGACTGCGTGACCTGGGCCGGCGAGCGTGCGTTCGGCGCGCGCAGCACCGCGAACAGGCGGCGGCCGGTGGCCAGCATGCGCAGCGGGAAGGGCGTGCCCGGGCTGGCGTGGGCCGACACCATGATGTCGTTGGCCGAACACTCGAACAGATCCTGCAGGAACTCGGCGCGGCGACCGTTGTGCGTGATCAGTTCGTTGCGCGCCCGGCGGTTGCCGCCAAGGATGCGGCCGTCGTCGTCGAAGGCAATCAGGTAATCGGTCTCGACCGGCATGAACTCGGCGACCTGGCCGAGCTGCAGCGTCCAGTGGTTGCGCAGGCTGTAGTGGGCGTACGCGTCCTCGATCAGGCGCGCCTTCTCGCACACCATGCGGAACACCAGCAGCTGGCTTTCACGGCCGTCCGGCGAGTACAGCGCGGAGGCGTCCAGCACCGCGATCGGTTCGTCTTGCAGGCCCAGTATCGGTGCCGAGCTGCAGGTGAACTGCGTGTTGTGCGAACGGAAGTGTTCGTTGCGGTGGATCAGCGTGGGCTGGCGGTCGATCAGCGTGGTGCCGACGCCGCAGGTGCCTTCGCTCTCTTCCGACCAGCAGGTGCCGGCGCGGAAGCCTTCGTCCTTGAACTCGCGCTCCAGGTGAGGCACCGCGCGGTAATCGACGGTGACGCCGGCAGCGTCGGTGAGCAGCACACAGTAATTTGCCGGCAGCAGTTCATTGTGCAGGCGCTCGACCCCTTCACGCGCAATGCGCATGAAGGTTTCGATGCGGTCGCGGTGTTCGCGCAGTTCGTAGGCGGTGACCACCTTGGGTACCGACGACAGCGACGGATCGATCGAGTGCTTGTTCAGCGAGCGCTTCCATGAGCGCGCCACGCGTTCGTGATGGGGGTCGGACAGCACCGAATGGCCGCGGCCTTCGACGATGTTCATGACACGACCGACGTGGTCCGCGATCTCGCGACCTTGTCTCATAAAGCGCCTCCTCCGTTATCGGATATTTACTTCTTTGTGTGGCGATCTGTGCCGCCTGAGGGAATGCTTCCCCTGTGTTGTCTCGTGAGGGTAGGCGCGCTTTCGCCGGAAAGCAACGCGACGAATGTCTCCAAAAACTGAGACAGCTGTCTCAGACGGAGAGGCGCGCGGCGTCTCACTCCCCGCGCTTTTTGTCTCGCTCATGACGATGGTGTCGTCGAACGATGCAGAGAGTGCTTCCAAATCATCGGTTTGCGCACGGGAGGTGTCCGGTGCGACTGTATCTGGCACGACAGATGCAATGAAGGCATGAATCGCTTTCAGGAGTCGCATCGTCGTGTCTTCAAGTCCAGCCCGCCCGACCCGCGTCGGCATCATCGCCAACCCGGCTTCGGGCAGGGACATCCGCCGTCTCACTTCGCGCGCTTCGGTTTTCCCGAACGCCGAGAAGGCCAGCATGATCGTGCGCGCCATCGCCGGCCTGCAGGCCGCCGGTGTGCACGAAGTGCTGCTGATGCCGGACAAGGGCTCGATCTCTCCGCTGGTCTATCGCGCGCTCGACATGAACGGGCCGTCGACCGAAGGCCAGGGCGTGCGCTTCCTCGACATGACCGTCTCGGAAACCATCCAGGACACGCTGACCGCGACCGAGGCGATGCGCGATGCAGGCGTGACCGCCATCATCGTGCTCGGCGGCGACGGCACCCACCGGGCGGTGTCGCTGCGCAGCGGGCAGATTCCGCTGCTCGCGCTGTCGACCGGCACCAACAACGCCTTCCCGGAAATGCGCGAAGCCACCGTGGCCGGTCTGGCCACCGGTCTGATCGCCACCGGCGCGGTGCCGCCGGCTGCCGGCCTGCGGCGCAACAAGGTGCTGCAGGTGCATTGCGACGGTCGCGACGACATCGCGCTGGTTGATGCCTGCTTCACCGGCCACGAATACATCGGTTCGCGCGCGGTGTGGGACAGCGCGGTGGTGGAAGAGCTGTTTGTCACTTTTGCAGCCGCGGACGGTATCGGCCTGTCGGCCATTGCCGGTCAGCTCGAACCGGTGTCGCGCACCGCGCAGCACGGCCTGCATGTGCGCTGTGCACCGGTCGGTGACACGCCGCGCCGCGTGCATGCGGCGATCGCGCCCGGACTGGTGTCCGAAATCGGCGTGCGCGAATACAGCCATCTGGTGCCGCACGAACCGGTGCTCATCGAAGGTCGCAGCGGAACCATCGCGCTCGATGGCGAGCGCGAGATCGAATACCACAGTCGCAGCCGCATCGAAGTGAAGCTGGACCCGAACGGTCCGGTCACCGTCGATGTCGCCGCCACGCTCACCTATGCCGCACAGCATCGACTGATGCGCGGCTATGTCGGGGACGCCGCGTGATGCGGGCCCTCGACCGTTTAGTTCTCCACGGGGTTGCCGGCTTCAGTGTCCGGTGCTCACCCCGATTCAGGCCTGGGTTTGCCGACATTCAACCGGTGCGGCCGGTTGCATGTCCGCAGGCCCGTGTTCAGCCATCCGCCCGCAGCTGCCGGAGATACGCGGGCATTTCCGTCCACAACAAAGAGGAGCACTCATGACCAGTCCTTTGAACAGGGAAGCCCTTCTGCAGGCTTACCGGACCATGCGCATCATTCGTGATTTCGAGGAGCGCGTGCACGTCGATTTCGCCACCGGCGAAATCCCGGGTTTCGTCCATCTGTATGCAGGTGAGGAAGCTTCGGCGACCGGCATCTGCATGCACCTCAACCGCAAGGACTACATCGCCTCGACCCACCGCGGTCACGGTCACTGCATCGCCAAGGGCGTTGACCCGGTGAGCATGATGGCCGAGATCTGGGGCAAGGCCACCGGTACCTGCAAGGGCAAGGGCGGCTCGATGCACATCGCCGACCTCGAGGTGGGCATGCTGGGTGCGAACGGCATCGTCGGTGGCGGCGGTCCGCTCATCTGCGGTACCGCGCTGGCCTCCAAGATCCGCGGCGAGAACAACGTGGGTGTGTGCTTCTTCGGTGACGGTGCGTCCAACCAGGGCACCATTTTCGAAGCGATGAACCTCGCTTCGGTCTGGAAGCTGCCGGTCATTTTCGTGGCTGAGAACAACGGCTACGCCGAAGCGACCTCGAGCAACTTCTCGGTGGCGGTCGACAACATCGCTGACCGCGCCAGCGCCTTCGGCATGCCGGGCGTGATCGTCGATGGCTTCGATTTCTTCGCGGTGTACGAAGCCGCCGGCGAAGCGATCAAGCGTGCCCGCGAAGGCCACGGCCCGACCCTGCTCGAAGTGAAGCTGTCGCGCTACTACGGCCACTTCGAAGGCGACCAGCAGACCTACCGTGCCCCGGGCGAAGTGCAGAAGCTGCGCGAAACCAAGGACTGCCTGATGCAGTTTGCCAAGCGCGTCACCTCGCGCGGCGAGCTGAGCGCGGCTGACATCGAGGCGATCGACGCCGAAGTGAAAGCCATGATCGACGCCTCCGTCGTCAAGGCCAAGGCCGATCCGCTGCCGGCACCGTCCGAGCTGATGACCGACGTGTACGTGTCCTACTGAACCCGCGCCATACGCTGACAGGAGAAAACAGAATGGCAAGAAAGATCACTTACCAGCAGGCCATCAACGAGGCGCTGGACCAGGAAATGACGCGTGACCCGAGCGTCATCGTGATGGGCGAAGACGTGGCCGGTGGTGCAGGTTCGCCGGGCGAAGACGACGCATGGGGCGGTGTGCTCGGCGTCACCAAGGGTCTGTACGCCAAGCACCCGGGTCGCGTGATGGACACCCCGATCTCGGAATCGGGCTACATCGGCGCTGCGGTCGGTGCGGCCTGCAACGGCCTGCGTCCGGTCGCCGAACTGATGTTCATCGACTTCATGGGTGTGTGTTTCGACCAGATCTTCAACCAGGCTGCCAAGTTCCGCTACATGTTCGGCGGCAAGGCCAAGACCCCGGTCGTGATCCGCGCGATGTACGGCGCCGGCTTCCGTGCCGCCGCCCAGCACTCGCAGTGCCTGTACAACATGTTCACGCACGTTCCGGGTCTGAAGGTGGTTGTCCCGTCGAATCCGTACGACGCCAAGGGTCTGCTGATCCAGTCGATCCGTGACAACGACCCGGTCATCTTCCTGGAGCACAAGGCGCTCTACACGATGGAAGGCGACGTGCCGGCCGAAAGCTACATCGTGCCGTTCGGCGAAGCCGCTGTGGTGCAGGAAGGTGACGACGTGACCATCGTGGCGATCGGCCGCATGGTCAATTACGCCAAGGAAGCCGCTGCCAACCTGCGCAAGAAGGGCATCCAGTGCGAAATCATCGATCCGCGCACGACCTCGCCGCTGGATACCGACACGATTCTCGAAAGCGTCGAACGCACCGGTCGTCTGGTGGTGGTCGATGAATCGTCCCCGCGCTGCAGCATGGCGTCCGACATTTCCGGCTTCATCGCCCAGGAAGCGTTCGGCGCGCTGAAGGCCCCGATCCAGATGGTGACCGCACCGCACGTTCCCGTGCCGTTCGCCGCCTCGCTGGAAGATCTTTACATCCCGAGTCCGGCACGCATCGAAGAAGCCGTGATGAAGGTCAAGGAGTACCGCTGATGTCTGCAATCTTTACCGTCACCATGCCCAAGTGGGGCCTTTCCATGCAGGAAGGGAAGGTCAATCTGTGGCTGAAGGAAGTCGGTGACAAGATCGAACCCGGCGAGGAAATTCTCGAAGTCGAAAGCGAGAAGATTTCCGGTGCCGTCGAGGCCGCGACCACCGGCGTGCTGCGCCGTCAGGTCGCCCAGGCCGACGAAGTGCTGCCGGTCGGCGCACTGCTCGGCGTGATCGCCGACAAGGACGTCGATGACGCACTGATCGACGACCTGATCGCGCGCTTCCAGGCCGAATTCGTGCCGCCTTCGGCCGACGACGCCGACAGCGGCCCGCAGACGCAGACCGTCAAGGTCGGCAATGTCGAGGTGCGCTACCTGAAGCTGGGCGAGGACGTGGCAGGCAAGGATCCGCTGCTGCTCATCCACGGCTTCGGCGGTGACCTGAACAACTGGCTGTTCAACCACGCTCCGCTGTCCGAGTCGCGTGCCGTCTATGCGCTCGATCTGCCGGGTCACGGCAGCACGACCAAGGTGACCGGCATCGACTCGCTCGACGGTCTGGCCGAAGTCGTCGTCGGCTTCATGGACGCAGTCGGTCTCGAATGCGCCCACCTGGCCGGTCACTCGATGGGCGGCGGCGTGAGCCTGGCGGTCGCCAAGCGTGCGCCGAACAAGGTGAAGTCGCTGTCGCTGATCGCTTCTGCCGGTCTGGGCAGCGAAATCAACGGCGCCTACATCGACGGTTTCGTGTCGGCGGCATCGCGCAATGCGCTGAAGCCGGTGCTGGCCCAGCTGTACTCGAATGAGTCGCTGGTCACCCGCTCGATGATCGACGACATGCTCAAGTTCAAGCGCCTCGAAGGCGTCGACAGCGCGCTTGCGACGCTGGCCGGCGGCCTGTTCGCCGGTGGCCGCCAGTCCGCGCAGCTCGTCGCTGCCGCGGCCGGCAAGCCGACGCTGGTGATCTGGGGCGAAAACGACCGTGTCATCCCGTCCTCTCACGCCACGGCGATCCCGGGCGCGACGGTGAAGGTGATGCCGGGCCAGGGCCATATGGTCCAGCTCGAAGCGGCAGGCGAAGTGAACAAGCTGATCGGCGAGTTCATCGGCTGATGCTCTACCCCGGCCGCCGCAGCCTCTCCTGCGGCGGCCGATTTTTTCAGTACCGATTTCTGCACTACCGGATGCCGACATGAGTTCTGCAGTGGCTGGAGAAGGACTGCGCGGGCGCGAAAAGCTGGCCCGCATCCCGGTGAAGGTACGCGAGGACGTCGCGTCGCCGCCCAAACCGGCCTGGCTGCGCGGACGCGACCAGGACACGCCGGCAGTGCGCGCGCTTCAGGGCGTGCTACGCGAACACGCGCTGCACACCGTGTGCGAAGAAGCGGCCTGCCCGAACATCGGTGAATGCTTCGGCAGTGGCACCGCCACCTTCATGATCCTGGGGGCCATCTGCACCCGCCGCTGCCCGTTCTGCGATGTGTCGCACGGCCGGCCGCTGGCGCCGGACGCGGAAGAGCCACAGCGGCTCGCGCGTACCGTGGCGGCGATGAAGCTGCGCTATGTGGTGATCACCTCGGTGGACCGTGACGACCTGCGCGACGGTGGCGCGGCGCACTTCACCCAGTGCATGGCCGACATCCGCGCGCTGAGCCCGAACATCACGATCGAGGTGCTTACCCCCGATTTCCGCGGCCGCGAAGCGGTCGCGCTGGACGCGCTGGCGGTGTCGCCGCCGGACGTGTTCAACCACAACATGGAAACCGTGCCCCGGCTGTACCGCGAAGTCCGCCCGGGCGCGAGCTACGAAGGTTCGCTGAAGCTGCTGCGCGATTTCGGCCAGCGCTTCCCCAGCGTACCGACCAAGACCGGCCTGATGCTGGGCCTGGGCGAAACCGAGGCGGAAGTGGTCGAGGTGATGCGCGATCTGCGCGCGCACGGCTGCGACCTGCTCACGCTGGGCCAGTACCTGCGGCCGTCGCCGGCCCACCTGCCGGTGATCGAGTACATCACGCCGGAGCGTTTTGCCGCGCTGCGCGACATCGCGCTCGGCATGGGCTTCAGCGAAGTGGCCGCCGGCCCGCTGGTGCGTTCGTCCTACCGTGCCGACGTGCTGCACGCCGCGCATGAAAACCATGGCTGAAGTGGCGGCTCACACCATTTCGGTCAATGGCCAGCTGGAACCGCTGGACGGTGCAGCATCGGTCGGCGACCTGCTGGACCGCATGTCGTTGCGCGAGAAGCGCATCGCGGTCGAGCGCAACGGTGAAATCGTGCCGCGCAGCGTGTTCGACCAGACCGCGCTGGCGCCGGGCGACCGCCTGGAAATCGTCATTGCCGTCGGAGGCGGCTAGACCATGAATGCTCCCTTTGAAAAGGCGCTGACCGATCCGCTGGTGATCGGCGGCCAGCCCTTCGCCTCGCGCCTTTTGGTCGGCACCGGCAAGTACCGCTCGCTGGACGAAACCGCACGCGCGCTCGACGCCAGCGGCGCCGAAATCGTGACCGTCGCCATCCGCCGCACGCCGCTGGCCAGTACCAATGGCGAACCCGGCCTGCTCGACGTGCTGCCGGCCGGTCGCTACACGCTGCTGCCCAATTCCGCCGGCTGCTACACCGCCGACGACGCGGTGCGCACGCTGCGCCTGGCGCGCGAACTGCTCGACGGCCACGACCTGATCAAGCTGGAAGTGCTGGGCGACCCGAAGTCGCTGTACCCGAACATGCCGGAAACGCTGCGCGCGGCAGAAACGCTGATCCGCGACGGCTTCCGCGTCATGGTCTATTGCTCGGACGACCCGATACAGGCGCGTGTGCTCGAAAGCATGGGCTGCGTCGCCATCATGCCGCTGGCCAGCCTGATCGGTTCCGGCATGGGCATTCTGAATCCCTGGAACATCGGAATCATCCTGGCCGACGCCAGGGTGCCGGTCATCGTCGATGCCGGCATCGGCACCGCGTCGGACGCCGCCGTGGCGATGGAACTTGGCTGCGACGGCGTGCTGATGAATACCGCCATCGCCCACGCCCGTGATCCGGTGCGCATGGCCGGCGCGATGCGCCACGGCGTGATCGCCGGCCGCGAGGCCTTCCTCGCCGGCCGCATGGAAAAGCTGCCTTACCGGGCTGCGGCTTCGTCGCCGCAGACCGGCCTGATCCAGTAGTACCCAAACACCCACAACACCACACAACACATTCAACAGGGAGGAGGTCGGGATGTCTGCATCCAGGTCTGCATCAAGCGCGCGCCGCGTGGCGCTGGTTACCGGCGCATCGCGCGGCATCGGCGCCGAGATCGCACGGCGGCTCGCCAGGGACGGTTTCCATGTAGTGGTGCATTACGCGCACGGCGCAGCCGAAGCGCGCGATGTGTGCGCAGCCATCGAACGCGCAGGCGGTTCGGCGTCGCTGCTGCAGGCCGATCTGTCGATGTCCGACGGCCCGCAGAATCTGGCCGACGCCTTTACCGAGCCGCATCTGGACGTGCTGGTGAACAACGCCGGCATCGCGCCGTTCGAGGCGATCGAAGACATGAGCGAAGGCAGCTATGACCGGCTGTCCAACGTGAACATGCGCTCGATGTTCTTCGTCACCAAGTATCTGCTGCCCAAGCTGCGCGACGGCGGCCGCATCGTGAACCTGTCCAGCATCGTCGCGCGCACCGCCTTCCCGGGCATTCCGGCGTATTCGGCGACCAAGGGCTTCGTCGACGTGCTGACGCTGCAGCTTGCCGCCTCGCTCGGCGCACGCAACATCACGGTGAACGCGGTCGCGCCTGGCGTGATCGAAACCCGTCTCACCACCGGCCTGCTCGAAGGCGGCGGTTCGGACGCGGTGCAGGCCATGCAGGCGCTGTCCGGCATCGGTACCCCTGACCGCGTGGCCGGCGTGGTGTCCTTCCTGGTGAGCGCGGACGGCGGCTGGACCACCGGCCAGATCATCGACGTGAGCGGCGGCAGCAAGCTCTGATCGCTGGGGACCAGGGACTAAGGGCTGGCGGGGCGCAGTGTCTGCGCCAGCCAGCCCAGCCATTCGTGCAGCGCCCAGCCTGATTGCTGCAGCGCGCGCGAGCTGGGGATGAAGTCGGTGAACGCCATTTCGGGCGGACGCCGGATCACCGTCGGGGCGGCGACCGGTTCCAGCCCGGCGAGGCGGAACTCGGCCATCGAGCGACGCATGTGCACCGCATGGGTGACCAGCGCCACCCGCGTGATGCCGGCTTCCTTCAGCAGCGCGGCTGACATGCGGGCGTTGTCCGCGGTGTCGCGCGAGGCGGATTCCACCCAGCGCACCGGCACGCCGAATTCCGCCATCGCCTGCCGCATCAGTTCGCCTTCCGGCCGCCCGCGCCACACCACGCCACCGCTCACCAGCACCGGCAGTCCGGTCTGTTTCGCCAGCCGCGCCCCGGCGCGTACCCGCTCCAGCGCCCATCCATTCACCGTTTCGCCGTCGTAGTCGAGCAGGTTGTCGTAGGTGCCGGCACCCAGCACCACGATGGCGCCGACGTCCTTCGGTGGCGCAATGTCGCGGCAGCAGTAGGTGCTCTGTTCCAGCCAGCCGGACACCGCCGGCAGGCACAACGCGAACAGCGGCAGCAGGCCGCAGGCGATCAGCACCATGCCAGCGCGCCTGCGCCAGCGCGCCAGCAGCAGGCCGGCTGCCGCGAGCAGCAGCAGCCCGGCCGGTGGCAGCAGCAGCGTGGAAATCGCTTTCTTGAGCAGGAACAGCATGGACGCGAGCATCGGAGCCGGGCAGGGTGAAAAGGCCTTATTATCCGGCCCGGAGCGCCTGCGGGCGTCATTCTGTCCTGATGCGCCGCGCATTCAGCGCGGCCGGACCCTACGGAGCGGGATTTGATCGAACTGTCAGCGATGGGTTGGAAGGAGGCAGCGCTGCTTGCGCTGATCATCCTGTCCGGCTATCTGGGCTATGCGCTGATGCGCCTGTCCATGCTGAACGCACGGCGCGAGGCCGAGCCGGCACCGCTGCCTCCGCCGCCGGCTCCCGTATCGCCGCCGCCGCTGCCCGACCTCCAGGCCGAACTCGACAACCTGCTCGACGCCCGTCTGGCGCCGCTGATGCAGGCGCTGGAAACCCGCGTCGAAGTGATCGAGGACCGGCTGGATGGCGTGAGCCGGCGCATCGAAACCGTCAATCAGCTGCCGCCGGTGGCGCCGCAGTACAGCGAGGCGCTGTCGCTGGCCGCGCGCGGCCTGAGCGCCGAGGCGATCGCCGAACAGTGCGACATGTCGATCGGTGAAGCCGATCTGGTGCGTACGCTGGCACAGAGCCGCGGACTGGGAGAACAGCCATGAGTACGACGATCCGGATCACGGCCCGGCGCGACGAGGATGAGCAGGGGGCCACCGAGCAACGCAGCGCCCTGCTGCGCCGGATTGCGGTGGCCGGCGTGCTGATCGCGCTGCTGATCGGCGGGCTGGCGGTGTTCGACGCCAGCCGTCGTGCGCCGGATGATGACGATGAGGCGCTGCCGCCGGTTGCAGCGCCGGTCTTGCGCGCGCCGGCGGCCGCGCCAGCGGTGCTGCCGGAAGAGACGCCAGCGGTCGGTGCGCAACCGGCCGCGTTGCAGGACAGTCCTCCGCCCTTGCCCGAAGGCGATGCGGCAGAGCCCGCGCCAGCAGCCGGCGCCGCCGCAGCGCCATCGGCCACCGGCGGTGCGACCGCGCCTGCGCAGCCGTCGAGTGGCGCGGCGCCCGCACCCCGATCCCATCCGGCCCCTGCTGTTGTCGCCGAGCCCGTGGTGCCCGAATCGACCGCGCGTCCGGACGCTCCGGCAGCCGCGGCCGCCCCGGCGGCTGAAGCCCGCCGGCCTGCGGACAAGGTGACGCGCGCTGAGCCTGCGCAGCCTTCCCCGCCGCCGCTGACCCGCAGCCCGGCAGGCGGCTACGTGGTGCAGGCCGGCGTATTCAGTCAAACCGCCAACGCCGAGGAACTGCGCGCCAGGCTGGCGCTGCACGGCATTCCGGCGCAGATCGAGACGCGTGTGCTGGTCGGCCCCTTCAGCAGCCGTGCCGAAGCCGATCGTGCGCGTGCCCGGATGCGTGCGCTCGGTCTCGACGGCGCACCGCCTGTGGCCCGCTGAATCCATTCAAGCCGCATGGCCTGGCCGCCGATAGAACTGTCCTGATCATGCATGGGCGGGCAATTCGATGGCATTTCTTGGATGGGTGGCAGCACGCGAACATGAACAGCTCGGCGCCGAGCGCACGCGTTTGCAGGATGAAGTCGTCCGGCTGAAACTGGACATTGCCCGGCTGGAAGCCGAGCGCGGCAACCTGCAGCAGGAGAACGCGGACATCCGCGCCCGCGCCGCCTTCGACAATGGTCTGCTGGCCAATCTGACCGCTTACGCGGGCTCTTTCCAGCGTTTCCGCACCACGCTCGCGGCACTGGCCGACATCGTCAGCAGCGAGTCCGGCCGCGCGGCGGACACCGCCGGACAGTGTGCGCTGACCGCCGGCGGCAGCCGTACGGTGGCGGAAAGCCTGAGCGGCTATGCCAGCCGTCTGACCGAAACCGCGTCCAGCGTGAACACGCTGCGCGAGCGGGCCGAGCGCATCGGCGGCATCGTGCGGCTGATCCGGGAAATCGCCGACCAGACCAATCTGCTGGCGCTGAACGCGGCGATCGAAGCGGCGCGGGCCGGCGAACAGGGCCGCGGCTTTGCCGTCGTGGCCGATGAGGTGCGCAAGCTGGCCGAGCGTACCGGTGCAGCCACCGCCGAGATCGCCACCCTGGTCAGCGGCATCCAGGACGACACCAGCCGGGCCACCGAGCGCATGCAGGCGAATGCCGCCGACGCCGCCACCTATTCCGGCGAAGGTCTGGACACAAGCGCCCGCATGGAAGCGCTGAGCAGCCAGGCGCAGGCCAATGGCCGGCATATGCAGGCCACGTCGCTGCGCACCTTCGCCGAACTGGCCAAGGTGGATCACCTGGCTTACAAGATGGACATCTACCAGACCGTGTCCGGTCACACCGGACGTACCGTGGACAGCTTCGCCAGCCATTCCGGCTGCCGGCTGGGCAAGTGGTACTACGAGGGCGAAGGCCGCCGCTGCCACAGCCATCTGCCGGGCTTCCGCGAACTGGAGGCGCCGCACGAGGCCTTTCACAAGGTGGGCGTCGAAGCCCTCAGGCATGCCGAAGCCGGCCGTTTCGACGACGCGCTGGCGGCCATCGCCCGCATGGAGTCGCTCAGCCTGGACGTGATCGGCGAACTGGACCGCATGAGCGACGCGGCCGAGCACGCCGCTCCCGCCCTGCACGCGGACTGAGTCCGGCGGTGGCCGTCCGGCCACCCCTGCAGGCGGCGAATCCGCGATAATCCGGCGTCGTCCGGCCTGCCCGATTCCGTTCGGGCAGGCCGCGCAGCATTCCCGCACACAACTCCGGAGACTTCTCATGTCGCGCATCATCGTTTCGACCCCCGACGCACCGGCCGCCATCGGCACCTACTCGCAGGCGGTGAAGGTGGGCAACACCGTCTACATGTCCGGCCAGATCGGCCTGGATCCGGCCACCATGACCATGGCCGACGGCATCGACGCGCAGATCACCCGCGTGTTCGACAACCTGAAGGCGGTGGCCGTCGCCGCCGGCGCCACGCTGGACAACGCGGTCAAGGTGAATGTGTTCCTGACCGATCTCGGCAATTTCACCAAGGTGAACGAGGCGATGACCCGCTACTTCAGCCAGCCCTTCCCGGCGCGCGCCGCGGTCGGTGTGGCGGCGCTGCCGCGCGGTGCCCTGGTCGAGGTCGATGCGGTGCTGGTGATCGACTGATGAGCGACGGCCGGCTCCGCCCGGCCTTCTGCACCGGATGAGCACACGCAGCGAGGCACTTGCCGACGCGCTGGACAGGATGGGGCTCGGCTCCGACGCCGCGCTCGTCCTGCATTTCCCGCTGCGCTACGAGGACGAGACGCGCATCACGCCGGTGGCGCTGGCGCGCGCCGGCCAGCCGGTGCAGGTCGAGGTCGAGGTGACGCAGGCTGAAGTGAAGTTCCGGCCGCGCCGCCAGCTGGTGGTGACCGCCGGCGACGACAGCGGCACGGTCACGCTGCGCTTCTTCAACTTCTATCCGTCGCAGCAGAAACAGCTCGCGCCCGGCAAACGGGTGCGCCTGTTCGGCGACATCAATCCCGGTTTCTTCGGCGCCGAAATGCTGCACCCGCGGGTGCGCACGGTCGGTGAGGACACTGCGCTGCCGGACCGGCTCACGCCGGTCTATCCGGCCACCGCCGGCCTGTCGCAGGCCAGCCTGCGTCGCGCCATCGACGACGCGCTCGAACGTACCGACCTCGCGGACAGCCTGCCCGAGACGCTGCGCCGGCATTACGCGCTGGTGCCTTTCGGTGCCGCGGTGCAGGCGCTGCACCGGCCGCGGCCGGGTGAATCGCTGCGCGATCTCGACGAGCGGCTGGCGCCGGCCTGGCGCCGCATCAAGTTCGACGAGCTGCTGGCACAGCAACTGAGCCTGAAGCGCGCGCACGCCGCGCGCCGCAACCGCGACGCGCCGGTGCTGCCGCAGCCGGTGGCTACCGACGGTTCGCTGATCGACCGCTTCCTGCAGCAACTGCCTTTTGCGCTGACCGGCGCCCAGGCGCGCGCCTGGGCCGAGATCGCCGCCGACCTGTCGCAACCTTTTCCGATGCAGCGTCTGCTGCAGGGCGACGTCGGCTCCGGCAAGACGGTGGTGGCCGCGCTCGCCTGTCTGCGCGCGGTCGAGGCCGGCTATCAGGCCGCCTTCATGGCGCCGACCGAAATCCTCGCCGAACAGCACTTCCGCAAGCTGGCCGACTGGCTGGCGCCGCTGGGCGTGCAGGTGGCCTGGCTGTCCGGCAGCCTGAAGGTGCGCGAGAAACGGGCGATGAAGGAAGCCATCGCCAGCGGCGCGGCGCCGATCGCGGTCGGCACGCATGCGCTGATCGAGGACGCGGTCGATTTCGCCCGCCTCGGCGTCGCGGTGGTGGACGAGCAGCACCGCTTCGGCGTGCGCCAGCGGCTGGCGCTGCGCGCCAAGGCGGGCGACGTGAGTCCGCATCAGCTCATGATGAGCGCCACGCCGATTCCGCGCACGCTGGCCATGAGCTTCTACGCCGATCTCGACGTGTCGGTGATCGACGAGCTGCCGCCCGGTCGCACGCCGGTGCTCACCAAGCTCATCGCCGCGGCGCGCCGCGAACAGGTGATCGAACGCGTGCGCCACGCCTGTGAAACCGGTGCCCAGGCCTACTGGGTGTGTCCGCTGATCGAGGAATCGGAAACGCTGCAGCTGCAGACTGCGCTCGACACTTACGAACAGCTGGTGATCGCCTGCCCGGAACTGAAAGTCGGGCTGGTGCATGGCCGCATGAAACCGGACGAGAAGGCGGCGGTGATGGCCGGTTTCGTGGCCGGCGACACCCATCTGCTGGTTGCCACCACGGTGATCGAGGTCGGTGTCGATGTACCGAACGCCAGCCTGATGGTGATCGAACACGCAGAACGTTTCGGCCTTTCGCAGCTGCATCAGCTGCGCGGCCGGGTCGGCCGCGGCAGCCGCGAATCGGCCTGCGTGCTGCTGTACGAAGGCCCGCTGTCGCAGACCGCGCGCGAACGGCTGCGCGTCATCCACGCCTACACCGACGGCTTCATGATCGCGGCCGAAGACCTGAAGCTGCGCGGCCCCGGTGAATTCATCGGCAGCCGCCAGTCCGGTCAGCCACTGCTGCGTTTCGCCGATCTGGTGATCGATGAGGCGCTGGTCGAGCTCGCGCGCGAGGCGGCCGACACGCTGCTGCGCGACCATGTCGAGGCGGCTGACCGTCATCTCGATCGCTGGCTGGCCGGCCGAGAGGATCTGCTCAAGGCCTGAGTACCCTGGCCGTTATCCGAAACTGGCATTGAACACCTGGAGGCTTGCGGCCTCCGCTCGCATGAAAGCCGCAATAGAAACCGACATCCTGTTCCGCATCGCGCTGGTCATCGGCGAGGATGCGCATCTGGAACAGATGACCCGGCGCGTACTGTCCGAAATGCAGCGACTGCTGGACGCCCGCCGCTGCGCCGTCTATGCGCGCAGCGGCGAGCGCCTGCAGTGCATCTGCGCGGTGCCTGATCGGCTGGAGCCGGACGCGGCCTTCGAGGCCTTGCAGGCTGGCTGGCCGGACGCCGCAGGGCTGGCCGGCGAGGGCTGGCGCATGCTGGGCGACCCGGCACTGACCCATCATCTGATCGACCTGCCGGACTATGGCCTGCTGCTGATCGAGCGCAGCGGTGAGCCCCTGGATCCGGGCTTTCTGGACAATTTCCGCACGCTGGCCCGCAAGCTGGCGATCGCCTGTCGTGCCTGCGTCAACGAAGAGGAGCTGGAGCGTCAGAAGCACCGGCTCGAACTGGCCACGTCGGCGGCCTCCATCGGCATCTGGGCGTGGAACCGTGTCAGCGGCGCGCTCACCTGGGACGACCAGATGTGCCGGCTGCATGGCCTGGCACCGGCGCAGTGCGGTGGCGGGCTGGAGGGCTGGCTGCACCGGCTGCTGCCGGCCGAGGCGGATGCCTTCGCCCAGGCGCTCGACCGCGCTGCGCGGGAAGACACGCGGCTGGAACAGGACGTGCGGGTGAATCTGACGGATGGCAGCCATCGCGTGCTGCGCATTCTCGGCGGCGTGCGCGGTCATCCGGACGAGGTGGCCGGTGTCGCGGTCGATGTGACCGCCAGCCGTGAAGCCAAGGAGGCGCTGCGCCGCGCGCGCGATGCGGCCGAAGCGGCCAGCCGTGCCAAGAGCGAATTCCTGGCCAATATGAGCCACGAAATCCGCACGCCGATGAATGGCGTGCTGGGCATGCTGGATCTGGCGCTGGACGCTGCCGACGAAGCCGAGCGGCGCGAGTGCGTGGCAACCGCGCGCAGCTCCGCCGAGTCGCTGCTGGTCATCATCAACGACATTCTGGATTTTTCGAAGATAGAAGCCGGCAAGGTCGAGGTCGAAGCCGTGTCCTTCGATCTGGGCGAACAGCTGTCGCAGGTCGTGCGCACGCTGGCCGCGCCGGCGGCCCGCAAGTCGCTGGCGCTGGAACTGCAGGTGGCCCCCGGCGTGCCGCCGCGGCTGACCGGCGATCCGCTGAGGCTGCGTCAGGTGCTGCTGAATCTGGTGAGTAACGCGATCAAGTTCACGCACGAGGGCGGTGTGACGCTGCGGGTCGAGCGGGCGGATGCGGCGGGCGGCGAGCGGCTTCTGCTGTCGGTGATCGATACAGGCATCGGCATTCCGGCCGACAAGCAGGCGCATGTGTTCGAAGCTTTCGCCCAGCAGGACAGTTCGACCACCCGCGGCTACGGTGGCACCGGACTCGGCCTGTCCATCGCCAGCCGGCTGACCGGCCTGATGGGGGGCGGCATTTCGCTCGACAGTGCGCCGGACTGCGGCAGCACGTTTCGCGTGGATCTGCCGCTGTTGCGCGCCGATGCCGGTCCGGCTCTGCCGGCAGAAGGGCAGGCGGGCGAGACCGGCGCCGGCAAGGGACTGTCGGTGCTGCTGGTGGAAGACCATCCGGTGAACCAGAAGGTGGCCACCGTGGTGCTGGAGCGTGCCGGCCACCGGGTGTGCGTGGTGCACAACGGCATCGAGGCGATCGAGAAGGTTGCCGAAGGCGGTTTCGATCTGGTGCTGATGGACATGCAGATGCCGGTCATGGGCGGCGTCGAGGCGGCGCGCCTGATCCGGCAGATGGAACAGGAGCTGGGCCGTCTGCCGGTGCCCATCTTCGCGATGACCGCCAATGCGCAGGAAGAGGACCGCACCGCCTGCCTCGATGCCGGCATGAACGATTTCCTGACCAAGCCGCTGCTGCCGCGCGTGCTGCGAGAGAAGATCGCCGCACTGGCGACCGGCCAGCCGGACACGGACGATTCTTCGGAATGAAAAACGGGGGCCTCGGCCCCCGTTTTTCATGCTGCGGCGACGCCCGGGATCAGACGCGGCTGCGGCGGCGGGCGATCATGCCCATCAGGCCGAGGCCAGCCAGGAACATCGCGTAGCTTTCCGGTTCCGGCACGGCGGTCAGCTGGATGGTGCGATCCACGCCGTCCGCCGGATGCTGGATGTTCACGTAGGCCACGTTCGGGTTGAACTTGTCGAAGTACAGGCCGGTGAATTCCGAACCCGGCGTGCCGTTGGTGGCCCAGCGTGCCAGGCCTTCGCCGGCATCCAGCAGGTCGCCGTCCTTGTTCAGGTCGCGTGCGAACCAGATGTCGTCGTCAACCGCGCCGTCACGGTCTTCGATGATGTAGATGTTGCCGTTGGCGTCGATCGCCAGGTTGTCGGCGTTGCGGAAGCCGCCGCCCACCGCCAGACCGGTCGCCAGGTCGATGGTGGACGCGTCGGCGAACAGGCGCACCGCACCGGTGTTCACGTCCAGCGTGTAGACGCGGCTGCGACCGTCGCCGGTATTGCCGTTGATGTCCGAATCGGTGGTGGCGAAATACAGCACCTGCGAGCCGTCGGCACGGGTCTGGATTTCCAGGTCTTCCGGACGGTTGTAGCCGGTGCCACCCACCAGATCGGCCGCGGCACGGCCGTCCAGCGCGAAGTTGCCGCCGCCCAGATTCACCATGGCGCTCCAGGTCGCCGCATTGGCGGTGCCGGTGGCAGTGGTGATCGCTTCCCAGGTCGAGGCACCGGTGATCGCCGGGCCGTTGTTGCCTTCGAACTGGCCGCCCGCACCGACCTTCAGCACGAAGGTCTGGCCCTTGCTGAAGTAGTCGTCACCGCTGGCGGCGTTCGGGTTGGCCGACACGTACTTGTAGACCGAGCCGCCGTTCAGTTCGTCGATGAAGTAGAAGTTCTTGTTGCTGTCGAACGCCAGACCTTCGTGCGATACGCGCGGAATCACGTTGCGCTGGACGAAGGTGCCGCCGTTGGCGCCGGCGGTGGTCGAGTTGGTGATTTCGAACAGGCGGCCCTTGCTGCTGCCGGTGCCCCAGGATTCCTCGGCGGTCAGGTAGCTGCCCCACGGCGTCCAGCGCGAGGCGTCGCCCGACACGAAGCCCTGGCTGCCCGGCGCCACGATGGTGACGGTGCGGGTGGCGTAGTTGCTGTTCCACAGGTCGATACGCTGCACGCCGCCCGAACCGGTCTCGAAGGGCATGAACAGGTAACGGCCGGCGTCCGGGCCGGATTCGTTCGCGGTGATCATGTCCCAGCTGCCCGAGTTCGAGCCCGGCGATGCCAGGTTCTGGGTTGCGCGGTCGGCAATGGTCTTCTGCGAGAAGAAGGGCGACGACAGCGTGATCGGCGTGGCCGGCGTCGCAGTGGCACCGGCCGAGGCGCTCAGCGGCGTGAAGTTGTCGAAGTAGGTGAGGTCCGCAGCGAATGCCTGCTGGGCGGAAACGCCCATCAGACCAATGGCGGCGGCTATGGCGAGCTTGCGGGTTTGCATTGTGGACTCCCTGTTGGATGGATACCCCGCCTCATCGGGCAGGGGTCAGCGCAATCTAGAGAGTCCATGTGCCGTCGCGGTGACGCGGGACAGGCTTGCCGATAGTCCGTTCGGACTATTGGCTGTAAAGAAAATCAACTTGTTCGTATGCTAAGGGAGAGCACGCTCAGCAATCTCAGCGATTGGCGTGGGTGGCGGTGAAGACCGCGACGAACACTTCGCGCAGGAACAGGCTCAGCGACGTGATCAGCGCCAGCATCGCGAGCACGAACAGCACCGCCAGCAGATCGGCCAGCACCACGGTGAACAGCACGCCGAAGAAGGCGCAGGCCACCACCAGACAGACCAGCAGCGCGGCGGCCACCGAGAACAGGATGGCGAGGTAGATGAGCCGCGCGCGCTGCGCCAGCAGATCCAGTTCGGTCGCGTTGCTCAGCGTCGCGTCCTCGCAGGGCTGGCTGCCGCGCGCCAGCACCACCCGGCGGCGGTCGATGATGCGGCCGAGCCGGTTGTTCAGCGTGCCGATCAGCGTGGACAGCGCGGTAAGAAGGAACACCGGCGCCACCGCCAGACCGATGGCGTGGGTAATGGTGTCTATCGTGGTCTGCAGCAGCATGGCCTGCGCTCCGGCGGGGTGCCCGGCAAGGAGGGGTCGGGAATCAGGGAATCTGCGATTCCAGCTCGAACTTGGCGCCGGCGTCCTGCCCCAGCGTCTTCACCAGCCAGGGCATGACCGACTTCAGCGTGGCCGGCAGCGTCCATGGCGGATTGACGATGAACAGGCCGCTGCCGTACATGCCGAAGCCGTCGGCGGGCGGCGTGCGGGTGGTGAGCGCCACGTGCAGCCAGCTGTCCACCTTCATGCGCTTGAGCTTGGCCGGCAGGTCGCGCGAATCCATCTTCTGCAGTTGCGGATACCACACGCAGTAGGTGCCGGTCGGGAAGCGCACCACCGCCTCGCGCAGCGTTTCAAAGGTGTAGCGGTAGTCTTCGCGGATTTCGTACGGCGGGTCGATCAGCACCAGCGCGCGCCGGGTGGGCGGCGGCAGCATGGACTTCAGGCTGGAGAAGCCGTCATGCTTCTCGATCTTCACGCTGCGGCCGGCGCCGGCGAAAGCTTCGTTCAGCAGCCTGTTGTCGGTGGTGTGCAGTTCGAACAGCTTCATCCGGTCGTGTTCGCGCAGCAGTGCGCGCGCCACCATGGGCGAGCCCGGATAGGCGCGCAGCGCATCGCCCTCGTTGAAGGCGCGCACGATGTCGACATAGGTGCCGAGCGCGGCCGGCAGATCGCGCGCCGACCACAGACGGCCGATGCCTTCCGCGTATTCGGCATTTTTCGCGGCGTAGCCGCTGTCCAGCGCATAGCCACCGGCACCGGCGTGGGTGTCGATGTACCAGTAGGGTTTGTCCTTCTGGTTCAGGTGCTGGAGCAATTCGGTCAGCACGAAGTGCTTGAGCACGTCGGCCGGATTGCCGGCGTGGAAGGCGTGGCGGTAGCTGAGCATGGGGCGGGCAGATGAGCGTGACTGCGGAGTATACGCCGCAGCCGCGGTCTCGCCCGGCCACCGCACGAGCCGAGGAGCGAAAAACGGAAGGGCGCCTGACCGGGAGGGGCGGCGTGTGGCTTCCGGGGGCGCTGCCGGCGCCTCAGACCACGAAGCGGCCGACGTTGTCCTGCAGTTCCCCGGCCAGCACTTCCAGACCGTGGGTCTGGCCGTCGGCACGGCGGGTGATGTCGGCATTCTGCTCCGCCATGCCGGCGATGCGTTCCACACCCTGCGCCACCGACTGGCTGGCGCTGCTCTGTTCGCGGGTGGCGGCGGCGATTTCCTTCATCGCATCGGCGGTGCGCTCGCTGTGATCGCTGATCACGCGCAGCACTTCGCCTGCTTCGCTCGCCAGATTCACGCCAAGATCGACCTGGCCGCTGACTTCGCTGATGCGGCGGACCACCTTGTCGGCGTCGGCCTGCACGCTGCTCACCATGCTGGCGATTTCCTGAGTGGAGGCAGCGGTGCGTTCAGCCAGCTTGCGCACTTCGTCGGCCACCACCGCGAAACCGCGGCCGGACTCGCCGGCGCGGGCGGCTTCGATGGCGGCATTGAGCGCCAGCAGATTGGTCTGTTCGGCGATCTCCTGGATGATGCGGCCGACGTTGGAAATTTCGCGGGTGCGTCCGGCCAGATCGCTGACCGCGGTCGAGGCGTCGCTGATTTCGGCGGCGATGCGCTGCATGCCGTCCACCATGCTGGCCAGTTTGCGTTCGCCGTCGCTGGCCGCGGTGCGCGCTTCACGCGTGATGCCGTCAGCCACGCCGGCGCTGTCGGCGACATGGGTGATGCTGACTGAGAGCTGCTCGATTGCGGCGGCCAGGCCGGCGGCTGCGCTGCTCTGTTCGGTCGAACCGCTGACCACTTCGGACGAACCTGCTCGCAGGCTGCGCGCGGCGTCGCCCACCGCGCGTGCCGCGTCGGCGGTGGCGGTGATGAGGCTGGCGGTCTTGCGGGTGGCTTCGTTCATCTGCAGCGAAATCAGGTCCAGCTCGTTGTGGCTTTCGCCGCTGATCACCGGCAGGCGCTGGCTGAAGTCGCCGTTGCCGAGGCGGGTCATTGCGGCCGACACGTCACGCAGGCGTGACAGCCGGCTGCGGGCCAGCCACCAGGTCATGCCTGCGAACAGCAGGCCGGCGGCGACGCAGAAGCCGATCAGCAGATTGCGCAGGTGGGTGGTGTCGCGGGTGAATTCATCGACGTGGGCGCCGGAGGACACGATCCAGCCCCATTTGTCGGACTTGCGGAAGGCGGCGATCTTGGGTGACATCGAACCGTCGGCAGTCGGCCAATCGTAGATGTGGTCGCCTTCCTGCTGCTTGATCTGTTCGGCGATCACCCGGGTGAGCTCCGGATTGCCGATGTCCTTCATTGCCTTGCCCGCGTGTTTCGGGTGGTAGAGCATCTGCGTACTGTCGGCGTCGTTGCCCGGCTTGATCACGTGGATGTAGCCGGTTTCGCCGACCTTGATGGTTTTCAGCGAAGCGAACAGCTGGTCGATCACCGACTGCACGTCCACCCGCGCTGACAGCGCCCCGGCCACGCGGCCGGTGCTGTCCTTGATCGGTTCCAGCGAAGAAATGAAGAAGCGGCCGTTGCGCTCGACCACGCCGCGATAGCTGTCGCCCTTCAGCAGGGCCTCGGTTTCCGGCCCGGCCTTGATGGCAACCCCGGCCTGCGACTTGCCGTCCTTGTCCTTCAGCAGCGTGGCCACGCGGACGAATTCGTCACCCACCCGCACCATCACCGCCGGATCGGCACCGGTCAGGTCGCGGATGTGCTTCATCCGGTTCTCGTCGCCATTGAGTGCAACCGCGCCGACGCGGGCCACGCGTACCGCGGGGTGGTTGCCCATTGCCACCGTATCGTCGCTGACCGTCACCTCGCCACCGAGTGCGCGCTTGAACGCCGCCATGCCCTTTTCGGCATTCGTCATCGCGCCGTCGTAGCTCAGGTCCAGCAGCTTGGTGGTGGCGTCGGCCTGATCGCCAAGATGGGCACGGGTCTGGTCGATTGCCGTGCGATTGCTGGAAATCGAAACGACGGCAATCAGGCCGGTGAAGACGGTGAGGCAGAGCAGGCCGATCGAGCTGGACAGCTGGCTCACGACCGACAGGCGGTTGAATGCGAACATGACGGGGCTCCGGTCAGGTTTCCAAACAGGTGGTGTGCGCACCGGTGAGGCGCGACTTCGTGCATGAACTACGGCAGGAAGTCACGAAACTGGAGTCAGTCCGCCCTCTCCACGGTGAATCCCTGTGCCGACAGGCGTGACAGCATGCCGTCCGCCCCGGTCAGATGCGCGGCGCCGAAGGCCGCGAACACGCCGCCCTGGCGCAGTTCCGGCAGCAGACGCTGTTCGAAGCGCGCGTTACGCGCGCCCAGCAGCGCCTGCAGGAAGCGCTGGCCGTGCAGCTTCAGCGACGGCTCCACCGACATGAGCCGGGTGTTGATGCGCGCCAGTTCTCCGATGTCGCCGGCCAGCCAGGCACGGGTCATCGGCTCGATGCCGGCCTGTATCAGGTCGTGTCTGCGTGAGGCGTCGATCAGCAGCGCGATCTGGGTGTCTTCCGGCAGCAGTGCGATCGCGTCTATCTGTTCCTGCACCTGTTCGATTGCCTGCACCGGCACGCGCCGGGCGCGTGCGACATCGATCAGCGCCTCGTCCAGTGACGGCTGCTGCGCACTGACCGGCTGCAGCAGCGTGATCAGCGCCGCCCAGGGGCGCAATCGCGGCGCCACCCGCGCATCCACGCCGTGCAGGGCCAGCGCCTGTTCGATGCGTGGCCATTTCGCCTTGCCCACCCGGCGCGGCAGGTCGTCGCTGCCATAGACACTGGCCGCCATATAGATGCTGACCGCCTCGGCGTCGGTCACCAGCTCCGGCATGAACAGGCGAGCGCCTGCGATCGGCCCGCGCAGCGCCTCGACCCGCGCCAGCACTCGCGGGTCGCCACTGTGCAGCGTGCCGTAAAGAAAGCCGGGCGCCACGCCTTCGATGCTCACCCGCCACAGCAGGCCGCGCTCGAAGGCGGCGGGCGCGGCGCGCGCGAATGCAGGGGCGGCGGTCAGTGCCGCAGCCTGCAGCAGGAAGGCGCGCCGGCCGGTCATGACTAGAGCACCCAGGCGCCGCGTATCGCGGCAATGCCGTGCGCGCCGCAGGTCTGGGCCTGCGCCAGATGGCTGTCGTCCAGACCGCCGATGGCGAACACCGGCAGCGGGCTGCCGGCGACCAGCGCGGCGAAACCGTCCCAGCCCAGCGTGTCGCCGCCCGGGTGGGTCGCGGTGGGCAGCACCGATCCGGCCACCGCGTAATCCAGCCCCAGCCGTGCGGCCTGTGCCAGTTCTGAAGCCGTGTGGCAGGAGGCGCCCACCCATTCGAAGTCAGGGCGTGCCGCCAGCTCGGCCAGCTGGGCGGCCTTCAGGTGCACGCCGTCGGCACCCAGTGCCTGCGCCACCGCCACCGGGCCGTTCAGCACTGCCGGGCAGCCGTGATCGCGGGCGATGCCTATCGCCTCGCGTGCGAAATCGAGCGTGGCGGCGTCCAGCACCGGTTCGCGGATCTGCAGCATGAGCCGGTCGCGGCGGCAGGCCTGGCGCAGCGCATCGAGCTGGGCGGCGGCACCGATCTGGAAGGCGTGGGTGACCGCCATCCGCGCTGGCAGGCGCAGCGATTTCATGACCGGGCCGTTGGCCGGCAGCATGGGCGACACGGTGAGCGCGTCGGCGGTCTGCCAGGCCAGTGCGCTGTGCACATGGTCATGCACCCGGCCGTTCCAGCGCTCGACGCGGAAGAAGTGCAGCCGCACATGCGCGTGTTCGTACTCGTGCGACAGCGTGATCCAGGGCGTGCAGTGCTCGACGCGGATGCCCAGTTCCTCGTCCAGTTCGCGCTTCAGCGCATCCATCGGCGCTTCGCCCTTCTCGACCTTGCCACCCGGGAATTCCCAGTAGCCCGGGTAGAAGGTGCCGGGCGCGCGCTGGCCGAGCAGGAACTCTCGCCCCTGCGGCGCGTCGCGGAAGATGACCGCGGCGGCCACCGCCACCTGCTTGCGTTCGCTCATCGAGCGCCCCGGGCAGGCGCGGACACCGCGTGCTGGCCGGCCCAGTCGCGGGCGAACTGCCAGGCCACGCGGCCGCTGCGGGCGCCGCGCTCGATCGACCACAGCAGTGCGGCGCTGCGCGCGGCGGCGATCTGGTCGGCGTCCAGCCCGAAGCTCTTGAGCCAGTGGTTCACGATGTTCAGGTAGGCGTCCTGATCGAAGGGGTAGAAAGAGAGCCACAGGCCGAAACGCTCGGACAGCGACACCTTTTCCTCGATCGCCTCGCCCGGGTGCACTTCGCCGTCGACATGCCGGGCCTCGCGGTTTTCCGAGAAGTACTCGGGCATCAGGTGGCGACGGTTGGAGGTGGCGTAGATGAGCACGTTGTCCAGCACCGCCGATACCGAGCCGTCGAGAATGCTTTTCAGCGCCTTGTAACCGGGTTCGCCCGATTCGAAGGACAGGTCGTCGCAGTAGATGATGAAGCGCTCGGGCCGGTTCGCGATCAGGTCGGTGATGTCTGGCAGGTCGGTCAGGTCGTCGCGGTCGACCTCGATCAGCCGCAGGCCCTTCTTCGCGTACTCGTTCAGCAGCGCCTTCACCAGCGAGCTCTTGCCGGTGCCGCGCGCGCCGGTCAGCAGTACGTTGTTGGCCGGCTTGCCTTCGACGAACTGCTTCGTGTTGGCCTTGATGCGCGCCTTCTGTACGTCGATGTCGCGCAGGTCGGCCAGACGCAGCCGGTGCGGATGGGCCACCGTTTCCAGCCGGCCGCGGCCATTGACGCGGCGCCAGCGGAAGGCGATCGCCTTCCAGTCCGGCGCAACCGGCGGCGGCGGCAGAATGTGCTCCAGCCGGTCGAACAGCGCGTGCGCGCGGGCGATCAGGCCCTCGAAACCGTCAGCGCTGGCCATCGTCGTCCTTCCTTTCGGTCGGGTCGATGCGGGCCTTGTCCTTCTTTGGCAGGGTCCACCAGAGGATGAACAGGAAGAGCGCCAGCGCGGTGCCGGCCTCGAGCAGGAATAACCACATGGAACGGAGCTTTCATCATCGCACCGGCCCTTGGGCGCGGTGCTCGTTATCATGGCGCACTCGGCGCCGCGGGCGCATCAATCTAATTAAATCCCGATGTTCCAGCAAATCCGCCTGCGCACCGCCGGCGTACTGATGACGGTCACTCTGCTGCTGGCGGCCTGCGCCGGCACGCCGCAGGCCCCGTCCAGACCTGCACCGAAGCCCGAATTGGCGCCGGCCGTGAGCGTGCCCGCGCCGGTCGTGTGTCCGCCGCTGCAGACGCCGGCACCGGCCGCGGCCGCCTGTCCGGCGTGTCCGGCCGCGCCCGCCTGTGCCGCCTGCCCGGTCTGTCCGACCGTGCCGGCGCCCGAAACCAAGCCGCTGCCACCGAGGTTGCAGCCGGCGGACTGGTCGGCGCTCGAAGGCTGGCAGGACGACGACCTGCGCGAATCGCTGCCGGCGCTGCGCGCGTCCTGCAGCGCGGTGGCCAACAAGCCGGGCTGGAGCGAGCCGTGCGCGGCGCTGGTCATGCTGGACCCGAACGACCGCGGCGCGGTGCGCGCTTTCTACGAAGCCTTCTTCCGTCCGTGGCAGCTGCTCAACGGCGACGGCAGCGATCAGGGGCTGATCACCGGCTATTACGAGCCGCTGCTGAAAGCCAGCCGCAGCCGGGGCGGCGCCTACCGGCACGCCATCCACGCGGTGCCGGACGACCTGCTGGTGATCGACCTGTCGGCGGTCAATCCGGACCTGAAGAACATGCGGCTGCGCGGCCGGCTGGAAGGGCGCAAGGTGGTGCCCTACTGGAGCCGTGCCGAACTGGACGCGCGCGCCGCGGAGCTGGACCGCAAGGCGCTGTTCTGGGCGGCCGACGCGCTGGACGTGTTCTTCCTGCAGGTGCAGGGCTCGGGTCAGGTCGAACTGCCGGACGGCAGCCGGGTGCGCGTGGGCTACGCCGACCAGAACGGTCATCCGTACGCCTCCATCGGCCGCTGGCTGGTGGATCAGGGCGAACTTAAGCTGGAACAGGCGTCGATGCAGGGCATACGCGACTGGGCGCGTGCCAACCCGTCGCGGGTGGCGGCGATGATGGCCGCCAATCCGAGCTATGTGTTCTTCCGCGAACTGCCGATCGGCAAACAGGCGCCCGGCCTGCCTGAAGGCCCGCTCGGCGCGCTCGGCGTACCGATCGCCGGCGGCCGTGTGGTCGCGGTGGACCCGCGCGCGGTACCGCTGGGCGCGCCGGTGTGGCTCAGCACCACCCGGCCCAACAGCAGCCAGCCGCTGCGCCGGCTCATGATGGCGCAGGACACCGGTGGTGCGATCAAGGGTGGCGTGCGCGCCGACTTCTTCTGGGGCTTCGGCCCGGAAGCCGGAGCCCAGGCTGGCCGGATGAAACAGCAGGGCCGCATGTGGGTGCTGCTGCCGAACGGCGTGACGCCGGGCAACTGAGCGCCTGCTGCCGCGCTCTCGGTGAGAGGGGCGTTCAGACCGGCGCCCTGCCGGTTTCGTGGCGAAAATCCGTGCCCTCGAGGGCGGGTCTTGCGGAGGTCGCGGTCACGGCGCCCCGTGCGTTCCGGATATCCGCCGGCTCAGCCGGCCGCCCGCGCCGGGTCCTGCGCTTCGGCGCGCAGCGTGAGGTGGTCGACCACGATGCTGCCGACGATGTCGCCTTCCACATTCACCACGGTGCGCAGCGAATCGAGGATGCGGTCTATCGGCAGCAGGATGGCGATCGCTTCGGCCGGCAGGCCGACCGACTGCAGCACCATGACCATGGTCACCATGCCGGCGCTTGGAATGCCCGGCGCACCGACCGCGGCCAGCATGGACATGACGCACACCACCACCTGCTGGCCCAGGCTCAGTTCGATGCCGGCCAGGCTGGCAATGAACAGCGCCGCGGCCGCTTCGTACAGCGCGGTGCCGTCCATGTTCATCGTCGTGCCGACCGGCACCACGAAGCCGACCGTGGCGGGGCGTACGCCGAAATTCTGCTGCGTTACGCGCATGGTGATCGGCATGGTTGCCGAGCTGGAGCTGGTGGCCAGCGCGGTGATGAAGGATTCGCGCCCGCCGCGCCACAGCGTCAGCGGGCTCACCTTCGTGATCAGCCACAGCAGGCCGGGCAGCACCACCACGCCGTGGAACAGCGTGGTCCCCAGCACCACCGCAATGAAGCGGGCCATGGTTTCGAGCAGCGCCATGTCCTGGGTGGCGATCAGTTTCGCCAGCAGCGCGGCAATGCCCCAGGGCGCCAGCCGCATGATGGCGCCGACGATGCGCAGCGACAGGTCCTGCATTTCTTCCATGCCGCGGCTGATCACCGGATAGCGCTCGCCAGCCTGCACCAGTGCGATGCCCAGAATGAGCGCGAACACCACCAGCGCCACGATGTCGCCATTGGCCAGCGCGGAAAACGGATTCCTGAACAGCCCGGTCAGGAACTGCTGGACGAATTCGGGAAAGGGCAGCTGCTTCGCCTGGAAGCCGGCCAGCGCGTCGGCGAACATGTCCAGATGCAGGCCGGCGGCCGGGTCGAACAGATGGGCGGCGCCCAGCCCGAGCAGCACAGCGATGGTGACCGTGAGCAGATAGAACAGCAGCGTGGTCACCCAGACGCGGCGGATGCTGCCGTGCTGCCTGAGCTGGGCCACGCCGACCACGATGGACGAGAACACCAGCGGCACCAGCACCATCTTGAGCAGCGCGATGAACACGCTGCCGATCAGCCCGGCGAGATAGAGGCCCTGCACCCGCAGTCCGGCGTCCGCCGGCTGTGCGCCCAGAAACATCCCCAGCACCAGGCCGGCGAGCGCTCCGATCAGAATCTGTGAATTGCCGGACAGCCGCATGCATCGTTCTCCGCGTTTTTTGCCGACCTTACCACCGGTGCGCCGGATGAAACCAAGCCCGTGCCGCGCAGTCGGAGTCGCAGCGCGCATCCTCCCCCGCCGACCGGAGCCCACCATGAGAACAACCGTTGCCGCCCTGCTGATCGCCAGCGCCGCCTGCAGTGCGCAGGCGATGAACATCGCCACCGCCATACAGACCACGGTGCGGGTGCAGGCGGAACAGCCGGATGGCTCGATTTCCATCGGCAGCGGCGTCGTGCTGCCGGGCGAGCGGGTGGCCACTGCCTGCCACGTCATCACCGGCGCGAAATCGCTGAAAGCCAGTTACCAGTACGTTGCGAAGCCGGCCAGCGTGGTGCGCCGCGACGACTGGCGCGACCTGTGCGTGCTGTCGGTGCCCGGTCTCGCGGCACCGGCGGCGAAGATCGCCCGCGCTGGCGACCTGAAGCCGGGTGACCGGCTGCTCGGTTTCAACGGCGCTTACGGCGTCGATGTGCGCCTGCTGGTCGGCGCACTCGACAAGACCTTCACGATGGATGGCGCACCGGTGATGCAGGTGAGCGTGCCGTTCGCCATCGGCGACAGCGGCGGCGGCCTGTTCAACGTGGCCGGCGAACTGGTGGGCATTCTCGCCTTCGTCGCGAAGACGGCCGGTGAGGAACGCTACGCGATACCGATCGAGTGGCTGGAGGCGGACATCGACCCGGCCCGCACCGTGCCGTTCTGGAAGGCGGCGCCGGCCGACATGCCGGGCTTTCTGCGGCCGGCGCCCTGACCTCCCTGACCTCTTTGCCGCCGCAATCGCGACGGGGGCGTCGCTCCCTCGGTCCTGCGCCACCGCTGCTACGCTAGCGGTCAATTCACCCAGCTCCGTCCATCGTGTCCCGCAAAAGCTATCGTCCCGTGGCCGCCGCGCCCGAAGCCGCCATCCGCCTGCGCGGCGTGCGGCAGAACAATCTGAAGAACCTCGACGTCGATTTCCCGCTCGGCAAGCTCACCGTGGTGACCGGCGTGTCCGGCTCCGGCAAGTCCTCGCTGGTGTTCGACACGCTGTACGCCGAAGGCCAGCGCCGCTACGTCGAAACCTTCTCGCCCTACGCGCGGCAGTTCCTCGACCGCATGGACGCGCCGCAGGTGGACCGCATCGAAGGCGTGCCGCCGGCGATCGCCATCGACCAGACCAATCAGGTGCGCACCTCGCGCTCGACGGTCGGCACGATGACCGAACTGAACGACCACCTGAAGCTGCTGTTCGCGCGGGTGGCCACGCTGCACTGCCGCTGCTGCGGCAAGCCGGTGCAGGCCGACACCGCCGACCGCATCGCGCACCGGATCGCCGAGCGCGCCGCCGCAGCGGGTGACCCGCGACTGGCGGTGACCGCGCCGGTCACCGTGCCCGACAACTTCACCGACGCCGAAGTGCAGGGCTGGCTGGAGCGTCAGGGTTACACCCGCATCCACGCGCGCGACGGCAATGTGCTGCAGGTGGTGCAGGACCGCTTCCGCGCCGGCAACGCCGGCGAATCGCGCATCGCCGAGGCGGTCGAGGCGGCGCTGAAGCTGGGGCACGGCCGCATGCACGTGCAATTGCTCGACAGCGAGGGCGGTGAGCGCTGGGCGTTCTCGAACACGCTGCACTGCGCCGACTGCGACATCGCCTACAGCCCGGCCATGCCGGCCACCTTCTCGTTCAATTCACCGATCGGCGCCTGCGAAACCTGTCGCGGCTTCGGTCGCGTGATCGGCATCGACTTCGGCCTGGTCATTCCGGACGGCCGCAAGACGCTGCGCGGCGGCGCGGTGAAGCCGTGGCAGACAGAGTCCTACAACGAGTGCCAGACCGATCTGGAAAAGCTGGCACCGAAGTACGGCGTGCCGCTGGACGTGCCGTTCAACGAGCTGTCGGCGGAGCACCGGCAGTGGGTGCTCGAAGGCGACCCGAAGTGGAAGAGCTGGCAGAAGTCCTGGCCCGGTACCTGGTACGGCGTGCGTCACTTCTTCGAGTGGCTGGAAACCAAGGCCTACAAGATGCACATCCGCGTGCTGCTGTCGCGCTACCGAGCCTATACCGAGTGCCCGGCCTGCGGCGGCAGCCGGCTCAAACCCGACGCCGCGCTGTGGAAGATCGAGGGGCAGTCGATACACGACCTGATGCGCTGGCCGGTGGTGAAGCTGCGCGCGATGATGGACGCGCTCGACCTGCCGCCGCCGCTGGATTCGGCCACCGAAGAGCTGATGGCGGAAATCCGTACCCGGCTCGGCTATCTGTGCACGGTCGGCCTGGGCTATCTGAACCTCGACCGCCAGTCGCGCACGCTGTCCGGTGGCGAGGTGCAGCGCATCAACCTCACGACGGCACTCGGCACCTCGCTGGTGAACACGCTGTTCGTGCTGGACGAGCCGTCGATCGGCCTGCACCCGCGCGACATGGAGCGGGTGATCGGCGTGATGCAGCGGCTGAAGGACGCCGGCAACACGCTGGTGGTGGTCGAGCACGACCCGCAGATCATGCGCCACGCCGACCGCCTGCTCGACATCGGTCCCGGCGCCGGCACGCGCGGCGGCCACATCGTGTTCGACGGCGCACCGGCGGCCATGGCCGGTGCCGACACGCTGACCGCTGACTATCTCGCCGGCCGCCGCAAGGTGGACGCCGCGCTCGGCAGTCGCCGCCCGGTCGATGCCGCCACGCCGCGCCTGCTGCTGCGCGGCGCACGCGCGCATAACCTGAAGAATGTCGACATCGCGGTCCCGCTCGGCCGGCTGGTCGCGGTGACCGGCGTGTCCGGCTCCGGCAAGTCCACGCTGATTCAGGACGTGCTGCACCCGGCGCTGCTGAAGCACTACGGCCGGCCGACCGAAGCGGCCGGCGAGCACGATGCGCTCGAAGGGCTGGAACACATCGCCGACGTGGTGATGGTGGACCAGTCGCCGATCGGCAAGAGCGCGCGTTCCAACCCGGTCACCCATGTCGGCGCCTTCGACCCGGTGCGCGAACTGTTCGCGCTGCAGGCCGAGGCGAAACAGCGCGGCTACACCGCCGGCACCTTCTCGTTCAACGCCGGCAAGGGCCGCTGCCCGACCTGCGGCGGTACCGGTTTCGAACACGTCGAAATGCAGTTCCTGTCCGACGTGTATCTGCGCTGCCCGGACTGTGACGGCAGCCGCTACCGCGCCGAGGTGAGGGAGATCCGGCTCGACGGCCGCAGCATTTCCGACGTGCTGGCGATGACGGTGCGCGATGCGCGGGACTGGCTGGGCGAACTGGCGACACACGAGCGCACGCTGAAGCGCCACGTCGACGCAGCGGTAAACGGCCTGCAGGCGCTGATCGACGTCGGCCTGGACTACGTGACGCTGGGCCAGCCTGTGCCCACGCTGTCTGGCGGCGAGGCGCAGCGGCTGAAGCTGGCCGGCTTCCTCGCCGAGGCGGCAAACGTGAAGGGCGCCAAGGGCGCGAAGAAAGGTTCTACGGAGGGCGGCACTCAGGGTGGCAAACTCTTCCTGCTGGACGAGCCGACCACCGGCCTGCACTTCGACGACATCGCGCGCCTGCTCGGCGCCTTCGCCAAGCTGCTCGACGCCGGCCACACGGTGCTGGTGATCGAGCACAACCTCGACGTGATTTCCGCCGCCGACTGGCTGATCGACCTCGGCCCGGAAGCGGGCGAGGACGGCGGCCAGCGCGTGTTCGAAGGCACGCCGGCGCAGATCGTCGGTTGCGCGGCGTCGCACACCGGGCGGGCGCTGGCCGAGTACCGGCTGGCCGACACCTTCACGCTGGCCACGCATGAGGCGGCGCCGGTCGAACAGCAGGACGCGGCACACAGTGCCTTGCGCGCCCGCGCCGCGCACAGCATCGTGGTGCACCGCGCGCGCGAGCACAATCTGAAGAACATCGAGGTCGACATTCCGCGCGAGCGCTTCACCGTGGTGACCGGCGTGTCCGGCTCCGGCAAGTCCACGCTGGCGTTCGACATCGTGTTCGGCGAGGGCCAGCGCCGCTACCTCGAATCGCTGAACGCCTACGCCCGCCAGTTCGTGCAGCCGGAGAGCAAGCCTGACGTCGATGGCGTGTTCGGCATTCCGCCGGCGGTGGCGATCGCCCAGCGCACCAGCCGCGGCGGGCGCAAGAGCACGGTGGCGACGCAGACCGAGATCTACCATTTCCTGCGCCTGATGTACGTGAAGCTGGGCGTGCAGCACTGCCCGGACTGCGGCTGCGCGATCGCGCCGCAGAGCGAGGACGCGATGGTGGCGCGCATCCTGCGCGAGCGGCGCGGCCAGCACATCGGCCTGCTGGCGCCGCTGGTGATCAACCGCAAGGGCTATTACACCGAACTGGCGCGCTGGGCGAAGTCACACGGCCACACCCATCTGCGGGTCGATGGCGAATTCCTGCCGACCTCGCCGTGGCCGCGGCTGGACCGCTTCAAGGAACACACGATAGAACTGCCGATCCGCGATTTCGTCGTGAACGAACGCGACGAACGCACGCTGCGCGACGCGGTGCGCCAGGCCCTCGAACACGGCAAGGGCGTGCTGCACCTGATGTCGCCGCTGGACCGCCTGGGCCAGCCGGACGCGCCGGTGCCGACGGTCGAGGTGTACTCGACCCAGCGCGCCTGCCCGAGCTGCGGCACCGGTTTCGCCGAACTCGACCCGCGCCTGTTCTCGTTCAATTCGAAACATGGCTGGTGTTCGAAGTGCATGGGCACCGGCCTCAAACTGCAGGGTTTCGACGCGGAACAGACCGGCGAAGAAGCGACCTGGAACGAGTGGCAGGAAGGGGAGCCGGAAGAATGCCCGGCCTGCGACGGTGAGCGGCTGAACCCGGTCGCGCGCAACGTGAAGCTGTTCGGCCAGTCCATCGCGCAGCTGAGCGCGCAGCCGGTGTCGTCGCTGCAGACGGCGATTGCCGGCTGGTCGCTTGAAGGCCGCGAAGGCGAAATCGCGCGCGACGTGATCGCGGAACTGAACAGCCGGCTGCATTTCCTGAGCGAAGTCGGCCTCGGCTATCTGTCGCTGGACCGCGCCGCACCGACGCTGTCCGGCGGCGAGGCGCAGCGCATCCGGCTCGCCGCCCAGCTCGGCTCGAACCTGCGCGGCGTGTGTTACGTGCTGGACGAACCCACCATCGGCCTGCACCCGCGCGACAACCAGGTGCTGCTCGACACGTTGGTGAAGCTGCGCGACAAGGGCAACACGCTGCTGGTGGTCGAGCACGACGAAGACACCATCCTGCGCGCAGACCACGTGATCGACCTCGGCCCGGGCGCCGGCCGGCTCGGCGGCGAGGTGATCGCCGAAGGTCATGCCAGCGATCTGGCGAAGAACGCGGAGTCCATCACCGGCCGTTTCCTGGCCCGTCCGCTGGACCACAGTTTCAAGGCGCGCCGGCCGGTCAGCGATGACACGCCTTCGCTGCTCGTGCGCGGCGCCACGCTGCACAACCTGAAAGGCATGGACGTGCGGGTGCCGCTCGGCCGGCTGGTCGTGATGACCGGCGTGTCCGGCTCCGGCAAGTCGTCACTTGCGCGCGACGTGCTGCGCGATGGGGTGGCGGCGCGGCTGAACGATCCGAAGGCCGTGCTGACCGGCTGCACCGACATCGAAGGCTGGGGTGCGCTCGGCCGGGTGCTCGAAGTGGATCAGACGCCGATCGGCAAGACGCCGCGTTCCTGCCCGGCCACCTACATCGGCTTCTGGGACCAGATCCGCAAGCTGTACGCCGACACCCAGGACGCGCGCGAACGCGGTTTCACCGCTGCGCGCTTCTCGTTCAACACCGGCCCCGGCCGCTGCCCGGTGTGCGAGGGGCAGGGCCTGCGCCAGATCGAAATGTCCTTCCTGCCGGACGTGCGGGTGCTGTGCGAAGCCTGCAACGGCGCGCGTTTCAACTCGGAAACGCGGGCGGTCATCTGGCGGGGCAAGAGCATTGCCGACGTGCTGGCAATGAGCGTGGACGAGGCGGTGGAGTTCTTCGCCGCCCACCGCAAGCTGGCCGACACGCTGAAGCTGATGCAGGAGGTCGGGCTGGGCTATCTGACGCTGGGCCAGCACAGCCCGACGCTTTCCGGCGGCGAGGCGCAGCGCATGAAGCTGGTGACCGAACTGGCCAAATCACCGGCCGACGCGAACGACCCGGCGAACGCCCGGCGCGGCCGTGGCAATCCGCACACGCTCTACGTACTGGACGAGCCGACCACCGGACTGCACATGGCCGATATCGCCAAGCTGATCGGCGTGCTGCACCGGCTGGTGGATGCCGGTCATTCGGTGGTGGTGATCGAGCACGACCTCGACCTGATGGCGGAAGCCGACTGGATCGTCGACCTCGGTCCGGAAGGCGGGGAGGGCGGCGGCCGTGTGGTGGCTGCCGGCGCACCGGCCGACCTGCTGGCGCAGGCGGCGGTGTCGCATACCGCGCGCGAACTGGCGCGCTTCAGGCAGGCGCGCGACGCGCGCGCCTGAGACGGGTTCAGACCGGCAGTGCGCGGCGGCGGCGGGTGGCAAACGCTGCCACGCCAGCCAGGGCGATCAGGGCCAGCGCGCCCGGTTCCGGCACCGATTCGGCTGTGGCGGCGGCCAGCGGCGGCTTCGGCAGTTCGTAGAAGCGGATCACGTCCTGTGCCGTGGCGCTGGCGAAGATGTCGAAGCCGAATCGGGTCTGCTGCTGCGGCAGTGCATTGAGCCACTGCTGCGCCAGTGCGAGCGAACCGTCGGTTGCGCCCCAGGCCTTGAACGTGTTCTTCGACAGATCGAGGTTGTGGCTGGTCTCGTTGACGATTTCCCACACCGCGAGCTGGAAGGCGGCGGACGACACGCTGTTGTTCAGCGCCTGGTCATAGGCGATGGACGCCAGATTGCCCAGCATGGCGCCGCGCTCGGCCGACAGTGAGCCGTACTGTGCCAGCGTGACCTGGGTGTAGTCATTCACGGTCACGCCCAGTTTGGCCGGCTGGAAGATGTCGATGCACCAGGACACGAAGTTCTGCAGCGCCGGGTCGCTGGAACCCGTCAGTGACGAGTGGAAGCCGCCGGCATTCAGCTGGCCGTTCAGGCGTGGCGTCAGGTTGGCGAAGCGCACGGTGGTCGCCGGGCCGGTGACGGCATAGTCGCTGAGCAGCAGCGGCGCGGCCTGTGCGGTGGAGCAGGCGGCGATACCTGCGATGACCAGCGGGCGGAACAGGGAGCGGAGTTTCATTGCGTGCCTTCACTGCTTTGTCGGATTGGTTCGCACAGTACCGGCAGCGTCGCGCCCGCCGATAGCGACTAATTCAACACTTGCCGGGTCTTCACAATCTGAAGCATTCGTTGCGCACTGTGCCTTTCGCCTACGTCGGCACTTCATCCCGTCCTACAGGTCGCCGCCCGGCGGACTGCCATCCTGAACGCAGGAATATCCGATTACAGGTCCAGGTGCACCGCTTTGCGCTTCGCGCGTTGAAGGAGGCACCCGTTAAGGAGAAAGGACGATGAAAGCACTGATGATGGCGCTCGCTCTGAGCGCGACGGCCGGTTCTGCGATGGCGGCGGATGTCGGGGTGTCGATCTCGATCGGCCAGCCCGGTTTCTACGGCCACATCGACATCGGCGACTACTACCCGCGTCCGCAGCTGATCTATCCGCAACCGGTGGTGATCGTGCCGGGGGCGGTGATGGCGCCTGTATACATGCACGTGCCGCCGGGCCACGCCAAAAACTGGCGCAAGTACTGCGGCCGTTACGAGGCCTGTGGCCGGCCGGTCTATTTCGTCCAGGACCGCTGGTACAACGATGTGTATGTGCCGCGCTATCGCGAACGGCATGAGCATCACGAGGCGCGTTACGACGATCGCCGCGACTGGCGGGACGACCGTGGCGGATACCAGGGGCGCGGCGACCGCGACGACGACCGGCATGAACGCGGTGGCCGGGGACATGGAAACGGAAATGGAAAGGGGCATGGTCATGGACATGGCCGCGACTGAATGCAGCGGGCGGGGTCGCTCGCGCGGCGATGCAGGGAAATATTCCCGTAAAAACCGGGAATATTTCCCGAGAGAAGAGCGCCTTGACCGGCGTCCGGGAAGAATTCCCGCGTCGGAGCTAGACTTGGAATACCGCGCTGCAACATGCGCGGACCCCATTTCAAGTCCAAGGAATACGCCATGAAAAAAACAACGCTGCTCGCGTCCATGCTGCTGGCCGCCGGCTTCGCCGTACCGGCGATGGCCGCCAACCCCTTCCCGAAGACCGAGGCTGGCTTCGAAAAGTGCCTGAAAGCCGCGCTGAAGGCGAAGCCGGGCTCTGTGGTGAAGGTCGAACTGAAGAATGAGCGCGGCGAGGGCTACAACTACGAATTCGACATCGAAGGTGCCGACGGCAAGGCCTGGGATGTCGAGTGCTCGGGCAAGACCGGCAAGGTGACCGAGATCGAGGAAGAGGTGAAGAAGGACCATCCGAAATTCTCGGGGGCCAAGGTGAGCGAAGCCGCGGCGCGTGAAATCGCGCTGAAGAAGGTGCCGGGCGAAATCGTCGAGGTCGAGTACGAAATCGAATCCGACGGCAAGGGCTCTTACGAGTTCGACATCCGGACTGCCGACGGCAAGGAAGTGAAGCTGGAAGTGGATACCGAATCCGGCGAAATCACTTCGCAGTCGGAAGAGAAGTGGCAGATCGGCAAGGAGTGAAGCGGCAGAACGACCGGCTGAAACAGCCGGCCTGCTGAACGAAAAAGGGGGCTGCGGCCCCCTTTTTCGTTGACCGCCGCATGCGCCGTCACGGGGCATGACCGTCGCCTGATGCCGCTTTTGTGCGCCGCAGTGGTGCGCGCATGCACCACGAAAGTGATTTCTTATCAATCGCTTAACTTCTTCCTTTCACGGCCGTTCAGCCGGGTGAACCACTACTCGGAGCGACCGGTGACCTGGACTGAATCCCTGCTTCCCCATATGCGTGGCGTGCTCGCCTGCGAGCGCGAACTGGCTGAACTGCGTTTCACCTGGCAGCTGATCGAAACCACCGCCAAGATGGTGTGCCCGGCTGAAGCCAAGACCATCCTGCCGGCCATGGCCAGCACCCGCGAAGCTTTCGGCCGGCTGGAGCGCGAACTGGTGCGTGCGCTGGCGGCACAGAACGCAGACAAGGTGGCGCTGCAGATGCGCGCGCGCGCCCAGGCGGTGGTCGATGTGGTGGTGCGCAATCTGTACGAACGGACCGCCGATGTGGGCTTTCTGGCGACTGACGGGGACCTGCGTGCCTTTCTGGATGGCGGTGCGGTGACCCGCGAGGCGGTCGAGGCACGGCTGCACGAGTACATCCGCAAATACACGGTGTATGACGCGGTGTGCGTGCTCGCGCCCGACGGCCGGCTGTGTGCGGCCATCGGCGACGGCGTGCGACCGGACGGCGATGCTGCGCTGGCGGCTGAAGCGCTGGCCGCGGCGGGCTATGTCGAGCGCTTCGGTGCGTGCGCGCTGTTCCCGGGCCGCGAGCGTGCACTGGTCTACGCCCGCCGCATTGACGGCGCGAACGACCGCACGCTGGGCGTGCTGGTGCTGTCTTTCCGCTTCGACGACGAAATGGCCGGCATCTTCCGCACCTTCCGCCGGCCGCGCGACAAGGCGGTCATGCTGCTGCTGGACGACGCCGGCCGGGTCATTGCCAGCAGCGATCCGGACCATGTGGCGCTCGGCCGCACGCCTGAGATGGCGGATGACGGGCTGGGGGCGCTGACCGAATTCGGCGGTCGCGAGTACATCGCCTGCACCCGGCCAGCCACCGGCTACCAGGGCTATGGCGGACCGGGCTGGCGTGGCCACGTGATGGTGCCGGCCGATCTCGCCTTCCGTGACGATGCTTTCCGTACGGACGGCGTGGCGCAGGACGCCGTGCTGCAGTGCGCGGAACTGGCCGCGATCGAGCAGCAGGCCGGTGCGATCAAGGACGCGCTGAACCGCGTGGTGTGGAACGGCCAGGTCATGGCCGGCGGCCGGCGTGGCGATGCGCTCAAGCTCAAGTCCATGCTGCAGCAGATCAGCGAAACCGGCGAGCGTACCCGCGCGGTGTTCTCACGTGCGCTGGCCGCGCTGTCCGAAACCATCACCTCGTCCACGCTGCAGGACCTGCAGTTCGTGTCGCGGCTCATGATGGATGTGATGGACCGCAATCTGTACGAGCGCGCCAACGACTGCCGCTGGTGGGCGCTGGCGCCGGCATTGCGCGCGACGCTGGCAGAAGGAGGCGATCCGCGTGCGCTCGGGCCCTTGCTCGACGGCATCAACCGGCTCTACACCGTGTACGACCGTCTGTTCGTGCACGACGTCGAAGGCCGCATCGTGGCCTGCAGTGCGCTGTCCGGCGACGGCGACGCGGTGCGGGGTGCCCGTCTCGACGAGCGCATGCGTGACGCGGTGCTGAAACTGTCAGACAGCCAGCGCTACGCGGTGTCGCCATTCGAGCCGACACCGCTTCACGGCGGCCGGTCGACCTATGTCTATCACGCGGCCATCCGCGCGCCGCACGACGAGGCGCGGGTGGTCGGCGGCATCGGCATCGTGTTCGAATCGGACCGTGAGTTCCGCGCCATGCTGGGCGAACTGCTGCCCGACCGCGAAGGCGTGTGGGCAGCGTTCTGCGAGCGAGACGGCCGTGTCGTCGCCAGCACCCGCGACGACCTGCCGGCCGGAAGCGCGCTGGCGCTGGGCGCGTTCGCCACCGGTCTGGCGCCGGGCGAAAGCCGGCATGCCTTCGTCGATATCGCCGGCGTGCGGCACATGGCAGGCGTGGCGACGTCGGCCGGCTATCGCGAGTACAAGACCACCGGTGACTACCGCAACGATCTGCTGGCGGTGGTCGCACTGGCGCTGCCCGAATACGGTGGGACACCGGTCAGGCACGATCATGAACTTGTTGGCGAGTGCGCGGTGAGGCCGGGCGAGGGCGAGGAATTCGCGGTGTTCCGGCTGCATGACCGTCTGCTTGCGGTCACCGCTCACCGGGTGCAGGAGGCGGCCGAAAGCCATCGCATACGTCGCATCGGCAGTGGCGAGGGGCTGGTGGCCGGCGTGCTGGTGATGGACGACGGCGACGCCCATGTGCCGGTGATCAGCCTGCGCGCCTTCTTCGGGCTGCCGGCAGCGGGGGCCGCCAGCACGGGCGCGCATGTCGTGGTGGCGCAGTGCAGCCAGGGGCGGATGGGGCTGGCAGTCGATGACCTGGTCAGCGTGATCGAATGTGGCGAACAGGACATTCGCGCCATGCCGGACATGATGGCCGGGCGCTTCCGCTGGCTGGAACGTCTGCTGAGCACCGGCGCGGCGCAGCCACTGGTGTCGGTGCTCGATCTCGATGCGCTGTACGACATGCTGCGCGAGCGCATGCCGGGCGAACTGGACGCCCCGGACGCGGTACTGGCGCCGGCCTGAGCGGCGCCGGCCAAAAAAAAGCCCGCCGGGGAGGGCGGGCAATCAAGAAGGAGGGTTGGTCCGGGCCACTCAAAAGAGCAGTCAGCACACGATTCAGAGTATCGAAGCCCATGCCGGACAGGTGTGAACAGATGCAAGCAGGTGTAACGGCGATGTATCAGGCGGTGCTTCCAGATGAAGGCGTGTCATCGGTGGCGCTGTATTTGACGAGGCAGTAGCGGCCCTTGCCAGCGTGCTTGGCGCGGTACATCGCGCCGTCGGCGAGCCGCTGCAATGCCGGCAGCGTGCTGTCACCGCTGGCAATCACGATGCCTATGCTGGCGCCAAGACCGGCGTTGATCGCCTGTATCGCCTCGATCAGCCGTTCTGCCAGCGTGGCCGCGATCGCCTCGATCTGATCTGCCGGCGCCACCAGCGCCACCACGAATTCGTCGCCGCCGAGCCGGCCGGCCAGATCCGAGCCGCGCAGGCTCTGGCCGATCACGCCGGCCACTTCGCGCAGCACCTCGTCGCCCCGCCAGTGACCCTGCAGATCATTGATCGCCTTGAAATTGTCCAGATCGATGAACATGAGCGCGATGCGGTCGCTGTCCGGCAGATGCTGCTGCAGTTGCATGTAGGCGGCGGCGAAAGCTTCGCGACGGTACAGCCGGGTCAGCGAATCGCGCCGTGCCTGCAACAGTTCCGCTTCGGCGGCCCGGTAGTCCTCGGACAGCGTGTCGAGTGCCTCGTCCGAACGGCGGCGCTCCTGTTCCGCGCTGGCGAGGTGGTGCTGTATTGACTGCAGTTCGGCAACGCGCAGCCGCTGCGGTGTGCTGCCCGGCCGGGCGACGACGGTGAACTGGCGGGTGAGCGAACGCGATATCCACAGCGCGAAGCTCAATGCCAGCCCGAGCGACACCATGCCGATCACCGCGAACTTGGCCAGCGAATCGTGCAGCGGGCCGTACAGGGTGCCGTCCGGCACGCTGACGGCGACATCCCAGCCCCAGTTGCCCACCGGTCTGACCGCGGTGGTGACCGGTATGCCTTCCGAGGTGACGCGCTTGAAGATGCTGCGGCGGTTTTCGCGGGAGGCGGCGGCCAGCACCGTCGATGCGGTCTTGCCGACGAACTGTTCCGAACCCAGCGTGCGCGTAACCACGGTGCCCGAGCCGTCCAGCGTGGTGGCGATCCAGTCTTCCGGCAGGTCCTGGTCGCGCACCGTCTGCGCCAGCGTGTCGGCCAGCAGCACAAGCCGCAGGCAGTAGGCGACCTCGCCATTGATGCGCACCGGCACGCCGATCGCGACCACGTGGCGGTCGCTGACCGGCGCCTTGAACACATTGGACAGCACCGGCCGGCCACTTGAGAACACCTCGTGCAGCGCCGGCACATCGCTGACCGCAGGCAGGGCGGCACCGAAAGGACGGGCGGTGAAGAAGGCCATGCTCTCGTCGCGGCCGATCAGCACCACGGCACGGAATTCCGGGTTGTCGGTCACCAGCCGGTGCGACTGCTGGTAAGCGCGTTCGAGGTCGCCGGTCAGGAAGGATTCGTCCTGCGCCAGCGCGGTCAGCGCACCGACCGCACGGCTCAGCCGCTCGTTCAGCGCGCGCGCCACCAGTTCGGTCTGCTGGACCAGATTGTCCTTGGTGGCACGCTGGCTCTGTTCGCCCAGCGCGACCAGCAGATGGGTGGCGAACAGCGCCAGAGGCAGCAGTGACGCCAGCACCAGCCCGAGCAGCCAGTTGCGCATGCTGGTGAAGAAATACGGTGTCTGTTCGGCCACTGCGGGTGTCGGCGTCGGAAAGGGCTGAGCGGCCCTTATACACCGGCTTTGTTGCACCGGTCCGGCGGACACGTGTGCGTGCCCGCCGGACATGTCCGGTCGGTGCGGGTCGTGGTGGCGCTCAGGCGCGGCGTTGCGCGCCTTCGGTTTCGATCAGCTGGGCGAGCATGCGGCGGGCGCGCACCGGTGCCGGGTCGCCGGACAGCAGCACCGGCTTCAGCGACCACAGGTCGGTGGTGCCCATCTCTTCCTGGGCTGCTTCGATGATGGGTTTGTCCTCGGTGCTGAAGGCGGCCACCGTGCCGTCCATCTTCATCCGGTTCAGTTCGGCATCCTCGACCAGCCAGTTGCGGCGCGAACCGAAGAAGTAGTGGGTCGAGGTGTCGGTTTCCGGCGTCATCAGGTGGTGGTCCCAGGACAGCAGGCCGTCATCCGGATTGCTGCTGCCCTGCACCGCACCCACGGTGAGCAGCATGGTGCTGGGCGCGGTCCATACCACGCCCACGTGATGTTCGGCGCCGGTACCCGGCGTCGGCAGGAAGGGCGAGAAGAAGCCCATCGGCGGATCCTGGTGCCATTCCCAGCGCACGCTCACCGTGTTGCCGTCCTCGATCACTCTGGGAATCTGCGGCGTGAGCTTGCCGGCGGTGTTCAGCAGCGGGCCGTGCACATGGTCGACGTGGCTCAGATCCATGATGTTGTCGACGATGATTTCGTAGTTCGCCTTCATGTGCATATAGGCCCAGCCCTTGGAATTCGGGTGGCCACCATCCAGCAGCGAATAGTCGGGAATGCGGGCCGGGTCGGCCTTGTCGGCGTCGCCCGGCCATACCCAGACGAAGCCGTGGCGCTCGACCGCCGGGAAGGACTGCACCACCGCCGCGCGCGGAATGTGGCCTTCGCCGTGCGGGTTGTGCACGCACTTGCCGGTGCAGTCGAAACGCAGCGCGTGGTAGGGACAGACCACGTCGTCGCCGATGCGCTTGCCCATGTGCAGCGGCACGAAGCGGTGCGGACAGCGGTCGCGCAGGATGACTGGCGTGCCGTCGCCGCGGCGATAGATCAGCATCGACAGACCGAGAATCTTGCGGTGGAACAGCGCCTCGTCCTCGACTTCGGTCGACAGGGCCGCGACATACCAGGCGTTGTGCAGGAAAGCCATCTCTTCTCCTCCGTACGGGCCATGCCGGCCCTTTGTTGTTCAGGTGGCGCCGCCTTCGCAAGCGCCGTGCCACACGGAGGGGTTCTTCCAGCCTTTTGATGTGAAAGGATTTCTTGGCCGGGGCTGCAATCGCATCCTGTCTGACAGATTGAAAACGTGCGGTATTGGTAGTGTTGGAGTGCTGTGTGCATGATTTCATGCATGATGTGCGGCTCATCGATCATGGGGAGTTCCGCATGCAGCCATCCACCGCCGGCGTTCCGGACGCCGACAAGCGCCTGACCGAGCGCCTGCGTTTCGCGCCGGATACCGGTCACATCATGCTGTTCGACCAGCGCATGCTGCTGATGCACGGCTTCTCGATGGCCGAACTGCGGCGCGAACTGGTCGAGCGGCTGGGATCGGACATGGCGCGCGGCGTGTTTACCCGGCTCGGCTACCAGCAGGGTCTGGCCGATCACCGCCGGGTGCGCGACGCCTTCGGCGACGACGTGGCCACCGCGGTGTCGCTGGGGCCGCGCCTGCGCGACATGGAAGGCTATGTGCGCAACACGCCTCTGGAGGTGCGCTTCAATCAGGACGCCGGTGAATTCTTCGGCGACTTCACCTGGACCAGTTCGTGGGAAGCCGAGGCCCACCTGCAGCAGTTCGGCATCAGCGGTTCGCCGGCCTGCTGGATGAATGTGGGCTACGCCACTGCCTTCGCCACCAGCGCCTTCGGCCGGCCGCTGTTGGTGCGCGAGGTCGAGTGCGTGGCCATGGGGCACGCGCGCTGCCGGGCGGTCATCCGGCCGGTGGCCGAATGGCCGAATGCGGAAACCGACCTGCACTTCATGCAGGTGGAGGATTTCGTCGATCCGCCGATGCAGCGGCGCGCGGCCGAAGCCAGCGCGGAAGGCGAAGTCGGTTTCGAGGCGGTGTCGCCACTGGAACACGAGCTGGTGGGCGCGTCGACCGCCTTCAATTCGGTGGTCTATCTGCTCAAGCGGGTCGGGCAGACCGACGCCACCGTGCTCTTCCTCGGCGAGAGCGGTGTCGGCAAGGAGCGTTTCTCGCGCGCGCTGCACCAGATCGGCCCGCGCGCGGCCGGCCCCTTCGTGTCGCTGAACTGCGCCGCCATCCCGCACGATCTGGTCGAGGCGGAGCTGTTCGGCGTGGACCGCGGCGCCTTCACCGGCGCTTCGGTGTCGCGGCCGGGCCGCTTCGAACGCGCGCACGGCGGCACGCTCTTTCTCGACGAGATCGGCAGCCTGCCGCTGCATGCCCAGGGCAAGCTGCTGCGCGCGCTGCAGGAGCGCGAGGTCGAGCGGGTCGGCGGCAGCCAGCTGCGCAAGGTGGATGTGCGCATCGTCGCCGCCACCAACGAGGACCTGCGGCGCGCGGTGGCCGAAGGCCGCTTCCGGGCCGACCTGTTTTTCCGGCTCAACGTGTTCCCGATCCGCATTCCGCCGCTGCGCGACCGGCGCGAGGACATTCCGCTCATGCTGGGCGTGTTCGTCGAGCGCTTCGGCCAGCGCTTCGGCAAGCGCATACGCGGCATCACCCGCAATGCGCTCGACGCGCTGTGGCACTACGACTGGCCGGGCAATGTGCGCGAACTGGAAAACATGGTGGAGCGCGCGGTCATCCTGGCCGATACGGATGGCGCGCTCGACGTGCACCACCTGTTTTCCGGCGGCGAAGTGACCGACTGGCAGTCCTTCAGCGTGCTGCCCAGCGGCGATGTGGTGGCGCGCGGCGACGGCATGGCCGCACGCGCCGCCAGCGGCGATGCGCCCGATACCGCCGCCGGTCTGCTGGCCGGCGGGCGCACGCTGGCCGACATCGAAGAGGCGGTCATCCGTGCCGCGCTCGAACGCCACGGCGGCAAGCTGGCGCCGGCCGCACGCGAACTCGGGCTGGGTCGCGGCCAGATGCAGTACCGCGTGGCCCGCATGCGGCGCCGCACCACCTCTCCAGGCTGAAGGGCTTGCTGCGCTGCGGTATCCGGCTGGCGCGGCTGTGCGCCTGTTCATACCTTTACCGTATGGCGCCGCCGATCAAATGGTATTGGATCGTATTGTCCGAGCGGGGTAACTTTTTCTGGACACGACGCCCCGGGCCGCGCTGAACCGGACACACGGGGCGCGATGCGGAGGATGCATGGAGCCACAGGTTCAGCGTGTGCAGGCCGGTGAGGCAAGGCACGAAGCCGGGCACGCGGCAGCGAGTTACGCGGTGACGGTAGAAGGTCTGGATCGTGCCTTCAGCTGCCGCGCCGGCGATGCGCTGCTCACCGCCATGCTGGCGCGCGGTCTGCGCGACATACCGGTGGGCTGTCGCGGCGGGGGCTGCGGCGTGTGCAAGGTGGAAGTGCTGGGCGGGCGTTACGCCGCGCTGAAGATGAGCGTGGACCACGTGACCGCAGAAGACCGCCTGCAGCACCGGGTGCTGGCCTGCCGCATCGTGCCGCACAGCGACCTGACGGTGCGGGTGATCGGACAGATGGCGAATACCGTGCGGCGGCTGGTCGACAGCGCGTCGCAGGCGGAACGGAGCGGAGGCCGGAGCGGCCTCCCGAACCAGAGCTAGGAGGCAGCAGTGGCGAAGATCAGATGTGCGCTGATCGGGTCGGGCAATATCGGCACCGACCTGATCTACAAGCTCAGGCGCAGCGAGGTGCTGGAGCCGGTGTGGATGGTGGGCATAGACCCGGCGTCCGAAGGTCTGGCGCGGGCGCGCGAACTGGGCCTGAAAACCACCGCCGACGGCGTGGATGGCCTGCTGCCCCATGTGCGCGAAGACGGCATACAGATCGCCTTCGACGCCACCAGCGCCTACGTGCATGCCGAGAACAGCCGCAAGCTCAACGAGCTGGGTGTCATGATGGTCGATCTGACGCCGGCCGCCATCGGGCCGCTGTGCGTGCCGCCGGTCAATCTGCGCGAGCACATGGACCGCGTGGAAATGAACGTGAACATGATTTCCTGCGCCGGCCAGGCCACCATACCCATCGTGCATGCGGTGTCGCGCATCCAGTCGGTGGAGTACGCGGAAATCATCGCCAGCCTGTCCTCGCGCTCGATCGGCCCGGGCACCCGCGCCAATCTCGACGAATTCACCTACACCACCTCGAACGCGATCTGCCGCGTCGGCGGTGCGCGCCGCGGCAAGGCGCTGGCCATCATCAATCCGGCCGACCCGCCGATGATCATGCGCAACACCATCTACTGCCTGACCGACGACACGCCGGACGAGGCGCGCATCACCGAATCCATCCTGGCCATGATCGGCGAGGTGCAGTCCTACGTGCCGGGCTACCGGCTGGTGAACGGGCCGGTGTTCCACGAGCGCAAGGTGTCGGTGTTCATGGAGGTCGCCGGTCTCGGCGACTACCTGCCGCGCTACGCCGGCAACCTCGACATCATGACCGCCGCCGCCACCCGCACCGCAGAGATGTTCGCGCACGAGCTGCTGTCCGGCCGCATCGAGCTGAAACCCCTGGAGACCGCGTGATGAGCGCCGATCAGAGCCTGAAAGGACGCAAGGTCGTCCTACATGACATGTGCCTGCGCGACGGCATGCACGCCAAGCGCGAACAGATCAGCGTGGACCAGATGGTGCGCGTCGCCAGCGCGCTCGACGCCGCCGGCGTGCCGCTGATCCAGGTCACCCACGGCGCCGGCCTCGGCGGCAATTCGCTGCAGCACGGCTTCGCGCTGCACAGCAACGAAGACTATCTGCGCGCGGTGTGCCCGCAGATGAAGCAGGCGAAGATTTCGGTGCTGCTCATTCCCGGTCTGGGCACCATGCGCGAACTGCAGTCGGCCTACGACTGCGGCGCGCGCAGCGTCACCATCGCCACCCACTGCACCGAAGCCGACACCTCGCCGCAGCACATCGCCTTCGCGCGCAAGCTGGGCATGGACACCGTCGGCTTCCTGATGATGGCCCACCTGAATACGCCGGAAGGCCTGGCGCAGCAGGGCAAGCTGATGGAAAGCTATGGCGCGCAGACCGTCTACATCACCGATTCCGCCGGCTACATGCTGCCGGCCGACGTGCGCGCCCGCGTGGCCGCGCTGCGTGCGGTGCTGAATCCCGAAACCGAGATCGGCTTTCACGGCCATCACAACCTGGGCATGGGCATCGCCAATTCGATCGCCGCGATCGAGGAAGGCGCCAGCCGCATCGACGGCTCGGTGGCCGGCCTCGGCGCCGGTGCCGGCAACACGCCGCTGGAAGTGTTCGCCGCGGTGTGCGAGCGCATGGGCATGGACACCGGCGTCGATCTGTTCAGGCTGATGGACGTGGCCGAAGACATCATCGTGCCGATGATGGATCACCTGGTGCGCGTCGACCGCGAATCGCTGACGCTGGGTTTCGCCGGCGTGTATTCCACCTTCCTGCTGCACGCCAAGCGCGCGGCCGAACGCTACGGCGTGCCGGCGCGCGACATTCTGGTCGAGCTCGGCCGGCGCAAGATGATAGGCGGGCAGGAAGACATGATCGAGGACACGGCCATGACCATGGCCAAGGAAAGAGGGTTGCTTAAAAGCGTCGCCTGACGCTGCGGCAGCCATCTCCGGAAACGCGACCCCTACACATATAAAAGGAGGAGAGGAATGTCGCTGAGATCGGTGTTGAGACTGGGTGAGGTCGCCATACGCGTGCTCGACATGAAGGTGTCGAAGCAGCACTACGGCGACCGCATGGGCCTGCATGAAGTGATGACCGACGCGGACGGTCGCGTCTACTACAAGGCGTGGGACGAGCACGACCACCACAGCATCGTGCTGCGCGAGGCCGATGCACCGGGCATGGATTACCTGGCGTTCAAGGTGTATGACGACCAGACCCTGAACGATCTGGAACCGAAGATCCGCGCCTTCGGACTGGAAGTGAGCCACATCGAGGCTGGCGTCTATCCGAAGAGCGGTCGCCGCCTGCAATTCACGCTGCCCAGCGGCCACGTGATGCAGCTCTATGCGCACAAGGACCAGACCGGCAATACGCTGGGTACGCTGAATCCGGGCGTGCTGCCGGACGAAGGCGTCATCCGCGGCTTCCGCATCAACCGGCTCGACCACGCGCTGCTTGGCGGCGTGAACATCGACGAGACGGCACGGCTGTTCATGGAGGTGTTCGGCTTCGACCTCAGCGAAAAGCTGATCGACGCCGACAGCAAGCAGTCGCTGGCGCTCTTCCTCAGCTGTTCGACCAAGCCGCACGACGTGGCCTTCGTGCTGCAGCCCACGCCCGGTCGCTTCCATCACGTGTCCTTCCTGCTGGAATCGACCCATGACGTGATCCACGCGGCCGACCTGATCGGCAAGTACCGCATTCCGGTCGATGTCGGCCCGAACCGGCACGGCGTTACCCGCGGCGCGACCATCTACTTCTTCGACCCTTCGGGCAACCGCAACGAGGTGTTCAGCGGCGGCTATGTGCACTACCCGGATACGCCCACGCTGGTGTGGGACACGACCGAACTGGGCCACGCCACTTTCGCGCAGGACAACATCGTGCGCGAAAGCTTCCTCAACGTGCTGACCGGCTGATCGCGATGGACGGGAAGCAGGCAGAACTGGCGGTGGTCGTCGGTGCCACCGGCGACTTCGGTCAAGCCATCGTCGGCCGGCTGCTGCAGGCCGGACTCGGCGTCGTCGCGGTGGCGCGCAGCGCCGGCTCACTCGACGCGCTGTGCAGTGAGTTTGCGGGCGTGGGCGCGGGCGTGCGCGCCTGTGTCGCCGACATCGGTGACGACAGCGCCATCGCCGCGCTGACCGCGAGCGTGGACCGGCCGGTGCGCGCGGTGGTGCATGGCCCGGGCGTCGCCGTGGCCGGCGGCATTCTGAACGCGCCGACCGCGGCTCTGGTCGATGCGGTGAACATCAAGGTCGGCGGTCTGCTGCGTCTGGTGCGTGCGGTCGACGAGCGTCTGGTCGCCGGTTCGCGCCTGATCGCCATCGGCGGCCACTACGGCTTCGAGCCGACCGCCTACGCCGCCTCCGCCGGCATCGCCAACGCGGCGCTGGTCAATGCGGTGCGCCAGCTGAGCCTGGCCTATGGCGAACGCGGCATCACCGCCCACCTGATCGCGCCCGGCCCGGCCGACACCGCGCGCCTGCACCGGGTGGCCGCCGACCGGGCGGCGATGCGCGGCGTCACGGTCGACACGGTGCTCGACGACATGCGCGCCGAATCATCGATCCGCGCCTTCACCACGCCGGCCCAGGTCGCCTGGGCGGTGAGCACGCTGCTGGCGCCCGAAGCCGACGCCATGACCGGCGCCACGTTGATGCTGGATTCCGGCCGCCGCCGCGGCCTGCCCTGAATACGAGTCACGCCATGCCCATCGTCAATTTTCATCTGGTGGCCGGCAGCAGCACGCCGGAGCAGGACGAGCGCCTGCTCAAGCGCGCCTCGGCGCTGTATGCCGAGGTGCTGGCTTCGCCGATCGATCGCGTGCGTGCCTTCATCACGCCGCACGATCCGGAACAGTTCGCGGTCGCCGGCGAACTGGTGAGCGCCAGCGGTCAGCACGCGCCCTTCTTCGATTTCATCGTGCTCGCTGGCCGGCCGGCAGAGCAGCGCCAGCGCCTGCTGGCTGCCTTCACCGACCTGCTGGTCGAGGTGCTGGGCGTGCGCCGCGAACTGGTGCGCGGCTGCTGTCGACAGGTCGATCCGGAGGACTGGGGCATCGCCGGTCAGCCGGCCAGCGCACTGCGTCGCAGCGAGATCGAGGCACGCGCCGCCGCGGCCGCGAAGCCGGCATGAAGGCCGCGGCGGTGAGCGGCCGCATCGACCTGCCCAGCCTGGGCTGGCGCGCCGCACAGCGCGCGGTGGCCGCGGCGATCGAGAAGGCCGAATCGCTGGGCATACGGGTGGACGCCGCGCTGGTCGACCGCAGCGGCAATACGCTGGCCTTCCTGCACATGCCCGGCGCCTTCCTGCATTCGGCCGACCTCGCGGTCGACAAGGCCTATACCGCGGCCAGTTTCGGTTTTCCGACCGCACAGTGGATGCAGGTGTTCGGCGACGCCGAGCACCTGAAGATCGGTCTGTCCGCCCGACCGCGCCTGGTGGTGCTGGGCGGCGGCCTGCCGATACACGACGGCGATGCGTGCATCGGCGGCATCGGCGTGTCCGGCGGCAGCGAGGCGCAGGACGAAGCCTGCGCGCAGGCGGCGCTGGATGCGCTGCATGCGCCGGACGCATGAATTTCCATACCCGCCGCAAGGCCGGCGGGCGCAGCATGAAGGACTGAAGTCATGAACACAGCCACCTCCACCCTGTTTCCGGTGCGGGTCGCCCGCAAGACGGTCGACGCACTGGACATCTGCACCTTCGAACTGGTCGCGGCGAACGGCGGCGCACTGCCGCCATTTGCCGCCGGTGCCCATGTCGATGTCGAAGTGAAGCCGGGTCTGGTGCGCCAGTACTCGCTGTGCAACGACCCGGCGGAAAGTCATCGCTACCTGATCGGCGTGCTGCGCGATCCGAAGTCGCGCGGCGGCTCGGTCGGCATGCATGTCGACGTCGCCGAAGGTGCGCTGATCAACATCAGCGCGCCGAAGAATCACTTTGCGCTGGCTCACGAGGCCGGTCGCAGCCTGCTGCTGGCAGGAGGCATCGGGGTGACCCCCATCCTCTGCATGGCGGAGCGCCTGTCCTCGACCGGCGCGGATTTCGAAATGCACTACTGCACCCGCTCGAAGGACCGTACCGCGTTCTTCGGGCGGATCCAGGACAGTGCCTTCGCCGACCGCGTGCGCTTCCACTTCGACGATGGACCGGCGGAACAGAAAGCCGACCTGGCGGCACTGCTCGCGACGCCGGACGCCGGCACGCATCTGTACGTGTGCGGCCCCGGCGGCTTTCTCGATGCCGTCACCTCGACCGCGAAGCGGCTGGGCTGGGCGGAGGGCAACATCCACTTCGAATACTTCTCGGCGCCGGTCGATGCGAATGCCACGTCGGCTGCGTTCGAGGTGCAGATCGCCAGCAGCGGGCGGGTCATTCCGGTGGCGGCCGACCGCAGCGTGCTGCTGGCGCTGGCCGATGCCGGCATCGAACTGCCTTACTCGTGCGAACAGGGCGTGTGCGGCACCTGCCTGACCCGGGTGATCGACGGCACGCCGGACCACCGCGACGCCTATCTGACCGACGCCGAGAAGGCGAAGAACGACCAGTTCCTGCCCTGCTGTTCGCGCGCGCGCTCGCCGCGCCTGGTGCTGGATCTGTAGGCCCGGGCGCTCAGCCCGCGCTGGCGCGCTTCGCGTGCTCTTCGCGGAACTCGCGCACGGTTTCCAGGAAGGCGGACAGGATGGGCGATTCGTCGTCCGAGCGGTAGAGGCAGCTCAGGTCCACCGCCGCCTGGGCCGGCGGGTTGCGCAGCGGGCGGTAGATGACACCCGGAATCTTCAGGCTGGTGACCGATTCCGGCACCAGGCTGATGCCGAAGCCCGACGCCACCAGCGCCACGCCGGTCACCGCGTCACCCACCTCCTGCGAAATTTCCGGCACGAAACCCATGTCGCGGCACAGGCCCAGCACCTTGTCGACGAAGTTGGGCCGCTGCCCGGTCGGGAACAGCACCAGCGGAAATTTCGCCAGCACGTTCAGCGGCACCGTGTCCTGCGCCGCCAGTTCGTGCCCCTCGTTGATCGCCAGCAGCAGCTTTTCGGTCGCCACCAGCGTGGTCGACAGGTCGGGCAGCGGCGCCAGCATGCGGTTGAAGCCCACCGTGATGCGGCGCTGGCGCAGCGCTTCGATCTGTTCGCTCTTGGTCATCGTGTGCAGCACGATGTTCACTTCCGGATACTTGCGGCGGAAGGCGAGCAGCAGCTTGGGGATCGAATCGAGGATGGCGGAGCCGAAGATGGCCACGTCCAGCCGGCCCAGCTTGCCTTGGCCGGCGCGCTGCGTGCGTTCGGTCGCCTGCTCGACCAGCGAGCGGATGTTGCGCGCCTCGTGCAGCAGCACCTCGCCGGTCTGGGTCAGCTCCATGCCGCGCGGCGTGCGGTTGAACAGGCGCACGCCCAGCTCTTCCTCGAGCTGCTGGATCTGCCGCGTCAGCGGCGGTTGCGATATGTTCAGCCGTGCCGCCGCGCGGCCGATGTTCTGTTCCTCGGCGACGGCGATGAAGTACTTGAGATGTCTCAGATCCACGGTATCGACGGCCCGGAGCGCGCTGCGCAGGAGGGCCGGATTCTAACGCCGCACCGACGGCCGTGACCGGACTGCACGCATGACGATGGAACTGCTGCGCACCAAGCTGCACCCGCCGCTTGCACGCCGGCCGCTGCTGAAGCGGCCGCGCCTGATGCCCGACGCGCCGGCCCGGGTGCTGCTGCTCGCCGCACCGGCCGGCTATGGCAAGACCAGTCTTGCCGCCCAGCTGTATGCCGGGCACCGGGCGCAGGGGGGCGCCGCCGGCTGGCTCACCGCCGATGCGCAGGACCGCGACGCGGTGCGCTTCTGCGCCCATCTGCTGGCGGCGATGCAGGAGGCGGGCGCCCGGCCCGCGGCCGAGGCGCAGCGCCTGATCGCCAGTGGCGCCGAGCAGGGCGAGGCGCCGTCCGCCGCGGCGCTGACCCAGGCGCTGCTGTCCGCACTGGCCGCGGTCGACGCTCCGCTGCTGCTGGTGATCGACGACCTGCACCAGATCGACGATGCCGCCGTGCTCGAACTGCTGGCGACCCTGCTGCGCGCACCGCTCGACCCGGTGCGCTGGGTGATCGCCTCGCGCGGCGTGCCCGCGCTGTCGCTGGCCCGGCTGCGGGCGGCCGGCGACGTGACGGACATCGACGCCGCCGCGCTCGCGTTCACCCGGGCTGAAGCCGCGGGCTTCATGCAGGGCGCGGGCGCACCGCCGCTCACCGGCGACCAGATCGAACGGCTGCTGGCGCGCACCGAAGGCTGGGCCGCCAGCCTGCAGCTGGCCGCGATCGCGCTCGGCGGCGCCGGCGATGTCGACGCCTTCCTGCAGCAATTCTCCGGCGCCGACCGCGACGTGGCCGACTTCCTGATGGAGGAGGTGTTCAGCCGCCAGCCGCCGGCGCTGTGCGAATTCCTGCTGGCCACCTCGATACTCGAACGCTTCGATCATGCGCTGTGCGACGCGCTGTTCGACGCCGGCGGCAGCCGCGCGCTGATCGCCGAAGCCGAGCGGCGCGACCTGTTCATCCTGTCGCTGGACCGCGAGCGCCACGGCTACCGCTACCACCGGCTGTTCGCCGATCTGCTGCGGCAGCGGCTGCAGCGCACCCGGCCCGAGCGGGTGCCGCAGCTGCACCGGCGCGCCTGCGACTGGCTGGCGGCCCACGGTCAGACCGAGGCAGCGGTCGAGCACGCGCTGGCCGCGGGCGACATGGCGCGCGCCGGCGCGCTGGTCGATGCGCTCAGCACGCCGCTGTTCGTCAGCGGCCGCACCGCCACGCTGCGTGCGCTGGCCGCGCGGCTGCCACCCGAGGTGGCCGAGGCGCAGCCGCGGCTGCAGCTCGAACTGGCGTGGGAACACACGATACGCTGGCGCTTCGACGACGCGCGCCGCGCGCTCGACGCGGTGGCGGCACATGCCGACGCGCCCGCGCTGCAGCCGCGGCTGGCGCACCGCCGCTTCATGCTTCAGGTATTCACCGACGATGTCGACGGTGCGCTGAACGCCGGCGAGGCCTGGCAGGCCGCGCACGGTGGCGGGGCCGATTTCATGAGCGGTTCGGTCGCGGTGGCGCAGATGATGTGCGAACGTGAAAGCCACCGCTGCGCCCTGACCGCGGCGCGCGCCGCCACCTTCAGGCAGCGCTTCAGCGAAGCCGGTGCGCTGTACGGCATGGTGTTCAGCGAAACCGTCATCGGCAGCACCCACGCGCTGCGCGGCGAGCTTGCGCTGGCCCGCGCGGCGTTCGAAGAGGGCATGCGAGCCGCGGTGCGCATCCACGGCGAAGGCTCGCTGCTGGCCGCCATGCCGGCCGCCCAGCTGGCGGCGCTGGCCTGCGAAGGCAACCGGCTGGACGAAGCCGACGCGCTGCTGGCGCAGTGCGCCGCCGCGCACGGCGCATCCACCGAATTCGGGCTGGTCGATTCGGTCATCGCCCGCCACCTGACCGCGGCGCGGCTGGCGCGCGCGCGGCGGCAGACCGACGCCGCCCATCTGGCACTGGACCGCGGACTGCGGCTGGCCGACGAATACCGGCTGCCGCGGCTGCGCGCGCACATGCAGGCGGAGCGGGTGCGCCTGCTGCTGCTCGACGGTCAGCCCAGGGCGGCCGCGCGTGAGCTGGAAGGCCGTGCGCCGGCCGGCCTGCCGCCGGCGGCAGACCTGTTCTGCGGCAGCGCCGAAGTCGCACTGACGATGGCGCGGGCGCGCATCGATTTCGAGCAGGGTGCGCATGCCGAGGCGCTGGGCCGGCTGCGGCGCTGGGTGCACTGGCTGGCCGATCGCCAGTGTCTGGCGCCTGCGCTGCGGCTGTCTCTGCTGCGCGCGGCACTGGCCCGGCGCAGCGGCGATCAGGCCACCGCCCGCCGTGCGCTGGCCGATGCCTTGCGCTGGCGGGCCGGGGCGGACTTCGTGCGCAGCTTCGTCGACGAGGGCGAGGACATCCGCGCGCTGCTGGCGGAACAGCCGGGCGATCCGCTGTGCGCGGCGCTGCTGGGTGCGTTCGAAGGCGGCGCGGCGGCACTGCCGCCCGCGCCCGCCGCACCGGACGACCCACGCAGCCTGTCGGCGCGCGAACTGGACATCCTCGGCCTCACCGCGGCCAATCTGCAGACCGCCGAAATCGCCGCCCGGCTGGGCCTCGCCGACACCACGGTGAAGTGGTACTGGAAGCGCATCTTCGAAAAGCTGGGCGTGCGCCGCCGGCCGCTGGCGGTGCGCGCCGCCCGCCAGCGCGGCCTGATTCCCTGAACGGGCCCCTGAGTGAGCCCCTGAGCGGACCCCTGAGCGGGCGGGTGCGGCTTCAGGCGGTCGCGGCGCAGGCGCTGACCGTGGGTGCCGGTTCCGCTGCCTCTTCCTTCAGCAGCTTGTCGAGCAGCCACAGCAGCTTGCCCGGACCGGCGTCGTGGGCGTAGTCCACGGTGCGGAAGTCGGGCTTCTCCTTCATGCGCTGGTGCTGGCCTTCGAGGATGCGCTTGTCTTCGAGGAAGGCGGCGTTGATCGCCTCGTACAGCAGCTCGCCCAGGCCCGGCGCGTCGGTCGCCTTGCTGGCACCCCAGGAGTAGTAGTAATCGACCGCGTCGGCGTCGCAGGGCGTGATTGCCTGGCTGGAGAAGGTATCCAGCATGAGCTGCCCGTTCGACGGCCCTTCGGTCGCCGTGCCGGCGGCATACACCTGGAAGTGCAGGATGAAGTTGCAGGGGAAGCTCATCTGCGACAGGAAGTAGAGGTCGAACACCATGTCGGGCGGGAACAGGTGCTGCGCGAAGCGCGGTGCCGGCACGCCGCGCAGCCAGATTTCGGTGTCCATGCCGCGGGCCTTCAGCGTGTGTTTCGGCCGCGTGCTGGCATAGACCGTGGTGCCGCCGAAGGTCTGGTCATGCACCCAGGAAATGTGGGTGAGGTCGGACAGATTGGCCAGTTCCAGCCGGTAGTTGGTGTTCACGCGGACTTTGGAGGTGCGGATGTTCCAGTCCGGGTGGCCGGGGCCGACCGCCTTGCAGATCAGCGCCGGGTCCGCCTTCGCGGGATCGCCCATCCACACCCAGATCCAGTTGTCGCGCTCGACCACCGGGAAGGTGCGCACGCAGGCGCGCTCGGGGATCTGCGCCTGGCCGGGGATTTCGATGCAGCGGCCGTGCGGGCCGAACTTCCAGCCGTGGTACATGCAGCGCAGCGCGTCGCCTTCCTTGCGGCCCAGCGACAGCGGTGCCTGGCGATGACAGCAGCGGTCTTCCATCGCCACCACGCCGCCGTCCGGCCGCCGGTACAGCACCAGCGATTCGCCGGCGATGCGGCGGGTGAGCAGCGCGTCGCGGCCCTGGCTCAGTTCGTGGTCCCAGCCGGCGCAGTACCAGCAGTTCTTCAGGAACATCGGTGTCTCCTCGTGTCGTTGTCGGATCGGCCGCCGTCATGCGGCGCCTGCACACGGTGAGGCCGGCGCGCGGCGTGCGCACCCTCCCGCAGGGAGGGCGGCATACCGTCACGGTATGCGGCGGTGCGGCGCCGGGTATTGGACAGGCGCTTGCGGCGCAGGCTAAGGTGGCCGGCGAGGAGCAGGGCGCGCGACGACACCCGCGAGGAGCTTGCATGCACAACAACAATGAGCAGGATCTGCTGGACCGCTTTGCGCTGCGCAATCACCTGCGTTTCTGCACCGAAGAAGGGCGGATCTGGCTGCAGGAAAACCGCATGCTGCTGTTGCATGCGCGGGCGCTCGGCGCGCTGCGCCGCGAGCTGCTGAATTCACTGGGGCAGGAGCGCGCCCGCGCGCTGCTGGTGCGCATGGGCTTCGTGTCCGGCCAGCAGGACGCCGAACTGGCCAAGCGCCTGGTCGGCGACGGCGCGCTGGAAGACGTGTTCCTGCTCGGCCCGCAGCTGCACCGGCTGGAGGGGCTGGTGCGGGCGAGCACGCTGCATTCCGAACTGGATCTGAAGCGCGGCCATTTCCACGGCACTTTCCGCTGGGACAACTCGTGGGAGGCGGAAGCCCAGCTACAGGATTTCGGCCTCGGCGACGGGCCGGCCTGCTGGACCATGATCGGCTACGCCTCCGGCTACGTCACCCAGTTCATGAACCGCTTCGTGGTGTTCCGCGAAACCCAGTGCGTGAGCCGCGGCGATCCCTGCTGCGTGATCGAGGGCAAGGTGGCGGACGAGTGGGAAGGCGAGGGCGCGGAGGCGCACATCCGCTATTTCGAGCCGGAGAACATCGTCGGCGAACTGATGGCGCTGCAGGAACAGGTGTCGCAGCTGCGCGCCTCGCTCGGCGAACAGCGCGGCCGCGGCAATCTGATCGGCGCGTCGCAGGGCTTCCGCGCCGCCTTCGACCTGGTGCAGAAGGCGGCGGACAACCCGATCACCGTGCTGCTGCTGGGCGAAACCGGTGTCGGCAAGGAAATGTTCGCGCGCTGGCTGCACGACAACGGCGCGCGCCAGCTGAAGCCCTTCGTCGCGGTCAATTGCGCGGCGCTGCCGAACGACCTGATCGAGTCCGAACTGTTCGGCGTCGAGCGCGGCGCCTTCACCGGCGCGCAGCAGTCGCGCCCCGGCCGCTTCGAGCGCGCGCATGGCGGCACGCTTTTTCTCGACGAGATCGGCGACATTTCCCCGGCCGCCCAGGCCAAGCTGCTGCGTGTGCTGCAGACCGGCGAGGTCGAGCGGCTGGGCGACCACCGCACCCGCACCGTGGATGTGCGGCTGGTGGCGGCCACCAATGTGGATCTGCGGCGCGCGGTGAAGGAGGGGCGCTTCCGTGCCGACCTCTACTACCGGCTGAATGCCTACCCGGTCGTCATTCCGCCGCTGCGCGAGCGGCTGGCCGACATTCCGCTGCTGGTCGAGCTGTTCGTCGAGAAGTACGCGGCCATCTACCAGAAGCGGCTGGCCGGCCTGACCGACCGCGCGGTGCAGAGCCTGCAGGCCTATGACTGGCCGGGCAATATCCGCGAACTGGAAAACATGGTGGAGCGCGGCGTGCTGCTGGCGCCGCAGGGCGGTTTCATCGAAGCCAGCCACCTGTTCGCCGGCATCGAACCGGCCATCGAACCGGGCGAGGCGGTCGGCGCGTCCGGCAGCCTGTGTGCGGCCGGCAGCGAGGGCGACGCCGATGCGCTCGACCGCCTGCTGGTGCCCGGCTTCGATCTGGAACAGCACGAGCGCGCGCTGATGCGCGCCGCGCTCACCCGGGCACGCGGCAACGTGTCCGAAGCCGCCCGCCTGCTCGGCGTCACGCGGCGCCAGATCGCCTACCGGCTGAAGGACCTCGACGCCGGTCTGTGACCGCTGTTTGCGCTGCGGTGCAGCGCAAACCCGGCGTTGACAATTCTGTACAGCGCCCTTTCCACGCTTGACGTTTCTGGCAGGTCAGAACGGGCCCGCCGGGGCGTCATTGTTTGCGATTCCCTTGTCCTTCAATGGCTTGCCAATTCTGGCACGCCGGCTGCATTGATCACGGTGCAGCACCGATCCGGCCGCCCGACAAGGCCGGACGCCCATCCGACAGGACGAGGAGGAATCGCAATGCAGCAAACGCAGGCGGGCGATAGCCCGCAGGACGTTCTGGCGCGCAAGTTCGTGCGCGTCACCCATCGCCGGCCGGACGGGCTGGTCGAGTTCGAGTTCGCCATCGGCGAGCGCGCGCTGTTCGTCGAAATGATGCTGCCCGACCGGGCGTTCGACGAGTTCTGCGGCATCCACTCGGTCACCCGCATCGACGACGGGCAGGAAGCACCCGCCCTGTCCGCACGCCCCAGCTGAAACCCGCACCGGCCCGCGCCGCGGGCTTGCGCCGAAACCGGAGAACCTCATGCACATCGATCTGCGCACGGTGGCGATCACGCCACTGCGCCACACCTTCGACCACATCGCGCGGCGCATCGGCGCCGACAAGGCGGCCAGCCGCTACCAGGAAGGCACGCTGGACATCCAGCCCAGCGCCAACCTGCAGTACCGCCCGACCTGGGACCCGGCCCACCAGCTGTACGACCCGGCGCGCACCGCGATCGTGATGCAGGACTGGTACGCCTTCAAGGACCCGCGCCAGTTCTACTACGGCACCTACACGCTGGCGCGCGCCCGCATGCAGGAGGCGGCCGAAGCCGGTTTCGATTTCGTCGAGACGCGCGGCCTGGGCGACCTGATGCCGGACGACGTGCGCCGCCGTGCGCTCGACGTGCTGGTGCCGCTGCGCCACGTCGCCTACGGCGCCAACCTGAACAACGTCGGCATGTGCGCCTACGGTTACGGCACCGCAGTCACCCAGCCCTGCATGTACCAGGGCATGGACCATCTGGGCATCGCCCAGTACCTCACCCGCATCGGCCTGTGGCTGGCCGGCCCGGCTGAACTGGAAGACGGCCGCAGCCACTGGCTGGGCGACGGCCGCTGGCAGCCGCTGCGCCGTCAGGTCGAGAACAGCCTGGTGGTGAAGGACTGGTTTGAGCTGTTCGTCGCGCAGAACCTGGTGCAGGACGGTCTGCTGTATCCGCTGGTGTATGCGCACTTCGTCGACCGCCGGCTCAACGCCGAGGGCGGTGCCGCGGTGTCCATGGTGTGCGCCTTCATGAACGAGTGGTTCGCCGAATCCAGCCGCTGGGTGGACGCCACGGTGAAGACCGCGGCCGCCGAATCGCCGGCCAACGCGGCGCTGATCGCCGGCTGGCTCGCGCACTGGCGCGGCCGGGTGCGCGAGGCGCTGCTGCCGGTCGCGGAACTGGCCTTCGACCAGGACGGCGAAAAGGTGCTGGACACGGTGACCGAAGCGTTCGACGCCCGCGTCGCGAAGCTGGGCGTCGCGCTGAAGGAGGGCGGCCATGTCTAAGGTGTTCATCGCGTTGCAGGCCAACGAGGACAGCCGCTGCATCGTCGACGCCATCGTCGCCGACAACCCGGAGGCCACGGTCAATCTGCAGCCGGCCATGGTGAAGATCGACATGCCCGGCCGGCTGGTGATCCGCCGCACCTCCATCGAGGAGCGGCTGGGCCGCGACTTCGACCTGCAGGAAGTGCAGGTCCACCTGATATCGCTGTCCGGTCACGTGGACGAGACCGAAGACGAACTGACGCTGAGCTGGGACCGCTGAGGAGAACGCCATGGACATGAACGTAAAGAAGAAGCTGGGCCTGAAGGAAAAGTACGCGCTGATGACCCGCAGCCTGGGCTGGGAAACCAGCTACGAACCGATGGACGCGGTGTTCCCGCAGACCCGCTACGAAGGCATCCGGATCCACGACTGGGACAAGTGGGAAGACCCGTTCCGGCTGACCATGGATGCCTACTGGAAATACCAGGCGGAGAAGGAGCGCAAGCTATACGCCATCGTCGATGCCTATGCGCAGAATAACGGCCACCTCGGCGTGACCGACGCGCGCTACATCAATGCGCTGAAGATATTCCTGTCGGCGGTGCCCTCGCTGGAATACAACGCGCACCGCGGCTTCGCGCGGCTGGGCCGCGAACTGCCGGGCGTCGGTCCGCAGATCGCCTGCCAGATGCAGGCCATCGACGAAATCCGCCACGCGCAGACGCAGATCCACTCGCTGTCGAACTACAACCGCTTCTACAACGGCTTCCACGACTGGAAGCACATGAATGACCGGCTCTGGTACCTGTCGGTGCCGAAGAGCTTCTTCGAGGACGCGTGCACCTGCGGCCCCTTCGAATTCATCATCGCCATCGGCTTCTCCTTCGAGTACGTGCTCACCAATCTGGTGTTCGTGCCCTTCATTTCCGGCGCCGCCTACAACGGTGACATGGGCGCGATGACCTTCGGCTTTTCGGCGCAGTCCGACGAGGCGCGCCACATGACGCTGGGGCTGGAGGTGATCAAGTTCATGCTGGAGCAGGATCCGGCCAACCTGCCCATCATCCAGGCCTGGATAGACAAATGGGTGTGGCGCGGCGTGCGCCTGCTGTCCATCGTCGCCATGCTGATGGACTACATGCTGCCCAAACGCATCATGAGCTGGAAGGAGGCGTGGGAGGTGTATTTCGAGGAGAACGGCATGGCGCTGTTCAAGGACCTCGCGCGCTACGGCATCAAGGTGCCGGACTGCGTGGAACTGATCAAGAAGGAGAAGGATCACCTGTCGCACCAGGCGTGGAATGCCTTCTACACCGCCGGCAAGATGACCAACTTCCACACCTGGCTGCCGACCGAGGAAGAGATGGACTGGCTGTCGTCCAAGTACCCGGACACCTTCGACCGCCTGTACCGCCCGCGCTTCGAGCACTACCGGGAGATGGAGAAGCAGGGCAAGCGCTTCTACAACACCACGCTGCCCATGCTGTGCCAGGTGTGCCAGATCCCGATGCTGTTCACCGAAGCCGACGACCCGACGCAGATCTCCTATCGCCAGGTCACGCACCAGGGCGACAAGTACCACTTCTGCTCCGACCACTGCCAGCACATCTTCGAGCGTGAGCCGGACAAGTACGTCGAGGCCTGGCTGCCGGCGCACCAGATCTGGCAGGGCAACTGCTTCGCCGAAGGCGCCGACCCCGGCGCGCCGGATTTCGATCCGCTGAAGTCGGTGCTCGATTACTGGCATCTGGTCTACGGGCGCGACAACCTCGATTTCGAGGGCTCGGAAGACCAGAAGAACTTTGCCGCCTGGCGTGCCCAGGCCACCCGGAACTGAGGAGACCGTCATGCCCGTCGTTGCCATTGCCCCCTATGTCGGCGTACCGAAAGACACGGTCGACCGCTTCCACGGAAACCAGCTGCTCTATGTCGGCTGGGACAGGCACCTCATGTTCTATGCGCCGGTCTGCCTGTGCCTGCCGCCGGCCATGACCTTCGGCGAACTGGTGCGCGGCCCGCTGGCCGAGGCGTGGTCGGTGCATCCGCAGTGGTCGTCCATCGACTGGTCGGCCGTGCGCTGGCTGCGTTCGGGCGAAGCGTTCGATCCGGATTTCGAGCGCTCGCTGGCCGACAACGGCATTGGCCACAAGGAAGTGCTGCGGCTGCAGACGCCGGGGCTCGAAGCCCTGCCGGGCGCGGTCTGAACGGAGCGGCGATGACCTATCAGCTCACGATAGAACCGCTCGGCCAGACGATAGAGGTCGAAGACGGCCAGACCATACTGGATGCCAGCCTGCGCGCCGGCATCTACCTGCCGCACGCCTGCTGCCACGGCCTGTGCGCCACCTGCAAGGTGCAGGTGGTGGACGGCGAGGTCGATCACGGCGAGGCGTCCAGCTTCGCGCTGATGGATTTCGAGCGCGAGGAGCGCAAGACCCTGGCCTGTTGCGCGCGACTGGAAAGCGACGTCACCATCGAAGCGGATGTCGAGGAAGATCCGGATGCCGAATCGATTCCGGTGCGCGACTTCACCGGCGAAGTGAGCCGCATCGAGGCGCTCACGCCCACCATCAAGGGCGTGTTCATCCGGCTCGACCGGCCGCTGCACTTCCAGGCCGGCCAGTACATCAATCTGGACATCGGTGCCGAGCCGGGCATGACGCGCGCGTTCTCGCTCGCGTCGCCACCGTCCGCCGCGCAGGGGCCGACGCACGACATCGAACTGAACATCCGCATCGTGCCCGGCGGCCGCGGCACCACCTGGGTGCACGAAGCGCTGAAGGCCGGCGACCGGGTGAAGCTGTCCGGGCCCTACGGCCGCTTCTTCGTGCGCCACTCGGCGGCGCGGCCTTCGCTGTTCCTGGCCGGCGGCTCCGGGCTGTCCAGCCCGCGCTCGATGATCCTGGATCTGCTGGAGCGCGGCGATACGCAGCCGATCACGCTGGTGTACGGTGCGCGCAGCCGCGACGAGCTGTACTACCACGATGAATTCGTCGCGCTGGCTGCGCGTCACCCGCAGTTCCGCTACCTGCCGGCGCTGTCCGACGAGCCGGCGGACAGCGGCTGGAGCGGCTTCCGTGGCTTCGTGCACGAGGCGGCGCAGGCCGCCTTCGACAATGATTTCCGCGGCTGGAAAGCCTATCTGTGCGGGCCGCCGCGCATGATAGAGGCCTGCATCGCCACACTGATGCAGGGGCGGCTGTTCGAGAAGGACATCTACTGCGAAAAGTTCGTGTCCGCCGCCGACGCCCAGCAGGTGCGCAGCCCTCTGTTCCGCAACATCTGAGAGCAATGGGTCCCGGCTGCTGGTTGCGCGCGAGCCGGCCTCCGGCACGTGAGCGATGTTCTATCGAGCACCCAGGCGCGGGTCATAGGTCCAGAGCCGAAGCTTGGTTGCCGCGATGGAACGAGCGTCCGGGTGCAGAGGGTTGATCAGTACGTTGTTTTCCTCTGGTACCAGCACGGAGGGTACGACGAGGAGTGCGGAGTCCATGCTGGCGAGCCATTCGTCGCCATGGTCCATCGACACCATCCCGGCGGGTCGGGCGTCCCAGCCGACGCCGGCTGTCTCGGCGGTGAGAACCCGTGCCCGCTGTATCAACGACTCCGGTACATCGATACGGACGAGATAGCGGTTCAACGGCAGACCTGCCGGCCCAAGATGAACCAGTGTCTCAAGACAGGCGAGCGAGACCGAACTGGCGGCGTAGACAATCGGTGAGCCTTTCCTGTGCCAGCGACCGTCACTGTGCTTGCCGCCCTCTCCGTTCAGATCCGAAGCCTGGTACGACGGGGTGTCGACTCCGATACGCCATACCGTGGCCAGTGCTTCGCTCAAGCGTACGCCCCAGTGACGTTACGTGAGAGCAGATCGGCGAGGATCTGCTGACCGGTCATCGTATCGAGGTAATCGATGGGCCGCGCACCGCCCAGCGCAGGATGGGGCTCATCGAGCCATTTTCTGGTCCAGCTCGCTGCGTCGAAATCTTCCGGGTTTCCGCTTTCCTCGACCATGGCCTGTACCTGACCGATCAGTCGCTGAAGGCCCAGCAGGCGCTCTGTCTGATCCGGAGCCAGTTGGGCATTCTCCCGGACTTTCCGGCGCACGGTCGATTCGGGAATGCCCAGTGCGCCTGCGATCCGGAGTGACGGCAGTTCGAGTACGTTGGCCAGCATTCCGATGTTGCGCGCCGGTACGCCTTGCCGGATCGAGTCACGGATGGTTAAACGGTCGGTCACGTAATACGCCTTGAAAAGCTTGTTCCAGCCGTCGCGATTCGTTGGACCCCGTCCTTCCGTAAAACGGGCCTGCATGTCAGCGAATGCGGCCGGAGTCTTGGCTTGCTTGACTACTTGACCAGACACCGGTCGCTTGCGGGTCGTCACATGTTTCGTTTCCGCCCTGGCCGGGAGGACGAATTTATGCGCCATGGGGCATCTCCTTGCAGGATCTCAGTATAGGTTTAGGCTTGGTTTTATTCAAATGGCCGGATTTATTCGATCATTTGGCGATAATTCGATCGTTTGTTTCAATACCAAAATAGTATTGAAATCAAAATAAAAGGTATTGGACGGTATAGAGAAGCGGCTCATAGACTGTTCTCAACCCGACCGTTCCGGTGCTCGCAGCGCCCGCAGGCGCGACCGGTCGGCCCACTCTCAACGGAGCATGCATGCGCGTCATCGATCACTTCATCGACGGTGAATACACGTCGAGTCTCAGCGGCCGGCAGTTCGAGAAGCGCTCGCCGGTCGACAACAGCCTGGTGGCCCGGATCAGCGAAGGCGGCCAGCCCGAGGTGGAGGCGGCGGTCGCAGCCGCGCGGCGTGCGCTGACGGGCGAGTGGGGCCGGCTCACGCTGGATCAGCGGGTCGATCTGCTGTACGGCGTGGCCAACGAAATCACCCGCCGCTTCGACGACTTCGTCGCCGCCGAAATGGCCGACACCGGCCAGCCGCAGCACGTGATGAAGCACGCCTTCATTCCGCGCGGCGCGGCCAATTTCAAGGTGTTCGCCGACGTGATCCGGAACGTGGCGAACGAATCCTTCCAGACGCCGACGCCGGACGGCCGCGGCGCGCTGAACTACACGCTGCGCGTGCCCAAGGGCGTGATCGGCGTGGTGTGCCCGTGGAACGCCCCCTTCCTGCTGATGACCTGGAAGGTGGGCCCGGCGCTGGCCTGCGGCAACACGGTGGTGGTGAAGCCGTCGGAAGAGACGCCGCTGACCGCCGCGCTGCTGGGTGAGGTGATGAATGCGGTGGGCGTGCCGCGCGGCGTGTACAACGTGGTGAACGGCTTCGGGCCGGATTCGGCCGGCGCCTTCCTGACCGCGCATCCGGGCGTCGATGCCATCACCTTCACCGGCGAAACGCGTACCGGTGAAGTGATCATGCAGGCGGCCGCGAAAGGCATGCGCGACGTGTCCTTCGAACTGGGCGGCAAGAACGCCGCCATCGTGTTCGCCGACGCCGATTTCGATGCTGCGGTCGACGGCGTGTTCCGCTCATGCTTCCTCAATTCCGGCCAGGTCTGCCTGGGCACCGAGCGCGTCTATGTCGAGCGCCCGCTGTTCGAGCGCTTCGTGCAGGCGCTGAAGGTGCGCGCCGAGTCGGTGAAATACGGCCGGCCGGAAGACCACGCCACCACTTACGGTCCGCTGATCAGTCATGAGCACCGGCGCAAGGTGCTGGGCTACTACCAGCGCGCGGTCGAGGAGGGCGCAACCGTGGTCACCGGTGGCGGCGTGCCCGACATGCCGGCCGATCTGGCCGACGGCGCCTGGGTGCAGCCGACCATCTGGACCGGCCTGCCGGAAACCGCGGCGGTGGTGCGCGAGGAAATCTTCGGCCCCTGCTGCCACATCCGCCCCTTCGACAGCGAGGCGGAGGTCACCGCGCTGGCCAATGACAACGAATACGGCCTGTCCACCACGATCTGGACGCAGGACCTCGCGCGCGCACACCGCATGGCGGCGGCGATCCAGGTCGGCATTACCTGGGTGAATGCGTGGTTCCTGCGCGACCTGCGCACCGCCTTCGGCGGCTCCAAGCAGTCCGGCATCGGTCGTGAAGGCGGCGTGCATTCGCTGGAGTTCTACACCGAGCTGCGCAACGTCTGCGTCAAGCTCTGACACTCTCTTTACGCACATCATGGACGCACAAAAGATCCAGGCTTACGGCGACGAGCTTTATGCGGCGCTGGTCGAGCGCCGCACGGTGCCGCCGCTGCTCGAGCGCGAACCGGACATCACGCTGGATGATGCCTACCGCATACAGCTGCGCATGGTGCAGCGACGGCTCGACGCCGGCGAAACCATCGTCGGCAAGAAGATAGGCGTGACCAGCAAGCCGGTGCAGGACTTCCTCGGCGTGTACCAGCCGGACTTCGGCCAGCTCACGTCCGGCATGGTGTATCGCGAAGGCGAGCCGATAGACCTCGGCCGGCTGATACAGCCCAAGGCCGAAGCCGAACTGGCCTTCGTGCTCAAGCACGACCTGAAGGGGCCGGGCATCACCGCGATGGACGTGATCCACGCCACCGACTACGTGGCGCCCTGTTTCGAAATCGTCGATTCGCGCATCACCGACTGGAAGATCCGCATCCAGGATACGGTGGCCGACAACGCCTCCTGCGGCGTGTTCGTGCTCGGCGAAACGCGCGGCGACCCGCGCCGGCTGGACATCACCATGGCCGGCATGGTGCTGGAGAAGAACGGCGAACTGCATTCGACCGGCGTCGGCGCCGCGGTGCAGGGCTCACCTGCCAACGCGGTGGCCTGGCTGGCCAACACGCTGGGCCGGCTCGGCATTCCGTTCCGCGCCGGCGAAATCATCCTGTCCGGTTCGCAGTCGGCGCTGGTGCCGGTGACCGGTGGCGACGAACTGGTGTGCACCGTCGGCGGGCTGGGCAGCTGCCGGGTGAAATTCACCGGAAGGAGTGCGGTATGAGCAGCGAGCTGACGCTGTCCAGGGAAGACATCGTGCGTCTGTGCGAGCGCGTCGAGGGCGCGCAGACCCGGGCATACGCCATCCCGAAGCTGACCGACGAATACCCGGCGATGACGGTGGCCGACGGCTATGCGGTGCAGGCCGAGCTGCGCCGCCGCTGGCTGGCGCGCGGCCACCGGCAGGTCGGCTGGAAGGTGGGCCTGACCTCGAAGGCCAAGATGGTGCAGATGGGCGTGAACGTGCCCAGCATCGGCTTCCTGACCAGCGATATGGCGCGGCCGGAGAACTCGGCCATTTCCACCGGCGACATGGTGCATCCGCGGGTCGAGTGCGAAGTGGCCTTCGTCACCTGTGCGCCGCTGGCCGGCCCCGGCTGCACCCGCGAACAGGTGCTGGCGGCCACCGATTACGTGCTGCCCGCGGTCGAGGTGATCGATTCGCGCTTTTCCGGCTTCAAGTTCGACCTGCCCAGCGTGGTGGCCGACAACGGTTCGTCCGCCCGCTTCGTCGGCGGTGGCCGTGCGCGGCGGCCGCAGGACATCGACCTGCGCACGCTGGGCGTGGTGATGGAGAAGAACGGCGAAATCGTGGCCGCGGCGGCCTCTGCAGCGGTGCTCGGCCACCCGGCGGACGCGGTGGCCATGCTGGTGAACATCCTGGCCGAACAGGGCGAAACGCTGCCGGCCGGCAGCTTCGTCATGAGCGGCGGCATCACCGAAGCGATCGCGGTCAAGGCAGGCGACTGCGTGATCGCGCGTTTCCAGGAACTGGGCGACGTATCGATGCGCTTCGTCGACTGACGCGCAGCGCACAAAAAGACAAGGAGGAGAACATGCCCATCATAGAAATGCACCTGATGACCGGCCGCAGCGTGGAACAGAAGCGCGCGGTCGCCGCCGCCATCACCGACGCGGTGTGCACCACGCTCGGCGTGAAGGCGGAAACCGTGCGCATCCTGGTGACCGAGCACGGCAGCGAAGACTTTTCGGTGGCCGGCGTGACCGCCGGACTGCGCAGCGAGAAGCAGCAGGTGCCTGAAGGCATCTGAGCACCCTCGGTGCGTGGTCGGCCGGTGGCCGGCGGCGCGTACATCGCCGGGCGTGTCGCGTCATGCGGCGGCCCAAACCCATGAATTGAAAGTGTTTTGACCTGCGTTTTCCACACGCGGAGGAGGGCTTTCAAACGCGCATGTACATACTTTTTCGGTATTGATGTAGCTGTCAAAAAGTATTGGACGGCATGGCTGGCCCCTCTTATTGTCAGATCAGACGACCCGAAAAAAGTCGTTCCCGGCGTCGGAAAGGCCCGCTTGCGGACCCTTCCGGCGCACCCGGCAGGCGCCGGCGAATCTGCACCGCACGCGGGGTATCGCGTGCATCGCCGAGCACCGGTTCCGGACCCGTCAGCCGACTGGATCGCCGCATGAAAGACGGCGTGCAGGGATCGGCTCCATAAAAAAGGAGGAGAGGTAATGTTCGAACGCATCCCGGGCGCAGGCCGCTGCCCCGCCCACCGGCAGGCGCTGCTGCTCGCCATCGCCGCCGCGTTTTCGGCACCGTCCGCGTACGGTTTCGAGATCGCCAACGACAATCCGGATCTGAAGATCCGCTGGGACAACACCTTCAAGTACAGCGCTGCCTGGCGGGTCGAGAACCGCTCGTCGGCGCTGGTCAACGACGTGGCGCCCGGCTCGGCCAATATCGACCTCGATGACGGTGACCGCAATTTCGACCGCGGCCTGATTTCGAACCGGATCGACGTGCTGAGCGAACTGGACCTCTCCTACAGACAGCGGGTCGGCGCCCGCGTCAGCGCGGCCGCCTGGTATGACAGCGTGTACAACCGCTCGAACGACCACGACAGCCCGCTGCGCGCCAACCAGACCTCGGTGCCGTTCAACGAATTCACCGATGCCACCGAAAAGATCCACGGTCGCAAGGCGGAACTGCTCGACGCCTTCATCTGGGCGAAGAACGAGGATGGCGGTTTCCGCCTCGGCCGTCACTCGGTGCTGTACGGCGAAACGCTGTTCTTCGGCGCCAACGGCATTGCCGGCGCCCAGCAGCCGGTCGACGTGGTGAAGCTGCTGTCGGTGCCCGGTTCGCAGTTCAAGGAAATCATCCTGCCGGTGAACCAGATTTCGGCGCAGTACCAGATCAAGAGCAACCTCTCGGTCGGCGCCTACTACCAGTTCGAATGGCGCAAGTCGCGCATCCCGTCGTCCGGCAGCTATTTCTCGACCGTCGATGTGCTGGGCATGGGTTCGGAAAACTTCCTGTTCGGCCCGGTCGGCCTGGCGCCGTCGGTGGCGCGGCTGGACGACCTCGACGCCAGGGATTCCGGTCAGGGCGGCGCGCAGCTGCGCTGGCGTCCGGAAGGCATGGACACCGAGTTCGGCTTCTATGTCGCGCGCTACCACGACAAGCTGCCGCAGGCCTATCTGCGCCCGCTCGGTGCGCTGGGCGTGCCGGGTGCGCCGGCCAACTTCCAGCACGTGTATCCGGAAGGCATCAAGACGTACGGCATGAGCTTCAGTACCGAAGTGGCCGACTTCAACCTGTCCGGTGAAGTGTCCTTCCGCCGCAACGCACCGCTGGTCAGCGCGCCGGAAATCGATGTCAGCCCGACCGGCAGCGCCGGCATCAACGGCGATGCGCTGTACGCCATCGGCAAGACCGCGCACGCCAACCTGTCGGCCATCTTCTCGTTCAACCGCACCGCCTTCTGGGACAGCGCGATGCTGCTGGCCGAAGTGGCGTGGAACCGCGTCACCAGCGTCACCCGCAACCGCGCCGCGCTCGATCCGAACTCGTCGCGCGACGCCTGGGGCCTGCGCTTCATCCTGGAGCCGAACTGGTTCCAGGCGCTGCCCGGCCTCGACCTGTCGATGCCGATCGGCGTCGGCTACAACCCCAAGGGCAATTCGGGTGCGGTGGCGCAGTTCAACGGCGGCGTGGAAAAGGGCGGCGACTTCAGCATCGGTCTGAACGGCCTGTATCAGCAGGTGTGGAAGGCGGGCATCCGCTACACCCACTACTTCGGTTCGGAAGGCCCGGCCGTGGTGCTGCGTCCCGACCTGACGCCTGACCTCACCTTCAAGCAGAGCCTGGCGGACCGCGATTTCGTGTCCGTCACGCTGCAGCGCTCATTCTGAAAAAAGACGGAGGACAAGACATGAAACTGATGAACGCACTGTCGGTGGCGCTGCTGTCGCTGACGACCGCAAGCGGCGCACTGGCTGCCGTGGGCGCCGATGAAGCGGCGAAGCTGAAAACCGAACTGACGCCGCTGGGCGCGGAGAAGGCCGGCAACAAGGACGGCAGCATTCCGGCCTGGACCGGTGGCTATGCCAAGGCGCCGGCCGGCTACAAGCAGGGCACGCCGCGCATCGACCCGTTCGCTGACGAAAAGCCGCTGTTCACCATCACCGCGGCCAATATGGCGCAGTACGCCGACAAGCTGGACGAAGGTCAGGTCTACCTGCTGAAGAAGTACCCGGACTACAAGCTCAACGTCTACAAGACCCACCGTACCGCGGCGGCGCCGGAGTGGGTGTACGAGGAAACCTTCAAGAACGCCACCCGCACCAAGCTTGAGGGCTTCGCCGTCAAGAACGCCTTCGGCGGCCCCCCGTTCCCGATTCCGAAGAGCGGCGCCGAAGTGGTGTGGAACCACAACCTGCGCGTGCATCCGGCCGGCATCGTGTGGCCGATGCACAGCTACGTGATCGACGCCAGCGGCACCTCGGCGCTGGCCACCGGTGCGGTGAATGAAATCCGCGTGCCGTATTACGAGAAGTCGGAGTCGGTCGAGTCGCTGCAGAAAGGTTATTACTTCGGCGTGCTGCAGTCGGTGAGCGCACCGTCGGTGCGCGCCGGCGAACTGCTCATGTTCCGCGACAGCCTGGACAACACCCGTGCCTCCTGGCAGTACCTGGTCGGCCAGCGCCGCGTGCGCCGCGCGCCCAATCTGTGCTGCGACACGCCCAACTTCGTGAACTCCGGGGTCGACTTCTTCGACCAGCCCTTCATCTTCTTCGGCCCGATGGACCGTTACGACTGGAAGATCGTGGGCAAGAAGGAAATGTTCATCCCCTACAACAACAACCGTCTGCTGCTGACGCCGCACAAGGACCTGATCGGCAAGAACTACACCAATCCGGACGCCGTGCGCTGGGAGCTGCACCGGGTGTGGGAGATCGAGGGCACGGTGCGCGAGGGCCAGCGTGACGTGCGTGCGCGCCGCAAGCTGTATGCCGACGAGGACAGCTGGACCATGGTGATCGGCAACACCTGGGACGCGCAGGGCCGCCTGTGGCACACCAGCGTCGGCTATCCGACCCTGATGCCGGAAATGCCCGCCGTCAATCTGCGTCACTGGGTCACGATGGATTTCATCAAGGGTTCCTACACGGTCACGCTGAACACCGACGAGAAGAGCCCGATCCAGATCGCCGAGCCGCCGCCGTCGGCCAACCTGCTGACGCCTGAAGGCATGGTCGTGCGCGGCGTGCGCTGAGACCGCAGGCATCCGCCCAAACGTTCCGGAGATTCAGGTGGCAAACCGACTAGGCGCGACGTGCGCACTCACCATCGCCGTGGGGCTGGCCTGCGCCGCGCTCGGCAGTTTCGCGGTCGATCTCGACCCGCTCGATCCGCTGGCCCAGCCGTCGGCGCAGTCGGCCAGCGCACCGGCCGCCTTCCTGGTGGCGGCCACGCGGGCTGGCGACCGGCTGGTGGCCGCCGGCGAGGCCGGCGTCATCGTGTATTCGGATGACAACGGCCGCAGCTGGAAGCAGGCCCGGGTGCCGGTCAGCGTGTCCATCACCGGCCTGCACTTCGCCACGCCCACCCAGGGCTGGGCGGTGGGCCACAGCGGTGTGGTGCTGGCCAGCGGCGACGGCGGCCAGAGCTGGACGCTGCAGCTGGACGGCAACCGCATCGCGGCGCTGCCTGAAACCGGCGGCGAGGTGGCGGCCGACGCGCCGCCGGCCAACCCGGGCGACCCGCTGCTCGACGTGTACTTCAGCGACCCGCTGCACGGCCACGCGGTCGGCGCTTTCGGCCTGCTGCTGAGCACCGCGGACGGCGGCAGGACCTGGGTGCGCCGCAACGGCGCGCTGCCTAATCCGGAAGGGCGCCACCTGTACGCCATCCGCCCGTCGGGCGATGCGCTGTACGTGGTGGGCGAAAGCGGTTCCATCTTCGTGTCGCACGACCATGGCACGTCGTTCGCCCGCGTCGAGTCGCCCTACGAGGGCAGTTTCTTCGGTCTGGCCAGCCCGCGGCCGGGCGAGCTGCTGGTGTTCGGCCTGCGCGGCAACGCCTTCCACAGTGCGGATGGCGGCGCCCACTGGAGCCGGATCGATGCCGGTACCGGTGCGTCATGGACCGGCGCTGCGCTGCTTGCAGCGGAGGGCGGACAGCCGGGCGTGCTGATGGTGAGCCAGTCCGGCGAGGTGGCGGTCAGCCGGGACGGTGGCCGCAGTTTCAGCGTGATGGACCAGCGGCTGCCGTCGCTGTCCGGGGTGGTGGCCACCGCGGACGGCCGGGCGCTGGCGACCGGCGTGCTGGGCGTGAAGGCATTCGACCTGCCGGCGCACGCGGGGCAGGGTGAAGGCGGACAGGGCAAGGGATCATGAAACACGACATTCATCGCGCGGGCGCATCCGCCTCTGACGAGGTGACCCGCTTCGACGCGCGGGCCGGCTCGTCCATCGAGCGCCTGTTCTTCAACAACCGGCTGTGGGTCATCGTGCTGTGCGCGCTGCTCACCGCCGTGCTGGGCTGGCAGGCGCTGTCGCTGCAGCTGGCCGCCAGCTTCGAGCGCATGCTGCCGTCGAACCACAGCTACATCGAGAACATGCGGGCCTACGGCAAGCAGCTCGCCGGTTCGGGCAATGTGCTGCGCATCGTCGTGGCCACCGAGCGCGACTCCATCTTCTACCCGGAATACATGGAGACGCTGCGCCGGATCAATGACGAGGTCTATCTGTACCCGGGCGTCGACCGCTCCTTCGTGAAGTCGATCTGGATGTCGGCGGTGCGCTGGGTGGGCGTGACCGAAGAGGGGCTGGAAGGCGGCGAAGTGATGCCGCCCGGCTTCGACGGCTCGCCGGACATGATGGCGCAGCTGCGCAAGAACATCGAACGATCGGGCCAGATCGGCCAGATCGTCGCCGCCGACTTCAAGTCCACGGTGATCCAGATGCCGCTGCTCGACGTCGACTTCGACTCCGGCAAGCCGCTGGACTACCTGGACATGAATCGCCGGCTGGAAGACCTGCGCGCCCGCCACGCGAGCGAGGACGTGCGCATCTACATCACCGGCTTCGCCAAGGTGAGCGGCGACCTGATGGCCGGCATGCAGCAGATCATCGGCTTCTTCGCAGTGGCGCTGGGCATCTGTACCGCGGTGCTGTTCTGGTACACCCGCTGCGTGCGCAGCACCGCGCTGGTGGTGCTGTGCTCGGTGGTGGCCGTGGTGTGGCTGCTCGGCCTGCTGCCGCTGCTGGGTTTCGAACTGAATCCGTACTCGATTCTGGTGCCCTTCCTGGTGTTCGCCATCGGCATGAGTCACGGCGCGCAGAAGATGAACGGCATCATGCAGGACATCGGCCGCGGCGCGCCCAAGCTGGTGGCGGCGCGGCTCACCTTCCGCCGCCTCTTCCTCGCCGGCCTGACCGCGCTGCTGGCCGACGCGGTCGGTTTCGCGGTGCTGATGGTGATCGACATTCCGGTCATCAAGGATCTGGCGCTGGCCGCCAGCCTGGGCGTGGGCGTGCTCATCTTCACCAACCTCGTGCTGCTGCCCATCCTGCTGTCCTATACCGGCGTCAGCGCGGCTGCCGCGGTGCGCAGCCTGCGGGCCGAGGCGGCGAACGACGAATCCGGGCAGGCGGTGAAGCATCCGTTCTGGGCCTTCCTCGATCTGTTCACCGAGCGCCGCTATGCCACGGTCGCGGTGGTGGTTGCCGCGCTGCTGGGCGTGGCCGGTCTGGTGGTGAGCTTCGAACTCAAGGTGGGTGACCTCGAAGCCGGCGCGCCGGAACTGCGCCCGGATTCGCGCTACAACCTCGACAACGCCTACGTGGTGAGCCGCTACGCTGCCAGCAGCGACGTCTACACGGTGATGATTCCGACGCCCAAGGGCCGCTGTTCGGAATACGCCACGCTGCTGCGCGTCAATGCGCTGGAAAGCCAGCTGCGCGCGCTGCCCGGCGTCGAATCCACGCTGTCCTTCGTCGGCACCGCGAAGAACGGCCTGGTCGGTTTCGCCGAAGGCAATCCGAAGTGGTACGAACTGTCGCGCGACCAGGCCAGCATCAATTCGGTGGCGCAGTACGCGCCGCGCGAAACGCTGGACGCGCAGTGCAGCTTCCTCACCATCCAGACCTTCCTGAAGGACCACAAGGCCGACACCCTGCTGTCGGTGTCAGCGGTGGTGGAAGCCTTCGGCCGCAAGTACGACAGCGAGGCGGCGCGCTTCCTGCCGGCCGCCGGCAACGCCGGCATCGAGGCGGCCACCAACGACGTGGTGCGTCAGGCCAACCGGCAGATGCTGGCGCTGGTGTATGCCGCGGTGGTGCTGCTGTGCTTCGTCACCTTCCGTTCCTGGCGTGCGGTGGTGTGCGCGGTGCTGCCGCTCATGCTCACCTCGGTGCTGTGCGAGGCGCTGATGGTGTGGCTGGACATCGGCGTCAAGGTGGCGACGCTGCCGGTGGTGGCACTGGGCGTGGGCATCGGCGTCGATTACGCGCTCTACGTGCTCACCGTGACGCTGGCTGGCCTGCGTGCGGGCGACAGCCTGTCCGGCGCCTATTACCGTTCGCTGCTGTTCACCGGCAAGGTGGTGGTGCTGACCGGTGTCACGCTGGGCATCGCCGTCGCCACCTGGGCCTTCTCGCCGATCCGCTTCCAGGCCGACATGGGCATCCTGCTGGCCTTCATGTTCCTGTGGAACATGTTGGGCGCGCTCATCCTGCTGCCGGCGCTGGGCCACTTCCTGCTGCGGCCGGCGCCCGCCACGCAGGCCGCAGGCGCCGACCCGCTGCCGCAGGCACGCGCCGCCTGAACCACCGGCCGGCGTCGCGCGGCGCCGGCCTCACCGATCAGCTCCTCCTCCGGTTCCTGCGCACATCCCGCTGCGACGGGCCTGGAGGTGTTGTGCCGGGCGGAGTCATCCGTCTTCCGCCCGGCCCTTTTTATTCCGCCGGCCCCGCTGCCGCATCCATCCGCTCACGGAGAGTCCGATGACCCTGCACGCCCACCCTTTCCGTATCGCCGCCGAGTGCCCGCGATGAAGGTACTCATCGTCCATGCCCATCCGGAGCCGCAGTCCTTCAGCGCGGCGATGTGCCGCACCGCGGTCGGCACGCTGGCTGCGCAGGGCCACACGGTCACCGTGTCCGACCTCTATGCCCAGCGCTTCAACCCGGTGGCGTCCGCCGCCGACTTCGCGGAGCGCCGCAACCCGGACTACCTGAACTACGCACTCGAACAGCGCCACGCGCAGGAGGGCGGCACGCTGGCGCCGGACATTCGCGCCGAGGTGGACAAGGTGCTGGCCTGCGACCTGCTGATCCTGAACTTCCCGATCTACTGGTTCTCGGTGCCGGCCATGCTCAAGGGCTGGATAGACCGCGTGTTCGTGTCCGGCGTGTTCTACGGCGGCAAGCGCATCTACGACCGCGGTGGCCTGCGCGGCCGGCGCGCGCTGGTGGCCGCTTCGCTCGGCGGGCGTGAACACATGTTCGGGCCGCAGGCTCTCCACGGCGAGCTGAACGGCATGCTGCGGCACGTACTGCAGGGTTCGCTCGGCTATGTCGGCTTCGACGTGCTGGAGCCTTTCTACGCTCACCACGTGCCCTATCTGCCGGAGGCGGAGCGGGCCGCCATGCTCGAGCACTGGCGCGCCGCGCTGGGTGCGCTGGATGCGCGCCCGACCCTGCCCATGCCCTCGCTCGACCGCTTCGACGACACCTTCCGCCCGCTGGCCGGCGCCTGACCTTTCCGGAGAACATCGTGAAACGACTGATTGCACGCAAGGTGGCGGTGCTCGGCGCCGGTGTGATGGGCGCGCAGATCGCCGCCCATTTCGCCAACGCCGGCATTCCAGTGCGGCTGTACGACCTGCCGGGCAGCGAGGGCGATCGCCGCGGCGTCGCCCGCGCCGCGGTGCAGCGCCTGCTGGCGATCGAGCCGGCGCCGCTGGTCGAGGCCGCGCGCGCCGCGCTGATCGAAGCGGCCAGTTTCGACGACGATGCGCCGCTGCTGGCCGACTGCGATCTGGTGATCGAGGCGGTGGCCGAGCGCATGGACATCAAGCGCAGCGTCTATGACCGCGTGGCACCGCATCTGGCCGCGCACGCGGTGTTCGCCAGCAACACCTCGGGCATCCCGATCGCCGATCTGGCTGCAGCGCTGCCGGCCGCGCTGCAGCCGCGCTTCTGCGGCGTGCACTTCTTCAACCCGCCGCGCTACATGCCGCTGGTCGAACTGATCGCCGGTCCGGGCACGCAGCCGGCGGTGCTCGACGCGCTGGACACCTTCCTCACCTCGACGCTGGGCAAGAGCGTGGTGCGCGCGCTCGACACGCCCAACTTCATCGCCAACCGGGTCGGCATCTTCGCGCTGCTGGCCACCGTGCATCACGCAGCGCGGCTCGGTCTGGGCTTCGACGTGGTCGACGCGCTGACCGGCCCGCCACTCGGGCATCCGCGCAGCGGCACCTTCCGCCTGATGGACCTGATCGGGCTGGACACCATGGCCAACATCCTGCGCACCTTCGAGGGCACGCTGGCCGACGACCCGTGGCACGCGCACTACCGGGTGCCGGCCTGGATGAGCGAGCGCGTCGCCGCCGGGGCCCTCGGCCAGAAAACCCGTGGCGGGCTCTACCGCAAGGGCGCGGCCGGGCACGAGGTGTTCGATCCGGCGAGCGGCGCCTACCGCGCCGCCGACGGACAGATCGCGCCCGAAGTGGCCGACCTGATCGCGCTGCGCGACGAGGGCGAGCGCATGCGCCGGCTGCGCGCCTCGGCACATCCGCAGGCGCAACTGCTGTGGTCGGTGCAGCGCGACCTGTTCCACTACTGCGCCCGCCATCTGCAGGACATCGCACCGACCGCGCGCGACATCGATTTCGCGATGCGCTGGGGCTACGGCTGGCAGCGCGGTCCGTTCGAACAGTGGCAGGCGGCCGGCTGGCAGGAAACCGCGGGGGCGATCGCCGCGGACATCGAGCAGGGCGCAACGATGGCGGCCTGCGCCCTGCCCGACTGGGTGTTCGCCGACGCGCTGCAGCCGCGCCGCGCGGTGCACGAGGGCGCTGCTTCGTGGTCGGCAGCGCGCGCTGCCGCGCTGCCGCGGGCGGCCCTGCCGGTGCTCGCGCGGCAGCTTTTCCCGGACACCCTGCTGGGCGAGCACGCACCCGGCCGCACCGTGCTGGCCGAAACCGACGACGTGTCGCTGTGGCTGCCCGAGGGCGAGGCCGAACACGGCGCAGTGCCGGTGCTGTCACTGCGTACGAAGATGGGCGCCATCGGCCCGGGTGCCATCGAGGGCCTGCTCGACGCGATCGACCGCGCCGAACACGAATTCGATGCGCTGGTGCTGTGGCAGCCGCAGAGGCCGTTCAGCGTCGGTGCCAATCTGCGCCATGTGAGCGAACTGATGCGGCAGGGCGATCTGGCCGCGGTCGATCACTTCCTGATCCGCTTCCAGACCCTGACCTCGCGGCTGGCGCGGGCGCAGGTGCCGGTGGTGGCCGCGGTGTCCGGCATGGCGCTGGGCGGTGGCTGCGAAATCATGATGCATTGCACGGCGGCGGCGCTGGCACTGGAAAGCACGGTCGGTCTGGTCGAAAGCCGGGTCGGCGTGATTCCGGGCGCCGGCGGCTGCACCGTGTTCGCCCGGCGCGCCGCGCAGCAAGCCGCGCAATGGGGCCGGCCGGGCGTGGACGGCCTGATCGACGCGCTGAGCCGCCCGTTCGACCTGCTGGCCGCCGGCCGCACTGCGCCCAACGCGCAGCAGGCGGTGACGCTCGGCTTCGCGCGCGAGCGCGACAGCGTGGTATTCCATCCGCAGGAGCTGCTGTGGGTGGCGCAGCAGAAGGCGCGCGCGCTGGCGCGCACCGGTGGCACCGCGCGGCCGGCGCTGCCGGTGGCGGTGGCCGGGCGCGCCGGCATCGACGCCTTCGGTACGCGGCTGGCGCAGCGGCGCGCCGCTGGCGAACTGTCGGCACACGACGAGCGGGTGGGCAATGCGCTGGCCTGGGCGCTGTGCGGCGGCGATGTCGCGTCCGGCTCGCTGGCCGATGCGGCGCAGCTGCTGGCGGCCGAGCGTCACGCCTTCGTCGGGCTGGTGGCCACGGCGGAGACCGCGGCGCGCATTGCCCATATGCTGGAGACCGGCAAGCCGCTGCGCAACTGAACCCCGGAGATCGCTCATGGACAGCACCCCCGCCGAATCGGTCGATGTCACGCTGGAGGACGGGCTGTGGCACATCCGCCTGAACCGTCCGCACAAACGCAATGCACTCACGCTGCCCATGTTCGCCGCGCTGGGCGAGGCGCTGCGTGCCGGGCAGGCGCACCCGGCGGTGCGTGCGCTGCTGCTGACCGGCGCCGGCCATGACTACACCGCCGGCCACGATCTGGCGGCTTTCGCTCACTGGCCGCAGGGGCCGGATGACCCGATTCCGCGCTTCCTGCACGCACTGGCCGAGGTCGACAGGCCGCTGGTGATCGCGGTGCAGGGCGCGGCGGTCGGCATCGGCGCCACCAGCCTGCTGCACGCCGACTGGGTGTGCTGCACCGCCGACGCGAAAATCCGCTTTCCTTTCGTCGAACTGGGCATCGCGCCGGAAGCCGGCAGCACGCAACTGCTTGCGATGGCGGTCGGCCTGAACCGGGCCAAGCGCCTGCTGCTGGCAGGTGAAGTGCTGACCGGGGCGCTGGCGCACGAGTGGGGGCTGGTGAGCGAGATCGTCAGCGGCGACGCGCTGCACGACACTGCCCGCGAACGCGCCCGGAAACTGGCTGCCCACGACCCGGACGCCTGGGGCCGCACCAAGGCACTGCTGCGCCCGGATGGGCTGGCACAGCGCATCGACATCGAGATCGACCTGATCAACCGCGCGGTGATGGCGCGCCGCACCGGCCCCACTGATTGAAGCCCGTCGCGGCCGCGCTCTGCGGCACGGAACGCACAAAAGCAAACGGCCCGCATCGCTGCGGGCCGTTTGCTTTTGAATAAGTGGTGGTGATGGGGGGACTTGAACCCTCGACCTACGGATTATGAATCCGTCGCTCTAACCAGCTGAGCTACATCACCACGCGAAAGGACGCGGATTGTCCTTGAGCGACCGGGACTTGTCAAGAATGTGGCAGCGGCCGGACAATCCCGGGTTGGTCTGCACATGAACAGGTAGTCCGCGATGCAGCGGGATCTTGAATTCGACGTGGTGGTGGTGGGGGCCGGGCTGGCCGGGCTGGCGCTGTGCGCGGCGCTGCGCCGCACGCAGCTGTCGGTGGCGCTGGTCGAGGGCCGGCCGCCGGAGTGGCCGGTTGGCGGCTGGGATGCGCGGGTCTATGCGGTGAGCCCGTCCAGTGCGCGCTTTCTCGAACAGATCGGCGCCTGGTCCCATCTCGACAGTGCGCGGCTGCAGCCGATGGCGCGCATCGAGGTGTTCGGCGATCGCGGGACTCAGCTGGATTTTTCCGCTTTCGACGTGGGCGTGGGCGAACTGGCGTGGATCGCCGAATCCAGCCTGATCGCGCGCGAACTGTGGGAAGGCGTCAAGCGTCAGGCCAACGTGACCCTGCTGTGCCCGGCCAAACCGGCGGCGCTGGCGGTGGAGGGCGGACGTTCGCGGCTCGCGCTGGAGGACGGCCGCACGCTGGATGCCGCACTGGTGGTCGGCGCCGACGGCGTGCAGTCATGGGTGCGGGCGCAGGCCGGGCTGGAAGCCCGTTTCACCGACTACGAAGAACTGGGCGTGGTGGCCAATTTCCGCTGCGAGCGGCCGCATCTGGGGACCGCCTGGCAGTGGTTCCGGCCGGACGGCGTGCTCGCCTATCTGCCGCTGCCCGACGGCCACATGTCCATGGTGTGGTCGGCGCCTGAAGCGGTCGGGCGCGAACTGCTGCAATACGACGCGGCGACACTGGCGGCTCACGTTGCGGCGGCCGGCGATCACATGCTGGGCCGGCTCGAAGTGGTGACGCCGGCGGCCGGCTTTCCGCTGCGGCTGATGCAGGTGCCAAAGGTGGTTGCGCCCGGCGTGGCGCTGATCGGTGACGCGGCCCATGCCATTCATCCGCTGTCGGGCCACGGCGTGAATCTGGGCTTTGCCGACGCGCGCGAGCTGTCGGCACTGCTGGCCGGGCTGGATCGCAGCGTGCTGGGTGACCTGCGCGCGCTGCGCCGCTACGAGCGGCGGCGTGCCGAAGAGGTGAATGCGCTGCAGCTCACCACGCACGCGCTGCACGAACTTTTCCGGCCGCAGTGGCCGGCACTTTCGTGGCTGCGCAATACCGGATTGAAACTGACCGCACGCATTCCGGTCGTACGGAACGCACTGGTACGCTACGCATTGGGTTAATCGGCGCGCGCCGCGCGCCACAACGAGGACACTGCATGTTCATCAAGCACACCGCCGCACTGCTGTGCGCACTGTCGGCTTCATTCGCCTGGGCCAGCCCCGAGGAGACCATACGATCGACGGTGGAAGCCACGCTGGGCGCAGGCGCCAAGGTCGAGGGCGTGACCAAGACGCCCTACCTCGGTCTGTACGAGGTCCGGGTGGGCGGCGAAATCCTGTACACCGACGAAAAGGCCAGCTATCTGATCATCGGTGAAATCCTCGACGCGAAAACCCGGCAGAACATCACCCAGGCACGCGTGAACCAGCTGTCGGCGATCAATTTCGCCGAGCTGCCGCTGGACGTTGCGATCAAGCAGGTGCGCGGCAACGGCAAGCGCGTGATCGCCACTTTCGAAGATCCGAACTGCGGCTACTGCAAGAAGCTCGCGAAGGAACTGCTCACGCTGAACGACGTGACCATCTACACCTTCCTGACGCCGGTGCTGGGCCCGGATTCGCAGAAGAAGTCGGAATCGATCTGGTGTGCGACCGACCGCCAGAAAGCCTGGGGCGACTGGATGACCGCCAATGTGCAGCCGCCGGCCGCGGCCGCCTCCTGCGATACCGCCGGCCTGAAGAAGTCGGTGGCGCTGGGCGAGAAGTACCGTGTGCGTGGCACGCCCACCATTTTCCTCAGCAACGGTGAGCGTATTCCCGGCTATGTGCCGGTGGCCCAGCTGGAAAAGCGCATCGCCGGCGTGAAGTGAGCGCAGCGATGACGCAATGAAAAAGCCCGGCCTTGGCCGGGCTTTTTTGTGTGCATCCGCCGCGATGCAGCGTTGCGGGCACGGCGCCCGCGGCAGCGCCTACTGCACGGTGCAGGACGCGTCGCTGTCGCTGCCCAGGCCCGTGCTGCCCCCCATGCCAGCCGGCCCAGGGCGCGCTGCGGTGGAGGACGGCAGAGACTGATCCAGCCCCGGATTTTCCGGCAGCGACTGCGGTGCCGATTTGCTGTTCGACACCACACCGGCCTGGCCCACCTCAAAGGTCTTGCTGCCGCCCTCGTTCTTCACCTCGATGCTGCCTTCCTCGACGTCGAACACCAGCGCCGGTTCGCCGGCCTTGCGGTCTTTCGCTTCTTCCAGTGCCTTCAGGCAGGCCGGGTCGTCCTTCGAGTTCTCGTCGCACAGCAGCATGCCGAAGCGGGTGCCGCGTATGCCTATGGTCGCGGTCACCGTGCTGGCGCGGTAGCCCTCGCGATTGCGCTTGCCGATCAGGCCGGTCACCGCGCGCAGCCCGCCCTTCACCAGGCTGTACAGCAGGCTGTCCTTTTCCGGCTTCGCCTCGTCGAAGGCGAAGCCGTCGATCTTCACCTGGCTGCGCGGTTTCAGTGCCAGCGAGGAGCCATCGCCGAATTCGATGCGTGCCACCGTGGTCTTTTCGGTGGTGATCACGTCGCCGCTGTAGATGGCCGAGTCGCGCGCCAGGATGCGGGTCTTGTTGTCATTGGTCTGCACATACATGGTGCCCGACAGATAGCTCACCCGGCCGGCGGCCGGGCTGGGCGTCTGGGCGGCCGCCTGGCCGGCCACACACAGCGTGGCGACGGCGATCAGGCAGGTGAGGGCAGGCTGTGTTTGCATGAAACTCTCCTTAGCGGCACTGCAGGCGGCTGCCGCGGAAATCGCGCAGCGGCTGCTCCATCTGCGGGCCAGATGCGGTGGCGATGTTGTCGAGGGCGTCCAGGCTGGCGATGCTCACCGGTGCGGAGACTTGCGGCGCCGACGGTGCCGACGGCACGTCGATGCGTGGCGGCCTGAACACTTCGGGCAGCAGCGGTACGGTGACCTGCTGCACGATCGGCGTCGTCACCGCCGGCACCGATACCACGTTGAACACGACGTTGATCAGCGCGGTACCACTGCCGCTGCTCAGTTCGAATACGGCGCTCTGGCGGCCATTGAAGCCGTCGGGTGCGGTATAGGTCCAGCCCGCGGCCTGGCCGGTCAGTACGCCCTGGGACGGACCGCTGCGCAGGGCCGTGCCAGCACGCAGACTGAACACGAAGGGTGTGCCTGCCTGCGCAGAGAAGCTGCGGTTGATCACCGGCTGCACCGCTGACGAGAAGCTGAGGCTGCCGCTGCCACTGATCTGAATCTGGTCGAAGATGTCGTCCGGCAGTTCGCCGCCCAGTTCCATCGTTCCGCTGTTGCCGATGACAAAGGACGAACCTGCGCTGGTGCGGATGCCGCCGGTCAGTCCAAGGTTGCCGTTGCTGGCGTTCACGGTGCCGCTGTTCGAAAGCAGCACGCCGATGCTGGCGCTTCCGGTGCCCTCGGTGGTGCCTACCGTGCCGACCAGCGTGCCACGATTGACCACGCTGCCATTGCCGCTCACTGCGCTGTTGTTACCTAGACCCAAGCTGGCTCCGCTGCCGACGATGAGCTGGGCGCCGGCGTTCAGCGCGAGCTGGGTGTCGGCGTCGATCAGGCCGCTGCCGGCAACCGTCAGGCGTGCGCCGTTCAGGGTCAGCGACGAACCGTCCATCGCGGCGCTGCCACTGACGACGATGCTGCGGCCGGCACCGCCGATGCTGCCCGAAGTCCAGGTCAGGTTGCCGACATTGAGCGTGCCGCCGCCACCGATATTGCCGGCGACATCCAGCGTGCCGAAGTTCGCGTTGCTGTTGAAATTGACCAGGGTGTTGCCACTCACCCGGGTCGTACCGCCGACCGAATAGACACCATTCACATTGAAGGCGCCGCCGGAGAACGCGGTGAATTCGACGTTGCCGGCGCCGGTGATCGACGAGCCCGGACCGAAGTCACGGAAGGCGTCACGGAAGCGCAGCGAGGCGCCAGCGTCCACCGAATAGTCGCCGGTATCGGCCCCCGGGCCTGACGCGTCGGTGTCGTGCGCCAGCACGGACAGCGTGCCGCTGCGCACCTGCACGTCGCCGTTGTTCGCGAAGATCATGCCGCCACCGCTGCCGAATTCGACGGTGCTGCCGGTATCGGCAACGATCAGGCCGTTGTTGTTGAAGCGCGTGCTGGTCAGATTGGCCGGCGTGCCCGCCAGCAGATTCATCGTGCCGTTGTTGGTGATCAGGCCGGCAGTGAACACGCTGCCGCTCAGGTTCATCGTGCCGCTGTTGCTGAGCTGGCTGGCGTTCAGCGCGCCGCCGGCGAGATTCGCGGTCCCTGCGTTGGAGAAAAGTCCGCCGGAATTCAGCGTGCCGCCCAGCAGGGACATCGTGCCGCCAGCCTGCACCGTGGTCGGTGCGTTGAGCACGCCACCAGTCAGCGTGAAGCTGTTGCCGTTGCCTATGGTCAGGCCGGCCACGGTCTGCGCGGGCGATGCGTTCAGCGTGACATTGGCCCCCGGCACGATGTTGATGAAGACGAGATCGGTCAGGCCAGGCAGCAGATCGCCGGTCCAGTTCGCGGCGTCCATCCAGTTCGAGGTGCCGGCGCCGCCATCCCAGCAGATGCCGCCGCAGGTCAGCAGCGTGTAATTCAGGTTCAGCCGGTTGGGCGTGGCGGACAGGGTGTAATCGGCGGGCAGGTTGCGGGCGGCGAAGGCACCGCTGATACCGCCGTTTGCACTGACCAGTTCTTTGTTCAGCTGTATGCGGTTGTAGCCCGCTGCCTCACGCACTTCCAGCGTGCCGCCCAGGGTTGCGCTTCCATCCACGTGCAGACGGCCCGGCCCTGCGCTGCCCACCACAGATACCAGCGTGCCTGCGGCGTCCTGCACGTAGTTGCCACCCAGCCGCAGTGTGCCGGCGGCAAGTTCCACCGTGCCGCTGCTGATCAGCGTGGCGGCGGCAAAAGCATCGTTGCCCTGCTGCTTGACCAGTGCACCGGTATTCCGGATCAGCAGACTGCCCGGAGCAACCCATGCCACGTCGGCGATCTGTCCGAGCGCTGCGCTGGCGCTGCCCAGCTCCAGCCGGCCGGCATTGTCCAGCGTGTTGTCGAGATGGATGTGGATGTTGTCCACCAGCGACAGCGTGCCCTGGTTGTTCAGCGCGATGCCCGACAGGTCGGCGTACTGCGATCCACCGACGGTGAGCGACGCGCCGCTGGCGACCGTGACCGTGCGCGGTGCGGTCGGCATCTGGACGTACAGCGGGCCGAGGGCTGTGTCGTAGCCGCTCACGACGCCACTGGCCAGCGTGCCGTCGGTAATGGTCGAGTTGCTGCCGGTGAAGGTAAGTGCGCCGGTGCCGCCGAGCACCGCGTAGGTGGCCGGGTCGCCGACGGACCAGCCCATTTCGAGCCGGTTCAGCACGGTGTCGCCGTTGAAGTTCAGTACGCCGCCGCGCACGATGAGCGTATTGGCGAAGGTGAGTGCGGAGGCGAAGTCGGCGCGGCCGGCGCTGATGCGCGTGTTGCCTGTGCCGGCGATGCTGTAGTCGCCATTGACCGTCACCCGGGCGCCGGAGAACTCCACCGCGCCATTGCCGGCGATGTCGCTGCCGGCGGCCAGGATGCGCTGGCCGGCACCGAAGGCCAGCGTCGCGTTGCTGACGTAGCGGCCAGTGTCGGCGCCGCCATCGGCGTTCGACACGCGGATGTCCAGGCGGCCGCCATCGACCTGCACCGTGCCGAGGTTTTCGAAGCTGTAGTTGCCTTCCAGCCGCTGGTCGCCGCCGCTGCGCTTGATCAGCGTGCCGGCATTGACGAAGCGCGACAGCGGGCCGCTGTGGGTGCCAAGCGCCAGTGCGTTGCCGCCCGACAGGTCGATCACGCCGCCGGCCTCGTTGATCAGCGCACCGCCGTTGCCGTCGCTGGTCGAGTAGAAGTGCAGCAGTGCGCCATTGGCCAGATTGACGGTACCGGTGTTGTGCCAGTCCACGCTGATGCCGAAGCCCAGGCCGCCGGAGCCGGTGACCGTGGTCAGACCTGCAGTGGTGAAGGTGCCGGCGCCATCTAGATCGGCCTGGTCGCGCCAGTCGAAGTCGTCGCTGACCGTGAGGCGGCCGTTGGTGCGCAGCGTGACACCCTCGCCGCCGGACAGCGCGAGCCGGTTCACCGTTGCGATGCCGTCGAACTGGCTGAAGCCGCCGCTCTGGCGCAGGCTGGCGAAGCTCGCCTGGCCGCCCACGGTGAGCGTGCCGCCGGTGAGTACCACATCGCCGGCCACGGCCGAGGCGACGCTGCTGCTGCCGGACAGGCCGGTGATCGTGAGCGCACCGCCGGAAATGGTCAGCGTGCTGCCGGCACCGGTGTTCAGCGCGGCAATGCGCTGATCGCCGCCGGTCAGTCTGACCTGACCGCCAGCGCCCAGATTGATGAATACCAGGTCGTTCAGGCCGGGCAGCACATTGCCGGTCCAGTTGGCCGCGTCGGTCCACAGATTGGTGCCGGCGCCGCCGTCCCAGCAGATGCCGCCGCACACGATGGCGGCGTAGTTCAGACGCAGTGCGTTCGCGCCCTGCGCGACGGCGTAGCCCTCGGCCGGCAGGGTCACGGTGCCGAAGCCGCCACTCAGGCCGCCGTTTGCGGTGATCAGGTCGATCGCCACCGAATCGCGTGCATAGCCAGCGGCTTCGCTCACCACCAGACTGCCGCCCAGGGTCGCGCTGCCACTGACCGCGAGCCGGTCGTACTGGCCGGCGGCGTTGCCGCCCACTGCCATCAGCAGCCGGCCGCCGCTGCCCTGCAGATAGTTGCCGGTCACCTGCATCGTGCCGTGGGTGTTCACGCCATTGAACACGTCGCCCACCTGCAGCGTACCGTCGTTGCGCAGTGTGTTGCCGTTGCCGACGTCCAGCGTGCCGAAGCCCTGGATCGTGCCGTTTGCGGTATTGGTGAAGCCGCCGATGCGGCGCAGCGTGGCGCCGCTGTCGATGAAGGTGTAGCCGTTGTGGGTCAGGCTGCCGCCGAATTCCAGCAAGGCGCCGGCCACGACGTCGATCTGGCCGTTGTGGATGAAGCTGCCGCCACCCGGCGCACCGGCGTAGCCGACGCCAAAGCGCAGGCTGCCGCTGCCGACCAGGATTTCACCGTCATTGGTCACCACCGCATAGTTCGCAGTACCGCCCGGAATGCCCAGCGAACCGATGCTGGTTTCGCCGCCGCCGTTCTTGCGGATCAGCGCGCCGGCGTGGTTGTTCAGCGTGATCGTGCCGACGCCGACCGAGCGGTCGCCGAAACTGAAGTTGCCGCTGATGTCGAGCAGCCCGTGGTTGTCGACGCGGGCGTTGCCGACCACGTCGATATGGCCTTCCTGCCAGGCCAGCGTGCCGAAGTTGCTCAGCGAGCCGGTGCCGAAGCGCTTGTAGCTGGTGCCCTGCACGTCGTCGCTGCCGGTGCTGCTCAGCGTGAGCGTGGCGCCATTGCCGATGACGAGATTGCCGCTCAGCGTGCCGCGGGTCCAGCTGCCGTTGCCGAGCAGCGTGAGCGCACCGGTGCCGGCCAGCGTGCCGCCGGCCCAGCTGTACTGGCCGACCGCGGAGGCGGCATTCACCGTCAGCGTGCCGCCGGTCTGGGTCAGTGTGCCGGCCTGCAGGCCGGCCTGCGCAATGACCTGGGCGCTGTCCGCCAGTTCGAGCCGGGCAATGGCGGTCGGTGCGGTCGCGGTGAAGCGGGCGCTGTCCTGTACCCGCACGGTGAAGGTCGATTCGGCGATGGTCGGCGCGGTACTGGCTGCGGTGGCCTGGGCCGAGTTGATGAATTCGATCCGGCCGCCACCGGCGAACTGACCGCTGCTGTCCAGCAGATAGGTGGCGCTGCCGCCGTAACGTGCGGTCACGCCCTGCGCGACGTCGATCACGCCGGCATTGCTGGCGCCACCGGTCAGCGTGAGCACGCCGGACAGGTGACGCAGGGTGCCGCCCTGGCGGATGTCCAGGCGGCGCGCGGTGCTGCGGGTGCCGGCTGCGTAGTCCAGCGTCGAGCCGGCGGCCAGGATCGTGTTGCCGCTGCCGGTGATGTCGCCGCCGGTCCAGCTTGAGCCTGCACCGTTGAAGGTGATCGCGCCGCTGCCGCCCAGCGTGCCCGCCGACAGCGCCAGCCGGGCGATCGACGTGGCGGCATTCGCGGTCAGCGTGCCGCCGCTGATGTTCAGGTTGCCGGCCAGGGTCGAGGCGTTCTGACCGGATGCGCCGCCGCTCAGCGTGAGCGAACCGCCGGCCAGCGTGAGGGTGTTGCCGGCGGTAGTGGTGAGCGACGCGACCGTGTGGGTGCCGCTGTTCAGCAGCACGCTGACGCCGTTCTGCAGGTCGATGAACACCAGCGAGGTCAGGCCCGGCAGCAGATCGCCGGTCCAGTTGGCCGCGTCGGTCCACAGATTGGTGCCGGCGCCGCCGTCCCAGCAGATGCCGCCGCAGATCGCACCGGCATAGCTCAGCACCTGCCGGTTGCCGACCGCCAGCGTGCTGTAGCCGCTGGGCAGCGTGACGGTCGAGAAGCTGCCGGTCAGCGTGCCGGCGCTGACGATATCGCTCTGCAGCGTGGTCGGCGTGTAGCCGGTCAGCGAGCTCACCGTCAGCGTGCCGCCCAGCGTGGCGGTGCCGCTCACCACCAGTGCGTCGGTGCCCGGCGTACCGCGCTCGATCTGCAGCGTGCCGTCGGCGGCCTGGGTGTAGTGACCGGTGATGCGCAGCGTGCCGTCCTCGTTGCTGCCGCCCGGTGCGACGATGCCGCGGTTGAGCAGGCCGGTGCCGCCGATCACCAGCGTGCCGTGTCCGGACACCGTGCCGGTGTTGGTGAGCGCGGTATTGCCGGTGTTCAGAACGGCGCCGGACAGCGTGTGCAGCGTGCCGCTGTTGCTGGTGAAGTTGTCGGCGAACAGCGTGCCCTGCGCCACGGTCAGCGTGCCGGTATTGCTCAGCCGGACCGGGTTCCAGAAGTTGAAGGTGCCGTTGCCCTGCTTCACCAGCAGGCCGTCATTGACGAAGCTGCCGGCGGTGCCGCCATACCAGACACCGGAATTGCCGCCGGCGGTGTCGATGTAGAGCGCGGCGCCGGCCGCATTGGTGAAGGTGGCGCCGTTGCTGACGTACAGATAGCCGCCGGTCTTGTAGATGGAACTGCTGCCCGCCGCATTGGTGTGCCGCAGCGAGCGACCGTCGAGGCCGAAGCTGCCGGAGCCGCTGATCTGCAGTGCGCCGCTGACGGTCAGCACGCCACTGCCGCCGACGGTGCCGCCGGTCCATTCGTAGCGGCCGCTCAGCGTATTGCTGCCAGTGCCCGACAGCGTGCCGCCACTCTGCTGCAGCGTGATGCCGGTCGTCATGCCATCGTCCATCGCCAGCACGCCGCCGGTCAGGCGCAGCGGGCCGGCGCCTGACACGACCGCGCTGCTCGCCAGGCGGGTGCGACCGCCGTCGATGTCGATGCGGGCACCGGCTGCGATGGTCTGGGTGCCTGCCAGCAGATGTTCGGGCGGTGTGCCGCCGCTGCCGCCGAAGGTGATCCAGCCTGCATTGACGTTGAGCGTACCGGTCTGGCGCAGCGACACCAGGCCGTAGGTACCGATGTCCAGGCGGCCCGCACCGGTCTTGATCAGCGTGCCGGCGTTGTCGAACAGGCCAGCGTTGCCGCCGTCCTGGTCGATGTACATGACGCCGCTCGCCGATGCCACGTCAAGCTTCAGCGTGCCGGTGTTGCGGAAGGTCGAGCCGTTCTCGATGTTGAAGCCGCTGCTCGAAGTGTTGGCGATGCGGCTGTCGCCGCTGGTGTTGGTGTGCAGCAGCGTGGTGCCGTCGCGCAGATACACCGTGGTGTTGCCGGTCTGTTCGAACACGCCGGCCACCGCCAGGGTGCCGCCGCCGTTGATCTGGCCGCCGGTCCAGGTGAAGCGGCTGTTCTGCTGCAGCTGGCCGACCACGCTCAGCGTGCCGTTGCTCAGTGCCAGCGCGAGATCGGAGCCCAGCTGTACGCCATCGCCTATGGTCAGCGTGCCGCCGGCCACTTCCAGCCGGCCAGCGCCGGCAAAGGTGGCAGACGAAGCCAGCGCGGTCTGGCCGCTGGTCACCTGCAGCAGCGCGCCCGAGGCGATGGACTGGCTGCCGCTGATCTGGTGCACCGGCGGCGTACCGCCGCTGCCGCCCAGCGTCATCCAGCCTTCGTTGATGGTCAGCGCGCCGGCCTGGCGCAGCGACACCAGGCCGTAGGTGCCGATGTCCACGCGACCGCTGCCGGTCTTGATCAGCGTGCCGGTGTTGTCAAACAGGCCAGCGCTGCCGCTGTCCTGATCGATGTACATGATGGAGCCGCTGCCCGCCACGTCGAGCGTCAGCGTGCCGGTGTTGCGGAACACCGAACCGCTGTCGATGTTCAGACCGCTGCTCGATGTGTTGGCGATGCGGCTGTTGCCGCTGGTGTTCGAATGCAGCAGCGTGGTGGCGTCGCGCAGATAGACCGTGGTGTTGCCGCTCTGTTCGAGCACGCCGCTCACCGCCAGGGTGCCGCCGCCGTTGATTTCGCCGCCGGTCCAGGTGAAGGCGCCGTTCTGTCTGACGGTGCCGGTCACGCCCAGTGTGCCGCCAGCCAGACGCAGGCTGCTGTCGATGCGTGCGCCGTCGGCGATGCCGGTGCTGCCGGAATTCTGCTGGATCAGGCCGGCGCCGCTGAAGCGGGCACTGCCGGTGAAGGCGGTCGATTGTGAGCCGGTCAGCGTCAGTGCACTGTCGGCGGCGATCAGGGTGTTGCCCGAAAACACGTTGCCGGTGCTGTACGACAGATCGATGCTGCCGGCGCGGATGTCGAGCAGGCCGGCCTGTTCGAAGCGGGTGGGGCTGTTCACCCGGAACACGCCGGCGCCGGTCTTGATCAGCGTGCCCTGGTTCTGCAGCAGGCCGCCGGTGCCGCCGCTGTAGTAGGTGCCAAAGGTGTTGTCGGTGCTGTCCAGCGTGAGTACCGCGCCGGCCGCGTTGCGCAGCGTGGTGCCACTGCCGTTCAGATAGAAATAGCTGCCGGTCTTGGCCATGCGGCTGTTGCCGCTGCTGTTGGCATGGACCAGCGTGATGCCACCGCCCAGGCCGTAGGAGCCGTTGCCGGTGATGGTCATCACGCCGTTCTGGGTCAGCGTGCCGCTGCCGTTGATGTTGCCGCCGGTCCAGTCCAGCCGGCCGTTCGACACGGTGTTGCCGGCGACGTTGAGCGTACCGCCGCTCATGTCGAGGTCGGAAGACAGCGAGCCCAGATTCAGGTTCAGCGTGCCCGACTGCAGCTGTATCAGCGTCTGACCCTGGTCGGCATTCAGGTTGGCGGTGTAGTTGGCGATGCGCAGCAGCTGGGAGGGCAGGGCCAGCGTGGCGTCGTAATTGACCGTGCCGCCCCGGATGTCGAACACATCGAACGCCAGACCGGCTCCGGAGAAGGTGCTGGTGCCGCCGTTCTGCCGGTATTCGGCGATATGGCCGCTGTTGCGGGCGATGAACTGGCTGCTGCCATTCAACGTGACCGTGCCGAGATCCAGATGGCCCTGGGCCAGCAGCTGGGAGGCGTTGTTCAGCGTGAGCTGACCGGCAATCGCGGTTTCTCCGATGACGGTGAGCGAGCCGCCGGTCATCGTCAGATGCTCCTGCGAAATCAGCTCACCGATCGTCCAGCTGCCGGACGAAATGGTGACGGTCGGCGTGAAGCCGACGCGGTCCATCAGCACCGACATGGTGGCGCTGTTCGGTGCCACGCCCAGCGACCAGTTGGTGCCGGTCGACCAGTCGCCGCTGGCGTTGGAAATCCACTCGTTGATTTCCCCGTTCAGCGCCGCACCGCGAGCCAGCAGATAGGTGCCTGCGCCGTAGTAGCTGCCGTAGCCCGAACCCGCCGGCACATCCAGCGTGGCGAACTGCGAAGTGCCCGCGCGCGTCGCATACCGGATCAGCGGGAAGGCTTCGCTTGCGGCCGGCGTGAAGCCATTGGTATGGACTACCTGCAGCGTGCCGCCGAAGGTGAAGGTGCCATTCACGTCCAGCGCGCTGTGGCCGGTGCCGCGCTCGGTGCCACCGATGTCGAAGCGCAGCGTGCTGCCAGCGGCCTGGGTCAGGTTGCCGGTGACCGACAGCACGCCGCCTTCGGCATGGACCAGACCGGTGCTGGTGATGGTGCGGCCGCTGGCGTTGATGTTGCCGGCGCCGCGCAGCACGCCTGAATTGATGAAGTTGTCGCCGACGTGGAACTGCCCGCCATTGGCCAGATGCAGCGTGCCGGACTGGGTCCAGCTGCTGTTGCTGCTCCACGCGTTCAGCGAAATTTCCTTGCCGGCGGTAACCGCCTCGACCAGACCGGCGTTGGCGCCGTTGTCGCCGAAGTAGATGTAGCCGCCGTTGGCGCCTGCGACGGTGATGCCTGCGCCAATGGAGAGGCTGTAGGCGCCGGAGCCGTAGCCGAGGTAATTGCTGGCGCGCACGGCGTTGTGGTTGCCGCCGAACAGGATGGAGCCATTGCCGGCGATGCTCCATGCACCCGAGGTGCTGCGCAGGAAGGTGGAGCTGCTGTCGGAGGCGAGCGTGACCGACCCGTTGTCCAGCGTCAGCGTACCGATCACGCGCAGGTCACCGCCGTTGGCGACGGTGGTGCTGCCGCTCAGGCGGACGTTGTCCAGGGCGGCGGAGTTTGAGCCGCCGAAGGACGAACCGGACACGCCGGCGTAACCGGTGTTGAAGGCGCCGCCGGAGGCGTTGTCGATGGCCAGCGTGCCACCGGCAATGGTGCCGCCGGAGTTGAGCGTGCCGGTTGCGCCATTGAGGTTGAGGGTCGCGTTGGCGTTGTTCAGCGTACCGACGAGGTTGAGCGCGCCGCGATCGGCGTCGGCGGGTCGAACCAGGGTGTTGAACGAAGCGGTGCTGAAGGAGCCGCCGAGGAAGAGGGTGCCGCTGTCGAGCTGAATGCGTGCGCCGTTGCCGGCACTGGACCAGGCGTCGTTGAGGCTGAGCATGCCGCCGTTGGCGCGCAGGGTGCCGGTGTTGTTCCAGGTATCGGTGTTGTTCCAGGCATTGACGACGATTTCGCGGCCGGCGGTGGCTGCCTCGATGGTGCCGGCGTTGGCGCCGTTGTTGCCGAAGTAGATGTAGCCGCCGTTGGCGCCTGCGACGGTGACGCCTGCGCCGATGGAGAGGCTGTAGGCGCCGGAGCCGTAGCCGAGGTAATTGCTGGCGCGCACGGCGTTGTGGTTGCCGCCGAACAGGATGGAGCCATTGCCGGCGATGCTCCATGCACCCGAGGTGCTGCGCAGGAAGGTGGAGCTGCTGTCGGAGGCGAGCGTGACCGACCCGTTGTCCAGCGTCAGCGTACCGATCACGCGCAGGTCACCGCCGTTGGCGACGGTGGTGCTGCCGCTCAGGCGGACGTTGTCCAGGGCGGCGGAGTTTGAGCCGCCGAAGGACGAACCGGACACGCCGGCGTAACCGGTGTTGAAGGCGCCGCCGGAGGCGTTGTCGATGGCCAGCGTGCCACCGGCAATGGTGCCGCCGGAGTTGAGCGTGCCGGTTGCGCCATTGAGGTTGAGGGTCGCGTTGGCGTTGTTCAGCGTACCGACGAGGTTGAGCGCGCCGCGATCGGCGTCGGCGGGTCGAACCAGGGTGTTGAACGAAGCGGTGCTGAAGGAGCCGCCGAGGAAGAGGGTGCCGCTGTCGAGCTGAATGCGTGCGCCGTTGCCGGCACTGGACCAGGCGTCGTTGAGGCTGAGCATGCCGCCGTTGGCGCGCAGGGTGCCGGTGTTGTTCCAGGTATCGGTGTTGTTCCAGGCATTGACGACGATTTCGCGGCCGGCGGTGGCTGCCTCGATGGTGCCTGCGTTGGCGCCATTGTTGCCGAAGTAGATGTAGCCGCCGTTGGCGCCTGCGACGGTGACGCCTGCACCGATGGAGAGGCTGTAGGCGCCGGAGCCGTAGCCGAGGTAATTGCTGGCGCGCACGGCGTTGTGGCTGCCGCCGAACAGGATGGAGCCATTGCCGGCGATGCTCCATGCACCCGAGGTACCACGCAGGAAGGTGGAGCTGCCGTCGGAGGCGAGCGTGACCGAGGCGTTGTCCAGCGTCAGCGTACCGGCGACGCGCAGGTCGCTGCCATTGGCAACCACGATGCGGCCCGCGTCGCTGCCGCTGCCCAGTCTGGACACCGTCACGTTCGACAGCGTGCCGTTGCCGGTAGAGGTCAGACGACTGCCCAGCATCAGCTGCAGGGCACTCAGCGTGCCATTGCCCAGCACATTGCCGGTGCCGGCCGCGATCAGCCGGCCGCCGCTGACGGTGCCGCCGTTGAGCGTCATGGCACCCACTTCGAGCTGGCTGCCGATGGTGAGTGTGCCGCCCGTCATCGACAGCCGGCCGTTGATCACCGAGTCGCCGCGCAGCGTGAGCGTGCTGCCGGTGATTGCGATGTTCTCGTTCGAGCGCAGCGAATTGACCGTGAAGTTGCTGGCTGGCGAGGTGGCGCGGACGGTGACCGTGAGGTCGCCCGCCTGATCGATCACCACGTCGGTGCTGGCGGTCGGAATCAGACCGCCGGCCCAGTTCGCGGCGACATCCCAGAAGCCGGAAGTCTGCGAAATCCAGGTACTGGCAATGGTGCCGGTGGCGAAGCTGATTGCGTTCGAGAAGGTGGTCGGCGTGACTGCCAGACCGCCGGTATTCACGCTGGCGAAAGCGCCGCTCAGACAGCCGTCGGCGCCGCAGGACAGCACGGTATAGCGGTCGCTGGCACCGAAGGTGAGACCGTTTGCCGGCGTCAGCACCAGCGCGCCATCGAGCTGGGCGCTGCCGCTGACCACCAGGTGGTCCTGCTGTGCGGCGGTGGCGCCGAGCACGTCCGCCTCGATGCGGCCGCCCGCGGTCTGCACGAACTGGCCGGTGACGGTCAGCGTGCCGGTGCCGCTGGCGTCGCCCGGTCGCACGATGCCGGCATTGGTCAGCGTGCCGGCGCCAAGGTTGATCGTGCCGCTGCCCTGGATGACGCCGTTGTTCTGCAGGCTGCCGGTCGTAAGCATGCTGCCGGCGCGCAGATCGAGCGTACCGGCGTTGGTGGTGAAACCGTTGGCGCTCAGGCTGCCTTCGGCGACGCGCAGCGTGCCTGTGTTGCCCACCGGCATGGCCAGCGAGGCGCTGTCGCTGCCGGTCTTGAGCAGCAGGCCGGCGTTGTCGATGCGACCGCTGCCGAGATGGCTGAAGACCGCGCTGTTGTTCAGTTCCAGCGTGCCGCCGGACAGCACCGAAATGCGGGCACCGTCCTGAATCTGCACGGCGCCGCTCAGGTTGGAGGCCACTGTGCTGCCGGCGATTTCCAGCGTGCGACCGAGGCCGCGGGTGCTGCCGCTGAGGATGCGCGCCGCGCCGGCAAGGCGGGTGATGCCGCTGCCGGCCATGTTGCCGCCGCTCCAGTCCGTCGCGGTATTTACGATAAGCGTGCCTGGCCCGTTGATCGTGCCGGAGGTGAAGCTGAAGGTGCCGGCGCCGTCCAGGCTGCTGTTGCCGGTGGCGGTCAGCGTGGCGCCCGACAGTTCGAAGGTGCCGCTCGCGATCTGCGCCGATTCGCCGGCGTTCAGCAGCAGCGTGCCGCTGTCGGCGCGCAGCGAGCCACCGTTGCTGGACAGCACCGCGCCGGCGATGCGGCTGCCTGCGCTGTTGCCGTAGATCGACAGGACGCCGCGGTTGGCGGAAATATTGCCGCTGAGATCGAGATAGCGCAGATAGGCGGTACCGGTGCCGCCTGCCTTGCGGACCGTACCCAGGGCGACGATGCCGCCGGTGCCGCCACTGCTGGTCGAACGCTGGATCAGCACGTTGTCATCGAGATCCAGCGTGCGGCCGGCCGCGATTTCCAGTGTCCGGTCCAGGGTGCGGGTGCCGCTGCCGGTCAGCGTGACCGAGGTGTCCAGCCGTGTGGTGCCGGTGCCCGACATGGTGCCGCCGGTCCAGTCGAAGCCGGACGTGACGGTCAGCGTGCCGGTGCCGTTCAGCGTGCCGGCGGTCAGCGCGAACACGCCGCCGCCGGTGATCGACGTGCTGCCGCTGGTGCTCAGCGTGGCGCCGCTCAGTTCGACACGGCCGCCGGACACGGTAAAGGTCTGGCCGTTGGTGAGCGTGAACAGTCCGGAATCGAGGCGCAGCGCACCGCTGCCGCTGGTCGATGCGTTCACGCCGTTCAGCGAAGTGCCCACGGCGTTGCCGTAGATCGACAGCACGCCGCTGCTGGAGGCGATGTTGCCGCTCAGGTCGAGATAGGTGACATAGGCGGTCCCGGTGCCGGCAGACTTGAGCAGCGTACCCTGCGCCACGATGCCGCCGGTACCGCCATTGCTGGTCGAGCGTTGCAGCGTCACGTTGTCGCCGAGCGACAGCGTGCGGCCGGCGGCGATTTCCAGCGTGCGGTTCAGGTGACGCGCTCCGCTCCCGCTGAGCGACACGTCGCGCAGCAGGCGGGTGGTACCGGTGCCGGCCATGCTGCCGCCGGTCCAGTCGAACACCGAAGCAATGGTGATCAGTCCGCTGCCGGCCAGCGTGCCGCCGCCGGACAGCAACAGACGCCCGTCGCCGGTGAAGGCGGTTGCTGCGTCCGCGCTGAGGGTGCCGGAATCAAGATGCAGCGTGCCGTTACCGGTCAGATTGAAGTTGCCGGCGATGCCATTGTTGCCGGCGTTGTCCGCCCGCAGCACGAGCGTTGTACCGGTGGCCAGCTGGATGTTCGAACCGCTGTCTGCGCTGATCAGTGCGCTGCCGCCGGAGCCTGAAGCCAGGTAGATCACGCCGTCGGCACTGCTGGTGCCCAGCGTCGCATTGGCCGCGACGTGCAGTCGCCCGCCGTTGTTCAGCTGCAGGTAGTAGCCGCTGCTGTTGCCGAACATCAGGCTGCCGGTCACCGTGAGCCGGCGGTTCAGGAATTTGTAGCCAGCGGTGTTATCGACGGTGCCGCTGCCGGCAATTGTTGTGGTGCCGGTGCCTGCCATGGTGCCGCCGGCCCAGGTGAAGGCGCCGGAAAGGGTGGTGGCTGCGCTGCCGCCCAGCACGCCGCCGTCGAAGCGGAAAACGCTGTTGATGCTGAGCGCATGTTCGGCATTCAGCGTGGCGCTGCCGCTGAGCCGCAGCCGTCCGATGCCGTCGATGACGGTGGCTGCACCGGTCTGCAGCATGCCGCTGTCCAGCACGAGATCTCCGGCCCCGGTCAGCTCGAAGTTGCCGGCGATGCGGTTGCCGTTGGTGCCGTCGCTGCGCAGGAAAAGATCGGCACCGCTTGCGACAGCCACCCGCGCACCGTCGTCGGCGCTGAAGGTGGCGTTGCCGCCACTGCCGCCGGCCATGTAGATGACGGCGGTGCTGCTGTTCGTGCTCAGCGTGGCGCCGGCGTTCAGATGAAGTCTTCCGCCGGTGTTCAGCTGCAGGTAGTAACCGGTGGAGGCGCCGAAATCCAGCTGGCTGTCGATCACCAGCTGCCGGCCGAGAAATTTGTAGCCGGCGTTGTTGTCGATCTGCAGTCGGCCGGTCACGGTGGTGGTGCCGGTGCCGCTCATGGTGCCGCTGGTCCAGCGGCTGTCACCGGACAGCAGCACGCTGCCGCTGCCGGCAATGATGCCGCTTTCGAACACCAGCGGTGACGCGAATTCGGTGGTGTGCAGCAGGTTCAGCGTGGCGCCGTTCAGGCGCAGCAGGCCGTTGCCGGCAAACGTGGTGGCAGCGGCGGTGGTGAACTGGCCGGACGGCATGCGCACTTCGCCTGCGCCATCGAAGGTGAAGCGGCCGGCCAGCGTGTTGCCGGCATTGCCGTCGGATTGCAAGGTCAGCACGGTGCCGGCGGCAGCGGTGATGGCCGATCCGGCATCCGCGGACAGTGCGGCGCCGCCGGTGCCGGCCGCCAGGTAGATCATGCCGCTGGCGGTCGAGGTGGCCAGACGGCTGCCGGCTGCCAGATGCAGATTGCCGCCGTTGTGGATCTGCAGGTAATAGCCGCTGCTGTTGCCCATGGTCAGGCTGCCGGTCAGCACCACCCGGCGGCCGATGTACTTGTAGCCGGAGGTGTTGTCGATCGAGCTGCTGCCGGCCAGGATGGTGGTGCCGGCCGCATTGCTCATCGAACCGCCGCGCCAGTCAAAGTTGGCTGCGAGGGTGAGGGTTCCGGCACCGCCGATGTCACCGCCATTGCTCAGGCGTACGGTGCCGCTGCCGGTGAGCAGGGCCGTGTCGGTGACCGAAACGCTGCCTGAATCCAGCGTCAGCACGCCAGCGCCGCCGATGTTCAGCGTGCCGGACAGCCGGTTGCCGCCGGTGTTGTCGGTGCGCAGGTAGAGCTGGGCGCCGTCGCCGATCACGACGCGCGCGCCGGTGTCACCAGACAGCCGAGCGACACCGGTGGCGCCGGCATTCATGTAGATGTACGCGGCGCTGCCGTCGGTGGACAGCGTGCCGGTGGCGCCGAGGTGCAGGCGGCCGCCATCGTTGATGTAGAGCAGATAGCCCGAACTGTTGCCCAGTGTCAGTGTGCCGTCGACCTGCAGCGTGCGTGCGAGATAGTGATAGCTCGAACTGTTGTCCACTACGCCGGTACCGGACAGCACGGTGGTGCCGCTGCCGTCCAGCAGGCCGCCCTGCCATTCGAATCGGTTGCCCAGCGTGAGCCGATGGCTGCCGCTCAGCGTGCCGCCATTGAGCAGGCGCAGGATGCCGCTGCCGGTGAAGGTGGTATCCGCCGCGGTGGACAGCCGGCCATTGGCCACGATCAGTGCGCCGTCACCCGAGGTGTCGAACTGGCCGGCGATGGTGCTGCCGGCTGCGCTGTCGGTATTCAGCTGCAGCGAGCGGCCGGCAGCGATGGCGATCCGGCTGCCGGCGTCGCCGCTCAGCAGCGCACTGCCGCCGGTACCGGCGGCCAGTCGTATCATGCCGTCCGCAGTGGTCGATGACAGCGTGGCACCGGCGTTCAGGTGCAATTCGCCGCCGTTGCGGACGATCAGTTCGTAGCCGGTGCTGTTGGCCAGGTCGAACTGTCCGGCCACGTCGAGCCGGCGGTCGAGGTAGCGATAGGCGTTCGAGCCGTCGATCTGACCGGCGCCGTTCAGCGTGACACGGCCGCCAGCCAGCATCTGGCCGCCCTGCCACAGCAGTCCACCCACCGACAGCGCCGACGCGCCGCCGAGGTTGCCATTCAGTGTGAGCAGGCCGCTGATCGAGGCGTTGCCGCCATCGAAGCTGACGGTGCCGCCGCTCAGCAGGTAATTGCCGGTGATTTCCGTGCCGCCGGCCGCATTGAAGGCAGTGCCGCCGCTCACGGTGCCGGCCTGCATCGAAATGGTGCCGCCGCTGCGATAGCTGATGCCACGCAGATCGATGACGGAAGTGCTGCCGGCGCGCGCAAGAATGCCGCCGCTGGCGGTCTGCAGCACCGGCAGCACGATGTCAGCGCGCTGGTCGCCGACCTGGGTGCCGTTGCTGTAGCCGGTCTGCATCGTGATGCTGCCGCTGCCCTGGGTCACGATGCGCAGGCCGGCGCCGTGCCAGCCGCCGGTCACCAGATCGATGCCGGCACTCACGCCGCCTTCGCCGGCGCCCAGATTGCGGGTTTCGATCAGCAGGCTGCTGCCGGTTGCCAGCGTGAGCTGACCGGCGGTTTCGCCGCTCGCGTTGCCGCTGGCCGTGTAGTTGAACTGCGCGTTGCCGACCGTGACCGAACGCTGCGCGCGCAGGATGATGTCGGTGGTCTTGCTCTGTTCTTCGAGTTCGCTCTCATAGACCACGGTGGGACCGAGCGATTCGGCGGTGATGGTGCCTGCGGTGCCGCCGTTGTAGCTCAGGTTGCCGTCGTTGGCGCCGTCGCCGCTGCCGCCCTGGATCACGATGGACAGCGGATCGAGCAGCAGCGAACCGTTGCGGCCGCGCGCCGCCGACGTGTCGGTGCGACCGCGATACAGCAGCGCCACCTTGCCGGACACCTCGACCTGGCCGCCATTGCCGCCGTCGCGGCCGCCACGTGCCCAGATGTTGCCGTGGAAGGCGGAGGCCTGGTCGGCCCACACCACCACCTTGCCGCCGTCGCCATCGAGCAGCGCGTCGGCCAGCAGACGGGCGCCGCTGCCTACCCAGCTCACCTGCGCGTTACGCACCAGCGGGTTGGCACCCTGCCAGTCGCCACCGACCAGCACCGAGCCGCCGCCGGTGTCTCCCGAAGCGTCCAGCGTGGCGCTGCCGCCGATGGCCACGGTGTCCGCCGTGATCTGGATGTGGCCACCCTTGCCTGCATCCGCGACTGGCTGCACTGCGGGCGCCGGTGCCGGGCCGGCGGCGGTGACCGGCAATTCGATGTCGGCAGGGGCCGGTGCGGCTGCCGGCGGCGCCGGCAGTTTTCCGGTCGCGCGCAGCGTGCCGTCCACCGTGGCGCGCTGCCCGGCGGTGACATCGATGCGGCCGCCCTGAATGCCACTGGCGTCGACCACGGCTTTCGCCTCGATCTTCACTTCCGGCGCGCTGATCTCTATCGCGCCGCCATTGCCGTCGGCAGTACGGGCCGTGGTTTCGGAGGTTTCGGTCAGCGTGACCGACTTCGTACCGCGCAGCACGATGCGGCCGTCCGCGGTGCGCTGGGCGCCGGTGGCCGAAATCTTTCCGGCCTGGGTCAGTGCGGCGCCGAACATGCCGGCGTTGCCGCCTTTCGCGATCAGCTGACCGAGGTTGATCGCTTCGCCGCCTGCTTCGATGCGCACGCGCAGCGCAGGCTGGTGAGGATCGGCAATCTCGACGCTTTTGCCGGCCGCCAGCACGATGTCGCCGTTCTCGGCGGTGATCAGGCCGGTGTTCTCGATGTCGGTGGCGATCAGCAGCAGCGGGCCGCCGGTGGTTTTCAGCGAACCTTCGTTGCGGATCTTGCCGGCCGCGCCCTCGGCTTCGAACTTCAGGCGTCCAGCGTTGAAGTCCTCGTTCTTGATGTTGAGTGTGGATGCCACCAGACCGGCGGTATCGACCTTGGCGCCAGCGCCGAACAGCACGCCGTTCGGATTGATCAGGAATACCCGGCCGTTGGCGATCAGGTTGCCGAGGATTTGCGACGGGTCCTGGCCGACCACGCGGTTGAGTACGGTGGCGGTCGCATTCGGCTGGATGAAGCGGGTGGTTTCACCCGGCTGGATGGAGAACTGCTTCCAGTGGATGATGGCCTTGTCGCTGGCCGTGATGTTGAGCGTGCCGCCCTGCTGCTGGATGCCGACCTGGCCCTGCATGACCTGATGGCCGGTCGGGTTGGCGATCGACAGACCGGGCAGCGCCGCGGCCATCGCAGCCACCAGACGGCGCAGTGCGCGGCCGCCCTGACCCTTGCTGCGTGCACTGGTTTCTTCCGGCACCGGCACGTAACTGCCGTGCTCTTCGGAATACACCAGTCTGTAGCGCCCCTTGTTCATGTCAGCCTCAAGTTCTTCGAGGCCGGTCCGTCAATTCGAGCGCGGGAAGGAGCGCGCGGGTGGGGCCGGCCATGCAGCAGGAAAGTCCATCGTGTTGCGCGCGTCGATGCGTGCCGCGACAGTGTTCAAGCGTGTGAACAGAACATTGCCGTTCTCATACGGAACGGCATCCGTTTCAGAAATTCACACTGAAGCTTGCGTGCACGCGGTGACTGCCGGAGTCGTATCTGCCTGCTCCGTCAATAAGTTGAGCGTAGTCGATCCGGCCGGCCAGCCACGTGGAAAAGTTGACGCGCAGCCCCACGCCCGCAGAAAAGACACCGTTGCTCACATCTTCTGCAGCCAGCGGTCGCACCCGGTAGATGTGCGCCGCGTCGGCAAACAGCACGCCGCGCATGACCCAGGTGTCGTGCAGCCAGGCCGAGGTTTCCAGATCGGCGCTCAGACGCCAGCCCTTGTCGTCGGCCAGCACCCGTTCGCGCAGGCCGCGCACCGAATCGGCGCCGCCAATGCCGAACTGTTCGCCGGCCACCAGTTCGTCGGTCGTGTACTGCGCCTGGGCCTGCAGTCGCACACGCCAGTCGCGCGGCAGCAGCTGCAGCCACGACGCACCGGTGCGCACCACCCAGAAGCGCGAACTTGCGCCGTCGCGGGAGGCGCTGAAGGCGGTGCCGCCGCCGTGCTCGCCACCCGGCAGGTTGCGGGCGAAGCTCACGTTGAGCCCGGCTTCGCGCAGATCATTGCGCCAGTTGCCGTACCAGGACAGGCTGATCGGGTGGGTGATCACCCGCGGCACCAGGCTGGTATTGGTGTTTTCCACCACGAAGCTGCTGTCGAAGTCGCGCCAGTCAGCGGCCAGGCTGATGCGCTGGCTCAGTTCGCCCTCGCGCGGCAGATGCCAGTTGTAGCGGGCGGAGAATATGCGGCCGGCGCCGGACACGCTGGCGGTGGAGTTCAGCACCTGCACCTGACCCGAATTCACATTCGAGTAGCCAGCCACCAGGTCGATCGAATTGCCGCTTTCGTACAGCGGAATGCGGTAGCCCAGACCGAAGATGGTCACGTCGGACGGCTGTTCCAGCGAGGTGGTGTACTGGAAGGTGGCGACGTGGTCGCGGTTGAACAGATTCGCGTGCTGCAGGCCCACTGCGACGCGGTGGGTTCCGGTCGATGGCGTGCCGCTGTTGTCTACGGTGACGAAGCGGCGCACCGGATTGTCGTCCGCCACCGAAATCGTGGCGCCGATCTCGCCCGGCTTGCGCCCGGACTTGAAGGTGACGTCGGTCTGCTTCGAACTGTTTTCGTTGGCCAGCGACAGCTGGCGGGCCACGTCGGTGGTGTTGGGCATGCCACCGTCGGCCAGGCCGGGCAGGCTGCGGCGGATATTGGCCTCGTCATGGTGTTTCGCGCCCTGCAGCGTGATTTCGGTCAGGCGCGGTTCGAGCACTTCGAGGATGACGGTGCCGCCGGTCAGTTCCTGTTCCGGAATGCTGACCTGGGCAGCGCCGAAGCCGCGGCCGTGATAGGCCGCCTGCAGCGCGGTGCGCGCGGCTTCGATCTGGCTGAAACCGATTTCGCCGCCGGTGTACGGGGCGAGCAGTGCATCGACTTCTGAAGGCCTGAATACCGTGCCGCCGGACAGCGAATAGGCGCGTACCTCGAAGCGAGGTCCTTCTGCGGATTCTTCCGCCTGCGCGAGCAAGGGCACGCATGCGAGCAGCAGGCATGCAAAGCTGACCTTCACCGATGACCCCGTCTGTAAGTTCTTGTATCGGACGGAGTTTAGTGGGTTTGTATGTCTTTGGCTGTAATCCTTTAGCAATAGGCCGAACAGCCGAGCGCTTCGTCAAGCCGGGTGGCCCGTTCGGCGTCAGCCACCGCGAGACGATCCCGCATTTCACGTGCCGCGTCCTGTCCGCCGGTGCGGGCGTACGCCAGCGCCAGATGGAACAGCACGTCCGGATGGTCGGGGGCGATCTGCTGCGCCCGCAGCAGCGCGGGCAAGGCCTCTTCCGGCCGCCGGTCGTGCAGCAGGGCGACGCCGGTCTGGTGCCAGGCATCGGCATTTGACGGCTCCGCACTGGCCCACGCCTGCCCGAGCGCAGCGGCTTCCTGCCAGCGGGCGCGCGCGGTCAGCCTGGCCAGCCGCAGAAACCAGGGTTGGCCGTCGTCCGGGCCTTCCCACAGCGCCAGACCGTCTATCGGTCCGACCGCGGTTTCGGCCCGGGTGCGCAGCCGATGGATGAGGTCGGCCGGCATCGCGAAATAGCCACCGCTGTGGCCCGACGACAGAAAAGTGGTGACACCGATCAGGCGGCCATCGGCGTCGAACAGTCCGCCACCGCTGCCGCCCAGCGCGAAGCCGCTGGATGTTTCGAGCACCGCGCTGCCGTCATGCGGATGCAGCGTGGCAATCCGGCCGGGCGCGAAAAAGGCTTCGATTCCGCCCGAGTAGCCGTAATAGAACGACGTTTCGCCCGGTTTTACCGTGCCGGCGTCGCGCAGCGTTGCCGTGCGCAGCGGCATCGCCGCGGTGCGCAGCAGACAGAGATCGTTGGTCATGTCGACCTTCTGGCCGAACACCGGAAACACCAGCGGGCCCTTGGCCACTTCGATGTGTACCGCCTGGCGCGTCACATGGCAGTTGGTGATCACCTCGCCGTCGGCAACCACGACGCCGGAGCCGAAAAACCCCTTGCCGGCCGCATTGGCGACCCGTACCTGCACCACGCTCAGCGACAGGCCGGTATAGAAGGCGGAGCCGAACTGACTGGCCGTGCCACCGGCCAGTGCCGGCAGGCTGGTGCAGAACAGCAGACTGGCGAAAAGCGGGCGCATGCATGAGCTCCTTCGGCGGTCGTCGGTCGACCGTGCTGGGAGTTGGCGGGTGCGCCCGAAGTTCAGTCGCCGCCGGCAGGTTCGCCAGTGACGAAGAAGGCGCCACCCGCGACATGGTGCAGCGTGCGCAGCGCGTCGTCGTCCGGACCGAAGTGCCAGCGTCCGCCGCTGAACACCCGGTCGTCCGCCGAGGCGGCCACCACTTCGCCGATGAACAGGTCGTAGCGTGACTGGTTATGCGGCTCGGGGAGCACCCGGCATTCCAGCCAGGCGACGCAGCCTTCGATCAGCGGTGCGGCGATCTGATCGCCGGTGAAGTGATGCAGCCCGAGCGGGCCGAACTTGTCGCCGTCACGTCCGCTGCGATTGCCGACCGCGACCGTGGCGGCGAGCAGTGCGCGCGGCGGCACGCTGATCGCGAATTCGCCCGACTGTTCGATCAGCTCACGGGTATGGGTGGCCTTGTCCAGCACCACCGCGATCTTCGGCGGCTCGAAATCGAGCGGCATGCACCAGGCCGCGGCCATCACGTTGTGCCGGTCGCCGCTGGCGGCACCGACCAGCACGGTCGGGCCGTGGTTCAGCAGGCGATAGGCGTGTGCGAGTGCAACGGATTGCCGGGCCATGTGCGGCCCGGTTCAGCGACGGCGCGCCAGCGCGCCGCCGATCAGTGCCAGACCGCCGAGCAGACTGGCCCAGCTTGCGGGCTCCGGCACCGCCGGTGCGAGCGCATAGGTCCGGAAGGCGTAGTCGAAATTGGGGAAGCTGCCGTAGCCGGAGGTGGCAAAGGTGTTGCCGTCCGGATAGGGGTTGTTCAGGTGCCCGCTGACGCCGAGCGCGCTGTTGCTCGACTTGAACACCAGGAAATAGGTGGTGTCCGGCGTGACGGTCAGCGCGGGCCAGAACACGTCGGCCCAGTCACCGCTGTTGGCGAGCGTTTCGCCGCCGGCGAGCCGCTGGCCGCCACGGTTGGGCAGCTGGGACCACAGTTCTATCGTGATCGACGCGGGACTGCTGGCTGCCGTGCCGTTGAGCTGTATGCCGGCACCGGTGATGTTGTCGGCCAACTGGCGGAAAGACTGCGCCAGATCGCTCTGCGAGAAGAACGCCAGTACGGTACCGCCGTCCGGCGTGGACTGATCGATCACGTTCGCCACGCTTGCATGCGCGGTAAGCGCCGCGATGCTCAGGGATGCCAGTGCAATGCTGCGCAGGACTCGTGTCATGGGTTCACCTCGCTGATGGGTCGATTTGCGTGATCTGTCGGAAGCAGAACAGATGTTTGTGAAAATTCGTGAGCAATCTCCGTGCCCACCATGCCGGCACGGCTTGCCAACGTGCTTCCCGGACGCGTGCGGGGCGGGTGCCGGCGGCACTGTAAAGTCCGCCGACATCGCTGAAGGATATTGCTGCCTTATTTGCCCCAGCTGTCCTTCAGCGTGACCGCGCGGTTGAACACCGGGCGCCCCGCGGCCGAATCGATCCGGTCGGCGACGAAGTAGCCATGGCGCTCGAACTGGAATTTGTCGTCTGCAGTCGCAGATGCCAGACCGGGCTCGACGAAGGCCTGCACCGATTTCACCGAATCCGGATTCATCACGGTCAGGAAGTCGCGGCCGCCCGCGTCCGGGTGGGCTTCAGTGAACAGCCGGTCGTACAGCCGCACCTCGGCCGACAGGCCTTCGGCCACGCTCACCCAGGTGATGACGCCCTTCACCTTGACGCTGTCGGCGCCCGGCGTGCCGCTCTTGGTGTCCGGCACGATGGTCGCGAGCACCGCGGTGATGCGGCCGTCGGCGTCCTTTTCGCAGCCGGTGCATTCGATTACGTAGCCGTACTTGAGACGCGCCTTGTTGCCCGGGAACAGGCGGTGGTAGCCCTTGGGCGCCTCTTCCATGAAGTCTTCGCGCTCTATCCACACTTCGCGCGTCAGGTTGAAGCTGCGCGTGCCGTGTTCCGGATGGTGCGGATGCACCGGCGCGGAGCAGGGCTCGGCCTGTCTGCCGCCGAATATTTCATCCCAGTTGGTGAGCTTGAGCCTGAGCGGATCGAGCACCGCCATCGCGCGGGCGGCACGGCCGTCGAGGTCGTCACGCAGCGCGCCTTCGAGCGTCGAATAGTCGATCCACGAATCGGCCTTGGACACGCCGATGCGCTCGGCGAACAGCTGCAGCGCCTCGGCGGTGTAGCCGCGGCGGCGCAGGCCGACGATGGTGGGCATGCGCGGGTCGTCCCAGCCGCTGACGTGCTTTTCGGTCACCAGCTGCATCAGCTTGCGCTTGCTGGTGATCACATAGGTCAGGTTCAGGCGGGCGAATTCGTACTGCTTGGGCAGCGGATGCGCCAGCAGGCCGCCTTCGGCCAGGCGCTCCAGCACCCAGTCGTAGAAGGGGCGCTGGTCCTCGAACTCCAGCGTGCAGATCGAGTGGGTGATGCCTTCGACCGCGTCTTCCAGCGGGTGGGCGTAGGTGTACATCGGGTAGATGCACCACTTGTCGCCGGTGTTGTGGTGGTGCGCGTGCTTGATCCGGTAAATGGCCGGATCGCGCATATTGATGTTGGGGCTGGCCATGTCGATCTTCGCGCGCAGCACCATGGCGCCATCCGGGTGCCTGCCGTCGCGCATTTCGCGGAACAGCGCCAGCGATTCGTCCGCCGGGCGGTCACGCCACGGCGAATTCGTGCCCGGTTCGGTCAGCGTGCCGCGGTTCGCGCGCATCTCGTCCGGCGTCTGCTGGTCGATGTAGGCGTGGCCGGCGGTGATCAGGTGTTCTGCCGCGCGGTACATGAAATCGAAGTAGTCGCTGGCGAAATAGAGCTGCGAGGCGCCGAAGGCGTCCCAGCCGAAGCCCAGCCACTGCACCGCGTCCTTGATCGATTCGACGTACTCGACGCTTTCCTTTTCCGGATTGGTGTCGTCGAAACGCATGTGGCACACGCCGCCGTAGTCGCGCGCCAGACCGAAATTCAGGCAGATGGACTTGGCGTGACCGACGTGCAGATAGCCGTTCGGCTCCGGCGGAAAACGGGTACGGATCTTCGCCGGGTCAGGTTCGCCGGCAGCATGGTGGGCCGCGTCGCCCGGGCTGCGCGCCCAGTGGCGGCTGGCATAGGTGCCGTTGGCCAGATCCTTTTCGATGACGGCGCGCAGAAAATTTGACGCCGGGGCGGGTGCGTTGCGTTCGGACATGATGGGCAGCAGAGAACTCTGAAGATGGGTGTCGTTGCCTGGGCATGCGCGGCAGCCGGCAGGCTGTCCGCTCGATGCAGGGGCCAGACCGTGGCCCGGCAGAAGAACACGATTCTAGCTGCTTGCCGGCGAAATTCAGGGTTGACAGCTTTTCCCGGCTTGCCTATGGTCTTGTCCATGCTCTCGCATCAGACCCAACTGCTGTCCCTCTCCTCGACGCTGCTCGCGTCGGGTCTGCTGCTGCGCCCCGCGCGCACATAAAACTCCCCCCTCCTGTTGTGCTGTAGCCGCCTCCGGTCGATGGACCGGGAGGTGAATTCCGTTTTTCCGGAGCATTCCCGTCATGTTCGAGCCGTTTCAACACATTCCGATGCTGCGACTGCGCAGCGGTTGTCAGGCCAGGAAACCCGTGGCCGCCTGACAGCCCTGCATGCCGGCCACGTCTTTTCCCCATTTGCCGGAGCCCATCATGTTGAAGCAGCCGAATACCAAGTACCGCCCTGTCACCCCGATTCCGCTCGCCGATCGCCAATGGCCGTCGCGCAGCATCACCCGCGCGCCGATCTGGATGTCGACCGATCTGCGCGACGGCAACCAGGCGCTGTTCGAGCCGATGAACGGCGAGCGCAAGATGCGCATGTTCAAGATGCTGGTCGACATCGGCTTCAAGCAGATCGAGGTCGCCTTCCCGTCGGCGTCCGACACCGACTTCAGCTTCGTGCGCACGCTGATCGAAGGCGGTCACATCCCGGACGACGTGACCATCGAGGTGCTCACCCAGGCGCGGCCGCACCTGATCGAACGCACCATCGAGTCGCTGCGTGGCGCCAAGCGGGCCATCGTGCATGTCTACAACGCGACCTCGCCGACCTTCCGCCGCGTCGTGTTCGACATGAGCCGCGACGAAGTGAAGCAGCTCGCAGTCGACAGCACCCTGCTCATCAAGCGCCTTACCGACGCGCAGCCGGACACCGAGTGGACCTTCCAGTACAGCCCGGAAACCTTCACCGCGACCGAACTCGAGTTCGCGAAAGAGGTGTGCGACGCGGTGGTCGAGGCCTGGGGCGGCACGCCCGAGCGGCCGGTCATCCTCAACCTTCCGGCGACCGTCGAAATCGCCACGCCCAATCACTACGCCGACCAGATCGAGTGGATGCACCGCAATCTGGCGAACCGCGCGTCGGTCGTTCTCAGCGTGCATCCGCATAACGACCGTGGCACCGCGGTCGCAGCCGCCGAACTGGCGGTGATGGCGGGTGCCGACCGGATCGAGGGCTGCCTGTTCGGCCACGGCGAGCGCACCGGCAACGTGGACCTCGTGACGCTGGCGCTCAATCTCTACACCCAGGGTGTCGATCCGGGCCTGGACTTCTCGCGCATCAACGACATCGCGCGCACGGTCGAACAGTGCACGCAGATTCCGGTGCATGCCCGCCATCCGTATGCAGGTGACCTGGTGTTCACCGCCTTTTCCGGTTCGCACCAGGACGCCATCCGCAAGGGCTTCGCGGCGCAGAAGCCGGACGCGGTGTGGGAAGTGCCCTATCTGCCGATCGATCCGGCCGACGTCGGCCGCACCTACGATTCCATCATTCGGGTGAACAGCCAGTCGGGCAAGGGCGGCGTCACCTGGCTGCTCGAGAGCGAATACGGTGTCACGCTGCCGCGACGCCTTCAGGTCGAGTTCTCGACCGCGGTACAGCAGCTCACCGACAGCAGCGGCCAGGAAGTGCGTGCCGCCGACATCTGGAAGCTGTTCGCGCAGCAGTACTTCGAAACCACCGCGCCCTTCGCCTACGTCACGCATCACCTGCGCGAGGTGGGCGATGAACAGGGCATCGAGCTGGTGCTCCGGGTCGACGGCGTCGAGCGCACGCTGAGCGGGCGCGGCAACGGTCCGATTGCCGCCGCCCTCGACGCGCTCGGCGTGCCGGCGCGGGTGCATGATTTCGAGGAACGCGCGATCGGGCACGGCGCCGATGCCGCCGCCATCGCCTTCGTCGAATGCGTGATCGACGGCGTACCCGGCACCACCTTCGGCGCCGGCATGCATCGCAACATCATCACCGCCTCGCTGCTCGCGGTGATCAGCGGCCTCAACCGCGCAGCCGGCAAGCTCGACGCCGGCGCACGCGCCGCCTTCACCGGCGGTCGCGCGCTCAGCGCCGGCTGATGATGAACTGACCGGCGGGCTTCAGTCCGCCGGTGCCGCCTCACCGTCAGTGCGCTGCAGCCGGTAGCTCAGCTTGGGCCGGCTCATGCCGAGCCTGCGTGCCGCACGGGCGATATTGCCGCCTTCCTGGTCCACGCAGGTTTTCATCAGCTGCTGTTCCAGTGCTTCCAGCGGAATGCCGCTGCGCAGGATCTGCTCGACCAGCTGTTCGCGCACCGTGTCGCTGCAGCCTTCTTCCAGCTTGCCGCAGGCGGAAATGCCGGATTCGCGTGCCAGCACCGCTTCCAGAGACAGGAAGAGGTGGTGCGCCTCGATCCAGCCCTGCTGCGGCGCCAGCACCACGCCGCGCTCGATCACGTTTTCCAGTTCTCGCACATTGCCCGGCCAGTGGTGGGCGTGCAGCGCCTGGAAGCCCTTGTCCGACACGCCCTGCACATGCTTGCCGTGTGCCCGGTTGAACTTCGCCACCAGCGTATCGACCAGCAGGCGCAGGTCGGCCAGCCGGTCGCGCAGCGGCGGGATGTGGATCGGATACACATGCACCCGGTAGTAGAGGTCGGGCCGGAAGCGGCCTTCCTTCACCGCCTGCGCCAGATCGACGTTGGTGGCGGCCACCACGCGCACATTCACCTTGCGCGTGCGTTCGTCGCCCAGGCGTTCGATCTCGCCTTCCTGCAGCGCGCGCAGCAGCTTGGCCTGCGCGGCCAGCGGCATTTCGCCGATCTCGTCGAGGAACAGCGTGCCGCCCTCGGCGCGCTCGAACTTGCCGGCGCGTGAGGCGTGGGCGCCGGTGAAGGCGCCCTTCTCGACGCCGAACAGTTCGGATTCGATCAGGTCGTTCGGGATGGCGGCGCAATTGACCGCGACGAAAGGCGCGTCCTTGCGCGGACTCATCTGGTGCAGCACGCGGGCGAAGCGTTCCTTGCCGACGCCGGTCTCGCCCAGCAGCAGCACGGTCACCGTGGTGCCGGCGGCGCGCAGCATCAATTCGTAGGCGCGGCGGAAGCTGGCCGAACTGCCGATCAGGTCGGGCGGGGTCGGCGCATCGACCTTGTCGTCGCGCTGGGCGACACCGGCCCAGGCGGCAGAGGGCAGGTGGGCGATGCGGTTCTCCGGCTCGAAATAGCGGGCGTACTGTTCGCCGTCCTCCCATTCCTCGACCGGTTTGCCGACGATGCGGCAGTGGTTGGCGCCGCAGCAGGCGCACTCGGTTTCCTTGTACAGCACCATGCGGCCCATGAAGGCCGAGGTGTAGCCCGAGGCGTAGCCGATCTGCATCCAGCACACCGGATCGGCGGCCTGACCGAATTCGCGCAGGTGGAATTCGGCTTCCCACGAGTGTTCCCACAGGAATTCGCCATCGAATTCGCCGCTGCGCACATCGATATGGATGTGCACCGGCGTCACCTGCACGCTGCCTTCCAGCATGTGCAGCTGTGGGCCGACGAAGAAGGATTCGATCGGGTTCTGGTCCGGCCGTATCGTGCGCGCCAGTTCGGCGTCGCGCATGCCGGATTCGTAGCCCATGCGGGTCAGGATGCGGCGCGCCGATTCCGGCCCGACCGACCTGATGAGCTGCGCGCGCAGCGCCGACATGGCGACGCAATGCATCAGCAGCATGCGGTTTTCCGCCAGCCAGATCAGTCCGTCGTCGGCCGAGAATCTGACCAGCCGACGCAGATCGCTGTTGTGCGGGTATTTGATTGTACCCATTGCCCGTGCCTCCTCCAGACCGGTGCCGGTCACGCCGGGCCGGCGTGCCGATGTTGCGCTGCAGCGCTTGTTCGACCTCCTGCGAGCCGGTCCGGCTTCTTCCGTGGTGCCGGGTGACCCGAGTGGCCGGTCTTCTTCCGCCTGACGCGTTCATCAGTTGGTGAACACCTCTTCGGGTGCTTCATCAACTCATCAAGCAGTGGACGGGAGGACTGTACTCTCGCCCACCCAAAACCACCAAATATCGAGATTTTTATCGATTATCGAGTATGGCACGCTTCTTGGATAGGAGAGGGTGCGGCTGACGGCTGCATCCGGTGTTTCGGCAAGCGCTCTCCTGCTTTCTGCCTTTCCGAACCGCTGGTGCGCCGCAGCACGCACCACACAACAAAGGAGGACGGAGAAATGCCGATGACGGGCGTGCTGCGCCCGGGTCATGTCGCGCTACGCGTGACCGACCTGGATGCCGCGGTAAAGCATTACGGGCAGGTACTGGGCCTGATCGAGACCGGGCGGGATGCCCAGGGTCGGGTGTATTTCAAGGCCTGGGACGAACACGACCACCACAGCGTGGTGCTGCGTGCGGCGGAGGCGCCGGGCATGGACTACATGGGCTTCCGTGTGGACAGCGAAGCGACGCTGGACCGTCTGGCGGCGGAGGTTGAAGGCAGCCGTCTGGCGAGCGATCTGCAGTGGGTGCCGGCGGGCGAGCACCTGCACACCGGCCGGCGCTTCCGCTTCACGGTGCCGACCGGGCACGCGATTGAACTGTTCGCGACCAAGGACAAGGTGGGCAACGGACTGCCGGACGTGAATCCGGACCCGTGGCCGGACGGTCTGGTGGGCATGCAGCCGACCCGCTTCGACCACTGCCTGCTGTACGGCGACGACGTCGATGGGGTGGTGAAGCTGTTTACCGAGGTGCTGGGCTTCACCATCGCGGAACAGGTGATGGCCGGTGACGTGATGGTGGGCGTGTTCCTGACCTGCTCGACCAAGCCGCACGACATCGCCTTCATCCGCAATCCGGAGAAGGGTCGCTTCCACCACTGCTCCTTCATCCTCGATACCTGGAACGACGTGCTGCGCGCGGCCGACCTGATCTCGAAGCACGACGTGTCGCTGGATATCGGGCCGACGCGGCACGGCATCACGCGCGGCGCGACGATCTACTTCTTCGACCCGTCGGGCAACCGCAACGAGGTGTTCTCCGGCGGCTACATCTACTACCCGGACAAGCCCACGATCAACTGGACGGTGGAAGACCTCGGGCGGGCGATCTTCTATCACGACCGCAAGCTGAACGAAGCCTTCCTGAACGTCCACACCTGAGGCGGACATGGCGTCTGCATTCGATCCTTTCCGCAAGTACGTGCGCATCACCGCCGAGCGCGAGGACGGCTTCGTCGAGTTCGATTTCGCGCTCGGCGAGCCGGAGCTGTTCGCCGAAATGATGCTCACCCGTGCTGCCTTCGACGAGTTCTGCGCGGCGCAGGACGTGGTGCTGCTTGATGGCGGGGCCGGACAGCCTCCGGCAGTGGGCGCACGACTGAACGAAGTGCTGAACCGCGGCGCGCGCTGAGCGCGACCACGGGCGTCAATAGAACACATCCGAGGAGACTGGCATGCAGATCGATCTGCGTACCGTATCAATCAAGCCGCAGCGACAGACCTACGGCCACATCGAGCGCCGCTTCGGCGACAAGCCGGCATCGCGCTATCAGGAAGGCACCTTCGACCTGCAGCCGACCGCCAACTTCCACTATCGCCCGACCTGGGACCCGGACCACGAAATCTTCGATGCCGCCCGTACCGCGCTGAAGATGCAGGACTGGTACGCGTTCAAGGATCCGCGCCAGTACTACTACGGCGCCTGGACGCTGGCGCGCGCCCGCCAGCAGGACACCGCCGAATCGAATTTCGACTTCGTCGAATCGCGCAACCTCGGCGCGCTGCTGCCGGAAGACGTGCGCCAGCTCGCGCTCGACCTGCTGCTGCCGCTGCGTCACGTGGCCTGGGGCGCCAACATGAACAACGCCTCGGTCTGCGCCTACGGCTACGGCACCGCCATCACCCAGCCCTGCATGTTCCACGCGATGGACAACCTGGCCATCGCCCAGTACCTGACCCGCATCGGCCTGCTGCTCGGCGACCCCGGCGCGCTGGCCACCGCGAAGGAACACTGGCTGTACGCCGCCGACTGGCAGGGCCTGCGCCGTGTGGTCGAGGACAGCCTGGTGGTGCAGGACTGGTTCGAACTGTTCATCGCGCAGAACCTCGTGCTCGACGGCCTGGTGTATCCGCTGTTCTACAAGACCCTGGTCGAGGACGCGCTTTCGCTGCGCGGCGGCACCGCGGTCGCCATGCTGACCCAGTTCATGACCGAGTGGTATGCCGAAACCGCCAAGTGGGTCGATGCGCAGATCAAGACCGCCTGTGCCGAATCGCCGGAGAACGCCGCACTCGTGCGGGGCTGGATCGCCGCCTGGCAGAGCCGTGCGCTGGACGCCCTGACCCCGCTCGCACAGCGCGCGCTGGGCGAACGCGCCGGCGCGGCGCTGGACGATCTCGCCACCCAGTTCGCTGCCCGCGTCGCCAAGTGCGGCGTGCCGGCCTGAGGGGCGCGCCATGTCCAAGGTATTCATCGCGCTGCAGACCAACGACGACACGCGTCCGATCATCGAATCCATCCTGGCCGACAACCCGCACGCGCTGCCGGTCGAATCGCCCGCCATGGTGAAGATCGATGCCGAAGGGCGCCTCACCGTGAAGCGGGAATCGATCTCCGAGCGCATCGGCCGCGAGTTCGACCTGCAGGAGCTGCACACCCACCTGATATCGCTGTCCGGCCATATCGACGAAAGCGACGACGAATTCACGCTGCACTGGAACGACTGAGTCATACCCGAGGGAGAACGCGGGACACGGACGGCCCACCGCAGAGGCCGCACCCGCTCCGTCATTGAGGAGAAAAGCAGATGGACATGCAGGTACCGAAGAAGAAGCTGGGTCTGAAGGAACGCTACACGCTGATGACCCGTGATCTCGCGTGGGACACCAGCTATCAGCCGAAGGAGAAGGTGTACCCGTACGCCGACTACGAAGGCATCAAGATCCACGACTGGGACAAGTGGGAAGACCCTTTCCGGCTGACCATGGACGCCTACTGGAAATACCAGGCGGAGAAGGAGCGCAAGCTCTACGCCATCATCGATGCCTACAGCCAGAGCAACGGCCACCTCGGCGTCACCGATGCGCGCTACCTGAACGCGATCAAGATCTTCCTGACCGCGGTCACACCGCTGGAATACATGGCGCACCGCGGCTTCGCCCACGCCGGCCGCGCCTTCCCGGGCCCGGGCGCGCGGGTGGCCTGCATGATGCAGGCGATCGACGAGATGCGCCACGCGCAGACGCAGATCCACTCGCTGTCGAACTACAACAAGTACTACAACGGTTTCCACGACGCGCCGCACATGTACGACCGCGTCTGGTACCTGTCGGTACCGAAGAGCTTCTTCGACGACGCGATCACCGCCGGGCCGTTCGAATTCATCGTGTCGGTCGGCTTCTCGTTCGAGTACGTGCTGACCAATCTGCTGTTCGTGCCCTTCGTGTCCGGCGCGGCCTACAACGGCGACATGGGCACCATGACCTTCGGCTTCTCGGCGCAGTCCGACGAGGCGCGCCACATGACGCTGGGGCTGGAGTGCATCAAGTTCATCCTCGAACAGGACCCGGCCAACCTGCCCATCGTGCAGCGCTGGATCGACAAGTGGACCTGGCGTGGCGTGCGCCTGCTGTCCATCGTCGCGATGATGATGGACTACATGCTGCCCAAGCGCGTCATGAGCTGGAAGGAAGCCTGGGAGATCTATTTCGAGGAGAACGGCGGCGCGCTCTTCAAGGACCTCGCCCGCTACGGCATCCGGATGCCGGACTGCTGCGAACAGATCAGGCAGGAGAAGGATCACCTGTCGCACCAGGTGTGGGCCGCTTTCTACAACTACAGCGCGGCCACCGACTTCCACACCTGGATGCCGGACGAGGACGAGATGAAGTGGCTGTCGCAGAAGTACCCGGACACCTTCGACCAGCACTACCGGCCGCGCTTCGAGTTCTGGCGCGAGCAGCAGCAGAAGGGCAACCGCTTCTACAACAAGACGCTGCCCATGCTGTGCCAGACCTGCCAGATCCCGATGCTGTTCACCGAGCCCGGTGACCCGACGAAGATCTGCTATCGCGAGCGTGACTACAAGGGCAGCAAGTACCACTTCTGTTCCGACCACTGCCAGCACATCTTCGACAACGAGCCGGAGAAGTACGTCCAGGCCTGGCTGCCGGTGCATCAGATCTACCAGGGCAACTGCTTCCCCGAAGGCAGCGACCCGACCGCGCCGGGCTTCGACCCGCTGGCGGCGGTGCTGGAGCACTACCGGCTGAACGCGGGGCGCGACAACGGCGACTTCGAGGGCTCGGAAGACCAGCGCAATTTCGAAGCATGGCGCGGCATGGCCAAGCGCAACGACTGAGGGGGGACAAGAACATGCAAGTCGCTGCAGTGAAGGAATATGCAGGCACGCCGCGCGACGGCGTCGAGAACTTCCACGGCAACCAGCTGCTGTACATCGGCTGGGACGACCACCTGATGTTCTGCGCGCCGCTGACCTTTCCCTTCCCGCCGACCCTGCGCTTCGGCGACATCGTCGAGAAGGTGCTGCCCGGTGCCTACGGCTATCACCCGGACTGGGCCCGGGTCGACTGGTCGAAGGTCGAGTGGCTGAAGTCCGGCCAGCCGTGGACGCCGCACTTCAACCGCACGCTGGCCGAGAACGGTCTGGGCCACAAGGACGTGCTGCGCTTCCGCACGCCCGGCCTGACCGGCATCCAGGGATCGTGCAGTTGAAATGAGGCTCCCACGCTCACTTTGTTCGCGCAGGGTCGGCTTTGCACAGCCGACCCGTTCGGCAGGCGCGACGCATGCGTCGCGCACCCCCTGCCTCACCCCCGCCGTGGGGGCTGCGCCGACCACGGTCGGGTGTGCGCACCCGACCGGTCGTGCAGGCGGCGAGCGGTGCTTGCCGAAACCCCTGCTCCATCCGGTGGGGCGGCCCGGCGCGCGGCGCGGCGCATTGGAGAAACTGATATGAGCTACGCGCTGACCATAGAACCGCTCGGCCAGACGCTGGAGGTCGAGGACGACCAGACGGTGCTGGATGCCTGTCTGCGGGCGGGCATCTGGCTGCCGCACGCCTGCTGCCACGGCCTGTGCGCCACCTGCAAGGTGCAGGTGGTGGACGGTGAGGTGGACCACGGTGAGGCGTCCGACTTTGCGCTGATGGATTTCGAGCGCGACGAGGGCAAGACCCTGGCCTGCTGCGCGCGGCTGCAGAGCGACGTGACCATCAAGGCGGACATCGACGAGGAGCCTGACGCGCGCAATATTCCGGTCGAAGATTTCCACGGCACGGTGACCCGCATCGAACAGCTGACGCCGACGATAAAGGGCCTGTTCGTCGAGCTGGACCGGCCGCTCGACTTCCAGGCCGGTCAGTACATCAACCTCGACATCGGCGCCGAGCCCGGCATGTCGCGCGCGTTCTCGCTCGCAAACGCACCGTCGAATGGCAACGAAGTCGAGCTGAACATCCGCATCGTGCCCGGCGGCCGCGGCACCACCTGGATACACGAGTCGCTGAAGGCGGGAGACCGGGTGAAGCTGTCCGGTCCCTACGGCCGCTTCTTCGTGCGCGAGTCCGCGGCCCGGCCGCTCATCTTCATGGCCGGCGGCTCCGGGCTGTCCAGCCCACGGTCGATGATTCTCGATCTGCTGGCCAGGGACTATGCGCAGCCGATCACGCTGGTGTACGGCGCGCGCAATCGCGCCGAGCTGTACTACCACGATGACTTCGTCGCGCTGGCGGCGGCGCATCCGGCTTTCAGTTATGTGCCGGCGCTGTCCGACGAGCCGGCCGGCAGCGACTGGGACGGCTTCCGCGGTTTCGCGCACGAGGCGGCACTGGCCCACTTCCGCGAGGATTTCCGCGGCCACCAGGCCTATCTGTGCGGACCGCCGGTCATGATCGACGCCTGCATCAATGCGCTGATGCAGGGCCGGCTGTTCGAGCGCGACATCCACACCGAGAAGTTTTTCTCGGCGGCCGACGCACAGCAGGTGCGCAGCCCGCTGTTCAGGAAGATCTGACCATGGGGCGGTCGTACAGCATCGTGCTCGACGGCATCGGCCGCGAGTATCTGTGTGCGGAAACGCAGAACGCGCTGCGCGGCATGGAGGCGCTGGGCGGCCGCGGCATTCCGGTCGGCTGCCGCCAGGGCGGCTGCGGCGTGTGCAAGGTGGAGGTGCTGTCCGGCACCTATACCGCCGGCGTGATGAGCCGCAGCGCGATCAGCGAGGAGGACGAGCGCCGACAGTGCGTGCTCGCCTGCCGCATCTATCCGACCAGCGATCTGAAGCTGAAGGTGGTGGGAAAGATGGCGCGCAGCGTCGAGGCGCTGAAGCAGGAGGTGGCGCAGAAGGGCTGACGAGGCGAGATCCTGTGGGCGCGCTTGCTCGCGGCAGGGCCGCTGCACGCCGCGTGCGTCGATTGCGGCCGAGATCGCGAGCAAGCTCGCTTCCACCGGAGGCTTGCACGTGCCACCGACAAGGCGTGCATGTCCTGTCGGAGCGGCCCCGGTCGCGGCCGGGCGGTCGAGGTGCGGCTGCGCCTGACCTCAGCTTCCGTTCGCCACCTTGCGGCTCGCCGATTCCTGTGCAAACTCGGGGACAGCGGACACCGTGTGGAAGGCCCGCCAGATGTGGCCCGACAGCAGACGGCAGGCTTCGTCGGCATCGCGCGCGATCGTGGCCTTGAAAATCTGCTCGTGCTCTTCGTGCACGTCCTGCGGCACCGGCCGGTTCAGCACCGAGATGCGCCGGTAGCGCTCGGACTGCCGGTAAAGGATGGCCAGGAAGTGGCGAATCCAGCGCGAGTTGCAGGCGCCGATCAGCGTTTCGTGGAACCCCCGGTTTCTGTCTTCCCACTCGTTCACGCTGCCATCCAGATCGCCGGCCAGCTTCTCCTCGGCCCGGGTGAGCAGGTGGAAGGCGCTCACCAGATTGCCTTCCCACGCTTCGTCGCCGTTCTCGATGCTCTGTCGCAGCGCTTCGCTTTCCAGCATGACGCGGGTGCGCGTGATGTCCTCGAGATCGGCCAGCGAAATCGGCGCCACGCGAAAGCCGCGCTGGCCCTGCGCCACCACCAGCGAATCGCTCACCAGCAGCGCCAGCGCCTCGCGCAGCGTGCCGGCACCCACCTCGTAGGCGTCCTTCAGATGTTCGACCCGCAGCTTGGCACCGGGGGCGTGACGGCCTTCGATGATGTCGCGCCGCAGCTGCCGGTAGGCGCCATCGACCAGGGTTTTCGGCTCGTAGGCCTCGCCGTTGGCCTGAAATTCGCCGGTAATCAACTGATCCATTTGATGTTTCCCTGAATGCCCCCACGGGTTGAGCGGGCATGCATGCATTCTAGTGCCGAACTTTCTCCATGAAAAGCCAAAAATCTCGAGAAAAAACGTTGACGTCGAGATAATCGTTTTATATCGTTAAGTCCATCGAATATCGATTGAGTGAGAGGCCGCGATACAGCAGCCCCACGGAGGAGACGACATGGACGTGGCAGCACGGCAATCGACGGTGGGCTGGAGGGCGGCATCGGCAGCGGTGCAGGCGGCTGTGGCGCACGCGCAGTCGGTCGGCGCCTGCGTCAATGCGGCCGTGGTCGATCGCGCCGGACAGCTGGTGTCCTTCCTCCGCATGCCGGGCGCGCCGCTGCACTCGGTCGATATCGCGATCGACAAGGCCTACACCGCCGCCAGCTTCGGTCTGCCGACCGGCGACTGGGCGGTCGCCCTGTCATCCCATTCCGATGCCGTCCGCCAAGGGCTGCCGCTGCGCCCGCGCATGGTCATGTTCGGCGGCGGCCTGCCGCTGGTGGTGGCCGGCGAACGCATCGGCGGCATCGGCATTTCCGGCGGTTCCGAGGCGCAGGACGAGGACTGCGCTCGCGCAGCGCTCGCTGCGCTCGATTTGACCTCGGCGCGCTGACGCGCCGCTCCCACACGAAAGAGATCGATGAAACAGATCAGCCACTTCATCAACGGCGAGTTCGTCGCCGGCCGCGAAGGCCGCCGCTTCGACAAGCGTTCGCCGCTGGACAACCGCGTCATCGCCTCGGTCAGCGAAGCCGGGCGCGACGAGGTAAATGCCGCGGTCGCCGCAGCGCGTGCCGCGCTCGAAGGCCCCTGGGGCCGCATGACGGTGACCGAGCGCACCGAACTGCTGTACGCGGTCGCCAATGAAATCAACCGCCGCTTCGACGACTTCGTCGCCGCCGAAGTGGCCGACACCGGCAAGCCGGTCAGCCTGGCCAGTCACCTCGACATTCCGCGCGGTGCCGCCAACTTCAAGATCTTCGCCGACGTGGTCAAGAACGTGCCGGGCGAGTTCTTCGAGATGGCGACGCCGGACGGTCGCGGCGCGATCAATTACGCGCTGCGCAAGCCGGTCGGCGTGGTCGGCGTGGTGTGTCCGTGGAACCTGCCGCTGCTGCTGATGACCTGGAAGGTGGGCCCGGCGCTGGCCTGCGGCAACACCGTCGTGGTGAAACCGTCGGAAGAGACGCCGCAGACCGCGACCCTGCTCGGTGAGGTGATGAACGCGGTCGGCGTGCCGGCCGGCGTCTACAACGTGGTGCATGGCTTCGGTCCCGACTCGGCCGGCGAATTCCTGACCACCCACCCGGGCGTCAATGCCATCACCTTCACCGGCGAAACCCGCACCGGCGAAGCCATCATGAAGGCGGCCGCCGGCGGCGCACGGCCGGTGTCGCTGGAAATGGGGGGCAAGAACCCGGCCATCGTGTTCGCCGACTGCGACTTCGATGCCGCCATCGCCGGCACGCTGCGCTCCGCCTTCGACAACTGCGGCCAGGTCTGCCTGGGCACCGAGCGCGTCTATGTCGAACGGCCCATCTTCGAGCGCTTCGTGCAGGCGATGAAGGCCGGCGCCGAAGCGATGAAGCTGGGCCGGCCGGAGGACGACGCCACCGGCATGGGGCCGCTGATCTCTGCCGAGCACAGACAGAAGGTGCTGTCCTACTACCGCCGCGCGGTGGAAGAGGGCGCCACCGTCGTCACCGGCGGCGGCGTACCGGACATGCCGGGCGAACTGGCCGACGGCGCCTGGGTGCAACCGACGATCTGGACCGGTCTGCCGGAAACCGCCGCCGTCGTGCGCGAGGAAATCTTCGGCCCCTGCTGCCACATCGCGCCCTTCGATCGCGAAGAGGATGCGATCCGCATGGCCAACGACACCCACTACGGCCTCGCCGCCTCGGTGTGGACCACCGACATCACGCGCGGCCACCGCGTCGCTGCCGCACTCGACACCGGTCTGGTGTGGGTGAACGCCTGGTTCCTGCGCGACCTGCGCACACCCTTCGGCGGTGCCAAGCAGTCGGGTATCGGCCGCGAAGGCGGCGTGCATTCGCTCGAGTTCTACACCGAGCTGAAGAACGTGTGCGTGAAGCTGTGAGGACCGACGACATGAATGCACAGCTCAACCCCGAAGTCGCCCGCAGCATCGTCGCCGCCGGCATCAGGACCAACTATCACGACCTGGGCAGCGGCTTTCCGGTGCTGATGCTGCACGGCTCCGGCCCTGGTGTCAGCGCCTGGGCGAACTGGCGGCTGGTCATGCCTTCACTGGCCGAACGCGCACGCGTGATCGCGCCGGACATGGCCGGCTTCGGCTACACCGAGCGCCGCCCCGACCTCCGGTACGACATGGACACCTGGGTCGCTCAGGCCGTCGGCATGCTGGATGCGCTCGGCATCGAACAGGCGGATCTGGTCGGCAACAGCTTCGGCGGCGGTCTGGCGCTCCAGGTCGCCATCCGTCACCCGCAGCGCATCCGCCGCCTGGTGCTGATGGGCAGCGTCGGTGTGCGCTTCGACATCACGCCGGCGCTCGATGCGGTGTGGGGCTACACGCCGTCGATCGAAACCATGCGCGGCCTGCTCGACCTGTTCGCCTACGACCGTTCGCTGGTGAACGACGATCTGGCCAGGCTGCGCTACGAAGCCACCATCCGCCCGGGCTTCCAGGAGTCCTTCGCGTCGATGTTCCCGGCACCGCGCCAGCGCTGGGTAGACGCCATGGCCAGCAATGTCGAGGACATCAAGGCGCTGCCGCACGAAACGCTGGTGATCCACGGCCGCGAAGACCTGGTCATCCCGCTCGATACCTCGCTCATGCTGGCCCAGTGGATACCGAATGCCCAACTGCACGTGTACGGCAAGTGCGGCCACTGGACGCAGATCGAGCACGCGGCCCGCTTTGCGCGTCTCGTTGGCGACTTCCTCTCTGAACCCAATTGAACAGGCCCCGGACATGATGCAAGCCGACAAGATCCAGCGCTACGGCGACGAGCTGTACGCCGCGCTCACCACCCGCGAAACCGTGGCGCCGCTGACCAGCCGCGAGCCGGACATCACGATCGAGGATGCCTATCACATCCAGCAGCGCATGATTGCGCGCCGGCTCGACGCCGGCGAGCGCATCGTCGGCAAGAAGATCGGCGTCACCTCGAAAGTCGTGCAGAACATGCTGAACGTGCACCAGCCGGACTTCGGCTACCTGCTCGACGGCATGATCTACAACGAGGGCGAGTCGATCGCCGCGAACTCGCTGATCCAGCCGCGCGCCGAGGGCGAGATCGCCTTCATCCTCAAGCACGACATCATGGGCCCGGGCGTCACCGGCGCCGACGTGCTGCGCGCCACCGAGTGCGTGATGCCCTGCTTCGAAATCGTCGATTCGCGCATCACCGACTGGAAGATCCGCATCCAGGACACGGTGGCCGACAACGCCTCCTGCGGCGTGTTCGTGCTCGGCGACCGCGCGGTGTCGCCGCGCAATCTGGACCTCGGCCTGTGCGGCATGGTGCTGGAGCTGAATGGCGACATCGTCGGCACCGGCGCCGGTGCCGCCGCCCTCGGCCACCCGGTCAATGCCGTGGTCTGGCTGGCCAACACGCTGGGCCGGCTCGGCATTCCGCTCAAGGCGGGCGAAGTGATCCTGTCCGGTTCGCTCGCCGCACTCATTCCGGTCAAGGCGGGCGACAGCCTGCGCATCGCCATCGGCGGCCTCGGCGGCTGCTCGGTGCGCTTCGTCTGACCGCCCCACCGAACTCGAGACTCCACGGAGACCGCATGAACAAGATCAAGTGTGCACTGATCGGGCCGGGCAATATCGGCACCGACCTGCTCTACAAGCTGAAGCGCAGCCCGGTGCTGGAGCCGGTGTGGATGGTGGGCATCGACCCGGCGTCCGAAGGTCTGGCGCGCGCCCGCGACATGGGCATCAAGACCACCAGCGACGGCGTCGATGGCCTGCTGCCGCACGTGAAAGCCGATGGCATACAGATTGCCTTCGACGCTACCAGCGCCTATGTGCATGCCGAGAACTCGCGCAAGCTCAATGCGCTGGGCGTGATGATGATCGACCTCACGCCGGCCGCCATCGGCCCCTTCTGCGTGCCGCCGGTGAACCTGAAGGAACACGTCGGCAAGCGCGAAATGAACGTGAACATGGTCACCTGCGGTGGCCAGGCCACCATCCCGATGGTGGCCGCGGTGTCGCGCGTGCAGCCGGTGAGCTATGGCGAGATTGTCGCCACCGTGTCCAGCCGCTCGGTCGGCCCCGGCACGCGCAAGAACATCGACGAATTCACCCGCACCACCTCGGGCGCCATCGAGCGCGTCGGCGGTGCGGCGAAGGGCAAGGCCATCATCGTGATCAACCCGGCCGAGCCGCCGCTGATCATGCGCGACACCATCCACTGCATCACCGAATCGGCGCCGCGCGCAGCCGAGATCGAGGAATCGGTGCACGACATGATCCGCCAGGTGCAGGCCTATGTGCCGGGCTATCGCCTGGTCAATGGCCCGGTGATCGACATGGACACCCACCGCGTGTCCATCTTCATGGAAGTCGCTGGCCTCGGCGACTACCTGCCGAAGTACGCCGGCAATCTCGACATCATGACCGCCGCCGCCGCGCGCACGGCCGAGATGTTCGCCGAAGAAATCCTCAATGGCTCGCTCTCGCTTGAGCCGGTTCCCGCTTGAGCGCAAAGGACACGACCATGAATCTCAAGGGCAAGAAGGTCACGCTGCACGACAACACGCTGCGCGACGGCATGCATCCGAAGCGCCACCAGATCACGCTGGACCAGATGCTGGCGGTGGCGCGCGGCCTCGACGAGGCGGGCATGCCGCTGATCGAGGTGACGCACGGCGATGGCCTCGGAGGCGCCTCGGTGAACTACGGCTTCCCGCTGCACAGCGACGAGGAGTACCTCTCCACCGTCATTCCGGCGATGAAGAACACCAAGGTTTCGGCGCTGCTGCTGCCGGGCATCGGCACCGTCGATCACCTGCGCATGGCGCACGAACTGGGCGTGCACACGATACGGGTGGCCACCCACTGCACCGAAGCCGACGTGTCGGAACAGCACATTGGTCTGGCGCGCAAGCTCGGCATGGACACCGTGGGCTTCCTGATGATGGCCCACATGATCGAGCCGGAAAAGCTGGTCGCGCAGGCCAGGCTGATGGAAAGCTACGGCGCCAACTGCGTCTATGTGACCGACTCCGCCGGCTACATGCTGCCGGACGACGTGACGGCGCGCGTCAGCGCGGTGCGCCAGGCATTGAAGCCTGAAACCGAAATCGGCTTCCACGGCCATCACAACATGTCGATGGGCGTGTCGAATTCGCTGGCGGCGATCGAGGCCGGTGCCACCCGCATCGACGGTTCGACCAATGGTCTGGGTGCAGGCGCCGGCAACACGCCGCTGGAAGTGTTCGTCGCGGTGGCCAACCGCATGGGCATCGAGACCGGTGTCGACCTGTACCGCATCATGGACGTGGCCGAAGACCTGGTGCTGCCGATGATGGAGCATCTGGTGCGCATCGACCGCGATTCGCTGACGCTGGGCTACGCCGGCGTCTATTCCTCCTTCCTGCTGTTCGCCAAGCGCGCCGGCGCCAAGTACGGCATCGCGCCGCGCGACATCCTGATGGAACTGGGCCGCCGCGGCATGGTGGGCGGGCAGGAGGACATGATCGAGGACACTGCGATCACGATGGCGCGCGAGCGGGCGACCGCGGCGGCGGAGGGCTGAACGATGAGCCTCGACCGCATCACCATCGCGCTGCTTGCCGAGCGCCTCGAAAACTGCGAGCTGGAAGCGCGCGACACCACCAAGATCACCGACGACCACCCGGACATGGACTGGGAGGACGCCTATGCGGTGCAGGACGCGATACGCGCCCGCAAGCTGGCGCGCGGCGCACGCATCGTCGGCCTGAAGGCGGGGCTCACCTCACGCGCCAAGATGAAGCAGATGGGCGTCGAAGACCCGGTGTTCGGCTTCCTGGTCGATGACTTCGCGGTCGCCGACGGCGGCGACATCGACACGAAGAAGCTCATCCACCCCAAAGTCGAGCCGGAGATCGCCTTCGTCACCAAGGCGCCGCTGCGGGGCCCGGGCTGCCACATCGCCGCGGTGCTCGCCGCCACCGACTTCGTGGTTCCGGCGATCGAGATCATCGATTCGCGCTACCGCGATTTCAAGTTCGACCTGAAGAGCGTGGTGGCTGACAACTGCTCGTCGTCGCGCTTCGTGGTCGGCGGCACCGCCACCCCGGTCGAGGGGCTGGACCTGCGCACGCTGGGCGTGGTGCTGGAGAAGAACGGCCAGCCGGTGGCGCTCGGCGCCGGTGCAGCAGTGCTCGGCCACCCGGCCGCGGCGATCGCCATGCTGGCCAACATGCTGGGCCGGCGTGGCGAAGAGATCCCGGCCGGCACGCTCATCCTGTCCGGCGGCATCACCGAGGCGGTCGCGGTCGCGGCCGGCGACAGCGTGAGCCTGCGCATCCAGTCGCTGGGTTCGACCAGCGTGCGCTTCATCTGACCGCCGGTCGCTTTCCCTGGAGACATGAACGATGCCATTCGCACAGATCAACATGATCGAAGGCCGCACCGAAGACCAGAAACGCGCCGTCATCGAAAAGGTGACCCAGGCGCTGGTCGAGGCGGTCGGCGCGCCGCGTGAAACGGTGCGCGTGATGATCGTCGAGGTACCCAGTTCGCATTGGGGCATCGGCGGCGTCAGCGCCAAGGACCTCGGCCGCTAGCCACCGCAGCCTCAACACCCTACCCGAACGATGACCCGGCCGCAGAGCCGGGCAAGGAGGAGAAACACATGAACCATTACGGATTCAGGGCGCTGGCCGTGTGTGCCGCGCTTGCCTCACTGTCCGCCGGCTGCACCCAGGCGCCCGACCTGAGCGCCGCGCGCGCCGAGGCACAGAAGCCGCTGCAGCGCTACGACAGCATCCAGGCACTGGCGGCCCACGGTGACGTGGTCGCGGCCGGCACCCGCAGCGGTGCGGTGCTGGTGTCGGCCGACGGCGGCCAGAGCTGGCGACGCGAAACGCTGGCCGGCCCGTCGTCCATCACCGGCATCGACGTGTGCCCGGACGGCCGCTTCATCGCCATCGATTTCTACCGGAAGTTATGGACGGCCGACGCCCAGCTGTCCGCCTGGACCGCCCAGCCACTGGAGGCACCGCACACCGCGCTGGCCGTGCATTGCGACCGCCAGGGCCGCTGGTGGGTGGCCGGCAGCGGCGCGCTCATCGTGCGCAGCGATGACCAGGGCAAGAGCTGGGTCAGGACCGACCTGCAGGAGGATCTGCAGATCACCACGCTGCAGATGGTCGATGAGCAGAACGGCTTCGCGACCGGTGAATTCGGCACCGTGGTGGTCACCACCGACGGCGGCCACACGTGGACGAAGCGTGGCGCGCTGCCCGCCGAGTTCTATCCCTACGCGGCGCTGTTCGTGTCGGCCACCGAAGGCTGGGTCAGCGGTCTGGCCGGCCAGCTGGTGCATACCACCGACGGCGGTCTCACCTGGCAGGCGCAGGTGAATCGCGCCGGTGCGCCGCTGTACCGCATTTTCATGCACGCCGGCTCACCGCATGCGGTAGGCGCCGGTGGTGCCGTGGTCAGGCTGCAGGGCGACGAGTGGGTCGCGGTGGCCTATCCGGACGCGCGACCGGTACCGCTGGCCGCGGGCGTCTCGGTTGCCGCGAACAACACCCTTCTGATCGGCGGGCCCGGTGGCCTGCTGCGTGCCGTGACCGACGGCGGCGCGTCCAAACCCGGAGCAGCCCAATGATCGCCCCGATCCGCAAGTCCATCACCCACACGCTGCACAAGGCGGAAGGGTGGATCTTCGCCAACCCGAAGATTGTGCTCAGCATGATTTTCCTGGTCACGCTGGCCTTTGCCGCCGCGCTGCCCAAGCTGCGCATCTATTCCGATTTCTCCGACCTGCTGCCGCAGCAGCATCCGTATATCCAGACCTACAACCGGATCAAGGAGAACTTCGGCGGCGCCAACATGATCGTGATGGCGATCGAGGTGGAGCAGGGCACCATCTTCAACAACGACACGCTGAAGCTGGTGAACGAGGCGACACAGGGCATCGACAACCTGCCCAGCGTGAACCACAACCTGGTGGCTTCGCTGACCCACCGCACCGCGCGCAAGGTATTCCTGTCGCCGGAGGGCAGCTTCGTGTCGCAGCCCTACTACGACCCGGCGAAGACCTACTCGGCGGACGAACTCGCGCAGATGCAGCGCGACGTGATCGCCAACCCCAATCTGTACGGTCTGATGGTGTCGCCTGACTTCAAGGCGGCGCTGATCAAGGCACAGCTGAACGAGAGCGATCTCGACTACGTGGCCACCTTCGCCGCGCTGCAGAAGGTACGCGAAACGCTGGCGCGTGACGGCCACAAGGTGCACGTGACCGGCAATCCGGTGCTGACCGGCTGGGTCTACACCTATCTCGACCAGATTGTGCAGATCCTGGCGTGGACGCTGGCGCTGCTGGCCACGCTGCTCATCGTGTACTTCCGCCGCCTGTACGGCATCGCGCTGCCGCTGCTGGGCATCGCGCTGTCGTCGATCTGGGGCCTGGGCTTCATGGCGCTGGCCGGCATCAACCTCGAACCGCTGTCGCTGCCCATCCCCTTCCTGATCGCTGCCCGGGCCACCTCGCACGGTGTGCAGCTGGTGGTGCGCTACTACGAAGAACTGGCCATCGTGAAGAATGGCAAGCAGGCGGCACGCAATGCGCTGGACGCGCTGTTCCGCCCTGGGTCGCTCGCCATCATCGTCGATGCGGTGGGTATCGCGGTGCTGGTGCTCGGTGCTGCGCCCTTCAACTACAAGCTGGGTCTGGCTGCCGGCTTCTGGGGCTTCTCGGTCATCTTCACGGTGCACTTCATGGTGCCGCTGGCCCTGACCGTGCTGCCGCAGCCGAAGACGATGGAGAACGCCAACGAAGGCGTGCGCAATTTCCTCGGCAATGCGATGGCGCGTACCGGCGGCACCGACGGCGGCGCGCGCGCCATCCTGTTCGCGTCGCTCGCCTGCGTGGTGGTGGGCAGCTGGTACGTCGCCCACGTGCAGCTCGGCGAATCCGAGCCGGGCAGCCCGCTGCTCAACCGCGACCACGACTACAACCTCTCCACCGCGGCGATCAACACCCTGTTCCCGGGCTCTGAAGAGCTGCACGTGGTCGCCCGTACCGAGGACAAGGGCGGCATCAAGCGGCCGGAAGTGCTGCAGGCGATCGAGCGCTTCCAGGCCCACATGCTGTCCGACCCGACGCTGGGCGGCGCACGCGCGCTGCCGGGTGTGGTGCGGGTGGTGAACCAGCTCACCCACAACGACGATCCGCGCTGGGCGCAATTGCCGGACAACGCCGACGAAGTGGGCGGCCTGATGTTCGCCTACATGGCGTCCAGCCCGATTCCCGGCGCGCTGAAGGAGTACGTCAGCCCGGACGAGAACGAAGCCAACATGGTGTTCTTCTACAAGGACCACCAGGCGGACACCATCAACCGCGTGGTCGCGCTCGCCGAAGAGGGCAAGAAGCGCATCGAGGCCGAAGTGCCCGGCCTGAAGATCGAACTGGGCGGCGGCATCATCGGCGTCACCGCGGCGGCCAACCAGGCGCTGCATACCGACCACATGATCATCATTCCGGCGGTGATGCTGCTGGCCTTCTTCCTGGTGATGGCCTACTACCAGTCGCTGCACGCCGGCTGGCTGATGGTGCTGCCCATGCTGTTCGCCACCGTCATGACCTATGCCTACATGGGCTGGGCCAACATCGGCATCAGCGTGAATACGGTGCCGGTGATCGCGGTGGGCGTCGGCGTCGGCATCGACTACGCGGTGTATTTCATGGACCGCATCCGCGAGGAGATGGCGGTCACCCGCAACATCCACCGCGCGGTGATCAATGCGGTCGCCACCACCGGCTACGCGGTGTCCTTCACCGCCGCGACGCTGATCGCCGGCGTCGTCATGTGGATCTTCATGTCCGACCTGCGCTTCCAGTCGGATGCTGCTGTCCTGCTGTCCTTCATGCTCATCGTCAATGCGCTGGCCGCGATGCTCATCGTGCCGGCCTGGTGCGTGGTGTTCCGCCCGCACTTCGTGGTCGCCACCCACTACGACGAGGACGGCGTTCTGGAAGAGGACGACGCGCCGCGCGAAATCGCCCGCGCCGCCGCCTGATACCCGTTCGAACCGATCTGACCGGGCGGTCTGCCACCGCCCACGGTCATGGCAAAGAGGTTTTGCAGTGCCCTGGCAGGACAGACAAGCAGCACATAACGGAGGAGGAAGAAGGTGGATACACACAAGAAAAGAAGCCGCCTGTCGGCCCGCATAGGCCTCGGCGGCGCGCTGTGCGCCCTGATGTCGCTGGGCGCGACGGCGCAGGACAACCTGCCCGACCTGGGCAGCGGTGCCGACAAGTGGAAGGTGGATGTCTATTACGAGAACGACACCCGCTTCCGCGGCAAGGACAACACCGGTCGCACGGTCGGGCTGTCCAAGTTCCGCAACACGGTGCAGGTCGAGGCGGACCGTCCGCTGTCCAATGGCTGGGAGTTCCACGGCGTGCTGCGCGGCACCTTCGACGGTGCTTACCGCATCAACGATGACCAGTTCGGCAAGGAGGCGGGCGGCGCCATCACGCTCGACTCGACCACGCCGGGCGGCACGATAGCCAGTCCGCATGGCGGCGGCCCGATCAACAACGCGTCCGGCCCGCCGGGGAACGTGTTCGGCTTCAGCACGGTGGCCAATCCGAACGACGGTCTGCGTGTGCTCGGCGACCGCTGGCACGATGTCGAGGGCGGCATGGCCTTCGGTGTGCCGGTGCGGCCCTGCGACTACGACAAGCGCGGGTGTACCGACTTCGGCGGCTACGGCGACCTGAAGCGCTCGGAACTGGAATCGCCCGAATTCAATTCGCGTCTCGACTTCATCCGCGAAGCCTATGTGAAGAAGACCTTCGCGCTGGACGACCAGCGTTCGGTGTTCGTCAAGATCGGCAAGCAGCAGGTGGTGTGGGGCCGTACCGACCTGTTCCGGGTGCTCGACGTGATCAACCCGGTCGATTACTCGCGCAACAACATCTACGACGAGCTGGAGGACATCCGCATTCCGATGTGGATGGTGCAGGCCGAGTACCGCATGGGCGGCAGCGAGTCCATGCAGGAGCGCAACCTGCAGGTGGTGTGGAACTTCGACCAGTTCCGCGCCAACAACCTCGGCCAGTGCGGCTCGCCCAACGTCATCCTCGACGCGGGCTGCTTCTTCCGCGGCATGAAGAACCTGTGGGACAACGGCAGCACCGTGGCCAACTTCGCCAACGTGGCGCCCGGCACCTTTCTGGCCACTGACTTCGGTCCCGGCCAGATCGGCCTGAACGAGGTGAACCTGCCCGGCTGGAAGCTGAAGAACACCCAGCTCGGCGTGAAATACGAAGGCGTGACCCAGGACGGCCTGTCCTTCTCGCTGAACGCGCTGACCTACCGTTCGCAGCTGCCCAGCCTGCGCGGCGCCAAGCGCGCCTTCAATGGCTTCAACGGCGAGTTCCGCGATTACTGGCCCTACCTGATCTCGTTCGACATGTACTTCCCGCGGGTGAACCTGATCGGCGGTTCGATGGACTTCGAATGGGAAGCGGCGAACGCGGCGGTGCGCATCGAGGCGGCCTATACCAACGGCGAAGAGTTCGCGAACACCGCCAAGCCCGAGCTGTATTCGTCGAACGACGTGTTCCGCGCGGTGATCGGCATCGACCGGCCGACCTTCATCCCCTTCATCAACCCGCGCCGCACCACGCTCATTTCCGGCCAGCTGTTCTATCAGCACATCTTCGATCACACGCTGCGTGACGGCCCGCTCGGCAAGGTGGGCATTCCGGACTGGGAAGACAACGTGATCGGCACGCTGCTGATCAAGGCCTTCCTGAACAACGACCGGCTCAGCCCGCAGATCATCTTCGCGCACGACTTCCGCGCGCAGTCGACGGTGGCGGCGCCGCAGGTGGAATGGTTACTCAGCGACAACCTGAAGTTCACGGTGGGCGCCAACGTGAAGTTCGGCAGCAACAACGACCGCTACAAGTTCGATGACTGCCGTGCCTGCAACCCGTGGCCGCCCTTCACCGCCGGCCCGAACTATCCGGGCAACGCTGCGCAGGCCTTCTCGCGCGGTCTGGGCGGGCTGGAACCGCTGGGCCGCTTCCGTGCCGGCCCGATCGGCGCTGCCTGGGCCGAGGACGAAATCTTCGCAACCCTCCGCTACAAGTTCTGACCTTCAACCGCACAGCCGGGGCGGCCCGCCCCGGCTTCACAGGAGACGCACGCAATGAACAAGCTACTCGCCGCCGGTCTGCTCGCAGCCGGACTGTGCACCCAGGCCTTCGCTGCCAGCGAAGCCGATGTCGACACCGCCTTCGAGCCGTACAAGAAGGGCTTCCCGACCTTTCCGGGCCTGAGCGTGGGCACCGTCATCAGCAAGGACAACGTCGACCAGTTCAAGGACGCGCTGGACGCCGGCATGTACATGGTGATCAAGAACGGCTGGTACCAGATCAAGGTCGGCGAAACGCTGAGCTTCCCCAACCCCAAGGGCTATGTCGAGGCCACCCGCAAGAACCTGAACAAGACCAAGCTGGGCGCGAAGACCGGCGAGATCGAAGGCTTTGCCGGCGGTCGCCCCTTCCCGGAAGAACCCAGCACCTCCGATCCGCGTGCTGGCGAGAAGGTGGCGTGGAACTTCAAGTACGGCGCGAACTGGGGCGACAACGCCGCCATCCATCCGTTCTACTGGAAGTACCGCAACATGACGACCGGCCAGCTTGAGCGGACGCTGAAGTTCAACTTCTTCTTCCTGAACTTCAAGCACCGCACCGACCACGCGCCGACGCCCGAGGTGACGCCGAATGCGGCCAACCTCTATCGCGCCATCTACGCCCAGGTGCTGGAGCCGCAGGATCTGAAGAACACGCAGCTGCTGATCCAGAAGTACGAGGACGACACCAAGTTCGACGATGCCTACCTCTACCTCGGCTTCCAGCGCCGGGTACGCCGCCTGGCGGCGGGGCAGGTGACCGATTCCTTCCTCGGCTCCGACCTGATGATCGAGGACTTCGAAGGCTATGAAAGCCGGGTGTCGGACATGCAGTGGAAGTTCATCGGCACGAAGAACCTGCTGATGCCCTACTACAAGCACAACGACATGAAGCTGTCGGACGAATTCAAGGAAGAGGACGGCTACAAGTACGTGAGCTTCACCGGCCAGGGCGAGTGCTTCCCCGACATCACCTGGCAGTTGCGCAAGGTGCACATCGTCGAAGCGGTGGCGGTCAATCCGGCCCACCCGGTGAGCAAGCGCGTGATGCATTTCGATGCCCAGGTCTATGGCGCGTCGCGCACGCTGGTCTACGACCGCAAGGGCGAGCTGTGGAAGAGCTGGACCATCGGCAAGGCGCACCCGGACTTCCACCTGCCGATCAACAAGGGCACCGGTGTCGCGCTCGACGATTCCTTCTCGATGGTCGACGTGCAGGCCAAGCACTGCACGACCGGCCAGTTCAAGGGCAAGGTCGATCCCAAGCTGAGCCCGGCCAACCTGTTCCAGGTGCAGAACATGCGCGGCGGCAACTGAAGCCCGCCCCGGTCACGCGTGTCCGCGTGACGCCAACGGTGATGTGAGCAGCACTCCTCGTTCCCGGTTCGCCGGGACACGCCCCGACACGGATACCCCCCGTGCCGGGGCTCTTTTTTTCGGCCTACCGTCTTCGCGAACACGCCCGCTGACGATTTCCGCATTTGAAGAAAGCGCCGTCGCGTCAAATGCCGAAACCCTTGTGCGCAGAGCGACATCCGCCGGCTGCGGGTGCGGAAAACGCTTTCCGATCAGATGCTTGTCCTTCGGGTGGCGGATGGCACGGTGATTGCAAAACCGGATGCAGCGCGATCCGAGTTCGCGCATCACAAGAACATCCGGAGGACACATGAATCACTGCTGCAACCGGGCCAGCACGCAGAACGTGCAGGCCATGGCGCAAGGCGTTGCACGATGAGCGCCCCCGACCTGCCGGTCGTCGTGACCCGCCATGTGCGGGTCGCCGACGACATCGTTCATATCGTGCTGGAGTCGCCTGCTGGCACGCCGCTGCCGGCCTGGAACGCCGGCGCCCACATCGACCTCGAGCTGCCGAACGGCGCGGTGCGTCAGTACTCGCTGCTCGGCGACCCGGCGCAGGTCACGCGCTACGAACTGGGCGTGCTGAAGGAGGCTGGCGGTCGCGGCGGCTCGCGCAGCGCGCACGAGGACGTACGCGCCGGCATGCAGCTGCGCATCGGCGCACCGCGCAACCTGTTCGCGCTGCAGCCGGCGCGCCGCACGCTGCTGTTCGCCGGCGGCATCGGTATCACGCCCATGCTGGCGATGGCGCAGCAGCTGGCACACGGCCGGGCCGATTTCACGCTGCATTACTGCAGCCGCACGCCGGCGCGCACCGCTTTCATCGACCGTCTGCGCGACGCGCCCTGGGCCGACCGGGTGCGCCTGCACTTCGATGACGGCGACCCGCGGCAGAAGCTGGACACCGCCGCGGTGCTCGCCACGCCGTCGCCGGATACCCACCTCTACGTGTGCGGGCCATCCGGCTTCATGGCGCACGTGATCGACAGTGCGCGCGCTGCCGGCTGGGCCGACGCGAACATCCATTCCGAATCCTTTTCCGGGGGCGCCTCGGCGCGCAGCGGCGACGAGGCCTTCAGCGTGCGGCTCGCACGCAGCGGCGGCACGGTGGAGGTCGCCGCCGGCCAGACCGTGGCGGCGGCGCTGGCCGCCCATGGCGTCGACGTGGCGCTGTCCTGCGAACAGGGCATCTGCGGCAGCTGTGCGGTGCGCGTGCTCGACGGCGAGCCGGACCACCGCGACTGCTTTTTCACCGAGGCCGAACACGGTGCAGGCGGCTGTTTCACGCCCTGCTGTTCGCGCTCGAAATCCGCGCTGCTGGTGCTCGATCTCTGATCGGAGCCAGCGGACGCACCCAGGTGCCCGGTGTCCGCCGGGCGCATCACGACAAGACGGAGGAGACAGAAGAATGAATACCCATGTGCTGGAAAAGACGGTCGAAAAGAAGGTCGAAAGGAAGGTCGAGTTCCTGACCGACTGCTGGTATGTCGCGGCGCTTGCGGGCGAGGTGCCGGCGGAGGGCCTGTTCCACCGCCGCATTCTCGACACCTCGGTGCTCATCTACCGCAAGGCCGACGGCACGCCGGTGGCGCTGCACGACCGCTGCCCGCACCGCTTCGCGCCGCTGCACCTGGGCAAGCGCATCGGCGACGACGTGGTGTGCGCCTACCACGCGCTGCGCTTCGACTGCAGCGGCGCCTGTACGCACAACCCGCACGGCAACGGCCTGATTCCGAAGGCGGCCAAGGTGCGCAGCTTTCCGCTGCTGGAGAAGTACGGCTTCGTGTGGATCTGGATGGGCGACGCCGCGCTGGCCGACCCGGGGAAGCTGCCGGACTTCGGCCCGCTGGACGACGGCCATCCGAACGCGCTGGCGCACACCTACATGCGCATGGACGTGAACTACGAGCTCATCATCGACAACGTGATGGATCTGAGCCACATCGACCATGTGCACAGCGAAATCATCAGCACCCGCGGCCAGCTGTCGCCGCTGGTGCCGGCGGTGCAGGAGGGCGCCGCCAGCGTGAACGCCCGCTGGGAGTGGAGCCAGCAGCCGGCCATGCTCATCTTCGCGAACTTCCTGCCGGACCCGGCTGCGCCGGCCCGCCACTTCTTCGACATCACCTGGACGCCGCCGGCCAACATCCAGCTCACGGTGGCGGCGGTACAGGATGACGGCCCGCTGACGCTGGACCACTGCACCGGGCAGTACGACCTGCATACCTGCACGCCGGAGTCGGCGACGACCACCCATTACTACTTCGCCACCCGGCGCAATCACGATGTCGAGAACGCCGAGTACAACGCGATGAAGATACGCGCCATGCACGCCGCCTTCGAGAACGAGGACGGTCCGGTCATCCAGGCCACGCAGGACGAAATGGGCACCACCGATTTCTTCTCGCTGAGCCCGGTGCTGATGAGCAACGACATCGCCGCGGTGCGGGTGCGCCGGCTGCTGAAGAAGCTGATCGACGCCGAACGCAGCAGCGGTCTGCGCGCGGTCGGCTGACGTGGTTCGTCTGAATCGTCCTCGCGTGCAGGGGCGGGAGCCCGGGATACATGCCTGCGCCGGCGGGCACTGGAACGCCCCCTGCCCGTGATGCGGCGGTGAGCGGGCCGACGGCAGCGGTCAGCTCCGTGCGCCCGCGTCGCTCCGTTGGAAATCCCGCCCGCCGCCCTCATCTGTCCGGAACGACTTTCCGGCCGTCACGAATCCGTGTCATCGTGACGGCCGCATCGATTCCGGAGATCAGGGTGACCGAATTGCTGGCCCAGTACGGGCTGTGGCTTCTTTTTGCGGTGGTGCTGGCGGAACAGCTGGGCCTGCCGATCCCGGCGGTGCCGCTGGTCATGCTGGCGGGCGCCCGGGTGGCGGACGATCCGCTGTACGGCGTGCTGGCGCTCGCGGTTGCGGTGGCCGCCTCGGCGCTGGGCGACGCCGCCTGGTATGTCGCCGGCCGCCTGCACGGTCACCGCGTGCTGCGGCTGCTGTGCCGCATTTCGCTGTCGCCGGACACCTGCGTGCGGCAGAGCGAATCCACCTTCACCCGCTACGGCATCGCCACGCTGGTGATCGCCAAGTTCGTGCCTGGGCTGTCCACGCTGGCGCCGCCGCTGGCCGGTGCGCTCGGCATGAAGCCCTCCGCCTTCATGCTGTTCAACACCGCCGGCGCGGTGCTGTGGGCCGGCGCGGCGCTGTTGCTGGGTCTGCTTTTCGCGGCCCAGATCGACGCGGTGCTCGACGCGCTGGCCGAAATGGGGATCTATGCCGCGGCACTGGTCGCCGTGCTGCTCGCGCTCTACATCGGCTGGCGCTGGCTGGACCGCCGGCGCGCGCTGCGCCAGCTGCAGTCGGAGCGGGTGGCGCCGGAAGACCTGCTGGCCATGCTGGACCGCGGTGACGCGGTCACCGTGGTCGATGTGCGCTCCGGCCTGATCACCGAAGCCGAGCCGGTGCGCATACCGGGTGCGCTGCACATCGAACTTGAACAGATCGCCAGCCAGCTGCACCGGCTGCCGCGCGACCTGCCGCTCATCGTGTACTGCGCCTGCCCGAACGATGTGTCGGCAGTGCGCGCCGCGCTGAAACTGCACGCCGCCGGCCTGAAGCACGCGCGCCCGCTGCGTGGCGGTATCGACGGCTGGCGTGCCGCGGGCTACAGGGTCGAAGGTCTGGAGGCCCGCTTGTCCTGATGCTGTTCCGCGCCCCGGTGCCGGGCGCTCTGGAACAGGGGCGATGCCTGATCCGAGGCCGCATCGCGGCGAGGCGCCGCTCCCACGACACGGGCGACAGCCAGCGCAGATTCGGGTGGGAGCGGCGCCCTCGCCGCGATGCGGCGGGTGTCCGGCGCGGTCGTCTGAATCCAGGCCGCAATCGCAGTGCCCGGAAGACAGCGACCTGAACGAGGCCCTGCGCCAAAAAACGGCGCTCAGCTGCCGGTGCGCTTCTTCGTGCGGTATTCGAACTGCCCCCGCCTCAGCCCCAGCAGCCGGGCGGCGGCAGACAGGTTGCCGCCGGTGCGGGTCATTGCGTGGTCGAGCAGGCGCTGTTCCAGTTCTTCGAATCCGAGGCCGGCATCGACCAGCGAGGCGATCAGGCGGTCGAGGCCGTCCTGCGGGCGTTCGCCCGGCGCGGGCTCGGTGGCTTCGCGGGTGAGCCGGCCACCGGCCGACAGGTTGAACATCGGCTGGGTGAGCCGTTCGCCGCCGGAAAACAGATGCTGCACGTCGAGGTTGCCGCCGTCGTCGGCCAGGATGACCGCGCGCTCGACGATGTTCTCCAGCTCACGCACATTGCCCGGCCAGTCGTAGGCCCACAGCGCTTCGGCGGCGCGCTGGGTGAGGCCGGCGATGCGCTTGCCGAAGCGCTTCGCGTAGCGCTCGACGAACACGTTCACCATCAGCGCGATGTCCTCGCGCCGCTCGCGCAGCGGCGGAATCTCGATCGGGAACACATTGAGCCGGAAGAACAGATCCTCGCGGAAGCGGCCGGCCGCGACTTCGGCGCGCAGGTCGCGGTTGGCGGCGGCGACGATGCGTACATCCACCGGCCGCACCCGGGTGTCGCCGACCCGCTCGACCTCGCCCTCCTGCAGCACCCGCAGCAGCTTGCCCTGGGCCGGCATCGGCAGGCTGCTGATTTCGTCGAGGAAAAGCGTGCCGCCGTGCGCGCGCTCGAACTTGCCCGGCCGTGACGCATGCGCGCCGGTGAAGGCGCCGCGCTCGACGCCGAACAGCTCCGCTTCGACCAGCTCGGCCGGGATGGCGGCGCAATTCACGCCGATGAAGGGCCCGTTCGCGCGCGGGCCGATGGCGTGCAGGGTTTTCGAAAAGCGCTCCTTGCCGACACCGCTTTCGCCGGTGAACAGCACGGTGGCGTCGGTCGGGGCTACCCGGCGCAGCAGATGGGCGACCGAATTGAAGCCGGCGGAGGCACCGACCAGGTCTGGCAGGCCGGCCGGAGCTGCGGGCGCCGCAGCGGCGCCGGCCGAACTGCGGCCGCGCGGCGCCGATACGAAGTCCTCGATCTGCAGGAAGGCGAGGTCGTCCGCGCTGTCTTCGCATTCTTCCAGCGGCCGGCCGATCACCCGGCAGCGGGCGTGGCCCATGGCCACGCATTCCAGTTCACGCCACAGGATGGGGCGCCCCATCAGCGTGGTGGTGAAGCCGTTGGCATAGCCGGTCATCATCCAGCAGGCCGGCGAGCCGCTGACGCCGAAATGCTTCAGATGGGCTTCTGCCTCCCACGAGGCCTGCCAGTAGTAGTCGCCCCAGAACTCGCCGCTGTCGGTGCTGAACTGCATGCGTTCGACCGCCTGGTTGCGCACGAATCCTTCGATTTCGCGCAGCCGCGGGCCCAGCGCCAGCGTGCGCTTGAGCGTGTCGTCGGTGTCGCCGCCTTCGGCTTCGCGCAGGCAGCGCGCGTCGGCCACGCCCTGCTGGTAGCCCATGCGGGTGAACAGTTCGCGCGTGCGGTCCAGCCCGAGCCGCTCCACCAGTTCGTGCCTCAGCGCGGCCACCGAAAAGCCGTGCATCAGCAGCATGCGCTGGTCGAACAGCAGGATGTGGCCGCTGTCCGGCGCGAAGTGCACGTTCTTCGCCAGCGTGCGGTCGTCGATGGCGTCGGTGATGGCGGTCAGCGGGCCGTGGGAAGGACGGGGCATGGCGGAATCCAGTCGTCGGTATGCCGGAAATGCCGCAGGTGGCGGTGGGTGCGGTTTCGCCAAATCATGAAATCACTGGTGAAAAATGTCGAGATTTTTATTGAATCTTCGAATAAACAGGGGCTTGCCATGCAGCTTCTGGCTGGTACGGCGATTGCAAAGCCTTGCTGCCCGGACACGAGCCGGGCCATGACAACAGATGGAGGATGGAGAAATGCCGATGACGGGCGTGCTGCGCCCGGGTCATGTCGCGCTACGCGTGACCGACCTGGATGCCGCGGTAAAGCATTACGGGCAGGTGCTGGGCCTGATCGAGACCGGGCGGGATGCCCAGGGTCGGGTGTATTTCAAGGCCTGGGACGAACACGACCACCACAGCGTGGTGCTGCGTGCGGCGGAGGCGCCGGGCATGGACTACATGGGCTTCCGCGTGGACAGCGAAGCGACGCTGGACCGTCTGGCGGCGGAGATTGAAGGCAGCCGCCTGGCGAGCGACCTGCAGTGGGTGGCGGCGGGCGAGCATATGCACACCGGCCGGCGCTTCCGCTTCACGGTGCCGACCGGGCACGCGATCGAACTGTTCGCGACCAAGGACAAGGTGGGCAACGGACTGCCGGACGTGAATCCGGACCCGTGGCCGGACGGTCTGATCGGCATGCAGCCGACCCGTTTCGACCACTGCCTGCTGTACGGCGATGACGTCGATGGCACGGTGAAGCTGTTCACCGAAGTGCTCGGCTTCAAGATGGCGGAACAGGTGATGGCCGGTGACGTGCTGGTCGGTGCTTTTCTCACCTGTTCGACCAAGCCGCACGACATCGCCTTCATCCGCAATCCGGAGAAGGGGCGCTTCCACCACTGCTCCTTCATCCTGGATACCTGGAATGACGTGCTGCGCGCGGCGGACATCATTTCGCGCAAGGACGTGTCGCTGGACATCGGCCCGACCCGGCACGGCATCACGCGCGGCGCCACCATTTACTTTTTTGATCCGTCAGGCAACCGCAACGAGGTGTTCGCCGGCGGCTACATCCATTACCCGGACAAGCCGGTGATCACGTGGAAGGTGGAAGACCTCGGGCGGGCGATCTTCTATCACGACCGCAAACTGAACGAAGCCTTCCTGAACGTGCACACCTGAGGCGCCGGTACGGAGCGCCTATTGGCGCTCCGGCCGGTCGGTCAGGCCGTGGATGTCACGCCGCGGGTATCCTTCGGCGCGTATGCGCGTCCACACGGCGCGCTTCTCGTCCGGCGTCATGAATACCCAGTTCGCCACTTCCATGACGGTGCGGCCGCAGCCGCGGCACACCTCGTCGAACAGCGTGCTGCAGATGGCGACGCAGGGTGTGTCCGGCTCGTCGGCCGGTGACGGTTCGCTCATCGCATCAGGCCGGCAACGAAGGCATCGAGCTTGCGCGCATCGACGTCGAAGCGGCGTATGCCGTCCGACAGCTTTTCGACCGCCATCGCGTCCTCGTTGTGCAGCCAGCGGTAGGCCCGCTCGTCCAGCGTGACGCGTTCGGCCGGCGTGGTGCGGGTCGGGTCGAGCTGGCGCTCCAGTTCGCCGGGCAGGGCAGCCATCTGGTCCAGCAGATCGGGGGCGATGGTGAGCAGGTCGCAGCCGGCGAGCGCCTCGACCTGACCCACCTTGCGGAAGCTCGCGCCCATCACTTCGGTGTGATAGCCGTGCTGCTTGTAGTAGTTATATATGCGGGTGACCGAAGCGACCCCCGGGTCCTGTTCCAGCGGAATGTCGGCCACCTTCTGCTGCGCGCAGTACCAGTCGTAGATGCGCCCGACGAAGGGCGAAATCAGTGTGACGCCGGCGTCGGCACAGGCGATGGCCTGGGCCATGCCGAACAGCAGCGTGAGATTGCAGTGGATGCCGTCGCGCTCCAGCTTCTCCGCTGCACGCACACCTTCCCAGGTGGTGGCCAGCTTGATCAGTACGCGGCTGCGCGAAATGCCGGCTGCTTCGTACAGCGCGATCAGGTGGCGTGCCTTGGCGATGCTGGCTTCGGTGTCGAAGCTCAGGCGCGGATCGACTTCGGTCGACACCCGGCCGGGTACGTGTTTCAGGATTTCGCAGCCAAAGGCGACGAACAGCCGGTCGATCGCGCCGGACAGATCTTCGCCGGCCGCCTTCGCCTGCGCCAGCGCACCATCGAGCAGCGGCCGGTAGCGAGCGTCCTGCGCCGACTTCAGCAGCAGCGACGGATTGGTGGTCGCGTCCTGCGGCTTCAGCCGCGCAATGGATTCGATGTCGCCGGTGTCGGCGACCACGGTGGAGTGCTGTTTCAGCGAGTCGAGATGCGTGGTCATGCGGAAGTCCGTAACAAGATCATGCGGCGGGGCTGGCAGTGTGCCACCCCCGGGGGCAGGTTTGGCGGGCATTGCCGGTTTCGCGTATCGTGCGCCATCCTTGTTGCAGACCCTGGAGCGCCATGAAGCTGATGCCGGAGAGCTTCCGAACCCGCCTGGTGCTGCTGTGCGGCGGGCTGGGCCTGCTCATCGGCCTGCCGGCCTATCTGTACATCAATCACGTGTACGCCCAGCGTCTGCTGGACGACCGCGGCGAAGCGCTGCACGAACAGGCGGTCGCGGTGGCTGCGGTGATCGCCGAAAACCTGAACGAGCGCCGACGCGAGGTGGAGCTGCTGTCGCGCACACCGCTGTTCCGGCAGGCGCCGCTGGACAGCGTCGAATTCCAGCCCAGCCTTGAGCGGCTGCAGAAATCCTACCCCGCCTATTCCTGGATAGGACTGTCCGATGTGGACGGCGTCGTGCGCGCCTCCACCGCCGGCCTGCTGATGGGGGCCGACGTGTCGCAACGGCCCTGGTACACCGGCGGACGCAAGGGCCCGCATCTGGGTGACGTGCATGACGCGCTGCTGCTGAGCCGGCTGCTCAAGCCCGAGCCGGATGGTGCGCCCATCCGCTTCATCGATTTTTCGGTGCCGGTGTACGACGATTCCGGCCGCCTGCGCGGCGTGCTCGGCGCGCATGCTCACTGGCGCTGGGCGGGCGAGGTGCTGCAGGTGCTCAAACCGCGTGAGGCCGAAAAGCTGGGGCTGGAATTCCTCATCGTGAACCGACAGGGTCGGGTGATCCACCCGGAGCGCGATGCGCTGACGCTGCCGCTGGCCGAGCGCCTGCAGGCCCGGCGTTTCGTGATCGATCGCTGGGGCAGCCAGACTGACTACGTCACCGCGCTGGCGCCGGTGCGCGAAGTCGTTCCGGAGGCACCTCTGGGCTGGCAGGTGGTGGTGCGCCAGCCGCTGGATACGCTGACCGCCGACGTGGCCGAACTGCGGCGCGCGGTGCTGCTGTTTTCGCTGCTGGCCGGTGGCACGCTGTGCCTGCTGGCCTGGTGGGCTGCCGGCCGCCTGAGCCAGCCGCTGGAATACCTGGCGCTGCAGGCCCGGCGCATCGAAAAGGGTGACGAGTCTGCCGACCTCGCGATACCGGGCAGCACGCGCGAAGTGGTCCATCTGGGGGCTGCGCTGCGCAGCATGGCCGCTACGCTGATCCACCGGCGCGAGGCACTGGAAGCCAGCAACCGTGATCTGGAAGCCCGGGTGGCGGAACGGACCGCCGAACTGGCGCGCCTGAATGATGAACTGCGTGATCAGGCCAGGCGGGACGCGCTGACCGGCCTGCCCAACCGGCTGGCGGCCAACGAGCGGCTGCGCGGGGAATTCGTCCGCATGAAGCGGATGCGCAGCGCCTATGCGGTGCTGGTGCTGGACATCGACTACTTCAAGCGCATCAACGACGGCCACGGCCATGCGGCCGGCGACGCGGTGCTGCGCCATGTGTCGGCGGTGCTGCGCGGCGCGCTGCGCGAAACCGATTTCGTCGCTCGTTTCGGTGGCGAGGAATTCCTCATCCTGCTGCCTGCAACGCCACTGACCGATGCGGCCGCGGTGGGCGAGAAGGTGCGCACGGCAGTCGAGAACTCGCCGACCGAGGCGGTCGGCATGGTCACGCTGAGCATCGGCCTGGCCATGGCTGACCCCGCGCATCAGGACGAGGATGTCGCGGTGCGGGCGGCCGATGCGCTGCTCTATCAGGCCAAGTCGGCCGGCCGGAACCGGCTGGTCGCTCCGAAGGCGGCCTGAAATTTCCTTGCAGATCCACCCTTGAAATCGGAACTGGGCGCCACTACTATTAGCACTCGTTGGCAGTGAGTGCTAACACGGCGACGCGCTGTGTCGCATCGCCCCGAATATCGTCAAACGTCGCGACTGGGTTCGCGTCTTCAATCCTCAAGGAGTCATTGCATGAAAATCCGTCCGTTGCACGACCGCGTGCTGGTCAAACGTCTGGAAGAAGAGCGCAAGACCGCCTCGGGCATCGTGATTCCCGATTCCGCTACCGAGAAGCCGGATCAAGGCGAAATCATCGCCGTGGGCACGGGCAAGATCCTGGAAGACGGCAAGGTCCGTCCGCCGGCAGTCAAGGCCGGTGACCGCGTGCTGTTCGGCAAGTACGCCGGCCAGACCGTGAAGATCGACGGCGAAGAACTGCTGGTTCTGCGCGAAGAAGACATCGTGGCCGTGGTCGAGGCCTGAGCCTCCCCGTCGCTGCAACCCCTACATCGGAGAGATTAAATGCCTGCAAAGCAAGTCCTGTTTTCTGACGACGCACGCGCCAAGATCGTCAATGGCGTCAATGTGCTGGCCAACGCGGTCAAGGTCACCCTGGGCCCGAAGGGCCGCAACGTGGTGCTGGAGCGCTCGTTCGGCGCCCCGACCGTGACCAAGGACGGCGTGTCGGTTGCCAAGGAAATCGAACTGAAGGACAAGTTCGAGAACATGGGCGCCCAGCTGGTCAAGGAAGTCGCTTCCAAGACCTCGGACAACGCCGGTGACGGCACCACCACCGCGACCGTGCTGGCCCAGGCCATCGTGCGCGAAGGCTTCAAGTACGTCGCGGCCGGTTTCAACCCGACCGACCTGAAGCGCGGCATCGACAAGGCGGTTTCCGCCATCGTCGAAGAGATCAAGAAGATTTCGAAGCCGACCACCACCAGCAAGGAAATCGCCCAGGTCGGCTCGATCTCGGCCAACTCCGACAGCGACATCGGCAACATCATCGCCGAAGCGATGGACAAGGTGGGCAAGGAAGGCGTCATCACCGTCGAAGACGGCAAGTCGCTGAACAACGAACTGGAAGTGGTCGAAGGCATGCAGTTCGACCGTGGCTACCTGTCGCCCTACTTCATCAACAACCCGGACCGCCAGATCGCCGTTCTGGAAGCCCCGTTCGTGCTGCTGCACGACAAGAAGATCAGCAACATCCGTGATCTGCTGCCGGTGCTGGAACAGGTCGCCAAGGCCGGTCGTCCGCTGCTGATCATCGCCGAAGACATCGAAGGCGAAGCGCTGGCCACCCTGGTGGTGAACAACATCCGCGGCATCCTGAAGACCGTTGCGGTCAAGGCGCCGGGCTTCGGCGATCGCCGCAAGGCCATGCTGGAAGACATCGCCATCCTGACCGGCGGTACCGTGGTGGCCGAAGAAGTCGGCCTGTCGCTGGAAAAGGCCACGCTGCAGGATCTCGGCCAGGCCAAGCGCATCGAAGTGGGCAAGGAAGAAACGACCATCATCGACGGCGCCGGCTCGGAAGATGCCATCCAGGCTCGCGTTGCCAACATCAACACCCAGATCGACGCCGCCACCTCGGACTACGACCGTGAAAAGCTGCAGGAACGCAAGGCCAAGCTGGCCGGCGGTGTTGCGCTGATCAAGGTCGGTGCCGCGACCGAAGTCGAAATGAAGGAAAAGAAGGCCCGCGTGGAAGATGCGCTGCACGCCACCCGCGCTGCGGTGGAAGAAGGCATCGTTCCGGGCGGCGGCGTTGCGCTGCTGCGCGCTCGCGCCACCATCAGCGAACTGAAGGGTGAAAACCCGGATCAGGACGCCGGCATCAAGATCGTGCTGCGCGCGATCGAAGAGCCGCTGCGCCAGATCGTCGCGAACGCCGGTGACGAGCCGTCGGTCGTGGTGGCCAAGGTGCTGGAAGGCAAGGGCAACTTCGGCTACAACGCCGGCAACGGCACCTACGGCGACCTGGTCGAACTGGGCGTGCTGGATCCGGCCAAGGTGACCCGTTCCGCGCTGCAGAACGCCGCTTCGGTGGCCGGTCTGATCCTGACCACCGACGCGCTGGTCGCTGAACTGGCCGACGACAAGCCGGCCATGGGCGGCGGCATGCCGGGTGGCATGGGCGGCATGGGCATGGACATGTAATGTCCTTCCGGCCGCTGCGGCGGCCGGAGCCCGGTCAGCTGACCACGAAAGGCCCGCACTCAGGTGCGGGCCTTTTTTCGTCTACGCACCCGATTCATGCGGCGTGGATGGGCGCGCAGCAAAGGTCGGCCGGGGCGGGGCGGACGCGGCGGGTGAAACCGTACAGGGGAAAGGGGAGGGCGGCGCGCGCCAGAAAAATTGGTGGGGAGCACCCCGTGCAGGGGAAGGGTGCTCCCCGGGGCGTTCCGTGTGACCGGTGTGCCCCCGCGGACCAAAAGAAGAACAGCGCTGCGCAGACTATTCTTGAGCGCTTACATCTCCCTTACACTGACGCGCAGTGGGGTTATGCGGCTGACGGTCGCAGCGCCCGGACGAACGCAGCAGACGTTCATGGAGGAGGCGGCCGCAAGGCCGGATTGCGATGCATATTCTGCTTGCCGAGGACGACCCGGTCATTTCCGATGCCGTGGTCAGGGCGCTGCGACGCGCCGGTTACGCGGTCGACAGCGTGGCCAGCGGCGGTGAAGCCGACGCTGCGCTGCACGGCCAGTCCTTCGATCTGGCCATCATAGACATCGGCCTGCCCAAGCTGTCGGGCATCGAGGTGATCAAGCGCATGCGCGCGCGCAAATGCACGACGCCGGTGCTGATACTGACCGCGCAGGACGGCATCGATGACCGCGTGCGCGGGCTGGATGCCGGCGCTGACGACTACATGTGCAAGCCCTTCGCGCTGCCCGAGCTGGAGGCGCGGGTGCGTGCGCTCACCCGGCGCGGTACCGGCATGCCCACCCGCATCGAGGTCGGGGCGCTGGCCTATGACCAGACCGACCACGTGGCCAGCGTCAATGGCCAGCCGATCGAACTGTCGGCGCGCGAGACCGCGCTGCTCGAAGTGCTGCTGCTGCGTGCCGGCCGTCTTGTAAACAAGGAACAGCTGGTCGATCACCTGTGCGGTTGGGGTGAGGAAGTGAGCAATAACGCGATCGAGGTCTATGTGCACCGCCTGCGCAAGAAGATCGAGCACAGCGGCCTGCGCATCGTGACCCTGCGCGGTTTGGGCTACTGCCTGGAAAGACCGGATGCCGTCGCGTGACAAGCTGAAGCTGCGCCGTAACAAGTCCACTGGCGAGAAGACCGGCGAATACAACTCGCTGTTCGGCGAAATCCTCGACTGGATGCTCGCGCCACTGATGTTCGTGTGGCCGATCAGCATCGCCATCATCCACAACGTGGCTGACGACATCGCCCATGCGCCCTATGACAAGGTGCTCGGTGACAGCGTGTACGAACTGAGCCGGCAGGTGCGCTTCACGCCGGTCGGCGCCATCTTCGTCAAGCCGCCGCAGATGCGCGACCTGTTCCACATCGACGGCGAGGACATCATCTACTACCAGGTGCTGGGCGGCGCCGGCGAACTGCTGGCCGGTGACAGCGAAGTACCGGATGTGCCGGATGATCCGAAGTGGAAGCCGGGCGAGCTGTACTACCGCGGCGGGCGCATCAACAACGAGGACGTGCGCATCGCCTACATGTTCCAGCCGGTCACCACCATTCCCGGCTCCTATGTGACGGTGCAGGTCGCGGAAACGCTGAACAAGCGCGAGGCGCTCACCTCACGCATCCTGTCCGGCGTGCTGTTGCCGCAGTTCGTCATCATCCCGATCGCGGTGGTGCTGGTGTATTTCGGACTGGGTCGCGGTCTGTGGCCGCTGAAGCGGCTGCAGGCGGTGATCGAGACCCGGCGGCCGACCGACCTGTCGCCGATCGATGTGCGCAGGGTGCCGGAAGAGCTCAGGCCGCTGATTCACGCGCTCAATGACATGATGCTGCGCCTGGAACTGAATCTCGCCGCGCAGCAGCGCTTCATCGCCGACGCCGCGCACCAGATGCGCACACCGCTGACCGGACTCAGAAGCCAGGCCGAACTGGCGCTGCTGGAGCAGGATCCGGCACAGATCCGTGCCTGCATGGAAAAGATACTGCTCAGTTCCACCAATGCCGCCCACCTGATCAACCAGCTGCTGGCACTGGCGCGAGCCGAAGCCAGTTCGGAAAAAGTGCATGCGGTAGAGCGGGTGGAACTGAACGGGCTGCTCGAAAGCCAGGTTGCTGACTGGGTGCCGGCGGCGCGCCGGCGTCATATCGACATCGGCTTCGAGCGCGCGCACGTGCCGCTGCATGTCGACGCCAATCCTGTTCTGCTGGGCGAAATGTTCAAGAACCTGATCGACAACGCGATCAAGTACACGCCGCGCGCTGGCATGGTGACCGTGAGGCTGAAAGCCGACATACGCGCCATCGTCGAAGTCGAGGACTCGGGTCCGGGCATTCCTGCAGAAGACCGGGAGCGGGTGTTCGAGCGCTTCTACCGGGTGCTGGGTACCCAGGTCGAAGGGTCGGGGCTGGGTCTGCCCATCGTGCGCGAAATCGCCGAACTGCACCGCGCCGAGGTGGAGCTGCTCGGCGCCCATCCGGCGAGTGAGCAGGGCTACACCGGCCTCATCGTCCGCGTGTCCTTTCCGCGGGTGATCGAGGGGGCGGCAGTTGCACCGCGCGAGGCCTGAGCACGGGTATGGACGGAGTCGAGATTGCGCTGCGCTTGGTCGTTCTGCTGAAAGGGCTGAACGAACTGCTGCTGCTGACTCTGCTGGGTCAAGGGGCGCTATGGCTGCTGGCCGGCACGCGTCGCGAAGACAATCTGATCTATGGCGCCTTCAGCCGTGTCGGCCGGCCGCTGTTCCGGCTCTGTCGCCGGGTGCTGCCGCGCTTCGTGCCGGATCGCTGGATGCCGGTGTTCGCGTTCGTCTTCCTGCTGCTGTTCGAGCTGCTGCTCATCATCGCCAAGGTGGTACTGTTCGCGCAGATGGCGGCCGTCTAGCCGGGTGATCAGGCGTACTTGAAGGGTGCGGATGATCGGAAACCCTTTGACAGACTTCCGATCAACGACTATTATCTTCGACTCACCTGGCCTGGTAGCTCAGTTGGTAGAGCAGCGGATTGAAAATCCGCGTGTCGGTGGTTCGATTCCGCCCCAGGCCACCAGATTTCCGGACGGCCCGCCTTCATGGCGGGCCGTTTTCGTTTACGCGTCCGGATGGGTGCAGCGCCGGGATCGATGCGGATGGAATGAAGGGAAACGGCAGGGGAAGGGCGGCAGTGGCCGTCTGCGGGGTCAGTGACTCAGCGCTGCCGCGGACCTTTGTCCGGTGCGATTTGGATGACTCGTGCGGCTCAGGCCGGCAACGCGTAACGTGCCGACATCTCTTCAAGCAGCTGGTCGTACAGAGGCCGCATGAAGGGCGGAAGGTGCTCCATCAGTTCCCTGCGGTAGATGACCGAGGGTACGCGCTTGCCGCGGTGTTCCACCGCCTGGCCGATCAGGTGGATGCGGAATCCGAGCGCGGTCAGGTGGCGCGCCAGTCTTGCTTCTGTCAGCGTAAACAGATGTTCAACGCCGTGCAGTTCCGCGGCGGCGAGCAGGCCCAGATAGAGGCCGACCGGGATGTAGGGGAAGCGAGGCTGGTCGCGGGTGCCCAGATCTTCGTCTGAAATCGCGATCGGGCCGCCGCTGTCGCCCTTCCGCTTGCGGTAATCCGACAGCACTGCGAGTCGCGAAATTTCGACCATGTGCCGGCGATCGATGCGGGCGGGGTCGATGGTGGTACGGTCTATCGCGTCGCTGCACAGATGCTCGAAGGGCAGCTCGGCGGCCGGATCTGCCGGATCGACCTGTACCAGTCGCACGCAGCCGACGATGCGACCGCTGCCCTGCGCGCGCAGCGCGATCAGCAGCGACTGCGCATCGTACTGATCGGTTTCCTCGTGATCCGGATTGACTTCCTCGTAGCCCAGTTCCTCGCAATACACCTGGTGCCGGACGCGGTACACCTCATGCCTCATCGCTTCGTCCACGGCGGCTTCCACCGCGAAATACTTGGCGAAGTTTTCCTTGAGGCTTCCGACTTCGAGCAGAAACATGATGATCTGACCGGGTGAGCCGCGGGTGTGTATCCCGCGTGCGCTGAACTGTTCTTCTTACTGTAGTTTCTTCAGGTATTCCTTGTCGAACACCTTGTCCGGAATTTCGCGGATCTGCATGGCGCCGTACTCGAGTACCGACTGCTCGCCCGCCTTCAGTGCGTCCTGCATGGTCAGCCGGGTCGGTCGCAGCTTGCCACCCAGTGTCTTGTATTCGTCATAGACGCAGGTTTTCAGCAGCTTGTCGGACAGTGAATAGAACTCGGCCTTGTGCGGCGCATTGTTGGCGGCACGCACCCACAACAGCACACGGGCATAGGTCACGCCGCGGTCGACCGCACTCAGTTCGAGTACGTGGTGGTCCTGACCATCCACCTTCTCGGTGCGCAGCAGCTTGGGTGTGTAGTCACCGGAGAAATTGGCGCGCGCCAGATCGCCGTTGGCCACCTGACCGGTCAGTCGCTGTGCCAGCGACAGGCGGACCGGCTGCGATACGGTGGGCAGGAACACCCAGAGGTCGCGCGCCTTCATCAGCAGGATCTGGCCGCGCTCGGATGCCGGCTCGGTGGTCTGCACGATGGTGTTTTCGTTGCCCTTGGACAGGATGCGGTACTTGCGGAATTCCTCGCCGCTCGCGGTGGTCGAGGTGACGCTGACTTCCACCTGGAAGGGCTCACGCGGGAACCGGATGGTGTCGGCCTTTTCCAGTATACTTGCGGCATCTTGGGCGTACGCCTGCGACGCAACCCACAACGGTGCAGTACAGGCCGCGGTCGCCGCGAGGATACGCAGCAGGGCATGGCGGGCGCGTCGTGCGCATCCGGGCGCAGTCGTTGCCTGCGGTGCGCAAGGGGTGTTCGGATGATTCATGTTCTTGTCTCCAGCACCGGGCGCATGACCCGTTTTCTGAACCGGGCTTCCAGATGAACAACGTCGTCCAGATCCGGAATGTGAGCCGCAGCTACATGCTTGGCGGCCAGCAGGTCAATGCGTTGAAGAATATCACGCTGGATATTGAGGACGGCGTGTTCATCGCCATTGCGGGGCCGTCCGGCAGCGGAAAATCAACGCTGCTCAATCTCATCGGCTGCATCGATACGCCAACCTCTGGTCAGATACTGATCAACGGTCAGGACGTGTCCGGTCAGACGCCAGACGAACTGGCCAGCCTGCGTGCTCGCACCATCGGTTTCATCTTCCAGACCTTCAATCTGCTGCCGGTGCTGTCGGCCTACGAGAACGTCGAATACCCGCTGCTTCAGCTGCCGGAAATCGGCAAGGAAGAGCGTGACCGTCGCGTACGCTACTTTCTCGAAATCGTCGGTCTCGGGCAGAAGATGACTCACCGGCCGAATCAGCTCTCCGGCGGTCAGCGTCAGCGGGTGGCCATCGCCCGCGCGCTTGCGGTTCAGCCTGCCATCGTGCTGGCCGATGAACCGACCGCCAACCTAGATCGCAAGACCGGCGATGCCATTCTCGAACTGATGCGCGAGATCAACCGCACGATGAAGACCACCTTCATCTTCTCGACGCACGACAAGCGGGTGATGTCGATGGCGGATCGCCTGGTGCGCATCGAGGACGGCGAGCTGACTGCGCTGGGCGTGCAGAAAGCGCCGGGCGAATGGGCTTACGTCAAACCACCGAAAACCGCTTCACTTCAGGCAGCCGCTTCATGATGCGTCGTTCCTTTCCGTCCTTCCGCCGTGTGCCTCTGGCCGCGCTGACCTTTGCTGCAGCCTGCGCACTGTCGCCGGCGCAGGCTGCCGATTCGCTCGACGACCTGTTCGCGGACCCGCCGGCCGAAACCGATGGCAAGGCGAAACAGGCGGACGGCAAGGCGGCCGATGGCGCGGCGAGCAGTGGCGAAGGTATGTCCGGCTGGCGCGGTTTCAGCCAGTTCGAACTGGCGCGCACGGTGTCCGGTGACAGCCACTGGTCGAAGGCGCGCTGGCGCAACGAACTGGGCCGCAGCGGCAGTTTCGGCCAGGGCATCAAGTGGAAGGCGGTCGGCCGCATCGATTACGACCTCGCCTACGGCTGGGAGAACGATTTCTACCCGGCTGCGGTGCGCGATGACCGCCGCAGCGAATTCGCCTGGCGCGAGGTGTATGTCGACATGCCGGTCGGCGATGTCGAACTGCGGCTGGGTCGCCAGCACATCGTGTGGGGCGAAATGGTCGGCCTGTTCTTCGCCGACGTCGTATCGGCCCGGGACATGCGCGAGTTCTTCACCCAGGAATTCGATCAGCAGCGCATTCCGCAGTGGGCGGCCCGCGCCGAGTACTTCCGCAACGACTGGCGCGCCGAGCTGATCTGGGTGCCGTACGTGAGCGTGGACAACATCGGTCGCTTCGGCGGTGATTTCTATCCGACCCAGCCGGCGATCCCCGGTGTCAATGCCCGCTACGAAGCGCAGCAGCGGCCGGATTCGAAGCTGAGCAACTCGAACTACGGCCTGCGGGTCGGTACCCTTGTGAAGGGCTGGGACCTGTCGGCCTTCTACTACCGCAGCCTGGACGTGAATCCCACCTTCGCTCGCCGCTTCGCGTCGCCGACCACGGTCATCTATACGCCGGAGCATGACTGGATACACCAGTACGGCGCTACGCTGACCAAGGATTTCGGCAGCTTCCTGCTGCGTGCCGAAGGCGTGCTGACGCGTGATCGCCGGTTGCCGGTGTCGTCCGCGCTGCCTGATGGTCTGGTCCGGCAGGACATGGTCGACTATGCAATCGGCCTCGACTTCCCGTTCCAGAACGAATCGCGCTTCAACATCCAGTATTTCGAGCGCTACCACATCGACCGCAACGCCGACCTGCTGGCGTCGAAGCGCGAGAATGGCATGGCGCTGCTGTACAACCACAAGTTCGACGAGCGCCTTGAAGGCGAAATGCTGTGGGTGCAGTCGCTGGTGCGCAACGACTACATGTTCCGCCCCAAGCTCATCTGGCGGGTGCAGTCGAACTGGCGCGCCCAGTTTGGCGCCGATCTGTTCGGCGGCAATCCGAATGGCTATTTCGGCCGCTTCGGGAATTCCGACCGCTACTACGGCGAACTGCGCTACTCCTTCTGACCTTCACCGGAGGCCTGACATGAAGGTGCTGATCACAGGCGGAGCCGGCTTCATCGGCTCGCATACCGCCGATGCGCTGCTGGCCGCCGGCCACAGCGTGCGCGCGCTGGACATTCTCGATCCGCAGATCCACGGCGAGGCGCGCCAGCGCCCGGCCTACCTCGCCCCAGAGGTCGAGCTTCAGGTCGGCGACGTGTGCAATCCGGATGACGTGGCGCGTGCGCTCGACGGCGTGGATGCGGTGTATCACTTTGCTGCGCTGACCGGCGTCGGTCAGAGCATGTACGACATGACTCACTACGCCCGGGTCAATGCCATCGGCACCACCACGCTGATCGAAGGCATCGTGAAGGGTGGCCATGCGCTGAAGCGCCTAGTGCTGTCGTCCTCGCGCGCCATCTATGGCGAAGGGTCCTATGTCTGCCCGACGCACGGCGAACAGTTCCCTGCGCCACGCACCCGCGAGCGGCTCGAGTCCGGCCGTTTCACGATGCCCTGCCCGGTGTGTGAAGGCGATCTTGATGCGGTGGCCACACCCGAGCACAAGCGATCCGAGCCCTTTTCGGTGTACGCGATCACCAAGAAGCACCAGGAGGATTTCGTCCGTTACGCGGCGGAAACCTTCGGCGTGCCGGCGGTCATCCTGCGCTACTTCAACGTGTTCGGTTCTCGCCAGTCGCTGAAAAATCCCTATACCGGCGTCGTCTCCATTTTCTACTCGCGCATCTGCGCCGGTCAGCCGATCTCGGTCTATGAAGGCGGCCTGCCGGTGCGTGACTTCGTGCATGTGTCCGACGTCGTCGCGGCCAATATGCGCGCCCTGGTGGCCGACGTGCCCGCCGGCTCCACCTTCAATGTCGGGGCCGGCGTGGCCAGCACGATAGGCGACATCGCGAACGCGCTGGCGCGGGCGGTCGGCAAGCCGGTCACGATGGAAGACCGGGGTGAATTCCGGGTGGGAGACATTTTCGGCTGCGTCGCCGATCTGGCTCGATCCCGTGCCGAGCTGGGTTATGCGCCGGCCTGTTCGCTGGATCAGGGCATGGCCGAGTTCGCTGCCTGGGCCAGCGGTCAGCCCTCGGAAGACCGCTATCAGCAGACGGTGGCGGAATTGAGCCGCTTCGGTCTGTTCGGTCGCGCAAAGGGCGCGTGATGACGGCGCGCCGCCGCGTCCTGCTGGTGGCGGAAGCGGTATCGCTGGCCCATGTTGCGCGTCCGGTGGTGTTGGCGAATGCGCTGGCGGGTGAGCATGACGTGACGGTGGCTTCTGCGCCGGTTTTCGATCTCTGCTTCCGCGGTACCGGGCTGGCGCGCGAATCGCTTGAAAGCATTCCTGCTGCCATTTTTCTCGAACGGCTGGCGGCGGGTGCCCCGCTCTATACCCGGGCCGAGCTCGAACGCTATATCGACGAAGACGTGGCGCTGCTGCGCAGGTTGCGCCCGGATGCAGTGATCGGCGATTTCAGGCTGTCGCTGAGCGTTTCCGCCCGCCTGGTCGGCATTCCGTACTTCGCGCTGTGCAATGCTCACTGGAGTCCGTGGGCACTGCACGACCGCTTTCCGCTGCCTGACATCACGCTGACCCGGGTGCTTGGGCCCAAGCTGGCAGAACCGCTGTTCCGGCTGGGCCAGCCGATTGCGTTCCGGCTGCATGCCGGTCCGTTGAATGCGCTTCGCCGCAAGTTCGGACTGAGCACTTTTCCGGATGTCCGTTACGCCTATACCGATGGCGATCGCACGCTGTATGCCGACACGCCCTCACTGGTGCCGGTGCGACCGGATTGCCCGTCTCATCACCGCTATATCGGCCCTATCGTGTGGTCGCCGGCGATGGCGCTGCCCGCATGGTGGACTGCGTTGCCGGACGGCCCGCTCGCCTATGTCACGCTGGGCTCGACCGGGCGGGTGGATCTGCTGCCCGAACTGTTCCGTGCGCTCGAAGACTGCGGTGTCAATGCGATGACCGCTACGGCCGGGCGCTCAGATGTTGCGTCGCCGGGGCCGCACTGTTTCGTCGCCGATTACCTGCCTGGACTCGAAGCGGCTGCGCGCGCGGATTTCGTTATCTGCAATGGCGGCAGCGCGACCGTGTATCAGACGCTTTCACAGGGGCGGCCGGTAATCGGCGTCTGTTCGAACATGGACCAGTTTCTGACCATGGCGCGAGTGGTCGATGCGGGGGCAGGCATTGCTCTGCGTGCGGGCACCGCTGGCTATGGCGATCTGAGCGCCGCCATTCGCCGCATGACCGGTCCGTCCGGCGCGGCTTTCCGCGATGCGGCGCGTGCCGTACAGGCGGATTTCCTCCGGCACGATGCCGGCGAAGGCATACGCAGAGAGGTTGCTACGCTGTAAGGTGGGGATGCCCGGTCACCGATCGGGGCGACACGGTGTGCGCGTCGAGGCGGCTTGTGTTTTCCGAAGCTGGCGTTTCTTGCAGAACAGCACAACCGGAGCAGCAAAACAAAAACGGGAGCCGAAGCTCCCGTTTTTGATCATGCGACTGCTTGCCTATCAGGCCTTGCGGCGACGGGCCAGGGCGAGACCGCCGAGTGCCAGGCCAGCCAGCGCCAGGGTGCCGGGTTCCGGCACGGCTTGCAGCGGGCCGTTCGGGTCGGTCTGGAACAGAATGTCCGGACCCGAAGCAACCAGGCCAACGCCCGGCTGGAAGCTCGTGCCACCGTTGGTGGTGCCGACGTTCGGGGTGATCGAGCCGTGGAACTTCTCCGACGGATCCACCGAGGTGAAGGGCAGGTTCTGGTTGATGTTCGAGATCAGAAACTCGGTCAGGACGCCGTTCCAGAAGCTCAGATCATAGGTGGTCGGGATGACCGACAGCAGGTCGATGATCGGGGTGCTGCCGCTGCCATTCACGCTATTCACCGACGACAGGGACGAGGTGCCGTTCGAGGCATCGCCATCGCTGCCCAGCGGGGTCACGCCAGCGCCAACCTTGAAGTCGGAGAACACGCCAGCCTGGGAGGCGGCGGGAGCGACCTTACCTTCGAACACCAGCTTGCCGTCGTTGAAACCGTTGCCCGAGGCGTAGTTCGAAGCGACTGCACCGGCGTCATCCAGATCCTGGACATAGACGCGGAAGTAGTTGATGGTCTGGGTGGCAGCGAAATCGAAGAAAGCCTGGTTGGTCGGGAAGGTGTTCGCGACGCCAACGATTTCGGTGTAGGCCAGTTCGAAAGTGATTTCGTACTTGCCAGCGGTCGAGCCAGCGCCAGTCCAGAGGCCAGCGGTTGCAGCGCCGGTACCGTTCTGGAACAGGTTCAGACGACCTTGCGAGTACACCGTGAAGGCGTTGCCGGTCAGCGGGAAGCCTGCGGTGGTGTTGGTGATGCCGGCGACGCCGTCATTGGTGCCGTTCGCGAGCTTGACGAACGCTGCGTTACCGCCTTGGGCGAGCACCGGCGACGGGGCCCAGTCGAAAGCAGCGATGCCGCTCACTTGACCGTTGGGGGTGAACACGCTGATCGGCGCTGCGTGCGCTGCGGCGAAGGCGCTGGCCAGCGCTGCGGCAACGGCGATTTGCTTGAACTTGATCATTTGAATTACTCCGTTGGTTGGCTTGGGAGAACCACGGTTGGCTATAAGCAATCGACGGGCCAGTTTTAGACTATTCTTTTATCTCGTTGAAAATGAATGATGTTTTTTTCAACGAAGTTCTGTGTCCGGTGATTCGGTGTGCAGCGCCTGTGGTTCTGTAAGGTTTACCGACAGCCTGTTCAGCGATCCTGTGATGTATTCAATCGGGGCAGGGGCAGTCGGATCGAGCGGCCAGGTATGGGGCGTTTGCGGCCGAGTCGGCACACCCAGACCGTGCGATCGACGTTTTCCGGTGACAACAGCGTGCCCAGGCGGGCCGCTAGATCCGCGGCCCGGTGACGAGCGGATTCCTTTCCGGTGAAGTGCTTACCTTCACGTGCGTACTGATTGAAGATGAGCGGGGTCATTTCGGGCTGCGACTGCAGGCCCAGCTTTTCTGTCGTGAGCCACAGTCGCTGCATCGCCCGCCCGGCCGCGATGTGGTCGTCGATTGAAACCGGCGCTGACGGGGCCACCATGAAGGCGTGGGCCGAGCATGCGATGCCCGGGATGTAATCGAGCTGTATGCGGGGCGCCAGTGTGCCGAACAGCCACCTGTTAAAGAAATCGACGCGCCCCCAGCTCTGCATCACGAACTTCATCAGCCTGGCGGTCATCGGATCTACGCCGACCGCGACTTCCGGGATACGGTCCTCGCTGAAGCGGGCGCCCCATTCAATGATGGTCGAATGGGTACGGAAGGCCTCTGGAATCGTGAGCCGGATTTCCGCGCTGTCGAAATTCAGCTTGGCGATGCGCGACCGCTCGCCCAGCGTTTCGAACCACAGAATGCGGTAGGGCGCAACGGCGGCTTCCAGTGCCTTGCGCTCGTCCAGCGTCAGCGCGCGGCTGCCCATGGCGCGGCGTTGCACGCTGCGGGTTTCAATGCAGGGGATGAGCGGGCTGGGCTGGACTGACGAATCGGGCTCCAGCCGCACATCGAACAGCAGATGGGTGTCCGGCGTGTCAGGACGGCGAGTGATGTCGGCCCGCAGACCGTGGCCGCTGGCGGCGATGGACAGCGTTTCCAGCAGGGCGCCCACCGCGAGCTGACTGGCGTGGCCGTCCAGGTCATAGACGCACCAGTCTCGGGTGTCGAAACCGTGGATGACCACATGGTCGTCGCTCAGGATTTCGAATCGCCAGGTCTGGGTGTTATCGCCGCTGGGAGCCCAGCGGGCCTGATCGAGAATCTTTTCTATCGTGCGCATGGGGAGCTCCGTTAATCAGGCGCGGGTGATCTGCTTGAGCAGCTGCCGCCGGCCGAGGGCGATGATGAGGCGCTGCAAGGGGTTGCCGTTGCCGCCCGGTCGCCAGGTGCGGACCATCCGATTGCGGAAGGCATCGAACTGCAGGGCCCATGGAGCCGGTCTTACGTCGCCGCGGCCGAGCAGCAGCTTGACCGTTTCGGCGGCGGCGACGCCTGCGCAGAGGTTGCAGGCAATCATCGTGGACGGGCCGCGCTTGTTGGCCAGATCAATGCGCGAGGGCTCGACCAGATAGGGGCGGTGCAGTCCGGCTGGTGCCAGACCGACGAGGAAGCGCAAGGCCTGTTCGGTTTCGTCGCAGCCGTCCAGCCGGAAATACTGTTCGAAACTCATGCCCTGTGGTGAGAACACCAGCAGCCCGGTGCCCATGCCCAGCGGTGCTGCGGTCACCGCCGGGATGCCCAGGCGGTGGCAGGCGGCGAATGTGGCTCTGCGGGCGGAAAATGCAAAAAAATCAAGGCCGTCGACGTAGACGTCCGCACCCTTCAGAAAGCTGTCCGGGTCGTCCGGCGACACGCCCTGCGGAAAGCACTCGATCTCGATGTCCGGATTGATGTCGCGCGCCTGTTCGGTCAGCACTTCTATCTTGGAGCGGTCGAGCGTGCTCATGGTCGCGCCGACCTGGCGATTGAAGTTGTGTACGCCGAAAGTGTCGAAATCGGCGATCCGGAAGCGGCCTATGCCCAGTCGGGCCAGCGTGAGCAGGTGAATGCCGCCGACGCCGCCTAGACCGGCGATGGCGATCGTGCTCCGGCGCAGTCTGGCCTGTTCGGCTTCGGTGAACCAGCCGAGATTGCGGCTGAAAGCTTCTTCGTAATTGAACTGTGTTGTCATCGCTCCACCCGGTGTCCCGGCTATCTCCGACGCATGCGTCGACAGCTGGGGATGGTGAGGGGAAAACTGTTATGCTGGCAATACCTTAGCACCTGAAGTCTTGAATCCGGATGAAGTTTTGGCTGCTTGACCTGTGGCTGGCGATGCGCAGCGTCCTCCGTCAGGGACGCCGCACGCTCATTGCCATCGGTGCGGTCAGTTTCGGCGTGATCGCGATGATCCTGTCCGCCGGCTTCATCGAGTGGCTGATGGAGGGTATGCGGGAATCGACCATAAAGTCCCAGCTTGGCCATGTGCAGGTGGTGCGTCCGGGTTATGTCGAGCGCGGCACTTCGGATCCCTATGGCTTCGTGATCGACGGCGAGGACGCGCTCCGGCAGAAAATCGAATCCGGTGCCGACGTGAAGGTGGTCGCGCCGCGCCTGAGCTTCAACGGGCTGGCCAGCAAGGGCGACAATACGCTGGCCTTCCTCGGTCAGGGGGTTTCGGCCAAGGCCGAGTCGGTGCTGTCGAGTTCGGTCACCATCACCCGCGGTCGCAACCTGTCGGCCGACGGCGTGAACGAAATGATCATGGGCCGTGGTCTGGCGGCCAATCTCGGCGTGCAGGTCGGCGATACGGTGGTGCTGATGACCACCACCGCTGCCGGCAACGTGAATGCGGTCGAGGCGCCGGTGGTGGGTCTGTTCAATTCGGTCAGCAAGGAATACGACGACTCCGCGTTGCGCATGCCGCTTGCGCTGGCCCAGCAGCTGGTGCGGGTCAATGGTGCCCAGCAGTGGCTGGTGCTGCTTGACGACACCGCGCAGACCGACGCCAAACTGGCTGAGCTGAAAGGCGTGATGCCCGCCGGCAAGTTCGATCTGGTTCCCTGGTATCAGCTGTCCGACTTCTATAACAAGACGCGCGATCTGTTTGCCAGCCAGGTCAATGTGGTGCAGTTCATCATCCTGATGATCATCGTGCTGAGCATTTCCAACACGCTGTCGATGAGCGTGATGGAGCGGGTGAGCGAGATCGGCACCTGCATGGCGCTCGGACTGACCCGGGCGCGCATCCGTCGCATCTTCATGTCGGAAGGCGTGATGCTCGGGCTGGTGGGGGGCGGTCTGGGCGTGGTGATCGGCTGCGTGCTGGCACTGGCGATTTCGGCGGTCGGCATTCCGCTGCCGCCGCCACCGGGCATGGAACAGGGCTTCAGCGGCGAGATCCGGCTCACGTTCGGCATCGTCGCCAGGGCGCTGGCGATCGCGGTAGCCAGCGCTTTCGTGTCCAGTCTGTATCCGGCGTGGCGCGCCTCGCGCATGAATATCGTCGACGCGCTCCGGCAGAGCCGCTGACCGCCATGTTCAAGCTCGCCCTGCGCAACATCCTCCGCCAGAAATCGCGTACCGCGATGACGCTGGCCGCCATCATCTTCGGTGTGGCCGGTCTCATCCTGAGTGGCGGTTTTGTGGCCGACGTGCTCACCCAGCTGGGCGAGGCGACTATACACAGCCAGCTGGGTCATGTGCAGGTGTTCCGCAAGGGCTTCTACGAACAGGGTTCGCGTTCGCCCGAAAAATTCATGATCGACGATGCGGCCAGGATTGCCGAGTTTGCGGCGCGCATGCCGGAGGCGGATACGGTGCTGCAGCGAGTGAGCTTCACCGGCCTGCTCAACAACGGCAAGGCTGACTGGGCGGTGATGGGGGAGGGGGTGGAGCCTGACAAGGAGAGCCATCTCGGCACCTTCGTCCGCATCACGGCCGGGCGTGCACTGAAGGACAGCGACAGCGGCGGCATCCTGATCGGCGATGGCGTGGCCAAGGCGCTGGCGCTGAAGCCGGGCGATGCGGTGACGCTCATCATGAATACCGCGGACGGCGCGCTGAATACCACCGAATTTTCGGTGGTCGGCGTGTTCCAGAGTTTTTCAAAGGATTTCGACGCGCGTGCCGTAAGAATTCCGGTGGCGGCCGCCCGCAATCTGGTTGCGCGCGAAGGATCGAACTCCATCGTGCTGCTGCTGCATCGCACGGTCGATACCGCACGGGTGAAGGAGCTGCTGGTGCCCAAGCTGGAAAGTCTGGGGTTCGACATCCGTGACTGGGTGCAGCTTTCCGACTTCTATTCGAAGACCGTTGAGCTCTACCGGACCCAGTTCGGCGTGCTGCAGTGGATCGTGCTGATGATGGTGCTGCTGAGCGTGTTCAATACTGTGAACATGAGTGTCTTTGAGCGGGTCGGTGAATTCGGAACGCTCATGGCACTCGGCAATTCGCGAGGATACGTGTTCCGGCTGGTGCTGACGGAGAACGCGCTGCTGGGGCTGAGCGGCGCGATCTGCGGCGTGCTGGTCGGCGTGCTGGTGGCGCTGGCGATCAGCGAAGTCGGCATTCCGATGCCGCCGCCGCCGAATTCGAACGTGGGGTACACCGCGTCCATCCGGGTGATGCCGGAAAATGTAATGCTGGCCTTCCTGGTCGGCGTCGGGGCCACCGTAGCGGCGGCTCTGCTGCCGGCCCGCAAGGTGTCGCGCACGCCCATCGTTGATGCGCTGCGCTACAACATCTGACCGGCCGTGACGCATTAGAGCGCGCGAACCGGCGCCTTGGCTATGATTCGCGGCTTGTCTGGCCGCTGTCCTTTGGAGGAAGCAATGTTGAATTCTGACCGTCTGATGTCCATGCTGCGCCTGCTGGCGCTGCTGCTGGTGCCGCTTGCCTTCGCTGGCTGCGCTTCCTCGCCGTATCCGCCGGCCCCGACGCAGGCCTACAGCGACGATTACAACTACATCCTGGGTCCGGGTGACTCGGTGAGCATCGTCGTCTGGCGCAATCCGGAGATTTCTTCCACCGTCACCATCCGTCCGGACGGCAAGATCACCGGCACCCTGTTCGAGGATCTGCCGGCGGCCGGCCGTGACCCCTCGACCCTGGCCCGCGAGATCGAACAGGTGCTGGGTAAGTACATCCGCGATCCCATCGTCACCGTCATCGTCGCCGGTGGCATCGGCCCCTACAGCGAACAGATCCGCGTGATCGGCGAAGCCGCCAAGCCGCAGGCGCTGGCCTACAAGCAGAAGATGACGCTGCTCGACGTGATGATTGCGGTCGGCGGCATCACCGACTTTGCTGACGGCAACGGGGCCTCCATCCTGCGTACTTCGGAAGGCGACAAGCAGTACAACGTGCGCCTGAAGGACCTGATCCGTCGCGGCGACGTGAGCGCCAACGTCGATGTGAAGCCGGGCGACATCCTGATCATTCCGCAGAGCTGGTTCTGAGCGTGTCGGGTCATCGTGCTTCAGCCGGAAGGGTTCAGTAGCCGTGGATGATTTTCTCCGCCAGTTGTCGGGTTATCTCAGGTCTGCCTGGGGCTATCGCTGGGTTGGCCTGATCGCCGCCTGGGTGGTCGGTCTGGCCGGCATGGGCGTGGTGCTCGTGCTGCCCGATCAGTACCAGGCCTCCGCCAAGATCTATGTGGATACCCAGTCCATCCTGCGGCCGCTGATGTCCGGTCTTACGGTGACGCCCAATCTCGACCAGCAGATCAATATGCTGAGTCGCACGCTGATCAGCCGGCCGAACATCGAGAAGCTGATCCGCATGGCGGACCTCGATCTCGAAGCCAAGACCAAGGTCGAGCGCGACAAGCTGATCGACGACCTGATGGAAAGCGTCAAGCTGTCCAGCTCAGGGCGCGACAACCTCTACATCGTGTCCTATCGCGACAGGAAACCGGCGCGCGCGCAGAAGGTTGTGCAGGCGATGGTGACCCTGTTCGTCGAATCCGGCCTGGGCAGCAAGCGTCAGGATGCCGATCAGGCGCGCAAGTTCATCGAGGAGCAGATCAAGGCCTATGAGGCCAAGCTGCTGGAGGCGGAAAACCGCCTCAAGGAATTCAAGCTGAAGAACCTGGAGCGTGCAGGCGGCGGCGGGAAGGATTACTTCGGTTCGTTGAGCGAGGTGCAGGCTCAGCTGAATCAGGCGCAGCTCGACCTGCGCGAAGCCACCAATTCGCGCGACGCGCTCAAGCGCCAGCTGGCGGGTGAAGAGCCGACCCTGAATGCCGATGCGTCCTCGCTGGGCATCGGCTCCGGCGGTTCGAGCGGCCCCTCCACGGCGGAAATCGACGCCCGCATCTCGGCGCTGCGTAACGACGTGGAAGGCATGCTTCAGCGTTACACCGAAAAGCATCCGGATATCCAGCAACTGCGGGCACGCATCCGCAATCTCGAGGACGAGCGCAAGCAGATCATCGAGAAGCACGCGGCTGAAGCGGCCAAGAGCGCCGATGCCAAGCCGGCGCAGGGTGCTCAGCTGAGCGGCGCGCAGATACCCAATCCGGTGTACCAGCAGATCAAGGTTGCGCTGGCGTCCGCCGAAGCGTCGGTGGCGTCGCTGGGCGCGCGCGTGGGCGAGTATCAGACGCGTCTGACCACTCTCAAGCAGTCCTCTCGCCTGCTGCCTGAACTCGAAGCCGAATTCAGCCAGCTGAATCGCGATTACGAAGTGCATCGCACCAACTACAACAACCTCGTGTCGCGCCGTGAATCGGCGTCCATCTCGGAAGAAATGGATGCCACCGGCGTCGCCGAATTCCGGCTGATCGAACCGCCGCGCGTGGCACCGGAGCCCGTGGCGCCCAACCGTCTCATCCTGCTGACCGCGGTGCTGGCTGCGTCGATGCTGGTGGGGGTTGCGGCATCCTTCGTCGTGTCCCAGCTCAGGCCGGTGTTCCACGACGGTCGCGCTCTGGCCGAGGTGTCCGGCGTGCCGGTGCTCGGCTCGGTGTCGATGCTGCTCGCCAATGAGCGCAAGCGCTACGAGCGTCGCCGGACCTTCGTGTTCTTCGGTGGTCTGGGCGGTCTGGTGGCTGCCTATGTCGCCATGCTCGCGTTCGTGTCACTCGTGATGCGCAGTGCCTGAGGATCAATCATGAGCATCATCGAACAGGCCATCGAGCGGATGGCCCATCTGAAGCGTGCGGGTGTCGAGATCGGCGAGGACGGGCAGGCGCCCGCGCCGGCTGCCGAAGTCGCTCCGGCGGCACCGGCACCGATCAGCGCTGCGCCCGCCCCCGCACCGGTTGCGCCGGCAGCGGTCGCGGTGCCGGACAGCGTGAAGCCGGCTGCCGGTGAAAACTCCCGCCTGGTCGAGCTCGATCTGGCGCGACTGGATTCCATGGGTCTGGTGGTGCCGTCGGCACCGCGTTCCCAGATCGCCGAAGAATTCCGCGTCATCAAGCGCCCCATACTGGCCAATGCGCACGGCAAGGGCGCCGCACCGGTCGATAACGGCAACCTCATCATGGTGACCAGTTCGGTGCCGGGCGAGGGCAAGAGCTTCAACTCGATCAATCTCGCGATGAGCATCGCGATGGAACTGGACAACCGGGTGCTGCTGGTCGATGCCGACGTCGCCCGCCCGTCCATCCTGAACCTGCTTGGTCTGCCGCCCGCCAAGGGCCTGATGGACGTGCTGCTCGACGAGGACGTGCGTCTGCAGGACGTGATGCTGCGCACCAACGTCGAAAAGCTCACGTTGCTGCCGGCCGGCATGCCGCACAAGAATGCGACCGAACTGCTGGCCAGCGGCGCGATGCGTGCCCTGCTGGTGGAACTGGCGCATCGCTACGCCGACCGCATCATCATTTTCGATTCGCCGCCGCTGATGGTGACCACCGAAGCGCCGACGCTGGCGCAGTCGATGGGACAGCTGGTGATGGTGGTGGAAGCCGGGCGCACCACGCACACCATGGTCAAGCAGGCGCTGGCCAAGGTGCAGGGCTGCCCGGTCAAGATGCTGGTGCTCAACAAGGCCCGTTACGCCCGTACCGATGGTTACTATGGTTACTATGGCTACGGTTATGGCTATGGGACCGAAACCGGTTTCCGAGAAAGTGCCGAGAACCGCTGATGCGCGTGCTGAACTTACGGATGACTTCGCTGGCCGTGGCCATGGCGGGCACGGCTGGGGTATTTCCCGCTGATGTGCTGGCCGAGGGATGGCGGGTTGAAACCGGGGTCACCACCCGGGCGATTGCGAGCGACAACATCAATTTCTCGCCCACGGCGCCATCGTCCGACACGCTGCTCGAACTCAATCCGTCGGTGCGGGTAACGCGCAAAAGTCCCCGTCTGACGCTCGACGCCGCCTACACCCCGCGTTATCTGTACTACACCCAGGATACCTACGATTCCCGGCTGTCCCAGGACTTCAACGGCAGCGGGCGTTTCGAAGTCATCGATGACTTCATGTTCATCGATGCCCGGGCGATTTCGGCGCAGCGCAACCAGTCGGTGTTCAATGCGGTGCCGACCGACGCGACGCTTGCGGCCAACCAGCTGTCGCGCACCCGTACCTACTCGTTCACGCCGTCCTTCATGGGCACGATGAGGCTGAGTGATGTTGCGACCTGGCGCTCGAACTACAACATGGTGCGCAGCGAAACCTCCGGCCTGGCGGCCAATACGCTGACCAGCGAAACCTTCCATGGCTCGCTGACCAGCTATCCCGCCCGCCTCGGCTGGAAGGTGGACGTGATGTCCAACCGCACCGAGTCGGATCGCCGCGCATCGGTCAACCGCAAGAGCATTGTCGGTTCGCTGATCTACCGCCCGGATGCGACCGCTGATTTCACCGTGCGCTACGGCTACGAAGACACCAATTTCGCCAGCCAGCGCAGCGGGTCGACCTACGGCCTCGGCATGGGCTGGAATCCGTCGGAACGCACCACCTTCCGTGCCGACTACGACCAGCGTCCGTATGCGCGCACCAACAACGTCAATCTGACGCACCGGTTGCCGCGTACGTCCTTCACCGCCTCGTACTCCCGCAATCTGACCAACCGCGCCGAGCAGCTGCTGTCGCCGACCGGCACCACCGATCTGGTGCAGTCGCTGTCGCTGATCGAGCCGTTCGCCAGCGAACCGGATCCGGTGCTGCGTCAGCAGATGATCGAAGCCTATCTGCGTGCCAACGGCCTGTCGCGCTACGTGGTGGGCCTCAGCCCCATTCTGTCCGACCGCCAGTACCTGCAGACCCGCTGGCAGATGTCGGCCACCCGTACCGGTCCGCGCAACACGCTCTCTCTCAGCGTGTTCCAGACCGAAAGCGATGGCGGCATCGGCGCGATCGGGCCGGCGGTCGGTGACGACTTCGCGGCTTCGCGCGTCATCCGCCAGCGCGGGTGGACCGCCACCTATTCGCACCGTATGGGTTCGGTGTCTTCGCTGAGCGTGTCGTTCACGACCTCGAAGTCCGATGGGCGCACCCAGACGCTGTCATCCGACCGCGATGTGCTGAATACCACGTGGTCCACGCAATTCAGTCCGCGCACCACCGGTTCGATTGGACTGCGCATGACGCGTGCCACAGTCACCGCCGGGGATGTGGACGAGAATGCAGTGATTGCGACGCTCTCGACAATGTTCAACTGATTCCGGCCGGTTGCGTCTCCGGCCGGGGATGTCGCCAACCACGCCTGCGCCCCAATGTACGAGTCGTTCTACGGTCTTTCCGGCAAGCCCTTCCAGCTCAATCCCGATCCGTCCTTCTTCTTCGGCAGCAAGGGCCATCGCCGCGCGCTGGCCTATCTCGAATACGGCCTGCACCAGAGCGAAGGCTTCATCGTCATCACCGGAGAAATCGGTGCCGGCAAGACCACGCTGGTGCGCAGCCTGCTGCAGAAGCTCGATGCGAAGAAGGTGGTGGCCGCCCAGCTGGTGAGCACCCACCTCGACGCCGAGGACACGCTGCGACTGGTGGCTGCCGCCTTCGGTCTGCCCAACAAGCAGCTGAAGAAGGCTGACCTGCTGCTGTCGATCGAAATGTTCCTGCTGTCGCTGACCGCGGCCGGCAAGCGTGCGCTCCTCATCGTCGACGAGGCGCAGAACCTGACGCCGCGTGCGGTCGAGGAACTGCGCATGCTGTCCAACTTCCAGCTCGGCGAGCATGCGCTGCTGCAGAGCTTCCTGGTCGGGCAGCCTGAATTCCGCGAAACCATGCAGAGCCCGCACATGGAGCAGCTGCGCCAGCGGGTGATCGCGTCCTACCACCTCGGGCCGATGGATTCGGCAGAAACCGAGGCCTATATCGAACACCGGCTCAAGCACGTGGGCTGGCGCGGCAAGCCGTCGTTCGAAACCGGTGCGCACGAAGCGATCTTCAAAGCCACCGACGGTGTACCGCGCCGCATCAACACGCTGTGCGACCGTCTGCTGCTGGCCGGCTTCCTGAGTGGCGCGACCGCCTTTACCGCGCAGGACGTGGCGGGTGTGGTCAGCGAAATCCGCGATGAAGCCGGAGAGGCGGCCGCCGCGGCCGCTGCAGCCAAGCGACCGGATGGACCGATGCCGGGTGCCGCGGGTCTTGCCGCGTTCAACGGCAGCGGCCTGTTCGCCGCGCCCCCGCTGTTCGACATGGATCTGTCCCAGTTCAAGCTGGACGCGGATTCGGCACAGCGGGTACGCGACTACGTGAATGCCTACCAGGCCGGCAATCTGGAAGAACGCCTGTCGCGGATGGAGCGCACGCTGGAACAGACCATGGCGCTGCTGTACGAGATTGCCGAGCGGTCCACCGAACCTGCGGACAAGGATCAGGAATGAGTGACAAGCGCGTGACGGCACCGGTGCTGTGCGTGGTCGGCGCCCGCCCCAACTACATGAAGATGGCGCCCATCCTGCGTGCCTTTGATCAGCATGTGCCGGCGATACCGTGGGTGCTGGTGCATACCGGCCAGCACTACGACCACGCGATGAACGAGCGTCTGTTCAGCGGCCTGCGGCTGCCGACGCCGCATCACAACCTCGAAGTCGGCTCCGGCACCCATGCGGTGCAGACCGCCGAAATCATGAAGCGCTTCGAGCCGCTGGTCGACGAGCTCAGGCCGTCCTGCGTGCTGGTGGTGGGCGACGTGAATTCCACGCTGGCCTGCGCGCTGGTGGCGGTGAAAAAGCACGTGCCGGTGGTGCATGTCGAAGCCGGCCTGCGCAGCGGCGATCGCGCGATGCCGGAAGAGATCAACCGCATCCTGGTCGACCGCATTTCCGACCGTCTCTACACCACCGAGCGCAGCGCGCTCGACAATCTGGTGAGTGAAGGCGTGGCACCGGACTGGGTGCATTTCGCCGGCAACGTGATGATCGATTCGCTGCTGTCCAGCCAGCCGCTGGCGGTACCGTCGGCGAAGACGCTGGCCGATCACGGCATCGACCCGGCCCTGATCGCGGAGGGGCGCTACGGCGTGGTGACGCTGCACCGGCCGAGCAATGTGGATGACCCCGAACAGCTGAAACGTCTGGCCGCCATGCTGACACGGGCGGCTGAACGCCTCCCGCTGGTGTTTGCCATTCATCCGCGCACCCGCGGCAATCTGGAAAAATTCGGCCTGGGCGCGCTGCTGGACAATCCGCGCATTGCGCTGCTGCCGCCGCTGGGCTATCTCGAAATGCTGGGGTTGATGAGCGCTGCCACGGTCATGATCACCGACTCCGGCGGTCTGCAGGAAGAAACCACCGCACTGTCGGTGCCCTGCCTGACGCTGCGTGAAAACACCGAACGCCCGATCACGGTGGAGCAGGGCACCAATACCGTGATCGGCATCGACGACGCGCTGTTCGCCCGCAGCCTGGACGACATCCTGGCCACCGGTGGCAAGCGTGGCCGTGTACCGGAGTACTGGGACGGCCGCGCCGCCGAGCGCATCGCGGCCGACCTGCAGGGCTGGCTGCTGCAACGGAGTGCCTGACATGAATGCACCGGCCGATATCCGCAACGCCTTCACCGTCGACGTCGAAGACTATTTTCAGGTGTCCGCGCTGGCGCCCTATATCGAGCGCAGCCGCTGGGATTCGATCGAATGCCGGGTCGAGCGTAATGTCGACCGCATCCTCGGTCTGCTGGCGGGCAGCGGCAATCGCGCCACCTTCTTCACGCTGGGCTGGATCGCGGAGCGCCATCCGGGCATGGTGCGCCGCATCGCCGCCGCCGGCCATGAAATCGCCAGTCACGGCACTGCCCATCTGCGCGCCACCGACCAGACGCCGGCCGAGTTCCTCGACGACATTACGCGCGCCAAGAAAGTGCTGGAAGACATCGTCGGGGTCGAGGTGCGCGGCTACCGCGCGCCCAGCTTCTCGATCGGCCACACCAATCCGTGGGCGCTCGACTGCGTGGCGCAGGCGGGCTATCGCTACAGCTCAAGCATCTATCCGGTCAAGCACGACCATTACGGCATGCCGGACGCGCCGCGCTTTCCGTTTGCGTCGCGCGATGGCCTGATGGAAGTGCCGGTCACCACCGTGCGCGTTGGCAGCCGCAATCTGCCCGCCGGCGGCGGCGGTTACTTCCGGCTGCTGCCCTACGCCACCTCGCGCTGGCTGCTGAGCCAGGTGAACAAGCGCGATCGCAAGCCGGCGATGTTCTACTGCCATCCGTGGGAGATCGATGCCGATCAGCCGCGCGTGCCCGGTGTGGACCCGAAGTCGCGCTTCCGCCACTACATCAACCTGCACCGTACCGAAGGCCGGCTGGCGCGCCTGATGCGCGATTTCCGCTGGGGCCGTATGGACGAAGTGTTCCCGGAGATCGCCCGTGCGGCCTGAGGCGGAATTCGTGACTGCGGTTACCGTGCGTGCGGCCACTGACGCTGACCGCGCCAGCTGGAACGCCTTCGTCGACAGCTGCCCGCCGGCGACCTTCTTCCATCTGTTCGAGTGGCGCGACCTGATGCGCGACGTGTTCCGCCATCGCACTCATTACCTGCTCGCGGAGCGGGGCGGCCGCATCTGCGGCGTGCTGCCGCTGGCCGAAGTGAAAAGCCGGCTGTTCGGCCACTCGCTGGTATCGCTGCCGTTTGCGGTGTACGCCGGTGTCGCCGCCGAGGACGAAGCGGCCGCGCAGGCGCTTGAAGCCGAAGCGCAGCGCATCGCGCAGTCGCTGGGCGTGGCGCATCTCGAGTTCCGCAACGTGGCTGCGCGCCGTACCGACTGGCCGACCGAAGACTTGTACGTCACCTTCCGCAAGGTGCTGTCGCCGGACGTTGAAGAGAACATGAAGGCCATTCCGCGCAAACAGCGCGCGATGGTGCGCAAGGGCATCGGCAACGGCCTGAAGGCGACCTTCGATGCCGACAACGCGCGTTTCTTCGAACTGTATTCCGACAACGTGCATCGCCACGGCACGCCGGCGCTGTCGCGTCGCTACTTTGACGCGCTGCGCGCCACCTTCGGCGAGCGCTGTTCGGTCATGACGGTCGAAGGCCCGGACGGCGCGCTGCTCAGCACCGTCATGAGCTTCTACTTCCGCGACGAAATCCTGCCCTATTACGCCGGCGATGCGGTCGCGGCCCGCGACTTCGCGGCGAACGACTTCAAGTACTGGGAGTTGATGCGTCACGCCTGCGAGCGTGGCATCCGCGTGTTCGACTACGGCCGCAGCAAGCAGGGCACCGGCTCCTATTCGTTCAAGAAGAACTGGGGTTTCGAGCCGGCACCGCTGCACTACGAGTACTGCCTGTACAAGCGCGACAGCCTGCCGCGCAACAACCCGTCGAACCCGAAATACAAGCTCATGATCGAAACCTGGCGCCGCATGCCGCGCGCGCTCGCCAACACGATCGGGCCTTTCATCGTCCGCAACCTGGGCTGAGCGCGTGGAGCCGCTGCTCTTCCTCGCGCATCGCCTGCCGTTTCCGCCCAACAAGGGCGACAAGATCCGTTCCTATCACCTGCTGAAGCATCTGGCGCGTACGCATGCGCTGCACGTCGGCACCTTCGTCGACGATGCGGCCGACCTGCCTCATGTGCCGACGCTGGCGGCACAGTGCGCGCAGCTGCACACCGAGGTAATCGCGCCGCGCAGCCGCAAGCTGTGGTCGCTGCGCGCGCTGGCCACCGGCGAGGCGCTGAGCGTGGCCTACTACCGTTCGGCGGCGATGCAGCGCTGGGTCGATGACACCATTGCCCGTCACCGCATCACGCGCGCGGTCGTGTTCTGTTCCACCATGGCGCAGTATCTCGACCGCCATCCGCAGGTACGCCGCGTGGTCGATCTGGTCGATGTCGATTCGGCCAAGTGGTCCGAGTACGCGCCGCGCCATCGCTGGCCGATGTCCTGGCTGTACCGGCGCGAGGCGCGCACGCTGCTCGATTTCGAGGCGCAGGCGGTGGCCGCGGCCGACGCCGCCTATCTGGTGACGCCGGCCGAAGTGGCCCTGTTTGATGCGCTGGCGCCGGCCCAGAAGGGCCGGGTCAGCGCGGTGCCCAATGGCGTGGATACCGCTTTCTTCGACCCGTCGCAGGCTGGCGTGTCGCCCTACGGGCCTGACGTGCGGCCGGTGGTGTTCACCGGCGCGATGGATTACTGGCCCAACGTCGACGCCGCCTGCTGGTTCGCCCACGAGGTGATGCCCCTCATCCGGGCAGTCGAACCGGCTGCCCGCTTCTATGTGGTGGGCATGAATCCGGCGCCGGCAGTGCGCGAGCTGGAAGAGCTCGGCTGGGTCACCGTGACCGGCCGGGTGGACGACGTGCGGCCCTGGGTGGCGCATGCCGCCTGTGCGGTGGCGCCGCTGCGGGTGGCCCGCGGCATCCAGAACAAGGTGCTCGAAGCGATGGCGATGGCCCGGCCGGTGGTGGTGTGGGACACCCTGGCGGCCAGCCTCGATGCCGAGCCGGGCCGTGAATTCTTCACCGCGGGCGACGCGCAGGGCTATACCCGCGAGGTGCTGCGCCTGTTTGACCGTGCGATCGCCGACGAAGCGGGCCGCGCGGCGCGCGCGCGCATCGAACGGACCTATCGCTGGGACGCCGCGCTGGCCGGCATCGATGCCTGGCTGGGCACGCCGGTGAAACCGACTACCGAACGTGGAACGACCGACGATGTACACCCCGACCTCCTCCATGCCCGTGGCTGAGCAGCGACCGAACGCTGCCGCCTGGCGTGTCGCCGGCGCCGCCTTCCTGCTGCTGTTCGTGCTGCTGCTGTGGCTCTACCGTGATACCGCGATGTCGATGGCCGGCATCTGGTGGCGCTCCGAAACCTTTGCCCATGGCCTCATCGTGCCGCCCATCTTCCTGTGGCTGGTGTGGCGCAAGCGCAGCGCGCTGACCGCGCATCGGCCACGGCCCAGCGTGCTCGGGCTGCTGGCGCTGGCGCTGTCGCTGGCCGGCTGGCTGGTGGCCGACATGGCCGGCGTGCAGGTGGTCCGCCAGCTCGCTTTCGTGGCGGCGATTCCGTCCCTGGTGGTGGCGGTGCTGGGCTGGCGCATTGCGTGGGTGATCGCCTATCCGCTGGCCTTCCTCTTCCTCGGCGTGCCGATGGGCGAGAACCTGATGCTGCCGCTGATGAACTACACCGCTGACTTCACGGTGGCATCGCTGCAGTTGCTGGGTTTCCCGGTCTATCGCGAAGGCACCTTCTTCGAACTGCCGTCCGGCAGCTGGTCGGTGATCGAAGCCTGCAGCGGCCTGCGCTACCTGATTGCATCGCTCACCGTCGGCGCTCTCTACGCCTATCTGAGCTACCGCTCGCTGTGGCGGCGTGCGGCCTTCATCGTCGCATCGGTCGCGGTGCCGGTGGTGGCCAACGGTTTCCGCGCGCTGATGATCGTGCTGCTGGCGCACTACTCGGACATGAAGCTCGCCACCGGCGTCGATCACATCATCTACGGCTGGGTGTTCTTCGGCATCATCATGCTGCTGCTGTTCTGGGTCGGCTCCTTCTGGCAGGAAAACGAAGCGCCGGATGTCGTCCCTGCGGACGGCGCCGGCACGTCGCGTACGCTGTCGCGGTCGCGCCTGCTGGTGACCGGGCTGCTGGCGGCCGGCCTGCTCGGACTGCCGCTGCTGTACGCCGCGCACCTGGCGCAGCGGCCGCTGCCGCCGCAGCCGGCGCTCGCGCTGCCTGCCATGCTGGAGGGCGGCTGGCAGCGCGACGATGCGGTGACGCTGAGCGACTGGCGGCCGACCTTCCAGAACCCGGACCGCCAGGCCACGCTGCAGTACCGGCGCGGTGACGAAATCGTGGTCGTGCATCTGGCCTGGTACGGGCGCCAGCGGCAGGACGCCGAACTGATCAATTCCCGCAACTTCATGATCGAGCAGGAGCACGAGGTGTGGTCCAACGTCGGCGAGCAGGTGGTCGGCATGGCGCAGCACCCGGTGCGCGAAACGCGACTGCGCTCGTCGTCGCTGCGGCTGCTCATTCATGACTGGTTCGTGGTCGGCACCGTGCCCACCGTCAGCAGCGTGCGTGCAAAGCTGCTGTTCGCACGTTCGCAGCTGCTCGACGGTGAAGACAGCGGTTACGCGGTGGTGCTGTGGACGCCGCAGCAGGGAGAGGACCCGGCTGCGCGTGCGCGTCTGCAGGCTTTTTCGAACGCACTCGATGCGCAACTGCGGCAGGCCATGCAGCCATGAAGAAGGTGGTCCATGTGATCCACCATTTCGGCACCGGTGGTATCGAGAACGGCATGGTGAACCTGTTCAACAATTTTCCGCAGGGCGAGTTCGACCACCACGTGGTCTGTCTGCAGGGGCATTCGCATTTCGTCGAACGCATCCGTGCGGGAAGGGTCACCTTTCACGACGTGAAGAAGCGGCCGGGCAAGGACCCGGCCCACTACTTCCGGCTCTGGCGCATGCTGCGTGCGCTGCGTCCGGACGTGCTGCACACGCGCAACCTGTCGGCGTTGGAGGCGGTCATCGTCGGCTGGCTGGCCGGCGTGCCCGCGCGGGTGCACGGCGAGCACGGTCGCGACGTGTTCGATCTTGACGGCAGCAACGGCCGCTACAACCGCCTGCGCCGCATGGTGCGGCCCTTCGTCCACCGCTATCTGACAGTGAGCCGCGATCTGCAGCACTGGCTGTCAGCTGCCATCGGCGTCGAGCCCGGGCGCATCCGTCAGATCTACAACGGTGTGGACAAGCAGCGCTTCCACCCGCCTGTCGATGCGCGGCGCGAACTGCTGCCCGAGCGCTTTCGCGACAACTGTTTCGTGGTCGGCAGCGTGGGTCGCATGGTGGGCGTGAAAGACTATCCGACCCTGGTGCGCGCCTTCATCGACGCCGCCCTGCAGCCGGGCGGAGCGCGGCTGCGGCTGGTCATCGTCGGCGACGGTGGCATGCGTGCCGAGTGCCAGCGCCTGCTCGACGAGGCCGGCGTCTCGGATCGTGCCTGGCTGACCGGTGAGCGCAAGGACATTCCGGACCTGATGCGCACCTTCGATCTGTTCGTGCTGCCGTCACTGGGCGAGGGCATATCGAACACCATCCTCGAAGCCATGTCCTGCGGGCTGCCCATCGTCGCGACCGCGGTCGGTGGCACGCCGGAGCTGGTGGAAGACCGTGTGAACGGTCGTCTGTTCACGCCGGGCGACGTGGTGGCACTGTCTTCACATGTGCAGCAGTACGCATCCGATGCCGCGTTGCGGGACGGTCACGGTAGTGCTTCACGGCAAAAAATCGAGGCCTCCTTTAGCATCGAAGCGATGGTTGCGGCCTATCGCGACACCTATCTTGACCTGACCGGGCGGCATTGACGCGCGGGCGGCGTCTCCATCGGCAGTTTCATCACTGACAGGGTTCTCCGGATGTGCGGTTTCGTTGGCATTTTCGACACGCGCAGCAGGCGTGATGTAGGTCGCGACGTGCTGCACCGGATGAACGAGGCGCAGCACCACCGCGGACCCGACGAAGGCGATCTGCATCTGGAGCCTGGGGTCGGTCTCGGTCATCGCCGTCTGTCCATCATTGACGTGGCGAGCGGGCAGCAGCCGCTGGCCAACGAGGACGGCTCGGTCGTCGTCGTGTTCAACGGCGAGATCTACAACTTCCAGTCGCTGATTCCCGAACTGACCGCGCTGGGCCACACCTTCCGCACCCGCAGCGACACCGAAGTGATCGTGCACGCCTGGGAGCAGTGGGGCGAGGCCTGCGTCGAGCGCTTCCGCGGCATGTTCGCGTTCGCGCTGTTCGACCGCAATCAGGACGTGCTCTTCCTCGCGCGCGACCGCCTCGGCGTGAAGCCGCTGTTCTACGCACTGCTGCCGGACGGCCAGCTCATTTTCGGCTCCGAGCTGAAGGCGCTGACCGCACACGGCGGCCTGAACCGGGACATGGACCCGCTGGCGGTCGAAGAATATTTCGCGCTCGGCTACGTCGCCGATCCGCGCACCATCTACCGCCACGCCTTCAAGCTGGAGCCGGCGCACAGCCTGCGCATCCGCCGCGGCGAAACGCCGCCGGCGCCGCGCCGCTACTGGGACGTCGACTTCGGCCACGTCGAGCAGATCGACGCGGTGCAGGCGGAAGAGGAACTGATACGCCGGCTGCGCGAGTCGGTCGGTCTGCGCATGATTTCCGAAGTGCCGCTCGGCGCCTTCCTGTCCGGTGGCGTCGATTCGTCGGCGGTGGTGGCGATGATGGCGCAGTCGTCCGACTCGCCGGTCAACACCTGTGCCATCGCCTTCGATGATCCGGCCTTCGACGAATCGAAGTTCGCGCAGCAGGTGGCCGACCGCTACCACACCAATCACCGGGTCGAAATGGTCGCTTCGGACGACTTCGACCTGATCGACACGCTGGCCTGGCTGTACGACGAGCCCTATGCCGACAGCTCGGCGCTGCCCACCTACCGCGTGTGCCAGCTGGCGCGCAAGCACGTGACCGTGGCGCTGTCCGGCGACGGCGGCGACGAAAGCTTCGGCGGCTACCGCCGCTACCGCATGCACCTGATGGAAGAGCGCCTGCGCGCGCGCCTGCCGCTGGGCGTACGCAAGCCGCTGTTCGGCACGCTGGGCCAGATCTACCCCAAGGCAGACTGGGCGCCGCGCGTGTTCCGCGCCAAGAGCACCTTCGAGTCGCTGGCGCGTTCGTCGGTCGAAGCCTATTTCCATTCGGTGTCCATCCTGCGCGATCCGATGCGCGCCCAGCTGTTCAGCCCGAAAATGAAGTCGGCGCTCGGCGGCTACAACGCGGTCGAGGTGTTCCATCGCCACGCCGCCCGCCACAACTCCGACGAGCCGCTGTCGCTGGTGCAGTACCTGGATCTGAACACCTATCTGGTCGGCGACATCAACACCAAGGTGGACCGCGCCAGCATGGCGCATTCGCTGGAAGTGCGCGAACCGCTGATGGACCACCCGCTGGTCGAATGGCTGGCCACGCTGCCGGCTTCGCTGAAGATACGTGGGCAGGAAGGCAAGTACCTGCTGAAGAAATCGCTCGAACCGCATTTGCCGCACGACATCATGTACCGGCCCAAAATGGGCTTCGCGGTGCCGCTGGCCCGCTGGTTCCGCGGCCCGCTGAAGCAGCGGGTGCGTGATGCGGTGCTGGGCAGCCGGCTGGCGGATACCGGCTGGTTCAACCGCCCCTATCTCGAACATCTGGTCGATGCCCACCAGAACGGCCGGCGCGACTACAGCGCTTCGCTGTGGACCCTGCTCATGTTCGATGCCTTCCTGCGCAACAGCGACTCCGAATCGGCGCAGGGCGACGGCCGGAAGTGCGCATGACCGCGACCACGGCCGGAAGGTCGCAAACCTTTCTGCGCTCCATCCATGTATTCCGCGCGATGGCCATCGTGCTCATCGTCGGTGCGCACGTGCAGCCGGTGATCGACTGGCCCGACACGACGACCAAGCGTCTGGTCCTGGGCTTCACCAACGAGTCCTCGACCTACTTCATGTTCATTTCGGGCTTCCTGTTCCATCACCTGTCGGGTCGTTTCGCGTACGGCGACTACCTCGCGATCAAATCCCGCAACGTCGTTCTGCCCTACATCCTGCTGTCGCTGCCGGCGATCGTGATGTTCGTGTTCGTGAGCCAGAGGCCGGGGCTGTGGCCCGACTTCTACAACATGCCGCAATGGGAACAGGTGCTGGCTTTCCTCGTGACAGGCAAGCACCTGGCGCCGATGTGGTTCATTCCGATGATGGTGCTGTTCTATCTGAGTGCGCCGGTGTTCGTCTGGATCGATCGTCGCCAGCCCATGCTCTATCTCGCCATCCTTCCGCTGCTGGTGTACGCGGCCACCACCGGCCGAGGTGGCCATTACGGCCCGCTGAACATGTATGTGTACTTCCTGCCGGTCTATCTGCTGGGCATGTGGGTGTCGCGGAATTTCGCGTCCGTCATGGCGTGGTCGCGCAGATGGGTCTGGCCGCTGGGCGTCGCGGTGCTTGCGCTCTATGTGATGTACGTGCTGAAGATCCAGGCGGGCTTCACGCTGCAGACCGTGCTCAAGCCGCTGTCCATTCCGCTCGTCCTGCTGGCCTTCGATCACTGGGTGGAGCGTGTGCCGGCCCGGATCGATTACCTTGCCGACATCAGTTTCGGCATCTACTTCGTACATGCCTATTTCATTGCGGCATCCAAACTGGTCATTTCGACGCTGGCGGATGTGCCGACGTCCGCCACCGAAGTCCTGTTGCCCGGAGGTTTCCCGATGTTCGTGTTCGTGATGTGCGTGGTCATGCTGTTCTCGGCCCTGTCTATCCGCCTCGTCCAGGGCGTGTTCGGCCGTCGCAGCCGCATGCTGGTCGGAGCCTGACCCATGCGCATCCTGCACGTGCTGGACCATTCCATTCCGCTGCACAGCGGCTACACCTTCCGCACCGCCGCCATCCTGCGCGAACAGCGCAAGCTGGGCTGGGACACTCACCATGTCACCAGCGTCAAACACACCGCGCCTGGCCCGATGGTCGAAGAGGTCGATGGCCTCACCTTTCACCGCACACCGTGGACACCCGGCCCGATAGACCGCGTGCCGGTGCTGCGCGAGCGGGCGCAGATGCGCGCTCTGGAAAAGCGTCTGCTCGAAGTGGCGAGCGACATCAAACCGGACGTGATCCATGCGCATTCGCCGGTGCTGAATGCCTTCCCGGCATTGCTGGTCGCGCGTCGCCTCGACATTCCGGTCGTCTATGAAATCCGCGCCTTCTGGGAGGATGCCGCGGTCGACCACGGCACCACCACCGAAGGCAGCCTGCGCTACCGCGCCACCCGGGCGATGGAAACGCGGGCGGTGTTCACGGTTGATGCGGTCACCACCATCTGCGAAGGGCTGCGTCGCGACCTGGTGGAGCGGGGCGTGCCGGAATCCAAGATCACCGTGATTCCGAATGCAGTGGATATCGACAACTTCGCCTACCGGGTGCCGGCCGACGAGGCGCTGCGCGCCGAACTGGGGCTGAACGGAAAGCGGGTGCTCGGCTTCATCGGCTCCTTCTACGCCTACGAGGGGCTGGACCTGCTGCTGCGTGCGCTGCCCGCCATCCTGCGCCAGGCGCCGGACGTCGCGCTGCTGCTGACCGGTGGCGGACCGCAGGAAGAGAACCTGAAGAAGCTGACGCAGGAACTCGGTCTGCAGGACCACGTGAAATTCACCGGCCGGGTGCCGCACGCCGAAGTGCAGCGCTATTACAGCCTGGTCGATGTGCTGGTCTATCCGCGCCACTCGATGCGGCTGACCGATCTGGTAACGCCGCTCAAGCCGCTGGAAGCGATGGCGCAGGGCCTGCTGCTGGTCGCGTCCGACGTCGGCGGCCATAAGGAACTGATCCGCGACGGTGAAACCGGCATGCTGTTCCGCGCCGGCGACGCCGACGATCTCGCGCGCAGCGTGCTGCAGCTCATGTCCATGCAGGCGCGCTGGCCGCAGATGCGCGAAGCCGGCCGCCGCTTCGTCGAAACCGAGCGCAACTGGACGAATTCGGTCGCGCGCTACCGCGGCGTATACGGCTCCCTGCTCGGACAGGCGGCTGCATGAGTCTGGGCGGGGTCCGGCTCGCGCTGGTCGGGCCGCTGCCGCCGCCAGCCGGCGGCATGGCCAACCAGACGCGCCAGCTGGCGGACAAGCTCGCCGCCGAAGGCGTGCGCGTTGAACTGGTGCAGACCAATGCCCCCTACCGCCCCGCCTGGCTCGCGTCGGTGCGCGGGCTGCGCGCCGCCGGCCGGCTGCTGCCCTTTCTCTGCGCGCTGTGGCGCGCTGCCGGCCGCAATGACCTGATGCACGTGATGGCCAATTCCGGCTGGTCCTGGCACCTGTTCGCTGCGCCCGCGATCTGGATCGCGCATCTGCGCGGCTGTCCGGTCATCGTCAATTACCGCGGCGGCGAAGCGGCGTCCTTTCTCGAACGGCAGGCGGCGGTCGTCCGCTTCACGATGCGCCGTGCCGCGCTGCTGGCGGTGCCCTCCGGCTTCCTGCAGGGCGTGTTCGCGGGCTTCGGCATGCGCGCCGAAGTGCTGCCGAACGCGGTGGATGTCGAGCGCTTCGTGCCGCGCGCGCGCGCCTTCCGTCCGGACGCGCCGCACTTCATCGTTACCCGCAATCTGGAAGCGATCTACGACAACGAAACCGCGCTGCGCGCTTTCGCTCGGGTGCGTGCGCGCTGTCCGGACGCCCGCCTGACGCTGGCCGGCGAAGGGCCCGAACTGGCGCGTCTGCAGGCGCTCGCCGCGCAGCTGGGTGTCACCGCCTCGGTGCACTTCGCCGGGCGGCTGGGTCGTGAACAGGTGGCCGCGCTGTACGCCGACGCCGATGTGATGATCAATCCGTCGCGGGTCGACAACACGCCCAATTCGGTACTCGAGTCGCTCGCCTGTGGCGTGCCGGTGGTCAGCACCCGGGTCGGCGGTGTGCCCTTCCTGGTCGAGGACGGCCGGACCGCACTGATGGTGCCGCCGGCCGACCCCGACGCGATGGCACAGGCGCTGCTGCATCTGCTCGACCATCCGGACACCGCAGCGACGCTGCGGGCCGAAGGTCTGACCCATGTCGCGCAGTTCGCCTGGCCGGCGGTGCGGCAGCGCATCGAGAATGCGTACCGCAGCGTGCTCCCGGCCACGCAAGCCGGCGGCGCCAGCGGTTAAGCTAGCGCAGTCTGTCCTCCGTTGCCGCCGCGCGCTGCCCGCCCCCGCCCCATGGTTTTCGATCGTCTGCAGTCCTTGCTGATTTCATCCGTCGTGTTTCCGCTGCAGGAGCGCCTGAAGGGGCATTCCACGGTGGCCGACCGACGGGGGATGGAACAGTCACAGTGGTGGCCGCGCGACCGGCTGGAAGCGCTGCGGGTCGAGCGCCTGCGTGCGCTGCTGGGCCATGCCGCCACCCATGTTCCGTATTACCGCGACCTGTTCCGCAGTCTGGGCTTCGATCCACGGTCGGTGAGCGCGGTGACCGACCTGCAACAGCTGCCCTTTCTCGACAAGCCGCTGATCCGCGCGAACACCGATGCCCTGAAGGCCGACGATGCGCGCGGTCTGGCGCGTTTCAACACCGGCGGTTCGAGCGGCGTGCCGCTCATCTTCTACATCGGTAACGAGCGGGTGAGCCGCGACGTGGCCGCGAAGTGGCGCGCCACCCGCTGGTGGGGCGTCGATATCGGTGACCCGGAAATCGTGCTGTGGGGCAGCCCGATCGAACTGGGTGCCCAGGACCGTGTGCGCCGGCTGCGCGACGGCCTGATGCGTACCCGGCTGCTGCCGGCTTTCGAAATGTCGGACGCCCGGGTCGATGGCTTCATCCGAGACATGCGCGCCGTACGCCCGCGCATGCTTTTCGGCTACCCGTCGGCCTTTGCCCACATCGCCACCCGCGCTCGGCATACCGGCGTGCGGCTGGACGATATCGGCGTGCGCACCGTCTTCGTCACCTCCGAGCGCCTGTACGACCACCAGCGCACGCTGATCGAGGCGGTATTCGGCGCGCCGGTGGCCAATGGCTATGGCGGCCGCGACGCCGGCTTCATCGCCCACCAGTGTCCGCAGGGGTCGATGCACCTGACCGCGGAAGACATCATCGTCGAAATCGTCGATCGTGACGGCCGCGTGCTGCCCGACGGGCAGTCCGGCGAAATCGTGGTGACCCATCTGGCTACCCGCGACTACCCCTTCATCCGCTATCGCACCGGCGACATCGGCACGCTGGCCACCGCAGCCTGCAGTTGTGGCCGCGGCCTGCCGGTGCTGCAGGACATCCAGGGGCGCAGCACCGATTTCATCGTGGCGCAGGACGGCACCGTCATGCACGGTCTCGCGCTCATCTACATCCTGCGTGACCTGCCGGGGGTGGAAGCCTTCCGGATCGAACAGCTCACCACCGATCACACCAAGGTGGCGGTGGTATGCGGTCCGGCCTACCCGGCGGACGGCGACGAGCGGGTGAGGCAGGGCTTCCGGGCGCGGCTGGGCCGGACGGTGGACATCACGGTCGACCATGTCGACACCATCCCGGCCGAAGGCTCCGGCAAGTTCCGCTACGTGGTCAGCCGCGTCGCGGCCTGAGGAAGACAGCGAGCATGCGCGACATTCTGGTTTCATCCATCATTTTCACCGTGCTGCCCTTCGTGCTGCGCTTTCCGTGGGTCGGCATCATCCTGTTCACCTGGATCAGCCTGATGAATCCGCACCGGATGGCCTACGGCTTTTCGCTGCGCTTTCCGTTCGCGATGATCGTTGCGCTGACCACGCTGGTGGCGCTGCTGTTCTCGAAGGAGATCAAGAAGGTCATCTGGACGCGGGAAACCGTCACCCTGCTGCTGTTCGTGATCTGGATGTGCATCACCACCGCGTTTGCGATGTATCCCGATTACGCGGTGGTGCAGCTCGACAAGGTGCTGAAGATCCAGCTGATGATTTTTGTCGCGCTCATCCTGATGCGCAGCTTCGACCGCATCGAGGCGCTGGTCTGCATGTGCGCCGCGTCGATCGGTTTCTATGGCCTCAAGGGCGGCATCTTCACGATTTCCAAGGGCGGCGTGCACCGGGTGCAGGGACCACCGGGCACCTTCATCGAAGGCAATAACGAACTCGGTCTGGCCATGGCCATGACAGTGCCGCTGCTGTTCTTCGTGCGCTCGCGCGTCGCCAATCCGACACTGAAGCTGTTCATGACCACCTGGACCGTGCTGACCGCCTTTGCCGCCATCGGCACGCAGTCGCGCGGAGCGCTGCTGGGCATGTCGGCGATGGCGTTTTTCGTGTGGATCAACAGCCGCCGCAAATTCATGAGCGGCATCATCGTCGTGGTGACCGGGGCCTGCATTGCCGCGCTGATGCCGGAAGCCTGGTACGAGCGCATGGGCACCATCAAGACTCACGACGAGGATGCATCGGCGCGTGGGCGGGTGAACGCGTGGTGGACCAGTTTCAATATGGCCAAGGACAGGCTGATGGGCGGCGGCTTCGAGTGCTGGCAGTCGCCCACCTTCGCGCTGTACGCACCGGACCCGGACAATGTGCGCGACGTGCACAGCGTGACCTTCGAGGTGCTGGGAGAGCACGGCTTCATCGGCCTCGCACTGTTCCTGACGCTGGGCCTGATGACCTGGTACAGCGCCGGCTGGGCGGCGCGGCAGGCGCGCAAGATGCCGGACATCCACTGGGTGGCGGACATGATGCGCATGGTGCAGGTGAGCCTGATCGCCTATGCGGTCGCCGGCCAGTTCCTCGGCATGGCCTATTACGACTACTACTACATGCTGGTGGTGGCGGTGATTGCGACCAGCTGGCTGGTCCGCCAGCGGGTGGCCGGAATGTCCGACGAGGAATGGGCGCGCACCCGGCCCTCAGGCCTGCTGGAAAACGGCCGGCTGGTGATTCCCTGGCTGAAGAAGAAGCGCCCGGGCGGCGTGCTGCCGCACGGCTGAACGGGGTGGGGGCTCCGCTGGCCCCCACTGGCAGGTCAGCGGCCGAGCTGGCCGCAGTGTTCCAGCGTCTTGCGCATCACCGCGTGCCACGAAAATTCGTCGTGCGCGCGGGCCTGGGCGCGTGCCGCGCACTCGGCACCGAAAGGGCTGGTTGGATCGAGCAGGCGGAACAGCGCGTCGGCGATCGCCGGCACCGAATCACCTTCGCAGCGCAGGCCGGTCACCCCGTCCAGCACGGCCGAACCGGTGCCGCCGGTATTGCCGGCCAGCGACGCACGGCCGCAGGCGGCCGCCTCGATATAGACCATGCCGAAACCTTCGGTGTCGGCACCGATGTCACGGTTGGGCATGGCGAACAGATCGCTGGCGGCGTACCACAGCGGCAGATCGTCGGCACCGACGCCGCCGAGCAGATGGATGCGCTCGGGCGTCGGTGACGCAGCGCGCAGGCCCGCCAGATAGTCGGCGTCCTCACCCTTGCCGATGATCGCGTGGTGCACGTCCAGCCCCCGGCTCACGAGTTCGGGTATGGCCCGCATCACGTGGTCGAAGCTCTTGCGGCGCGACAGCCGGCCTACCGACAGCACCAGTTTCGACTGCGGGCCCAGGCCCAGCGAGGCGCGCAGGTGCGAGCCGTCGAGGCCAGGGCGGAAGCGTTCGGTGTCCACGCCCGGATTGATGATGACGATGCGCTCAGGCTGCACGCCCAGTTCCAGCAGCAGGTCGCGGGTGAAGGTGCTGTTGGCGATCACCAGATCGGCGCTGCAGTAAGCCTCGCGCATGCCCTTGATGCGCCGGGGCTGGCGCCAGGTGGTGATTTCCTCGCCGTGCGCGTAGATCACCACCGGCTTGCGCAGCAGGCGGGCGGCGCGCACGGCGACCAGACCTTCCGGCAGCACGCGGCCGGCGTGTATCTGTTCGATCGGGTGACGCAGGCCGACCGACAGCGCCTTCAGGAAGAACTCCACATAGACCGGCAGCGATTCCGGCCGTATCCACGGATAGCGTTTCAGGCCCAGCCGGTGCACGGTGTTCGGGCTGGCGCGGTCGTGCTCCTGCGCGCCCGGCACGTCGGCGGTCAGGATGTGCGTGCCGGCGCCGCCGAGCCGGCGGTAGACCTCGTCGAACCATACGGCCGTGCCGCCCTTGGTGGGCTGGAACAGTTCGGTGATGACCAGATAGCGGCGATCACCCGCCGCGGCGAGATGCGTACTCATGGGTCAGCTTTCCAGACGGGCATCCGGGTGGGCCTGCAGCCACTGCTCCAGCATCATGAGCACCCAGATCATGACCCCGTAGTAAGAGGCGTGTTCGCTGCGATGGCGTTCCAGCAGCTGGCGGACGAAGGCGGGCTGCACCACGCCACGCTGCACCAGCGCGTCGAGCGAGTCGGTCGCCAGTCTGCCCAGTGCGGCATCCTGCTGCATCCACAGTCCGAAAGGCAGGCCGAAACCGTGTTTGGACTTGGTGATGGTGGCCTGCGGCAGGAAGTCCTTCAGCGCGTCCTTGAAGAACCAGCGCAGCTGGCCGTTGCGCACCTTGTAGTCGGCCGGCAGCACGGCCGAAAAATCCATCAGTCGTTCGTCGAGCAGCGGGTACTGCACCTCGATGTCCGCCAGTTCGCACATGCGCGACACCTTGCGCAGGTCGCTGTCGGCCAGCGTCTGCTTCAGGTCCAGATGCATCATCCGGTTCACCATGGCGGACGAGCGGGTGCGTCCGTACACCTCGCGGGCGATGGCGCGCGGCCGGTCCGTGTTCACGCCTGACATGATGCGCGGCGTCAGCATGCTGGCCGCACCTTCGCGCTCGACATGGTTGAACACTTCCATGCGGTCGGGCAGCGGAATGTTGGCACGCTGCACGTAGTTGCGGCCCTTGCGCAGCACGCCCACCGCCAGCGCATCCGGCAGGTGGCCGAACACGCCGTCGAGCAGCATGCGCAGCGGCGCCGGCACGCGGCCATAGCGCTCGAACACTTCCTGGTCCGCATAGCGGGCATTGCCGCCGAAGATTTCATCGCCGCCGTCACCGGCCAGCATGCGGGTGCGCCCGTCGGCGCGGGCCATGCGCGCGCACAGATAGGTGGGCACGGCCGACGCATTGCCGAAGGGCTCGTCGTAGATGGCGGCGATCTTCGGAATCGCCGCCGCCACGTCCGCCGGGGTGACGTAGTACTCGTGGGTGGTGCAGCCGAAGTGGTTGGCCGCGATGCGGGCGAATTCCATCTCGTCGAAGCCTTCGGCATCGAAACCGATGGAATAGGTGTGCGGGCTGGCGCCGCCGGTCCTGGCCAGCATGCCGGCCACGGTCGAACTGTCGGTGCCGCCGCTCAGGAAGGCGCCGACCTGGCTGCCGGCGCTGGCGTCGCGCACCGACTCTTCGAGCAGGTGCCGGAATTCCGCGGCGTAGCGCGGGTAGTCATCGGCGCTGTCGTCGGCATACGGCATGCTCCAGTAGAAACCGGTTTCCAGCGCGCCCTTGCGCAGATGAACAAACTGCGCCGGCAGCAGCTTGGACACGCCGCGGTAGATGGTGGCGGGCGCGGGCACCATGTGGCAGTAAAGATAGTCGTGCAGCGACTGCGGGTCGATGTCCGGCCGCACTGCCGGGTGGGCGGTCACCGCGTCGGCGGTGGCACCGAACACCAGGCTGCCGCCACGCTGGGCAAAGCACAGTTCTTCCGCGCCGACGCGATCGATGGCCAGCAGCGCTTCGCCGCGCGCGCAGTCGAGCACCGCGAGCGAGAAGCGGCCGTGCAGCGCGGACAGCAATGCGCTGCCGCGCTCGCGCCAGGCGTGGGCCAGCGACTGGGCAAAACCGGTGTGTGCGGCGCGCGCTGACAGATCTGCGTCGTGCCAGCGCGGCTGGCCGGCAAGTGCGATCAGCAGGTCGCCGTCCTTGCCCAGTTCGATGTGGCCGGGCAGGCTGCGCACCCCCACCGCACCGGTCTGGCCGATGCGGGACTGGACGGTGCTGCCGGACAGGCCGCCGAGGCGCTGCGCCATCCGTTCGATCACCCGGTCACGGTCGGGCGTCGCGACCGTCGATGCGTTGCCGCCGTCCAGCCATCCGCAGATCTTGTTCATCGTTCATCCCTTTCGATGCGGCACGCCGCATTCATGTCGCGGCGCACGTCATTCATTCCGACTCTTCGTTCCGACCAGGCGCCGGTACAGCAGGCTGTAGCCATTCGCCACCTGCGACAGCGCGTAAGAAGCTTCCACCAGCTGCCGGCCGTTTTCGCCCAGCACGCGGCCGGCCGGCGACAGCGCTTCGCGCACCGCCTGGCCGAGCGAGCAGGCGTCGTCCGGCGCGTAGGTGTAGCCGGTGCGTCCGTGCTGAACCAGATCGCGCGTGCCGCTGACGTCGGCCGCGACGCAGGGCAGACCACAGGCCATGGCTTCGAGCACCACATTGGGCAGACCTTCGCGATGCGACGGCAGCACCAGCAGATCGGCTGCGCGCAGATAGCTTTCCATGCCGCTACTGTGAGGCTTGAGCATGAACAGTCGAGGTGCACGCGCAGCCAGCGCCTGCAGCCGGGAAATCACCGCGCCGTCCGGGTCTTCGCGGCTCTGCGGGCCGACCGCGAGCAGCCGCGCGCCGGTGCCGAAGCCCTCCTGTTCCACCCACTGACGCGCGAGCCATTCGATGTTCTTGCGCCCGTCCATCACGCCGGCATAGAGCGCCAGCGGTACATCCGCCGGCAGTCCGAGCGCAGCGCCTGCCGGCGTGCGTCGTCGGTGGGCGTGAACTGCGCGGTATCCACGCCGTTGGGCAGATAGTGGATGCGCTCCGGCGGCAGGCCGCAATCGCTGAATTCGCGCATCAGGTCGCGGCTGATCGCCACGCAGGCGTCGACCCGGCTGAGCAGGGCGCGGTGCAGCCGGCCGCTCAGCGTGCGTCCGATATTGTGCAGATCGTCGTTCGACAGGCTGGCCTTGACGATGGACTTGAGCCCGGCCGCCCGCGCCAGCGGGCCGACGATGGCATTCGTGTAATAGGCGCCGTGGCTGTGCAGGATGTCGAAGTCGTGCCGCCGCTTCCAGACGTAGGCGCACAGATTGGCCCACAGCCGCAGTTCGCGGTGCTTGCTGCCGCGTCCGGCGTAGAGCCGCGTGACCGGGAAGCCGTCGACCATGTCGCGCTCAGGCAGCGCGTGCCAGCGCACGGTGACGAATTCGACCTGGTGGCCGAGGTCGCGCAGCTGCCGGGCCAGCACCAGCGCCTGCTGTGCCGCACCGCTGAATTCGGGCGGAAAGTAGGTCGAGTACATCAGCACGCGCGGCAGTCTGGGCGACGCCACGTCGGCTGACGTGTGCGCCGCCGGGGGGCGGGTGCTCGATGCAGGGTGCAGACGACTCATGCCGGCCGGAAACGGAGGGATGCTTGACGGGCGCTCACTGTAGCCGAGGCATCGTGTCCGCTGCGCGGGCAGATGCCGCACTGTGGCGCTGTCCGAGCCACGCCGACAGCGATATCAGGGCCCATACCCGATGAGTGGCGTGGTCGTCGCCGGCGAGGAAGCGGTCGCGCCAGCGCGCGACTTCGGTGGTGTCCAGACCGGCGGCGTCCAGCGTGCCGCCTGCATTCAGCCAGGTTCGCACCAGCGCTGCACCGTCCTTGCGCATCAGCTGCGGCAGGTCGATGTTGAAGCCGCGCTTGGGCGCGTCCCAGAGCGCTTCCGGTACCCGGCGTGCGAGCAGGTCGCGCAGCAGCCGCTTCTCGCGCCCCGGCTGCCAGGCCCAGTCTTCCGGCAGCGCGCGCAGCAGGCCGCTGACCTGAGGTGCGCCGAAAGGATGGTCCACGCGCAGTCCGGTAGCCCGTGCGGCCTGCCGTATGCGGTCGTCCGGCTGGGCCTCGCCCTGCAGCACCGACAGCCGTTTCAGGTGACTGGCGCCGGCCAGTGCCGCGTGCGCGCGGTAGAAGCGGGTGCCGGACAGGTCGGGCGGGCGGCCGGTGAGGCGGGCGATGTCCTCGCCGCGAAAGCCCTGCCAGCGGATGTACAGATCCTGGGCCACGTCGAATTCGAACAGCCGGGCGTAGCCGCCCACCGCGGGCAGCGGGCGCAGGCCGCCGGCCAGTGCGCGTCGCAGCGCGCGCGGCAGACGGGCTGCGTGGTCGTGCGCGATGCGCCGCCAGCGCGCAGGCATGAGCCCAGCCAGCGCTTCGGCACCGGTGCCGTCGAGCGCGCGATCGGTCTGTACCGCGCAGGCTTCGTACAGCAGCCGCGTGGGCATGCCGGCCGGATCGCAGAAGGGCTGTTCGGCCCGTGCATGGACGCGCTCGAAGGCGGCTGCCAGCGCGGCGGCATCCGGCCGGACGATTTCGTGACGACAGCCCAGATGCGCAGCGATGCGCGCGGCGGTGGCTGATTCGTCGAGCACCGGGTCGTCAAAGCCGGCTGACCAGGCGGTGACCGGAAAGCCCGCGCGTACCGCGAGCGCGCACAGCAGCGCCGAGTCGATACCGCCTGACAGGAAGGCGGCCGGCGCACGCGCGCCGTCCAGCCGGCGCGTGATGGCGGCGGTCAGTGCCGCCTCGACCGTGTCGCAGGCGGCGGCATGGCTGTCGGGCAGGGCTGGTGCGGGCGCCGCCGGCAGCGGCCGTTCGCCGGCAGGGGCCAGCCGCAGCGCCTGGCCGGCTTCCAGCGCATACACCCGGTCGTAGATCGTGTTCGGCGGTGCAATGTCGAGAAAGCGCAGGAATTCGTCCAGCCCCTGCCGGGAGATCGCTGGTGCGTCCGGCAGACTGCGCAGCAGCGCGTCGAGGTCGGTGGCGAAGCGGATGCAGCCGTCGCGCCCGCGCTGCCAGAACAGCGACACCGATCCGGCCGGATCGCGCGCCAGCACCAGCGTGGACGCCGCCACGTCGTGGGCGACCAGCGCGTAGCGGCCATCGGCGCCCGGCGCGTGACCGGCGCGCAGCAGATCGTCCGCCGTCTCGCCCGGAAAACGTTCGCCGGCGATCCAGGTCCGGCCCTCGGCGACCCACGCGGCATCCAGCGACAGGGTGTTGCGGGTGGGGTCGAACAGGCCGGCCGCGGTGGCGCGCACGTTCATGACCGCAGGGACTGCAGCAGGTGGCCGAGCGCCTGCAGCGGGTGGGCCGCCGCTTCCTGCCGCGCAAGTCCGCGCAGCGCCCGGTTGCGCAGCGCGGCGATGCGTGCGCGGTGAGCGGCGGCATCCGGCTGGCGGGCCAGGCCTTCGAGTACCGCGATGTGCGCGCGCGCCATCGCGCCCGCGTTACGCGACAGATTGGCGCCATGACGGCGACGCAGCAGCGCAAGCGCGGGATGCCACAGCACGGTGTGGCGCAGGGCCGCGCGCAGCCACAGATCCAGGTCCTCGACCAGCGCGAGTGACGGATCGAAGCCGCCCAGCGCGAGAAAGGCTTCGCGCCGCATGATGACGCTGCCGGTGGTGATGAAGCCGGCATCGAGCAGCCGCGTCAGCGGATCGGTCACCCGCTGCGGATGGCCGAAGAAGCCGGCGTCCAGTCCGCCACTTTCGAACAGCGTGTGCCGGTGCGGCCGGTGCTCACCAAGACCATCGTCGTCGAACTGCCGGCAGTCGCCAAACACCAGCGCGGCCTCCGGCACCGATTCCAGCAGCGCCAGGCGGCCGCCCAGGCTGTCGGCAGGCCACAGGTCGTCGGCGTCGAGAAAGGCGATGAAGGCGCCGTGGCTGGCATCGACACCGGCGTTGCGCGCGGCCGCCGCACCCGACGCCGGGCTGTCGATCACGCGGGCGCCGGCGGCGCGGGCGATGGCCGCGGTGTCGTCGCGGCAGCGATCGGTCACGACCACCACCTCGACCGGCAGATGCACCGGCTGCGCGCGCACGCTGGCGAGCGCGTCGCCTATCCAGCGCGCCGCGTCGTGAGCCGGAATGACGACGCTCAGCATGTCGGCGATCAGACCTTGCGGCCGGTCAGCATGGCCAGCGCCAGCGAGGCGAGCAGGCGGCCGCGCGCCAGCGGTGCCAGCGCGAAGGCGTGTGCCAGATCGCGCAGACCGGCCAGTCGTTCGCCGTCGCGATAGCGCCATTTGGCGTAGTCGGCCAGCACGCCGGCCATCGCGTTGCGCCAGAAGGCACCGCGCGCCGCGGCGGGCAGCAGTGCGCGGTTCTTGTTCATCACCTGCAGCGCACTGCTGCGCATCACCTCGCGGTTGCGGCTCATGCTGCCCGGCGTGCGCAGGATGCAGACCAGACGCTCGCGCACGCAGTCGTAGCGGGCGACCGCAGCCAGCCGCATCCACATGTCGATGTCTTCGAGGCTGCGCAGCGTGGTGTCGAAACCGCCGGTGCGATCGAACAGCGCGCGCCGCGCGATCACCGCCGAGCCGCTGCCGGCCACGGTGGCATGGACGGTGAAGATGTCGGCCAGAATGTCGCCGCGGCTGGCCGGCGGGTCCCAGCTGCCCAGCGTGCGGCCTGCGTCGTCCACGGTCTGCGCAGCACCGCCGCAGAAGCCGAGAGCCGGATCCGCTTCGATCAGCGCGCACTGTGCGGCCAGCTTGCCGGGCAGCCACCAGTCGTCGGCGTCGAGAAAGGCGACCCAGTCGCCGCGGGCGGCGGCGATGCCGGCATTGCGCGCGGCCGACAGCCCGGCGTTTGACTGACTGACGACGCGGATCGCGTCGCCATAGCGCGCCAGCACGTCTGCGGTGTCATCGGTGGAACCGTCGTTCACGACGATGATGTCGTCCGCCGCGCGGGTCTGTGCGAGCACCGAATCGATCGCCCGCGCCACGCACCAGGCGGCGTTGTAGGCCGGGATGACGACGCTGACGGTCGGCGCGCTCATGACCGGTTGTCGTAGCCGAGCCGCGCCTGCATCGGCGCGATGCGGTCGAGGATGCGTTCGATCAGCTCCGGGTTCTGCTGCTTCCATTTCGCCTTGGCCGGCTTGCCCTTCACGATGCTGGTCGGGCGCTGGTCCAGCGTGCGACAGCGCTGTTCGATGTCAGCGGTGAATTCGAGATCAAGCCGTGCATAGACGTCGCGGAACATGTCGACCGGGCGTTCGAACAGATCTTCGTAACGCAGGTGTATCCAGCGGTCGGCCGGCAGCGCCGCCGCGGCATCGAGCGCGAGCTGATTGGCGCTGATCCACTGGAAGGCGCATACCTCCTCGATCGGCGCGTGGTTGTAGGCCTGCCAGCCGGGCGCCAGGAAGAAGGCCCAGTCGGTGTACTCACCATGATTGATCGCCACCGGCTCCGGGAACTGGCCGAGGAACTGCGACAGGTGGAAGTCGCCGTCGGTGCGGCCCAGCCGCCAGCCGTCGATCATCGAACTGATGTTGTCGCGGCCGTCGCGCTGGATGAACACGAATTTCGCTTCCGGGAACAGCGCGTGCAGATAGCCGATGCGCATCACGTTGATGCAGGTCTTGTCCAGGATGCGGCCGCCGCCCAGCCGGCGGTAGAAGAAGCGCAGCGCGGCGTCGCGGTGTTCCGGCCGCGCGTGTTCGGCGCCGGCGGCTTCCGAATGCCAGCCGTTGTTCAGCGGGCCGTACAGATCGTTCCAGAACTGCGGGATCTCGAAACCGAGATTGACCAGTTCGGTCGAGGCGCCGATGGTTTCGAAGGTGACCGTGGTACCGGAACGCGAACAGCCGACCAGGAACACCGGTGGCTTCGCGGCAGGGCGGGTGAGGTCCCACCACAGCCCGCGCGCGTCGCGCTTCAGTTCGACCAGGTTCTTGATGACGATTTCGCGGTCACGCAGTTTGGCGAGTTTGCTCAGCATCGGTATGCGGGAAGTGTCGGTTCAGCGGTTCTTGAGGGCGCCGTGCAGTTCGCCCAGCGCAGCTGCGAGGCGCACCAGGTAGTGCCGGCGACGGTGGCCGGCCAGCGACAGCGCGGCCGAGCCCAGATAGCCGGCCGCCTTGCGCAGCATGTAGGCGGCGGGGCGGATGCCTTCGATGCGGGCGACCGAGGACGAGCGCATGAAGGCCTTGCGCACCACGTAGCCGGTGGTCATCCGCGCGCCATCGACGTAGTGGTACTGGATCATGTCCGGCGCATAGACCAGGCGCGCGCCCTGGGCCAGCCCGCGCTTCACCCACTCGATGTCTTCGGCACCGCCGAGATTGTGGCCCTGCGGACCCAGTTCGGTGGAGAAGTCGCCGATGCGCGCGCACCAGGGTGTGCGTATCGCCAGATTGCCGCCGCCCGGAATGGCGCGGTCCGGCGACACCTCGGTCATCGTGTCACCCAGATCGAAGCGCGGCACTGGCAGCGGATAGATGCGGAAGGGGCCGGTGTCGTGTGCCCAGGCCGGCTCGCTGCCGTCCCAGTCGGGCAGGATGCGGCCGCACAGCAGGTCGGCGTCCGGGCGTGCGTCGAAGGCGCGGCATACCGCGTCGATATAGCCTTCATCCACGCGGTGGTCGTCGTCGACGAAGGCGATGCAGTCGTCGCTGACGGTCGGCAGCGCGCGGTTCAGCGCATTCGACTTGCCCGGCCGCGGTTCGTGGTCGACGCTGAGCGGCAGCCGGCCGCTGCGGCGGGCCAGCCAGTCCAGCGTGTCGTCGCTGCAGGCATTGGCCATCACGTGTATGCGCACGGCCCAGCCGGCTGGCGGCCGGGTGCGGTCGAGCGAAGCGAGCGCCTTTTCCAGCAGCGGCCTGCGGTTGTGTGTACAGATGAGTACGGTGAGCGTGGGCATCGTGCAGCTCAGGCGCCGGAGCGCGACGGGTCGGAGGAGGTGGTGCGCGCGCGGTAGCCGTTCAGCATGCCCAGCGTGTGCGCGACATTCATGGCCTGGCGCAGGCGGCCCGGACGGGCGCCGGCCACCATGCCCAGCCAGCGGCCGGCATGATCGAACAGCTGGCGCAGCAGCCAGGGCGGCATGCCGAGCAGGTGGGTGCCCGCATGTTCCAGCCGGTGCGCGCCGTAGCGCCGGCCGGCGGTGTAGTGCAGGCGCAGGAAATAGCGCCGCTCGCGTTTCCAGTCGTCCACCAGGTGGCGGATGGACATGTCGGGCCGGTAGCGGATGGGTGTGCCCCGGCGCAGCAGTTCGCGGAACATCATCGCGTCCTCGCCGCCACCCACGCCGAGGCCGGCGCGGTTGTAGCGCAGGTCGAAACGCAGCGCCGGGTCATCGCGGAACAGCGACATGTCGTAGGCGATGTTGCCGGACCACAGCGGGTGACTGTCGTCGGTCACCCAGAAGGCCTCGCTGCCGTAATCGACTTCGCCGAGGAAGGCCTGCAGTTCGTCGCTCATCCACGCCGGCCGGGTGGACGGCGTGTAGTCGACACCGATGTGCCCGCCGACGCAGCGCGCGCCCTCGACCGTGATGGCGTGATGCACCGCAGCCACCAGGCCCGGGTCCGGCAGTTCGTCGTCGTCGATGAAGATGAGGATGTCGCTGTCCAGCGCTTCCTGCAGCGCGCGGTTGCGGGCATGCACGATGCCCTGCGCCTGTTCGCATACCGCACGCAGCGGAATGCCGGGTGCGTCGGCCAGCGCAGCCAGCACCGCCGGCGTGTCGTCGCTGCTGTTGTTGTCGATCGCCAGCAGTTCGGCCGGTGCCGGAAAGTGCTGCGCGCGCAGCGCGGCGACCAGCGCCGGCAGCCGGGCGCTGCGGTTGTAGGTGCAGAAGGCGTAGGTGATCTTCATCGGGCGGGGCGCATCGATCCGAGCCGATCCAGCGTGCCGATCAGCCGGCAGTAGGCGCGCTCGGGCAGCAGTGCGGGCAGCATGCGCAGCCAGTCGGTCGCTCGGCCATAGCGGGCGGCCATCACGCGCCTGAAGATGAGGCGCGCGTCCTTCAGGTTGCGCTTCCAGAAGCACTCGTTGCCCCGGGTCAGCAGCGTGCCGAACACCATCTGCCGTACCCGGTCCGTACCCAGCGTGGCCGGGAAATCGGGGTGGTCGGCCAGATAGTCGAGCTGGGCATCGGCGAAGTCGAGGGCCGCACGTGCGTGCGCGCTCGAGGCCTGGGTGTCGGAATGGAAGTGGTAGAAGGCCAGCACCTCGGCCACCCGGGTGATCGGGGCGCGACCGGCGATGCGCAGCCACATCGCATAATCCTCGGCATTTTTCAGCGCGGTATCGAAACCGCCGGCCGCGGTTACCGCCTCGCGCCGGGTCAGCGTGGCGTGGATCGGCCAGCGACAGCCGGCGAACAGCGTTTCGCGCTTGCCCGCGGTTTCGTAGTCCGGCGGTACGAAAGGCTGTCCCCGCCCGCCGCTCAGTCCGATGTTCTGCCAGCCGCAGTAGGCAAGCACTGCGTCCGGCTGCGCCTGCAGCGCGGCTGTCATGCGGGCCAGAAAATACGGGCTCCAGTCGTCGTCGGCGTCGAGGAAGGCGATGCAGCGGCCGCGTGCTTCGCTCAGGCCGCGGTTGCGGGCGCGGCTGACGCCGCCATTGGCCTGGGTGTATACGCGGATGCGCGGGTCGCCAGCCGCCATCGCGGCCAAGCGCGCGGCGGTGTCGTCGGCGGAGCCGTCGTCGATGGCCACCAGTTCCCAGTCGCCGAAGGTCTGCGCCTGCACGCTGCCGACACTGCGGGCCAGATGGGCGGCCGCGTTGTAGCAGGGCATGATGATCGATACGTGGGGCAGGTTCATGCGACGCGTTTCGACGGCAGGGGTGGCGGTTGGCGGAGGGGGCCGGCGGACCGGCAGGCGCATCGCATGGTGCGGTGCGCCGGCTTCGCGATCAAGCGGAAAAGCGGCCCGGCCGTGCGCTGGGGCGCATTTCGGCTCATCCGCGCCGGCCCGGCGCGGTTCAGGCCAGCCTGGACCGCAGTTGCTGGACCATGTAGCGCGCCAGCGCGCCCAGGCTGCCGTCGTTGCTGGCCAGCACCAGCTTGCGGCACAGCGTGGACGCGGTGTCGTGATTGAACACGGTCAGCCGGCGCAGCGTGTAGGGATTGCCGTCGCGCAGTGCCCAGCCGGTGCGGGTGGTGCAGGCCTGGCGGTAGCCCGCGGCCTCGACCGCGCCGGCGCAGCGCGCGTCCCAGTCGCCGTAGGGGTAGGCGAAGCTGCTGACTTCGTCGCCCAGCACGTCTTCCAGCACGGCTTTCGAATCCGCCAGTTCACGTGTCAGATCGGCGTCGGACGCCTGGGTGAGCCGGCAGTGCGACACCGTGTGCGAACCCATCTCGATGCCGGCGGCACGCAGGTCGCGCAGTGCGGCCGCGTCCATCATGCGCCCGGCCGGGCGGCCGTCGTAGGGCCAGTCCGGTTCGCCGCCGATGGCGCCGCTGACGATGAACCAGGTGGCGGTCATGGCGCGGCGCTGCAGCGCCTCGACGGCCAGCAGATTGTCCTCGTAGCCGTCGTCGAAAGTGATCACTGCGACCGGACCGTCCGAGGCGGACACCCTGCCGCTGGCAATGTCGCCCATGGTGGCGGTGCGATAGCCGAGCGAGGACAGCAGATCGAGCTGCTGACCGAAACGTTCGAGCGAAACCGCCCATGGCCAGTCCGGCTGCCCGTCTGCGGTCACCGAGTGGTACATCAGCATCAGCGGGCCGTGGCCCGCTGACTTGCGGGCCAGCGTGCTGGCAATCGGATCAAGCACCGCGCATTCTCCGGATCAGGGCGGTGATCAGGCCGCGATAGCGGGCCTGTTCGGTGGCCAGCGATTCGATCGGTGCGAACAGGAAGGCCAGCCCGTAGGCCAGACCGGACAAGCCGGTCAGCACGATGGCGCCGGTCAGGTCCAGCCGCCCGTCCGGCCCGAGCAGCACCCGGTACAGACCGCCGCTGGCGGCCAGCAGAGGAAGGTTCAGCAGCAGCGCCGGGCGCAGTGCGCGCACCAGTTCATGCATCCGCGCGCGCAGGCATTTCGCGGCCAGCCAGAACATGACGATGCTGCTCAGGTAGAACACCAGCACGATGGCGGCAGCCACGCCCTCGATGCCGTAATGCTGACCGACATAGACCGCCAGCGCGGTCAGCGCCAGGGCACCGATCTGTACCGGCAGTTCGTAATGCAGCCAGTTCTGTGCGCCCAGCACCGCACCGGCCATGTTGTCGATCAGCAGCGCCGGCCAGGCCAGACAGATGATGGCGATCACCTGCGCCGATTCCAGCCACTTCTCGCCATAGACGAAGGCGACCAGCGGATCGGACACCCAGAACAGCAGGATGTAGAGCGGGGTCAGATAGACCGCCAGCAGGCCGATGCTGCGGAACAGCAGGTAGCGGCAGCGGTCCAGATTGTCCTGTTCCGCCGCAATGGCCCGGAACAGCACGTGATAGACCGATCCGGTCACGAAGCCGTGCGGCATCTTGGCCAGGCTTTCGCCCTTGTTGTAGAGGCCGACGGCGGCGGCACCCAGCGTGGAGGACAGGATGGCGGTACTGGCCTGCTGCCGCAGGTAGAAGATGATGTCGGTGGCCGAGGTGAGCGCGCCGTACTGCGCCAGATGCTTGGCGCGGCTGAAGTCGCGCGTGAAGCCGGGCCGCCAGCCGGTGATCACCTGCAGCACCACCACCGACACCAGCGAGCCGATCAGGCCGCCCAGTACCAGCGCCCACACTCCCATGCCGCCGAAGGCCATGACCACGCTCAGCACGTTGGTGACCACCAGGATGCCGAGGTTGAACAGCGCGATGGTGTTGAACTTCATGCCGCGGTGGAGCAGCGTGGTGGGCAGGTTAACGAAGGGCCGGATGATGAAGGACAGGGCCGACACCCGGAGCAGGTCGGTATAGATCGGGTTTTCGTACCAGACCGAAAAGGCCGGCGCGAGCACGAAGAAGAAGGCATAGATCGCGGTACCGATCGCCAGCTGCAGCGTGAACACGCTGCGGTAGTCGTCCGGCGTGGCTTCCTTGGAGCGGATCAGCGCCTGCCCCATGCCGCCGCCGGCGAGGAAACCGGCGAAACCGGTGAATACCTGGGTGGTGAGCAGTACGCCGAAATGCTCCGGCGCCAGCAGGCGCGTCAGAACGATGCCGAACAGGAAGCCAAGGATCTGATTGCCGGTGCTTCCGACGAAGAGCCAGCGCACACTGGAGCGGAAAGACTGGGCCGAGCTCATGAGGTGGGGGTGTCCATAGCCTGCCGACAGTAGCCGAGCCCGCTCGGTCTGTCCGTTGCACGGGTCACGGGAGGGGTGAGGGGCGGGCGGTATGATGCCGCAGGAACGGTTTCAGAGCATTGGAGGGTGAGACGATGGGTGTACGCTGGAAGACCTTGCTGGCCGCGTGCCTGGTGTCCGGGGGCGTGTGGGCCGGTGAGGCGACGACCTGGAAAGACAGTGATTTCGCGATGTATCCGCAGTATTGCCGTGCCCGGCTCGACAACAAGAGCAAGCTCATGATCCCGGTCTGGGAGAAGAAGATCGGCGCGGCGTCCTTCCTGCACGTGCACCACTACTGTTTCGGAATGAAGGCGGTCGCGCTGGCCTACGCCAATTACACCGACAAGAACCGCCGGCGTTTCTTCGCCAACGCGACGGTGTCCGAAACCGCCTACTTTCTTGAGCACGCGCCGGAAGAAAGCCCGTTGCGCGCCGAGGCGCTGGTGACCCAGGGGCGCGGTTTCGTGCTCGCCGACCAGCCGGACGATGCGCGGGAGCGTTTCGAAGCTGCGCTCGAGATCGATCCCAATCTGGTCGATGCCTGGGCCTTCCTCAGTGACGTGCACGTCGCGAAGGGTCGCAAGCAGGACGCGATCAAGGTGCTGCAGGACGCCAGGGAGAAGCTGGGCGACCAGAAGAAGATACTGCTGCGGCTGAAAGAGCTGGGCGTCAGCGCAGGCTGAGCCCGTGGCTCAGAAATCGAAGTAGATGAAGCGCTGCGTGCTGCCGCCGAACACCACCAGCGCCAGCACGCAGGCGGCGTAGACTGAGCCGCGCAGCAGTGCCGGCGTACGTGACCAGCGCTCGGTGCTGCGGGCGGCGAAGCCGACCAGGCGCGGTTCCAGCAGCACCAGCACCATCGACAGCGCGGTCAGGCTCCAGACGAAGCTGCGCACCGCCGGTGCCGGGCCGGTCGCCGCCGACAGGCCGAACAGGCGACTGCACAGCGTCAGCGCCGCGTCCAGGTCCGGTGCGCGGAAGAACACCCAGGTGACCCATACGATGATCATGCTGACCGCCCAGCTGAGTGCGGCGTAGAGCGCCGCCGGCAGCGCTGCGCCGGGCGCCGGCAGCCAGGGTCTGAGCAGCCGGTGCAGCACCAGCCAGCTGCCGTGCAGCGCGCCCCAGATGACGAAGGTCCAGGCCGCGCCGTGCCACAGACCGCCCAGCACCATGGTGATCATCAGATTGACCAGCGTGCGTGCGTGGCCTGCGCGGTTGCCGCCCAGCGACACATAGAGGTAGTCGCGCAGCCAGCGTGACAGCGTGATGTGCCAGCGCTGCCAGAATTCCTGCGGATTGCGGCTCACATACGGATAGAGGAAGTTGCGTGGCAGCGTGATGCCGAACACCCGCGCCAGACCGATCGCCATTTCGCTGTAGCCGGAAAAGTCGAAATAGATCTGCAGCGAGAAGGCGGTCACGCCCAGCCAGGCGGTCGCGCTGTCCAGCCGCTCGGGGTGGGCGAGCAGATCGTCCGCCACGCCTGCCAGATTGTCGGCAAACAGCACTTTCTTGATCAGGCCACCCATGAAGATGAGGGCACCCAGCTTGAGGTCGCGCGCCTGCAGAGGTTGCAGGCGCTCCAGCTGTTCGACCAGTTCGGACGCGCGCAGGATGGGGCCGGCCACCATGTGCGGGAAGAAGCTCACATACAGCCACCAGGCGCGGAAGCTGATGCGGGTGGTCCATTCGCCGCGATAGACGTCGATCATCACCGACAGCATGTGGAAGGTGTAGAAGCTGATGCCGAGCGGCAGCGCCCAGTGCGTCCAGCGGGTGTCGATGCCGCTCATGTCCGCACCGGCCAGTCCGGCGGCGGCGATCGCGGTGTCCAGCAGCATGCCCAGATACTTGATCACGCCCAGCAGGGCGAGGTTCAGTGTCAGCGCGACCACCAGCGTCCGGCGGCTGCGGGTGCGCGACAGTGCGCTGTAGAACAGGTAGTTCGCACTGACCGACAGCACCAGCAGGATGAGGTAGGCCGGCTTCCACGATGCATAGAACAGCAGGCTGCCGGCCAGCAGCGTGGCGGCACGCTCGCTTTGCGAGCGGCACAGGCTGTAGAGCAGCAGCAGTACTGCCAGGAAGACGAAGAAGACAGGCTGGCTGAATATCATGGCCGGGCGGCTCGTGTGCGTGCGTAGGCCTGTCCCAGCGAACTGCTGAAGACGCGGGCGCCGTGGTCGTTGAGGTGGCCCGGATCGGCGAAGTCGCCAGCCTCCAGCGCCCGCGACAGCGGCGTTTCCAGCCAGCGGGCACCGCGTGCCTGCAGCGCCGGCACGATGTCGGCGTAGGGGCCGGCCGCCACGTCCGGCCCGAAGGCGGACGCGCGCTCGAACATCGGCACCGCGATCAGGTGCACCCGGCTGCCGGCGCCGGCCAGTCGCTCGACCAGATCGAGCAGATGGCGGGTCATGCGCGGATCGGGCGGTGCGTGCGTGGCCCCTTCCTGTGCGCGCAGCTGTTCGGCGGACTGGAAACCGCCGCTGCGCCCCTTGCGGTAGCCGGCGGTGTGGGCGGCACTGCCGCCCACCGGTTCAACTTCGCTGAAGGTGGCTTGGACAAAGCGCCCGAGCTTGTCCGGTTCGCGCAGCTGGCGCAGATTGCCGCTGTAATACCAGCTGCGCAGCCAGGAGCCGAACAGCGCTGCGTGCAGCCGGTCGTCCCAGAGGTCGGTGCGCCGCGCGAAGAAACCGTAGTAGCCGAGCGAGTCTTCGTCCTGAAACAGCGTTTCGTCGAGCGCGATGAATACGTCGGCCGGCGGCTTCATGCCGCGTCCCAGCAGTCGCTCCACGACGCCGCGCAGCACCAGCGTGTTGGCCCCGGGCAGGCCCAGGTTGAATACGGCGGCATCGTCGGGCAGGCCAGCGCCGGCGCGGAAAGCGATCGGAGACAGGCCGTTGTCGGTGCGGCTGTTGCCGATGAACAGCGTGGCCGGCTGCCGGTTGGCGGCGTGCCGCATCTTGTCTTCTGCCCGGCCGGCCGCGAATACCGAGCGGTAACGGTAGAGCCAGGCGTCGCAGTGCAGCGCGGCTTCGAAGCCGAGCAGCAGTACCAGTGCCCAGGCCGCAGCCGGTCCGATGTGGCGGACCAGGGCGCGCATCAGGGATGCATCCATTCGCGCAGCGTCTGCATCCAGCTGCGTGCCGGCGCACGCGCCGCTCTGGCTTCCAGGCTGCGACGCAGTTCGGGCCGGGACGGGTCGCGCAGCGTGAGGTCGACCCCCAGCCGGTCCGGCTGGAACAGCAATTCCAGTGTGCGGCCGCCGGCTTCTATCCGGGCGCCGATGCGGCCATCGCCCGGCGTCAGCCGTTCGATCTTCTGTGGTGCAACGGCGGCGTCAGTGCCGGTGTGCATCACGACCAGGAAACGGTCCTGGCGCGATTCCAGCGCTGGCGACACTTCGATGCGCCAGGCACCGGCTTCGAAATCGGCGGCATGGCGGGATATTTCACCCCAGATGGCGCCGTTCTCGTCGTAGTTCTGTCCGTCGGCGAAGAACTCGAAGCCGCGGCCACCGATCGGCGTCAGCCGCGCGTCGGACGGGAACAGCACCGTGCCTTCGAGCTTGGCAGTGCCGGCCTGGTTGCCGCCCAGCGGGCGTTCGAACACGAAACGGTTGCCGCTGACCGCGGGCGCCAGCGTACCGTGCAGCAGCCAGCGCTTGGCCAGATCCGGCCGCGCGGCCTCGATGTCGTCATACACCACGATGGTGCCGCTCCGGCGGTCGTAGACAAACACCCGCCACGCCTTCTCGACCCGCCGCGTGCGGTGATGGAAGCTGTCCGGACCGCTCTGGCTGTTGGTATAGGCCGGCGTGATGTCGGCCAGCGCGACCAGCAGGCCTTCTTCATCGAACAGCGTGTGCAGCCGGCCGGTATGGAAGTCGTCGTACTGGCGCCGCCAGTCGTCCAGGTCCAGCGGTGCGGCATGCAGGTCCCAGCCCGAGCCGACCCGCCGCTGACCGCCGTCGTTCGCGATCGGGCGCGGTTCCTTGTCCTTGCGCGCCGGCTTGGGGGCGTTGTCGGCCGGATCGGTTACGGTGACCGTGTTGTGCGCGATGGTCTGGTAGTAATAGTTCAGGTAGTGGTCGCTGCCATAGCCGCCGCAGTAGCAGCCGCTGTCCAGCGCCAGCGGCACGCCGGTGTAGAGCGTGAAGGCACCCTGGTCGAGATGGCTGTGCGACCAGTAGTTGTCGCCGGCCTTGAAGCTCACGATGGTTGCGTTGCGGTCCCAGCCGCTGCGCGCGGTCACCAGTCCCAGACCGTCGGCGAAGTGGATGAGCGGGCGATCGGCCAGCTGCTCCGGCTCGGAGTACAGCGTCGCGTCGGGCAGCGGTCCCCAGGGCCAGGAGGTCGGCGCCAGCCTCGCCTTCGGCGAACCGAGCATGGAATAGGCCGGGCGGTCGCGGAATTCGAGCGCCAGCGCCAGCGCGTCATCCACCCTGCGACGCGGAAAGGCGACGTCGCCCCAGCGCTGTATGGTGCCGTCGGGCAGTGCGCGGTGGATCAGGAAGGTCAGGAAGCCGTGGATCGCCGGCTCGCGGGCGAACAGGTCGTCGCCGGTGGCGGCGCGCCACATCGCCGGCAGCTGGTAGATCGCCTGGCCGATGCCGATGCCCACGTATTCGCCGCCCTCGTGCCAGCCGCCGTTGCGCCCGCCGATCTGCCGCCAGACCGGCAGCACGCGGTTCAGCCAGTAGTCGTGGGTGAAGGCCATGACCGGCTCAGCGCGCGGATCATCGCGATAGACCGCCAGCGCGCACGCCATCAGCGCCTGCAGCGGCGAGTTGTACAGATAGACGTTGTAGGGCGACAGCCGCTCGGTGCGGATGACACTGATCTGGTACTCGCAGGCCTCGATCACCTTGTCCCTGAGGGCGGGCATCAGGTCGGGCGGAATGCGGCCGTGCAGCCAGTCGTAGGCCTGGGCGATCGGCTTGGTCTGTTCGTGGCCGCGCCAGCTCGGCTTCAGGCGGATCAGCCTTTCGGTCAGCGCCCGCATGTCCTGGCTGCCCGGGCGCAGGAATTCCGCTTCGATCGCGGCCGCCAGGTCGCCCTGCCCGCCGCGGGCGCGGGTCAGCAGCTGATTGATGTATTCCGGATTTTCCTGCGCGATCCGGGCGCGTTCGCCGGCATCCGGATGCGGCAGGCGCGGGTGGGCGGTACGGAAGCCGGGCAGGTCCGGCATCCTCAGTTCGGCCGGTTCCGGCAGCATGGCCTTGCTGGCTGAAGTGGCTGCCACTGCCGGCGGCGTGCGCGTGATCGACCACAGGCCGGCCACTGCACTGAACACGCATACCGCAGCAAAGGTGCCGGCCAGCCCGCCAGGGCCGGGGGCGCTGCTGCGCCGGGGCAGCTGTCCGACCGTCAGCGCCGCGGCGGTAAGCGCGATGACCGCCGTGGTGAGGTCGGGCGTGCGTCCGGGCACGTACTGCTGCAGCCATTCGAGCGCAAAGGCGAGGCCGCCGCAGCCGGCGACGATGACGCCGCTGGCGATGCGGCTGCGCGACGAACAACGGTACAGCGCCAGTGCGAGCGCCAGATAGGGCCAGGCGCTGTCCAGCAGCACGCTCAGGCCCTGCATCGGATTGCTCATGTGCGCCAGGAAGGGCACCGTGTTCAGCACGCGCAGTGGCCCCGGCTCCGGGGCCAGTTCGCCCACGGTGAGCGCCAGCGCCAGCATCAGCGCGGCCAGAGCCGGCCGCCGCGGTTTTAGCGCGCGCGGCGAGCCAAGTGCCAGCGTCAGACCGGCGAGTGCGCCGATCAGCGCTTCGGCCGATACCTGGCGGCTGACCACGAAGGCCTTGCCGATCAGCACGGCGAAGAAGAATGCCCACAGCGCACGCGTGACCGAGGCCGGACGCTGCCGCGCGTCGCGTATCAACAGTGCCAGCGCGGCGATTTCAAGTGCATAGGTGAGTGCCCGCACCGGTTCGAAGCGGGACGGGTCGTCCAGCACCTGAGCCAGCGGCTTGAGCCCGCTGCGCAGCAGGCCGATGTCCAGCGACGGTACGAAGGGTGCAAGCTGGGCCAGCGCCCACAGACCGGTGGCCAGCAGTGCGATATTGGCTTCCGGTCCCGGTTGCAGGTGCTGTTGCCGCCACGCGCCGAAGCGGCCGGCCAGGCGGCCGTCCGGCGCCAGCAGACCGGCCAGCAGCGCACCGGCCAGCGCACCGGCGGTATTGAGCAGCAGATCGGACAGCGCCGGCACCCGCTGCGGCAGGTGGGCCTGGGCGGTTTCAACCGTCAGGCTCAGCAGTCCGCCGAGCACGGTTGCGGCAATGGCCGCGGTCGCCAGACTGCGCCGCGCCATCGCCAGCCGGATGAGGACACCGATCGGGATGTAGATGAGGGCGTTCACCACCAGATCGGGCAGCGACAGCGGGCGGTGGGCGATGCCCGGTTCAAGGAAGGCCCAGGTATCCACGCCGCTGTGCCAGCCGCTGAACGGAAACAGGCTTCCGTACAGGATCAGCGCCACATAGGCGGTGAGCAGCAGCAGGGGGTGACGATTCGGTTCGGGGTGCATCGTGTCCTGTGGCGGGCGGCGCTGGCGATGGTTGGTCTCTGCCGGTGCGGAGGCCGGCGCGGCCGACAGCATGCCCGGGTTGCGTGGCGGTGCGAGTGGTGCGCGTCACGAAGGCCGCGATACTGCGGTTCCGCCCGCAGGCAGGCTGTGCGAAAGTCCGCTCCCGGAGGATGGACCGGATGTACGGGCTGATCGTGATCGGGCTGCTGTGGGCAGCCTTTCTTTTTCTGTTGCGGCGTGACCTGGCGAGCGCCTGGGCGGAGCCCTGCCTGCGCGCGCCGGTGCTCGTTTTCGAAGGCGACGACTGGGGTTTCGGCCCGCCCGCCCAGGCCGACGCGCTGCGCGACATCGCCGGCGTGCTGCGCCGGCATGCCGATGCAGAAGGGCGGCATCCGGTCATGACGCTGGGCGTGGTGCTGTCCGGCCCCGATCCCGAGCGGCCGGATGAGCCGGAAGCCGGCCTCCGGCTTGACGATGCGCTGCTGCGCCCGGTTCTGGACAGCATCAACGACGGTGCACGTGACCGCGTGTTCGCGCTGCAGCTGCACGGCATGCAGCATTACCACCCGGCGGTGCTGGACCGCGCCTGCCGTGCCGATCCGGCACTCGCTGCCTGGCGCCGGCAGCCGCTGCCGGCCACCGAAGACCTGCCTTCGCCGCTGCAGTCACGCTGGACCGACGCCTCGGTGCTGCCGTCGCGACCGCTGGACGCAGCGGACATCCGGCAGCGTGCCACCGCCGAGGTGACCGAGTTCGTCCGCGTGTTCGGTCAGCCGCCGGCAGTCGCCGTACCCCCCACCTTTGTCTGGAACGACCAGGTGGAATCCGCCTGGGCTGCGGCCGGCGTGCAGGTGATCGTGACGCCGGGCGAGCGTTACGAGGCGCGCGGGAGCGACGGGCTGCCGGTGGATAGCGGCCATCTGTACCGCAACGGCCAGCGCTGTCCGTCCGGTCTGATGGCGGTGGTGCGCAATGATTACTACGAACCGGTGCGGGGTCACCGGGCGCCGCAGGGGCTGGAGGCGCTGGTCCGCAAATGGCGCCAGCGTCGCCCGCTGCTGCTGGAAACCCACCGTTCCAACTTCGTCGGGCGCCACGCCCGGCATCCGGAAAGCCTGCAGGCGCTGGACGACCTGCTGCTCGGGGCGCAGCAGGGCTTTCCGGACATCCGTTTCCTGTCGGTAGAGGCGCTGGCCGCGGCCTATGCCGCCGGAAACGGACTGATCGACCGCCGACCGTGGGTCCGGCTGCAGGCGCTGGCGGCCCGCGTGCTGGTGTCCGGCCGCCGTCGCAAGATTGCCGCACTGCTGTCCGGACTCACCCTGCTGGCGCTGGCGGGGGCCTTTTAGCCCGGGTTTCAATGTGGAAATTTGTGTCGTCACCGGGGCCAGCCTGCCCTGAAACGGCGTCGCAACGTGCGTTAGTTATCACTGGCCACGTGTGCGGCGCCCTCTCGTGACCGGATTCACGCGTTCCGGCGGGCGCTGCCCATATCTTTCGCCCTCAACAAGCCGGCCGCACCGTGCCGGAAAGAATATTGCCGGCGAGCTGCCTGTACGCCGCAGACGCCAGAAGGGGTTGATTGTGGTCAGACTTTTCAGTCACTACGTACCGTCCGTCACGCTCATGAGATTGATTGCCGAAGCGATCGTGCTGCTGATCGCCGGTTTCGGCGCTGCCTGGATCAGCGCGCCGGCCAGCATTGAAACGCTGTTGCCCGCTCTGCTGCCGGCATCGGTATTCGCCATCCTGATGACCTTGCTGATGAGCGCCCTCGGCCTGTATCAGCGGGAACAGCCGCGCAATCTGTCCGAACTGGTCGGTCGCGTGCTGTTCGCGTTCCTGCTCGGCCTGCCTGTGGCGTACATGGTGTTCCGGCTGCTGCCGCAGGGCAGTGTGGCGATGCCGGCGCTGGACGTGTCCCTGTGCATGGGGTTCGGCGGCATCCTGCTGCTGCGCGCCGCCTCCTTCCTGCAGGCGGACGGTGCCGGCATGTTCACCCGCCGCATCCTGGTGGTTGGCACCGGCTCGGAAGCGGCTTCGGTGTGGGCGGCGGTGTCTACGTCGGCCAGCAGCACCCACACGATTGTCGGTTTCGTGCCGGTCGGCTCGGAAGATGGCGTCGAAGTGCCCTCGACCATGGTGATGCCCGAAGGCAGTTGCGTGATGCAGCTGGCCCGCGATCACCGCGCCAACGAAATTGTGGTTGCTGTGCGCGAACGCCGTGGTGGCGTGCTGCCCCTGCGCGAACTGCTGGACTGCAAGCTGGCCGGCGTGACCGTCAATGATCTGTCCAGCTTCTTCGAACGCATGCGCGGCCAGGTGCGGCTGGATACGCTGCGCGCCAGCTGGCTGATCTACGGCGACGGCTTCCGCCAGGGCTTCGCCCGGGCTGCGGTCAAGCGGGTGTTCGACATCGTCGCCTCCAGTGTGCTGCTGGTGCTGACCGCGCCCATCATGCTGCTGGCCGCGCTGGCCATCGCGATCGAAAGCGGCTTCCCGGTCATCTACCGGCAGGAGCGGGTGGGGCAGGGCGGTCGTACCTTCAAGGTGCTCAAGTTCCGCAGCATGCGCCTGGACGCCGAAGCTGACGGCAAGCCGCGCTGGGCCGGCAGCAACGACGACCGCATCACCCGCGTCGGTCACTTCATCCGCAAGACCCGCATTGATGAACTGCCGCAGATCTTCAACGTGCTGCACGGTGACATGAGCTTCGTCGGCCCGCGTCCGGAACGTCCTTTCTTCGTCGATCAGCTGACCGACCAGATTCCGTTCTACGCCGCTCGCCACAGCGTCAAGCCGGGCATCACCGGCTGGGCCCAGGTCCGTTACAGCTACGGCGCGTCGGTGGACGACGCGGTGCAGAAGCTGCAGTACGACCTGTACTACGTGAAGAACCACACCCTCTTCCTCGACATCCTGGTACTGCTGCAGACCGTGCGTGTCGTGCTGACCGGAGACGGCGCGCGCTGAGCCGGTTCCCGCCCGGGGAGCGGCTGCACGCCGGCGCCCCCGCGGGCACAATGCGGTTCCGCTGAACAGGACGTTGCCGCATGTCGATGGATTCGCTCCCCGCTGCCTTTGCGCTGTATGCCTACCTGGTGGCCGCGCTGGGTTTCCTTGCGCTGTCTCTGCAGCTGCTGCTCGGACCGGGCAATGCGCCGCGGGCGCGGCTGCTCGGGGGCTGCATGGCGGCCGGTGCGGTCTGGTGTGCGGCGCTGGCGGCCTTCGTCAAGCTGCCGAATGCCGCATTCTGGATGCTGGCTCATGCCGCCGATGCGCTGCACTACCTGATCTTCCTGGGTTTTCTTGCCGCCTGCGTGGTCGATCCCGACGGTCATCGGCCATTGCGCCGTCTCGTGGCCCGGCCGTCCTGGCTGATGCGTCTGGTGCTGCTGGCGGTTCTGCCCTGTACGCTGCTCTATGCCGGGGCGGCCTTCCTGCTGTCGCGCGATCACGCAGTGCTGTCGGTCATGATGGGCAGCGGGCTGGCGCTCAGCCTGCTGGGCGCGGTGATGACCGAACAGTTCTACCGGAACACGCCGCAGCAGTGGCGCTGGGGCATCAAGCCGATGACGCTCGGCCTGGCCTTCACGCTGGTGTTCGACCTGTACTACTTCTCCGAAGCGCTGATGTTCCGCGAGATCGACGCCACGGTGTGGGCGGTGCGCGGCATCGTGCACGCGCTGGCGCTGCCACTGTTCGCAGCCTCGTCGGCGCGGGTGCGCGAGTGGTCGATCCGGCTCAACGTGTCGCGCGAAGCGGTGTTCCACACCTCGGCGCTGGTGATCGCCGGGGCGGCGCTGCTCATCATCGCGCTGGCCGGTTACTACGTGCGCTTCTTCGGCGGCGAATGGGGCGCGGCGCTGCAGACCGTGGTGCTGGCGGCCGGGGCGCTGGGCCTGGTGGCCTCGATCGCCTCGGGCAGCGTGCGTGCCTGGCTGCGGGTGTTCATCAACAAGCATTTCTTCAGCCTGCGCTACGACTACCGTGCCGAATGGCTGAAACTGGCCGATACGCTGTACCGCGCCTCCAGCGTGGACAAGCTGCGTGAGGCATCCATCCAGGTGATGGCCGATCTGGTCGAAAGCCCGGGTGGCCTGCTGTGGCTGCGTGACGAACAGGGTGATTACGTGCCCGCCGCCCGTCTGAACGTGCCCGACATCGTTGCGCGTGAGCCGGCCGACAGCCCGCTGGTGACGCTGCTGCTGGGGCGCATGTGGGTGGTCAATATCGAGGAGCACCGCTCGCGGCCGGGCATTTACGGAAACATGCGTCTGCCCGAATGGGTGGCGGCCATTCCCGAAGCCTGGCTCATCTGCCCGCTGGGCAGTGAGGACATGCCGCTCGGCTTCGTCGTGCTGTGCCGGCCGCGCGCGCTGCTGGATCTGAACTGGGAGGTGCGCGACCTGCTCAAGACCGCCGGTCGTCAGGTGGCCGGCGTGCTGGGCCAGACCCAGGCGATGGAGGCGCTGATCGAGGCGAAGAAGTTCGAGGCCTTCTCCAAGATGAGCGCCTTCGTCGTGCACGATCTGAAGAACCTGATCGCGCAGCTGACGCTGCTGTTGCGCAACGCCCAGAAGCACAAGGACAACCCGGAGTTCCAGCAGGACATGCTGGAAACCATCGAACACGCGGTGGGGCGCATGAACAGCATGCTGCTGCAGCTGCGTTCCGGTACCCAGCCGATCGAACAGGCTGCTCCGGTGGCGCTGACGCCGCTGCTCGAAAGACTGCACCGTGCGAGGGCGCGCAGCGCCTGCGCGGTTGACCTTGAGGTGGAGGGCGGCCTGGTCATCCGGGCGCATGAAGACCGGATAGAAAGGGTTGTGGGGCATCTTGTGCAGAATGCACTGGATGCCACGCCGCAAACCGGTAAAGTCAGCATCAGAGCGCGCACCGAAGCTGCGGGCGTCGTGGTCGAGGTCGAGGACAGCGGCTGCGGCATGACCGAAGAGTTCGTGCGCGAGCGCCTGTTCAAGCCCTTCCAGTCGACCAAGGCAAACGGCATGGGCATCGGCGCCTACGAAAGTTTCCGCTACATCCAGGATCTGGGTGGACGCATCGAAGTAACCAGCGAGCCGGGCCGGGGCAGCCTGTTCCGGCTCGTGTTTCCTCAGCAGACGGCTGTGGTGGCCGCCGTCGCCTGACCGGGAGTGACATGGCTGACAAGGGTCGTACGCTGTTGATCGTCGAGGACGATCCTGCGCTGCAGAAACAGATGCGCTGGAGCTTCGACGATTACGAAGTGGTGCTGGCGAGCGATCGCGAATCGGCGCTGGCGCAGATCCGGCGTCACGAACCGGCAGTGATCACGATGGATCTCGGGCTGCCGCCGGCGCCCGACGACGTGACCGAAGGCATGGCGCTGCTGGGCGACATCGTGGCCCTTGCGCCGCAGTCCAAGGTGATCGTGCTGACCGGCCAGAACGACCGCGCCAACGCGCTGCGCGCGATCGGCATCGGTGCCTACGATTTCTACGCCAAGCCGTTCGAACCCGAACTGCTGTCGCTGCTGATCGAGCGCGCCTTCCGGCTGCACGACCTGCAGATGGAAAACGCCCGTCTTGCCAACCAGAGCCTGGGTGCCGAGGGCCGTTTCATCACCCGCGACGCCAATATGCTGCGCGTGCTGCGCACCATCGAGAAGGTGTCGGCCACCCGCGCCACCGTGCTGCTGCTGGGCGAGAGCGGCACCGGCAAGGAAGTGCTGGCCAAGACCCTGCACGACCGCTCGGAGCGGGCCGGTGAGCGCTTCGTCGCGATCAACTGTGCCGCCATTCCGGACAACCTGCTGGAAAGTGAACTGTTCGGCTATGAGAAGGGCGCCTTCACCGGCGCCACCAAGCAGACGCCGGGCAAGATCGAGGTGGCTCACAAGGGCACCCTGTTCCTCGACGAGATCGGTGACCTGCCCGGGCCGCTGCAGGCCAAGCTGCTGCGTTTCCTGCAGGAGCGGGTGATCGAGCGCCTGGGCGGCCGCGAGGAAATCCCGATCGACGTGCGCGTGGTCTGCGCCACCCACCAGAACCTGCAGAACCTGATCGCCGAAGGCCGTTTCCGCGAGGATCTCTATTACCGGCTGGCCGAGATCGTGGTCACCATTCCGCCGCTGCGCGAGCGCGAGGGCGATGCCGCGCTGCTGGCGCACTCCTTCGTCAAGCGCTTTTCCGGCGAACAGGGGCGCAGTTCGATGTCGCTGTCGCGCGAGGCGGTGGCGGCGATCGAAGCGCACAAGTGGCCGGGCAATGTCCGCGAACTCGAGAACTGCATCAAGCGCGCCACCATCATGGCCGATGGCAACCAGATCATGGTGCCTGACCTCGGCCTGAAGCCGGCGGAAGAGAACGCCGGCTTCTTCAACCTGCGCCAGATCCGCGAAGAGGCCGAGCGCAAGGCGGTGGTCAGTGTGCTCGCGCGCGTGGACGGCAATATGGTGAAAGCCGCCGAACTGCTGGGCGTCAGCCGCCCGACCCTGTACGACCTGATGAACCGTTTCGGCCTGCGCTGAAATCGAACCGGAGTCCTTCCTGCACATGTCCCGTCCCGTCATTTCGCGATTGCTTGCGGCGCTGCTGTGCGCCGTTGCCTTGACTGCCTGCAACCGCAGCAAGCCGCCGGAAGAACTGCTGGGCGACGCGCGCGCCGCCATCGAGCGCAACGACGTCCAGACCGCCGCCATCCAGCTGAAGAATGCGTTGCAGCAGGACGGAAGCAATGCGGCTGCACGTTTCGAACTGGGTCGTCTGCACCTGCGGGTCGGTGACGGGGCGTCGGCGGTCAAGGAACTGAATCGTGCGGCGGAACTGAAGCACCCGGAGGTGCAGGTGGCGCCGGCACTGGCGCGAGCGCTGCTCGAAACCGGGCAGTTCTCCGACGTCGCCTCGCGCTTCGCTGCGGTCCGGCTGGATCAGCCGGCCGCCCAGGCCGAACTGCGTGCCCTGGTCGGGCGTGCCCTGCTCGCCGCCGGCAATGCGGACGGCGCACTGGCGGCCTTCGACGAGTCGCTGGCCATCGATGCGATGCAGCCTGACGCGCTGGTCGGCAAGGCCCGCATGCTCGGCATGAACAAGGATTTCAAGGCAGCGCAGGCGCTGCTCGACAAGGTGCTCACCTCGCCCAAACCGACCGCCGACGCCTGGTTCCTGGATGCCGAAATGAAGGCCTTCCAGGGGCAGGGTGACCCGTCGCTGGCGTCTTACCGCAAGGTGTATGAGATCGCGCCGGAGAACGTGCGTGCCCGCTCCATCGTCATTTCGGCGCTGGCGAACGAAGGTCGCATCGAGGAGGCCCGCAAGGAACTGGACGGCTTGCGCAAGGTGATGCCCCGGTCGCCGGACATCAACTATCTCGACGGCATGCTGTTCGTGAAGGAAAAGAAATTCATCGAGGCGCGCGACCGGCTGAGCAAGGTGCTGGCAGTGGCGCCGGACTTCGTGCCTGCTCTGGGTCTGGCCGCCGCCACCGAGTACGAACTGCAGTCCTACGCGATGGCCGAACAGCATGCGGAAAAGGCGATATCGCGCGGCGCCGACACGCTGTTCATCCGCAAGCTGCTGATCGGCAGCTATCTGCGTAACGGTCGTACCGATAAGGCCAAGCAGGCGCTGGCTCCGCTGCTGAAGACCGGTGAAACGGATCCCGAAATCCAGGCGCTGGCAGGGCAGGTGTATCTGTCCGCCGGTGACGCCAAGGCGGCTGAACGTGCGTTCGCGGTCGCGGCCAAGCAGTCGCCGGACGATCCGGTTGCACAGACCCGTCTGGGCATCAGCCGGCTGGCCACCGGTGACCGCAGCGGTGGGGTGCGCGCGCTCGAAGGCGCGGTCAATCTCGGTGACAAGGACGCCCGCGCGGATCTGGTTCTGGTGATGACCCATCTGCGCAATCGCGAACCCGACCAGGCGCTGGTGGCCATCGACGCGATGGAGCGCAAGCTGCCCAAGGATCCGGCCGTGCAGAACCTGCGCGGCACGGCCCAGCTGCTGAAGAGCGATCCGCGGGCGGCCCGTGCCGCCTTCAGCCGTGCGGTCGAACTCGAGCCGGCCTATTTCCCGGCCGTGGCCAACCTGGCCCGGCTCGACATGCTGGATGGCAAGGTGGATGACGCCGAGGCGCGTTTCCGCAAGGTGATCGAGCACAATCCCAGGAATGCCGACGCCCTGCAGGCGCTGGCGGGCCTGAAGGCGCGCAACCGTGCCGGCGTGCCGGAAGCGATCGCGCTGCTGAACAAGGCGATCGAGGGCAATCCGAAGCTCGCGTCGCCGCGTGCGGCACTGGTCGACCTCTACATGGCGACCGGAGACGGACGCGCTGCGCTCAAGGCGGCAAGCGATGCGGCCACGGCGCTGCCGGAGGACACTCTGGTGCTGCAGGCACTGGCGATGGCGCAAGGGCAGTCCGGCGATTTCGATGCGGCTATCGCCACCCGCAAGCGCATCGTTGATCGCGAGCCTGGCAGCCTGTCTGCGCTGCTCATGCTGGCGGCGACCCAGATGAGCGGCAAGCGTGAATCGGAAGCGATCCAGACGGTGAAGAAGGCGCTGGTCGTGGAGCCCGAATCGCTCGAAGCGCAGAACATGATGATTGCCATCCACCGCTCACGCGGTGCGCTGGACGACGCGCTGCGCGTCGCCCGCGACGTGCAGCGTCAGCGTCCGAAGCAGGCGGTCGGCTTCATCATGGAAGGCGAACTGATGCTGGCTTCGTCCAAGCCGGACGTGGCCGCGCGCAGCTTCCGCGAGGCCTACTCGCGCGAGCACAACGGCTCCAACCTGACCCGGCTGCATGCTGCGCTCACGCGTGCCGGCGCCAACCGTGACGCGCAGACTCTGGTCGATGCCTGGATGAAGGAACAGCCAAAGGATGTGGTGGTGCCGCTCTATCTCGGCGACGTCGCACTCGCGCAGAAGAAGCTGGACGAGGCGAAGGGCCATTACCAGACGGTGCTGGCACGAGCGCCTTCGGAAGTGGCAGCGCTGAACAATCTGGCCTGGATTGCCGCGCAGTCCGGCGACGCCAAGGCGCGCGAATATGCGGAAAAGGCGTATTCGATCTCGCCGTCGAATCCGGCAGTGCTGGACACGCTGGGGGCCATCCTGGTCGATGCCGGCGATGTGGATCGCGGCGTGAAGCTGATGCGCGAAGGCGTGGCGATCGCACCGCAGTCGAATGATCTCCGGCTGTCGCTGGCGTCCGCGCTGGCGCGCGCCGGCCGCAAGGCGGATGCCCGCAAGGAACTCGAACCGCTGTCCGCGATGGGCAGCAAGTACCCGCGTGCGGCCGAAGTGGCTGCGCTGATGAAAACCCTTTGAACTGAATCCGGATACAAGACCATGACCAAAGTTGCTGTGATCGGCCTCGGCTACGTCGGCCTGCCTCTCGCTGTCGAATTCGGAAAGAAGATGCCCACCATCGGCGTGGACATGTCTGAAGCCAAGGTGGCGGCCTATCGCGAATTCGTCGATCCGACCGGTGAGGTGAGCAGCGAGGACCTGCGGGCGGCCAGCCAGCTGACGGTCACCACTGACGGCGCTGCGCTGAAGGACGCGGACTACATCATCGTGGCCGTGCCCACGCCGGTCGATGACGCGCACCAGCCCGATTTCTCGCCGCTGGTCGGCGCCTCGGAAACCTGCGGCAGGCACATGAAGCGTGGTGCGATCGTGGTGTTCGAATCCACCGTCTATCCCGGTGCGACCGAAGAAGTGTGCATTCCGGTGATCGAGAAGTTCTCCGGCCTGAAGTGGAAGCAGGACTTCAACGTCGGCTACTCGCCGGAGCGCATCAACCCGGGCGACAAGGAACGCACGGTTACCAAGATCCTGAAGGTGGTGTCGGGCGATACGCCGGACACGCTGACGAAGGTGTCCGACCTGTACAAGGCGGTCATCACGGCCGGTGTGTATGAAGCGTCCAGCATCAAGGTGGCCGAAGCGGCCAAGGTGATCGAGAACACGCAGCGCGACCTGAACATCGCCTTCGTGAACGAACTGGCCATCATCTTCAACAAGCTCGGTATCGACACCGAGGAAGTGCTGAAGGCCGCCGGCACCAAGTGGAATTTCCTGCCCTTCCGTCCGGGTCTGGTCGGCGGTCACTGCATCGGCGTCGACCCGTACTACCTGACGCACAAGGCGGACATGCTGGGCTATCACCCGCAGGTCATCCTGGCCGGCCGCCGCATCAACGACGGCATGGGCAAGTACGTGGCCGAACAGACGGTGAAGAAGCTGATCCAGAGCGGCGCGTCGGTGAAGGGCGCCAAGGCGCTGGTACTCGGCCTCACCTTCAAGGAGAACTGCCCCGACCTGCGCAATTCGCGCGTGATCGACGTGATCCGCGAACTGCAGAGCTATGGCGTCGAGGTGATCGTGCATGACCCGGTGGCCGAATCGGCCGAAGCCGAGCACGAGTACGGCGTGTCGCTGGTCGACTGGGATGCCGTGCCCAAGGTGGATGCCATCGTCGCCGCGGTTTCGCACGCCGAATTCAAGGCGCGCCCGGTCACCGACTACGTGGCCAAGCTGAAGGACGGCGGCGTGGTGGCCGACATCAAGTACCAGTTCGACGTCGATGCGCTGGCCGCGCACGGTGTCAGCGTATGGCGTCTGTGAGACCGGCATGACCGTTCCGACCACCCTTCCGGCGCCGCTGCAGGCCGCGCTGACCGCCGCGCCGCGACGCTGGCTGGTGACCGGCGCGGCCGGTTTCATCGGTTCCCATCTGGTCGAGGCCCTGCTTCACGCCGGCCAGACGGTGACCGGGCTGGACAATTTCTCGACCGGCCACCAGCGCAATCTCGACGAGGTCATGGCCGGTCTGCCGGCCGGAGCCGAAGCGCGCTTCACCTTCGTCGAAGGCGATATCCGTGATCTGGCGACCTGTGCCCGGGTCTGTGCCGGCACCGACGTCGTGCTGCACCAGGCCGCGCTGGGTTCGGTGCCGCGCTCGATCGCCGATCCGCTCATCTCGCACGACTCCAACGTCAATGGTTTCCTGAACATGCTGGTGGCGGCGCGCGACGCCAAGGTATCGCGCTTCGTCTATGCCGCATCCAGTTCGACCTACGGTGACTCGCCGTCGCTGCCCAAGGTTGAGGACGTGATCGGCAAGCCGCTGTCGCCGTATGCGGTGACCAAATACGTGAACGAGCTGTACGCGGATGTGTTCGGCCGCTGTTACGGCCTGCCCTGTGTCGGCCTGCGCTACTTCAACGTGTTCGGCGCGCGGCAGGACCCGGAAGGCGCCTACGCCGCGGTGATTCCGCGCTGGGCGCGCGCGCTGCTGCTGGGCGACACCGTGCAGATCAACGGTGACGGCGAAACCAGCCGCGACTTCTGCTACGTCGACAACGCGGTACAGGCCAATCTGCTGGCCGGCCTGACCGACAGCCCGGAGGCGGTGAACACGGTCTATAACGTCGCGGCCCACCGCCAGACCTCGCTGAATCAATTGTTTGCAGCGATGCGCGACGAACTCGTGAAACGTTTCCCGGACATCGCGGGCGCGCAGGCGCAGTATCGCGAGTTCAGGGCCGGCGACGTGCGCCACTCGCTGGCCGATATTTCCCGCGCCCAGACGCGTCTGGGGTACGCGCCGACGCATGATGTGTCGCGCGGGCTCGCGGAAGCGATGAACTGGTATGTGGCGCGCTTCGCGCCGGCCCGTGCCGCCTGATCCTCGATGAAATTCCTGCCGCTCTCCGCCGTCCTGCTGTCCGCCTGCCTGCTGGCGCCGTCTGCGCACGCACTCGAACCCGAGGCAGCGGCGCGTTCGCTGCTGGCCGAGGCGCGGGCGTTCGAGCACGGCGAGGGCGTGCGTCGCGATACGGCCCGTGCCGCGGCGCTCTACTGCCAGGCGGCCAAGCTGGGCGATGCCGATGCGCAGTTCAATCTGGCCTGGATGTACGCCAATGGCCGCGGTGTGGACCGCGACGACGCGCTGGCCGCCACCTTCTTCGATCTGGCCGCCCGTCAGGGTCACGAACACGCCCAGCGCATGCTGCGCTTCACCGGCGCGCCGACCCGCGAGCTGCCACTGTGCATGCAGGACCCGCCGGAGCCCGAGCCGGTCATGATGGCGCAAGCCATCAACCCGGATCTGGAAGCCGCGTTCGGCACCACGGCCGACCGCCGCCGGGTGATCGAAATCGTCCGCGAACTGGCGCCCCAGTTCGATATCGACCCGCATCTGGTGCTGGCCGTGATCGGCACCGAATCCAATTTCAACCCGAAAGCGCGCTCGCCGAAGAACGCGCAGGGCCTGATGCAGCTCATTCCGGAAACCGCGCTGCGCTTCAATGTGCGCGATTCCTACGATCCGGTACAGAACATCCGCGGCGGCATGGCCTATCTGCGCTGGCTGCTGGCCTACTTCGAAGGCGACGTGGTGCTGGCTACCGCCGGCTACAACGCCGGCGAGGGGGCGGTGGACAGGTATCGCGGCGTGCCGCCCTACCGTGAAACCCGCGAATACGTGAAGCGCATCCAGACCCTGTTCGGCAAGACCGAGCACCGTTTCGACCAGACCGTTACCCAGCCTTCCCCGGCACTGCGCCTCGTGTCCCGCCGTGGCTGATCCGCGCCGGCGCCTGCTGTGCGCAGCGCTGCTGTCGGCGCCGCTGCTGGCGCAGGCTGACCTGCCGGACACCATTGCCCGCATCAAGCCGTCCATCGTCATCGTCGGCACCAATATGCGGCTGCGGGCGCCCAATTTCGAACTGAAAGGCACCGGCTTCGCCATCGGCGACGGTACGCTGGTGGCCACCAATGCCCACGTGGCTGGCGTGCAGCTCGATGCCGATCGCTTCGAAACACTGGCGGTGATGGCCAGCATCGATGGGCGGCAGCAGATGCGCGATGCGCGCATCGTCGCGGTCAGTGTCGAGCACGACCTGGCCATCCTGCGCATCCAGGGTGCGCCGCTGCCGGCGCTGCCGCTGGGCGATTCGGCCCGGGTGCGCGAAGGTCAGGCCGTGGCCTTTACCGGCTTTCCGATCGGCAGCGTGCTGGGCTTCATTCCGGTCACCCACCGCGGCATCGTGTCGGCCCTGACACCCATCGTGATTCCGGTCGACAACATCGCCCACCTGAGCACGCCCAACCGCACGCGGCTCGCCCGCGGCAGCCTGACCGTGTTCCAGCTCGACGCCACCGCCTATCCGGGCAACAGCGGCAGTCCGCTGTTCGATCCGGAATCCGGCGAGGTGATCGGCATCCTGAACATGGTGCTGGTCAAGGCCGGCAAGGAAAGCGTGCTGGCTCAGCCCAGCGCGATCAGCTACGCGATTCCGGGCGTCCATCTGACGGCGCTGCTGGCCACCGTCCGCTGACGCTTCACGCCTGCCGGCTGACCGCCCGGGAGCGGCTGGTATAATCCGGCCCCGACAGGCGCTCTGCGCCGCATTCACGTCTTCAGCCCGCCCCACAATGTCCCTGTTCGCGCTCGGTCTCAACCACCACACCGCCCCGCTGGCGGTGCGCGAGCGCATGACCTTCCTGCCGGAATCGCTGCCCGATGCGCTGGGCGAACTGACCCGCGCGCGCCCGGTGCAGGAGGCGGCCATCCTGTCCACCTGCAACCGCACCGAGCTGTACTGTGCGACCAACGATCCGGACAGCGCGCTGGACTGGATGGCGCAGTACCACCGCATCGGTGCGCAGGAACTGGCGCCCTACATCTACCGGCTGGAGCACCAGCAGGCGGTGCGCCACGTGTTCCGTGTGGCCAGCGGGCTCGATTCCATGGTGCTGGGCGAGCCGCAGATCCTCGGCCAGATGAAGCAGGCGGTGCGCGTGGCGGAAGGTGCGGGCACGCTGGGTGCGCTGCTGCACACGCTGTTCCAGCGCAGCTTCGCGGTGGCCAAGGAGGTGCGTTCGACCACCGCGATCGGCGCCAACATCGTGTCGATGGCGGCCGCAGCGGTGCATCTGTCGGAGCGCATCTTCGGCAGCCTGTCCGGCCAGCGCGTGCTCTGTGTCGGCGCCGGCGAAATGATGGAACTGTGCGCCGCCCACTTCGCCGGCTGTACGCCGCGCGAAATGGTGATCGCCAACCGCACGCTGGATCGTGCCCAGGCGCTGGCCGACCGCTTTGCGCGCAGCGATCTCAAGGTCGGTGCCATCCGGCTGGACGAACTGGGCGAGCGCCTCGCCGAGTTCGACATCGTGCTGTCCTGTACTGCCAGTCCGCTGCCCATCATCGGCCTGGGCATGGTCGAGCGCGCGCTGAAGCAGCGCCGCCACCGTCCGATGGTGATGGTCGATCTCGCGGTGCCGCGCGACATCGAAGGCGAAGTGGACATGCTGGACGACGTATTCCTCTACACGGTCGATGATCTGGCGCAGATCGTCGATTCCGGTCTGGAAGCCCGGCAGGCGGCCGTGGTCGAGGCGCAGGCCATCATCGACGCACGGGTCGCCAACTTCCTGCAGTGGGTGCAGGCACGCGAGGCGGTGCCGGCCATCCGTGCGCTGCGCGGCCACGCCGAGGACATGCGCGCGGCCGAACTGGAGCGCGCGCTGCGCGCGATCGCCCGCGGCGAATCGCCCGATCGGGTGCTCGACACGCTGTCGCGCAACCTCACCAACAAGCTGCTGCACGGTCCGACCCGCATGCTGAACGAGGCGCCGCCGCAGGCGCGCGAACAGATCGAAGGTCTGGTCAAGCGCCTGTTCCCGCAGCACGGCGGCGACGCCTAGCGTCGCCCTCACGGTGTCGGGCACCGGCCCGGCGCCGTTTCACGCCTTTTCCCGTTCCGCCGACATGAAGCCGCGCATCGCCGAAAAACTCGAACAGCTGTCGACCCGTCTGGCCGATCTCGACGCCGCGCTGGCCGATCCGGGCGTGACCGCCGACATCGACCACTACCGCAAGCTCACCCGCGAACATGCCGAACTGACCCCGGTTATCGCCCTTTACCAGGCGTGGTGCAGGGCGCGGGACGACGGCGAAGCCGCCCGTGAACTGCTGGCCGACCCGGACATGAAGGAACTGGCCCAGGGCGAGATCGAACAGTCGGCTGCCGACATGGAGCGGCTGGAAGGCGAACTGCAGCGCGCGCTGCTGCCCAAGGACCCGGACGACGGCCGCAACGTGTTCCTGGAAATCCGCGCCGGTACCGGCGGCGATGAATCGGCGCTGTTCGCGGCCGACCTGTTCCGCATGTACTCGCGCTACGCCGAGCGCAGCCGCTGGAAGGTCGAGGTGGTGTCGGCGAGCGAGTCCGACCTCGGCGGTTACCGCGAAATCATTGCCCGCGTCAGCGGCGACGGCGTCTATCAGCGGCTCAAGTTCGAATCCGGCGGCCACCGCGTGCAGCGGGTGCCGGTGACCGAAACCCAGGGCCGCATCCACACTTCGGCCTGCACCGTGGCGGTGATGGCCGAGGTCGATGAAGTGGCCGAAATCGACATCAATCCGGCCGATCTGCGAATCGACACCTTCCGCGCGTCCGGTGCCGGCGGCCAGCACATCAACAAGACCGATTCGGCGGTGCGCATCACCCACCTGCCGACCGGCATCGTGGTCGAGTGCCAGGACGACCGCAGCCAGCACCGCAACAAGGCGCAGGCGATGTCGGTGCTGGCGGCGCGCATCCGCGACGCCCAGGTGCGTGCGCGCGACAGCCAGATCGCCTCCACCCGCAAAAGTCTGGTCGGCAGCGGCGACCGCTCGGAGCGCATCCGCACCTACAACTTTCCGCAGGGCCGGATGACCGATCACCGCATCAATCTGACGCTGTACAAGCTGGACGCCATCATGGACGGTGATCTGAGCGAACTGATGGACGCGCTGGCGCACGAGCACCAGGCCGAACAGCTCGCCCAGCTGGCGGAGGAGGGCGCCTGAGCGGCGCCGGCGCATGACGCTCGATGACTGGCTGCGCGCCGCGCGCGCGCGCATCGACAGCCGCGACGCGCAGGTGCTGGCGGCGCATGCGCTGGGCTGCGACCGCGCCGGCCTGATCGCGCGCGGGCGCGATTCGCTGGCCGATCCGGCGCGAGCCGCGCTCGACCATCTGCTCGAACGCCGCGCGGCCGGCGAACCGGTGGCCTATCTGGTCGGCCGGCGCGAATTCTTCGGGCTGGACATCGCGGTCGGCCCGGGCGTGCTGATTCCGCGGCCGGATACCGAAGTGCTGGTCGAGCGGGCGCTGGAATGCATCGCCGGGCTGCCGGCACCGCGCGTGCTCGACGCCGGCACCGGCTCAGGCGCGATCGCGCTGGCGATCAAGGCGCAGTGTCCCCGCGCCCGCGTGCAGGCGCTGGATCGCTCCGAGGCGGCACTGGCCATCGCCCGCGACAACGGGCAGCGGCTGGGGCTTGAAGTCGGCTGGATCGCCTCCAACTGGCTGGAAGCCGTTGCCGGTGAAGAATTTGACTGCGTCGTGTCGAATCCGCCCTACATCCGCACCGGCGACCCGCATCTGGTCCAGGGCGATCTGCGCTTCGAACCGTCGTCGGCGCTGGCCAGCGGCGCGGACGGGCTGGACGACCTGCGCATCCTGTGCCGGCAGGCGCCGCCACGGCTGGCCGATGGCGGCTGGCTGCTGTGCGAGCACGGCTACGATCAGGCGCCCGCGGTGCGCGCGCTGATGCGTTGCGCGGGGCTTGCCGATGTCGCGTCATGGCGCGATATTGCAGGCATCGAACGGGTCAGCGGCGGCCGCCGGCGCGGCGGCGACTGAATACCTTTACCCCCGGCGGCGCGGTGCCGACGGCTTTTTCAATATTGGCAATACCGACTTTTCAAAGGAAACGAAGATGAGCGCCCAGGACCGTATCAAGGAAACCGTCACCAGCAACCCGGTTGTGCTCTACATGAAGGGCACGCCGCAGTTCCCGCAGTGCGGCTTCTCGTCCACCGCGGTGCAGATCCTGAAGCACCTCGGCGTGCAGCAGCTGCACACGGTGAACGTGCTGGAAGACGCCGAAATCCGTCAGGGCATCAAGGAATACGCCAACTGGCCGACCATCCCGCAGCTCTACATCCGCGGCGAATTCATCGGCGGCTGCGACATCATGAAAGAGATGTTCCAGTCGGGCGAACTGAAGAAGGAACTGGAAGGCCTCTGATCCGCGTCCGCCCGGTCCCGGGCGGATCGCCTCAGTCGGTGACCGGCAGCCCCTGCGGGTTGCCGGTCCACACCCATTCCAGCAGTGCATCCAGCACCGGCTGCGCGCGTTTGGCGTTCGGGTGGTTCAGCCAGGCGACCAGCAGTACCCGCTTGCCATTGCGATCGAGCATGTAGCCGGCGATCGAGCGGGTGTCGGCCAGCGAACCGGTTTTCAGATGGGCCTGACCGGCCAGCGGCGAGGTCTTCTGCCGCCGGCGCAGGGTGCCGTCCACCGCATACACCGGCAGCGAAGACATGAATTCGGGCATGACCGGGCTGGCCCAGGCATGTCTCAGTATCGTGGCCAGATCGGCGGCGGACAGGCGTTCCGCACGTGACAGGCCCGAGCCGTTGTCCATCACCAGGCTGTTCAGCGTCAGCCCGCGCCGTACTGCCCAGGCGCGGAGGCCGGCCTGCGCCGCCGCGGTATCGGCCGGCGCTCCGGCCGGCGCCAGCGTCAGGAAGAGCTGGCGCGCCATCACGTTATTGCTGTACTTGTTGATGTCGCGCACCACCTCGGCCAGCGGCGGCGAATCGATGCCGCCGAGCGTCAGGGCCTCCGGCGGTACCACGCCATCGCGGATGCGCCCGGCGATGCGGCCGCCCAGCTCGCCCCACATCGCGCGCAGCGCGCGGGCGAAGAACTCGGCGTGCGGCAGCGGCGCCACATTCCAGATGCGTTCGCCGCAGTCGCGCGCATAGCGGCCGGCAATCTGCAGCGTCAGCCGGCCGTCGGCCGCCGGCTGCACCATGGCGGTCAGCGTGTCCTTCCAGTCGCCGCATTCGCCCACCACCAGCTGCACCCGGTTGTCGATCTGCACGCCCTCCAGCGGCGGTTCGGCCCACAGCGCCGGGCTGCCGCCCTCGATCGGCTGCAGCCGGATGCGCAGCGCGTTGTGGGCGAACAGCAGCGCGTCCGGGCCGACGTTGTACGGCGCCATCGGTTCGTTGTCGAAGGCGCCCGGATCGTAGGGCGCGGCGGCGTAGCGGCTGCGGTCGGCGATCACGTCGCCGCGGATGTCGCGCACGCCCCGGCTGCGCAGTTCGCGCAGCAGCAGCCAGAGCTGTTCCATGCCCAGCGCCGGGTCGCCGCTGCCGCGGATGTAGAGCGGGCCATCCAGCACGCCGTCGCGCGGCAGCCGGGTGACCAAGAGTTCGGTGCGCCAGCTGAAGGCGGGGCCCAGCGTGTCGAGCGCGGCGTAGGTGGTGACCAGCTTCATCACCGACGCCGGATTCATCGCCAGCTTTGCCTGATGACTGATGCGCGCCGGTCCGCCCTCGACCGGCTGCACCACCACCGATACCGCCGACGGCGGGATTTCAGCCGCTTTCAGCGCCTGCAGCACCGGTGCCGGCAGCACCGCCTGCGCAGCGGTGGACAGCGAGACCAGTGCAGCGAGAAACAGAACCCGCATCAGGCGATGCGCGACAGGTGACGGCGTACCGACGCGCTGGCGCCCAGCCAGCCGAGCAGCGCGCACAGCGCCAGCAGCACCGCCCAGTCGAGCGCGGCCAGCGGGCGCAGCACGAATTCCAGGCTGTACAGACCGGCCAGCTCGCCCATCGGCTCGGCCAGCATGCGGGTGGCGACCAGCGCCAGCAGGCCGGCCAGCGCGCCGCCGAGCAGGCCCTGCAGCGCGCCGAACCAGTGGAAGGGGCGGCGTATCCAGGCGTCGGTGGCGCCGAGCAGGCGGCTCACTTCGATCTCGTCGCGCTGGGTCAGCAGCTGCAGCCGTATCGTGTTGAAGGTGACCGCCACCAGCCCGAGGCCGAGTACGCCGGCCAGCATGGTGAGTGCCTGCCGGCCGAGCGCAATCATGGCGTCCAGCCGCTTGGCCCAGTCGGAGTCGAGCTGCACGTGCTCGACTTCGGGCAGCTTCGCGAGGTCGCTGCGCAGCGCTTCCAGGTGCTGCGCGTCCGCGTCCTTGAGCCGCACGACGAAGGCGTCGGCGAACGGGTTTTCCGGCAGCGCGTCGAGAATTTCCGACAGCCCGTCGTTGTCGCGGAAGCGCTTCAGCGCGGCGTCGCGCGAAATGAGCTCGACCCGGCCGTCCTTCGCGAGCAGCGCGCGTATCTTCTTCTCGGTGTCCTTCACCGTGTCGGCGCTGGCGGCCGGCTGCATGAACACCGAAATTTCCGGCGCCGCGCTGACCGTGCCGGCCAGCCGCTGCAGATTGCCCAAGAGCATGTAGCCAGTGGCCGGCAGTGCGGCGGCAATGCCCACCACCAGCGCGGCCAGCAGCGTATTGAAAGGCTGGCGCAGCATCTGCCGGGCGGCGCGCAGGCCTGCGCGCATCTGAAGACGCAGCCAGTTCATTGCAGCTTCCCGTGCGCGAGCGACAGCCGGCGCGGCGCGTAGCGCTCGAACAGTCCGCCGTCGTGGGTGGTGAGCAGCATGGTCACGCCGGCTTCGTTGAACGAACGGAACAGGTCGGCGATGTCGCGCGCGTAGGCGTCGTCGAGGTGAGCGGTCGGTTCATCCGCGAGCAGGATCTGCGGCCGGTTCACGATGGCGCGGGCGATGGTGAGCCGCTGCTGTTCGCCGCCGGAAAGTTCGACCGGCATCGCCTTGTCTCGCCCGGCCAGACCGACCCGCTCCAGCGCGGCGCTGACCCGCTTCGCCGCTTCGCGCGGCGGGTGGCTGCTGATGGACAGCGGCAGCATCACGTTGTCGAAGGCGCTGCGGTCGAACAGCAGGCGCTGGTCCTGCATGATGAGCCCGATCGAGCGGCGCCAGTAGGGCAGGGCAGCGCGCTTGAGCGCCGACACGTTTTCGCCGCCGACCAGCACGCGCCCTTCGGTCGGGCGTTCGAGTACCGCCAGCAGCTTGAGCAGGGTGCTTTTGCCGGCACCCGAGTGGCCGGTCACCACCACCATCTCGCCGCGCGCGATGTCGATATCGACGCGTTCGAGGGCGGTGTGGCCGCCGGTGTAGCGCTTGGTGACCTGTTCGAAGCGGATCATGCGCCGCTCAACCCGCCTGCGGGCTGTCGAACAGCGCGTCGACGAATTCGGCGGCGCGGAAGGGCTGCAGGTCATCCACGCCTTCGCCGACGCCGATGTAGCGCAGCGCGATCGGACGCGACGGCGCGTGCTGCTTGGCGATGGCGGCGATCACGCCGCCGCGCGCGGTGCCGTCCAGCTTGGTCATGACCAGGCCGGTCACGCCGATGGCGGCATCGAAGGCCTTCACCTGGGCCAGCGCGTTCTGGCCGATATTGCCATCCAGCACCAGCAGCACTTCGTGCGGGCCGGTCGGATCGGCCTTGGCGATCACCCGCTTCACCTTGGCGATTTCTTCCATCAGATGCAGCTGGGTGGGCAGGCGGCCGGCGGTGTCGGCCAGCACCACATCTATATTGCGGGCGCGCGCCGCGCTCACCGCGTCGAATACCACCGCGGCCGGGTCGCCCGAATCCTGAGCGATCACCGCCACATTGTTGCGGGCGCCCCAGGTTTCCAGCTGTTCGCGGGCGGCGGCGCGGAAGGTGTCGCCGGCGGCCAGCAGCACGCTCTTGCCCTGGGCCTGGAAGTGCTTGGCCAGCTTGCCGATCGAGGTGGTCTTTCCGGCGCCGTTGACGCCGGCAATCATGATGATGAAGGGCTTGTGCGCGTCGAGGTCCAGCGGCTTTTCCAGCGGCGCGATCAGCTTCGTCAGCGCTTCCTTCAGCACGTCGCGCAGCTTCGCCGGGTCTTCGATCCGCTCGCGGCGCACCCGCTCGCGCAGCACGTCCAGCAGATGGGTGGTGGCGTCCAGACCGACGTCGGAGGTGATGAGCAGGGTTTCCAGCTCTTCCAGCAGCTCGTCGTCGACCCTGGTGCGCGAGAACAGCGCGCTGAGCTGGCCGCCGATCTGCGCCCGGGTCTTGGACAGCCCGGCGCGCAGGCGCTGCGCCCAGGACATTTTCGGTGCGGCTGCCTCCGGCGCGCTATCCTGCGCGACCGCGGCCGGCGCGATTTCTGGCTGCGCGACCGCTTCGGGTGCGGCCGGCTTGTCCTTCTTGAAGAAACCAAACATGTGGGAAGACGGTCTGTGGAGCACCGTGCAGTGGCCGGACTTCTGTGGCCGCACGGCTGGAAAATTCAGGCGCGATCAAGCATTTGGCCTTGGTCGCGAACTTTGGCGGAGAGTGTATCAGATGGAATTGCGCCGTTTTTCCCGTGGCTTCGCGCTGTGCAGCGCGCTGGCCGCACTGCTGGCTCCGATTGCGCCGGCACGCGCGAACCCCTACGAAACCCGGCTCGATAACGGCCTGCACGTGATCGTGAAGGAAGATCACCGGGCGCCGGTGGCCATGCATATGGTGTGGTACCGGGTGGGCGCGATCGACGAGCATGACGGTACGACCGGGATTGCCCACCTGCTCGAGCACATGATGTTCAAGGGTACGAAAACCCTGAAACCGGGCGAATTCAACGAAATCGTCGCCCGCGCCGGCGGCAACGACAACGCCTTCACCAGCCACGACTACACCGCCTATTTCCAGCGGGTACCGGCTGCCGCGCTGCCGAAGATGATCGAGCTGGAAGCCGACCGCATGCGCAATCTGGTGATTTCGGACGACGAATTCGCGCGCGAGCTGAAGGTGGTCATGGAAGAGCGCCGGCTGCGCACCGACGACCAGCCGCAGTCGCAGCTGCACGAACAGCTGATGGCCAGCGCCTTCATTGCCCACCCCTACCGTCGGCCGGTGATCGGCTGGATGAACGATCTCGAGAACATGCGGCCGGACGATGCGCGCGACTGGTACCGCCGCTGGTATGCGCCGAACAACGCCTATGTGGTGGTGGTCGGCGACGTTGACCACAAGAAAGTATTCGAACAGGTGAAGAAGGCCTACGGCCACATGAAGCCGGTTCAGCTGCCGGTGCGCAAGATGACCGCCGAACCGGTGCAGACCGGCGAGCGGCGCATCACCGTGAAGGCGCCGGCCGAACTGCCCCAGCTGGCCATGACCTGGAAGGCGCCCAAGCTGGTCGATGTGGTGAACGACCGCGAACCCTACGCGCTGGAAGTGCTGGCCGGCATCCTGGACGGCCACGCGGCGTCGCGCCTGCCCAAGGCGCTGGTCCGCGGCAGTCAGGTCGCGGTCGAAGTGGGCGCCTATTACGACGCCACCGCGCGCGGCGAAACCACCTTCATGCTCGGCGGCACGCCGGCCAAGGGCCACAGCGTGGCCGAACTGGAAGCCGCGCTGCGCGCCGAGGTGAAGCGCATCGCCGACGAAGGCGTGTCCGAGGCCGAACTGGAGCGGATCAAGACGCTCACCGTCGCCGCCCAGGTCTACAAGCTCGACTCCACTTATGTGCAGGCGATGGAAATCGGCCGCATGGAGGCCTCCGGCTACCGCTGGCAGGACGCCGATCTCATGCTGGAAAAGCTGAAATCAGTGACCGCGGCCGAAGTGCAGGCGGTGGCGCGCAAGTATTTCGGCAGTGACACGCTGACCGTGGCGGTGCTCGACCCGCAGCCGCTCGATCCGAATGCCAAGCCGCGCGCCAAGCCGGCCGGCCTGCGTCACTGATGCGTTTCCGCAACGATTTTCTTCTGGTGAATCCGATGAACCGATTCTTCCGACATCCGCTGCTGCAGGCCGCCGCGCTGTTCGCGCTGTCCGTTCCGGCGTGGGCGAACGTGAACATCCAGCACTGGGTGGCCGCCAATGGCGCCCGGGTGTATTTCGTCGAAAGCCATGTGCTGCCCATCCTCGACCTGCAGGTCGATTTCGATGCCGGCGCCGCGCGCGACCCGGCCGGCCGCAGCGGTCTGGCCGGCATGACCCAAGGCATGCTGGACGCCGCTGCCGGTGGTCTGGATGAAGACGCGCTGGCCGAAAAATTCAGCGATCTGGGTGCCCGCCTGTCCGGCGTGGCCGACAACGACCGTGCCGGCCTGTCGCTGCGCACGCTGTCCAGCGCCCGCGAGCGTGACGGGGCGCTGGCGCTGCTGCGCACCGTGCTCACCCGGCCGGAATTCCCCGCTGCGGTGCTGGAGCGCGAAAAGGCCCGTGCCACCGCCAGTCTGCGTGAAGCCGATACCAAGCCGGACCAGATCGGCAGCAAGGCCTTCGCCCGGGCGCTGTACGGTGACCATCCGTACGGCCGCAGCGCCACCGTCGAATCGGTGGCCGCCATCACCCGTGACGACCTGCTGGCCCACTACCGTCGCCATTACGTCGCGTCGCGCGCGGTGGTGTCCATCGTCGGCGACGTGACCCGCGAACAGGCGGAGGCCATTGCGCTGCAGCTGACCGGCGATCTGCCGGCGGGCGAGCCGCTGGCACCAATTCCGGCGGTCACCATGCCGAAGGCGGTGACCGAGCGCATCGCGCATCCGGCCAACCAGAGCCACATTTTCGTCGGCGAGCCGGTCACCCGGCGTGGCGACCCGGATTTCTTCCCGCTGCAGGTCGGCAACTACATCCTCGGCGGCGGCGGTTTCGTGTCACGGCTGACCAAGGAAGTGCGCGAGAAGCGCGGCTACGCCTACAGCGTGTACAGCTATTTCAACCCGCAGCGCGAGCCCGGGCCGTTCCAGATCGGTCTGCAGACCCAGCGCGCGCAGGCGGCCGACGCGCTCAAGGTGGTCGATGAAACGCTGGCGAAATTCATCGCCGACGGTCCGACCGACGACGAACTGAAGGCGGCCAAGCGCAATCTGGTCGATGGCTATTCGCTGCGTCTCGACAGCAACCGCAAGCTGCTGGAAAGCCTTGCGGTGATCGGCTTCTACGGCCTGCCGCTGGACTGGCTCAGCAAGTTCCCTGAGCGGGTGGAAGCGGTGACCGCCGCCCAGGTGAAGGACGCCTTCCGCCGCCGTCTGTCGGCCGAGCACATGGTGCGGGTGATCGTCGCCGGCGACTGAGCGATCGGTCGCCGGCCGGCGCCCGACCGGCGCCGTCACGTGTGCGGGCAGGTGCGCAGGTAGAATCCGCGCCATGTCCCGCATACGCATCATCGGCGGCCAGTGGCGCAGCCGTCTCCTTCCGGTCGCCGCCGTGCCCGGCCTGCGCCCGACGCCCGATTCGGTGCGCGAGCGGCTGTTCAACTGGCTGGGCCAGGATCTGGACGGCCTGCACTGTCTCGATCTGTTCGCAGGCACCGGCGTGCTCGGCTTCGAAGCCGCGTCGCGCGGTGCTGCCTCGGTCACGCTGGTCGAACGCGACGCGCGCGCCTTCGGCCGGTTGCGCGAGGCGGTCGAGCTGCTGCCCGCACCCCAGGCCAGGCTGGTACGGGGCGATGCGCTAGAATTCGCCGCCCATCCGCCGCAGCGCTTCGATGTACTCTTTCTCGACCCGCCCTACGGCAAGGGCCTGCTCGAACGCGTGCAGCCGCATCTGTCCGGTCTGCTGACCGACGATGCGGTGATTTATTGCGAGGCGGAACAGCCGGTGGCCGAGCTCGGTGATTTCCAGGCGACGCGCGAAGGGCGGGCGGGGCAAGTCCATTACCAGCTGCTGGAACGATCATGAACGGCACCATCGCGGTCTACCCGGGCACTTTCGACCCGATCACGCGCGGCCACGAAGACCTCGTGCGGCGCGCTTCGGCACTGTTCGACCGCGTCATCGTCGGCGTCGCCGAAAGCCGGTCGAAACGGCCCTTCTTCACCACCGACGAGCGGGTCGACATGGCGCGGGAAATACTGTCCGCCTACCCGAATGTCGAAGTGCGCGGTTTTTCCTGCCTGTTGATGGATTTCCTGAACCAGTGCAATGCGCGCATCATCGTGCGTGGCCTGCGCGCGGTGTCGGACTTCGAATACGAATTCCAGATGGCTGGCATGAACCGGGTGCTGCGCCCGGATGTCGAAACGGTGTTCCTGACGCCGGCCGATCAGTACATGTTCATCTCGGCCACCATGGTCCGGGAAATCGCCTCGCTGGACGGCGACGTCAGCAAGTTCGTGCAGCCTTTAGTGCTGGCGCGGATAGGCGACAAGGTTGAAGCAATGCGTGGAGGCAAGTGAAGTGTCTTTGATCATTACGGACGAATGCATCAACTGCGACGTCTGCGAACCGGAATGTCCGAACGGTGCAATCTCGCAGGGGGCTGAAATCTATGAAATCGACCCGGACAAGTGCACCGAGTGCGTCGGCCATTTCGACGAGCCGCAGTGCCAGCAGGTGTGTCCGGTCGACTGCATTCCGCATGACCCGAACCGCAAGGAATCGAAAGAGACGCTGATGCAGCGCTACAACAGGCTGACCGGCAAGGTCTGACCCTGCATTCCGGCGGCCGGCGTCAGGCCGCCGCCGATACCACCCTCAGCACCGGCGCGCGCAGCGCCGAGTCCAGCGCCCCCTGCAGGCGCCCCAGTTCTTCCAGCTGCTGGTCTATCGCCGCGCCGGTCTGGCGCAGATCCTCGATCCGTTCTTCCAGCGTATCGGTCGCCTCGTGAATGCGCTTCACGCTTTCCAGCCGGCGCTTCAGCTGTTTCTGGTGTTCCCGCACCTGGTTTTCCAGCGGCGCCATGATGGCGCGCAGCCAGTGCTCGACGTCGCGGTTCACCACTTCCATGTGCTTGCGCACCTGCACCGCCACGGTTTCGAAGAAGCGCTGGGTGAGCAGGCGCTTTTCGGTGGTGAGCAGATTGAGCCAGGTGTTGAACTGCTGGTGGAAGGCGGTTTCCAGCCGGTTGATGTCCTTTTCGTAGCGCTGTACCGAGAACGGCACCGGTACGCCCAGCCGGAGGTCGTGCTCGGTCGAGAAGCGCTGGTACATCGCTTCCATCATGTGGAAGATTTCGTCCACGCTGGTGGCGGACTGGCGCAGGCTTTCGCGCACGCCTTCGAAGAAGGCATTCATCGCGTCGCGCAGCTGCAGCGAGAAGTTGGCCGCTTCCATCACTTCGCGTGTGTGATTGGTGCGGGTGCGCAGCGCGTCCATGCCGAGGTGGGCGAACAGCGCATTGGTCTGCGACGAGAACACATTGCGGGTGGCGTAGAAGCGTTCCAGGCCGCGCTCGAACTCTTCCTTCTCGGCTTTCACCCGCTTCAGCATGTACTGGATGACGCCGCGGTTCTTGCCGCGCAGGTCGGAAAATTCCGCCTGCTGCTCTTCCAGACCGCGCCGCCGGCCGGCCAGCAGTTCCTGCATGCGCTTGATCAGTTCACCGGCGTCGTGCTCGACCGCTGCCGCGACGATGTCGCGCTTGGCGGGCAGCAGGTCCTCGACCAGCGCGCGTTCCAGCTGCGGCAGGCGGCTGCGCGCCAGCAGCGCGTCGTCATGCTGGATGCGCGCCAGCAGGCCTTTCTGCGCCGAGACCGGAAAGACGCGTGAGGCCGGAATGTCCAGCGTGAGCGCACAGGATTCGATCTGGCGCTGTATTTCCGCCTCGATCTGGGCTTCGCTGCGCAGTCCGTCCCACAGGCTGTCCATCTTGTTCAGCACCGCGATGCGGCCCTGACGCGAACCGCCGGCGGCGGTCACGTGCGTCTTCCAGACGCCGAGGTCGCTCTGGGTGACGCCGGTGTCCATGCCCAGCACGAACAGCACCGCGTGCGCAGCCGGCAGCAGCGACAGCGTCAGTTCCGGTTCGGCGCCGATCGCGTTCAGACCCGGGGTGTCGAGAATGACCAGGCCCTGGCGCAGCAGCGGGTGCGGCAGATTGATCACCGCATGGCGCCAGGCCGGCACCTGCACGCCGCCCTGCGCGTCCGGCTGCAGGCCGGTTTCGCCGCTCAGGTCGATGCGGAAACCCATCGCTTCGGCATCGGAGATGGTGGCCCGGCGCTGTTCGCTGACCCGGGTGAGCGCCTGCTGCATGGCCGGCGTCGATCCGGTGTCGAGCGGGATGCGGGTCCAGGCCGCGGGCTGACTCTTGTAGTCGGCCACCGGCGTGTTGCCGCGCCGGGTGTCGATCGGCAGCAGGTCGATGCAGGCCGGGCGGGCCGGGTCGTACATCAGTTCGGTCGGACACATGGTGGTGCGGCCGGTGCTGGAGGGCAGCACCCGCGTGCCCTGGTCGCCAAAGAAGATGGCGTTGATCAGCTCCGATTTGCCGCGCGAGAACTCGGCGACGAAGGCGACCACCAGCCGGTCGTCACGCAGCTTCTGCAGAAGCTGGTCTATGCACTGGTCGTTGTGCGTATCGCTCAGATTGGCTTCGAACAGCCAGCCGCGCAGACGGGTAACCGTCTGTTCGACCCGCGTGCGCCATGCGCCATACGCCGACAATTCCTCCTGCATGCCCATCGCCGTCTCCTTCACCCATCTGTCAATCTAGCACAGGCCCCGGCTGCTAACGCTGGCAGGACGGACAGAAGAAGGTGGAACGCGCGCCCATGCGGCGCTGCCGTATCGCCGTGCCGCAGACGCGGCAGGGCTGACCGTCCCGGCCATAGACGAAATAGGACTGCTGGAAATAGCCGGGTTCGCCGTCCGCATGCAGGAAGTCGCGCAGCGTGCTGCCGCCGGCCGCCAGCGCGTCGTTCAGCGTGGCGCGTATCTCGTCGCGCAGGCGGGCGCATTGCGGGCCGGTCAGCCGCCGCGCCGCGGTGCCCGGCCGGATGCGCGCGCGGAACAGGCTTTCCGACGCATAGATGTTGCCGACGCCGACCACGACTGCGCTGTCCATGATGGCCAGCTTGATCGCGCAGCTGCGACGGGCGAGTGCCACCTGCAGCCCGGCAGCGGTGAAATCCGCACCCAGCGGTTCCGGCCCGAGGCTGGCCAGCAGCGCGTGTGCGTCGTCCGGCCCCTCGTGCCACAGCGCCGCGCCGAAGCGGCGCGGGTCGCGCAGGCGCAGCAGCCGGTCGCCGAACACGATGTCCAGGTGATCGTGCTTTTCCGGTGGCACCTCCGGGTCCAGCACGCGCAGGCTGCCGGACATGCCCAGGTGCAGGATGAGGGTGCCGCGGTCGAAGCGCAGCAGCAGGTATTTCGCGCGCCGGTCGATGTCGCGCAGCGTCTGGCCGGGCAGGGTCGTGCTCAGCCCGGCGGGCACCGGCCAGCGCAGCCGCGGTTCGCGCACGGTGACCGTGCTTACGGTGAGGCCGGTCAGTGGCGCGGCGATGCCGCGGCGGGTCACTTCGACTTCGGGCAGTTCGGGCATGGGACGGAAGCGGGTCGGGAAGGGAGCGGGGTCGAGGTGCGTCGGCGTGTGCGCGACCTGCACATCAGGCAGGGCATATTTGGACTAACATCGGGCCGACCGCCTGCATCATTGCAGGCCGCAGCGGTGTGGCGAGGTGCTGCAACGAATTCTAGCGGCCCCACTCAAAGCCCGTAAGCGCGTACATCTCACCCCTGCACACCCTGATCGGCACTTCTACAGGCCTCCGGCGATCATGCCCATGAAATTCCGTCCCCTGCTGTTCGCAGCCCTGCTTCCGCTGCTGCTGGGCGCTTGTGCCCACACCGTAAGGAAGCCGCCGGTTGCGGCCGCACCTGCCGAAGAACGCAGCGAACCGGCACCGCGTACGCCGCCTCTGCCCGAACTCGAACTGACCCGCCAGATCACTTACCAGCTGCTTTTGGGCGAGGTGGCTGCTCAGCGCGGCGAACTTGGGGTGTCGGCCGCGGCCTATCTGGATCTGGCGCAATCGACCCGCGACCCGCGCATCGCCAAGCGGGCGTCGGAAATCGCCGCTTTCAGCCGGCAGAACGACATCGCGTTGCAGGCCACCCAGCTCTGGCTGGAACTGGACCCGGAATCCATCCAGGCACGGCAGATGCTGTCCGGCCTGCTGGTCAATGCCAACCGGCCACAGGAGCTGGAGCCGCAGCTGGCGGCTCTGCTGGCGCAGGAGGGCGTGCAGATCGGCGAAAGCCTGATGCGGCTGAACCGTGTGCTGGCCCGGCTGACCGACAAGACCGAGGTGCTGGGCATTGTCGACCGTCTGACCGAGCCTTATCTGCAGTACCCGGAAGCGTGGTTTGCCCGCGCCCAGGCGGCGCTGCAGGCGCGCGAACCCAAGCGTGCGCAGGACGACGCGGCCAAGGCGCACGCGATGCGTCCCGAATGGGAGCTGGGCCTGCTGCTGAAGGCGCAGACCACCGCCGAAACCGATCCGCCTGCGGCCACGCGACTGATGGGCGACTATCTGAAGCGCTATCCGCAGGCGCGCGACGTGCGCATGCAGTACGCCCGCGCGCTGGTGTCCGAGCGCAATTTCCCGGCCGCGCGCAAGCAGTTCGAAGCGCTGCTGGGCGGTGCCCCGAACAATCCGGACGTGCTGTTTGCGGTCGGCGTGCTGGCCATGCAGATGCAGGACTATGCCGGTGCCCAGGGCTATTTCAAGCAGCTGCTCGCGCAGCGGCCGGCCGACCCCAATCTGATCCGTCTCTATCTGGGTCAGCTGGCCGAGGAACTCAAGCAGACGGACGAAGCGCTGGACTGGTATCGCCAGGTCGGTCAGGGCGATCACTACATGGGCGCGCAGGGGCGCTATGTGCTGCTGCTCAGCCGCAGCGGCAGGCTGGACGAAGCGCGCACCCACCTGCACGCGCTGGCGGCCCAGCCGGGTGGCGACAGGGCGCGTTCGGCGCTGATGGAATTCCAGCTGCTGCGCGACGCCGGTCGTGCCGACGAAGGCACCGCAGTGCTGGAAGAAGCGCTGGTTGCGCAGCCGGACAGCCCGGATCTGCTGTACGAAACCGCGATGATCGCCGAGCGGCAGCAGAAGATCGACGTGGCCGAACAGCGGCTGCGCCGGCTGATCGCGCTGAAGCCGGATCACGCCCATGCCTACAACGCGCTCGGCTATTCGCTGACCGAACGCAACATCCGGCTGGACGAGGCGCAGGCCCTGATTGCCAAGGGGCTGGAGCTGGCGCCGGAAGATCCGTTCATCCTCGACAGCATGGGCTGGGTGCTGTTCCGTCGCGGTGACCTGAATGGTGCGCTGGGCTATCTCGAGCGCGCCTTCGCTATCCGGCCGGATCCGGAGATCGCCGCCCATCTGGGCGAGGTGCAGTGGCTGCTCGGCCGCCGCGAAGACGCCGAAAAGCTGTGGCGCACCGTCGCGGCCCAGCACCCGGACAACGCGGCGCTCGAACAGACCATCAAGCGTTTCATTCCGTGATGCGCGCCTTCATCTGTGCCGGCGCGCTCGCGCTCGCCGGCTGTGCGGCCGTGCCGCCGCAGGTCGACGAACCGGCTTCGCCGGTTGCGCTGCGTGCCCGCGATGCGGTCGATCCGGCTTTCTCGCTGTCCGGCCGTTTCGTCGTCAAAGGGCCGGATCAGAGCGGGTCGGCTGCACTGGACTGGACGCATTCCACCCGGCACGACGAACTGCAGGTCAACGGACCGCTGGGCAAGGTACTGGCGCAGCTGGTGCGCGACGAGCGCGGCGTGCGGCTGATCGACGATCGTCAGCGGGTAACCGAGGCAGCGTCACTGGATGCGCTGTCGCGCACGGTGTTCGGCATGGATCTGCCACTGTCGCGCGCCGCGGTGTGGGTGACCGGCCGCGCCGGCAGCGCCGATGTCCGGGCACGCGACGCGGCCGGGCGCATCGCAGTGCTGTCCGAACGCAACTGGCGGGTCGAATTCACCGAGTACGATGGCGACGGCACGGAAGCGCTGCCGAGACAGATCGACGCCAGTGACGGCGAATACAGCTTCCGGCTGCGCATCGACGAGTGGTATCCGCTGCCATGAGCGATCCGCTGGCGGTGGCGTGGGGCGTATGGTTGCCTGCGCCGGCCAAGATCAATCTGTTCCTGCACGTGGTGGGCCGACGCGCCGATGGCTACCACCTGCTGCAGACCGCCTTCCGCTTCCTGGATTACGGCGACCGGCTGCGCTTCACGCCGCGCGACGACGGGCGGGTGCATCGGCTGAACGACGTGCCGGGCGTGCCCGCGGACGACGATCTGGTGGTACGCGCGGCCCGGCTGCTGCAGCAGGAAACCGGCTGCACGCAGGGCGTGGCGATCGAGATCGACAAGCGCCTGCCCATGGGCGGCGGTCTGGGCGGTGGCAGTTCCGATGCCGCCACCGTACTGATCGCGCTGAACCGGCTGTGGCAGCTCGATCTGCCGCGCGAGCGGCTGCAGGCGATCGGCCTCACGCTCGGGGCGGATGTACCGGTATTCGTGTTCGGCCGCTCGGCCTTCGCCGAAGGTGTCGGCGAGCGTCTGCAGCCGCTGCAGTTGCCGCCGGCCGCCTATCTGGTGGTGGCGCCAGGCGTTTCAGTACCGACGCCACGGATTTTTGCCGATCCGGATTTGACACGCGATACCGAAGCCTGCAAAATAGCGGACTTTGCTGCATCACCCTCGATTGACCGTCTTTTCGGTCGAAACGATCTGCAGCCGGTGGCCGCAAAGCTTTACCCGGAAGTCAGACAGGCGATTTCGCTGCTGGCTGCTCAGGCGGGTGAAGCGGTGGTCAGAATGAGCGGTTCGGGTGCATGCGTGTTCGTGCAGTGCGCGAATATCGAAGCAGCAAGGCAGTTGCAGGACAGAATGTCGGCGAAGTGGCCGGCAGGCTGGCAGGGGTTTGCTGCACAGGGGCTCGATGAGCATCCGCTTTACGGCAGCAGTCCTGAAGGAAGCTGAAGGTTTGAAACCGCGGCGCAACGGATACGTGCGACGGGGTCGATGCAGAGTTTGGGGAGTCGCCAAGTTGGTCAAGGCACCGGATTTTGATTCCGGCATTCGAAGGTTCGAATCCTTCCTCCTCAGCCAAATATGATCGGGCGGGCTCGCAGCCAGTGTGGGCCTGCCCGATGTGTTTTCAGGGCAGCAGGCATGCCGACGGGTCGAGACCGGTCATCTGCCTGAACAAGTTCCGAACTGGAACAGGACGTCGCAGTATCCGCCGATCGGGAAAGACAGGCCGGGCGGAACAGGGCGGCCGTACAGCAGGTCCGGCGCAAGCCGGTTTGAATTCAGCAACTACCGAGTTTCGCGAGGCAGCATGGCTTACGACAGCCTGATGATCTTTACCGGCAACGCCAACCCCAAACTGGCGGCGGACGTTGCCAAGCGGCTCAACATGTCGCTGGGCCGTGCCCAGGTCGGCCGTTTCTCCGACGGCGAAGTCAACGTCGAAATCCTCGAGAACGTCCGCGGCAAGGACGTGTTCGTGCTGCAATCGACCTGTGCGCCGACCAACGACAGTCTGATGGAACTGATGATCCTGGTCGACGCGCTGAAGCGTGCGTCGGCCGGCCGGATCACTGCGGCGATGCCCTATTTCGGCTACGCCCGCCAGGACCGTCGCCCGCGCAGCGCCCGCGTGCCCATCACCGCCAAGGTGGTGGCCAACATGCTGCAGGCCGCCGGTGTGCAGCGCCTGCTCACCGTTGATCTGCACGCTGACCAGATCCAGGGCTTCTTCGACATTCCGGTCGACAACATCTACGCCACGCCCATCCTGCTCGGCGACATCTGGAAGCAGGAATACCCGAACCTGATGGCGGTGTCGCCGGACGTCGGCGGCGTGGTGCGTGCCCGTGCCTTTGCCAAGCGCCTCGAGTGCGATCTGGCCATCATCGACAAGCGTCGCCCGAAGGCGAACGTGTCGGAAGTGATGAACATCATCGGCGACGTGACCGGCCGTACCTGCGTCATCATGGACGACATGGTCGATACCGCCGGCACGCTGTGCAAGGCGGCGCAGGCGCTGAAGGAACACGGCGCCGAGCGCGTGCTGGCCTACTGCACCCATGCGGTGCTGTCGGGCGAAGCGCTCAACCGCATCCAGAGTTCCGATCTCGACCAGCTGGTCGTGACCGACACCATTCCGCTGTCGCCCGCCGCCCAGGCCTGCGACCGCATCCGTGTCGTGTCCATCGCCGAGCTGCTGGCCGAAACGCTGCTGCGCATCAGCAACGAGGAATCGGTTTCGTCCCTCTTCATGGAATAAGCGAAGCGGGACACCCCGGGGTCGCCTGGTCGCGGGCGGCCCTTCAATCACCAGGAGTCATCATGTCCATCGAAATGAACGTCAAGAAGCGCGTTGCGCAGGGCACCGGAGCGAGCCGCCGCCTGCGTCGTACCGCCCAGGTCCCGGCCATCATCTACGGCGGCGACAAGGCCGCCACGCCGATCACCCTCGACCACAACGAAATCTTCCACGCCCTGCGCAAGGAAGCTTTCCATTCGTCCGTGCTGACGCTGAACGTCGAAGGCGAAAAGGAAACCGTGCTGCTGCGCGACACCCAGATGCACGCCTACAAGCTGCAGGTGCTGCACGTCGATTTCCAGCGCGTTGACGCCACCCACAAGCTGCACACCAAGGTGCCGTTCCACTTCGTGAACGCCGACGCAGCCCCGGGCGTGAAGCTGCAGGGCGGCATCGTGTCGCACGTGATGAACGAAATCGATGTCCAGTGCCTGCCCAGCCAGCTGCCGGAATTCATCGAAGTCGACCTGTCCAGCCTGTCGGTCGGCCAGTCGATCCACGTGTCCCAGATCAAGCTGCCGGCCGGCGTGGAAGCGCTGACCCACGGCACTGATCCGGTGATCGCCACGCTGACGCTGCCGCGCGGCGCCAAGTCGGACGAAGCTGCGGCTGCCGACGGCGAAGCCAAGTAAGTCTCCGCGATGTCCGGGAACGGTTCCAAGGCCGTGCCCCGGCTCGTCGTCGGGCTGGGGAATCCCGGCCCGGACTATTCCGAAACCCGGCACAACGCCGGGTTTTGGTTTTGTGAGGGGCTGGCACGCAAGCTGGGCGTCACGCTCAACCGTGAAGCGCGTTTCAACGGCTTCACCGGTTCGTCGCGAGCCGACGGCGTCACGATACTGCTGCCACAGACCTTCATGAACCGCTCCGGCCAGTCGGTCGGGGCTCTGGCGCGCTTCTTCCGCATCGCACCGGCCGAAATACTGGTGGTGCATGATGAACTGGACATCGCGCCGGGCGAACTGCGCCTGAAGTTCGGGGGGGGCCTTGGCGGCCACAACGGGCTGAAGGACATCAGCGCCCATCTGTCCACACACGATTACTGGCGGCTGCGCATCGGCATCGGCCATCCGCGCGACCGCGCGCCGGGTACCGAAGTGGCCGACTACGTGCTGCATCGCCCGCGCATCGAGGAACAGCAGGACATCGACGCCGCCATCGGGCGTGCGCTCGACGCCTGGCCGATGATCGCGGCTGGCGACTGGACTCGCGTGTCCACGCTGCTCAATGCCAAGCCGGGTGCCGGCAAGGCGCCGAAATTGCCCGGTCAGGCATCCACCCAGGGAAAACAGTCATGAGTCTCAAGTGCGGCATCGTCGGCCTGCCCAACGTCGGCAAATCCACGCTGTTCAATGCGCTCACCAAGGCCGGCATCGCGGCCGAGAACTATCCGTTCTGCACCATCGAGCCCAATGTCGGCATCGTCGAGGTGCCGGACCCGCGTCTCGCCCAGCTGTCGGACATCGTGAAGCCGCAGAAGATACAGCCGGCCATCGTCGAATTCGTCGACATCGCCGGCCTGGTCGCCGGGGCCAGCAAGGGTGAAGGCCTGGGCAACCAGTTTCTGGCCAATATCCGCGAAACCGACGCCATCGTGAACGTGGTGCGCTGCTTCGACGACGAGAACGTGGTGCACGTGAATGGCCGCGTCGATCCGATCGCCGACATCGAAACCATCGTGACCGAACTGGCGCTGGCCGATCTGGCCGCGGTCGAGCGCACCATCGCGCGCGACGGCAAGAAGGCCAAGTCCGGCGACAAGGATGCGCAGAAGCTGGTCGCGGTGCTTGAAAAGCTGCTGCCCCACCTGAACGAGGGCAAGCCGGCCCGCACGCTGAACCTGTCGGACGACGACAAGGTCATCATCAAGCCGCTGTGCCTGCTCACCATCAAGCCGGCCATGTATGTCGGCAACGTGCTGGAAGACGGTTTCGAGAACAATCCCTACCTCGACCGTCTGCGCGAGTTTGCGGCGAAGGAAGGCGCGCCGGTGGTGTCGGTGTGCGCCAAGATCGAAGCCGAACTGGCCGACCTCGACGACGAGGACAAGAAGGCCTTCCTGGCCGACCTCGGCCTCGACGAGCCGGGCCTGAACCGGCTGATCCGCGCCGGTTACGACCTGCTCGGTCTGCAGACCTACTTCACCGCCGGCGTGAAGGAAGTGCGCGCCTGGACCATCCATAAGGGCGACACCGCGCCGCAGGCGGCCGGCGTCATCCACACCGACTTCGAGCGCGGCTTCATCCGCGCCCAGACCATCGCGTTCGAGGACTTCATCGCCTACAAGGGCGAACAGGGTGCGAAGGAAGCCGGCAAGATGCGCGCCGAAGGCAAGGAATACGTGGTCAAGGACGGCGACGTGCTGAACTTCCTGTTCAACGTCTGAGTGCCTGCCCACGGCCAACAAAAAAGCCTCCGCAAGGAGGCTTTTTTGTTGGCGTCAGCACCTTTCAGCCGGCTGCGCCGTCGCTCTGCTGGGCCGCGACTTCTGCGCGTACCTTGTCCATGTCCAGCGCCTTGGCCTGATCGATCAGCTGGTCGAACTGACCGGCGGGCAGCGCGCCCGGCTGTCCGTACAGCACGATCTGGTCGCGGAACACCATCAGGGTCGGAATCGAGCGGATGCCGAAGGCCGCCGCGATGCCCTGTTCCTCTTCGGTATTCACCTTGGCAAACACGATGTCCGGATGCTTTTCCGACGCGGCTTCGAACACCGGGGCAAAATTGCGGCAGGGGCCGCACCACGGCGCCCAGAAATCGATGATCACGAAAGGACTGTTCTCTATCGTGCTGTTGAAGCTGTCTTCGGTCAGTTCTACGGTGGCCATGGCTGTCCTCGGGAATGAGCCGGCATGGTAGCCGATGCCCGACCCCATGTCGGGCGTTTCGCGCCCAGTCCGACCGGCCCGCTGCACAAGGGTTCGCTGGTGGCCGCACTGGCCAGCTGGCTGGATGCGCGGGCGACCGGCGGACGCTGGCTGCTGCGCATCGAGGACGTGGACGAACCGCGCTGTTCGCCCGCAGCGGCCGACACCATCGTGCGTCAGCTCGATGCGCTCGGCCTGCACTGGGACGGCGAGGTGGTGTGGCAGAGCCGGCGCAGCGCGCTTTACCGCGCCGCGCTGGATGCGCTGATCGCGCGGGGCGCGGCCTATGGCTGCGCCTGCACCCGGCGCGACCTCGAAGCGCAGCCGCTGGCCTCCGACGGTGCGCGGCGCTATCCGGGCACCTGTCGCGATCGCGCCGGTGTCGAGCCCCGCGCCTGGCGGCTGCGCGTGCCGCCGGGTGAGCTCGCGTTCGACGACCGCATGCTCGGCCGCATCGCGGTCGATGTGGCGGCGGATGCCGGCGATTTCGTGCTGTGGCGCGCCGACGGCTACTGCGCCTACCAGCTCGCGGTGGTGGTCGACGACGCCGATCAGGGCGTGACCCACGTCGTGCGGGGCGCCGATCTGCTGACCTCGACGCCGCGCCAGATCCTGGTACAGCGGGCACTGGGCCTGCCGCAGCCGGATTACGCCCATGTGCCGCTGGTGCTGGACGCGCACGGCGAAAAGCTGTCGAAACAGACGCGCGCACAGGCGCTGGAGCTGGAGAATGCGCGGGCCGATCTGGCCGAAGCGCTCACCTTCCTGCGCCACCCGCCGCCGGCGGATGCCATGACCGCGGGGCGCGATGCGCTGCTGAAATGGGCTGTGGCGAACTGGCGTCCGGAGCGGCTGGCAGCGGCGTGATCCGCGGTCAAGTGCGGTGGGCGGCGGCTGCATCGCGGCGGGGCGCGGCTCCCACGAGTCCGATGCTCCGCAGTGAGTGCCAGCGTGCAGGCGGCTGCGCCGCTCAGTAGTGCGGCGGAATGTCCTGCTGCGCGTCGGCCCGCTCGGCCGGCTGCATGCCCTGCACCTGCGCATACACATGCTTGAGCTGCAGCTGCAGTGATTCGATTGCGCGCTGCTGGTCGAACACGGTGCGGTTCAGCGCGTCCAGCAGGTCGTCCATCAGCGTGATGCGGGCTTCGAGGTCGTTCAGGCGGTCGGTCATGTCGGCGTGTCCGGAGAATGTTGTCGGGCCAGCGCCCAGGCGACGTGTTCGCGTACGACCGGTGAGACGTGGTCGGCGCGCGCCTGCAGCGCGGCAGTGATGGCGGGGGCGGCCGGCGCGTTGCCGAGCGCGACCGCGATATTGCGCAGCCAGCGTTCGTGGCCGATGCGCCGGATGGCGCTGCCTTCAAGCCGGCGGTTGAATTCGTCTTCCGACCAGGCAAAAAGCGCGGTCAGCGGGGCCCGGTCCAGACCGTTGCGCACCGCGAAGTCAGGCTCCATCGCCTTTTTCGCGTGGCGGTTCCAGGGGCACACCAGCTGGCAGTCGTCGCAGCCGTAGATGCGGTTGCCGATCAGGGGACGCAGCGGCTCGGGTATCGCGCCGTCCAGTTCTATCGTCAGATAGGACACGCACAGCCGCGCATCCAGCTGGTAGGGCGCGACGATGGCGCCAGTCGGGCAGACGTCGATGCAGCGGGTGCAGGTGCCGCAGTGGTCGGGCTGCGGCGCGTCCGGCGGCAGCGGCAGCGTGGTGAACAGTTCGCCCAGAAAGAACATCGAGCCGGCGTCGCGGTGGATGAGCAGCGTGTGCTTGCCGCGCCAGCCGAGCGCGGCGCGGCGCGCGATCTCCACTTCGAGCACCGGCGCGGAATCGGTGAAGGCGCGGTGGCCGAACGGGCCGGTCACCGTTTCGATGCGTTCCGCCAGCTTCTGCAGGCGGTTGCGCAGCACCTTGTGATAGTCGCGGCCGAGCGCGTAGCGCGACACATAGCCCAGTTCGCCGTCGTCCAACACCGACTGGGCGTCCGCCGCCTCATCCGGCCAGTAGGGCATGCGCACGCTGATGACCGACAGCGTGCCCGGCACCAGTTCGGCCGGGCGGGCGCGGGTGGCGCCGTGGCGCGCCATGTAGTCCATGTCGCCGTGACGGCCGGCGGCCAGCCAGTCGAGCAGACGCGCTTCGGCTTCGCCGAGATCGACGCCGGAAATGCCGACCGAGGCGAAGCCCAGTTCGCGCGCCCACTCACGGATGCGCGCCGCCAGTTCGTCAGGGGTGCAAGACAGGGCGTCGCTCATCGCGCGGCCGCCCCGGCGGATAATGGCGGCCGATCCGATTTCGCGCATACCGCCATGACTGATTCGACCGTCGTCATCGACCTCGCCGACACCGCCGCCACCGAAGCGCTGGGGGCGCAGCTGGCGCTCGCGCTGGCCCCCGGCCTGTGCGTTTTTCTCGAAGGCGATCTGGGCGCCGGCAAGACCACGCTGGTACGTGGGCTGCTGCGGGCACTGGGCCATACAGGAAAGGTAAAAAGTCCGACCTTCACTTTGCTTGAACCATATGCTATTTCTAGCTTAAACTTCCCGTTGTATCACTTTGATTTTTATCGCTTCACGCATCCGGATGAATTCATCGATGCAGGTCTGGACGAATATTTCGGGCAAACCGGTGAAAACGCAGGCGTCTGTCTGGTCGAATGGCCCGACAAGGCCGGCGCTCACCTGCCGTCGCCCGATCTCCGCGTGGCGCTCGCCGTGGTCGGCGAAGCGCGCCGCGCGCAGCTCGTCGCCTGCAGTGAAGGAGGTCGGGCATGTTTAAGCCGTTTGTCCGCCGTCGCGGCAAGCCGTCCGCCCGCGATCTGAGCCGGCGCGATTTTCTCGGATTTTCCGGCGCTGCGCTGCTGCTGTCGGTCAGCCCGGTCGGGCGTGCCGCCGCCACCTCACTGATGGCGGTGCGGGTGTGGCCGTCGCTGGAATATACGCGCATCACGCTGGAATCCCGCGACGCGCTGAAGTTCGCCCACTTCACGGTGCAGAACCCGGAACGCCTGGTGATCGACATCGAGGGCGTGGAGCTGAACAACGTGCTCGGCAGTCTGCCGGGCAAGATTTCCGACGCCGACCCCTATATCAAGCTCATCCGCGCCGGCCGCAACAAGCCGGGCGTGGTGCGGCTGGTGATGGAACTGAAGACCGAAGTGAAGCCGCAGGTGTTCACGCTGGCGCCGGTCGGGCAGTACGGTCACCGGCTGGTGATGGACATCTATCCGGCGCAGCCCATCGATCCTCTGATGCAACTGGCCCGCCAGGGCGACATCCAGTACCAGGGCGACGTCGCCCCGGACCAGCCGGATGCGCCGCCGCAGGCCGCTGCACAGGGCAATCCGCAGCAGGCACCTGAACCGGCACCGGAGCCGGTGCGCCAGACCGCGTCGCGCGACGGCGGCCGGCGCCCGCAGCAGCCGGCGGACGACGACGTGAGCCGCCTGGTCACCATCGTGCTCGACCCCGGTCACGGCGGCGAGGATCCGGGTGCGGTCGGCCGCGGGGGCAGTTACGAGAAGAACGTGACGCTGCAGGTCGCCCAGCGGCTGCAGAAGAAGATCGCCGCCGACCCGGCGATGCGCGCGGTGCTCACCCGCGACGACGACTATTTCGTGCCGCTGGGCACCCGCGTGGCCAAGGCCCGCCGGGTGAAGGCGGATCTTTTCGTGTCCATCCACGCCGACGCCTTCGTGCGGCCGGACGCGCGCGGCAGTTCGGTGTTCGTGCTGTCCGACCGCGGCGCCACCAGTTCGGCCGCGCGCTGGCTCGCCCAGCGCGAAAACTCGGCCGACCTGATCGGCGGCGTGAATCTGGAAGGGCGCGACCCCTATCTGGCGCGCACGCTGCTCGACCTGTCGCAGACCGCGACGATGAACGATTCGATGAAGCTCGGTCGCGCGGTGCTGGGCGAACTGGGTGGCGTGAACACGCTGCACAAGGCGCAGGTGGAACAGGCCGGCTTCGCGGTGCTGAAGGCGCCTGACATTCCGTCCATCCTGGTAGAAACCGCCTTCATTTCCAATCCGGAAGAGGAAAAGCGGCTGACCGACGACGCCTATCAGGACAAGCTGGCCGACGCCATCCTGCGTGGCATCCGCCGCTATCTGGCGAAGAATCCGCCGCTGGCCAAGTCCCGTCTGGCCATGCTCTGACCCCGGTCGGGCCGGCTTGACTCACGTCATGGGGGGCCGCCGGGCGGTCCGCCTAGAATGCGCTCCCATGTCCCCGAACCGCCTCCCGCGATGAACGCGCCGGAATCGCCGCTGAAGCTGCGGCCGGCCGACGCGTCTTCCGTCCCCTGTTACCACTGCGGCCTGCCGGTCGAGGGGGCGGTGCGCTATCGGGTGCGTCTGGGCGGCGAGGACAGGCCGATGTGCTGTGCCGGCTGCGCCGCGGTGGCCGAGGCGATCGCCGGCGGCGGGCTGGACGCCTTCTACGCCCACCGCGATGCGCTGCCCGAAACCGCGCCTGAGGGTGCCGGCCGGGACCTGAGTGCCTACGACCTGCCGGAAGTGCAGGCCGATTTCGTGCGCACGGTCGCCCACCCCGCCTGCGCCGACGCGCGCGAGGCGCTGCTCATCATCGAAGGCATACGCTGCGCCGCCTGCGTGTGGCTGAACGAACAGCATGTCGGCCGTCTGCCCGGCGTGCTGGCGCTGGACATCAACTACGCCACCCGCCGCGCCCGCGTGGTGTGGGACCCGACGCGCGTGCAGCTGTCGGCCATCCTGCAGGCGGTGGCCGACATCGGCTACGAAGCCTGGCCGAACGACCGCGCGCATGCCGAATCGCTCGCGCGCAGTGAACGTCGCGATGCACTCTGGCGGCTGGCGGTGGCCGGTCTGGGCATGATGCAGGTGATGATGTATGCGTGGCCGGAGTACACCGCGGGTGACGCCGAACTGCCGGGCAGCATCGCCGCACTGATGCGCTGGGCCAGTCTGGTGCTGACCGCGCCGGTGGTGTGCTATTCCGCCGCCCCCTTCTTTTCGCGCGCGTTGCGCGATCTGGCGGCGAAGCGGGTCGGCATGGACCTGCCGGTCGCGCTCGGCATCGGCAGCGCCTTCATCGCCAGCCTGTGGGCCACGCTGACGCATTCGGGCGTGGTCTATTTCGATTCGGTCACCATGTTCGTGTTTCTGCTGCTCGGCGGGCGCTATCTGGAAATGCTGGCCCGCCAGCGCTCGGTGCGTGGGGTGGAGGAACTGGCGCGTGTGATGCCGGCGCTGGCGCGGCGTTTCACCGCCTGGCCGGGCAGCGCGACCGAAGCGGTACCGGTGGCGCGGCTGGCCGCCGGCGACCATGTGGCGGTGGCGGCAGGCGAGGTGTTTCCGGCCGACGGCCGCCTGGTCGATGGCCGCAGCGAGGTCGATGAAAGCCTGCTCACCGGCGAGTCGCGCCCGCAGGCGCGCGCGCCGGGCGACCGGGTGGTCGGCGGCAGCCTGAACATCGCCTCGCCGGTGGTGCTGGCGGTGGAACAGGTCGGCGAGGCGACCCGGCTGGCGGCGATCCGCCGGCTGATCGGCCGCGCCTCGGCCAGCCGGCCGGCGGTGGTGCAGTTCGCCGACAGGGTGGCGGTGCATTTCGTGAAGGCGCTCATCGTGCTGGCGCTGCTCACCGCAGCCGTCTGGCTGTGGCTGGACCCGTCGCAGGCGCTGCCGGTGTTCGTCGCGGTGCTGGTGGTGAGCTGCCCGTGCGCGCTGTCGCTGGCCACGCCGGCGGCGCTCACCGTGGGCACTGGCGTGCTGTCGCGCGGCGGCCTGCTGGTGACCCGGCCGCACGCCATCGAAACGCTGGCCCGGGTGACCCACGTGGTGTTCGACAAGACCGGCACCCTGACCACCGGCGACATGAGCGTGCAGGCGGTCGAGCCGCTGGGTGCGTGCAGTGCGGACGACGCCCGCCGGTTCGCGGCGGCGCTCGAAGGTCCGTCCACCCACCCGATCGCCCGCGCGCTGCGTGCGGCGGCCGGCGGCACGCAGCCGGCTGTGAGCGAACTGGCCGCCGAAACCGGGCAGGGGGTCGAAGGCCGCATCGCCGGCCGGCGGCTGCGGTTGGGCCGGGCGGACTATGTCTGCGCACTGTCCGGCGCCGCGCAGCCGCTGCCGCCGGACGGTCTGGTCTCGCCGGTGTGGCTGGGCGACGAAGGCGGTCTGCTGGCCCGCTTCGACCTGAGCGACACGCTGCGCCCGGGCGCGCACGAACTGGTGGCGCGCCTGCGCGAGCGGGGTATCGAAATCAGTCTGCTGTCCGGTGACGCACCGGCGCCGGTGGCCGCGCTGGCCGCTGAACTGGGCATCGTCGATGCGCACGCGCGGATGACGCCCGAAGGCAAGCGCGCCCACATCGAGGCGCTGCAGCAGCGGGGCGCCGTGGTGGCCATGCTTGGCGACGGCGTGAATGATGCGCCGGTGCTGGCGCAGGCCCAGGTGTCGGTCGCCATGGGCAGCGGCACCGAACTGGCGCGCGCCCAGGGTGATCTGGTGCTGCTGTCCGACCGTTTCGACGCGCTCACCCGCGGGCTCGACAGCGCCCAGGCCACGCTGGCCGTGGTGCGCCAGAACCTGCGCTGGGCCTTCGCCTACAACCTGCTCGCCATTCCGCCGGCCATGCTGGGCTGGATTACGCCCTGGATGGCGGGTGTCGGCATGTCGCTCAGTTCGCTGATGGTGGTGCTGAACGCGCTGCGCCTGCAGCGGCGGACACCGGAGAAAAGCTGATGGACATCCTGTGGCTGCTGGTGCCGATGTCGGTGCTGATCGCGATCGGCATCGGTGCGGTATTCATCTGGTCGGCGCGCAGCGGCCAGTTCGACGACCTCGAAGGGCCGGCCCACCGCATGCTGATGGACGACGACCGCGCGCCCGAACTGCCGAAGGACGACGACCGGCCGGCGCGCTAGGCCGAGGCGGTATCATGCGGGCCGGTTCCGCTTCTTCACCGCATCCCCGATGACCCTGTCCCGAGCCGGCACCGCGTGGCGCTCGCCGGCCCTGTTCATGCCGCCGCCGCTGCGTGGCTGGCTGACCGATCCGCATTCGCTGACCGCCCGCATCCGTGCGCGCTGCCGTCATTTTTCGGTGCAGCCGCTGCGCACCGGGCGTACCGCGCTGGCTGTCGATGAAGCCAGCCTGGTCGGCTGCGGCCGTGCGCGCGCGGTGTCGCGCGAAGTGCTGCTGCATGCCGACGGCCAGCCGGTGGTGTTCGCGCACAGCGTGGTGAATCCGCGCGATCTGCACGGCGTGTGGCACATGTTCCGCGGTGTCGGCAGCCGGCCGCTGGGCGCGCTGCTGTTTGCCGACGCGCGCATCGCCCGCTCGCCGCTGGCGGTGCGCCGGCTGGACTGGCGGCATCCGCTGCATCGCCGGGTGCGCGCCGAAGGCATCGCGGTCAGCGGGCCGTTGTGGGCGCGCCGTTCGCTGTTCATGCGGCACGGCCGGCCGCTGCTGGTGACCGAGGTGTTCCTGCCCGCGATTTCGGAGCTTGCGCCATGAATCTGTCCGCCCGACTGAATGCCTGGGAGCGCCTGATGCGGCTGGACAAGCCGATCGGCATCCTGCTGCTGGCCTGGCCTACGCTGTGGGCGCTGTGGGTGTCCGGCGGCGGCAATCCGTCGCCCTTCATGGTCTGGATATTCATGCTCGGCACGGTGCTGATGCGCAGCGCCGGCTGCGTCATGAACGACTATGCCGACCGCAATTTCGACGGCCATGTCGAGCGCACGAAAAACCGGCCGCTGGCCACCGGCGAGGTGAGCACCCGCGAGGCGCTGCTGCTGGCGGCCGGGCTGTCGCTGTGCGCCTTCATCCTCATCCTGCCGCTGCACCGGCTGGTGATCGCGCTGTCCTTCGCCGCGCTCTTCCTCGCCGCCAGCTACCCCTTCACCAAGCGCTTCTTCGCGATTCCGCAGGCCTATCTGGGCATCGCCTTCGGTTTCGGCGCGCCGATGGCCTATGCCGCCCAGCTGTACGAAGTGCCGTTCGAGGCCTGGCTGCTGCTGGCCGCCAATGTGTTCTGGGCGGTGGCCTATGACACCGAATACGCGCTGGTCGACCGCGAGGACGACCTGAAGATCGGCATCCGCACCTCGGCCATCACCTTCGGCCGCTTCGACGTGGCGGCCATCATGGCCTGCTATGCGATCACGCTGGCGCTGCTGGCCTGGTGGGGCGCGCGCGAAGGGCTGGGGCTGCCCTTCTACGCGTCGCTGGCGGTGGCGGCGGGCATTGCCGGCTACCACTGGACACTGATCCGCGGCCGCGAGCGGGCGGCCTGCTTCCGCGCCTTCCTGCACAACAACTGGTTCGGCGCCGCGGTATTCGCCGGCATCGTGCTGGATTACCTGCTGCGGCCGTAAGCGCCGGCGCACTGGCGCGTCCACCGGAACAGTCCCAGGCTCGAGGAGTGTTTCCCATGATGCGTCCCGCTTTCTTCCCGCTCGCCGCTGCCTTGGCCGTTTTGCTGTGCCTGCCGGCCGCGCAGGCCGGTCCGTTGCGCGAGCGTCTGAGCGCCGGTCGCGGCGAATCACCCGCCACCGAAGCTGGCCTGCCCGCCGGCAGCCGGGTGCTGCGCGACCAGCCTTACGGCGCGGACCGCGCGCAGCGCATGGACGTGTTCATTCCGCCGGACGCACAGGGCGCGCCGGTCGTCTTCATGGTGCATGGCGGGGGCTGGCGGCGCGGCGACAAGGCGCACGGCCGGGTGGTGGACAATAAGGTGGCGCACTGGCTGCCTGCCGGAGCCATCGTGGTGTCGGTCAATTACCGCATGCTGCCCGAGGCCGACGTACCGACCCAGCGCGACGACGTGGCGGCCGCGTTGACGAAGGCGCAGTCACTGGCCTTGTCCTGGGGCGGCGATCCGTCCCGCTTCGTGCTGATGGGGCATTCGGCCGGCGCGCATCTGGTGGCGCTGCTGGCGGCCGCGCCGCCGGCCGGCGTGCAGTCCTGGCGTGCGGTGGTGCTGCTCGACAGCGGTGCGCTGGACGTGCCGCGGCTGATGGCCGAACGGCATGCACCACTGTTCGACCGCGCCTTCGGCAAGGATCCCGCCTTCTGGGCCGCCACCTCGCCACGTCATCGCCTGAGCGGCCCGACGCCGCCCTGGCTGGCAGTGTGCTCAAGCCGGCGCAGCCAGGCCTGCGATCAGGTCGACGCCTTCGCGCAGCGGGTGCGCGACACCGGCGGGCGCATCGAGGTGCTGCCGCTCGATCTGTCGCATGGCGACATCAATGAAGGTCTGGGCCGTCCCGGTGAGTACACCGCGCGGGTGGATGCCTTTCTGGACAGTGCAGGCATGTGGCGCAGCCCCGCGCGCTGACGCGCGGGGTGGCCGTGCTGCACGCCCCGCCGGCCAAGCAGGCGGGGCGCGCCGGATCAGAAGCGACGACCCTTGCGCCAGTTGCCGCGGATCACGAAGGTGAGGCCCGGGCTCTGCATGCTGACGAACATGAAGCGTCCGTCATGCGAGAAACAGGCGCCGGCGAATTCCGAGCCGTTCAGCATGTTCAGCGCGACTTCGAACAGCTCGCCGTCCAGGCCCACGCCCACCACCTTCTCGATGCCGGAGCCGTCTTCGCAGACGTACAGGCGGCCGTCCGGGCCGACCGTGATGTTGTCCGGCGCGGCCAGCAGGAAGCCGCCGTTGTCGGCGTACTGGCCGTTGCTGCTGGCCACCGATTCGACGAACAGCGTGACCGTGCCGTCTTCCGGGTCGTAGGCGAAGATCTGGCCGCGGCCGGCGTCACCACCGTTGCTGCAGACGAAATACACCTTGCCGTTGCCCCACCAGCAGCCTTCGCCACGGGTGAAGCGGGCGGCGCCCTTGGCGTAGCCCTGGGCGCGGTTCGATGCGCCGGCGGATTCGCTGTCCGGATCCGGCACCTCGATTTCGACCCAGTCGGTGGCCAGTGCCTTGAACAGCTTGTCCTTGAAGCCGGTTGCAGTGTTCACGCCCGGCATGTCGATGATGCGCAGCGCTTCCAGCACGCCGCCGGAGCGCAGGTTGCCGTACTCGTTCGGGCGGAAGCGGTACAGCAGGCTGTCGCCGCGGTCTTCGGTCAGATAGACGTAGCCGGTGCTCGGATCGACCGCGGCGGCTTCGTGATTGCGGCGACCCATTTCACGGATCGGCTCGATCGAGCCTTCGCCGTCGGCCGGCACTTCGAACACGTAGCCGTGGCGGATGGTGGCGGCGCTGCTGGCGGTGTTGAAGGTTTCCTCACAGCTCAGCCAGGTGTTCCACGGGGTCGGGCCGCCAGCGCAGTTGCGGGTGGTGCCGGCCAGCGAACCGACGTGGCTCACCAGCTTGCCCTGATTGTCGAGTACCAGCGTGGTGGTGCCACCGGCCTGCGTCGGGTCATAGGTCGAACCGCTGGGGGTGATGCAGCGCGGCGCGCCGGCGGACACGCCGCCCAGTTCGTGGTTGCGCACCAGCACCGTGCCGCCGGTCGGGCTGCGGAAGGCGGCCATGCCGTCATGGTTGCCGGGAACCAGATTGCCGTCGCTCAGCGTGTCGCCGGTCGGCGAAATCACCCAGTAGTCGAAGCCTTCCGGCAGCGCGAGGATGGGCTTGTTGCGCAGGTCACCGATGAAGGGGTTGTTCAGTTCGTCGGTGTTCAGCGGCAGCTTGGGGGTCAGCGGGCCGAAGCCGGCGCCGGAAGACGGGCCGCCCTTGGGGCTGGCGGCCGCGGCCTGGCCGGATTGCAGCGCGAGCAGCGGCGCGATGGTGAGGCCGGCACCGCCGGCGCCGAAGGTGGACATGAAACGGCGGCGCGAAGCGTCGGTCGTCGAGTCGGTCATCTGTATCTCCAGGTCTGTATCGGATGTGTGCCCTACGCGGCCGGGGTGAACGGCGGGTGCGGTCGGGAAGGCCCGGCGGCATGGGCGCCGCAGGGCTCCGAAACAGTCTGGTTAACGATCGTTAATTCTTCGTTGCCGAAGAATTAAGGTGCATCGAGCCGGGCGGGCCGATCTGACCGGCGAGTGAGCCCAGCGCCGCCATCGCGGCGTCGATCCGTGCGTCCCAGCGTACCGCGCACATGAGGCGGATGCAGTTGCGGTACTTGCCCTGGGGCGAAAACAGCGGCCCGGGCGCTACGCTGACGCCGGCGGCCAGCCCTTTGGCCTGAAGTGCCAGCGCGTCGACATGGTCCGGCAGTTCCACCCACAGGATGAAGCCGCCGGCCGGCCGGGTGCACCGGGTGCCGGCGGGGAAGTGACGGGCGATCGCGGTCTGCATGCGCTCCATCTGTTCCGCGTACTGGCGGCGGATGCGCGCGAGGTGACGTTCCCAGCGGCCGGTGGACAGATAGTCGGCCAGTGCGCGCTGGGGCAGCAGCGCGGTGGCCATGGTCGAGCCGTACTTCAGCCGCTCGACGTCGCGCCGCCAGCGCCCGGCGACGATCCAGCCCACCCGCAGCCCGGGTGCCAGCGTCTTGGAAAAGGACGAACACAGCAGCACGTGGCCGGTGCGGTCCCAGGCCTTGGCGACCCGCGGCCGCTCGCCGTCGTGCGCCAGTTCGCCATAGATGTCGTCCTCGATCAGCGCGATGCCGCGCGATGACAGCATCTGCACGATGCGCCGCTTGTTCGCGTCCGGCATCAGCGCGCCACTCGGGTTGCTGAAGCTGGTGCAGGCGAGGCAGGCCTTGATCGGCCACTTCTCCAGTGCCAGTTCCAGTGCGTCCGGACTGAGACCGGTCTGGGTGTCGGTCGGAATTTCCAGCGCCTTCAGGCCCAGCGATTCGATCAGCTGCAGCGTGCCGAAGAAGGCGGGCGATTCGATGGCCACGATGTCGCCCGGCTGGGTGGTGGCGCGCAGCGCCAGCGTCAGCGCCTCCTGGCAGCCGGTAGTGATGACGATGTCGTCGGGATGGATCTGGCAGCCGGATTCGACCGCGCGGCGGGCGATCTGCACCCGCAGCGCTTCTTCGCCGATGAATTCGCCGTAGCGCGCGCTGCCGGCATCGTCGGCGCGCAGCGCACGGCTGAGGCTGGCGCGCACGTCCTTCACCGGCTGAAAGTCCGGGTGCGGGATGGCGGTGCTGAACACCACCAGATCTTCGCGGTGCGATGCGCGCAGCACCTGCGCCACACGTTCCGACATGCTGACCTCGCCCGGACATTCGTCGTCGCAGGTCTGGTGGGCGCGCGGCGGCAGCGCTTCCGGCGTGCGGGCATAGAAGCCGGACTGGGGTCGTGCCTCCAGCCAGCCCTGCGCCTCCAGCTTGCGGTAGGCGGAAATGCAGGTGGCGATGCTCAGCCCCTGCTGGGTCGCGATGCGCCGCACCGACGGCAGGCGCTGGCCCGGTGGATACAGGCCGGCGCGGATGTCCGCGCGCAGCCGGTCGGCCAGTTGTTCGTAGCGGTTCATGCGGCGTCCTTTCCGGCGAGGGCTTGACGGCCATTACTGTACTGCGAGGGTCAATCAATGAATCGGTACAGTTGAGGTGCTGCCGCTTCGGTACAGTCGGAGATTGAGAGTGACTGTGTCGGTTCAATGTGTTTTTTCTGTGCATTCATCGGCACAGTTGCGGGCGGCATGATTCGGCATCCCATACGGAGACGCCGCCATGCCGATGATTACGCTGAATCTGTCCCGCCCGCTGGACGCGGAAACCCGACTGGCCGTCGTCCGTGCGGTCACCGACCTGACGGCCGAAGTGCTGGGCAAGAAGCGTGAGCTGACCGCGCTGGCGCTCGGTCACGTCGAGCACTGGTCGGTTGGCGCCGAGCCGGTGGGTGGTGCGCTCACCGCCTTCCATCTCGAAGTGCGGGTGACCGCCGGCACCAATACCAAGCCGGAGAAGGCGAACTACATTGCCGCGGTGTGGCAGTCGCTGGACGAACTGGTCGGCCCGCTGCATCCGGCCAGTTACATCGTGGTGAGCGATCTGCCGGCCGATTCGTGGGGCTATGCCGGAGAGACCCAGGAGGTGCGCCATGTCCGCTCAAGACTGGTGGTGTAGCCTGCGGCGACGCGTGGCTGAGGCGCGCAGCCGCCGCCGCGCCCGGGCAGAATTGCGGGCGATGGACGATCTGCAGCTGCGCGATCTTGGGCTGGGCCGCTCCGACATTCCGTCGGTGCTGGCCGGGCGCTTCGACGAGCCGGCCGGCCCGCACGCCCGCATCCACTGATACCTTTCCGCGTCCGGTCTGCCCCCGAATCCGACATGATGAAAGCCCACAGCCTGAGCATGGCCCGCTACCACGCCTGGGCCGGCGAGCGTCTGCTCGCCGCGCTCGACGGGATCAGCGACGCCGACTACCGGGCCGATCACGGCCTGTTCTTCCGCAGCCTGCATGGCACGCTGAATCACCTGCTGCTGGCTGACCTGATCTGGTATGGCCGCTTCACCGGATCGCCTTTCGCGGCGACCTCGCTGGCGGACGAAGTGGAGACGGATCGCGCCGCGCTGGCCGCGCGGGTGCGCAGCCAGTCCGCGCGCTGGCCGTCGCTGATCGAGACAGCGGACGACGCGCAGCTGGCGTCCCGCCTGCGCTACCCGAACATGGCCGGCGTTGCCTGCGACACGCCCTGGGCCGGCACGCTGCTGCACGTGTTCAACCACGGCACCCACCATCGCGGCCAGATGTCGGCGGTCATCACCCGGCTCGGCCTGCCGGCACCGGAGATGGATTACGTGTACTTCCTGCGGCTGGATGCGGGGCTGGCCGCATGACGCGTGTGGAGCCGGGCGCGCCTCAGCCGGTCGAATTTCACGCTGCCGACGGCTATCTGCTGCACGGCCGTCTGTGGTGTCCGGCATCGGATGACGGCAGCCGTCCGGCGGTGGTGATCTGCTGTGCGACCGGTGTGGCCGCCCGTTACTACGGCCGGTTCGCCGCCTGGCTGGCGGCGCACGGACTGCCTGCCATGACCTTCGACTACCGCGGCATCGGCGACAGCCGGTACGGCAGCCTGCGCGGCCTGCGTGCGACCAAGCACGACTGGGGCGCGCTCGACGCCGACGCCGCCATCCGCTGGCTGTCGGCGCGCTTCCCCGGTCGCACGCTGGTCGGCGTCGGCCACAGCATCGGCGGCTTCTGCCTGGGTTCGGCGCCGTCCAGCACCCGGCTGGCGCGGCTGCTGCTGGTCGGCTCGCAGTACGCCTACTGGCCGGACTACGCGCCGCGCGAGCGCTTGGGCTATCTGCTGCGCTGGCATCTGCTGATGCCGCTGCTGGCGCTGCTGCTCGGTTACTTCCCGGGCAAGCGTCTGGGCTGGCTGGAAGACCTGCCGCGCGGCGTGGCGCTTGAATGGGGGCTGCGGCTGTGGCCTGAATTCGACCGCCTTTACCGCTGGCTGCCCGGCGCCGCCGGTGCGCCGGACGGCGAGGCGGCGCGGGCGGCTTTCGCGGCCTACCGCGGTCAGGTACTGGCCTGCGCGTCGTCGGACGACCCGTACGCCACGCCGGCGGCGATGCAGCGTCTGCTGGACTGGTTCACCGCCGCCCGCACCCGCCGCGTGCAGTTCCTGCCGGCGCGCTTCGGCCTCACGAAGATCGGCCATTTCGCGCCCTTCCACGCCGACATGCAGCGCACGCTGTGGCCGCTCGGCCTGCGGTGGCTGCGCGGCCGCTGAAGCGCCGGCCTGCGCCGGCGGGCGAGTGCCGTCAGCGACTGCGCAGCAGCGCCTTCATCGCGGTGTCGCGCGGCAGCACGTAATCGTGCGCCGCCAGCGCGACATTGCTGGCCGGGTCGATCACCTTCAGGTTCAGGAACACCCGGTCCTCGCTGGCGCCATAGGTGCCGACGATGACCGCCCGTGCCTGGTGGCTCACCGCCAGATCCTTGATTTCGCGGGTGAGCATCAGTTCGCCCTGGTTCTGGCGGACATAGACGCTGTTGCGGAACTTCATTTCCACCATGTGATAGCCGGCGCGCGAAAAGCGCGACGACACCTGTTCCGACACCAGTCGGCCGAGTGTGGAAGACTGGTCCAGCGCGTCGATGTTCACCACGGTGGCGATGATGAGCGGATTGCCCGGGCCGACCCGGTCACCGATCTGCGCGATCAGCGCGTCGGCGGCGCGGTAGTTGGTCGGCACGAAGCGGTCGGCGGCCGCTTCGTCATAGGTGGGATCGGGCTTGACGGCCGGTGTGCAGCCGGCCGCGCACAGCGCGACGCAGCAGATCAGGGCGCTCAGTCGGCTTGAACGGCGCATGTCACTGCCCTCCCTTCAGATGGACGGCCTGCACGCCGTTGCCGCCTTCGTACAGCCTGCGGTCGGTGTCGGCCGCGTAATAGACCAGACTGCGATGGGCGATGTAGCGGTCGCCTTCGCTCACATGCACGGTGATCAGGATTTCGTTGGCCGGTGTGTCGCCACGGGCGAATTCCGAAGTGAGGGCCTGGTGCCCGTCGTAGGCGACGGCGCCGGCGGTGGCCACGCCGGCGGCGCTGGCATCGACTGCGGCCAGCGCCCACAGGCCGCCGGCGATCAGCGTGAGCCCGCCGACCTGGCGGTTCTGAAAGCGGTCCGGCGAAAAGCGCACGGTCTGCGTTTCGAAGGCCAGCACCTTCGCTGCGTCCGGGCTGCGGCTCACGCTGCGGCCTTCGGCCATCAGTGCCGACACCAGCTGACGCGAAAAGGCGCGCTCGAATTCGCTGGGGGCGCGGCTTTCCTGCACGTGCAGCGGCCCGCTGTCGCCGAGGTCACGCGAGATCTGGCGCGCCACGTCCTGTGCGATGGCGGCCCAGTGGCCTGCTGCCTGCACCTTTGGTTGTTTGCTGGTCGGGAAATTGGTGGCCAGCGGCGTTTCGCTGTGCGGCGCGGCGCAGCCCGTCGCGAGCAGGGCGAACGCAAGCGCGCTGCCGAAATTTCGGGTGTTCATCGACGGGACTCCTCCGCAGGATGGATGGCAGATATATTCATATGTCATATATCAGGCGCGCAAGTTACCAGAAAGCGGGGCAGGTGCGTCAACCGGGTGCGGAGAGGCCCCTCAGGAAGCGGGGCGGTGCAGCGTGCGTGCGGCGGAGATCGTGGCGAAGTGGATGGCGACGATGTCCTCGATCCGTTCGGCGTAGCCACCGGCCATGGTGACCGCCAGCGGCAGTTCGCGTCGGCGGCAGAAGTCGAACACGCGGGCGTCGCGCGCCGCCAGCCCGGCGCGGGTGAGCTTGAGCCGGCCGAGCCGGTCGCCCTCGAACGGGTCGGCACCGGCGAGGTAGATGACGAACTGCGGATCGAAACGCCGGCTCATCGTCGTCAGCGCCTGGTCCAGCGCGGCGAGGTAGGCCTGGTCGCCGGTGTCGTCGGGCAGCGCGACGTCGAGGTGGCTCACTTCCTTGCGAAAGGGGAAGTTGCGGTCGCCGTGCAGCGACAGCGTGAATACGTCTTCCGCGTCGCCCAGGATGTCGGCGGTGCCGTCGCCCTGATGCACGTCGAGATCGACGATGGCCACCCGCGCGATGCCGCATTCGGCCTGCAGCATGCGGGTGGCGACCGCGGCGTCGTTGAACACGCAGTAGCCGGCGCCGCTGGCGTGCTTGGCGTGATGGGTGCCACCGGCCAGATTCGCCGACACGCCCTCGCGCAGCGCGGTGCGGCAGGCGCTCATCGTGGCGCCGGCCGAGCGGCGCGAACGCTCGATCATTTCCGGTGACCACGGGAAGCCTATGGTGCGGATTTCGTTCACGCTCAGTTCGCCGCGGCTGGCGCGGTCGACATAGCCTGCGTCGTGCGCGCGGCACAGTTCGGCGTCGGTGGCCGCGGCAGGTTCGCGCAGTTCGACATCCGGCAGTTCGGCCGCCACCCGCTCGCGCAGCTGGCGGTACTTCGCCATCGGGAAGCGGTGGGTTTCGGGCAGCGGCAGCACGAAGTGGTCTGCGTACCAGGCAATCATGGTGCGGTCGTGAAGTGCGGGACGCGCATTCTGACAGTCATGAAGGTGTCCGGTTGCCGGCCGGCCTGAGACAGTCGACCGGAACGCTGCGCGCCGCGGCCGGTCAGTGTCGGCGGGCGCTGCGCCGAGGGCGTGTTCTCGCTTACCATCGGCCGCGAGCCGAGCCGGAATACAGAATGAAATACACCGATTTGCGCGACTTCATCGCGCAGCTTGAAAAGAAGGGCGAACTGAAGCGCGTCGCGCGTCCGGTGTCGCCTCACCTCGAAATGACCGAAATCTGCGACCGCGTGCTGCGCGCGCAGGGGCCGGCGGTGCTGTTCGAACAGCCGACCGGGCACCGGATGCCGGTGCTGGGCAATCTGTTCGGCACGCCCGGGCGGGTCGCGCTCGGCATGGGTGTCAGCGGCGACAGGTGGGCGGAAGCGCTGCGCGACATCGGCCGCACGCTGTCCATGCTGAAGGAACCGGAACCGCCCAAGGGCCTGAAGGACGCCTGGGACAAGCTGCCCATGCTGAAGCAGGTGTTCTCGATGGCGCCGAAGAAGGTGTCGTCCGCGCCCTGCCAGACGGTCGTGATCGAAGGGCCGGATGTCGACCTCGGCGCGCTGCCGGTGCAGCACTGCTGGCCTGGCGACGCCGCGCCGCTGATCACCTGGGGTCTGGTGGTGACCCGCGGTCCGGACAAGAAGCGGCAGAACCTCGGCATCTACCGTCAGCAGGTGATCGGCCGCAACCGGGTGATCATGCGCTGGCTGGCCCATCGCGGCGGTGCGCTGGATTTCCGCGATCACGCGCGCAGGTTTCCGGGAACGCCCTTCCCGGTGTCGGTGGTGCTGGGCTGCGACCCGGCCACCATACTGGGGGCGGTGACGCCGGTGCCGGACACGCTGTCCGAGTACCAGTTCGCCGGCCTGCTGCGCGGCAGCCGCACCGAACTGGTGAAGTGCATCGGCAACGACCTCGATGTGCCGGCCAGCGCGGAGATCGTGCTTGAGGGCGAACTGCGGCCGGACGCGAACCACCCGTCCGGTTACGAACACGCGCCCGAGGGCCCGTTCGGCGATCACACCGGCTACTACAACGAAGTCGCCGAATTCCCGGTATTCACGATCACCCGCATCACGATGCGGCGCGATCCGATCTACCACTCCACCTACACCGGCAAGCCGCCGGATGAACCTGCGATGCTGGGCGTGGCGCTGAACGAGGTGTTCGTGCCGCTGCTGCAGAAGCAGTTTCCGGAAATCACCGACTTCTACCTGCCGCCGGAAGGCTGTTCATACCGGCTGGCGGTGGTGTCGATGCGCAAGCAGTACCCGGGCCACGCCAAACGGGTCATGTTCGGCGTGTGGAGTTTCCTGCGCCAGTTCATGTACACCAAGACCATCATCGTGGTGGACGAGGACATCGACATCCGCAGCTGGCAGGAAGTGATCTGGGCGATGACCACGCGCATGGACGCGAAGCGCGACACCGTCATCGTCGACAACACGCCGATCGACTATCTCGACTTCGCCAGCCCGGTCGCCGGTCTCGGATCGAAGATGGGTCTGGACGCGACCAACAAATGGCCGGGTGAAACCAGCCGCGAGTGGGGCAGAGTGATCGAGATGGATGCCGACGTGAAGCGACGCGTCGATGCGATGTGGTCCGAACTGGGTCTCTGACCGGCCCGGCCCCGGCGCAATCAGGGCGGCCTGGACCGCCTTCATCACACAACCGGCCGCGAGAATCCGCGGCAGCAAGGAGTGCTTGAAATGGCCATCGGCCTCTACATCATCGGTGACGAAATCCTGTCCGGCCGTCGCCAGGACGGGCATTTCGCCAAGGTGCGCGAACTGCTGGGCGAGCGCGGGCTTCAGCTGTCCTGGGTGCATTACCTGGGCGACGAGCGGCCGCGGCTGATCGAAGCCTATCGCCGCTCGTTTGCGAGCGACGACATCGTGTTCTCCTGCGGCGGAATCGGCGTGACGCCGGATGACCACACGCGGCAGGCCGCCGCTGCCGCACTGGGTGTGGACTGCGTGCTGCATCCGGAAGCGGAAGCAGAAATCCGCGCCCGCTTCGGCGCCGAAACCACCGAGAACCGTCTGCGACTGGGCGAATTTCCGGCCGGCAGCCAGATCATTCCGAATCCGTTCAACCGCATCCCGGGCTTCAGCTGCCGCCACCATCACTTCGTGCCCGGCTTTCCGGAAATGGCGTGGCCGATGATGAAGTGGGTGCTGGACACGCAGTACGCCGATCTGCACCACACCCGTGACTGGGTGGAAGCGTCGATGTTCGTGTTCGATGCGCACGAGAGCAGGCTGCTGGATCTGATGCAGGCCATCGAAACCGAATACGGCGTGACCGTGTTCAGCTTGCCCAGCTTCGGTAATGCGCGGCATGCCGGTCCGCATATCGAACTGGGCGCGAAGGGGAGCGCCGACACGGTGCCCGCCGCGATGGCGGCGATGCGGGCCGAAGTGCTCAAGCGCGGCCTGGTGATCGCGCCGGACGCCTGACCGGACGCGTTCCGGCGCGTCAACGAAAAAGCCCCGCCGGAGCGGGGCTTTTTCTTGCAGCAGGTGCTGAAGACTTAGGCAGCAGCCTTCTTCTTCGCGGTGGTGCTGGCGGCGCCGACGGCACGCACGGTGGCCGAGGTCGCGGCATTCACGTTGGCTTCGGCCAGTTCCACGGCTTGCTTGGTGGCCTTGGCGATGCTGTCGTAGGCGCTGTTGGCGGCGGCGATGGCCGACTTCACGGCGGCGACGGCAACGTCCGAACCAGCCGGAGCTTGCTTGGCGGCTTGGTCCAGGGTCGAGGTGACAACCTTGTTCACTTCGCCGACCTGAGCTTCGACGACCTTGCTCAGCTCTTCCTGGGTCTGCGACACGATTTCATAGACGCTGCGCGAGTAGGCAACGACCTTCTCGATCGCCGGCTGCACCAGGCCGCTCTGCAGCGAAACGATGTCCTGCACGTCCTTGGCGCCGAGCAGCGTCTTGGTGTTGGCGACGCTGTCTTCCAGCAGCGCACGGGCGGTGTTCAGGTTCAGCGCAGCCAGACGTTCGGTGCTGGCGAAGGCGGTGTTGGCCAGGGTCAGCAGGGCTTCGATGCCGTTCTTGTTGGCGGCGGCGATGTTTTCCGGGGTAAAGGCCATGGTGGTTATCTCCAATACTTGACTTGTGTTGAAAGAGCGACCACGACCGGGCAAGAACTCCGACACCCACGAGGCCACCTGATTTTGTGTGCAGCCCGATCACCGACTGATTCACTCAGTCCGTATTGCGCTGCACCATGACTACGATTATAGGGGTGGTCGACGCGATGTCAACATGTTTTTGTTGCACTGCACACAAAAACTTCGGGTAAAAAAATCTTAATCTAAACAAAGATATGTGTACGTGCGTTCAAGACTTCGTCTTGGCTCGGGTGGGTTGTGCCACCGCAGCGGAAAGGGCGTGTTCAGCGCAGTTCGGACAGCAGGCGTGCTGCGGTGCGCTCGGTTTCCCGCCGGTAGGCGTCGCCGAACAGAATGAGGTGGTTAAGCAGGTGGTGCAGCCGGTAGAGGCCGCGGCGGGTGAGCGCGCAGGCATCGAGCGGGGCCGCTTTCTGATAGGCGGCGTACATGGATACCGGAAAGCCGCCGAACAGTTCGGTCATCGCATAGTCGGCTTCGCGGTCGCCGTAGTACGCGGCCGGATCGAATACTGCCGGCTGCTCGCCAGCCATGCCGGCATTGCCGTGCCACAGGTCGCCGTGCAGCAGTGAAGGCGCCGGACGGTAGTCGAGGAACAGGGCGGGCACCCGTTCGATCAGGGCGCGCAGCGTGCGGATCAGTTCGCCGCGTTCGCCGGCTGCGATCAGCCGGTCGAACGCCGGTTGCAGGCGTTTCTGCGCGAAGAACAGCGGCCAGGACGCCGCCCAGCCGTTTTCCTGCGGGCTGTCGCCCAGCCAGTTGTCGCGTCCCAGGCCGTAATGCTCGCCGCGCACCGCATGCAGTGCGGCCAGTGCCTGACCGAAGGCGCGACCGGCCGCCTCGCCGTTCACCGGCGTGAGGTCCAGCCATTCCAGTGCCAGCCAGGCGGTGTCGCCGCTGATACCCCGGCCGGCCAGTGCCGGCACGCGGAAGGCGCCGCTGCCGCGCAGCAGATCCAGACCGTCCGCTTCGGCCGACAGCCGCTCCGCATCGGCCGCTGGCAGGCTCTTGACGAACAGCCTGCCGTCAGAGGTGTCCAGCCGCAGTGCACTGCGGGTGCGGCCGGCCGGCAGCGCGGTTTCGCCGGTTGCACGCAGTCCGAGTGTGGTGGCGATGTCCAGGGCCAGCGGACTCATGCCGTTGCGCTCCCGCCATCGGCCAGCCGCATGTTGGCGGCGGACAGCCGGCCCGCCAGCACCAGCAGGAAGGCTTCGTAGAAACGCATGCGGCAGGTTTCAGAGGCGCGGCGGATGCTGTGGCCGTCGATCACGCACAGCAGACTGTCGGTACTCACCTGCACATCGTTGGCCCTGAGCTTGCGTTCCCGCGCGACCACAGACATTTCACCGCAGCATTCGCCGGCGGTCAGTATGGTGAGCGTGCGTCCGTTCTTCGCGATCGCCAGTTCGCCCTCGGCGATCACGTACAGCCGGTCGCCCTGTTCGCCGTCCTTCATCAGCAGCGTGCCGGCGGCCACACGTTCGAGTCGGGTGAAGCGGGCCACTTCCCACAGTTCGACGTCGCTGAACTCGTGGAAGAAGGCCAGCGTGCGCATCAGCCGGAACTGTTCAGCGTCGCTGCCCGCGTCCTCGCGCGGCTTGAGCCGGCGGTTGCGGAAGGCCTGTGCGAGGTCGTGCGTGAAATCGGCCCAGGTGGCGTAGCGCAGTTCCACGTCCTTGTGCATGGCGCGCGCCACCACGTCGTCCAGCGCCGGTGGCAGGCCGGGGCGGTGGGTGGAGGGCGGCGGCGGTTCGACGTGGATGATCTGGTACACCAGGCTGTACTTGTTGCTGGCCTGGAAGGGCAGTTCGCCGGCCAGCAGCTGGTACAGCACCACGCCCAGCGAGTAGATGTCGGTCTGGTGGTTCAGCGGCATTTCCCGCACCTGCTGCGGGCTCATGTAGGCGGGCGAACCGACGCCTTCGACCTGGGTGCGCTCCACCGTGGTGAACAGCGCGGCGCCGAAATCGGTCAGCTTGAGGTCGCCGTCGCGGGTGAGCAGGATGTTGGCCGGCTTGATGTCACGGTGGGTGACGCCGAGCTGGCAGGCGTAGTCGAGCGCGCGGGTGCACTTGAACATCAGTTCGACGATGCGATCGACCGGCAGCAGCGCCGGCCGCTGGATGTGCGCTTCCAGCGTGCCGCCGCCGACATACTCCATGACGATCCACGCGTGCTCGTCACCGATCACCGCGTCGTGGATGGCGGCGATGTGCGGGTGCTGCAGCCGGTTGGCGAGCGAAGCTTCGTTGATCAGCAGATTGCGGTGCAGCTTGCCGCGCACCCGGTCGTTCAGCACGTCCGGGTCGATGCACTTGATGGCCACCTCGCGCTGCGTTTCCGGGTCCCAGGCCAGCCAGACCGTACTGGTGCTGCCGCGCCCGATGATGCGGCGCAGCTGGTAGCGGCCGAGCGTGCTGCCCGCCGCGTAGTCCGGTGCCGGAACCGCGTTCATCGGCTCACACGCCGGTCAGCCGCTGGTTGGCCAGCGCGAGCCGTTCGACCAGGATGCGCAGGAAGGCGCGGTCGAAGCGGTGGCGGCAGGCTTCGGAGGCGTGTTCCAGCGTGGCGTTGGCGAAATGGATCACCACCGCTTCCGACAGCGTGGATACATCGGCGCCGCGGGTGCCGCGTTCCGGCGTGAGCCAGGCCATCTCGCCGACGCATTCGCCGGCCGACAGCACGTTCAGCAGCTTGCGGCCTTTGGTCACTTTCACCTCGCCGGCGGCGATGATGAAGAAGCCGTCGCCGGCGTCGCCCTCGCGCAGCAGCATCTGGCCACCGGCCACCCGGTGCCATTCGCCCAGTCGCACCACCTCCCACAGTTCAACGTCGGAAAAGTCGCGGAAGAAAGGCAGCGCTCGCAGCGAGTTGAATTTCTCGCTGTCGGCGATACGCGTGTCCTGTTCGCGCTGCGCCTCGCCGCGGAAAGCCTCGGCCAGATCGAAGGAAAAGGCGTCCCAGGTCGGGTAGCGGTCGTCCAGTGACTTCTGCAGCGCGCGCATCACGATGTCGTCCAGCGCCGGCGGCAGTTCGGGCCGCAAGGCGGACGGCGGCACCGGCTCAGCGTGGGTGATCTGGTACATCATGCTGTAGTTGTTGCTGCCCTGGAACGGCAGCTGGCCGGTCAGCAGCTGGTACATCACCACGCCCAGCGAAAAGATGTCGGTCTGGTGATTGAGCGGGTGTTCCTTGATCTGCTGCGGGCTCATGTAGGCCGGAGAGCCGACGCCCGACACCTGGGTTTCGTTGGCCGATACCGACATTGCGGCGCCGAAATCCGACACTTTCACATTCGTGCCGGCGGCCGCGCCGTCATCGGCGCGCATGATGTTGGCCGGCTTCAGATCGCGGTGGATGACGCCCAGGCGCCAGGCGAAATCCAGCGCGCGCGAGCATTTGAAGATGATTTCCAGCACGTCGCCGACCGGCAGCAGATTTTCCGGCTGAGTGTGGCGTTCCAGCGTGCCGCCGCGTACGTACTCCATGACGATGTAGGCCGGATCAGATTCGGCCACTGCGTCATAGATCTGCACGATGTGCGGATGGGTGAGCTTGCCGGCCAGAGAGGCCTCGGCGACGAAGAACTTGCGCTGATAGCGCTCGGTCTTGCCGCCGTCGTCGGCGCCACCTGCGACCACCTTGATCGCTACCTCGCGACGGCCGAAGGGGTCGTGCGCCAGATAGACCTTGGACGTGGCGCCCTCGCCGAGCAGGCGCAGGATGCGGTACTTGCCGAGCAGGTCCACGTCAGACCTCCTGCAGCCGGGCGGGCGCCCGGCGGGCAGTGGAGTAGCGGCGGCGGGAGCGTGTGGTCGGCATCATGGCGGCGGGGCGGACACCCGGCGACGGTGACCGGCGCCGGGCAGAGGTATTCCGCGTCAGCCGGCCAGACCGGCCCGGGCGCGGGCGATGGCGGCGCGCACCTGTTCCGGTGCAGTGCCGCCGACGTGGTTGCGGGAGGACAGCGAACCTTCCACCGTCAGCACCGCGAACACCGATTCATCGACCAGCGGCGAGAAGGACTTGAGCTCGTCCAGCGTGAGGTCGGACACGTCGCAGCCCTTCTGTTCGGCCAGACGCACCGCGCGGGCGACCGCCTCGTGCGCGTCGCGGAAGGGCAGGCCACGCTTGACCAGCCAGTCGGCCAGATCGGTGGCGGTGGCGTAGCCCTGACGCAGCGCACTGCGCATGGCGTCGGCCTTCACCCGCACGTTGAACACTTTCTCGCCATTCGCGCCGGTGCTGCTGCCCATCATGTCAGCGTAGATGCGCAGCGTGTCGATCACCGTGTCGGCGGTGTCGAACAGCGGTTCCTTGTCTTCCTGATTGTCCTTGTTATAGGCCAGCGGCTGGCCCTTCATCAGCGTGAGCAGGGCGATCAGGCTGCCATTTACGCGACCGGTCTTGCCACGCACCAGCTCCGGCACGTCCGGGTTCTTCTTCTGCGGCATGATGGACGAGCCGGTGCAGAAGCGGTCCGCCAGGTCGATGAAGCCGACGCGCGGGCTCATCCACAGGATGAGTTCTTCCGACAGGCGCGACAGGTGGGTCATCAGCAGGCTGGAGGCGGCGCAGAATTCGATCGCGAAATCACGGTCGGATACCGCGTCCAGCGAGTTCTGGCACACCTCGTCGAAACCCAGTTCGCGCGCCACGAATTCGCGGTCGATCGGGAAGGTGGTGCCGGCCAGTGCGGCCGAACCCAGCGGCAGGCGGTTGGTGCGCTTGCGGCAGTCGGCGAAGCGCTCGGCGTCACGCCGCAGCATTTCGAAATAGGCCATCAGGTGATGACCGAAAGTCACCGGCTGCGCCACCTGCAGGTGGGTGAAGCCGGGCAGCGGGGTGGCTGCGTGGTGTTCGGCCAGATCGAGCAGCGCGCTCTGGAAGTCGCGGATCAGGCCGACGATGGTGTCGATCGCGTCGCGCAGCCACAGCCGGATGTCGGTCGCCACCTGATCGTTGCGGCTGCGACCGGTGTGCAGGCGCTTGCCGGCGTCGCCGACCAGCGCGGTCAGCCGCTTCTCTATATTGAGGTGGACGTCCTCGTCGTCGAGGTTCCAGTCGAAGCGGCCGGCCTCGATCTCCTGCGCGATCTGCGCCATGCCGGAGCGGATGGCATCAAGATCGGCCTGGGCGATGATGCCCTGCTTCGCCAGCATCGCGGCGTGGGCCAGCGAGCCCTGGATGTCCTGACGCCACATCCGTTGGTCGAAGAACACCGACGCGGTATAACGTTTCACCAGATCGGACACGGGTTCGGAAAAACGGCCCGACCATGCCTTGGTCGGCTCGGACTGCGAAGATGCGCTCATGATGGAAAGACGTTCGGCACGCTGCGGGAAACCGGCAATTATAGGCCAGCGAGGCGAAATGCCTCAGCGGGTTGCCGACGCGTGTGCCCGGGGGGCGGCACGGTGAGGCCGGCGCGCGCACCGGACTGGCGCAACCTCGGCGTGATGCTGCGCAGCGTACTGCTGGTCAATGCACTGGCCGCGCTGGCGCTGCTGGCACGCAACCGCAGCGGCGAAGCGCTGCCCTTCGACCTGCTTGAAATGGCGGCCCGGGTCGAGCCGCCGCTCATCCTGACGCTGGGCCTGCTCTATCTGCTGGCGCCGGTCTTTGCCCGGTTGACGGTGCGCGGTGGCTGGGCGCTGGTGGCCGCAGTGGCGCTGGCCAGCACGCTGGCGGCGGACGCGCTGGCTGGGTGGGATCTGCCATCCGGCCGCGACTGGCCGGTGCGCGAAGCCGTATGGGCGCTGCTGGCCGCCAGCGCTGCGATGGTCTATTTCACCGTGCAGGAGCGCGCGCTCGGCCCGGCCATTGCCCAGGCCCGGCTGATGGCGCTGTCCGCCCGCATCCGGCCGCATTTCCTGTTCAACAGCCTGAACGCGGTGCTGGGCATCATCCGTGACGATCCGCGCCGGGCCGAGCGCGCGCTGGAAGAGCTGTCCGACCTGTTCCGCGTGCTGATGCGCGAGAACCGCGATCTGGTCACTCTGGGCGAAGAACTGGCGCTGTGCCGGCAGTACATCGAGCTGGAGCGGCTCAGGCTGGGCGAGCGGCTGGACGTGCAGTGGCAGACCGACGGCTGCCCGCCCGACGCGAAAGTGCCGCCGCTCATGCTGCAGCCCTTGCTGGAGAACGCGGTCTATCACGGGGTCGAGCCGCTGGCTGGCCGCGGTGAAGTCAGGGTCAGCGTGCAGCGGGCCGGCGGCGATCTGCTGGTCGAGATCGACAATCCGCTGCCGCCACCCGGCCGCGCCGCCGGTCATGGCGGCGGCAACCGCATGGCGCTCGACAATCTGCGCGAGCGGCTCATGCTGTTCTTCGACCTGGAGGCGCAGCTGGAAGCCGGCGAGCGCGACGGCCTCTACCGGGTGCGCATCCGCTTTCCGTACCGGAGCAGGGCATGACAGTGCTGCGCGTATTCATTGCCGACGACGAAGCGCCCGCCCGGCTCAGGTTGCGTGTGCTGCTGTCCGACATCGAGGCCGAACTGCCGAACCGGGTGGTGGGCGAGGCGGCCAATGGCGACGACGCGCTTGCGCTGCTGGCCGCGCTGCCGGCGGCGGATGCGGCGGATGTCGCGCTGGTCGATATCCGCATGCCCGGCATGGACGGCGTCGAACTGGCGTCGCGCCTGGCGGCGCTGCCGCTGCCGCCGGTACTGGTGTTCTGCACCGCCTATGACCAGTATGCGGTGCGCGCCTTCGAACTGCAGGCGACCGATTACCTGATGAAACCGGTACGCGCTGCCCGCCTGCTCGAAGCGCTCAGGCGGGTGCCCGGGCGCTCCACGACCGCCGTGGCGGATGCCGCGGGCGGCCGCAGCCAGCTGTCGTGCAGCGAACGCGGCCGCATCCTGCTGGTGCCGGTGGCCGACATCCTCTACCTGCGGGCAGAGCTGAAATACGTCACCGCCCGCACCGGCGAACGCGAATATCTGTTGGAAGAGTCACTGGCCGCGCTGGAGCAGGAGTTCCAGCGCCGTTTCGTGCGCATCCACCGCAACTGCCTGGTCGCCCGCGACGCGGTGGCCGGTTTCGAACATGTGCGTGACGGTGCCGACGGCCACTGGTCGGTGGTGCTGAAGGGGCTGGACGAACGCCTGCCGGTGAGTCGCCGCCAGTGGGCGCAGGTCAGGGCGGAGTTCGCCGACATCCGGACGGTGCAGTAGCGCTGTTCCGCCGGGCAGCGCCCGACGGAACAGTCCGCCCGATCTCCGCCTTAACCGCTGTTCCTCAGCGCGGCGGCGATGCCGTTGATGGTGAGGTGGATGGAGCGGCGGGTGCGGTCATGGCGGTTGCCGGCGCGGAAGCGGCGCAGCAGTTCGACCTGCAGGTGATTCAGCGGCTCCATATAGGGGAAGCGGTTGCGGATCGAGCGGGCGAGCAGCGGATTGGTCGACAGCAGTTCCGGCGCGCCGGTGATCTGGCGTACCGCGTCCAGCGTGGCCTGCCATTCGTTGCAGATGCGGGTGAAGATGGCCTCGCGCAACGCCTTGTCCTCCACCAGTTCTGCGTAGCGGCTGGCGATCGCGATGTCGGTCTTCGACAGCACCATGTCCATGTTGGAAATGAGCGTGGCGAAGAAGGGCCACTCGTGCACCATGGCCTGCAGGCGGGCCATGCCGTCCGCGTGCTGCGCGCGGTAGGCCTGCACCGCGCTGCCGAAGCCATACCAGCCGGGCAGCATGAGCCGGCACTGCGACCACGAAAACACCCACGGAATGGCGCGCAGATCCTCGATGCGCTGCCCCTTCTTGCGCGAGGCCGGGCGCGAGCCGATGTTCAGTTCGGCGATTTCGGTGATGACGGTCGATTCCCAGAAATACTTCTCGAAGCCCGGGGTTTCGTACACCAGATTGCGGTAGGCCGCGAACGCGTGACCGGACAGCTCTTCCATCGCGTCGGTGAATTCGGTCGGAGCGGCCGCTTCGCGCTTGCCCAGCAGCGTGGCTTCAAAGGTGGCCGCGGCCAGCACTTCGAGGTTGCGCCGGCCGACCTCCGGATTCGAGTATTTCGACGCGATCACCTCGCCCTGTTCGGTGATGCGGATCTGACCCTGCACCGCGCCGCCCGGCTGCGCCAGGATGGCCTGGAAGCTGGGGCCGCCGCCGCGGCCGACCGAGCCGCCCCGGCCGTGGAACAGCCGCAGACGTACGCCGTGGCGCTTGAACACCTGCACCAGCTTGGTTTCCGCCTTGTACAGCTCCCAGCCCGAGGTGAGGAAGCCACCGTCCTTGTTCGAATCGGAATAGCCCAGCATCACCTCCTGGGTGGCGCTGCGGGCATCGAGCAGCACGCGCCAGATCGGGATGGTGAACAGCCGGTCCATGATGCGCGGCGCGTTGCGCAGGTCGCCAATGGTTTCGAACAGCGGAATGACATTCATCGAGGCGCGCCGTTCGTGCACATTGAGCAGGCCGACTTCCTTCAGGATGAGCGCCACTTCCAGCATGTCGGACACGCCGTCCGCCTTGGAAATGATGTAGTTGGGCAGCGCCGCCTCGCCGTACAGCGCGTGCATTTCGGCCGCGGTGCGGGCGATCGCCAGTTCGCCCTCGGTTTCGGCCGAGAACTGCATGAAGGGCGAGGTGAGCGGGCGCGGCGTGCCCAGTTCGTTGATCAGCACCTCGATCCGCTGTTCCTCGCGCAGTTCGAGGTAGTTCGGGCACACATGCGCATTGGCCAGCATTTCCGACACCACGCGCTCATGCACGTCGGAGTTCTGCCGCAGGTCCAGCGCCGCCAGATGGAAGCCGAACACGCGCGCGGCGTGGCGCAGGCGGCGCAGGCGGCCGCGGGCGATCAGCGACGACTTGTGGCCGACCAGCGAGTCGTGGATCACGTCCAGATCGCGCACGAACTCTTCCGCGCTGGTGTAGGGATCAGCTTCGCCGACCGCCTTCCACAGCGCTTCGTGCTGGTCCAGCGTGCGCGCGGTCACCGCCAGACGGGCGTAGATGCCGGCCAGCGCGCGGCGGTACAGCTCGTCCTCGCGGTGCGGCGACTTGTCCGGCGCGGTGGCGGCCAGCACCCGCAGCTCGTCGCTCACGTTGTTCAGCAGCGTGGTCGGCGACAGGTCGGTGTCCAGGATGTGCACCTGGGTCAGGTAGTAATCCAGCGCCTTGGACGACTGCACGCGCAGCGTCGAGCGCAGCACATCGGCGGTGACGAAGGGATTGCCGTCACGGTCGCCGCCTATCCAGGAACCCATGCGCAGGAAACTGCCGATCTCGCGCTTGTGCTCCGGGAACGCCGCGGCCAGCTGGTCTTCGACCGCGTTGTAGACGCGCGGCAGTTCGCGCAGGAAGGTGTAGTCGTAGAAGGACAGGCCATTGACCACCTCGTCGCCGACCGACAGCCGGGTCCGGCGCAGCATGCGGGTCTGCCACAGCGAGGTGACGGTGCGGCGCACCGCCTCGTCGCGCTCTTCCAGCTCGTCCGGCGTCAGCCGCATGCGGTCGCGCTCGTCGATCAGCCGGGCGATCTTCATTTCCTGGCTCAGGATGCTCTTGCGCTGCACCTCGGTCGGGTGGGCGGTGAGCACCGGCACGATGAGGCCGTCGCGGAAGAAGGCGAGGATTTCGTCGGCCGGCACGTTCGCCTCCAGCGCCTTGTCGAGCGCGCTGGCCAGCGTGCCCGGCCGCGGCGGATCGCCGGCGATGGCGTGGGCGCGGGCGCGGCGGATGTGGTGCTGGTCCTCGGCGATATTGGCCAGGTGCAGGAAGTAGCTGAAGGCGCGCACCACGATGATGGTGTCGTCGTCCGACAGGCCATTGAGCAGCTTGGCCAGTTCGGCCCGGGCGTCCAGATCGTCGTCGCGACGGAAGCGCACGCACAGCTGGCGCACGTTCTCGATCAGCTCGAACATGCGGCTGCCTTCCTGCTCGCGCACCACGTCGCCGAGCATGCGGCCGAGCAGACGGATGTCGTCGAACAGCGGCTTGTCCTTGTCGTCCGCCGAGCGGTCGTGCACCGCGACCGGCGTCTGGGCCTGTTGATTCACTGGCAATCCTTCCGAAATCAGTGTCTGAATGTCTGCGCACCACCGGCCTGCACTGGCGGGGGCGCTGCGATGTTCCATCCGGGGCTGCTAGAATTCGGGCCGTGTCGCGCGCTGCCTGTAGGCACTCGTTCACGCCGGCGCGCGGTGTATCCAACTAATCGACCACCACACGCCTCTTTTCCATATGGATCATCCGGCCGGCCCGGCGGACCTCGATGCGGCGGATCGCGCGCAGTCAGTCCCGCAGCAGGAGCCCCAAGCTTACCCGAAGCCCACGCGCATCGTGATCGCGTCGCGCGAGTCCCGTCTTGCCATGTGGCAGGCGGAACATGTGCGTGACAGACTGTCCTCGCTGTACCCCTCCGCGACCGTGGACATCCTCGGCATGACCACCCGCGGCGACCAGATTCTGGATCGTCCGCTCGCCAAGGTGGGCGGCAAGGGGCTGTTCGTGAAGGAACTCGAAACCGCCCTGCTCGAAGGCCGCGCCGATCTGGCCGTGCATTCGATGAAGGACGTGCCGATGACGCTGGCCGACGAGTTCGCGCTGGTGGCCACGCTGGAGCGCGAAGTGCCGCAGGACGCCTTCGTGTCCTCCCGCTACGCCAGCCTCGACGAACTGCCGCCGGGCGCCGTGGTCGGCACCTCCAGCCTGCGGCGCGAATCGCAGCTGCGCGCGAACTTTCCCTATCTGGCGGTGAGCAGCCTGCGCGGCAATCTCGATACCCGGCTGCGCAAGCTCGATGAAGGTCAGTACGACGCCATCATCCTGGCGGCCGCCGGTCTGAAGCGGCTGGGTCTGGGGGCGCGCATCCGGGCATTGATGCCGGTAGAGCAGTCGCTGCCGGCCGCCGGTCAGGGCGCGCTGGGCATCGAGGCGCTGTCCTCGCGGCCCGAAGTGGCGGCCTGGCTGTCACCGCTGGTGTGTCCGGTCACCGAAGCCTGCGTCCGCGCCGAGCGCGCGGTGTCGCGCGCGCTGGCCGGCTCCTGCGAAGTGCCGCTGGCCGCCTACTGCGTGGTCGAGGGCGGTGCGCTGTGGCTGCGTGCCCGGGTGGCCATGCCGGACGGCAGCCGCATCGCCGCCGCCGAAGTGCGCGGCAATATCGCCCAGCCGGATGCGCTGGCGGCGGACTGCGTGGACGCGCTGCGGGCCGACGGCGCGCAGGCCATCCTCGACGACCTCGCCCATCCATGAACGCTCGCGGCGCGCTGGCCGGATGCGGCGTGCTGGTCAGCCGGCCGCGCGCGCAGGCGGCGGTGCTGGCGGACGCGCTGCGGGCCGCCGGCGGCAAACCTTTCGAGTTTCCGCTGATCGACATCGAACCGCTGGCCGACACGTCGGCCGTGGCCGGTGCCGATCTGGACGGTGCCGCGCTGGCGGTATTCGTCAGCGCCAACGCGGTGCGCCATGCGCTGGACTGCCTGCTGCCGCTGCGCGACTGGCCGGCTGCGCTGCCGGCCGCCACCGTGGGCGAACAGTCGGCGCAGGCGCTGCGCGCGCGCGGTGTCACCCGCGTCGTTACGCCGTTGCACCGCTACGATTCCGAGGCGCTGCTTGAATTGCCCGAACTGTCGGCCGCCGCACTGGCCGGCCGGCGGGTGCTCATCTTCCGCGGCGACGGCGGGCGCGAACTGCTGGGCGATACGCTGCGTGCGCGCGGTGCGATCGTCGAGCACATCACCTGCTACCGCCGCCTGCCGCCGCGCGACGGCGCGCCGCTGTGCGCCGCACTGCGCGCCGGCCGGCTGCACGCGCTGACCATCACCTCGTCCGAATCGCTGCGCAATCTCACCGTGCTGCCCGGGCTGGACTGTCTGGACGCGCTGCAGGCGCTGCCGCTGTTCGCGCCGCACGCGCGCATCGCCGAACAGGCGCGCGAACGCGGCTTCAGCCGCGTGATCGAAACCGCACCGGCCGACGCCGGCCTGCTGGCCGGCCTGACTGACTATTTTTCATCGCATCCCTGCGACCTGAACCGACCGACATGAGCGAACAGATTCCGACGCCGTCCCCCGCCGCCACGCCTGCCGTGATACCGGTGCCGCCCGCGAAACGCGATGGCGTGGTGCCGCTGTGGGCACTCGGGCTGGCGGTACTGCTGCTGGTTGCGCTGGGCGTAGCCAGCGCCTTCATGCTCACCCGCATGCGTACGCTCGAAGCCGAACTGCATCGCCGGGTCGAGGTGGTGGGCGAACAGGCGGCGCAGGCGCGTGACGCGTCCGAACAGGAAGCGGCCGGCATCGCCACCTACGGCAACCGGCTTGGCAGCCAGGAAGCGCAGCTGGCCGACCTGCGGGCGCGCATCGAGGCCTATGAATACCTGGCCGATGATCTGGTGCGCAGCTACGACGAACGCGTGCTGGCCGAAGTCGAACACGCGCTGGTGCTGGGCCAGCAGCAGTTGCAGCTGGCCGGTGACGCCAAGCTGGCGCTCAGCGCGCTGTCTACCGCCGAAGCGCGTCTGGCGCGGGTCGATACCGGCCGCTTCCTGCCGCTGCGCCGTGCCATGGCCAATGACATGGAGCGCCTGCGCCGTGCGCCGATGGCTGATCTGTCCGGCCAGGCGCTGCGCATCGATACGCTGCTCGGTTCCATCGACACCCTGCCGCTGGCTTTCGACCGCTCGCCGACGCGCGCCGGAGCCCCGGCTCCCGCCAAGGTTGCGGCAGTGGCCGAGCCGACCCTGGTCGAGCGGCTGGCGGAGGAGGTGTGGGCCGAAGTGCGGCAGCTGGTGCGCATCGAACGGCTGGACCGGCCCGATCCGGCGCTGCTGTCGCCGGAGCACAGCTTCTTCCTGCGCGAAAATCTCAAGCTGCGGCTGATCAATGCCCGCATCGCGCTGCTCCAGCGCAATGGCGCGGTGTGGCGCGAGGACATGCGGCTGGCGCGCGAATGGGTGGAGCGCTATTTCGACACCCGCGCCCGTCAGACCGACAACGCGCTGGCCACGCTGCGCCAGCTCGCCAGCGTCGATCCGGGCGAAGGTCTGCCCGGCCTCAACGAATCGATGAGCGCGCTGGCCCAGCTCAAGGCCCAGCGCCAGCGGCCCACCGTGCAGCGCGAGGAGAAGCGCTGATGGTGCGCCTGCTGCTGTGGCTGCTCGGGCTGTGCGCGCTGGCCGTGGGGCTGGTGATTGCGGCGCGTCAGAACGACGGTTTCGTGCTCATCCAGTGGTCGCCCTGGCGCATCGAACTGTCGCTCAACCTGTTCATCGTGTCGCTGCTGCTCGGCGTGGCGCTGCTGTACAGCGTGTTCCATTTCATCGACGGCCTGATGCGCATGCCGGCGCGTGCGGCCCGCTACCGCGCGCGTCAGCGCCGGCGCCGCGCGGTGACCGCGTTGCGCGACGCCGCCCGCCTGTATTTCGAAGGCCGCTACGGGCATGCCCAGCGCAGCGCCCGGGTGGCGGTCGAGGGCGGCGAATCGCCCGGCCTGGCCGCGCTGATCGGCGCCCGCGCCGCGCACGCGATGCGCGAACAGACGCAGGCCGACGACTGGCTGCGCCAGGCGGAGCGCTTCGATGAACTGAAGACCGCCCGCTTGATGACCGAAGCCGACATCCTGACCGACCGTCGCGAGTTCAGCGATGCGCTGGAGCGTATCGACGTGCTGCAGTCCGGCGGTCAGCGCCATGTCGCCGCGCTGCGTCTGGCGATGCGGGCGCGCCGCGGTCTGGCCGACTGGGGCGGCCTGCTGCGGGTGGTGCGCCTGCTGCAGAAGCATCGCGCGCTGACGCCGGAGCAGGCGGCACCGGTGCGCCGTCAGGCGCATCTGGGCGCGCTGCACGATCTGGATCCGGCCGAACTGGACGCTTACTGGAAAGCACTGCCGGCCACCGAGCGCGAAGACGCACAGGTGGTGCGCGCGATGGCCGAGGCGCTGGTGGCCGCCGGCCAGACCACGCAGGCGCGCAAGCTGATCGAGGCGCGGCTGGAGCACGGCTGGGAGTCGTCGCTGCTGGCGCTGTACGCCCATACCGACGGCGGCGATGCGCTGGGCCGCATCGCCAAGGCCGAAGCCTGGCTGCGCGACCATCCGGACGACGCCGAACTGCTGCTCGCGCTGGGCCGGCTGTGTCGCACCCAGCAGTTGTGGGGCAAGGCGCAGAGCTATCTCGAAGCCGCGCTGGCGGTGCAGCCCTCACGCGTGGTGCATGTCGAACTGGCGCTGCTGGCTGAACACCTCGAACGACCGGAAAAGGCGCAGGCCCATTTCCGCGCGGCCGCACTGATGCGCTGAACGCGCGCGGCAGGGCTGTGTCATGATCCGGGCATGTTCTTCCGCCCGGATCCCGCATGAACAATCCTTTCGAGAACGCGCCGCCGTCCGCGGCCACGACCACCTTCGCCGATCCCTTTGCTGCAGACACCGCGCCCCGCTCCGAGGCGCTGGTGTTTTCCGGCCGCGGCGGCGAATACTTCGGCATCTGGATCGTCAATCTGCTGCTCACCGTGCTCACGCTGGGCATCTACTCCGCCTGGGCCAAGGTCCGGCGGCTGCAGTACTTCCATCGCCACACCACGCTGGGCGGTGCCGCCTTCGACTATCACGGCGACCCGCGTGCCATCCTCAAGGGGCGGGTGATCGGCTTCCTGCTGCTGCTGGGCTACAACATTTCGTTCGAGGTGTCGCCGCTGCTCGGCTTTCTGGTTCTCGGCCTGCTGGCAGCCGCGATGCCGGTGCTGCTGATGCGTTCGCTGCGCTTCCGCGCGCTCAATACCAGCTGGCGCGGCCTGCGTTTCGGTTTTGACGGTGACCAGAGAGGCGCCTACAAGGCCTTCCTGATGTGGCCGCTGCTGTCGGTCTTCACGCTCTATCTGCTGGCGCCGATGTGGCACCAGCGCATGAAGCGCTACCAGCTGGACAACGCACGTTTCGGCGCCACCCGTTTCGAATTCACCGCGTCGGTGTCTGCGTTCTACCGGATGTATGGCGTGCTTCTGCTGCTGCTTGTCGCCGGCGTAGCGGCGATTGGCGGCACGGTGGCGCTGGTGCTGGGCGCCGCAGGCGACCGCCGCGAAGCAATGGCCCTGCTGCCGCTCATCATGCTGGCCGGCTGGGTTGGTCTGTTCCTGCTGATTTCGCCCTACCTGACCGCGCGCCTGCAGAACCTGGTGTGGAACAACACCCGGCTCGGCGCCCACCGTTTCGAGTCGCATGCGCGGGCACGCACGCTGTATGCGATCACGCTCACCAACCTGATCGCCATCGTGTGCACGCTGGGTTTCTTCGCGCCGTTCGCCGCCATCCGCACCGCGCGCTACCGGATCGAAAGCGTCACCCTGGTCAGTGCCGGCCCGCTGGACGATTTCGTGGCCGGACAGAAACAGGCGGTGTCGGCCACCGGCGAAGAGACCGCGGACATTTTCGATGTCGACATCGCCCTCTGAAGCGCTGACGGTTGCGGCGCTGTACTTCGACGGCCACAGCGCGCGTGCATGGCCAGCCACGCTGTCGCTGGACGGTGACGCGCTGCTGCTCGCCGCGGAAGGGCTGAGCCGCCGGGCCCCGCTGGCCACCCTGCGGCTGTCCGAACCGATGGGGGCGGCGCCGCGGCTGATCACCTTCGACGACGGTGCCCACGCCGAGGTAAGGGATCATGCCGCGCTCGCGCGCCTGCTCGGCGCCAGCGGCCAGCGCGACCGGCTGACGGTGCGCAGCGCCTTCGACCTGCGCATGGTGGCGGGTGCGCTTGCGCTGCTCGTCATCGTGCTGTGGGGCGCGGCGCGCTACGGTCTGCCGTGGGCGGCGGAAGTCGCCGCGCCGCGCGTACCGGAGGCGGTGGTGGCCGGCCTGTCACGCCAGACCCTGGAACTGATCGACGAGCACATGCTTGCGCCGAGCCGGTTGGACGAAGACGCGCAGTCCCGGCTGCGCGGCGTGCTGGCCGGTCGCACGACGCTGCCGCACGCGCTGGTGTTCCGTCACGGCGGCGCGGTCGGCGCCAACGCCTTCGCGCTGCCTGACGGCACGCTGGTGGTGACCGACGAACTGGTCGAGCTTGCCGGCGATGACGAACGCGTGATGGCGGTGCTGATGCACGAACTGGGTCACGTCGAAGGGCGTCATGGCATGCGCATGCTGCTGCAGGGCTCGGCGGTGGCGCTGTTCATGACCTGGTATGCCGGCGACGTGAGCAGCGTGATCGCGATGGCACCGACCGCGCTGATCCAGTCCGGCTATTCGCGCGACATGGAGCGCGAGGCGGACGACTATGCCGCGGCGGCGCTGCGCGCCCAGGGCCGTTCGCCCGCACTGCTGGCCGACATGCTGCAGCGCCTGTCCGAATCTGCCGAGCGCGGCCGCAAGGACGGCGCTGGCTGGCTGGACAGCCACCCGGACAGCGCACAGCGCATCGAGCGGCTGCGCGACCGCTCCTGACGCCGGGCGGGCTGCTCGCCGGTGCGGTCGGCGCCGCCGGCAGGCCACGCGTGTTGCATCGCAACGCGTTCTGAGCGCCGATTGACCTTGGTCAACGCAGGGGTATCAGCCCTTCGGAATACTGCACACCACTGAATGCGATTTCACTTTCTCTGGAGTGCACGACAATGAAGGCGATCAAGTGGGTGGGTGTGGCTGCGCTGGCAGCCGTGGCCGGTGTGGCGAATGCGGCCGACGAAGGCAACTGGATGGTGCGCGCCCGCGCGCTGTACATGAATCCGGACAATGACAATTCCGGTGGCCTGAACCTGCCGATCGACGTGAAGGCCGAGAACAAGACCTTCCCGGAAATCGACATCACCTACTTTTTCACCAAGAACATCGCGGCTGAACTGATTCTGACCTATCCGCAGAAGCATGACGTCGAACTGGGCGGCGTAGGCATCGGCTCGGTCAAGCATCTGCCGCCGACGCTCACCCTGCAGTACCACTTCAACCCGGAAGGCACGATTCGTCCGTACGCCGGTCTGGGCCTGAACTACACCCGTTTCAGCAGCGTCGATCTCGACGCCGGCACCGTGCTTGGCGGCAGCGTGCCGCTGCGCATCGACCGCAGCAGCTTCGGCTGGGCCGCCCAGGTGGGCGCCGACTTCCAGATCGCGCCGAAGTGGTTCTTCAACGTCGACGTGAAGTACGTGAATATCGACACCGACATTTTCGTGAAGGGCACCGGCGCCAAGGTGACTTCGCTGAACATCGACCCGATGCTGTATTCGGTCGGTATCGGTTACCGCTTCTGAGTTCGAGCGGGTCCGTCGGCCCAGGGCCACAAGCCCGAAAGCCGGCGGGCAGCTCACTGGTTCTTCCTGCAGTCCCGGTTCGGGCACCCATTGGGTGCCCATTTTTTTTGCGGTGATCGGTGCAGGGTGTCCGGACGGCGGGAGCAGTGCCCCCGCCGCGGTGGCCGTCGAAAATGCGGTCAGGGTTTGATGGCCTGACCCCATCGCAGTGAGGGCGCCGCGGAAGACGCTGTCAGGCGAGCCAGTCCCGCGGCGGCAGGAAGTCTGTGTAGAGCTTCGCTTCCGGCGAACCGTCTTCCGGGTGCCAGTCGTAGCGCCACTTCACCACCGGCGGCATGGACATCAGGATGGATTCGGTGCGACCGCCCGACTGCAGGCCGAACAGCGTGCCGCGGTCGAATACCAGATTGAATTCGACGTAACGGCCGCGGCGGTAGGCCTGGAAGTCGCGTTCGCGTTCGCCGTAGGGCAGGTCGCGGCGGCGTTGCACGATAGGCAGATAGGCGTCGAGGAAGCCGTTGCCGACCGCCTGCGTCAGACCGTAAGCCTGCTCGAAATCCACGCTGCCGTCGGCACCGAGATCATCGAAGAACACGCCGCCGACGCCGCGTGCTTCCTTGCGGTGCTTGAGATGGAAATACTCGTCGCACCACTGCTTGTAGCGCATCCAGGTGTCGGCGCCGTAGGGCGCCAGCGCGTCGCGGCAGGTGCGGTGGAAGTGGGCCGCGTCATCCTCGAAACCGTAGTAGGGCGTCAGATCCATGCCGCCGCCGAACCACCACACCGCTTCGCCGTCCTGCGGCTGGGCGGTGAAGAAGCGCACGTTCAGGTGCACGGTCGGTACGTAGGGGTTGCGCGGGTGCAGCACCAGTGACACGCCCATCGCCTCGAACGAGGCGCCGGCCAGATCGGCGCGGTGGGCCGAGGCGGAAGGCGGCAGACGATCGCCGCGCACATGCGAGAAATTGCAGCCGCCGCGCTCGAACAGTCTGCCTTCCTCGATCAGCCGGGTGCGGCCGTCGCCCTGCAGTCTTTCTTCCGGGCCGCGCACCCAGCCGTCGGTCAGGAAGGGCGAGCCGTCAGCAGCTTCAAGGCCGGCGATGATGCGGTCCTGGAGATCCAGCAGCCAGGCACGGACCTGTTCGGCGCGCGTGCTCATCGACGCACCGCGCGGTGACCGATGTCGCGGCGGAACTGCGCGCCGTCGAACTGGATCTGGTCGCACAGCGTGTAGGCCGCGCGCTGCGCCTGTTTCACCGTGTCGCCGAGTGCGGTCACGCACAGCACGCGGCCGCCGCTGGTGACCACCGCGTCGTCCTGGTGGGCGGTGCCGGCGTGGAACACATGGCTGTCTTCGGTCGCGGCCGGCAGGCCGGTGATCACGTCACCCTTGCGCGGCGCGTCCGGATAGCCGGCGGAGGCCAGCACCACACCCAGCGCCACCCGGCGGTCCCAGTCGGTGCTGGCTTCGGACAGGCGGTATTCCAGCGCCGCCTCGACCAGATCGACCAGATCGGTCTTCAGCCGCATCATGATGGGCTGGGTTTCCGGGTCGCCCATGCGACAGTTGAATTCCAGCACCTTGATGTCGCCCTCCGGCGAAATCATCAGGCCGGCGTACAGGAAGCCGGTGTAGGGCAGGCCGTCCAGTGCCATGCCGGTGAGTACCGGCTGGATCACCTCGCGCATCACGCGTGCGTGGATTTCCGGCGTGACCACCGGCGCCGGCGAATAGGCGCCCATGCCGCCGGTGTTCGGGCCGGCGTCGCCGTCGAGCAGGCGTTTGTGGTCCTGGCTGGTGGCCAGCGGCAGCGCGCTCTGGCCGTCGCACATGACGATGAAGCTCGCTTCTTCGCCCTGCAGGAATTCCTCGATCACCACGCGCGACTTGCCGCCGTCGTCGCCAGGCAGCATGGCGCCGATGGCGGCGTGCGCCTCGGTCAGCGTCATCGCCACCACCACGCCCTTGCCGGCGGCCAGGCCGTCGGCCTTGATCACGATGGGTGCGCCCTTCTCGTCGACGAAGGCGCGCGCGGCGGCGGCGTCGGTAAAGGTCTGGTACCAGGCGGTCGGGATGTTGTTGCGCACCATGAACTGCTTGGCGAAGTCCTTGGAGCTTTCCAGCTGGGCCGCCTTGCGGGCCGGGCCGAAAACCTTCAGGCCGCGCACCCGGAAACAGTCCACCACGCCAGCGGCCAGCGGCGCTTCCGGGCCGACCACGGTGAAGGCGATGTTCTCGTTCTCGACGAAGCTGATGAGCTCGGCGAAATCGGTGATCGGCAGGTTTTCGATATTGGGTTCGAGCGCGGTACCGGCATTGCCCGGCGCCACATAGACCTTCTGTACGCGCGGACTCTGCGCGAGTTTCCAGGCAATGGCGTGCTCGCGGCCGCCCGAACCGATGACCAGCAGTTTCATGTCGCGTCCTTCTTCAATCGTGCGCGGGTACAGCTCAGTGACGGAAGTGGCGGGTGCCGGTGAACACCATGGCCAGGCCGTGCTCGTCGGCGGCGGCGATCACTTCTTCGTCGCGCATGCTGCCGCCCGGCTGGATGATGGCCTTGGCGCCGGCTTCGGCCAGCACGTCCACACCGTCGCGGAAGGGGAAGAAGGCGTCGGACGCCACCACCGAACCGGCAATGGTCAGACCTGCGTTCTCTGCCTTGATTCGCGCGATCCGCGTCGAGTCAACGCGGCTCATCTGGCCGGCGCCGACACCGACCGTCGCGCCGTCGCGGCAATACACGATGGCGTTCGACTTCACGTACATGGCGACGCGCCAGGCGAAGGTGAGGTCGGTCATTTCCTGCGCGGTCGGGGCGCGCTTGGTGACCACCGTGAGGCGGCCTTCCAGCGATTCCGGTTCGTCCGCGGTCTGGATGAGCAGGCCGGAGCCGACCCGCTTCACATCGTGCAGATTGCGGCCGCGCGCCCAGGCGGTCGCGCCCTTCGGATCGACGCCATCGAGCGGGATTTCCAGCACGCGCACATTGGCCTTGGCCGCAAGCAGCTTCAGCGCGTCGGCGGTGAAGGCGGGCGCCATCAGCACTTCGACAAACTGGCCGCTGACCGCTTCGGCGGTGGCGGCGTCGACCGGGGTGTTGAAGGCGATGATGCCGCCGAAAGCCGAGGTCGGATCGGTGGCGAAGGCCTTGCGGTAGGCCTCAAGCGGGGTGGCGCCGAGTGCCACGCCGCAGGGGTTGGCGTGCTTGACGATGACGCAGGCGCCGGTGTCGAAGCTCTTCACGCATTCCCAGGCGGCGTCGCCGTCGGCGATGTTGTTGTACGACAGTTCCTTGCCCTGCAGCTGTTTCGCGCTGACCAGCGAACCCGGTGCCGGGTACAGGTCGCGGTAGAAGGCGGCGCGCTGGTGCGGGTTCTCGCCGTAGCGCAGGTCCTGGATCTTGACGAAGCGGCCGTTCGACTGTGCCGGGAACTCGGCGCGCGAGCCGTCGGCGTTCAGTGCCGACAGGTAGTCGCTGATCGCGGCGTCGTAGTTCGAAATGCGGTTGAACGCGGCCACCGACAGCGCGAAGCGGGTGGCGTCGGACAGCGCGCCGCTGGCGCGCAGTTCGTCCAGCACGCCGGCGTACTGCGAGGCGTCGGTCAGCACGCCGACACCGCGCCAGTTCTTGGCGGCGGAGCGCACCATGGCCGGGCCGCCGATGTCGATGTTCTCGATCGCGTCTTCCAGCGTGCAGCCGGCCTTGGCGACCGTCGCCTCGAACGGATACAGATTCACCACCAGCAGATCGATGGTCGGAATGTCGTGTTCCGCCAGCGCCTGCATGTGGGCCTCGACTTCGCGCCGGGCCAGCAGGCCGCCGTGGATGCGCGGGTGCAGCGTCTTGACGCGTCCGTCCAGCATTTCCGGGAAGCCGGTGTGGTCGGCCACTTCGGTCACCTTCAGGCCGGCGTTGGCCAGCAGTTGTGCGGTGCCGCCGGTGGACAGCAGTTCGATGCCGAGCCCGGTCAGGGCGGTGGCGAATTCAACGATGCCGGTCTTGTCGGACACGCTGATCAATGCACGCTGTACTTTCATGCGCTTTTCCGGTGGGAAGTTGAGGAATTCGGGGTAGGGGATGCGGCGCGGGCCGCGTCAGAGCATGCCGTGATCGGTGAGCTTGCGGCGCAGCGTATTGCGGTTCATGCCCAGCATGTCGGCGGCGCGGGTCTGGTTGCCTTCGGCTTCACGCATGACCACCTCCAGCATCGGGCGCTCCATCTGGCGCAGCACCATGTCATAGAGGCCGCTCGGCGGTTCCCCGTCCAGATCACGGAAATATCGTTCCAGCGAGTGTCTTACGCACTCGGCAATGTCACTGCGTCCGCTCATGGCGGCGTCTCCCTGATGGTCGGTGCTGAGTGCGCCCGGTCGGGCGTTCAGGCGGCCAGTTCCTGCGCGTCGTCGTCGGAATCCGGCTCGTAGGCGAGCCTGTCGTTGTCGGCCGCCATGCGGCCGAAGAACTCGTCGATCGCAGCCATCTGCGCGTCCGTCGTTTCCAGACGGTTCATCGCGTGACGGAAGGCGGCCGATCCGACCAGTCCCTTGGTGTACCAGGAGATGTGCTTGCGCGCGATGCGCAGGCCGCTCTCTGCGCCGTAGAAGCCGTACAGGTCTTCGACGTGCTCGCGGCACACGCGATGGATTTCGCTCACTTCGGGCGGCGCCAGCAGTTCGCCGGTGGCCAGGAAGTGCTCGATCTCGCGGAAGATCCAGGGCCGGCCCTGGGCGGCGCGTCCCACCATGACGCCGTCGGCACCGCTGACGGTCAGCACTTCGCGCGCCTTCTGCGGCGTGGTGATATCGCCGTTGGCGATCACCGGAATGTTCACGGCAGCCTTCACCGCACGAATGGTGTCGTACTCGGCGTGGCCGGTGTACTGGTCGGCGCGGGTGCGGCCGTGGATGGCCAGCGCGCGGATGCCGCTCTGTTCGGCCATGCGTGCCAGCATCGGTGCGTTCTTGTTGGCGCGGTTCCAGCCGGTGCGCATCTTCAGCGTGACCGGGGTGTCGGGCACCGCCTGCACCACTGCTTCAAGGATGCGCGCCACCAGCGGCTCGTCCTGCATCAGCGCCGAACCGGCCATCACGTTGCAGATCTTCTTGGCCGGACAGCCCATGTTGATGTCGATGATCTGGGCGCCGCGGTCCACGTTGTGGCGGGCGGCATCGGCCATCATTTTCGGGTCGGCACCGGCGATCTGCACCGAGATCGGCGCCACCTCGCCGTCGTGGTTCGCCCGACGCTGGGTCTTCGCGCTGCCGTACAGCAGCGAGTTGGAGGTGACCATTTCGGACACTGCGAGTCCGGCGCCCAGCTTCTTGCACAGCTGGCGGAAGGGGCGGTCGGTCACGCCGGCCATGGGCGCGACGAACAGGTTGTTTCGCAGATTGAAGCCGACGAACTGCATGGTTGGACGAGGGTGATGGACGAACGGGCAAGGGCGGGATTCTACCGCGATGCGGCGGCACGGCGAAATGTCGCGCCGCCGGCCGTGCGCATGGTCACTCCGTCGCGACGGGGGCGCCGAACGCGGCGTCCAGATCGCGCTGCAGATCCGGCCGCGCGGCCAGCACGCGGCGTGTCTCGCCGGCCCAGTCGGCGGCTGCGGTCGCCGGCGTGAGCCGCCGGCCGAAGTCGTCGTCCGGCGGCGCTTCCGGCGCCAGCGCGCGCGCCAGCATGCGCGCACCGAGCGCGGCCTTGAAATGGCCGCCTTCCCAATAGCCGCGGGTGACCGTGCGGCGGTCGTCGCGTGCCGGCACCGCCTCGGCGCTGTCCGCACCGGGCAGCGAAAAATCCCAGGCGCGCACCTGCACGCCGCGTGCCGCAGCGGCCGCCACCGTGTCGGCCACGGCCTGTTTCCAGGTGCTCACCTCTCTGTCCATGTGCTCGCGCGCCAGCGCGCCCAGAATGTGCATGTGATAGGGGTAGCTCATCACCTCCACCCGCATGCGGTGCTCGCCGGCAATATCGAGCAGGCGCCGCAGTGCGACGAAATCGGCGGTGGCGTGCAGATCCTGTGGCCAGTGACGGGCGCGGATGCGTTTCACGTTGTCCGCGGCGCGCTGGCGGAACAGTGCCTGGTAGCCGTCGCGGGCGGCCATCGCGCCATAGTCGTACAGCGGGTTGAAGCCGTCGTCGCGCATCGTCGCGGCAAAGCGGTCGTGCTGGGCGTACAGCGTGCGCACGCTGTCAGCGGTGGCGGCCAGCGTGATCAGGCTCTGTGCCATCACCGTGCGCTGGCGCTGCCAGGCATCGGTGCGCGGATACCACTCACGGTCGCCGTCCGGCGGATTCAGTGCGTCGAACAGTTCCACGCCGACCACCAGCAGGCGTGGCCGGTGGCCGGCTTCCAGCAGGGTTTCCAGATAGCGCACCTGGCTGGTCAGTGCCGCCCCCGGTTCGGCCATGTTGAAGGGCCGCGCGGCCAGTGCCCGCAGCGCCGGGTCGGCCGGGTCCAGACCGATGTCGGCGCGTGAATTGCCGAGGATGAGCGCGTCCGGTGAAGCGCGCAGTGCGCGCGACAGCTTCAGTTCGCCGAGGGGGCGTTCGGGCCGTATCTTGAGTGCGTTCAGGCCGTCTATGCGCGGGCCGTCGTGTAGGCCCCACGGGTCCATGAACCGGTTGAGCGCCATCGCGAGTGCCATCGCCAGCAGCAGCGTGAGCAGCCAGATGCGGGCGAATCGCGTGCGCTGCGCCATTGTTCAGAACTGGAAATAGAGGAATTCGGACGGCCGCGACAGCGACAGCACGCAGACCGTGCTGGCCAGCCCCAGTCCGACCGCCCAGCGCGTGCTCAATCTGAAGCGCAGGCCGTCGGACAGCGGCGCGACGCGTTCGATGGCCGGGCGCAGCCGGGCATGGATCTGCTGTGTGTTCGGGCACAGAAAGGCGATCAGCCCGGCCACCGTTACCCAGCTCCAGGTGGTGACGAACTGTTCGCCGCCGCCCGGATGGAAGCGGACACCTGCTGCCGCCAGCATCGGGGCGACACCGCCGATGAGCTGTCCTACGGCCTGCGGCAGCGCCACGCCGTGCAGTCCCGCCATGCCGGCCAGCAGGTCGAGTGCGCCGCTCAGCGTACCGGCTCTGAAGAATACCCAGGCCACCACCACGGCAGCGAAGGTGAGTGCCACCGCCAGCGGGCGCGGCAGCCGGAAGCGGGCGGACCAGGCGTGTTGTATGCACAGGTAGGCGCCGTGCAGTCCGCCCCACAGCAGGAAATTCCAGCCTGCGCCGTGCCACAGGCCGCCGAGCAGCATGGTGGTCATCAGGTTGGCGTAGCGGCGCACCGGCCCGTGCTTGTTGCCGCCGAGCGGGATGTAGAGGTAGTCGCGCAGGAAGCGCGACAGCGTCATGTGCCAGCGCCGCCAGAAGTCGGAAATGGTGGCCGCCTTGTAGGGTGAATTGAAATTCAGCGGCAGCTTCACGCCGAACAGTCGCGACAGGCCGATCGCCATGTCGGAATAGCCGGAGAAGTCGAAGTAGAGCTGGAAGGTGTAGGCCAGCACGCCGCCCCAGGCGGTCAGCAGTCCGGGTTGGGCTCCGCCCTCGAACACTGAGCCGGCCAGTGGCGCCAGGTTGTCGGCCAGCAGCACCTTCTTGGCCAGGCCGAACACGAAAATGCTGCTGCCGATCAGAATGTTGTTGAGCCGCAGCCGGTAATTCCGCGGCCGTTCGAACTGCGACATCATTTCGCCGTGGTGCAGCACCGGACCGGCGATCAGGTGCGGGAAGTAGGTGACGAACAGTGCGTAGTTGACCAGCCGGGTTTCATGCACCTTGCCGGCCCAGGCATCGACCAGGAAAGCGATCTGGGTGAAGGTGAAGAAGGAAATGCCCAGTGGCAGGATCAGTTCGGGCACCGGCAGCCCCAGGCCTGCCAGCCGGTTCGCGCTGTCGACGAACAGTGCGCTGTACTTGTACGCGATCAGCAGCGCCAGATCGGTACCGATGCCCAGTGCGAGCAGGCGGCCGGCTGCCGGCTGTCCGGCACGGGCGGCGATGGCGCGTCCGGTCGCGTAGTTGAACAGGATGGAGCCGAGCAGCAGCGGCAGGTAGCGCGCGTCCCACCAGCCGTAGAAAAACAGCGAAGCGAGCGTCAGCCAGCCGGCCGCCAGCGTGATCGAGCGTCGACCCATCAGAAAGTAGCCGGCCAGCGCGACCGGCAGGAAGGCGAACAGGAAGGCGTAGGAATTGAACAGCATGCGCAGCGCCAGCGGGGTGTGCGGCGGATTCTAGGCAGCCGCCCCCGAGCCGGCGCGCAACTGTGTCACTGTCATCACGCCAGACGCAGCGCTACCAGCCGCGGGCACCGAACATCATGCGGCGGCCGACGAACTGACGGGCCGGCGGAAAGGCGTCGAGCAGGGCCAGGGCGGCACCGCGCGCGTGGCCGGCCAGCGGGCCGAGCAGCGGGTCGCCGGCGCCCAGCGTAAACACGCGGGCAAGAAAGTCGGTGAAGCCGCCGGTGGCGGCGCGGTCGGTGCGGCGCAGCCGGGCGTAGCGGGCGAGCGCATCATCCAGCCCGAGGTCGTGGCGGGCGAGCGCGGGCAGCAGGCATTCGGCCAGTTGGCCGACGTCGCGCAGCGCGAGGTTCAGGCCCTGGCCGGCCACCGGGTGCAGGGTTTGCGCCGCGTTGCCCAGCCAGACCTGGCGGCCGCGCACGATGTCGGCACGCATGCGCAGCGCCAGCGGCCAGGCGCTGCGCGGCCCCAGGGCCGCGAAACGCACCCGGCCACCGACCGCGTCGCTCAGTCGCTGCATGAAGCGGGCGTCGGTTTCGTCGCGCAGCGCCTCGGCGTCGGCGGCGTCGCAGGTATAGACCACCGCGTAGTCGCGGCCGCAGGGCAGCAGGGCCACCGGGCCGTCCGGCGTGAAGCGCTCGTAGGCGACATGGCCGTGCGGCGCGGCCGGGGTGGCCAGTGCGATCACCGCGTGCTGGCCGTAGTCGTGGCTGCGTGCCAGTGCTTCGTCGTCAGCGACCCGGCCTTCGCACCACAGCAGCACGCGCGCCCGCACCGGGCCGTCGGCGGTGTGCACCTTGATCGCGTCACCGTCCTCATCTGCGCCGGTGACCGGCAGGCCGTAGCGGACATCCAGATCCAGCGCGTCGGCCCGGCTGCGCAGCGCGCGCACCAGACTGCCGGCGCGGGCGACGTGGCCGAGTGCGTCCAGGCCGAAATCGGCGGCGCGCAGTTCGGTGCGGCCGAAATGGCCGCGCTGGGAAATGTGTATGGTGCCGATGGGGGTGGCGTCGGCCGCCGGCCAGGCCTGCAGTGTGCCCAGGATGGCACGCGAGCCGGCGGACAGTGCGATCACCCGGCTGTCCTCGAGCGCGCGTTCGGCGCTGCCGGCGTCGGCCGCCTGCACGGTCAGGCCGGCGGCGCGCAGTGCGCAGCCGGTGGCCAGGCCGACCGGGCCGGCACCGACGATGAAGGCGTCCAGCACCGGTGTGGCGGCCGCTTCGCTCATCCGCGTGCCTCCGCCATCACCGCCTCGATGTCGGCCACCGTCTTGGGTGCAGCCGAGGTGTAGATGTCGCAACCGTCGGCGGTCACGATCACGTCGTCCTCGATCCGGATGCCGATGTTCCAGAACGCTTCCGGCACGTCGTCGGCCGGCCGGATGTAGCAGCCGGGCTCGACCGTGAGCACCATGCCCGGCTCAAGCTGTCGCCATTCATTGGGGCCGCCGCCGCGCGGCCGGTACTCGCCGGCGTCGTGCACGTCCATGCCCAGCCAGTGGCCGGTGCGGTGCATGTAGAAGCGGCGGTAGTCGCCCTTTTCGATCACGTCGTCCAGCGTGCCCTTGAGCAGGCCGAGGTCGATCAGGCCCTGGGCCAGTACCCGGACCGCGGCATCGTGGTAGTCGATGAAGCGTGTGCCGGGTTTCACTTCGGCGAAGGCGGCGTCCTGTGCGTCCAGCACCAGCTGGTACACGTCGCGCTGGGCGCCGGTGAAACGGCCATTGACCGGCCAGGTGCGGGTGATGTCCGCGGCGTAGCCGTGCAGTTCGCAGCCGGCGTCGATCAGCAGCAGGTCGCCGTCGCGCAGTGCGGCGTCGTTCGACACGTAGTGCAGCACGCAGGCGTTGGCGCCACCGGCGACGATGGAGCCGTAGGCCGGCGCTTCCGAACCGGCGCGGCGGAATTCGTGCAGGATTTCAGCCTCGATCTCGTACTCCATCGCGCCCGGCCGGGTGGCCTGCATCGCCCGCCGGTGGGCGCGGGCGGAAATGTCGGCTGCCTGCCGCATCAGCGTCTGTTCGTGCAGGTCCTTGATCAGCCGCATGTCGTCCAGCGGCTGGCGGATGTCCCGCAGCTCTGACGGCGCCTGGCGGCCGGCCCTTACCTGGGCGCGCACCGCGTTGAGTGCGGCCATCATGCGCTGGTCCCAGGCGGCGTCCTCGCCGATCACGTAATGCAGGCGCGGCTGGTCGGCCAGCAGTTCGGGCAGTTTCGCGTCCAGTTCGCCGCAGATGTGCGCTTCATCGAAGCCGAACTTCTCGCGCGCGGCGTCCGGGCCGTGGCGCCAGCCGTCCCAGATTTCCCTTTCCTCGTTCTTTTCGCGGCAGAACAGGATGCTGCGCGGTGCGTCGCCGGCGATCAGCACCAGCACCGCCTCCGGCTCGGCGAAGCCGGTCAGGTAATAGAAATAGCTGTCGTGGCGGTAGCCGTAGTGGGTGTCGCGGTTGCGCGTGCGTTCCGGTGCGGTGGCGATGACGGCCACGCCCGATCCCATGCGTTCGATCAGGCGGGCGCGGCGTTCTGAATAGGGGTGCATGTCGGGTTCCGGCTTTCGGTCAGGTCGGAAGTTTAGGGCCTTCTGCCGCCGAAACGTTCTGTTGCATCCGCTCCGAACGGCTTAAGTCCCGCTTAATCTTCTCCATCGAGCATGCCTCCATCGACAAGGAGGCATCCGATGCCGCATACCGCCGCACTGATTGCACTGACCCCCCGCCACGCCGTTGCCGGCAGCGCCTCTGCGCTGCAGGCCTGCGTGATCGGTGTCCGGGTCGAAGACAGCGCCCCAGAACTGGAAGTGATCGGCCACGGCCATCCGGCGCGGGCGTCGATCGAACGCTATATCGCCGGCTGCTTCCTGCGCAGCTATGGCGCGGTGATTTCCCGTTTCGCCGACACCCTTCTGGGGGTGCGCGGGCCGGACGGCGAGTGGCAGGCTGCGCTCGGCTATTCGCTGCCAGCCTCGCGGCCGGAAGTGTTCGTCGAACAGTATCTGGACCAGTCGCTCGAACAGGCGCTGTCGCAGGTGCTGCGCGAACCGGTGGCGCGTGGCGCGCTGGCCGAGGTCGGCAATATGGCCGCCACCTCCGCCGGCATGGGCCGGGCGCTGATCGCGCTGGCCACCCGCCACCTGTATGCGCGCGGCCTCGATTACGTGGTGTTCACCGCCACCCGGGCGCTGGCGAATTCCTTCGTCCGGCTGGGCATTCCCATCTTTTCGGTGGCACCGGCCGACCCGGCCCGCTTGCGCGATGGCGAAGCATCCTGGGGCAGCTATTACCGCAATACGCCGACCGTGATGGTCGGACGCATTGCCAGCGGCCTGCATACCGTGGGGGTGGAGGCAGCATGAACGACCACAACGGGCTGCCGTCGCTGATCGGCCCGCAAGGCGGGTTCGATGCCGGTGCGGTGCTGGGGCGGGTCGATGCACTGGCAGAACGCATGCGTGACTGCATCGGACAGGGCGCCTGTGCCGGCGACGTGATCGCGCTGCTGGCCGATAACGGCAAGGACTGGCTGATCGCCGATCGCGCGGTGCGTCAGATCGGTGCGGTGCTGCTGCCGCTGCCCACCTTCTTCACCGACGACCAGTGCCGGCACGCGCTCGATGCCGCCGGAGTCAGCCTGTTGATGACCGATGACCCGCTGCGGGCCCACCGCCTCGGGCGCGACGAGGACAGCCTGCTCAGTTCGGGCCGACTCACGCTGTTCCGCGGTGCCCCGCGGCCGGCTCGGGTGCTGCCGCCGGCCACCGCCAAGATCACCTTCACCTCCGGTACCACCGGCCAGCCCAAGGGCGTGTGCCTCAGCGCCGACCAGCTGGCTGCGGTCAGCGGCTCGCTGGCCGGCATCGCCCGCGATCTGGGCATACGACGCCATCTGTGCATGCTTCCGCTGGCGGTGCTGCTCGAAAATGTGGCCGGTGCCGATACCGCCTGGCTGGCTGGCGCCCAGTGCATCGTGCCGCCGCTGGCAGAAGTCGGCCTGACCGGCTCCAGCCATTTCGATGTGCGGGTGGCGCTGGCGGCGATCGAACGCTGGCAGCCGGACAGTCTCATCCTGCTGCCGCAGATGCTCACCGCGCTGGTGGCGGCGGTCGATGCCGGCCTGCCGGCGCCGCGCGGCCTGAAGCTGGTCGCGGTCGGCGGCGCCCGGGTGTCGCCCGACCTGATCACCCGTGCCCGCGCGCTGGGCATTCCGGCCTGCGAAGGCTATGGCCTGTCGGAAGCCGGTTCGGTGGTGGCGCTCAATCTGCCGGACGATGCGCCGGGCGCGGTCGGCCGTGTGCTGCCCCATCTGAAGGTGTCGCTGTCGGCCCGTGGCGAAATCCTGGTTGATGGCCCGCGCCTGCCGGGCTATCTCGGCACGCCGGCGTTGCCGGATGCACCTTTCCCGACCGGCGACATCGGTCATCTCGATGCCGAAGGCCGGTTGCATGTGACCGGCCGGCTCAAGCACCAGATCATCACCAGCTTCGGCCGCAACGTGTCGCCGGAATGGCCTGAAGCCGAACTGCTGGCCGCGCCCGAAATCGCCCAGGTGGTGGTGTTCGGCGAGGCGCAGCCGGCGCTGTCGGCGGTCATCGTGCCGCGCGGCGACATCAGCGACGAAGCGCTGGATGCCGCGGTCGACGCGGCCAACGTCCGCCTGCCCGACTACGCGCGCATCGGCATCCGCCTGCGCGCCGACGCTCCCTTCTCACCCGCAAACGGTCTGGCGACCGACAACGGCCGCGTACGCCGTGACGCGGTGTGGTCTTTCTACGGCGACCGGCTCGCCGTGCTGTACGCACATGCCTCAGGAGTCCCCGAACATGTCGTTTCATGAACGCCTGCAGCGCGAAACCGCTGCCGAACGTGCCCACCTGCTGTCCGCGCCCATCATCCAGGACGCCCTGTCCGGTCGCGTCACGCTGACCCAGTACCGCGCCTTTCTCGAACAGGCCTTCCACCATGTGCGGCACACCGTGCCGCTGCTGATGGCCTGCGGCGCGCGGCTGCCGGCCACCCACGAGTCGCTGCGCCGTGCGGTGGCCGAATACATCGAGGAGGAGATCGGCCACGAGGAGTGGATACTCGACGACATCGCCGCCTGCGGCGGTGATCGCGAAACCGCACGCCGCTCCGCACCGGGCGTCGAAGCCGAACTGATGGTGTCCTACGCCTACGACTGGATCGCGCGCAAGAATCCGGTCGGCTTCTTCGGCATGGTGCATGTGCTCGAAGGCACCAGCGTGCAGATCGCTACCGCCGCCGCCGAGCGCATCGCGCAGACCCTGCACCTGCCGCCGGCGGCTTTCAGCTATCTCAATTCGCACGGCAGCCTGGACCAGGACCATGTGCTGTTCTTCGCCACGCTGATGGACGGCCTGGAAGACGAGGAGGACAGGCTTGCGGTGATTCACGTGGCGCGCGTCATGTACCGCCTGTACGGCGACCTGTTCCGCGCGCTGCCGGCCAGCGACCAGGCGCTCGCGGCATGAAGAGCGGCTTGCGTGCAGTCATCACCGGCGCGGCCGGTGGCATCGGTCGTGCCATTGCCAGTGCGCTGGCCGGCCGCGCCAGCGCGCTGCTGCTGGTCGGGCGCGATGCTGCCCGGCTGGCCACGCTGGCCGACGAACTGGTGCGCAAGGCGCCCGATGTGCAGATCCGCACCGTGACCGCCGACCTGAATACCGCGGCCGGCCGCGAAGCCATCGTACAGGCCGCCGAAGCGTTGCCCGGCGGGCCGAATCTGCTGGTGAACAACGCAGGCGTCAGCGAACTGGCCTGGTTCGAGGACCAGTCGGACGCGCAGATCGAACGCATCGTGCAGACCAATCTGCTCGCACCGATGCTGCTCACCCGCGCGCTGCTGCCGCAGCTGCACCGCCAGACCCGGGCGCGGGTGGTCAATGTCGGCTCCATTCTTGGCGACATCGGCCACCCGGGCAGTGTCGCCTACTGCGCCAGCAAGTTCGCGTTGCGCGGCTTCACCGAAGCGCTGCGCCGCGAACTGGCCGGCAGCCGGGTGCAGCTGCAGTACCTGGCGCCGCGCGCCACCCGCACTGCGCTGAACAGCGATGCCCAGAACGCGCTGAACAGCGAACTGGGCGTGGCCAGCGATACGCCGGAATCGGTCGCCGCCGAGCTGCTGAAGCTGCTTGACGGCCCGCGCGCCGAGCGCCACTTGGGCTGGCCGGAAAAGCTGTTCGTCCGCATCAACCGCATGCTGCCCGCGCTGGTCGATTCCAGCCTCGCGAAGCAGCTTCCCGTCATCCGCCGTCACGCACAACAAGGAGTCAAACCGTGAATGCATTCCTCCGCGCCTCGTGCGCCCTGTTCGCCGCACTGCTCATCGCCCCCGCCTTTGCCGGCGTAGACGAATCGGTGGCCCGGCTGCAGTCCGAGTGGGAACAGATCAAGTACCGCCAGCCGGCGGACAAGCAGGAACAGGCCTTCGAGCATCTGAGCAAGGACGCGGCTGCGGTGCGGACCGAATTCCCGGATCGTGCCGAAGCCGACATCTGGTACGCCATCATCGTGGCCAGCCACGCCGGCGCCAAGGGCGGTCTGGGTGCGCTGTCACTGGCCAAGGAAGCCCGGGCGGCGCTGGAAAAGGCGCTGGCCAAGAATCCGAATGCGCTGGAAGGGTCGGCCTACACCAGTCTGGGCTCGCTCTACTACCAGGTGCCGGGCTGGCCGATCGGCTTCGGCGACAAGGACAAGGCGCGCGAACTGCTGAACAAGGCGCTGGCGATCAACCCCAAGGGAATAGACAGCAATTTCTTCATGGGTGATTTCCTGTACCGCAATGGCGAGTACGAGAAGGCGCGCGTGTCGCTGGAAGCTGCACTGCAGGCACCGGCCCGCCCGACCCGTCCGCTGGCCGACGAAGGCCGGCGCAAGGAAATCGAGGCGCTGCTGGTGAAGGTGCGCGAGAAGTTGAAGTAAACCCGTGCGCCTGCCCCTGAAACTGCAGGTGAACACGCCCTGCCGATGCAATTGTTCCCGGTCGGAGTCAGAATGACGGCATTCCGTTACGACATAAACCGACCGATGAAGGTACTGCTGGTCGAAGACGACGAACTGCTGGGGGCCGGCATACTCGATGCGCTTGAGCGTGCCCGCTATACGGTGGAATGGGTGCGCGACGGCATGCAGGCGCTGACCGCGCTGCGCGGCGGCGGCGTGGACATCGCGGTGCTCGACCTCGGCCTGCCGCGGCTGGACGGCATGGACGTGCTGCGTCGCGCGCGCGAGGCCGGTGTGGTGACGCCGGTGCTGGTGCTCAGTGCGCGCGACACCACCGCCCAGCGCATCGGCGGTCTGGACGCCGGTGCCGACGACTATCTGGTCAAGCCCTTCGACCTCGACGAGCTGCTGGCCCGCTTGCGCGTGCTTGAGCGGCGCACCCGGGGCTCGGTGTCCAACCTCATCCGTTACGGCACGATTGCGCTCGACACCTCCGGTCTCACGGTGAGCCACGACGAACGCCCGGTCGAACTGCAGCGCCGCGAATTCATGGTGCTGCGCCGGCTGCTGGAGAACATCGGCCACGTGATGAGCCGGCAGCAGCTGGTCGAGAACATCTATGGCTGGGACAGCGAACTGGAAAGCAATGCGCTGGACGTGCACATCCACAATCTGCGCAAGAAGTTCTATCCGGAGCTCATCCGTACCGTGCGCGGCGTCGGTTACGTGATCGACCCGCTGCCCGTGGCGCGGCAGGGCTGATGCGCGCGCTGCAGGGCGTGCCCTTGCGGGTGCTGTTGCTGGCCGGCAGTGCCTTCATCCTGTTGTGCGTGCTTGGTACTTCGGCGTTGCTGGCAGTACGCGCAGGCCAGGACGAGGCGGACGAGCTGTTTGACGCCCGCCTCGCCACCTCGGCTCGGGTGCTGGAAAGCCTGATGGCGCGCCAGGTCGAGCACGCCACCATCAATACGCCGCTGGTCATGTCGCTGCCGGTGCCGCTGGAGCTTGAAGCCGGCGAGCGCGATCGTCAGCTGGGCAGTCCGCAGCAGCTGTCATGGTCGGCGGTGCTGCAGGACTGGCTGTTCGGTCACCACGACATCGAAACCCCGCTGGGCCACGAGTACGAAACCCATATCGCGTATCAGATATGGACCGACTACGAAACCTTCGGCAGCGATGGTTTCCGCCTGCTTGCCCGTTCGTCGTCGGCACCGGCGATACCGATGGCGCCGATGCGCGCCGGCTTCAGCGACCATGATCTTGCGGGCAGCCTGTGGCGGGTATTCGTGCTGCATTCGGGCGATGTCTGGATACAGGTGGGCGAGCGGGTCGATGCGCGCGAGGAACTGTCGGCCAAGCTGGGCTGGGCCACAGGCGCACCGCTCCTGATCGGCCTGTTCGTGCTGCTGCTGCTCAACGGCCTGCTGATCGGCTACGGACTGGCGCCGCTGTCGGAGATGGCCGAGCGCATCGCCGGTCGCTCGCCGCGCGATGACCAGCCACTCACGCTGTCGCGGGTGCCGGCGGAAATCGCACCGGTGCTCAGTGCGCTCAATGCGCTGTTCGGCCGGGTGCGCGATGCGCTGGCGCGCGAGCGCCGCTTCATCGACGCCGCCGCGCATGAACTGCGCACGCCGCTGGCCGCGCTGCGCATCCACGCACAGAACGCGCGCCGCGCCGAAGATCCGGCCAGGCTGAACAAGTCGCTGGACAGCCTGCTCGAAGGGGTGGCCCGCACCGTTCATCTGACCGAACAGATGCTGGCGCACAGCCGGGCCGGCCGGGGCGCGCAGGACATTCCGCTGTCGCTGCGCGAGGTGGTGCGCGATGCGGTGGCCCAACGTCACCTGTCGTGCGAGGCCAGCGGTCATGCGCTCGCGCTGCAGGCGGACGAAGAGCCGCTGACCGTGATCGGTGACGCCAACAGCCTGTCGAGCATGGTGGGCAATCTGATCGACAACGCGCAACGCTATGCGCCGGCCGGCACCGCGATACGGCTGGAACTGGGGCGTGACGGAGATCAGGCGCGGCTGGTAGTGAGCGATGCCGGCCCCGGCATTCCGGAAGATCTGCGCGAGCGGGTGTTCGAACCGTATTTCCGCATTCCGGGTTCGGCCGGCAGCGGGTCCGGCCTCGGACTGGCCATTGTGCGAGAGGTGGTGGAATACCTGGGGGGGCAGATCGCGCTTGGCGAAGCCGAGGGCGGTGGCCTGCGGGTCGAGCTGCGGTTGCCGCTGGCGCCTGCCTGAGGCGGTTCAGCGTTCGCCGCGCACCAGCGCGTCGACCTCCGCCAGCCGCTGTGGCGTGCCGACATCGTGCCAGTGGCCGCCGTGGTGTGCCCCGGATACGCGCCCTTCGCGCATCGCCGTGCGCAGCCGTGGCGCCAGCTTCGCCGGGGCGTCCGGGTCGAGGCCATCGAACAGGGCGGGGTGATAGGCACCGATGCCGGAAAAAGTGAGCCGGCCATCAGCCTCGTCATGCACCCGGCCGTCGCGCAGCACGAAATCTCCGGCCGGGTTGTGCGGCGGGTTGTCCACCAGCAGCAGCCGGGCAAGGTCGCCATTGGCTGACAGCGTGGCAGCAGCGGTGGCGAACGCGCCGAAATCGGCGTCGCACCAGATGTCGCCATTGACCACGATGAAGGGCGCCTCACCGAGCAGGTGACGGGCGTGCGCGATGCCGCCGGCGGTTTCGAGCGCACCTTCCGGCTCGGCCGACCACGCGATGCGCACGCCGAGTGCGGACCCGTCACCCAGCGCCTCGACCAGTCGGTAACCAAGGTGGGCGTGGTTGATCACCAGGTCGGTGATGCCGGCGGCACGCAGCGCATCGATGTGCCACACGATGAGCGGTCTGCCGCCCACCGCCAGCAGCGGCTTGGGCAGGTGGTCGGTCAGCGGACGCATGCGCTCGCCCCGGCCGGCGGCGAGGATCATCGCTTTCATCGGGTGCAGGCCGCGGTCAGAAGGTGTAGCCGGCCTGCGGCGTGATGCCTTCCAGGCGGTTCAGCAGTTTTGCCAGCGGTGCGAGGTCGCGGTAGCGCATTGCGGTGGTGCGCAGGTAGTTCATGACCCGCGGCATGTCCTTCAGATAGCCGTCCTTGCCATCGCGATGGCAGAGGCGCGCGAAGATGCCGAGCACTTTCAGGTGGCGCTGGGCGCCCATGAATTCGTAGTCGCGGTGGAAATCGGCGAAGTCCTCGCGCACCGGCAGGCCGGCGCGCTTGGCGTCCTGCCAGTAGCGGATCAGCCAGTCCAGCACCTGTTCCTCGTCCCAGTCGATGTAGGCGTCCTTGAACAGGCTGACCAGGTCGTAGCTGATCGGGCCATACACCGCGTCCTGGAAGTCGATCACGCCGGGGTTGGGCGCGGTCACCATCAGATTGCGGCTGTGGTAGTCGCGGTGCACGAACACCTGCGGCTCGCCCAGGTTCACGTCCAGAATGCGGTCGAACACCTCGTACAGCGCAGTGGTTTCCGCCTCGCTCAGTTCGGCCTTCAGGTGGCGGCCCACGTACCACACCGGGAACAGTTCCATTTCCGCCAGCAGGCGGTCGCGGTCGTACTCCGGCAGCACGCCCGGGCGGCTGGCTTTCTGCATTGAAATCAGCGCGGTAGTGGCGTCGAAGTACAGCGCTGGGGCGTTTTCGGCATCCAGCACCTGCAGATAGGTGGTGCTGCCCAGGTCGGACAGCAGCAGGAAGCCCTGTTCGACATCCTGCGCACGCAGCGCCGGCACGTGGGCGCCGGCCGCCTCGAACAGGGCCTGTACCGCGACGAAGGGGCGGCAGTCTTCCTGTGGCGGCGGGGCGTCCATCGCGATATGGGTGCGGCCGTCCGGCAGCGTGACGCGGAAGTAGCGGCGGAAGCTCGCGTCGGCCGAAGCCGGGCGGATGTCCAGGGTCTGGCCCGGGAACTGCGCGTGCAGCCAGGCGGTGAGTGCGTCGAGGCGCAGGTCTTGGGTCATGGTCATTTCCGGGGCACCCGCTTGCAAATAGTTGCCGTCGCCGGCCGGGATGCGGGTGCCGTTTGATAAGATGCGCGATTCTATAACGCGGCCGCGCACGGACCGCCGACCTGTCGGCGCCGGACGAAGGCCGGTGTGCAACCCGCGATCAGCCCGCTTCCAGCCCTTTCATCCGTGCTCCGGCGTTCCGTCATTCTTTCCCTCGCCTGGATGTCCTGCACCGCGCAGGCGGCCGACGCCTTGCCGTCGCTCAAGGTCGATCCCGGTCTGCTGCCGCCGTCGCAGCGCCCGGCGAAACAGCCTGAGGCAAAGCAGGGCGCTGCCAAGCCTGCCGCGACCGGCAAGACGGCCGAACAGGCCCCGGATCAGAATCAGGGGTCTGCGTCCGCGCAGTCCGCTCCGCAGACCGCCGAAACCTTCCCGGTGGCGGCGCCCGGCGAAACCCCGGCAGCTGCGCCTGCAGCCGCTCCGGCTGCCGTCGCCGCCCCTCAGCCGGCCAAGACTGCCCCTGCGGCGGCGGCGCCCGCTGCCGCAGCGCCGGTCCGGGTGCCGGACGAAGGCCGTGCCGGACGTACGCCGATTGCCGACAGCATGACGGCGCGCAACATGCCGCCGCTCAAGGTCGATCGTTCGCTGGTGCGCAATCCGCCTTCGCGTGCGGCCGGTGCAGCGATCGCTGCCCAGGGCGGGCCCGCGTCGGTCGACGAACCGGTGGCCTATCGCAACGTGACGACCGCGCGCAACATGCAGCCGCTGAAGGTGGACCGCGCGCTGCTCGGCACGCCGCCGGTGGCGCGTCGCCGCTCACCGTCCGAACTGCCCGCCGGGGCGGTGGTGACCCAGCTCGCCGGCAATGCCGCTGCCGCAGATACCGGCGCGCTGCCACCCGCCGTGCCCGAGGACGACGAAAGCCGCATGCTGCGCGGTGCGATCACGCTGTCCGAATATGTAGAGAAGCACCCGGAATCGCGCGCCACGCTGATTGCCGCGGACCAGCTCGACGGCACCACCGACGAAGTCATGCGAGCGGTCGGTGCGGCCGAGCTGCGCCGGCCCGGTACTTCGCTCACCGCCGACACCATCACCTATGCACCGCCGACCGACGAACTGCAGGCCGACGGCAATGTGCGCCTGGTGCGCGGCGAGGACGTGGTCGAAGGACCGTCGCTGCGCTACCGGCTGGAGCGGGGTGAGGGCGTATTCGAGAAGCCGCGTTACACGATACGGCGCAATCTGCAGACTGGCGAAAACCTGCGTACCACCACCGGTCGCGGCGAAGCCGAGCAGATGGAATTCCTGAGCGACAGCCGGGTGCGCATGGACAAGGCCACGTATTCGACCTGCAGCCCGGACAGCCCGGACTGGTATGCCCAGGTCGATACGCTGAACCTCGATTTCGATTCCGAGGTCGGTGAAGGACGCAACGGCAAAATCGTGTTCAAGGGCGTGCCAGTGCTGTACTCGCCCTGGCTGGATTTTTCGCTGAACAACCGGCGCAAGTCCGGTTTCCTGACACCCACCTTCGGCGTGACCAACCGTACCGGTATCGACTTCCTGATGCCGTACTACTGGAATATCGCGCCGAACATGGACGCCACCATCGGTCTGCGCTTCCTCGGTACGCGCGGCCTGATGCTCAGCAACGAATTCCGCTATCTGCAGGAAGACTACGCCGGCAAGCTGCGGCTGGATTATCTGCCCAGCGACAGCATCGCCAACCGCAACCGCTATGCCTTCAGCTTCCAGCACGAACACCAGCTGAACGAGCGGCTGAGCGGCACGCTGAACATCAATTCGGTATCCGATCGCGACTACTACACCGATCTGGGTTCCCGCCTGGCCATCACCTCGCTCAGCTATCTGCCGCGGGAGGGCACGCTGACCTACAACGGCGACTGGTGGCGGGTGAATGCCAAGGCGACCGAGTACCAGGCGCTGGCCAACCGGCCGGAAATCTATCGCCAGATGCCGTCGGTCACCTTCAGTGCGCTGAAATCGGATCTGCCGGGCGGTCTGGTGTTCAGCACGATGGCGAACTACACCGATTTCGCGATCGATGACGTTCGCCGCGACCAGGGTCGTCGCGCGGTGCTGTATCCGCAGCTGTCGCTGCCGATGCGCAATCCGTACTTCTTCGTGACGCCGAAATTCGGCGTGCATCTGACCAATTACCAGATCGATCGCGGCACCAGCAACGCCGGTCTGCCGACCTCGCTGTCGCGCTCTATACCGATCTTCAGCCTGGACGCCGGCACGGTGTTCGAACGCGATTCCGATCTGTTCGGCCAGGGCTACATCCAGACCTTCGAGCCGCGCATGTATTACGTGCTGTCGAGCTACAAGAACCAGAACCGTTTCCCGGTGTTCGACAGCGCGCTGGCCGACTTCAACTTCGCTCAGATCTTCTCGGAGAACGTGTACGTCGGTCAGGACCGCATCGCCGACAGCAATCAGGTGACCGCAGCCGCGATTTCGCGTTTCATCGATCCGCAGACCGGTGCCGAACGCGCCCGCCTTGCGCTGGGCCAGCGTTTTTACTTCGCTGACCAGAACGTGGTGCTGCCCGGCGGCACGCCGCGCACCGGCAATATCGCCAGCACGCTGGCCGCGGTGTCCGGCGAGCTGATGGACAAGACCTGGATCGATGCCGCTGTCCAGTACAACACCGACCTTTCGCAGACCGAGCGCTACAGCATCACCGCGCGCTGGAATCCGCGCGAGGCGCAGGTATTCAATACCTCCTACCGCTTCCGCCGCGCTGGCGTGACCGCAGACGAGGTGCGCGATCTCGACCTGTCGGTGCAGTGGCCGCTGACCAACCGCTGGTATGCGCTGGCCCGCCACAACTATTCGATCGCCGACCGCCGGCTGGTCGAAGGTCTGGCCGGTTTTGAGTACAACGGCGGCTGCTGGGTCGGCCGTTTCGTGTTCCAGCGCATCGCGACCAACGTCTTGCGCACCCGCACCGCGCTGTTCTTCCAGCTCGAGCTGAACGACTTTTCCCGCATCGGTTCCAACCCGCTGGACGCGCTCAAGCGCAGCATCCCGGGTTATGGCCAGATCAACCAGAGCACTGCCGACCCGATCTTCGGCGGCGACTACTGACCGCCCAGATTTCCGACGGAACGCCCCCATGCTGAACACACGGTTTCTCGCCCTGCTGCTGAGCGCCTGCGCGCTGTTGTCTGCCGGCGGCGTCTATGCTCAGGCCAACCGCAACGCGCCCAGCGACGTGGTCGAGGTCGATCGCATTGTTGCGGTGGTCAACAGCGACGCGATCACGCTGTACGAACTGCGCTCGCGCACCGAGCAGGCGGTGGCCCAGCTGCGCGGCCGCAATGTCACGCCGCCGCCGATCGAGGATTTCGAGCGCCAGGTGCTCGAGCGCATGATCTACGAGAAGGTCCAGCTGCAGCACGCGGAAGAGACGCAGATGCGGGTGGACGACCGCATGCTTGAAGCCGCACTGGGCCGCATCGCCGAAAGCAACAACATGAATGCGACCCAGCTGCGCTCTGCGGTCGAACGCGACGGCATTTCGTGGTCGCGTTTCCGTGACGACATCCGCAAGGAAATCATCCTGAGCCGTCTGCGCGACCGCGAGGTCGAAAGCCGGGTCGTGGTGACCGAAGGCGAAATCGACAACTACCTCGCCAGTCCGCAGCGCAAGGCCGAACAGCCCGAGGAATACAACATTTCCCACATCCTGCTGCGGGTGCCGGAAGGCGCCAGCCCGGAAACGCTGATGCGGCTCAAGGCCCGCGCTGATGCGGCGCTCGATGCGATCAAGCGCGGCGAGGATTTCGCCCGCGTGGCCGCTTCGTATTCCGAGGCGCAGGACGCGCTGTCCGGTGGCAGCCTGGGCTGGCGCCCAGCCGACCGCATGCCCCAGCTGTTCGCCGACATGCTGCCCAAGCTCAAGGTGGGCGAGGTGAGCGACATTATGCGCAGCCCGGCCGGCTTCCACATCATGAAGGTGGTGGACAAGCGCGGCGGCGTGGGCGGTGGAGATGGCCGCGTCAGCCAGACCCGCGCCCGCCACATCCTGATCAAAACCTCCGAAGTGCTGAGCGACGCCGAAGCGCGTCGCCGGCTCACTTCGCTGAAGGAGCGTCTGGACAACGGAGGCAGTTTCGAGGAACTGGCCCGCTCCAATTCGCAGGATCTGTCGGCTGCCAAGGGCGGCGATCTGGGCTGGCTGTATCCGGGCGATACCGTGCCCGAATTCGAGAAGGTGATGAACGCGCTGCAGCCGGGTCAGGTGAGCGAACCGGTGCAGTCCCCGTTTGGCTGGCACCTGATCCAGGTGACCGAGCGCCGGGTCGAAGACGTGTCGACCGAACGCCAGCGTGCCGCCGCCCGTATGGCGCTGCGCGAGCGCAAGGCGGAAGAGGTGTATCAGGACTGGGTGCGCCAGCTGCGCGACCGCGCCTATGTCGAAATCCGGCTGAACGACGAACGGTGAGCCGTCCGCGCATCGCCCTCACCACCGGAGAGCCGGCCGGCATCGGCCCGGAACTGTGCGCCGCGCTGGCCGGCCGCCGGTTCGACGCCCGGCTGGTGCTGATCGGCGATGCCGGCCTGATCGCCGAGCGTGCCCGCGTCTGCGGCATTGAACTCGAACTGCGTCCTTACGACGCCTCGCAGCCGGACACCGCATCGGCGGACGGCCTCGAAGTGCTGCACGTGCCGCTTGCAGCACCTGCGGTCGCCGGCCGGCTCGATCCGGCCAACGCGCGCTACGTGCTGGCCCTGCTGGACCGCGCGCGCGACGGCTGCATGCGCGGTGAATTTTCCGCCATGGTCACCGCACCGCTTCACAAGGGCGTGATCAACGACGCCGGCATTGCCTTCACCGGCCACACCGAATATCTCGCCGACACCACCGGCACGCCACAGGTGGTGATGATGCTGGCCGGGCGCACCGGTGCAGACGCCCGGACGACGACCGATGGGCCCTGGCTGCGCGTGGCGCTGGCCACCACCCATCTGCCGCTGTCCGCGGTGCCGGCCGCCATCAACCGCGAATCGCTGGCGCGCACGCTGCGCATACTCGACCACGACCTGCGCGCCCATTTCGGCATTGCCCGGCCGCACATCGTGGTGGCCGGCCTGAATCCGCACGCCGGCGAAGGCGGCCACATGGGGCGGGAAGAACTGGACGTGATCGCGCCGGTGCTCGACGCGCTGCGTGCCGACGGCCTCGACCTCGAAGGCCCGCTACCGGCGGACACGCTGTTCGTACCGCGCCACCTCGACGGCGCCGATGCGGTGCTCGCCATGTTCCACGACCAGGGCCTGCCGGTGCTCAAGTACGCCACCTTCGGCCACGGCATCAACATCACGCTGGGTCTGCCGCTGATCCGCACCTCGGTCGATCACGGCACCGCGCTCGACCTGGCCGGCACCGGCCGTGCCGACACCGGCAGCCTGATCGAGGCGGTCGAAGCCGCGATTTCGATGGCGCACGCGCGCCGGACGCACTGACATGGAAGGTCACCGCGCACGCAAGCGCTTCGGCCAGAACTTCCTGGTCGATGGCAACATCATCCGCAAGATCGTCGCCGCCATCGATCCGAAGCCGGATCAGGTGATCGTGGAAATCGGCCCCGGTCTGGGCGCGATGACCCGGCCGGTCAGCGAAAAACTCGACCGCCTGCATGTGGTCGAGATCGACCGCGACCTCGCGCAGCGGCTGCGCGAAGGCGATCTGGCGCCCAAGCTGGAAATTCACGAAACCGACGCGCTGAAGTTCGACTTCGGCACGCTCGGCCCCGACCTGCGGGTGATCGGCAACCTGCCGTACAACATTTCCAGCCCGCTGCTGTTTCACCTCGCGGAGCACGCAGAGCGCATCCGCGACATGACCTTCATGCTGCAGAAGGAAGTGGTGGACCGCATCGTCGCCGCGCCCGATACCGACGAGTACGGCCGGCTGTCGGTCATGCTGCAGTACCGCTTCGAGTGCGCCCACCTGTTCGACGTGCCGCCCGGTGCGTTCAGGCCGGCGCCCAAGGTGATGTCGGCCATCGTCCATCTGAAGCCGCGCCCGGTCGAACAGCTCACCGCGCGCGATCCGTTGCTGATGTCCGCGATCGTCAAGGCCGCCTTCGGCCAGCGCCGCAAGACGCTGCGCAACACCCTGCGCGAACACCTCGACGTCGCCGACTGGGAGTCGCTGGGCATCGACCCCTCACGCCGCGGCGAAACGCTCGAAGTCGCCGACTACGTGCGCATCGCCAACCACTGCGCGGCGCGCGACTGAGCCGCTGCAGCGCGCACGTCTGAAGCGTCGCTTCAGGCGTCTTTCTTGATGCCGCAGGTGCTGATGCCCAGCAGCGGATAGGCCGGGCAGAAGTTGAACAGCCCGGTCAACAGCGGCACCACACCCAGATAGCCCCACACCCCGATGGTGCCGGTCGCCGCCATGGCGATCAGCGCGAGGCCGACGACGATGCGCAGGATCTTGTCGATGCCGCCCACATTGCTTTTCATGAATGTTCTCCCTTGAAGTGATCTGTGGGCACATGGTGCTGCGACGGCGGGGCGGGCTCAGTGACCCAGGTTACATTGCATAGTGCTCAATGTTTATGTCATACAAATGGATGATTTTATGCACAAAGGGTTGTTTTTATTAGACGCTACTCTGATCTTGATTCAGACAGTTACGGATAAGACATGATCAAAGGACTGTTCGTCAGTGCGCAGATTTTGCTGATTAGGATCATTTTCTTTTCGTACTCCGATGTCGCTGTCGCAGTGAAATACGACGATCTGGTTCCGGGCCATCCCACGTTCGTTTCTGACCAATACGGTACCGGGTGGTGGGCGAAAATGCAGATCCACGTTGGCTGCCCTGGACCAGATTTGGCGCCTTATGGTTGGCATATCCCGAGCTACTGGGGGGATTCGTTGGAGACGTGCAAGCTCTTCACGATTTGGGCTCGCCCGTCATGTCCTTCAGGTGAAGTAATCGGTGATGAGGGCTATTCATGTGGAGTTCCCAGTCCTCTCGCTCTCTCTGCTCGTAAATCCAAGGAGGCAGGCTTTCCGCTGTGCGGGACCTCGACAGAGTTTCCAATCAACTTTGCTGCTGGCAACAAGTTCTTGGCGGAGATTGATTTTGATGGTGCGCTGAGTCTTACGCGGTACTACAACAGCGTGAATCGTTCTGACCAGTTTACTGAACTGATCTCCAGTTCTGGAGGACAACAACCGTTCGGCCGCGGATGGAGTCATCGCTATTCCGCGAGACTGAAGCGCTCGACGGCTTCATCTCCGTCGGTATGGGTTGTGAGGCCTACGGGGCAAGTCCTACATTTTAGATTCAGCGGACTAGGTTGGTATGGTGAGGCAGATGTCTCTGACACTCTCGCTGAGATAAAGGATTCCAACGGTGTGACGACAGGTTGGCGTTACTGGGATCGAGCCGAAAGCGTATTGGAGACCTACGATGGCCAGGGGCGGTTGCAAAGGGTATCGCTGCGTGACGGCGGAGTGACGAGTGTTTTGTATAGCGACGGCACCGATGGTGCTGCGTCAGGTACCGGAGGCTTTATTCTCGATGAGAATGGCGTTCAAACGGCTCTTGTGCTACCGGCCGGTAGGTTGCTAATTGTTTTCGATCAGAACGGACGTCGACGATTCTTCGGTTATGACGCGGCTGGCCGGGTTGTGAAAATTACGGATTCTGAGTCGAGTCTCGCAATCCGATTTATTTACGACGAATCCGATCAGTTGGTTGAGGTGAAGTCTCCCGATCAATCTGTGAAGCGCTATCACTACAACGAGAGTTTGCAGACATCTGGAATTCACCTTCCGGGTACGATGACTGGAATCACTGATGAGAACGGCAGTCGATTCGTTTCTTACATGTACGACAGCGCTGGCCGAGCAATCGGCGAGGTTCTGGCAGGGGGAGTGTCCGCTACTCAAATCGCCTATTCGCTGAATGCGGCTCAGGAAGTTCTTGGCGCGACCGTCACAGACGCCTTGCTTACAGCACGCAGTTATAGTTTTTCGTCGAAAGTCGGACGCGCTCGACTTGGTACGGTGAGCCAGCCGGGTGGCCCCGGATGTGCAGCAGCGGTCTCGTCAAAGCGCTATGACGAACGTGCGAATGCTATCAGTTGGGCCGACTTCGCTGGGGCAAAGACTTGTGTTGAGGTGGCTCCCAATCGGAATGTTGAATTGGTGAGGCTTTCTGGCCTTTCTTCATCTACGTCTTGTCCGACATCTCTTTCCACCTATTCGCCGCTTGCATCCCAACGCAAGACGAGCACCGAGTGGCATCCTCTGTGGGACCTGAAGGTGCGCGAGGCGCAGCCGAACAAGATCACTACCTGGGTGTATCACGGCAGGCCGGATCCCACTGCGGGTGGCGCCATCGCCAGTTGCGCGCCGAGTGATGCGTACGTGTATGACACGGTCCCGATCGCCGTGCTGTGCAAGCAGGTGGAACAGGCGACGACGGACACCACAGGTGGCGCGGGCTTCGGTGCAACGGCCAATGGCGCGCCGCGCATCTGGACCTACACCTGGAACCGCCACGGCCAGATGCTCACAGCCAACGGTCCGCGCACCGACGTGGCCGATGTGACCACCTACGAGTACTACCCGGACACCACGGCGAACTGGACGAAGGGCGACCTCAAGACGCTCACCAACGCTCTGGGGCAGGTGTGGTCCTTCACCCAGTACGACGCGGCGGGGCGACTGCTGTCGATGACCGACCCGAACGGTGTGCTCACCACTCAGACCTGGCACCCGAGAGGGTGGCTGACCAGCCGCACCACGGCCGGGGCGACGACGAGCTGGAGCTACTACCCCACCGGACTGCTGCAGCGGCAGACGCTGCCGGATGGCCGCTACGACGACTACACCTGGGACGACGCGCACCGGCTCACCGACGTGACCGACGCACTGGGCAACCGCACGCACTACACGCTGGACGCCGCGGGCAACGTGACGCAGGTCGACGTCACCGACGCAGGCAATCAACTCGCCCGCCAGCAGCGCACCGAGTACGACCTGCTGGGCCGTCCGTGGAAGCGCCGGGACGCGGCTGGCAACGTGACCGAACAGCGTCACGACGCGATGAACCGACTGAACAAGCTCATCGACCCCAAGAACCGCGAGACGGACTACCAGTGGGATGCGCTGGGCAGGCTGCGGCAGATCGACGACGCGCAGCAACCGGTGCGCGGTGTCACCCAGGCGCAGTACGACGGGCAGGACCAGCTGAAGTCGCTGACGGCACCGAACGGCGCCAGCACGCAATTCATGGTCAGTGGTCTGGGTGACACCACGCAGGAGATCAGCCCGGACCGGGGCACCCTCAGCTACACGCATGACGCGGCAGGCAACGTCACCCAGCGCACCGACGGGATGGGTCGGGTGACGGGCTACACCTGGGATGCGCTGAACCGGCCGCTCACCGTGAGCTATCGGCCTTCGGCGGGTGGTGCCGTGAGCGAGACGGTCACCTATACCTGGGACACCTCAGCCGGATGCAGTCACGGCGTTGGGCGGCTGTGCGCGGTGAGTGATGGCGCAGGCAGCACGACCTACAGCTACAACGACAAGGGTTACCTGGTGTCAGCCACGCGCCTGGAAGCCGGGCAGACGCATGTCACGCAGTATGTGCGGGATCTGTCGGGTCAGGTGCTCTCGTGGGTGGATCCAACCAGTTTCCAGTTTTACTCGGGGCGAGATGAGATCGGACACATGAAATGGTTGCGCATGACACGAGCAGGGCAGCCGGTCAGCGCGATTGCAACAGACCTCTCCTATGACGCGACGGGCACGCTGACATCCTCTCGCATGGCTGCAGGGCAGGGGGCCGGCTCTGTCGGCGTATCGCGAGAGTTCAATGAAGATGGTCTGCTCATCGATGGTCGGCTGGCATCGCCGGGCACACTGTGGTCATTCGAATGGACACAGGCATACGCGCGGCGAGGAGAGTCTATTGAGGTGCAGGTCACGATAAGCCCTGCAGAAGTGCGTGGAGTTCTGATGATCTGCAAATGGCCGTCTGCGCCATGTACGCCCGAAACCAAGCTCGGCGAGACTCGCGTCGACAGCGGCGGCACTTACACGGTACGCACATCAACCGACCTGCCGGTAGGAATCTATTGGGCGGGCATGCGGTTTGAGCCGTATCCCCCATTCAAAGCGCGTTTCGAAACTTCGATGCGACTACTCTTTATCGGGGTTCCACCGAGTCAGTTGATCGACGATCTGTTGCAGTAAGCACATTCAGGGAGAGGACAAAAGCATGAAGCTTCGCATCAAGAATTGGGCAGCTGCGATAGGGCTGTCCTTGTTGGCGGCGGGTTCGGTCCATGCGGCCACGCTGACCTGCACCGGGCTGGTCAATGCGGTGACGGCACACGCTGACGGCAGTGTGTGGATCACGGCGGCGTGGAACAACAATCCGGTGCAGGTCTGCAATACGGTGACAGCGTGGAAGTCTGTGCCGACGGAAGCGTGCAAGCGCTGGCATGCGGCGGCGCTGCTGGCGCGCACGACGCAACAGGCACTGCAGGTGTATTACGGCAGCACGGCAGCGGCAAGCTGCTCAGGCATGGGCAGCTACGGTGCGGCGGATGCACCGACGACGCTGACCAACTAGTAAGACAGCGAGCCTCTCCATGAGACGAGCACTGAGGTACGCGTGGATGCTGTGCATGGTGCTCGTGCTGTCCGGCGCGGTGCGCGCGGACAGCTACGAGTACGACGAACTGGGCAACCTGAAGACCCAGACGACGCCGCGTGGAGTACGCGGTTACACCTATGACGAGATCCAGCGGCTGGATACGGAGACGGGCTACAGCGGCAATCGGGATCACGCCTACGACCTGAACGGCAACCGTACGACGGACGGAGCCAGCGCACCGGGCACGCCGACCACGGCGACCTACACCTCGAACACGAACCGGATCGCGACGATCAACGGTGCGGCGGTGACGATCGACGCAGCGGGTCAGATCACGAACGACGGGCTGAACAGCTACACGTGGGACGACGCCGGGCGGCTGAAGACAGTGAGCCGAGGCGGACAGCTCAGGGCGACGTACCACTACGATCACAAGCACCGTCGGACGAGAAAGGTGACGACGGCGGCCGCCCCTCAGGGCGCCCAGACGGTGGTGTATCACTACGACGATCAGGACAGGCTGATCGCGGAGACGACACCGGCGGGTGTGCCTATTCGTAGCTACGCATGGTCGGATGGGAACCTGCTGGGTCAAGTCGAGTACGTGCCGAACGCGACGAACACGGGGTACGCGGTCGGGCGAGTCCTCTACTATGGCTTTGATCACCTAGGCACACCCCGGCAGGCTAGAGAACGTGCCGGTCCCGTAGTGTGGCGCTGGGAGTCGGATGGCTACGGCAACACGCTGCCCGAAGAGGACCCCGACGGCAACGGACAGAAGACCTACGTGTATCTGCGCTTCCCCGGCCAGTACTTTGATGAAGAGTCGGGGCTGCACTACAACTGGCATCGGTACTATGTGCCGAGGCTCGGGAGGTATCTGTCCAGTGACCCTATCGGGGTTGAAGGCGGGGGGAATACCTACGCTTACGCGCTTAATCAGCCCATCAGGTACACCGATCCCAGTGGGCTCTTCGTGCCGCTGGCAATACCGGGGGTTTGTGCTGCTGGTGGTTGTGAGGCACTTGGAGCGGCCATCATCTTGATGTCCGAGCCCGGGCGGCGGGCTATCAAGGACGCCGCAAATGCAATCGGTGATCTGTGCAAGCCCGATGACTCGGAGAGGTGCGAGAAGGCGAAGCGAGACGCGCAGTCGCGGTATTGGAAGTTGACGACAAAGCGCATTCCGCAGTACCAAAGCGGTGGTGTGAACGGCCCGGACGCAGGGCACTATGCAGCGATCTTGGAGTTGCAGCAGTCCCTGCGGGATGCGGTACGTCGGGTTCGTTTGTACTGCAACCCTCTTCCTGCAGAGATCGCGGAGTGGGAACGGGCTGCCAACGAACCTATCGCCCCTCGGCACTGAGCGAACATGGACAACGATGCCTGGACCGATCTTCCCCTCTCGCTCATAGAGAGTGAGGACTACAAAGCGCTTAATGCGGAGCAGCGAAGCAACTTCGCGGCACGACTGCGCCATTGCGCGGAAGTTGCGGCGAAAGGGGGCTGCGCTGCGAAGACGGAAGGCGCGGGACTGCTTGATGCGATCGATGACATCGAGCTCGACGCGATGTCCATCATGGGCGGGTTCTCAGACGTTGAGGCGACAGTCTCCCCGTACCGAGTTCATTCTTCGTGGACGTTCGAATGTGATCGCCAGGCGATGGCCGGGTGTGTGGTTGCGGACGCAGCGAGCTTCCTGGCAACAGCTCGCATAGGGGTGGATGCATCGCATGACGACGCGAGAAATTGGTTGCGAACTTGGGCAGAGGTTCTTCGCTTGACGCTGAACCGCTTCGGCACAGCGTCCTCGTTTACCGAGGCTGTAGCGCACTTGGTAGTTGCAGATGCGCTGGTCTGTTCGTACTTGGTCTTCGCTGCGACTGCCCGCTTGAATAGTGGGATTCGATGACTCGGTAGGAAGCTCAGGCAAGGTGAATAATAAAATAGGAGGCAGGTCACGGATTTCATGACGCCCGTGCCCGTTGTACGACGTTTTCTTCACTCCATACTACGTGGTGAAGTCGTTTTTTGTGAGCTCGGTGAGTGCGAAATGAAGCGCTCCGCATGTTTGCGGAAACACTGAAAATCGAGGCAGACACTCAGGTCGTGCAATAGACGCCCTTGGCGTTTGCTCTGAATGACGCCGCCGTCCGAACTGCCTGGCTTAGCCTTTCGATATCCGCCGGCTCAAACGCCCTCGGCGCCCGCGTACACGGCAAATCTGTCCCGAACATCAGCGCCTCCGGATTCACCGCATCGATCCGGCTCAGCGCCTCTGCAATATCGAAGTCACACCGCCCGAAACCCGTCGCCTTCACCTTGACGCCGCGCTCGACCAGCCACAGCAGATCGTCGAAGCCTTCAGCGGTGAGTCCGAGATGATCGATGGACACGTTCGGCAGGCGCGCGAGCAGGGCACGCAGGCCGGCGAGATGACGGTTGGCGACGTAGAGCTCGACATGCCAGTCGCACAGTTCATGCACGCGCAGCGCCATGCGTTCGAGCAGCGACACGTCTTCCGAGCCGCCGCGCTGCAGGTTGAATCGCATGGCGCGCACGCCTTCGGCATCCAGGCCGAGGATGACGTCGTCCGGCGTATTGGCTGGCAGTTGCGTCACGCCGATGAAACCGGGGCCGAGGCAGGTGAGTGCGTCGAGCAGGCAGGTGTGGTCGAAGCCCTGGAAGCTGCCGGATACGGCGCCCCCGCCGGTGATGCGCAGCGGCCTGGCGCGGGCGAGGTAGTCGTCGACGGTGAAGAAATCCGGCGTGTAGCCCTGGTTCGGGATGAGCAGAAAGCCGGGCGCGATGATGTGCTGGTGGGTGTCGAAGAAGCCGACTTCGATGTCGGGGATCGAGGCGGGCGTCGTGCGGGGTGTCGCGGCCTTACTTGCGTTCGGCGGCGAGCGCCCGCAGCCCCGCCGGATCCAGTATGTCGATCTGGTTGCGCCCCAGTGCCACCAACCCCTGTTCGGCGAAGCTCTTCAGCAGGCGGCTGACGATTTCGCGCACGCTGCCGAGTTCGTCGGCGAGCTGCTGGTGGGTGGTGTGCAGCGTTTGGCCGTGGCCGAGCAGCAGGCTGGCCAGGCGCTGGTCGAGGCGCTGGAAGGCGATGGCTTCGACCAGCTGCATCAGTTCGGCGACCCGCTCGGCGAACAGGCTGAACACGAAGGTGCGGAAGGCGGGTTCGGACAGCAGGCGGTCGAACAGCGCGGTGGGCAGCACCAGCAGCCGGGCCGGTGTTTCGGCCACCGCGTGCGCGTTGTATTCGATGTGGCCGAGCAGGCAGGCGCTGGAAATGACGCAGGTTTCACCGGCATGCACCCGGTACAGCGGCAGTTCGCGGCCGTTGGCGGATGACTTCGCCACCTTGACCTGACCTTCGAGCACGAAGGGGAAGCCGCCGCAGGGCTGGTATTCGTCGAACAGGTGGGTGCCGGCCGGCACCTCCATCATCCGGCCTTCCTTCTCGATGAGGGCGCGGGCTGCCGGCGACAGGCCGGACAGCAGCGGATAGATGGCGGTGAGGGCGTCGGCGTGGCCGTTCATGACAGGGTGGCGATGACCGGGGCGTGATCAGAGGGGCGTTCCAGCTTGCGCGGGGCCTTGTCCACGGTGCAGGCAGTGCAGCGCGCGGCCAGCGGGGCGGACAGCAGGATGTGGTCGATGCGCAGGCCGAAGTTGCGGCGGAAGGCGCCGGCGCGGTAGTCCCACCACGACCAGCTCTTTTCCGGCTGGTCGAACATCCGGAAGGCGTCGGTCAGGCCGAGCGCGATCAGGTCGGCGAAAGCTGCGCGCTCCTGCGGCGACACGTGGATGTCGTCCTTCCAGTCCGGGTGAGCGTCGCGGTCTTCGGGCGCGATGTTGTAGTCGCCGAGCAGCGCGAGCTGCGGATGACGGGTGAGTTCGTCGCGCAGCCAGCCGGTGAGGGCGGCCAGCCAGCGCATCTTGTATTCGAACTTCTCCGAGCCGACCGCCTGCCCGTTCGGGAAATAGGTGCACACGATGCGCACGCCATCGACCGTGGCGGCGATCACCCGTTTCTGTTCGTCCTCGAAACCGGGAATGCCGATCTGCACGTCGCTTGCGGGCGACTTCGACAGAATGGCCACGCCGTTGTAGGTCTTCTGGCCGCTGATGGCGCTGTGATAGCCGGTGGCTTCAAGTTCGGCGCGCGGGTAGGTGGCGTCTTCGGTCTTGGTTTCCTGCAGGCACACCACGTCCGGCTGCTCGGCGGCGAGCCAGTCGGTGAGGTGGGGCAGGCGGACTTTCAGCGAATTGACGTTCCAGCAGGCGATTTTCAAAAGAGACGGCTCCGTTACTGTTTTGCTGCGCCGTCGGTCGGCTCGGCCGCCGCAGGCTTGGGCGCGGGCGGCTTGGCGCTGCCTTTGGCCGGATAGCCGGCGCGGTCGAGCAGCCGGTTCCAGGCGTCGGCGCTGTAGCCCATGAGCTGGTCGGCGCCGGCGGCGATGGCTGGCACGCGGGCTTCTTTCACCTTGAAGCGGGCGACGAGGGCGGCTTTCTGTTCTTCGGAGGTGATGCGCTGTTCGGTGTAGGCGATGGCGCGCTCGCGCAGCAGTGCCTGGGCAGACTCGCACAGCTTGTCGCACTCGTTGCCGAACCACACGGTGACCGGCGCGTTCTTCATCGCTTCGCGCTCGGCGTAGCTCGCGCCCTGTTCGACCACGCTGGGCTGCAGCTTCTTCTCGGTGGCCGAGCGCGCGTCCGGCGGCGGCGGGGTGTCGGTGTAGTGGGTGCGGCCCTGCGCGTCCTTCCACTTGTAGGTCTGGGCGATTGCGGTGCCTGCGCACAGGGCGCCGGCTAGCACGATGCAGATCAGTCGGTGCAGCTTCATGCGTGCTCTCCTCGGTGACGGCCGCTCGGTGAAGCCCTGATTCTACCCACGCGGGCTGACCCGCGGCGCGGGCCGCCGCGGGTCATCGGGTGCAGGTCGTGTCAGGCGGCCTCGGCCATGCCGCTGTGGCGCAGCAGCGCATCCGGGCGCGGTTCGCGGCCGCGGAAGGCCTTGAACGATTCAAGCGCCGGGCGCGAGCCGCCCACCGCCAGGATTTCGTCCCAGAAGCGGCGTCCGGTGGCGGTGTCGAGCACGGTGCCGGCAGCGCCGCGCGCTTCCTCGAAGGCTTCGAAGGCATCGGCCGACAGCACTTCGGCCCACTTGTAGCTGTAGTAGCCGGCTGCGTAGCCGCCGGCGAAGATGTGGCTGAAGCTGTTGGCGAAGCGGTTCCACTCCGGCGGGCGCACCACCGACACTTCGTCGCGCACTTCTTCCAGCAGCTGCAGCAGCGTGCGGTCGCCGCCGGGCACGAAGTCGTGGTGCAGGCGCAGGTCGAACAGCGAGAACTCGATCTGGCGCAGCGTCTGCATGCCGCTCTGGAAGTTCTTCGCGGCGATCATCTTGTCGTACAGCGCGCGCGGCAGTGGTTCGCCGGCGTCGACATGAGCGGTCATGCCGGTGAGCACGTCCCACTCCCAGCAGAAGTTCTCCATGAACTGGCTGGGCAGTTCGACCGCGTCCCACTCGACGCCGTGAATGCCGGACACCGGCAGGTCCTCGACCCGGGTGAGCAGGTGGTGCAGGCCGTGGCCGGTTTCATGGAACAGCGTGATCACGTCGTCATGGGTGAAGGTGGCCGGCCGGGGTTTGCCATCCTTTTCACCGATCGGCGACGGGAAGTTGCAGTTCAGGTAGGCGACCGGCGTCTGCACGCCGCCGCTGACTGCGCGGCGGGTGATGGCTTCGTCCATCCAGGCGCCGCCACGCTTGGTTTCGCGCGCGTAGAGGTCGAGATAGAACTGCCCCACCAGTTCCGGGCCCTGCGCGCCGGCGCGCTCGATGCGGAAGAAGCGTACGTCCGGGTGCCAGACCGGCGCGGTGTCCGGCCGGATGGTGACGCCGTAAAGCCCTTCGACCACGCGGAACAGGCCTTCCAGCACCTTGTGCTCCGGGAAATACTGCTTCACTTCCTGTTCCGAAAAGTCGTAGCGCTGCACGCGCAGCTTTTCCGACACCCAGGCCATGTCCCAGGGCTGCAGGTCGTCGAGGCCGAATTCGTTGCGGGCGAATGCGCGCAGTTCGTCGAGGTCGCGCTGGGCGTGTGGGCGGGCGCGCTTGGCCAGGTCGCGCAGGAAGTCCATTACCTGTTCCGGCGTGTCGGCCATCTTGGGCACCAGTGACAGTTCGGCGAAGCTGGCGAAGCCCAGCATCTTCGATTCCTCCACCCGCAGCGCCAGGATGCGCGCGATCAGCGGCGTGTTGTCGCGTTCCTTTTCACCGAATTCCGAGGCGCGGGTGGCGTAGGCGCGGTACATGCGGGCACGCAGTTCGCGGTTGTCGGCGTACTGCATGACCGGCAGGTAGGAGGGCATGTGCAGCGTGAACTTCCAGCCGTCGCGCTCGTCGCGCTGGGCGGCTTCGCGGGCGGCCTCGATGCTGTCTTCCGGCAGGCCGGCCAGCAGCGCTTCGTCGGCCACGTATTCGGCGAAGGCGTTGGTGGCGTCGAGCAGGTTCTCGCTGAACTTCGCCGACAGCGCGGCCAGCTCTTCCTGGATTTCCTTGAAGCGCGGCTTCTGCTCTTCGGCCAGCTCGGCGCCGGACAGGCGGAAATCGCGCACTTCGTTGTCGAGGATGCGCTGGCGGGCCGGAGACAGCGTGGCGTATTCGGCCGAATCGCGCAGCGCCTTGTATTTGGCATACAGTGCGAGATTCTGGCCGAGCGCGCTGTAGAAGCGGGTGATGTCGGGCAGCGTGGCGTTGTAGGCCTCGCGCCAGGCCGGCACGTCATTGACGCCGTGCAGGTGGCCGACGATGCCCCAGGCGCGGTTCACCTGCTCGCCCATGTCGGTGATCGGTGCGGCGAAAGCGTCCCAGGTCGGGGTGTCCGGGCGGGCTGTCAGGTCGTCAATCAGTGCCTGATAGCGGGCAAGCAGTTCGCCGATGGCCGGCGCCACGTGTTCGGGCTGCGCCGCATCGAAGCGGGGCAGGCCGGAGAAGTCGAGCAGCGGATTGGTATTCATGGTCGTTGTGCGGTTCTGTTAGACGAGCTTTCGCCCGGAAATGGGCAGGCCAGCGGCCGATTCTAGCCGGCTGGCGCGTCCTTCATGTTCAAGTTGGGCTCCGCCATGCCGAAAGCAAGCGATACACCTCGTTTTCCGTGCCCTTCACGGTATGGAGAGACAGGCTCTGAACCTGCTGGCGGTGCCCAGGCCATGAGAAGACCGTTGCTAACCTCTGTTGATTCCCTGAGCCCCTGGCTGCCTGTTCTGCTGCTGTGCTCCGCGTCACAGGCAGTCGCCCAGTCAGCGCCCGATCTGGGCGGACTGGCGCTCGAAGACCTTCTGCAGATCAAGATCACCACGGCCGCACGCAAACCTCAGTCGCTGGGCGATACCCCGGCGGCCGTGTTCGTAATCACCCGGGAAGACATCCAGCGTTCGGGTGCCACCTCAGTGCCCGAAGCACTGCAGATGGCGCCCGGTGTGCAGGTGGGCCGCATTTCGTCCGGCACCTGGGCGATTTCGCTGCGCGGCGCCAACGGCCGCTTCGCCAACAAGCTGCAGGTGCTGATCGACGGCCGCAGCGTCTATTCGACACTGTTCTCCGGCACGGTATGGGAAGACCGTGACCTGATGCTGGAAGACGTCGACCGCATCGAGGTGGTGCGCGGTCCAGGCGGTGCGCTGTGGGGCAGCAACGCGATGAATGGCGTGATCAACATCATCACCCGTCGCCCGCAGGACACGCAGGGCACCCTGGTGAGCGCCGGGGCTGGCAGCGAACTCGACTGGCTGGCGGTGCGCTACGGCTTTCAGCCGGGCGAGGGCCAGAGCGCGCGCATCTGGGGCAAGCGTCGGGTGGTCGGCCAGAGCGAACGGCCGGACGGCCGCATCGGCTATGACGGCGGCTACAGTTCGGCCGGCGGTTTCAGCTGGGAAACCCGGTTGCCCGGCGGCGACACGCTGGCGCTGAGCGGCGGAGTCAGCAGTGCCCGCCACGGCGAAGAACTGGATCTCACCCGTTTCCAGTTCGGCACCGTGCCGGTGCCCGGCCGCATCGAAACCCGCGAAAACCATCTGATGGCGCGCTACGCCGGCAATACCGCTGAAGGGGCCGACTATTCGCTGCAGGCCTCCTACGCTTACGCCGCATTCGAGATCGCCAATCCGGTCGGGCCGATAGATGACGAGCGCAACACGCTGGACATCGACTTCCAGCGTCGGGAGGCGCGCGGCGAGGGCCGGCACGACATCGTGTGGGGGCTGGGCTACCGGCATACCCGCGACGATCTGAACGTACAACTGATCGGTGGCGCAATACAGCCACCGCGACGCACCATCACCTGGACCAGCCTGTTCGTGCAGGACGACATCACGCTGCTGCCCGAGCGGCTCAATCTGGTGCTCGGGGCGCGGGTCGAAGGAAGCAGCCTGGCGCGGACCGAACTGCAGCCCACGGCGCGACTCATGTTTACGCCGGAAGGCGCGCACAGCTACTGGGCCGCCGTGTCGCGCACCACGCGCCAGCCCTCGCGCGCGCTGCGCGACTTCAGGGCCGACCTCGGCCCCTTCCCGCTGCCGGCACCGCTGGCGGGTGGCTGGCGGGTGCGCAGTAACGGTCAGGGTGAAGACATGCGCAGCGAAACCGCCAGCACGGTCGAACTGGGGTACCGCTACCGGCAGGGGGCGCTCACGCTCGATGCGGCCGCCTTCGCCACCCGCTACCGGCGGCAGGCGGAGTACGTGGTCACCTTCGATGGCGTGGTGGCGCTGCCGGCGCTGACCCGGGTGACCGAACTCGAGGTGCGCACCACCGACGACAGCCGCGCCTACGGCTTCGAACTGGCGGCGGATTACCGGTACAGCATGGACTGGAGCCTGCACGCGGCCTACACCTACACGGATTCGACCGCACTGGACCGGCGCTTCCCGACCGTGCTGCCGCTGACCTCCTTCTTCATCTACTCGGCCGATGCGCGGCACCGGCTGTCGCTGCGCTCGTCCTGGAACCTGGCCGCCGACTGGCAGCTCGACGCCTGGCTGCGCAGCGTGAGCAGTGTGGAGCCCAGCGGCATCGGCGGCTACACCGATGCCGATGTCCGGCTTGCCTGGCAGGTCAGGCGCGACCTTGAACTGTCGGTAGTCGGCCAGAACCTGCTGCATGCGCGCCGCGCGCAGTACGTGGCGGATACGCTGCCGTCATCGCCGCTCGCCATCCAGCGCGCGGCCTACCTGAAAGCGGTGTGGTCTTTCTGACATGCGCTCCGGATCGGGCATGACGCTGCTGCGGGTGCTGGCCGTGCTGTGCGCCCTGGCGGTCGTGCGGCAGCCGGCTGCGCAGACCGACGTGCCGGAGGACCAGCTCAAGGCGGCCTTCGTGTTCAATTTCGCGAAGTATGTGGAGTGGCCGGACGGTGCGCCCGCCGGCAGTCCGCTGGTGATCTGCGTGATCGGCGGCGAAGGCTTCGGTGCCGCGTTGTCCCAGTTCGACGGTCGCGTGCTTGCCGGCCGTACCCTGCAGGTGCTGCGACACGTCGCACCGGCCGATGCGGTGGCCTGCCATGTCGCCGTGCTGGCCGAACCGGGCACGCGCCGGCTGGCCGGCCTGCTGCGACAGCTGCCGGCGCAGGGCGTGCTGACCGTGGGCGATGGCGAGGACTTCATCGACGAAGGCGGCATGATAGGGCTGGTGCGCAGCGGCGACCGCCTGCAGTTCGACATCAATCAGCCGGCACTGCAACGGGCCGGACTGCGCGCCAGTTCGCAGCTTCTCAAGCTGGCGCGCAACCTCGGGGGGCGGGCACGATGAGGCGGCTTGAGCGCTTCCTGTCCGAACTGGTAGACCTGCCTCTGCGCATCAAGCTGCAGCGCATCCTGCTGCTTTGCCTGGCGGCGGCGCTGGCACTGAATTTCGCGGTGTATTCGCTGGGCGGCCTGTACAACGAGCGCGAACGCCTGATCGACCAGCTCGACGCGACCGCCCGCATCATCGGTGCCAACAGCGCATCGGCACTCGCGTTCAGCGACACGGACTCGGCCGCGGCGACGCTGGCTGCGGTGTCCAGCGTGCCGGCCGTGGTACGCGCATGGATACTGCTCAGCGACGGTTCGTCCTTTGCCACCTATCCGCCAGCGCAGCCTCCGCCTGCGGGCATGGCCGGCCTGTCCCGGCTGGCGGTGATCGGCGTGCCGTGGTCGACCGATCTGCTGCTCGCGCGTCCGCTGGTGGATGACGGCCAGCACCTCGGCATCATCGTGCTGCAGGCCGACCTGCTGCCCCTGTGGCGGCGTACCGCTTTCATCCTGCTGCTCAATGCGCTGCTCACCGGGCTGTCATTCCTGCTCGCCTACCGGCTGTCGGCCGGTCTGCAGCGCCGCATCACCGACCCGGTGCAGGCGCTGATCGAATCGGCGCGGGCGGTGGTCGACGAGCGACGCTACGACGTGACCGTACCGCGACCGGGCAATGACGAGATCGGCCAGCTCACCGACCGCTTCAACGAAATGCTGCGCGAGATCGCGCTGCGCGACGGCGAACTGCGCGCGCACCGCGACCGGCTGGAAAGCGAAGTCGAGGCGCGCACCCGCGAACTGCGCGAGGCGAAGGAACAGGCGGAGTCGGCGAGCGAGGCGAAGAGCCGCTTCCTGGCCAATATGAGCCATGAAATCCGCACGCCGATGAATGGCGTGATCGGCATGGCCGGCCTGCTTGAACGCACACCGCTGGACGAGCGGCAGCGGCGCTATCTCGACGGCATTTCCGGCTCGGCGGAATCCCTGCTGCGGGTGATCAACGACGTGCTCGATTTTTCCAAGATCGAGGCCGGCAAACTGCAGTTCGAACACGTGCCGTTCGAGCCGCGCCAGGTGCTGGAGGATGTGGTGATGCTGTTCGCCGATCCGGCGCGCAGCAAGGGCATCGAACTGGCGCTGAGCATTCCTCCGGCGCTGCCGCATGCGCTGATCGGCGACCCGCACCGGCTGCGCCAGGTGCTGATCAATCTGGTGTCGAACGCGGTCAAGTTCACCGCCGTCGGAGAAGTGATGATCGAAGTGTCGGTGGCGCGTTCCGAACCGTCGCCCGGACGAGTCCGGCTGGAGGTGGGCGTGATCGACACCGGCACCGGCATCGTGGCGGACGCTGCGGCCAGGGTGTTCGATGCCTTTTCCCAGGCCGACAGTTCGACCACCCGGCGCTTCGGCGGCACCGGTCTCGGTCTGGCCATCACCCGCGAACTGATCACGGCTCAGGGCGGCACCCTGGGTTTCAGCAGCGTGGCGGGCTACGGGTCGCACTTCCGTTTCAGCCTGACCTTCGAGCGCGCGGAAACCGAGCCGGTCAGCTGGCAGGCGGGTGCGGTGCGACGTGCCCTCGTGGTCGATCAGGCGGTGCGCAGCGCGCAGAACCTGGTCACGCTGCTGGCGGAAGGCGGCATCGACAGCGCGCTCTGCACCGATGCCACGCAGGCGATGGCGGCGCTGATGCGGGCCGAATTGTGCGGCGTGCCTTTCGAACTGGTGCTGTGCGCCCAGCAGCTGAGCGACGGCGGAGCGGTCGAGCTGGCGCGCCTGCTCGATGAGCGCCTCGGCAATCCGCCGCCGCTGATCTGCGTGCAGGGCTTCGCTGACCCGGACCTGGTGCTGTCGACCTTGCCCGTCATACGCAAGCCGGTGCTGCGCGGCGAACTGGTGCTGATGCTCGGCGAGGCAGCGGCGCCGTCGGCGACACCGGCCAGCCGCGCCACCACGCCGCGGATGAAGGTGTTGCTGGTCGAGGACCACCCGGTCAATCGCGAGATAGCGCTCGACATGCTGACCGAACTGGGCTGCGGCGTGCATACCGCGGAGAACGGGCTGATCGCGCTGGGCGCCGTGTCGCGCGAGTCTTTCGATCTGGTGTTGATGGACTGCCAGATGCCGGTGATGGACGGTTTCGAAGCCTGCCGCCGCATCCGCACGCTGGAGCAGGAACTGTCGCGGCCGCCGGTACCCATCGTCGCGCTGACCGCGAACGCCCTCAGCGGCGATCGTGAGCGCTGCCTTGCGGCCGGCATGGATGACTACCTGCCCAAACCCATACCGCTGCGCGAACTGGCAAGAGTGATCGGCCTGCGCGCCCGGCCCCCGGCCGACCCGTCGCCGCTGCTGCCGGTGCCTTCGGCCGACGTCGTGCTGATCGACGAGAAACAGCTGTTCAGCGTACCTGGCATGCGCAGCCCGGGCAGCAATCTGCTGGCGCGCATGGCCGTGCTGTACCGGCGCGAGGCGGGCGCCAGTCTTGCGCGCATGACAGACGCGTCTGCCGCGGGCGATGCCGAGGCGCTGCGCGAGGCGGCGCACCGCCTCAAAAGTTCGAGCGGCGCGCTGGGTGCGCGCCGCGCCTTCGAAAGCGCCCGCGGGGTGGAAACGTCGGCGCGAGCCGGCGATGCACGTTTCGACGCACAGGCGCAGCGTGATCTGGAAGGCATTCTGCTGCACACTTTCGACGCGCTCGACCGGCTGGCCGGCGACGCGCAGACCCCGGGAGTCCGCACGTGATACTGCTGGTTGATGATGATGTGATGGTCAGGCTGCTCGCGGCCGAAGCCCTGATTGCTTCCGGATTCGAGGTGATGGAAGCGGCCGACGGCGAAAGCGCGCTCGAGCTTTTCGGGCGGCACGAGTTTTCGCTGGTGCTGCTGGACGTGAGCCTGGGCGGTATCGACGGCTTCGAGGTGTGCCGGCGGCTGCGCGCCCATCCGCACGGCCGCACGCTGCCCATCATCATGCTCACCGGCATGGACGACACCACATCCATCGACAGTGCCTATGCACATGGCGCGACCGACTTCGTCACCAAGCCGCTGAACTGGACGCTGCTGGTCTATCGCATCCGTTACGCGCTGCGTGCGGCGCAGACGGTAAGCGAACTGCAGTCTTCCGAGCGCCGGCTGGCGGTGGCGCAGCGGGTGGCGCGGCTGGGCGGCTGGGTCTGGCATGTCGATGAAGACCGCTGCGAACGCAGCGCCATCTGCCTGGACCTGTGGGGCGAGGTGCCGGCGGCGCTGCACACCGTGCCCTTCGGCCTGCTGGCTCGCGTGCTCAGTCCGGATCGCCAGCACCTGCGCGAGGCGATGGAGCACGCGCGCGCGGGCGAGCCCTATCAGATGAGCTTTCGCGTGCAGCGCGGCGACGGCATCATCGTGTCGCTGCACGAACACGCGGTGCCGGAGCGCGACGAGTTCGGCCGCGTGGTGCGTGTCGAGGGCGTGACCCAGGACGTGACCGAGCGCGAGCAGGCGGAACGTCGCATCCGCTTCCTGGCCTATCACGACAGCCTGACCGGGCTGGCCAACCGCCAGATGTTCCGCGAAATGCTGGACCACACGCTGGCGCGTTCGCAGCGCACCGGCTCGCGCTGTGCGCTGCTGTACCTGGATCTGGACCGGCTCAAGCGCATCAACGACAGCTTCGGCCACACGCTGGGCGACCAGATACTGCGCGAAGTGGCGAGCCGGCTGGTCGGTTCCATCCGCAGCGCCGACATCGTGGCGCGCGAAGACCAGGCGCCGGAAGAGGTGGTGGCGCGGCTGGGGGGCGACGAGTTCACGGTGCTGCTGACCGATCTGGCGCGCGTCGACGATGCGGCCCGGGTGGCTGCGCGCATCTGCGCCGAACTGGGTGCGCCGCTGCAGGTGGCCCATGTCGAACTGGCGGTGACCGCCTCGATCGGCATCGCGGTGTTTCCGGACAATGGCGAAGATCCGGAAACGCTGCTGCGCCATGCCGACATGGCCATGTATGCCGCCAAGCAGCGTGGTCGCAATACCTACGAATTCTTCACCGAAGCGATGCAGCTGCAGGCGGTCGAACGCCTGTCGCTGGAGCAGGATCTGGTGCGCGCGGTGGAACAGTCGCAGTTCGTGCTGCACTACCAGCCTCAGGTGGACGCCGCCAGCGGTCGCATCGTGTCGGCCGAGGCGCTGCTGCGCTGGGAACATCCGCAGCGCGGCACGGTGTCGCCGGTGCAGTTCATTCCGGTGGCCGAAGAAACCGGACTCATCGTGCCGCTCGGTGAATGGGTGGTGCTGGAGGCCTGCCGCCAGATGGCGGCCTGGCTGGCTGAAGGTCTGCCGGTGGTGCCGGTTGCGGTGAATCTGTCGGCGCACAACTTCCGCTCCGACTCCCTGCTCACCTCGATTGCCTATGCGCTGGAAAGCACCGGCCTGCCGTCGCGCTACCTGCACGTGGAACTGACCGAAAGCGCGGTCATGCAGGAGCCGGAGCAGGCCATGACCACGCTGGGGGCGCTCAAGTCGCTGGGACTGATGCTGTCGATCGACGATTTCGGCACCGGCTATTCGTCGCTGTCCACGCTGAAGCAGTTTCCGATCGACCTGCTCAAGATTGATCGCAGCTTCGTGCGCGACCTGCCGGACGATGCGAGCGGGGCGTCCATCGTCGAGGCGATACTCGCGCTGGCTCACGCGCTCGGACTGGGCGTGGTGGCGGAAGGCGTGGAAACGGTGGCGCAGCGCGACTTCCTGCGCAGCCGGCACTGCGGCCTGATGCAGGGCTATCTGTATTCCCGCCCGCAGCCGGCCGTCACGTTCGCCGGCTTGCTGCGGGAGGGAGTGCTGCAGCGGGAGTGAAGCGGTCCGCGTTGCCGCGGACCGCCGGCCCGGTCGGGCCTCAGTTCTTTGCCGAAACGCCGGCCAGCACCATGTCCTCGTCGATCAGCGCGGACTTGCCGTCCTTGCCGCCGTCGGGCACGACGGTGTCGACCCGGTACAGCCCGCCGGGCAGCGCGTCCGACAGTACGAACAGATAGGTCTTGCCGAGGTACTTTGAGAACTTCTGCTTGTTCGGATCGTTCGTGTAAGGCGTGATCCGGTATTCCTTCGCGTCCACCATCTTGCCGTTGAAGCTCACCTTGACCGGTGTGCCCTTCGGGCCTTCGGACAGCGCCAGACGGATGCGCTTGCGGAAGTAGTTGGATTTGCCGCCGGTCAGCCGCTCCATTTCGCGGATGTCGCGCTCCAGGAAACACATCAGCGCCGGATTGCTCTGGGCCGAGTCGATCTCCGGAATTTCGGTCTTGCGAGCGCCGCTCAGGCAGCTGGTGCTCACCTTGCGAGCACCCTTGTCCTCGCTGATGCGCACTTCCACCGTGTCCTGAAAAGCGGCCTCCTGGCTGCCGCTGCGCTTGAACGAATAGCTCAGCGTGGTTGGCGCCTTCAGGCCGGACAGCTGATCGTTCATGAACAGCTGCTTTTCGGCTTCGGTGATTTCCTGGCTCGGTTCGGCCCGGGCCATACCGGCGTGGACCAGCAGGGCGCACAGCAGGGCGGGCAGGGTGTTGCGGAACTTCATGACGACTCCTCTCGTGGTGCCGGGTCTGTGCCCGTTGGTGAATTCAGCAGGGTTGGGGAATATCGGGTTTGCAGGCACCGGCGCGTGCATCCAGCGTGGGCAGCGCGGACGGTGCGATGCGTTCGAGTTCTGCCCGGGTGCGGGCGTAAGCCTGATCATCGTGCTGCCTGTAGTGTGCCAGCGCGAGGTCGCTCAGAAAGACCGGATTGTCGTGTTCGAGCGCGTCCGCGCGCGCGAATGACTCCAGCGCCTCGCTGCCGCGACCGCTGCCAGCCTGGGCGCGGCCGAGCGCATGCCAGGCGGAGGCACTGGCCGGTTCGCCGGCAATCCACCGCCGGGCCAGCGCTTCCAGATCTGGCCAGCGACCTTCGGCTTCCATGCGCAACGTCTGCAGGAAGGGCGGCAGACCGGCTTCCGGCGCGTCCCAGAAGGCGCGGCCGGCAAGCGGCGCGACCTCCGGGCCCGGCGGCAGCCGGAGCGCCTCGGCGATCCAGGCGGACGGCACTGAAAACTGGTTGTCGTTGCCGGCCCTGAACTTGAATGTCATCAGCCCTACCAGGCGGCCGTCGCGGTCGAACATGCCGCCGCCGCTGGCGCCCGAGGTGAAGGGCGTGGTGCTCTGGATCACCTTGCCACCATCGTGATCGTGCAGCCGCAGCACGGTGCCGTTGCTCACCCGCGGTGCCGCACCCAGGATGTAGCCCAGCGCCACCAGCTCCTCGCCCGGCCTGAGCGGGGTGTCGCGCAGGGGCACCGGCGGTACCTGCGACGCACCGGGCACGTCCAGCAGACACAGGTCGCGGGTGACCTCGGCACGCTGGCCGCTCACCTGCATGCGTTCGCCATTGGACACCACTCGCAACGTGGTGGCGTGGGCGGTCACATGACAGGCCGTTGCGATGACGCCGGGCGCCACCGCCACGCCGGTGCCGACGCCGACATTACCGCGCGCGTCCGAGGCCTCGACCTTGAGCACGCTCGGTCGCAGGCTGATCAGCGCGGCGATGTCACGCTCGCCCAGCGCGCTGGCCGGCAGCGGCAGCACACAGGCAAGCGTGGCGCAGAGCAGGGGCTGGGCTTTGCGCATGGCCGGTGATTCAGCGGTCGGCAGCGGTGTGACTGGCCTGTGCTTCGCTGACCAGCGGTACGCCGTAGGACTTCAGGATGCCTTCGATCGCCGGCAGATTGCGCTGCACGGTTTCGTCGATCTTGTTCTTCCAGTCCTTTTCGCCGAAGCGGACCGCCATCGTGATCGCGTAGTCAAACTTGATCTCGTTCTCCGGCGGGAAGGCGACGGTCACCAGATCCCGGGCGCCCGAGTTCTTGCTGAAGTAACCGGCGATCGGCCCCCAGGCCATCGCGATGTCCAGCTTGTCGCCGACCAGATCCTTCTCGACGATTTCGCCCGGATAGGCGCCCGGGTCGCCGGACTGGCGCTGATAGGAAATGGCCTGGTCGAACAGCTTGTTGCGCAGCAGCCAGTCGACCGGGGGTGTTTGCTGGAACACGCCGAAGCGGATCTTGGACAGCTTTTCCGGCGGCAGCTTGAGCAGGTCGTCCGGGGTTTTCACGCTGTCGAAGCCGCGGCCCTGTCTGAACACCATCGCATAAGTGGAGCGGTAGTAGGGCTTGATCGTCGCGCCGAGGTCGAAACCCACCGGTACGCCGACGATGAGATCACAGCGGAACTTGCCTGGAATTTCCGGGTGCTTGGCCTTCAGCGTCATCCGCACGAAGCCCATGCGGTGCGGAAAGAAAGCGTACTCCAGCTTGTAGCCGAGATCCTTGGCCAGCAGTTCGGCGATCTTGTTTTCGTAGCCTTCGCCCTTTTCGTTCGAGAGCGGCATGTTGTTCGGGTCGGCGCAGACGCGCAGTACCTTGTCGTCGCCGGTCACGCTTTCCTGGGCGTGGGCCGACGGCAGGCCGAAGGTGGCGGCGAGGCCGAGTACGGCAGCGGACAGTCGAAGCTTCATCTTGGGGTTTCTCCTCCGGTGGCAGGGCTCGTGTTGTTGTAGCGGGAAGCGCGCGCAGGCTGCATCCCGAGCCGACAGGCTGACACCGGGAACAGTGATTTTGTTTTGAGAAAATCGCGAAAGTGTCGCTTTCCCGAGGTGTGCTGGAGGATGAAAAAACGGGCACCTGCGTTACCGCGAAGTGCCCGTTCAGTGTGCTGCGGAAGGGCGCTTCTAGCGCCCTTCTTGTCCGACCGCCGATTACGGCAGTGCGAACACCGTCATCACGCCACCGAGTTCGGTGTAGTTGGCCAGCTCGGCGTAACCACCCACGGCACCCAGACCGTCGGTCGGCTTTTCGAGACCGGCTGCCAGACCGATACCGGCCCAGCCACCAATACCCGACAGCACGCCGATGTACTGCTTGCCCTTGTGTTCCCAGGTGTTCACGTTGCCGATGATGCCGGACGGGGTCTTGAACTTGAACAGTTCCTTGTTGATGTCGTCAGCATCGACGCACTTGAGGTAACCCTCGAGCGTGCCGTAGCAGGCGATGCCACCGGCGGTGACCAGAGCGCCCGACCACACCGAGAACTTCTCCGGCTTGGACTGGACGATCTTGCCCTTGCCTGCGTCCCAGGTGATGAAGTTGCCCATGCCGCCGTGGCTGCCCGGGGCCGGGAACATCGACAGGGTTGCGCCGACGTACGGCTGACCAGCGGTGTATTCGACGCGGAACGGCTCGTAGTCCATGCAGACGTGGTTGGTCGGCACGTAGAACAGACCGTTCTTGGCGTTGAACGCTGCCGGCTGCTGGTCCTTCGAACCCAGAGCGGCCGGGCAGATGCCCTTGCTGTTCACGTCTTCACCGTTCTGGCGGGTCGAGTACTTGGCCACGACCTGCGGACGACCGGTGTTCATGTCGACGTGGGTCGCCCAGTTCACCTTCGGATCGTACTTTTCAGCCACCAGCAGTTCGCCGGTCACGCGGTCCAGCGTGTAGCCGAAGCCGTTGCGGTCAAAGTGAACCGCGACCTTGCGCTTCTTGCCCTTGACGTCGACGTCAGCCAGGATCACTTCGTTGATGCCGTCGAAGTCCCACTCGTCGTGCGGGGTCATCTGGTAGACCCAGCGCACCTTGCCGCTGTCGACATCACGTGCCCACAGGGTCATGGACCACTTGTTGTCGCCCGGACGCTGCGACGGGTTCCAGGTCGAGGGGTTGCCCGAACCGTAGTACATCAGGTTTTCCTGCGGGTCGTACGAGTACCAGCCCCAGGTCGTGCCGCCGCCGATCTTCCACTGGTCGCCTTGCCAGGTCTTCAGCGAGGAATCCTTGCCGACCGGAGCCAGCTTGCCGTTCGTCCAGGTGACGGTCTTTTCCGGATCCATCAGCATTTCGGCGTCGGGGCCAGTCGAGTAGCCCTTCCACACCTGCTTGCCGGTGTTGATGTCGTAGGCAGCGACGTAGCCGCGGATACCGAATTCACCGCCGGAAATACCGGTGATAACCTTATCCTTGAACACGTGCGGGGCGTTCGTGTTGGTGCCGCCAACCTTCGGGTCGCCGTTCTTGACGTCCCACAGCTTCTTGCCGGACTTGGCGTCGAGCGCGACCAGCACGGTGTCAGCCTGTTGCAGGAACACCTTGCCTTCGGCGTAGGCCAGACCACGGTTCACCGTGTCGCAGCACATCACCGGGATCACGGACGGATCCTGCTTCGGCTCGTACTTCCACTTGATCTTCTGGGTTTCGAGATCGATCGCGAAAACCTTGTTGGGGAAGGGGGAGTGCACGAACAGGGTGTCACCGACGACCAGCGGGCCGCCTTCGTGACCGCGCAGCACGCCGGTCGAGAAGGTCCAGGCCACCTTGAGGCTCTTGACGTTGCTCTTGTTGATCTGGTTCAGGTTGCTGTAGCGCTGGTTTTCGAAGTTACCGGCTTGCATTGCCCAATTTTTCGGGTCTTTGATCAGCTTGGCGACGTCGGCATTGGCCAGAGCGGTGCCCGGGATGGCCAGTGCGGCGACCCACAGGGGCAGTTGTTTCATCTTGCTAGACATAGGCTCCTCCTCATTGCTACCAAAATGTGACCGGACACCCCATGTCGAAGGCTCCGGCCGCTGTTGCCCTACAACGCCCATAAGTGCCCCCGGGCGTCGAGGTAATGAAGATATAGCACACGATTTTTGAACAGCGGGAAGTTTTCCCTTCATCTTCTTAAAATTTTAAACTTGACGTGTTTTTGATTTTTCGCTCTCTGGCTATCTTTATTGCGTTTGAGGCGGTTGAAGGGGCCGTTAGTGGCGCGCTGCAACATGGATGAAATCGCCAGATGTTGCAGCGCGCAACGCGCTGCCGGGCAGGGTGTACCGCCCCAGCGTTCCGGAACGGAACACTTGGTTTTGCCTAAAAATGAGGCAGTCCGGACGAAAAAAACGGCGCTCCGGAAGATACCGGGCGCCGTCATCCTGCCCCGTGTGCCGGGGCAGGTGTCCTGCGGGGTGAAACGGTCGCTCAGGGCAAGGCGAACACCGTCATCACGCCACCCAGTTCGGTGTAGTTGGCCAGTTCGGCGTAACCACCCACCGCACCCAGGCCGTCGGTGGACTTCTCAAGCCCGGCCGCCAGACCGATGCCGGCCCAGCCTCCGATGCCCGACAGCAGGCCGATGTACTGCTTGCCCTTGAATTCCCAGGTAGTTACGTTGCCGATGATGCCGGATGGGGTCTTGAACTTGAACAGTTCCTTGTTGATGTCGTCGGCGTCCACGCACTTGAGGTAGCCCTCAAGCGTGCCGTAGCAGGCGATGCCCCCGGCAGTGACCAGTGATCCCGACCACACCGAGAACTTCTCCGGCTTGGACTGGACGATCTTGCCCTTGCCTGCGTCCCAGGTGATGAAGTTGCCCATGCCGCCGTGGCTGCCCGGGGCCGGGAACATCGACAGGGTTGCGCCGACGTACGGCTGGCCAGCGGTGTATTCGACGCGGAACGGCTCGTAGTCCATGCAGACATGGTTGGTCGGCACGTAGAACAGGCCATTTTTCGGGTTGAACGAGGCCGGTTGCTGATCCTTGGACCCGAGTGCGGCCGGGCAGATGCCCTTCGTATTCACGTCCTCGCCGTTCTGGCGAGTCGAATACTTGGCCACGACCTGCGGACGGCCGGTGTTCATGTCGACATGGGTTGCCCAGTTCACCTTGGGGTCGAATTTCTCGGCCACCAGCAGTTCGCCGGTCACGCGATCCAGCGTGTAGGCGAAGCCGTTACGGTCGAAATGCACCGCCACCTTGCGTTTCTTGCCCTTCACGTCGACGTCGGCAAGGATGATTTCATTCACCCCGTCGAAATCCCACTCGTCGTGCGGGGTCATCTGGTAGACCCAGCGGACCTTGCCGTTGTCGACATCACGTGCCCACAGGGTCATGGACCACTTGTTGTCGCCCGGACGCTGCGACGGGTTCCAGGTCGAGGGGTTGCCCGAACCGTAATACATCAGGTTTTCCTGCGGGTCGTAGGAATACCAGCCCCAGGTCGAGCCGCCGCCGATCTTCCACTGGTCGCCCTGCCAGGACTTGAGTGACGAATCCTTGCCCACCGGCGCCATCTTGCCGTTGGTCCAGGTCATGGTCTTGTCCGGATCCATCAGCATTTCGGCGTCGGGGCCGGTCGAGTAGCCCTTCCACACCATCTTGCCGGTGTTCAGGTCATAGGCGGTCACGCGGCCGCGCACGCCGAATTCGCCGCCGGAAATGCCGGTGATCACCTTGTCCTTGAACACGTGCGGCGCCTGGGTGTTGGTTTCACCGATCTTCGGGTCGCCGTTCTTCACGTCCCACAGCTTCTTGCCGGTCTTGGCGTCCAGCGCGACCAGCACCGTATCCGCCTGCTGCAGCAGGATCTTGCCTTCGGCGTAAGCCAGGCCGCGGTTCACCGTGTCGCAGCACATGACCGGAATCACGGTCGGATCCTGCTTCGGTTCGTACTTCCACTTGATCTTCTGGGTTTCGAGATCGATCGCGAACACCTTGTTGGGGAAGGGCGTATGCACGAACAGCATGCCGCCGATCACCAGCGGGCCGCCCTCGTGACCGCGCAGCACGCCGGTCGAGAAGGTCCAGGCCACCTTCATGTTCTTCACGTTCGACTTGTTGATCTGGTTCAGCGTGCTGTAGCGCTGGTTCTCGAAGTTGCCGGCCTGCATGGCCCAGTTCTTCGGATCCTTGATCAGTTTCGCCAGATCGGCGTTGGCGACCGCTGCGCCGGGCAGTGCGAGTGCTGCGATCCAGAGTGGAAGTGTTTTTCGAGCGGACATGGTGTTCTCCTCTTTTGCGTCGGACGGACCGGCGCAGGCACGCCGGCCACCTGCCCGCAGAGCCCATAAGCAACAGGCTTTGTGCGGGTTATGGACTTATACAACGCAGGGGAGGGAATCCCCGGTTCCGGGCGCCGGATGCCCTGATGTCGGGATGACTTCACTGAGATTTCGGGAGTGCATCCCGGACCGGGCCGGGCGCCCGCTGGCGGGAGGGGCTCAGCGGCGGCGCAGGTGATCCGGCCGGAAGGCCCAGGCGAGCGCGAGCACGCCCAGCAGCGCAGGCAGCCAGCCCACCCGGGTCGGTACCGACTGGGTGCGGGCGAAATCAGCGTCGGTCATGGCGCTGGCCAGACCTTCGGCATCGGCCAGCGTGTGGTAGCTCATGCCGGTCTGCGAAGCGAGGTCGCGCAGATGGACCGATTTGAGGCTGGACAGGTGTTCGGTGCCCGCGCTCTGCACCTGCGCCATCTGGTTGCCGCTTTCATCGACCATGGCTTCGCTGTTGCCGGACGAGCCGGCACGGCCGCGGGTGGCGGTGTCGATCTGTGCCACCTCGTCCGCCCGCCACACGCCGAGCGGCCGGCCGTCCGGATCGAACTTCGGGATGGGGCTGAGGGTTGGCCCACCGGTGCCGACGATGAGGCCCTTCACTACACCCGGTTCTCCGTCAAAGGACGGCCGCAGTTTTGGGTGCAGCGGCGGCGCCTCGTGTCCGTCGGTGACGAAGATGAGCGAAGGTTTCGGGTCGAGATCCTTCAGCGCACGGATCGACGAAAACAGCCCCTTGGACACTTCGCTGGCGCCGGCCCAGGACATCTGACCGTCGATGTTGGACAGCGTAGCCAGCAGCTCATGGTAGTTGCTGCACACCTCGACCGGCGTCATCAGCGCCAGCAGCCGGTATTCCGAAAACACGCCCCAGCCGACGCTGGAGCCGCAGGGCAGGCTGCGCAGCGCCTGACCCAGACTGTGCTTGGCGTAGGTCAGCCGGTCGACCGGCTTGCCATCCAGTTCATAGTCCAGCGTGTTCATGCTCTGGGTGATGTCGAGCACGATCATGTGGGTATAGCTGCGGCCGGGCAGCGGCAGCGGCGGCAGCACCGCGGCGAGTGCGAACAGCGCGACCGCGATGGCCAGCGGACGCGAGTGCGGGCTGCGTGCCCGGGCCAGCAGCTGGCGCGTGGTCGCGATCATGGCAGGCCCAGCGTGAACGCCTTCATCGTGGTCACCGCCCGTTCGCTGTTCTGCGGCAGCGGCGGCGCTTCCTCGTCAGAGGCCTCCCGTTCGGGCGCCAGCCGCAGCGCCCGCTCCAGGTTGTACTTGGCGTCCCAGTGCTGCGGATTCAGGCGCAGCAGTTCGCGATAGCTGGTTTTGGACAGTTCGGCCAGCGGCAGCGATTTGCCGATGCTTTCCGGCCCGAACTGCAGCGCCTCGCGCAGATGCAGGTTGCCGAGGTTGTACAGCACCGCCTGCAGCAGCGCGCCGTCGGTATTGCGCGACAGCTCCTTGTAGGCTCGCACCGCACCGTCATAGTCGTTGTGCGCTGCCAGCGACAGCGCCCGTGCGAACTCCGCTTCCGGGCTGCCCTGGGTGGCGGCGGCATCAACGCCGCTGTCGACCAGGCGGTTGAAATCGCGGGCGCTGGACAGGCGGTAACCCTCCCAGCCGGCAACCGCGATGCTGACTGCAATGCCCGCCGCGATCAGCGACGACAGACTGCGCATCCTCATGACTGCACTTCCTCCTTCCAGGCCGGCCGCGTAATCAGGCGGCAGGCCAGCGCCGCCGCGCCCGCGAGCAAGGCCAGCGCGTAACACCAGCCGGAAAAGTCCCGGCGGGGAATCCGTTCAACGTAATCCAGCGGCAGGTTTTGCTGGCGATCCACTTCGGCCACCGCTTCCTTCACCGCCTCCGGGTCTTCCGCCTCGAAGGCCTGATAGGGCACACCGGCCGATTTCAGGAACTGGTTCAGCGCCACTTCCGGAATGTTGCCGTCGCCGGCGTCGGCGTTCAGACCGGGGCTGAGCGCCGAGCGGATGAAAATCCAGTACACCGCGATGCGGTTGCGCTGCAGTGCGCGCCGTATCTTTTCGCGCATCGCTTCGTCGATCTGCGCGCCGCCGTCCGACACCAGCAACAGGATGCGGCTGCCGGAGTAGGCGCGACGGTCGAACTGTTCGGCGCCGGCCAGCAGTGCGCGGCCGATGTCGGTTTCCGACAGTCCGCGGCCGATGCCGCCGGCCTGGATGCCGGCCTGCACCACGTCGCCGTGCTGGGTGAAGGGCACCACCGGCATCGGTGCCGAACTGAACAGCAGCAGCGAGTAGCGGTCGTCCGGCCGCCGTTCGGCGAAGTCGGCGAGCAGGCGCCGCGCCACCTTGCCCTTGGCTTCGGCCGTGGTGTCGATCGACGGCTGCCGCCCCTTGGGCAGCAGCGCCTCGTCCATGCTGCGGCTGCGGTCGAGCGCGATCACGATTTCCGCGCCGCGGCCGGTGCGCTGCACCTCTGTTGCCGGCTGCGCCAGCCCGGCCAGCCCGAACACCGCTGCCGCCATCGCAATTGCCGCAGCAATGCGGCCGGCGCGCAGCAGGGCATTGCCCAGCGGGTCCGCCGGCAGCCAGTCGATGCAGGCGTAATCCAGCGTATGGCGCCGGCGCGGCCACAGCGGCAGCAGCGCCAGCAGCAGCAACAGCAGCCACCACGGCGCACCCAGTTCAAGCGCGCCCGGCCACAGATTCAGAGTGAATCCATTCACGTCTCGACCTCCGCCGGACCGTCCCAAGGGCGAGTGCAGCCCCCTCGGGGAGCAGCGAACGCAGTGAGCGTGGGGGCCCTTTTCATGCAAGCGCCCGGCGTTCCAGCTTTGCGGCGCGGGCGCAGAGGCTGCGCGGATCCACGTCGCCGGCCGGGCGATCGGCGAAGAAACGAACCTGCGAGGCTTCGAAGAAGCGGCGCAGATCGGCTTCGAGTGGCGCCAGCCAGGGCGCGCGCGCCAGCAGCACAGACAGATTGCCGTCGCGCACCACCTGACCGGCGGTGTCGTCCAGCGCGCGGTGCAGCCGTCGCCAGCTGTCGGGCGAGCCGCTGTCCAGCCGGCTGAGCTCGCGCTGGGCGCGTGAGAAAGGCAGGCGGCGGCGGGCGGCGAGCTGGCGCAGCAGCGCCAGCAGCAGCCACAGGCCGACCAGCGCGGCGCCGGCGCTCAGCGCCGCGTGCAGGCCGCGCTCGAACGGTGCGGGGTCGATGTGCGGCGCCGGCAGGTCAGGGCGCATCGCTTCCAGCCCGGCGCGCGCCAGCACCACTTCAGGTGTCAGCGGCGCCACGGTTACCGGCAGCGGCGTGGTCTGCAGCCGGCGCTTGCCATCGGTCAGTTCGAGGTCGAGCGCCGGCAGTTCGAGCGCACGCAGTTCGTCCGGCACATTGATGATCTGGTAATCGATCACCAGCCAGCGGCGGCCGGAGGCGTCCTGTTCGATGCGTGCGTCGCGCCGCTCGAACCAGTTGCCGGCGCGTTCGAGCGGCGGCAGCGTGGCCGGTTCGATCGGTGCGCCATCATGGTCGAGGGCGATGCGCTGCTCCACCATGTCGCCGATCACGTAGCCGAACGGGCGCGGTGCGATCACCTCCGGCGTGATCGCCGCCAGCACCGGTGTGGCCGGCGCGACGGGCATGTCCGGTGTGGCTGGCGCGGCGGCGGGCGCTTCGTCGCTGGAGCCGGCCGGCTTGCTCAGATCGGTCTGCGGCGGAATGACCGGGCCGGTGGGCTGGGGCGGTGCATCAGCGACTGGAGCGGGGGCGGCATCGGCCGGTCTGGTGTCCTGGGCGCCGGCCGGCAGCGTGCAGGCCAGCGCCAGCAGCGTGCCCAGAAGCCGGAGTGCGGGCAGCGGTTTCATGTCAGACAGCCTCGAAAAAATAGCGTGACAGCGCGTCGGCATCGAAGCGGCCGGTCATGTAGAAGGGGCGGGTACCGCGCGCCGAAAACATCTTGTCCAGCGCTTCGCGCCGCTGCGCGAACGCGTCCTCCCACCGGCGGCGGATCTGCGGCCGCAGCCACAGGCCGCGCCGGCGGCCGGTTTCGATGTCGCGCAGCGCGAGCAGACCTTCGCCATCGGGGGCGCGCGGTTCGGCTTCGTCCCAGATCACCATGGGCACGACATAGGCGTGCGACAGCAGATCGAGTGCGGCCGAGGTCTGGGCCAGCGGCGCGTGGAAGTCTGAGGCGAGGAACACCAGCGCCTGCTTGCCGGCGATGCGGGCACACGCTTCAAGCACACCGTCGGTCGAGGCCTGGTCGGCGCGGGCGCGGCCGAGCGCTTCGGACATCATGACGCCGGCACCGCGCGAATGCATGGGCGCCAGCATGAGGTCGGTGCGCTCCCTGCCGTCGTAGCCCAGCATGCCCAGCGCGTCGCCGGTGCGGAACACCGAATCGCCCAGCGACAGCGCGAACTGCGCCAGCCGCGCCAGCTTGGTGTCGGACGAACCGAAAGCCATCGAGGCCGACACGTCGGCCACCAGATAGACCGGAATGCCGGCGCGCTGCCGGTTCACCCGCACCAGCCAGCGGCCTTCCGGGTCGCGGATGCTGGCGCGCAGGTCGAGCCGGCGCGGGTCCGGCCGGTCGAACAGCGTCTGGTGGGCAATGAATTCCTGGCCGCTGCCGGTGGTCGAGCTGCGGTGGGCGCCCGGGCGCTGGCCGCCGACCCGCATCGGAATGCGGTAATGGAAATCGCGCTGGAAGCTCATGGCGGCAGCCGTGTTCAGGGCGTGGCGACCCGCTCCAGCATCTGTTCGATCAGCGCGTCGGCCAGTTCGGCGCGGCGCAGTTCGTAGACCGGCGTGAAGAACACGCGATGCACCAGCGTCGAGGGCAGTACCGCGCGGATGTCTTCCGGCGTCAGGTAATCGCGGCCGCTGAACCAGGCCACCACGCGTGCGGCGCGCATCAGCATGCCCATGCCGCGCGGGCTGGCGCCAGCGAGGATGAGGCGCGACATGTCGACGCCCTCGATCTGCAGGCCGTATTTCAACGGATTGCTGGTGGCGGCCCAGATGTCCATCGCGTAGCGCTGCAGCGCGTCCGACGCGCTGACCGCGCGCTGGATGGCGGCGCCTATGGTGTTCATCTGCAACCAGTCGACCACGCCCGGCGTCACGGTGTCGATCAGCGCGTCGGTGTCGTGGAAGCGCGGGTCGAACACCAGCGCGCGACGGGTGTCGTCGTCCGACGGCGTCAGCATGCGCAGTTCGAACATGAAGCGGTCGCGCGCGGCGGAAGCCAGTTCGAAGGTTTCTTCCTTCTCCACCCGGTTGCGGTCGGCGAACACAGTCATGTGCGGGAAGCTGTATTCGCGGTTGAAGGCCGACAGCGTGCGTTCGGCCATCGCGCGCAGCAGCAGCGACTGCACCTGCGGGCGGGCGCGGTTGATTTCGTTGAAGAAGAAGGTGGTGAGCCGCTCGCCATGGCGCAGCAGCGGGCCCGGCTCGATGCGCGGCTTGCCCTCGCTGTCTACATAGGTGTGATAGACGAGGTCATTCGGCATCAGGTCCACCGTGCCTTCGACGCGCTCGAAGTCACCGCCGATGGCGCGCGCGAAGGCGCGCAGCACCGTGGTCTTGCCGACGCCGACATCGCCTTCGAGCAGCACGTGGCCGCGGGCGAACAGCGCGACATTGATCAGGCGCAGCGTGTCGTCCTGACCGACGACGGCGCGGCGCACTTCTTCTTCCACGCGCAGCGCGAGGCTGCGCCAGTCCTGGAGGGCTTCCTGGGAGAGCATTAGCGAAGATTCCGGCACGGTTTATGGGACGGGAAAACGCGTCGCAAGATACAAGGTTTGCGCCCCGCCTGCATGTTGCAGTGCGAGTCATCTGTCTCATCGGTAAAGCCGTCCGGCGACCGCCCTGCATATCCTTACGACATGGCCTGCGGGCGTGCCCCGCGCCGCGGCGCGCAGTTGGCGCGGCCGGCCCTTTCCGTATCGCGGCCACCGCCCGTCCACACGCCCTCGGCTTGCCCGGATCCGCCCGCCGGTGCGCGTGGAAAATGCCCGTGGCCGGCGCCGCGTCCGGGCCGCCGGATGCGCTGTTTGTCCTGCAAGAGCGTCCAGACCGCCTGTGGCTGGGTAAACTGCCGACCTTTAACCTCAACAGGTCTGAACCATGACTGCCATCACCACCGAAAGCGGCCTCGTCTACGAAGACACCACGCCGGGCACCGGCCACGAAGCGGCCGCGGGCCAGGAAGTCAGCGTCCATTACACCGGCTGGCTGACCGACGGCCGCAAGTTCGATTCGAGCAAGGACCGCAACGACCCCTTCAGCTTCCAGCTCGGCGCCGGGCAGGTGATCCGCGGCTGGGACGAAGGCGTGGCCGGCATGAAGGAAGGCGGCGTGCGCAAGCTCACCATTCCGCCGCAGCTGGGTTATGGCGAGCGCGGTGCCGGCGGCGTCATTCCGCCGAATGCCACGCTGGTGTTCGAGGTTGAGCTGCTGGCGGTGGTGCGCAACGACGGCGAACTGGTGATCGAGGACGTAACCCCGGGCACTGGCAAGGAAGCGCAGCCGGGTCAGCGCGTTACGGTGCATTACACCGGCTGGCTGACCGACGGCCGCAAGTTCGATTCGAGCAAGGACCGCAAGCAGCCCTTCAGCTTCCACCTCGGTGGCGGTCAGGTCATCCGCGGCTGGGACGAAGGCGTGGTCGGCATGAAGGAAGGTGGCGTGCGCAAGCTCACCATTCCGGCCCACCTGGGCTACGGCCGTCGCGGTGCAGGCGGTGTCATTCCGCCGAACGCGACGCTGGTGTTCGAGGTCGAGCTGCTGAGCGCGGGCTGATTGCGCCCGACGCTGCTCCCTCTCCTGCTGGCCTGCCTGCTGGGTGCCGGACTGCCGGCGCACGGGCAGGAGGCGGTCGACCCTGAAGACGTCCCCGACGCAGCCGACAGCGGCGATCTGCCGCTGCCGGAGGCGCCGCTGGCGGTCGATCACGGCCGGCTGGTGATCGAGGCACCGGACCTGCCCGGTCCGGTGCTCGAAATGCTGGAGCGCCACGCCCGTTCGCTTGAACTGCGCGAGCCGCTGGACGACGAGCGCGCCGAGCGGCGAACGCTGCGCCGGGTGCGCCGCGAAATCACCGAACTGCTGGCGACCGAAGGCTGGTTCAGCCCGCAGTTCGACGTCGTCGGCACGCCACCCGTGCTGCGCATCGAGCCGGGCGTGCGCACCACCATCGCCGCAGTAAATATCGAATTCAGCGGCGAACTGGCCGGCGAGCGGCGCGAACAGGCCGAACGGCGCGAGGCCCTGCGAGCGGGCTGGCGGCTGCCGGCCGGCGAGCCCTTCCGTCAGGCCGACTGGTCCGCCGCCAAACAGGTGCTGCTGGAAGAGCTGACCGCGCGCGACTACGCCTCTGGCGTGATCGCCGACAGCCGGGCCGACATCGACCCGGACAGCGCCCGCGCCGAACTGACGGTGGCGCTGGACAGCGGCCCGGCCTTCCGTTTCGGCGACATCGAAGCCACCGGGCTGGCGCTGCACGACCTCGACCTGGTGAAGCGCTACGCCACGATCCGGGCCGGCGATCCGTATTCGACCGAAGCGGTGCTGGCTTTCGAGCGCGCGCTGCTGGCGTCGCCCTATTTCAGTTCGGTGCAGATTCTGGCCGACCCGGACCCGACGCGCGCCGGCGCCACGCCGGTGCGGGTGGCGGTGACCGAGGCGCCGTCGCGCCGGCTGTCTTTCGGCGCCGGCCTGAGCAGCAATACCGGCTATCGCGGCGAGGTCGGCTGGTCCGACAACAATCTGTTCGGCCAGTCCTGGCTGCTGAACAGTGCGGTGCGGCTGGAACAGCTGCGCCAGATCGCCTTTGCCGACGTGATGCTGCCGCCGCACGCCGATGGCTACCGCGACAGCTTCGGCGTGCTGGCCGAGAACGCCGACATCCAGGACCTGATTACCAAGCGCGTCGGCGTTGGCGTGGTGCGCGCGCGGCTGCGCGGCGACATCGAAATCCGCCACTCGCTGTCGCTGCAGCGCGAACAGCGTGAGATCGACGGGCTGGTGCAGAGCACCCAGCAGTCGCTGGCCGCCAACACCTCCTGGACCTGGCGGCGGGTGGATGACCTGTTCAATCCGCACGACGGCTGGGTGCTCAATGCCCAGATCGGCGGTGGCCTCAAGGGCGTGCTGTCCGACGCCAACTTCCTGCGCGGCTATCTGAAGGCGCAGTGGTTCATTCCGGTCGGCCGGCGCGACCAGCTCATCCTGCGCGGCGAAGCCGGCCTGACCGGCGGCGCCACCGGATCACTGCCGCAGGACTTCCTGTTCCGCACCGGCGGCGCGACCACGGTGCGTGGCTACGACTACCTCGAACTGGGCGTGCGTCAGGGCAGTGCCATCGTCGGTGGCCGCGCGCTCGGCGTGGCCAGCGTCGAATACGTGCACTGGGGCTGGGATCAGTGGGGTGCGGCGGTGTTCGTCGATGCCGGCGATGCCGCCGACAGCCGCAAGGACTTCAATCCGGCCTGGGGCGCCGGCGCCGGCGTGCGCTGGCGCTCGCCGGCCGGCCCGATCGCCTTCGATCTGGCCTACGGCGAGCGCGAACGGCAGTGGCGGCCGCATTTTTCGCTGTCGATCGCGTTCTGATCCCTTTCATGAGCCCCCGCATGCGCCTTCTCCGCCCCGCTTTCGCGCTGACTTCGGGACGGATTGCTTGATGCAATCCGGGCAAGCAGTGCGAAGATGGCAGCCCCGAGAACCGGTGGCAGTCCCTCCCTGCCAGCCCCATTCCTGCGACATGCCCGAGATCACCGCATGAACGCCTTCATTCAGGCCTGCCGCCGCCATCTGTTCTGGGCGGCCGTGTTCAGTCTGGTGCTGAACGTGCTCGTGCTGGCGCTGCCCTTCTACACGCTGGAAGTGTTCGACCGCGTGTTCGCCAGCCACAGCGTGCCCACGCTGGTCATGCTCACGCTGGTCACCACCATCGCGCTGGTCGGCATGACCCTGCTCGATCAGGTGCGGGCGCGCCTGCTCATGTCCTGCGCCTTCGGGCTGGACCGCGCGCTCGGCCCGCAGGTGGTGACCCGGCTGTTCGCGGTGGCCGGTTCGCCCGGCCATGCGGCGCAGACCCAGTGCATCCGCGACGTCGCTACGGTGCGCGGCTTCCTCACCGGCCCTGGCGTCATCGCGCTGTTCGATGCACCGTGGGCGCCGCTCTTCCTGCTGCTCATCTTCGTGTTCCACCCGCTGCTGGGCGTGCTGGCCACCGCCGGCGCGCTGGTGCTGCTGGCCTGTGCCTGGCTCAACAGCCGGGTCACCCGTCACTACAACGAGGTGTCGGCGCGGGCCGGTCGCGCGTCGTCGCAGTTCATGGACGCCTCGGTGCGCAATGCCGACGCGGTGCGCGCCATGGGCATGTCGGCCGACCTCGGCCGCCGCTGGAGCGCACTGAACGACCAGGTGCTGCGCACCGCTGCCGCCTCGCAGGCGGCCGGCGCCCCCTGGACCGGCCTCACCCGTTTCGTGCGGCAGTACCTGCAGGTGCTCATGCTGGGCTGCGGTGCCTGGCTGGTGGTGACCGGCGACCTCGGCTCCGGCGTCATGATGGCCGGCACCCTGGTGCTGGCGCGCGCGCTGGCGCCGGTCGAAGCCATCGTGTCGAGCTGGCGCGGTCTGTTCGAATTCATCGAGGCGGTGGACCGCCTGTCCGTGCTGCTCGACGGCAGCGATCAGGTGCGCGAGCCGCATCCGCTGCCGAAACCGACCGGCCGGCTGGAGGTCGAGGCGCTGTCCATGACCGCCGGTCCGCGCGTGCTGCTGCGCGGCGTGAATTGCGCGCTGCAGCCCGGCCAGCAGATGGCGGTGATCGGCCCCAGCGGCGCCGGCAAGACCGCGCTGCTGCGTCTGCTGGCCGGTATCTGGACACCGGCCGGCGGCGCGGTGCGGCTCGACGGAGCGCGCCTGCAGGACTACCCGGCCGACACGCTGGGTGCCGCCATCGGCTACCTGCCGCAGAACGTCGAACTGTTCCCCGGCACGGTGGCCGAGAACATCGCGCGCATGCAGCCGCAGCCGGACGCCGACGCGGTGATCGCCGCCGCCCAGCTGTGCGGCGCGCACGATCTCATCCTGCGTCTGCCGCAGGGCTACGACACCGAGGTGGGTGAGGGCGGCGCCCAGCTGTCCGCCGGCCAGCGCGCCCGGGTGGGCATCGCTCGGGCGCTGTACGGCCAGCCGGCGCTGGTGCTGCTGGACGAACCGAACGCCAACCTCGACGCCGAAGGCGAAGACGCGCTGGTCGACATGCTGGCGCGGCTGCGCGAGCGCGGCCTCACCGTGGTGGTGGTCGCGCACCGGCCGCGCATGCTGCAGGGCATGGACAAGCTGCTGGTGCTGCGCGAGGGCATGGTCGAACAGTTCGGCGACTACGCCGACATCGCCGCCCGTTTCGCCCGCGGTGCCAAGGTTGCTGCGGTGGGCGAGCGGCCGGCTCAGATCGGAGGAGGCGGCCATGGCCATCGAGCTTGATGCGGGTCTGCCCGGCCTGGCCCGCGAGCGCGTGGTGCGCGCCGGCCTGTGGGTGATCGCCGGCACGCTGGCTGCCATGCTGGTCTGGGCCGAACTGGCGCCGGTGTCCGGTGCGGTGGTGGCGGCCGGCGAGGTGAGGGTGTCGGGCGAGCGCAAGACCGTCCAGCACCTCGAAGGCGGCATCGTGGCCGAACTTAAGGTGGCCGACGGCGACGTGGTGCAGGCCGGTCAGGTGCTGCTGGTGCTGGGCGACGCCCGGGTGGACGCCTCGGTCGATGCGCTGCAGAACGAAATCGTGGCCGAGCGCCTGACGCTGGCGCGGCTGGAATCGGAAAAGCGCGAACTGCCCGCGCTCGCGTTGCCGCAGGACCTCACCGCGCAGGCGGCATCGCCGCGCTACCGCAGCCTGATCGAGGGCGAACAGCGGCTGTTCCAGACCCGCCGCAGCAATCTGCGCGAACAGCTTTCGCTGCTCGAAGCCCAGGCCGGCGAAGCCGAGCGCGAAGCGGGCGAGGTACAGCGCCAGGTCGAGGCCGACCAGCGCGCGGTGGCCGCGCTGCGCGAACAGCTGCAGGCGTCGGAAAAGCTGGCCGAGCAGAAATTCATCCAGCACACCCGGCTGCTTGAACTGCGCAGCAACCTCGCGGTGCGCGAAGCCGACATGGCCGAGCATCAGGCCATGCTGTCACGCACGCGGCAGAACATCGGTGACTTCCGGCTGCGCCGCACCCAGGTGCGCGCCGAATTCGTGCAGCGCGCCACCGACGAAGCTCAGCTGTCCGGCCGCAAGCTGCTCGATCTGCAGGCGCGCCTGCATCCGGCGCAGGACAGCCAGCGGCGCAAGGAGGTGGTGGCGCCGGTGGCCGGCCGCGCGGTGAATCTGCAGGTGCACACGGTCGGTGGCGTGGTGAGGCCGGGCGAACCCATCGTGGACATCGTGCCCGAGGCCGGCGCCCTCATCGTCGAGCTGCGCGTTGCGCCGCAGGACGTGGAAGAGGTGCATGCCGGCCAGCCGGCCGAAGTGCGGCTGTCCGCCTACAACGCGCGCACCACGCCGCTCATGCCCGGGCGGGTCATCTACGTGTCGGCCGACCGGCTGGTCGATTCCGCTCGTGGCATGCCCTATTACGTCGTGCATGTGCAGCTCGATCGCAAGCCGGTCGAGCGGGTGGAGCCGGGCATGCCGGTCGAGGCCTTTCTGCGCACCCGCGAGCGCGGCATGCTCGACTATCTGCTCGATCCGGTCATCAACGTCACCCGCCGCTCGATGCGCGAAAGCTGAGGTGGCGAACCCACCGGCCCGGAGGTGGTCAGCCTCCGGGTATCCGCTGGACTCCGTTTCATGACCGATGACTGAACCGCTTCCGCCCACCTCACTGCCCAGCTCACCGCCCGAACCGCCGGCTGCCCCGTCTCCCGCATCGCCGGACGCCGCGAAGCGCCGGCGGCCCCGGCTGTTCGGGCTCGCGCTGACCGATCTGGCGCTGCTCGCGCTGCCTTTTGCCGCGGGCTGGGGGCTGCTCGCCACCGAAACCGGTCTGCGTACGGTGGCGGCGGTGGCCGGGCGCGCGGTGAGCGGCCTGCAGATCGAGGTCGCCTCCGGCAGCCTGCTGTCATCGCCGCGCCTGTCGCGCGTGCTGCATGACGACGGCAGCACCCGCATCGAACTGAGCGCGCTGGCGCTCGACTGGCAACCGTCCGCACTGCTGCGCGGCCGGCTGGTGATCGACCGGCTGGCGGCGGATGTGCTGCGCGTCGCCACATCGCCCAGCGACGCGCCGCCGACCACGCCGGCCAGCCTCGAACTGCCGCTGGCGCTGCAGGCCCGGATCGATGTCGGCCGCATCGAGGTTGGCAGTTACGGTGCGCCGGCCGCCGAGGCGCTGAAGCTCGGCCCGCTGCAGCTCTCTGTCGATTCCGACGGCAGCGCTCACCGCGTCGGCGAACTGTCGCTCGCCACGCCCTGGGGCGCATTGAGTGGCGAAGCAGGCCTCAAGGGCAGCGCGCCCTTCCCGCTGCAGGGCCGGCTGGCGCTGAAGGCCGAGCAGTACGCGGTCGAGGCGGTGCTGGGCGGCACGCTGGCCGAGCGCACCGACGTCGCGCTCACCGCGCAGGGCCACGGTCTGAGTGGCAGCGCCCGGGTGGCGGCGCGACCCTTTGCCGTTCAGCCGCTGCAATCGGCTGCGCTGGCGCTCGACGCCTTCGACCCGCACAGCCTGCACCCGGCGGCGCCGGCCGGCCGCTGGACGGTGAATGCCGAGCTCGCGCCGCGCGGCGACACGCCCACGCCGCTGGTCGGCCGTATCGAGGCACGCAACGCCGAGCCCGGCCGCATCGACCAGGGCCGGGCGCCGGTCACCTCGGTCGCCGCCGACATCGAAGCCGCACCGGAGGCGGTCGACCTGCGCGGACTGGCGATCGCGCTCGCCGGCGGGGGCGGCATCCGGGGTGATGTGGGCTGGCGGCGCGCCGGCACGCTGCCGCTCGAAGCGCTGCTCACGCTGCACGACATCGACACCGCCGCGCTGCACCGGCAGGGCCTGCGCACCCGCATCGGTGGCAAGGTGGCGGTGCAGGCGTCGGACACCCGGCAGCAGTTCGAACTCACGCTGGACGACCGCGGCAGCAGCCGGCTCGCACTGAAGGCCGAGGGCGCGGTGGACGGCAGCCAGCTCACGCTGGCGTCGGCCCGGCTGGCCGCCCGGGGCGCCGAAGCCACCCTGAGCGGCACGCTGGCGCTGGACGACACGCTGGCGTTCAAGGCCGAAGGCCGGCTGCAGCAGTTCGATCCGTCCGCCTTCGTGAAGGCGCCGGCCGCGAAGCTGTCGGCCCGCTTCGACGCCGCCGGCCGCCTGCGCCCGCAGCCCGATCTGCAGGCCGCGGTCGACATCGAACCCAGCGTGCTGGCGGGTGAGCCGCTGGCCGGCCGCGCTCGCGCGCGGCTGCAGGGGCAGCGGCTGTCCGGCGTCGACATCGCGCTGGACTGGGGCGGCAACACGCTGACCGCGCAGGGCGCGTTTGGTGGGAGCAATGGCGGAAACAAGTCGGGTGGCGCACAGGACGCGCTGGACTGGACGCTCGACGCCCGCCGCCTCGGCGCGCTCAAATCATTCACCGGGCAGACGCTGGCCGGCAGCCTCAGCGGCAGCGGCCGGCTCGAAGGCACGCTGGCTGCACCCAATGGCCGCATGACGCTCGCCGCGCGCGCGCTTTCGCTGGGCAGCCTCGGCAGTGTGGCCAGCGCAGACCTGGCCGCCGAACTGGCGCCGGGCGCCGAGGGCCGCATGACGCTGTCGCTCGACGCGGCCGATCTGCGCGCGCCGCAGCTGCCGCAGTCGGTCGAGCGCCTGAAGGCCGACCTCACCGGCACCCGCGCCGCCCATGCGCTCACGCTGGATGTGCTGGCCGCCGCACCGCCGGCCGAGCGCGGCGACACGCCGGTCAAGCCCTCGCTGAAACTCGCCGCCCGCGGCGGGCTGTCTGCAGGCAGCGACGCCACCGGCCCGGCGTGGTCCGGCACGCTGGACCGGCTGGCGCTGGTACTGTCGTCCGAACTGAGTGCCACGCTGGGCGCACCGGCGCGGCTCGCGGCTTCGCCGCAGGCGGTCACGCTGGAAGGCGCCGGCTTCGCGCTGACCGGCGGCGGCGAACTGACGCTGGCGCGCACCGCCTGGACACCCGAGCGCATCGAAGCCGTCGGCCGTGCCCGCGGCGTGCCGCTGCGGCTGGTGTGGCGCGACCGCGCCGCCGGCATCGCGGTGCGTGCGCCGCTGAAGCTCGGCGCCGACTGGTCGCTGTCCGCACTGCTGGCCGGCGACGAGCGGGTGGAGGGCACGCTGGCGCTGTTCCGCGAGGCCGGTGACGTGGTGGTGTCCGGCGACACCCGGGCGGAGCTGGCGCTGTCGGCGGCACGGGTCGATGCACGGCTGGCCGGTCGCGGTGCGAATGTGCAGGCGGTGCTGGCCGGGCCGGACATCGGCGAAATGAAGGCGGAAATTGCCTTGCCGCTGCGCCGTGAAGGCAGCCTGTGGCTGCCCGACCTCGACGCACCGGTGGGTGGCAAGGCCACGCTGGCCGTGCCTTCGCTGGCCTGGATAGGCCGCACGCTGCGGCTGGACATGAGCACCGCCGGCCGCATGAATGGCGACGTCACGCTGGCCGGCACGCTGCGCACGCCGCGCCTGTCCGGCCGGGTCGATGGCGACGCGCTCGCCTTCGCGCTGGTCGACGCCGGCGTGCGGCTGGAGCGCGGCAGCCTGCGCGCCCAGTTCGACGGCGACCGGCTCACGCTGCAGTCGCTCAGCTTCGAAAGCGACAACCGCCGTCCGCCGCCCGACGCGCGACTCGGCGGCAGCGCGCTCACGCGCCAACCGGGCCGGCTGTCGGCCCGGGGCAGTGTCGCGCTCGCCACCACCGCCGCCGACATCGAACTGGACATCCGCCGCTTCGTGCCGCTGCAGGGCGGCGAACAGTGGCTCATGCTGTCCGGCGACGGCCGGCTGCGCGGCTCGGCGAAGGACGGGCTGAAGCTGCAGCTCGGGCTCAAGGCCGACGCCGGCCTCTTTACCGTGCCCGAACAGTCCGCCCCTGCGCTGGGGGATGACGTGGTGGTCAAGGGCCGCACGGTCGACGAGCCGGCCGGCCCGCCGCTCGGGCTGGCCATCGACATCGACCTCGGCGAGCGGCTCTACTTCAAGGGGCGCGGGCTGGACACCCGGCTCGCCGGCCAGCTCGCCCTGCGCGATGAAGGCCGAGGCCTGCGCGCCACCGGCAACATCCGCACCGCCGACGGCCGCTACCGCGCCTACGGGCAGGACCTGGTGATCGAACGCGGCATCATCAGCTTCCAGGGCTCGGTGTCCAACCCTGGCCTCAATGTGCGCGCCATTCGGCCCAATCTGCCGGTGCAGGCCGGCGTCGAGGTCAGCGGCACCGTGCAGAAGCCGCGCGTGCGGCTGGTGTCCGACTCCGCCATGCCGGACAGCGAAAAGCTGTCGTGGATCGTGCTCGGCCGAGGTCAGGACCGCGCCGGCGGCTCCGACCTGTCGCTGCTCGCCACCGCCGCCAGCGCGCTGCTCGGCGGCGAGGGCGAAGGCGTCACCGGCTCGCTCGCCCAGGCCCTGGGCCTGGACCAGATCGCGCTCACCCAGAGCAGCACCAGCACCGGTCCGCGCAGCCAGGTGGTCAGTTCATCCAGCAGCACCAGCACCGTCGGCGGCCAGGTCGTCAGCGTCGGCAAGCGCCTGTCATCGAACGCCCTGCTCACCTACGAACAGGGCGTGGCCGGCGCCACCAGCATCGTCAAGCTCACCTGGAACCTCACCCGCCACCTCGCGCTGATCGGCAGCACCGGCACCGAACAGGCGGTGGATGTGCGGTACGTGTTCTCGTTCAAGTAGGGCGTCTGCGCCACCGCCGCTTGCTTATACATTCCGTGCATAATTGAATGGAATTTCCTGGGGCTGCGGGCGCCGGTGGGCGGGTGTCCGGTTTCAGTGCTTTTTTCGTAGCGTGAGTAAACGTCGTGTCGAGCGGAGCTCGTTGAAATGCATGTGAAATCCGTTTTCCGGTTTGTTCGCTTATCCGGACAGCGTCCGTCTTATTGGACGAATATGTCGTCCACCTCACGTTAGAGATACCCATGGCACGTCCACATCAACAACAGCGTACAAACCCAACTGACAATCAGGAGTCGCCAGCTAAATCCGAAAATGTTTCTGCTGGCGATTCAATTTGGAAGCAACTACTTATCGCATTGTTTGGCGGCTTCATCGCGGCTGGTACAACCCTTCTCGGGTCCAAGCTTGCGGCAACACAGCAGGAAATTGCCTTCAAGAGTGAGAAGTACTTTGGAGTTCAAAAGGACCTATTGGACAAGCGATTCACGTTGATGGAGCGTTTCATCCAAATCAGCCAAAAAGACATCATCCTGAACTCCCTTGATATGAATGAGCAGCTTCATCTCCTTGACCTTCAAAATTCCGTTAAGACGAAAAATGCTGCTGAAGCTACGAAGAAGATTGCTAGGGAAACGCTGATCAAAGCCACCCTTCCGGGATTTTTCGTCCGTGAGGCAGCAACTCCGAAATTCGCATCGTCATGACATCGAATTTCGGCTCTTTTTCAGCCCCGAATCATCGACCCGAGGCCCTTTCGGGGTTCATCGCCCCGATTTCTCGCCCTCAGGACGCACCTGTCCTGTAGGGCGCGCACAGACTTCTCTGCGACAGCACCAGATTCGCCATCGCGAACAGCACATGCAACTGCGCCGCGTTCTTCGCCAGACCCTTGTAGCGGCACTTGCGATGCCGGAACAGGTTCTTCACCACATGGAACGCGTGCTCGACCTTCGAGCGGATGCTCGCCTTGGCGTGCTCCGCCTGCTCGATGAGTTGGCGTCTCGGGTCCGTCTTGTCCAGCCTCTTGTAAGTCGTACGCCGGCGTGCGATCACGAATTCGGCCGGGCAGTCTTTCAGTTCGGGACGCTTGCCTGCACCCTGGTAACCAGCGTCGGCATGCACGTGCTTCTCCTCACCATGCAGCAGCTTGTGCGTCTGGCTCACGTCGGACGCGTTCGCCGCCGTGGCGGCAAGCGAATGAACGATGCCGGTGTGCGCATCCGTACCGATATGCGCTTTCATGCCGAAATACCACTGCTTGCCCTTCTTCGTCTGGTGCATGTCGGGGTCGCGCTCGCCCTCCTTGTTCTTCGTCGAGGGGGGCGCAGCGATCAAGGTGGCGTCGACGATCGTGCCTTCGCGCAGGATCAGCCCTTGCTGACCGAGCTGTTCGCGGATCAGCGCGAAGATGCGCACCGGCATCTCGTGACGTTCGAGCAGGCGGCGAAATTTCAGCAGCGTGGTGGCATCGGGTGCCTGACGCTCGATCAGGTCGATGCCCACGAAGCGACGCACCGCGATGCTGTCGACGATGGCATCTTCAATTCCTTCGTCCGACAGGCCCAGGCAGTTCTGGCACAGATACATGCGCAGCATCGTTTCCAGCCCGACCGGCGGACGACCGCGCTCGCCGCGGTAGTAGTGCGGCTCGATCAATGCCACCAGCTGCGACCACGGCACCAGACGATCCAGGTCGGTCAGAAACTTCTCCCGCCGCGTCGGCTTGCGGCGCGCCGAGTACTCGAGATCGGCGAAGCTGGTTTGCTGTTTCATCGGGAGGGTTGAGCGTATCGGGATGACTTGGGCATTCTACGGGGACGGGGTTAAATCAGTGTTTCCCTAGCGGAATTCAAGAAACTGAGAAATACAGCGCGCTTAAGGCCGAGTACATCACTGTTATTACGATGGCAAAGGCAATCTTCGGCCCGGAAACCAGGAAGGCAATCGATGCGCTCCTTTCTGCAAGTAATCCAAAGGTATGGAAAGCAGACGCCAAATATGTCGAAAACGTAGCACTCGCGATGTCTAGCGAACTTACATATGGGCTATCTTCCGTGCCAGCCAGTACCCATGCGGAATAGTATCTCTAACCCTGCGTTCGAGGCGACCTGCGCGAAAAGCCGCGCAGGCGCCTCAACTCTACGTTAGAGCTCACATGCCCAACAATTGGCCACGCGCAAGCTATTTCAACTCGGGCACTGCCGCGGCGAGAAATGTCATGCGCGAGCTCGAGCTCGTCGATCGCAAGAATTGGTATGAGCTGTATCGCCGGGTCGAGGACGGAACACACTGGCGCCTTGACGCTGAAGACAAGTTCCAACAGCGCTACCTCGTCCAAATCGATGAACTTGGTGGCTGGGAGTCATTCGACTCTTCGGCGCTAGAGAAGCAGCTTCTGCTGGAGAGTCGAACTGGTCTTGGGTCCGATGAGTGCATCTGCGCCGGCTGCGTCAGTTTGGCCCTTCTTGGGTCAGCCTTTTGCCTCAATCACACCTATGAGCGTGGGGTGCGAAAGTGAGCTCTAACCAGTCGTATATGGACTCCCCCCAAAATCAAGACTGACCGATAGTCTGGTTTTCCCGGGTAGATCACTGGCAGTCGTATATCCGGCATCCGTAGTGGGTTCTGAGTGACCCGTGCCGACATGGAATCTGCGCGGGGCGCGCCAATCGATACAAACGGCACGCATTTCGCTGCCGGAAGAGTTATCGGCGTTCGTCCCCATGGGTGTGACCCGGTTGGCCATGATGGGCGATCTGTCTCGTGGCAAGCGGTGGCGGGAGGGGGTGACTCTGCTCAGGGAGCCACAGCGTATATGGACTCCCCCCAAAATCAAGACTGACCGATAGTCTGGTTTTCCCGGGTAGATCACTTGCAGTCGTATATCCGGCATCCGTAGTGGGTTCTGAGTGACCCGTGCCGACATGGAATCTGCGCGGGGCGCGCCAATCGATACAAACGGCACGCATTTCGCTGCCGGAAGAGTTATCGGCGTTCGTCCCCGTGGGTGTGACCCGGTTGGCCATGATGGGCGATCTGTCTCGTGGCAAGCGGTGGCGGGAGGGGGTGACTCTGCTCAGGGAGCCACAGCGAACGAAGCCCGGTCTGCCTTTCTTGCCAGCCGGGGTTGCGGTTCACCGTAGGCGGTGGCATCGCGCAGCACGCTGTAGCAGATGCGTGCGAGCTTGTTGGCCAGCGCGCATGCGGCCTTGTTGTGGTGGGTACGCGCCTGGATATTCACCGCCCACTGGCGCAGCGCGTCCAGGTGACGGTCGGCCCTGGCGGCGAGCGTGGCGGCTCTGAGGCAGGCACGCGCGCCGTGCGTGAGCAGCATGCGCAGATATTTGTCGCCCTGCTTCGAGATGCGTCCGAGCTTGCGGGTCAATCCCGACGAGTGTTCGCGTGGCGTGAGCCCGAACCAGCTCGCGAAGTGGCGGGCATCCCTGAAGTGACTGACCGAGCCGCCGGTGGCCGCGACCATCGCGGTGGCAGTGAGCAGCCCGATGCCGGGAATGGTGAGCAGCCGGGTGCAGGCTGCGCTCTGCCGCGCGAGCTGCGACAGTTCCTGTTCCAGTCGCGCGATGCGTGCTTCGAGCAGACGGATCTCGTCAAGCAGCAGTTTCATCGATTCGCGGATGAGCGCCGGCAGGGCGCTGTCCGGGTCGGCCAGCAGCCGGCCCATCGTCTCCAGCCCGGTACGGGCGCCGACCGGCACGATGAGGCCGAACTCCCGGCAGAAGCCCCGCAGCGCATTGATGCGCGAAGTGCGCGTGCTCATCCACAGCGAACGGATGCGGTGCAGGCCCTGCAGCGCCTGCTGCTCGACCGACTTCACTCGCACGGGAGTGATGTCGGCATTGCGGGCGGCTTCGAGCAGCGCGAGCGCATCGGCGGCGTCGGTCTTGTTGCGCCGGACGTAGGCGCGCACATAGGCCGCGGGCAGCAGGCGAACCTCGATGCCGCGCGCCCCGAGCCAGCGCGCCCAGTGGTGCGCCGAGCCGCAGGCTTCCATGATGACGAGCGAGACGGCGCGGTTGTTGAAGAAGGCTTCGAACTGGCGACGGTTCAGCCGATGAGATTCGACCGGTTTCCAATCGTCATGGGCAACGACAAGTTGAAATACACTCTTGGCCAGATCCACTGCAACGGTCGTAGCATTCATGAATGGACTCCTCCGTGTGAAGGCCGATCCCCGTTCCCGCGAGCACCGGCTGCGCACATTGGGCGCGCAAAGAACGGGGGAGTCCATCCCATCAATCGAGCGGACATGCCCCGGCAAGCCGGGTCGGGCCTCTCATGTCAAACGCTATGCGTCCTGATTCCGCATTCATTCCACACGACAAGTTTGATCTAGTGGCAGCGAACGCTGCTGCCGGGGCAGACTGGTCGCAGATTGAGCAGGTCGCAGAGCAACTCTTGCAGTGGGTTCAGGACGTCAATTGGCCTGTGGCGAGAGTCTTGGCCCCATTCCTAGCGGGCATCGGTGCACCGCTCGCTCCTCACATCCGTCGAGTATTGGCGGGTGACGACGAAGTGTGGAAATACAGCCTCATTGGATCGGTCGTGGCGCACTCACAAGACCTAGTTCTGGCTCTCCGCTCAGAACTCGAACGCATCGCGTATGAACCAACACCATCCGAGCGTGCTGAAGAAGTTTCCAACATCGCCCGCGAAGCGCTGGGCCAACAGTGAACCAGCCGCATAACCTGTCATTCAAGCGGACCGCCTGCGGCGGCCGCCCAATTTCACGTTAGACCGCAGCAATGCACCATCCTGGAAAGGTTGTCCTCGTATCTACCACCGGGTACTCGCCGGAACGCGGGGATCCTGTGCTGGCCGAACTCGTGGCGAGCAAAGTCAGTTTGGTCTGTGCGGTCGGTCGCGATGCGCCTGCATGGGAAGAGGCTCTGGACTGGCTCTGCACTGATGAACTGCGAAGGTCGAACCATTTGATCGTCACCACTTCCCACCCGGGCGAAACACTGGAAGAGGTGTTGGCGTTCGCGGAGGCGTTCCACACAGAGCAAACGCACGAGGTTGAGGTCTTGTATGTCTAAGCTGGTCTTGGTTGCGCAAAGGCTGTGGTCTAACCAGTTGCTCGAGCCGACTCGCGTCGGCAGGCCGCCGCTCGTGGCTCAGCTTCAACGTTAGACGTCGTGGCTGCCCTCCCGTATCAGCGCCCTGTCTCGGAGGGTGTCTGTTCCTATGACGGAGCGGCTGAGTACCCTGTCTTCGTCATCGAGCAGAACTACGACTACTTTCACGCCATGTACGAGGCTGACGGCATGCTCGAGAGTGGAGAGATGCCTCAACTTAACTCCGAGGGCAAGGCTTACTACTTGCTCTTTGGCGCACTGCCGCAGACTAGGCCCTTTGGCGTTAGCAGCATGGGAACCTTCGCGTCGCTCGCCGAAGCCAAAGGTTGGGCGCAAGAGCACCTCTCGTACTTTGTGCGTTGGCTCTAGTGATGCCGTCTAACCAATCTTTCCAGCGGACTGCCTTCGGCGGCCGTTGAACTCAAACGTTGAGGCTGTAGAAAAAACCCACCCATCCCGCCGCCGTTCACATGCCGTCGTTATGATTGCGCATCGCCTCTCCGGAGCCCTGCGATGCCGCGATTCAAGACGCCCGACTACGGCCTGAAGCTCATCCCGGTCGACTTCGCGCAGCAGGTGCTGCCCGGCACCTTCGAGTTCGCGCTCTGCCATCTGGTGGACAACGACCTCGATCTCTCCACGCTCCGCGCCCGCTATGCCAACGACGCGGGCGGTGCCCCGGCTTTCGATCCGGCAGTGCTGCTCAAGATCGTGCTGCTCGGCTACTCGCGCGGGCTGATCAGTTCGCGCGTCATCGCCACCGCCTGCCGCCACAACGTGCTGTTCATGGCCGTCTCCGGCGACAGCGCGCCCCACTTCACCACCGTCGCCCACTTCGTCAGCCATCTGGGCGATGAGGCCCGGGCGCTCTTCACCCAGGTACTGCTGGTGTGCGACCGCCAGGGGCTGATCGGGCGACAGCTCTTCGCCATCGACGGCGTCAAGCTGCCGTCGAATGCATCCAAGGCGAAGAGCGGCACGCGTGCCGACTTCGAGCGCGAAGCCGCGAAGATGGAAGCGGCCGTGCAGCGCATGATCGGTGAGCAGAATGCGCGCGATGCCGCCGGCTTCGCCACCGTCGAGCCGGTGTTCGGCAATTTGCTGCACAACATCGAAAAGCTCGGGCACCAGGGCTATGCAAATTATGTAAGCTCGCGGGCAGGCCACGACGGCAGCATCGCGCTGGTCACAGGCCACGGCTGAGGTCAGGAGACGACGATGAAACTAAGGTCGGCAGGCTGAAATGATGATGAACGATTTCTATCCGGCCAAGGCCGGCAGCAACCGCTTGCCCCGAGATGGGGATTTCTACAGCGTCGTTAGGTTAGCGGACTTACGCCCATGAAGACCTGCATCTTTCTAAGCCACAACTCTGCCGACAAACCCTTCGCACGCCGCCTTGCGTCAGACTTGGAGGCGCAGGGAGTCGGGTACTGGCTGGATGAAGCCGAGATCAAGGTCGGAGAATCGCTGATCGAGAGGATTCGGGAGGGCATTGATGACGCTGCCTATGTGGCTGTGATCCTCTCGCCCGACTCAGTGAAATCGCTCTGGGTGCAGCGAGAAGTTGACGTGGCAATTAACCAAGAGATTCAAGGGCGCCGCGTCAAGGTGCTGCCGGTCATGTACCGCATGTGCGATCTTCCCGGCTTTCTTCTGGGCAAGAAGTACGCAGACTTTACCGATCCAACCCGATATGAAGCTGCGCTTAAAGAACTCGTGCACAGCGTTGGCGTTGTCTTCAGACGAAATGCGCTCTCGACGACTCGCCCGGCACACAACATTGGAAGCGCTATCGATCAAGCGTGGTCAGTTGGACTGCCCATGCTGTCTCGCCCCTTTCACCGCCCATTTCAGTATATGGGTATGACGGTTACGGCCGTGGCTGCCGCGGTCGGCAGCGAGCCCAATCGTGTTGGAAATATCATTGTCGACTCCGATGAGTGCCACATGCTGCTCGAAGCAGAAGGCAACTTCATCAACTACGTGAGTGTCGATTTAAAGCGTTCTGCGCCACAGTATCGGGATCGTCCGTTCGATCCCGTACCCGCTCTTGGCGCGCTTAGCGTCAACCCGGCCGAACTTGAGCTCGTGAGGTCTGCGACTCACTATCATCACTACAGCGACCATCGCAGGAAGTTGAAGGTTAGTGTCTCTTGTCTGGAGGACGGTGGACCGTTGATGGTCGGGTTCAGCAGTAAGTACTACGGCATGTGAACTAACCTATGACTGGAGGCCGCGGGCGCGACCCTTATTCCTCGCTAGGCTCGAACGTCCTGCGGCGTCTACATCAATGGCGTGCAGGAGGGAATTCCTGCGGTCATTCTGCCCAAAGGCTGTTACCTGGGCTGGCAGCCGTCGTACTCGGGCAACATGTGTTGGCGAATTGGGTAATCTCTCGGGCGGAACGGCCACCGCCGCAAGGGCGCCCAGCGTCAGCCACTGCGCACGTTAGAGGACGACGATGACGCGAAGGTCGGAAGGCTGACGTAATGATGAACGACTTTGAGCCGGCGAAGGACGGAAGTAAGCGCTTGCCCCGAAATGGGGGCTACAGCGTCGTTAGCCCCCTTGATAGGAAGTTCACACAATGTTCGGTCGCCTGTTCAACAAGAAAAAGACTCCGCCCGCTGGCCAGTTTCTCGTCGTACGTTTGAACGCGAGACTTCAGCCGACGCATCGCGGTGAGTTCTTCGAAGATCCACTCGACGCGGTGTTGAAGAAGCACGGGGTCGGTGAAGTTTGCGGTGGCGGAACGATGCAGGCCAAGAGCGGCGAAATTGAGTACTGCGACATCGAGATTCAATTTCCAGCCTCTTCCTCCGATGTGGCTTCTCTGGTTGCATCCACCGTGGAAGCACTGGGCGCGCCGAAGGGATCAAAACTCACGATTGAAGCTTCTGGCGAAGAGTTCGCCTTCGGTGCAACAGAAGGACTGGCCGTCTACCTGAACGGCACTGATCTCCCTGCCGAGACATATCGCGACTGCGACTCAAACCACGTCTATGCCGAGTTTGGTCGGCTCCTGGAGGGCGAAGGCCGTGTCTTGAGCTATTGGCAAGGCCCGCGAGAGACTGCCCTTTACATGTATGGCCGGTCGTTCGACGAAATGAAGGGCCGGCTTTCCGAATTCATCGCGACTTACCCTCTGTGCGAGCAGTGCCGCGTTGAGCAAATTGCATGACCGCGGGCGCTAACCATCGTTCGGCACGGACTGATGCCTGAAGCCTCATTTTCACCTGCCACGGATGCGCGAGCGCGCATCGTCGGGATAGGCGTCGAGTTCCTGCAGTTCACCTGGAAGGAGGCTCAGGCATGCTTGTTTGCCGGGCTGTTCTTTGTCGCGGTTTTCTGCGTTCCGCGGACTGGCGTGCTGGGGCTGCCGCGTTACGATCTGCTGCTGCTGATCGCGCTGGTGATTCAGGGGTGGATGCTCTGGAGCGGCCGCGAAACGCTCGATGAACTGAAGGCCATCTGTCTGTTCCATCTGCTTGGCTTCGCACTCGAGGTATTCAAGACGTCCAGCGGCATCCGTTCGTGGTCCTATCCGGACTTCGCGTACACGAAGCTCCTGGGCGTTCCGCTGTTTTCCGGCTTCATGTACGCGGCGGTGGGTAGCTACATCATCCAGGCGTGGCGGCTGCTGAAGCTGCGGGTCGAACATCACCCGCCGTACTGGATGGCCGGGCTGGTGGCGACTGCGCTGTACCTGAACTTCTTCACCCACCACTTCATCGGTGATTACCGGTGGTACCTGGCCGCCGCTGCGCTGGGACTGTACGCACGGGCGCAGGTGGTCTTCCGGCCGCACCGCGTCGATCGCCGCATGCCGCTGTCACTGGCGCTGGTGCTGATCGGGTTCTTCATCTGGCTCGCCGAGAACATCGGCACCTTCTTCGGTCTGTGGGCGTATCCGCATCAGCTCGGTGCGTGGGCGGCCGTTCATGTGACCAAGTGGAGCGCCTGGTCATTGCTGGTGCTCATGAGCTTCACCATCGTTACAAATCTGAAGCACATCAAGGCTACCGTGCATGTGCCGGCGTGAGTTGGGCCCGAGCGTTTGGCACTTTGCGCTCGTGGGTATGCTTTTTTGATAACCGCCGCCGCCTTCGTCTTGGATGGATGTGGCTTGCCCCCGGGTTTCGCTCCGTATCAATCAATGCGCTCACTTCTCATCGCCGCTGCTTTCCTTGTCTCCCTCAGCGCCTCTGCCCAGACTTCTTTCCCGGAATGGCGCGTGCTGGTGCCCGGCGAATACCACGGCGACGAAGCGCCGGCGCGACCCGGGCCGGGGTGGCTGGCGCTGGTTCCGGTCGGTGGGGTGTGGCGGCTCGAACCCGCGATCGTGCGGGCGACGCGGGTGCATGACCCGGTGCTGGATGCCGAGGGCGACCGGACCGGCATTGCGCTGACCTCCAGTCGCAGCGATACCCTGGTGCTGCTGCGTCTTCCGGATCTGCAGCCGGGCAAGGTCGATACGCCGGCGATGAAGTTCAGTGGCGGTGCCCGGCTCATTTCGCTCGGTGAGGCGCCGCTGAAGCTGCAGTTCAGATCGGACGAGTACGTGATCGAGGGCCGGAAGGCGGGTATCGAGGTGCGTACCGGTGCGATGCGCGCCGTGCTGTCCGATCTTGCCGCCGCGCGGCCGGACAGCGAAGACGCGGCGTCGCTGCTGTGGGCGGGCGATCTGGACCGCGACGGCCGGCTCGATCTGCTGTTTTCCTACAGCGGCTACAACCGGGGCGGCGTGTGTCTTTACCTTTCGTCAGGCGCACCGGCCGGCACGCCGGTCCGGCTGGCGGGCTGCCACGGCGGTGTCGGATGCTGAACCATGGGTTGATGCGCCGGCTCGCGCTCGCACTGCTGGTGTGCGCGGCGTCGTGCGGCCGGTTTGCGGCGGCGGAGGCCACGGTCGATCAGGTGCTCAGCGAACGCGCCGCGGTCGGCGCGCAGCCCCGGGTGTTCCATGCGAGCACACCGGACGGCGATCTCGTGCTGGGCGCGGTGCTGGGCCGCGAGTCGGGACGGCTGCTGGTGCTGCGCAGGAGCACCGCCGGGCGCTACGAGGTCGAGGCAGCCAGCGCCCCCTTCCGCAACGATTTCGGCAGCGGCTATGACCTTGAAGTTGTCGAGCACAACGGCCGGGGACGGTTTTCGATGGACGTGGCGGCGCACTCGACCTGCGGCGTACGGGTGGACACTTTCCGCTTCTACCGCGCGTCCGGGCAGTGGCGCGTGTCCGGCTACGACCGCGAAGATCCTGACGTGCAGAGCTGCGATGTCAATTTTCGCGCCCGGACCTATTCGGCCAATCTGCTGACCGGCCAAGTGGTGGTGACCACATTGCGCCAGGGCAAGGTGGTGGCCGTGAACAAGCGCAAGGCGCGCATCGATGCGCCGCGGCTGGAGGACTTCTCCTTCTCCATCTTCGCGGACGAACCCTGACGCCCTGAAGCCTACTGCACCACGCGCTGTTCGCCCGGCGTGCCCAGTGCGCGATCCAGCTTGTCTTCCACTTCGCCGATGGCGGCGGCCAGCGAGTTCGACGATTCGTTCGACACCTTCTGCAGTTCGACCCGCAGGTCGGCGAACTCCTTGTGCATGGCGCTGCTCAGTTCGGTGAAGCGCGAGGCTTCGGCCTGATCGGCGAGCAGACGCTGTTCGCGCAGTTCCTTCGCATGCCGGCGCGATTCGAGCAGGGTGGAGGTGTGCAGGCTCAGCGTGTAGGCGGCGAGCAGCACCAGCAGCAGCGCAGTGCCGCCGAGCAGGATGATGCCGGCCGGTGCCTGGATGGTGGCCACCAGCAGCGACACTTCGACCGGCATGGCGAGCACATGCCAGTTGGCAATGACGAATGCGGCCAGCAGGCCGAGTACCAGAATGCCCAGTGCGCCGAGTGTTCTCATGGTGTTCTCCTCGTGGGGTGTCGCGTGATTGTCACCCTGGCCGGTGCAGCGCGCTACCGGCGCTGTCCTACGCGGTGGCGGGGGCGGTGCGCACCACCGGCGCTTCGCGTATCGGCAGGTTCACCAGTGCGGCGGCGGCGGCCAGTGCAGCGTCGGCGTACCACATCCACTGGTAGCTGCCGCTGTGCTCCAGCGCCAGCCCGCCCAGCCAGGCGCCGAAGAAGCCGCCGGTCTGGTGCGACAGCAGCGTGAGGCCGAACAGCGTGGCCAGATAACGGGTGCCGAACAGCTTGCCGACCACGCCGGCGGTCGGCGGCACGGTGGCCAGCCAGGTCACGCCGAGGCCGATGGCGAACAGGTAGAAGGTGAGGTCGGTGCGCGGCGACGCGAGGTAGACGAGCACCAGCACCGCGCGCGAGGCGTACATCCAGAACAGGATCACCTTGCTGCGCCAGCGCCCGGTGGCCCAGCCGGCGAACAGGCTGCCGAAGATGTTGGACAGGCCGATCAGCGCCAGCGCGCCGCTGGCCACTTCGGCCGGCAGGCCGCACAGGCCGACCTCGCCCGGCAGATGGGTGATCAGGAAGGCGATGTGGAAGCCGCAGGTGAAGAAGCCCGCGTGCAGCAGCAGATAGCTGCGGTCGCGCATCGCGTCGGCGATGGCGCGGCGCACGCCGCCGTCGGTCGCGCTGTCGGCGTGCTGCGGATGCGGTTCGCGTGCCCGCAGCGCGCGCGCCAGCGGCAGCGCGGCCAGTGCGGCGACGGCCATGGCGTACATCGCGCCCATCCAGCCGACGGTGGTGATGAGCTTCTGCGCGAGCGGTGCGAACACGAACTGGCCGAGCGAGCCGCCCGCGTTGATGATGCCGGCCGCCTGACCGCGCTGTGCGTTGTCGAGCCGGCGCGACACCGCGCCGATCAGCACCGAAAAACTCCCGGCGCCCGATCCGGCCGCGGCCAGCACGCCCAGCGTCACCGTCATGCCGAAGCGGCTGTCCATGAAAGGCGTGAGCGCGCAGCCGGCGGCCAGCACCAGCAGGCCGATGGCCAGGACGCGGCCCGGCCCCCAGCGGTCGGCCACCGCGCCGGCGACCGGCTGTACGGCGCCCCACATGAACTGGCCGATGGCCAGTGCGAAGCTCAGACTGACCACGCCCAGTCCGGTGCTGGTGTTGATCGGCGAAATGAAAAGGCCGGTGGACTGACGCACGCCCATGCTGACCATCAGCAGCAGGGCGGCGCACAGCACGGCGGACAGGGCAGCAGGCATCGGACGACGGGGTGCAGCGAACACCGTTCAGGGAACACCGCCGCACGTTACAAGGAATCGCGCCATGCGCGAAATCCACTGTGCGGTGCAGTTTCGTCCGGCTTTTCTTGTACCTTGCCGACTGAACCGCACAGCCCGGGTACCGCATCTTGAATTTCGTCACGACGACCGCATTGTTTGCAGCAACCGCGGTGGCCGAAATCGTCGGCTGCTATCTGCCCTGGCTATGGATGAAGGAGCGCGCCCCCGCATGGGTGCTGCTGCCGGCCGCCGCTTCGCTGGTGGCTTTCGTGTGGCTGCTGTCGCTGCATCCGACCGCGGCCGGCCGGGTGTATGCGGCCTATGGCGGCGTGTATGTCGGCGTGGCGGTGCTCTGGCTGTGGCTGGTCGATGGCGAACGCCCGCATCTGTGGGACCTCGTCGGCGTGTCGGTGGCGTTGACCGGCATGGCGATCATCATGTTCGCGCCGCGGGGCTGACGCTGCTGCGAGCCCGTGCCGGCGCGGTGCGCCGCGCATCCTGAATCCTGAAGGCGCCGACCGTGGCGCCACGCTTACCAAGGAGTGTCCATGGACCTGCAATTGAACAACCGTCTTGCGCTGGTGTCCGGCAGTACTGCCGGCATCGGCTATTCCATCGCCGAAGCGCTGCTGCGCGAAGGCGCGCGCGTCATCGTCAATGGCCGCTCGCAGGCTTCGGTCGACGCCGCGGTGGCGAAGCTGGGCGCGGGGGCCATCGGCTTTGCCGGCGACCTGGCTACCGCGGCGGCGGCCGAGGCGCTGGCCGCGGCCTACCCGGACATCGACATCCTGGTGAATAACCTCGGCATTTTCGAACCCAAGGCCTTTGAGGACATTCCGGATGCTGACTGGATGCGTTTCTTCGAAGTGAACGTGCTGAGCGGCGCGCGTCTGGCGCGGCTGGTGCTGCCCGGCATGAAGCGGCGCAACTGGGGCCGCATCGTGTTCATTTCGAGCGAGAGCGGCCTGCAGATTCCGGCCGAGATGGTGCATTACGGCATGACCAAGTCGGCCCAGATCGCCATCGCGCGCGGCATCGCCGAAACCGTGGCCGGCAGCGGCATCACCGTGAACAGCGTGCTGCCGGGCCCGACCCGCTCGCGCGGCGTCGAGGATTTCGTGCAGGCGCTGGCCGGCGACAGCGGCCAGACCTTCGAGCAGTTCGAGCAGGAATTCTTCGAGAAGGTGCGCCCGACCTCGCTGATCAAGCGCTTCGCCACGACCGAAGAGGTCGCCGCCATGGTGACCTATCTGTGCAGCCCGCTGGCATCGGCCACCACCGGCGCCGCGCTGCGGGTGGATGGCGGCACGGTGAAGAGCGCGTTCTGATTGCGCGTCGTCGGCTGCCCGGGGCCGCATCGCGGCGGGGCGCCGCTCCCACAAAGAACTCGCGCAGTCCTTTGCCGGAGACCCGTGGGAGCGGCGCCCCCGCCGCGATGGGGCGGTAGCAGTGAAGCGCCCCGTATTCTCTACACCCGGACCGTCGCCACAGCGCCGCCTTGCAGCGAAGCGGTGCGCTGCGGGTTGCGCACCGCGTCCAGCCACCCGGCCAGGGTCAGCATCAGCAGCACGCCGGTCATGCCGGCGCCCAGCTGCACCAGCGGCAGATCGAAGGCGAGCGCGCTGGCGGCATCAGCCAGCGGCGCGAGCAGTACGCTGAGGCAGAACACTTCGAGCGAGTGCCGGCCCATGCAGCGCAGTGCACGCGCCGGTGCGGCTTCAAGCCAGCGCCCCGGACGCAGCAGTGTGGTGGCCACCCAGGCCAGCACCAGGAAGTGGGTGACCCGCAGCAGGTCGAGGTCGGTCTTGCTGATCGGATAGATGAGCGTGGCCACCGACTGCGGCACCACCGCGTCGTGAATGTCCGGCCAGCGCCACGACAGGCTGAGCAGGAAGCAGGCCGAGAGGAAGGTGAGCGCCACCGGCATCACGATGTTGCGGCCGATGCGCCGCTCCAGCGGCCTCAGCCGCAGCAGCGAGCGCGGCCGTGCGCAGCAGGCGCCGATCACGAACAGGAACTGCCAGGCCAGCGGATTGAAGAACCACACGCCCTCGGGTGCGGCCGGCAGGTTGAGGCCGGTGTGCTTTTCCAGCAGCCACAGCAGCCCGGACGGGATGAGCACCCACAGCGGCCGGCGCACCAGCAGCGGCAGCAGACCGGCCATCAGCGTCATCAGCACCACATACAGCGGCAGCGGGTCCATCAGCACCGGCTTGAACTGCATCAGGATGCCGGCCAGCAGCGCCGACTGCGGCTGGTCGAGGAAGTAGCCCAGCCCCATTTCGGTGATGAAGTCGCGGGTTTCCACATGCTCGTTGGCGACGAACACCAGCGTCATCAGCTGGGCCAGCAGGAACACGTGGGCCACGTACAGCACCCAGGCCCGGCGCAGCACGCGCACCGCGGCCGGGAAGAAGCCGTCGAGTTCGTAGCGTCGGCCATAGGCCAGCATGGCGCCGTAGCCGGCGAGGAACACGAACAGTTCGGCCGCGTCGCTGAGGCCGAAATTGCGCAGCGTGGCGTAGCCGAGCGGATTGCCCGGCAGGTGGTCCCAGAACATGCAGACCAGCGCGATGCCGCGGAAGAAGTCGACGCGCAGGTCGCGCGCCGGGGGTACGGAGTGGCGGGCCATCGGAACGGTCTCCGTGGGAGCGGCCGGGGCTGAGCCCGGGCCGGCGGATTCGGTCGAGCAGGAGGTCTGCCCGCGGCGCGTGCGGGGCAGGGCGACGCGGCAGGGTAGCCGAGCCGTGCCGGTTCCTGTGACGCTGTCAGCGGACGCCGACAGGCCACCGTCAGTAACTGACGGTCACCACCACCGTGTCGGCATAGCTGCCCACCCGCACGTCCTGCCGTGCCGGAATGCGGGCGTACACGGTCAGCGGCACCGCCAGCGTACCCGGGCACAGCGGATTGGCGATCACCGTGTTGCCGACGCAGCCCAGACCGCCGGCGGTGACCGTGCCGCCGCTGCCGTCGCCCCATACCAGCAGTCGCACCGACGTCGTGTACAGGTTGTAGCCCATCCGTGCCAGACCGTTGGCCATGCGGCGTTCGCTGAAGCTGCCGTAAGTGCCGCTGCCTATCGCCACTGTGTAGCTGAAGCTGTCCACCGATCCGGTGCCGCCGGTCTGGTTGCAGGTGAGCGTGATCGTGCCGCTGCTGTCGTTCGGCAGCAGCGAGAACACGTCGTAATTGCCGAAGCCGACCGCCGCCCCCGACAGCGCACAGCTCACGCCGGCCCATGCCGGGCCACAGGCCAGATGACAAAGCAGGGCGGGCAGCAGGCAGGCCCGGACGGGAAAGCTCATTCGATCTCCGTGCAGATGAGTACGGTGGCATCGCTGCCGGTGGTGGGGCCGGGAATGTCGGCGCGGCAGCGCCTGCCTTCGCTGTGCACGATGGCACGGCGCGGGCCGTCGATGTCCACGATGAAGGACATGCCGTTGAAACCGACCGGAAAGCGGCTGTCCTCGCCTTCCAGCATCAGCACCGCGCCGGCCGGCACCGCCGACCCGTCGGCACGCCGCAGATACACGGTGGCGCTGCGGCCGCTGCTGACCGCGAAGCGTACCAGCACGCCGCTGCGGAAGCCCGGCGCGGTGTCCATGCGCAGCTGCGTGAACAGCGCGTCCAGCGGCAGCGCGTCGGCATCGATGGAAATGCGGTTGCCCTCGTAGGCACGCAGCCGCGGAATCAGCGCGTAGCCGCGTTCGTCGGTACGCGCCACCAGCTGGTTGTCGACCCGAACGCCGACACCGGCATGGCCGTCCACGCTGACCAGCGCGAAGCTGTCGGTGATGCGCCGACTGGCGAACACGTGGTCGCCGACGAAGCCGAAGCCGCCGGTCAGCCCGAGCCGCAGGCCCGAAGTGCCGCCGGCTTCGGCCAGTTCCACGGTGCCGGCCATGCGCTCGGTCTGCAGCGTCAGCGCGGCGCCGTAATTGCCCTGATCGCTGGCATTGATCCGGTATGCGACGCCGGGGCCGACCGGCAGGCTGCGCTGCAGGCTGGCCGTGGTTTCGACGCTGTGCCGGCCGGCATCGTCCCGCCGGTGGGCGGTGGTGATGCTGGCGTGCACCTGGGTGTCGAGCGGCACCGTGAGCACCGCAAATACCGACAGTTCGCTGACCGGCGACAGCGTGCCGATCACGCTGACCGACAGCGCGGCGCGCCGGCCCATCAACTGCGACCAGGTGGCCGACACCAGTTCGTTGGCCGGGCCCTGCTGCAGCTGCTGGAATACATAGCCGGCGCCGATGCTGCCGTGCTCGCCCAGCGGCAGGCTGGCGCTGGCGGTGGTGCGCCTGCGCAGCGCGTCGCTGGCGTCGTCGGCCAGACCGAGCTGGCGGAAGGCGGTCGACCCGCGTTCGGTCTGCAGCGAGAACGACAGCCCGCTGCGCACGCGCCGCTCGAAACGCGCACCGGTCAGCACGCCGGTTCCGGCGGACGAGTGGCTGCCGGCCACGGTCAGGCCGGCGCTGGCCCAGTCGCCGATCACGCCATCCACGCCGACGCCGATCGCGCCCAGCCCCTGGCCCAGTTCGCCGCGCAGTTCTCCGGTCAGGCCGGACGGCAGGCCGCGCCGGTAGGTGGCGCTGGCCACCGGGTCGTCATAGCGGCTGTCTGTGCGGCCGTAGTTGCGGCGCAGCGCACCGGCTTCGAAGGAGAAATCGTCCAGCCCCGGGCGCAGCAGCAGCGGCGCGGAATAGAAGGTCTGGCTGACCAGCCGTTCGCGTCCCAGCACGTCGCGCACGATGAACTGCATCTGGTTGAGGCCGCTGATGACCGGCACATTGGTCAGTGCGAACGGCCCGGGCGGCACGCTCTGCTGGGCCCGGCGGGCGCTGTTGATGAGCAGGTCAACGGTCGAGGGAACGGCTGCCTCGCCGTGCAGCGTGGGCAGCGGAAAGGTGATGAAGCCGGGCTGGGTCGCGAAATTGGTCGCGTACTGCAGGCCGCCGAAGCGGGCAGCCCGGCCCCAGCTGCCGGCACGCGTGATGGCGTCGCCCACGCGCAGCGAGCGCATGTCGTCCGGCCGGTCCAGCGTCCAGGTGGTGTCCAGGCGCACGGTCTGGCTGCCGAAGGGCGTATGGCTCGCGAACCCGCTACCCACCAGCGCGCCCCAGGGGCCGGAGATGCCGGCTTCCACCACCGCGGCCTGCTGCGTGCTGCCGCCGACATGGCTGCTGCTCAGGTCGTAATTGACGAAGCCGCTGAGCGTGGTCGACAGGCGCAGCGGGTGATCGCGCGCCGAAGCGTTGATGCGGATGGGCTGCAGCGCATCCGCCGGCACATCGATGAACAGGATCTGCCGCGCTTCGTCCAGGCGCAGGCTGGCGCCTTCGATCGCGTGCAGCGGCAGGTAGTCCGTACCGTCCTGGGTGCGGCCGGTGGCCGAGGCCGGCCGCTGCAGTCGCCACTGCGCGAACCGTGCAGCCGGCGCCCACCACTGGTCGCCGTCACCCGCGAGCAGCCAGACCGCGTCGTCGTCGCGTGTGCCATTCACATCGACCAGCAGCAGCTGGGGCGAGGGGTCGGCTGCGTACACGCTGCCGCACAGCCACAGCATGCAGAGCAGCCGCTTCAGTCCGATCCGGCGCAGCGACGCAACGCGATCGGCCAGTCGCATGACATGCCGGTCAGCGCGCCGGGGCACCGATCGTCAGATCGGCTTCCAGCGTGGTCTGGCCAGCCAGCGCCTTCAGCTTCAGCCTTTCGCCGGCGGCCGGCAGCGTCTGGCCATCGGTGGCCTCGATGCGCCAGCTGCGCAGCGCGCCCGGCAATACATAGCGCGGCGTGAAGCGCAGTGGCAGCACGCCGCCATCGCGGGTCTGCCGCAGTTCGAGGCCGTCCAGTCTGAGATGCCGGCTCCCGCTGTTGCGCGCCGACAGCGACAGCGCGCTGCCGTCGTGTTCGAGCGACCACTCGATGTGGCCCGAGGCGGACGCGTCGGCGGGCAGGACGAACACCGGAATGCTGAAGCGCAGCAGCACCTGCAGCCCGGCGGATGAGGACGGTGCCTGCTGCGGCACCTGCTGCACGATGAGGCGATAGCTGGTTTCGACCGCCGATGTGCGCACGCCGCCGGGCAGGCCGATGCGCACGATCTGTTCGCCGCCCGGCGGCAGCGTGAACAGTGGCGGGGTGGCTTTCAGTTCGGCGGCCGGTTCCAGCGTGTCGGTCTGGCTGTCGGCCTGCGTCCAGCGGTGGCTGTCCACCTGCAGTACTGCCGGCGGGCTGCCCGCCGGGTCGTTGTTGCGCAGCGTGAGCGTGGCCGAGGGCTGGGCCGCGCTCAGTTCGATGCGTATCGGATTGATCTGGATGCTGCCCGCCGCCGCCCCTGCGCACTGCAGGCACAGTGCGACAAAAGTCAGCAGCCTGCGCGCTCGGGCGGGTGTTCCGTCGATCACGCTAGAAGGTGACGGTCGCGGTGACCGTGTCGCTGTAGAGCACGTCGGCCGGCACGTCCTGACCCGGGCTGGCGATGCCGCATACGGTGAAGCTCACGGCCGTGATGCTCAGGATGCTGCCGACGGTCAGTATCTGGCCGCCGCCACTGCCCCAGCGCGTGGCATGGGTGGCGCAGCCGGTGCCGCCGGATGCGGCGACAGAATCCGGCTGATACAGGTCGTAGCTCAGGTAGTTGGCTGACAGCGAGGCCTTCATCCGGCGCTGGCCGCCATTCGCGTACAGCCCGTCGTTCAGCGTGACAGTGGGCGTGGAGCCGCTGGTGCAGACCAGCGTGACCGAGCCGGCGGCGGTGGAGGCACCGGCGGACGCCGGGTTGTAGACGCCGAAAGCGACCGGCGTGGTCGCGATTGCGCAGGTGGGCAGCACCGTGGCGCTGACGGCTATCGTTGCGGACGCGTTGCCTGCAGCCATGCAGGCGGGGGCCGCGGACAGCGCGCTGATCAGCAGCAGCGACCTCAGGGGCAGGTGTTTCAGGGTAACCATCTGACGACCTCCATGCGGCAGGCATCTTCCTGCATGTTAGGCGTATACGGTCGTGAACACCAAGCCTGCATATGCCGTCAGCGAATTCATGAAAACCGGGAGGTCCGGTTCGCTGCGCTGCAGCGGCGCTGCCAGGACAGGGCGTGCGGCCGCCCTGTCCGTGTTCTATTTGTATTCGGATCAATGGTTTGCGGTCTTTTTTCGGCGCAAACCGGCTTCGGGCGGCACCCGCGCAAACGGGTGCGTGGCGCCGCTGCTGCTCAGGCCGCCGCTCGGCGGACGCGTTCCGGCCGGAAGCGGATCAGTAGCAGGATGAGTGCCAGCAGCGCCGGCAGCCAGTTCAGGTCGGTCGGCACCGGTCGGCGCAGGGCTGCGCCGTCGTGCTTCATCGCGCGGGCGAGCACGCCGGCATCGTCCAGCGAGGCGTAATCGAAGCCCACCTGCTGGGCGAGGGCGCGCAGGTGAGGCTCGCGCCGTGACGACAGGTGTTCGGCGCCGGGCACGCGGCGACCGTCCGGCAGCACCGCGTCGCGCTGTATCACTTCGCCGGCCTTCCACACGCCTACAGTGCGGCCGTCTTCGTCGCTCTTCGGGATGGGCTGGGGCGCGTCGCCGCCGGCACCCAGTATCCAGCCGCGCACCTCGCCCGGCTTGATGTCCTCGAAGCCCGGCTTGTCGCCGTCGCGCAGCGGCGGTGCTTCCTGGCCGTCGCTGATGAACACCACCTGGGTGCCTTCGCCCAGTTCCTTTGCCGCGCGCACCGACCAGAACACGCCCTTGGCCACCTCGCTGGAATTGCCCCAGCGCATGCGGCCGTCGATATTGTCGAGCGCGGCGACCAGATCGCCGTAGTAGGCGCATACCTCGACCGGTGCGAGCAGCAGCAGGGTGCGGTATTCGGCGAAGCCGGCCCAGCCCACGCGCGAGCCGCAGGGCAGTTCGCGCAGCGCACGCTTCGCCGCCTCGCGCGCGAAGGCGAGCCGGCTGACCGGCTGGCCGTTCACGTCGTAGTCCTCCACGTTCATGCTCTGGGTCAGGTCGAACACGACCACCGTGTCCCAGCTGTCGCGCTTCAGGTCCAGCGGTGGCAGCAGCGCGGCGGTCAGCAGCAGCACCGCCGCCAGCACCAGCGTGCGCGCTTCGCGCTCGGCCAGGCTGCTGAGCAGCCGGCGCAGGAAGGTGGCCATCCTCATCGCACGGCCCTCACGGCAGATCCAGCCGCACGCCCTGCAGCGTGGTGACCACCCGTTCGCGCGGCGCCTGCGAGTCCTCGTCCTCGGCCACCGCTGCGGATTCGATTTCCGGTGCCAGCCACAGTGCGCGTTCCAGGTTGTAGCGCGCCTCCCAGTCGTCCGGCCGGTCGCGCAGCGCATCGCGGTAGCGCTGTTTGGCCAGTTCGATCAGCGGCAGCGCGTCCGACACATTGTTCTCGCCCTGCGCCAGCGCTTCGCGCAGGTGCAGGTTGCCGAGGTTGTAGCGCGCCGCCTGCCGCAGGTCGGCGCGTTCGCCAGCGATCAGCGCCTTCCAGGCGCGGGTGGCGGTTTCGCTGTCGCCACCGCGGTTCAGCGACAGCGCATGCGCGAAGCGCGCTTCGGGCAGTGCGGCTTCCGGCGCGCCGCCGGAGGTGATGGCGGCATTCACGCGCTCGGCCTCCTGCAGCGCATTCAGTGAGTGCAGGGCGAACGCGGCGCACACCAGCGCGGTACCGCCGAACAGGGCATGCAGGGTCAGTCTTTTCACAGCCAGCTCCGCAACAGCAGGGATCGATGGACCAGCAGCAGCGCGCAGCACAGCGCAGCCACCGCGAAGAGGGCGCGGCTGTGATCCTGCCGCGGAATGCGCTCGTCGTAGTCGAGCGGGAAGTTCTGCTGGCGGCCGACTTCGGCCACCGCCTTCGCCAGGTCGTCCGGGTTGTCCGCCTGATAGAGGCGGTAGGTCACCGGCAGCGACTGGAAGAAGCGGTGCAGCGACACTTCGGGCACCGACTCCTGCGCGTAGTAGGCGTTGCGCGTCTCGATCGCCTCGGGGCTGTCGCCGTCGGCGGCCGGCGGCGGTGCGCTTTCTTCGGCACCCAGTTCCGGCGCGTTGAGCGTGCGCAGGTAGAGCCAGTGCAGCGCGATGCGATGCGCTTTCAGCCCCTCGCGGATGTGCTTGCGCGTGGGTTCATCGAGGTGGGCGCCGCCGTCGGTCACCAGCAGGATGATGCGGCTGCCGGTGTAGGCGCGCTGTTCGAAACTGTCGATCGCGCCAGTGAGCGCGCGGCCGACATTGGTGTCGGACAGGCCGCGGCCCATGCCGCCGGCGCGGATGCCGGCCTGCACCACCTCGTCATGCTGGGTGAAGGGCACCACGTGCATCGGGCCGGCGCTGAAGAACATGAGCGAGAAGCGGTCGTCCGGCCGCCGGCCGACGAAGGCCGACAGCAGGTCGCGCGCCACCGCGGACTTCGGTTCGCCACGCGAATCCACCTGATAGAGCAGCGAGTGCGGATCGATGGTGCGCCAGTCGCTCGGCTTCATCTTGGCGTCCATGCTGCGGCTGCGGTCCATCAGAATCATGATTTCGGCGCCGCGGCCAGTGCGCATGACCGTGGTTTCCGGCGTTCCGGGCCCGGCCAGCGCCAGCACCGTGGTGGCGAGGGCCAGCACCGCCAGTGCGCGCCCGGCAAAGCCGGCGATGCGGCCGGCGCGGTCGGCCGGCAGCCAGTCCAGCGTCGGGAAAGCCAGCGTGTCGCGGCGGCGGCGCAGCAGCGGCAGCACCGCGAGCGGCAACAGCAGCAGTGCCCAGGGCTGGGCGAAGTCGACACCGGCGAAGGTCATGATTCGTGCCGCCGTTCGATGCGGGCGAGCGTACGTACCAGCGCGCGCGGCGAACCTGCGGCAGCGCCGCCGTCACCGAAGAAGCGCGCGGCCGAGTCGGCATAGAAGCGTTCGATGTCGGCGCGCAGCGGCGCGAAGTGCGGCGCGCGTTCGAACAGCCGGTGCAGCGAGGCGGGCTGCAGGCTGGCGCCGGCGGTGCGGTCGAAGGCGCGGTGCAGCGCCTGCCAGGCTTCCGGCGCATCGTCCTTCAGCCCGCGCAGCGTGCGCTGCGCCTGGGCGAAGGGCTGGGCGCGGGCGCTGCGCACATTGCGCCAGACCAGCCAGCCGCCCCACGCCAGCAGCAGCGCGCCGGTGAGGCCGCTCCACAGCAGCAGCCGGTGACGCAGCGGCGCGGTGTCGACCGCGGGCGCGCCGCGGTCAGGCTGCAGCGCGTCCAGCCCGTTGCCGGCGAAGGCGGTGCGCGGCGTGAGCGGCGCTGCGCTGAAAGTCCAGGCCGGCACCTGCAGCGGCCCGTCGTCGGTGCGCAGTTCGAAGGCGGGCACCGTGATCGCGGTCAGCGTCTGCGGTGCGTTGATGAGCTGGTAATCCAGCACCAGCCAGCGCCGGCCGTCGGTATCGGTGTCCAGACGCGCCGGGCGGCGCTCCAGCCACACGCCGATGCGGCCCGGGTCCGGCAGCCTGGGCAGGCCGGTGGCGCGGCCGTCGATGGCCAGCAGCACCCGCTGCGTGAGCAGATCACCGACGCTGTGGCCCCAGGCGCGCGGCGGCTGCACCTGAGCGACCGGCCCGGCCGGTGCCGCGGGCGCAGCCTCGACGACCTCCGGAGCAGGGACGGCGCTGTCGGCCAGCGTTTCGGTCGCGGAGGGGGCTTCGGGGGCGGGTGCGGTGGCGCCTTCCACCGGCGCGGCCGCCTGTTCAGCCGTTTGTTCTGCGTTCGCGAGCGGGGTCAGCTGCAGCAGGCTGGCGCACAGCAGTGCGCGGATCAGCGGATTCATGACCGGGGACATTCCGTGGCGTGGATCTGCAGTGCGGTCTGCGCGGGACGTCGTCATGCGCAGGCCTCCATGAAGTAGTCGGACAGGGCGTCGGCGTCGAAGCGGCCGGTCAGCCAGAACGGCCGCAGGTCGTGCGCGGCGAACAGCGCGTTCAGCGCCTCTCTGCGGTCGGCCACCGCGTCGCGCCACTGGCTGCGCAGTTTCGGCCGCAGCAGCAGCGTGCGCCGGACATTGGTTTCGGCGTCGCGCAGCGGCGCGATTGCGTCGATGTGCGGCGGCTCGGTTTCGGCGGCGTCCCACAGCACCATGGGCACGACGAAGGCGTGCGACAGCAGGTCGAGCACCGCGCCCAGGCGGTCCAACGGCCAGTGGAAGTCGCTCACGATGAACACCAGCGCCTCGCGCCCCACCATCTGCTGCACCACGTCTTCCAGCCCTTCGATGCCGCCGGGGGCGGTGTCGCACTGGCGCAGGCTGTCCGCCATCACGTTGCCGAGGCCGCGGCTGAGCGTGGCCGGTATCGTGAGGTCGGCACGCTCTGCATGGTCGAAAGCGCGCAGGCCCAGCGCGTCACCGACGCGGAAGGCGCTGTGCGCCAGCGATTCGACGAAGTCGGCGGCGAGGTCGATCTTGCGCCGGCGTGCGCCGAAGGCCATCGACGCCGATACGTCGACCAGCGCCTGCACCGCTACGCCCACCTTCTGCCGGTTCACCCGCACCAGCCAGTCGCCGGTGATGCTGCGCAGGCTGGCGCGCAGGTCGAGCCGGCGCGGGTCCGGCCGGTCGTGCAGATTCATGTGCGACACGAATTCCTGACCTGCGCCCAGGCTGCTGCCCGGGTGCGAACCCGGCCGCGCGCCGGCGCTGCGGTGCGGCAGCCGGTAGTGGAATTCCTGCACCTGCTCCGCGTGCGTCATCGCGGCGTGGCGATCTTGTCGATGATCTGCGCGATCAGCGCGTCGGCGATCTGCGCGCGACGCATCTCGTAGACCGGCGTGAAGAACACGCGGTGACCCAGCGTGGAGGGCAGGATGGCGCGCACGTCGTCAGGCTGCAGATGGCTGCGGCCGTCCAGCCAGGCCACCACGCGCGCGGCGCGCAGCAGCGCGCTCATGCCGCGCGGGCTGGCGCCGGCGAGGATGAGGCGCTTCATGTCTACGCCGTCGATGCGGATGTCGAAGGCGGCCGGGTTCTGGCTCGCGTCCCACAGGTCCATCACGTAGCGCTCCATCGCCTCGCTGGCGCTCACGCTGCGCTGGATGTGGGCGGCGATGGCATTGAGCTGGAAGGCGTCGATCAGGCCGGGCGACACGGTGTCGATCAGCGCGTCCACGTCGTGATAGGCGGTGTCGAACACCAGCGCGCGGCGCACCGACGGATCGCGCGGCGTTTCCATGCGCAGTTCGAACATGAAGCGGTCGCGCGCGGCCGAGGCGAGTTCGAAGGTTTCTTCCTTCTCGACCTTGTTGCGGTCGGCGAACACCGTCATGTGCGGAAAACTGTAGTCGCGGTTGAAGGCCGACACCGTGCGTTCGGCCATCGCGCGCAGCAGCAGCGACTGCACCTGCGGCCGGGCGCGGTTGATTTCGTTGAAGAAGAAGGTGGTGAGCCGTTCGCCATGGCGCAGCAGCGGACCGGGCTCGATGCGCGGCTTGCCGTCGGCATCGACATAGGTGTGATAGACGAGGTCGTTCGGCATCAGGTCCACCGTGCCCTCGACGCGCTCGAAATCACCGCCGATGGCGCGCGCGAAGGCGCGCAGCACCGTGGTCTTGCCAACGCCGACATCGCCTTCGAGCAGCACGTGGCCGCGTGCGAACAGCGCGACATTGATCAGCCGCACGATGCCGTCCTGGCCAATCACGGCCTTGCGGATCTCGTTCTCGATGCGCAGCGCGGCGTCGCGCCAGTCCTGCAGTTGCTCCTGACTGCTCATGCTGTCTCCCCGGTGTGGAATCGATGTGCGTGTCCGGCGCTGACCGGCCGGCTGCGGGCTGTCGCGCAGTCTAGGCAGTCGCGCACGGGCAAGTTGCCCTGCATGCGCGCGGTCACGCGGTCCGTCCGCTGTCGGCGGCGGGCGCGGACAGCCGCACGATCAGCCGTGCGTTGGCCCAGCCGAACAGGCCGCCGATCAGCAGCGCCGGCGGCAGCGCGACCAGCACGTTGTCGGCGCGCAGCGCGGTCAGCACCGCCGGGTCGAAGCGGCCGGGCACGTCGAGGAAGGCCCAGTTCGCGGCGAAGCCGTAGACGCACACCGGCAGCACCGCCAGCCGCGACCAGCCGGACGCTGCGCTCATCAGGCCGACCGCGGCGCCCACCACCAGCGGCACCCAGACGGTGCCGGGCAGCGCGGTCGGATTGGCCAGGATGGCGAGCGCGGCCAGCCAGCCGGCGAGCACGCCGAATACCGCGTGAGCCAGCACCGCCAGCAGCGCCGACGGCGCATGCTGCATGCCGCCCAGATGGAAGAAGGCCGCCCAGGCGATCACCATGGACCACATCGGCAGCGGTGCGGACTGCATCGAGAAGGTCATCGCGATCGCCAGCATCACGTTGGCGCAGACCAGTGCGGAAAGGGGTTTCATGTGCGGACTCCTTCGGTGGGCGCGCGCCGGCCCCTGCGGCCCTGAGCGGGCTGCATGCGATGGCGTGCGGAAAGGGCGGCGGCGAGGGGCCGCCGCGGTTCAGGTGCGGCCCTGCTGCACCAGTTCGGCGTAGGCGTCCGGCGAAATGACGCCCAGTTCGTCCGCGATGTGGCGGTCGCGTTCGGGCAGCACGTCCTGCAGCCCGTCGATGCGCTTCCACTGCGCCGGCGGCGTCGGGCAGCCCGGCTGCGGCACGTGCTTCGCGTCCTCGACGCGGCGGTAGCGGTGGATGTAGCGCGGGCAGTTGATGAAGATTTCCGCCAGCTTCACCCGCACCACGCATTCGGCGCCGTGAAAGGCGGGCAGCTGCTCCTGCAGCAGCGGATCGTCGCGGCTCACCGTGGCGTCGCCATGCACCCGCACCCGGTGCGGCGTTTCGAAATCGATGAACAGCAGGCCGATCTTCGGGTGGGCGGTGATGTTGCCGATGGACAGGAACATGCCGTTGCCGTCGAAGCTCGGGAATGCGAGCGTGCGGTCGTCGATCACCCGCACGAAGCCGGGCGCGCCACCCTTGTGCGACACCGTAGGGTAGCCGCGGTGGTCGACCGTGGTGAGGAAGAAGAAGTCGCGCGATTCGATGAAGGCGCGGTGTTCCGGCTGTATTGCCGGATGCACGATGAATTCGGCCACCCGGTCAGCCAGCGGCTGCATGCCGTGTTCATCCTGCAGTGCGCGATGCTGCGCCCCGTAGAGCTGGCTCATGTCTCCTCCTGAGTCACGAAAGCTGTCCGATGGTCGGACAAGCGGTTTGTTCAGGCTCTTGTTGTTTGAAGCGGATGCTAGTGTTCATGTCTGTGAGCGGCAACAGGCCGTGGGTACATAGGTGTCCGGATAGCGGACACCCGCTTGCGACGCAGAGCGCACGGAGCACGGAGCATGGCGGAGGCGGACAGCCGGACGAAGCAGGGACGCAGCGCGCAGCATGCGGATGCGGGCGAGGTGCCGGCCGGCAGCCTGCACCGCGCGCGCCTGCTGCTCACCACGCTCGCGCGCGGTTCGCGCCGGGGCAGCGCGCTGACCGAACTGGTGGCGCGCACCGGCCTGCCGCGGGCGACCATCCATCGCGTGCTCGACATGCTGATGGACATGGGCTGGGTCGAACGCGATCCGCTGACCCAGCGCTTCAACCTCGGCCGCGACCTTGCGGCGCTCGGCTATTCGGCGATCAGCCGGCAGCCAGTGGAACGGGCGGCGGCGACCGAACTGAGCGCGCTGGCGGAGGAACTGGGTCAGGTGGTGTTCCTGAACCTGCGCAGCGGGCTGGACAGCGTGTGCATCGGTCGCTACGACCCGCGCTCCGACATACAGATCGGTCGCGGCGATGCCGGCCTGCGCACCGCCTTTGGCGTCACCCAGAGCTGCATCGCCATGATGTCGCGGCTGCCCGAGGACGAGGTGTGGGAGGTGGTGCGCATCAACCTGCCGCGCTACCACCGGGTCGAACGCTATGACGAACTGCGGCACCGCGAAGCCATCGCCCGCGCATTGCGCGAGGGCTGGAGCTGTTTCGACGGCATGGTGCTGGACCGCAGCACCGGCGGCATGGGCGTGCCGGTGTGCGACGCCGCCGGCTACCCGGTGGCCGGCATCGGCACCACCTTCATCAGTGCCTGGCTGGACGAGGCGGGCCGTGCCGACTGCCGCGCACGCATGGAGCGGGCGGCTGCCCGTATTGCGGCGCGCCTGTTCGACCTGCCGCTCAGCGGGTGATGAAGTGCACCGCGGTGAGCAGCGTGCCCACGAACAGCGCGGCGCCGATCACCGCACCGCAGGCGATCTGCAGCGGCGTGAGCTGCACCGTGTCCTGGTCGTGGCCACTGCGCTTGCGCACGCCGAAGAAACTCCAGAACACGGTGGTGGCGATGCGCCAGGGGGTCGGGCGAGCCGGGTCGGGGTGGGTGTGGGTCATGGTGCAGTCCTCCTTCAGCATGGATACACCGTAGCGCAGCGCCGGCTGCCGGCACAGTGACAGACGGCATTCCGTCCGACCGGCACAGATCGGGCAAGTTGCCCCGCGTGCGCGGATAGAATCGGGCACATGAAGCGCGGCACCAATCTCAAACTGACCCTCATGGTGCGCATCACGCTGCTCGCGGTGGTGATCGGCGTGCTGGCGTCGGCTGCGCTGATCTGGCGCACCACCACGCGGCTGCAGGCGGAGGCGGTGCGCAATGCCGATCTGGTGTCGCGGCTCATCACCGACCAGATGTCGCGCCAGTTGAGCGGCCTCGAACTGAACATCGGCAAGCCCGACCTGTCGCGCTTTGCCGAGTTTTCCGAAGTGACCCGGCTGTGCGTGCAGTACTTCGATCTCGAAGGCCGGCTGTCGGCCAACAGCTGTACCGCGGACAGCACGCGGCATCACGCCTACGCGCCCGAGTGGTTCCGCGAACTGATCCGCTACATGCTGAACCGGCGCATCGAGCGCGGTGCCGCCATCGAACAGGATGTGGCAGGCGAACCGGGCGTGCGCGTCGGCCGGCGCGTGCTGTGGTACCAGCCCTACGGCGTCGGTCTGGACGTGGGCCGCGCGCCCGGCCTCAAGATGGGCGAAGTGCTGATCCGGGTCGATGCCGACCGCGAGAGCGGCGCGGTGTGGCAGGAAATCCTGCGTCTGCTGGCCGGTGCTGCGGTAGCGGTACTGGCGTTCAACCTGCTCATTTACCTGTCGATCAGCCGTGCGCTGCGGCCGGCGTCGGCGGTGCTGGACGGCCTCGGCAAGCTTGAACGCGGCGATCTCGATGCGCGCCTGCCGGCTTTCGAACTGGCGGAGTTCGACCGCATCGGCTCGGTGTTCAACACGATGGCGGAAAACCTGCAGCAGAAGACGCGCGACCAGCAGCGTCTGGCGCAGATGCTGCTCACGGTGCAGGAGGGCGAGCGGCGCCGGCTGGCGCGCGAACTGCACGACGAATTCGGGCAGAGTCTGGCGTCCATCAGCGCCGAAGCGGCCTGCGTCGTGAACGAAGCCGACCGGCCTGCGCCGCAGCCGGAGGCGCTGCGCGACAGCGGTGAAACGGTGATGCGCACGGTGAGCCGCATGATGGAATCGCTGCACGGCATCCTGCGCCAGCTGCGCCCGGTCGGTCTGGACGAGTACGGCCTGATCGCCGGGCTGGACCGCATGGTGCGCATGTGGGACGCGCAGGCGCGTGGCCGCTGCCGCTACACGCTGGAGGTCGATGGCGATTTCGCCGATCTGCCGGACGACATCGCGATCAACCTCTACCGCATCGTGCAGGAATGTCTGACCAACGCGGCCAAACACTCGGGGGCCACCGCGGTCGAGGTGAGGCTGGAGCGGCGGCCGGCGCGCGACGACATCCGGCTGCGGGTGATCGATGACGGTGTGGTGCGCGGCCCGGTGCTGGCGGTGACGCAGACCGAGTCCGGCGGCTTCGGCCTGATCGGCGTGAATGAACGCGTGGTGGCGCTGGGCGGCCGCGTGCTGCTGTCGGTGCGCGAACCGCAGGGGCTTGTGGTGGATATCGAAGTGCCGTGGCGACTGGGCACGCAGGTGGAGGCGGCATGAACGGGTTTGCACCGCTGGTTGACGCGCCGGTCGGCATCCTGCTGGTGGATGACCACGCGGTGGTACGCGAAGGCTACCGCCGGCTGATCGAACGTCACCCGCCGCTGCACATCGTGGCCGAAGCCGGGTCCGGCGAGGAGGCCTACCGCCTGTACACCGAACTCGCACCGGATCTGGTGGTGATGGACATCACGCTGCCCGGTGCCAGCGGCATACAGACGCTGCAACGCATCCTGGCGCGCGACCGTGATGCGCGGGTGCTGGTGTTCACCATGCACCGCGACGCCACCTTCGTCGAAAAAGCGCTGGAATCCGGCGCGCTCGGCTATGTCACCAAAAGTTCGCCGCCGGATCTGCTGGTGCAGGCGATACGCGCAGTGCACGCGCGCCGGCAGACGCTGAGTCCGGACGTGCAGGAAGAACTGGCGGCGCTGCGCCGTGCCGGCGTTTCGGGTCGCAATGCACTGGCCGCGCTGAGCGCACGCGAATTCGAAATCCTGCGCATGCTGGTCGCCGCCAAGTCGCGTGAGGACATCGCGGACACGCTGCACCTCAGCCTGAAGACCGTGCTCAACATCCACTACCAGATCAAGTCCAAGCTCGGTGTGTCGACCGATATCGAACTCATGCACGCGGCGCGGCAGCTCGGGCTGATCGACTGAGCGCGTCTGCGGGGCGCTGCTCCCACAAGAACCTCGCACAGTCGGTAGCCCGAGACCCGTTGGAGCGGCGCCTCGCCGCGATAGGGCGTCCGATCAGACACTGTCTTCATGCACGGGCCGCAATCGCGGCGAGGGCGCCGCTCCCACAAGAACTTCGCGCAGACGGTGGCCCGAGGCCCGTGGAAGCGGCGCCTCGCCGCGATGGGGCGTCCGATCAGACACTGTCTTCATGCACGGGCCGCAATCGCGGCGGGGGCGCCGCTCCCACAAGAACTTCGCGCAGTCGGTGGGTCGAGACCCGTGGGAGCGGCGCCTCGCCGCGATAGGGCGTCCGATCAGACGCTGTCTTCATGCCCGGGCCGCAATCGCGGCGAGGGCGCCGCTTGTATGTTCATCTACGGCAAGCGTAGTAGTGGACGCTTGTCGGGCGGAGGGACGAGCGCCGCATCTGACGGCAAGCACGTACAGACAGTGGGAGAGATGTCCCGCCTTCACCCCCGAGCACTGATGAGGAATCCTTCGGACCGCGTCTGACCCGGTACCGACCATATCCTGCAAGCCTGTGCCCAGGTGACCCCGACAAGCCCTTCAACCATAGTCCGGAGGTGCTCATCGTGACAAGTCAGACCGAATCCCCCCGCTTTGGCATCGACGTCTCCAAGCGCTGGCTGGACATCGCCGAGTACGGCCGCTCGCCGGTGCTGCACATCGACAACACCGCCCAGGCCATCCGCGGCTGGCTGCGCACCTTGCCCCCGGGCGTCTGCCACATCGCCTGCGAATCCACCGGCACCTACCACCGCGTGCTGGTCGAGCTGCTCATCGGCGCCGGTCATCAGGTCTATCTGATCGACGGCTACACGCTGTCCAGATACCGCGACACGCTGGGCCAGCGCGCCAAGACCGATCGGCACGACGCGGGGCTGATCGCCCGCTATCTCGCCCACGAAGGGGCGCGTCTGCGCCCGTTCTCGCTGCCGCCCCGTGCGGTGACCGAACTGCGCGCCCTGTTGCGCCGTCGCGCCACCCTGGTGCGTTGCCTGGGCCGCATGCGTCAGAGCATGGAGGAGCTGCCCGGCTTCGCCCGCCAGGTGCGGGCCGTCACCGAGCGGATCCAGGCGCTGATCAAACGACTGGAGCAGCGCATCGCCGCGCTGATCGGCACCAGCGGCTGGGGCGACCCGTATCGACGCATCCTGAAAGTTGAAGGCATCGGCACACTCACCGCCGCCGGTCTGTGCGCCACCTTCCACCGCGCCCCATTCGGCCGGGCCGATGCCTTCATCGCCTTCCTCGGCCTGGATGTGACCGTGCGTCAGTCGGGCACCCAGCGCGCACGCGGGGTGCTCAGCAAGAAGGGCGATGCCGAGATGCGCCGACTCCTCTACAACGCCGCCATGGCCGCCAGCCGATCCAGTACCTGGCAGCCCTTCTACCAGCGCATGCTCCAGCGCGGATTCAGCCGCACGCAAGCGCTGGTCGCGCTGGCCAGAAAGCTCGCACGCATCGCCTTCTCGCTAATGAAGAACGCCTCCGACTACGTCCCTCAACAACACGAAAACGCTTGCGCTCAAACATAGAATCTCCCACAAGAACCTCGCACAGTCGGTAGCCCGAGACCCGTTGGAGCGGCGCCTCGCCGCGATGGGGCCTCCGATCAGACGCCTTCTCCATGCCTGGGCCGCAATCGCGGCGAGGGCGCCGCTCCCACGAAATACGCGCGCTGTCCGTGGCCCGGGATCTGTGGGCGCGGCGCCTTACTTCTTCCGCGTCGTCGCCTTGCGCGGCTTCAGTAGCGGCGCGAGGTAGTGGCCGGTGTGCGAGCGCTCGACCGCGGCCACCTGTTCCGGCGTGCCGCTGGCGATGATTTCTCCGCCGCCGGCACCGCCCTCGGGGCCGAGGTCGATGATCCAGTCCGCGGTCTTGATCACGTCGAGGTTGTGCTCGATCACGACGATGGTGTTGCCGGCGTCGCGCAGCCGGTAGAGCACGCCCAGCAGCATGTCCACGTCGTGGAAGTGCAGGCCGGTGGTCGGTTCGTCGAGGATGTAGAGCGTGCGGCCGGTGTCGCGCTTGCTCAGTTCCAGCGCCAGCTTCACCCGCTGCGCCTCGCCGCCGGACAGCGTGGTGGCGCTCTGGCCCAGACCGATGTAGCCGAGGCCGACCTCGACCAGGGTTTCCAGCTTGCGCGCGACGGTGGGCACCGCATCGAAGAACTCGCGCGCCTCGTTCACCGTCATGCCCAGCACTTCGTGGATGGTGCGGCCCTTGTAGCGGATGTCCAGCGTTTCGCGGTTGTAGCGCTTGCCGTTGCACACGTCGCAGGGTACGAACACGTCCGGCAGGAAGTGCATTTCCACCCGCACCAGGCCGTCGCCCTGGCAGGCTTCGCAGCGGCCGCCCTTCACGTTGAATGAGAAGCGGCCGGGGCCGTAGCCGCGCGAGCGCGCTTCCGGCGTGCCGGCGAATAGTTCGCGTATCGGCGTCAGCAGGCCGGTGTAGGTGGCCGGGTTGGAGCGCGGCGTGCGGCCGATCGGCGACTGGTCGACATTGATCACCTTGTCGAACTGTTCCAGCCCCTCGATCGCGTCGTGCGCTGCCGGCAGCGCGGCCGAGCCGTACAGGTGATGGGCGGCCGCGGTGTACAGCGTGTCATTGATCAGCGTGGACTTGCCGGAGCCGGACACGCCGGTCACGCAGGTGATGAGGCCGAGCGGAATCGACGCGTCGGCGCCGCGCAGATTGTTGCCACGCGCGCCGCGCACGTGCAGCCAGGCGTCAGTCGGCTGGGTGCGCTTCTTCGGCACCTCGATCTGTTTGCGGCCGGACAGGTAGGCGCCGGTCAGGCTGTCTTCTGACGCCTCGATGTCGGCCGGCGTGCCCTGGGCGATCACCTGGCCGCCGTGCTGGCCGGCACCCGGGCCCATGTCGACCACGTGGTCGGCCATTTCGATCGCTTCCTGGTCGTGCTCGACCACCACCACCGTATTGCCAAGGTCGCGCAGCGTGTTCAGCGTGCCGAGCAGCCGCGCGTTGTCGCGCTGGTGCAGGCCGATCGACGGCTCGTCGAGCACATACATGACACCGGTCAGGCCGGAGCCGATCTGGCTGGCCAGACGGATGCGCTGGGCCTCGCCGCCGGACAGCGTTTCGGCTGAGCGGTCCAGGCTCAGGTAGTCGAGGCCGACGTCGATCAGGAAACCGAGCCGCGCCGCGATCTCGCGCATGATGCGGGCGGCGATGGCGGCGCGTGCGCCGTCCAGCTCCAGCGCCTCGAAAAGCTGCTGGCAGGCGCGCAGCGGCAGCCCTGCAAGTTGCGGCAGCGTGTGGCCGCCCACCTTCACGTGGCGTGCGTCCGAGCGCAGCCGCGTGCCCTGGCAGTCCGGGCATACCTTGGTATTGCGGTACTTGCCCAGTTCCTCGCGCACCACCACCGAATCGGTTTCGCGGTAGCGCCGCTCAAGGTTGGGCACAACGCCCTCGAAGGTGTGCTCGCGCACCGTGGTGCGGCCGGATTCCGACAGGTAGCGGAAGGGGATGCGGTCCTGGCCGGAGCCGTTCAGCACCGTGTGCTGAAGCTTCGTGTCCAGCTGGTCCCAGGGCGTATCGACGTCGAACTTGTAGAAGGTGGCCAGACTGGCCAGCAGCTGGAAGTAGAACTGGTTGCGCCGGTCCCAGCCGCGGATGGCGCCGGAAGCCAGCGACAGGTGCGGGTGGGCGACGATGCGGGCCGGGTCGAAGAAGGTGACCATGCCCAGGCCGTCGCAGCTGTGGCAGGCGCCGGCCGGGTTGTTGAACGAGAACAGCCGCGGCTCCAGTTCGGCCACGCTGTGGCCGCACACCGGGCAGGCGAAACGGGCGGAAAACAGCTGTTCGGCGCCGCTGTCCATGTCCAGCGCGATGGCCCGGCCTTCCGCCTGCTGCAGCGCGGTTTCGATCGATTCGGCCAGCCGCTGGCGCGCGTCGGCGCGCACTTTAAGGCGGTCGACCACCACGTCGATCGAGTGCTTGATGTTCTTGTCCAGCTTGGGCAGCTGGTCGATGTCCATCAGCTTGCCGTCCAGCCGCACCCGCACGAAGCCGCGCGAGCGCAGGTCGGCGATCAGTTCGGTCTGTTCGCCTTTGCGCTCGCTCACCACCGGCGCAAGGATGGCCACCCGGCTTTCTTCCGGCATGGCGAGCACCGCATCCACCATCTGCGACACGCTCTGCGCGGCCAGCGGCGCGCCGTGTTCCGGGCAGTGCGGCGTGCCGACCCGGGCGAACAGCAGGCGCAGGTAGTCGTGGATTTCGGTCACCGTGCCCACGGTGGAGCGCGGATTGTGGCTGGTGGCCTTCTGTTCGATCGAGATCGCCGGCGACAGGCCCTCGATCAGGTCAACGTCCGGCTTTTCCATCAGCTGCAGGAACTGGCGCGCGTAGGCCGACAGCGACTCGACATAGCGGCGCTGGCCTTCGGCGTACAGCGTGTCGAAGGCGAGCGAGCTCTTGCCTGAGCCGGACAGCCCGGTGATCACCGTCAGGCGGTCACGCGGGATGTCGATGTTTACGTTCTTCAGATTGTGGGTGCGCGCACCGCGGATGCGTATCCAGTCCATGTTCCGGCCGGGGGCAGGGCAAACCGGGTATGAGAACCCATTTCGACGGGAAAGGCGAGCGGCCCGGAGCGCCCGGGGCGTGCGCGGCTGTTTCAGTTGCGCAGGTGCGACCGCACCCAGCGCACGATGTCGGCCGTGCTCATTGCGCCGGCCTGGCGGGCCACTTCCGCGCCGCCCTTGAACAGCATCAGCGTCGGAATGCTGCGGATGCCGAAGCGGGCGGCGGTCTGTCGTGCCGCCTCGGTGTCGACCTTGGCCAGGCGTACCCGCGGCAACTGGCGGGCAGCGGCTTCGAACTGTGGCGCCATCGCGCGGCAGGGGCCGCACCAGGCCGCCCAGAAATCCACCAGCACCGGCAGTTCGGTGCGACCGACGTAGGTGTCGAACTGCACGTCGTCGAGCGCAAAGGGTTCGGCCGCCAGCAGCGGCGTCTTGCAGCGGGCGCACACCGGGGCGTCGTCCAGACGGTCGTCCGGAACGCGATTGGTGGCAGAACAGCGGGGGCAGGCGATGTGCATGGAGGTGTCCGTATCCGGGGTGACGGCCTGTCACCCATATGAGGGTGGGGGCGGCGAAATCCAGACCCACGGCGCCTGCACGTGCGCGGCCTGCCGGGCGCGCCATCTAGAATGCATTCCGTCGTCTTTCACGTCCGTACCCGATGACCGATACCGCCCTTGATGTCGCCGCCCGCATCGCGCGCGGTGAAACGTCGGCTTCCGACGAACTGGAGCGCTGTCTGGCGCGCATCCGCGACCACAACCCGGACATCAACGCCGTGGTGACGCTGGACGAGGCCGGCGCGCGGGCCGCGGCGGACGCAGCCGACCGGCGGCGCGCCGAGGGTGGCGTACTGCCGCCACTGCTGGGCGTGCCGGTCACGGTGAAGGATTCGTTCGAAACCGCCGGCCTGCTCACCACCAGCAGCCATCCGCCGCTGGCGCGGCATGTGCCGGCGCGCGACGCGGCAGTGGTGGCGCGGCTGCGGGCGGCCGGCGCGGTCATCGTGGGCAAGACCAATCTGCCGGAACTGGCCGGTACGCCGCAATGCTGGAGCCCGCTGTTCGGGCCGACGCGCAATCCCTGGGACCTGGCGCTCACGCCCGGCGGCAGTTCCGGCGGCAGTGCAGCGGCGGTGGCGATGGGTTTCTCGTATCTCGATCCGGGCAGTGACATCGGCGGTTCCATCCGCATTCCGGCCGCCTACTGCGGCGTGGCCGGGCTGAAGGCGACCGAGAACCGCATTCCGCGCAGCGGCCATATTCCGCATCTGCCGGGCGGCCGGCGCAGCGTGCGCCACATGCTGTCCTTCGGCGCACTCGCTCCTTCGGTGGCCGATCTGCAGTGCGCGCTCGGTCTGATGGCCGGCCCGGACGATCTGGACACCGAAGTGCCGCGGGTGCCGGTGCAGCCGGTGGTGCTGCCTGCGCGGCCGCTGCGCGTGGCCTGGTGGGACGACTTCGGCGGTCTGCCGCTGTGCCGGCGCACGAAGGCCGGCTTGACCCGCACCGTGGCCGCGCTGGAGGCCGCTGGCTGCGTGGTGGAACGGCGGCAGCCGGAGGGTTTCGACACGCTCAAGGCGTGGCAGGCCTACGGCTGGCTGGCGGGCACCGAGATCGGTCTCGGCATGCCGGCGCTGGCGCGCAGGCTGCTCTCGGTGACCGGGCGCTTCATCAGCCGGGACCAGCCGCTTGCGCATGCCTTCGTGCAGGGGCTGGCGCTGGATGCGCAGCGCTACAACCGTGCGCTGAACATGCGTGACCGCCTCATCCGCGCGCTCGAGCGCTTTCTGGGCGAATGGGATGTGTGGCTGTGCCCGGTCGCCCCGTCGGTCGCCTATCCGCAGACCCGGCTGGTGTGGTGGAAGCGGCCGCCTGACATTGCGGTCGATGACGCGCGCCTGCCCTTTGTCGAAGGGGCCATCGGGCTGGTGACGCCGTTCTCGCTGACCGGGCATCCGGTGGTGGTGCTGCCGGCCGGCGTCGAGGACGGCCTGCCGGTCGGCGTCCAGCTGGTTGGCAGGCGCTGGCAGGACGAGGCGCTGCTGGCCTGCTGCGGGCAGCTGGAGCCGCTGTTCGGTGGCATGCCCAGGCCGCCGCGACGCGGCGTCTGACGCATGCGGGCCGGACAGTGGCCGCCTCTGCATGTCGATCTTTCTGACACTGCCTGCGATGCGCGCACGCATTCCCCCGAATAATCAGTGTCATGTCACTGTGGTACCGATCTTGCTGTGGCCGCTGTCGTCGATATTCACAGAAAGATCTGGATGATGAGCTTCCGCAGAAGTGTGCTGTCCGTCCTGTCCGTCGCCTCGCTGGGCGTGGCGTCCGCCGCGGTCGCGGCCGATCCGCTGCCGGTCGCGACCTGGCGCTTTGACCAGACGCTGGCCGCCGATCAGGCGGGCGTGCCCGCACTGGGCGTGATCGATCCGCTGGGCCTGAGCGGTTTCGTGCAGGACACGGTGTTCGGCGAAACCCGCTGGGTGTGGCGTTTTGACGGCAACAGCACGCCCAGCCAGCAGGCCGGTCTGCTGGTGAACAGCAGCGGGCTGCTGAACGATGACGACGCCTATTCGATCGACATCGTGTTCAAGTTCGAACCGAACACTTCGAGCTGGGAGAACATATTCGGTGTGTCGAACCGGCAGAGCGACAACGCGCTGTACATCGACCCGGACAACCGGCTGGAAGTGTGGCCGAGCGGCGATGGGCCGACCCGCTTCACGGTCGGCGAATATCACCGCGTGACGCTGACCAATCGCGGCAACAGTACGGTGACCGCCTATATGGACGGCATCTTCCAGTTCGACCTCACCACCACCTCGCTGAACTTCAGTGCCTATGCGTCTGCCAACCCGCAGCGCCTCATCCATTTCTTTGCCGACAATGTGGTGGGCGGCGGCCAGGGCGAATTCGCCGATGGCGCGGTGGCGTCGATACGCCTGTACGACGTCGAGCTGAATGCGGATCAGGTCGGCGGTCTGCCGCCGCTGCCCGCGGTGCCGGAGCCGGCATCCGCGCTGATGATGCTGGCCGGCGCGGCCGTGGTGGCCGGGGCCGCACGCCGCCGTCGCCTGTAAGCGGCGTCGACACCCCTGTCCGCGGGGTACAAGGGCGGCGCGCCGGGACTTACCTTCGGGTCATCACTCACCGATGGAGGTTCCGATGCGCGCTCTTGTCCTGACCGGTCTGCTGGCAGCCCTGCCGGTTCACGCGGAAACCCTGATCGACCTGACGCCGGAGGGCGTCACTGCGCCGAATCACGTGCGCTATCGCGCGCAGTGCTGCGTGGTGTCGGACCGCCCGGATTTCACGCCGCCGATCTCGGGCAGCATGGGCGTGACCTTCAGGCCTTCAGGCGGTGACCTGTGGCTGGAGGACTTCAGCCTCTTCCTGCGCCAGCGCACCGACATCACCGGCCAGCTGAGTGGCTATACCAACAGCGGCGGCACGATGAACTTCCGCGCCTTCATCGGCACCTGGGGCTACCGGGCCGGCCTGCCCGCAGGCTCGTCCGGCGATCTGATCGAGCTGCTGTGGAGCAGTGCGGTCACCACCACCGCACACAACGGTGACATCCAGAAATTCACCTTCGAGCCGGGCCTGCAGCTCGCGGCCAACCAGTGGTATTTCGCCTTCATCAGCCCGGAAGGCCTGCCGCTGCAGCCGCTGCGTACCTATGAAATGCCGGTTTCGTATGACGGCAATCCGGCGGTCACCACCTCGCCCAATCTGTGGATGTACACCTCGCCGAACGACTTCAATACCTTGCTGACCGGCAACTGGACCGCGGGCTGGGGACCGGCCTGGTTCGAAGCCACGCTGCAGGCGGGACCGCCCGCGGTGATGCCTACCGTGCCCGAGGCCGATGGCCGGGCCATGCTGCTGGTGGGTCTGGGCGTGCTGGCGGTGATGTCGCGCCGACGTCTGGCGCGCGCCTGAGGCTGCTTGCGTTCAGCGCATGTTGCGGCTGAACAGTGCCAGCATTTCGCGCGCCAGCCCAGGGCGCGCGCTCAGTATGTGCTGGTCGAATCCGCCCCGGAAAAGCGCATGCGAAGCACCAGGTGGCGACATGTCTTCCGGCCGCAGGCCGCGCACGCCCATGCTCCACCGGCCGAATTCCCGGCTGCTCACCGTTTCCTGCGACAGTTCGATCAACCCCTTGTGGCGGGGGTCTTCGCAGATGCGCGCGTAGCGCGCCTGCAGCACGCCGGCTTCGCCCTCGATCACCTGCAGCACGTTGCCTGCCGAGTGCAGCAGCATGCCGGTGATGTCATCGCGAGCATTGTTGCGCACGCTGGTTTCCAGGATGGCGGACAGCACGGCGGCGCCGTCGGTCACCAGCGTGCTGGTGTAGATGATCTGCAGCAGGGACATCGGAGGCGGAAGAAAGCCGAGAGGCGGTGTATCAGTGACGGTCGTCCGCCTGTGCGGAGAAAGGGCGGATGTGGCGGAAGCCCGCTGGCGCGTGCGACACCACCGAAGAGGCGATCAGCAGCAGCCAGAACAGGCCGGCCGACGACTGCGGCAGCACGATCATGGCGGCAACGCCGACCAGCTTGAGCGGGATGAACAGGCCGGCCAGTTCAACCGCGTGGCGCGGCTTGCTCCATACCTCCAGCCCGTACATGCCCAGACCGGTGGCCAGCATGAGCAGCGCGGCCGCGCGCCGGTATTCGTCGTGACCGGTCAGCAGTGCGCTGCCCACCAGTACCACGCCCACCAGATGCAGCGAGCGCAGCGTGACCATGGCCCAGCGCCGGCCGCGGAAATCGCGGCGGTTGGGCGAGGTGTCGAGGGTGGAGGCGTGCCGGTCGTGCGCGTGCATCGCTGCAGTATGGCTCACCATGCGTCGATCGGGCTCGGTTCGTCGCCGGCAAAGGGCAGGAAGGGGCCGGTGCCGCTGTGTTCGGCGCTGGAGGCGGGCACGAAGGCGCCGCGATGTACGTCGAACACGTGCACTTCGCCGTCCTCGATCACGTAGTGCCAGCCGTGCAGCGCGATGCGGCCGGCGTCCACGCCGGTGCGCACCATCGGGTAATCCATCAGCCGCTCCAGCTGCAGCACGACTGCGCGCTGTTCGGTGCGGCGCAGTGCCTCGTCGGTGAGCTGCACCGGCAGCACCGCCTCGCGGCCGAGGTCCAGCCAGGCATTCAGATTGGGCGCCTCCGCGCTCACGCCTTCGTACAGCGCGCGCACGCCGCCGCAGTGGCTGTGGCCGCACACCACGATGTGAGCCACTTTCAGATTCAGCACCGCGTACTCGATGGCGGCCGAGGTGCCGTGAAAGCCTGCCAGCTGGCCCTGCCGGGTGCTGCCGTCATAGGGCGGCACGAAGGCACCGACATTGCGCACGATGAACAGCTCGCCCGGGCCGGTGCCGGTCAGCAGATAGGGCACCAGCCGGGAGTCGGAACAGCCGATGAACAGGATGGTCGGGTGCTGGCCGTCGCGCACCAGGTGCTGGAAGCGGTCCTGTACGCCGGGAAACGTGTGGTCGTGGAAGCGGCGCAGCCGGGTCAGCAGTTCGTCGGGCATGGTGAATTCCGCTCAGGCGGGGCAGGTCAGCGCAGCGGCGCCCGCACGGGGACTGAAGGGGCGCGCTGCATGACTCATCGCGTGCTCACTGCACCAGCGGCGTGTCGGCCATGTCCATATCCACGCCTTCAAGCCGGGCCTGACCGGCCAGCAGCGCCACGTACTGGCGCAGCGCGGTGGCGAAGCTCTGCTGGCGCAGCGATGCGGCCACCGTGCCCCGCACCTCGTCGAAAGGCTGCACCGTGCCGGCTTCGCGCTCCTGCACGTCGATCACGTGGAAGCCGAAGCGGCTGTGCACCAGACGCGGCAGCACGCCGATGTCCGGCTGGCCGAAGATGGCGCGGGCGAATTCCGGCACCACCTCTTCCGGCGCCAGCCAGCCGAGGTCGCCACCGCGTTCGCTGCTCGGGCAGTTGGAGCACTGGCGGGCGGCTTCAGGGAAGGGGTCTTCGCCGTCGGCGTGCGCGCGCACCTCGATCAGCACCGCTTCGGCGCGGCTGCGCAGCGCGTTCACGTCAACGCCCTGGGTGACCGCGAACAGGATGTGGCGCATGCGCGCGCGCTGGCCCACGGTGTAGCGGCCGATATGGGCGGCATGATGGCGTCGGCAGGCCTCTTCCGACGGCTCCGGCACCTGCACCGCCTGGCCGATCAGCGTGTCGATGGCGACCGCGGCCTCTTCCGAAATCAGACCGTCGGCCGACTGGGTGTCGTCCGCCGACAGCAGGCCGGCCTTCTGGGCGGCCTGGCGCAGCAGTTCGGTGCAGGCGCGGTTGCGCAGCTCGTCCGGCGGCAGGTCTTCGTCGGCGCCGCTGATCGCGATGCCGTTGACCCGGGCGATGCGGCTGTCTTGCGTGGACTGCATGGTGTCTCCTCGTGGTGTCCGTTCTGTCGTGGGCGGCCGCACGGGCCGCTGCACGACTGTCTACCAGATATGCCGTGCCCGCGGCATGCGCGTGGTCAGATGCCGGCGCCCGGCTGGCGCGGCTGGTTGTGGCCGGCCGGCAGGTTGAGCCGGCGTGCGCGCACCACCTGATACGGCCGGAACACGTAGAACACCGACGCGAAGCCGCTCCATACATGCACCAGACGGGTGAATGGGAACACCAGGAAAATGCTCATGCCGAGGAACATGTGGGTCTTGAACACCCAGCCGGCTTCGGCCAGCAGTTCCGGTGCGCCGGCGCGGAAAGTGACGATGCGCTGCGCCCATTCGGCCAGCCGCAGCATCATGCCGCCGTCCAGATGCTGTGCCGACAGCGGGATGGTGGCCAGACCCAGCAGCAGCTGCACCCACAGCAGCAGCGCGATCACGATGTCGCTGGTTTTCGAGGTGGCGCGGATGCGCGGCTCGGTCAGCCGGCGATGCAGCAGCAGCGTGAGGCCGATGAAGCCCAGCGTGCCCGCGATGCCGCCGCTCACCATGGCCACCAGCTGCTTGGCACCGGCGCCGATGAAGTGCTCATAGACGAAGTGCGGCGTCAGCATGCCGAAGAAGTGCCCGAAGAACAGGAAGAGCACGCCGATGTGGAACAGGTTGCTGCCCAGGCGCAGCTGGCCGCGGCGCAGCAGCTGCGACGAGTCGCTCTTCCAGGTGTACTGGTCGCGATCGAAGCGCAGCAGGCTGCCGATGAAGAACACCGCGAGGCAGATGTAGGGGTAGTAGCCGAACAGCAGGTTGTCGAGCCAGGACGTCATGATTGCGCTCCTTGGGTGACCGGGGTCTTGCGAACGATGTGGACGGGGCGGGTGACCGGCTGGGGCGTGCCCGGGCGCGCCTGGCCCTGGGTCGAACAGCCGCCGAAGGCTTCCGGCTCGGCCCAGCTGTCGTCCAGCGCCTCGTCGTCGGCGATCTTCACCGCCTGTGCGCGCTCGCCGGCCAGTTCGATCAGTGCGCCGATCACGCTGGCGTAGCGGCTTTCACGCTTGACCAGCGCGGTGAACAGCGCGTTCAGGATGTGGGTCATTTCCGCCAGGAAGGCGCGCGCCTCCTTCGGCGGCTGGGTGGAGGCGAATTCCAGCACCACCGGCAGGTAGTCCGGCAGTTCGGCCGGGCCCAGGTGCAGACCCGCCTTTTCGTAGGTCTGCGCCAGATCGATCATGGCCGGGCCGCGGTCGCGCGAATCGCCATGCACATGCTCGAACAGGTGCAGCGAGGTCGAGCGGCCGCGGTCGAACAGTTCGACATAGGCCGCCTCGGCCTCGATGGCGTCCTGCCGCTGCAGCAGATCGATCAGCGCATCCAGTTCCGCCAGCCGTGACGCCGACAGCGCCGCCTCGTCGCGCACCGCCTGCGCGATCTGCGGCAGCAGCCCGCGCAGGCCGGCGTCCGGATAGCCGATCAGCAGCGCGCAGGCGCGCAGCGTGTGGGTCATCTTCGGTGGACTAAACACTGAGAGGGTCCTCATGAACGAGTTGGGGAGGACATGCGCACGGTCCGCCAAGCGAAGGGCAATCGGCGCCTGCAGATGGGAACGCGCTGCCCGCCGGGCCGCCCCAAGGGCGAGCGCAGCCCCCTTGGGGGGCAGCGAACGCAGTGAGCGTGGGGGTTCTCATCTCAGACCACCGCCTTGATGGGAATGGTGCGGCGCTTGCTGCCACCGAACAGGCTGGTGTCCGAACTGCCTTCCGAACAGCCGTTGCCGAAGGAGAAGCCGCAGCCGCCGCGCACGTCGAAGGCGTTCTCGGCGTATTCGCGGTGGGTGGTCGGAATGACGAAGCGGTCCTCGTAATTGGCGATGGCCATCACGTGGTACATGTCTTCCACCTCGGCCTGGCTGAGACCGACCTGCTTCAGCGCGGCCACATCGATGCGGTTATCGACATGCTTGGTGCGCTGGTAGGCGCGCATGGCCAGCATGCGTTCGAGCGACCGCACCACCGGCTGGGTGTCGCCGGCGGTGAGCAGATTGGCCAGGTACTTCACCGGGATGCGCAGCTGGTTCACGTCCGGAATTTCGCCATTGCTGCCGATCTGGCCGGCGTTGGCGGCGGCGGTGATCGGCGACAGCGGCGGCACGTACCACACCATCGGCAGCGTGCGGTATTCCGGGTGCAGCGGCAGTGCCACCTTCCACTCCACCGCCATCTTGTACACCGGGCTGCGGCGGGCGGCTTCCATCCACGAATCGGGGATGCCGTCGGCGCGCGCCTGTTCGATCACGTCCGGATCGTTCGGGTCGAGGAAGATGTCGAGCTGCGCCTGGTAGAGGTCGCGGTCGTGTTCGACCGAAGCCGCTTCCTGGATGCGGTCGGCGTCATACAGCAGCACGCCGAGGTAGCGGATGCGGCCGACGCAGGTTTCCGAGCACACGGTGGGCTGACCGGCCTCGATGCGCGGATAGCAGAAAATGCACTTCTCTGCCTTGCCGCTCTGCCAGTTGTAGTAGATCTTCTTGTACGGGCAGCCGGACACGCACATGCGCCAGCCGCGGCACTTGTCCTGGTCGATCAGCACGATGCCGTCTTCCTCGCGCTTGTAGATCGAGCCGGACGGGCAGCTGGCGACGCAGGCCGGGTTCAGGCAGTGTTCGCACAGCCGCGGCAGGTACATCATGAAGGTGTTCTCGAACTGGCCGTAGATGTCCTTCTGCACCTCGTCGAAGTTCTTGTCCTTCGAGCGCTTCGAGAATTCGCCGCCGAGAATCTCTTCCCAGTTCGGACCCCACTCGATCTTTTCCATGCGCTGACCGGTGATCAGGCTGCGCGGCCGTGCGGTCGGCGTCGCCTTCATTTCCGGCGCCGACTGCAGGTGGTCGTAGTCGAAGGTGAAGGGTTCGTAGTAGTCGTCGATTTCCGGCAGGTGCGGGTTGGCGAAGATTTTCATCAGCAGCTGCCACTTGCCGCCCTGGCGCGGCACGATGGAGCCGTCGGCACGGCGCATCCAGCCGCCCTGCCACTTGTCCTGGTTTTCCCATTCCTTCGGGTAGCCGATGCCGGGCTTGGTTTCGACGTTGTTGAACCAGGCGTATTCCATGCCCGGGCGGCTGGTCCACACGTTCTTGCAGGTGACCGAGCAGGTGTGGCAGCCGATGCACTTGTCGAGATTGAGCACCATGCCGATCTGTGCGCGTATTTTCATGTCATCTCTCCTTACGCGTGGGCGGTGTCGGTGGCAGCTTCGCCGTCGAGCCAGTCGACCCGCTTCATCTTGCGCACCACCACGAATTCGTCGCGATTGGTGCCGATGGTTCCGTAGTAGTTGAAGCCGTACGAAAGCTGCGCGTAGCCGCCGATCATGTGGGTGGGCTTGAGCACGATGCGGGTGACCGAGTTGTGGATGCCGCCGCGTGCGCCGGTGATTTCCGAGCCCGGTGTGTTGATGATCTTTTCCTGTGCGTGGTACATGAGCACCATGCCCGGGTTCACCCGCTGGCTCACCACCGCGCGGGCGGTGATCGCGCCATTCACGTTGAACAGTTCCACCCAGTCGTTATCGACGATGCCCGCCTTCTTCGCGTCGTCCTCCGACAGCCAGATCACCGGGCCGCCGCGGTTCAGCGTCAGCATGTGCAGGTTGTCGCTGTAGGTGGAGTGGATGCCCCACTTCTGGTGCGGCGTGATGAAGTTGAGCTGGATCTCCGGATTGCCGTTCGGCTTGATGCCGGCGATCTCGCCGGTGGTCTTCAGGTCGACCGGCGGCCGGTAGCTCACGAAGCCTTCACCGAAGGCGCGCATCCACGGGTGGTCCTGATAGAACTGCTGGCGGCCGGTCAGCGTGCGCCATGGGATCAGTTCATGCACGTTGGTGTAACCGGCGTTGTACGACACCTTCTCGCTTTCCAGACCGGACCAGGTCGGCGACGAAATGATCTTGCGCGGCTGCGCCTGGATGTCGCGGAAGCGGATCTTCTCGTCTTCGCGGTAGATGGCCAGATGCTCGTGTTCGCGGCCGGTCTGCTTGCCCAGCGCCTTCCACGCCTTGACCGCGACCTGACCGTTGGTTTCCGGCGCCAGCATCATCACCACTTCGCAGGCGTCGATGTCGCTGTCGATGCGCGGCATGCCCTTGGTCACGCCCTCTTCGGTCACCAGGCCGTTCAGTTCGCCGAGCTGGCGCACCTCGTCCTGGGTGTTCCAGGCGATGCCCTTGCCACCGTTACCCACCTTGCTCATCAGCGGTCCGACCGCGGTGAAACGCTTGTAGACATTCGGGTAGTCGCGTTCGACCACCGTCATCTGTGGCGCGGTCTTGCCCGGGATGAGGTCGCACTCGCCGCGCTTCCAGTCGGCGACGCCGAAGGGCTGGGCCAGTTCGGCCGGGCTGTCGTGCATCAGCGGGGTCAGCACCAGCTCGCGTTCCACGCCGAGATGGCCGACGCACACCTCGCTGAACTTCTTCGCGAAGCCCTTGTAGATGTCCCAGTCGCTGCGCGACTGCCAGGCCGGGTCGACCGCGGTCGACAGCGGATGGATGAAGGGGTGCATGTCGCTGGTGTTGAGATCGTTCTTCTCGTACCAGGTGGCGGTCGGCAGCACGATGTCGGAATACAGGCAGGTGGTGCTCATGCGGAAGTCGAGCGTCACCAGCAGGTCGAGCTTGCCTTCCGGCGCGTGCTCGTGCCAGCGCACTTCGGCCGGCTTCGCGTCATCCACGCCCAGATCCTTGCCCTGCACGCCGTTGCTGGTGCCCAGCAGGTGCTTCAGGAAGTACTCGTGGCCCTTGCCGCTGGAACCGAGGATGTTGGAGCGCCACACGAACATGTTGCGCGGCCAGTTCTGCGGCGCGTCCGGGTCTTCGCAGCTCAGTTCGAGCGTACCGTTCTTGAGGGCGCCGACCGCATAGTCCTTCGGATCGACACCGGCGGCGCTGGCGTCACGGACCACCTGCAGCGGATTGGTCTTCAGCTGCGGCGCGCTGGGCAGCCAGCCCATGCGCTCGGCGCGCACGTTGTAGTCGATCATGCTGCCCTGCCACTGCGCGGGGTCGGCCAGCGGCGACAGCACTTCCTCGACGCCCAGTTTCTCGTAGCGCCACTGGTCGGTGTGCGCGTAGAAGAAGCTGGTCGAGTTCTGCTGGCGCGGCGGGCGTATCCAGTCGAGCGCGAAGGCGAGCGCGGTCCAGCCGGTCTGCGGACGCAGCTTCTCCTGACCCACGTAGTGCGCCCAGCCGCCGCCGCTCTGGCCGATGCAGCCGCACATCATCAGCATGTTGATGATGCCGCGGTAGTTCATGTCGCAGTGGTACCAGTGGTTCATCGCCGCGCCGATGATGACCATGGACTTGCCACGGGTCTTGTCGGCGTTGTCGGCGAACTGGCGGGCGACCGTGATCACCTGGTCGCGCGGCACGCCGGTGATGCGCTCCTGCCAGGCGGGCGTGTAGGGCGTGTCGTCGTCGTAGCCGGTCGCGCCGCTGTCATCAGGCAGGTTGCGGCTGACACCGTAGTTGGCCACCTGCAGGTCGAACACGGTGGCGACCAGGGTGTCGCGCTTGTCGCCGGCCTTGCCGAGCGCGATGCGCTGCACCGGCACCGTGCGCAGCAGCACGTCGCCGCCGGCCTGCGGGCTGTTCGGGAAATGTTCGTGTTCGGTGCCGCCGAAGTAGGGGAAGGCCACCTGCACGTACTCGACCGGTGCGTTGTCGCCTTCCAGCGCCGACAGCTTGAGCTTCACCTCGCCGCCGTGGCGCGCTTCCTTCGCTTCCAGATTCCACTGGCCGGCGTCGGCGCGGCCGTCCGGGCCCCAGCGGAAGCCGATGGCGCCATTCGGCAGCACCACGCGGCCACCTTCGTCGTAGGCGACCGTCTTCCATTCCGGATTGTTGGCCTGGCCCAGCTTGCCGTTGAAGTCGCTGGCGCGCACATAGCGGTCGGGTACCAGCACGGTGCGGCCGTCCGGCAGCGTGTGTTCCTTCAGCTGCACCAGCATCGGCAGATCGGTGTAGCGGCGCGCGTAGTCGTCGAAGTACTCGCTGCGGTGCTTGAAGTAGAACTCGTTGAGGATGACGTGGCCCATGGCCATGGCCAGCGCCGCGTCAGTGCCCTGCTTGGGGTGCAGCCAGAGGTCGGCCAGCTTGCTGATTTCGGCGTAGTCCGGCGTGACCGCGACCGTCTTCGCGCCCTTGTAGCGGACCTCGGTGAAGAAGTGCGCGTCCGGCGTGCGCGTCTGCGGCACGTTGGAGCCCCAGGCGATGAGGTAGGTCGAGTTGTACCAGTCGGCCGATTCCGGCACGTCGGTCTGTTCGCCCCAGATCTGCGGGCTGGCCGGCGGCAGGTCGCAGTACCAGTCGTAGAAGCTCATGCATACGCCGCCGATCAGGCTGAGGTAACGGCTGCCTGCGGCATAGCTCACCATGGACATGGCGGGAATCGGCGAGAAGCCGATGATGCGGTCCGGGCCGTGCTTCTTGATGGTGTAGACGTTGGCCGCAGCGACCAGCTCGTTCACTTCGTCCCAGCTCGAACGCACGAAGCCGCCGAGGCCGCGCACCTGCTGGTAGTCGCGGCGCTTGGCGTCGTTCTCGACGATGGACGCCCAGGCCTCGACCGGGCCGTGCTTCAGCCGTGCTTCGCGCCAGGTCTTGAGCAGGCGGCCGCGCACCATCGGGTACTTCACGCGGTTGGCGCTGTACAGGTACCAGCTGTAGCTGGCACCGCGCGCACAGCCGCGCGGCTCGTGGTTGGGCATGTCCCAGCGGGTGCGCGGGTAGTCGGTCTGCTGGGTTTCCCAGGTGACGATGCCGCCCTTGACGTAGATCTTCCACGAGCATGAGCCCGTGCAGTTCACGCCGTGGGTGGAGCGCACGATCTTGTCGTGCGCCCAGCGGTCGCGGTAGGCGTCTTCCCAGCTGCGGTCTTCGCCGGTGGCGATGCCGTGCTCGCCCGAGAAGCTTTCCTTCGGGGCTGAGAAGTGGGTCAGTCGGTCGAGAAAGTGGCTCATATGTACTCTCCGGGATGAGTCTTTCGATGGATGTGTCGGTGTGCGTGTCCAGGGCCCGGACCGGTACCGCCTGCGGTGCCGGTCAGCGGGCTGCGGCGGTCAGGGGTTCTTCACGTAGGCGTTCGGCCGCAGGTAGAACCACCAGTTGATGACCAGGCACACCGCGTAGAAGATGGCGAAGCCGTACATCGCCAGTTCCGGCGTGCCCGCCTTGATCTGGGCGCCGATGACGACCGGTGCGATGAAGGCGCCGTAGGCCGCGACTGCGGAGGTCCAGCCCAGTACCGGGCCCGCCTGCTGACGGTCGAAAATGACGCCGATGGTGCGGAAGGTGGAGCCGTTGCCGATGCCGCTGGCGAAGAACAGCACGATGAACAGGCCGAGGAAGAGCGGGAAATACTGTTCCGGCGTGGCCGAGCTGTAGGCCAGCTTCATCACGTAGCCGACCGCGACCGATGCCGCCACCATCACCAGCGAAATGATCTGGGTGACGATGGAGCCGCCCCACTTGTCGGAAATCCAGCCGCCGACCGGACGCACCGCGGCGCCGACGAAAGGACCGATCCAGGCAAAGGCCAGCACGGTCGGCGCGTTCGGGTTGGGTGCGGTGTGCTGCATCACGCCACTGGCATCGGGTACGTGGCTGACGCCGAAAATGACCTTCATCGCCAGCGGCAGCGCCATCGAGAAGCCGATGAAGGAGCCGAAGGTCACGATGTAGAGCACGGTCATCGACCAGGTGTGCTTGTCGCTGAAGATGCGGAACTGCTTCGACACGCCTTCGCGCATCGGCCCGAACGCCGCCAGCTTCATGACGGTGAGTGCCATGATGATGTCAAGCGGAATCGCCACCCACATGTTCAGCAGACCGAGGCCGGTCGGCGCGGGCAGGTAGAGGTAGAGCATGAAGATGGCCGGGATGAAGGCCAGCGTGTACAGGTAGGTGATCTTCGAGAAGGCGACGAGCGGGTTGCCGGTGGCCGGCGACACCGCCTTCATGTTGTTCATGCCGAACCAGCACAGGATGGCGAGCGGCACCAGCGACAGCACCCAGGCGAAGCCGGCGTTCTGTATCCAGGTCGGCGTGCCGGCGGCGATCTTGCCGAAGATCCAGCCGCTGTCTTTCACCAGCGTCATCGGCTCTCCGCCGAAGGCGCCGAGCAGCGGCACGGTCATCACCAGCGGAATGACGATCTGCATCGTGGTGACGCCGAAGTTGCCGAGGCCTGCATTCAGACCCAGTGCGGTGCCCTGCAGCCGCTTCGGGAAGAAGGTGCTGATGTTGGACATCGAGCTGGCGAAATTGCCGCCGCCGACGCCGCACCACAGCGCCATCAGCTGGAACACCCACAGCGGCCAGTCGGTGTGCTGCAGCGCGATGCCGGTGCCGATGGCCGGCGCCAGCAGCATGGCGGTGGTCAGGAAGATGGTGTTGCGGCCGCCGGCGAGCCGGATCAGGAAGGAGGCCGGAATGCGCATCGTGGCACCGGAGATGCCGGCGATGGCGGTCAGCGTGAACAGCTGGTCCTGGGTGAAGGGGAAGCCCAGGTTGAGCATCTGCACGGTGATGATGCCCCACATGCCCCAGACCGCGAATCCGCACAGCAGGGCGGGAATCGACAGCCAGAGGTTGCGGTAGGCGACTTTCTTGCCGGTCGTTTCCCAGAAGGTTTCGTCCTCAGGGCGCCAGTCTTCGACGTCAGGACCGGTGGGGGCGGTCTGTACCGGCTGTTTGCCGGCGTGCAGGGTCGGATTCATGTCGATCTCCGTAAGAGCCGGGTCAGGGCCGGGGGGCCGTGACGTCATCCACCAGCGGGGTGCGGCGGACTTCGGTGAAGTACATCCAGATGAGGGATACCCACACCACGCCGTACATGAGCATGAAGGCGCTGGAGCGTATGCCGGTGAGGTCGAGCAGCACACCGAACAGGATGGGCAGCACGAAGCCGCCGAGGCCGCCGGCCAGACCGACGATGCCGCTGATGGTGCCGATGTTGGCCGGGTAGTCGTTGCTGATGTACTTGAACACGCTGGCCTTGCCGAAGGCCCAGGCGATGCCGAGGATGAACATCAGGCCGGTGAAGGCATAGACGTTCAGGCCGATGTGGAAGGTCTGTTCGCCGGTGAGGGTGACAACGGTGAATTGCGTCTGCGGGTAGGACAGCACGAAGAGGCAGATCCAGCTCACCCACAGCACCCACCAGGTGACGCTGTGCGCGCCGTACTTGTCCGACAGCCAGCCACCGATCGCGCGCAGCACGCCGCCGGGAAGCGAGAAACAGGCGGCCAGCAGCGCGGCGGCGCGGATGTCCAGCCCGTACTCGCCGACGTAGTACTGCACCATCCACAGGCTGAGTGCGACATAGCCGCCGAACACGATGCTGTAGTACTGGCAGTACTTCAGTACGCGCGGGTCCTTCAGCGCCTTCAGCTGGTCACTGAACTTCGTGTTCGATGCCACCAGATGGGCCGGATCGCTGTGGCTGAACAGCCAGAACACGATGACGGTGCCCAGCATGATGGCGGCGTAGACGTGCGGCACCATGGTCCAGCCGAAGGCGACCACCAGCGCCGGGGCGACGAACTTGTTCACCGCAGCCCCCGAGTTGCCGGCGCCATACACACCCATCGCGAAGCCCTGCTTCTCCTTCGGGAACCAGCGCGCGACATAGGGCGTGCCGACCGAGAACGAGCCGCCTGCCAGGCCGACGAACAGGCCGATGGTGAGGAAGTGCCAGTATTCGGTGGCGTAGCCCATCAGCCAGATCGCCGGCACGGTAGAGGCCATCAGCAGCGTCATCACGATGCGGCCGCCGTATTTGTCGGTCCAGATGCCCAGCGGCACGCGCACCAGCGAGCCGGTGAGCACCGGCGTGGCGGTGAGCAGTCCGAACTGGGTGGCGTTGAGGTCCAGCGCCTTCTTGATCGGTATGCCGATCACGCCAAACATCATCCACACCATGAAGCACACGGTGAACGCCAGGGTGCTGACGATCAGCACCGACAGCGCCTGTCCCTTCCTGGTCATGATTCGGTCCTCCCTTTTTTACCTGCGGCGATGGTAGGGAGCGGCGGCAGGGGCCGGAATCCTTCAACGGTATCGTCCGGCCCCTGCGGAAGAACGATGGCGACGGCATGGACATACTCCGGAAGAACTACCCCGGTCGGAAGCTGTGCCGCGCTTGATCGAGGTCAAGCGCGCAAGTCCGCCGGCATGCTGGAAACGGCGCGGTGGCGACTTGCCGGAAAAGGCGGACCGGAATGAAAAAAGGCGCCCGCAAGGGGCGCCAGGGTGGGGCAGGGAGAGAGCGGAAAAGCGGTCAGGCGGCGACGGGCGTGCGCACCTCGAACAGGATGTTGTTTTCCAGATGGATGTGTTCCATCAGGTCGTCACGCAGCTGGCGCAGGCCGGTGTAGAGCGCGCGCCATGTGTTGCAGGCATCGGCCGGCGGCGTGATGTCGTCGGTCAGTGCTTCCAGCGTGCGCAGCGTTTCGCCGTGCTGGTCATGTTCGTGCCGCATCACCGCGATCGGGCTGCCTGCGGTGGCGGGCGAGGTGTGCATCAGCATCGGGAACAGGATCTGTTCTTCCTTCAGCATGTGGGTGGCCAGTTCCTGCAGCATGGATTCGAGATGGTTCGCCAGCCCGAGCGGGCAGTCCGGACGGTCGCCATGCACCTGTTCCACCCGGCGCGCCAGCCGGATCAGTTCCGGCAGCTGTTCGCGGTGACGGTCGTGGAAGCGGCTCAGGATGTGGGCGATCAGCGTTTCGTTGTCCACCGCCGACCAGTCCTGCCCGCCGGCTTCGGCGGAGGCACGCAGCGCCTGCAGTTCGTCCGCGATGCGGTGTGCGTCCAGACCGCGGCGCTCGGCCGCTTCGCCCAGCGTTTTCTTGCCGCCGCAGCAGAAGTCCAGACGATGGGTGTGGAAGATGCGGGTGGCGCCGGGAATGGTACGGGCCAGTTCTCCCAGCGATTGTTCGGTCATGTTCATGGTGGTCGGTCTCCGTGGTCGTGTCTGTCGTCGCCCGGTGCCGGTCACGGTAGGTGGCCGGCGGGCACATGACCCTGTTTCGCAAGATCGGGGCCAGCCTGCGGGTGCTTACAGTTCAGTCACTTGCGTACGAGAGGGGTAATATCGACCCTTTCAGTCAGGGTTTATTTAACCGTGAATGGTGGAAATGACCTCATTGAGGACATGCTGCTGGCCGATCTGGTGAGCGAACTGCCGCACGCGGTCCGGCTGCAGCGTCTGGTCACCAGCCTGCGGGCCGCGTTCGACTGCGGTGCGGTGGCGCTGCTGCGGCTGGACGAGGACGGCCTGCGGCCGGTGGCGGTCGACGGACTGGTGCGCGAGGCACTCGGCCGGCGCTTCATGCCGGCCCACCATCCACGGCTGGCCGCCATCCTGAACCGGCGCGACGTGACCGCCTTCGATCACGACAGCGCGCTGCCCGACCCCTATGACGGCCTGCTGGACACCCGGGTTGGCGAGCCGCTGCCGGTGCATGACTGCATGGGTACGAGCCTGCATGTCGATGGTCAGCCCTGGGGCGTGCTCACGCTGGACGCGCTGCGTACCGGTACCTTCGATCAGGCGTCACGCGACCGCCTGCGCCGATGCACGGTACGGGTGGAGGCGGCGCTGCGGGTGACCCGACTGGAGCAGGAGGTGCATGCCCTGCGCATGGCGCGCGGGTCGGCCGATCGAAGCGTGGATGCCGGCGCGCTCTCCGGCAGCGACGAAATCATCGGTCACAGCCCGGTGATCACCGCGCTGCTGCGCGAACTGGCGGTGGTGGCCGGCTCCGACCTCCCGGTGCTGCTGCTCGGTGAAACCGGCGTCGGCAAGGAGCTTTTTGCCCGCTACCTGCATCAGCGCTCGTCGCGCGTCGAACGACCGCTCATCCATGTGAATTGCGCGGCGCTGCCGGAATCAGTGGCGGAGAGCGAGCTGTTCGGTCATGTGAAGGGCGCCTTTTCCGGCGCCACCACCGATCGGCCCGGCCGCTTCGAGGCAGCCGACGGCGGCACGCTGTTTCTCGACGAGGTGGGCGAACTGCCGCTGTCGATACAGGCCAAGCTGCTCCGTGTGCTGCAGAACGGCGAGATACAGCGCCTGGGCACCGACCGGCCGCGCCAGGTTGATGTGCGCATCATCGCCGCCACCAACCGCACTCTGCGCGACAGCGTGCGCGACGGGCTGTTTCGCGCCGATCTCTATCACCGGCTGTCGGTCTATCCGGCGCCGATTCCGCCGCTGCGCGAGCGCGGCAATGACGTGCTGCTGCTGGCCGGGCATTTTCTTGAACTGAACCGCATGCGCCTGGGCCTGCGCAGCCTGCGGCTGGCGCCGGACGCGGAGCAGGCGCTGTGCAGCTATCGCTGGCCGGGCAATGTGCGCGAGCTGGAGCACGCGATCAGCCGTGCCGCGCTGAAAATGGTGAGCCGGGGGGCGCAGCGCAGCGACATCGTGTCGATACCGGCGTCAGCGCTGGACATCGGTGAGCCGCTGGAGGAGGTGCCGGGCGGCGATGTTCAGCCCGGTGACGGGGATATGGTTACTGGCGGCATACGGCCACTTCGGGTGGTGACCGATGCGGCCCAGCGCGCCCATCTGCGGCGCGCGCTGCAGGCCAGTTCGGGCAACTGGGCGCAGGCGGCGCGCCTGCTGGAGCTGGACTCGAGCAATCTGCACAAGCTCGCGCGCCGGCTCGGTCTGAAGTGAGGCGCGGGCGCCGGCTTACCGCGGCTACACCAGTCCGCGTTCCACCGCGATCACCGCCACCTGCACGCGCGAACTGACGCCCAGCTTGCGCAGGATGTGCTGCACGTGGATCTTGACCGTGGTTTCCGCGATGCCCAGATCGCGGGCAATCACCTTGTTGCTGTCGCCGCGCGAGATGCCGCGCAGGATGTCGGTTTCTCGCGGTGACAGCGCGCCGGCTGCCGGCACGGCCGCATCGACCACTGCAGCCGGTGGCGTCGCCGCCTGACGGAACACCTCGACCAGCTTGCCGGTCATTTCGTCGGCCACTACCGCTTCGCCGGCCATGGCACGGTGGATGGCGCGTGCCAGCGCCTCGCCTTCCATGGTCTTCAGCAGATAGCCGCTGGCACCGCCGCGCAACGCGGTGGCAAGGTCTTCGCCGTCCTCGCTGATGGTGAGCATCAGGATGCGGGCACCGGGGGCGGCCTCGCGCAGCGCAGGCAGTGCATCCACGCCATTGACGCCCGGCAGGTGGTTGTCCAGCAGGATGACGTCAGGGTTGAGCTGCTGCGCCCGTCGCTGTGCCTCGCCGGCGTCGGCCGCGTCGCCCACGATCTGCAGGCCGGGGTCGCGCGAAAGCAGCGCGGACAGGCCGCGCCTGAACAGCGTGTGGTCATCGACCAGCAGGATGCGGATCGGCGTGTGGTCGGCAGCAGTATTCATGAAACGGCCTGCATCGGCGGCAGATCGAGCAGCGTGGGGTCACTGGCCGGCAGCGTGAGCACCACCGACGTCCCTTTTCCGGAGGTGGAGAATACTTCGATCCGTGCCCCGATGCGCGTAGCCCGCTCCTGCATGATGCGCAGGCCGACATGGGTTTCGTCCGGCGGGCCGTCGCCCACCTCGAAGCCGCGACCGTCGTCGCGTACTTCGATGCGCCACTGGGGCTGTTGCTGAACATCCAGCCACACGTGACCGGCCCGGGCATGCTTGCGCACGTTCGACAGCGCTTCCTGCACGATGTGCAGCACCTGGATCTGCAGGTCAGGGGGCAGAGGCATGCCGTGCTCGTTCAGCGTCAGCGTGGTACGCACGCCGCTCTGGTGCTCGAACTTGCGCAGCGTGGCCTGCAGCGCCGCCTCGATGTCCTCGGAATTGGTGCGGGTGCGGAAGTGCAGCAGCAGTTCGCGTACGTCGCCGGTACTTTCGCGCAGGCCGGCATCCAGTTCGTCCAGCATGGCCCGGGTGCCTGTTTCGTCGTGCGCTGACAGGCTGGTGCGCATCATTTCAACCTGCATTTTCATGAAGGCCAGCGACTGCGCGATCGAGTCGTGCAGTTCGTTGGCGAGGAAGTTGCGCTCCTGAGACACCGCAGCCTCGTGCTGAAGCGCGTTCAGTCGCAGGTTTTCCATGCCGCTCGCCAGATGGGTGGCCAGCGCTTCGAGCAGAGAACGGGCCGAGGGCGACAGATCGACCTCGGCGTGGAAAAACAGGTCAACTTCGCCCATCAGCCTGTCCTTCAGCCGGACCGGTACCGAAACCAGGGTTTCAAAGCCGGCTTCGCTGCAATACTGCAACCCCTCGTTTTCCAGCGCCTGAATGGGAATGACACGCGCGAACGGCGGTGCCTTGGGCGAGCCGCAATGGCATTCCTCCGCGCGCAGGCAGCGTTCGCCATCGACCATGTAGGCCGGCAGGCCCTGTGACGCGAGCAGCACGTATCGGCGGTTGGCTTCGTCCGACCAGCGCAGCGCCACGCCGTCGGCCCGCACCGCCCGCGCCACGTAACCGACGAAGCCGCGGGCCAGTTCTTCCAGCGAGCGGGCGGTCGCGATCAGCGAGGTCACTTCGTACAGCGCTTCCAGCCGCTCGCGTTTGTCCTGCAGTTCAGCGGTCTTGGCCGACACCTTGGCTTCGAGGTTGCGGTACATCGCCTGGATCTGGTCGGCCATGTCGTTGAAGCCGTCGGCCAGCGTGCCGAACTCGTCGCTGCTGTTGCGTTCGACCCGGGTGCCCAGGTCGCCCTGCTGTATGCGTTCGAGCGCCTGCTTGAGCTGGCCCACTGGCTCCAGCACGAACAGGTAGCCGATGTAGAGCAGCACGGTGGCACCGATCACGGCGAGCGCCATGGTGGCCAGCTGCAGCAGGTTGAGCAGCGCGGTCCAGCGCGACATGTGGGCTTCGATGCCGGCCACCAGCGCGTCGATGCGACCGGTGAAGCGGGCGGTTTCCTCGCGCAGGCCGTGGCTGTCGGCCGGCTGCACGTCCAGCCAGTGGTGGCGGTATTCCTGCCAGTGCTGTCCGACCGCCTCGAAGCGGGCGCGGATGTCCTCGTCGCGCGGCATGAACAGCGGGCGCTCGGCATCACCCCGGTTCAGCAGGGCCAGACTGCGCTCGAATTCGGCGCTGGCGTCCGGCAGCAGATTGCGTTCGCCGGCCGCCACCAGCAGCGACATGCGGTAGGCCTGCATGCGCATGCGGCCCGCCTCGTTGACTGCCGCCGCACCGCCGTCCAGCTGCCAGGACACCCAGAGCGTGAGCGAGATCGACAGCAGCGCAAGCAGTGCAAAGGGTGCGGCCGCGACGGCAAGCTTGGCACCGAGATTCCAGTGTTTCTGTTTCTGCATGGTGTCGAGTGTAGGAGTTGACGCACCGAATATCGAGCAGTCCTATGCGGCAGCGACAGACCGCGTGTCAGTGGCCAGCCGTGCCACCCGGCACGGTGGAGAACGACGAGGTGCTTTGTCACAGTATGGCTTTGGACTATTCTCTGCCCGGCGTGCCCATCTGTGCACAGGCCGTTCCGGAAGTCAGTGCCGTTCTTCCGCAGCGGTTGTCCCGAGCCCGAAATCTGCTCGCGCATCGCCCTGGAGGAGTGGATGACCTTGCCGCAAGGCCGCCTGTTCCGTCTTTCCGGTCTGTCATGTCATGGCGGTCGCCGTCTGGCGGCCTTCGTGACGGGCGTTGCCGCGCTCTGGCTGCCGGGTGCCGTGCTGGCCATGCCGCAGGGCGTCTGGGTACAGACCGGCTGGTTCGTCTGGTGCGTTGCGTGCGGCTTCTGGCTGTACCGGCGCCGGCCTGCCGCAGTGGCGGCACCGTCCGTGGCCGAAACGCTGCCGGATTCCGCCGCGCCGCTCAGGCCCTCCCTCGTCCAGCCCCTGCCCATGCCTGCCTGCATCATCGATCTGCCCGAGGGCACGATGTGCGAGGTCAATGATTCCTTTGCCCGCTTGCTGGACGAATCCGCCGGAACGCTTGCCGATCGCAGCTTCGTCGGCTTCTGTCTGACGCCGCAGGACAAGCTTCGCATTTCTCAGCTGCTGGCTGACGGCCGCGGTGCCGATGGTCTGGAGCTGCCGCTGCGCCGGCGCGACGGCTCGGTGCGCTGGGTGTCCGCTGCGGCACGGCCGGTCGATCCGGACGCGCCGCGCCAGATGTTGCTGATCGCGCACGACATCACCGCGCAGATGCAGGTCCAGCGCTCGCTGACCGCCAGCGAAGAACGCTTCCGCGTGCTGCTGGGCGCGCTGTCCGAAGCGGTGGTGCTGTACGACGCCAAGGGCGGCATGCTGACCAGCAACCGCACCAGTGAGGACTGCAGCTGGCTGGACGCTGCCCACGCCTGCCTGCGGGATGGGCAGACCGAGGCCAGACTGTATGACGAGCACGGGCATGCACTGGCGCGCGCCATGCATCCGGTCACCCGTTCGCTGGCCGACGGCCTGCCGGCGCGCGACGTGGTCATCGGCGTCGAGGACGCCGGTGCCCAGCTGCGCTGGCTCAACGTGAATACCCAGCCGCTGTTTCATGCCGGCGCCGCCCGTCCGTATGCGGTGGTGGCGTCCTATCTGGATCTGACCGCGCGCATCCGCGCCGAACGGGCGCTGCGTGCCAGCGAACAGCGCTACGCGCTGGCGCTGCGCGGCATGAACGAGGGGTTGGCCGAGTGGATTACCGGCAGTGATCGCATGTACGTTTCGCCCAGGATGTCGCAGATCATGGGCCATGACGCCGGCGGACGGCGCATGCGGGTGCGCGATTTCGTGGCCGGCATCCATCCGGCGGACCGCAGGGCCTGGTCGGCGCTGGTGGCCAGCCACCTGCGTGGCCGCACCGACCACTTCCAGCAGGAGCTGCGCATGCGGCATGCCGACGGCGGCTACCGCTGGTTCCTGCTGCGCGGCGTGGCGCAGCGCGATGCGGCCGGCCGCAGCACCCGGGTGGTGGGCACCGTGGCCGACGTGTCGGTGCGCAAGCGGCTGGAACAGATCGATGTGGCCGAGCGCGAACTGCTGGCGCTGATCGCCGCCGCCGCGCCGCTGGCCGATGTCATGTCACGGCTCGCGGTGCTGGTGGCCGGCCTGATCAACGAGGACGCACGCTGCGCGGTGCTGACCTTTGAACCGGCCGGCGGACTGGGCGTCGGCGTGACCGGGCATGCACTGCCGCAGGCTCTGCATGCCCGGTTGCGTCGTCTGCCGGAAGAGCCCTGTCGCGGCCCGGTGATCGACCGTCTGCGCAACCGGAACACGCTGCTGTACGAAGACCTTCTGTCCGAGCCCGAGCTGGAGAATTGCCGCGAACCGCTGCTGGCCGATGGCCTGCGCGCGCTGTGGGCGCAACCGCTGGTGGCGCAGGACGGTACCGTGCTCGGCTGTCTCGCCATCCTGCACGACCGGCCGTGGCGGCCCGGGCGGGCAGACGAGAACACGGTGGAACGACTGGTCGAGATCGCCCAGTTCGCGCTCGAGCGGGCGCGCGCGGAGCGGCAGGTGCGTGAACTGAACGAAACGCTGGAACGGCGGGTGGCCGAGCGCACCGCGATGCTGGAACAGGCGAATGGCGAACTGGAGGCCTTTTCCTACTCGGTGTCGCACGATCTGCGCAGTCCGCTACGGGCGATCAACGGGTTCGCCCATCTGCTGGCCGAACAGGCCGCCCCGGTGCTGGACGACGAAGGCCGCGACATGCTGGAGCGCATCCAGCGCGGTGCATCGCGCATGGGTCTGCTGATCGACGACATCCTGCATTTTTCGCGCGTGTCGAGGGTGGACATGCTGTGTACCGATGTCGATCTGGACGCGCTGGTGCAGGCGGTGGTGCACGATCTTGCGGAGCAGTATCCGGCTTCCTGCATACAGTTGTCACCGCTCGGCCGGGTCAGCGGTGACCCGGCCATGTTGCGCCAGATGTTCGTCAATCTGATCGGCAACGCGCTGAAGTTCTCGTCGCGCAACACCCAGCCGGTGGTCGATATCTTCGTCGATCGCACGTCGGTGCCGACGGCGCTTTGCGTGCGCGACAACGGCGTTGGTTTCGATCCGGCCTATGCCGACCGGTTGTTCGGCGTGTTCCAGCGCATGCACGGCGCCGAGGAGTTTCCGGGTACCGGGGTTGGCCTGGCGATCGTGAAGCGCATCGTCGAGCGCCACGGCGGGCAGATACGCGCCGAGTCGGCGCCTGGCCGCGGAGCCACTTTCCGCTTCACGCTGGACAGCATGAAAACCGTGGATCAGGCCGATAGCGCGATGACAACCGCCAGCACCCGACCCGGTGCCCGCTCGGTGCCGCGCACCGGCACCTGAGCACCATGAAAAACGGAGCGTGCCGCGCGAGGCGGGACGCTCCGTCCGTGAAGGGGCGGTATGCCGCTTCAGCCGATCAGCCGGGTCAGGGCCTCACGGTACTTGTCACCGGTGCGCTGGATGATATCGGCCGGCAGGGTCGGGCCCGGCGCGGTCTTGTTCCAGTCCAGCGTTTCCAGATAATCACGCACGAACTGCTTGTCGAAGGACGGCGGATTGCTGCCTTCCTGATACTGGTCGGCCGGCCAGAAGCGCGACGAATCCGGTGTCAGCGCTTCGTCGATCAGGATGAGCTTGCCCTCCGCGTCCAGACCGAACTCGAACTTGGTGTCGGCGATGATGATGCCGCGGCTGCGTGCGTAGTCGGCGGCCGCGCTGTACAGCGCAATCGCGGTGTCGCGCACCTGTGCCGCCATGGCGGCGCCGATCAGCGCTTCGGTCTGCGCGTAGCTGATGTTCTCGTCGTGGTCGCCCACCGCCGCCTTGGTGGCCGGCGTGAAGATGGGGGAGGGCAGTTTCGACGCCATGCGCAGGCCGTGCGGCAGCTGCACGCCGCACACTGCACCGGTACGCGAATAGTCGCCCCAGCCGGAGCCGATCAGGTAGCCGCGTACGACGGCTTCGATCGGCAGCGGCTTCAGCCGGCGCACCACGATGGAACGGCCTTCGACCTGATCGCGCTCGTCCGCGGTCACCACCGTTTCCGGCGCGATGCCGGTCAGGTGGTTGGGCGATACGGACGCGAGCTTGCCGAACCAGAAGTTCGAAACGGCCGTCAGCACCTTGCCCTTGCCCGGGATGGGGTCGGGCAGGATGACGTCGAACGCCGACAGACGATCGGTGGTGACGATGAGCATCTTCTCGTCGTCGATCGCGTAGATGTCACGGACCTTGCCACGGGCAATCAGCGGCAGGCTCTTGATGCTGGATTCGAACAGTGCGTCGGCCATTTCTTTTCGGGTATCGCGTTCTTCGGTTCGGCGTTTCGGTTTCAGTTCACGGTCTGCGCGAGCTGGCCGGCGGTGTAGCGGCGGGCCATTTCGTCCAGTGCGATCGCCTTGATCCTGGGCGCCTGACCTTCGCAGCCGAATTCCAGGTAGCGCTGCTTGCACACTGCCTTGGCGGCTTCGCGGGCCGGCTTCATCCATTCGCGCATGTCGAACTTTTCCGGGTTTTCAGCCAGGAACTTGCGCACCGCGCCGGTCATCGCCATGCGGATGTCGGTGTCGATGTTGATCTTGCGCACGCCGTACTTGATCGCTTCCTGGATTTCCGGAACCGGCACGCCGTAGGTCTGCTTCATCTTGCCGCCGTACTGGTTGATGATGTCCAGCAGGTCCTGCGGCACGCTGGACGAGCCGTGCATCACCAGATGGGTGTTCGGAATGCGGGCGTGGATTTCCTTGACGCGGGAAATCGCCAGGATGTCGCCGGTGGGCTTGCGCGAGAACTTGTAGGCGCCGTGGCTGGTACCGATGGCAATCGCCAGCGCGTCCAGCTGGGTGGCCTTGACGAACACCGCGGCCTCTTCCGGGTCGGTCAGCATCTGGCTGTGGTCCAGCTTGCCTTCGGCGCCGATGCCGTCTTCCTCGCCGGCTTCGCCGGTTTCAAGATTGCCCAGGCAGCCCAGCTCGCCTTCGACCGTGGCGCCGATGCGGTGGGCCATCTCGACCACCTTGCGGGTCACGTCGACGTTGTAGTCGAACGAGGCCGGGGTCTTGCCGTCTTCCATCAGCGAGCCGTCCATCATGACCGAGCCGAAGCCCAGGTCGAGCGCGCCCTGACACACCTTGGGGCTGGTGCCGTGGTCCTGGTGCATCACCAGCGGGATATGCGGAAACGCTTCGGTGGCGGCCTGGATCAGGTGCTTGATGAAGGACTCGCCGGCGTACTTGCGGGCACCGGCGCTGGCCTGCAGGATGACCGGAGCGCCGACTTCGTCAGCGGCGCTCATGACCGCCTGAACCTGCTCGAGGTTGTTCACGTTGAAAGCCGGAAGGCCGTAGCCATTCTCGGCGGCGTGGTCGAGCAGTTGGCGCATGGATACCAGAGGCATGAATTTCTCCTGCGAGTTCAGATTACGGTGGAGAGTTGACGATACTCCCCGACCTTGACGATTTTCAGTGTATTGGTTCCGCCCGGAACGCCAATAGGCTCGCCGAAGGACAGCACGATGAGGTCGCCGACCTTTACGGCACCGCTGCGCAGCAGTTCGGCTTCGGCGTCGATCAGCATGCGGTCCCGGTCGGCCTCCGGATCGAGCTTGATCATCAGCGGCGTCACGCCGCGGTACATCGACAGCTTGTAGCGGGTACGCACTTCCGGCGTCAGCGCGTAGATCGGCACGCCGCTGTTCAGGCGCGACATCCACAGCGAGGTGGAGCCGGACTGGGTCAGCGTGGCGATCGCCTTCACCTTCAGGTGGAAAGCCGAGAACAGCGCCGCCATCGCGATCGACTGGTCGATGCGGGTGAACACGCGCTGCAGGAATTCCTGGTCCAGCTTCACCTCGGCCGACTTCTCGGCCTCGACGCAGATGCGGCCCATGGCCTCAACCGTTTCCACCGGGTACTGGCCGGACGCGGTTTCGGCCGACAGCATGACCGCGTCGGTGCCGTCCAGCACCGCGTTGGCCACGTCGGACACTTCGGCGCGGGTGGGCACCGGGCTGCTGATCATGGACTCCATCATCTGGGTCGCGGTGATCACCAGCTTGTTCATTTCGCGCGACACGCGAATGATGCGCTTCTGCATCGCCGGTACCGCGGCGTCGCCCACTTCGACCGCGAGGTCGCCGCGTGCCACCATGGCGCCGTCCGATGCGTCGAGGATTTCCTCCAGCGCCGGAATCGCTTCTACCCGCTCGATCTTGGCGATCAGCAGCGCGTTGGAACCAGCCGCGCGCAGCAGGTCGCGCGCCTGCTTCATGTCGGCGCCGTTCTTCGGGAAGCTCACCGCCACGTAGTCGACATTCAGCGACGCCGCGATCTTGATGTCTTCCATGTCCTTGGGCGTCAGCGCCGGCGCCGACAGACCGCCGCCCTGGCGGTTGATGCCCTTGTTGTTCGACAGCTCGCCGCCGTGGCGCACGATGCAATGGATCTGGGTGTCGGTGACCGCCTTCACGTCCATCACGATGCGGCCGTCGTCGAGCAGCAGCACCGCGCCCGGCTCGACGTCATTCACCAGTTCCGGATAGTCCAGGCCCACCCGTTCGGTGTCGCCCAGCTGGCATTCGATGTCGAAGATGAAGGGCTGGCCGCCCTTCAGCAGCACCTTGCTGCCGGCGAACTTGCCGACCCGGATCTTCGGCCCCTGCAGGTCGGCCATGATGCCGACCGTGCGGCCCACCTTGGCGCAGGCCGCGTGCAGGGTTTCAACGCGCGCACGATGGTCGTCCGCCTTGCCATGCGAAAAATTGAGCCGCACGACATCGACCCCCGCTTCGACCAGGCGGGTGAGGGTGGCCAGATCGCTGGATGCGGGGCCGAGTGTGGCGACGATTTTGGTGAAACGGTGCATGGCTGGGCAGTCTCCTCGTTGTTTTGTATGCGCGTTCTGTAATGGTCAGCCGTTGGCGCGCTTGAGCAGGATGTCGACCGCAGGCAGCGTCTTGCCCTCGAGGAATTCGAGGAAGGCGCCGCCGCCGGTTGAGATATAGCTCACCTGGTCGGCAATTCCGTATTTTGCGATGGCGGCGAGCGTGTCGCCACCACCGGCGATCGAATAGGCCTTCGATGCGGCGATGGCGCGTGCCACCGTTTCGGTGCCGTGACCGAATGCGTCGAACTCGAACACACCGACCGGACCGTTCCACACCACGGTGCCGGCAACCTTCAGCGTTTCCGCCAGCTTCGCAGCGGCCTTGGGGCCGATGTCCAGAATCATGTCGTCGTCGGCCACGTCATCGACCGCCTTGACGGTGGCTTCTGCGTCGGCAGCGAAGGCCTTCGCGCATACGACATCTTCCGGCAGCGGCACGTTCGTTTTCGCCATCACGCGCTTGGCGGCGTCGACCAGATCGGCTTCGGCCAGCGACTTGCCGATCTTCTTGCCGGCAGCCAGCAGGAAGGTGTTGGCGATGCCGCCGCCGACGATGAGCTGATCGACCTTGTCGGCCAGGTTTTCCAGCAGCGTGAGCTTGGTCGACACCTTGGAGCCGGCGACGATGGCCGCCAGCGGGCGGGCCGGCTGGCCCAGCGCCTTGCCCAGTGCGTCCAGTTCGCTGGCCATCAGCGGGCCGGCGCAGGCGACCGGGGCGTACTGGCCCATGCCGAAGGTGGTCGCTTCGGCGCGGTGGGCGGTACCGAAGGCGTCGTTTACCCACACGTCGCACAGCGCGGCGAGCTTCTTCGACAGCGCGTCGTCGCACTTCTTCTCGCCCTTGTTGGCGCGGCAGTTTTCCAGCAGCACCACTTCGCCCGGCGCGACCTGCACGCCATCGACCCAGTTCGCCACCAGCTTCACTTCGAAGCCCAGCAGTTCCGACATGCGGCGCGCGATCGGCGCCAGCGAGTCTTCCGGCTTCAGTTCGCCTTCGGTCGGGCGACCGAGGTGGGAGGTGACCATGACCGCGGCACCGGCGTCGCGGGCGGCGAGTATGGCCGGCAGCGAAGCGCGGATGCGCGTGTCTTCGGTAATGTTGCCGGCGTCGTCCTGCGGCACGTTGAGGTCGGAGCGGATGAACACCCGCTTGCCCTTGAGATCGAGATCGGAAAGTCGCTTGAACTGCATGAGTAATCCTCCGCGCTGTGCGTGATGAGCGTGATCGAACGGAATTTCGGGACGGGGAAAAACGAAGCGGGGCAGGGGCGCACGCGCCCGCACCCCGCTCGTTGGCACCGGATCCTTACTTGGCGCTCATCAGCGCAACGGTGGTGTCCAGCATGCGGTTCGAGAAGCCCCACTCGTTGTCGTACCACGACAGCACCTTGACTAGCTTGCCGTCGGCCGACACGCGGGTCTGGGTCGAGTCGAACACGCTCGAACGCGGATCGTGGTTGAAGTCGATGCTCACCAGCGGCAGCGTGTTGTAGCCGAGGATGCCGGCCAGTTCGCCTTCCGAGGCGGCCTTCAGGATGGCGTTCACTTCATCCACCGTGGTGGCGCGCTTGGCGGTGAAGGTCAGGTCGACCACCGACACGTTGATGGTCGGCACGCGCATCGCGAAGCCGTCCAGCTTGCCATTCAGTTCCGGCAGCACCAGGCCGACCGCGGCAGCGGCGCCGGTCTTGGTCGGGATCATCGACTGGGTGGCGCTGCGGGCGCGACGCAGGTCTTCGTGATAGACGTCGGTCAGCACCTGGTCGTTGGTGAAGGCGTGGATGGTGGTCATCAGGCCGGTTTCGATGCCGATCTTTTCGTGCAGCGGCTTGGCCAGCGGGGCCAGACAGTTGGTGGTGCAGCTGGCGTTCGAAATGACGGTGTCGGTGGCCTTCAGCACGCCGTGGTTCACGCCATAGACGACGGTGGCGTCCACGTCCTTGCCGCCCGGAGCGGAAATGATCACCTTCTTGGCGCCGCCCTTCAGGTGGGCCGAAGCCTTTTCCTTGGTGGTGAAGAAGCCGGTGCATTCCATCACCACGTCGACGCCCAGTTCGCCCCACGGCAGTTCGGCCGGGTTGCGGTTGGCCAGCACGCGGATCTTGTCGCCATTGACCACCATGTAGTCGCCGTCGACGCTGACCGTGCCCGGGAACTTGCCGTGCGCGGTGTCGTACTGGGTCAGGTGTGCGTTGGTCTTCGGGTCGCCGAGGTCGTTGATCGCGACGATTTCGATGTCGTGGCGCTTGCCGCCTTCGTAGTGGGCACGCAGCACATTGCGGCCGATACGTCCGTAACCATTGATCGCAACCTTGATCGTCATTTCAGCAACTCCCTCTCCGTTGGGTGTGGATTCAAGAAAAGTCTTGGATTGTGCGGCGCAGCTTGTGGCTGCGCTGCGCCTAAATTGGCATTTGGAAACGCAAACGCGGCGGATTGCAGAACAATCCCGCCGCGTCGGCGCTTACCTGCCAAGCACTTGTCGTGCCGCCTTCGCCACCGCGTCCGCAGTGATGCCGAAAGCCTTGTACAGTTCGCCCGCCGGTGCCGATTCGCCGAAGTGGTCCAGACCCACCACGGCGCCTTCGAGACCCACGTACTTGCGCCACAGATCGGTCACGCCCGCTTCCACCGCGACGCGCGGAACGCCGTGCGGCAGCACGGTTTCACGCCATGCGGCGTCCTGACGGTCGAATACGCTGGTCGACGGCATCGACACCACGCGCACGGTGATGCCTTCGGCTTCCAGCGATTTCTGTGCGGCCAGCGCCAGCGACACTTCGGAACCGGTGGCAATCAGCACCGCTTCCACCTTGCCAGCCGCTTCGGACAGCACGTAACCACCTCGCGCGATGGCGGCAGTGGTCGCGGCGTCGCGCGGAACGTGCGGCAGGTTCTGGCGTGAGAACATCATCGAGGTCGGGCCGTCGGCACGCTTGATGGCCGATGCCCAGGCAGTCGCCGACTCCACCGTGTCGCACGGACGCCAGACATCCATGTTCGGCATCAGGCGCAGCGTGGCGGTCTGTTCCACCGGCTGATGGGTCGGGCCGTCTTCGCCCAGACCGATCGAATCGTGGGTGAACACGAAGATCTGGCGCACCTTCATCAGCGCGGCCATGCGCAGCGCGTTGCGTGCGTACTCCGAGAACATCAGGAAGGTGGCGGTGTAGGGGATGAAGCCGCCGTGCAGCGCGATGCCGTTGGCCAGCGCGGCCATGCCGAATTCGCGCACGCCGTAGTACAGGTAGTTGCCGCCCGGATTGTCCGCGGAAATGCCCTTGGACCCGGACCACAGCGTCAGGTTGGAACCGGCCAGGTCGGCCGAACCGCCCAGCAGTTCCGGCAGCGCCGGCGCGAAAGCTTCGATGCAGTTCTGGCTCGCCTTGCGGCTGGCGATGTTCTCGGCCTTGCCGTCGAACTTCGCGATCGTGTCAGTCACCGCCTGATCGAAGTTGCCGGGCAGCGCACCGCGCATGCGGCGGGTGAATTCGGCGGCCAGTTCAGGGTGTTCGGCGCTGTAGGCGGTGAAGCGAGCGCTCCATTCCTCTTCTGCCTTCTTGCCGGCCGGGCGGCCGTCCCAGGCGGCGTACACGTCGGCCGGGATTTCGAACGGTGCGTGGGTCCAGCCGATGTGGGCGCGGGCAGCTTCGATTTCCGCGGCACCCAGCGGCGCGCCGTGCACGTCGTGGCCGCCTGCCTTGTTCGGCGAGCCGAGACCGATCACGGTGCGGCAGCAGATCAGCGTCGGGCGTGCGGTATCGGCCTTGGCGGCGCGGATGGCGGCGTCGATGGCAGCGGCGTCATGGCCGTCGACATTCGGAATGACCTGCCAGCCGTAGGCTTCGAAGCGCTTCGGCGTGTCGTCGGCGAACCAGCCCTTGACGTGGCCGTCGATCGAAATGCCGTTGTCGTCATAGAACACGATCAGCTTGCCCAGACCCTGGGTGCCGGCCAGCGAACTGGCTTCGTGCGAAATGCCTTCCATCAGGCAGCCGTCACCGACGAAACACCAGGTGTGGTGATCGACCACGGTATGACCCGGGCGGTTGAACTGGGCGGCCAGCGCGCGTTCGGCCAGTGCCATGCCGACTGCGTTGGCGATGCCCTGACCCAGCGGGCCGGTGGTGGTTTCCACGCCCGGTGCGTAACCGTGTTCCGGGTGGCCCGGTGTCTTGGAATGCAGCTGGCGGAAGGACTTCAGGTCGTCGATCGACAGATCGTAGCCAGACAGGTGGAGCAGCGCGTACAGCAGCATCGAACCGTGTCCGTTCGACAGCACGAAGCGGTCGCGGTCGGCCCAGTTCGGGTTGGCCGGATTGTGCTTCAGGTGATGACGCCACAGCACTTCGGCGATTTCGGCCATGCCCATCGGGGCACCGGGATGGCCGGAATTGGCTTTCTGGACGGCGTCCATCGCGAGGGCGCGGATGGCGCCGGTGATCGGATTGAAGCCTGCTTTCGGAGTGACGGAGGGGGCGTTCATCAAACGGGGTTCCGGCCGGAAAAACCTGCAATTATCCGCGAAAACAAGGACTCACGCCAGCCGTGTTGCGGCGCAAGAGCAGCGCGGATTTGCGGCGGAAAGTGCCCGGAAAGGACGCTGGCAGGGGCGGTGGCCGTGGCGGCGGCCAGCGCGATCAGTAGCGCGCGCGCGCCTTGCGGCCGTTCTCGACCAGCCGCAGGATGAGCGGCGTGAAGATGAGCTGCATCGCCAGATCGATCTTGCCGCCCGGAATCACGATGGTGTTGGCGCGCGACATGAAGGCGCCGCCCATCATGGCGAGCAGGTACTGGAAGTCGATCCCGCGCGGGTTGGCGAAGCGGATCACCACCATCGACTCTTCCGGCGTCGGAATCGAGCGCGCGATGAAGGGGTTGGAGGTGTCCACCATGGGCACGCGCTGGAAGTTGATGTGCGTGTTCTCGAACTGAGAACAGATGTAGTGCACGTACTCCGGCATGCGGCGCAGGATGGTGTCGGTCACTGCGTCGGTGGTGTAGCCGCGCTGTTCGCGGTCGCGGTGCAGCTTCTGTATCCACTCAAGATTGATGATGGGCACCACGCCGATGCGCAGGTCCACGTGCTGGGCGATGTCCACCTTGTCGGTTTTCACCGCGCCGTGCAGGCCTTCGTAGAACAGGATGTCGGTGCCGGGCGGAATGTCTTCCCAGGGGGTGAAGGTGCCGGCTGGCTGACCGTAGGGCGCGGCTTCCGCATCGTTGTGCAGATATTTGCGCACGCGCCCGCTGCCTTCGTTGCCGTACTGGCAGAACAGCGTTTCCAGTTCCTCGAACAGATTGGCGTCGGATCCGAAATGGCTGAAGTGGTCGTTGCCGTCAGCCGCCTCCCGCGCCATGGCCTCCTTCATTTCCTCCCGGTCGTAGCGGTGGAAGGCGTCGCCCTCGACGATGACCGGATTCACCCCTTCCCGCCGGAAGATGTGCTGGAAGGTACGGGTGACCGTGCTCGTGCCGGCACCCGAAGAGCCGGTGATCGCGATGACGGGGTGGCGGGCTGACATCCGGGGTTGTTTCCTGTGGCCGGGGCGCGGTGGCTCAGAAGGCCGAGAACAGGCCGCGCGAATTGAACAGCGGCGAAGTGTATTCGCGATCGAGCCCCTGGTCGCTTTCGTTGTGGTACCGCACGATGCGGCGCACCTCTTCGCGCGAGCCGAAAATGAGCGGCGTGCGGCCCTGCAGGCTGCGCGGCGCCAGTTCCAGGATGCGCTGCCGGCCGGTGGTGGCCTCGCCGCCCGCCTGTTCGATCAGGAAGGCGATCGGATTGGCTTCGTACATCAGCGAAATGCGGCCGGGCGAGGGCGGCTGCATGGTGTCTTCCGGGTACATGATGACGCCGCCGCGGGTGAGCACGCGGAAGGTTTCCGCCACCAGTGAGGCGATCCAGCGCATGTTGAAGTCTTCGCCGCGCGGGCCGGTCTGGCCGGCCAGACATTCTTCGACATAGCGTTTGACCGGCGGCTCCCAGAAGCGCGATTTCGACGCATTGATCGCGAATTCGCTGGTGTGGGCCGGAATCTTCATCTGCGGATGGGTCAGTATGAAGGCACCGATGTCGCGGTCCAGCGTGAAGCCATCCACCCCTTCGCCGGTGGTGAGCACCAGCATGGTGGACGGGCCGTACAGCGCGAAGCCGGCGCACACCTGTTCGGTGCCCGGCTGCAGGAAGTCCGACAGCTGCGGCTCGGCGCCCGGATTGGGCGTGTGCAGCACCGAAAACAGGCTGCCCACCGTCAGATTCACGTCGATATTGTTGCTGCAGTCCAGCGCGTCGAACAGCAGCAGGTACTTGCCGCGCGGCGGCTCGTCCGGTGTCGGGATGAAGCCGTCCAGCCCCTCCGGCGCCAGCGCGGCCAGATGGCCGCCCCATTCGCATTCGCGCTGCATCGCCTCGTTGGCGATGGCGTCGAGCTTCTGGACGACGCGGCCCGACAGATTGATGGCTGCACCGCTGCCGACCGCCTCAAAACTGCCGAGCGAGCCGACCAGTGCGCCCTTGTTTACATGATTGGAAATGATCTTGACTGCGGTGGCCACCGCGTTCAGCAGGCTCGAAAAGATCCCGCTGGCTTGCGGGTGGCGCTGCTGGGCTTCGATGGTGTAACGCGTCAGGGTCTTGCGCCCTTCACTCATGACAGCCTCCTCCGGTCCCGGTGTCGATTCCATCCTAGCCGGAGCATGGGCCGGCTGTCACATGGCTTGCCTGCAGAAGGCGGGGCGGGCCCGGTCGGACCGCGATTGCTGCGCGTGCGGAGCGATGTGTTCCGCTGTATGCAACAGAGTGTGCAATGCAAAAAAATACCCCGGACTCTTGCGAGTCCGGGGTATGAATCCACAAACAAGGTTGTGGAGGAGGAGCCTGTGTCACCTGTCCGTTTTCGTTGAGCTGACAGGGTTTGACGATGATCTGTTCGCTTCGGACAACGCGGGGTCTGCTTCGGTTCCGCTGCGTTTCGTCTGCTGTTGCGGTGCAATATATCTGGATTCAGTCTTTGTTGAAAATAAGATGTTTTGATAGGATCAATCAAACATTCTTATCTGGACTGATATGGCAACGCAGTGGACCCGGGGTGTATCACTTCGACAGCTCAGGATTTTTGAAGCGGTCGCGCGGCTGGGGTCCATTTCACGGGCGGCCGAGGAACTCCACCTGACCCAGCCGGCGGTGTCGATGCAGGTGAAGGCGCTCGACGGCCTGATCGGGCTGCCGCTGATCGAAACGCTGGGCAAGAAGCTGCGGGTGACCGAGGTGGGCATGGAAATCGCCCGCCACGCGCGCTCGATCGAGCATCAGCTGGCCGAAGCCGAAGCGGCGCTGGCGCAGATGGCCACCGGTCATTCCGGCCTGGTGTCGGTCGGTGTGGTCAGCACCGCCAAATATGTTGCGCCGCGCCTGCTGATGGCGTTCCGCGAGCGCTATCCCGACGTGCAGGTGCGCATTTCGCTGCACAACCGCGACGACATCTTCCGTCAGCTCGAAGACAATCTGATCGACGTGGCCATCATGGGCAGGCCGCCGGCGGCGCTTGGCTGTGAAGCGCATGTGTTCGCCGAACACCCGCTGTCGGTGCTGGCCTGCGAGGGCCATCCGCTGGCCGGTGGCCGCACCGTCACCGCCGAAGACCTGGGCAAGGAAGCATTCCTGATTCGCGAGCGTGGATCCGGTACCCGGGTGACCCAGGAAAGCTACCTGGTCGAACAGGGCATACGGCCGGCGGAAATCATCGAACTGCCGAGCAACGAAATCATCAAGCAGGCGGCCATCGCCGGCATGGGTCTGGCCTTCCTGTCCGAACACACCTGCCAGCTCGAGCTGCGCACCGGCGTGCTGTGCCGGATCGCCGCGCCGGGCACGCCCATCGTGCGCAACTGGCATGTGGTGTATCGCGATCGCAAGAACCTGCTGCCGGCCGCGCTCGCGCTGCGTGATTTCCTGATGCACGAGGGCGGGCGGCTGGTGAATTCGCAGGTGGCGCCGGTGCACCTGCCGGTGCATTTCCCCCAGCCGTGAGGACGGACGGGCGCGCGTGATTCAGCGGCCGCCGTGGGCGGACAGCCAGTCCATCCATTCGCGGTAGAGGTCGGCATTGGCGCCGACCACCACCGGTGTCTTGCGGCCGGGTGCCATGTCCAGCGGTTCGCCGTCCAGCATCGAGCAGCGCGCGCCGGCTTCGGCGGCGATCAGGCTGCCGGCGGCGAAATCCCACATCATCTGGCCGCCGTGCAGATAGACATCCAGCCGGGCGGCGGCGATGAAACACCATTCCAGCGCGCTGGAGCCGAAGTTGCGCTGCGAGTAGAAGGGAGACTGGGTGGCGAGTGCATCGCCCAGCGCCTTCGGGATGCGTTTGAAATCTACGCCTGCCACCGCATCCAGCAGGTGGCGGGCCGGCGTGCGCAGCGGCAGCGGATTGCCGTTCAGGAAGGCACCGCCGCCTTCTTCCGCGTAGAAGGCTTCGTCGGTCATCGGGTTGTACACGACGCCGTAACGAGTACGTCCGCCCTGGATGTAGGCGATGGCGACACCGAAGAAGGGAATGCCGTTGACGAAATTGGTGGTGCCGTCGATCGGGTCGATGCACCAGATGCCGTCTTCGCCTTCGTGCCACAGCCTCAACTGCACCGACTCGGGCATTTCCTCGCCCAGCACCGGACGGTCGATGATGCGCGGCAGGCGTTCGATCAGCGCTTCCTGGGCGGCCAGATCGACCACGGTAAACAGGCTGCCGTCGTCCTTCTGATTGCGCTGGGCAGTCAGGAAGTGCGGCATGATCACCTCGCGGGCGACGCTGCGCGCGGTGTCGACGATCTGTTGCAGGGTGGATGAGCTCATGGTCGTCCGTCAGTGTGCCGTGCTTTTGATCCGGATGCACCCCGGCGGCTCGGCGTGGCAGTATCGTTCGCGGCAGTGACCGGTGATCCGGGCTGTCCCGACTGATTACGGCGGCGGCCGCCATCGCCTGAGGAGGGGTTGGCAGGCTTGTCGTGTCGCAGTGGGTGTTCTTGCAGTGCACAAATAATAACACGATGATTCCACGCTTCTTTTGCTCCCTGCCCGATCAGCCCTCCGGCGTGATCGACCTGCCCGCGCCGGTGGCGCACCACATCGAGCGCGTGCTGCGCCTGTCTGCCGGCGATCCGGTCACGCTGTTTGACGGGTGCGGCAGCGAGTTTTCCGCTCGCCTGCTGCGCAGCGGCAAGACGCTGCAGGCCGACATCGGCGGCGAGGCGCGGCCGCAGCGCGAGTCGCCGCTGTCGGTCACGCTGATGCAATGCCTGGCGGCCTCCGACAAGATGGACTGGATCGTGCAGAAGGCGGTCGAGCTGGGGGCGGTCCGGGTGCAGCCGGTGGCCAGCCGGCGCGCGGTGGTGAAACTGAGTGGCGACCGCGCTCAGCGGCGGGTCGAGCACTGGCAGCAGATCGCGGTGTCGGCCTGCGAACAGTGCGGCCGCAACGTCGTGCCCGAAGTGGCGCCGCTGCTGAATCTGCCGCAGGCACTGGCAAGCGCGTCCGGCCGGCGTTTCGTGCTGCATCCCGAAGGTGGCATTCCGCTGAAGTCCGCCGGGCTGCGTGCCGATGAAGCGCTCACCGTGCTGATCGGCCCGGAAGGCGGCTTTGACGACGAAGAGCTGGCAGCCGCCCGGGCGGCCGGCTTCCAGCCGCTCACGCTGGGGCCGCGGGTGCTGCGCACCGAAACCGCCGGCGCGGCGGTGCTGGCCGCACTCAATACCCTGATCGGAGATTTCTGATGTTCGCGTCGCTGTCGCAGCAGGTCGAACCGATGGACGAGGAAAGGCTGGAGCGCGCGGTATCGCGTCTGCGTGCCGATCTGCTCGACGCACAGTATTCGGTGCTGGAACAGGGACGCACACCGGTGGTGGTGCTGATCGCGGGCATTGCCGGCGCCGGACGGGGCCGGCTGGTCAACACGCTGAATGAGTGGATGGACCCGCGCCACATCCGCACCAGCGCCTTCGGCCCGCGCGACGAAGCCGAGCGGCAGCGCCCGCACATGTGGCGCTACTGGCAGGCGCTGCCCTCGCGCGGACGCACCGCCATCATTTTCGAAGGCTGGTACACCGAGGCGATCGACGCCCGGGTGAATCGCCGCATCAAGCGCCACGCCTTCTGGCACACGCTGCACGAAATCCAGCGTTTCGAGCGCATGCTGGCGATGGAAGGTGCGGTGGTGCTCAAGTTCTGGCTGCATCTGGACGCCGATCGCCAGCATGCGCACTTCCGTGAACTGGAGCGCGACAAGGCCACCCGCTGGCGGGTGACCGCCGAGGACTGGCGGGCGCACCGCCAGCACAAGCGCATCTGCAAGGTGGCGGAGGAGGCGATCCGGATGTCGGACACGGTGCATGCACCCTGGAATCTGGTCGATGCGAGCGACCTCGGGCAGGCGGAACTGGCGGTTGGCAAGGTCATCCTGAAAGCGCTGAAGGCGGCGCTGGCCGGACAGCGCCGTAACGCCGCGCCCGCGCTGCCGCCACTTGTGGTGCCGAGCGAACAGCCGGCGCAGTCTGCGCACGCGGCGGGCAAACCCATGAACAAGCACGATTACGAGCCGGAACTGGAGCGTCTGCAGGGCCGGCTCAATCTGCTGTTGCGCCATCCCGCTTTCGCGCGCCGTTCGCTGGCGGTGGCGTTCGAAGGCATGGACGCCGCCGGCAAGGGGGGCGCGATACGCCGCATCACCCATGCGCTGGATGCCCGCAACTACCGGGTGCATCCGGTGGCGGCGCCAACCGAGCACGAACGGCTCTACCCCTGGCTGTGGCGCTTCTGGCGCGACGTGCCGCGTGACGGCCGGGTCGCTCTGTTCGACCGTTCCTGGTATGGCCGGGTGCTGGTCGAGCGGGTCGAAGGCTTTGCAGCCGAACCTGACTGGTCGCGCGCCTATGAAGAGATCAACGCTTTCGAGCAGGAATGGTCAGAGCACGGCATCATCGTCTGCAAATTCTGGCTGCAGGTGAGTGCCGACGAGCAGCTGCGCCGCTTCAACGAGCGCGGTCGTCGCCGTTTCAAGCGTTTCAAGATCACGCCGGAGGACTGGCGCAACCGCGAGCGCTGGGGCGACTACCTGCCGGCAGTGCAGGACATGCTGGCGCGCACCCACACCGAGCGGGCGCCGTGGTCGGTGGTGGTGGCCGACGACAAGTACCGCGCCCGGCTCACCATACTGGAAGCGCTGTGTGACCGGCTGGAATCCGAATTGCAGTGACTTGCACATGGGTCAACGTCAGGACACCTGCTCCGGCTAAAATCGTGGCACATCTCTGACCGGACACCGCATGCACGCCGACCCCGATTCGCGGCGCTTCGTCGCCTGGGTGCGCAGCGCCGCACCCTATATCCACGCCTTCGGCGGCCGCACCTTCGTCATCGCCGTCGGCGGCGAGGTGCTGCAGGGCCCGCTGGCCAATTCGCTGGTGCAGGACTGCAACCTGCTCGCTGCACTCGGCATCAAGCTGGTGCTGGTGGTGGGCGCTCGCCCGCAGATCGAGGAAGAACTGGCGGCCCGCAGCCTGGAAGCCCGCTACCACAAGGGTTTGCGGGTGACCGACGCGCAGGCGATGGAATGCGTCAAACGCGCCAACGGCGCCATCCGCATCGACGTCGAGGCGCTGTTCTCGCAGGGGCTGCCCAATACGCCGATGGCCGGCAGCACGATCGAAGTGGCGTCGGGCAACTTCCTGACCGCGCGCCCGGTGGGCGTGGTCGATGGCATCGACCACGGCTACACCGGCACCGTGCGCAAGGTCGACGTCGAAGCGCTGAACGACGCGCTGGCCGACAGCGACATCGTGCTGATCCAGCCCTATGGCTATTCGCTCACCGGCGAGGTGTTCAACCTCAGCATGGAAGAGGTGGCCGAATCGGTCGCGGTTGCGCTGCAGGCGACCAAGCTCATCTACCTGTGCGACGCGCCGGGCATCGTCGATGAAGCCGGCGAGCTGGTGCCTGAACTGACTGCCGACGAAGCCACGCAATGGCTGAAGGCCGGTCGTGGCATCACCGAAGATCTCGGTCTCTACCTGCCGCGCGCGATACGCGCGGTGAAGCTGGGCGTGGCGCGCGCCCACATGATCGACCGTGACCTGGACGGTGCGCTGCTGCTGGAATTCTTTACCACCCAGGGCGTGGGTACCGTCATTTCGCGCGAACGACTGGCGCGCATGCGTCACGCCGGTGTCGAGGACGTGCCGGCAATTGCCGGCCTGATCGCGCCGCTGGAGGCCGACGGCACGCTGGTGAGCCGCGGCCGTGAGCGGCTGGAGCGCGAGATCGAGCGTTTCAGCGTGCTCGAACACGATGAAGTCATCATGGGCTGCGCCGCCTTCTATCCGTATCCGGAAGAGGAAATGGCCGAACTGGCCTGTCTGGCCGTCATGTCCGAGTATCGCCGGCATGGCTACGGCGAACAGATACTGAGCTATGTCGAAACCCGCGCGCGTGCGGAAAAGATACGTGACCTGTTCGTGCTCACCACGGTGACCGCGCACTGGTTCGTCGAGCGCGGTTTCAAGGAGGCCGGCATCGATGCGCTGCCGCGGATCAGGCGGGAGAACTACAACCCGCAGCGCCGCAGCAAGGTGCTGGTGAAGCGACTGTGACCTCGATGGAGCCCCGCGCATGCTCCGCCTGCTGAACCGCCGCATCGGCGTGCTTCAGGGGCGGCTGATCGCGTCGGTCCTGCTGCTGGCGCTGCTGTCCGGAGGCGTGCTGGCCTGGGCCTGCAGTCAGCTGACCGTGCAGCTGGTGGCGCGCGAGGCGGTGCGGCTGGACTATCTGAGCGCCGACATGCAGTCGCGCCTGAGCGGCCTGGTGGGCGGAGATCCCGCCCGTCTGGCCTCCGAACTGGGCACGCTGCGCCGGCTGGGCCAGCTGGTCTATGCCGAAGTCAGGGATGAGGGTGGGCGGGTGCTGGTGGCCGACGGCGGTCCGGCTGCGCTCGGTTCGCCGCACGCCGACCTGCAGGCCGCACTCGACGCCGGGCGCGGTCGTTACGAAATGCGGATCGAACTGCTGCAGCCCGGCCGTCGTTCGCCGGTGGGTGTGCTCAGGGCTAGCGCCGATCTGTCGGGTCTGGAAACATCGCTCGAGCTGCTGCGCGGCGGTGCTGCCGGACTGGCCGTACTGGTGCTGGTGCTGCATGCCCTGCTGATGCGCTGGGTGCTTGGCGGCGTGCTCGATGGCGTGAGTGCGATCGAGAACCGCGCGGTCGCCCTGCGCCGGGCCGAGGACGTGGCGCCGCTGCCGGTACGGGGTGACGATGCGCTGGCCCGGCTCACCCGTGCCTTCAACCAGATGGTGCAGGCGCTCGACGAGCGGGTGACCGCGCTGCGTAAGAGCGAATCGCGTTTCCACGCGATCGCCGATTTCACTTTCGGCGTCGAAGCCTGGTTCAGCCCGCAGGGCCGGCTGATCTGGGTGAATCGCTCGATCGAACGGGTGACCGGTTACACGCCGCTGGACTGTCTGCTGGCCGAAGACCTGTCTTCCATGCTCATCCACGAGAAGGACCGCCGCATTTTCGCCGCGCGGGCGAGCGACGCGCTCGCTGGCGCCAGTGGCGAGAATTTCGAGGTGCGGCTGCTGCATCGGGAGGGGACGGTGGTGTGGGTCGCGCTGAACTGGCAGCCCATCTACGACGAAGGTGGCATCTGTCTCGGCGTGCGGGTGTCCGCCGACGATATCCAGAGCCGCAAGGAAGCGGAACTGAAGCTGCTGGACACGGTGACTGCGCTGCGCCGGGAGCAGGGCCTGCGCGACTATTACCTGACGCGCAGCGAAGAGGAACGTTCGCGGCTGGAGGCGCTGCTCGACCTGATCAATCTCGGCGTGCTCTTCGTTGATCGCGACGGCCGGGCGCAGCACGCCAACCGCATGCTGAAGTCCATCTGGGGCTTCGCCGCCGACGAGAACCTGTCGGGCATGCGGGATGCGGTGCTGATCGATCGCACCGCGAGCATGCGGGCGGACGAGGAGGGCTACCGCGAACAGGTGAAGAAGGTGCTCGCCTGCCGCACACCGACCGAGCCGCAGGACATTCCGCTGCGCGATGGCCGCATCATCCGGGAGCAGTCAGCGCTGGTGCCCTCGGCCTCGCCCGGCCGCTTCCTCGGTCGGGTGTGGATCTACGAGGACGTGACCGCCGAGCGGCGGGCGGCCGAAGCGCTCGTGAACATGGCCGAGCGCGATCCGTTGACCAATCTGTACAACCGCCGCCGCTTCCACGAAGAACTGGAGCGCATGATTGCCGAAGCCGGTCGTCGCAAGACCCAGCTTGGCCTGCTCATGTTCGACCTGGACGGCTTCAAGCCGGTGAACGACCTGTTCGGCCATCAGGCTGGCGACGAGGTGCTGGTGCGGCTGGCGCGCGACGTCGGCGCCATCATCCGCCGCAATGAAATGTTCTTCCGGCTGGGCGGCGACGAATTCGCGGTGCTGGCGCCGGATACCGACGAACAGGCGCTGACCGGCCTGGCTCGGCGCGTCGGCGACAAGGTGGCCGGCATGGTGTTCGAGTTCAACGGGCGCAGTACCCAGGTCACCACCAGTACCGGCATCGGCATCTATCCGCTGCACGCGCACAGTGGCGAAACGCTGCTGACGGCAGCCGATTCGGCCATGTACGCCGCCAAGAACGGCGGCAAGAACGCTTTCCGGATGTATGAACGCAAACACGGCACCTGAGCGGCGCCTGCATCGGCGTGACGCCGGATGCTCGGCGCGGCCTTAGAATCCGTCTTTCAACGAACACGCTTTTCAGGAGTTTCAGATGGCACGCATGGTCAATTGCATCAAGCTCGGACGCGAAGCCGAGGGGCTGGATTTCGCGCCCATTCCCGGCCCGCTTGGCGCCCGCATCTATGAATCGGTATCCAAGGAGGCCTGGCAGCAGTGGGTGAAGTACCAGACCATGCTGATCAACGAGAACCGCCTCAGCCTGATGGATGCGCGCGCCCGGAAATACCTGGCGGAACAGATGGAAAAGCACTTTTTCGGTGAAGGTGCGGACCAGGTCACGGGCTTCGTTCCCCCGTCAGCCTGATCGAAACAGTTCTTCACGGGCGGGAAAAAATCCCCGTGATAGCTTCGCGCCATGACTGTGACCACCCGTCGATCCAGCCTGCTGCAGGGAGCGCGTAGCTGCCCTTACTGCCTCAGCACCAACACCAAGGATTCCAGCTGGAAGAGCTCCGACGAGAAGGCGGGGCGCTTCTGGCTCAAGCCTGTCCGCTGCCGGAACTGCCACAAGCGCTTCGTCCGTTTCCGCCGGCTGCCGCTGGCGCTGGTGGGCGGTGCGCTGGCGGCCGGTCTGGCGAGCGCGGTGGTGGTCACCTTCCGTGGCGTCGATACACGCAGTCAGTCCGAACACGAAAAGCTGATCGCGGAACTGGAGCCGATGGAAGCCGAGCGCGCCCGCGCGCACACCGGTGATCCGGAGGCGCAGTACAGCTTCGGCATGATGCTGTCGCAGGGTGGCACCGGCAAGGCCGAGGATCTGGCCGAATCGATACGCTGGCTGGAGCGGGCCGCGGAACAGGGGCATGTCCGGGCGCAGTACGAACTGGGGCTGGCTTACAAGCTGGGGCGCGGCACGCTGCAGGACTATGCGGCAGCCGGCAAGTGGTTCACCAGCGCGGCCCGCAATGGGCATGTCGGCGCCCAGTACCACATGGGGCGGCTGCATCGGATCGGCGAAGGGGTGCCGGCCGATCTGGTGCGTGCCTACGCCTGGTTCAACCGCGCTGCGGCCCAGGGCCACGGTGCGGCACGCGGTGCGCGCGACGAGATCGCCGCTTCGCTGAAACCGGAACAGCTGGCGCAGGCGCAGGAACTGTCGCGCGCCAGTTCGATGCCTGATGTGGAACAGCCGCTGCCGCCGGCTGCACGCAAGGGCGCGGAAAAGGCTGCGGCGGAGCGTATGGCCGAAGCACCGGTCGACGCCGGCGAAAAAAAGGCCGGCGCCCAGCCGGCCTTGCTGCGCTGAACCGAACCGTTCAGTCGCTGGCCGCCGCCGCTTCCATCGCGGCCAGCCCGCCGTGGCGCACGTCGGTGCCCTTCACCATGAACACCACGTACTGCGCCATGTTCTTCGAGTGGTCGCCGATGCGCTCGATCGCCTTGGCGATGAACAGCAGGTCCAGGCCACAGGAAATGGTGCGCGGGTCTTCCATCATGAAGGTGATGAGCTGGCGCATGATGGACTTGAATTCGGCGTCCACCTCCTTGTCCTGACGCACCACCTCGGTGGCGCTGCCCACGTCCATGCGCGCCAGCGAATCCAGCGTGCGGCGCAGCATGTCCACTGCCAGTGAGGCGGCGTGGCGCAGTTCGACCCGCGGTACGAATACCGCGTCCGATTCCAGGATGTGACGCCCCATCTTGGCGATCTTCTTCACCTCGTCGCCGATGCGTTCGAGGTCGGTGATGATCTTGACCACCGACATGATGACGCGCAGGTCGCTGGCCGCCGGCTGGCGCTTGGCGATCAGGTGGATGCAGGCGTCGTCCAGCTCGACCTCCATCGCATTCACCTTCTTGTCGTTGGCGATCACCTCTTCGAGCATGGGCAGGTTGCGCTCGATCACGCCACGCATCGCATGCTCGATCTGCTGCTCGATCAGGCCGCCCATCTGCAGCAGCCCGGTGCGCACGCCTTCGAGTTCGTGGTCGTAACGCTTGGAAATGTGTTCGCTCATGGCGGTGGTCCGTCTAACGATGAGGGGCGGCGCGCCCTGGGCGGGCGCCGGGTCTGTCAGGCATGCAACGTGCGGACGCCGTCCGGCGACGACACGAGCGCAACATCGGCGCGGCGGCGGGCGAACAGACCGTTGGTGACGGTGCCGGTCAGGTGGTTCAGTTCGGTTTCGAAGGCGGCCGGGTCGGTGATCTTCAGGCCGGCCACGTCGAGGATGAGATTGCCGTTGTCGGTCACGAAACCTTCGCGCAGCTTCGGAATGCCCCCCATGCGGGTCAGTTCGCGGGCGACCAGAGCAAGCGCCATCGGAATCACCTCGACCGGCAGCGGGAAGCGGCCCAGCACCTCGACGCACTTCGAGTGGTCGGCGATGCAGACGAAACAGTCGGACGCCGCCGCGACGATCTTTTCGCGCGTCAGCGCCCCGCCGCCGCCCTTGATCAGGTTGAGACCGGGATCGATCTCGTCGGCGCCGTCGACATAGACCGGAATGCGCCGGCCGGAGGCGATGGCCTCGTCCAGCGACAACACCGGAATGCCGTGGCTGCGCAGGCGCGTCGCGGACGCTTCGGAGCTTGCGATCGCTCCGCTGACCGCAATCTTCTCGGCGGCCAGCAGGTCGATGAAATGGTTGGCGGTCGAGCCGGTACCGACGCCGAGCAGTTCGCCCGGCACCACATGGGGCAGGGCGGCGCGCGCCACCGCGATCTTCAGTTCGTCTGCAGTCATGAAAGGAGTCCTGGGTTCAGCCGACCCGGGCTTCGTCGTGGATGAAGGCCTTGTACGCGAGGTGCGGGATCAGCAGGTGCAGAGGCATTCTAAGCCAGTGGCTGCGCGCGTAGAGAATGTGCCGGCGTGCGCGGCGCCAGGTCGAGTCGCTGCTCGGGTGCAGCGCATACATCGAAGCGTCGATCAGGTGATCGGTCAGCGCACCGGTCCAGCGCCGGCCGAGGCGGCGGTCGCACTCCTCCGCGATCGCCTCCGGCACCGCGGTGCCGAACACCCGGCGCGCGAAGCGCAGTGCAAGCAGCACCGGGTATTCGAGCTGATGTGCCCGAGCCTGCGGCAGCAGATGCGCCCAGAAACCCTCTTCGACCGAAAATTCGCCGATCAGGCAGTGCAGGTCGTACAGATCGCGCAGACCTTTCTGCAGCTCGCCGTAGAACAGGTGGCAGGCGGAATGCATGACCATGTCCACCGGCGACAGCACGCGGAAGATGTCCGGGCAGTGCGCCACCTGCACCGGTCGCGCATCGGCGATCAGCCGTGCCGGATCGGGAATGTGGCCCGAGGTCGGCGGCACGATGGTGTGGTGCAGGTCGATCACCGTGCCTCGGGTGAAGTGCTCGATCGGCGGCAGTTCGTGCATCCATTGCCGGTAGTAGCGCTGGTCGTAGGCGTTCAGGTGGGTCGGACGCCAGCCGCGGCGGAACAGCGCGCCTTCGGCCGGGTCCAGGCTGGCCTTGGCCACCATCAGGTCGATGTCGCCGAACAGCCGCGAACGCCCTGCGCGCAGGCCGGCCACCGCATAGGCGCCGCCTTTCAGCAGCACCACCGGCTCGCCGAGTACGGCCAGGGCACTGGCGATGACCGCCAGTTCGAGCTGCAGTGACTGCCGGTGCAGCGCCGCGATGCGCAGCGCGGCGTCGAGATGGAAGCGTACCGGCTCGGGCACCGACACGGCGTCGCCGGCGTCGCGCAGCACTTCCGCCAGCTGGCCGAGCAGGTCGCTGGTGCGTGCCTGGCCGATCAGCGCTTCCCAGTCGCGTGCGTTGAAATCTGCGGTGATGCCCGGCTGGGCAAGGGTGTTCGCCAGATGCCTGTCTGTTCGTCTGTTCATCGCAGCGGAAGGGAATTGCGGGGCGGTACGCCCGGTGTCATGCCGGGCGGGAGCAGATCGATTCCAGCGCCGGTACGATCTGGTCCAGCGAGCCGTAGCGCGCAGTGTAGCCGTCGCAGGCCTCGACCAGACGCCCCATGGCCTGAAAGCCTGTCACGCCCAGGCGCGGGTAATTGAAGGCATTGCTCACCAGTGACATGAACATGCGCGCACGCCCCATGGGCTGGACCGCACATTCGCTGCCGGCTTCGAACTTGGGCAGCACCACCCAGCGCGGCTGTACCCGGGTCAGCGCCTCTTCGACGCTGGTGCGTGGCGGCTTCAGATGAGCCACCGTGCCCTTGGCGGTATCGTGGGCCATCGGGCCGATGACCGGATCACCGGGCAGCGCGCGCACGATGTCTATCGAGCGGTTCTTCAGGCTGACCGGGCGCGGCAGCGGCAGCAGCAGGCCATCTTCCAGACCGACCATGGCCAGTTCGTCCGACAGCAGGCGCCAGCCGCGCAGCGCCAGACCGGCGCACAGCGTGCTTTTGCCCGATCCGGGCGGCGCGGCGAGGATGAGACCCTGACCGTCGCGTTCGAGCACTGCGGCGTGGATGATGAGGTAATGCTGGGCGTGATTGGTGAATACCCAGTTCAGCCCCCATTCCAGCATGGCGAAAGCCTGATCGCCGGGCAGAGGCTTGAACGGCTGCATGCCTTCGAAGCGGAACAGCGACTGCGGCCGCACGAACTTGCGCAGCCCGTCTCCACGCCCGACTTCTACCGCGTAATCGCAGAAGCGGTCATCGTCGGCGAGCCGGTAATCGGCGTACAGCGTGGCCAGACCTTCGGCCACCTGAGCGTGACGGGAACGGATACTGGTTACGAAGCGGCCGATGTGCAGTCGCAGACCGTCGGGGCTGACCAGACGATCGTGCAGCGCGCTGCGGGAGAGGGAGGAAAGCGGGGCGCCGGACATCGCTCAGTCCTTGCGCCTGATCAGCCCGTGTTCTGCCAGATCGTCGAGCAATGCAGCGAGCGATTCGGTGTCGGGCGCATCCGGCAGCGCCGCCAGCGTGGCGGTATCGGCCGCGCCGTCACGCAAGCGCTCGATGACCTGACCGGCGAGCGGCGACAGAAGGGTGGTGGAGGTTTTGAGTGCGTCGTAAAGCACGCAGCCATCCTCCCAGTGGAGGATGGATACCAGCGGAGCGTGGGGCAGTGTCCAGCAGCTGTCCAGGCTCATACCTGGATCGGGGATTCCTGGCTGCCGTTGCACCACAGGTTGGGATAGGACGAATAGAAGGCCTTGAAGCGGTCGCTGAATTCGGTGGTGAGCGAGCCGGTGCCGTTGATGAAAGCCGTCTTGAACACCGAAATCACGCCACTGGCGGTCTGCATGTCCGTAAACGGGAAGCGGTCACCATAGAACTGCGCGTTCAGCAGCGCGGCAACCGCATGGAACGCGACGTTGCGCATCGAATTGACCTTGTTGCTCGGGCACCAGGAGCCGAGTGCGGACGTGGTCTGATCCACGGCCTGCTGCAGCGTCACGTTGCCGGAGACGTAGAAGCTGCAGCCGAACACGGTGTTGAACTTCGCGGTTTTCAGGTAGGGACTGAAAATGCTCACGTTGTCCCACAGCGCGCTGCCGTTCTGGTTGCTGCTCTTCCAGTAGCCGGGGCTGCAGCCGCAGGGGCGCGGGGTGCCGGCGTTCGACAGATTGCCCGACGCGATTTCCGAACCGGTGCAGGTGCCCCACACGCTGGTGCCGAAAGCCGAGCGGCTGGTCACCGACAGCAGCACGCCGGCGCCTGCGACACCGCCGGTGGCGATCTTGCGGCGCCCGGCATCTACCGCCGGCGCCGAGGTCTGCGCGTCGCTTTCGACGGTCGGAGTGTTCTGGTCACGCTCGTTCATATTCGTTTCACCGAAGGGCTGTTGCCGCGGATGTTATCGCGCCTGACCGGACTGATACGCCGACTGTTTCACGACGGCAGGAAAGCGGCAGGGGCAAGGCGGTGTATGGATGGATGCGTTCGATAAAGCAAAAAACAGGCCGTCGGGAGTTTTTCCGTGCAAGCCAATGATTGGAAGTGTGTTTTCACATTTTTTCAATCGATTGGCCGCGGTGCCGGGGCAGCACTGTAAATTCCGCCGACGCCGATCCGGTTGCACCCAGGGGAGCGGCCGGATCGGCGGAGCCTCTGGCTCGGTGTCGTGGCTCAGCGTCGGGCCGGCGGCAGGTCGGTGCAGCTGCCTTCGGCCACTTCCGCTGCCAGGCAGATGGACTCGCCCAGCGTCGGGTGCGGATGGATGGTGTGGCCGATGTCGACCGCGTCTGCGCCCATCTCGATCGCCAGAGCGACCTCGCCGATCATGTCGCCGGCCGAGGTGCCGACGATGCCGCCGCCGACAACGCGGTGGGTTTCCGCGTCGAAGATGAGTTTGGTGAAGCCCTCATCGCGCCCGTTGGCGATGGCTCGTCCACTGGCCGCCCACGGAAACTTGCCGACGGTCACCGTGCGGCCCTGTGCTTTCGCCTCGTCTTCGGTCAGGCCGACCCAGGCGACTTCCGGGTCGGTATAGGCGACCGACGGAATCACCGTGGCGTCGAAGTGGCGCTTGTGGCCGGCGATCACTTCCGCCGCGATATGGCCTTCATGCACTGCCTTGTGCGCCAGCATGGGCTGGCCGACGATGTCGCCGATGGCATGGATGTGCGCGACATTGCTGCGCATCTGGCTGTCGACCGGGATGAAGCCGCGCTCGTCCACGCGCAGGCCGGCCGCTTCGGCGTTCAGCTTGCGACCGTTTGGCGATCGGCCGACCGCCACCAGCACGCGGTCGTAGGTCTGCGGTTCGGCCGGTGCACTGGCGCCCTCGAAGCTCACCCTGATGCCTTCGGCCGTCGCTTCCGCACCGGTCACCCGTGTGTTCAGCATGACGGCGTCGAAGCGGTGGGTGTTCTTCTTCTCCCACACCCTGGCCAGATCGCGGTCGGCGCCCTGCATCAGGCCGCCGGTCATTTCGACCACGTCGATGCGGGCACCCAGCGTGGAATAGACAGTGGCCATTTCCAGCCCGATGATGCCGCCGCCGATCACCAGCATCCGTTTCGGGATGTCGGCCAGCAGCAGTGCGCCGGTCGAGTCGACGACGCGCGGGTCGTCCGGCATGAAGGGCAGCTTCACCGCCTGGCTGCCGGCGGCGACGATGCAGTGGCCGAACTTCAGCACGGTCTTCTCGCCGGTCTCCGCCTTACCGTCGCCGGAGGTGAGGGCGATCTCGACATGGTTCGGATCGATGAAGCGGGCGGTGCCGCGTACCACCTTCACCTTGCGCGCCTTGGCCATGCCGGCCAGACCGCCGGTCAGCTTGCCGACCACCTTGTCCTTCCAGCCGCGCAGTGCGCCGATGTCCACCTCGCGCGCGCCGAACTTGATGCCGTGCGCCGCCAGCGCCTCGGCCTCGTCGGCCACCGCCGCCACATGCAGCAGCGCTTTGGACGGAATGCAGCCCACGTTCAGGCAGACGCCGCCCAGCGTGGCGTAGCGCTCGACGATGACCACGTCCAGGCCGAGGTCGGCGGCGCGGAAGGCGGCCGAATAGCCGCCAGGGCCGCCGCCGATCACCAGCACCGCGCAGCTTTCATCGACCTTGGCCGGTGCGCTGCCGGTGGCCGGGGTGGGCGCGGGGGCGACGGCCGATCGCGGCGGGGGCGCCGCTCCCACGGGTGCTGCTTCGGCTGCGTCGGCGGCTTCCATCGTCAGCACCACGCTGCCTTCAGATACGCGGTCGCCGACCTTCACCTGCAGTTCGACGATGCGGCCGGCCTGCGGCGCGGGGATGTCCATCGTGGCCTTGTCGGACTCGAGCGACATCAGCGGCGCGTCGGCCGCCACGGTGTCGCCCGACTTCACCATGATTTCGATGATGGGCACGTCCTTGAAGTCGCCGATGTCGGGAATTTTTACAGTCAGTGTGCTCATGGCTGTCCCCTTACATCAGCACGCGACGCATGTCGGCCAGCAGCGCGGCGACATGGGCGTTGAAACGGGTGGCGGCCGCGCCGTCGATCACGCGGTGATCGGCGGTCAGCGACAGCGGCAGGATGAGCCGCGGCTGGAAGGCCGAACCGTCCCACACCGGCTTCATCGTGGTGCGGCTGACGCCGAGGATGGCGACCTCCGGCGCATTGATGATGGGCGCGAAACCGGTGCCGCCGAGGCCGCCGACGCTGGAAATCGTGAAGCAGGCGCCCTGCATTTCCGCTGCGCTGAGCTTGCCGTCACGGGCCTTGGCCGCCAGTTCGCCGCATTCGGCGGCCAGCTGCGCCACGCCCTTTTTGTCGGCGTCACGGATGACCGGCACCACCAGCCCGCCCGGGGTATCGGCGGCGAAACCGATGTGGCAGTACTGCTTCATGATCAGCGCCGGCTCTTCGGCCTGCAGGTCGATCGAACTGTTGAACTCGGGGAATTTCTTCAGCGCCGAGCACACCGCCCTGATGATGAAGGCCAGCATGGTGAGCTTGACGCCGGCCTTGGCCTGTTCCGCGTTGATCTGCTGGCGGAAGGCTTCGAGCTCGGTGACGTCGGCGTCTTCGTGATAGGTGACCGCCGGGATCATGGCCCAGTTGCGTGCCAGGTTCGCGGCCGACAGCTTGCGGATGCGTGACAGCGGCTTGCGTTCGATGTCGCCGAACTTGGTGAAATCGACCTTGGGCCACGGCAGCAGATCCAATCCGCCGCCGCCGGTGGCCACCGGCGCAGCGGCCGGCGCCTGCAGCGCGCCCTTGACGAAGGCATTGATATCTTCGCGCGTGATGCGGCCTTTCGGGCCGCTGGCTTTGACGCGGGCGAGATCGACCCCCAGTTCGCGCGCATAGGCGCGCATCGACGGGCTGGCGTGCGCCTTCTTGCCGCCCACCAGTTCGGCCGCGATGTCGGCGGCGCTGGGCAGCGCGACTGCGCCAGCGGCCGGCGTGTAGTCGCCACGGGCCGACTGGGTTGTTGCGGCGGGGGCAGCGCCGGCGGCTGCCACTGGAGCGGCGACCTGTGCGGCGGCGACAGCCGCTGACGGAGCCGGGGTCACGGCTGCCGCAACAGGCGCCGGAGTGGGTGCAGGTGAGGGCGCTGGCGCGGCGGCGGGGGCAGCGGCGGGCGCCTCGCCCACCTCCATCGTGCCGATCACGCTGCCCTGCGACACGCGGTCGCCGACCTTGACCGTGATCTGGCCGATGACGCCGGCGTGCGGCGCCGGAATGTCCATCGTGGCCTTGTCGGATTCGAGTGATACCAGCGGCGCGTCGGCTTCGACGCGGTCGCCGGGTTTGACCATCACTTCGATGACGGGGACATCGGAGAAATCGCCGATGTCGGGTACTTCAATATTGATCGTGCTCATTCAAGCCTCGCATTCGGGTGCGGTCGCGCAGCGCGCGCCCGCGGTGTGCGGCCGCGGGCGACGCGGCCGGTGCATGTGTTCCGGCTGACACGCCCGGGGCGTGCGAAGGGCGTTCCGGCTGCCGCGGACGGAACCTGACGGTTCTGCCTCCGCGTGCATCCGGCCCCTCCGCGCACTCCCCCGGCGCGCCCGCCACAGCTCAGACGTACAGCGGGTTCGGCTTGGTCACGTCCAGACCGTAGCGCGCGATGGCTTCCGCCACCTTCGCGCGGTCCAGCGCACCGTCGTCGGCCAGCGCCTTCAGCGCGGCCACCGTCACCCAGTGTCGGTCCACCTCGAAATGCGAGCGCAGCGCCTCGCGCGTGTCCGAGCGGCCGAAGCCGTCGGTGCCCAGCACCACGTACTGACGCGGCACCCAGGCGCGGATCTGTTCGGCGAACAGGCGCACGTAGTCGGTCGCCGCGATCACCGGCCCGCGCGTATCGCGCAGCTGCTGTTCGACATGCGACAGCCGCGGCGTGTCGGCCGGGTGCAGCAGGTTCCAGCGTGTGCAGTCGGCGCCGTTGCGGGCCAGTTCGGTGAAGCTCGGGCAGGCCCACAGATCCGATTCCACGCCCCAGTCGGCCTTCAGCAGTTCGGCGGCGGCGATCACTTCGCGGAAGATGGTGCCGCTGCCCAGCAGCTGGGCGCGCGGGCCGTTCGAAGCGGCGCCGCGGCGGAACAGATACATGCCCTTCAGGATGTCGGCTTCGGCACCGTCCGGCATGGCCGGGTGCTCGTAGTTCTCGTTCATCACAGTCAGGTAGTAGTAGATGTCTTCTTGGTTGGCCATCATGCGGCGCAGGCCGTCCTGCACGATGACCGCCACTTCGTACGAGAAGGTCGGGTCATAGCTGATGCAGTTCGGCACCATGCCTGACCACAGGTGGGAATGACCGTCCTCGTGCTGCAGGCCTTCGCCATTCAGCGTGGTGCGACCGGCGGTGCCGCCGACCAGGAAGCCGCGGGCGCGCTGGTCGCCGGCCGCCCAGGCCAGGTCACCGATGCGCTGGAAGCCGAACATCGAATAGAAGATGTAGATCGGTATCGTCGCCACGCCGTGCACCGAGTAGGCGGTGGCAGCGGCGATCCAGTCGCTCATCGCGCCGGCTTCGTTGATGCCTTCCTGCAGGATCTGGCCGGTCTTCGACTCCTTGTAGAACATGAGCTGGTCGGCGTCCTGCGGCACGTACTTCTGGCCTTCCTGGTTCCAGATGCCGATCTGGCGGAACATGCCTTCCATGCCGAAGGTGCGCGATTCGTCCGGCACGATGGGCACCACCCGCTTGCCGATGTGCGGGTCGCGCAGCAGGATGTTCATGATGCGCACGAAGGCCATTGTGGTGGACAGTTCGCGGCCGTCGCCTGAGGCCTTCAGCAGCGCGTCGAAGGCGGACAGCGGCGGTACTTCGAGCGGATCGGCCTTCATCCGGCGCTGCGGCAGGTAGCCGCCGAGCGCCATCCGGCGCTCGCGCATATAGGCCACTTCCTTCGAGTTCTCGTCGAACTTCAGATAGGGCAGCGATTCCAGTTCGCTGTCCTTGATCGGCAGGTCGAATCGGTCGCGGAATTCACGCAGCGATTCCAGATCGACCTTCTTCTGCTGGTGCGAAATGTTCTGCGCCTCGCCCGAGCCGCCCATGCCATAGCCCTTGATGGTCTTGGCCAGGATGACGGTGGGCTGGCCGGTGTGGTTCACCGCCGAGTGGTAGGCCGCAAATACCTTGTGCGGATCATGTCCGCCGCGGTTCAGACGGAAGATGTCGTCATTGCTCCAGTTGGCGACCATGGCCGCCAGTTCCGGATACTTGCCGAAGAAGTGCTCGCGCACATAGGCGCCGTCACGCGACTTCATGGTCTGGTATTCGCCGTCGACCACTTCCATCATGCGCTGCGCCAGCAGCCCGGTCTTGTCCTGCGCCAGCAGCGGGTCCCAGTAACTGCCCCACAAGAGCTTGATCACGTTCCAGCCGGCGCCGCGGAAGTCGCCTTCCAGTTCCTGGATGATCTTGCCGTTGCCGCGCACCGGGCCGTCCAGGCGCTGCAGATTGCAGTTCACGACGAAGATGAGGTTGTCGAGCTTTTCGCGGGCGGCCATCGCGATCTCGCCCAGCGTTTCCGGCTCGTCGGTTTCGCCGTCGCCGATGAAGCACCACACCTTGCGGCCTTCGGTGTTGGCGATGCCGCGGTCCTGCAGGTATTTCATGAAGCGGGCCTGGTAGATGGCCTGCAGCGGGCCCAGGCCCATCGATACGGTCGGGAACTGCCAGAAATCCGGCATCAGCCACGGGTGCGGATAGCTTGAAAGGCCCTTGCCGCCGACTTCCTGCCGGAAGCTGTCGAGCTGCGCCTCGTTCAGGCGGTCCAGCATGAAGGCGCGGGCGTAGATGCCGGGCGCGGAGTGGCCCTGGAAGAAGATCAGGTCGCCGCCGTGGGTCGGGCTGGGCGCATGCCAGAACCAGTTGAAGCCCACGTCGTACAGCGTGGCGCTGGACGCGAAGCTGGCGATGTGGCCGCCGACATTGGTGTCCTTGTTCGCGCGCAGCACCATGGCCATCGCATTCCAGCGGATGTAGCTGCGGATGCGGTGCTCGATCTCGTAATCACCGGGCGCCGGCGCCTGCTTGCCGACCGGAATGGTGTTCACGTAGGCGGTGGTGGCCGAGTACGGAATGTTGATGCCGGCGCGGCGCGCCAGTTCGGTCAGCCGCTCGATCAGGTAGTGCGCACGCTGCTCACCGGCGTGTTCGATCACGCCTTCCAGCGCGTCGAGCCATTCCTGGGTTTCGACGCCGTCCGGGTCGGAAGCGAGCAGGGGATTGGGTAGTGCAGACATCCAGGGTTTCTCCTCTTTTTTGATCGAGCTGCTCGATCAAATGCACCGCCGATGCACAACCCGGCCGGGGCATGGAGCCCGCCCGGGGTCGTCAGCGTGCCGGGCGAGGAGATGCTCGTCCGTGGCGCCTGTCCGTCTGCGCATGGGTGATGCAAGTGTCGACAGCTCTGAAGCGGCAGCGGGTAGCTGCCATGGCTACGCCGATCGCAGGGATCGCCCGCGTCGACGTGTCGCAATTATGGACACCCCCCGGATTTGCCGCCAGTGGTGGAAAACCGAAATCCGCCGGAAAACGGCAAAAAAAGCGGGCGCCCGGAGGCACGGGCGCCCGCAACCGAGGAGAAACGAAAGGTCTTCTACAAGACCCGGGGCGAACATGACGGGTGCGAGGCGCTGCACCCGTCACGCATCAGCCGTGCTGGATGTAGGCCACCTGGGTTTCTGTGTACTCGTACAGCCCGTGCTTGCCGTCGGCGCCACCGATGCCCGACTTGCGGCGGCCGGCGTGGAAGCCCTGCATCGCTTCGAAGTTCTCGCGATTGACATAGGTTTCGCCGAACTGCAGATCGCGGATCGCGCGCATGGCCGCATTGAGGTCGCGGGTATAGACCGAGGAGGTCAGGCCGTATTCCGACGCGTTGGCGTGGGCCACCGCCTCGTCCAGATCGTCGACCAGCTGCACCGGCAGCACCGGGCCGAAGATTTCCTTGCGCATGATGTCCATGTCGGCGCGGCAGTTGATCAGCACGGTGGGCTCGTAGTGGTAGCCGGACGCGCGGTCGGCGACGCGGCCGCCCAGCACGCACTGGGCGCCGTCGCGTTTGGCCTGTTCGACCATGGCGGCGACCTTGTCCAGACCTTCCTTGTTCACCAGCGGACCCATGTCGACGCTCTGATCGGCGATCGGATCGCCATAGCGGGTCGCGGCCATCTTCGCGGTGAGCTTGGTGATGAATTCGTCGGCCACCGCGCGCTGCACGTAGATGCGTTCGGCGCAGTTGCACACCTGCCCGGTGTTGATCACGCGCGAGGCGGTGATCGCGGTCGAGGCGAGGTCGAGATCGGCGTCGGCCAGCACGATGGCCGGCGCCTTGCCGCCCAGTTCCAGATTGACCCGGGTGAGGTTACGGCCGGCCGCCTGCATGATGCGGCTGCCGGTTTCGACGCTGCCGGTGAAGCTCACCATGTCGATTGAGCTGCTGCCGGTCAGCGCGGCGCCGGTGGTTTCACCGCGGCCGCCGACCAGATTGAACACGCCGCGCGGCAGTTCGGCCGCATGCACCAGCTTCGCGAACAGGAAGGCGTTGAGCGGTGTTTCCTCGCTCGGCTTGATCACGATGGTATTTCCGGTCACCAACGCCGGCGCCATCTTGCGGGCGATCAGGAAGAGCGGGAAATTCCACGGCAGGATGCCGGCGACCACGCCCACCGGCTTGCGCAGCAGGAAGATGCTTTCGCCCGGGCGGTCGCTGGTGAGCACCTCGCCCTCGATGCGGCGCGCCCATTCCGCCATGTAGTCCAGATAGTCGGCGGTGAAGTCGACCTCGACCCGCGCCAGACCAAGGGTCTTGCCCTGTTCCAGCGTGAGCAGGCGCGCCATCTCTTCGCGCACGCCGCGCAGGCCTTCGGCCACCTTGCGCAGATGCGCCGCGCGCTGGATGGCCGGCAGCTTCGCCCACTGCGGCTGGGCGGCGCGGGCGGCGGAGATCGCGCGCTCGACTGCGGCGACACCGGCTTCGGGCACCGTGTCGAGCAGCGCGTGGGTGGCCGGGTTGAACACTTCGATGCGGCTGGCGACGTCGCTTTCGTCGAAGCGTCCGTCGATGTAGTTGTGATGGGTGGTCATTCCAGAGTCTCCTTGGTGTGTGATCGGAAGCGGTGATCGGGGTGGTGCACTGCGCGGGTTCAGGCGGCGCGTGTCATGCGCTTGCCGAAGGATTCGGACAGGTAGCCGAAAGTGAGGCCGGCGACCCAGGTCAGGCCGACGAACAGCGCCTTCTCGAAGGTGTCGCCGGTGGCGCCGAAATAGGTGGCGGCGCCGAGGAAGGCGGCCGGCGTGTAGGACAGCGCAGCCACGTCGGCCATCGCCACCAGCACGAAAGCCAGCACCGCGACCAGCAGCGCCAGCGCCGGCAGGCTGCCGCCGGCCAGCGCGACCAGCCACATGGTGCCGGCGGTCAGCACGACGCCGGCCAGTGCGGCGAAGGCCGACTTGCCCAGCGCCTGACTGCCGCCGCCAGCGGCGAAGAAGGTGGCCCAGGCGACGAAGCCTATCCACGGGTTGAGCTGCAGGTTCGGCATGCCGATGCTCAGGCAGACCCACAGTGCGACCAGCAGGGCGATGCTCAGTGCGAGTGCGTGCAGCAGTTTCATTTGAAGCCTCCTTGAAGGAGGCCGGCGACGTGCCACAGCACGCCGCCGGCCGGGGGTTACCAGACGTAGGCGTACTTCACGTTGATGCTGTTGTTGACCGGCCGGTTCTCGCCTTCAATGCCGTGCGAGTAACGCAGCGCGATCGACTGGTTGCCGTAGTAATGGAACATCACGCCGAGCGAACCATCGAAACCCCACGAGTCACCGGCGCCATTGCGGCCGCTGATGCGCTCGTAGTCGACACCGGCGAACGGTTCCAGCCAGTCGTTCACGCGGTAGCCGAAGCGGTTGTTGGTGTGCCACAACATGCCCGGGCGGGTGCCGTCGTCCTTGCGGCTCTGTGCGACGAAGCCGAGGTCGCCGGTCCATGCGATGCGATCGGTCAGCGGTGCGTACCACAGCAGGCTGGACAGGTTCTTCCAGTTGGTGTCGCTGACGTCCTTGTCGCCGATCGGCACCTGCAGGAAGGTCTGGAAGCCGAGCGTGGAACCGGGCGTCGGCTTGTACCAGATGGCGGCACCGGTGATGGTGTCGCCAAAGCCGCTGATGTGGCGGGTATCCGGGTTGGGAGAATTGCGGTCCCGGATGCCCACCGTGGGCTGGATCACCTCAAACGCCAGACCGATGTTCCGGTTGGAGTCCGGTGTCCAGAAGCGCACGTATTTCGACAGGCCGATGATCTTCTGCGCGCTGCTGCCACGCTGACGATCGCCGTCGCTGTCGAACAGCCGGCTGTCGCGCTGCACGGTGGCGTACTGCACGAACACATTGAACGGCTGGTCGAAATTGACCGGCAGGTCGTATTCGTGCGGACCGATCACATCGAAGGTGGTCTGTGCCGAAGCGCTGCCGGACAGCAGCGCGAGGGCACAACCGAATGCGGAGACGACAGTCTTCGCGGCGCGGGTGGGAGTGATGGCAAAGGTGTTCATGGATGGATGTCCTTGTTATGTTTTTTCAGCCGGGCGCGCGGTGGGTCGGGCGCCCTGGCGGGTCACTTCCTGGGCAGCTTGAACACCCAGATCACGCCGCCCTGCGGCACCGTGGTCTTCTTGTCGAGCACCGCATTGAAAGCACCCTGCATGCGTTCGGCATCAACACCCCAGCCGGACTGCACCGCGATGTACTGTTCGCCGTCGACCTCGAAGCTTGAGGGCACGCCGGTCACGCCCGAATTGGTCGGGAATTCCCACAGCAGCTTGCCGGTGCTGGCATTGAAGGCGCGGAACTTGCGGTCGTTGGTGCCGCCGCCGAACACCAGATTGCCGGCGGTGGTCATCAGCGGGCCCCAGTTCATTTCCGGATAGGTGTGGGTCCACACCTTCTTGCCGGTCTTCAGATCCCAGGCCTGCACTTCGCCGATATGCACCTTCGACTCCGGCGTCATGCGCACATTGGTGAGCACGTTCTCGATCGACACGCCGAGGTAGAGCTCGCCCTTGTTGTACTTGACCGGTTCGCCGGTCAGTTCCGAGCACAGATTGTTCTGCGCCGGGATGTAGAGCAGGCCGGTGTGCGGGTTGTAGGCCTCGGGCGGCCAGTCCTTGCCGCCCCACAGCGAGGGGCAGAAATTCACCGTCTTGCCGGTGGCCGGGATGCGCGCCGGGTCGTAGGTCGGGCGACCGGTCTTCGGGTCGAGCTGGGTGAATACGTTCTGCGTGACATAGGGCCAGGCATTCACGTAATTCACCTTGCTGTCGGTGCGCTCCAGCATCCACAGATAGCCGTTGCGGCCGGCGTGCACCAGCGACTTCACCTTCTTGCCCTTGTGCTCGAGGTCGATCAGCAGCGGGGCGGATACCTCGTCCCAGTCCCACGAATCATTGTGGTGGTACTGGTGGTAACCCTTGAGCTTGCCGGTGTCGACGTCCAGCGCCAGCACCGAATTGGCGTACAGGTTGTCGCCACTGCGGGTGTCGGCCATCCACGGGCCGGCGTTGCCGACACCCCAGAAGGCGAGGTTGGTGTCCGGGTCATAGGTGCCGGTGATCCACACCGAGCCGCCGCCGCGCTTGTAGGTGTCGCCCGGCCAGCTGTCGCCACCGGGTTCGCCCGGGCCGGCGATGGTGTAAGTGCGCCAGGCTTCCTTGCCGCTGTCGGCGTCGAAGGCGGCGACGAAGCCGCGGATGCCGTATTCGCCGCCCGAGCTGCCGATCATGATCTTGCCCTTGGCGGCCAGCGGCGCCAGCGTCATGTAGTAGCCGGACTTCCAGTCGGCCACCGCGGTCTTCCACACCTCTTTGCCGGTCTTGGCGTCGAGCGCGACCAGGAAGGCGTCGGTGGTGGCGATGTACACGCGGTCACCGTACAGCGCGACACCGCGGTTGGTCGGGTGCAGCTGCTGCAGCTCGTCCGGAATGGTCTTCTTGTAGCGCCAGATTTCGCGGCCGCTCTTCGCTTCCAGACAAATGACCTGGTTGTTCGGCGTGGCGACGAACATGTAGCCGTTGTTCACGATGGGCGGCGCCTGATGCCCTTCGGTCATGCCGGTCGAGAAGGCCCAGGCCAGCTGCAGCTTGTCGACGTTCTTGTCGCTCACCTGCTTGAGCGGGCTGTAGCCCCAGCCGGCGTAGTTGGCGCGGTACATCAGCCAGTTCTGCGCTTCCGGCTTGTTCAGCCGCGCGTCGGTGACCGGCGCGTAGGCGGGCAGTGCCGCCGTGGCCGCCAGCGGCGCGAGCAGTGCCGCCGCGAGGACGGTCCGCTTCATCGTGTTTCTCATGCTTCCTCCTGTGTTGTAGGGCGAAGATGTGGTCGCGCTTCGTGGGCGCGGCCGTTGCTGCAGCCCGGACGCTTCGCCTTGTGACGCCCGGGCGGTGTGAAACGCGTATCCGGGTCAGCCCTTGCGTACGCCGGGGGCCGAGCTGAAGCTGCCGGCCACCACCAGTTCGCCGTTCTCGCTCTTCAGCGGCAGCCAGGGCAGGGCGCGGCCGGCCGGGCCGGCGGTGACCGTGCCGGCCTTCAGCGGGTCGAACTTGGAGAAGTGGCAGAAACAGAACATGGCGCCGCCATTGGCGTCCCATTCGCTGACTTCGCAGCCCTGGTGGGTGCACACCGCCGAGTAGGCGAGCACGCCATCGGCGCTGCGGGCGCGGGTTTCGGCGTCGAGCGCTGCCGGGTCGAAGCGCATCAGGATGACCCGGCCGAGCCGGCTGCCGTCGCGCAGCAGCGCGTCGTCCGCGGCGAAGGGCAGGGCGCGCACCGGCTTGCTGGCGAGCGGAATGTCGGTCGCCTTCAATGGCTGTGGCGCGCCTTCGTCGTCCATGCGCACCAGGCGGTCGCCCGGCTGCGGCGGCAGGTCGGCCGCTTCGTTGGCATGCGCGCTGCGCACCGTGCCGCCGAACAGGGCGGTCACCGCCAGCGCGGCCTTCATCGCTTCGCGTCGTGACTGGCAGCAGCCGCTTCCGTGATCGGGGGTGACACTCTTTTTCGGGTTGTCCTGCTCCATGCTGTCCTCGCTGTTGGGCTGATGCGGGGAGCCAGGCAGCGAGCACCGTGCCAGCGTCGACAGCGCGCCGCCGGATGACGTCGGCGTGCGGGGGCGACCGGGCGCAAAGCGTCCTGCAATGCGGAATGCGGCGGAGAACGGTGGGCGGTCTTCCCGGTTGTTGCGCTGCAGCGACTGCGCTTCCTCATCCCGGGACAGTGAGATGGCGTCTCACTCGAAGTGAGACAAATCCTTGTATTTCATGGGCTTGCGAGGGTGCTTCCGTTGTGCGCCGCAGCAGCGGTTGTGCTTGAAGCGTGTCGAAACGCTCTCCTACACTGTCGCGAAAACAGCCGGTGCACTGCACCCGGCGATGATGTCGTACATACGGAGGAGGAAAGGCCATGCGATTCAGAGATGCGTTTTCGCAGCACATGAGGCAGGTCGGCGCGCTGTCGTCGCCACGCGGCGGCGAATTGCTGGTGCCGGGTCAGGACCGCATCGCCGAGTCCTGGCGACGTTCGATGGAACAGCACCGGGTCGATCCGGAAATGCCTGCTTCGCCGCGCATCCTGAGCGCGGCCGAGGTGCGTGAGCGCTGCGGCCGCATCGAGCCTTTCCTGCAGCTGGCCCGGCTCGGCGTGGGCAAGCTGCACAGCCAGATCAAGGACGCCGGCTACTGCGTGCTGATGACCGACGCCGAAGGCAGCACGGTGGATTTCCGCGGTCAGCCATCCGTCGACCACGAGTTCCGGTCGCGCGGCTTCCGTGTCGGAGCCTGCTGGTCGGAACGCGATGAAGGCACGTGCGGCGTCGGCACCACGCTGATCGACCGCGCGCCCATCCTGGTGCACAAGGGCGAGCACTTCCGTGCCTACAACATCGGCATCACCTGCAGCGCCGCGCCGGTGTTCGGCCCGGACAATGACGTGGTGGCGGTGATCAATGCGTCGGCGCTGGCGTCGCCGGACGACCGGCGCAGCCAGTCGGTGGTGTTCCAGCTGGTGGCGCAGAACGCGCGCTTCATCGAGAACGCCTGGTTCATCGAAGCGAACCGCCACCGCTGGACGGTGCAGATCGCCGGCGTCGGCCGCGGGCTGGACCCGGAGCGCAGCTACCTGCTGGCGCTGGACGAGCGCGGCCGCATCGTGCAGGCCAACTTCCTCGCCCATGTCGAACTGCTGGAATACGCTGGCCCGTTGCCGCGCGCCTTCCACGAGGTGTTCGACCTGAGCGCCGACGAACTGCTGCGCGCCGCGCACGACCGGCCGGGCATGCCGGTGGGGCTGCGCCGCCTGAGCAGCGGCCACGTGCTGTCGGCGGTGGTGCGGGTGCCGGAGCAGCGGCGGCAGCCGCGCCGGGTGGTGCAGGGCCGGCACGATTTCTCGACGCTGGCGGCCGGAGACACCCGCATCGCCAGCGACATCCAGCGCCTGAAGCGCATCGTGAACAGCCGACTGCCCATTCTGCTGCTGGGCGAAACCGGCGCCGGCAAGGAAGCGTTCGCGCACGCCATCCACGCGCAGAGCGAGCGGCGCGACCAGCCCTTCGTCGCGCTGAACTGCGCGGCCATTCCGGAAAACCTGATCGAGAGCGAACTGTTCGGTTACCGCGAGGGCGCGTTCACCGGCGCCAAGGCGAAGGGCGAGGCGGGCAAGATCCAGCTGTCCAGCGGTGGCACCCTGTTCCTGGACGAGATCGGCGACATGCCTCTGCCGCTGCAGACCCGGCTGCTGCGGGTGCTGGCCGAGGGCGAGGTGCTGCGCCTGGGTGGTACCGAGCCGGAGAAGGTGGACCTGAACGTGGTGTGCGCAACCCACCGCGACCTGGAGGCACTGGTGGCCGCCGGCCGCTTCCGCGAAGACCTGTACTACCGGCTCAACGCCGCCACCTTCACGCTGCCGCCACTGCGCGCGCGCAGCGACCGACGCCAGGTGCTGCAGCAGGTGTTCGACGAGGAATGCGCGGCAGCCGGCCGCGACATCGCGCTGCCGGACGAACTGGCCGACGAGCTCATGAGCTACGCTTGGCCGGGCAATATCCGGCAGCTGCGCAACACGCTGCGCTATGCGGTCGCGGTGTGCGAATCGGATGTGCTGTCGCGCCTGCACCTGCCCGACAACCTGCTGCGTGCGCTGGACCAGCCGGCACCGTCGACCGCCGAGCCGCGCAGCGAAGCCGAGGCGGACGAGCGCCGCCGCATCATCGAGGCGATGGAAGCCAGCGGCTGGCGCGCCACCGAAGCGGCCGCGCTGATCGGCATGCCGCGCGCCACCTTCTATCGCCGGCTCAGCCGATACGGCCTGGGGCGCGGGCGCTTTCCGAGCCGCTGACGCAGCGCATCGCGGGCGCAGTCGGGGTCAGAAGACCCCTCCCACAGAATCCGGCTCGGGCCACGAGGCGGGAGTGCTTTTGTGGGAGCGAGCTTGCTCGCGATACGGCTGCTGCAAGCCGCCAGCTTCGATAAGGACCGCCGTCGCGATCAGGGCACCACGCGCGCCGCATCCGACGCCAGCCGTGCCCGCACGAAGTCGATGTGCGCGTACATGGTGTCGCGGGCGCGATCCGGGTCGCGCCCGCGTATCGCCTCCCACAGCGCGAAGTGCTGCTGCCACAGCGCCTCGGCCACCGCCCGGTCGCCATAGCGCAGGCCCGCCTGGTTGTGTGCGATGTGCTCGCGGTGCATGGCCAGCAGATTGGCCTGCAGATAGCCGAACATGCTGTTGTGGGCGGCCGCGGCGATGCTGCCGTGCCACACCGAATCGAGCAGCACCTCCTGTGCCTCGTCATCGTCGCGGCGCGCGCGGCGCAGCCGGTCGATCACGCCGCGCAGCGTGGCGAGGTCGGCGCGGCTGGCGCGTTCCGCCGCGAACTGCGCCGCAGCGCCCTCGAGCACGCGCCGGAATTCCAGCATGTCGCTGCCCAGATGCGGGTGCTCGGCCAGCAGCTGTCGCCAGGGCGACGCCAGCCCGCCGTGCAGCCTTTCGGTTACATACACGCCACTGCCGACCCGGGTGGCGAGCAGACCGCGCGCGGCCAGGCGCTGTATCGCCTCGCGCAGCGTGCCGCGCGACACCCCCAGTTCTTCGGCCAGTGCGCGCTCAGCCGGCAGGCGGGCTCCGGCCGGGTAATGGCCGTCGAGCAGGCGGGCTTCCAGTGCGCGGGTGGCGCGGTCGGCGGCGGAGACAGGCATGGCGGCATCGCTCTGAATTGGTCCGACCAATTTTGCCTGAATGCGGGCGCTCGCGATCATGCGCTCCCATCACGCTGCCCGCCCCGGGTCGCGACCACCGGAGTTCCCGATGCACGCTGTCCGCCCGCCGCGCCCCGATCAGGTCTATCTGTTCGGCACCTGCCTGATCGACCTGTTCGTGCCCGAAGCCGGGCTGGACGCGGTGCGTCTGCTCGAACGCGAAGGGCTCACCGTGCATTACCCGCCGGCCCAGAGCTGCTGCGGCCAGCCGGCCTTTACCAGCGGCAATCCGGACGAGGCGCGGCGGGTGGCGGCGGCGCAGATCGCGCTGTTCGACCAGCCCTGGCCCATTGTCGTGCCCTCGGGCTCCTGCGCCGGCATGATGCGTCACCACTGGCCGACACTGTTCGACGACGATCCGGCGCTGCAGGCGCGCGCGCGCGACGTGGCCGGCCGGGTGCATGAACTGGCCGGCTTTCTGGTCGAGGTGCTGGCGGTCGACTATTCCGCTGCCGGCGGCGAGCCGGTGACCGTGGGCCTGCACACCTCGTGCAGCGCCCGTCGCGAAATGGGTACGCGGGTGCACGGCGTGCAGCTGCTGTCCGCACTGCCCGGCGTCACGCTCGACACCCACGCCAGCGAATCGGAATGCTGCGGCTTTGGCGGCGTGTTCTCGCTCAAGCACGCCGACATTTCCGGCGCCATCGTGCGCGACAAGGTGGCCAGCCTGTCGGCGGTGTGCGACCGTTTCGTGACCGCGGACTGCGGCTGCATGCTCAACATCACGCATGCGGCCGAACACCAGGGCCGGCCCTTGCGGGGCGAACACATCGCCACCTTCCTGCGCCGCCGGCTGGAGGGCGCGGCATGAGCGCCCGTGACCGCATCCTGGCGCGGCTGCGCGCCGCCGAACCCGGTGCGCCGGTCGCCCCGCCGGATGTGGCCGGCTACTACGCGCAGCGTCCGCGGCCGACCCCGGCCGAACGCCTGAACCAGCTGTGTGTGCGGCTGCGTGCGTCGCGCGTCGACGTGAAACTGGCCGGGCCGCACGACTGGGCGCCGGTGGCGGCCGGGGCGCTGCAGCAGCGCGGCGTGCGCCGGCTGGCGCTGGGCACCTGCGCACGCGCGGCCACGCTGGCCGCGGCGCTGCCGGACACGGTCGACACCGTGTGCTTCGACGGCGCGATCGAAGGCTGGAAGCGTGAGCTGTTCGAAACGGTCGACGCCGGCTTCACGCCGGCGTCGGCCGGCATTGCGGCCACCGGCGCACTGCTGCTGAATCACGGCGGTGCGCTGCCGCGTACGCTGTCGCTGGTGCCGCCGGTCAGCCTGGTCTGCATCGACGCGCGCGACCTGTACGACGACCTGCACCACGCCGCCAGCGCGCAGCGCTGGGCCGACGACATGCCGACCAACCGGGTGCTGGTGTCCAGCCCGTCGCGCACCGCCGACATCCAGCAGACGCTGGCCTATGGCGCGCACGGTCCGCGCGAACTGATCGTGCTGGTGATCACCGACGGAGAGACCGCATGAGCGCGCAGCCCCTGCATTTCGTATCGCCGGCACAGTTCCGCGGCCGGGTGAGCGAGGCGCTGGCCGACGACGGCCTGCGCGACAACTTCCGCAGCGCCATGCACTTCCTGCGCGACAAGCGGGCCAGCCAGTTTCCGGACCCGGTAGAAACCGAGGCGCTGCGCGATCTTGGCGAGGCGGTGCGCAAGCACGCGCTGGCCCATCTGCCGGCGCTGCTGGAAAAGCTGGAAGCGAATCTGCAGGCGCGCGGCGTCGAGGTGCACTGGGCGGACACGCCGGACGAGGCCTGCGCCATCATCCACCGCATCGCCACCGAAGCGGGTGCGCGGCGGGTGATCAAGGGCAAGTCCATGGTGAGCGAGGAGGTGGAGCTGAACCACTACCTCGAGGCGCGCGGCGTCGAGTGCCTGGAATCGGACATGGGCGAGTACATCGTGCAGCTGGCCGGCGAGCGGCCGTCGCACATCGTGATGCCGGCCATCCACAAGACGAAGCAGGACATCGCCCGCCTGTTCGAGCAGAAAATCCCGGGTGTCGGCTATACCGAAGATGTCGATGCGCTCATCCACACCGGACGGCAGGTGCTGCGCGAGCGCTTCATGCAGGCCGATATCGGCATTTCCGGCGTCAATTTCGCGATCGCCGAAACCGGCACGCTGTGGCTGGTCGAGAACGAGGGCAACGGGCGTCTGTCGACCACGGTGCCGGACATCCACATCGCGATGATGGGCATCGAGAAGGTGGTCGATACGCTGGAACATGCGCTGCCGCTGGCCAGCCTGCTGCCGCGCTCGGCCACCGGCCAGGCGGCGACCACCTATTTCAACCTGATTTCCGGTCCGCGCCGGCCGGGTGATCAGGACGGGCCCCGCCGCATGCACCTGGTGCTGCTCGACAACGGCCGCAGCCAGGCCTACGCCGATGCCCAGCTGCGCGCGACGCTGCAATGCATACGCTGTGGCGCCTGCATGAACCACTGCCCGGTCTATGCGCGGGTCGGCGGCCATGCCTACGGCACCACCTATCCCGGTCCGATAGGCCAGATCCTGTCGCCGCACCTGCTCGGGCTGGAGGCAAGCCGCGACCTGCCGACCGCCTCCAGCCTGTGCGGCGCCTGTGCCGAGGTGTGTCCGGTGCGCATCCCCATTCCGTCGCTGCTGATGCGGCTGCGCACCGAAGCCAACCGGGCGCCGGGCGCGGCGGTGGCGCAGCCGCTGGCCGGGCAGGGGGCATCGTTCAGCCTCGGTCAGAAACTGGTGTGGCGCTTCTGGAGCGGCATCTACGCCAGCCCTGGCCGCTACCGGCTGTTGCGCTGGGCCGCCACCCGGTTGCGCCGGCTGGCGCCGCGCAGCCAGATGGGCTGGACGCAGCACCGCACGCCGCTGGTGCCGGCCGCACGCAGCCTGCACGATCTGATGAAGGCACGCGCACGCGGGCGGCCGGGTGTGTGAGCGAGGGTCGCGCGGCTGGCGCACCCACATCAAGTTCGGCGTCCGCGGGTCGATATCGCAATGGATATCACACGCTGTACGCGAGGCTTTCGATGATTCCCGTCCGCAAGAATGATGTGGTGCTGGGCAAGCCCCTGCCTTATTCGTTGTACGACCAGAACAACAAGCTGCTGATGAAGGCCGGTGTCGTCGTGCAGACGCAGAACCAGCTGGATGTGCTGAGCGAGCGCGGGCTGTATCGCGACCGGGTGGCCGCCAACATGGCGCGGATGAATGTCCGCGCCGGACAGGATGCCGAGCCGAAGACCTCGCCGGAGAAGGAAGGCATCCTGCTCGATCTGGAAGAGATCCGGATGCAGGTGGGCGACGTACTGCAGTTGCAGGCTGCCGGTGAGGACGGGCAGCGTCACGCGGTAAAGCTGCTCGGTTACGCCCGAGGACGCAGCGTGATGGTGACGCCGCCCATGGTGGATGGGGCTTATGCCATCGTGAAGCAGGATGCCGCCTTCGTCGTGCGCTTTTTCTCCGGCAAGAGCGTGTATGCCTTTCCGGCCCACGTGCTGAAGATGTCCAACACGCCCTTTCCCTATCTGCACCTCAGCTATCCGAAGAAGGTGCGCGGCATGCGGGTACGCCGCGCCCAGCGGGCCGGCGTGAAGCTCATTACCTCGGTGACCGACATGTATGGTGCGCTGTACGCCGGCACCATGCTGGACATCAGCAAGGGCGGCACGCTGCTGGCGGCGAAGGCCGCAATCGGCAGCGTGGGCGACCAGATACTGCTCAAGTTCCGTCTGCAGTTCGACGACATCGACCAGTTCGTGCACGTGCGGGCGGCCATACGTTCAGCGCAGAGGAATCCGGACGCCGACGGCGAGTCGCTGGCTTTCATCCACGGGCTGGAATTCGTTGAGGTGCAGGAATCGGACCGGTTGACGCTGTCCGCCTTCACCTACCAGAAACTGATCGAGGCGAGCGAGGCCGCCTGATCCGGCGTCTGCAAGCCGTCGTATTTCGGGCCGGATGCGGCGCAAGGTGGCATCCCGGCGTAACATTCGCGCCGTCCATGCCCGGAGCGACGCCATGAAATGCCCGTTCTGCAGCTCCCCCGATACCCAGGTGGTCGAAACCCGCGAAAGCGAGGACGGCGACATCATCCGTCGCCGGCGCCGCTGCGCACACTGCGACAAGCGCTTCACCACCTATGAGCGGGTCGAGCTGAAGATGCCGCAGATCGTCAAGAAGGACGGTCGGCGCGCCGACTACGATCGCGAAAAACTGCGTGCCAGCATGATGCTGGCGCTGCGCAAGCGGCCGGTCACCACCGAATCGGTCGATCTGGCAATGGACCGCATCGAGGAGCGCCTGCTCACCATGGGTGTGCGCGAACTGGCGACCGACCGTCTCGGCGAACTGGTGATGCGCGAACTGAAGAAGCTGGACAAGATCGGCTACATCCGCTTCGCCAGCGTCTATCGCAATTTCGAGGACGTCGATGAATTTTCCGAAGTGGTGCGCGAAGTGACCAAGCCGCCGCGCGCAACCCGCAAGACCGGAGGCTGAATGGCGCCCGATGTTGCGCTGGACGCGCGCTTCATGGCGCGTGCGCTGAAACTGGCCGCACGCGGACTGTGGACCACGTCTCCGAATCCGCGTGTGGGCTGCGTGCTGGTGAAGGACGGCCGCATCGTCGGCGAAGGCTGGCATGAGCGGGCCGGCGAGCCGCATGCCGAAGTGCATGCGCTGCGCGCCGCCGGCGATTCGGCCCGTGGCGCCACCGCCTACGTGACGCTGGAACCGTGCAGCCACCATGGCCGCACGCCGCCCTGCGCCGACGCGCTGGTGGCCGCGGGCGTCGCCCGCGTGGTCGCCGCGATGCAGGACCCGAATCCGCTGGTCGCCGGCAACGGTCTGGCGCGGCTGCGCGCAGCCGGTATCGCCACCGACTGTGGCGTACTGGAGAACGAGGCGCGCGAACTGAATATCGGTTTCGTGTCGCGCATGACCCGCGGCAGGCCCTGGGTGCGGCTGAAGACCGCCTCCACGCTGGACGGCGTGACCGCGCTGGAAAACGGGGTGAGCCAGTGGATCACCGGCCCGGCTGCGCGGCGCGACGGTCACCGCTGGCGGGCACGTGCCTGTGCGGTGCTGTCCGGCATCGGTACGGTGATGGAGGATGACCCCAGCCTGACCGTGCGCGAGGTCGACACGCCGCGTCAGCCGCTGCGCATCATCGTCGACGCGCGGCTTCAGCTCACGCCGCAGGCGAAGCTGTTCGCTGACATCGAGCGTTCGCCGCTGCTGGTGGTGTGCGCGTCGGACGACACGCCGAAGGCCCGGGCGCTGCGCGACGCCGGCGCCGAACTGCTGGTGCTGCCGAACGAAGGTGGCAAGGTGGATCTGCCGGCCATGTTCCAGGCGCTGGGCGCGCGTGGTCTCAACGAGGTGCATGCCGAATCCGGCCACAAGCTGAACGGCTCGCTGATGCGCGAAGGCTGTGTCGACGAACTGCTGATGTATCTGGCGCCCACTGTGCTCGGTCGCGGCATGGGGCTGTTCAATCTCGGCCCCTTCGACACGCTGGCTCAGCGTATCGATCTCGATATCCACGACCTGCGTGCGGTGGGCAAGGACTGGCGGGTACTGGCCCGGCCGCGGCAGGCCGCCTGAGCGCGGTTCCTGCCGGCGGCCGGAAGGGCAGGCTGACGATCAGCCTATCCGGATCGGTACGAACAGCCGGTTGTCGCCGCGCTGTATCAGCAGCGCCACCCGGCCCTTGGCCTTTTCCACCAGTCGCGCAAGTTCTTCGGCGCTGCCGACCGGCTGACCGTTGACCGCGAGGATCGCGTCACCGGGCTGTATGCCGGCCTGGGCCGCTGCGCCGCCGGCGTCGGCCACCACAACGCCGCGATTCACCCCCAGCTGCTGCGCTTCGGCACCGGTCAGCGGGCGCACCGCCAGGCCGAGACGGTCACGCAGCGGGCTGCTGTCACGGTTGCCTTCACCCTGGGCCACCAGTTCGTTGTCCGACTGTTCGCCCAGCGTGGCGCTCAGTTCGCGTTCTGCGCCCTGACGCCACACTTTCATTTTCACCGCCTTGCCCGGGGCGAGATTGCCGATCACCTTGGGCAGGTCGAAGGAATCGGACACCTCGCGGCCGTCGACCGACAGGATGACGTCGCCGGCTTGCAGGCCGGCCTTGTCCGCCGGACCGCCCTGTTCGATATTGGCCACCAGTGCACCGCGGGCGCGGTCCAGCCCGAAGCTGTCCGCCAGTTCGCGGTTGATCGGCTGGATGCTCACGCCCAGGCGCGCATGTTTGGCGCGACCGTACAGCTTGATCTGGTCCGCCACCCGCATCGCGACATCGATCGGGATGGCGAACGACAAGCCCATGAAGCCGCCGGTGCGCGAATAGATCTGCGAATTGATGCCGATCACCTCGCCATTGAGGTTGAACAGCGGGCCGCCGGAATTGCCCGGGTTGATCGCCACGTCGGTCTGGATGAAGGGCACCAGCGATTCGTCCGGCAGCGCGCGCGACTTGGCGCTGACGATGCCGGCGGTCACCGTGTTTTCGAAGCCGAAAGGCGCGCCGATGGCGGCCACCCATTCGCCGACCCGGGTGGTTTCCGCATTGCCCAGCTTCACCGCCGGCAGGTTTTTCGCTTCGATCTTGATCAGCGCTACGTCGGTGCGCTTGTCGCTGCCGATCACCTTGGCCTTGTACTCGCGTTTGTCGGTGAATTTCACCGTCACTTCGGCCGCTTCGGCGACCACGTGCGCATTGGTCAGGATGTAGCCATCCGGGCTGATGACAAAGCCTGAGCCGATGCCGCGCGGGGCCGGTGCCTCACCGCCGCTGCCCCGTTGCGGGTTCTGCGGCACCGGAATGCCGAAGCGGCGGAAGAATTCGAACATCGGGTCATTCGGATTCATTGCCGCGCGCTGGGGCACCTTGCCGACCACGCTGATATTCACCACCGAGGGCGAGGTCTGTTCGACCAGGGTGCTGAAATCGGGCAGGCCGCTCACCAGCGGTGCCGTGGCCGGTGCGGTCACGGTCGGTGCCGCCTGGGCGACCTGGGTGGCCGGCTTGGACTGGGGCGCCGCTTCGGCGGAGCGCAGCCAGTCCACTGTCGTCGCGGTTGCGCCGAGGCCGAACGCGGTGGCGGTCAGCGCTGCGAGAGCGGTACGAGACAGCTTGATCTTCATCGGATGTCCTCTCCTGACGTGTGTTTGTACGCCTGACGCTATGGTTGAACCGCCGGCGCAATCTGTGGGCGAACGATGGAGCGGGCCGGTCTGAACGCTGTTCCGGCCTCTTGCATCCGGAAACAATCGCTGCGCGCCGGGCCTTGGATACTCAACAACGGTGTGCTCAATCTGGGGAGCAAAAACGCCATATCAAGGGTCACAGTCTGCTCAAGCCTCTTGAAAAGCGCGCGACCCGCCGCCACCATGAATGGTCCGGTCCGCTCCATGCGCACGCTGGGGGGACAAGAGCCGCCCGCCGACCTCCATATATATAAGTACAGGAAGAACATGAAGAGCACAGACACCGCGCGTCCGACCCGTGAAGAAGCCGAGGCGGCCGTCCGCACCCTGATCCGCTGGACCGGCGACGATCCTGCGCGCGAGGGCCTGCTCGATACGCCCAAGCGGGTGGTCAAGGCCTACGAGGAATTCTTTGCCGGCTATGCCGAAGATCCGCGCGAAGTGCTGTCGCGCACCTTCGAGGAAGTCGAGGGTTACGACGAAGTGATCGCGCTGACCGGCATCCGCTTCGAAAGCCACTGCGAACACCATATGGTGCCTATCATCGGTACCGCCCACGTCGCCTATCTGCCGGACCGCCGTGTGGTCGGCATTTCCAAGCTGGCTCGCCTGGTCGAAGTGTTCGCCAAGCGCCTGCAGATCCAGGAAAAGATGACGGTGCAGGTGGCCGACGCACTGTATGAGGTGCTGCAGCCGCGTGGCGTGGCGGTCGTGATCGAAGCCGCCCACGAGTGCATGACCACGCGTGGCGTGCACAAGCCGGGTGTGGCCATGGTGACCAGCCGCATGCTGGGCGCCTTCCGCGAGGATGCCCGCACCCGCCGCGAATTCTTCGACCTGATCGGTCGTTCAGGTGGCAGTGGCAGCTGCGGCGTCTGATTTCGCGACTGCAGCGGTTGCGAACACAAAAGCCCGGACCGGTTCCGGGCTTTTTTGCATCTGCAGCCATCGCGGGGGCTCCTACAAAGTCCGTACATCGGCTTTCCGCTTCTGCATGCTCTGCAAAAGCGATGCGGCCGCAGAGCGCCCGCGTGATCGCACCGGATCCGGGATGCCGCTGGGCGTGACGGTCCGCCCAGGGGCCGGTATTTCCACGACAACGGCGATGCGGAAGAGGGCGGGGGGCGTGAGCCTCTTCGGCCCTGTCGAGGTCGCCAGAGCGGGCCGACGCCATTCCGCGCGATGCAGGGGCGCACTGCCGCTCTGGCATTTCCGGACTCCGGGCGCCTGTTGCGCAAAAACCACAAGACCGCGGTCGCCCGGCTACGTAATTTGACGCATGGCTTGCGGCAGACTTTGCTGCTTCGGTACAGTCCGGCACACCTTCTGAAGCTCGAAGGTGTGTAGCCCGGCAGTCCAGTGGCCATGAAGATCAATAGCTTCATGGCCAAATACGATCCGGGCACCCACTATCATCGCAAGAGGAGATTTGCGTAATGTCCAAGAAACTGCTTGCTGCTGCCATCGCCGCAGCGCTCGCCCCGGCCGCCGTGATGGCCGAAGCTTCCAACGTGACCATCTACGGTCGTATCGACTACGGCTTCATGTCGCGTGGTGGTGACAACGGCGGTGCCTCGCAGGCTACCCGCGTTGGTCGCCTGAACGACTTCGAAGACGGCATCGGCGGCACCAACCGCTTCGGTTTCCGCGGCAACGAAGACCTGGGTAACGGTCTGAAGGCCATCTACGAATTCGAATTCGGTTTCTCCGGCGACAGCGGCACCTCGTTCGGCACCACCACCAACCGTCACAGCTGGGTCGGTCTGGAAGGCTCCTTCGGTACCGTGCTCGGTGGCCGTGTTGATGGCGCCCGCTACTCCTTCGTCGGTCAGTACGACCCGTTCAAGAACCAGACCGTTGGCAACGCCGGTTCGCTGTTCGGCAAGACCTCGGGTCTCGGTCAGGCTGACCGTGCTGACAACGCCATCGTGTACATCACCCCGGAACTGGCCCCCGGCCTGAAGTTCCTGGCTGCCTACACCACGTCGCTGCTGTCGGAAGCCGGTTCGTCGGCCAAGAACACCCAAGCCATCGACATCGGTGACACCCCGCTGTACGCGATCGCCGCTCTGTACAACAACGGCCCGCTGAGCGTCACCCTCGACTACGAAAACCTGCAGATCAAGAAGAGCGGCCTTGGTGCCAGCGACCTCGAGTTCGATCTGTACGTCGCTGGCGCAAGCTACGACTTCGGCGTGGTCAAGCTGTCGGCTTACTACGAAAAGACTCAGGGCGACGACGCTCAGTCGAAGCTGCGCTCGGACGGCGACGGCTGGCTGATCGGCCTGTCGGCTCCGGTTACCTCGGCGATCACCCTGAAGGCTTCGTACGTCAAGGCTAACGACGACCGTGCCGCTCAGAGCGATTGCTCGAAGTGGGCCCTCGGCGGCGAATACGCGTTCTCGAAGCGCACCACCGCCTACGCTGGCTACGCCAAGATCGACAACGACCGCAACGCATCTTGCTCGATCTCGAAGAACGCCTCGGGTACCTCGGGTACCTCGACCGGTGGTTCGAACGGCAACGGCTACGGCGATTCCGGCTTCAACGTCGGTCTGGCCCACACCTTCTAATCGGTTTCCGATCAGAAAGTCGTGCTCAAACGGGCGCCTTCGGGCGCCCGTTTTTCATTTCAGGCGCCGGATTCGACAGAGTGCTTCGCTTTCGCCGACGGCTCATCGCGCTGGACGCAGCTGAAGGCGATCGACACCTCACGCCCTCCTGCTTGCTGAAGGCGGATCAGACTTTCCGGACGGTCGAGGGCAGTGCGGTGCGGCTAAATCCGCCCGAGTGACCTGCTGGCCTCCTCATGCTGATGAGCGGGGATAGCCGAACGGGGAAGGCGCGCGATGCGGCTGTCGCCCGGAGGGATGGCGAACGGTACGGTGGGGGCGGGTTCGCGCAGGACGAAGCGCCACGGTGAGCCGCAGCGCTGGTGGAGGACCGGGCGTGCTCAGTCGAGCACGATGTCCAGATCGGTGGTGCTGATGACCTCCTCCTCCGCACGGTGTCCGATCAGGCGGTACACCACGGTATCGCCCTTGCCCTTCAGATAGAGCGTCTGCGGCGGGTGGAAGTCGTAGCGGCTGCGCAGCCTGAGATAGGTGGCGGTGTCGACCTGCACCATGCCGGGCACGCCTTCGGTGGTGATGCGGCTGGCCAGATTGACGGTATCGCCCCACAGGTCGTAGATGAATTTCTTCTTGCCGACCACACCGGCCACGACCGGACCGGTGCCGACGCCGATGCGCAGATCCAGCAGCACACCGGTGCCGGTGGTTTGATTGCGTAGCCAGTCACGCATTTCCAGTGCCAGATCCGCGATGGCGGCGGTGTAGTCGGCGTTGTCCGAGTTCAGTCCGCCAGCCACCATATAGGCGTCGCCGATGGTCTTGATCTTCTCCAGCCCGCGCGCTTCCGCCTGTTCGTCGAAGCGCGAGAACACGCGGTTCAGCATCGAGAACACCTGTGCCGGCGTCATGCCGGCGGCAACCTGGGTGAAATTGACGATGTCGGCGAACATGACGCTCACGTCGGCGAAACCGTCGGCGATGTTCTTCTCGTTTTCCTTGAGTCGACGTGCGACCGGGCCGGGCAGGATGTTCAGCAGAAGCCGTTCCGACAACGCCTGTTCCTGTTCCAGCAGCGCGTGTGCCTCGGCCAGGCGGCGGGCGATGATCTGTTTCTGTTCGATCGCGAAGCGCAGCAGCATGAATACGATGCTGGATACGGCCAGGAAGTTGAGCGCGAAAAACACCACGCTGGTTTCCACCGGCACCAGTGCGTTACGGTAGGTTGCGGCGTCCGCCAGGTAGTAGTCGAAGAAGCCGGTCAGTGCCACCAGGAAGGCGTAGGCGAAGAACCAGGCCAGCGATTCGCGCGCGCCGATGCACAGGATGGCACCGATCGGCGCCAGCAGACCCCACAGCAGGATGCCGCTGGCGGTGATGAAGTTGCCGATGGCCCATTGCGCGGCGAAGGGCGCGAACAGAAACAGCCCGAGCTGGGTTGCGCGGAAGCTTCCGAAATTGCCGCGGTACAGGAAAACCGCCAGATTGCCCGCCAGCAGCAGCTGATAGACGAAGGGCAGCGTGGCAGACAGCTGCGGTCCCAGGCTCCAGTAGACCGCCAGCCACAGCGTCGAGGCCACGCATACCAGACCGGTCGCCAGCACCAGCAGGGACTTGTTCAGCCGTTCGTCCGCGCTGTCTTCTGGCCGGATGCCGCCGCTGCGCAGACGGGCGAGCAATGAAGCGGGGGCAGGAGTCGGGGGGGTCATGGCAGCTGTCCTGCGGTGATCATGCGGCCGAACAGCACGAAGCGCGACTCCCATTCCACCATGTCGTCGAACTCGCCACCGGGCGTGGCGCTGCTGGTGCTGCCTTCGCGCGCGTAAAGGCGGCGCGGTGCGGAGCCATCCGGCTGCGAGCTGTTGGCGTCCTCGTCACTGTTGGTGGCCGAGTCGTCGGCCACCACGGTGCCGGCTGAGGTGGTCGCGCCGCGGCCATTCTCGCCGTGCGACCACAGCGCGAAGGCGACTGCCGTGGTGGTTGCTGCATTGAATTCGCTGCCTGCAGCATCCCTCAGCAGGATCTGGATGTCGCCCGCGCTGTCCAGCCGGATGCGGTCGGCGGGTGCCTTCACCAGCGCTGGCGACACCATGTAGCCGATGCGGTTGCCCCAGCCGTCGAGCCCGCGCACGCCCAGCGTGGTCCAGGGCAGCAGGCCGCGGCTGGTTGCGCAGCTGCCGCCGCTGCGGCTCTGTTCCAGACCGTCGGCGCTGGATGCGGCCGGGCAGGGTAGCGAGCGGTTGGCCACTGCGTAGGCGGTCACTGCTTCGCGTGCTGCCTGCAGCGCTTCGCGGGTTTCGGCGATGCGGGTGCGCAGCATGGCCATCTGCAGCGCGCCGATGGCGCCGATGCTGAGCAGCGCGATGATGGTGAGCGCTACCGCGATTTCGACCAGCGTGAATCCTCGATGCTTTTTCATGTTCAGGAACAGGGCAGGGCGCAGTCGGGCAGTACGGCCAGTGTGCGCGCGATGATGCGACCGTCGATCAGGGCGATGCGCGCGTCGCTGCCCAGCATGCACAGGCGGCTGCACCACTGGTTGCGCGCCCACCATTCGGCCACCGGCGTGCCGTCGGCGTTGCGGGTACCGTCGTCAGGCATGGTCTGCGGTCGCAGCTCGGCCAGTACACGGGTGCTGGCGGTGGCGAACAGGCGGGGCGTGTCGAGTGCGATCACCCGGTCGTTGAAGTTGGCGTCCGGCAGCAGGCTGACCGCGTTCAGGCCGCTGGTGTGCGGCCGGTCGCTGCCAGCGACCGTCACGTCTTCCAGAAACTGGCCGATGTTGCCGCCCCGGCAGCCGGACACCGGGTCGGCCGCCCCGCGCAGCTGGCCGCCCAGCGCGTAGCCTGGTGCGAACACCGCGGCCGCCAGCAGGCGTCCGCTCGGCCCGGTGCTGCCGACCTCGACGATTTCGCCCGGCGTGGCCGGATTCAGCGCCGGCCGGTCCGGCGACGTTCCGCGGGTGCTGGTCTGTATGTTGTTGCTGTAGGTCGGGCTGCGCGCATACCACAGACATTCGCCGCTGCCGTCGCGGGTCTGTCCCAGACCCAGGGTACGCCAGGGCAGACGCCCGACGTGACCGGCGCAGCTGAAATCGGCCGCGCCGTCGTTGTCGAGATCCGGGCAGGGCAGGGCGCCCGGTGAATTGGCCTGACTGCCCTCGCTGTTGCCCAATGCGGCGAAGCCGACCAGCGCGTCGCGGGCGCGCGCCAGCGCGCGTTCGGTGGCCAGCGTTTCGGCGAGCCCGGGGGGCGCCGACAGCGCACGGCTCAGTGTGGTGAGCGCGAGCAGCCCGAGCAGCACCACGGCGAGGATGAGGGCGGCGCCCCGCTGCTGCTGTGGCGGGCGTTTCACCGCGACCGCCCCGGGCGGATGTCGATGACCGGGCCTTCGGCACTGGCGTGGCCGCCTTCCGAAATGGCGGCGCGCTCGCCCGGCTTCAGGCGAAGCGGCCGTCCGTCCGCGCCCTGGAGCTGCAGCACGCCATGCTCGGCGCGGCCCGGGAGGCGGGCCAGTGCATCAGCGTCGGCAGCCGCACCATTGATGAACCAGGTGCCGCGGCCGGACGAGCGGGTCACCACGCCATCCAGCTTCAGCGCGCCCACGGTGCGCGGAATGTCGTGCTCAGCGACGGCCGCATTGCGGCGTGCGTCCAGCCGGCTGCGCTCCTCTTCGCTGTAGAACAGACGGCCCAGCGCTGCGCGCGGAGCCGCTGCATTGGCCACGGGTGACGCGGATAGGTCCGCCGGCGTCTGTGCGCCAGCTCCGGCGCCGGTCAGGCAGAGCGCACAGGTGAGGGCGAGCCGCTTCATGTCGCGTCTCCATTGCGCGGGCGGAAGGTGATCCAGTCGAGCAGGCAGTCTGCGGCCAGCTGTTCACCACCGGGCGCCGCAGAGGCGGCGCGGCTCACCGTGCATTCGCGCACTCGCACGATGGCCGGCGCGGAGCGGACCAGATCGTCCAGCAGGCCGAGCAGCTGGCCTTCGTGCAGCAGCGGCATGCGGATGCGCAGCGCGCTGCTGGTTGCTTCCAGCTGGCCGGTGTCTGCCGGTGCCAGCGCAGGGTCCAGCGGGCGCTGCGGCGAAAATTCGTAATCGACCGCGCCCAGGCCGTGGCGTGCACGCGCGTCGCGTATCAGTTCGACCCAGGCCAGGCGCTGTTCCGGCCCGACCGCGCCGCGCTCGACCAGATGGCGGAAGCGATCGATCTTGGCGGCGATTTCGGCTTCTTCCGCGCGGGCCGCCGACAGCGCGCGCTGCGCTGTGTCGCGGCCAGCCTGGGCCCGGGCGTGCGACTGCCGCACTTCGGTCGACAGTTCGTTGCTGGCCCAGATGGCCGCACCGCCGGCCAGTACCATGGCCAGCGCGAGCAGTGCGCTGCCGCTGGCCTTGCGCAGGTCTTCACGCTTCATGACGGATTTACCGTGCGGCTGATGCGCAGCGAGAACGGTGGCGGGCTGCCGGCGTCGAGCTGTTCGGCACGGGTGCCGCCACGCAGCACCTGACCGGATTCCAGATCGAAGGGCTGGCGCAGCACCTGCACCTGCACGCCCGGGCGGGCACGCAGCAGCACGCCCAGCGTGTCCACCACTTCCAGCGCGCGCCGCTGCTGGCTGCCGAATTCCTGGGGCAGATGGGCCTGCACCACCAGATCGGCCCGCATGTTTCCGCCGGCGGTCATCCCGTTTCCGTTGCTTGTGCCGCTGCCGCCACTGTCGCTCACCATGCGCCATTCCAGCCGGTCCAGCGCCACCTGCGGCATCTGTTCCAGTACCTGACCGAGATCAGTCAGCAGCGTGGCAGGGTGGGCGCTGCGCTGTTCGATCTGCAGACTGCGTTCGTGCACCGCGCGCAGCGTGTCCAGCGGCACCGGCGTCGGCGGCAGCCGCTGGATGATGTCCTGGCGCTGGCGCTGGGCGCGCAGCGTATCGTCGGCCAGACGTTGCGTGTCCTGCCGAAGTTCGAGGCTGTCGAGCGCACTGTGGGTGGCGTACAGCAGGCACGCGGCCAGGGCCACCGAACCTGCGGCGCGCAGCGCGAAACGGGTAAGCCAGATGCGGTGGAAGCGCCGTTCGGTGGCGGGCGCGAACTGTTCGGCCGGTGTGCGCCGCATCAGCGCCTGCACGAACAGCGTTTCGCTGTCGGCGTCCGGCGGTGCCGGGCGCAGGCCAAGACGGGCGGCCGCCAGGCTGCTGTCTATCAGTTCGAAGCGCAGCGCGTCGTTCGAACGGCAGGCGAGCGCGAAATCGTCCACCCGTGCCGGCGGTACCAGCACCCGTACCGTGAGCGGCTCGCTGCGCGAAATCAGACGCTGGCCGAGCAGATAGGGATGCAGCCGGCGCGCCTCTTCGGCGCAGGCGCGCGGCAGGTCGTTGCTGGACAGCGCAGTCAGCGGTGTCAGGCGCGAGAAGCGCAGCCGGCCGCCCTCGAAGAAGCTCTGCCGCACGCCGGCCGGGCTGATGCCCAGCAGCAGGGTCTGGCCTTCGGTCAGACGCAGGCGTTCGAGTATGGTTTCGCCGGCCAGCGGCAGGCTGTGGATGCCGCTCAGCGCAACCTCGGCACCGCGCAGCGCGCTCAGCCAGGGTTCCAGCACCGCCGGTCGGGTCAGTGCGCAGAACAGCAGCTGTTCGTCGCGCCGGCCGGTGCGCTGGCGGCCCAGCGAGCGGGCGCAGGTGTAGGGCGTGCCGAAGAAATGCTGCGCGAGCTTGCGACGTATCAGTGCCGCCCGGTCGGCGCCGCTCACATGCGGCACGCTTTCCGCGACGAAGGCTTCGTCCACCAGATCGCACAGCATCAGGTAGAGGCTGTCGCGGCGCTGGCGCAGGAATTCACCGAACTGCGCGTGGCCGTCGGCGTCGTTGGCGAAACGTGCGCGCAGCGTCACCTCGCCGGCGCGCCATCCATAGGCGGCCAGGTGGGTGGCGTCGACATAGAGCACGTGGCGGCGCGGCATCAGATCCTCAGCTTGGTCAGCATGTCGTACACCGGGCCGAGCACCGCGAAGGCCACGCTCATCAGCAGCAGGCCGAGCACCAGCGTGAGCGCCGGCTCCATCGCGGTCTGCGCGCGCGCGATCGATTCGCGCACATCACGGGTGTAGAAATAGGACACCTCGCGCAGCGCGCGGTCGAGGGCACCGGTGCTTTCGCCGACCCGCAGCATGCGCACCACCAGCGGCGGGAACAGGCCGACGCTCTGGAAGGCGGCGGTCACGTTCTGGCCCTGGCCGATCAGCAGGCCGGCACGCATCAGCGCGTCGCGTACCGCCGCGTTGCCGACCACGTCTTCCGAGGTGCGCACCGCGTCGATGATGGGAATGCCGGCGCCGTACATCATTGCGAACATGCTGGCGAAGCGCGACAGCACCACCTTGTGCAGGATGGGCCCGATCACCGGCAGGTTGAGCTTGATCCAGTCCAGGCGCTGGCGCAGCGCCGGGTTCACGCGCAGAGCCGTCGCCAGGCCGATGACCGCAGCCAGCACCAGCACGATGAGCGCCGGCCACCAGGCCTGAAGGAATTCGGAGGTGCCCATCAGGATGCGGGTCTGCAGCGGCAGTTCCAGCCCGGTGTTGCGGAAGAAGCGGGCGAGGTCGGGCACCACCACCAGCATGAGCACTGCGATCACGAACAGCAGGAAGGTGCCGACGATGGCCGGATAGGTGAGCAGGCGGCGCGTCTGCGACACCAGTTCGTCCTCCCACTTGAAGGCCTCGACCTGTTCGCGCAGCACCTCCGGCAGGTTGCCGGTCAGTTCGCCGGCGCGCACCAGCGCGCAGAACACCTTGCTGAACGCGGCCGGGTGTTCCGCCATGGCCTGCGACAGCGAACGGCCGCCCTCGATGCTTTCGACCAGCGAGGCGACGATTTCGCGCATGCGCGGGTGTTCGGTCGAATCGCGCAGGTCGGTCAGCGCCTCGATCAGCGGCACGCCTGAGCGCACCAGCTGTTCCAGATGGAAACTGAAATTGATCAGTTCGATGCGCGGCAGGCTGTGGCCGAACAGCGGCTGCGCGTGCTTCATCGGCTGGCCGTTGATGAAGTCCAGCTGCATGCGCTTCAGGCGCATCTCGAGGTCGACCAGATTGGCCGCGTCCATGCGGCCGAACACCATGCGGCCCTGCGCGTTCATCGCCTTGTACGAAAAGATGGCCACCGCTATCTCGCGTACCAGTCGGGCCCGCCCTGGCTCATGCGCTCGGTCAGGTCGACCACGCGCGCCAGTTCCTCCAGCGAGGTCGCGCCCTCGAGCACGCGCCGCAGGCCGTCTTCGGCCAGCGTGCGGAAGCCTTTGGCGCGGGCGGCGTTGCGCAGTTCGCGCGCGGTGGCGCGGCGGGCCACCAGCTCGTCGAGGTCGGAATCCATGCGCAGCAGTTCCATCACCGCCAGCCGGCCACGGTAGCCGGTGAATTCGCAGGCCGGGCAGCCGACCGCGTCGTGGATGTCCGGCGGCGTGCCTTCGCGCACGCCCAGAAGATGCACTTCGTGCGGCTCGGCCGGCCGGGCGCGGCGGCAGTACACGCACAGCCGGCGCAGCAGGCGCTGGGCGATCACGCCGATGATGTTGCCGGCCATGATGTCCGGCAGGATGCCGATGTCCAGCAGACGCGGAATCGCGCCCAGCGCGGAATTGGTGTGCAGCGTCGAATACACCTGGTGGCCGGTCATCGCTGCACGGAAGGCCATTTCGGCCGTGTCGGCGTCGCGGATTTCGCCGACCAGGATGATGTCCGGATCCTGCCGCATCATCGAGCGCACGCCGTTGGCGAAATCGAGCTTGACCGACTCGGCGACCGAGGTCTGGCGGATCAGCGCCATCGGGTACTCGACCGGGTCCTCCAGCGTCATGATGTTCACGCCTTCGGTATTGATGTGGTTCAGCACCGAATACAGCGTGGTGGTCTTGCCGCTGCCGGTTGGGCCGGTGGCGAGGATGATGCCCTCCGGCCGCGCGATCATCAGTTTCAGCTGGTCGAGCTGCGACTCGGCCAGACCGAGCGCGTCCAGCGGCACGATGCCGCGCGCGCGGTCGAGAATGCGCAGCACGATGTTTTCGCCGTGCAGCGTGGGCTGCGACGACACCCGGAAATCGACCGGCCGGCCGCTGATGGTGAGCGAAATGCGGCCGTCCTGCGGCGCGCGCATTTCAGCGATGTTCATGCCCGCCATCACCTTGATGCGCACCGCCATCGCCGGCCAGTAGGAGCGGTGCAGCGAGCGGATTTGCCGCAGCAGGCCGTCGATGCGGTAGCGCACGCGCAGGAAGCCGGCTTCCGGCTCGAAGTGGATGTCGGACGCTTCGCGCTTGACCGCGTCGGTCAGCAGCGCGTCGATCAGCCGCACCACCGGCTGGCTGTATTCGTCGGCCGAGGCGGCCAGCGCACGGTAATCGACCTCGCCGGTTTCCAGTTCGGTCAGGATGCCTTCAATCGACAGCTCGTGCCCGTAGGCCTGGTCGATCGCGTGCGCCAGTTCGGTTTCGCCGGCCAGCACCGTGTCCAGCTCGATGCCTTCCGGCAGCAGTGCGCGCAACTGGTCGAGCGCGACGATGTCGTTCACGTCCGACACCGCCACCGTGAGGCGGCGGGCGCTGGCGGCGTAGTTCAGCGGCAGCAGGCGGTGGCGCTTGGCCAGCGCCTGCGGCACCAGACGCAGCGCGTCCGGGTCGATCAGCGCATGGGCCAGATCGACCGTGCGCTTGCCCAGCGTGACACCGAGCGCATCGCGCAGCGTGGCTTCGCTGACGAAGCCGAGCTGCACCAGCAGCCGGCCCATGGGCAGGTTCTGCCGCTGCTGTTCCTGCAGCGCGATGCGCAGCTGGTCCTCCGTCACCAGGCCCTGCGACAGCAGCAGCTGACCCAGCGGCTTGTGCGGCCGCGTGCCGGGGGCGTTCATCGTTTCACCGGCCATCCTGCGCCTGCAGTGCCTGGATGCGGCTGGCGACCGCGTCGGCGTCGAAACTGGCCGCGTGTCGTTCGCGCTGCGCCAGCGCTTCGCGGTAGTACTGAAGGGCCAGCCGAGGCTGGCGCAACTGATCGAGGCTGACCGCGAGGTTGTAGGCGTTGTCCGGCTGTTCAGGCGCCAGCGTGTAGGCGGTGAACCAGGCCTGCTGCGCCTCGCGCCAGCGGCCTTGCGAGGCGTACAGCGAGCCGAGCGCCAGCGCTGCCGCGGACGATTTCGGCTGGGCGGCGGCGATGTCGAGCAGCCGTGCTTCCTGCGTGGCCGGATCGCTGTGGTCGCTCAGCGCGACCCGGGCCGCGGTGTCCGACGGATCGACTTCGGCGATGCGGCGCATCAGCTGCCGTGCGCGTGCTTCGTCATTGTTGCGCTGGGCCAGTGCGGACAGACCGTGCAGCGCGTCCGGGTTGCGCGGGTCGGCCCGCAGTGCGCGCTCGTACGCCAGCCGGGCGCGGTCGAATTCGCCGGCCTGGAAGGCGGCGTAGCCGTCGGCCACGTCCTGCGGCACCACTGGCGCGTTGCGGGTGATGCGTATCGGCGCAGTTGCCGGTGCGCTGGGGGCCGGAGCCGGCGCCGCAGCGGGCGCGCTGAGCTGACCGGACAGGAAGCGCGAGGACTCGGCACTGGCCGGGGACGGGGCTGGCGGCGACGCCACCGGGGGCGGGACAACCGGCGCTTGGGCGGTCGAGACCGGGGCCGCTGTGGGAGCAGCCGCGGCGGGCGCGTCCGCGGGCTGCGGGTGCGGGGTGACGGTTGCGGGGGCTTCCGCGCCACCCGCGACCGGTGTCGCCGGCTGGGCCTGAGCGAGCGGTGGCTGATGAGCGGTCGGCACGGTCTGCGCCGATCCTTCCAGCGATCTGACCTGCCACACTACCCAGGCGCCGACCGCAAGCAGCAGCAGTGCGCCGCCGCCCAGCAGCCATACCAGCGAGGACGAGCGCGAAGGCTGAGGCTGCTTCGCCTCGAACAGCAGGCGGGCGGCTTCCGCGCCGGGTACCGCGGCGGGCGCCGGCGCGGGGGTTGGCTCCGGAACGTCCAGCCCGGCGAAACGGGCGGCTTGGGCGATTTCGTCGTCGATCAGTTCCAGCTCGTGGGCCGGCGTGATGCGCGGGGCCGGTGGTGGCTCCGGCGGGCGGACTTCGGCGCCGCCGTCCTCGTCGCGGCGCTTGGCCGCTTCGGCCTTCTTCAGCGCTTCCAGCAGCAGGCTCACCGCGCCGGCTCCTGAACGGGCCGGGCTGACGGCAACGTGTGGGGCGGGAAGGCCGGCGCCAGGAAGTCGCGGCCGGGCAGCGCGCCGGTGAGCGGCGCGTAGTCGCCGTCCAGACTGGCGTCGTTGATCACCACCGGGCGGATGAGCACCACCAGTTCGGTCTTGCGCGACGTTTCGTTGCGCGCCGACAGCAGCGGACCGAGGATGGGCAGGGCCGATACACCGGGCAGGCTGTCGCGGCGGTAGTTGATTTCGTCCTGCATCAGGCCGCCCAGCACCGCGGTTTCGCCGCTGGCCACGCGCATCACCGATTCCAGTTCGCGGGTCTGGATCACCGGCACCAGATTGGGTGCGCTGAGGTCGGGTGTCGGGTCCTGCGCGTCACCGACCTTGCGTGAAATGGTCGGCCGCACGTTGAGCAGCACGAAGCCGTCGCCGCTGATCTGCGGCGTCACCGCCATCACCAGACCGACCGACACCGAACGCGGCGTCGCGGTGAAGCTGCGCACCGCCTGCTGGTTGGTGTTGGCGACCACGTCCGACTTGATTTCGAAGTAGACGATGTTGTTGACCACCTTGAGCAGCGCGGTCTGGTTGTTCAGCACCGACAGCTTGGGGCTGGACAGCACTTTCACGTCGCCATAGGTTTCCAGCAGCTTGATGCTGTCGGTCAGCGTGCCGTTGCGGCCGAGGCCGATGGCGACCGGATTGTTGCTGGTGAAGTCGGTCGACGACGTGAGCAGCTGCATGTCGACGCCGCCGCGCCGGCCGCCCATCGAGAACGCGCGCCAGTCTATGCCTTGCTGATAGTTGTCGGTCAGCTGCACTTCGGCGATGGTCGCCTCGATCATGACCTGACGGCGTGCGATGCGGGTGACCTGGGTGATGAACTCCTGCACCTTCTCGTGCTGGCGCGAGGTGGCGCGCACATTGATCACGCCGGTTTCCGGATTCAGGATGACCGACGCGGCTTCGCGGAAGGTGGTGCGGCGCTCGGCAACCGGCGCCGGCTGCGCGCTGCCGCCAGCGGCCGGGGTGGCGGCTGGCGCGACGGCCGTGCCGCCATCGCCGTCGGCCGGCAGCAGCTTGTCGGTTTCACGCAGCAGGTCGCGCAGGTTGCGCTCCAGCGATTCCCAGAAACGGTTCTTCGCCACGTTGTCGATGCGCGTGCTGGAACTGTTGCCGGCGCCGCCACCGGTGGTGCTTACCGTGGCGCCGCCGGCCGAACTGCTGACCGCGGCCGAGGTGGTCGAGGCGATCTGGGTGTTGATCGACACCGCGCCGCTCACGTCGCGCGACATGTTCACGTAGTCCACCCGGTAGCTGCGCAGGAAGGGCGTGTCCGGCATCACCACCAGATTGGGACCGTCCAGCTCGAAGCGCATGTCCACCTGATTGGCGATGCGGGTCAGCAGCTGCGGCAGGGTCTGGTCGATGGCGTTCAGCGTGACCGCGCCCTCGATGCCCGGATGGATGTCCACATTCACCCGTGCGTCGCGCGCGAGAGCGAACAGCAGTTCGCGCACCGGCACCTGATTCACCACCACGCTGTAGGTTTCGGTCTTGTGCCGGGGCTGCGGCTGCGGCGGTGCGGCCGTCCGGGCAACTGGCGGCGGAATGTCACCGGCAGGTTGCGGCGCTGTTTTCCGGGCCAGCACGTGGCCTTCCGACATTGGCTGCGGTGCGTGCATGGCGCAGCCGCCGGCGACAGCCAGCAGGCCTGCGAGCAGCAGCGGACGCAGTGCGTGATGGCGTTCTTCTTGGGCGTGACGCATGGGTGCGGTCATGGGCGCGGGAACGTTCGGTATTCGGTGACGGATGGTACGCGCAATCCTCGGCGGATCAAGATCATGCTCTTCTGTTGATGCGTTTGGCATCAGAGGGGCGGGCGTCACGTCGACTCGCCGCGCAGGCTGCGTACCGAGCGGGCCATGGGCCGGCTGGCGGCAATCCAGTCCGGCAGCGCAGCGATCGCCTGCAGTGCGCTGCGCTGATCCGGGAAGTCGCCGTAGATCACCGCGATCTGGCTGCCGGCCGGAGTTTCGGTGCGGTAGGCGCGCAGCAGGGCCGGATCGACCGCGCGACTGGCGCGCCGCACGTAGTCGAGCACGTAAGGCCCTTTGCCGGCCGGTACCGACATGAGCTGTATGAACCAGCGCTCGGCCGGCGCCGAGGTGGTCCAGTCGCGGCTCCCGGCCAGCAGCGCTTCCAGCGGATCGCCGGCGGTGCCCGGCTGAGCGCCGCTGTTTGCGGCGGGCTCGGCCGACGGCGTGGCCACCGGTGCTGCAACCGGTTGAGCGGTAACGGCCGGGGCGGTGGCGGCCGGTACCGCGGGCTCCGCCTGCGGTGAAGCCGGTGCCGACGGCACAGCGGAGGGGGCCGTGCTGCCGGCTGCTGCCGTAACCGGAGTGATCTCCGGCAGCAGCCGTCCGATCGCGATGCCCAGGCCCAGCAGCGCGGCGGCCGCCAGCGCGAACAGTGCCGGCCGTACGAAGGCTGGTCTGCCGGCGGTGCGTACCGGCTCGGCCCGGGTGCGGGTGTCGGCGACCGCGCGTTCGGCATCGGCGTTGTTCACACCGTGGGCGCCGCGGGCGAAAGCGGCCAGAAGGGCCTTGTCCGCGAGCACGTTGATGCGTCGGGTGAGCCCGCCGGATTCGCGCGCGATGCGGGCGGTGGCAGCGTCGTCGAACACCGCCGGGCCGCGGTAGCCGGCCGCGCGCATCCGGAAATCGATGTAGGTGGCGACGTCGGCCGGCGACAGCGGATCCAGCCTGAAGTGCTGGGTGATGCGGTCCTTCAGCTGCCGCATGTCGGCGCGGTCGAGCAGATCGTCCAGTTCGGGCTGGCCGAACAGCGCGATCTTGACCAGCTTGTGCCGCTCGGATTCCAGATTGGACAGCAGGCGTATCTGTTCCAGCGTGTCGGCCGGCATCGCGTGCGCTTCATCGATCAGCAGCACGACCTGGCGGCCTACGCTGAACTCGGCCACCAGCGTGGCCTGCACTGCACGCAGCAGCCGGTGCGGGCTGCCATCGGCAAGATCGGTACAGCCCAGCTCGTCTGCCAGCACCGCCAGCAGTTCAGCGCGGTCCATCAGCGGGTCAGCCAGATAGATGGCGCGCAGACTGGCCGGCAGCCGGTTCATCAGCACCCGCGCCAGCATGGTCTTGCCGGTGCCGACCTCGCCACTCACCTTGACCAGGCCTTCTTCACGACCCAGCGCGTACACGAGTGCGTCGAGCAGCGCGCTGCGGTTGGCGCCGCCGAAGAAGAAGTCCGCGTGCGGGGTGATCAGGAAGGGCGGCTCGCGCAGGCCGAAGTGGTCGAGATACATGTCAATCGCCGGCGCTGTCGTCGCGTTCCTGCGCATCCATGCGGTGATACAGCGTGGTGCGCGCGATGCCGAGCAGGCGGGCGGCCGCACTCACGTTGCCGCGTGCCATGCGCATTGCCGCTTCTATATAGGCGGATTCCCACTCGTGCAGCCTGGCGTCGAGCCGGAAGCCGCCTGAGCGCAGATGACCGGTGGCGACCGCGACCAGATCGCCTTCGCCCGGCAGGGCGTGGGCCGCGGCCGTAACGCCTGCCGTGGGGTCGAATTCGGCCAGCAGGTCGGCCCGGTCGATTTCGCGGCCCGGGTGTTTGGTGGCGAGCCGGATGACGATGTTGCGCAGTTCGCGCACATTGCCCGGGAAACCGTAGGCCAGCCAGGCTTCGCGCGCGGTGGCGTCCAGCCCGAAAGGCGGGCGGCCCAGCTGGGCACAGAACTGGGCGCGGAAGTGTTCGAGCAGGCACAGCCTGTCGTCGCCCATGTCGCGCAGCGGCGGCAGCGTGATGGTGAATACGCTGAGCCGGTGGTAGAGGTCGGAGCGGAAGCGGCCGGCGCGCACTTCGGCACCGAGGTCGCGATTGGTGGCAGCGATGATGCGGGCGCTGGAACGCCGCAGCTGGGTTTCGCCCACCCGCTGGAACTCGCCGTTCTCCAGCACCCGCAGCAGCTTGGCCTGCAGGTCCAGCGGCAGTTCGCCGATCTCGTCCAGAAACAGCGTGCCCTGCGCGGCTTCCTCGAAATAGCCGGCACGCGCGCTCTGCGCACCGGTGAAGGCGCCGCGGGCGTGGCCGAACAGCGTGGGTTCGACCAGGCTGGGCGAGATTGCGGCGCAGTTCAGTGCGAGGAAAGGGTGGCTGCCACCGACCACCGCGTGCAGCCGGTTGGCTACGATGTCCTTGCCGGTGCCGGATTCGCCTTCGATCAGCACCGGATAGGGCAGGCCTGCGTACTGTTCGATCTGGGCGCGCAGCCGCACCATCTGTTCGCTGTCGCCGATCAGTGCCGGCAGCGCAGGTGCGGCGGCAGTGCGTGTCTGTGCGAGCTGGCGCAGCAGGCTGTTCAGCGCCTGCGGCCGGGCCGGCTTGGCGACGAATTCGGTGGCACCCAGCGCGCGGGCGTGGCGGGCGACCGTGTCCTCGCCCTGGCCGGACAGCACGACGATGCGGGTGTCTGGCGAATGCGCGAGCAGGTCGGCGATCAGCGCATAGCCTTCGTCCGGGCGGTGCGGGCTGGGCGGCAGGCCGAGGTCGATCAGCGCCAGTGCCGGCGGCGTGGCCTGTTCGCGCAACCAGGTGACCGCGGCCGGCCGCGAAGCGTGGCTCACCACGTCGAAATCCGCTTCGAGCAGAAAGGACAGCGAATCGGCGATCAGCGGATCGTCGTCGACGATGAGCAGACCGGGGCGGCTGGCGGCGCGCGCTGCGGAGGTTCGGGCGGTATTCGGCATGGGTGCGGGCATCATAGCTCAGCGCGCTATCGTGGATTCCGCCCGCCGGGCGCCGGAAGCGCATCTGCTACAATCCGCCGCCTTTATCACAAGACCGTTCAGCGCTCGTGTCCGCACCTCTTCCGGCCGAAGACATTCTGGTCGACGTGTCCAATGTCGACTTCGCGTACGACAAGCGGCCCATCCTGTCCGGCATCAATCTGCGCATTCCGCGCGGCAAGCTCGTGGCCATCATGGGCGGCAGCGGCTGTGGCAAAACCACGCTGCTGCGGCTGATAGGCGGCCAGCTGCGGCCCACCGGCGGTCAGATCCGCGTCGCCGAGCACGATCTTGCCTCGCTGTCGCGGCGGGACATGTACCGGTTGCGACGCCGCGTCGGCATGCTGTTTCAGTTCGGCGCGCTGTTCACCGATCTGAGCGTGTTCGACAACGTGGCTTTCCCGCTGCGCGAGCACACCGATCTGCCGGAAGACATGATCCGCGACCTGGTGCTGATGAAGCTGCACGCGGTCGGTCTGCGCGGCGCCCACAAGCTGATGCCGAACGAGCTGTCCGGCGGCATGGCGCGCCGGGTGGCACTGGCCCGTGCGGTGGCGCTGGACCCGATGCTCATCATGTACGACGAGCCTTTCGCCGGTCTGGATCCGATTTCGCTGGCGGTGGTCGGTCAGCTCATCCGCAGGCTCAACGACGCGCTGGGCGCCAGTTCCATCATGGTGACCCACGACGTGCACGAGTCGCTGGAAATCGTCGATTACATCTACTTCCTGTCGGGCGGCAAGGTGGTGGCCCAGGGCACGCCGGACGAAATCCGCGCCTCGACCGACCCCTTCGTGAAGCAGTTCGTCAATGCCGAAACCGATGGGCCGCTGCCCTTCCATTTCCCGTCCGACGACTACCGGAAAACCCTGATGGAGGCCCGTCCGTGACCCGTCTGCTGCGCGCCATGGGGGCTCGCACGGTCGATGGCATCTGGCGCCTCGGCTTCGCGACCCGCTTCTTCCTGGCCATCCTGGCCCGTTCCGGCACCTCGTTCGCCCGCTTCCAGCTCACCATCCGGGAAATATTCTCGACCGGCGTGCTGTCGCTCATCATCATCCTGGTGTCCGGCTTCTTCGTCGGTCTTGTGCTGGGCCTGCAGGGGTACGAAACGCTGCAGCGCTACGGCTCCAGCGAAGCGCTGGGCATTCTGGTGGCGCTGTCGCTGGTGCGCGAACTGGGCCCGGTGGTGGCCGGCCTGCTGTTCGCCAGCCGCGCTGGCTCCGCACTGACCGCCGAAATCGGCCTGATGAAGACGACCGAACAGCTCAAGGCCATGGACATGATGGCGGTCGATCCGATCGCCCGCGTGGTGGCGCCGCGCTTCTGGGGCGGCGTGATCTCGATGCCGCTGCTGGCCGCGCTGTTCTCGACCATGGGCGTGTTCGGCGCCTGGTTCATCGGCGTTGTGTTCATCGGCGTGGACGACGGTGCCTTCTGGTCGCAGATGCAGGCGTCGGTCGATTTCCGCTACGACATCGTGAATGGCGTGATCAAGAGCGTGGTGTTCGGCTTTGCCGTCGCGCTGATCGCGGTGTTCGAAGGCTATGACTCGGCGCCCACCGCCGAAGGCGTGTCGCGGGCCATCACCCGCACCGTCGTCAATTCCGCGCTGGCCATTCTGGCGCTGGATTTCGTGCTTACCTCCTTCATGTTCAGGGGCAATGGATGAACCGTACCGTTCTCGACCTTTGGGTCGGTGTTTTCGTCGCAGTCGGCGTCGCGGCAGTGTTGTTTCTGGCACTAAAGGTGGGCAACCTCGCGTCCGCTAACATCGGGGAGACATACAGGCTCCAGGCCAACTTTGATAACATCGGCGGCCTGAAACCGCGTGCACCCGTCAAAAGTTCGGGTGTAGTCGTCGGACGGGTGACGGAAATCACCTTTGACCCGAATCTGTATGTCGCTGTGGTCAAAATGGACGTGGACAAGCGCTACAGTTTCCCGCGCGACACCTTCGCCACCATTCTGACCTCGGGCCTGCTGGGTGAGCAGTACATCGGTTTCGAAGTCGGTGGTGACACCGAAATGCTGAAGCCGGATGCCACCATCACCAAGACTCAGTCAGCGGTGGTGCTGGAGAAGCTGATCAGCCAGTTCATGTTCAACAAGGCTGCCGAGAGCCCGAAAGCTCCCGAGCAGTGATGAATAGAGTGCGTAGCCGGAAAGCCCGACAGATGACCAAGACCAACAAGCAGTCGAACCTGAATCTCCGTGCGGTGCTCGCCGCGACCGCCGCCGCGACCGTGCTCGCCGGCTGTGCGACCTCGGGCAATCCCAAGGATCCGATCGAAGGCTATAACCGCGCCATGTTCTCGTTCAACGAGACGGTGGACAAGGCGGTCATCAAGCCGGTGGCCCAGGGCTACAACTATGTGACGCCGCAGCCGGTGCAGACCGGCGTGTCGAATTTCTTCGGCAACCTGGCGGACATCTGGACCAGCGTGAACAACCTGCTGCAGGGCAAGCCGGGCGACGCGCTGTCGGACGCTGGCCGCGTGCTGGTCAATTCGACTGTCGGCATCCTCGGCATTTTCGACGTGGCAACGCCGATGGGTCTGGAAAAGCATGAAGAGGACTTCGGCCAGACTCTGGGTCGCTGGGGTGTGGGCGATGGCGCTTACGTGGTGCTGCCCATTCTCGGTCCGCGCACGGTGCGTGATACCGTGGGTTTCGCTGCGGATTTCTACGTGGATCCGGTGCGTGACCACGACAACATCGGCCGTCGCAACGCTGCGATCGCATTGCGTGCGATCGACACCCGCGCCGATCTGCTGAAGGCGGAAGATGCGCTGGAAGCGGCTGCGCTCGACAAGTACGCCTATGTGCGCGACGCCTATCTGCAGCACCGTCGCAGCGCGATTTATGATGGCAATCCGCCCCGTCAGGCGGACGACGCCGCACTGCCGTCGCTGCCGGCTGACAGCCTGACCAGCACCGAACCGGTCGAATCGACCTGGAACCTGCTGCTTGTCGGCCAGTCGGACATGTTGGACGTTAAGGCTCTGGAAACGCCCGAGCCGGCTGACGCTGCGGCCCCTGCCGCAGAGTGATCGATTCCCGCCCGGACGTGTCCGGGCGCAGCGGTCGCCACGGCCTGTCGCGTCCCGACAGGCCTCTTTCTTTTCTGGGAGTTCATATGTTCAAGCGCTGTGTCCAGTTTCTGATGATCGCCTTCACGGCGAGCGCCTTCGCCCAGGCGACGGCGGTCAAAGCGCCGGACGTGCTGGTCAAGGACGTGACCGAAGAGGTGCTCACCACGTTGCGCACCGACCCGGCGATCAAGTCCGGCGACGTGGTCAAGACCGCCGAACTGGTGGAAAGCCGCGTGCTGCCGCACTTCAACTTCACCCGCATGACCGCTCTGGCACTCGGCAAGGAGTGGCGCGCCACCACGCCGGAACAGAAGAAGCTGCTGACCGACGAGTTCCGCACCCTGCTGGTGCGCACTTATTCGAATGCGCTGACCAGCTACAAGAGCCAGACCATCGACTACAAGCCGTTCAAGATGGGCGCTGCCGATACCGATGTGACCGTGCGCACCCAGATCAATCAGCCCAACGGCCGTCCGATTCCGCTCGATTACGCGCTGGAGAAGCAGGAAAACGGCTGGAAGGTGTACGACGTGATGGTGGCCGGCGTCAGCCTGGTGACCAATTACCGTGAAACCTTCGCGGCGGAAATCCGCTCTGGCGGTGTCGATGGTCTGGTCAAGGCCCTGCGCGCCAAGAACGCCTCCACCGCACCCGTGCCGGCGCCGTCTGCCGCGGCTGCCAAATGATTGCGCTGGATGGCGACGTCCTGCGGGTGAGCGGTGCCATGCGCCTGCCCGAAGCCGGCGTGCTGCGCGATGCCGGTCTGGCACTGCTGAAGTCCGCGCGTTCCATCGACCTGTCCGGCGTGGATGACGTCGATTCGTCGGCCATCGGTGTGCTGCTGGCCTGGGAGCGCGCGAGCATCGGCCCCGGTGGCCCGCTGCCGGTGACCGGCGCCCCGGCCGGCCTCACCAGCCTGGCTCACCTGTACGAGGTGTCGTCCTTCTGCGGTCTCGACGCCGAAGCGCCCACCGCATCCTGATGCATGACCGCAGCGACCCGGCTTGCCGGGCGCTGCCGAAGTTTTTCCGATGGCTGATTCCTCCCCTGCCTTGATGATCGAAGGCGTCTGCAAGCGATTCGGTTCGCTGCAGGCGCTGGACCACGTGTCGCTGCAGGTCGCGCAGGGCGAGTTCTTCGGTCTGCTGGGCCCGAACGGCGCCGGCAAGACCACGCTGATTTCGGCCATGGCCGGTCTCAGTCGGCCGGATGCCGGCACCGTCCGCGTGATGGGGCACGACACAGTGGCTGATTACCGCGCCGCCCGCCGCAATCTGGGCGTGGTGCCGCAGGAACTGGTATTTGACCCCTTCTTCACGGTGCGGGAAACGCTGCGCATCCAGGCCGGCTATTACGGACTGCGTGGCAACGATGACTGGATAGACGAAATCCTCGCCCGCCTCGACCTGACCGCCAAGGCCGACAGCAATATGCGCGCACTGTCTGGCGGCATGAAGCGCCGGGTGCTGGTGGCGCAGGCGCTGGTCCACCGGCCGCCGGTCATCGTGCTGGACGAGCCGACCGCCGGCGTCGACGTCGAACTGCGCCAGGGGTTGTGGGCTTTCGTGCGTGACCTGAACCGGCAGGGGCACACTATCGTGCTGACGACCCACTATCTGGAAGAGGCGGAAAGCCTGTGCGGCCGCATCGCCATGCTCAAGCAGGGGCGAGTGATCGCGCTCGAACCTACCGCCGACCTGCTGGCGCGGCGTGTGCAGCAGACGCTGCGATTGCGTCTTGGTGCGGGTGCGGCGCTGCCGGCTGAACTGCGCGCGCGGGCGCGGGCCACGCCGGACGGCCGCATCGCCCTCACGGTGGACAGCGCCGACGAGGTGGCCGCCTGTCTGGCCCGGCTGCACGCCGAGGGTGTGCTGTTCGACGACATCGAACTGGCCAAGCCGGCGCTCGAGGACGTGTTCATCGCCATGATGCAGGAGGCGTCCTGATGAGTCCGGCGCTGCGCACCCTGCTGTACAAGGAATTGCTGCGTTTCTGGAAAGTGGGTTTCCAGACCGTGGCGGCACCGGTGCTGACCGCGCTGCTCTACCTGATGGTGTTCTCGCACGTGCTGGACCGTACGGTCGAGGTCTATGGCGGAGTGAGCTACACCGCCTTCCTGGTGCCCGGTCTGGTCATGATGAGCCTGCTGCAGAACGCCTTTGCCAACAGTTCGTCTTCGCTCATCCAGTCCAAGGTGACCGGCAACATCGTGTTCGTGCTGCTGCCGCCGATTTCCTACCGCGAGTTCTTTGCCGCCTACGTGCTGGCCGCGGTCATCCGCGGGCTGGTGGTGGGCGCCGGCGTCTGGGCAGTCACGCTGTTCTTCGTCGACCTGCCTTACGCGCATCCGGGCTGGATCCTGCTGTTTGCGGTGCTGGGTGGCGCGCTGCTGGCCAGCCTGGGCATCATCGCCGGCATCTGGGCGGACAAGTTCGACCAGTTGGCGGCTTTCCAGAATTTCATCGTGATGCCGCTCACCTTCCTGTCCGGCGTGTTCTACTCCATTCACACGCTGCCGGATTTCTGGCTGGCGGTGTCTCACCTGAATCCTTTCTTTTACATGATCGACGGCTTCCGCTATGGCTTCTTCGGCCAGTCGGACGTGTCGCCGTGGGTCAGCGCCCTGGTCGCGGGCGGCAGTTTTGCGGTGCTTGCGGGCATCACGCTGAACATGCTGTCGCGCGGCTACAAACTGAGAAGTTGAATATGGTCACTCCCGAAAGCATCCAGGCATCCATCACCGCAGGCATAGACTGCACCCACTGCACGGTCGTCGGTGACGGTCATCATTTCGAGGCCCTCGTGGTGGCGCAGGCTTTCGAAGGCCTGCGCAGCGTGCGCCGTCACCAGCTGGTGTATGCCGCGCTGGGCGACCGCATGCGGGAGGAAATCCACGCGCTGTCGATGAAGACGCTTACGCCGGACGAGTGGAAGGCCTGAGCGCACCATGGACAAGCTGTTGATCGAAGGTGGTCACCGCCTGTGCGGCGAGGCCGAAATGTCGGGTGCCAAGAACGCGGCGCTGCCCATTCTGTGTGCCGCGCTGCTCACCCGCGAGCCGCTCACGCTGACCAATGTGCCGCAGCTGAACGACATCGGCACCATGCTCAAGCTGCTCGCGCAGATGGGCGTGGCGGTGCAGCGTGAAGGTTCGACTGTCACGCTGGATGCGTCCGGCCTGAACAATCCGCTGGCGCCGTACGAAATGGTGAAAACCATGCGCGCCTCCATCCTGGTGCTCGGCCCGCTGGTTGCCCGTTGCGGCGAGGCCCGCGTGTCGCTGCCCGGTGGCTGCGCCATTGGTGCGCGTCCGGTGGACCAGCACATCAAGGGCCTGACCGCGATGGGCGCCGACATTTCGGTCGAGCAGGGCTATGTGGTCGCACGCACCACGCGGCTCAAGGGCGCCCGGCTGTTCACCGACATGGTGACCGTCACCGGCACCGAAAACCTGATGATGGCGGCGGTACTGGCCGACGGCGAAACCGTGATCGAGAACGCCGCGCGCGAGCCTGAGGTGGTCGATCTGGCCAACTGTCTGGTGTCCATGGGCGCACGCATTTCCGGCGCCGGCACCGATGTGATCCGCATCCAGGGCGTCGACCGTCTGCAAGGCGCCACCCACCGCATCATGCCGGACCGCATCGAAACCGGTACCTATCTGTGCGCGGCGGCGGTCACCGGCGGCGAAATCCGCCTGACCGGTACTTCGGCCGGCTATCTGGACGCGGTGATCGACAAGCTGATGGACGCCGGCTGCGACATCCGCACCGAAAAATCGCCCTCCTTCGAAGCCATCGTGCTGAAGGCGCCGGAAAAACTGAAAGCGGTATCGATCCGCACCGCGCCCTATCCGGCCTTCCCGACCGACATGCAGGCGCAGTTCATGGCGGTCAATACGGTGGCCGAAGGCACCGCGGTCATCCGCGAAACGATTTTCGAGAACCGCTTCATGCACGCGGTTGAACTGGCCCGCCTGGGCGCAGATATCCGTATCGACGGCAACACCGCGGTGGTGACCGGCGTCGCCCGCCTCGACGGCGCCACCGTCATGGCCACCGACCTGCGCGCCTCCGCCGGCCTCATCATCGCCGGCCTGGTCGCCCGCGGTGAAACGCTGATCGAACGCATCTATCATCTGGATCGTGGCTACGAACGCATCGAGCAGAAGCTCACCGCGCTCGGCGCCACCGTCCGCCGCGTGTCCTGAGGCACGCCACCGAGAAAGGCACACCGTGCAAGGCATCACCCTCGCGCTGTCCAAGGGACGCATTTTCGAAGAAACGCTGCCGCTGCTGGCGGCGGCCGGCATCGTGCCGACCGACGACCCGGAGTCGTCGCGCAAGCTCATCATCGGCACCAACCGGCCGGACGTGCGCCTGGTCATCGTGCGCGCATCCGACACGCCCACCTATGTGCAGTACGGCGCGGCCGATCTGGGCATCGCCGGCAAGGACGTGCTGCTCGAGCATGGCGGTGCCGGTCTGTACCAGCCCATCGACCTGAACATCGCGCGTTGCCGGCTGAGCGTCGCGGTGCCCAACGGTTTCGACTACGAACAGGCGGTGCGCCGCGGCGCGCGCCTGAAGGTGGCGACCAAGTATGTGCACACCGCGCGCGAACATTTCGCCGCCAAGGGCGTCCACGTCGACCTGATCAAGCTGTACGGCTCGATGGAACTGGCGCCGCTGGTCGGGCTGGCGGATGCCATCGTCGATCTGGTAAGCAGCGGCGGCACGCTGCGCGCGAACAATCTGGTCGAGGTCGAACACATCATGGACATCAGCTCGCGTCTGGTCATCAACCAGGCAGCGCTGAAGGTGAAGCACGATCTGCTCAAGCCGATTCTTGCAGCGATCGAAGGTGCGGTGAAGCAATGAGCAACACGAAAATCAGCCGGCTCGATTCCGGCGCCCCGGATTTCCTGCAGACGCTGGACGCGCTGCTCGCGTTCGAAAGCAGCACCGATGACGCGATCGAGCACGCGGTGGCCGACATCCTGCGTGACGTGCGTGCGCGCGGCGACGCCGCGGTGATCGACTGCACCCGCCGCTTCGACCGCATGGACTGCGCGTCCATGGTAGAGCTGGAACTGCCGCGCAGCGTGCTGGACGACGCCTACGCCAGCCTGAACGACGCGCAGCGCGCGGCACTGGCCGAGGCGGCCGACCGGGTCCGGCTGTACCACGAGCGCCAGAAGCAGGATTCGTGGGAGTACGCGGAAGCGGACGGTACCCGGCTGGGACAGAAAGTGACGCCGCTGGACCGCGTCGGCCTCTATGTGCCGGGCGGGCGGGCCTCCTACCCCAGTTCAGTGCTGATGAACGCGATTCCGGCCAAGGTGGCCGGCGTCAAGGAACTGATCATGGTGGTGCCGACGCCGGGCGGCGAACGCAACCCGCTGGTGCTGGCCGCAGCCGCCATCACCGGCGTGGACCGTGTGTTCACCATCGGTGGCGCACAGGCAGTGGCCGCACTGGCCTATGGCACGCAGACCATCCCGCAGGTGGACAAGATCGTCGGCCCGGGCAACGCCTATGTGGCCAGCGCCAAGCGCAGGGTGTTCGGCACCGTCGGCATCGACATGGTGGCCGGTCCGTCCGAGGTGCTGGTTATTTCCGACGGCCACGGCAATCCGGACTGGGTGGCGATGGACCTGTTCGCCCAGGCCGAGCACGACGAACTGGCGCAGTCCATCCTGTTGTGCACCGACGCCGACTTCCTCGACCGGGTGCACGCGTCCATCGACCGGCTGCTGGGCGAGATGCCGCGGCGCGACACCATCGCCATTTCGCTCGCCAACCGTGGTGCGCTGATCAAGGTGCGCGATCTGGCCGAGGCCTGCGACATCGCCAACCGGATCGCGCCCGAACACCTGGAAATCTGCACCGAAGATCCGCGCGCGCTGGTAGACAGCATCCGCCACGCCGGCGCCATGTTCCTCGGCCACTATTCGGTCGAGGCGCTGGGCGACTACTGCGCCGGCCCGAACCACGTGCTGCCGACCATGCGCAGCGCGCGCTTTTCAAGCCCCTTGGGCGTGTACGACTTCCAGAAGCGCACCTCCATCCTCGACATTTCGGAAGAGGGGGCGCAGAAACTGGGCCGCATCGCGTCGGTGCTGGCCCATGGCGAAGGCCTGCAGGCGCACGCCCGCTCGGCTGAAATGCGTCTGAAGAACTGATTTCCACAAGCGCACCGACCCGGCGTACAGTGGCGCCCGGGTCGTGTGCGGGCCAGCGCCGGTCATGCACACGTCGTTGCGATGTGTGAACCGATCAGGAGCAGGCATGCAGCAGTCCGAGCACCCGGAAGTCCCCCAGGCAGGCAGCGACGCGCTGGACCTTCCGTTTCCCGTCGTCCGTGAAGTGGGCCTGTTCGCCTGTTTCGGCTGGCTCGCTGCCGCTGTACGCGACATGCGGGCGAGTCCGGGGGGCAGTCTGTTCTACGGCAGCTGTTTCGCCTTCATGGGGCTGGTGCTGACCACGGTCTTCCGCCACGCCTACCACCTCACATCCGCGCTGGTGTGTGGCTTTCTGCTGCTCGGCCCCTTCCTGTCGCTGGGTCTGTATGACCTGTCGCGGCAGCGGGAAGCCGGAAAGTCGCCAGTGCTGGCGCACTCGCTGACCGCCGGCAGCCACAACGCCGGGGCGATCGGCGTGTTCGCGGTCATCCTCATCATCATCTTCCTGGTGTGGGCGCGCGCCTCGCTGGTGGTGTTCGCGCTGTTCTACACCACCCAGATGCCGTCAGTGGACCACTTCCTCGAACAGGTGCTCACGCTGCAGAACGCGGAATTCCTGCTGGCCTATGCGGTGGTCGGCTTCATTTTCGCGTCGCTGGTGTTCGGTGCCAGCGTGGTGGCCATTCCGCTGATGCTGGACCGGCGGCAGGACGCGGTCACCTCCATTCTGGCCAGCCTCATTTCGCTCGGGCGCAATCCGGCGCCGCTGCTGCTGTGGGCGGCCATCATCGCCTGTTTCGCGGTGGTCGGTTTCGCCACCTTCATGCTGGGTCTCATCGTGCTGATGCCGCTGGTGGGCCATGCCACCTGGCACGCCTACCGGGCGCTGATCGAACCGCTGCAGCACCCGGTGGCGGCGACCGCTTAAACCGGCAGCGCCCGGCGGCGCAGGCCGAGTACGCTCAGACCGGCCAGCAACATCCATGCGCTCGACGCCTCGGGCACCGTACTGACCACTGAAAAGGCGGTGGTGTCCGGTATCGCGTCGGCGTGGTTGCCGTCGATCGCGGCCGACCAGTTCGCCGCATTGTTCAGTGCGCTGCGGTAGCCGGACATGCTGGCCTGGCCGCTGTGCGGACCCGAGTAATAGGCATAGTCGGTGCTGGCCGGCAGGACCAGCGCGTTGATGCCGGCGGACAACCCGGCGTTGGCAAGCGCCGTGGCCGCCGCCGACGCGCTTTCAGACGACACCGCCGCGAGAAAGGTCTGGGGTGCGGATACGCTGCTGCCGACATAGGCGAACAGCGTGTCGCCGCTGCTGCTCAGGCCGGCGTTGCCGCTGGTGCTGAGGCTGCCGATGCTGACCGAACGCGCGGCCTGATCGATGTCGCTGAAGCGGATCACGGTGCCGGCTGCGATGATCGAGGCGCCGGTGTTCCAGGTGTGCATGCCTTCCGCACTGCCGAAGCCGCTGCCGTTCCAGTTGCTGTCACTGAAATAGATCGTGCTGCCGGCGGCCAGATCGGTCAGGGCCACGATGGCCCAGCCATCCTCATCGGCATTGAACGCGCTGAACGCGATATCGCCGGCCATCAGTGCGTGGGCGCCCGGTGCAGCCAGGCACAGCGACGCGATGCACAGCATTCTTGCTGAAGACATGAACACCTCCTCCTGTGGGTTGCGCCGTTCCGAACGGAACGGTCGCGAGGGTGGTGTGTCTCCGGCAGCGGTGAAACCGCTTCGGTCTGTCGTGATTGTGATGTGTGCGAGGCCACCCGCCATCAATCTATGACAGCGGCCCAAATTATTCAAATGGAATATTCTGCGTCAGCGCAAAGCCAGGCCGGTCCAGCCCTGGCGTCGCAGGCAGTCGTACAGGCCGCGGGTGACGGTGCCGGCGGTCGTGTCCGGTGCATGGGCATCGCCCAGCGTGCTCAGGCACTGTTTCTGATCGGCGATCAGATCGTCGGCGCCGGCGCCCATCTTCGACCACATGGCGATGCGCAGACGGGACAGCGGGTCTCGCGGTGCGGTGGCTGCGGGCGTGACTGTTTGCGGACGGCTATCGGCGGGGGCGCCAGGGGCGACAGCCGCCGCATTCGCGGTGGCGCCAGCCGGGGTTGCGGGGCTGGCGGTCGAGACCGCTTCGGCCGCGTCACCGTCGTCGACCGGCACCAGCGCGATCTGCGACAGTTCGTCGGTCGAGCGGGTCCACCACCCGCGGGCTTCCATGCACTGCAGAAAGGCGGTGCGCTCCGCGGTGGTGCCGAGACAGGCGCGTTCATCGCCCTTGTAGTCGCTGCCGCCCGCCCCCTGCTTGAAGGACACGCTGGTGCAGGCGGACAGCAGGAGGACGCCCAGCAGGGCGGGCAGTGCGGTGCGGGATCGAAGCATGGCGGGCCGGGTGACGGATGACGATGCATCCGGCGCAGCAAGAAGCGATCCACGGCCGGGCGGCGTTACGCCGCCCGCTCAATCGGGGTGGTTCAGACCAGTTCCTGCAATGCCTCGACCAGCGCGTCGCACTGCGGGTTGGTGCCCACCGTGATGCGCAGGAACTGGTCGATGCGCGGAGCGCGGAAGTGGCGCACCAGAATGCGCCGCTCGCGCAGCCCGGCGGACAGCGTGGCCGCGTCGTGCTGCGGATGGCGTACGAACAGGAAGTTGGCGGCGGACGGCAGCACCTCGAAGCCGAGGCTGGCCAGTTCGCCAGCCAGCCGTTCGCGGCTGGCCATCACCCGGCGCCGGGTCTGGTCGAACCACTCGCGGTCGCGTACCGCGGCGGTGGCGCCTACCAGCGCCAAACGGTCCAGCGGATAGGAGTTGAAACTGTCCTTCACCCGGCTCAGGCCTTCGATCAGTGCCGGCTGGCCGACCGCGAAGCCGACCCGCAGGCCGGCCAGCGAGCGCGACTTCGACAGCGTCTGCGTCACCAGCACATTCGGATGGGCGTCGATCAGCGCGACCGCCGACTCGCCGCCGAAGTCGATATAGGCCTCGTCGATCACCACCGGCGCATCCGGCAGCGCGGCGGCCAGGCGCGCGATGTCGGCCAGCGGCAGCAGGCGGCCGGTGGGCGCGTTCGGATTGGGGAAGATGACGGCACCGGGCTGGCGCTCGATGTAGTCATCGACACGGATGGCAAACCGGTCGTCCAGCGGCACGCGTTCGAAGGCGATGCCGTACAGCCCGCAATAGACCGGGTAGAAGCTGTAAGTGATGTCCGGGAACAGCAGCGGCCGCTCGTGCTTCAGCAGGCCGATGAAGGTATGGGCCAGTACCTCGTCCGAACTGTTGCCGACGAACACCCGGTCGGTCGCGATGCCGAAATGGTCGGCCACCGCTTCGCGCAGCATCAGCCCGGTCGGTTCCGGGTAGAGCTTGAGCCGGTCGCCATCCACGCCCAGTTCGGCCTGCATGGCGGCCACCGCGTGCGGGCTGGGCGGGTAGGGGTTCTCGTTGGTGTTCAGCTTGATCAGACCGTCGATCTTCGGCTGCTCGCCCGGCGTGTAGGGCGAGAGGGTGTGGACGACGGGGCTCCAGAACTGGCTCATGGCGGTGCGGGAAGGCGAACGGGGTTGATTCGTTGAAGGATGCGCTGTCAGCGCCGGCCGGCAATGGCCGCAGCAAGTCGATGTTATCATCCGGCCATCCTCCGCTTCGGTCCGTGGCCGGGCCGGATCACCGAATCACCCTTCTGCATCTTCTTCGTTCCCTTTCATGCGGCAAGCCGACATCACGCGCAACACTCTGGAAACCCAGATCACGGTGCGCATCAATCTCGACGGTACCGGTCAGGGCAAGCTCGACACCGGCGTACCCTTCCTCGACCACATGCTGGACCAGATCGTCCGCCACGGCCTGTTCGATCTCGACGTGCAGGCCAAGGGTGACCTGCATATCGACGCGCACCATACGGTGGAAGACGTGGGCATCACGCTGGGCCAGGCCTATGCGAAGGCGCTTGGCGACAAGAAGGGCCTGCGCCGCTACGGCCACGCCTACGTGCCGCTGGACGAGGCGCTGTCGCGCGTGGTGGTGGACCTGTCCGGTCGTCCCGGCCTGGAATTCAATGTCGAGTTCACCCGTGCCCGCATCGGCGATTTCGACGTGGACCTGACGCGCGAGTTCTTCCAGGGCTTCGTCAATCACGCGCTCTGCACGCTGCACATTGACAATCTGCGCGGCATCAACGCCCATCACCAGTGCGAAACCGTGTTCAAGGCCTTTGCCCGCGCACTGCGCGCCGCCACCGAGCGCGACGAGCGTGCGGCTGGCCAGATGCCGTCGACCAAGGGTTCGCTCTGATCCGCTCCGGATTCATCCTTTACCGCTGATTTTCGCCGTCTCATGACTCGCGTTGCCATCATCGACTACGGCATGGGCAATCTGCGTTCGGTCGCCAAGGCGATTGAACACGTAGCCCCCGACGCCGAAGTCATCGTCAGCAGCGACCCTTCGGTGGTCGCCGCTGCCGACCGCGTCGTTTTCCCCGGTCAGGGCGCCATGCCCGACTGTACCCGCGAGCTGGATGCGCGCGGCCTGCGTTCGGTCGTGCTCGACGCGGCTGCCCGCAAGCCCTTCCTGGGCATCTGCATCGGTCTGCAGATGCTGTTCGAACACAGCGAAGAAGGCGATGTGCCCGGGCTTGGCCTGTTCGCGGGCGAGGTGAAGCGTTTCGCTGACCCGGTCGATCCGGTCAGCGGCACACGGCTCAAGGTGCCGCACATGGGCTGGAACGGTGTGAAGCAGACCCGCGCCCATCCGATGTGGGCCGGCATTCCGGACGACGAGCGCTTCTATTTCGTGCACAGCTATTACGTGCGCCCGTCGGATGCGACGCTTGCCGTGGGCGAAACCGGCTACGGCGCAGCCTTTACCAGTGCGGTAGCCCGCGATAATATTTTTGCGGTGCAGTTCCACCCGGAAAAGAGCGCGCAAGCGGGCTTGCGCCTGCTTTCCAACTTCATCGGCTGGATCCCCTGATTACACGGGCCTGACGCTGCCGTCCGGCTCTTCCTTTCCTTCACCCCTGACACGACTCGCGCCATGCTGCTCATTCCCGCCATCGACCTCAAGGACGGCCACTGCGTACGCCTGAAGCAAGGTGATATGGATGTGGTGACCGTATTTTCGGAAGACCCGGCTGCCATGGCCCGCCACTGGCTCGACGCCGGTGCCCGCCGCCTGCACCTCGTCGACCTCAATGGTGCCGTGGCCGGCAAGCCGAAGAACGAGGCCGCGATCAAGGCCATCGTGAAAGAGCTGGGCGACGAAATCCCGATCCAGCTCGGCGGCGGCATCCGCGACCTCGACACCATCGAACGCTATCTCGACGACGGCATCAGCTACGTCATCATCGGCACCGCGGCGGTCAAGAGCCCCGGCTTCGTGCATGACGCCTGTGGTGCCTTTCCTGGCCACATCATCGTCGGCCTCGATGCCAAGGACGGCAAGGTGGCGGTCGACGGCTGGTCCAAGATGACCGGCCACGACGTGATCGACCTGGCCAAGAAGTTCGAGGACCAGGGCGTCGAAGCCATCGTCTATACCGACATCGGTCGCGACGGCATGCTGAGCGGCGTGAACATCGACGCGACGGTGAAGCTGGCCCAGGCGCTGCGCATTCCGGTCATCGCCTCCGGTGGCGTCACCAATCTGGATGACATCCGCGGCCTGTGCGCGGTCGAGGATGAAGGCGTGATCGGCGCCATCACCGGCCGTGCCATCTACGAAGGCACGCTGGACTTCGCTGCGGCCCAGGCGGAAGCCGACCGGCTCAACGGCAAGGGCTGAACCACTTTTGCTCGCGCTCGGCGCGGAACACACATGCTAGCCAAGCGCATCATTCCCTGTCTGGACGTCAACGCCGGCCGCGTGGTCAAGGGCGTTAATTTCGTGTCGCTGAAGGACGCTGGCGACCCGGTCGAGATCGCCCGTCGCTACGACGAGCAGGGCGCGGACGAACTGACCTTTCTCGACATCACCGCCAGCTCCGACGCGCGCGACATCATCCTGCACGTGGTGCAGCAGGTGGCCGAGCAGGTGTTCATTCCGCTCACCGTCGGTGGTGGCGTGCGCACCGTGGACGATGTGCGCCGGCTGCTCAATGCCGGTGCCGACAAGGTGAGCATGAACACCGCCGCGATCACCGATCCGGAGCTGGTGGCTCGCGCTTCCGGCAAGGTCGGCTCGCAGGCCATCGTGGTCGCGATCGACGCCAAGCGGGTCGATGACCGTGACGGCCAGCCGCGCTGGGAAGTGTTTACCCACGGCGGTCGCAAGGCCACCGGCCTTGATGCCATCGAATGGGCGCAGCGGGTGGCGGCGCTGGGCGCCGGCGAAATCCTGCTCACCAGCATGGACCGGGACGGCACCAAGAGCGGTTTCGACCTCGCGCTCACGCGCGCGGTGTCTGATGCGGTGCCCATTCCGGTCATCGCGTCGGGTGGCGTCGGCAACCTCGACCATCTGGTCGATGGCGTGCTTGAAGGCGGCGCCGACGCGGTGCTGGCGGCCAGCATCTTCCACTTCGGCGAGCACACGGTGCGCGAAGCCAAGGAGCGCATGAAGGCGCGCGGCATCGAGGTCCGTCTGTGATGAGCATGCCGGACTGGATCAAGGACATCGCCTGGGACGACAACGGTCTGCTGCCGGTCATCGTGCAGGAAGCATCGACCGGCGACGTGCTCATGTTCGCCTGGATGAACCGTGACGCACTGGCGCGCACCGCAGAACTGCGCGAGGCGGTGTTCTGGTCGCGCTCGCGCCGCAAGCTGTGGCACAAGGGCGAGGAATCCGGCCACACGCAGAAGGTGCTGGACATCCGGCTCGACTGCGACCGCGACGTGCTGCTGCTCAAGGTCGAACAGACCGGCGGCATCGCCTGCCACACCGGCCGCCACAGCTGCTTCTTCCATTCGCTCACCGATGGCCACTGGGATGAGGTCGACCCGGTCATCAAGAACCCGGACGACATCTACAAATGATCGATATCGAAGTGCTGCGCCGCGTTGCGCAGACCATTGCCGAGCGCAAGGGTGCCGACCCGTCGTCGAGCTACGTGTCCTCGCTGTTCCACAAGGGCACCGACGCGATCTGCAAAAAGGTGGCGGAAGAGGCGGCTGAAACCATCATGGCGTCCAAGGACGGCGACGTCGGCCACGTGGTGCGCGAGGTGTGCGATCTGTGGTTCCACTCCATGGTGCTGCTGGCCCATCACGGCCTGACCGTGGAAGACGTGCTGCACGAGTTCCGCCGCCGCGAGGGCATTTCCGGCATCGACGAGAAGCGTTCGCGCACCGGGGGCTGAGGTCCGCTCGCAATACGGTAATACGCGTATTTGAAACTTTCGGCCTCAGGGACAGACTGACACCATGCACGACCCCAACTGCATCTTCTGCAAGATCATCGAAGGCAAGATTCCGTCGCGCAAGCTGTACGAGGACGACCTGATCTACGCCTTCCACGACATCAATCCGCAGGCGCCGGTGCACTTCCTGATCATTCCGAAGGCGCATGTCGCGACGCTCTACGATGCCGACGGCAGCCATGAAGCCATCCTTGGCCGCATGCTGGCGAAGGCCGGTGAGCTGGCCCGCGCAGCGGGCGCGGGTGACGGTTTCCGCACCATCATCAACTGCGGAAAGGTGGGTCGGCAGGAGGTGTATCATCTTCACATGCATGTTCTGGGCGGTGACCACCCGCTGCCGCCCATGATCGTTTCCGAGAGGTAATCCATGGGTTCGCTCAGCATCACGCACTGGCTCATCGTGCTCGTCATCGTGCTTCTCGTGTTCGGCACCAAGAAGCTGCGCAACATCGGCTCCGATCTCGGCGGCGCGGTGAAGGGTTTCAAGGAAGGCATGAAGGGCGCTGAATCCGGTGCTCCGTCCGACCAGCCGACCCAGAGCGTCGGTCACACGATAGACGTGAAGGCCGAAGAGAAGGTCAAGTCCTGACCGGCAGAGCCGCGATCTTCGCGGCTCGCGCCGCGATTCCGTCCACGCAGGTCAGGCCGCGGTCTGACCTGCGCATCACGCCTCCCGTCCCATGTTCGACATCGGTTTCTCCGAACTTTTCGTAATCGGCGTCGTGGCGCTGCTGGTGCTCGGTCCCGAGCGCCTGCCGCGTGTCGCGCGTACTGCCGGCCATCTGCTGGGCCGCCTGCAGCGCTATGTCAGCGATGTGAAGGCGGACATTTCGCGTGAAATGCAGCTTGAGGAACTGCGCAAGCTGCAGGCCCAGGTCGAGCAGCAAGTGCGTGATGTCGAGCGTCAGGCCAGTGAGGCGGTGTCCACCGCGAACAAGGAAGTGGATGGTCTGAGCGATCAGATGAAGGCGGCCATGGCCGAGCAGGAAAAGTACGCGGCCATCGAGCAGCAGGCTGCCGAGCAGGACCTCTCCGCTGCGTCGCCTGACGTGCCGCAGGAGGTGGTCGCAGCATCTGCCCGCCCGCAGCCCGAATCCGCCCAGCTGTCCCTCGACATTCCGCTGCCCGAAGCCACACCGGCAACGCCGGCCGCCCCGGCCGACAAGACATGAGCGAGCAGACCGAAAGCTTCATTTCCCATCTGGTTGAACTGCGCGACCGCCTGCTGCGCGCGGTGGCCGCCATCGTCATCGTGTTCATCTGCCTGATGCCGTGGGCGGCTGATATCTACGACATGCTGGCCCGTCCGCTGATGATCGCGCTGCCGGAAGGCACCAAGATGATTGCCACCGGCGTGGTGACGCCCTTCTTCGTGCCGATCAAGGTGACCATGATGGTGGCCTTCCTGATCGCGCTGCCCTATGTGCTCTATCAGGCCTGGGCCTTCGTTGCGCCCGGCCTGTATGCGCACGAAAAGCGGCTTGGCCTGCCGCTCATCATCGCCAGTACAGTGCTGTTCGTGCTCGGCATGGCCTTCTGCTACACCTTCGTGTTCGGCGTGGTATTTCACTTCATCGCCGAATTCGCACCGAAGAGCATCACCCCGGCGCCGGATATCGAGCAGTACCTCAGCTTCGTACTCACCATGTTCACCGCCTTCGGCGTCACTTTCGAGGTGCCGGTGGTCGTGATCGTGCTGGTGCGCTTCGGCCTGGTCACCATCGAAAAGCTGAAGGAAGCCCGTCCTTACGTCATCGTTGGTGCCTTCGTGGTGGCGGCAGTGGTCACGCCGCCCGATGTGGTGTCCCAGCTGATGCTGGCGATTCCGCTGTGCCTGCTGTACGAACTGGGCATTCTGGCCGCCCGTTTCATCGGTGGCCCGGTGTCGCGGCGCGACAGCGATACATCGGATACCGCAGCCTGAACGGCTGTTCCGTGAGCAGGGCGGTCGGCTGACCGCCCGCCGCTCATTCCGCTCACGTCATCCAGGTCATTCGCGGTTCTTGGCAGCCACGCCGTTGAGCGGGCGCTTGCCCACGGTGACCGCGATGTCCCGCTCGCCGCCGCTGCGATACAGCTTCAGCGTGGCCTGCTGACCCGGCACCAGGGCCGCGATCAGCTGCAGCATGCCCGACGCGTCCTTCACCTTGCGGCCTTCCACCTCCAGCAGCACGTCGCCCGGGCGCACGCCGCCGCGATCGGCCGGGCTGCCGCGCATCACGCCGGCGATCAGCGCTCCGCCGGTCAGCGGGTACTTGAAGCTTTCCGCCAGCTCGGGCGTCAGTTCCTGCACCTCGACGCCGACCCAGCCGCGGGTGACCGAGCCGCTGGCGACGATCTGTTCCATCACGCTGCGCGCGGTGCTGGCCGGGATCGCGAAACCGATACCCAGCGAACCGCCGCTGCGTGAATAGATGGCGGTATTGATGCCGACCAGATTGCCGTTGGCGTCGACCAGCGCGCCGCCTGAATTGCCCGGATTGATGGCGGCGTCGGTCTGGATGAAGTTCTCGAAGGTGTTGATGCCCAGCTGCGAACGGCCGAGCGCTGACACGATGCCCATGGTGACGGTCTGGCCCACGTCGAAGGGGTTGCCGATGGCCAGCACCACATCGCCGATGCGCAGGCTGTCGCTGCCGGCGAAGCTGACCGCCGGCAGCTTGCCCGGCGCCTTCACCCGCAGCACCGCCAGATCGGATTCCGGGTCGCTGCCGATCAGTACCGCCGGATACTTGCCGCCATCGTTCAGCGACACCTCGATCTCGTCCGCCGCCTCTACCACATGGTTATTGGTCAGCACCACGCCGTCCTCGCTGACGATGACGCCGGAACCCAGACCCATCTGGCGCTGCGGCTGATTGCCCAGGCGATCGCCGAAGAAGTGGCGGAATACCGGATCGTTCATCAGCGGATGCTGCGGCGTGCGCACCGCCTTGGTGGTGAAGACGTGCACCACCGACGGCAGGGCCTTCTGAGCCGCATCGGAATAGCTCACCACCTTGGCCGCCTCGACCCGGGTGGTGACCGGCGGAGGCGCGGGCAGCAGATGTTCTATCGACGGCAGCGGGCTACCGCCGGACGGGGTGCCGTTGCGCACCGGCAGCCATTCGGGCTTCAGCGTGACCACGACGAACAGCACGGCCAGAGCGGCAGTGACCGATTGAGCAAAGACCAGCCACAGACGCTGCATAATTCGGGAGCCAGAACGGGGAAAAAGTGATCGGGAATGGACAGAAAGCAGCTGCAACGACATCTGGATGACCTGCTGGAAGCCGCGCGCTTCAAGGATTATTGCCCAAACGGCCTGCAAGTGGAAGGCGCGCCCGAGGTGCATAAGGTGGTGTGCGGCGTGACCGCCAGCCAGGCGCTGATCGAAGCTGCCATAGAGCGCGGTGCCCAGGCACTGCTGGTACATCACGGCTGGTTCTGGCGCGGTGAGGACGGCCGCATCACTGGCATGAAGAGGGCCAGACTGGCCCGGCTGCTGGCGCACGATATCAATCTGTTCGCCTACCACCTGCCGCTGGATGCGCACGCCGAACTGGGCAACAACGCCCAGCTGGGCCGCGTACTCGGCCTGACGCCCACCGGCGTGGCCGGCGATCAGGGGCTGCTGTGGCTGGGTGAAACCGCGCAGCCTGTGCCGGCGTCAGTGCTGGCGCAGCAGGTCGGTGCCGCACTGGGGCGCGAAGCGCTGCTGGTGGGCGATACCGCGCGTAGCGTACGCCGGGTGGCCTGGTGCACCGGCGGTGCCCAGGGCTATTTCGAGCAGGCGATCGCCGAAGGGGTTGATCTGTATCTGTCCGGCGAGATTTCGGAACAGACCACGCATCTGGCGCGCGAATCCGGCGTGCCTTACATCGCGGCCGGCCACCACGCGACCGAGCGCTACGGCGTGCGCGCGCTCGGCGCACATGTCGCCGCGCAGTTCGGTCTGCAGGTGGATTTCGTCGATATCGACAACCCGGCCTGACGCGCGCCGGCGCGTCAGAGCAGGGCGAGGCGGGACGCGCTGGTGTTGGTGAGCGGCGGGTTGGCGATCAGCCATTCCAGCATGCTCTTGAGCAGCAGGATGTCGTCGATCACGCCCAGCGGAAAGCCGATGCGGGTGCCGGCGCGATTGTCGCGCAGCAGTTCGGTCAGGTAATCGAGGCAGTCCTGACCCGGCCAGGTCGCATTGACCCGGGCCATGATGTGGGCGAACTGTTCCACCGATTCCGAAGTGATCGGGCCGGTGAACTCTTCCCACTGCGGCACTTTCACATTGAAGGCCCGGTTCAGCTTGGGCGCCAGATCGTCGTACTCGCCGCGGCGTCCGCCCTTGTGATACAGGTCGAGCAGCTTGAGCCAGGGCACGAGCGACTCCTTCGGGTAGTCGCGCAGGAAATCGGACAAGGTCTGGGCGGCGCCTTCGGCGCGGCCGAAGGACATCATGATCTCCGCCAGTTCCAGCACGTGTTCGTGCGAGGGCGCCTCTTCCTCATTGGCCGACTGGGCGGACTGGTCGATCGGAATGCTGGCCTGACTGCTCACCAGACGCGGGCCTTGTGCCGGCGCGGTATCGCCGGCGCTGCCGGTTGAACTGGCGCTGCCGACGAATGTATCGAATTCCAGATCCAGCCGTGCCGGTGCGCTTGTCGCCGCGCCGCCGACGTCGCTGTCGGTACCCAGTTCGAAATCCACGCTGGATACAGCGGCCGGCGTGAATTCAAGGTCCGGCACCGTGGCGCTCACGGACGGCGGCTCGGCCGCCGGCGTGTCAGGCGGCGGCGCCGCGATGGCCATGTTTTCCATGTGCTCAGCCGGCGCCTCGCCAGGGAAGTGCTCGATCGAAGCCACTTCGTCGACCGCATTTGAGTGCGAGCTGACCGTCGCGGTGTTCGTCGGTGCGGGCGGCGGAGTCAGCTGGACCGCGGGCGTGAAAGGGCTGGTGCGGGCGGCTTCTGTGCGGGCGCCGGGAAACGGCGTCCTGGCCTCGAAGGAGGGCTCGTCGTCACCCTGTGCGTATGCGTTGTCGGCCGCGCGCTGTTCGCGGCGGCGTGTCGTCTGCTGCTGTTCGGCCAGACGCGCTTCAAGCTCCTGCTGGCGCCGCGCCCGTGCTTCAGCCAGGCGGGCGGTCCGGCGACGCCAGAGCATGCCTCCGCCCAGCACTGCGCCGGCGGCGGCCAGTCCCAGCCCCGCCACCATCCAGTCCACGCCGCCGGTCTGCACCACCGGTTCTTCCTGGGGAGCACTGTCCGGCGGCAGTTTGGTGACGATCTTGGCGGGTTCGTTGGTCAGGCCGGGCGCGGGCGGTGGCGGCTCTGCTGCGGGCGCGTTTGCTTCCGGTGTCGGTGGTGCGGCGGGTTCGGCCGGAGGGGTAGAGGTGTCTGCCGTGGTCGGAGCCTGCTCTGCGGCAGGTGCTGCCGTGGGCGTGGCCTGAACTGGCGGAGGTGCTGCGGCAGCCGGGGCGCGGGTGGCGTCGAGCACTGCACCGCTGCGGTCCAGCTGTTTCTGCAGTTCGGTCAGACGGGCTTCGAGGTGCTTCACCTTGTCTGCGATCGCCAGATGAGTGGCGATCTGCTCGTCCAGCGCGGCCAGCAGCTTCTGCTCGCTGCGCAGCGCTTCCCGCTGTGCTTCGGTGGCTTCGGGCCGGTTGCCCATGCCGCCGGACATCTTCAGTGCGCCGCTGTCCAGACCGGGGGCCACGAACAGGCGGTCGCCGCTGCCGTCACTGCGTTTCGGTTTCGCCTTGCGGGCAGGGCGTGCCGGTTCGGCCTGAGCGGATTGTGCTGCGGCCTCGTCCGTACGGGCGCTTGCCTCTGCCCGTGGCGTGCGCGCGGCGCCGGCCGGACGCGCTGCGTCGGCCGGCGTCGCAGCGGCAAGCGGCGTGGCGGCGACCGCTGCTTCTTCCGGTGCCGAGCCTTCGGGTTGCAGCAGCACGGTGTAGTCACGGGATACTTCGAAGCCGCAGCCCACCCTCAGGCCAACCATCAGGATGGGTTCGTTGACTGCGGTGCTGCTGATGTACAGCGTGTGGCCCTGAATGCGGATGCGGCCGCTGCCCAGCCACGGGAGATCGTCTGCGCCTATCGACGGCGGTGTGCCCACCGAGAAGCATGTGCTGGCAGGAGTGCTTTCGCCGCTGCCGATCAGCGATACCTCGGCCCGGAACGGTTCTCCCAGCGCAGAACGTACGCGCAGGCCACCGAGCCCGAGTGCCTGGGCATCAGTAGCCTGAAGGCCGATGGCGAGCAGGGCGGCGGCCAGCAGCGTCGGACGCATGCGGGCACGCGAGCGTCTGAGCGTTCGTGCGTGCGCGGTGCCTAGCGTGTGCAATTGATGAAACTCCGAGCCGGTGAGCAATAGGCGATACCCGATTGTGGGTTCTTTCGGCCTGCAAAGGGGAAACTTTACTTTAGTGGCGCACGCTTTCGTGAGCCGCCTCAGGCAAGGCGATCCGGGAACAGGCAAAATTGTGTATCGGACAACCTTCATGGAGGCCGCATGCCGGCGACGCTTTTCGAACTTTCACCCGTGCAGCTGCCGGTCCGCGGCGAAAACGCCTGTTTTCCGGTGCGCCGCATCTACTGCGTCGGCCGCAACTACGCCGATCACGCGCGCGAGATGGGTCATGACCCGGCGCTGGAACAGCCTTTCTTCTTTTCCAAGCCCGGTGACGCCGCGGTGCCGCTGCCAGACAGCGTGCCCTATCCGTCACAGACGGCCGACCTGCAGCATGAAGTGGAACTGGTGGTGGCGCTGAACGGTGGCGGGCGCAATCTTGACGCTGCGCAGGCCCGGGCCTGCATCTACGGTTACGGTGTCGGGCTGGACCTGACCCGCCGGGATCTGCAGCGCGCCGCGCGTGACAAGGGCCAGCCCTGGGACATGGGCAAGGGTTTTGATTTCAGCGCGCCGATGTCGGACCTGGTGCCGGCGGCGGTGTGCGGTCACCCGCGCAGCGGCCGCATCGAACTGTCGGTGAATGGCCGGCCGCGCCAGCAGGGCGATCTGTCGGACATGATTCTCGATGTCGAATCCTTGCTGGTCCGGCTGTCGGCGCTGGTTGAACTGCGCGCTGGCGATCTGCTGTTTACCGGCACGCCGGCCGGCGTTTCCGCACTGCAACCGGGCGACCGGATCGAAGCATCGGTGGCGGGTGTGGGCAGGCTCGATCTGATGATAGGCCCCATGCTGGATTGAGGATTTCTTATCCTGCTGTTCGCTGCGGTGCAGCGAAGCGAGCGTATAATTATGGATTACGCCACCGGGCACTGCGCGCCTGGCGGCCGGCACCGACCGCCGACCGGCGTCGCGGTGCCTGACAAGATCCGTGAGGGCTACAACCCGAAGCGGGCGTTTCACCATCCTGTGCAGACAACAAGGCGAGGAATACGCATGAAGATCCATGAGTATCAGGCGAAGGAGGTATTGCGCCGTTTCGGTGTGGTCACGCCGCGCGGAGTACCGGTTTTCGAGGTTGACCAGGCTGTGGCCGCGGCGGAATCGCTCGGCGGCAAGGTCTGGGTTGTCAAGGCGCAGATCCACGCCGGCGGCCGCGGCAAGGGTGGCGGCGTGAAGGTGGCGAAGTCGCTCGACGAAGTGCGCGAGTTCGCGAAGCAGATCATGGGCATGCAGCTGGTCACGCATCAGACCGGCCCGGAAGGCCAGAAGGTCCGTCGCCTGCTGATCGAGGAAGGCGCCGACATCCGCAAGGAATACTACGTCGCCGCGCTGACCGACCGTGCGACGCAGAAGGTGGCGATGATGGCCTCGTCGGAAGGCGGCATGGACATCGAGGAAGTCGCCCACAACACCCCGGAAAAAATCATCAAGGTGTTCGTCGACCCGCTGGTCGGCATGACCGACGCGCAGGGCAAGGAACTGGCCGACGGCATTGGCGTTCCCGAAGCATCGCAGGCGCAGGCGATCGACACCTTCAAGAAGCTCTACACCTGCTACATGGACACCGATGCCTCGCTGGCGGAAATCAATCCGCTGATTCTCGAGGGTAACGGCAACATCAAGGCGCTGGACGCCAAGTTCGACTTCGATTCGAACGCGCTCTACCGCCATGAAGACATCGTGGCCTTCCGCGACCTCGACGAAGAGGACGCGGCCGAAATCGAGGCGTCGAAGTTCGACCTCAGCTACGTGTCGCTGGACGGCAACATCGGCTGCCTGGTGAACGGTGCCGGTCTGGCCATGGCCACCATGGACGTGATCAAGCTGTACGGCGCAGAGCCGGCCAACTTCCTCGACGTGGGCGGCGGTGCCACCACCGAGAAGGTGACCGAGGCGTTCAAGATCATGCTGCGCAACCCGAACGTGCGCGGCATCCTGGTGAACATCTTCGGCGGCATCATGCGCTGCGACACCATCGCCACCGGCGTCGTCGCCGCGGCACGCGAAGTGCACCTGACGGTGCCGCTGGTGGTGCGCATGAAGGGCACCAACGAACAGCTTGGCAAGCAGATTCTGGCGGACTCGGGTCTGCCCATCATTTCGGCCGACAGCATGGCGGATGCGGCACAGAAGATCGTGGCCGCCGTGGCCGGACACTGAGGGGAGAACCAGACATGTCGATTCTGATCAACAAGGACACCAAGGTCATCACCCAGGGCATCACCGGGAAGACAGGCCAGTTCCACACCCGCATGTGCCGCGACTACGCCAATGGCGCGAACTGTTTCGTCGCCGGCGTGAATCCGAAGAAGGCGGGCGAAGACTTCGAAGGCATCCCCATCCACGCCACCGTGGCTGAAGCGAAGGCTGCCACCGGCGCCACCGTGTCGGTCATCTACGTGCCGCCTCCGGGCGCTGCGGCAGCGATCTGGGAAGCGGTCGAAGCCGACCTCGATCTGGTCATCTGCATCACCGAAGGCATTCCGGTGCGCGACATGCTGATGGTGCGCAACAAGATGAAGGCCAAGGAAGCGGCCGGCGGCAAGAAGACGCTGCTGCTGGGCCCGAACTGCCCGGGCCTGATTACGCCGGACGAAATCAAGATCGGCATCATGCCGGGCCACATCCACAAGAAGGGCCGCATCGGCGTGGTCAGCCGCTCCGGCACGCTGACCTACGAAGCGGTTGGCCAGCTGAGCGAAATCGGTCTCGGCCAGTCGAGCGCGGTCGGCATCGGTGGCGACCCGATCAACGGGCTCAAGCATATAGACGTGATGCGCATGTTCAACGATGATCCGGACACCGACGCGGTGATCATGATCGGCGAGATCGGCGGTCCGGACGAAGCCGAAGCGGCGCAGTGGTGCAAGGCCAATATGAAGAAGCCCATCGTCGGCTTCATCGCTGGCGTCACCGCGCCCCCGGGCAAGCGCATGGGCCACGCCGGCGCGCTGATCTCGGGCGGTGCCGATACCGCCGACGCCAAGCTTTCCATCATGGAAGAGTGCGGCTTCACCGTGACGCGCAATCCGTCGGAAATGGCCAAGCTGCTGAAGGCCAAGCTCTGACCGGGTGATCCGTATCCGGTACGGACGCGGCTGAAAAGGCCACCGCGCAGGCGGTGGCCTTTTCATTTGTGCCCTTCATAAAGCTCTGTCGGTAGAATCCGCGCTTTCGCAATCCGGGCGCAACACACGATGGACTTCACTTCTCCCGAGTTCTGGCTCGCCGTCGGCCAGATCATCATGATCGACATCCTGCTGGGCGGCGACAACGCGGTCGTGATCGCGCTGGCTTGCCGCAAGCTGCCGCCGGCGCAACGCAAGCTGGGCATCATGTGGGGCACGGCCGGCGCGGTATTGCTGCGCGTCATCCTCATCATGTTCGCGCTCACGCTGCTCAAGGTGCCTTTCCTGAAGGTGGTCGGCGCACTGCTGCTGCTGTGGATCGGCATCAAACTGCTGATGCCGGAGGACGAGGACGAACACGCCAACATCGCCTCCAGCGACAAGCTGTGGGGTGCGGTCAAGACGGTCATCGTGGCTGATCTGGTCATGAGCGTGGACAACGTGATCGCGATTGCCGGCGCGGCCGAAGGGGCCGGTGCTGGCCATCAGCTGCCGCTGGTGGTGTTCGGCCTGCTGGTGTCCATCCCCATCATCGTGTGGGGCAGCCAGATCGTGCTCGGCCTGATGACCCGTTTCCCCTTCATCGTCACGCTGGGTGCCATGTTGCTCGGCTGGATCGCCGGCACCATGCTGGTGACCGATCCGGGCGTGCTGCCCTATATGCCGCTCGACCCGGCGAGCACCGAAGCACGGCCGGAAGTGACCGATCTGGTGCGCTACGCGGCCGGCGTGATCGGCGCGCTGTTCGTGCTGGCGGTCGGCAAGATCGTCGCCGCGCGCCAGAAGCCGGTCGATTTCCCGATCCAGTAATCGCCTGGCCATGGCGCTCTACCTCACTGAGGACGAAGTCCGGCAGGTGCTCACGCTGCCGGACGCGCTGGCGGCGGTCGAGCAGGCCCACCGCTGGCACGCGACCGGCGAGGCCATCGATACGCCGCGGGCACGCAGCCGCACACCGACCTCGGCGCTGCACATGCTGCACGGCGCGGTGCTGCCGCTCGGCGTCATGGGCTACAAGAGCTACACCACCAGCCGCGAGGCGGCGCGTTTCTGGGTGCATCTGTTCGACGCCGGCAACGGTCGTCCGCTGGCGGTGATCGAAGCTGACTACCTGGGCATGATGCGCACCGGCGCCACCGGCGGGCTGTCGGCGCGCGTGCTGGCCAGGGCCGATGCCCGCGAGGCGCTGGTGTTCGGTGCCGGCTGGCAGGCGCGCAGCCAGATCGCGGCGCTGTGCGCGGTGCGCGACATCGCCCGGGTGAGGGTGGTCGCCCGCCGGCGTGACCGGCTGGAAGCCTTCTGCGCCGAGCAGTCCGCGCTGCTCGGCCGGCCGGTCGAGGCGGTGGATGACGTCGAGGCGGCGGTCCGGGCCGCGGATGTGGTGGTCACCATCACCACCGCAACCGAACCGCTGTTCGACGGCCGCTGGCTGGCTAACGGCGCCCATGTCACCGCGGCGGGCTCGAATGCGCTCATCCGCCGCGAAATCGACGAAGCCACGATCCGCCGCGCCGCCCTGGTGGCCGTCGATGCCCGCGCCACCGCACTGGGTGAATCCGGCGACCTGCTGCCGGCGCTTGAGAAGGGGCGCCTGTCCGAATACGGCATGGCAGAACTGGGCGAACTGCTGACCGGCATGCGACCGGGGCGCGTGAGCGAAGCCGACGTGACGCTGTTCGAGTCGCAGGGTATGGCGATCCAGGATCTGGTACTGGCGCACCGGGTGCTGGACAAGGCGCGCGCGGCCGGTCTGGGGCGCGAACTGCCGTACTGAGCCGTACCGGCCAGGCCGGAGGGTAATTCGGCACCGCAAGCGTGAAATTCCACCGCCCGCGCGCAGTGGCTGTTTGACTGTGTTGAGGCGGAACTGCAAGAATATGTGACAGACGCCTGTTTTTCCGCGTGACTTGGCGCGTGAAAGGCCGGATGGCATCCATACAACAAGCTGACAGGCGCCGTCACCCTCTGGCGAGGGCGCCATGACTTTGCGGGGGTGAGCGTGACCAAGGCCGCTATCTGGAAGACCGACTGGTTTCTTGGCGCCGCCATCAGCCTCCTGTTCCTGTTTTCCGCGCAGTCCGACCTGATCCAGAGCCTGGAGCGCAAGGCCTACGATGTCGGGGTTGGCGCCACCCAGCGCAGTCCCAGTTCCCGTATCGCCATCATCGCGATCGACCAGCAGAGCATCGACAACATCGGTCGCTGGCCCTGGTCGCGTGACGTGCATGCGCGCATGATCGACCGGCTGGCCCAGGCGCAGGCCAAGGTGGTCGGCACCACCATCTTCTTCGCCGAACCGCAGATCGACCCGGGGCTGGCCTACATCAACAAGCTGCTGGCGATCGAAAGCCAGAGCCGCGCTGCCCCGGCCGAAGGGGAGGCGCAGCCAACCCCGCCGGGCGACCCGCTGCAGGCGTTTTCTGCGGTGCTGCACGAGGCGGAATCCGCGCTGAACACCGACCGCCTGCTGGCAGCCAGCATCGGCAAGGCTGGCAATGTTGCGCTGCCCATGCTGTTCCAGGACGGTGAGCCGCAGGGTCGGCCGGACCGCCCGCTGCCCGATTTCGTGCGCGCGATGGCGCTGAAGAATGTGGCCGGTACCGAACCGCTGCCGCCGCTGACGCTGGATGTCGCGGCCGGCGTGATCGAGCCGCTGGGCAAGGTGGCGGCCGCAGTCGGTCACCTGAACCCGTCGATCGATCGCGACGGCGGCCTGCGCTTGCAGCCGCTGGTGATGACCCACTTTGATCAGTTCTACCCGTCGCTGCCGCTGCTGATTGCCGCGAAAAGCCTGAATCTGGGTGTGGACGACATTCGCGTAAAGCTGGGCGAGGCGGTGTCGCTGGGCAGGCTCAATATCGCGACCGACCCCGGGCTGGGCATGTACAGCTTCTATTACCGGGGCGAGGGCGGAAAACCGGCCTTCCCGGTCGATTCCTTCTTCGACGTGATGAGCGGCAAGATTCCGCTCGACAAGTACCGCGACAAGATCGTGCTGATCGGCCAGACCGCGCCCGGCATCGGCAATTTCTACGCGACGCCGGTGTCGCCGGCGATGTCGTCGGTGGAGGTGATGGCGCACGGACTGTCCAGCATCCTGCAGGAGCATTTCTTCGTGACGCCATCCTGGGGCTGGGCGGCCGAATTCGGCATTTTCCTGCTGGTGGCGCTCTACCTCATCGTGCTGCTGCCGCGCCTGAAGGCCGGTCTGGGCGCCGGCGTCACCGCCGGCCTGTTCGTCGCGCTGCTGGTCGCGCATTTCGTGCTGATGACCGGTCAGCTCATCTGGCTGCAGCTCATGCTGCCGGCCACGCTGCTGCTGGTCGGCCACCTGCTGCTCACCACCAAGCGCTTCCTGGTGACCGAGCGCGGCAAGGTGAAGTCGGACGAACAGTCCGCCGAATCCAACCGCATGCTGGCGCTGGCCTTCCAGGGCCAGGGCCAGCTGGACATGGCGTGGGACAAGTTCCGCCTGGTGCCGCTGTCCGACGCGGTGATGGAAAACCTGTACAACCTCGCGCTGGATTTCGAGCGCAAGCGTCAGTTCAACAAGGCGGAAACCGTGTTCCGCCACATGGCCGAGTTCAATCCGAAGTTCAAGGATCTGGAAACCCGGGTCAAGCGTGCGAAGGCGATGTCTGAAACCGTCATGCTGGGTGGCGCCGGCGCGGGGCGCACCAATACCAGCATTCTGGAGGACGGCACGGTCGAGAAGCCGATGCTGGGTCGCTACCAGGTCGAGAAGGAGCTCGGCAAGGGCGCCATGGGCGTGGTCTATCTGGGCCGGGATCCGAAGATCAACCGCGTGGTTGCGATCAAGACCATGGCGCTGTCGCAGGAATTTGACGAGGAAGAGCTGGCGGACGTGAAGGAGCGCTTCTTCCGCGAGGCGGAAACCGCCGGCCGGCTCAATCACCCGCACATCGTCACCATCTTCGATGCGGGCGAGGAGCACGATCTCGCCTACATCGCGATGGAGTTCCTGAAGGGTCGTGACCTGGTGCCGCAGACCAAGCCGGGTCATCTGCTGCCGCTGCCCAGGGTGATGGACATCGTTGCCCGGGTGGCCGATGCGCTGGCCTACGCCCACGGCAACAACGTGGTGCATCGCGACGTGAAGCCGGCCAACATCATGTACGAAGCCGAGTCCGATCAGGTGAAGGTGACCGATTTCGGCATCGCCCGAATCACCGATTCGTCGCGCACCAAGACTGGCATGGTGCTCGGTACGCCGTCCTACATGTCGCCGGAACAGCTGGCCGGCAAGAAGATTGATGGCCGCTCCGACCTGTTCTCGCTGGGCGTGATGTTGTTCCAGCTGGTGTGCGGCAAGCTGCCGTTCGAGGGCGATTCGATGGCACAGCTCATGTTCCGCATCGCCAACGAACAGCATCCGGACATCCGCGACCTGCGTCCGGACGTGCCGGACTGTCTGTCCGCCATCATCGACCGTGCGCTGGCCAAGGACGCGGATGCGCGCTACCAGTCGGGCAACGACATGGCGGCCGATCTGCGCGCCTGCGCCGGCACCCTTTCACAATCTCTCTCCCAGGTCGATTTCAGCCTCTGACATGACACCGGATCTCAGCCCCGCTCTTCAGATGGTCAGCCGTACCGACCCGGGCATGGTACGTACCCACAACGAGGACGCGGTTGCCGTCCAGCCTGCGCTCGGCCTGGCCATACTGGCCGATGGCATGGGCGGCTACAACGCCGGCGAGGTGGCCAGCGGCATGGCCACCGCGGTCATCGGTACAGAACTCGAACAGGGTCTGCGCGAAGGCGGCCGCAATGTGTCGGAGCTGCTGGAGGCGGTGATCGGCCATGCCAACGAATCCATCTACCGCGCGGCGGAGAGCCAGCCCCAGTATTCGGGCATGGGCACCACGCTGGTGATGGCGGCCTTTCACGATGACCGTATATCCGTCGCGCATATCGGCGATTCGCGCATGTACCGGCTGCGCGGCGGCGTTTTCGAATGCGTCACCCGCGATCACTCGCTGTTGCAGGAGCAAATCGACAGCGGCATGATTACGGAAGAAGAGGCGCGCCGTTCCCAGAACAAGAATCTGGTCACCCGTGCGCTCGGCGTCGATCCGGTGGTGGAACCGGAAATCCATACCTATGAAGTCGAACCCGGCGATGTCTATCTGTTCTGTTCGGACGGTCTGAACGACATGGTCGAGAACGACGACATCGCGCTCACCCTGCAGGCCCTGTCCGCCAATCTGGATCTTGCCGCCGAACAGCTGGTGCAGATGGCCAACGACAACGGCGGGCGCGACAACGTTTCGGTAATCCTGGTCAAGGTATTGCAGCCCTTTCCTGCCGCGCCCCGCGGCTGGCTGGCGCGTCTGCTCGCATGGTTGAAGTGAAGGACTGGAAAATGGCAAAACTCATACTCAGCATGGATGGTCTGGTCCTCAAGGAACTGCCGCTCGCGAAGGAGCGCACGACCATCGGCCGCAAGCCGCACAACGACATCCAGATCGACAATCTCGCGATCAGCGGCGAGCATGCGGTGATCGTGACCATCCTCAACGATTCCTTTCTCGAGGATCTGAACAGCACCAACGGCACCTATGTGAACGGGCAGCCGATCAAGAAGCATTTCCTGCAGAACAACGATGTGGTTGAACTGGGCAAGTACCGCCTGAAGTACATCAACGAAACGCCGGTGCAGGCGCAATCGCCGGATTTTGAAAAGACCATGGTTCTGCGGCCCGACATGATGCGCAAGCCGCCGGCCGAGGCGCCGACTGCGCCGCCGGTGGTGCCTGTGCGGGCGCCGACTGAAACCCAGGCCGGCTTCCGGGCATCGGTGCCGGCAGGCACGTCGATGGGCGGCGCCATTCCGCCGGCACCGGTTTCCGCTCCGGCACCTGCACCGGCTGCGGCTCCGCCGAGCCAGATCGGTGCCATCCAGATCCTGAACGGCGCCAATGCCGGCCGCGAGCTGGAACTGACCAAGACCCTGACCACGCTGGGCAAGCCCGGCCTGCAGGTCGCGGTGATCACCCGTCGTCCGCAGGGTTACTTCATCACCCATGTCGAAGGGGCGAATTTCCCGGTCGTGAACGGCAGTCAGCTCGACGCGCAGGCGCATCCGCTGAACGATCACGACGTGATCGAGATTGCCGGCGTGAAGATGGAGTTCTTCCTGAAGCGCTGACCGGTTTTCATTTCCTTTCCGCTCATGCTGCGGCTCCTGATGCCCCGCGCTGCCGGACCCGCAAGGGCCCGGCCGTGTATTGACGGTTCTGCGTGCTGCGGAGGTGGCCGGTGAATTCACATCTGCTGCGTTACGGTCTCGGCCTGATGCTGATGGCCGTGCTGCTCGGCCATGCCGCCCGGCTTTACCAGATTCCGGTGCTCGGCAATCTGGACCACATTGCCTACGACACCAAGCTGCAGCTCACCATGCCGCAGGTGCGCGACGAGCGGGTAGTCATCCTCGACATCGACGAGCGTTCGCTGGCAGAGATCGGCCGCTGGCCCTGGGGCCGCGAGCGGCTGGCCGGCCTGATGGATACGCTGTTCGATCACTACGGCGTGATGCTGCTCGGTGTGGACGTGGTGTTCGCCGAGCCGGACACCAGTTCCGGGCTGGGTACGCTGGAAGGGCTGGCCAAGGGTGCGCTGGCCGATAACGCCGGTTTCCGCTCGGCACTCGATGAACTGCGCCCGAAGCTGGATTACGACAGTCTGTTCGCCACGTCGCTGAACAAGCGCCCGGTGCTGCTCGGTTACTATTTCAGCGATCGCAGCGACGGTCAGAGCAGCGGTGCCTTGCCCGATCCCGTGCTGCCGGCCGGCACCTTCCGCGGTCGCAATATCGCCTTCGCCAGCTTCAACAGCTACGGTGCCAACCTCCCTCGCTTTCAGTCGGCTGCGATGGGTGCCGGGCATTTCAACCCGATGCCGGACTTCGATGGTCTTAACCGCCGGGTACCCATGCTGGTCGAACACAAGGGCGCCTATTACGAATCGCTGTCGCTGGCCATCGTGCGAACCCTGCTGGGCAGCCCGCGTCTGGTGCCCGGTTATGCCGAGGGCGGCTTGTTCGGCGTGTCCGCCCGGGATTACGGCGGCCTGGAATGGCTCGAACTGCCGTCGGCGCGCGGCACGCTGCGCATTCCGGTGGACGAGAACGTGGCGGCGCTGATTCCCTACCGCGGTCCGCAGGGCAGCTTCGCCTATTACTCGCTGGCCGATGTGCTGGCCGGCAAGACACCGGTCGAGGCATTGAAGGGCAAGGTGGCGTTGCTCGGCACCACAGCGCCCGGTCTGCTTGATCTGCGCGCCACGCCGGTCGGCAGCACCTATCCGGGGGTCGAAATCCACGCCAACCTGATCGCCGGCATGCTGGATGGCCGGATCAAGCATCGCCCGCAGTACGTGACCGGCTTCGACGTGGTCGTGCTGCTGCTGGTCGGTGGCCTGCTGCTCTGGCTGCTGCCGCGGCTGTCTCCGCTTAATGCCACGCTGCTGTCTGGTGGCATGCTGGTGCTGCTGGTCGGCATGAACTTCGCGTTCTGGCAGTACGCTGATTTCGTGCTGCCGGTGGCCGCCGGCCTGTTGCTGGTGATCGGGCTGTACGCGCTGAACATGTCCTACGGCTATTTCTTCGAATCGCGCTCCAAGCGCCAGTTCGCCCGCATGTTCGGCCAGTACGTGCCGCCCGAGCTGGTCGAGGAGATGAGCCGCAATCCGGAGAACTACAGCATGGAGGGTCGCAATGCGGATCTGACCATCCTGTTTTCCGACATCCGGGGGTTTACCAGCATTTCGGAAGGGCTGGAGCCGAAGGAATTGACCCAGCTCATGAACGAATACCTGGGCGCAATGACTTTCGTCATTCAGGATCAGCGCGGAACGCTCGACAAATACATCGGCGACGCGATCATGGCTTTCTGGGGAGCGCCGGTGGCTGACGCCGAACACGCCAGTCATGGCGTGGTGGCCGCGTTGAAAATGCAGGCCCAGCTTGAGGAGCTGAACCGTTCGCTGACCGCGCGCGGCTGGCCGGAACTGAAGACAGGCATCGGTTTGAACACCGGTACGGTCACCGTGGGCGACATGGGGTCGCCGGTACGCAAGGCCTATACTGTGATGGGCGATGCGGTGAATCTGGCGTCACGGCTTGAAGGGCTGACCAAGCAGTATGGTGTGGGCATACTGGTCGGTGACGATACCCGGCGCGCCACGAAGGGCGTCGTGTTCCGGGAAATCGACCGTGTCCGGGTGAAGGGCAAGGATGAACCGGTGTCCATCCACGAACCGCTGGCGCTGGAGGCGGAATTCGACCGGGGCCGGGTGGAGGAGCTGAAGCTCTGGAACCAGGCTTTGCGGCAGTTCAGGGCGCAGGAGTGGGATCAGGCAGAACTGACTCTGTTCAATCTGCAACGCCTGGCCCCGGACTGCCTGCTCTACAGTGCGTACGCGGAACAGATCGGTTATTACCGTCGTTCTCCGCCGGGTCGGGACTGGGACGGTGTGAGAACCTTCGAAACGAAGTGATCAGGAACTGAGGTACGGGAACACAGATGAGGATACGGGTACTCGGCTGCAGCGGCGGCATCGGTGGGTCGCATCTGCGCACCACCTCGCTGCTTGTCGACGACGACATCCTGATCGACGCCGGTACCGGTGTCGGCGACCTGTCGATCGCCGAACTGGCCCGCATCGACCATGTGTTCGTGACCCACAGTCATCTCGATCACATCGCCTGCCTGCCGCTGATGATCGACACGGTGGGCGAACTGCGTACGCGGCCGCTGACCGTGTGGACGTCTGCGCCGACGCTCGAGGTGCTGCGGCGACACATTTTCAACTGGTCGATCTGGCCGGATTTCACCGAGATTCCGTCGGTCGAGCGGCCGTTCATGTGTTTCCGTGAACTGCGTGTCGGCGACGAGATCGACATGGGCAACCGCGCCATCCGCGTGCTGCCGGCCCAGCACACGGTGCCGGCAGTCGGTTACGCAGTGCGGGGCCCCGGCGGTACGCTGGCTTTCTCCGGCGACACCACGGTGTGCGACGAATTCTGGGATGCAGTCAATGCGCTGCCCGATCTGCGTCACCTGATCATCGAGACCGCCTTCCCGGATCGTGACCGCCAGCTGGCGGTGATGTCGCGTCACCTGTGCCCTGACATGCTGGCCGGTGAGCTGGAGAAACTGCGTCATCAGGCCGATATCTACATCACCCATCTGAAGCCCAGCCAGATGGAGATGACCATGCGTGAGATTGCCGAAACGCTGGGTTCACGCAGTCCGCGCATGTTGCGCAACAATCATGTATTCGACTTCTGACCGGGTGGAGCACGGCTGCGCAGCCGGGCCGGTCGGCAGTGACGGGGTGACGGAATGAGTGCAGTGGTGCCGCCGGCCAGCGATCTGGGCGCGATGAGCGATGTGTCGAGCCGGCTGGCCTTCTTCAAGAACCTGCAGGGCGTGACCACCAAGATTCACGCCACCACCAACATCGACGAAATCATGCTTGAACTGTCGCAGGAAATTTCTGCGCTGTTCAACGCGGACCGGCTCACCATCTACGTGATGGGCGAGGACCGTTCGACCATCGTTTCGAAGGTGAAGACCGGGCTCAATTCCTTCAAGGATCTGCGTCTTCCTCTGACCGAACAGTCGATTGCCGGCTTCGTGGGCATGAGCCGCAAGCTGCTCAATCTGCGCGATGTCTATGACGAAGCCGAACTGAAGGCCCATTCGGCCAGCCTGAAATTCCTCGATGGTGTCGACAAGAAGACTGGCTACCGCACCAAGCAGATGCTGGTGGCGCCGATTCTCGATCCGGAGAAGAAGGATCTGCTGGGCGTGGTCCAGCTGATCAACAACAAGTCGGGCCAGCCCTTCTCCGCACTGGCGGAAGAGGGCCTGCAGAGCATGGCGCATACGCTGGCGGTGGCTTTCCAGCAGCGCACCAAGCCGGCACATGTGGTCAAGTCCAAATACGACTATCTGGTGGTCGATGGCGTCATGTCGGCGCAGGAGTTCGATCTGGCTTCGCGCGCCGCCCGGCGCAAGGGCGTCGATGTCGAGGACGTGCTGGCTCGCGACTTCCAGGTGAAACAGCCGGCTATCGGTGCTTCTTTGTCGAAGTTCTTCGGCGTGGCTTACGAGCCGTTCAAGCCGGAGCGGGTCAAGCCTTTCGACCTGATCAAGAACCTCAAGCGCGAGTACCTTGAGGAACAGCAGTGGGTGCCGGTGGAAGAGGGTTCCGAAGGCATCGTGATCGCCGCGCTCGATCCGGAGAAGGTGAAGGGATCGCGCGTCGTCAACAACATCTTCCCGAAGTCGAAGCTGCTCTACCGGGTCACGACCACGCGCGAATTCGTGCAGACCCTCGACCAGTTCTACGGCGGCACGATGGATGACACCAGTGTCGGTGATCTGCTGTCGGACATGCTGGGCGAGGAAGACGAGGCGATCGACAGCGGTGGCGATGATGTGACCGCGGCTGCCGACAACGAGCTGGTGCGTCTGGTCAACAAGATCATCATCGACGCATACCAGCAAGGCGCCTCAGATATCCACATCGAGCCGCGACCGGGCAAGGACAAGACCCAGGTTCGTTTCCGCAAGGACGGTTCGCTTCACCCCTACATTGAGGTGCCGGCCAGCTATCGCAGTTCGCTGGTCACCCGGCTGAAGATCATGTGCGACCTCGACATTTCCGAGCGCCGCAAGCCGCAGGACGGCAAGATCAAGTTCCGCAAGTTCGGTCCGCTGGACATCGAACTGCGGGTGGCCACCATTCCGTCCGCCGGCGGTGTCGAGGACGTGGTGATGCGTATCCTCGCCGCCGGCGAGCCGATACCGATCGACAAGCTGGGCGTACTGCCGCACAACCTTTCGCGGCTGAAGGACGCGGTGGGCAAGCCCTACGGCCTGTTCTTCGTGTGCGGTCCGACCGGCTCCGGCAAGACCACCACGCTGCACTCCATCCTCAGCTACATCAACACGCCGGAAACCAAGATCTGGACCGCCGAAGATCCGGTCGAAATCACCCAGAAGGGTCTGCGTCAGGTCCAGATCAACAAGAAGGCGGGGCTTGATTTTGCGGCCATCATGCGCGCCTTCCTGCGGGCCGATCCGGACGTGATCATGGTCGGTGAAATGCGCGACAAGGAAACGGTGGCCATCGGCATCGAGGCCTCGCTGACCGGCCACCTGGTGTTCTCGACGCTGCACACCAACAGCGCGCCGGAATCCATCATCCGCCTGCTCGACATGGGCATGGATCCGTTCAACTTCGCCGATGCGCTGCTCGGCATCCTGGCCCAGCGACTGGCGAAGCGGCTGTGCCCGAGCTGCAAGGAGGCCTATCACCCGGAAGCGGCGGAAATGAAGCACTTCCTCGACGAGTACTGCGAGGAGCTGCGCAACACCACCGACTTCAAGGTGGATGCAGAAGGCGCGATGGACCGCATTTTCAAGGCCTGGGCGAAGGCCTATGCCGATGACAAGGGCCGTTTCACACTGTACCGGCCCAAGGGCTGCGCCGAGTGCAGCAACACTGGCTACCGTGGCCGGCTCGGTCTGCACGAACTGATGATCGGTACCGATCGGGTGAAGAAGAACATCCAGGAGCGCGACCGCGTTGCCACACTGTTGGCGACCGCGCTGGAAGAAGGCATGCGCACGCTCAAGATGGACGGCATGGAAAAGGTGCTGTCCGGCCTGACCGACATGAAGCAGGTTCGCGCGGTCTGCATCAAGTAGGCCGCCGCAGCATGGACAAGCTCCAGGATCTGCTGCGCCGGCTCGAAGATCTCAACGAGATCGGTGCAGCGCTGTCCAACGAGCGAAATATCGACGCCCTGCTCGAGAAGATACTGCTCGCCGCCAAGGCGATCACCCATGCGGACGGCGGCACGCTTTACCGCACCGACGACAGCGCGACCCACCTGCGCTTCGAAATCATGCGCACCGATTCCATCGGCATCGCGATGGGCGGCACCAGTGGCAAGCGCATCGTGTTCCCGCCGCTGCCGCTGCATCTCGCTGATGGCGCGCCCAATCTGTCCATGGTCGCGGCCTATGCCGCGCTGAATCGGCAGACGGTGAACATCGCCGACGCCTATACCGCGGAAGGTTTCGATTTTTCCGGCACCCGTGCCTTCGACTCACGTACCGGCTATCGCTCGACCAGCTTCCTCACCGTGCCCATGATGAATCATGAAGGCAGAGTGATCGGCGTACTGCAGCTGATCAACGCGGTGAACCCGGTGACCGGCGCCGTCGGTGTCTTTTCCGATTCGGATCGCAAGCTGGCTGAATCGCTGGCGTCTCAGGCCGCGATCGCACTGACCAACCGCCTGCTGGTCAGCCAGCTCGAAGCGCTGTTCGAATCCTTCATCACGCTGATCAATAACGCGATCGACGAGAAATCGCCCTACACCGGCGGTCACTGCCAGCGGGTGCCCACGCTCACCATGATGCTGGCGGAGGCGGTGAACGACACCACCGAAGGGCCGCTGTCCGATTTCACGATGTCGGACAACGACCGTTACGAGCTCAAGATTGCGGGCCTGCTGCACGACTGTGGCAAGGTGACCACACCGGTACACGTGGTTGATAAGGCGACCAAGCTGCAGACCATTTTCGATCGTATCGCGCTGGTCGACACCCGTTTTGAACTGATACGCCGCGACCTCGAACTGGCCACGCTGCGCAGTCGCGTGTCCGCCGGCCCCAGCGCTTCGCCGGTGGTGCTGGCGCAGATCGAGCGACATGGTGAAGACCGGCTGCGCGAGCTGGATGCCGACCGCGCCTTCCTGCATCACGCCAATATCGGTTCCGAGCGCATGAACGATGCCGATGTCGAGCGTGTGCATGCCATCTCCCGCCGCTGGTCATGGAGCGACACGCTGGGCCAGACTCATGCCTGCCTGACCGATGATGAGATCGAGAACCTCACGATACGTGCCGGCACCCTTACCGCTGCCGAGCGGGAAATCATCAACAATCACATCGTATCGACGATACGGATGCTGGAGTCGCTGCCCTGGCCGCGTCATCTGTCCAATGTGCCCGAATACGCCGGGGGTCACCATGAACGCATGGACGGCAAGGGCTACCCGCGCGGATTGACCCGCGACCAGATGAGCGTACAGGCGCGCGTGATGGGCATCGCCGACATCTTCGAGGCACTCACTGCCAAGGACAGGCCCTACAAGCGGCCTATGAAGCTGTCCGAGGCGCTGCACATCCTCGGCAAGTTTCGTCTCAACGGTCACATCGACCCGGATCTGTTCGACGTATTCGTGCGTAAGCAGGTCTATCTGCGCTACGCCGAAACCTTCCTCGATCCGGAGCAGATCGATGATGTGGACCTGTCTGCCATCCCCGGTTACGCGGTGAACTGACGTTTTTCGTCACATTCTGTCGGTACCTGTCACGACGCGGGCATGTGTGACGAAAGGTGTCTTGACCGCATTTTTCGGCAAGTCATTGAATCCGCGGGAAACGTAAAATTCTGCTAAAGCTGGCACCCGCCTTGCTCGATAACACCCTGAGCGCATCGGCGCCCGTACCGTTCAATACAGGAGACTGAATGATGAAGAAGGTCCAGCAAGGTTTTACCCTGATCGAACTGATGATCGTCGTGGCGATCATCGGCATCCTGGCGGCGATCGCGATCCCGCAGTATCAGGACTATGTGACCCGTGCCAAGTGGTCCGATGCGATCCGCTCCCTTGATTCAACCAAGACCGCGACCGCGCTGTGCGTCCAAAACAATGCGGGCGATCCCACCCAGTGCAACACCGATGCGGCAATCGGTACCACGATGCCTGGCAATGCTTCCAGCGGTGCTGTAACCGTCGCTCGCGGTACTTTCACTGCTGGCACTGGCGGTATCGGCGGTACGGCAGTGTTCACTCTCACCGGCAATCCTTCGCTCGGCTCGTGTGTCGTAACGGTAACCGGCACTGTCGGCGCTTCCCAAATTGCATGGGGATATGCCAACTCCGGCACGGGTTGCTCCAAGAACAAGACTGGCGTCGGTACCTAAGTCACTGTGCATTTCGCGACGGAAAAGCTCCCGCTTGTCGGGAGCTTTTTTTTGTTCTTCGTTGGCGCATCGCTGCTCCCAATCGTACCGGGTGATATGCACGCCCACGACCAGCAGCGCTTCGCACAGTGGATAGTGCTGCTCGTTTCGGCATGCGTGCTTCGTCCGAAAGCGACAGGCGCCATGGTTTATGCTATTTGTATTTCTTTGGGCGCGACCCTTTGGGGTGCTGGTGCTGGCCGGTGGGGGATGCTTGAGGCTCTGCATCTTTCGGGACTGGGCATGTTGGCGTGTCTATGGGGAGCCCAACTGTCTATGCGACGGGAGGCCTTGCTCCTTCCTGCGGTTGTTTTGCCGGTGTTGTTGTATGTGTTGATGTTGATGCCTCGTATTGCAGCGCTTGTCTTCGAGGAACTTGCTTTTCACGTCAGGGAGTTTTTTCCGTCTTTTTCGAATCCAAGGTTTTTTGGCTATTGGGTTACGTTGACCCTGCCCGTTATCGCATCGATCGAGCGCGGGGAGGTTCTGGGCGATCGTGCCGTTTGGGTGCGGTATGTGCTGGGCAGTATCTGGTTCTTCTTCTTGCTCATGTCGGGAACGCGGGGTTCTTTGATCGCACTTGTCTGCGTGGCTCTGCTGTCAACGTGCTGCGGTGTTCAAGGTAGAACCTTGACAGGTCGGTTGCTGAAAATGGCCTGCGGAGGACTTGTTCTTTACGCGATGGCTCTTTGCGTGCTGCCGCAGGCGGCGACAGAAGGCATGGCGCACTCAGGCGCGGGGCGCGTTCTGGAAGGACCGCAACTTTCCTCCAGGGATCAGCTCTGGTCGCTTGCGCTTGAAGGGATCGCCATCCACCCCCTCTTGGGTAATGGCCCGATGATGTTTGCAGCGGCGGCTAACCGCGTCGCGTCGCATCCTCATAACCTGATGCTTCAATTGGCTTATGAATGGGGGATTCCGGTTGCCTTGGCCTGCATGTCGATGCTGGCTCTCTTCTTGTATCGTCGTGCGCGATACGCGAGCGAAAGCTGTGACTTACGCCCAATTGCAATTGTTGCAGGTCTCGCCGGTGGTCTGATTCAGGCGCAACTTGATGGTGTGCTGGTTATGCCGTTTTCCCAGACGTATTTCGTGCTGCTGCTTGCATGGCTGATCTCGATTTTCTCGCGAGACACGAATCAAGGCATTCCAGTCAAGCAGTCCGGACGATTAGCTAAGACCTTCTGCGCAGTACTTTTTCTCAATGTGTGCGCTCAAGTGGTGTTGAGCAATCCAGAGTGGAGTGATCTTTCTCAATGGGAACAGAGAACACTCCGGTTTTATGAAATGGATGTCTATCAACCGCGTTTCTGGGTGCAGGGCGTGATTCCGGGCGCCGACGCGGGGACTAGCAATCGATAAGATCGCAACCGACGCATGCCCGCAGTACCGTCTGCGTCTCACCGTCGCGCACCCGGTTGGTGAACCACCAGACGGCGCCCTTCTTGACCGTCCATTCCGCCTCCTGACCGGACAGCAGCAGCGCTGCCAGGCGGCCCAGCGTGGGCTGGTGACCGACCACCAGTACCGCGCCGCCTGCGGTGGGCCATTCGGTGGCGGCGATGAGATCGGCCACCGATGCATCGGTGCTGAGCAGGCGGGATGTTTCGAACTCCAGCCCGAGCGCGTGTACGGTCTGCTGGCAGCGGGTGGCCGGACTGGCCAGGATGCGGGTCTGCCGCGGCAGACGCGGCTTGAGCCAGGCGGCCATCTGGCGGGCCTGCTTCTCGCCGCGCGCCGACAGTTTGCGGGTCGCGTCCGGCACGGTGTCGAGCGCTTCGGCGTGGCGCCACAGGATCAGGTCCATGCAATGTCTCCTCGTATTCTTCTGGCGGCGGCAGTGTCGTGAACTGCGGTGACAGGGGCATGACGCCCCGCCGGTGATTCAGAGAGGGGGCGGCAGCCGTTCCAGCCTGCGCAGCAGGCGAGGTGCGGCGTCAACCGCAGCGCGATAGCGCGGCATGTGATGGGCGGCGATCCGTGATACCGCTGACAGCAGCGCATCGCTGTCGCCGGCCGCCGCCAGCAGGCGCGGGCCGGCCTGGCTCAGATCGTTGATGAAGCCGAGCGATTCCTGCGCTTCCGACAGCGTGTCCAGCGCCTGACGGACGTGTTCCGTATCCAGCAGGGGCAGGAAAAACTCGAGTGCATAGCGCAGTCGCTTCACGTCGATGCGCAGTGCGTGCAGCGCCTCGATGTCGCCGCTGCGTGCGCGGCGCACCGCGCGGATCATGCGCTGGTGCGCTCCCGCGAGTCGCCTGCGCGCGAGCTTGCGCAGCGAGGGCGCATCGTCGCTGTCAGGTTGCTGCAGCAGAGACAGCAGCGCGATCATGAGCCGTGCCTGGCGTCCGTCCTGCAACGCGGCAAGCACGCGGTCGCGGCTGGCTGCGCGCGCGCTGCGCAAGACGCGTTCCAGATCCAGCAGCGCGACGTCCGGTTCGCCAGCGATGACCGGCGCCAGCAGTTCTGTCTGCAGCACGTCACGATCACGCAATTCGCCCAGTTCCCCGGCCAGCGCACGCAGATGTGTGGCCAGCGTACTGGCGGCGCCGGCCGGCAGCGCCGGGGCGAACACCCGCAGCGCGCTGCGCAGGCGGCGCAGTGCGACCCGCATCTGGTGGATGAATTCCGGGGCGTCCGCATGCAGGGCGCCGTGTTCGTTGGCCTGATAGTGGGCGACGCAGTCCAGCGTGACGGCGCGGAAGGCGTCCATCGCGGAGCCCTGAGGGTCGATGGGCGAGCGTCCTGCGCGCACGGGTGCCGGTTCTGCGCCGGCCATCAGGTCATAGCCGCGCTGCGCCTTGCTGCGCGACTCGGCGCGCAGTGGCAGGGTTTCGGCCAGCCGGGCGGCCAGTTCGAGCAGGGCCTCCACCGGCGCACCGGCCAGTTCGAGCTCGATTTCGGAAATGCTTTCGCGCCGGCCTCCAGCGAGGATGTGACCGCGGTCGGCCATCAGCAGCAATTCACCACCACCGACGTTGAACCGCCATTCGCGGCGTTCGAAGTCGGTGTCGAACACGGTGCTCAGTGCACCGCGGTCGCGCAGCGCTTCCAGTTCGCCGCGCAGCGCGGCATCTTCGATCTGCGAAAAGTCGAAATGTCCGGAAAAGGGTTGTTCCCACTCCGGTCGCGACGACAGGCCCGCGCGCGCCGAGCTGGCGCATTTCACCGTCTGCAGCCAGACACGTCCGGCGCGGCGCAGACGCAGCGCCACACGCTGGCGACGCAGCGCCAGGTCGGCGGTATCGAAATAGAGATTGCGCAGCGTCTGGGTGCGGGGAGCGGCCACCGCATCACGCAGTGCCGGGTGGCGCGAGAAAGACCGCCAGCCGTGTTCGGCCAGCGCGAGCTTGAGTTCGATTTCCTGAGCCATCGTGTCGGCGCGAGAGCGGACCGGGCGTCCGCAACCGGCCGGATGGTAGACCGAAAGTGGTGCTGTCCGTCACCTTGCGCTGCGCCAGACGGCGCTGATGCCCACGGTGAAGGCGCCGGTGCGCTGACCTAGGCGGCCGTCCAGTGCCCGGACTTGCCGCCCGCCTTCTCCAGAAGGCGTATGCCGTCTATGCGCATGCCGCGGTCGACCGCCTTGCACATGTCGTAGACGGTGAGCAGAGCGACGCTGACTGCGGTCAGTGCTTCCATTTCGACCCCGGTCTGACCGGTGGTACGGGCGGTGACTTCGCAGTCGATCCGGCCCTGTGTTTCATCCAGCGTGAACTCGACGCTCACCTTGGTCAGTGCGATCGGGTGGCACAGCGGGATCAGATCCGAGGTGCGTTTCGACGCCTGTATGCCGGCGATGCGCGCCACGCCCAGTACGTCGCCCTTTTTGGCGTTGCCGTCGCGCACCAGCGCGAACGTTGCCGGCAGCATGGTGATCGAACCTGCTGCGCGTGCGACGCGCGCAGTGTGTGCCTTGTCGCCGACGTCCACCATATGGGCCTGACCCTGGGCGTCGAAGTGGGTGAGGGGGTTGTCTGCGCTCATCGAACCATCGCTGAAGGGTGGGGGGGCGGAATGTTCAGTTCCAGCCAGTAGCGGGCCAGCAGTGTCAGCGTTTCGGAAAAGCTCACGAAATCGAGCGACTTGCGCACGAAGCTGTTGGCACCGAGCTGGGCGGCCAGCTTCACGTCGCGCTGCTGGCTCGACGCCGACACGATGACCACCGGCAGTACATGGGTCTGCGCTTCGGCGCGGATCTGCCTCAGCACTTCCAGACCGTCGATGCGGGGCAGCGTCAGGTCGAGCATGACCAGTGCCGGCTGGTAGCGGGTATCGCGCCCGGCATAGGCGCCGCGACCGAACAGGTAGTCAAGGCCTTCCTCGCCGGACGCCACCACCTGTATCTGGTCCGCCGGCACGATGGCCCGCAGCGCGGTGGTGATCAGCTTGACGTCTTCGGGAACGTCTTCAATCAGCAGCAGGGCGTGCGAACCAACCGGGATGGACGACATCGGAGGCGTGGAGATGAGTAACGTTGGGGGCCGGCCTTCTGTGCAGCGCTGTGATGCGGCGGCGTGTCCGCGCGACGATGCCTGTCGTCACATCTGCTTACCCATCGCGCGCGCCGCCTTTCACCTGCGACCGAACGATCGTTCACGCCTGCCGGCTATCATAGCATTGCCATGACCTTCTTCCCCTCTGCCGGCCTGTGCTGCCGCGCCCGGCGACTGCGTGCGGCGCTCGCGATCGTGCTGATGATGCCGCCGGTGCTGCCGGCCAACAATCTGCCTGACCTCGGCGACGTGGCGCAGGCCGATCTGCCGCCGTCGCTGGAACGACGCATCGGCGAGTCGCTGTGGCGCGAAACCCGGGTGCGTGAGCGCAGCTACATCAACGATCCGGAAATCAACGGTTATCTGAACCAGCTGGCCGACCGGCTGATCGCCAAGCTGCCGGATTCGCGTCAGGACTTCGAACTGTTCGCGCTGCGCGACCCGACGCTGAACGCCTTCGCCTGGCCTGGCGGCTTCATCGGCGTGCATTCCGGGCTCATCGTTGCGGCGCAGAGCGAATCGGAACTGGCTTCGGTGATCGCGCATGAAATCTCTCACGTGACCCAGCGCCATATCGCCCGGCTGTACGCCAAGCGCGGCGAAATGAGTGTGATCGCCATCGCCTCGCTCATCATTGCGGCGCTGGCGGCGCGTGGCAACGGTCAGGCCGCGCAGGCGGCAGTGGTCGGCGGCCAGGCTGCCACCGTGGCAAGCCAGCTCGCCTACACCCGCGACTTCGAGCGAGAAGCCGACCGCATCGGCATCCAGATGCTGGATGGCGCAGGTTTTGACACCCGCGGCATGGCGGCTTTCTTCGAGCGCATGCAGCGCTCGGTCCGCTTCTACGAATCGAATTCGCCGGCCTATCTGCGCACCCACCCGCTGACCACCGAGCGGATCGCCGACGCCTCCGCCCGCATCCAGGAAACCGCCTACCGTCAGGTGCCGGACAGCATCGATTTCCTGCTGGTGCGCGCCAAGCTGCGCGCCTACGACGGCGAGGCGCGCGAAGCCTTGGCCGAATTCGAGACCCGGCTGCGCGACGTGCAGGGCAATGCCCGCATCGCGGCGCGTTTCGGTCTGGCGCACGCCGCGCTGCGCAAACGCGATTTCGTCCGCGCGCAGAAGGAGGCCGACGGGCTGCGCTCCGACGGATTCTCGTCGCCCATGCTGGACAACCTCGCCGGCCGCATCAGCCTCGACGCCGGTCGGCCGGCGGAAGCGGTGAGCCGTTTCCGGGAAGGGCTGCAGCGCAGCGGCCTGCGCCCCCGCGCCATCGTGTATGGCCTGATCGAGGCGCTGATCGCCGACAACCGCCCGGAAGAGGCGCTCGCGGTCGCGACCGATGAAATCAGCCTCACCACCCAGGACCCGCAGCTTTACCAGTATCAGGCCCGCACCAGTGCGCTGCTCGGCAAGCGGCTGGCACAGCACCGCGCACAGGCCGAGGCCTATGTGCTGAACGGCCAGTACCAGGCCGCGATCGAACAGCTGGAACTGGCGCAGCGGGCGGCCGACGGCGATTTCTATCAGCAGTCGACGGTTGATGCGCGGCTGCGTGAGCTGCGCGAGCGGCTGGCGGAGCAGCGCCGGGACGGCCTGTAATCGCGGCAGCGTTGCGCAGCGGCGGTGGCTGCAGGTATAAACGGCGCTCCGCACTGGAGTGAATCATGGAATTCGACAAGGAACTCGACGCCCGCGGGCTGAACTGCCCGCTGCCCATCCTGCGTACCAAGAAGGCGCTGTCCGAACTGAGCAGCGGTCAGGTACTGCGCGTGGTGGCGACCGACCCGGGCGCGGTGCGCGATTTCGAGGCCTTCACCCGTCAGACCGGCCACACGCTGCTCGAGGCCACTGAAGCGGACAAGGAATTCGTGTTCCTGCTGCGCCGCAAGTAAGCGGCCACCACCCCATCACCACCGGGAGACTGCAACATGATCAGGCTGTTCCAGTTTCCCCCGGCGATGGGGCTGCCCAACGCCAGCGGTTTCTGCCTCAAGCTCGAAACCTGGCTGCGCATGGCGGGCCTGCCGTACGAGAACGTCTACACGATGAATCTGGGGCGGGCGCCCAAGGGCAAGCTGCCTTTCGTCATTGACGACGGCACGACCCTGGCCGACAGCAGCTTCATCATCGATCACCTGACGAAGCGCCACGGCGTGACGCTGGACGATCATCTCGATCGTGCCCGACGTGCGCAGTCGCTGCTGCTGCAGCGCACGCTGGAAGAGCACGCCTACTGGTGTGTGCTGTACTTCCGCTGGGCGGACGACCGCTTCTGGCCGGCCACGCACGAGGCCTTTTTCTCCCGCATGGGCGCGCCCTACAAGTGGTTCGTGCCTAAGCTGGCGCGCCAGGGCATGGTGAAGCAGGTGAAGGCGGCCGGCATCGGCCGCCACTCGGCGGAAGAGATCACCGCGCTTGGCATGCGCGACATCGACGCCATCGCCACCGTGCTGGGCGACAAGCCCTTCCTGTTCGGCGAACCGTCCACCGTCGATGCCAGCGCCTACGGCATGCTGGCCAACGTGGTGTTCGTCGATCTCGATCTGCCGTTCAAGACGCTGATCGAGCGTGATTACCCGTCCATCGTTCGCTACTGCGAGCGGATGAAGAACGTTTACTGGAGGAGCTAGTGGCTAGGATGTAGGGGCTAGAAAAGTTTCCGGGCGGCTTCGCCGCCCGCAATCCGCTAGCCCCAAATCCCTAGCCCCCAGCCCCTCGCGTCACCCCAGCCGCCCCAGCTGTTCTTCCAGCTTGACCAGCAGGTCGCCGAAATCGGCCAGGCGCTTGCGCTCCTGATCGACCACTGCGGCGGGCGCGCGGCCGACGAAGCTTTCGTTGCCCAGCTTGCCTTCGCACTTGGCGATTTCGCCCTTCACCCGCGCGACTTCCTTGCCCACGCGCTCGCGCTCGGCGGCGACGTCGATCTCGATCTTGAGCATCAGGCGGAAGTCACCCACCACCTGCACCGGCGCCGGCGAATCCGGCAGCGCGTCGCCGACCGCCTGCACCTCGCTGAGCTTGGCCAGCGCGGCGAGGTAGGGCGCGTAGCCGCGGATCGCCTCGGCCTTGCCGGCTGCCAGCAGCGGCACCTTGGTGGCCGGCGATACGCCCATCTCGCCACGCAGGCTGCGGCAGGCGTCGATCATGGTTTTCAGTTCCGCCACCCAGGCGTCCGCCGTCGCGTCAATGCGCGTCGGGTTGGCCTGCGGGTAGCGCACGAGCTGGATCGAGTCCCCCTCCTTGCGTTCGGCCAGCGGCGCGACGGTCTGCCACAGTTCTTCGGTGATGAAGGGAATGAGCGGGTGCGCCAGACGCAGCACTGTTTCCAGCACGCGCAGCAGCGTGCGCCGGGTGGCGCGCTGCTGGGCCGGCGTGCCGTTCTGGATCTGCACCTTGGCCAGTTCGAGGTACCAGTCGCAGTACTCGTCCCACACGAAGCGATAAATGGCCTGCGCCACCAGATCGAAGCGGTAGTCGCCGAACTGCTTCTCGACTTCGGCTTCGACGCGCTGCAGCTCGCTGACGATCCACAGGTCGGGCGCCTGGAAGTGCAGCGGGCCGTCCGGGCCGCAGTCGTCGTTGCACGGCGCCATGCCGCAGTCCTGGCCTTCGCAGTTCATCAGCACGAAGCGGGTGGCGTTCCACAGCTTGTTGCAGAAGTTGCGGTAGCCCTCGCAGCGCTGCATGTCGAACTTGATGTCACGGCCCGGGCTGGCGAGCGAGGCGAAGGTGAAGCGCAGCGCGTCGGTGCCGAAGGCGGGAATGCCGTCCGGGAATTCCTTGCGCGTGCGCTTCTCGATCTGCTCCGCCTGCTTAGGATTCATCAGGCCGGTGGTGCGCTTCTTCACCAGATCGTCGAGCGCGATGCCGTCGATCAGGTCGATCGGGTCCAGCACATTGCCCTTGGACTTCGACATCTTCTGGCCTTCTGCGTCGCGGATCAGGCCGTGCACATAGACGTCGCGGAAGGGGATGCGACCGGTGATGTGCGTGGTCATCATGACCATGCGCGCCACCCAGAAGAAGATGATGTCGAAGCCGGTCACCAGCACCGACGACGGCAGGTAGAGGTCGAGCGCCGGGTTGCTCTTTTCCGGGTTGCCCGGCTCCCAGTCCGGCGTCCAGTCCAGCGTCGAGAAGGGCCACAGCGCCGACGAATACCAGGTGTCGAGCACGTCCTCGTCGCGCTTGAGCAGCGGCAGGTTTTCCTTGATCGCGTAGTTGCGGCCGACCTCGGGCAGCGTGTCGCCCGACATTTCGCGTGCCATCGCGGTGGCGATCGCCAGGCGCTTCAGGTCGGGGTTGGCCTTCGCCAGATGTTCGAAGTAGCGCTGGTAGGCCTCGGCTTCGGAATGCGCGACGAACACATTGCCCTGGTCGTCGTACCAGGCCGGAATCTGGTGGCCCCACCACAGCTGGCGCGAAATGCACCAGTCCTGGATGTTGTTCAGCCACTGGTTGTAGGTATTCACCCAGTTTTCCGGATGGAAGCGGATCTCGCCGCTGGCCACCACGTCGAGCGCCTTCTGCGTGATGCTCTTGCCGTCCGGGCCGGGCTTGCTCATGGCGACGAACCACTGGTCGGTCAGCATGGGCTCGATCACCGCATTGGTGCGGTCACCGCGCGGCACCTTGAGCGTGTGCTTGTCGGTCTTTTCCAGCAGACCGGCGGCTTCGAGGTCGGCCACGATGGCCTTGCGCGCGGCGAAGCGGTCGAGACCGCGGTATTTTTCCGGCGCGTTGTCGTTGATCTTCGCATCCAGCGTCAGGATGGAAATCATGGTCAGACCATGGCGTTGGCCGACCGCGTAGTCGTTGAAGTCGTGCGCCGGGGTGACCTTCACCACACCGGTACCGAATTCGCGATCGACGTAGGCGTCGGCGATGACCGGAATCTCCCGGTCGGTCAGCGGCAGCTTCACCGTCTTGCCGATCAGCGCGCTGTAGCGCTCGTCCTCCGGATGCACCATGACCGCGACGTCGCCCAGCATGGTTTCCGGACGCGTCGTGGCGACGGTCAGGGAACCCGAGCCGTCGGCCAGCGGGTAGCGGATGTGCCACAGCGAGCCGGCTTCTTCCTCCTGCACCACTTCGAGGTCGGACACCGCAGTGCCCAGCACCGGGTCCCAGTTCACCAGGCGCTTGCCGCGGTAGATCAGGCCTTCCGCATGCAGGCGGACGAAGGTTTCGGTGACGATTTTCGACAGGCCTTCGTCCATCGTGAAGCGCTCGCGCGTCCAGTCGGGCGAAGTGCCGAGGCGGCGCATCTGGCGGGTGATGGTGGAGCCTGAGTACTCCTTCCACTCCCACACCTTCTTCACGAACTCATCGCGGCCGAGGTCGTGGCGCGACACGCCCTTCGCGTCGAGCTGGCGCTCGACCACGATCTGGGTCGCGATGCCCGCGTGGTCGGTGCCCGGCTGCCACAGCGTGTTGTCGCCGCGCATCCGGTGGTAACGGGTGAGCGCATCCATCAGGGTCTGGTTGAAACCGTGACCCATGTGCAGCGTGCCGGTGACGTTCGGCGGCGGCAGCAGGATGCAGAAGTTGGGCTTGTTCGGGGTGTCGGTGTCGAGGCCGGCAGCGAAATAGCCGCGCGATTCCCACTCGGGGTACCAGCGGCGTTCGATGTCGGCCGGTTCGAAGCTCTTGGCCAGCGTCATGACGGGTCTGCGTGGATGCAAAACCCGCGATTATAGAGGCTGGTCGGGCTGGTCCGAAGGTGGGTTCGTGGCGTGCAGCACGGCCTGGCTGCGCTTTTCGATCTCGGCGGCGATCTGTTCGCGCAGATCCAGCGTGGCCTGGGCGCGGATGCGGCCTGCGGCGCTCTCCAGTGCTGCGCCCAGCGCCGCCTCGAAGGCGGCCTGCATTTCTATGCTGACCAGCGCCGGCAGCGCGCTGGCGCACCATTCGTCGATGCGCAGCTGCACCTGCGAGGGCAGGTCGGCGAACTCCCGGTCCAGCGCGTCCGAAGCGCGCAGCAGGAGGTTCTCGCTCACCTCACTGCCGACCGACCGGCTCACCTGCTCGGTGACCTGCGCACTCACCTCCGCGCGGACCCGCTCGGTGACTTCGGCCGTGACTTCAGCGGTGACGCGTTCGGTCACCTCGGCCGTCACTCTTTCGGTCACCTGCTCGGTCACTTCCCGGGTGACCCGCTCGGTGACTTCGGCCGTCACCGCCTCGGTGATTTCGGCAGTGCGGTCTTCCGGCTCTGGCGCCAGCGTTTCGAGGTCGACCGCCTCGGTGAGCAGCGGAATGCCGTCGTCCACCACCGCCGGCGCGACCCGGCCGGCAACGAAACTGCGGCCGCGCCGCATCAGGGAATCGGCGCGACCGATCAGATCCTCGCTCATGCTTCAGCCTTTCGTGTCTGCATGTCGAAACCGCGCTCCCGGTAGTGCATGAAACGCGCCCGCGCTGCCTCGCGGTCAGCCGGGTCGCGGCTCACGATTTCGACAATGTGTTCGCGCTGTTCGAAGCCGGCCGGCAGCGATTGCGCCATATTGAGCACGATGGCGTCCACCGGCGCGGCGGCCGGGTCGCGGCCGATGGTCACCGGTGTCGCCTCGCTCAGCCGGTGACCGTCTCGCACGTGCGGAACGAAGGCCAGCGGCTCAAACACCCACAGCATCTGGTCCAGCCGGGCGGCCAGCGGCTCGCTGTCGCAGTGGATCCAGACGCGACGCCCGTCCCGGTACCACTGCGCCACCAGCGTGCAGGCGTGGCGCAGCTTGTCCTGGGCGTCGTGATGGAATTCGGCAACCGCCATGCCTGCCTCAGAGCTTGCCGGCGCGTTCGAGCAGGAAGTGGGTGAGCAGCGGCACCGGACGGCCGGTGCCACCCTTGTCCTTGCCGCTCTTCCAGGCGGTACCCGCGATGTCCAGGTGCGCCCACTTGTACTTCTTCGCGAAGCGCGCGAGGAAGCATGCGGCGGTGATCGAACCCGCCGGCCGGCCGCCGATATTGCCCATGTCGGCGAAATTGCTCTTCAGCTGCTCCTGATAATCGTCCCAGATCGGCAGGCGCCAGGCGCGGTCCCACGAGGACTGCCCCGCCGCCAGCAGTTCGTCGGCGAGCGCATCGTCGTTGGCCATCAGGCCGCTGGTAACGTGGCCCAGCGCGATGATGCAGGCGCCGGTCAGCGTGGCGATGTCGACCACGCAGGCCGGGTCATAGCGCTCGGCGTAGGTGAGCGCATCGCACAGGATGAGCCGGCCTTCGGCGTCGGTGTTCAGGATTTCGATGGTCTGGCCGGACATGGACTTCACCACGTCGCCCGGCCGGGTGGCGGCGCCGCCCGGCATGTTCTCGGTGGTCGGAATGAGGCCGACCACGTTCAGCGACAGCTTCATCGCGGCCAGCGCCTGGAAGGTGCCCAGCACGCTGGCGGCGCCGCACATGTCGTACTTCATTTCGTCCATGCCTTCGCCCGGCTTCAGCGAAATGCCGCCGGTGTCGAAGGTAATGCCCTTGCCGACCAGCACCACCGGCGCGTCGTTCTTCTTGCCGCCGCGGTACTCCATCACGATGAACTTGGGCGGCTGGCGCGAGCCGTCGGACACCGACAGGAAGGAGCCCATGCCCAGCTTTTCCAGTTCCGGGCGGTCGAGCACGGTGACCTTGATGCCGCTGCGCGTGCCCAGTTCCAGCGCCTGTTCGGCCAGATAGGTAGGCGTGCAGATGTTGGGCGGCAGATTACCCAGCGTGCGGGTGAGCGACATGCCGTGGCCGATGGCCTCACCCTGCTTCAGCGCTTCAGCCGCTGCGGAGGCGCTGCCCTTCTTGGGCACGGTGAAGCCAAGGGCGGCCAGTGCGCGGCTGGATTCCTTCGCCTCGCCGACCGGCGACGCATAGCGATAGAGCACCTCCAGCGCGACGATGGCCGACTGGCGCAGCGCGCCAGCGTTGCCCAGCTTGCGCGGGGCCTGTTCGGCCAGCGTGATCACCGCGTCGGCGGCGCCGGTGTCGCGCAAGGCGCGGACGCTGGCGGCGACCGCGTCGCGGAATTCCTTCAGGCCGAAATCCTTTTCCTTGCCCAGGCCAACCAGCAGGATGCGGTCTGCCGCCACGCCCGGCAGCTTGTGCAGCAGCAGCGTACTGCCTGCCTTGCCGTCCAGGTCGCCGCTGGCGAGCACTTCGGCGATGCGGCCCTTGCTGGCGGCATCGAGGGCCGCTGCGCTGGCGCCCGGCTTGCGTGACTCGAATACGCCCACGACCAGGGCGCCGGTACGCAGCTTTTCGGGGCTGCCGCTCTTTATGCTAAATTCCACCCGCTTCTCCTCTATCAGTACGCGCTGAGTCAGTCGCGCCGATTATCGGCTCGACGCTGCGCGCGAGTCAAAAAAGAACGGCCTGACGCGCGATTGCGCGGAGGCGTTCCGCACGGAGCCCCAGGCTTGATCTTCCAGCGCGCCGCCCTGCGCGAATTCGCCAGCACTGCACTGACCGTTTTCGTCGCGCTGTTCGCCATCGTGCTGTCCACCCAGCTGGTGCGCCTGCTCGGACAGGCGGCAGGCGGAAAAGTGGCGTCCGAAGCGGTGATGGCATTGCTCGGATTCGGCGCGCTGCGCTATCTGGGCGTGATCCTGTCGCTCACGCTGTTCATTTCGGTACTGCTGGCAATGTCGCGCACCTGGCGCGATTCAGAAATGGTGGTGTGGTTCGCCACCGGTCTGCCGCTGTCCGCGTGGGTGCGTCCGGTGGTGCTGTTCGCGCTGCCCATGGTGGTTGCGGTGGCGGTGCTGTCCATCTATCTGTCGCCGTGGTCGCAGGTGAAGAGCGCCGAGTTCCGGACTCGCATGAGCAATCGTGACGACGTGGCGCAGATGTCGCCCGGCAGTTTCCGCGAGTCCTCTCAGGCCAACCGCGTGTTTTTCGTCGAGAGCGGTGACGGCAGCGACGGTGCGGTCAAGAACATCTTCGTCAGTTCGACCGACAAGGGGCGGGTCGGCGTGACCGTCGCGGCCGATGGGTACACGCAGACGCTGGCCAGCGGCGACCGTTTCGTCGTGCTGCTGCACGGTCGCCGATACGAAGGACTGCCCGGTACGCCGGAATTCCGGGTGATGGAATTCGAGCGCTACGCGGTGCGGATCGAAACCAGGGAATCGCAGGGTGTGGAAGAACGCCCCAACCTGCTTACGGTGCAGGAACTGCTGGCAGATCCTTCTCCGCCCAATATGGGTGAACTGGCGTTCCGCATCGGTCTGCCGATCGCGGCGCTCAATCTGGCGCTGCTCGCCATCCCGCTTTCTTTCGTGAATCCGCGGGCAGGGCGAGCAAACAATCTGCTGATGGCGCTGCTCATCTACCTCGTGTACTCCAATCTGCTGAGCATTACCCAGGCCATGGTGGCGCAGGGCAAGCTGTCTTTCGGCGGCGTCATGTGGGCGCTGCACGGCGGCATGTTCGTGCTGCTGTCGGCCATGTTCGCGTGGCGCATGTACGGCCATCTGCCGCGCGCCTGGCGGAGCCGCTGACCATGCTGATCCACGAGCGTTATGTCCGCCGCGAAATCGCCTTCGCCACCTTGCTGGTTCTGACCGCCTTTCTCGGTCTGTTCGGCTTCTTCGACCTGATCAACGAACTGGACAACCTCGGGCGCGGCAATTACGGGCTGGAGCACGCGGTGATGTATACCGTGCTGACGCTGCCGGGACGGGCCTATGAAACGCTGCCGATCTCGGTGCTGATCGGCGCGCTGTATGCGCTGACCACGCTGTCGCGGCATTCGGAAATCACGGTGCTGCGTGCGTCCGGCCTGTCCACCTCGCGCATCCTGAAACTGCTGGGTCGAATCGGTCTGCCTTTCGTGCTGCTCACCTTCGTGACCGGCGAATTCATCGCGCCGCCGGCCGAACGTGCGGCGCAGGAACTGAAACTGGCCGCCCGTTCGCAACTGCTCACCAGCGAATTCCGCAGCGGCTTCTGGGTCAAGGACGGCCGCAATTTCATCAATATCGGCAGCGTCACGCCGGACGGCGAGCTGCGCCAGGTGCGTATCTTCGAATTCAACGAGCGGCGGGAACTGCTGTCCATCCTTGAGGCAGGGCGGGGCGCCTACCGGCAGGCTGAAGGCTGGGTGCTGGCCGAGGTGGCGCGGACCGACTTCTCGACCGATGGCGCCCGGGTGGCGCGTGCCGAAACGCTGGTGTGGGATTCGGACCTGAGCCCGGACGTGATGAGCGTGATGCTGGTGGTGCCGGAGCGCATGTCGGCCTGGAAGCTGTGGCACTACATCCAGCATCTGGCGGACAACCACCAGGACACCGGCCGCTACGAAATTGCGTTGTGGAAGAAGTTCACCTATCCGCTGGCCTGTCTGGTCATGCTGGCGCTGGCACTGCCCTTTGCCTACATGCACAACCGCAACGCCGCGGTCAGCATCAAGGTGTTCGCCGGCGTCATGATAGGCGTGCTGTTCCACATGCTGAACGGCCTGTTTTCCAATCTTGGTGCGATCAATTCGTGGCCGCCCTACGCGGCGGCGCTCACTCCGGGTGTTCTTTTCATGTTTGCTGCGGCGGCCATGCTGTGGTGGGAAGACCGCCGCTGACCGGGCATCACTTGATGCGAATGACCCGGGTGCCGGCCAGCCTGTCGTGCAGGAACTGGCGTTCGCGATCGAACAGGGCCCAGATCAGCCCGGCACCGCCGAAACACAGCGAAAGCCAGCTCAGCAGGTAGCGCAGCTGTGCCTGCCGTAAGCCGGGCGGGTGGTCGTTCCGCGCATCCACTACCCGGATGCCCCATGTCTGCATGGCCAGCGTCTGGCCGCCCTTGCGCCAGTAGTGCACGAAGTACACGCCCAGCAGCAGGAAAATGTGCAGCCAGGCAAACCAGCCTTGCGGCGCTACGTCCAGCGTCAGGCCTATCACCAGATAGGGCAGCATGAAACCGGCCGCCAGCACGCCGAGCAGCAGCAGCGCTTCGTAAGACAGGGATGCGAGCCGGCGGCGCAGGCCGGCGGCCGGAAAGCGGGTGACTTCGGACATCGTCTGGATGCGGCGGAAGGACGCCGCGAGAAAGAAAGGGTGCGCAGTCTACTTGCGAACCGGAGACGCTGCTGGCGCGCCCGGTGTCTTGCTGCCGCTTCTGCCCGCCTCCTGCAGGCGCTTGCGTTCTTCCGGAGACAGGCTTTCGTAGGCTTCCCATTGCCGGCGCAGGGTTTCGCGCTGGTCCGGCGGCATGGTCTGCAGTCGCCGATAGCGTTCGCGTGCCTCGATCCGTTCCTTGGGGCTGAGGCTGCCCCAGTAGGCCATGCGCGCGCGCATGCGTGACTGTTCCTGCACCGTCATCGACGGATAGCGTGCGGCCAGATCCAGCCACTTGCGCCGGCGTTCCGGCTCGAAGCTGTCCCAGTCTTCCGCCAGCGGCGACAGGATGGCCTGTTCAGCGGGTTTGAGCTGATACCACGCGGGCGTCCGGGGCTGGGCGAGCGCGGGGGCACACGACAGCGACGCTGCAAGCAGCGCGCCGGCCAGGAAAACGCGCATCAGCGTTCGCCCTGGCTGTCCAGCCAGTTGCCGAAACCACGGTCAAGATAGGCGTCGATCGGCAGATCGTCGGTCAGCAGCGCGGTGTCGATGTCCATCGACTCATTGAAACGTTCGTCCTGCGACTGCTGGCTGGCAAAAGCAGCAATCAGCGCGAGCAGCACGACGCCGGTGGCCGACACCAGGTTCTGGCGCAGCCAGTCGCCACCGCCCAGCGTGCCAGCCATGCCTGCCAGCCGCGGCAGCAGCGCCAGACGTCTGCGGGGCTGGGCGGCCGCGATGGCACGCTCGCGAGACTGACGCAGCCGGAACACGATGTCCGGCGGCAGTTCGCTACAGGTGGCTTCGAGAGCGGCATGGGCGCGGCGGCCGATCGCAGCTTCGTCGAGGTTGCTCGAGGGAGGCGGTAGGTGAGTCCGGTTCATAGTTTGATGCCACGCAGTTTGAGGGCGGCCGCGAGGGCGTGTGTCGCGCGCGAACAATGGGTCTTGACGCTGCCTTCGGAACAGCCCATGACCGACGCGGTCTCGGCGATATCCAGTTCCTCCCAGTAACGCATCAGGAAGGCTTCGCGTTGACGCGCCGGAAGACGGGAAATTTCGCGCTCGATCAAGGCCATCACTTCGGACTGTTCGAGGTTCTGTTCGGGTGTGCGACCCAGTTCCGACGGGTTGTCGACCACCAGGGTATCCAGCGGGTCGTAGTCGTCATCGTCGTCCTGGCCGGTCAGTGCCGACAGCAGGGTGGTCCAGGTCGAGCGCACCTTGCGCCGCCGGAACGCATCGCGGATCACGTTCTGCAGGATGCGCTGGAACAGCAGCGGAAGTTCGTCCGCCGGCCGGTCGGCGTACTTCTCGGCCAGCTTCATCATCGCGTCCTGTACCGCGTCCAGCGCCGATTCGTCGTTGCGCAGCGCGAACGCAGCCTGCTTGAAGGCGCGTCGTTCGACGGCGGCAAGAAAGGCGGACAGTTCTTCGCGGGAAGCCAGGGTTCGGTCTTTCGGTGGGTCGGTGCAGTGGTATGCCACAGGCGGCGCACGGGCGGCAACATGCCTGCTGAACGCCGACAAATGCCTTGACCGACAAGAGTGCCAAAGCTACCCTTTGCGGCTTTTCCGGAATTTTTTTACAGGTGTGGCGATGCTTTTGACCGGAGCGGAAATTGTAGTCAGGTGCCTTGCGGAAGAAAAGGTCGAGTATGTTTTCGGGTATCCCGGCGGCGCCGTGCTCTACCTGTATGACGAGCTTTTCAAGCAGGACAAGGTACGGCACGTACTCGTCCGCCACGAACAGGCTGCGCTGCATGCTGCCGATGCGTATTCGCGTTCGACCGAGCGCGTAGGCGTCGCGCTGGTGACATCCGGCCCGGGTGTGACCAATGCCGTGACCGGCATTGCGACTGCCTACATGGATTCGATTCCGATGGTGATCATCACCGGTCAGGTGCCGACCGCTGCCATCGGTCAGGACGCCTTCCAGGAGTGCGACACGGTCGGCATCACCCGACCCTGCGTGAAGCACAACTTCCTGGTCAAGGACGTGAAGGACATCGCTCCGACCATCAAGAAAGCCTTCTTCATCGCCAAGACCGGCCGTCCGGGCCCTGTTCTGGTCGATATTCCGAAGGACATCACGATGGCCAAGGCCGAATTCGACTATCCGAAGTCGGTCACCATGCGCTCCTACAACCCGATCACCAAGGGTCACCAGGGCCAGATCAAGAAGGCGGTCCAGCTGCTGCTGGAAGCCAAGCGCCCGATGATCTACGCCGGCGGTGGCGTCGTCCTGTCGGATGCATCGGACAAGCTGACCAAGCTGGTGCGCACGCTGGGCGCGCCCTGCACCAACACGCTGATGGGCCTGGGTGCCTATCCGGCGACCGACAAGCAGTTCGTCGGCATGCTGGGCATGCACGGCAACTACGAAGCCAATATGGCGATGCAGTACTGCGACGTGCTGATCGCGGTCGGCGCCCGCTTCGATGACCGCGTGATCGGCAATCCGGCCGACTTCGCCCGGGTGGCGCGCAAGATCATTCATATCGACATCGACCCGTCGTCGATTTCCAAGCGCGTGAAGGTGGATGTGCCCATCGTCGGCAACCTGCCGGACGTGCTGGACGACATCCTGCGCCTGCTGGAAGCGTCGGGCGACCGCCCGGACAAGGAATCGCTGGCCGAATGGTGGAAGCAGATCGAGGAATGGCGCAGCCGCGACTGCCTGAAGTACAAGAACAGCGACGAGGTGATCAAGCCGCAGTTCGTGGTCGAGAAGCTGTGGGAAGTCACCAAGGGTGAAGCCTTCGTGACTTCGGACGTCGGCCAGCACCAGATGTGGGCTGCCCAGTACTACAAGTTCGACAAGCCGCGCCGCTGGCTCAATTCCGGCGGTCTGGGCACCATGGGCGTGGGCATCCCCTACGGCATCGGCGTGCAGCTGGCGCACCCGGGTTCGCAGGTGGCGGTGGTCACCGGTGAAGGTTCGGTGCAGATGAACATCCAGGAACTGTCGACCTGTAAGCAGTACCGGATTCCGCTGAAGATCTGCAGCCTGAACAACCGCTATCTGGGCATGGTCCGCCAGTGGCAGGAATTCATCCACGGCAACCGCTACTCCGAGTCCTACATGGATTCGCTGCCCGATTTCGCCAAGCTGGCCGAGGCCTATGGTCACGTCGGCCTGCGCGTCGAGAAGCCGGGCGACGTGGAAGGCGCGCTGCGCGAGGCGTTCAAGCGCAAGAATGATCTGGTGTTCATCGACTTCCAGGTCGATCCGACCGAAAACGTGTATCCGATGGTGATGGGCGGCAAGGGTCTGACCGACATGATCCTGTCCGCCGAGGACCTGTAACGCAGCAACCTGACACTGTCGCGCGCGGCCCCCGGCATCCACGCGTCGCCGGGGTCGCCGGACCGGCTTACCGGCCGATCCGGCAGCGGGTACCGGCCTCCGGCAGCCCGCACCGTCGCGGCGGTTCTCCGTTTTGAAGAAAGAGGCGCTCGCAATGAGGCATGTCATTTCCGTACTGATCGAGAACGAAGCCGGTGCGCTGTCGCGCGTTTCGGGGCTGTTCTCGGCGCGTGGCTACAACATCGAATCGCTTACCGTGGCACCGACCGAAGACGGTTCGCTGTCGCGTATGACCATCATTTCCACAGGCTCGGACGACATCATCGAGCAGATCACCAAGCAGCTGAACAAGCTGATCGAGGTGGTGAAGGTGGTCGATCTGTCCGAAGCCGCGCACATCGAGCGCGAACTGATGCTCATCAAGGTGCGCGCCACCGGCAAGGACCGCGAGGAGCTGAAGCGGGTTGCCGACATCTTCCGCGGCCGCATCATCGACGTGACCGACTCGACCTATGTGATCGAACTGACCGGCAACACCGCCAAGATCGATTCCTTCGTCGGCGCGATCGACAGTTCGCTGATCCTGGAAACCGTGCGCACCGGCGTCGCCGGCATCGGCCGCGGCGACCGCATCCTGCGCCTCTGATTCGCACACCGCATTCCGCACCAGCCCGCAGCACCGCATAAACCAACACAGCACACAAGGGAAACCCATGAAAGTCTTCTACGACAAGGACGCAGACCTGTCGCTCGTCAAGGGCAAGAAAGTCACCATCGTCGGCTACGGCTCACAAGGCCATGCTCACGCCCAGAACCTGTCGGATTCCGGCGTCAAGGTCACGGTTGGCCTGCGCAAGGGCGGCGCGTCGTGGAAGAAGGCCGAAGCCGCTGGCCTGAAGGTGAAGGAAGTGGCGGATGCGGTGAAGGGTGCCGATCTGGTCATGATCCTGCTGCCGGACGAGAACATTCCGCAGGTGTACTACGGTGACGTCGAGCCGAACATCAAGAAGGGCGCCACCCTTGCATTCGCCCACGGCTTCAACATCCACTACAACCAGGTCATCCCGCGCGAAGATCTCGATGTCGTGATGGTCGCCCCGAAGGGCCCGGGCCACACCGTGCGTTCCGAGTACCTACGCGGAGGCGGCGTGCCGTCGCTGATCGCCGTGTATCAGGACAAGTCGGGCAAGGCGCGTGACCTCGCGCTGTCGTACGCGGCTGCCAACGGCGGCACCAAGGGTGGCGTGATCGAAACCTCGTTCCGCGAAGAGACCGAGACCGATCTGTTCGGCGAACAGGCCGTGCTGTGCGGCGGTGTGGTCGAACTGATCAAGGCCGGCTACGAAACGCTGACCGAAGCCGGCTACGCGCCGGAAATGGCCTACTTCGAGTGCCTGCACGAAGTGAAGCTCATCGTCGACCTGATCTTCGAGGGCGGCATCGCCAACATGAACTACTCGATCTCGAACAACGCGGAATACGGTGAGTACGTGACCGGCCCGCGCGTGATCGCCGGCGAAGCCCGCGCTGCGATGAAGGAATGCCTGGCCAACATCCAGAATGGCAACTACGCCAAGAACTTCATCCTGGAAGGCCGGACCAACTATCCGGAAATGACCGCGCGTCGTCGCCTGACCGCCGCTCACGAAATCGAGAAGGTCGGTGAGCAGCTGCGCGGTATGATGCCGTGGATCACCAAGAACAAGCTGGTCGACCAGTCGAAGAACTGATCCGCCTCTTGTGCCGCCCGGCGGTTTCCGCACGACCTGTGCCGGAGCCGCCGGGCTTTTTGCATTCTGGGCTGCGCAGCCCGACTGTGCTACGTTCGGCGTGAAGCCGAGCGACTGGTCGCCTCCGGGCGGTCAGTGAGGCCAGCGCAGCAGGGGCCGGACCGGCCCGCGATGCAAGAAAGCCGTGCGACGGTGATCCCGCGCGCGGACCATCGGAGTGAATGCATGTCCGAGTACGACCCGCAGTACGTCAAACCCGCCGATCCGGTGAAACGCCGGCGCGGCATCTACATCCTTCCCAACCTGTTCACCACCGCCTCGCTGTTCGCTGGCTTCTACGCCATCGTGCAGGCGATGAACGGGCGCTACGAATATTCCGCTGTGGCCATTTTCATCGCCATGGTGCTGGATGGTCTCGACGGCCGGGTGGCGCGGCTCACCCACACCCAGTCGGCCTTCGGTGCCGAGTACGATTCGCTGTCCGACATGGTGTCCTTCGGTGCGGCGCCGGCGCTGATCGCCTACGAATGGGCGATGCGCGGCCTTGGCAAGTGGGGCTGGATCGCCGCCTTCATCTACTGTGCCGGTGCGGCGCTGCGGCTGGCCCGTTTCAATACCAACCTCGGCACGGTGGACAAGCGCTACTTCCAGGGGCTGCCTAGCCCGGCTGCGGCGGCGCTGGTCGCGGGGCTGGTGTGGGTGGCGACCGACAACGGCTACACCGGGCCGGACATGCGCTGGGCCGCTTTCGCGATCACGCTGTTCGGTGGTCTCACCATGGTGAGCAACGTGAAATTCTGGAGCGGCAAGGACATCAATCTGCGTCGCAGCGTGCCCTTCATCGTCATCTTCGGCTTCGTGCTGGCTTTCGTTGCGGTGTCGCTGAATCCTCCGGTGGTGCTGTTCAGCCTGTTCGTCGCCTACGGCCTGTCCGGCTATGTGATGTGGCTGATCAGGCGCGCCGGCCGCGCACCGGCTCCGTCTCCGACGCTGCCGCCGCCCGAAGCCTGATCCTGAGTGTCGTGCGCCGTTGTCCGGCGCCGGCCGTCGACTTATATTCCCGGGCCTGCGCGGCCTTGCCGCGCGTTCCGGCCACCACCGCCTGCATGACCCGCGTCGCCGAGCAATGCGACGCGCAACGGAGATCATCATGACCGACCGCCTCATCATTTTCGACACCACGCTGCGCGACGGAGAACAGAGCCCGGGCGCCTCGATGACACGCGACGAGAAGCTGCGCATCGCCCGCCAGCTCGAGAAAATGCGGGTGGATGTGATCGAGGCCGGTTTCGCCGCCGCTTCCAACGGCGACTTCGAATCGGTGCGCGCGGTGGCTGAAACCATCCGCGAATCCACCGTCTGTTCGCTGGCGCGCGCCAGCGAGAACGACATCCGTCGCGCCGGCGAGGCGATCAGGCCGGCTGCCAGCGGGCGCATCCACACCTTCATCGCGACCAGCCCCATCCACATGGAGAAGAAGCTGCGCATGAGCCCCGACCAGGTGGTCGAACAGGCGATCAAGGCGATCGGCTGGGCGCGGCAGTACACCGAGGACGTCGAGTTTTCGGCCGAAGACGCGGTGCGCTCCGACATCGACTTCCTGGTGCGCGTCTTCACCGAGGTGATCAAGGCCGGCGCGAAGACCATCAATGTGCCGGATACCGTGGGCTACTCGGTGCCGGCGCAGTGGGCCGAGCGCATGCGTACGCTGATCGAGCGGGTGCCGGGCGCGGACAGGGTGGTGTGGTCCACGCACTGCCACAACGACCTCGGCATGGCGGTCGCCAATTCGCTGGCTGCGGTGATGGCCGGCGCCCGTCAGGTCGAATGCACGATCAACGGCCTGGGCGAGCGCGCCGGTAATGCGTCGCTGGAAGAGGTGGTCATGTCGGTGCGTACCCGGCGCGACGTGTTCGGTGTCGAGACGCGCATCGACGCTTCGCAGATCGTGCCGGCATCGCGTCTGGTGTCCACCATCACCGGCTATCCGGTGCAGCCGAACAAGGCCATCGTCGGCGCCAACGCCTTTGCGCACGAGTCGGGCATCCACCAGGACGGCGTGCTCAAGCACCGCGAAACCTATGAAATCATGCGTGCCGAGGACGTGGGCTGGAACACCAACAAGCTGGTGCTCGGCAAGCACTCCGGCCGCAACGCCTTTCGCGCGCGGCTGACCGAACTGGGCATCGTCGTGGAGTCGGAAGAGCAGCTCAACGTGGCCTTCGCCGCGTTCAAGGAGCTCGCCGACAAGAAGCACGAAATCTTCGACGAGGACATCCAGGCGCTGATGAGCGACGAAGCGGTCACGCCGGAGGACGAGCTGTACAAGCTGGTCGCGATGAGCGTGCGCTCGGAAACCGGCGAACCGCCGCAGGCGGCGGTGACGCTGACCGCGGGTGGCCGCGAGGTGAAGGTGGAGTCGCAGGGCAGCGGCCCGGTCGATGCGTCTTTCCGTGCTATCGAATCAGTGGCGAAAAGCGGCTCCGAACTGCTGCTCTATTCGGTCAATGCCATCACCACCGGCACCGACGCCCAGGGCGAGGTGACGGTGCGGCTGGCGCTGGGCGGCCGCATCGTGAACGGCCAGGGCGCCGATACCGACATCATCGTCGCCTCGGCCAAGGCCTACATCAATGCGCTGAACAAGCTGCAGGGTGCGCAGAAGCTCAACCCGCAGGGCGACGAAAGCCCGATCTGACGCTGACCGCTGCTGAGATGGATGAGGGGGCCGGCGATCGCCGGCCTTTTTCATTGCGTGTCGGGTGCCGGCGCAGCCAGTCGGCTGGGCGCGGTGTATTTCGAGTAGAAGGTGCTGCCGAGAAAGAGCAGCACCGACAGCACGGTGTAGACGACGGCGATCTGCGCCGACAGCCCGCTGTCCGAGGTCGCGCGCACGATGCCTTCGGTGAAATAGGCCAGGCTGAGCAGCGACATCCACTGGTGGGTATAGCGCCGGCCGCGCAGGATGCCGAACAGGCTGCCCAGCAGCGGCAGGATTTTCAGCACCAGCCAGGAGCCGCCCGGGCGCAGCGGCGCCAACCAGAGCTCCCAGGCGAGGCCCAGCAGGATGAGGGCGATCAGGCTGGCGGCGGTCAGCAGGTTCCAGCGTCGGGCATTCATGTCAGTCGGCGAGCTTGAGAGCGGTGAGGGCGAGGCGGCGGCCGAGCGCGAAGGCGAGCTTCGCTTCCGGTTCCGACAGGGCGGTGAGGGCGTCGGCACCGGTCACGTGACTGGCGCCATAGGGCGTGCCACCGTCCGGCGTGTGGGCGAGTTCGGGCTCGGCATAGGGCAGGCCGACGATCACCATGCCATGGTGCAGCAGCGGCAGCATCATCGACAGCAGCGTGCTTTCCTGGCCGCCGTGCTGCGAGGCGGTCGAGGTGAATACCGCAGCTGGCTTGCCGGTCAGTGCGCCGGACAGCCACTGCGGGCTGGTGCCATCGAGAAAGTACTTGAGCGGGGCGGCCATGTTGCCGAAGCGGGTCGGGCTGCCAAGCGCCAGCCCGGCGCACTCCTCGAGGTCGATCGCCTCGGCGTAGGGGGCACCGCTGTCGGGCACGGCCGGCGCGCTGGCTTCGCAGACCGTGGACACCGGCGGCACGGTGCGCAGCCGGGCGGCCGCGCCGTCCACAGAATCAATGCCGCGGACGATCTGCCGCGCCAGGTTCAGCGTGGAACCGTGGCGGCTGTAATAGAGCACGAGGATTTCTTTCAATGCGGGCCATCCAGCACAATGAGGGCCGGAGTGTACAGTGTCGCGGGCCGCGCCCCGGCGGTTTCCCGGTTCGTATCCAGCCTTTCGATGTCTTCTTCCCTGACTGATTTCGTGCTGCGCCCCTTCCGCGTGGTCAGCGGTGCGGTGCGTCGTCACCGCGACGGTCGTGCCGCACAGTCCGCCGCCGCGCTGGCGCTGGCGCTGCTGTTCGCGCTGGTGCCTCTGGTGGTGCTGGCGCGCCAGCTCACCGCCTGGCTGCCCGACGCGCTGCAGTTCGGCGCGCCGCTGCAGGCCTATCTGACCGGAACGCTGCTGCCGGACGAAGCGGGCAGCAGCGTGGTGCGCCACGCGTCGCGTTTCGTGGCCAAGGCGCGCCGGCTGTCACTGGCCGACCTGCTGCTTCTGCTGGGCAGCGCCTGGGTTTGGGTGCGCACGGCCGACCATGCACTCAATGCCATGTGGTCGCAGCGCCCGCACCGCAAGGTGCGTCGTACTGCGCTGATCTATCTCGCGCTGCCGGTGCTCGCGCCGGTGGCGCTCGGGGTCGGTGCCGGCCTCACGCTGTATCTGGTGACCGCTTCGCTCGGTCTGGTGGACGAGCCGCCGTGGCTCAAGGTGCTGCTGCTGCGCGCGGCGGCTGGTGTGGTGACCGCCGGTTTCCTGGTGCTGCTGTATCGCACGCTGCCGCGGGCGGCCGTAAGCTGGGGAGAGGCGATCTGCGGTGCGCTGGTGGCCACCGGCCTGCTGTCGCTGATGCAGAAGGGGCTCAGCATCTACGCCGGCCACATGCCGGCCTACGCGGTGGTGTATGGCGCGCTGGCGACGCTGCCGGTATTTCTGATGTGGCTGTATCTGTTCTGGGCCATCGTGCTGTTCGGCGCCGCACTGACCGCTGAACTGAACGACCGCGCGCGCTGATCGCCCATTTTTTCAGCTGCGGCCGGACGCCGCACTCAGTTCGTCCAGTTCGTACAGTTCGAAAGCCTGGGTCTGCAGGTCGAGGTCAGACAGCCGTGCCTCGCCCAGCCGGCAGCCGGGGCCGGACATGTGGGCGATCAGCAGTTCCCGCCCCCGGGCCTCGCCGCTCGCCAGCATCAGGGCAGGGTGTGCACGCTGGCGCGGCAGCGGCGGCAGACGCAGCGCGTGCACGGTGGCCCGCGGTTCGGCGTCACTGAATACCACCGTGGCAGCCTGTGCGCCGTGGCTGAGCAGTTCCACACCCACGTCGACCGCACCGGCGCTGGCGCTGCGCGCCCAGCGCACAACGCAGATCATCCAGGTGCGGCTGCTGCTGCCCTTGATCAGCACCGGCATGCCCGGACGGATGAGCCCGGTCGGGCCGCTGTCCATGCGTAGCGCGAAGCCGTTGGCGCTGTCATTGAGCAAAGTCCAGCCGGTGGTCTGGTTGCCCCATTCGGCGGCCGGGTCGCGCCGGTCCAGCAGTTGCCAGATGGCGTCGAAGCCGATCAGCATGCGCACCGCCATGCCGCGTTCGCGCCGCGCGAACTGGCGTCGCGGCATGGCCATCCAGCGCGCCTGCAGCCGGCGCAGCAGGCGGCGCGTGCGGACCTGTCCAAGGCAACCGGGCAGATAGAGGTCGGCGGCGCTGCCGCCTTCGTCTATCAGATCCAGATGGTGGGCCAGCACCTGGCCCAGCCGCTGGCAGGAGCAGTACAGGACGTGGCTGCCGCGCTCGGCATCGGAGGGCGCCCGCAGCAGCGGCACCGGCCCGCAGTCGCTTTCATCGTCCAGCCAGAACCACGAGTCAAGATCACGGTGCGGTGCATTGACCTGGATCTGTACCGCGCCCGAATAGCTGCGCACGTAGTCGGCGATGTTGAAGAAATCGGCCGGCGCAAGATGCAGCGGCTGGGCCAGCGCGAGCGCGATCAGTTCGCGGTACAGCTGTTCCGCATCGGCCGAGCCGGCAACCTGGGTCGCCGGCATCGCCATGGTGCGGGTGTGCATCAGCAGGGCATGTGCGGTGGCCCAGAAGCCGGCCGGCAGATCGGCCGCGATCAGCGTGGCCAGCGCGTAGGCGTCGAGGACGCACAGCATGGCGTGGCCGGCCGTCCGCGACGGTTTGTGGGCGATCCGGCCGCGCAACGCGTCGAGATAGCCATGCGCCACCTGCATCAGTACGCCACCGAGGCTGTCCGCGGCGGTGCGCAGCGCGTCCGGCACCGGCAGCGCGCTGGCGGCCAGTTCGGGCTTCAGCGCGATCGAGCAGGACAGCGCACGGTCATGGAAGATATCGAGCACCCGCACCCGGGCCTGCGCTTCGAGGTCGGCCTGGGCGAACAGCGCCAGGCAGCCGGCCAGCAGCGGTGCTTCGCGCTCGGGGTCGCCACTGGTCGGGCGCGCCAGCCAGTCGAGCACCGCCTGCAGCGGCCCGTCGCTCCGGGCGTTCTGCAGCAACGCGTCGAGCTCGGGCGGAGCGGTTGGGGCGGCAGACATCGGCAGATCGGACGTGTCGGAAGCGGGTGAAGTGCCGATTCTAGTAAACTCGGGTTTTGCCGGCGCAGGCCAAATGCCTCATTCGGTGTCGATCCGGCCCCGCTCGGGCGCGAGGTTGGCTGCCAACCCGGCTGGTGGCACTTCCGTATCCCTTTCCTCCAGGTCCGTCCATGAACACTTCCTCCGCTTCCGCCAAGATCATCGACCCGGCCGACCGTCTTATCGTGGCCCTCGACGTGCCCTCCGCCGACCAGGCCCGAGCCATCGTGAACCAGCTGGGCGACGCGGTCCGCTTCTACAAGATCGGCCTTGAACTGTTCATGAGCGGCAATTACTTCGAGCTGCTGGACTGGCTGATCGCGCGCAACAAGAAGGTGTTCGTCGATCTGAAGTTTTTCGACGTGCCGGAAACCGTGCGTTCGGCGGTGCGCGCGCTGGCGTCCAGCGGCGCCACCTTCGCCACCATCCACGGCAATCAGGCCATCATGGAAGCGGCAGGTGCCGACAAGGGCGCGCTGAAGATTCTTGCGGTGACCGTGCTCACCAGCCTGGACCGCGGCGACCTCGACGATCTGGGCTTCGCCTGCGACGTCGACGCGCTGGTGCTGTCGCGTGCGCGCCGTGCGCTGGCTGCCGGCTGCGACGGCGTGGTGTCGTCCGGGCTGGAGGCGCCGCACATTCGCGCCGAACTGGGCGAACGCATCCTGGTGGTGACGCCGGGCATCCGCCCGGTCGAGAACCGACCGGCTGACGACCAGAAGCGTACGGTGGATGTGGCGCAGGCGCTGGGCAATGGCGCCGACTACCTGGTGGTGGGCCGTCCCATCCGCAACGCGGCTGACCCGGTTGCGGCAGCGTGGGCGATGCAGGCCCAGATTGCCCAGGCGCTGGGTGTGAGCTAGAGCCTATGCGGCGCGCATCATCATCCGAAGGGCTGATGATGCGCGGCATCGGCATGTTGCATACTCGAATCGTTTTCCGTCCTTTCCGGGTCTGCCCCGGGCGCGAGTGTTCGCGTCACACCATCCGATGTCCTTCCTGAACCGTCGCAGATTTCCCGTCCCGGGCCTGCGTGCGGTCGTCTTCCTTGTCGCCTGTCTGTTGCTGCCCGGCGCGGCCTGGGCGGCGTCGGTGCTCGTCCTGCTGAGCGAGGCTGGCGGGGCGTATGGTGAATTTTCCGAGGCGCTGAAGAGCGAGCGTGCAGCCCGCGGCGGCTTTGCGCTGACTGTACTGAACCGGGCCGAATTCGGCCCCGCCGATCTCGGCGGTCACGATGCGGTGGTGGCTGTGGGCGCAGGCGCACTGCGTGCGCTGGCCCAGATCGATGCGCAGACTCCGGTGCTGTCGGTGCTGGTGCCGCAGTCGGCCTTCGAGGCGCTCAACAACAGCGACAACGCGCGCCGCTGGACCGCCATCCATATCGATCAGCCCTTTTCCCGGCAGGTAGAACTGATACGGCTGGCACTTCCAGAGGCACGACGGATAGGCACCCTGATCGATGCCGCGCACCCTGAGCGCCTGCAGCCGCTGCGGGCGGCGCTGTCAGGCACCCAGCTGCAGCTGTCGGCGGGCAGTTTTACCGGTGAAGCGGCGTTGTTCAGCGCGCTGTCCCAGGTGCTGGAAAAATCAGACGTCTTTCTGGCCATGCCCGATCCGCAAGTGCATAACGCGGGTACGGTGCGCAATCTGCTGCTTACGTCCTTCCGGGCGCGGGTGCCGGTGGTCGGTTTTTCAGCTGCCTATGTGAGGGCCGGCGCGGTCATGTCACTGTATTCGACGCCTGAACAGATCGCCCGTCAGGCCGCCGATGCGCTGGTCGGCTGGATCCGCGAGCGAAGCTGGCCGTCGCCCCGGCATCCGCGGCATTTCACCGTGTCGGTCAATCCGCATGTGGCGCGCTCGCTTGGCTTGCGCATCGACGACGGCGACGTGCTGCGTGACCGTCTGATCCGCCAGGAGCGCCAGCCATGAAGCGCTGGGGCATTCGTCTGCGCGTGCTGCTGGTGGCGCTGGCACCGGTGATGGCGTTCGGCATTGCCGGTGGCGTCTGGATGGTGCTGCACCGGCTGGCCGAACTGGAGAACAGCCTGGTCGAGCGCGGGCGCGCCACCGCGCGTCAGGTGGCGGCCACCGCTGACTACGGCATCTTTTCCGGCAATACCGATTCGCTGGTGTCGCTGATCGAGGCGGCGCGACGCGAGCCGGACGTGAGCGGCATCATGGTGTCGAGCCGCGACGGCGATCTGGCGGTGTCCGGTGGCGTGCTCAGCCCGGAAGCCTATCTGCCGGGGCGCCGCGCCGCCGGGCTGGCCCTGGTCGAACTCGACCATGCGCTGATGTTCGTAGAGCCCATCGTGCGCAGCGCGGTGCTGGACGAAGCCGACGTGTTCGACGGGCTGGGCGAGCCGGTGACCGACCGCCAGCCGATCGGCTGGGTGCTGGTGGAAGTGAGCCGGGCGCGGGTCGAGGCGATGAAGGTGGATTTCATCCTGACCAGTGCCGGCGTGATTGCAGCCGCGCTGATGCTGGCCAGCGTGTTCGCCTTCCGCATCAGCCGCACCGTGACCGGGCCGGTGCGCGAGGTGTCGCAGGCGGTGCGCCGGATCGGCGATGGCGACCTGTCGGTGCGCATTCCCGCCTCCGGCGGCGGGTCGCTGCGGGTGCTGGCCGAAGGGGTCAATGGCATGGCCGAGCGGCTGCTGCGGGCGCGTGACGAGCTGGAGGCGCGCATCGCAGATGCCACCCGGCAGCTGCGCAGCCGTACTGACGAGGCGGAGCGGGCCAACCACGCCAAGTCGCGCTTCCTCGCGGCGGCCAGCCACGACCTGAGGCAGCCGATGCACGCACTCGGACTGTTCGTCGCCGAACTGGCCGAACGTCTGCGCGGCTCGGAACATCGCACCCTGATCCGCCAGATCGAGGAGTCGGTCGGTGCGATGGAAGACCTGCTGGATGCGCTGCTCGACATGTCCAAGCTGGATGCTGGCGGCGTCACCGTCCGGCGTTCCCGCTTTCCGCTGCAGCCCATGCTGTCGCGCATCGTCGACGATTTCGCGGCCGATGCACTGCAGCGCGGCCTGCGCCTGAAGCTGCGGGCGACGCCGCTGTGGGTGGAATCTGATCCGCTTCTGCTCGAACGCATCATGATCAATCTGCTGTCCAACGCGGTGCGCTATACCCAGCGCGGCGGCGTACTCGTATGCGTGCGTCGGCGCGGCCAGGACGCGGTGATCGAGATACGCGATTCCGGCCCGGGCATTCCGGTCGAGGCGCACGACATGATTTTCGAGGAGTTCTATCAGCTGCAGAACCCGGCGCGTGCGCGCGGACAGGGTCTGGGGCTGGGGCTGGCCATCGTGCGCCGGCTGGCCGGGCTGCTCGGTCACGATGTCGCGATACGGTCTCAGGCGCAGCGCGGCTCGGTGTTCTCGGTCTGCGTGCCCAGCGTGGCGGTACCGACCGGGGATGTGACCGAGATGGAGCCGGTGGTGCTGCCGGCCAGCCTGTCGCTGTTCGTGATCGTGATCGACGACGATCCGGGCTCGCGCAACAGCATCGCCGGTCTGCTCCAGTCCTGGGGTTGCGACGTGCTGTGTGCGCCCAATCTGTCCGAGGCGAGAGACGCCATCCGTTTGCGAGAGCGCTCGCCAGCCCTCATTCTGTGCGACTTCCGGCTGGCCGCGGTGGCCAGCGGCATTGACGTGCTTGATGCCTTGCTGGCCGAGCAGGGCAGCGACATCGCCGGCGCGCTGGTGACCGGCGACACCGACCCGCAGGTCAGGCGCATGGCGGCGGCCCGAGGTTATCCGGTGCTGCACAAGCCGGTGCGCCCGGCACGTCTGCGGGCGCTGGTGCAGCAGGTGGTGGCGCGCCAGCAGAACCCGGTGAGCTGATCGTCCGTGGCGAAGGTTGCGGCAAAACCTGAGCGATGCTCGCCTTACCTTGCGGATCGCGCAAGTCTTCGTTAATATCGTTGGTTTTCCTCGTTTTGAAGGAAGTGTAATGGTCGTCATTCGCCTCGCGCGTGGGGGTGCCAAGAAGCGCCCGTTCTTCAACATCATCGCCACCGATTCCCGCAATCGTCGCGACGGTCGTTTCATCGAGCGCGTGGGTTTCTACAACCCGGTCGCGCCGGAAGGCACGCCCGGTCGCCTGACCGTGAATGCCGAGCGCCTGGCCTACTGGGAAGGTGTCGGTGCCCAGCTGAGCCCGACGGTTGCCCGTCTGGTCAAGACGCAGAAGGCCGCCTGATCAGCGGTTCAGCCATCAGTACGCCTTCCGGTTCCATGATTGTTCTGGGACGGCTGGCTGCGCCCTTCGGCATTCAGGGCTGGTTGCACCTGCAGGTGTTCGGGGATGATCCGCAGTCCTGGAAAGTGATCGAGCGCTGGTACGCCAGCAGCGATCCGGACGCCGGGTCAGCCGGCTGGCACGCGCTGAAGCCCGACGGTTTCAAGCTTCAGGCGAAAGGTCCGGTGGTGCGCTTCGAAGGCGTATCTGACCGTACTGCAGCCGAAAAGCTGGTCGGCCTGTATGTCGGTGTACCGCGGCACGAACTGCCTGATACCGGGGACGACGAGTTCTACTGGGGTGATCTGGTCGGGCTTGAAGTCGTGAATCTGTCAGGCGAACGGCTGGGCCGTATCGAGCGCCTGATGGAAACCGGTGCCAACGACGTGCTGGTTGTGCTCGACGATGCGCAAGGTGGTGACAAGCCGGTAGAACGGCTCATTCCTTTCGTGTCGGCAGTAGTGAAGGACGTGGATCGCGCAGCAGCGCGGGTGCTCGCAGACTGGGACGCACAGTGGTAGATACTGCCGCGGGCGGCGTGTCCGGACCGCGCATCACTTTCGAGGTGGTGTCGCTGTTTCCGGAAATGTTCGCGGCGATCGAGCGCAGTGGCATCACCCGGCGCGCGCTGGAGCGCGGGCTGTGGGATGTGAGGCACACCAGCCCGCGCGATTTCGCGGCTGACGTGCATCGCACCGTGGACGACCGGCCTTACGGCGGTGGTCCGGGCATGGTGATGCTGGCCGAGCCGCTGGCGCAGGCCGTTTCGGTGTGCCGTGCCCGCCACGCTCAGCCGGTCAAAGTGGTTCATTTTTCGCCGTCCGGCGAGCGCATGACGCACCGGAAGGTGATGGAACTGGTGGCGGAGCCGGCGTTGATCCTGCTCTGCGGCCGGTATGAAGGGATGGACCAGCGTCTGATCGACAGGGATGTCGATCTGGAGCTGTCGCTGGGGGATTTCGTGCTGTCGGGCGGCGAACTGCCGGCGATGGCACTGATGGACGCGATCATCCGGCAGTTGCCGGGGGCGCTGAACGACGCGTCGTCCGCGGTCGAGGATTCGTTCGTGAGCGGTCTGCTGGACTGCCCGCACTACACCCGTCCCGAAGTATGGGATGGCCGGCCGGTGCCGGAGGTGCTGCTGTCCGGCGATCACGCGCGGATCCGTCGCTGGCGAGCCGAACAGGCGCTGGCGATTACGCGCAGCAGGCGGCCCGACCTGCTGATGCCGGATGAGCAGTGACAGTTTCTGCAGCAGTGTTTTTTGCAGTAAGCGGATGACTGAATACCGTCATCCACCAATAAATGCGCGCATCACGGAACAAGTGCTCTGCGGCAAGGCAATGCCATAGACCAGGAGTCAAGCATGAATCTGATCCAGCAACTCGAGCAGGAAGAAATCGCCCGTCTGGGCAAGAACATCCCCGAATTCGCGCCCGGTGACACGGTCATCGTGAACGTGAATGTGGTCGAAGGCGACCGCAAGCGTGTCCAGGCCTACGAAGGCGTGGTGATCGCCAAGCGCAACCGCGGTCTGAACTCGAACTTCATCGTTCGCAAGATTTCCAGCGGCGAAGGCGTCGAGCGTACCTTCCAGACCTACTCGCCGCTGATCGCGTCGGTCGAGGTGAAGCGTCGTGGTGACGTGCGTCGCGCCAAGCTGTACTACCTGCGCGAGCGTTCGGGCAAGTCGGCACGCATCAAGGAAAAGCTGGCCAAGCGCGTGGTTGCTCCGGCAGCCAAGTAAGCGCCTGCTGCGGCGGATGTCTCAGGGCATCCGCGCAGACCGGAATGAAAAAGGGACCTTCGCGGTCCCTTTTTCATTTCCGCTGCTGTTGCGTGCTCAGCGCTTGTCGGCGCGGATCTGCGCCCAGGCGGAGTGATTGTGGATGGATTCGAAGTTCTCGACTTCCAGCACATAGGCGCGCACGCGCTGTTCCGCATTCAGTCGCGCGGCAATGTCGCGCACCATGTCCTCGACGAACTTGGGGTTCTCGTAGGCGCGCTCGGTCACGAATTTCTCGTCTGGCCGCTTCAGCAGCCCGTACAGATCACAGGACGCTTCCTGCTCGGCGATGTCGATCAGGTCGTCGATGGCCAGATCGCCCTCGATGTCTGCCTCGATGGTGACGTGTGAGCGCTGGTTGTGCGCGCCGTACTGCGAAATCTTCTTCGAGCACGGGCACAGGCTGGTGACCGGGATCTGCACCCGCAGCGTGAAGCTGTGCTGTCCGTCCGCGTCCGTCCGTGCGGTGTAGCCCACCTCGTAGTCGAGCAGGCTTTCGGTGCCGGACACCGGCGCGGTCTTGCGGCGGAAGTAGGGGAAGCGCAGGGTGATTTCGCCGCTGTCCGCTTCCAGCCGGACCAGCATGGTGCGCATCAGTGGCGCGAACGATGCCGGCGACAGCGGCGTGTTCAGCTCGTGCAGCAGCTCCACGAAGCGCGACATGTGGGTGCCCTTCAGATGGGCGGGCAGACTCACGAACAGGCCGCACTCGGCCACGGTACCCTGCACCCAGCCGTCACGGCCGCGCACGCTGATCGGATGCCGTATGCCGCGTATGCCCACCTTCTCGATCGGCAGTTCGCGCCGGTCCGGCGAGTTCTGCACGTCGGGCATGCTGAGCGGGGTGGCGTGCAGATCGCGGGCATTCATGCTGGACCTCTGGTTTCTCTACATGATCATTTGTTGCATGTAGATTAACACCGGGTTCAGGCCGACTCAAGCCGCGGTGCACGAAAAAGGCCCGGCATCGCCGGGCCCTTTTCTGCCGGAACGGAGGTGATCAGCGCTGCAGCGCGGCGGCCACCTGGGCGCGGACGCCGGGGGTATCCAGACCGACCTCGGCATACAGCTGGGACGGGTCGCCGTGGTCGACGAAGCGGTCGGGCAGGCCGATACGCAGCACGCGACAGGACAGGCCTGCGTTGTGGATCACCCGCTCGACTTCGCTGCCGGCGCCGCCGATCAGCGCGTTCTCTTCCAGCGTGACGATGATTTTGTGCTTGCTCGCCAGTTCCAGCACCAGCGCTTCGTCCAGCGGTTTGGCGAAACGCATGTTGGCCACGCTGGCGTCGAATTCTTCGGCCACTGCCAGCGCCGGCGTCAGCATGGCGCCAAAGGCGAGCAGGGCGGTGTCGCCCTCGCCGGCGCGACGCAGTTCGCCACGGCCGATCTCGATTGCGGTCATGTCCTTCTGCGGCGCCACGCCCGGGCCGCTGCCGCGCGGATAGCGCACCGCGCTTGGTCCTTCGTGCAGATAGGCGGTGTACAGCATCTGACGGCACTCGTTCTCGTCGCTCGGCGTCATCACGACGATGTTCGGCAGGCAGAGCAGGTAGGACAGATCGAAGGCGCCGTGATGGGTGGCACCGTCTGCACCCACCAAACCGGCGCGATCGAGCGCCATCATGACCGGCAGGTTCTGCAGGCATACGTCGTGAATGAGCTGGTCGTAGGCGCGCTGCAGGAAGGTCGAATAGATCGCCACCACCGGCTTCACGCCTTCGCAGGCCAGGCCGGCGGCGAAGGTAAGCGCGTGCTGTTCGGCGATGCCGACGTCGAAGTAGCGCTTCGGGTATTCCTCGGCGAAGCGCACCATGCCGGAGCCTTCGCGCATCGCCGGCGTGATCGCCATCAGCTTGTCGCAGCGGGCGGCCATGTCGCACAGCCAGTCGCCGAACACCTGGGTGTAGGTGAGCTTGCCGCCGCCCTTGCCGGTCTGGATGCCGGCCACGTGATCGAACTTGCCGACGCCGTGGTACAGGATAGGGTCGGCTTCGGCCAGCTTGTAGCCATAGCCTTTCTTCGTGATCACGTGCAGGAATTTCGGGCCCGGCAGTTCGCGCAGGTTTTCCAGCGTCGGAATCAGCGCGTCGAGGTCGTGCCCGTCGATCGGGCCGTAATAGTGGAAGCCGAATTCCTCGAACAGCGTGCCGGGCGTGATCATGCCCTTCACGTGCTCCTCGGCCCGCTTGGCGAATTCGCGCAGCGATGGCGCAATCTCCAGCACCTTGGCGCCGGCTCGACGCGCGGCGTTGTAGGTGTGGCCGGACAGCAGGCGCGTGAGGTATTTGTTGAGCGCGCCGACCGGCGGCGAGATCGACATGTCGTTGTCGTTGAGAATGACCAGCAGGTCGGCATCCTCGACGCCGGCGTTGTTCAGCGCCTCGAACGCCATGCCGGCGGTCATCGCGCCGTCACCGATCACTGCGATGCTGTGCCGGCGATGGCCGAGCGCGCGCGCGGCGATGGCCATGCCCAGTGCGGCCGAGATCGAGGTAGACGAGTGGGCGGTGCCGAAGGTGTCGTACTCGCTCTCGCAACGACGCGGGAAGCCGCTCACGCCCTTGTACTGGCGCAGTGTGGCCATGCCTTCGCGACGGCCGGTCAGCACCTTGTGGGCGTAGGTCTGGTGGCCCACGTCCCACACAATGCGGTCGTGCGGCGTGTTGTAGACATGGTGCAGCGCGACCGTCAGTTCCACCGTGCCGAGATTGGACGACAGGTGGCCGCCGGTGCGCGATACCGATTCCAGCAGGAAGGCCCGCAGTTCGGTGGCCAGCTGGGCCAGCTGGCGGCTGTCCAGCGCGCGTACGTCGGCCGGTGAGTCGATCGTTTCCAGCAGCGGGTAGGCGCTCATCGTGTGCAGGGATCGGTCCATTGTTTCAGTGTTTCCGGGTCAGCACGAAATCTGCCAGCTCACGCAGGCGACGGGCTGCATCGCCGAACGGCGACAGGCTTTCGATCGCCTCGGCGTGCAGTTCGCGCGCCCGTTCGCGGGCGCGGGCCAGGCTCAGCGTGCTGACATAGGTCGGCTTGTTCGCCGCGGCGTCCTTGCCGGCGGTCTTGCCCAGTTCTTCGGTGCTGGCTTCGCAGTCCAGCACATCGTCCACCACCTGGAACAGCAGGCCGACCGTACCTGCATAGTGGTCCAGACGGCGGTGCGCGTCCACATCGAGCTGGCCGCAGGCCGCGCCCATGCGCACCGCGCAGCGGATCAGCGCACCGGTCTTGTGGATGTGCATGAATTCCAGTTCTTCCACCCCCAGTGGCAGGCCGACCGAAGCGAGGTCTATCGCCTGCCCCCCAGCCATGCCGCGGGAACCGGAGGCGATGGCCAGCTGGCTCACCAGCGCGGCGCGGGTTTCCGCCGGCACCGGGCAGTGTTCGGACAGCAGCAGGAAGGCCAGCGACTGCAGGCTGTCGCCGACCAGCAGTGCGGTGGCGTCGTCGTACTGCACATGCACGGTGGGTTTGCCCCGGCGCAGCACGTCGTCGTCCATGCAGGGCATGTCGTCGTGCACCAGCGAATAGGCGTGGATCATTTCGACCGCGCAGGCGGCCGCGTCCAGGGCCTCCGGCGTGGCGCCGGACAGCGTGCCGGCCGCGTGACACAGCAGCGGGCGCACCCGCTTGCCGCCGCCCAGCACCGCATAGCGCATGGCGTCGTGCAGGCGTGCCGGAGCAATGGTCGCCTGCGGAAGGAAGCGGTCCAGCGCGGCCTCGGTGCGGTTCTGCACTGAGGACACCCAGTCGGCGAAAGATCCGGTCGGGTCGCTCATCGGTGTGCTCGCCTCACTCATCGCGTGCATCGCCCGGGCGGAATTCGCGCAGCAGTCCGTCTTCCAGGATCTGCACCTTCTGTTCGGCCGCATCCAGTGCCGACTGGCAGTGGCGTATCAGTTCCACGCCGCGCTGATAGCGTTCGAGCGCGCCTTCGAGCGGCAGCTTGCCATCTTCCATCGCACGCACGATGGCCTCCAGTTCTTCGATCGCCTGCTCGAAGCTGGCGGGCGCGGAAGCCGCGTCTGCTTGTCGTGTCATGCTGGATTGTTGGTGCGCAAGGCAAACGCTGGAAAATAACTGATCCAAAACAGGCGGTCAAACGCTCAAGCAGATATACTGCCCGGCTTTGTCACGCGTCGGCGTACCTTGGCGACGGGCTTATGGTCCGAAGCGGAGATTCTGGATCGCACGCGGTTTTCCAACTTTGACTTCGAGGGTTGGGGAATGTCCGATATACAGTCCATTACCCGTCTGGAACCGGCACAGTCGCAGTTCCCTGTGTCCTGGTATTTCGATGAGCAGCTGTTCGAACTCGAAAAGCGCGTGCTCTTCGACAACGGGCCGGGCTATGCAGGCCATGAGCTGATGGTGCCGAATGTCGGCGACTATCACACCCTGGGATGGGCCGACGATGCGCTGATGCTGGTGCGCAGCGAAGCCGGCATCGAAATGCTGTCGAACGTGTGCCGTCACCGGCAGGCGCTGATGATGAAGGGCCGTGGCAACACGCCCAACATCGTGTGCCCGGTGCATCGCTGGACCTATGACACCCGTGGCGAGCTGCTGGGGGCGCCGCATTTTCCGAACACGCCCTGCCTGAACCTGAAGCGTCAGCCGCTGCAGAACTGGAAGGGGCTGCTGTTCTCGGGCAAGCGCGACGTCGCCGCCGATCTGGCGAGCATGGAGGTCGCGTCCGCACTCGATTTCTCGGGCTACATGCTCGACCACGTCGAGATGCATCAGTGCAACTACAACTGGAAAACCTTCATCGAGGTCTATCTCGAGGACTACCACGTCGAGCCCTTCCATCCGGGGCTGGGCAAGTTCGTCACCTGCGAGGACCTCAGCTGGCAGTTCGCGCAGCAGTATTCGGTGCAGCGGGTCGGTCTGAACAACCGTCTGGCGCGTCCGGGTTCGCCCACCTACGAGCGCTGGCACCGCGCGGTGCTTGATTACTACCGCGGTGAGCTGCCGCCGCACGGCGCGATCTGGCTCACCTACTACCCGAACATCATGGTCGAGTGGTATCCGCACGTGCTGGTGGTGAGCACGCTGTATCCGCAGGGAGTGGACCGCACGCTGAACGTGGTGGAGTTCTACTACCCGGAAGACATTGTGCTGTTCGAGCGCGAATTCATCGAGGCCGAACGGGCGGCGTACATGGAAACCGCGCGCGAGGACGATGAGATCGCCGAGCGCATGGATGCGGGCCGGCGGGCGCTGATGAAGCAGGGGCGGTCTGAGATCGGCCCCTATCAGTCGCCGATGGAAGACGGCATGCAGCACTTCCACGAGTGGTTCCGGCGCGAACTGGCGGACTATCTGTGACGGCCCATGCGGCAACCGGTCAGGACAGGGCACTTCGGTGCCCTGTTTCGTTTCGTCCGATCGCGGCCCGGCCAATGTGCGGAGCGGCGCGATGAAGTCGCTGTGGATGGTGGCGGCCAGCCTGCTGTTCGCCTCGATGGGCGTCTGCGTGAAACTGGCCAGTGAAGCGCTGCCGGCGTCTGAAATCGCCTTCTACCGTGCCTTCATTTCGCTGTTGCTGATCGCCGCCATCATGCGGCTGCGCGGTGCGCAGTTCTCCACGCCTCACGCGCTGACCCATCTGAAGCGCGGGGTGTCGGGCGCCATTTCGCTCATCCTCTATTTCCAGGCCATCGCGCTGCTGCCGCTGCCGACCGCGGTCACGCTGAACTACACCTCGCCGCTGTTCATGGCGGCCTGGCTGGGTTTCACCGTCAGCGGCGAGCTGTCGCGTCCGATCGTGCTGGCGCTGGCGCTCGGTTTCGCCGGCGTGGTGCTGGTGCTGCAGCCCACCCTCGGCAGCGAACAGTGGGCTGGCGGGCTGTGCGGTCTGGGCTCGGGCCTGATCGCCACCATGGCCTATCTGAGCGTGCGCGATCTGGGCCGGCTGGGCGAGCCGGAATGGCGCACGGTGCTGTATTTCTCGCTCTGTTCGTCAGTGTTCGGCGCGGTGTGGGCGCTGGTCGACGGCGGCTTTCATGTGCCGGATCTGCGTACCTGCGCGCTGCTGCTGGGTGTGGGCGTGTTCGGCGCCGCCGCCCAGCTGTGCATGACCACCGCCTACAAGGGCGGCCGTACACTGGTGTCCGCCAGTCTTGCCTACACGACAGTGGCCTTTTCCACGCTCTACGGTGTGCTGCTGTGGAACGATGTGCCGTCGGCCGCGGTCTGGCTGGGTATGGTGCTCATCGTCGCCAGTGGCGTGCTGGCCATGCTCAATCCGCCGCCGGCGAAGCTATAGTCGAAGTGCGGGGCGCGCGTTTTTCGCCCCGGTTCCGGCAGACACTGGAGGTAAGAAAAATGATCACAAGCGAATACAGCGGCAATCTGGTGACGGTGACGGCTTTCGGCGAATTCACGCTGGCCGACTATCGCGAGTTCGAAGATCTGGTGAATTACCGGATCAAGTTCGAGGGCATCGTGAATCTGCTGATCGACCTGCGGCAGATGACCGACTTCACGCTGGACATGGCGCTGGAAGAACTGCGTTTCGCGCGTGCCCACAGCCATGACTTCGGCCGCGTCGCGGTGATCGCCGGCACGCCCTGGGTGGCCTGGACCGCCTGGCTGTCGCAGGTGTTCGTCGATGCCGACGTGACCGTGTTCGACGACGAAGCGGCCGCCCGTGACTGGCTGGCGGAGGCGACTGCATGAGTGCAGCACTGGTTTCCGCGGCCGCCCTGGCCGACGCGATGTCGGACGCCCGGGTGGTCGTGGTGGATTGCAGGCACGATCTGGCCAATCCGGAGGCCGGCGAAACGGCCTGGCGTGCCGGCCACATCCCGGGCGCGCTGTTCATGCATCTCGATCGCGACCTGTCGGCGGCCAAGACCGGCTGCAATGGCCGTCACCCGCTGCCGACACCGGAAGCGTTCGTTGCGCTGCTGGGTGAGCGCGGCATTTCGCCGGCGCACCGGGTGGTGGCCTATGACGACGCGGGTGGCATGTTCGCCGCCCGGCTGTGGTGGATGCTGCGCTGGGTCGGTCACCGCGACGTGTCGGTGCTCGATGGCGGCCTGTCCGCCTGGAAGGCTGCTGGTGGTGCGCTCGACACCTCGGTGCGTCCGCTGCAGTCCGTGTCCTATCCCTTGGGCGAAGTGCTGCCGGTCGCCGATGCCGATGCGGTGCAGGCCAATCTGGCGTCTGCCGAGCGGCTGCTGGTCGATGCCCGCGCGCCGGACCGCTTCCGCGGCGAGAACGAAACGCTGGACCCGGTCGGCGGCCATATTCCGGGCGCGGTGAACCGTTTCTTCAAGCTCAATCTGGCCGACGACGGACGCTTCAAGCCGGCCGACGCGCTGCGTGAGGAGTGGCGGGCGCTGATCGGTGACCGCGCACCGGGCGAAATGGTCATGCAGTGCGGCAGCGGGGTGACTGCCTGTCATAACCTGCTGGCGCTCGAAGTGGCCGGCCTGGGGGGCGCGCAGCTGTATCCGGGATCGTGGAGCGAGTGGTGCAGCGACCCGGCGCGGCCGATGACGCGCTGAGCGATGAAGGTATCGCGGCGATCCTGCTCGCTCAGGTCGCCGCGCGCGGAGCAGGGCGCTCGATTTGCCCGTCGGAAGTTGCCCGTGCGCTGACGCCGGACTGGCGGCCGCTGATGGACCGCGTGCGTCAGGTGGCGCGTGGCCTGGCGCGCGACGGGCGGGTGCTGATCACCCAGCGCGGCGTGGTGCGCGATCCCGATGCGGTGCTGCGCGGCCCGTGGCGCCTCGCTCAGCCGCCGGAAGGGGGCAGGTCGGGTTCCACCTGAGCGAACTGTTCGCCAAGAAAGTCCAGCAGGCGCCGCACGCGCAGCGGCATGTGGCGTCCGGCCGGCAGCATGGCGTGCAGAGGAAAGTCCTCGCCTCGCCAGTCGGTCAGCAGTTCGACCAGACGACCGGATCGCAGGTCGTCCACTACGTCCAGCCGGGCCTTGGTGGCGATGCCCAGCCCCTGCAGTGCCCACTGTCTGACGATGGCTCCGTCCCAGGCCATGCGGTTGCCCTGCACCCGGACCCGGGTTTCCACGCCGCCACGCATGAAGCGCCAGGTCAAGTGCGGGCGTCCGCTGCGGTATTGCGCGATGCAGTTGTGCCGCGCCAGATCGGACGGTTGCTGTGGCGCGCCATGCCGCGCGATGTAGTCCGGCGAGGCCACCGCCACGCGCCGGGTGACGTGCAGCCGGCGCGCCACCAGCGACGAATCCGGCAGTTCGCCATAGCGCACCGCCAGATCGACCCGCTCGCGCACCAGATCCTGCACCGTGTCCGACAGATAGAGCGTGAGCCGCACGCCCGGATGCTGTTCGATGAAGCGGTCCAGCATGGCGGACAGCGCGCCGCGACCGAGGTCGGACGGCGCGGCCAGATGGATGTCGCCGCTCAGTGTTTCGCGGCCTGCGCCGAGCTGGGCGCGCGCGTCGTCCAGTTCGCCCAGCGCACGACGCGCGTGGTCGCGCAGCAGTTCGCCTTCGGCGGTAAGCCGCATCGAACGGGTCGAGCGCTCGATCAGCCGTGCGCCGAAGGCCGCCTCCAGCCGTTTCAGGGCCGCGCTGGCGGCGGCCGGCGTCAGCTGAAGCTGGCGTGCGGCCGCACTCAGCGAGCCGGCATCGGCGATGCGCACGAACAGTTCGAGCTGGGACAAGGTCAGATCAGGTGCGTGCATCGCCATTCGATTTTCAAAAATCGTTTGAATATGTATTGATCGATGGGTGGATTATCAATCGATCAGGCGGTCGGTAGCATGCATCCGGTACAGAGTGCAGGAGCCACATCATGAAAGCCGTCGCCTTCAGGCAGAACCTTCCGGTCGAACATCCGGACAGTCTGGTCGATATCGATCTCGCGCGACCGGAAGTCCGTGAACACGATCTGCTGGTGCGGATTGAGGCGGTCGCGGTGAATCCGGTCGATACCAAGGTGCGCCGCTTCCATGCGCCGCCGGCCGACGGCAGCTGGCGGGTGCCCGGCTGGGACGCCGCCGGCGTGGTCGAGGCGGTGGGCGATCAGGTAAGCCGCTTCCGGCCGGGTGACCGCGTCTGGTATGCCGGTGACCTCACGCGGCAGGGCAGCCACGCCGAATACCAGGCGGTGGATGAGCGTCTGGTCGGCCGCATGCCTGAGTCGCTCGGCTTTGCCGAGGCGGCGGCGCTGCCGCTGACCGCGATCACCGCCTGGGAGCTGCTGTTCGACCGGCTGCAGCTGCGCGATGCCGAAGGCCGCCTGCTCGTCGTCGGCGCGGCCGGCGGCGTGGGCTCCATCATGATCCAGCTGGCCCGCGCGCTGAGCCGCGTTACGGTAATCGGTACGGCGTCGCGCCCGGATACGGCGGCATGGGTGCGCGAACTGGGCGCCCATCACGTGATCGATCACCGCCGTCCGCTGGCCGAGGCGCTGCGCGAAGCCGGCATCGAATCGGTCACCCACGCGGCCAGCCTCACGCACACCGACCAGCACTACGCGCAGATCGTCGAGGCGCTCGCGCCGCAGGGCCGGCTCGGCCTGATCGACGATCCGGCGCATCCGCTCGACGTACTGGCGCTCAAGCGCAAGAGCCTGTCGCTGCACTGGGAACTGATGTTCACCCGCTCGCTCTACCGGACCGACGACATGGCCGAACAGGGCCGGCTGCTCGATCAGGTGGCCGACCTGGTCGATGCCGGCCGGCTGCGCAGCACGCTGGGCGAACATTACGGCATCATCAACGCCGCCAACCTGAAACGTGCGCACGCCCTGCTGGAAAGCGGCCGTGCGCGCGGCAAGATCGTGCTGCAGGGCTTCTGATCCGCCTGTCCCCGCAGTGCCCTGTCCGAAACACAACTGGAGAACCGGATGACCACGCTGTTCGAACCGACCCGTCTGGGCGACATCGCCCTCGCCAACCGCATCGTCATGGCACCGCTCACCCGCAACCGCGCCCTGGCTGGCAACGTGCCCGGGCCGCTCACGGTCGAGTACTACCGCCAGCGCGCCAGCGCCGGCCTCATCATCGCCGAGGCGACGCAGATTTCGCCGATGGGCCAGGGCTATCTCGACACCCCGGGCATTCATTCGGCCGAACAGGTCGCCGGCTGGCGTGCGGTGACCGACGCGGTGCATGCCGCTGGCGGTCGCATCGTGCTGCAGCTGTGGCATGTCGGACGCATTTCGCACAGTTCGCTGCTGCCGGACGGCGCTGCTCCGGTGTCCTCCACCGCCCGCCGGCCGAACGCCAAGACCTTCACCCGTGAAGGTTTCGTCGATACCTCCGCGCCGCGCGCGCTGCGCGACGACGAAATCCCGGCGCTGGTCGAGGACTACCGCCGTGCCGCACGCAACGCGATCGACGCCGGCTTCGACGGCGTCGAAGTGCATGCGGCCAACAACTATCTGCTGGACCAGTTCATGCGCGACAGCGTGAATGACCGCAGCGGTCCCTATGGCGGTGCCATCGACAACCGCATCCGCGTCGTGGTCGAGGTGATGGAGGCGGTCGCCAAGGAAATCGGCGGTGCGCGCACCGGCATCCGGCTGTCGCCGATCACCACCTTCAACGATACGCCGCATGACAGTGATCCGCAGGCGCTGTACGGCCGGCTGATCGAAAAGCTGGCACCGCTGGGGCTGGCTTTCGTGCACATGATCGAAGGTGAGACCGGCGGTGCGCGCGAGCCGGCCGATCTGGCGAAGCCCTTCGACTATGCGGCGCTGAAGAAGGCTTTCGGCGGCGGCTGGATCGTGAACAACGGCTTCGATCTGGACAGTGCGGCCACCCGCGTGGCCACGGGCGCCAGCGACACCGTGGCCTTCGGTCGCCCCTTCATCAGCAACCCGGATCTGGTGCGTCGGCTGAGGGAGCGCGCACCGCTCAATCCGCTGCGCGCCGAACTGCTCTATGGCGGTGGCGCCGAGGGCTACACCGACTATCCGGCGCTGGCCTGATTCCGCTCATCGGGTGGCGGAGCCGGTTCGGGCCGTCGCCACAGCCAGGTCGCCACCACGATGAGGGTGAACCAGACCGAGCCGCGTACCCAGGGCGGCACCGGGCTGAACCACAGCATCACCGCGCTGCAGCACATCATGATGCTGGCCAGCCACTTGGCACGGCGCGGCACCGCGCCCTGTTCGCGCCAGTGGATGATCATCGGCCCGTACTTCGGGTGGGCCAGCAGCTTCGCCTCCAGTTCCGGCCAGCCGCGTCCGGCCGCCCAGGCGGCCAGCAGCAGGAAAGGCACGGTGGGCAGCACCGGCAGGAAGGCGCCGATGACACCCAGCAGCACGGACAGCGCGGCGAGCAGTCGCCACAGCATCTGGCGGGTCCAGTGGATCAAGACGGAAGGTGCGTAGTGCGATGTCCGCATTGTGCCTGTGGCGCGCTGCGCCGGGGAAACCGTGATCGTCCGCGGGGCCGCCGGTCGCACCTGGCGAAAAGGGCCGGCGGCACGGACTTTCAGCGGCGCAGATCCAGCGTGAACGGGAAGTTCGGATTGCGTTCCTCCGGTGGCGCCGCGACCCGGCCCGGTGTGTGGCCCATGGCGAAGAAACGCGCCAGACGGCGGCCTTCGGCTTCGTAGGCGTTTACCGGGAAAGTTTCGAAATTGCGGCCGCCCGGATGCGCGACGTGATACTGGCAGCCGCCCATCGAACGCTGCATCCAGTCATCCACCAGATCGAATACCAGCGGGCTGTGCGGCGGAATCGTCGGGTGCAGGCAGGTGGGGGGCTGCCAGGCGCGGTAGCGCACGCCGGCGACGAATTCGCCCACCCGGCCGGTGGGAGCGAGCGGCACGCGTCGGCCATTCACCGTCAGCACGTGACGGTCGTCCACCAGCCCGCGCACCTTGACCTGCAGTCGCTCCACCGACGAATCGACATAGCGCACCGTGCCACCGGGCGCACCTTCTTCGCCCATCACGTGCCACGGTTCGAGTGCGCCGCGCAGTTCGACATGCACATTGCGCGCCGCGAACTCGCCGAACTTCGGGAAGCGGAACTCGAAATGCGGCGCGAACCACTCCAGCTCCATCGGATAGCCGAAGGCGCGCAGTTCATCGACCACGTCGCGCAGGTCGTCCCACACGAAGTGCGGCAGCATGTAGCGGTCGTGCAGTTCGGTGCCCCAGCGCTTCAGCCGCGACGGAGTGAAGGGCTGCTGCCAGAAGCGGGCGATCAGCGCGCGCAGCATGAGCTGTTGCGTGAGGCTCATGCGCGCATGCGGCGGCATTTCGAAGGCGCGCATTTCAAGCAGGCCCAGCCGGCCGGTCGGGCCGTCCGGCGAGAACAGCTTGTCGATGCAGAATTCGGTGCGGTGCGTGTTGCCGGTCGAATCGACCAGCAGATTGCGCAGGATGCGGTCGATCATCCATGGCGGCGTGTAGCCCATGTCGCGCGTGCGCCGCTCTATTTCGGCGAAGGCGATCTCGATTTCGTACACCGCGTCGTTGCGCGCCTCGTCGATGCGCGGTGCCTGGCTGGTCGGGCCGATGAACAGGCCGGAGAACAGGTAGGACAGCGACGGGTGGTTATGCCAGTAGCTGATCAGGCTGCGCAGCAGGTCGGGCCGGCGCAGGAAGGGCGAATCGGCCACGGTGGCGCCGCCGAGCACGAAGTGGTTGCCGCCGCCGGTGCCGCTGTGGCGGCCATCGATCATGAACTTTTCGGTGCCGAGTCGGCATGCGTGCGCCGCGTCGTACAGAAAGGCGGTGCCGGCCACCATGTCGTCCCAGGAGCGGCAGGGCTGGATGTTCACCTCGAGCACGCCGGGGTCGGGCGTGATGCGCAGCACCTCCAGTCGCGGGTCGCGCGGCGGCTCGTAGCCCTCCAGCACGACAGGATGGCCGCAGTCGGCCGCGGTGGCCTCGATCGCGGTCACCAGTTCCAGGTAGTGCTCCAGCGACGACAGCGGCGGCATGAACAGATACATGACGCCGTGGCGCACCTGGGCGCACAGTGCGGTGCGGGTGATCCAGCCGGCCGATTCGAAGGCACCGGGCTTGCGGTCGTTCGAGCGGGGGCCGTAGAAGCCGTTGCCCGGAGCGGCCGCGACATAGCCCAGCCGCTGCGCGCGGTCGCTGCCGAGATCGGTCAGCGGGGTCTGCATGCGGGTGGCGATGTCGCGCCAGGCCGGCAACGGTGCCTGCGGAGCCATCGGATCCGGCGCATGCACCCACGGGTAGTCGGTTGCGGTGCTCCAGGGCTGGGAATCCAGTGGCAGCCGGTAGCCGAGCGCCGAGTCGCCCGGCACCAGATAGCAGCGCTCGGCGCGCAGGAACCACGGGCCGCTCTGCCAGGCGCTGCCGTCCGGTGTGCGCGCCAGCGGCAGCACGTGGCCGATCACGCTGTCCAGGCCCTGTTCGAACACCCGGCGCACCCGCTCGCGTTCGAGCGGGTCGTCGAGCCGGGCGTCGAACGGATCGACGTTCACCGGCAGCCTGCGCTCACGCCACAGGTAGTACCACACGTCCTCGTAGGCGGGGAACACGTTGCTGCTGCCCACGCTGAGGCGCGACGACAGCAGTTCGAGGAAGCGGGCGCCGTCGGCCTCGCCCAGCGCGTAATCCACCGATTCGTCGGCGAACAGCCCGGGGTCGCTCCAGATCGCCTCGCCGTCGCGCCGCCAGAAGCAGGTGAGCGACCAGCGCGGCAGCTGTTCACCCGGATACCACTTGCCCTGGCCGTAGTGCAGCAGGCCGCCCGGGGCGTAGCGCGCCTTCAGTTTAGCCAGCAGTTCGGCGCCGAGCAGGCGCTTCGTCGGCTTGTCCGGCGGTGAATCGGCGGTGGTATTCCATTCGGCGCCGTCACGATCGTCCACCGACACGAAGGTGGGTTCGCCGCCCATGGTGAGCCGCACGTCGTGCGCATTCAGATCGAAGTCGATGCGCTGGCCCAGCGCTTCGATGCGCGACCACTGTTCGTCGCTGTAGGGCCGGGTGACGCGCGGCGCTTCCCACACGCGCTCCACCTTCATGTGATGCTCGAATTCGGATTCGCATTTTTCGCTGTAGCCGCTGACCGGTGCGGCGGACGAGGGCTCGGGCGAGCAGGCGAGCGGAATGTGGCCTTCGCCGGCGAACAGGCCGGAGGTCGGGTCCAGCCCGACCCAGCCGGCACCCGGCAGATACACCTCGCACCAGGCGTGCAGGTCGGTGAAATCCCGCTCAGGGCCGCTCGGGCCGTCCAGCGATTTCACGTCCGGCGTCAGCTGTATCAGGTAGCCGGACACGAAGCGCGCAGCCAGCCCGATGTGACGCAGCACCTGTACCAGCAGCCAGGCCGAATCGCGGCAGGAGCCACTGGCCTTCTGCAGCGTCTCTTCCGGCGCCTGCACGCCGGGCTCCATGCGGATCAAATAGCGGATGTCGTTCTGCAGCTGCTGGTTCAGCGCAACCAGAAAGTCGACGCTGGCGCGCCCGCCGGCACACAGCGCGCGCGCGTTGTCCACCCAGCGGGTGAACTTCGGTGCGTTGTCACGGCCCAGCGGCAGTCTGACCAGATAGGGGTAGAGCTCGTGGGTCTGCTCGTCGCTGTATCCGAAAGGTATCTTTTCCGCCTCGGGTTCGAGAAAGAAGTCGAACGGATTGATGACCGACATTTCGGCCACCAGATCAATCTCGATCCGCAGCTCGCGCGTGCGCTCCGGAAACACCAGCCGCGCCAGATAGTTCGACTGCGGATCCTGCTGCCAGTTGATGAAGTGCCCGCCGGGTTCGGCCTTCAGCGAATAGGACAGCACCGGCGTGCGCGCATGCGGCGCCGGCCGTAGCCGCACCACCTGAGGGCTCAGCATGACCGGGCGGTCGTAGCGGTAATGGGTGACGTGGTTCAGCGCGACATGGATGGACACGGAGGACTCCGGCGACAGGCGATAGGTATTGCTGCGCCGAAGCAATTTGCGTGCTTGTATTCAAGCTAATGTTTTTGAATTGTTTTTTTATCGTGTACTGGAACTTGGTCGAAGCTCGGCACCGCGCTGGTGCGTCGTTGCGCAGCCGGAGCGGCTTTTCGTGCGTACCCGCGAGACGGCGCTCCGCCGGCGCCTCTCAACCGTCGATTGTTTCCGACTGTGATGATTATTTGAGTCTGATCAGATGTTGATCAGTACAGACGTACGACCATCGTCGTAGGCATGGGACGGTGCGCAATGGGATTTGCGTCCCGTCCGTGAAAAAAACTGTGTCGCAGCAGCCGGTTCATGCCGTCTGGCTATACTCGGCCGCTTGCTAACGAAATGACGTTTGACAGGACCGCGCCGTGGCCACCATTACAACGCAGGACAGCAGCCTCTCCTTCCTTACGAACACTCTTGGCGGTTTCTCGTCGACCGCAGCCGCGAAGATGCCGGTGCTCGGTGATCGCTTGGCGGGATTCGTCGAAAACCTGTATGCCGCGGTCGAGTACGGATATCCCGATTACGTTTCGAACTCCCGCATCGTTCTCGAGACCTTCTATCCGACCTATGGTTACGTCACGATCAATGGTAGTGGCCTGACCGGAAATTCACCCACCATCACCCGCATGGCTTTCGATGGAGGCGGGTTCTCGATGGTGCTGAGTGGAAACATTCGGGCCACCTCTTCAGGAGCCATTTCCGGTTCGCTCTCCCGCATCAGCGTCGGCGACGGTGAGCAAACACTTCTCTACACCGGAAGCATGTCACTCACGACCGGCGCGGCCCGGTACACCTCCCTTACCTATACGGTTCAGGCCGTGCGTTACGCGCCCTATACCGAGACGACGTCATTTTCTTATTACGGCAGTTTCGTCGAAG
>NZ_KB900539.1:2215128-3112021 GCF_000378945.1 Methyloversatilis universalis EHg5 | reverse complement strand
GGACAACGTCGGTGACCGGGTGGTCGAGGCCGGTGGCCAGGGTAACGATACGGTGTCCGCATCGGTCGACTACACGCTGGCAGATAACGTCGAACGCCTGACGCTGACCGGCAGGGCCGTGGCCGGCACCGGCAACGGGCTGGCCAACGTGCTCACCGGCAACGCAAGCGCGAACGTACTGAGTGGTCGGGGTGGAGACGACGTACTGGACGGTGGCGCGGGCGCGGACACGCTGATCGGAGGCGAAGGCGACGACCGCTACGTGCTGGACCAGATCGGCGACGTGGTGGTGGAAGCGGACGGAGAAGGCACGGACACGGTGCAGGTGATGTTCGCCAACGCGGGCCGTGCAGCGGTGACGCTGTCGCTGGAGAGCCGCTACGCGCACGTTGAGAAACTGGAAGTGCTGGGTGCGGGGCTGTACAACCTTGAGGGCAACGGCAGCGCCAACGTACTGATCGGCAACGGCTCGGCGAACGTGATCGACGGCGGAGCGGGTGCGGACCGGATGGAAGGCGGTCTGGGCAACGACACCTACGTGGTCGATGACGCAGGCGACGTGGTGGTGGAGAGCGCGTTGCGGGGCTCGGGCGTGGATCTGGTGCGTGCGCGGCTGGACTACGTGCTGGGCGCCAACGTAGAGAACCTGACGCTGGAAGGTGCGGCGCTGCGTGGAGAAGGCAACGAACTGGGCAACGTGCTGACCGGCAACGAACTGGACAACGCGCTGTACGGACGTGACGGCAACGACGTGCTGTCGGGGGGCGCGGGCAACGACCTGCTGGACGGGGGCGTGGGCATAGACAGCATGTCGGGCGGCGAAGGGGACGACACCTACGTTGTAGACAACGTGCGCGACGTGGTGAGCGAAGGGCTGAACGCGGGCACCGACACCGTGCGCTCGTCGATCAACTACGCGCTGGGCGCCAACGTCGAGAACCTCGAACTGACCGGCACGGCACTCAACGGCACCGGAAACGCACTGGCCAACCGGATCACCGGCAACGAGCTGAACAACCTGCTGGACGGTGGTGACGGCGCAGACACCCTGCTCGGCATGGACGGCAATGACTGGCTGGATGGCGGGCGCGGTCTGAATACGCTGACCGGCGGTGACGGTGCAGATGCGTTCTACTTCGGCGTGGCACCGCAGGCCGGCACGCTGTCGACCATCACCGACTTTGATCTGGCGGACGACCGTTTCGTGCTGAAATCTTCGGCGTTTGCCGGTATTGCTGGCCGTTTCGGGACAGGAGAAACGCCGCTTGCCGCGACCGCCTTCCAGTCGTCCGATGACGCGGTCGCCGATACTGCCGCTGTCCGCATTCTGTACGACAGCAGCAGCGGCGCGCTGTATTACGACGCTGACGGTTCGGGCGCGGGCGCGGCGGTGCAGTTCGCGCAGATCGGCAGCGGTCTGTCGCTGGACGCAGACCACTTCTTCATCACGACCGCCTGATGCCGGTGCGGCGCTGGCCGGTCAGCGCCCTGGCGCGGGCCTTGTGACGCCAGCGCATCCAGCCGGTCACGAACAGGAGGGCCGGCAGCAGGCCGGCGATGCACATGAGCACGCGGCCGGTCATGCCGAAGGCTTCGCCATTGTGCAGCGGGTGCAGCCAGTTCAGCACGGTGTCGCCGCCGCTGTCACGGGCGGCATCGCGTTCGGCGACGATGGTGCCGGTTTCCGGGTGCACCCACACCTGGGTGCGCGGGAAGCGCCGGCTCGGTTCGTCCGGCTGGTGCAGCACCACGCGCCAGGCGCCGCCTTCCAGCGAAGGTGACTCCACCCAGCGCAGTTCCCGGCCCGGAAAGCGGCTGCGGGCGACCGCGATCGCGTCGGCGGCTGTGATGGCGTGGTGCATGGGCGGCGTGATGGCCCGCAGGTCCGGCATGCGGAACAGCGGCGACGCCGGCGTGATCAGCGCGCGGGTCTGCTCCGGCAGCGCCAGTGCGGCGCCGGTCAGTGCCAGCGTGATCAGCAGCACCGCTCCCCAGCTGCCGGACAGCACGTGCAGGTCGTAGGTGAGGCGCGCACGCCCGTGCCGCAGCACCGGTTTCAGTGCGTGCAGCAGGCGACTGACGGAACGATTGCGCGGCCACCACAGCCACAGTCCGGACCCCAGTGACAGCAGCATGAGCAGGCCGGCGATGCCGACCGCGGTCTTGCCCGGGCGATCCAGCAGCAGGGTGTAGTGCAGATCGTAGATCCAGGTAACCGCAGTATCGCCCCAGAAGGCGGTACGGGTGATGGCCAGCGTGGCCGGGTCCAGCGTCACCAGCAGCGGCGCGAAGCTGCGCTCGGCGCGTTCGACCGGCCGGTAGTAGCGCGCCATCAGCGGCACGCCTTCGTGCAGCGGCAGCTCGATGCGCCAGGCGCCGCTGCGCCCCGGGTGAGCCGCCCGCAGCGCGGCGAAGGCGGCGTCCGGATCCACGTCGGGCGCAGGCGTGCTGGCCACGGTATGCGGGTTCAGCAGCCGGTCCACCTCGGTGTAGAACACCAGCACGCTGCCGGTCAGGCCGAACATGACGAGCAGGCCGCCGAGCGCAAGCCCCAGCCACAGGTGACAGGCCAGCCAGAGGCGGCGTGCGCGGGTCATGTCCGGCCCTTTCTCCGACTCAGAAGCGGGCGTGCAGCGACGCGAACACCGCGCGCGGCTCGCCCGGCGAGTGCAGCGACTGGGCGCCGTCGTGCCATACGTATTCGTAATAGCGGTTGGTCAGGTTGCGCACCTGCAGGTCGGCGCGCAGCGTCGGGCTGAACTGGTAGCTGGCCGACGCGTTGAACAGCAGATAGCTGCCGAAGCGGCCGGCGCTGTTGGTGCGCTCCAGGTAATAGTCGCCCTGGGCACTGGCCCACAGTGACAGCTTCAGCGCGTCGCTGGCTGCGTAGTCGGCGCCTGCATTCAGCAGGAAGTGCGGCACATGGTCGATCTCCTTGCCCTCGGTGGCCGGTGCCGACGATTCCGCTTTCAGGATTTTCGAGCGCTGCAGCGCGGCCGCCATCCACAGGCCGAGCTGACGGGTGGCCTGGGCGTTGAGCTGCAGGTCGATGCCGCGGCGTTCGGTCTTGCCGATGTTTTCGCTGCTGTTGGCCGGGTCGTTCAGCTTGCGGCGCGCCTCGTTGCTGGCGGTCTGCTCCCAGACGGCGAGCCGGCCGTCCAGCCAGGGCAGCGGTCGGAAGCGCAGGCCGGCTTCCCAGCCTTCGTTGATCGACGGATCCAGATCCTGGGTCTGGGTCACCTTGTAGCTGGCGGTACCGACACCGATCTGGAAGGTGCGGCCGTAGTTGGCGTACACCGCGTAGCGCTCGTCGAACGAATACACCGCGCTGATCTTGGGCTGGTGCACATTGCCGTAGTCGTTGATGTCGAAGCGGCGGCCGTTCAGCAGGTTGTCGTAATGCCCGGTCAGTACGTCGGTGCGCCAGGCCGGCACGATCTTGAGCTGGTCGGTCGGCTTGATCACCGCCTGGACGAAGGCGCCGTAGATGTCCAGTTCGAACTGCTGGTTGCGGGTCTGCGCAGTACGCACCCGGTTCGCGGTGGTGTAGCGCTCGCTCACGTTGTCCTGCCACTCGGCGCTGACACCGCCGACCAGCGCGAACTCCTTCGCCCAGCTCACGTCCGGTCGCCAGGTGAGCGTGCTCATCGCGCCCAGATGTTCTTCACTGGTGTAGCGCTCCTGCTGCGACACGCCGGCCGAGAAACGCACGAAGCGCCTGTCGTCGATCTTGTTCATGTAGGCCACCGAGGACCAGAACAGGCGCTCGCCCAGTTCGACGTCGGCGTGCGCGCTGAACTGGTCCAGCGTGCGGTCGCCGCCGTCGCTGGCATTGTGTGCCGGAGACTGGTCCGGGTCGGTGCGCGCCTGCAGCCGTGTCAGGTAGCCGGCTTCCTCTGCCTTCGCGTCCTGGTGCCGCACGATGACGCCGAAGCGGGTGTCGCCGCCAGGCGAGAAGAACCACTTGCCGCTGGCGCTCACCTTTTCGGTTTCGCTGTGATCGCGATAGCCGTCGCTGTTGTACACGCTGACCGCGTAGTTCTGCGAAAAGCCGTTGTGCTCGATGCCCAGCGCCGCCTGCGCATCGCGCGTGTTGAAACTGCCGTAGCTGGCCCGGCCCAGCATGTAGTTGCCGCCGGTACGGGTGATCACGTTGGCGTTGCCGGCGATGTTGTGCAGGCCGTAGCGCGGGTCGTTGGTGCCGCGCACCACCTCGATGGCGTCGATTTCGAGCGGAATCGCCAGTTCGAGGTAAGGCATGTTGCCGTCGTTGCTGTTGCCGGGCACGCCATCGACCAGCAGCTTCACCGCATTGATTTCGCCCTCGCCATTGAAGCCGCGCATCGAGAACTTGCCCGACACGTTGCCCTGGTTGAAATTGGTCAGCATGACGCCGGGCATCTGGCCGAACAGTTGCCAGTTGTGGGTCACCACCTGATTCTCGATGCGGTCGGCGCCCAGCACGTCGACCGAGGTGGGCAGGCTGCGCGCCGCGATCGGGCCGGCGTTGTCGAGGATGTTGACGGCGCCCAGCACCAGGGCAGCGCCGTCGAGCGTGCGGGTGTCGTCGGCAGCGCTGGCGGAAGTGTGGGTGAAGGCGGCAAGCAGCGCGCAGGCCAGCGGCGCGCGGCGGAAGGTTCGGGTGTTCATCGTCGGAATCCGTTGCATGCGGAGCGGCCGGCAGAGGCCGTGACGCTCCGGTCAGTTCATGCGCAGCGGCGCGGTGACGACGGGCGTCATCGGGCAGCGGGCTGCGCGCTCAGTGCGGGAATCAGACGATGGAAGGGGGCGCGCGCGGCTGGGCGGGCGCCCATGCGAACGGCGGGCGGGGAGCGTGCAGGAAGAGCGGCGGCAGCGCGTCCGCACCGGCTGCCGGGGTGAGCCCGGCCACCACGGGCGCGGCCGGAATGAAGGGCGTGTGCTGCGCCAGACAGAAGGGGCAGTGTGCACCCGACATGGCCATGCCCGGGTCGCTGCCGTCGCCATTGTCGGCGACGCGCTCGATGCCGCGCACGGTGCACAGTTCCGAATAGCCGGCGTCCTGCGCCATGCCCTGCATCACCAGCGGCGCGAGCGCATTGAACAGGAGCGCCACGAAGGCGATCCAGGCAAGGCTGCGGCGGGGGAGACGGGCGGACGACATGGGCGCGGATGATACCGCGACCGGCTGGCGGCAGGACCGTGCCGGCGCGTTAAACTTCACCCATGACTGCTCCGGAAACCCCGATCTCCGATGGCCTGAACGCCGCTCCGGCGTCTTCGGCCTCGCTGCGCCTGCATTTCCACAATGGCGAGCGGCTGGGGCCGGGCAAGATCGAACTGCTGGAACATCTGGCGCGCGAGCGCTCGATTTCCGGTGCCGCGCGGGCCATGGGCATGGCCTATCGCCGCGCCTGGCTGCTGATCGACGATCTGAACCGCATGTTTGCCGAGCCGGTGGTGAAAACCTATCCCGGCCGCTCGCAGGGCGCAGGCGGGGCGGAACTGACGCCGTTCGGCGTGCGGCTGATCGCGCTGTTCCGCGCCGCCGAGCGGCGTACTGCAGAGGCGGTGGCGCTGCAGCTGCGCGAACTGGATGAGGCGCTCAATCCGCTTCCGCTGGCGCGCCCGGCTTCTGCGGCAAGTCCGGCCCCTGCGCCGGCGATGCGGAACGCGGACGCCGGCTGAAACCCACGCTGCGGCTGTCCAGCGCCACCGATTTCACCATGGTCCACACCGCCGTGCCCGGCTGCAGGCCGAGCCGGTCGCAGGACTCGCGCGTGATCAGCGCGCGCAGCGTGCGGCTGCCCAGATCCACGGTCACATCGGCGTAAGGCCCGTCGCGCGGGGTGATCTGCTGCACCCGGCCCGGCAGCTTGTTCACGATGGACACGTCCATCGGTCGCGACAGCGCCAGCGCCACGTCACGCGCGCGGATGCGCACCCGCACCGGTGCGCCCGGATCGAGATCGATGCGCGGCACCCGCAGCTGGCCGTCGGCGAAGCGCAGCGTGGTGAGCGCGTAGTCGTCGTTGTGCTGCAGCACCGTGCAGTCGAGTACCGAACCGGCTTCGTAGCGGCCGATCAGCGGTGCGTGCTCCGGCCGCGACATGATGTCCGACAGTTCGCCACTGGCCACGGTGCGGCCTTCGCTCAGGATGACCAGGTGATCGGCCAGTCGCGTCACCTCTTCGATCGAGTGGCTCACGTACAGCACCGGCAGCGCGAATTCGCGCGCCAGCCGCTCGATGTAGGGCAGCACTTCGGCCTTGCGCGGCGCATCGAGCGAAGCCAGCGGTTCGTCCATCAGCAGCAGTGTCGGCTGGCGCAGCAGGGCGCGGCCGATGGCCACGCGCTGGCGCTCGCCGCCAGACAGATTCCACGGCCGACGGTCCAGCAGATGTTCGAGACCGAGCACCTCGACCACGCTGTCCCAGCCCACCGCGTGCGTGCCGCGCGCCCGCTTCAGGCCATAACGCAGATTGCCGGCGACCGACAGGTGAGGGAAGAGCCGTGCGTCCTGGAACACGTAGCCGATGCCGCGCGCCTCGATCGCCAGATCGGTGCCGCTGTCGCGGTCGTAGAACACCCGCTCGCCGACCCGTATGCGGCCGTGGTCCGGCTTCACGATGCCGGCCACCGCATTGATCAGGCTGCTCTTGCCGGCGCCGCTGCGGCCGAACAGCGCGCTCACGCCGCGTGACGGCAGCGCCACGTCGACCTGCAGGTTGAGTGCCCCCAGCTTCTTGCCGAAATTCAGTTCGATCACGGGGCGCGCTCAGTGCCGGCCCAGCCAGCGCTGGGTGCGCCGGTGCAGCCATTCGGACAGCGTGATCGCGGCCACCGCCAGTGCCATCGACAGGCCGACCAGACGCAGCGCGATGGCGTCGCCGTCCGGCGTCTGGGTGGCGGTGTAGATGGCCAGCGGCAGCGTGCGGGTTTCGCCCTCGATATTGGACGCGAAGGTGATGGTGGCGCCGAATTCGCCCAGGCTGGCGGCGAACGCCATCATCGCGCCGGACAGGATGCCCGGCAGCATGAGCGGCAGCGTGACGCTGAACAGCACGTCCAGCCGGCTGGCGCCCAGCGTGCGGGCGGCCAGTTCGAGGCCGCGGTCCACGCTGTCCAGCGACAGGCGTATCGCGCGCACCATCAGCGGAAAGGCCATCACCGCGGCGGCCACCACCACACCTTCAGTGGTGAAGATGAGCTGGATGCCGAAGGTGGATTTGAGCCAGGCGCCGAGCGGCGCGCGGGTGCCGAGCGAAATGAGCAGCAGGTAGCCGATCACCACCGGCGGTAGCACCAGCGGCGCATGCACGATGCCGTCGAGCAACGCGCGGCCGGGCAGCCGGCTGCGCGACAGCAGCCAGGCCACGCCGATGGCAAAAGGCAGGCACAGCGCGGTGCTGGCCGCACCCACCTTCAGGCTGAGCAGCAGCGCATCCCATTCGATTCCGCCCATCTGTTCCCGTTTTTACTTGATGCTGAAGCCGTAGCGCTTGAATACCGCGGCGGCCTGGCTGCCGCGCAGCGCATCAATGAAGGCGCGCGCGGCCGGCGTGTCCTGCCCGGCGACGAGTGCCGCAGGATAGGTGATCGGCGCATGGCTGTCAGCCGGGAAGGTGGCGGCGATGCGCACCTTGGGTGTCACCGCAGCGTCGGTTGCATACACGATGCCGGCCGGCACTTCGCCGCGCTCGACCAGCACCAGCGCGGCCCTGACCGAATCCGCGCGCACCAGTTTCGGTTCGGCCACCGCCCAGACGCCGAGGTGGGTCAGTGCGTCTTTCGCATACTTGCCGACCGGCACGTGGGCCGGGTCGCCGGTGGCCAGCCGGCCGTCGCCGAGCAGGCCGGCGAGGTCGAAGCCGGGCTTCAGCGTCACCGTGGCCCGGCTGTCGGCCGGCGTGACCAGCACCAGACTGTTGCCCAGCAGATCGACGCGGGTGGCCGGCACGATGAGCTTGCGTTCGGCCAGATAGTTCATCCACTGTTCGTCGGCCGACAGGAAGACCTGCGCCTGTGCGCCCGCTTCGATCTGCTTGGCCAGTGTGGACGAGGCGGCGAACGAGAACTTCACCGTGTGGCCGGATTTCGTTTCGAAATCCTTGCCGATGTCCTGCAGTGCATTGGTCAGACTGGCGGCGGCGAACACCACCAGCGTATCGGCGCGGGCGATGCCGGCGTGCAGGCAGAACAGCAACAGGGCGGACAGCAGGCGGGCGAACTTCATGGCTATTCCTGTGTTTTATTGAATACAGGATGGTAGGGCCAAAGCCGCCGCATTCAAATATGAAGCAGTGAGCCGGATGCCGGTGCTGAGGGCGGGCGTGCAGCGGCGACGGGGCGCGGTGGACCCGCCAATGAAAACGGCCGGCAAGGGCCGGCCGTTGTTTTGCGAAGCGGGGGCGGTCAGCCGAGCACCGCGTCAGCGGTCGGCGCAATCGCCGCGAACAGGTCGCGCATGGTGGCGATGCTGGCCGGCTGCAGCGCGTCGGCGCGCACCACGCTGCCATCGGGCAGCGGCAGGTCGCGGGTTGCGGTGGCGGAGGCGACCACGGTGGGCGCGTAGCCGAGGTTGAAGGCGCCGCGCGCGGTCGAGTTCACGCACATATGGGTCATGAAACCGACCAGCACCAGATTCTTCACGCCCAGCCGCTTCAGTTCGTCGTCCAGCGGCGTCTGCACGAAGCTGTTCGGGTAAGCCTTGGTGATGACGGTTTCGCCGTCCTGCGGCGCGACGATGTCGGCGATCCGGCCGATGTCGGCGCGCACGTCATACGGCGTGCCCGGGCCGGCGTCGTGCTGGATGTGGATGACCGGGCGGCCGAGCGCACGGGCGCGGTCGAGCACACGGCGCGCTTCCTTCAGCGCCGGCTCGACGCCGGTCAGCTGCATGATGCCTTCGCGATAGGTGTTCTGGCAGTCGATCAGCACCAGTGCGGCGTCCTGCAGGGTGCCGGGCTGGTGGCCCAGGCCCATCAGGTCGCGCAAAGTGGTCGGAGCGGTCATCGGTTTCTGTCCTTTCGGTTCTTTGCTTCTTCAGGCAGGGGTTTCGGCGTCCTGCAGACGTTGCAGCGCCTCGGTCACCAGCGGCAGCAGACCGGTGTCGCCGCCCTGGTTCATGTGACCGATGATCGCACGCCGCATGCGAGGTTCCCAGAAACGGCGGATGTGGGCGGCCACTTCGGTCACCGCTTCTTCGTGATCCGGATAGCTGTGGAAGAACTGGCCGATCTGGTTGGCCATCTTGACGAGGTTGTGGATGTCCATCGTGATTCCGTTCAGTCTTTGGGTTCTGTGTAGACGGCCTTCTGGCCGTTGCGTACGAAGCCGCACAGCGTGATGCCGGCGCGTGCGGCGAGGTCGATGGCCAGGCCTGTCGGCGCCGAAATGGCGGCCAGCAGTCCGCCGCCGAAACTGGCCAGCTTCTGCACCATTTCATAACTGGCGCGGCTGGTGACCACCGCGAAGCCGTGCGCCGGATCGTGTCCGGCCCGGGCGAGCGCGCCGATCAGCTTGTCCAGCGCGTTGTGCCGGCCCACGTCTTCGCGCACCCACAGCAGCGTGCCGTCTTCCGCGGCCCAGCCGGCGGCGTGTACCGAGCCGGTCAGCCGGTGCAGCGGCTGCGCGTCGGACAGGTGGGCGAAGGCGCGGTGTATCGCCGCGTCGCTCACCTGCGGCCGGGCGCTCACCGGTGTCACTTCGCGCGCCACCTGGGCCAGGCTGTCGACACCGCACAGGCCGCAGCCGGTGCGGCCGGCCAGCGTGCGCCGCCGCAGTTTCAGCGCCTCGAAGGCACGGTTGGATACCTGCAGCCGCACTTCGATGCCGGCCTCATGGCCGGCCACCTCGATGTCCAGCACTTCGGCGCGCCGGCGCACGATGCCTTCCGACAGGCTGAAGCCCAGACCGAAGTCTTCGAGGTCGGCCGGCGTGGCCAGCATGACCGCGTGCGAAATGCCGTTGTACACCATGGCCACCGGCACCTCTTCGGCCACGCATTCGAGCGAGGACTGGCGTTCGCCGTCGCGCGTCCGCGTGACCGGGCGCAGGCTCTGCGCCGGGTGATCGAACGCCGGCCCCGGCGTGCTGCAGGCCGGGACGGCGTCGGCGCTCACGGTTGCGGCGTCGGCCACGGCGTACCCGCTCACACCTTCTCGCGCCGCGTCTTGGGCAGCAGGTCGAGCTGCTGGCGCGAGAAATCGCGATAGCGCTGCTGCCATTCCGACGGCTGGGTCACGCGGGTCACCTGCACCGCGGTCACCTTGTATTCCGGGCAGTTGGTCGCCCAGTCCGAATTGTCGGTGGTGATCACGTTGGCGCCCGATTCCGGGAAGTGGAAGGTGGTGTAGACCACGCCCGGTTGCATGCGCTCGGACACCACCGCGCGCAGCACGGTTTCGCCGGCACGCGAGGTGATGCCCACCCAGTCGCCTTCATTGATGCCGCGCGATTCGGCGTCGGTCGGGTGGATTTCCAGCCGGTCCTCGTCGTGCCACATCGAGTTCGGTGTGCGGCGGGTCTGCGCACCCACGTTGTACTGCGACAGGATGCGGCCGGTGGTGAGGATGAGCGGGAAGCGCGACGAAGTGCGCTCTTCGGTCGGCACGTACTCGGTCAGCATGAAGCGGCCCTTGCCGCGCACGAACTGTTCGATGTGCATGATGGGCGTGCCTTCCGGCGCGTCCTCGTTGCAGGGCCACTGGATGCTGCCCAGTTCGTCCAGCCGCTCGTAGCTCACGCCGTGGAAGGTCGGGGTCAGACGGGCGATCTCATCCATGATGTCCGACGGATCCTTGTAGTCCATCGGGTAGCCGAGCGCATTCGACAGCAGGCAGGTGACTTCCCAGTCCGCCTTGCCGGCCAGCGGCGGCATCGCCTTGCGCACGCGCGAAATGCGGCGTTCGGCGTTGGTGAAGGTGCCGTCCTTTTCCAGGAAGCTGGAGCCGGGCAGGAACACGTGGGCGAACTTCGCGGTTTCGTTCAGGAACAGATCCTGCACCACCACGCACTCCATCGCCCGCAGCGCCGCTTCGACGTGCTGCGTGTTCGGGTCGGACTGCACGATGTCCTCGCCTTCGCAGTACAGGCCGAGGAAGGTGCCGTCCATCGCCGCCTCGAACATGTTCGGGATGCGCAGGCCCGGTTCCGGCTGCGGTTCGACGCCCCAGGCGTCCTTGAACAGTGCGCGCGTGGCGGCGTCAGACACGTGGCGGTAGCCCGGCAGTTCATGCGGGAAGCTGCCCATGTCGCAGGAGCCCTGCACATTGTTCTGGCCGCGCAGCGGATTCACGCCCACGCCCTCGCGGCCGATGTTGCCGGTGGCCATCGCGATGTTGGCGATGCCGATGACGGTGGTCGAACCCTGGCTGTGTTCGGTCACGCCGAGGCCGTAGTAGATGGCCGCGTTGCCGCCGGTGGCGAACAGCCGCGCCGCGGCACGCACCTCGGCCGCCGGCACGCCGGTGTGGATTTCCATCGCTTCCGGCGAGTTCTCCGGCTTGGCCACGAAATCGCGCCACTGTTCGAACGAGGCCCATTCGCAGCGCTCGCGCACGAAATCTTCCTGCACCAGACCTTCGGTCACGACCACGTGGGCCAGCGAGGTGATCATCGCCACATTGCTGCCCGGCTTCAGCTTCAGGTGATGCGTGGCCTGGATGTGCGGCGAGCGCACCAGATCGATCGAGCGCGGGTCGACCACGATGAGCTTGGCGCCCTCGCGCAGGCGGCGCTTCATCTGCGAACCGAACACCGGGTGGCCGTCGGTCGGGTTGGCGCCCATCACCATGATGACGTCGGCCTTCATCACCGAGTCGAAGGTCTGGGTGCCGGCCGATTCGCCCAGCGTCTGCTTCAGGCCGTAACCGGTGGGCGAGTGGCACACACGGGCGCAGGTGTCGACGTTGTTGTTGCCGAAGGCGGCACGCACCAGCTTCTGCACCAGATAGGTTTCTTCATTGGTGCAGCGGCTGGAGGTGATGCCACCGATCGAGTCGCGGCCATGCTTGGCCTGGATGCGCTTGAATTCCGACGCGGCGTAGCTGATCGCTTCGTCCCAGCTCACCGGCTGCCAGGCGTCCTCGATGCTCTTGCGGATCATCGGCGTGGTGATGCGGTCGGCGTGTGTGGCATAGCCGAAGGCGAAGCGGCCCTTCACGCAGGAGTGGCCGTGATTGGCGCCACCGTCCTTGCTTGGCACCATGCGCACCACGGTTGTGCCCTTCACTTCGGCGTCGAAGGAGCAGCCGACGCCGCAGTAGGCGCAGGTGGTGGTGACCTTCTTTTCGGCCTGACCGTGTTCGATCACGCCCTTTTCCATCAGCGTCGCGGTCGGGCAGGCCTGTACGCAGGCGCCGCAGGACACGCATTCCGAATCCATGAAGGGCTGGCTTTCACCCGGGCTGACACGCGAGTCGAAACCGCGGCCCGAAATGGTGAGCGCGAACGTGCCCTGGGTTTCTTCGCAGGCGCGCACGCAGCGGTTGCACACGATGCACTTCGACGGGTCGTAGCTGAAGTAGGGGTTGGATTCGTCCTTCTCCTTGCTCAGCGCCGACAGCAGGTCGAAGTGGTTCTTGCCCTTCATACCGTAGCGCACTTCGCGCAGGCCGACCACGCCGGTCATGTCCTGCAGTTCGCAGTTGCCATTGGCGGAGCAGGTCAGGCAGTCCAGCGGGTGATCGGAAATGTAGAGCTCCATCACGCCGCGACGGATGTCCGCCAGCTTGGGCGTCTGGGTGCGCACCTGCATGCCCGGTTCGACCAGAGTGGTACAGGACGCCGGATAGCCGCGGCGGCCTTCGATCTCGACCAGGCACAGGCGGCAGGAGCCGAACGGTTCGAGGCTGTCGGTGGCGCACAGCTTCGGAATGCTGGTGTCGCATTCCTGCGCGGCACGCATGACCGAGGTGCCGGCCGGTACCGTCACTTCGATGCCGTCTATCGAGAGGGTGACTTCCTTTTCCGACGCACGCGCGGGCGTGCCGTAATCGGTGTTGCGGGGCAGTGACATGGCAGTTCTCCTGGAGTCTCGCGTGCTCAGGCAGCTTCGGTCTTGTCGACGCCGAAGTCTTCCGGGAAGTGGTTCAGTGCGGACAGCACCGGGTAGGGGGCCATGCCACCGAGCGCGCACAGCGAGCCGTTGAGCATGGTGTCGCACAGCGACTGCAGCAGCGCGATGTTCTTGCCGCGCTGTTCGTTGGCGACGATGCGGTCGATCACCTCGACGCCGCGGGTGGAACCGATGCGACAGGGCGTGCATTTGCCGCAGGACTCGACCGCGCAGAACTCCATCGCGTAGCGCGCCATGTGGGCCATGTCGACCGTGTCGTCGAACACCACGATGCCGCCGTGGCCGATCATGGCGCCGTTCTTCGCGTATTCCTCGTAATCCAGCGGCATGTCGAACTGCGACGCCGGCACATAGGCGCCAAGCGGGCCGCCCACCTGCACCGCGCGCACCGGCCGGCCGGACAGCGTGCCGCCGCCGAAGTCATGGATCAGCTCGTTCATGGTCAGGCCGAAGGCCTTCTCGACCAGACCGCCGCGCTTGATATTGCCGGCCAGCTGGAAGGGCAGGGTGCCGCGCGAGCGGCCCATGCCGTAGTTGCGGTAGTACGCGCCGCCGCGGGCCAGAATGATGGGTACCGAAGCCAGTGAGATCACGTTGTTGATCACGGTCGGCTTGCCGAACAGGCCCTGCAGCGCCGGCAGCGGCGGCTTGAAGCGCACGATGCCGCGCTTGCCTTCCAGGCTTTCCAGCAGCGAGGTCTCTTCGCCGCAGATGTAGGCGCCGGCGCCGAGACGCACCTCCAGTTCGAACGCCTTGCCCGAGCCGCGCACGTCCTGGCCCAGCCAGCCGGCGGCGCGCGCGCGGCGGATCGCCTCCTTCAGCGTGGCGAAGGCGTGCGGGTATTCCGAGCGCAGGTAGATGTAGCCCCGGGTGGCGCCGACCGCGATGCCGGCGATGGTCATGCCTTCGATCAGCACATACGGATCGCCCTCCATGATCATGCGATCGGAGAAGGTGCCGGAATCGCCCTCGTCGGCGTTGCACACGATGTACTTCTGGTCGGCGCTGGCGCCGAGCACGGTGTTCCACTTGATGCCGGTCGGGAAGGCTGCACCGCCACGACCGCGCAGGCCGGAGTCGGTCACTTCCTTCACGATGTCTGCGCCGCTCATCCCGAACGCCGCGACCAGGCCTTCGTAGCCGCCGTGGGCGATGTAGTCGTCCAGGCTCAGCGGATCGGTGATGCCGATGCGTGCGCTGGTGAGCCGTTCCTGGTTCTTCAGATACGCGATGTCGTCGGTCAGGCCAAGCGACAGCGCATGCTGGCCGCCGGTGACGAAGCCGGCGTCGAACAGCGCGGCGACGTCCTTCGGCTGCACCGGACCGTAGGCCATGCGGCCGGCCGGGGTCTGTACCTCGACCAGCGGTTCGAGCCAGAAGGCACCGCGCGAGCCATTGCGCACCAGTTCGATCGCGATGCCGCGCTTCGCCGCTTCGGCGGCGATGGCCTTTGCAACCTTTTCGGCGCCCAGCGACAGCGCGGTGGAATCGATGGGGACGTAGATGCGGGTGCTCATGCGGTCACCTCCGCGCGCAGTTCAGCGATGATTTCGTCGAAACCTTCCGGCGTGACGCGGCCGACGATGTCGTCATCGATCCGCAGCGACGGACCGACCGCACAGTTGCCGAGGCAGTACACCGCCTCCAGCGTCACCGCGCCGTCCGCGGTGGTTTCATGGAAGTCGATGCCGAGGCATTTCTTCGCGTGCGCTTCAAGCGCGACCGCACCGACCGCCTGACAGGCTTCCGCCCGGCAGACCTGCACCACATGACGACCGGGCGCATGGTTGCGGAAGTGGTGGTAGAAGGTGATCACGCCATGCACTTCGGCGCGTGAAAGGTTGAGGCTGCGGGCGATGACCGGAACGGCCTGATCCGGCACATGGCCGAACTCGTCCTGGATGGCGTGCAGCATGGGCAGCAGTGCGCCGGGCAGACTGGCGTGCGCGTCAACCACGGACTGCAGGTGCAGCGCGTCTGCGGCGGGGTGGTGCGATGACATGGCGTATGTCTCCTCCGAATCCCTTAATTGGAACTCTTGTTCATAATTGCTAAACGGCCACCATCAATGTCCAATAATGGCTTCGCACTGCAGGTTAGCAGCCGATTTTGCTTTTAACGATATGAAAACAAATGCCTAACATGCGCATCCAGATCGAGCCCGCGTGGCGCTTCCGCAACGCCGAGGGACGCGAGATCGATCCACTGCTTTTCCGGGTGCTGGCCGCGGTCCAGCGCAGCGGAAAACTGACCGAAGCAGCCCGCGAGGTGGACTTTTCCTACCGCCACTGCTGGAACCTGATCCGCACCTGGTCGGCGTTCTTCGGCACGCCGCTGGTGGAGCTGTCGCAGGGCAAGGGGGCGGCACTGACGCCGCTGGGCGAGAAGCTGACCTGGGCTGCCCAGCGCATACAGGCGCGGCTGACGCCGCAGCTGGAAAACCTGTCGGTGGAGATCGACCGCGAAATCAATGCCGCGCTGATGGACACCCACCCCATCCTGCGGCTGCACGCCAGTCACGGCTATGCGATCGCGCTGCTGCCCGAACTGGTGGAGAAGGTGGCTGCGGTACGGCTGGAGCTGCAGTACCTCGGCTCCATCGACGCGCTGGCTTCGATGTCACGCGGCAGCTGCGACCTCTGCGGCTTTCACCTGCCGAGCGGACGGGTGACACCGGAACTGGCGGCGCGACTGAACCGTTATCTGAAGCCGCGCGCACACCGGGTGATCCGGCTGGTCACGCGTACCCAGGGCCTGTTCGTGGCGGCCGGCAATCCGCTGGGCATCCGGTCGCTGCAGGACCTGACCCGGCCGGACGTGCGCTTCATCAATCGCCAGGCCAGCGCCGGCACGCGGGTGCTGCTCGATCTGCTGCTGGCCGAACAGACCATGGATCCGGACCAGATCAGCGGCTACGAAACGGTGGAATTCACCCACGCCGCGGTGGCGGCTCACGTGGCCAGCGGCATGGCCGATACCGGCTTCGGAGTGGAAGCCGCCGCCACCCAGTTCAAGCTCGATTTCGTGCCGGTGGCGCAGGAGCACTACTTCCTCGCCTGCCGGCTGGAAACGCTGGAACTGCCGTCGATGCAGCGCATGCTGGAGGCGCTGAAATCGCCGCAGTTCGCGGCGGCGGTCGATGCGCTTCCCGGCTATGCGCTGAATACGCCGGGTGAGGTGATGTCGGTGATGGAAGCGCTGCGCGCCTGATACGGCGGTACAAAAGAAAAACGCCGCAATGTACGGCGTTTTTCTTTCAGGGCTGCAGGAGCAGGGGTATCAGCCTCGACGCATCGCGTCGAAGAATTCGCCGTTGCTCTTGGTGGCCTTGATCTTGTCGAGCAGGAATTCGATCGCTTCCAGATCGTCCATGTTGTACAGCAGTTTGCGCAGGATCCAGATCTTCTGCAGGATTTCCGGCTTCAGCAGCAGCTCTTCGCGGCGGGTGCCGGAGCGGTTTACGTTGATCGCCGGATAGACGCGCTTTTCCGCCATGCGCCGGTCAAGATGGATTTCCATATTGCCGGTGCCCTTGAATTCTTCGTAGATCACGTCGTCCATGCGGCTGCCGGTTTCGATCAGCGCGGTGGCGATGATGGTCAGGCTGCCGCCTTCCTCGACGTTGCGCGCGGCGCCGAAGAAGCGCTTCGGCTTCTGCAGCGCGTTGGCGTCCACACCGCCGGTCAGCACCTTGCCGGAAGCCGGCTGCACCGTGTTGTAGGCGCGGGCTAGGCGGGTAATCGAGTCGAGCAGGATGATCACGTCCTTCTTGTGCTCGACCAGACGCTTGGCCTTCTCGATCACCATTTCGGCGACCTGCACGTGGCGGGTGGCCGGTTCGTCGAAGGTCGATGCAACCACTTCGCCCTTCACCGAACGCTGCATTTCGGTCACTTCTTCCGGGCGCTCGTCGATCAGCAGCACGATGAGCATCGCTTCCGGGTGATTCACGGTGATGGCGTGCGCGATGTGCTGCATCATCACCGTCTTGCCGGTCTTCGGCGGCGCCACCAGCAGTGCGCGCTGGCCCTTGCCGATCGGCGCAATCATGTCGATCACGCGCGAGGTGGTGTTCTCTTCGCCGCGCATGTCGCGCTCGAGCTTCAGCGGCTCGGTCGGGTGCAGCGGCGTCAGGTTCTCGAACAGGATCTTGTGCTTGGTCGCTTCCGGCGGCTCGCTGTTGATGCGATCGACCTTCACCAGCGCGAAATAGCGCTCGCCGTCCTTCGGCGTGCGGATTTCGCCTTCAATGGTGTCGCCGGTATGCAGATTGAAGCGGCGGATCTGGCTGGGCGACACATAGATGTCGTCAGTGCCGGCCAGATAGCTCGCTTCCGGCGAACGCAGGAAGCCGAAGCCGTCGGGCAGCACTTCCAGCGCACCATCGCCGAAAATGCTTTCACCCTTCTTCGCCCGGTTGCGCAGGATGGCGAACACGAGTTCCTGCTTGCGCAGCCGGTTGGCGCCCTCGATCTCGAAGGACTGGGCCATTTCGAGCAGCTGGCTGACGTGAAGTGCTTTCAGTTCGGAAAGATGCATGGTGAAGAAGTGCTGCGTGCGGGGTGGGGGAGGTGGAGCGCTCGGGCTCCGGCGGGCGGGGCGCGGACGCGCACCCGCCGCGGGGTGTGATCAGAGGTGGCTGTCCAGGAATGCGCTCAGTTGCGACTTCGACAGGGCGCCGACCTTGGTGGCTTCGACATTGCCGTCCTTGAACAGCATCAGGGTCGGAATGCCGCGGATGCCGAAGCGGGCCGGGGTTTCCTGGTTTTCGTCGATGTTCACCTTGGCCACGCGCAGCTTGCCGGCGTAGTCACGGGCCACTTCGTCGAGGATGGGGGCGATCATCTTGCACGGACCGCACCATTCGGCCCAGTAGTCGACCAGGACCGGCAGGTCGGCCTTGATGACTTCGGCTTCGAAACTGGCATCGGTGACGTGGTGAATGTGTTCGCTCATTGTTTCCTCGCGGTGCTTGACTGGACGGTGGTTCGTGAAGGTCGGGCGTCGATGGTGGGCGCTGTGCCGGTCGTGCCGGCTGGCCGCAGGTGTGAAACTGCCTGTGGGCGTTTCATGCCTGAAGAATGTGGGCTTGCCGGAATCGTGTGATCGGGTCGCTTGGAAGGCTTGGCCCGCTGAACGGGCCGGATTGGGATTGTGCCGAAGCCGGTTGCCGGGATGCTCACGGAGCCAACCTTGCCTGCACATTCGTCAGGGCTTCTGCACTGTTAGCAGGATGCTAATACAAAAAAACATTGCATGTGCAGCCGTGCGTGATCGGAAAGGACAAAAAGTCATGCCCTCATGTCGTACCGGCACGACAGCAGGGGAGAGCCGGGGGGCGTCCGCGGGTGGTAAACTTCTGCGTCCAGAACGCGGCCGGGCCGCACGCCGGCGCCGGGCGCATCGTGCCAGACGGACCGGCGCGCCTGCGCCATGACCGCGTGCCGAGTTTCGTAGCGATCAAACCAACTATCCACCCCACGTCGCCTTTCCCCGTGAAAGGCAGGCCGGTCATCCGGCCCAACGGAGAAATCATGACTTACGTCGTCACCGAATCCTGTATCAAGTGCAAGTACACCGACTGCGTCGATGTGTGCCCGGTCGATTGCTTCCGCGAAGGCCCCAACTTCCTGGTGATCGATCCGGACGAGTGCATCGACTGCACGCTGTGCGTGGCGGAATGCCCGGCCGAAGCCATTTTCGCCGAAGACGACGTGCCGGCCGACCAGGTGCATTTCACTGCGCTGAACGCCGAGCTGGCCAAGGAATGGCCGGCCATCATCGAGCGCAAGGACGCGCTGCCGGACGCCGACGACTGGGCCAAGGTGAAGGACAAGCTCGGCATGCTGGAGCGCTGAGCCGCTGTTGCCGGTTCATGCATCCCTGATCGGGGCCTGCGCTGACGCATGAGCGCCGCAGGCCTCGAGCTTCTTTCGCTGCCGCCGGGGCCCGGCCTGTTCGGGCGGGTGGCACGCACCCTGATCGGCCGCCACGGCGACGCGCTGGCCGATACCGATCTGCTGCTGCCCTCGATGGCGCTCGCGCAGCCGCTGCGTGCGGCGCTGTGCGAGGCCGCCGGCCGCGCGCTGTTCATGCCGCGGCTGCTCACGCCCGACCTGCTGGCGCAGCGCTGGCAGGGCGATCACCCGATCGATCCGCATTCACGCCGCCTGCTCGGTCTGGTGGCCCAGTTGCGCCGCATGGGCTGGCTGGGCGAGGCCGACCTGTGGTCGGTGGCGCGCGAACTGATCGACCTGGCCGATGCGCTGGCCGAGGTGCCGCTGCAGCAGGAGGCCGAACTGGCCGCGACCTTCGCCCGCACCCACGCGCTGCACGACAGCGAAGCGCTGTCGCTGGAAGCACGGCTGGTGCATGCGGTGTGGCTGGCCGACAGCACCGGTACGCCCGGCCGGGCGCGCGCCTGCGCACAGGCGCTTGAGCGGGCCGCGGCTGCCGCGACGCGGCCGCTTACGGTGCTGTTCGATCCGCTCGATGAGTCGCCGCCCTGGCTGAATGCCTGGGCCGCGCGTGCGCCGGTGCTGTGCCTGCAGGTCGTGCGTGGCGAAGGCGAGGACGCATTGTCCCGTGCGCTGGCCGCCGCCTGGCCGCCGCCCGGGCAGGATGCCGGTGCGTTGTGGTCGCGTGCGCCGTCGGCCGACGATGCCGCGGCGCTGCGCGCGCGGGTAAGGCTGGTGGCAGCGCAGTCGCTGGAACAGGAGGCGGCCTGCGCCGCCGACACCGTGAGCGGCTGGCTGGCCGCCGGTCGCCGCCGCATCGCGCTGGTGGCCGCCGACCGCGAAGCCGCCCGCCGCGCCCGGGCGTTGCTCGAACGGCATCAGGTGCTGCTGGCCGACGAAACCGGCTGGAAGCTGGCCACCACGCGCGCGGCCGCGACGGTGGATGCCTTCCTGCAATGCCTGGCCTCCGACGGCTATCACCGCGACCTGCTGGATTTCGTACGCGCGCCCTATGTGGCCGCCGGGCTGGAGCGCGAAGCCCGCGCCCGTGCGGTGGCCGCCATCGACGACTGGGTGGTGCGGCGCAATCATGTCGACGGTCTGCACGCGCTGCTGGTCGATGCGGCAGGCGAACTGTCGGGCAGTCCGGCTGCCGGGCTGATCGCGCTGCTGGCGGCTGCCGCCGCCCTGATGCCCACCGGCAACGCGCCGGCCAGCTTCTGGCTGGACCGGCTGCTGGCTGCGATCGACGCACTGCAGGCGCGCGACGCCATGCTGGGCGACGTGGCCGGCGCCCAGGTGATCGCGCTGCTCGAACAGCTGCGCGCCGACAGTCAGGGCGTTGCGCTCGCGCTGTCATTCGCCGACTGGCGGCAGTGGCTCAATGGCGAATTCGAACAGGCGCTGTTCCGCGACACCGAAATCGACAGCCCGGTCGTGCTCACGCCGCTGGCGGCAACGCGGCTGCGCGCTTTCGAGGCGGTCTATGTGATCGGCGCCGATCGCGAACACCTGGCGCCGCCGCGTCAGCGCGGGGTGCTCGGACACGAAGGCCTGCGGCGCGAGCTGGGGCTGCCGGATGCCGACGCACAGGCCGCCCGGCTGCGCGAGGACCTCGCCGGGCTGGTGCTTAACGCCGGCGACATCGTGTTCAGCTGGCAGGCGCAGCGCCACGGCGAAGCCAGTCTGCCGGGCGCCGACCTGCAGGTGCTGGACCTGATGTTCCAGCGTGCCGGCGTTGGCTCCGCCATCGAAGCGGCACCGCCGCTGGCCGAACCGCCGGCGCAGGCCGCCATCGACGTGAGCAGCGCGCCCTCTCTGCCGCCGGAGCGCGTGCCGCAGAAGCTGACCGCCAGTGCGCTGGCCGACCTGATGGATTGCCCTTACCGCTATTTCGCGCGCCGGGTGCTGCGTCTGGGTGAGGCGGACGAAGTCGAGGAAACGCTGGGCAAGGGCAGCGTCGGCGAAAAGGTGCATGCGGTGCTGCTGGCTTTCCACACGGCCCATCCGCAGCTCGCGCTGTCGTCGCCCGATACCCTGGCGGGCGATCTGCGCCGCCTTTTCGCCGACGCATTCGCCGGCGCCATCGCGCGCAATTTCCAGGAGCACGCCTGGGCCGACCGGCTGCAGGCGCGCGCTGCCGCCTATGTGGACTGGGCCTGCGCGCGCGAGGCGGCCGGCTGGCTGTTCGAAGCCGGCGAGCAGGAACGCAGCCTGTCGCTCACGTTGCCCGATGGCGGCACGCTGACGCTTGAAGGCCGCATCGACCGCATCGACCAGGGCAGTGGCGGCCGCGCGCTGATCGACTACAAGCTGCGCGCGGCTGACAGGGTGAAGAAGGCACAGCAGCGCGACGACCTGCAGCTCGCCTTCTACACGCTGCTGGAAGGCGATGCGGTCAGCGACGCGGCCTATCTGGCGCTGGACGAAGAGGTGCCGGCCGAACTGACGCAGGCCGAACCGCAGGTCGCCGCCGAAGCGCTGCAGTCGCTGCTGCAGCGGGTGTTTCCGGCGCTGCGCGCCGGTGCCGCGCTGCCGGCGAACGGAGATGAAGCCGCCTGCCAGTACTGCAGCATGCGCGGGCTGTGTCGCAAGGACTGGCTGGCATGAGCACCCATATCCCGGCGCACGATCCACTGCGCGCGCTCGATCCGGCCTGCAGCGTGGTGGTCGAGGCCTGCGCCGGCAGCGGCAAGACCTGGACCCTGGTGTCGCGCCTGATCCGGCTGCTGCTCGACGGCGTGCCGCCGGGCCAGATACTCGCCATTACCTACACCCGCAAGGCGGCGCGGGAAATCGAGGAACGTCTGCTGCACTGGTTGGGTGAGCTGGCGGTGGCGGACGATGCCTGGGTGGGCGAATTCCTCGCCCTGCGTGGCGCCGCCCGCAGCGACGCACAGATCGCGCGTGCGCGCGGCCTGCTCGAAACCGTCATCCGCGCCCGGCCCGGACTCACGATCAACACCTTCCACGGCTGGTTCTCGTCGCTGCTGGGGGCGGCGCCGCTGTCCGCCGGTCTGGGCGGCATGCAACTGGCCGAACGCACTGCCCGCCTGCGCGATCAGGCCTGGGGCGGGCTGATGCGCCGCGCCGGCCGGGACGAGGACGGCGAACTGGCGCAGTCGCTGCGCTGGCTGCTGAACCAGACCGGTCTGGGCGGCACCCGCGCGCTGGCGTCCGCGCTGATCGACCGCCGGGCGGAGTGGGAAGCCTGGCAGGCGGCCTGCGGCGGTGATCTGGACGCGGTGCTGGCGCATCTGGCGCAGTGCTTCGGTGCCGACGGCGCCGATCCGCTCGTCACGCTGTTCGAGGACGCGGCGCTGCGGGCGGCGCTGACCGAATTCGCCCGCCTGCTGGGCCAGGGCACCGACGCGCAGCAGCGCCGCGCGGTGACGCTCGAACAGGCGCTGGGGCTGGCTGATGCCGCCGGCTTCCACGCTGCGCTGCGTGCCGAACTGCTTACGAAAGCCGGCCTGCCGACCGCCTTCAAGCCGGGCAAGTCGATGGAAAAGATCGGCGCCGCCGAACGCACGCAGCAGCTGTTCGAAGCCTGCATCGAGCGCCTGCTGCGCTGCGCCGGCGAGGTCGAGGACCGGGCCGCCTGTGTGCTGAACAGCCACGCGCTGCGCGCAGCGGTGGCCATGCTGGACGCCTACGATCAGGTGAAGCGCGCCGCCGGCACGCTGGATTTCGGCGACCTCGAATGGCACGCCGCCCGGCTGCTGGCCGACCCGCAGACCGGCCCCTTCGTGCAGGCGCGTCTGGATGCGCGCTACACCCATCTGCTGCTGGACGAATTCCAGGACACCAATCCGCTGCAGTGGCAGGTGCTGATGCACTGGCTGGATGCCTACGCGCCGGACCAGGTGCAGCCGCGGGTGTTCGTGGTGGGCGATCCGAAACAGTCCATCTACCGTTTCCGCCGCGCCGACCCGCGCATCTTTGCCCACGCGCGAACCGCCTTCGCCGAGCGCTTCGGCGCCATCGACCTCAGGCGCAACGAAACCCGTCGCAGCAGCCCGGCGGTGGTGTCGGTGGTGAACGCGCTGTTCGGCGCTCATCCGGTATTCGAAGGTTTTGCCCCGCACACCACCGCGCAGCACGGTTTGCCCGGCGCGGTCACCGTGCTGCCGCCGTTCGGCCACGACAGCGAGGCGGCGTCGGACAGTGCCGCGCCTGCCGAGGCGGCGGTGCGCGACCCGCTCGACACGCCGCGTCCGGCGGCCGAGGACAGCCGGCGCCGGCGCGAGGCGGACGCGATGTGCGCCCGGCTCAGGGCGATGGCGGGCCGGCAGACGGTGCGTGATCCGCATACCGGCCGGCCGCGCGCCGCCCATTACGGCGACATGATGATCCTGCTGCGCCGGCGCACTGGCCTGGCGGTGTATGAGGCGGCGCTGCGCGCCTACGGCATCCCGTATTTCGGTGCCAGCCGCGGTCGTCTGCTCGATACCCTGGAGGCGTCCGACCTGCAGGCGCTGCTGCGTTTCCTGTCGGCGCCGGCCGATGCGCTGTCGCTGGCCCATGTGCTGCGCAGCCCGCTGTTCGCGTTCAGCGACACGCAGCTGCTGCGGCTGACCGGCGACGGCGGCTCGCTGTGGGGCGCGCTGCGCCACGCCAGCGATGACCCCGGCTGCACGCGTGCGGCAGCGCTGCTGTCCGGCTGGCTGGCGGCGTCGGTGCGGCTGCCGGTGCATGACCTGCTCGATCGGGTGTTTCATCAGGGCGAACTGCTGGCGCGCTACGCCGCCACCGTGGATGCGATGGCCTGGCCCGGCGTGCGGGCCAATCTGGAAGCCTTCATCGAACTGGCGCTGCGGGTGGACAGCGGCCGCTACCCCAGCCTGCCGCGCTTCCTCGACGAGCTGTCGCGGCTGCGCGACGAGGACGACGAAGCGCCGGATGAAGGCCTGATTCAGGGCGAGGACCCGGCGCGCGGCCGGGTGCGGGTGCTCACCGTGCATGCGGCCAAGGGGCTGGAAGCGCCCATCGTGTGGCTGGCTGACGCGATCGCCCGGCCGCGCGCCGACAGCGGTCCGCGCGTGCTGCTGGCCTGGCCGCCCGGCGCCCCGGCGCCGGCGCATCTGTCTCTGCTGCATCGCAAGGACAGCCTGGGCAGTGTGCGTCAGCCCTTCATCGAAGCCGAGGCGCGTGCTGCCGCGCGCGAGGACGCGAATCTGCTCTACGTGGCGGTCACCCGTGCCCGCCAGTTCCTGTTTGCCAGCGGTGTCAGCCCGAGCCGAGGTGGCGATGCCGACAACTGGCTGACCCGGCTGGCCGAAGCGGCGACCAGCGGCGAGGGCGGAATGCGAGATGAGGAAGGCGGGGCGAAGCTTGCGTTCGGCGATGTCGACGAGGCCTTCGATGCCCCCGCTTCGCCGCCGCCGGTCGCACCGGTGCCCGACATGCCGGCCCTGCCGCCGGTCGGCGAACGCCGGCCGTCCATGGCGCTGACTGACGAGCAGCGCTGGGGCACCGGTCTGCACGCCTGGCTGGAGGCGCTGGCCAGCGGAGAGCCGCCGCCGGCGCGGGCAACCGGTTTCGATGCCGCCCGCTGGGCCGAGCTGGAGCGTACCGCGCGGGCGCTGGTTGACAGCCCGGCGCTGCGCCGCTTCTTCGATCCGGCGGAACACCTGTGGGCGGCCTGCGAAATCGAATTCGTGCTGCCGGATGGCAGCCTTGGTCGCATCGACCGCCTGGTCGAATTCGACGACGCGCTGTGGGTGCTTGATTACAAGAGCGGCGGCGACGGCGTGCATGCTCAGGCCTATGTAGACCAGCTCACCCGATATGCTGACGCGGTGAGGGCCATCAGGCCGGGCAAGCCGCTGCGTGCCGCACTCCTGCGCGCCGACGGCCGGGTCGACATCCTGATCTGATGCCGTCGCGCTTTGCGCTCCGGTCGCTTTTGACTACCATCGGCGCAGGGTCATTCGCTGCGCGGGCCTTTTGTCCGCGTGGTGGTGAGGAGAGTGGCCGCAGTGAGCGAAGAAGGTGAGTGAAGACATGCAAGTACATGAAATCCTGCGCATCAAGGGCACCGTGCTGTACACGGTGGCGCCGCAGCAGACCCTGGGCAATGCAGTGGTGACCATGACCGACCTTGATGTCGGTTCGCTGGTGGTGATGGAGCACGGCCGCATGGTCGGCATGCTGAGCTTCCGCGAAGTGCTGCGCTCGGTGCGTTCGGCCGGCGGCGACTGGCAGGCGATGAGCGTGTCGGCGGTGATGCAGCGCGAACCGGCGACCGCGCATCCGGACATGGAAGTGGACGAACTGCGCCGGCTCATGCTGGAAAACCGCTGCCGTTACCTGCCCATCATGGAAGGTGACACCCTGATGGGCGTGCTGTCCTTCCATGACGTGGCGCGTGCGATGCTCGAAGAACAGAGCTTCGAGAACCGCATGCTCAAGAGCTATATCCGCGACTGGCCGATGGAAGACCTGTCGGGCTGAACGTCCGCCGCAGGTCCATCCACCAGACAGCGCGCGTCGGCCATGATCCGGCGGCGCCATGAAGAGGCGAGGAGGCGGTGATGGAGAAGGTGTGGCTGAAAAGCTACCCCCGGGGGGTTCCGACCGAGATAGATCCGTCGGAATTCGTGTCGGTCGGCGAGGTGTTCGAGCGCAGCTGCCGCGAGTACGCGGAGCGCGATGCCTATGTCTGCATGGGCCACGCGATGACCTATGCCGAGCTTGACCGGCTGAGTGCCGCGTTTGCTGCCTATCTCCAGTCCACGGTCGGTCTGGCGCCCGGTTCCCGGGTCGCCATCATGATGCCCAACGTGCTGCAGTACCCGGTCGCGATGTTCGGCGCGCTGCGCGCCGGCTACACCATCGTGAACTGCAACCCGCTCTACACGCCGCGCGAACTGGAGCACCAGCTCAACGACAGCGGTGCCGAAGTCATCCTGGTGCTGGAAAACTTCGCGTCCACGCTGCAGCGCGTGATCGCGCGTACCGCGGTGCGCCACGTCATCGTGACCGCCATCGGCGACCTGCTGGGCGTGCCCCGGGGCTGGATCGTCAACGCGGTGGTGCGGCACGTGAAGAAAATGGTGCCGTCGTACAGCCTGCCGGACGCGGTGCGCTTCAACGATGCGATCAAGCTGGGCCGCGGCCATGCGCTGAACCCGGTGAACGTGGTGCACGAAGACATCGCCTTCCTGCAGTACACCGGCGGCACCACCGGCGTGGCCAAGGGCGCGATGCTCACCCACCGCAACATCGTGTCCAACATGATGCAGGCGGACGCCTGGATACGCCCTTTCCTGAGCGGCCCGCAGCTGGTGATCACCGCGCTGCCGCTGTATCACATCTTCGCGCTGACCGCGAACTGTCTGGTGTTCCTGAAACTGGGCGCCACCAATGTGCTGATCACCAATCCGCGCGACATTCCCGGCTTCGTGAAGGAACTGGCCAAGTACCGTTTCACCGTGATGACCGGCGTGAATACGCTGTTCAATGCACTGCTGAACAATCCGGGTTTTGCCGCGCTGGATTTTTCCGGCCTGCGGGTATCGCTGGGCGGTGGCATGGCGGTGCAGCGTACGGTGGCCGAACGCTGGCAGGCGGTGACCGGTCATCCGCTGATCGAAGCCTATGGCCTGACCGAAACGTCGCCGGCGGTCTGCATCAACCGGCCGGACCAGAAGGAATTCAACGGCGCCATCGGACTGCCGATACCGTCGACCGAAATCTCGATTCGCAATGATGGCGGCGATGAAGTGACGCTGGGCGAGGCGGGCGAACTGTGCGTGCGCGGGCCCCAGGTCATGAAAGGCTATTACCGGCGACCCGGGGAGACTGCCCAGGTGATGACCGCTGACGGCTTCCTGCGTACCGGAGATGTGGCGACCATGGATACCGATGGTTTCGTGCGTATCGTCGATCGCAAGAAGGACATGATTCTGGTGTCCGGATTCAACGTCTATCCTAATGAGGTCGAAGACGTGGTGGCGGCCTGCGCAGGCGTGCTCGAATGCTGTGCCATCGGCTTGCCGGATATCCATTCCGGAGAAGTGGTGAAGGTATTCGTGGTCAGTCGAGATCCGGCCCTGACCGCCGAGGCGGTGATTGCCCATTGCCGCACCCAGCTGACCGCCTACAAGATTCCCCGGCAGGTTGAATTCCGCTCCGAATTGCCTAAAACAAATGTCGGAAAGATATTGCGTCGTGCGCTGAAGGAAGAGGCGGCCGCTGCTGCGGGGGCGAATAAATGAAAAAGGCACCTTGCGGTGCCTTTTTCATTTCCGGAAAAACCGGATCAACCGACGCGGGCGGCAGCCAGCTCATCCGCACCGAGGGCGGTCAGCCAGCCCGGCTTGCGACCGGCGGCACCGACTTCCTTGATTTCACCGGTGGCCGGATTGCGGTATTTGCCCGGGGCGATCTTGATCTTTGCCGAAGCCGGACGAGCCGGCTTGCGTGCGGAACCACCGCCGGAAAGACCCACATCGGCGGCGCTCAGATTGTATTTTCTGATCTTTGCGCGGACGTCGGCGATCACGGCTTCGAGTTCCGCCCGGCGCACCGCTTCCGCCTGTTGCTGAAGTTCGGCGATCTTTGCCATCAATTCATCGTAGCTCTGGCCGGACATCTGATTGTCTCCGTCGTTTGTGGAATCGGAATGATAAGGCGCGAATCAGGATCAGTAAATTGATTTGATCGGAGGTTTGTTCCGGAATTGATGGGTGTGCAATATGATTCGCGGTCGATCATGCGGGGTGCATTGCTGCGCCGGTGTCGGCGCCAGGGGCGATCGGTCGGCCGCTTGACGTGGGTCAAGACCCCGGCGCGGGCGAACACATAACCTTCCGGCCGGATCATGCGTGCGTGCGCCCGTATGGGCGTGGCGGTGCAATTTCAATGTGGGAGCAGGCAAAAATGAAAACAGAAGCAATGGGGTCCGTTCACGGCACCTATGACTATCAGGTGGTGCGGCAGTTCGCACTGATGACGGTCGTGTGGGGCATTGTGGGCATGCTGGTCGGTGTGGTGATCGCCGCCCAGCTGGTCTGGCCGCAACTGAATGTCGGTGAGTGGTTTCACTTCGGCCGACTGCGGCCGCTGCATACCAATGCAGTGATTTTCGCCTTTGGCGGCTGCGCGCTGATGGCGACCTCCTTTTTCGTGGTGCAGCGCACCTGTCACACCCGGCTGTTCGCCCCCTGGCTGGCCAGCTTCGTGTTCTGGGGCTGGCAGCTGGTCATCGTGGCCGCCGCCATCACGCTGCCGCTGGGCTATACCTCCGGCAAGGAATACGCCGAACTGGAATGGCCGATCGACGTGCTGATCACGCTGGTGTGGGTGGCTTACGCGGTCGTGTTCTTCGGCACCATCGCCAAGCGCCGCACTTCGCACATCTATGTTGCGAACTGGTTCTACGGCGGCTTCATCCTGACCGTCGCCGTACTGCATCTGGTCAATAGCGCGGCTGTCCCGGCCGGCTTCTGGAAGTCCTACTCGGCCTATGCCGGCGTGCAGGACGCCATGGTGCAGTGGTGGTACGGCCACAACGCGGTCGGTTTCTTCCTGACCGCCGGCTTCCTCGGCATGATGTATTACTTCGTGCCGAAGCAGGCCGAGCGTCCGGTGTATTCCTACCGTCTGTCGGTGGTGCACTTCTGGGCGCTGATCTTCACCTATATGTGGGCGGGTCCGCACCACCTGCACTACACCGCGCTGCCGGACTGGACCCAGTCGCTGGGCATGGTGTTCTCGCTCATCCTGCTGGCACCGAGCTGGGGCGGCATGATCAACGGCATCATGACCCTGTCGGGCGCCTGGCACAAACTGCGCACCGACCCGATCCTGAAGTTCCTGATCACCTCGCTGTCCTTCTACGGCATGTCGACCTTTGAAGGTCCGATGATGTCGATCAAGACCGTGAATGCGCTGTCGCACTACACCGACTGGACGGTCGGCCACGTGCATTCGGGCGCGCTGGGCTGGGTGGCGATGATTTCCATCGGCTCGATCTACTACCTGATCCCGCGCCTGTTCGGCCAGGAAAAGATGTACTCGATTCCGGCCATCAGCCTGCACTTCTGGATGTCGACCCTGGGCGTGGTGCTGTACATCGCCTCGATGTGGATCGCAGGCGTGATGCAGGGCCTGATGTGGCGTGCGATCAACGACGACGGCACGCTCACCTACACCTTCGTCGAAAGCGTCAAGGACAGCTATCCGTTCTGGACCATCCGCTTCGTCGGTGGCCTGCTGTTCCTGTCCGGCATGTTCGTGATGGCCTGGAACGTGTGGAAGACCATCGCCGGCAAGAAGCCCTACAACGCACCGGTGGTGGCGCCTGCTGCCGCGCACGCCTGATCACTGGAGAAAGACATCATGGCTGCATCCAAGCACGAAGCAATTGAACGCAATGTAGGCCTGCTGGCCATCCTGACGGTGCTCACCATCGCCATCGGTGGTCTGGTCGAAATCGTTCCGCTGTTCTTCCAGCACTCGACCACCGAGCCGGTAAAGGGCGTCGAGCCCTACAGCCCGCTGCGTCTGGCCGGCCGCGACATCTATGTCCGCGAGGGCTGCTACAACTGCCACTCCCAGATGATCCGTCCGTTCCGCGCCGAGACCGAGCGCTACGGCCACTATTCGGTGGCTGGCGAGTTCGTCTATGACCGTCCGTTCCAGTGGGGCTCCAAGCGTACCGGCCCGGATCTGGCACGGGTTGGCGGCCGCTATTCCGACGAGTGGCACCGCGTGCATCTGATGAATCCGCGCGATGTGGTGCCGGAATCCAATATGCCGGCGTTCGCCTGGCTGGAACGTCCGGTCGATGCCAGCACCATCGAGCAGCGCATGCGCGCGCTGACCGTGGTCGGCACGCCCTACACCGAAGAGCAGATCAAGTCCGCGCCCGAAGCGCTCAAGGGCAAGACTGAAATGGATGCGCTGATCGCCTACCTGCAGGGTCTGGGTACCGCGATCAAGCGGGTTAACTGAGGTCGGCAGACATGGAACTCGACATCAATATGCTGCGTTCGGCAGTCACCGTCGCGGGCTTTGCCTGCTTCGTCGCCATCGTGGTCATGGCCTGGCGTCCGGGCGCGCAGCGCGCCCACCATGAGGCGGCCATGCTGCCCTTCGCCGACGATGACCGTGCGCACACCGAAACCGGAGAACAAAAGTGAGCGACTTCATCAACAACTTCTGGAACATGTATGTGGTGGTGCTGGTCGTCGCCAGCCTGCTGTTCTGCGTGTTCATCATCGTGTCCAACCGCGGCGCCCGGCCGAGCGGCAAGGTCGAACTGCATGGCCATCAGTGGGATGAAACGCTGGCCGAGTGGAATAACCCGCTGCCGCGCTGGTGGGTATGGCTGTTCTGGATCACCATCGTGTTCGCCGTGGTCTATCTGGCGGCCTATCCCGGTCTGGGCAACTTCAGTGGCAAGCTGGCCTGGACGTCGACCGGTGCCTATGACAAGGAAGTGAAGGAGGCCGAAGCCAAGGTGGCGCCGCTGTTCGAGCGCTATGCCGCGATGGAGGTGCAGAAGGTGGCGGCCGATCCGGAAGCCCGTGCCATGGGTCAGCGACTGTTCCTGAACAACTGCGCCCAGTGTCATGGCACCGATGCCCGCGGTTCGCGCGGCTTCCCCAACCTGACCGACGGTGACTGGCTGTACGGCGGCACGCCGGAAGCGATCAAGACCACGCTGACCACCGGCCGCAACGGTGCGATGCCGGCCTTCGGTACCACGCTGGATGGCGAACAGCTGCGCGACGTGGTGCACTACGTGCGTTCGCTGTCGGGCCTGACTTCGGACAATGTGCGCGTGCAGCGCGGCAAGGCTACGTTCGGTGCCAACTGCGCGGCCTGCCACGGTGCGGACGGCAAGGGCAACCAGATGGTCGGTGCCCCGAACCTGACCGACGGCACCTGGCTGTACGGCAGTACTGAAACGCTGGTCACCCAGACCGTGCAGAAGGGCCGCAACGGCCACATGCCGGCGCATGGCGAACTGCTGGGCGACAAGAAGATCCACCTGCTGACCGCCTATGTGTGGGGCCTGTCGAACAACGCAGCCGGAGCGAAGTAAATGGCATCAAACCCCTCTCCCGGTGAGCCATCGCCCGGAACCGAGACGAAACGGGCGCGGGTGATTCCTATCACCGAAGTGGCGCCGGACGAGGGGTCTCTCTATGCTGCGCGGAAGAAGATACAGCCGCGCAGCATCCAGGGGCGGTTCAACACCGTGCGCTGGGCCATGGTGTGGATCACCCAGCTGGTGTTCTACGGCCTGGCCTGGCTGCCCTGGAACGATCGTCAGGCCGTGCTCTTCCATCTGGTCGAGCGCAAGTTCTACATCTTTGGGCTGGTCCTGTGGCCACAGGACGTGCTCTACCTTGCTTTCCTGCTCATCATCAGCGCGCTGGGGCTGTTCCTGGTGACCGCGGTCGCCGGACGCATCTGGTGCGGCTACGCCTGTCCGCAGTCGGTCTATACCGAAATCTTCATGTGGGTGGAGCGCCGGCTGGAAGGTGACCGCTCTGCCCGAATGAAGCTGGATGCCGCACCCATGGGCGCGCGCAAGATCGGCCTGCGTACTGCGAAGTACGGCATCTGGGCAGCGATCGCGCTGTGGACCGGTTTCACCTTCGTCGGCTATTTCACGCCGATCCGCGAACTGGGCACTGAAGTGGCGAGCGGCTCGCTCGGCTCGTGGGAAAGCTTCTGGATGTTCTTCTACGCGGTGTTCACCTATGTGTTCGCCGGCCATTTGCGCGAGCAGGTGTGCAAGTACATGTGCCCGTATGCCCGCTTCCAGGGCGTCATGTTCGATCCGGACACCCTGGTTGTGAGTTACGACGTCAACCGTGGCGAGCCGCGTGGCAGCAAGAAGAAGGCGCGCGAGGGGCAGAACGTGGGCGACTGCGTGGACTGCGAATGGTGCGTGCAGGTCTGTCCGACCGGCATCGACATCCGCAACGGCCTGCAGTACGAATGCATCGGCTGTGCGCTGTGCATCGACGCCTGTGACCAGGTGATGGACAAGCTGGGCCGCCCGCGCGGTCTGATCGCCTACACCACGGAGCGCACGCTGCTCGACAAGAAGCCGGCGCACGAAGGCTGGCGCGAAGTGATGGCGCACATCCTGCGTCCGCGCGTCATTCTCTACACCAGCCTGCTGCTGTTCATCGTGTCCGGCTTCGCCTGGTCGCTGCTGACCCGCACCCCGGTCAAGATGAATGTGCTGCGCGACCGTGCCACGCTGGCGCGTGAGGTCGAGGGCGGCCGTATAGAGAACGTCTATCGGTTGCGCATCATGAATACTTCGGAGGTGGATCGCCGCTTCGTGCTGTCGGTCGATGGCATTCCGGGGGCCACCATCGCCGACCTGGAACAGATCGACGTACCGGCGACCGGCTCGGTCGATCTGCCGGCCCACGTCCGGGTCGACGCCGAAGCGCTGCAGCCGGGCTCGCACGAAATTCATTTCAATCTGCAGGCGGTCGATGCGCCGGACATCCGGGTGCATGAAAAGACCTCCTTCCTGCAGCCGAGGTAGAGCGATGCACAACGATCCTTCCGTCCAGGCACCCTGGTACCGTCACCGCTGGCCGTGGTTCCTGATGGCCGGTCCGGCCATCGTCATCGTGGCTGGCGCCGTCACCACCTGGCTGGCGGCTACCGGCAATACCGCGCTGGTGGCGGACGACTATTACAAGCAGGGCCTGACCATCAATCGCGTGATCGAGCGCGAGAAGGCGGCGTCCGATCTGGGCGTAGAAGCCCGGCTGACCGCGGCACCGGCCGATGGCGGGGGGACGCGCATCGAACTGAAGCTGACCATGACCGATGCGGCGAAGCTGCCGCAGCGGGTGCATGTGCAGTTCATCCACCCCACGCGCAGCGAACTGGACCGCGATCTGCTGTTTGACGGCGAGGGCGGGCGCTACAGCGGCACCGTGCAGGTGCTGCAGGCGACCCACTGGAAGCTGGTGATCGAGGACGAAGCGAAAACCTGGCGTCTGCAGGACAGTCTGACGGTGGAGGCGAACGGTGGCTGAGGTCGATTTCGAGCAGGTCGAAACCCGGCGCGTACCCGGTCGCTTCGGGCGACTGTTCGCCCTGGTGTCCTGGCCGTCCTTCCTGGTCGCGGCGGTGGCGGAAACCGCCTTCTTCAGCCTGATCAACCCGCAGGAGCTGTACCTGCTCGGCGAGCCGGTGCATTTTTCGCCACTGACCACCTACACGCTGGGCTTTTTCGGCTTCTGGTGTGTGGCCGGCGCATCCAGCCTCATTTCATCCTGGATGGCGGAAAAGATGCCTGCCTGCGCCGACCGCTGCGTCGGGCGCAAATGAAAACGGGGGCCGCAGGGCCCCCGTCTCCTTTCCGCGCTGCGGTTTCGCGTTTCAGCGATACACCAGCACCGGAATCTTCGAATTCGACAGCACCTTCTGCGTCACGCTGCCCAGCAGCAGGCTGGCCAGACCGCGACGGCTGTGCGAAGCCATGAAGATCACGTCAGCTTCGCGCTTCAGCGCGACTTCGATGATGGCCTTGTGCGGTTCGTCCTGGGTCACTGCCAGCGTATCCACCTGAACACCTTCGTCGGTGGCTTCCGCACGTGCGGCCTGCAGGATGCGGTCTGCGTGGGTGCGCATTGCGTCGCTGAAGTCGTTCGGCGCGACCGGATCGATGTTTTCCTCGTCCTGTTCGCTGTGCAGCGCTGACACGTGATAGTCCTTCATCACGTACAGGAAGGTGACACGGCCCTTCACGTCCTTGGCGAAGCAGATGGCGTGCTTGACAGCCGCACGGGAAAGATCGGAACCGTCGATGGGTACGAGTACGTGGCGAAACATCATGGACTCCTTCTCGTTGTTATCGACCGCCACCGCCACGGTGCCGGTCGTGCTGAGACTGCTGCATGGCTCCTGCAGATTCTATCGGCTCGGCACACCTTATTTTGAGTCAAACACCGGCATTTGGTTTGACCCAAGTAAAAAGCCGGAAGTGCAGAGCACTTCCGGCTTTCAGGTGCGGCGTATGCGGATCAGATCGCGTAAGTCTTGAGACGCAGCGAAAACTCCTGCAACTGCTTGATGCCGCTGGATTCGGCGCGTGCGCACCAGTCCTGCAGCTGCTTCAGCAGCTGTTCGCTGGAAGCGGTGGAGCGGGCCCACAGCGCGGTGAGTTCCTGACGCATCGCATCCACGGTGGCCAGACGGCTGCTGTCCGACAGCATGGATTCCATCTCGGCGTCGTCGCTGGCCGGCTGCGCGTTCTCGCTGCGGTTGAGCCAGCCCTTGAAACGCTGGAAGCGTTCGCTGTCGGCCAGCGCCGCATTGTTGCTGCGCAGCTTCTCGATCTCTTCGTTGTAGATCGAGCGCAGCGACTTCATGTAGCGGGTCATCACGTCGTAACGGTGAGTGATGATGGCTTCAAGGGTCTGGGTGTCGATCACGTTGCGCGCTTCGAAACGCGGCTGCGGAATGGTCTTCTTGGCCTTGGCCAGACCGAAGATTTCCAGGATGCGGATGTACATCCAGCCGATGTCGAACTCGTACCACTTGGACGACAGCTTGGCCGAGGTCGCGAACGAGTGGTGATTGTTGTGCAGTTCCTCGCCGCCGATGATGATGCCCCAGGGCACCAGATTGGTCGCTGCGTCGTTGCAGTCGTAGTTGCGGTAGCCGATGTAATGGCCCAGACCGTTCACCACGCCGGCGGCCCAGATCGGGATCCACGCCATCTGCACGGCCCAGATCGTCAGGCCGAGCGGGCCGAACAGCAGCACGTTGATGATGAGCATCAGGCGGATGCCCAGCCAGGAACGGCCGGTGTAGAAGGTGCGCTCGACCCAGTCATCCGGCGTGCCGTGGCCGTAGCGGCGCATGGTTTCCGTGTTCTTCGCTTCGGCGCGGTACAGCTCGGCGCCTTCGAACAGCACCTTCTTGATGCCGAGAACCTGCGGGCTGTGCGGGTCTTCCGGCGTTTCGCACTTGGCGTGGTGCTTGCGATGGATGGCGGCCCATTCCTTGGTGACCATGCCGGTGGTCATCCACAGCCAGAAGCGGAAGAAATGGCTCGGAATGGCGTGCAGTTCAAGTGCACGGTGCGCCTGGTGGCGATGCAGATAGATCGTGACCCCGGCGATGGTGATGTGAGTGAACACCAGCGCGACGACGATATAGCCCCACCAGGGCAGGTCGATAAGACCGTTCAGCATTCAGGAAGTCCCTTGATACACGTATTTGAAGGTGCGGATTCTACGCGACCTTGGCTAGCGGTCAATTTGCGCAGCGTCAAGTCTTTGCGTCACAAACTGCAACGTTGTCAGCCGGATTCAGTAAACGTATCTCGCGCTGGGGGAAGGGAATTTCAATGCCTTCGGCCCGGAAGCGGCGCAGAACCTCCAGCTGCACCGCAGAACGTATGCCCAGCGTGCCGTTCTCGGGGTCGGTGATCCACATGCCCAGTTCGAGATTGATGCCGGAGTCGCCGAAGGAGTGCAGGAAGGCGCGCGGTGCAGGCTCGGGCAGCACCCGCTCATGCACCCGGGCGCATTCCTCCAGAATCGCCAGCGCGCGTTCGACATCGTCGGCGTAGCCCACCTGCACCGTGATTGCCATTCTGACTTCGCGGTCCGACAGGCCTTCGTTCTGCACCACCGAACTGATCAGCGTTTCGTTCGGCACGATGGACTGCACGCCCGACGGGCTGCGCAGCACCGTGTAGCGGGTGGTGATCTGCTGTACCTGGCCGCGGTCGCTGCCGACCGAAATGAGGTCGCCGATGCGGATCGAGCGATCGAGCAGGATGATGAAGCCGGACACGTAGTTGGCCATGATCTTCTGCAGGCCGAAGCCCAGACCGACGCCCAGTGCGCCGCCGAACACCGACAGCGCGGTCAGGTCGATGCCGACCAGCGGCAGCGTGATCATCAGCGCCAGGAACATGAGCGCCACCTTGGACAGGCGGGCCAGCACGATGCGCAGATTGCTGTCCAGCGGCGCCCGCATCAGCTTGCGCTCGACCGAGCCGGACAGCCAGATCGCGCCGATCAGCGTCACCAGCACCCAGGCGCCGCCCTGAAGCAGCGCCCACAGCGACAGCTTCTGCTTGCCCAGCGCCACCTGCTGACTGTCCAGCCAGTCGATCACCTCGGGCAGGATGTCCAGTGCGTGCAGTGCCCAGGCGCTCCAGATGGTGAGACTGATCAGGAATTCGAAGGTGCTCAGCCAGCCGGCCGGCGAGAACACCTGGCGCAGCGCATACACGATCATCCGGATCACGCCCATCGCCACCAGCATGGCGATCACCAGATGCATCAGCACCGGCGGCTGGTGCAGCGCACCGTACAGGGCGCGGGCGGCGGTCAGGGTGGCCATGCCGGTCAGCGGGAACAGCAGGCGCTGCAGGCCGTCGATACCCAGTCGGGCAGCCGCGCCCAGACTGTCGTAATCGGTCTTGGCGCGCTGGCGACGCTTGATCAGCCGGCTCAGCAGGCCGGCCAGCAACAGGCAGCCGACGATGACCGCCAGTTCGATGCGGGTGCTGTCCTGGCCCAGCAGGCGCATCAGTGCTTCAAACGAGATTTCCGTCATCGTGCGGTGGCTTCCCCGGCACGCTCGGCCGCCTGATGTGCCATCACCGCTTCGGTGAAGCTGACCGATTTCGCGCGGTGGCGCTTCCAGTTGTCCAGATAGGTCCGGGCCAGCGCACGGTGTCCGCTCACCACCATCACGTTTTCCGCGTTCTCGCTCTTGCCGGAGTAGCTGAAGTTGTACGAGCCGGTGACCACCACCGGCTCACGACCGTCCGGATCGACCACCATCACCTTGTTATGGGCGGCGGCGTAGTTGCCGTCCAGCCATACGCTCACGCCGTTGCCGGCCATGCGCGGCACCGCGCTGCGTTCGTCCTTCAGCACCTTGTCGCGGTCGGCCAGTACTTCGACCTTCACACCGCGCTCGGCGGCAGCGATCAGGGTTTTCGCGATGTTGCGGCTGGTCAGCGTGTAGGCCTGCACGTAGATGGCCTGGCGGGCACCGTCGATCTGGTCCATCACCAGCCGCTCCACATCGTCCCAGGGGGCGAAGGCCACCTCGACCTTGCCTTCCGCCGGCAGCGTGCTGCCGGCACTCAGCGGTGCCGCGGCCAGCAGCAGGGCAGCGAACAGCGCGCCGCGCAGACTATCTTTCACGCCTCATTCCTCACTGTGTTCTTTCTGTTTGTCGTCCGCGCCGCGACGTTCCAGCACGGCGGCGTAGAAACCGTCGGTGCCGTGCAGATCGGGGCGCAGTTCGAGATCGACACCGGTATCGAGTTCGATCCGCGCAGCCGCCAGCAGCGCGTTGACCGGCACGCGGACGAAATCCGGGTGGCTGGCCAGGAAAGCATCGACCACGCCGCGGTTCTCTTCGTTCAACAGGCTGCAGGTGGCGTACACCAGCCGTCCGCCGGCCTTCACCAGGCGCGACGCTCCGGCCAGGATGGCTGCCTGCTTGGCCACCAGTTCGGTCACCGCCTGCGGCGTCTGCCGCCACTTGAGGTCAGGGTTGCGGCGCAGCGTGCCCAGGCCGGAACAGGGCGCATCGACCAGCACCCGGTCTATCTTGCCGGCCAGACGCTTCACCTTGGTGTCGGCTTCACTGTCGATCAGCACCGGGTGCACATTGGACAGACCCGAGCGTGCCACCCGCGGCCGCATCTTGATCAGCCGCTTTTCCGACACGTCGAAGGCGTACAGCCGGCCGGTCGAACGCATCATGGCGCCGATGGCCAGCGTCTTGCCGCCGGCACCGGCGCAGAAATCGACCACCATTTCGCCGCGTCGCGGCGCCAGCAGCAGCGCCAGCAGCTGGCTGCCTTCGTCCTGCACCTCGATGATGCCCTTCTCGTACAGCGGGTTCTTCGACAGCGACGGGCGCTCGTTCAGGCGCAGCGCCCACGGCGACCAGCGACCCGGCTCGGCGACGATGCCGTTGTTGGCGAGCGTCGCCATGACCGCCTCGCGGTCGGACTTCATCAGGTTGATGCGCAGGTCCAGCGGCGCCTGCTGGTTCAGCGCGCGCGCCAGCGACAGCAGCGCCGCTTCGTCCATCTGCGCCGACAGCCGCTCGATCACCCAGTCCGGCAGGTCGGTGCGTTCGCCCAGCGACAGTTCGTCCGCCTTGCTCTGTGCCAGCGTTTCCAGCCATTCCGCTTCCTTGCGCGACACCAGCGGTGCCAGCTGCTTGACGCCCAGGCCCTGGATGCGGGCCAGCGCGGCGATCAGCAGCTTGCGCGCACCGGCGTGCTCGCCGGCGACGGCGCGCAGCCAGCGCAGCCGGCGCAGCACCAGATAGGCGTGTTCGGCGATGAAGGCGCGGTCGCGAGACTGCAGCGCACGCTGTTCGCGGAAATAGGCGGACAGCACGCCGTCGGCCGGGTATTCGAAGCGCAGCAGTCGGCCCAGCACGTCGGCGGTGGCATCAATCAGTTTTTCGTTCGGTTTCATCGCAGGAAGATCGGAAGGTCTGAATCGGGGGCGGGCGCGGAGCCTGAGGGCGACGCGCTGCCGGTGGGGGCGGACGAGGTGGCTGTCAGCGTCCGCTGGTCGTATTCGATGCGACGCACGCGCTGGTCGTACACATCGCCCTTGCGGTCGGTGTAGCGGATGCGCACCGGCAGCCAGCGCAGATCGGGGGCCAGCCACACCTCGATCTGGTTGTCGCCGGGCAGGGCGCGCATGGCCACCCGCTTGACCAGCAGGCGGCCAAGGCCGGTTTCCAGGCTGCTGCTGTCCTCGTCCGGCACGAACCAGCGCGGGCTGTAGCGGCGGCCGGTCGCCACCGCAAAATCGAAGCTGCCGCCGTACTGGGCACGCCAGATCACCTCCAGCCACAGGCTGGCCATGTCCTGCGCACCGGGCGTCAGCGCTTCGTCCATGGTTTTCGCGCCGCTGCGGAGCATAACCCGACTGCCGGCCCAGTCGAAAACCACGGTTTCTTCCGGCGGCTTGCCGGAAGAGGATATCTGGCTGAAACGCTGCGGTCTGAGGCCATCATCGGCCAGTTCGCCTTCGCTGCGCTGATCGATGCGCAGGGGCTTTAGCAGCGCGGCCAGGCCGGTGGTTTCGGTCACCGTGTCCATCCGGTAGCGCTGGCCGTCGTGCACCCAGTGGTAGCGGCTTTCACCGATGCGCAGCGCGTCGCCGCGATACACCTCGAATTCGATCTTCGCCTCGCCCGGCAGCACGTCCTGCGGCTTCATCGCCACCGCGTCGTCGCCGACCGGTGGCATGTGGTCTTCGCCGGCCTGGTCGCGCGCACCGGTGCCGGCATCGGCTGCCACGCCGTCGTCGCTTGCCGACAGCGCGGGCTGACTGGCCGGCGAAGCGGCGGCGGTGCCATCGACCGGTTCGCTGACCGGAGGCACGGAACGGGGTCGGCGCACCTTGGGTGGGGCTTTCGGAGCAGGGCGGGCGGCGGGTACCGGTTCCGGCTCGGGTGGGGGCGGTGGCGGGGGGGCGACCAGCGCGGCGTGGATGACGGGTCCGTCATCTGGCTCAGCCGTGTGGTCGATGCCGCGCAGGCCGCCGACAAGCAGCAGGTGCAGCAGCAGCGACACGGCCAGCGCGATCGCCAGCCGCGGGCGGGACAGCGGCTCAGTCATCCGCACCCGGAACGCACAGCGCGGCGTCGCCAGGGGTGGCGTCGCCGGTCAGCACCGCGCGGCCGTCGCGCAGGCTGAGCCGTCCGTCCACGAACCAGCGCACCACCTGCGGGTAGAGCACGTGTTCCTGCTTCAGCACGCGGGCGGCCAGTGTGTTTTCGTCGTCGCCGGCCAGTACCGGCACCGCCGCCTGGGCGACGATGGGGCCGCCATCCAGTTCGCCGGTCACGAAGTGCACGGTCACGCCGGCCACGCGGCAGCCGGCCTCGATCGCCCGCCGGTGGGTGTGCAGGCCGGTAAAGGCAGGCAGCAGCGACGGATGGATGTTGATCATGCGGCCGCTGTAGTGATTGACGAATTCCGGCGTCAGGATGCGCATGAAGCCGGCCAGCACCACCAGATCCGGGGCGTGGCGGTCGATCTCGGTGGCGAGCGCGCGGTCGAAGTGGTCGCGGTCCGGGTAGCGCTTGTGGTCGACCACCGCGGTGGCGATGCCGCGCTCGCGGGCGTAGTCCAGACCGGCGGCGTCCGGCCGGTTGCTGATCACCGCGCGGATGTCGGCGGCCAGGCCGGCCTCGACGATGGAGCGCATATTGCTGCCGCGGCCGGAAATGAGGATGACGACGGATTTCATGGGGCGCCGGCACCGGGCCGGATCGGGTGGATCAAGGCGCGATTATCGCCCAGCCGCCCGGCGGCTGGCGTCTCCGCTCACCGGACCGGCAGGAAGACCGCGGTGGCCAGCGACTGCAGGATGCGGGTGACCACCCGCCGGTTCTTGTCGGCGACGATGGTCGAACTCATGTCGAGCCAGCCTATCATTTTGCCGATCTCGCGCTCGAAACTGAGGTTGCGCGTGCCGTCGGCACCGATCTCGTTGGACAGCAGCAGCAGGTTGCCGGCCTCGTCGCGCGACTGGGCCAGTTTCCAGGCGGCGATCTCGAGGTTGCGCGCGCAGTTCGACAGCGACTGCGGGTCCAGCTCGTCCATGATGAACAGTTCGCTGCGGTCGCCCCATGCGGTCTGGATCATGCCGCCCATGCCGGCGATCAGCGCGGCCACCCGGTCGCCGCCGAAGTCGGCAGCGAACGCCATGCGCATCACCTCGATGCCGCGCCGGCCGTCGAATTCCTTCAGCCGCCAGTCATGCTGCGCGGCGAACAGCCGGGCCATTGCTGCCTCGCGGCTGTCCAGCCCGGCGCGTCGCCATTCGCGCGGATTGCGCCTGTACAGCTTGTCGGCCAGACGCTCAAGACTGGCGAACACTTCCCGGTGATGAGCCTCCAGAACCCGGTCGATGTCACTTTTAACAATCTGTTTAGGATGCATGGAATCGGCCACTGGCGCGGGTTTCTGGCCGGTGCCCGAACAGCCCGTGATCAAGTTGGCTATCGCGGCGCAACAGAGCGCGCGCAGAATCGACTTGCAGGCTGTCATAAGGTCCATGACCGACAGCGTACGACAACCCGGGCAGTGTGTGGGACCCCGCCGCGAAGCGGATGAAGGGTCCGATGCAGCCCCTGAAGGAATCGATGCCGCAATGAAGATGGAACCGCTCGAACGGGTACGCGCTCCCGGTGTGAAGGCAGGCAGCCGGCGCTTTGGCCAGCTGCTGCGCACGCTGGCGCGCGTCGATCACGGCGGCGTGCTCATCTGCGGCGGCCAGGACGTGCAGTGCGACGCGCTGGCGATGGCGCTGGCTCGGCTGCGCGACCAGCCGCTGATGCGGGTCGAACTCGAGGCGGCCAATGACGAGCCGATCACGTCTGACCAGTGGCGGCCTTCGCTGCAGCAGGCGCGCGAACACGCGGCGCTGCTCTACCTGCATCTGGGCGAGGGCGCCGAAGTCGCCTTTGGCCGCGAAGCCAACGCCCGCAGCGGCCTGAAGGCGGAACACCTGCTGGCTGATGTGCAGCGCGCAGGCGTGGTGGTGATCGTCGCCGGCGCCGAGCGCTACAGTGTGGCGCTCGAAGCCTGCTGGCCGCGCATCAGGCTGCCTGATCCGGCTGCGTCACGGCTTTCGAACCCAGTTTCGACTTCACCCAGGCCACTGCCAGTGGCGCAAGTGATATCGCGATGATGGCGAGGATGACCAGGGTCAGGTTCTGCTTGACCCAGGGCTGATTGCCGAGCCAGTAACCCGCCAGCGACAGCGACACCACCCAGATCACCGCACCGGTCACGTTGAACAGCGCGAAGCGCGCGTAGCTCATCTGCGCCACCCCGGCCACGAAGGGCGCGAAGGTGCGGATGAGCGGCATGAAGCGCGCGATGATGACCGTCTTGCCACCGTGCTTCTCGTAGAAACCGTGCGTGCGGTCGAACGCTTCGCGGTTGAAGAAGCGCGAATTTTCCCAGCGGAACACCTTGGGGCCGAACCAGGCGCCGATCGAGTAGTTCACCGCGTCCCCCAGTACCGCCGCGATCACCAGCAGCACGATGAGCAGGCCGATGTGCATGCCGCCTGCGGCCGCCAGCGCGCCGGCCACGAACAGCAGCGAATCGCCGGGCAGGAAAGGCGTCACCACCAGGCCGGTTTCGCAGAACACGATGATGAACAGGATGGCGTACACCCAGGCGCCGTAGTTGGCGACCAGCACCGCGAGGTGCTTGTCCAGGTGCAGCATGAGGTCGATGAAGGTGGCGAGCAGTTCCATGTCGGGGCCGGCTGAAAACGAGCGCTGATGATAGCGGATGCGTATTGCGGCCCGTAGAATCGCGGTCCGAATCCCGTCCCGCGCGCCCGGCCGTGCCCCCCCTCATGCCCGCCATCCGTCTGTTGCCCGACCTGCTGATCAGCCAGATTGCCGCCGGCGAAGTGGTCGAGCGGCCGGCTTCGGTGCTGAAGGAACTGCTGGAAAACAGTCTGGACGCCGGCAGCCGCGACATCCGCGTGCAGCTCGAAGGCGGCGGCGTAAAGCGGCTGCGGGTGGCTGACGACGGCTGCGGCATGCCGCGCGAAGACCTGCCGCTGGCGCTGGCCCGGCACGCCACCTCCAAGATCGCCTCGCTGGACGACCTCGAAGCGGTGGCCACCATGGGGTTCCGCGGCGAGGCGCTGGCGTCGATCGCCAGCGTCGCCCGCGTCAGCATCACCAGCCGCGAGACTGGCAGCGCCCATGCCTGGCGCATCGACAACGAGGGCGAGGTCGAACCGGCCGCGCTCGATGCCGGCACCGTGATCGACGTGGCCGATCTCTACTACAACACGCCGGCGCGCCGGAAATTCCTGCGTACCGAACAGACCGAGTACGGCCACTGTGACGACGTGTTCGGTCGCATCGCGCTGTCGGTGCCGCAGGTGGCGTTCCAGCTCATGCACAACGGCCGCCTGATGCAGCGCCTGCCGGCCGGCGACATGGCGAGCCGGGTGCGCGCGCTGCTGGGCGACGAATTCATGCAGCACGCCCGCCAGGTCGAGGCCGATGCCGGCCAGATCCGGGTCAGCGGCTTCGCCGCGCAGCCCGCCTTTTCGCGCGCCGGGCGCGATGCGCAGTACTGTTTCGTGAATGGCCGCTTCGTGCGCGACCGCCTGCTCGCGCACGCGCTGCGCGAGGCCTACGCCGACGTGCTGCACGGCGCGCGCCACCCGGCCTATGCGGTGTTCATCGAACTCGATCCGCGTGCGGTCGATGTGAACGTGCATCCGGCCAAGACCGAAGTGCGCTTCCGCGATTCGCGCGGCGTTCACCAGTTCGTGTTCCACGCGGTCGAGCGCGCGCTGGCGCCGTCGATTCAGGTGGGCGCGGCCGCTGCGTCGCAGCCGCCACCGGCATCGACCGGCATGCAGCCGGTCTTCCAGGCGCCGTGGCCGTCGCAGCAGCAGGGTATGGCGCTGGAGCAGCCGCTGGCGCGCTATTTCGATTTCGTCCGTCAGGACGCGCCGGCTGCCGGCGGTTTTGCCACGTCACCGGCTGCGCTCGCGCCGGCCGCACGCCCCGACCTGCCGGCCCAGCAGGCCGATGCGCCGCCGCTGGGCTTCGCGCTGGCCCAGTTGCAGGGCGTCTATGTGCTGGCGCAGAACGCCGCCGGTCTGGTGCTGGTGGACATGCACGCGGCGCACGAGCGCATCCTGTACGAACAGCTGAAGAAGGTGCTCGAAGGCGAGCCGGCGGTGCAGCGCCTGCTCATTCCGGCAGTGCTGGCGATGAGCGCGCGCGAAGTGGCGACCGCCTTTGAATACGCCGACGTGCTGGAAAAACTCGGTTTTGACATCGGTCAGGCCGGCCCGAACGAACTGATGGTGCGCGCGGTGCCGGCGCTGCTGGCGCGCGCGGACACCGGGGCGCTGCTGCGTGCCCTGCTTGAGGAACTGCGCGAGGCGCCGGCCAGCCAGGTGGTCGAGCGGCGGCGCAACGAACTGCTCGCCACCATGGCCTGCCACGGCGCGGTGCGCGCCAACCGCCTGCTCACGCTGCCCGAAATGAACGCGCTGCTGCGCGACATGGAAGCCTGCGAACGCGCTGACCAGTGCAATCACGGCCGGCCGACCTGGGTGCAGCTCAGCATGGCCGAACTGGACCGCCTGTTCATGCGCGGTCGCTGACATGGCCGATTCGTCTGCGCCCGCATCCGCGCCGCCGGTCCTGGTGCTGCTCGGCCCGACCGCCAGCGGCAAGACCGCGGCGGTGGCCCGCATCGCGCAGGCGCTGCCGATCGAACTGGTCAGCGTGGATTCGGCGCTGGTGTTCCGTGACATGGACATCGGCACCGCCAAGCCCTCGGCGGAGGAACAGGCGCTGTGCCCGCATCACCTGATCGACATCGTGTCGCCGGAAGAGGCGTATTCGGCCGCGCGCTTCGCCGCGGACGCGCGGCGGCTGATCGGCGACATCCACGCGCGCGGCCGCATTCCGCTGCTGGCCGGCGGCACCATGCTGTACATCAAGGCGCTGCGCGAGGGCTTGTCGGATCTGCCGGAGGCGGACGCGGGCTTGCGCGCCGACATCGATGCGCGCGCGGCGGAACAGGGCTGGCCGGCGCTGCACGCCGAACTGGCCGCGCTCGACCCGGACGCCGCGGCCCGGCTCAAGCCCACCGACGCGCAGCGCATTCAGCGCGCGCTGGAAATCGTCACCCTCACCGGCCGTCCGCTGGCCGAAAGCTATGCGAAGCGCGAGGACGACGCACCGCTGCCGCCGCTCACCGTGCTGTCGCTGGAGCCGTCGGACCGCGCCTGGCTGCATGCCCGCATCGCTCAGCGTTTCGACCAGATGCTGGCGCAGGGGCTGGTCGACGAGGTGAGTGCGCTGCGTGCCCGATACCGCCTCGACCCGGGCCTGCCGTCGATGCGCTGCGTCGGCTACCGGCAGGCCTGGAGTTTTCTGGAAGGCGAAACCGATGCCACCACGCTGCGCGACACCGGCATCTACGCCACGCGGCAGCTGGCCAAGCGGCAGATCACCTGGCTGCGCTCGATGCAGATCGACCAGCGCATCGATTGCCTGCGCGCCGATGCGGCGGATGCGGTGCTGCACGCCTTCGCTCGCGTCTGCAGGTGACGGACACCAGACTTCCGCGGTCCGCGTGCGCAGGCCATTGGCCTGCACACCCTACGGCCTTCGTGCTGCGCGATTCGAGGTGCAGGGAAGACCGTCGGATTCCCGGGTAGGGTGTGCTCGCTGGCGAGCGCACGCTGTCGCGGCGGGTCACGTAAGCATGATTGTGGTGCGGTCCGCGTGCGCAGGCCGTTGGCCTGCTCACCCTACGGCCGCCGTTCCGGCGGGTTCCTCATCCGCTGTCCGCACATGAAAAAGGCGCCTCACGGCGCCTTCAGTGCATCATGAAACGGGCCGCCCGATCTCAGCAGCGCGGGCTCATCGCCTTTTTCAGGTCGTCCAGCTTGTGGATGCGGATGTTCTTGTTGCTGACCGACAGCAAACCTTCGTCCTGCAGGCGCGACAGGCCGCGGCTCACGGTTTCCAGCTTCAGGCCGAGGTAGGAGCCTATTTCCTCGCGCGTCATGCGCAGATTGAATTCGGTGGCCGAATAGCCGCGCGACGCGAAGCGCTGCGACAGGTTCACCAGGAAGGCGGCCAGCCGTTCTTCGGCGCGCATGGTGCCGAGCAGCATCATGACCGCCTGATCGCGCACGATTTCGCGGCTCATCACCTTGTGGAAGTGATGCTGCAGCGTGTCGATCTCGCGCGACAGTTCGGACAGCCGGTTGAACGGAATCACGCACACCTCGCTGTCTTCCAGCGCGCGGGCGTCGCAGTTGTGGTTGCCGGTGCCGATGCCGTCCAGCCCCATCAGTTCGCCGGCCATCTGGAAGCCGGTCACCTGTTCGCGGCCGTCCTCCGAAATGACTTCGGTCTTGAAGAAGCCGGTGCGGATGGCATACAGCGACTGGAAGGCTTCGCCCGAAAGATAGAGCGGCATGCCGCGCGCGATTTTGCGGCGGGCGCCGATCAGGGTGTCGACGCGCTCAAGCTCATCGTCGGACAGGCCGACCGGCATGCACAGTTCGCGAAGGTTGCAGGCAGAGCAGGCGACTTGAAGCCCCTGCGTGGTGATGGGTATCGATACGCTGTTCATTGATTGCGATCAATGCGCAACAAAGGGTGCGCTTGCATGATGAACATAACGCAAAGTGTGCCAATAAATCATGAATGTCGCAAAGGAACTGGTGTTCGACCCGCAGCTGATGCGCCGTTTCGACGTGCCCGGGCCCCGTTACACCTCCTACCCCACCGCCGACCGGTTCAATTTCTCGCACGACGCCCGCGCTCATGCCGGGCGTCTGGGTGCGCGGACCGCCAGCGCCGGCCCGCTGTCGATCTACATCCACATCCCGTTCTGCGACACCATCTGCTACTACTGCGCCTGCAACAAGATCATCACCAAGGACCACGCGCGCGCCGACAGCTATGTCGATACGCTGCTGCGCGAAATGGCGATGAAGGCAGCGCTGGTGAAGGGCAGTCGCGAAGTGGCCCAGCTGCATCTGGGCGGCGGTACCCCCACCTTCCTGAACGACGCGCAGATGGCCCGGCTGATCGAGGGGCTGCGCACTCACTTCCGGCTGTCCGACAGCGCGCAGTGCTCGATCGAGATGGATCCGCGCGGCGTATCGGCGGCGCGCATTGCGCACCTCGGTTCGCTCGGTTTCAACCGTATCAGCGTCGGCGTGCAGGATTTCGACCCGGTGGTGCAGCGCGCGGTCAATCGCATCCAGAGTGTCGAAGAAACCGAAATCGTGCTGAATGCCGCGCGTGACAACGGTTTCGTATCCACCGGCATCGACCTCATCTACGGTCTGCCCGGCCAGACGCCGGACAGTTTCGATGCCACGCTGGCCACTCTGGTACGGCTGGCGCCGGACCGGGTTGCCATCTACCACTACGCCCACCTGCCCAAGCAGTTCATGCCGCAGCGGCGCATCGACGAATCCATGCTGCCCGGCCCCGAAGTGCGGCCGCAGCTGCTGCGTCTGGCCATCGACCGGCTGCACGAAGCCGGCTATGTCCATGTCGGCATGGACCATTTCGCCCGTCCGGATGACGAACTGGCCATGGCGCAGCGCCATGGCCGGCTGCAGCGCAACTTCCAGGGCTATTCCACCCATGCCGGCTGTGATCTGGTCGGGCTGGGCGTGTCGGCCATTTCGCGGGTCGGCGCCAGCTTCGCGCAGAATCACCGCACGATAGAAAGCTGGACCCAGGCCATCGACGACGGCGAACTGCCGGTCATGCGCGGTCTGGACATGACGCCGGACGACAGCGTGCGCAGCGCGGTGATCGGCGCGCTCATGTGCCATTTCGAACTGTCGATCGAGGCGATCGAAAGCGCCTACGCCATCGATTTCCGCAAGTATTTCGCCCCGGAACTGCAGGAACTGGCCGAACTGGAAGAGGCCGGCCTGCTCACGCTGGAGCCGGACTGGATCGCCATCACGCCGCGTGGCCGGCTGCTGGTGCGCGCGGTCTGCATGGTGTTTGACCGCTATCTGCGTCTGGACAGCGAAACGGTGCGCTACTCTAAGGTGGTGTGAGCGCGGCACCGGCCGCGCGGTTTCCGGCCTTGCGTGTGTCCTGAATGAATCTCGGTCTTGCAGCGGTTTTCGTCGTCGGCCTGCTCGGCGGCGTGCATTGCGCCGGCATGTGCGGCGGCATCGTGTCGGCCATTTCGGCCGGCGTGCCGCAGGCGCGGCGCCCGGGCTGGCGCGGCCAGCTGCCGGCGCTGGCCCTGCACCTCGCCTACAGCGGCGGGCGCATCAGCAGCTATGCGCTGGCCGGTGCGGTGGCGGGCGGCGTCGGCGGCGTAAGCCTGCTGGCCGGCCGGGCTGCACCGGTGCAGATGACGCTCTACGTACTGGCCAATCTGATGATGATCGCGCTCGGCGCCTATCTGGCCGGCTACACCCGGCTGCTGGCGCCGGTCGAAGCGCTCGGCCGGCCGCTGTGGACGCGCATCCAGCCGCTGGCGCGCCGCTTCCTGCCCGCCCGCTCGCCGGCTCAGGCGCTGGGTGTCGGCCTGCTGTGGGGTTTCCTGCCCTGCGGCCTGGTGTACAGCATGCTGGGGCTGGCGCTGCTGTCCGGTTCGCCCGGCAGCGGCGCGCTCATCATGGTCGCCTTCGGCCTCGGTACGCTGCCCAATCTGCTGCTGGCCGGCATGCTGCTGACCCGGCTGCGCGGCCTCACCCGGCACCAGGGGCTGCGGCGAGTGGCCGGCCTGCTGGTGCTCGCCTTCGGCGTGGCCGGACTGGCCCGCGCATCGACGCTGGGCGACGGGCTGTGGAACGGCCTCATCTGCCATACTTAGCGCTCTTCCTATAACAATACGTCGAGAGACCACCATGCGTATCCTGCTTGCCGTCGACGGCTCCGACCACGGCGTGCGTGCCACCGCCGAAGTGCTGCGCCTGACTTCACAGCTCACCGCAGCGCCGGAAATCCACCTGCTTTTCGTTCATGCGCCGGTGCCCGGCGGCCTGCTGCAGCATCACGTGAGCCGCGAAGCGCTGAACGACTACTACCGCGAAGAGGGGCAGGACGCGATCCGTTCCGCGCTGGAAACCCTGCGCAACGCGAAGATCGAGCCGGTGGTGCACCTGCACGTCGGCCCGCCGGCTGAAACCATCGCCCGCTACGCCGAACAGCAGGATTGCGAACTGATCGTGCTGGGCCGCCGCGGCCACGGCGCACTCGCCAGCTTTGCCCTGGGCTCCATCGCCAGCGGCGTGCTGCACCATTCCAACCGCCCGGTGCTGCTGGTCAAATAAACGCGCCCGCGTGGCCGGTATCCGGGCAGGCCCCGGAAGGCCGGCCGCTCAAGCTTTCGCGTCTGCGCGCCGTTAGCCGGGCATGAAATCCATTTCCATGTCCGGATCCCGCCCATGAGCGCTCCCTCCGTCGCTGCGACCGATCCGCTGTCCGCCTGGGTTGCGCGCCTGCGTGCCCAGGACATGCCGATCTTCAGCGCCACGCTGGCTGCCATCGGCGAAGTGGCGGGTGACGAAGCCAGCCCGGCCTCGGCGCTCGGCCGCATCATCCTGCGCGATGCCGGCATGACCACGCGCGTACTGCGCATGGCCAATTCCGTCTTCTTCCGGGGCGAAAGCCACCGCGTCAGCACGATTTCGCGTGCCATCGTGGTGCTTGGCTTCGACACGGTGCGCAATATCGCGGTGTCGGTTGCGCTGATCGACGCCTTCCTGGCCGGCGGTGTGCGTGAGCGGGTAGCCGCCGAAATGGCCCGCTGCTTCCACGCCGCCGTACATGCCCGGCACGCCGCCCAGGCGCGTGGCGACGCTTCGCCGGAAGAGGTGTTCATCGCCACGCTGCTGTCGCACATCGGTGAAATGGCCTTCTGGTGCTTTTCTGGCGAGGTCGGCATCAGGCTCGACCGTGCGCTGCGCGAACAGCGCGGTGCGCCGGAACAGATCGAAATGGACATGCTGGGCTTCCGCCTGCGCTCGCTTACCCAGATGCTGGCCCGTGAATGGACGCTGCCCTCGCTGGTGGCCAGTGCGCGCGCTGACGGTGTGCGCGCCGACAGCCGCGAAGGCCTGATCGTTGCGGCCTACCGGCTGGCCGAGGCGGCCGAGGGCGGCTGGGATTCCGAACGCGCCCGCTCAGCGGTGCGCGATTACGCCAAGCTGCTCAAGCTGGGCGTGATCGAAGTGGCGCCGGTGGTGGCCGCCCACGCCAAGGAGGCGGCGCGCATCGCCGGCTTCTACGGCTGCGACGACGCCGCCCAGCGCATTCCGCAGGCCAGTCGAGCGGTGGATGCGGGCGCCGACGCGCCGGCGGGCGATGCCGAACCCGACCCGCTGGCCGAACTGGACGTGGCGCGCCGCATTGTGTCGCTGATCGCGCTGCAGGCGGCCAGCACCACGGTGCTGGATCTCGCACTCGAAGGCGCCGGGCGCACGCTGGGTGCCGACCGCGCGGTGCTGGCGCTGGTCACCGCCAACCGTGCACAGCTGGCAGCGCGCGCCACCGAAGGGCTGGGCGCGCAGCAGCTGATGCGGCATTTCAACTTCCTGCTTGCCGGTGCGCCGCGCGACGCGCTGACCGAACTTGTCGACCACGCCCGCACCATCGACGTGGCGGCCGGCTTCGTGCCGGCGCCCGGTCTGCCTTCGCTGACCCGGCTGCGTGCCGCGCTCGGCGACCGGCACCAGATGCTGGTGCCGGTCGAGGCGCACGGCCAGGTGATGGGCGTGCTCTACATCGACCGGGCGCCATCGCGCCCGGTGTTCCCGGAAGACGCCCAGGAGGGGCTGCTGCACTTCGCACGGCTGGCCGGGCTCGCGCTGGAACAGTCCGGCCCGCGCCCGCGCGGCTGAGCACTCAGCCGCGGCGTCGGGCCGCCCAGCCGATCAGGCCGAGGCCGGCCAGCAGCAGCGCGTACTGTTCCGGTTCGGGCACCGGCGCGATTTCCAGCGCGATGAACTGGGTGCTCTGGCTGCCGCTGAAATTGTTGTCGGCGGCCAGCACCAGCGTGCGGTGGCCGTTGGCCAGCGTGTGGCCCCAGCTGACCGCCTCGATGTTGTCCAGCGTGATGCCCTGGTAGGTGAGGGGCATTTCCAGCAGCAAGGTGCGGCGCATCGGCGTGTAGGCCGCGCCGGCCAGACTGGCGAAGGCGGACACGTCGGTGGTGTCGGCGGTGATTTCGGCCAGCGTCAGGCGGATGGTGTTGCCGACGCCGGACGCGAAGGCGCGTTCGATGGCGATGAACTGCGTGTCGGAAATCGCCAGCAGTTCGGGCAGACCGTTGTCCGGGACGAACGGGGCACCGGGGGCGGCATCGACCGGAATCGGCGGCAGTGCGTAGGCGTACTGCGCGCGGGCGCTGCCGCTGACCGGGTCGAGTGCGGTGACGCGCACCACGCTGCCCGCGTTCAGCGTCGTGATGTTTCCGTCCTGGATCAGCGCGTCTTCGTTGGCCACGAACACGGTGCCGTCCGGCGCCACGGTCAGCGCCTCGAACAGCTTGTTGCTGCGGCCGCCGGTGCTGGCGTTATCGACATAGTTGTACATCGCCGGCGTCGCGAACTCGCGCACGAAGGCGCCTGAGGTCGTCATTTCGCGGACGAAGGGCTGGTAGCGGGCCGCCGCATTCGTGCTCCAGTTGCCTTCCGACGACCAGTAAAGATTGCCGTTCGGCGCCACGCGCAGCCCTTCCGGATCGACCGTGCGGGCATTGGCCGGGAAGGTCGAGCCATCCGGCCGCTGCATGAAGGTCTGGCTGTTGATGCGGACGCCATGGAAGCCGCTGGCGTCGTAGTCCAGCGACAGATTGTAGAAGCGCGGCGTGCCGCGCTCGCCACCGCGGTCATCGGAAATGGCCCAGTAGCTGCCGTCGGCGGCGCGGTCGATGCCGGAAATGCCGCCGAACTCCACGCCCTGGTACAGCGTGCCGGTGGGCAGCGAGGTGGCGCCGATCACGCGCAGGGAAAAATCAGCCGCCTGCGCACCGGTTGCGAAGGCCGCGATCACGGCCGGGAGGATGAGCTTTTTCATTGAGACGTCTCCAGGTTCAGCCGCGACGGCGGGCCGCCAGACCGATCAGGCCGAGACCGGCCAGCATCAGCGCGTAGGTTTCCGGCTCCGGCACCGGGTTGGCGAGCTGTATGCGCAGGAATTCGGTGTTGTCCGAGGTCAGCGCGCGGCCGCCACCGCCCGGAAAGTTGTTGTCATTGACCACCAGCAGCGTCCGCTCGTCGAGCAGCAGCACGTCCTCGATCGTCACGTAGGGGAAGGTGAAGGTGGTCGAGCCGTCGCCATTCAGGTCGTCCGGGTCGGCGATGTTCATCAGGTCGACCAGTTCGGTCTTCTTCGCGAAGCCTTCGGCATCCCGCTGGCTGCTGTCGATCATGAAGATCTTCTTGAACGGCGTGCCGCTGGTGGCGGTGCCGCCGTTGCGCTCGATCACCAGAAAGCGGTGGTCGTCGATCGCGGTCATGTCGCCGATATTGGTGCCGTCCGCGTCCAGCCGGTAGCCGAACCAGTCGCCGGTGAAGGCTTCGTCCGCCAGGCTGAATTCCTGAACCAGCAGGCGCTTCTGGTTGCTGTCGGTGGTGAGCGGGCGCTCCAGCAGCGTGTACAGATGGGTGCCGCTGGCGTTCAGCGCCATGCCCTCGAAGCCGCCGGAGCCCGGCAGGTTGGTGGCGCCGCTCACCAGCGGGCTGGACGGCGACTGCACATACGGGTTGCTGCCCAGGCCCAGCACATTGGGCGTACGGAACACGTTCTGCACCGTGCCGGTGGCGTCGGTCTTGACCAGGAAGGGGCCGAATTCCTCGCCGAACCACAGATTGCCGGTGCGGTCGCGGCGCACCGACTCCAGATCGAGATCGGCCCCGGTGAGCAGGCGGCCGCTGCTGATGCGGCTGTCCACCGCGATGCTGCTGCCCGGGTAGGTCGCGCCGTCGGCCACGATGGCGAAGGGCAGCCTGCGGTTCGCGTCATTGAGCGTGATGCGCGAGGCGGCGTCGAAGCCGGGCAGGGCGGCGCCGTTGCCGAAGCCGGCCGCGCTCACGCTGTGCGCGCCCCAGTTCACCTGTACCGCATACATGCGCAGCAGCGCGTCCGCCGAATTGCCTTTGGCGCCGAAACCGTTGTCCACCAGCATCTGGTAGCTGCCGTTCGGGCCGGCCAGCACGCCGGAGAAGCCCTGTACCGGCTGGGCGTGCAGGTAGGGCGGATTGTTTTCCGGGCTGGCACCGTTGGTGAAGGCGAACTGGCCGGAGGTCGGGCCGTCGGAAAAGGTGGCGGCCGGCAGCATCGCCCAGCCGGTCAGCGTGTTCTGGGCGGCGTGCGCGGTGCTGGCGAACGGGCTGCCGAGGGCGCCGGCGATGGCCAGCGCGAGGGTGAGGCGGGCGGGTGCGTGCATGGTCAGCTCCTGTGCAGTGGTCGGCTCCGCTTCTTCGCGAATGCAAAAAAGCGTTAAGCCGGCACGGTAGGAGGGCGGCTTTTCACTGCCATGAAGACCGGGTGGTCCGTTCGGACCATGGCTGACGCATTCGCTGCGCTGCGGAAAGCAGGACGCCTGCGCGTGTAAACTGCGCGTTTTGCCTGACTGGATGAGCCTGCCATGCCCGTGAATTACCAGACGCCTTCCGCCGAAACCCTGCTGCCGGTCGCCGGCGTGCGCCTGGGCATCGCCCAGGCCGGCATCCGCAAGGCCAACCGCCGCGACCTGTGCCTGATTTCGCTGGTGCCGGGTGCGCGCGTGGCGGGCGTATTCACGGTGAACCGCTTCTGTGCGGCGCCGGTGCAGGTGTGCCGCGATCACCTGTCGCGCAGCGACATCCGCGCGCTGGTGATCAACACCGGCATCGCCAACGCCGGCACCGGCGAACCCGGCCTGGTGGCCGCCCGCGCCACCTGCGTAGCGGTCGCCCGCGCGCTGGAACTGGCGCCGGAACAGGTGCTGCCCTTCTCGACCGGCGTCATCATGGAGCCGCTGCCGGTGGATCGCATCGAGCGCGGCATTCCGGCCGCGATGGACAATCTGGACGAAGCCAACTGGTACGAGGCGGCGCACGCCATCATGACCACCGACACCGTGGCCAAGGCCGGCTCGCGCACCGTGCAGATCGGCGGCCGCAAGGTCACCATCACCGGCATCAGCAAGGGCGCCGGCATGATCAAGCCCAATATGGCCACCATGCTGGGCTTCGTCGCCACCGACGCGGTGCTGTCGCAGGCGGCGCTGGAGGCGCTGGTGAAGCACGCCGCCGACCGCTCGTTCAACTGCGTCACGGTCGATGGCGACACCTCGACCAACGACTCCTTCATGCTGATCGCCTCCGGCACCGCCGGCCACGCCGAAATCACCTCGCTCGACAGCGCCGACGGCCGTGCGCTGGCCGACGCGGTCACCTCGCTGGCGGCCGAACTGGCGCAGGCCATCGTGCGCGACGGCGAGGGCGCGACCAAGTTCATCACCATCGAGATCGAAGGCGGCCGCGACGTGGCCGAGTGCAAGGCGGTCGGCTACGCCATCGCCCACTCGCCGCTGGTGAAGACCGCCTTCTTCGCCTCCGACCCCAACCTCGGCCGCATCCTGGCCGCGGTCGGCAACGCAGCCCAGACCCACCCCTCGCTGATGGACCTCGACACCTCGAAGGTGAGCCTGTGGATCGGCGACTTCCTGGTGTCGAAGGACGGAGGCCGCAATCCGGACTACAAGGAAGAGCAGGGCGCGGCGGCGATGGCGCCGGCCGAAATCACCATCCGCGTGGCGCTGGGCCGCGGCGAAGCCCGCGCCACCTGCTGGACCTGCGACTTCAGCTACGACTACGTGAAGATCAACGCGGACTATCGCAGCTGATCCGTCGCAATTGAGTTGAGGCGGCCAGCGCTGCTTATCTGCAGCGCTGGCAAGTACATCAGAAACGCTGCGAAGCGGCGGTGGTCCGGATGGCGAGAATGAGGGTTTCACCCTCACCGGAATTCGTCACATGACACCTGCTTCGCTGCTGCGCCACCTGTTCGGCCTGACGGGCGCCTTCTTCACGTCGCTTGCGCTGGCAGGCGGAACCGTGGTCTATCACATCAACGATGCTGCGGCTGCGCGCGGGCTGCTCGGCAACGTGCAGAACCACCTGAACGCATCGCCGGACATCCGCATTCATGTCGTGAGCAACGGGCGCGGCGTCGATTTTCTGCTCAGGGACGCGCTCGACGCGGAGGGCAAGGCCTATGCGCCTGCAGTCCAGGCGCTGGCCAGCCGTGGCGTGGCATTCAAGGTGTGCCGGAACACGCTGAAGGCGCGCAGCCTGACGGACGAAGCCGTACTGACCGAAGCCAGCGTGGTGCCGGCCGGCGTAGCCGAAGTGGCACGGCTGCAACTGGACGAGAAGGCGGCGTATATCAAGCCCTGAGATCGTCTAATTCTTGGTTTTTAGGTTCTTGTTATTTTTGACCAACCTCTAACTTATGCGTTTGAAATAAACGCAACAGCAATAGACTGACCGCAGCGTGCATTACGACCGAATTTAGCCCACGCGCCCGCGAGGGAAGCGACCTCGCATATCGCTCCCGAGATCTGAAAGCAGGCAAGTTTCAACCCACGCGTCCGCGAGGGACGCGACGGTCACGCGGGGCGCCAGGCGCCTGCGCGAGGCGAAGTTTCAACCCACGCGTCCGCGAGGGACGCGACGACCGTGGGCGGACAACTACGTCGAGATGGGCCGGTTTCAACCCACGCGTCCGCGAGGGACGCGACGCGAGGAACTGGCCTGGGTGCGCGCGCTGGTCGAGGTTTCAACCCACGCGTCCGCGAGGGACGCGACACCTCGTAGTCGGTCAGCTTCAGGTCCGGGGTCTTGTTTCAACCCACGCGTCCGCGAGGGACGCGACTGATCAGGGCAGTGAAGACCGCATAGGCGGTCCAGTTTCAACCCACGCGTCCGCGAGGGACGCGACTCGCCGCGGTAGCGGATCGCTTCCAGCTCCTCCGTTTCAACCCACGCGTCCGCGAGGGACGCGACGGCGCGCGGGCGGCGGCATGGTACTGGACCGACCGGTTTCAACCCACGCGTCCGCGAGGGACGCGACATCGCCGCCCGCCTCACCGGCTACGTGAAGCGAGGGTTTCAACCCACGCGTCCGCGAGGGACGCGACAACCCCATCGCCCTTCAGGGCGGTGGCACAGCATGGTTTCAACCCACGCGTCCGCGAGGGACGCGACGCAGCGGAGCTGCCGGTCGAGCTCCCCAGTCGGTGGTTTCAACCCACGCGTCCGCGAGGGACGCGACGGAACATGGCGGCCCAGATCAGCCTGGAGACCCTGTTTCAACCCACGCGTCCGCGAGGGACGCGACGGCCTCGGTTGGCTCGACCTTGTACAAGCTGACGTGGTTTCAACCCACGCGTCCGCGAGGGACGCGACGCGGCGTAGTCTGCCGCGAACGATTCCGCCCGCTTGTTTCAACCCACGCGTCCGCGAGGGACGCGACAAGATCAGCCGCGCTGACCTGAAGGCGGACGCCAAGTTTCAACCCACGCGTCCGCGAGGGACGCGACCTGGCGGCCGCGTGTGGCGATGCGCGGGACGTTCTCGTTTCAACCCACGCGTCCGCGAGGGACGCGACCTCTATCTGCCCCCCTGTCGCAAGTGTTTGCCTGACCGTTTCAACCCACGCGTCCGCGAGGGACGCGACCGGTTCGCATCGCCCTGAGTCGCAAGAAGATCATGGTTTCAACCCACGCGTCCGCGAGGGACGCGACTCGGCATTGCTCTCGACGTTCTTCGCGCAGCGCCAGTTTCAACCCACGCGTCCGCGAGGGACGCGACGTGCGCATCGGGCGCATGCTGTAGCGGTAGATAGTGTTTCAACCCACGCGTCCGCGAGGGACGCGACCGCTATTGCGGTGGCACTGGGCGGCATGTACATCGTTTCAACCCACGCGTCCGCGAGGGACGCGACGCAGGCGAATTCATCCATCAAGACCGGCAGCGGTACGTTTCAACCCACGCGTCCGCGAGGGACGCGACCGGCGCGTGTCGCGGATCAACTCGGCGTCGCCTTGTTTCAACCCACGCGTCCGCGAGGGACGCGACTTCGAGTCGGCGCGCAGCTATGAGCAGTGGGGCGTGTTTCAACCCACGCGTCCGCGAGGGACGCGACTTCCGCCCGACGCGGAGGAAATGGCTGTGTCGGGTTTCAACCCACGCGTCCGCGAGGGACGCGACTTCGGTCGTCAGGGGCGCACCCGCGGCAGCGAGGGTTTCAACCCACGCGTCCGCGAGGGACGCGACGAAGCATTCCATACGGCGTCTGCGGACGAGAACTTGTTTCAACCCACGCGTCCGCGAGGGACGCGACCACTCGACTTTTTTGGCGGCTGCCGCGGGCCGGAAGTTTCAACCCACGCGTCCGCGAGGGACGCGACTGCTGCAGGGCGATGAGCTCAAGTCCATTCTGGAGTTTCAACCCACGCGTCCGCGAGGGACGCGACGATCGCTGCGCGCGCCATCGGTGTGACCACGCAGGTTTCAACCCACGCGTCCGCGAGGGACGCGACACGGTGCTGGTGCAGGGCGAAGTCGCGGCGGTTGTTTCAACCCACGCGTCCGCGAGGGACGCGACGACGAGGGGGCGGGGCATGTTGGTCACCATGTCAGTTTCAACCCACGCGTCCGCGAGGGACGCGACGCTGCCGGCGGCAGCCGCCATCGGTGCGGCGCTGTTTCAACCCACGCGTCCGCGAGGGACGCGACGGTCAAACCAGCTCACGACGCCCCCACAGAATCAGTTTCAACCCACGCGTCCGCGAGGGACGCGACTGGCGTCGTGGCGGCGCTGGGCGTGCTGGAAGGCGTTTCAACCCACGCGTCCGCGAGGGACGCGACGAGCGGGTGTTCGGCCGGGAGAGCAGCGGCGGCGTTTCAACCCACGCGTCCGCGAGGGACGCGACTATAGACGGTTGAGCCGCCCGGTGCGCAATACATCCAGTTTCAACCCACGCGTCCGCGAGGGACGCGACTTCAGCGGCCGGCTACATCGCGAAGTACATCAGCAAGTTTCAACCCACGCGTCCGCGAGGGACGCGACGCTCCGCTACCAGCCGAAGCCAGCTATTCGCCGCGTTTCAACCCACGCGTCCGCGAGGGACGCGACCGATACAGCATTTCCATCACCCCTTCATCAACATGGTTTCAACCCACGCGTCCGCGAGGGACGCGACTATTTCTCTACCTGGGCGCGCATTCCTCGTGCATTGTTTCAACCCACGCGTCCGCGAGGGACGCGACCAGCGTGGAGCGGCGGAACGCACCGGTGCCGACGTTGTTTCAACCCACGCGTCCGCGAGGGACGCGACTACGGCGTACCCGGCGAGCCCGATTCCGATCGTCTTGTTTCAACCCACGCGTCCGCGAGGGACGCGACCCGCGCTGCCGCTGCCGCAGGCCGCAGCACCCACCGAGTTTCAACCCACGCGTCCGCGAGGGACGCGACGGCCGGCGTGCGGGTTGTCCTCGTTGCTGACTTGTTTCAACCCACGCGTCCGCGAGGGACGCGACCCTGCACCGGCTCGATGTACGCGCTCTGCGTGCTGTTTCAACCCACGCGTCCGCGAGGGACGCGACGCCGACGCCCGATTAGGGCGGTCGGCCTTGACCGGTTTCAACCCACGCGTCCGCGAGGGACGCGACCGGCGGAAAAGAAGGGCGTGCAAGGCGTCATTGGCGTTTCAACCCACGCGTCCGCGAGGGACGCGACCGGGTCGCGCTTGACCAAACTGTTGAGCGGGCAGTGTTTCAACCCACGCGTCCGCGAGGGACGCGACCTCGATGGTGTCGATACGCCCTTCCTGGAGCTGGAGTTTCAACCCACGCGTCCGCGAGGGACGCGACGCCCGTTGGTGACCGCGTCGTCGAAGGTGACCCTGTTTCAACCCACGCGTCCGCGAGGGACGCGACACCCGGCAGCCAAGGCCATTGAGCGCGACAAGATGTTTCAACCCACGCGTCCGCGAGGGACGCGACAAAAAAGCCCCGCCGCTTAGGTTCCGCCGGAGCGGTTTCAACCCACGCGTCCGCGAGGGACGCGACACGGGCGACATCAGCGGCGCGGCAGCGGTAGCCTGGGTTTCAACCCACGCGTCCGCGAGGGACGCGACCAGAGGGAAGTCGGGGCATCGAACAGCTCCTCGCGTTTCAACCCACGCGTCCGCGAGGGACGCGACTCGGGTTCGTGGTGATGAAAGGGGGTGGTCTGGTGTTTCAACCCACGCGTCCGCGAGGGACGCGACCATCACGCACCGCTCCGGCTGAACATCAGCGAGAGTTTCAACCCACGCGTCCGCGAGGGACGCGACCTTGCATCCGCGCGGTGCTGAGGTCGGCATAAAGCAGTTTCAACCCACGCGTCCGCGAGGGACGCGACGGGCGTGTCGCTTTCGCTCACCGGCATCCCGTCGGGTTTCAACCCACGCGTCCGCGAGGGACGCGACGCCGCCCCCTCCGGCACAACGATTGCGGGCGTCTCGTTTCAACCCACGCGTCCGCGAGGGACGCGACGGCGTCGACGACATCAGCTATCTCGACCTGGAAACGTTTCAACCCACGCGTCCGCGAGGGACGCGACGCGGCCGGGGTGAGAGTCGTCAAGTGATCCGCGGCGTTTCAACCCACGCGTCCGCGAGGGACGCGACTTCACAGCTGACCCCCGTAGAAGCCGCCCGGAGCGTTTCAACCCACGCGTCCGCGAGGGACGCGACCTCTACGACACCTATCAGGACGACACGCTCACCCAGGTTTCAACCCACGCGTCCGCGAGGGACGCGACAATGGTGGCGCGCGCCAGTGCGGGCCAGCGCTGGCCGTTTCAACCCACGCGTCCGCGAGGGACGCGACCTGCAGCGCCTGGTGACACGCATCGAGACCGATATGTTTCAACCCACGCGTCCGCGAGGGACGCGACCGTCCGAACGGTCGTTTTCTCGCAATCATGGCGACGTTTCAACCCACGCGTCCGCGAGGGACGCGACCTGGCGGCGGCCTGGGTGTATTCGCGCGGCATCAAGTTTCAACCCACGCGTCCGCGAGGGACGCGACGTCGTGAGCTGGTTTGACCTGGGAATGACCGCGCTGTTTCAACCCACGCGTCCGCGAGGGACGCGACCACCGCGGGCTCCGAACACAGGGGGGGCGGGGTCGTTTCAACCCACGCGTCCGCGAGGGACGCGACACGGGGCCATCAACCAAGGAAGCCGCGAATGAACATGTCGTTTCAACCCACGCGTCCGCGAGGGACGCGACGTCTTCCTCTCGAACGAGCGCATGCCCGTGGTGCTGGTTTCAACCCACGCGTCCGCGAGGGACGCGACCCCAGGTGTCACCGCTTGAGCCGGAGGTACGCGACGTTTCAACCCACGCGTCCGCGAGGGACGCGACCAGCAACGCGCCCGCCCTAACGCTCCGGGGATTCGTTTCAACCCACGCGTCCGCGAGGGACGCGACACTGTCCGGCGGCCGATTACATCAAGTGGGCCGCGTTTCAACCCACGCGTCCGCGAGGGACGCGACAGCACACCCAACGCTGCCAGCCCCGCCCAGGTTGTTTCAACCCACGCGTCCGCGAGGGACGCGACCCGCGCCGGCCAGCAGCCACGGCAGGAAGCGGGCGTTTCAACCCACGCGTCCGCGAGGGACGCGACACCTATCCAGCATGCATGCGGCGCGGGCAAAAAAGTTTCAACCCACGCGTCCGCGAGGGACGCGACCTGCGAGGCGGTGTCGGTGCTGAGCGCGGTGACGTCGTTTCAACCCACGCGTCCGCGAGGGACGCGACCGACCGCTCACTCGCTGATCGAACGTCACATGACGTTTCAACCCACGCGTCCGCGAGGGACGCGACCCCGTCACGGTAACACCGTGCAGGAGAACGGAAATATGACTGGATTCCGCGAACCGGAACTTACGAGCGGGATGAAATAGCGGAGTACTTGGTGGCGCTAAGAAAGAGCCCACTAAATCAGTCGGATAGGAGCGCGCGAACGTTCCGGGGCTACTCCGGTTGCTAGAGGTTCGCGGAGGCGGTCAGAAAACCAGTGGGCCGTTCAGATCAAGCGATGCTTTCGCGCCTGCATGTTCGACCTTTGTCTTCCAGTTCTTGCCGAGGTAGTAGAAGCGCAGGCTGTCTTGCGCAGGGTCGATCACTTCCAGCAACCGGTGCTTGAGCAGCGTCCATTGCGCCGGATCGACTTCAATCTCAAAGACTGAGCATTGCACGCGCTGCCCGTAGTCCTGACAGGCCTTGGCGACGCGGCGTAAACGCCGCTCCCCTGCGGGCTCCCGGGTGCTTACGTCATAAGTCACCAGAACCATCACCTTGTTTGGCTCACTTCCACAGGAACGGCGGATAGGCTTCAAGGTCACCACGAAGGTGGCGGGCAAGAAGCTGAGCTTGTATTAAAGGAAAGAGACCGACAGCGATCTTCTCCTCGACAAAGATGTGGCGCAACTCTTCTCGTTTGCGCTCCTGATAAGCCGTCAGCACTGTTTTTCGAGATTCTTCCCGCAGCGACACTGCTCCATTATCTAGCTGGATGAAATCGCGTTTTGTCAGCTGACGCCGATTGATGAGCGATAGTGCCAAGCGATCCGCCATGACGGGGCGGAACTCTTCAAGCAGATCCAGCGCGAGGCTGGGCCGACCAGGACGATCTCGATGCAGGAAGCCAACAGCTGGATCGAGCCCCACGCTCTCTAACGCAGAACGGCAGTCGTGAGTCAGCAGCGTGTAGAGGAACGAGAGCAGGGCATTCACGGCATCCAATGGCGGGCGGCGACTCCGTCCCTTGAAGCGCAGGGTGGATTCTGGGGCACGGATCAGGTGGTCGAATACGCCGAAGTAGGCCTGTGCAGCCTCTCCTTCAAGTCCGCGGAGCACTTCTATGTCATCTTCCTGCAGCAGGCGTGCGGATATACGACGCAGGCGCTCACGGGCGTGCGTCAAAGCGGCCATATCAGCTTCTCGCATCCCCTCGCCGTGATCCCTCATCGCACGGCCAAGCACCGCGCGTTGGTTATGTACCTTGCCAATCAGCAGATTGCGAACTACCAGAGCACAGCGGGAGGGATCGTCGGTGCGGCGGTATTGCTCCCGCCGCAGCAGTACGTTGCCTGACACAGGGCCTTCCATCCGAGCCAGAAACCGGCCGTTCGGCGACAAAAAACTGACGGAAATGCCTTGTTCGGCGCAATAGCCGAGAAGCGGAGGCGAAACCATCACCCGCCCCATGCACACCATGCTTTCAAGCATGTGGGAGGGTAATCGGGCCCGTTCCTCGCCCTCGACCTCCATCACGATGTTGGCGCCGTCCTTCTTGAGCCAGGCGCCGTCGGTGGTGACATATAGGGTGTTGAGCTGGCGGCGCATGCGCTTCAGTCCTCGTTCTGCAACTGGCGTTTCAGCCAGGCGTCCACATGGCCGGCTTTCCCCAGTAATCGCGGCTGACAGAGATCAAGCAGGGAGCAGCTGTCACAGCGTCTGGCCTCATAACTCGCGAGTGGCGTAAGGCGGGAAATGAACATGGCACGCGTGCCATCGATCGTTTCTCGTGTCAGCGAACGCAGCGTTTCATCAAACACCACACGCTCCCGCCTCCGTGGCTGCCCGTAAAACAAGGCACCCTCCGCCACTGTCTTCCCGAACATTGCTTCGAGGCACAGGCCCTGAGCACAGAGTTGAACTTCATCCGCACGGTGAGCCTTGGGACGCCCTCGTTTGTACTCCACCGGATACGGCCGTTCGCCGGTTGGTTCGACGTGGAACTCCACTACGTCCGCCACCCCGCCGATACCCAGGTCCGCGCTGGACAAGGGCATGGCGGTGACTGTGCGCACGCCGTGCCGCAGCTCCACGGCGGGTGTATCGGCCTTGTCGTGCAGCAAGCGCCCTTCTGCTGTCTGGCGGTTCTCTGCCCACTGCTGCTCCAGATGAATGAGCGCACACTGGCGCGGGCAATAGAGATAGTGCTGCAGAGCGGACAGGGGGATGAGATCGTCGTCCATGCTCGTCCCCCTGTCTGTACTCAGAGGTACTCGCGCATCGTGACGCCCTGGGGCAGGGCCTCTGCATTCACGGTGACCCGGTAGTCGGCGAAGCTGCGCGCAGGACCATCCTCATCGTGCGTCGCCCGGGCCACGACGACGGCCTCGAAAAGTTTGTGCGCAGGTGCGTTGCCCATTGCACTCTCATGCTCGAACACGATCAGCTTGCGAGCCGCCATTTCACCGCGGGCGGCAGAGCGGTCGTGCTCGAACATGTTGATGAGTGCCTGCCAGAGCAGCTGCAGATCGGCATCGGAGAAGCCGGTGCGTTCGGCCAGCTTGGCGGAGACGAAGCCGTGTGCGCGGTAAAGACCATAGGGCAGGATGTGCTTGCGGCCCATCGTGCGGTTGTCACCGCTCTGTGCCTCAGCTTCTTTCTCGGTGGTGACCGCCATGCGCGTGATGGAGATTTCCAGCGGCAGCACCGGCTCAACCGAGGTGGCGAAGCCGAGCTGAACTGGGCCGCGCACCTGACCGGCATTGATGCCGGTGGTCATCACAGCGCCGAAGGTACGCACATCGAAGAAGTTGGCGCACATCCAGGCCGTGATCTCGCGCGCCTTGGCTTCGTCCTTGGGCAGCTTCTTGTCTTCCGGTTTGATCTCTAGCGCCTCATAAGCTCGTTTGTGCTGGTTGTTTAGCACGGCCTTTTCTTGCATGTAGATCGCGTAACCCGGGCCACCTTCCTTGTCGAGGGTGACGAAGTTGCGGATCTTGCGTTTCAGCGCGACGTCAGTGACTAGACCATGGTTGGTTTCAGGATCCAGTCGCGGCAGGTTGCCGGCATCCGGATCGCCATTCGGATTGCCGTTGGTGACATCGAACAGGAAGACGAATTCGTAGCGGTGGGAGATGGCCGTCATCAAAGGGCTCCTTCGGTCTCGGTTTCGGTGTGTTCGGCAGCGTCGCCTGTGGCGTCGCGCTTGGTGAAATGGGTGTGGGACTGGTGGTAGTAACCGATGGCGAAGCTGCCCTGGCCCTCGATCTTCAGGCTGCGCGGAAAGCGGTCGGGCAGGCCTTCCACGATGTCGCGGATTTCCCTCTCCAGCGTTACCGCCTGCCCCGGGCGCTCCTTGCGCAGCTTGCCGAGGTGATTCTGGGTATTGCGCAGCAGCACCGGGAAGATGGCGGCCGGGGTTGCCGAAGCTGCGCCGTAATAGCGGTCCCGGATGGTGGCGTTGACCTGACCACCCAGCGCACAGCGCTGCACGTATTCCAGAACGGCGAACAGGCGCCCGAGCTGATAGCCTGGCAGGGTGGATTGCTTGTCTAGACTCACGGGGATCTCCTCGTCAGAAGTGTGGATGCCCCGGCGACGCTCTCGCGTCAGGACACCCTTGCAGATCGCGGCACGCATGCCGGAAAGATTGCCGTCGCTTCGGATGCGCATGACCGTGTTGGCAAGCAGGCTGCGCGGATACAGGCCACCACTGAGGATGGCGCGCATGGTTTCGCCGATCAGGTTGTCAAACGCGTCGTCGGTCTTGGGCTTCGCGCCCTCGCGGTTGGGCACCGTTGCAAGAAGCAGGCGATAGACCGTGGGCTCGACGCGCCAGGGCAGCGGCTCGATGCGCAGGTCCTGCGCATGCTCGGCCAGCCGTTTCGCGAACACCTCCAGCGTATCGGCCTGCCAGTAGCGCACAGAGAGGCGCGACGCGTTCGGGGCCAGTCCCAGCACATACATGCGGGTTCCGGACGCGAGGCCGGGGTCCAGCTCCGCCAGCGGTCTTCCCTTGCTCAAGCCATCCAGCACCGTGCGCAGTCGTTCGGCTTCGCTGTCGTCGTCCGGCGGCATGAGCAGGCTGGCGAGGAAATTCTCAGCTGCCTGGGCGTCGACCTCGCCGCCGGCAGCCTCCGCCCAGAACACCACCGAGGTGTCGCCTACTTGCTGGCGCTGGCGGTTGTCGGGGCCGCGCCGCAGCAGGTAGTTCAGTACCGAGGTATAGGCGAAGGCGGCCTGTTCGGATATCGGCGCGTTGTCGCCCTGACTCTTGCAGTAGGAGGTGAAGGCATCGAGGTTGAATGACACCAGTGAAGCGCCGGAACTTTGCGCGCCGTTCACGCCCTTGATCGGCGGATGCAGACGGGCGATGGGCGCCACCTCTCCGCTTACCAGGCAGATTGCGCTAGAGGCCGAAATCGGCTGTGCGCCCTCTTCAGCGCTTTCATCGCCAAGTAGCCGGGCACGGACGGCCTGCGCCGCTTCGCGCTCATGCAGGTGGCGACGCTCGTCGCCCAGGCGGAATACAAGATTGGCATCCAGCATTTCTTCAAGGAACAGCGGAGCCTGGAACTGATCCGGCGACCAGCGGCGCAGAAAGGCCAGCAGGGCTTGCAGGCCCTCATCCTGCGTGCCGGCCAGCGCTTCCTCATGAAACACCTTGAAAGCCTCGTGCTCCTTGTCGGTGCGCTTGCTGGTGGCACTGACGCCGAGCACGTAGCTGGTCTTGTCCCACAGGAAATTGGGCTTGATGCCGACAGTGCGCTTCTCCGGCTGGGGCACATCCAGCAAACGCGGCTGAGGCTTCTTGCCCGTGGTGTCGCGAATGTCATTCACAGCTTGCACCGTGCCATCCGGCGCCAGCACGATCTCGTAGCTGATCTTCTCCGGGCTGTAGCCATAGCCTGCAATACCCTTGGCCTCCCGCTCGACCATGCGCTGGTAATAACGAACGAGCGCCTGCAGGATCATGCCTTCACCTCCGCAGCCTGCCAGGGCGGTACCTCGATCACCCCATTGCGCATATGGGCGCGGAAGAAGCGGGGCGTCATGCCGTCCGAAAAATCGATGTCGTGCAGCATCCAGCCGAGGTCCTTGTCTGGCTCCACTCCGTTTTCCGGCGGCGGTGCAGGGGCGTCGCTCTCCAGCAACTCGAAATGGGCGGGGAACTCGCGCACACCGAGGCAGGGTGCATGGAAGCACTGCCCCTTTCGGGCACGGCGGTTGAAGATGTCAAGGTGCTTGCCGACAGAGTTGTCCGGCCCGGCTCTTCCGGTCAGTTCGAAATGGGCTTCGATCAGATAGCGCACGTCGCGCAGCACGGTGGCCGCGCGCTGCTGACGATCTTCATCCACATAGTTGGCAAGGCTGGCGGTGCTGCCTGCTTTCATCGCCTTGACCACGCTGGCCGGCGACAGCTTTCCGCCGACCTCGTTGCGGCGGATCGATTCGAAGCGCACTGGCTTCAGTACGTGGATGCGGTCGATGTGCCAGCGGATCGCCGGCTTCCAGTGAATGGCCTCCAGAATGCCGCGGGCGGCCGAAGGCGTGATCACGTCGTAGCTCACACGCTCGACCTTCATCTCGGGTCGCGTGAAGCAGGCACGTTCGCCCCAGACCAGAAGGCGGATTCCATACGTCAAGGTCAATTCCCTCCCTATCTCACCTGCTGGACAGCGGCCAGAAGTTTTTCAGCCATCACCAGCACAGGCTCTCCGCTTTGATAAAAGCTGGGTCGTCCCAGCTCAAACCAAACTGCGGGTCGTAAAGATCCATCACCGTCAGCTCCATGAACTGCTCTCCCCAACGCTCTGGCGAAACGGGCTGGATCGCTCCTGATTTGAGCAGCGCCTCGAAACCCTGGCGCGGCAGCTGCACCAGATAGGGCTGCAAGCGGCGAGCGATGCTTCCACTCTTTTCCGCGAAGCGCAGGCCCCGCAGGGCTTCGCGTGCGGTGTCGTCGTACGGCACGATCACCGGCATCTGTACCGAATCGATCATGCGGAAACGTGTTGCCAGGGTTTCCAGCGGCAGGCTGTCGAGCCGGCTACGTCGCAGCAGGCCCATCAGATCGCCGCCATCCAGCGCGGATTCACCCTTTCGCCAGTAAAGTTCGCGAAAATAAGCTTCGATGGCTGCAGGGCAGAGCGGGTCTTCGGAATGTTGTCGCAGCACCGTGGCCGCGGCCTGGGCGAACTGCTTGAGTTCCGGCGGTGGTGCCCAGTCGGCATTTGTGTTGGAGAAAACCCGTACTTCGCTGGCGGCTAAATCTCGGAGTCCTTCCCGGTTGCATCGTCCTGCTGCTTGGGCGATGGAGTCGAGACCGGCCTCGGCGCGCAATACCAGCGGGAAATCCACATCCACCCCGGCCTCGATCAGACTGGTCGACACAAGACGGCAGGGACGTTCCGATCTGAGGTCTTCCCGAACATTTGCCAATACCTGGCTGCGATGCCGGGCGCACATCAGCGTCGTCAGGTGGCGGGCACCGGGCAGGTCTGCCATGTCCTTGAACACCGCGCGGGCATGGCGACGGTTGTTCACGATGCACAGCACCTGATCGTGAGCACGCATCTGGGCGGCCAGGGCCTCATCCGCAAGTTCGCCCACATGACGGACGCGCACGCGTTCAAGTGCGCGGAAGAGGTCGTGTGGCTCCGGTGCGAGTTCCCGCACGTGCTCCAGCCCACCGACGAATTCCGGTGCTTTCAGGGCAGGTTGGGTCGCTGTGCACAGCACTACGCTGCTGCGATAGTTGCGTGCCAGTTCGTCGATCGCGGCGACGGCGGGGCGCAGCAGTTTCAGCGGCAGCGTCTGGGCTTCGTCGAGTATGACCACGCTGCCCGCAATGTTGTGCAACTTGCGGCATTGCGACGGCCGCGCGGCAAACAGGCTCTCGAAAAATTGCACCGCGGTCGTGACGATGATGGGTGCATCCCAGTTCTCCATCGCCAGTTTGAGTTTTGCCTGCGCCTGATAGCGTTCCGCATCGGCACGCGAGGGCTCGGGCATGACGAAGGCGCTGTGGTGTTCGAGTACGGCGGCATCGCCCAGTTCGCCCAGCGCGCGCCGGAATACGGCAGCGTTCTGTTCGACGATGCTCGTGAACGGGATGACGAAGATCACGCGCCGCAGACCGTGATGGAGTGCGTGGTCCAGTGCGAAGGCGAGCGATGCGAGCGTCTTCCCGCCACCGGTGGGAACGGTCAGTGAAAACAGACCCGGGTCGAGCGCCGCCTCTGAACGTACATGCGAAAGGATGCGTGCGCGCACTTGATTGACTTCGGTATCCACCGAAAAGCATGACAGATAGGCGTTCAGGCTGTCTCGCAATGCCGACAGAGATGGCCGGGGCAGGGCACGCAGTTGGCTTCTGTCATTGGGTTCCCCGGACAGAGCCACTTTGTCGTAGAAGGACTCCGTATCTAGATAGTCGGCATCGACGAGACAGGAAAAGAGCATTCGGACCAGAAATGCTGCTTGAAAGATCGGCTCACTTGTGCCCGGTCCCTTGAACGGAAGTTCCCCAAGGCTGGGAGGCAGTTGAATGTCGTGCTGCCAGTCCGGAGAAAGAGGAGGCAGCGCATTCGCGCGCATGCGCTCCTTCAGCGACGTTCGCTCCCCGTTCTCGATACCGTTGGCGAGGCCAGCGTGGTGGCCAGCGATTGCGTAAGCAATAAGATGTGCCAGTGGGCCATACTTTTGCAGTGCGACAATAGCGCCCCAGGTTGCATGATCGACGCGGAGAGCCTCACCAGCGATGCGGCGCTGGAAGCCCTCGGTGTATTTCCCGAGGTCATGGAGAAGGCCGGCGACCTCTGCAAATCGCTCGCCCTTGAACAGCGCGGCGAACTGCCCGGCCAGTTGACCAACGCTTCTCAGGTGTTCAGGGAGCGGCTGCCAATCTGATTGGTCTTGCCGGGACGTCGAATGCGCGAAAAAGAGCAAACTTCGTGGCCTCCTCTTGATACCCGCTCGCTCGCGATGGTGGGGATATGTCAGTGGACTTTAGTGTTCCTTTTGTCATGGGTGGTGGCGGGGTTTGTTCCGCCACATTATTTAACGATTGGCCGCGATGGGTTATCCGGTCCGCATTCTGGTAAAAACTCGTGGAAAATGCTTTTCTCAGATGGGATGAGAATTCGATCGAACAACGTGCCCGCTGGCAATCCGAAGCCGGCGTCGCACCCCCGAAGAAGGTGGTCGTTGCCGACGACACGATGACTGCCGACCAGGCGTTCCGTCTGGCCAGCGAAGGCACGGCGCTGCTGTGGCGCGGTGACTTCCAGAATGCGCGGCAGCTGCTGCAGGCGATGGCGCGGCGGGTGGATCGCAAGCCGCGCAAGCCTGCGGCGACGCCGCGCGATGCGTTCAACCAGCATCGGCTGGCGCAGTCGCAGCGGGCGCGCACGCTGGGCATGCTGCTGATTCCGGTGGATGCCGGCCACGTGATTCCGCTGCGCCGCGCGCCGGACGTGACGGCGGCCTGCACGCAGGCCCATGGCGAGGCGACCGAGCCCTATGTCATGTCGCTGCGCGAGCTGCTGGGGCTGATCGGTGCCTACGAGTGGCGGCGCAACGGCGTCGAGATTCCGGCGCTGGGCGCGCGCATCCATCCGCATTACGGCGTGTTCTCGCCGGTACGCGGCGAATATGTCGATCTGGTTGCGAAGGCGCCGCTGCCTGACGCGCTGAAGGGCGATTCAACCGCTTTCGACGTCGGCACCGGCACCGGCGTGCTGTCGGCGGTGCTGGCGAAGCGCGGCATTGCGCGCGTGGTGGCGACCGACCAGGACGCGCGTGCGCTGGCCTGCGCGCGCGACAACGTCGAGCGGCTGGGCAGCGCGGCGAAGGTCGAGGTGATCGAGGCTGATCTGTTTCCGGCCGGCCGCGCGCCGCTGGTGGTGTGCAACCCGCCCTGGCTGCCGGGGCGGCCGAGTTCGCCGCTGGAGTACGCGGTGTATGACCCGGACAGCCGCATGCTGCGCGGTTTTCTTGCCGGGCTGGCGGCGCATCTGTCGCCAGGCGGCGAGGGCTGGCTCATCCTGTCGGATTTCGCCGAACACCTCGGCCTGCGTGCGCCGGACGAACTGGCTGGCCTGATCGCCGCCGCCGGGCTGCGCGTGGCAGGTCGCCTGGATGCGCGTCCGCGTCATCCCAAGGCGATGGACCGCAGCGACCCGCTGTACGCGGCGCGCTCGAAGGAAGTGACCACGCTCTGGCGCCTGGCTGCCGTCTGACACCCCGGCAATCACCGCCCGGGCGCTGTCCGGACGGTGATTCAGGTTCATCCATTCCGGATATGCAAAGCGCTGCCGGTCTTGTGAGTGCCGACGCGATCGGCTTAGCATCGTTATTCCCTATAAAACATAGCGTAAGGAAGAACGATGCATATTCCCCGTCTGGTCGCGCTCTGCGGCGCGCTGTGCGCGCTGCCGCTGCAGGCCGCACCTTCGCTTTCCGTGAGCGTCGGCGGCGCGGTCAACGCGCCGCAGGTACTGGATGCGGCCGCGCTGCAGGCCCTGCCGTCGCTCACCCAGACCGTCAGCTATCAGTCCGGACGCGGGCCGCAGACCCACACCTACACCGGGCCGTCGCTGTGGTCGGTGCTGCAGTCCGCCTCGCCGGCACTCGATGTCGCGGTGAAGAACGACAGCCTCGCGCATTACGTGGTGGCCACCGCGACTGACGGCTACAAGGTGGTGTATTCGCTCGGCGAACTGGATCCGGGCTTTGGCAACCGGCAGGCGCTGCTCGCGCACAGCGAAGTGATCGCCGGGCTGACCCGGCCGCTGTCGTCGGACGGCGTCGCGCGCACCACGATGCCGGGCGACGTGAAGGGCGGTCGCTATGTGTCCGCGGTGGAATCGCTGGCCGTTGCCCGCGCCGCTGGCGACGACTTCACCGCCGGCGGCGGCCGCACCACGACCTTCACCGTCGGCGGTGACGTGCTGAATGCCCATACCTTCGATCTGGCGGCGCTGCAGGCGCTCACACCCACTTCGGTCACCGCTGGCGGCGTGCGCTATACCGGCGTGAGCTTCTGGGACCTGCTCACCGGCGCGACCGGTCTGGCCACCGATCCGGTGGTGAAGAACGATCTGCTGGGCATGTATGCGGTGGCCACCGGCAGCGACGGCTACCGGGTGGTGTTCTCGCTGGGTGAACTGTCGCCCGACTTCGGCAACCAGCCGGTGCTCATCGCCTACGAGGCCGACGGCGTGCTGCTGGAGGATGCCGGTTTCGCCCGCATCGTCGTGCCGAACGACGTGAAGCGGGGTCGCTATGTGTCCAACCTGTCGCGCATCGAGGTGTTCCACGCCGCCGCCGCGGTGCCCGAGCCGCAGACCTGGGCACTGCTGCTGGGCGGACTGCTGCTGACCGCAGGCGTCGCGCGCCGCCGGCTGCACTGACCTCTGCGCCGGGCCGGCCGGGCTGGCGGCAAGTCTGCGATGATGCGGGCTTCGTCCAGTCAAAAGTCCGGCCCGCCCCATGAGTGCAGATGTCCAGTTCCGTGTCCGTTTCCTGTCCGGCGATGAAGTGGCGCTCGGGCCCGGCAAGGTGTCGCTGCTTGAGGTCATCGCCCGCACCGGTTCGATTTCGGCCGCGGCGAAGGAGAAAGGCATGTCCTACCGTCGCGCCTGGCAGCTGGTCGACACCATGAACCGCTGTTTCCGTGAGCCGCTGGTCGACACCGCGGTCGGTGGCCGTGACGGTGGCGGTACCCGCCTCACCGCGGCCGGCGAAGCGGTGGTGGTGGCCTACCGGGCGATGGAGGCTGCGGCGACCGAAGCCGCCTCGCGCCATATCAGTGCGATCGCGCGACGCATCGGCGGCGTGCGCTGACCATGGCTGAGACCGCGTACTACGTGATCGGCCACATCCGGGTGCTGGACGCCTCTCGCTGGGCGGACTATCGCGCCCGCGTTGGCGCCACGCTGGCGCCCTTCGGCGGCGAACTGGTGATGCGCGGCCGGGTGGATGCGGTGCTGGCCGGCGACTGGCCGCGCACCGATACCGTGGTGCTGCGCTTCGCCGATGCGGCCCGCGCCCGCGCCTGGCACGACTCGCCGGCCTATCAGGCGCTGGTGCCGCTGCGCGAAGCCGGGGCCGACGTGGTGCTGGTGGGCTACCAGGACGAGTAGGGCGCCCGCGCGTTCAGCCGGTCGCCCACAGCACCAGGCTGACCAGCGCCACATTCACCAGGATGGCCGCGAACAGCCCGCCGAGCAGGAAGTGCTGCGGGCCCAGCCCTGCGGTGGTGCGGTTGATCAAGCGGGTACGCCCGATGCCGGTGAAGGTGAGCAGGATGATCTTGAGAGCGCGCAGGCTGCCGCGCACGAGCGGTACGGGGGCTTGATCCATGAACGGATTGTGCCCGATGCGCCGCCGGCCGATCACGTCGCGCCGGCATGGCATCATGCGGCGATGACATCCAGAAGCCCTGTGATGAATGCGGAACTGACGCGCACCGAGGCGCAGCAGCGGGTCGATGAAATCCATGCCTGGCGGCGAGAGCAGATGCGGCTGGCGGCCGAAGGGCTGGGCGGGGCCGACGCGGCGGCGGTGGCTGCGCATCACGAGGCGCTGCTGGCACGGCTGGCGGCGCGGCCCGACGTCGATACCACGCAGCGCGACCGGCAGCTGACGCTCGGGCTGCGCATCGCCTCCTTTCTCGGCGCGCTCGCGCTGGCGGCGAGCGTGTTCTTCCTGTTCCGCCAGTTCTGGCCGCAGCTGTCTGAAGCGCTGCAGGTGGCAGTGTTGGCCGCCTCGTCGCTCGCCACGCTGGGCCTCACCGCCTGGCTGCACCGCCGCGACAGCGCCGGTTACTTCACCAAGCTGGCCGCGCTGGTCGCCTTCGTCTGCTTCGTGCTGAACCTCAGCCTGCTCGGCGCCAGCTTCAACATCACGCCGTCGGACAAGGCGCTGCTGCCGTGGGCGGCATTCGCGCTGCTGCTGGCCTATACCTGCGAACTGCGCCTGCTGCTGGTGGCCGGCCTCATCTGCGTCGCCGCCTTCATCGCGGCGCGGGTCGGCACCTGGAGCGGCCTCTACTGGCTGGATCTCGGCGAACGGCCGGAGCATTTCCTGCCGGCCGCGCTGGCCATGTTCTGTGTGCCCTTCTTCGTGGACCACCGGCGCCATCCGGGCTTCGACGCCACCTGGCGCATGGTGGCGCTGCTGGCGCTCTTTCTGCCGATGCTGGTGCTGGCGAACTGGGGGCGGGCGAGCTACCTGCCGCTGTCGGCCAGCGCGGTCGAAGGGGTCTATCAGATCGCCGGCTTTGTCGCCGGCGGCCTGCTGGCCTGGCTGGGTACCCGCCGCGGCTGGCCCGAAGTGAGCAATACCGCGGTCACTTTTTTCGTCATCTTCCTCTACACCAAGCTGTTCGACTGGTGGTGGCGGCTGATGCCGAAATTCCTGTTTTTCCTGCTACTCGGTCTGGTCGCACTGCTGGTCATTTTCGTGCTGAAGCGGCTGCGCGCGGCTGGCGTCGGCATCCCGACTCCGGTGATCGATCGCCGTGGTGCACCGGCGCCCGACCCGGCGCGTCCGCGCCGCCTGCAGCGCAGGCTGGCGGTGGGCGGTGTTGCGCTCATCGTAGCGGTGAATGCGTTCGTGCTGGCGGGGGTGGCGTGGAACCGCTCGGGCGAGCCCGCCAGTCAGCTCACGCTGAGCCAGCGCGAACTGCGGCTGCCCTATGCCTTCGAAGTGGACGGCGAGCGCGGCGGCCTCACCCTGGCGCTGAACTGGCGGGTCAGCCGCCATGCCGAACAGTTCTACGGCGGTGCCGAATGGCTGGACGAAGCGAAGCTGCGCAGCCTGGGATTCGATCTGTCGCGCGGCACCGATGCGCTCTACCCGGAGCGCGAGGTGTTCGTCGTGCTGGAGCTGGCCGGGCCGTCGTGGGCACGTGAGGTGGCACGCGCGCAGGCGCGGGTAGACGAGGTGATGAGCCGCGACGGGCAGCGAGAACAGGACGCGCGCGAACTGAAATCGGCGCAGGAGGGGCTGGCGCTCGAGCGCGAGCGCGCGTCACGGCTGTTCGCGATCGACGCCGGGCGCGATGCGGCGGTGCTGAGGCAGCGCTACCCCGATGTGCAGCGCCACGCCATCGTGCAGGGCCGGGTGCGGCCCTGGGTCAGCCGCCTGCCGGAACGCACGGTCATGTCCGGCACGTTGAGCGCGCTGGCGGTGAGCGACATCTCCGTGCCGCATGCGCTGCGCGGCGGTTTTGACGGGCTGGACCGCGCGAAGCTCGAAAACGGCAAAGGGTCGTTCGAAGCCGAGGTGGCGTGGGGGCGTCGCTTCGAACCCTGGATAGGCGCGGTGCGCGCGCAGGCAGCGCCTTGAAGCAGCCGATCACCGGCTATCTGACCGACGAGGAGGGGCACTGGGTGGCCCGGCTGGCCTGTGGCCACCGGCAGCACGTGCGCCATCTGCCGCCTTTCATCAACCGGCCGTGGGTGACCACCGAAGCAGGGCGCGCCGCCCACCTCGGCGCGCTGCTCGACTGCCCGCGCTGCGACGCCTTCGAGTGGCCGGACCATATCGTCGAACAGGCCGGCCGCCGGCAGTGATATCGTCCGCGGCCATATTTTCTGCCGACACCGGCAGAGCAGTTCCGGCAGTTCACTCGGAGGACAGGCATGCGCAAGGACGGACGGCTGCGTTCGTGGAAGGACGACAAGGGATTCGGCTTCATTACGCCGGATGAGGGCGGTGAGGACGTGTTTGTTCACGTGAGTGCCTTCGACGTCGAAGGCCGGCGGCCGGCCGAAGGTGAGCGGGTGTCTTTCGAGCCGGGCCGCGACCGCAAGGGCCGGCCGTGCGCGCAGCGGGTGACGCTGGCCGGTGCGGCACTGAAAACCCGTCGCGTGGAGGTCCGTGAGGCGCCGGCCGCAGCGCAGTGGGGCGGCGCCACGCTGTTCCTGATTCCGGCCTTCCTGCTGCTGATGGTGGTCGTGAGCCTGCTTTGGCAGGCGCCGCACGGCTGGTTCCTGCTCTATCTGACGGTGAGCCTGGTCACCTTCGCGCTGTACGCGATCGACAAGCAGCAGGCGCAGACCGGTGCGATGCGCGTGCCCGAACCGCGGCTGCATCTGCTGGCGGTGGTCGGTGGCTGGCCGGGTGCGCTGCTGGCGCAGCAGTTCCTGCGTCACAAGTCGGTTAAGGCCTCGTTCCGCCGTGTGTTCTGGGTCACCGTGGTGCTGAACGTCGTGTTTTTTCTGGTGCTCACCAGCCCGGTCGGCCGGCCGTGGGTGGCGCGGCTGGTCGGCTGAGCGGCAGTCCGCTCCTGCCGATGCCGCGGGCGGGTATGTTCGGGGGGAAGGTTCCGGTTCGCGGCCGCATCGCGGCGGGGGCGCCGCTCCCACGGCATCTGCCATGCGCGCTGCCGTTCCTGTGGGAGCGGCGCCCCGCCGCGATTGCAGCCCGTGCCGGCTCAGGTCCGCAGAAGCCGGATCTGCCTGAACCAGCCGCCGAAGGCCGCGGTTTCGTCACTCACCACCGCGAACGGCAGGCCGGCCGCCGCGTCTTCGAACACCACGTCGAGCCGGGTGGCGATGCGCCCGGCCAGCGGCGACAGCAGCCGGCGCAGCGGGGCCGGGCGGTTGCGCGACAGGAATTTGTCCAGCACCAGCGCAGCGCCGCCCGGGCGCAGCACCCGCGCCGCTTCGCGCAGGCAGGCGGCGCCGTCCGGCACCACGGCGACGATGAGGTGCAGCACCACGCAGTCGAAGCTGGCGTCGGCGAAGGGCAGGCGCATCGCGTCGCCGCGCACCGCGCGGTAATCCAGCCCGGAGGCGCGCGGCAGGCTGCGTGCCAGCATGGCGGCGTTGAAATCGAGGCCGGTATAGCGGTGGTCCGGCGGCAGGAAGGGCAGGTCGAGGCCGGTGCCGACGCCGGTCAGCAGCACGTCGGCCGGCGTGCGTGGCAGATGGGAAAGACTGTCTCGACGCGCGCCGCGCGAGGCGGCGGCGACCACCGTGTCGTACAGCGGGGCGAGCCGGGTATAGGAGGACGCGAGCGACATGTCGCCCGCGCGCTCAGTGCAGCACGCGCGGCATGGCCAGCGTGAATTCTGGAATGTCCGCCTCGAACGGGGTGCCGTCTTCGGCCACCATCTGGTAGCTGCCGCGCATGGTGCCGACCGGCGTGTTCAGCGCGCAGCCGCTGGTGTATTCGAAGCGTTCGCCGGCCTTCAGCAGCGGCTGCTGGCCGACCACGCCGAGGCCGCGCACCTGCTGTTCGGCGTTCTGCGCGTCGCGGATGATCCAGTGCCGGCTGATCAGCTGGGCCGGCACGCTGCCGGTATTGACGATGGTCACCGTATAGGCGAACACGAAACGGCTGTCCTCCGGGGCGGACTGGTCTTCGACATAGCGTGCCTGCACGCTCACCGTCGCTTCGTATTTTTTCGATTCGGCCATGACCGCTATTTAACCGAACTGCGGTGACGCGGCAAGCGGCGGACGCCGTCCGGCCACCGGTACAATCGCGGCTTCGAGAATACGGAGCCGTACCGTGAGCACCACCAATCTGGATTACCTGATCGCCCCCAGCATCCTGTCAGCCGACTTCGCCGCGCTCGGACAGGAGGTGCGCAACGTCATCGCCTCCGGCGCCGACTGGATCCATTTCGACGTGATGGACAACCATTACGTGCCCAATCTGACCATCGGCCCGCTGGTGTGCCAGGCGCTGCGTCCGCACACCGACGCGGTGATCGACGTGCATCTGATGGTGAAGCCGGTGGACCGCATCATTCCGGACTTCGCCAAGGCCGGCGCCAACGTGATCACCTTCCACCCGGAGGCGTCGGAGCACATCGACCGCACGCTGTCGCTGATCCGCGACAACGGCTGCCAGGCCGGTCTGGTGTTCAATCCGGCCACGCCGTTGCACTACCTCGACCACGTGATGGACCGCCTCGACGTGGTGCTGCTGATGTCGGTGAACCCGGGCTTCGGCGGCCAGAGCTTCATTCCGTCCTCGCTGGACAAGCTGCGCGCGGTGCGCGCCCGGCTGGACGAGTACGTGGCGCGCACCGGCCGCCACATCCGGCTGGAAATCGACGGCGGCGTGAAGGTCGACAACATCGCCGAAATCGCCCGCGCCGGCGCTGACACCTTCGTCGCCGGTTCGGCGGTGTTCGGTGCTGGCAAGGACAGTGACCCGCATCGTTACGACAGCGTGATCGCCGCGCTGCGCACCCAGCTGGAAGCGGTCTGAGCATGGTGCAGCGCTTCACGGTCGCGGCCATCAGCTTCGACCTCGACGGCACGCTGCTGGACACCGTGCCTGACCTCGCCGCCGCCGCACAGGACATGGCGGCCGAACTGGGCATGCCGCCGCGCAGCGAAGACGAGGTGCGGGTATTCGTCGGCCGCGGCATTCCCAATCTGGTCGAGCGCTGCCTCGGCGGGCGGGCGCAGAACGCTGCGCTGCTGCAGCAGGCGATCGCGGTGTTCAAGCGCTGCTACCGCGCGCGCAACGGCGAACGCGCGGCCCCGTATCCGGGTGCGCACGACACGCTGTCCGCGCTGCGCGCGGCCGGCTTCCGCCTCGCCTGCGTCACCAACAAGGCGGCCGACTTCACGCTGCCGCTGCTGGAACAGATGGACATGCGCCATCACTTCGCCAGCGTGGTGAGCGGCGACACCCTGCCGCAGAAGAAGCCGGACCCGGCGCCGCTGCTGCACGCCGCGCGCGAACTGGGCGTGCAGCCATCCGCATTGCTGCACGTGGGCGACTCGTACAACGACATCGACTGCGCCCGCAATGCCGGCGTGCCGGTGCTCGGCGTGCCCTGGGGCTATAGCGAAGGGCGCGTGCTGGACGCAAAAGATTGCGATGGGCTACTATCGTCGCTCCCCGACCTGCTCGAACGGGTCGCACTTCCGACCGACATCTGAATGGACAGCCTGACTTCCAAGGAGACACCCGCCCGCAGCCGCGCCCGCGCGCCCCTGCACGGGTACCTGTGGCGCGGCGCCTGAGCCTGCTCCCGGTCAGGCGTGCGCGTTAGATCCGCGGCGCCCGTTCAATCCCCGCTCTCCGGTCTGTCCATGAATCAAGATCAATTCGAGGCGCTCGCACGCGCCGGCTACAACCGCATTCCGGTGTCGCGTCAGGCACTGGCCGATCTCGACACCCCGCTGTCCGCCTATCTGAAGCTGGCTGACGCGCCGTATTCCTATCTGCTGGAATCGGTGCAGGGCGGCGAACGCTGGGGCCGTTACTCCATCCTCGGCCTGCCGGCGCAGACCCGCATCGTCGTGCGCCGCGAGCGCATCGAGGTGCTGCGCGACGACGCGGTGACCGAAACCGCCGAATCCGGTGATCCGCTGGCTTTCGTGCAGGATTTTCTCGGCCGCTACCGGGTGCCTGACCTGCCGGGTCTGCCGCGCTTTTCCGGCGGGCTGGTCGGCTATTTCGGTTACGACGTGGTGCGCTACGTCGAGCGCCGTCTGGCCGCGGGCTGGAACAAGGCCGACCCGCTGGGCGTGCCCGACATCCATCTGCTGCTGTCGGACGAACTGGCGGTGTTCGACAACCTGTCCGGCCGGCTCACCTTCATCGTCTATGCCGATCCGGCCCAGCCGGGTGCGCTGCAGGCGGCCGAGGCGCGGCTGGACGCGCTGAGTGCGCAGCTGAAGGCGCCGCTCGAAGCGCCGGACACGCCGCGCGGCCCGTCGGTGCCGGCCGAATCGGGTTTCGGCCACGACGCCTACTGCGCCGCGGTCGAGAAGGCCAAGACCTATATTTTCGACGGCGACATCATGCAGGTGGTGCCGTCGCAGCGCATGAGCAAGCCGCTGGCGACCACGCCGATGGCGGTGTACCGCGCGCTGCGCGCGCTGAACCCGTCGCCCTACATGTACTTCTTCAATCTGGGCGACATCCACATCGTCGGCGCCAGCCCGGAAATCCTGGCCCGCCTTGAAGGCGACAAGGTGACCGTGCGGCCGATCGCCGGCACCCGCAAGCGCGGTGCCAATGCCGAAGAAGACCGCGCGCTGGCCGAAGATCTGCTGTCCGACGAGAAGGAACGCGCCGAGCACATCATGCTGGTCGATCTGGGCCGCAACGATCTGGGCCGGGTCGCCACCATCGGTTCGGTCGAAGTGACCGACCGCATGGTGGTCGAGAAGTACTCGCACGTGATGCACATCGTGAGCAACGTCGAAGGCGTGCTCAAGCCGGGTCTGACCGCGATGGACGTGCTGCGCGCCACCTTCCCGGCCGGCACCGTCAGCGGTGCGCCCAAGGTGAGGGCGATGGAAATCATCGACGAGCTGGAACCCGTCAAGCGCGGCATCTACTCCGGCGCGGTCGGCTACCTCGGTTTCAACGGCGGCATGGATGTCGCGATCGCGCTGCGCACCGCGGTGATCAAGGACGGCCTGCTGCACGCACAGGCCGGCGGCGGCGTGGTGATGGATTCGACGCCCGAAGGCGAATGGCAGGAAACGCTGAACAAGGCGCGTGCGGTACTGCGCGCAGCGGAACTGGCCGAGGCGGGGCTGCAGCCTGGCTGACGCAGATAGCCCACGTCGTCCCGTCGCCGTTCAGGGCAGGACGACGTGACGCATGGCAGGCATCCCGCTGGGCGTGCGGGCTCCGCCATCAGGCCGGGCTGGCGTACGATTTCCGATGCCGTTCCGAACGTGGTGCACTGCACGCTCATGCAAAACGCCGGCAATGAGTTTCAGGCGATACTGGCGCCCTTTATTCCGGCGTCACGGCAATGCGCATCGGCATAGATCTTGGCACCACCAATAGCTTGGCTTCGGTATTCATCGACAACCGGACCGAACTGATCCCCAATGCGCTGGGCCATGTGCTCACGCCGTCCGCGGTCGGGGTTGCCGATGACGGCAGCGTGCTGGTCGGCCTGCCGGCGCGTGAGCGCCTGGATTTGCATCAGGATCTCACTGCGACGGCCTTCAAGCGTTGGATGGGCACACCACGCGTGCTGTCGCTCGGACGCCGACAATTCGATGCGGTCGAACTGTCGGCCATGGTATTGCGTTCGCTGAAGGTGGATGCCGAAACCTTTCTCGGTACCGAGGTCGACTCGGCCGTCATCACCGTGCCGGCCTATTTCAACCAGATGCAGCGCGAAGCAACCGTGCGGGCGGCTGCGCTGGCCGGGCTGAGGGCGGATCGGCTGATCAACGAACCGACAGCAGCCGGGCTGGCCTACGGGCTCCAGGAGCGCAAGGACCACACCCACTTTCTGGTTTTCGATCTGGGTGGCGGGACTTTCGATGTGTCGGTGCTTGGATACTTCGAAGGCGTCGTCGAAGTGCGTGCCAGTGCCGGAGATACCCGGCTTGGCGGCGAGGATTTCGTGGCCGTACTGCAGCAGATGTTCTTTGACGGCTGCAGCGAGCTGTCAGCCCAACAGCGCGAAACGATGCTGCGCGTCCGTGCCGTGTGGCATGCGGCGGAGCAGGCCAAGCGCGACCTGACCGAACACGAGGAAGCCCGCATGCGGGTGGTTTTTGCCGGTCGCGAGCATGTGGTCACCGTATCGAGACAGGCCTTCGAAGCCGCCTGCCAGCCGCTGCTTGCGCGTTTGCGCCGACCGATCGAACGTGCGCTGGGCGATGCCCGCATTGCCCCCGGCGAACTTGACGAAATCGTGCTTGTCGGTGGTGCCACGCGCATGCCGATGATCCGGCATCTGGTGACGCGACTGTTCCAGCGTCTGCCGCTGCGCGCGATCAACCCGGACGAGGCAATCGCACGCGGGGCCGCGATCCAGGCCGCACTGATGGACCGCAATGCATCGCTCGAGGAGATCGTGCTGACCGACGTGATGCCCTATTCGCTGGGCATCGTGATCAGCGAGCGTGTGGGGGGGCGGGAGATTACGGACCGCTTCTCGCCCATCATCGAGCGGAACAGCCCTGTTCCGGTGTCGCGTGTGGCCAGCTACTGCACGACACGCGACCAGCAGGCTGCGATCAGGCTTGACATCCGGCAGGGCGAATCCCCGGTCGGCAGCGAAAACCTGTTTCTGGGCGATCTGGAGATCGTCGTGCCGCAGCGGCCGGCCGGGGAGGTGACGGTGGATGTTCGGTTCAGCTACGACGCGAGCGGCCTGCTGGCGGTCGATGTCGAGGACAAGGTTGGTGGGCGCAAGGCAAACAAGGTCATTCTGCAGTCCGCCGACACCTTCTCGGACGGGAAGATGGCCGAGGTGCTGGCTCGCCTCGACGCCCTGAAGGTGCATCCGCGCGACGAGCAGGAAAACGTCTATCTGGTCGCCCGGCTGAAGAGGCTTTACGAGGACCACCTGGGCGACACTCGTCAGGCGCTGCAGCAGTGGTTGGCCGAGTTCGAACTGGCGCTCGACACTCAGGAGCCGAGAACGATAGAGCTCGCCAGAACGACGCTCCGCAGCCGGCTCGATGCGATGGGCAACGGCTTCATTCTGTAGCTGCAGCGATGACTTCTCCCTGGCAGATACTGGGCGTCGCGCGCGACGCCGATGCGCGTACCGTTCGCTCCGCCTATGCGCGCAAGCTCAAGACCACGCGCCCTGACGACGATGCGGCGGCCTATCAGCGCTTGCGCGAGGCCTACGATTACGCGCTCGAACGGGCGCGTCAGGCCGAGGCGCACTCGTCCGCCGCCATATCGGAGCCAACCTCTGTCGAGCCCGCCATGTCCGTGGCAGCGGTCGCCGACGTGGCGGCACCGGTCGATCCCATGCTCTCGCCGGTCGATGCGTCCGGACCGGACGGTGGCGCCGACGAGGCGGCGATGCAGTTTCTGGATGCCGAGCAGCTAGCGTGCAGCCTGCATCAGCACTGGCAGGAAAAGGGCGACGATGCGCTGCTCGACGCATGGCCGTCGCTGTGGACCCATCTGGATGCCCTGCCGTTGTCCGAGCGCGCGTCGGCCAATGTATGGTTTGCCGAGTTCGTGCTGCAGGCGCCACAGATGCCACCGGCTTTCGTGCTGAAGCTCGCCGACTATTTCGAGTGGGGCCGTGATTACCGGTCCGAATTCGCGCTTGGTCCGGAACGTTCGGAAAGGATGGCGTATCGCCTGTCTGCCGCACGGCGTGATGAGCGCGCCGTCGGCGCGCCGCCCGAAGTGGCACCGCTTGCGCGCGTGGTCGAGCTGATGCGCTCGCCCGGGCGGTGGTTCGCACTCATCGTGCTTTCGCTGCTGCAACCGGGCCTGAGGCAGACGCTGGACCAGCATGGTCAGTCCATGATCTACCTGTTTGGCAAGATGGACGTTCACGAAGGCCTTGAACTGTCACGACTGCTGCGGATCGCGTTCGGAGTGCGTTGCGCATTCGTGGCGGCGCTGCTCTTTCTGGGCAGCCACTTGGCGTTTCAGGACCAGCCGGCGGATGCCTTCGATGCCGCATTGGGAACGGTATTCGGCGCCGGCCTGGGCGTTTACCTTCTCGGTCGGGTATTCGGCGGTCTGCGTGTCGTGCTGCAGGCTCAGTTCGACTGGTTTGCCCGGCGAATGCCTGAACGCTTCGCAGGACTGGCTCGGCATCGCGAGTTGCTCGCCCTCGCACTGGCGCTCTCGCTTGCCTTGCTCATGTGGTTGTGGACGCCACCGCCTTACCCGGCCGCGGGCATCGATATGCGCGATCTGGCGCAAACGCTGATCCTCGGCGTTGGCGTCTGGAGCGGTCTGCTGCTGGTCTGGCCTTGCGGGAAGGCCGGCGATGACATGATGCTGTTCGTGTTTTCCCTGTTGGCCGTGACCATCGGCGGCGCGCTTCATGACACCGCCGGTGCCGGGACCGGCGTCGCTTTGGCGCTGGGATGGATAAGCGCCGTGCTCTACCTGTTGGCCCATCACCCGGAACGAACCGCACGCATCTGTTTCGGTCCGCGCGATTTCTCGTGGCCGCGTGGCGCCCGGGCGGTTCTGGTCTGGCTGCTCATCCTGCTGGGGCTGGTGTTCTGGAAGCTGGTGTCGATAGCAATTGCCGTCGTGCTCGTAGTGCTCATGCCCTTCAACTATCTGTTGCTGGAGCAGTTGCGTTCTCGAGATTTCGCGCTTGGCGCGCTGCTCATCGGACTGATCTGGAGCCCGCTGCTGTTCAATCTGGATAGGATGCCGGTCTTCGGCATCCTGGCATCCGCCGCCTTTGCCATGGCCGCGCTGTTCCAGTTGCAACGTGTTGCCGACGCGCTTGCCGGACGCATGATGACCTGGTTCGGCGGCGGATCGTGAGGCAGACTGCCCCGACCACGGGACCCGTGGTGGCGTTGCCGGAGGTCCAGATGGCGGCGCCTTGTACAAGGCGCCGCCTCACGCCATAATCCGTGGCATGCGCTCGATTCCCGTCCTGTTCGCCCTCTGTTCCGGCCTGCGCTGGCGCAAGCCTGCAGCCTGAATTCCCTTCCTGCGCACCCGTGCGTGCGCCCAAGCCCTGCCTTCACCGTCCGCTGCCCGCCGCAGCCCCCGCTGCCCACCAGCGGGATCACGGGAAGGTTGAGAATGCTCCGAAAAACGGCCATCGGAAGACGCCACCATGCTGTTGATGATCGATAACTATGACTCCTTCACCTACAACCTCGTGCAGTACTTCGGCGAGCTGGGTGAGGACGTGCGGGTGTACCGCAACGACGAAATCACGCTGGACCAGATCGACGCGCTGAGGCCGGACCACATCGTGGTGTCGCCCGGCCCCTGTTCGCCGAACGAGGCGGGCGTGTCGGTGCCGCTGATCAAGAACTTCGCCGGCAAGTACCCCATCCTCGGCGTCTGCCTGGGCCACCAGAGCATCGGCGCGGCCTTCGGCGGCGACGTGGTGCATGCCAAGGTGGTGATGCACGGCAAGACCGCGGCCATCCACCATGCCGACAAGGGCATGTTCCGTGGTCTGCCGAATCCGTTCACTGCCATCCGCTACCACTCGCTGGCAGTGTCGCGCGACACGCTGCCGGACTGTCTGGAAGTGACCGCGTGGACCGACGACGGCGAAATCATGGGCCTGCGCCACAAGACGCTGGCCATCGAAGGGGTGCAGTTCCATCCGGAATCCATCCTGACCGAGCACGGCCACCAGATGCTGAAGAACTTCCTGGACGAGTTCCGCAAGTAAGGAGGGCACCATGAGCAGCTTCACCCCGAAGCAGGCGCTCGAGCGCGTGATCGAGCATCGCGAAATCTTCCGCGATGAGATGACCGCGCTGATGCGCCAGATCATGACCGGCGAGGTATCGCCGACGCTGATCGCCGCCATCCTGATCGGCCTGCGGGTCAAGAAGGAAACCGTGGGCGAGATCGCCGCAGCCGCCATGGTGATGCGCGAACTGTCGATGAAGGTGCCGGTGGACGGCACCGCCACTCTGGTCGATACCTGCGGCACCGGCGGCGACGGCGCCCACACCTTCAATATTTCCACCGCGTCGATGTTCGTCGCGGCGGCCGCCGGGGCCCGCGTCGCCAAGCATGGCGGGCGTGCCAGCTCGTCGCAGAGCGGCTCGGCCGACGTGCTCGAGGCGCTCGGCGTCACCCTGAATCTGACGCCGGCCCAGGTTTCGCAGTGCATCGAACAGGTGGGCGTGGGCTTCATGTTCGCGCCCAACCACCACAGCGCGATGAAGTACGCGGCGCCGGTGCGCCGCGAACTGGGCGTGCGCACCATGTTCAACATCCTTGGCCCGCTGACCAATCCGGCCGGTGCCGCCAATCAGGTGATGGGCGTGTTCCACGCCGATCTGGTGGGCATTCTGGCGCGCGTGCTGAAGGAACTGGGTTCGCGCAACGTGATGGTGGTGCATGGTCGCGACGGGCTGGACGAGCTGTCGATCAGCGGCGACACCTTCGTCGGCGAACTGCGCGACGGCGAGGTGCGGGAATACACGGTGCACCCCTCCGACTTCGGTCTGGCGGTGCATGCGCTGGACACGCTGCGCGTGGCCGACGTACAGGCCTCGCGCGACATGCTGCTGGCCGCACTCGACGGCAGCCACCCGCCGGCGCGCGACGTGGTGCTGCTCAACGCCGGCGCCAGCCTCTATGTGTCCGGCGTGGCCGACAGCCTGCGCGACGGCGTGGACCGGGCGCGTGAAGCGATCGAATCCGGCGCCGCGCGGCAGCGGCTCGACAAGCTGGTCGAGCTGTCGCGCTCGTTCGCCGTCTGATTTCCGCAGGCGCCCCGACCGTCAGGGCGGCCGCTTCGCCGCCCAGGCAGGCGCCTGCAGCTCACATTTGAAAGGGCACAACGATGTCCGACATCCTGCAGAAAATCCTCGCCACCAAGCGCGAGGAAATCGCCGCCGGTCGTGCGGTCGAGTCGATCGACGCACTGCATGCGCGGGCTGCGGCGCAGACGCCGGTCCGCGATTTCGTCGCGGCGCTGAAAACCCGTGTCGCGGCGAAACAGCCGGCGGTGATCGCCGAAGTGAAGAAGGCCAGCCCGTCCAAGGGCGTGCTGCGCGCCGATTTCCGGCCGGCGGACATCGCGCGTTCCTATGAAGGCGGCGGCGCGGCCTGTCTGTCGGTACTGACCGACCGCCAGTACTTCCAGGGCAGTCCGGACTATCTGGTCGAGGCGCGCGCCGCCTGCAGCCTGCCGGTGCTGCGCAAGGACTTCATCATCGACCCGTATCAGGTGGTCGAGGCGCGGGCGATGGGCGCGGACTGCATCCTGCTCATCGTGGCCGCCTTCCTGCCGCCCTCGGGCGAAGCCGATGCTGCGCAGCAGGCGCAGGCGGTGGCCGACATGCGTGCGCTGGAAGCACTGGCCAACGGGTTGGGCATGGCGGTGCTGGTGGAAAGCCACGACGCCGGCGAGCTCGACCTCGCGCTGCAGCTGGCCACGCCGCTGATGGGCATCAACAATCGCAGCCTGCGCACCTTCGAGGTGTCGCTGGAGTTCACGCTGTCCCAGCTCGACCGCATCCCGGCGGACCGGGTGGTGATCACCGAAAGCGGCATCCTGGCGCCGGAGCACGTCGCCACCATGCGGGCGCGCGACGTGCATGCCTTCCTGGTCGGAGAGGCCTTCATGCGCGCCGCCGACCCGGGCGCCGAACTGGCCCGGCTGTTCGGCACCCGCTGACCGGCCTCAGCCGCGCGGCGCTTCCGCCGGCTTCGGGCCGTCGCCGTGCGGACGGTGATGGCCACCCTTGCCGTGTCGCGGTCCGTGGCCGCCCATGCCCGCCAGCATCGGGGCGGCGTCCTTGCGCTGGGCCGGCGTCAGCACCTCGGCCAGATCGGCCAGCGCTCGGGTCATCAGCTTCGATGCCTCGTCCATGTGCGCCACCCGGGCGGCCCGCTGCTGTTCGAGCGCGCTGCGGTCTATCGTGTCGGCCGACAGCAGCGCCACGGTGCGGCTGCGCTCGTCGGCGTGGCCGGCGTGCAGTGTCTTCATCTGTTCCTCGCTGGCGCGCAGGATGTCGCGTGCCCGCGCCTTCTGCTCATCGCTTGCGCCCACCTTGGCGAATACCCGCTCGATGTGGCGCTCGAAATGACGGCCGTGGGCCCGGCCCGGCTCGCCGTCTGGCCGCTGTTCGCCGGACATGCCGTGCCGCGCGTGCGGTGCGCCGTCGCCGGCGGAAGGGTGGGCCTGCGCCGGAAGGTTGATCGCCAGCAGTGCGGACAGTGCGCCGGCGCCCGCCAGGGCGCTGAACCAGCGGCTGCGGGAACGGGGCGTGTGGTGCGTGTTCATGATCGTTGTCTCCATCTGCCGGAATGCTCCGGCGGCGAAACCAGCATGTCCGGACGCTGTAAACCCCGATTGGAATTCGCGTAACGATTTGTAATGGTTGGCGTAATTCCGGCAATTCCTGCGCCCGGCTTCGGCTTGCAGGCGAAATGGGCGACGACCACCTGCAACGACCCTGTGAACCATGACGCATCCCAGTATTGGCGCGGGTTTCCGTCAAATTGCTGCGGTATTATCGAGACCAGATACCGTCATCAGAACGGCCGATAAACCAAAGAGGTCAGCAGCGGACGCCAGTCCGCTGCAACAAAGAGCGTTCACCCCGCATGACAGCCCCCGCCGCACGTGCGACCGACTGTTCCATGCCGTCCGGCCTGCCTGCGCTTCCGCTTGTTGCGGACGTGGCACTCGGGCGGCGTGCGCTGCCGGCCGGGCTGCCTTCATTCAACGCGCTGCTGCGACTGGACCCGGTGCTGGTGCTGCGGCTGCTGCGCGTGGCCAGCCGCCTGCCCGGACTGCCGGTCGATGGGCCTGGCCACCGTCTCGATGCGGTGATCGACGCCTGCGGCCGCCCGCTGCTGCAGGCGGCCCTGCTGGATGCCGACGAGCGTACGCGCAGCGGCATCCAGGGCGGCGCCGGTCACCAGTCCTTCTGGCTGCATTCGCTGCTGACCGCCGAAATCGCGCGCGAACTGGCGCTGCGCAGCGGCCGGGCCGATCCGGACGACATGGCGCTGGCCGGTCTGTTGCTCGACGTGGCACTCCCGCTGCAGGCGATGACTGCGCCCGCTCGCTTCAGCCGCGCACTGGGCGAAGCCGATCTGGTTGCGCTCGAAGTGGGCGAAACCGGCCGCCATCATGGCGAAGTCGGTGCAGATCTGCTCAGTGCCCCCTGGGCGCTGGATCTGTCCGACGCGTTGCGCTTTTCGCACGCCGATGCGGCGCTGTTCGGCGACGCGCCGCACAGTCTGAGACTGGCCCGAGCGGCGGAAGAGCTGGCCGGTGGCGGGCGGGGGGATGCGGCCCAGCAGTCACTGCTGGCGCAGCACCTGACCGGGCTGGATGAAGCCGCGGTGAGCGGGGCGATACAGTCGGCGCGTGTCCGCCTGCTCGAACTGGGTCACCTGCTCGGATTGACGCGGATGGAGCAGGTGGCCGTGACCGGCCAACCCTGGCAGCCGGCCTTCGATGCACCGCTTGCCCCGTCGGCCGAACCGCCGGTGGTGCTCGAACTGGCCCGCGCCGGCCTGCTGACCCGGGTATGCGATCACGAGGACAAAGATTCGCTTTGGCGCTCGCTTGATCTGGCGTCCGCGCTGCTGCTCGACCTGCCGCCGCCCTGCGTGCTGCGTGTCGATGGAGCGCTGGGCACCCGCTTCAACCCGGGTGATCCGCAGGCGCTGCCGGTGGATTTCGCTCGCCCGGGGCTGGAGGCCATCTGGGCGCTGCTGGCGTCCGGTCTGCCCTGGTCGTGCGCCGACGCGCGCGCCGCGTCGGCATTGCCGGTCGGCCTGCAGCGTCTGCTGCGGCTGTCGACGGGCGAGTCTGCCTGGCTGCAACCGCTGGTGAGTGGCGGTGGCGTGGAGGCGCTGGTGCTGTACCGCTTGCCGACCGCCGGGCTGAATGCGCTCACACAGCGCGGCGGCGAACTGACCGCGCTCGCCGGTGCCGCGGCTGCCACGCTGCGCCGTCAGGCCGAGCGTGCGCAGGCGCTGACCGAACTGCGCGACGGCATGGCCGAACAGTACGCGGTGCATGCGCGTCAGCTGCGCGGCGACCTGCATACACCGCTGGGCCTGCTGCGCCATCAGGTGAAGTCCATGCGGCTCAAGATGGGCGCCGATTCGCTGGTCGATTCCGAACTGACCGTGTTCGGCGACCAGATCGAGCGCATCGAAACCGTGCTGCGTCAGTTCGAGGGCCGTCCGCCGGACGTGTCGGCCGAGGCGCAGCGCATCGATCTGAACCACCTGATCGAACAGGTGCTGGCCGAAGCGGATGAACGCCTGTTCCGCAGCCGCTCGATCACCACCGAACTGCATCTGGACAGCGCTTTGCCGCCGCTGCATCTGCCGCTGGCGCTGCTGCGCGAACTGCTGCAGACGCTGCTGGCCACCAGTGCCGAACATGTCGGCACCTCCGGCCGCATCGCGGTCAGCACGGCCGAAGGCATCAATCTGAACGGCGCGCTGTTCGCCGAAATCCGCATCCGCGATTTCGGTCGCGGCATGGATGCGGCCCGGGTAGCGGCCTTGTTCGCGCCGGATGGCTCGGCCAGCGGCCGGCCGTCGCTTGCGCAGGCGCTGGCGCTGACCCGCGCGCTGGGCGGTTCGCTGTCAGGCAAGAGCGCGGTCGGTCAGGGCACGGTGTTCCAGCTGCTGCTACCGCGCAATACCCGCCGTCCGGTCCTCGTCGCGGGCTGATTCCGGCCGCTCAGGCCGCCTTCCAGCGGCTGTTGGCATTCACGTGCTGGGCCAGGAAATCCATCTGGTCGGCCAGGATGTTGCGGTTGCTCAGGATGAGGTATTCCGCCTTGTTCGGCACATACGGCGTGTACAGCAGCTGCATGCGCGCCTGCTCCGGCGTGCGGCCGCTCTTGCGCTGGTTGCACGGGCGGCAGCAGGTGACCACATTCATCCACAGGTCGCGTCCGCCCTGCGACACCGGCACGATGTGGTCGCGCGTGAGCTTCTGGTAGGAAAACTCGCCGCCGCAGTAGCCGCAGATCGAGCGGTCGCGATGGAACAGTTCGCGGTTGTTCAGCGGCGGCACCGCGGTCTGCAGCTTGTGCGCGTGGCTGCGGCCCTTGATCGCGATGATGCTGTTGGTGCGGATGCACGACTGTTCGCCGGTCAGCCGGTTGATGCCGCCGCGGATTTCGAATTCATGGCTGCCGGCCACCCAGGCCACCAGATCCTTCGAGTGATAGAACACCGCGTGCTGCCAGCTCACCCAGCGGTGAGGTACGCCATTGGCATCCAGCGTCAGTATCCACGGATGGGTCGACCGACGCGGTTCATGAACTATGCTCGGTGAAGGCGGCTCCTGCATGATCGTCCTACGCATCCTCGTTCTGAAATGGGGTCAGGCGAAGTGAAACGTGTGTCGTCACGCATCCGTACCGGCAAGCGGTACAAGGTGCCCGACCACTCTAGCAAAGGAAGATGAATTTGCAACCGCGTCAATCGCTTGCGCCGCTCCGGTCGCTTGCGTTGCCGATGCTGGCTTCGCTGCTTGTGCATGGGGCGCTGCTGTGGCCCGACCTTGCGCGCCGGCCGGCCGGCCCGGAGCGCCCGCGGACAGTGATGGCCCGGCTGGCGCCGGCGCCCGCCATCGCCGCTGAACCGGAGCGGGCCGTACCGGCGATGGCAAAGGACGCCGCCAGGGCTGCATCGGTGCGCCGGGCTGACCTTGCGGGCCGCCCGGAGACCGGACCGCAGCCGGTGCCGCGCTCCGCGGGGGCGATGGCGCCAGGTCCGTCCGGAGCGCCGTCCGAAGGGGCGGTGCGTGCGCTGCGCTATGCACTGGCGCGGGAACTTGCCGGCGGCGTTCTGCCCGATCTGTCGGGTTTGCCGCCGACTTTCACGGTGGCGGTGCATCTGCGCGCGCGCCGGGTGGTTGATGTGACGCTGTCCGGCACCGGCGGGCCGCCGGCGCTTGCGGCAGCGCTGCGATCCGCTTTCAAGACCGCGGCGCAAAAGGCCGTAATACCGGACGCGCTTCCGGCGGAAGGGTTCTCGGTGGAACTCGAACTGGAGGCGGGAGACGCCGAACGGCCCGATCATGACCGCCCGCACCTGCCCGGATGACGAAATTCAGTCTTCCTGCGTACGCTCAGCAGCGCACTTGCTGCCGGCAGAACTGATCCATGCCGAGCACCCGGGTGGTCGGGCCCACCGGACGTGCGGCGCGCTCGCCGCCGTGTTCCAGCGCGAGCCGGAAGCCGAAGGTTTCAAAGAAGCGGTCGAACAGCACATTGCCCAGCGTGCCGATCGCGCTCAGTTCGTCGCGCTCCGCGTCATAGTCGAGCACGACGGCGGCCAGCGGCTGCGGCGCCGGCCCGTCCAGCACGCGGGCACCCGCGGCCGGGTCGAACTGGCTGTGTTCGGAACAGCAGTGAATCACCCGGGCGTGCCGGCTGTGCGGCGTGCCCTGTTCGCGATAGGCAATGAAGCTGATATCGCGTGTCGGATGCGTCAGCTTGTGCGAGCATATTGCCGAGTAGGCGACGACAGATTGCCGGGGACCGACACCGCCCGGCCAGTCGTAGCGCTGCCCGTCGGCCGTGCGCAGGTCATCGCGGCCGTCTATCTTCCTGCCCAGATCCAGCAGGAAGCAGGGCGTTGCTGGATAAGGCCAGGGAAAAACGTAGTTGCGGCCGATCTGCAGCGTCGATGCTTTCAGCGGTCTGTCGTGCGCATCGGTGAGCACACTGCGGGGAAAGCTCCGCGCCACCGCAGCCTCCGCAGGCCAGTGCAGTCCGGCCATTCCGCATGCGGCACCGCATGCGGTGATGAATCGACGTCGTTCCATCACCACGCTCCACAGGAATGTTTCGTGCGGCAGTCGTTGAAAACTAGAAAGGGCCGCCCCTTTAGTCAAGCCGGCATCGGTCGTCCGGAGTGCCGCGCATGAACCAGCCGGAACAGGCTTCTGCCGGCGGTCAGGGCGGTGCGCACCGGCTGGCGATCAATCTGCTGGTCGCGGTCGCCTATTGCCTGCTTGCCGCGCTGAGTGCGCGGCTGCGGGATCCGGTTTCGGGTCTGATGCCGATGTGGGCGCCCATGGGGCTGGCCACTTTCGCGCTGCTGCATGGCGGCATCCGCAATCTGCCGGGCGTGCTGGCCGGCGTGACGGCGTCGGCGCTGCTGGCCGGGCACGGGGTGGTGGGCACGCTGTTTCACGCCGCAGGCCAGGTGTTCGCGCCCTGGCTGTGTGCCGCATTGCTGCGCCGCTACGCCGGACGCAGCGAAGATCTGATTGAACGTACTGACGGGGCGCTCAAGCTGCTGGCCTTCATCTACCTGTCGGCGGTGCCCAGTGCCGCCGCGTCGGTGGCCGGCAGCGTACTGGGGCAGGGGCTGCCGGCGGCACGCTGGCTGGAGCAGGGCTCGGCGCTGTGGCTGTCCGACGCACTGGGTACCCTGGTCAGTCTGCTGCCGCTGCTGGCCTGGTCGTCCGGCCGCCCGTTCGCCCAGCTGCGCAAGCGCGCGTTCGAACAACTGCTGGTGGTCGGTGGTCTGCTTGGCCTGCTGGCGGTGAGCTTTTCCGGCGTAACGCTGTTTCCGGATCCGATGCTGCAGCTCTACATGGCGCTGCCGCTGGTGGTGTGGGTGGCGCTGCGCTTTGCGCCCCGGGTCGGCTGGTCGGCCTTCCTGATCGCCTCGCTCACCGCGCTGGCCGGCACCGTCAGCGGTACCTCGCCGTTCAGCCCGCATTCGATGCAGGTGCAGCTGCTGGTGCTGCACGGGCTGATCATGTTGACCGCCGCGACCGCACTGTTCATCGGTGCCGCGATGTCGGAAAAGCAGGCGGCGCGACGCGCGCTGCGCGAACGCGAATCCCACTTCCGGGCCCTCACGTTGCTGTCTTCCGACTGGCACTGGGAACTGGATGCCGATCTGCGCTACCACCGGCTGCCGGACGAACTGACCGGCGTGCATTTCGGTGATGCCGAACTCGACGGTTGTGCCCCCTGGGAGATTCCGGGTGAAGAGGCACTCACCTTGCCCTGGGGCATGCTGCGGCAGACGCTGGAACGTCATGAAGCTTTCCGTGACTTCCTGTCGCGCCGGCGCGACGGCAACCGCTGGCGCTATCTGGCTTCGTCCGGCGAACCGGTGTTTGGCGCCAGTGGCAATTTCTCCGGCTACCGCGGCGCCAGTCGCGACATTTCAGCGGAAATGCAGGCGCGCGAAGCCCTGCGCGAAGAGGAGTTCAGGCTGCGCGCGCTGGTCGATGCGCTGCCCGAACTGATCGTGCTGAAGGACCGTCACCTGCGCTGGCGGCTGGCCAACCGGGCGCTGCTCGATACCCGCTGCCTGAAGAAGACCGCCTGGCTGGGAGCGACCAGCGAAGAGCTGGCCGCCTACCTCCCTTCAATGACCGAGGTACTGCGCCGGCATCACGCCATCGCCGAAGAAGTCGCGCGTACCCGTCGTCCTTACGAGGGGGAGGAGGTGCTTGACCTGGCCGGCAACGATCCGCGCACCTATGAGGTGAGCGTGATTCCGCTCAGCGACGACGATGGCGAATTCACCGGACTGGTGTCGGTCAGGCGCGACGTGACCGCGCTGCGCGAGGCGATCCGGCTGCAGGCGGAGAAGGTGGACAACGTGCGCCTGCAGAACGATGAACTGGAACGCCGTGTCGGCGAACGCACGGTGGCACTGGAATCGGCGATCAAGGAGCTGGAGGCGTTCAGCTATTCGGTGTCGCACGACCTGCGTGCACCGCTGCGCGCGCTGGACGGCTTTTCGCGGCTGCTGGTCGAGGATTACGGCGATCTGCTGGACGAACAGGGCCGCGAATACCTGTCGCGCATCCGCCGCAACAGCCAGCGCATGGGCGAACTGATCGACGACCTGCTGGAACTGTCGCGGGTGTCCCGCGCCGAGGTACGCCGCACCCTGATCAATCTGTCGGATTTCGCACGCGACATCGCGCGCGAACTTGAGGCCGAGGCGCCGGAGCGACGGATACAGTGGGTGATTCCGGAGGGGTTGTGGGTCGATGCCGATCCGGGGCTGGCGCGGGTGGTGCTCGAAAACCTGTTGCGCAATGCATGGAAGTTCACCCGGCTGCAGCCGCAGCCCTGCATCGAACTGGGCCAGGCGCCGGTCGGCGGACAGACAGGCTACTACGTGCGCGACAACGGAGCAGGCTTCGACATGACCTATGTCGGCCGGCTGTTTGCGCCTTTCCAGCGCCTGCACAACAACCGCGAATTCGACGGTGGCGGCATCGGCCTGGCCATCGTGCAGCGCGCGATCCGCCTGCACGGCGGTCAGGTGGCGGCCGACGGCGTGCCGGGGCAGGGCGCCACCTTCAGTTTCAGTTTCGGTGCGTCGGGCAGCGATGCGGTGACGACCGGCTGAGTCCCGGGCAGCTCAGGCCCGGATTCAACGTTCGATCGGCGGCAGGCTGATGTGGTGCACGCCGAAGCGACCGCTGCGGCGCTCATCGAAAAAGGCGCGCAGCGTCAGCGTTACGCTGCGGAACGCCAGTTCGTTCCACGGAATGTCGGCTTCATCGAACAGCCTCACCTCCAGCGATTCGGGGCCCGGCGCGAAATCGAGGTCCAGCAGTTCGGCCCGGAACAGCAGGTGGAGCTGGTCGATGAAGGGCACGCTGACCAGCGTATAGGGATCCAGCACCCGGACCCGTGCGCACGCCTCTTCGAGGGTTTCGCGCTGAGCGCCGTCGGCGGCGCTTTCGCCGTTCTCCATGAAACCGGCCGGCAGCGTCCAGTAACCCTGCCGGGGTTCGATCGCCCGCCGGCACAGCAGCACTTTGTCCTGCCAGACCGGCAGCGTGCCCACGATCAGGCGCGGATTCAGGTAATGGATCCGGCCACAGTCCATGCATACGTGACGCGGCCGGTTGTCGCCGTCCGGCACCTTCAGTTCGACCTTGCCTCCACACTGGGCGCAATACTTCATCTGTCTGTTTTCCTGCATGTTTTTTCGTTCAAGCCCGGAGTTTAGCCTCCCGCGACCGACGGCGTGCCCTCAAGTGCTCCGTCGCCCCGGCCGTAAGCATTCCGTATGCCGGATTCCAGTTGCCACGCATGAACGATCTGATCGACACCCAGCGCTTCGAGGAAATCAAGGCCGCAGGCGAACTGCCTTCGCCCAAGGGCATCGCGCTGTCGATCGCCCGCATGAGCCAGCGCGGCGATGCTTCGCTGGCCGAACTTGCACGTCTGGTGCAGGGCGACCCGGCGCTGGTCGGCCGTCTGGTGCGCGCCGCCAACGGCACGCTGGCGCCGGGGGCACGCCCGGTGGTGGCGCTGCGCGATGCGCTCGCGGTGCTGGGCATGGCGGCGGTGCGCAATCTCGCGATGGGCTTTTCGCTGATATCGAGCAGCGGCGAAGGCCTGTGTCGCAGCTTCCCTTACGCGCGTTTCTGGACCGGCTCGGTCATCCGGGCCATCGCGATGCAGCGGATACTGACCCGGCTGCGCACCGCCGGCGTGGAGGAAAGCTTCAGCGTCGGGTTGCTGGCCGGCATCGGCGCGCTCGGGCTGGCCAGCGTGTTCCCTGCCCAGTATTCGCGCGTGCTGGACGAGGCGCGCGGCGACCCGCTGGCGCTGCTCGATCTCGAACGCCAGGCGTTCGCGATGACGCATGTCGAACTCAGTGCGGCCATGCTCGCCGACTGGGGCATGCCGCGCTTTTTCGTGGCGGCCGTGCTGCGCCATGAATCTGCGCTGTCGCTGCCGGCCGGCGAAGTGTCGCGCGAATACAGTCTCACGCTCGCACTCGGTCTGGCACGGGCGCTCGAAAACGCCTGCATGACCGACGACCTCAGTCGCGGTGCGGCGCTCGATGCCGCGCGCGCGCTGGCGGCCCGCATGGAGTGGGTGCCGGAACAGGTTTCCGCGCTGTACGAGGACGTCGCGGCCGACTGGAAGGAATGGTCGGCCATGCTGCCGGTCGATGCCTACACGCTGCCGGGTCTTTCTGCATCGCCCGAACCCGTGCTCGAAGTACAGCCCGAGCCGCCATCTGCCCCGATCGGCCCTGCGGCCAACGACGCTCCGGGTGGCGACGGCCTGCGCGTGCTGGTGGTGGAAGACGACGCCGCCACCCGGCTGACGCTGCAGACCCTGCTGGTGCGCGGCGGCTACCGTGTGGCCACCGCTGAGGACGGCGTGCGCGGCATGGAATGCGCGCTCGAATTCCAGCCCCACATCATGGTGGTGGACTGGATGATGCCGCAGATGAACGGCCTGGAACTGACCCGTACGCTGCGCCAGACCCGACTGGGGCGGAACATCTACATCATCGTGCTGACCAGTCATGAAGAGGATGCGCGGCTGGTCGAGGCCTTCGAATCCGGTGTCGACGACTACATGGTCAAGCCACTGCGGCCGCGCGTGCTTGAAGCGCGGCTGCGTGCCGGACAGCGGCTGGTGCGCATGCAGCGTGAGCTGGAAACCGAGCGCGAGGAGATCCGTCGTTACGCGGCGGAGCTGGGCGTGAGCAACCGGCGCCTGCAGGAAGTGTCGCTGACCGATGCCCTGACCGGTTTTCCGAACCGCCGCTATGCGATGGAGCGCATCGGACAGGAGTGGGCCATTGCCCAGCGCAGCAACCGCGCGCTGTCCTGCATGCTGATCGACGTCGACCACTTCCGGCAGATCAATGAAACCTATGGTCGCGACGTGGCCGACCGGGTACTCGAACAGACCGCACGGGCCATCCGTGCCTGCATGCGCGCACAGGACGTGGTGTGCCGCACCGGTGGCGACGAATTCCTGATCGTCTGCCCGGATACCGATCTGCAGCAGGCTCAGGCCTGTGCCCAGCGCGTGGTGACCGGCGTGGCGGCGGTGCCTGTACAGGCCGGGCGCCTGCGGCTGAAGAGCTCGATCAGCGTCGGCGTGGCCGAAAGACTGCCCGCCATGCCGGATGCCGACGCATTGCTCACGCTGGCCGACCAGGCCTTGCTGGCGGCCAAGAAGGCGGGCCGTAACTGCGTACGCACCGCTGGCTGAACGGATTTCTGGTCGGCGCCGAGCGAGAAATTTGACCGCATGCGGCATTCTTCGCCGCTCAAGTTTCGGCAGAAATTGCCGTCCATCTGTCCGTTGATCGTGCTCACGACGCGGAACCCGTATTAATGGATCGTCACTCGGACAGGATGGGAGGCTTCAGAACCATCAAGGTGTTGATGGTCGAAGACAATGAAGACGATGTCTTCCTGCTGAACGCTCAGCTGAGCGCGCGCGGCCTGGACACCTATTCAGAGCGCGTGGACAGCGCGCAGGACCTGGCGCGTGCGCTGGAAGAGCGCGAATGGGACCTGGTCATTTCCGACCATGCGATGCCCGGCTTCGATTCCGCGTCGGCGCTTGAGGTCGTGCGCCGCAGTGGCCGCGACATCCCCTTCATCATCTACTCGGGCAAGATTTCCGACCACATGGCCTTTTCGGCCATGCGCAATGGCGTGGCCGACTATGTCCAGAAGGGCAATATCGCCCGTCTGGTGCCGGTGATCGAACGCGAACTGCGCGGCGTGGAAACCCGTCGCGCAGTGCAGACCGCCGATGCGCGCATTCACGCGCTGGCCTTCTTCGACACGCTGTCCGCTCTGCCGAACCAGACCCTGTTGCGTGCGCAGATCGACGACTGGCTCGACTCCGCGCGCCGCAGCGCCGAGGCGCGCCACGCCACGCTGCTCGTGGTGGATATCGACCGCTTCCTGCGCATCAACACCAGCTTCGGTTACGAAGCCGGCAATGCGGTGCTGCGTGAAGCGGTGCGCCGACTGATCGAGCGTGCCGGCGATGGCGCCATGATCGCCCGTCTGAGCGGTGACCGCTTCTGCGTGTTCGCACCGGCGTGCACCACCCGCGCGCTCGCATCCGGTCTGGCCCAGCGCCTGATGGACGCCTTCGCCACCCCCATCATCAAGGACGGTCTCGAACTGTTCCTGACTGCCTCGGTCGGTGTGGCGATGACGCCGGACGATGGCGATGACGCGCAGTCCCTGATCATGAACGCCGAAGCCGCGATGGCCAGCGCCAAGCGCTCCGGCGGCAACGGCCTCAGTTTCTACGCCCGCGAAATGAGCGCCAGTTCGGCCGAGAAGCTGGTGCTCGAAACGCATCTGCGGCACGCGGTGCAGCGCGGCGAACTGTTCCTGAACTACCAGCCCATCCTGAATGGCCAGACCGGGCGTCCGTCCGGTGTCGAGGCGCTGCTGCGCTGGAAGCACCCGCAGCGCGGCGTGGTGTCACCCGACCGCTTCATTCCGCTGGCCGATGAATCCGGCCTCATCGTCGAGATCGGCGCCTGGGTCATGCGCGAAGCCTGCACCCAGGGCAAGCGCTGGCACCGTCAGGGCATGGACGATCTGACGGTTTCGGTCAATGTGTCGGCGGTTCAGTTTGCCCAGCCCCGTCTGCTCGAAACCGTGCGCACCACGCTGGAAGACACCGGCTTCCCGCCGGAAAAGCTGGTGCTGGAAATCACCGAATCGGTGCTGATGAAAGACGCCGAAACCACCATCGGCATGCTGAAGGCGCTCAAGAACATGGGCGTGCGCATTTCGATGGACGACTTCGGCACCGGCTACTCGTCGCTGTCCTACCTGAAGCGCTTCCCGATCGACATCGTGAAGATAGACAAGTCCTTCGTCCGCGACATCAATGAGGACGAGGACGACGCCGCCATCATCCGCGTCATCATCGCGCTGGCGCGCAGCCTGCGGCTCACCACGGTAGCCGAAGGGGTAGAGACGCCAGAGCAGTACGGCTTCCTGCGCCGCGAGCAGTGCGACCGCTTCCAGGGCTATCTGTTCTCCCGCCCGGTTGATGCCGAGCTGCTGGAACAGCGCATTCGCGCGGGCGGTTTCGACGTATGAAAATAGTCCTCAAGTCCGCTGTTCTGCCGCCGTAATCACTGTCAGGCGCGCTCGTCCGAGCGCGTTCAACCCCCCGTACGTCCGCCGGATGTAGGAATTTTTCCTACAGGCAGGCGTTCGTCCGTTCGTACAGCAAGTTTCGCCGCTCCCTGATTGGGCGCTGTCGCCCTCGTCGGCAGAATGCGAGTCGTCCACAGGCGCCTGGCTGCCTGGAAAAACGGAGGGATCGCAGCATGAAAACCGCTGGCTTGCTCAACGAAATCCGCGAACTGAATCTCGCCTATCTGATGCTCGCGCAGCAGATGATCCGCGAGGACCGCGATGCGGCGATGTTCCGCCTCGGCGTCAGCGAAGAGGTGGCCGACATGATCGAGTCGCTGTCGCCGGCCCAGGTGCTGAAGATGGCGAGCGCCAACATGATGCTGTGCCGCCTCCGCTTTGACGACCGCGTGCTGCTCGGCCTGCTGTCCAGCCATGGCCGCGAGGCTTCGACCTCCCATCTGCACGCGACCATACTGGCCTGCGCGCAGCCGCTCGAAGCCGTGTCCTGATCCGGAGCCTGGTCATGAAAAACAAGAGCATCGTGTCGGAAGGCCGCGAAATCGCACTGGCCGTCAGCCTGATCGAACTGGGCGCCCGCCTGCAGCTGCTGGAGGCGGAAACCAACCTCTCGCGTGAGCGTCTGCTCAAGCTGTACAAGGAAGTGAAGGGCGTGTCGCCGCCCAAGGGCATGCTGCCCTTTTCGACCGACTGGTTCATGACCTGGCAGCCGAACATCCACGCTTCGCTGTTCATGGCCTTCTTTTCCTTCTTCAAGCAGAACTCGAAGCTGACCCAGCTCGACTGCATCGTGAAGGCGTTCAAGCTGTACCAGGAACATGTGCAGACCCACGGCATGGAAGAGGTGTTGAGCCTCACTCGCGCCTGGACCCTGGTGCGCTTCTTCGACGCCCGGCTTCTGCAGCACACCGCCTGCACCTGCTGTGGCGGCCGCTTCGTCGCCCATGCCTATGATCCCAAGACCAGTTATGTGTGCGGCCTGTGCCATATCCCTGCGCGTGCTGGCAAGACGCGGCGTGCCCGAGAGGCGCTGATCGCCGCCTGACCCCCGTTTTCCTGTCTGACCTCCTCCTTGCGCAAGCAAGGAGCTCGCCGCTGCGGGGCAACCCGCGGCGGCTTTTTTTTGTGCGGCAGGAAAGCTGTTCCGGGGGCTCATTTCCTGCGTTGCAGGATGGTCAAGTTTTGTTGCGTGGTGCCGTTACACCAACAGGCAGGCGGTGCCGGCAGGCAGATGTCCCCGGAATGAAACCGGGCCGCAGCACCTGATGTCCGGGCGGACCATGCTGTCCGCCGGCCAGAGGAACATCCGTCTTACACAGGAAAAGTCCATGTTTCTGATCATCGGCTACGTGATCATTCTCGCTGCTTCGGTGGGCACCTATGCCATCCACGGCAGTCTGGCGGCGCTCTGGGTGCCGACCGAATACGTCGCGATCTTCGGTCTGATGCTGGGCGGTTTCGTCGCCGGCAACGGCATGCCGGCGATCAAGGCCACGGTGGCTGCGCTGCCTTCGGTGTTCAAGGGGTCCGGCTACAACAAGGCCTTCTACATGGATGTGCTGGCCATGCTGTACGAAATTCTGGCCAAGGTGCGCAAGGAAGGCCTGATGTCGATTGAAGCCGACGTCGAGAACCCGGAAGCCAGCCCGATCTTTTCCAAGTACCCGAATTTCCTCGCTGATCATCATGCGGTCGATTTCCTGACTGATTACCTGCGCATGATGGTGGGCGGCAACCTGAACGCCTTCGAGATCGCCGACCTGATGGACGCCGAGATCGAAACCCACCATTCGGAACAGCATGTGGCGGTGCACTGCGTGTCCAAGATGGCCGACGGCGTGCCGGCCTTCGGTATCGTGGTGGCGGTGATGGGCGTGGTGAACGTGATGGGCTCGGTCGGTCAGCCGCCGGCGGTGCTCGGCAAGATGATCGGCGGTGCGCTGGTCGGTACTTTCCTCGGTATTCTTCTGTCCTATGGTTTCGTGGCGCCGATCGCCTCCCAGCTCGAACAGAAGATGGAAGAGGGCGGCAAGATCTACGAATGCATGAAGGTCGTGCTGCTGGCCAGCATGAACGGCTATGCCCCTCAGGTGGCGATCGAGTTCGGCCGCAAGGTGCTGTACTCGCCGGACCGCCCCAGCTTCAAGGAGCTGGAAGAGGAAGTGAAGAACCGCAAGGGCAAGTGATCGCGCTCATCGCGCAGACACTGACACAGGCATCCGGCAACTGAAGAATCATGTCCGACGATACCCAGCAGCCAATCATCGTCAAGAAGATCAAGAAGGGCGGCGGCGGCGCGCACGGCGGTGCGTGGAAGATCGCCTACGCCGACTTCGTGACCGCGATGATGGCCTTCTTCCTGCTGATGTGGCTGCTCGGCTCGACCGCCCAGGGCGATCTGCAGGGTATCGCGGAGTTCTTCGAGAACCCGCTCAAGGTGGCCCAGCAGGGCGGCTCGGGTTCGGGCGACAGCTCCAGCGTGATCCAGGGTGGTGGCCGCGATCTGACCCGTCAGACCGGCCAGGTCAAGTACGGTTCGGTCGAGACGAAGCAGCGTTCGATCAATCTGAGCGCCAGCAGCGAGGACCAGAAGGCCGAGGAGGCCAAGCGCGAGCAGCAGCGGCAGGAGCGGGCCAAGCTGGTCGAACTGAAGAGCCAGATCGAAGCGCGCATCGAAGCCAATCCGGATCTGCGACCTTTCCGCAATCAGCTCATGCTGGACGTGACCGCCGAGGGCCTGCGCATCCAGATCGTCGATGAACAGAACCGTCCGATGTTCACCTCGGCCAGCGACCGGTTGCAGCCCTATACGCAGAAGATTCTGCGCGAGATCGGGGTCATCCTGAACCAGGTGGACAACCGCGTCTTCCTGTCCGGCCATACCGACGCGACACCGTTCGCTGGCGGGCTGGGCGGTTTCTCGAACTGGGAGCTGTCCGCCAACCGCGCCAATGCCTCGCGTCGCGAACTGATCTACGGCGGCATGGATCCGGACAAGGTGCTGCGCGTGGTGGGCATGGCGTCCATCGTGCCTTTTGACAAGGACGATCCGTACAACCCGATCAACCGCCGGATCAGCATCGTCGTGCTGAACCGGGAAACCGAACAGGCCATGCTGTCCGATGGCCGGTCGGTCAATGCAGAGGATGTTGCGGCTGCCGTCGGCGCCAGCGCCAGGCAATGACCTCTGATCCGGTCAAGTCCGGCCGTCTGATGCCGTAAAAGAGAACAGTCTGCCCGGACCCTTTCCCTCGGATGCCTGTTGCCATGAAAGATAGAACGCTCGCCCTGATCGTCGCCTGGACCGGGTCCGTCCTGAGCGTCGGGGTTATTGCCGGGTTGGCGCCCGGTGCGCTGTGGCCCTTGCTGGCAGCCGGTCTTGTCTGCGCCCTTGTATGGAGCGCGGCGCTGCTGCTGTGCGTACGGACGGGCAAGCGCAACGCTGGCGAGGTCGATGTCCAGGCACCTGAACCGGATGGCTCGCATCAGCTGGTTGCCGGTTCCTCTGACTCGGTGCATGCACAGTGCGACCACATGAACGAGGAACTGAGGCGGGTTCAGCAGCTTCTGCGCGAGGCGATCGAGGGGCTGACCCTGAGTTTTCACAAGATGCACGGCGAAACCACCAGTCAGCGCGAAACCGCTCTGGCGCTCACCGGTGGCGACGGCAGCGAGCAGTTCGATTTCGAGACCTTCGTCGAGGAAACGTCGGGCACCATGCAGCGCGTGGTCGATAGCGTGGTCCACAACAGCAAGCTGGGCATGGAACTGGTCGAACTGACCGAAGGTATTGCCCGCGAGACCGAACGGGTGCGCGCGCTGCTGAGCGAGATCGGCGGAATTTCCAAACAGACCAATCTGCTTGCGCTGAATGCCGCGATCGAGGCGGCCCGCGCTGGCGAAGCCGGCCGCGGCTTTGCCGTGGTGGCCGACGAGGTGCGCGACCTGTCCTCGCGCACCAATGAATTCAGCCAGCAGATCGTCACCCTGGTCGATCGCGTGCAGGTCAATGTGCGCCATACCGAAGAGGCGCTGGCGAAAATGGCCGGCCAGGACATGACTTTCGCACTTGAATCGAAGACGCGGGTCGAGACCGTCGTGCGCGGACTGGAGATGCTGCACCAGCGGCGCCAGCAGTCCATCGTCGAACTGGGCGCCTCGGTCGAGCGGGTGGATGTGGCGGTGGCCAATGCAGTCACCTCGCTGCAGTTCCAGGACATGACCTCGCAGCTGCTCGGTCATGTACAGAAGCGCATCGATTCGATCGACGGCGTCATGATCACCGTGCGTGCGCTGAGCCAGGCGGCCGCACAGGGGCAGGCGTCGCCTGAACTGACCCGGCGTGTCGGCGACGCGCTGGCGCAACTGACTGTCGTAGATAGCACCAACCCGGTGGCCCAGCAGGCTTACCAGGAAGGTGAAATAGAACTGTTCTGAAGGAGCTGGACCATGGCAAAGACCGTGCTTGCGATCGACGATTCCGCGTCGATCCGTCAGATGGTGGCATTCACGCTGAAAAGCTCGGGCTACGAGGTGATCGAGGCGGTGGACGGCCAGGATGGGCTGGACAAGGCCAAATCCAAGTCGGTCAATCTGGTGCTGACCGACCAGAACATGCCGCGCATGGACGGCCTCACGCTGATCCGCAATCTGCGCGCGATGGCGCAGTACAAGACCACGCCCATCCTGATGCTCACCACCGAGTCGTCCGACGCGATGAAGGCACAGGGCCGCGCTGCCGGCGCGACCGGCTGGCTGGTCAAACCCTTCGACCCGCAGAAGCTGGTCGAGGTGGTGAAGAAGGTCATCGGCTGAGCACCCCACACCTGCCGCCGGGAGACCGTCCATGACCGTGGACATGAGCCAGTTCTATCAGGTGTTCTTCGAGGAAGCCGCGGAACATCTGGCCAATATGGAGCAGATGCTGCTCGACATCGATCTGGACAGCATCGATGACGAGGAGATGAATGCCATCTTCCGCGCCGCCCACTCGATCAAGGGCAGTGCCGGCACCTTCGGCTTTCAGGATCTTGCCCAGGTCACCCACGAACTGGAAACCCTGCTCGACCTCGTGCGCAAGCACGAGGTGGTGATGACCACCGCCATGGTCGATGCCTCGCTGGAAGCGGGTGACCTGCTGCGCGATCTGGTGGCCGCACATCGTGGTGAGGGCACCGCCGACATGGCGCGCGTGGCCGAGGTGTGTGCCGCGCTGCAGCGCCTGTACGGCAACGATGCCGTTGCGGCGGATGCCCAGGCGCAGCCGCTGCCTGAGCGCGCATTGCCGGAGTCCTTCCGTTTCAGTTTTGCACTGCCGCCGGCCTGTGCCGACGCGGCAGGCGTGATCGAGAACATGAGCGCCGAGCTGGAGACGCTGGGCGCCACGGTGGTCGATGTATCGATGGACGCGGCCGGCCGCTTGCAGTGCGTGCTCGGTGGTGCAGTCGACACGGCGGCTGTGCGTGACATCGTGGAGTTCATCGCCTATCCGGGCAGCTATGCCGAGGGCGATGAGGCCGTACCGGCCGCTGCGGATGACGCTGCTTGGGGTCTGTTCGCTGAGGATGCTGCGCCGGCGACGGCCGGTGAGCCGGCGGACGGAGCTTGGGGGCTTTTCGCAGCCGATGCCGCTGCAGAATCGGTGGCCGATGGCAGTTACGGTTTCTTCACCGATCCGGTCGCGCCGGTGCCGCCCGCACAGGCGACGGAAGACGACAGTTTCGGCTTCTTCGACCATGCGCCGGGTGTGCCCGATCTCGCGCCGGCGCTTCAGGCCAGTGCGACGACCGACGGCAGCTACGGTTTCTTCGAGCCGCTGCCGGTGTCGCACGCGGAGATCATGCCGGTGCAGGCGCCGGTCAATGTGGTGCCGGCGGAGCCGGCACCCGCTGCCGCTGCAAAGCCGGTCGAGGCGCCCAAGGCTGTTGCGGCGCGTGCCGCGAAGGCCGGCAGTGGCGGTGATACCTCGATCCGTGTCGGTGTGGACAAGGTGGACCAGATCATCAATCTGGTCGGCGAACTGGTGATCACCCAGGCCATGCTTGCCTCGGCTGCATCGAAACTGAATCCGGTCGAGTTCGAGCGGCTGATGAATGGCGTGCAGCAGCTGGAGCGCAATACGCGCGACCTGCAGGAATCGGTCATGTCCATCCGCATGCTGCCGATGTCCACCGTGTTCTCGCGCTTCCCGCGCGTGGTGCGCGACCTGTCGCAGAAGCTGGGCAAGCAGGTCAGGCTGGTGACCACCGGTGAATCGACCGAACTGGACAAGGGGCTGATCGAGCGCATCGCCGATCCGCTGACCCATCTGGTCCGCAACAGTCTTGATCACGGCATTGAAACGCCTGATGTGCGTGAGGCACGCGGCAAGCCGCGCGAAGGCACGATTACGCTGAAGGCCTCGCATCAGAGCGGCAACATCGTGATCGAGGTGGGCGACGACGGCGCCGGACTGAATCGCGAGCGCATCCTGTCGAAGGCGCGCGAGCGCGGTCTGGCGGTCAGCGACGCGATGAGCGATTCCGACGTGTGGGCGCTCATTTTCGAAGCCGGCTTTTCCACCGCAGACCAGATCACCGAAGTGTCCGGCCGCGGCGTGGGCATGGACGTGGTGAAAAAGAACATCACCGCCATGGGCGGCCGGGTGGACATCGAATCGATGACCGGCGTCGGCACCCGCATGACGGTGCGCCTGCCGCTGACCCTGGCCATTCTGGACGGCATGTCGGTCGCGGTCGGGGCGGAAACCTATATCGTGCCGCTGAACTACGTGGTCGAGTCGCTGCAGCCGACCTCAGCGATGATCAAGAGCGTGGCTGGCCAGCCGCGGCTGGTGCAGGTGCGCAACGAGTATCTGAACATCCTGACGCTGAAAGATGCGCTGGGCCTGCGCGACGGTACCTGCGATCTTGAACGCGGCATCCTGGTGGTGCTGGAGTCCGATGGCGACAAGATTGCGCTGTTCGTTGACGAACTGGTCGGTCAGCACCAGGTCGTGATCAAGAGCCTGGAGGCCAACTACCGCAAGGTGGTGGGCATTTCCGGCGCCACCATCATGGGCGACGGTCACGTCGGCCTCATCCTCGATGTGCCGGCGCTGGTCGCGTCGGCCCGCGGCACTTTTGCCGCGGCGGCCTGAGCCCTCATTCCCCCCCTTTGTTGCCCTGTCATGTGCGGTATGCCCGGCTCGCTGTCGCGAGGCGGGTCTCCGGGCGGGAGCATGACCGGCCGCCGGAGGTAACGCGAAAAATGGGGGCTTCCCAGCCTCAAGGCGCGTGCCCCTTCTGCCGTTACTTCCGTGGTATCGGAAGCGAGGGAGCTCACAATGGTTCATGCGGCGCAGGTGGCGACTCACCGGCCCGACGGGGCGGCAGAGGGCGGCTATGCCCAGGAGTACCTCACCTTCACGCTGGGTGAGGAGGAGTACGCGATCGATATCCTCAAGGTGCAGGAAATCCGCGGCTATGACGCGGTGACCGGCATCGCTCATGCGCCGCCCTTCATCAAGGGCGTGATCAACCTGCGCGGCACCATCGTTCCCATCGTCGATCTGCGCATCAAGTTCGGTGTGGGCGTCGTCGAATACACGCCCTTCACCGTCACCATCATCCTCAATGTGGGCGGGCGCGTGGTCGGCATGGTGGTCGATTCGGTGTCCGACGTGCTGGCGCTCGGGTCGGCCCAGATCCTGCCTGCACCGGATTTTTCGTCCGCGCTCGATACCCGCTACATCCACGGCCTCGGTTCGATTGACGCACGCATGCTCATCGTCGTCGATATCGAGAAACTCATGCTGTCGCCCGACATGGCGTTGGTCGACGACCCGGTGCACTGACTGAAAGTCCCCGAGAATGACTTCAATCACTTCGTCGAATATCGCGTCCCCGCGCGGTCTGACCGTGCAGCAGCGGCTGCTGGTCATCGTGGCAGCCTCGATGGTCGGTATCGTCCTGCTGGCCACCATCCTGCTGTTCGGCATGCGTTCCAACATGCTGGAAGACCGCAAGAGCGCCGCCCGCTTTGCAGTGGAGTCCGCCTGGGGCGTGGTGGATGCCTTTCACAAGCGCGCCCGGTCAGGAGAGTTGAGCGAGGATGAGGCGCGCAGGCAGGCGATGGAAACCCTGCGCACGCTGCGCTACAACGGCCAGGACTATTTCTGGATCAACGATTTCGGCCCGCGCATGGTCATGCATCCGACCAAGCCCGAACTGGAAGGGAAAGATCTCAGCGGTACCCGGGACCCGGACGGCAAGGCGCTGTTCGTCGAGTTCGTGCGGGTGGCCAAGAGCGAAGGTGCGGGCTTTGTCGACTACAAGTGGCCGCGCCCGGGTGCCGATGCACCGGTGCCCAAGGTGTCCTATGTCAGGCAGTTCGAGCCCTGGGGCTGGGTGGTCGGTTCGGGCATCTATGTGGATGACGTGAATGCACTCATCCTGAAGGAAGTCGGCTTCGTGGCGATGATCGCGCTGGCGATCACCGCCGTAATCGGCTTCATCGGCCTCAATCTGGGGCGCAGCATCGCCAGCCGCCTGCGCCTGGCCGGTCAGCATGCGGAAGCCATTTCGACCGGCATGTTCGATCGTGCCATCGACGCTGGCGTGCAGGACGAGGTCGGGCAGCTCATGCGACTGCTCGACAAGATGCGGGGCGATCTGAAGACACGTGCGGAACGCGATCGCGTGGTGGCCGAGGAAAATCTGCGCGCCCGCAGCGCGCTCGACTGCGTCACCACCAATGTGCGTATTGCCGACAACAGCGGCAATGTGCTGTACGCGAACCGCGCCATGATGCGCACGCTGGGACGGGTGGAAGGCGAAATACGGACGGGCGCTCCGAACTTCTCGCTTGACCGTTTCATCGGCAGCAATGTGAATGCGCTCTGCACCAATCCGCAGTTCGTGCGCCGCAGCTGGTCGGACGGCCCGATACAGCGCAGCGAACTGGCCATCGGCGACCATGCGTTCGAACTGTCGCTGACCCCCATCGTGAATGACGCCGGCGAGCGTGTCGGCACAGTGGGCGAATGGAAAGACCGTACCGACGAGGTGGCCATCGAGCAGGAGGTAACCGGCCTGGTCACCGCGGCCGGTGCCGGTGATTTCACGCGTCGACTGTCGGTCGAGAACAAGCAGGGTTTCTTCCGCCAGCTGGCGGAAGGGCTGAATGACCTGGTGGAACAGGTGTCGGGCAGCCTCGGCGATCTGGCGTCGGTGCTCAACGCGATGGCCAGCGGCGACCTGAACCGCAAGATCGACGGCGAGTACCAGGGCACCTTCGCCCAGCTCAAGGACGACACCAACTCCACGGTGGACCGCCTGCGCGAAGTGGTGGGCCGGATCAAGGAATCGACCGAAGCCATCAACGTGGCGGCCCGCGAAATCTCGGCCGGCAACAGCGACCTCAGTTCGCGTACCGAAGAGCAGGCCAGTTCGCTGCAGGAAACCGCCAGTTCGATGGAAGAGCTGAATGCGACGGTGAAGCAGAACGCGGACAGCGCACAGAAGGCGAACCAGCTGGGTCACCAGAGCAACGAGGCGGTGATGCGCGGAGCGGAGACGGTGAAGCGGGTGGTGCTGACGATGTCGGACATCCAGGACTCGAGCAAGAAGATCGCGGACATCATCGGGGTGATCGATTCGATCGCGTTCCAGACGAACATCCTTGCGCTGAACGCGGCGGTGGAAGCGGCGCGTGCGGGTGAGCAGGGCCGGGGCTTCGCGGTGGTTGCGAGCGAAGTGAGGAACCTTGCACAGCGCAGCGCGCAGGCGGCGAAGGAGATCAAGGGTCTGATCGCGGCGTCGGTGGAGCGGGTGGATGACGGCGCGAAGCTGGTCGCGGAAGCGGGCGACACGATGGAGCGGGTGGTGGACAGCTTCCGTCAGGTGACCGGTCTGGTGACCGACATTGCCTCGGCGAGCCAGGAGCAGGCATCGGGCATTGCGCAGGTGACGCAGGCGGTGAGCCAGATGGACGGGGTTACGCAGCAGAACGCGGCGCTGGTGGAACAGGCGGCGGCGGCGGCGGAAAGTCTGGAAGAGCAGGCGAGGTCGCTGATGAGGGCGGTGGGCCAGTTCAAGCTGGACGGGTCGGGCGGCATGTCGTCGGGCTATGAGCGTGCGGTGGTGCGCGAGGCGGCGAACAGCGAGCCGGTGCTGCCGCGTTCGCGGGGCGGCGCGCTGGGCAAGGTCAAGCGTGTCGTGCCGGGCGCAGCAGCGGCCTTGGCCGAAGAAGAGTGGGAAGAGTTCTGAAGTGGAACGTGACCGGGGTGGCATCGCCGTTCCGGACGCAGGAGAGGAAACATCATGCGCATCAATTCGCCGGTGACCGGGCGGGAAGTTGAACTCACCGATCGACACAACATCGTGTCGCGTACCGATCTGAAAGGTCAGATCGCCTACGTGAACCGGGACTTCATCGAAATCAGCGGGTTCGAGGAATCCGAGCTGATCGGTCAGCCGCACAATATGGTGCGGCATCCGGACATGCCGCGCGAAGCGTTCGAGGACATGTGGCGCTGCCTGAAGTCGGAGCGCCCGTGGACCGGTCTGGTCAAGAACCGGTGCAAGAACGGCGACCACTACTGGGTCGTGGCCAATGCCACGCCGGTGCTGGAAAACGGTGTGGTCACCGGCTACATGTCGGTGCGCACCCGCCCGTCGCGCGAACAGGTGGCGGCGGCGGAAAGCGCCTACCGCGCCTTCCGCGAAGGCAGCGCCAAGGGACTGGCCATCCGCGACGGCGTGGTGGTGAAGACCGGCTTCTCGCTGGCCCGCTTCATTGCCAGCCTGAGCATCCGCGCACGCATGTTCGGCATCGTCGGCATCGTCGGTCTGGCCATGATCGGGATCGCGGCTACCGGCATGCAGGCGCTGCAGAACAGCGAGTCCGTGCTCAAGGTCACCTACAGCGACCGCGTGGTGCCGAGCCAGCAGCTCAAGGTGGTGTCGGACATGTATGCGGTCAACATCGTCGACACCGCGCACAAGGTACGCAACGGCAATATCGATTTCGCGCAGGGCGAAAAGAACATCGCGCAGGCACGTGAATCCATCGTCAAGAACTGGGACCGTTACCGGTCGAGCCAGATGACCGATGAAGAACGGACTCTGGTCGAGCAGGCCCTGCCGCTGATGAAGACGGCCGATGCGGCGATAGATCGCCTTGCCGGGATCATGCGGGCCAAGGACATGGCGGCACTGACCGCATACACGGTGCAGGATCTGTATCCGGTCATCGACCCGATCTCGGGCAAGGTAGGCGAGCTCGTGGATCTCCAGATCCGGGTTGCCGGCGGCGAGATCGAGCATGTACGAGAACTGTCCGGCCGCGCGTTCGCGACCATGGCGGCGCTGCTTGTCGTCGGGCTGCTGCTGGCGGCGGTCGGTGCCTGGCTGCTGCTGCGTTCCATCCTTAAGCCGATCGGCGACGTGAAGGCCATCGTCCGTCGCATGGCGGAAGGCCGGCTTGACGTCGAGGTCGACACCACCCGTCGCGACGAGATGGTGGCCATTCTCGATGCCACCAAGACGATGAAGATCAAGCTTGGTGCCGACATGGCCGAGGAGCGTAGGGTGGCGGACGAAAATCTGCGCATCCGCGAGGCGCTTGATTCGGTCACCACCAATGTGCGCATCGCCGACAACAGCGGCAAGGTGCTCTATGCCAACAAGACGCTGCTCGAAACCCTGCGCCGCACCGAGTCGGAAATCCGGCGCAAGGTCGCGCAGTTCTCGGCCGACGCCTTCGTCGGCAGCGACATCACCGTGTTCTACGACGATCCTGAAGCGGCGCGTGGCCGTCTTGCGGCGCTGAACAGCACGGTCAAGAGCGAAATCGTGATCGGTGGCCGGCTGTATCAGCTCACCACCAGCCCCATCGTGAATGCTACCGGCCAGCGTCTGGGTTCGGTCGGTGAGTGGCTGGACCGTACCGACGAAGTGGCCATCGAGAAGGAAGTGACCGATCTGGTGCGCGCAGCCGGCAATGGCGATTTCACGCGTCGGTTGTCGGTCGAGAACAAGCAGGGTTTCTTCCGTCAGCTGGCGGAAGGGCTGAATGGCCTGGTCGAGCAGGTCGCGGCCAGCCTCGGCGATCTGGCGTCGGTGCTCAACGCGATGGCCAGCGGCGACCTGAACCGCAAGATAGACGGCGAGTACCAGGGCACTTTCGCCCAGCTCAAGGACGACACCAATTCCACGGTGGACCGCCTGCGTGAAGTGGTGGGCCGGATCAAGGAATCGACCGAAGCCATCAATACCGCGGCACGTGAGATTGCCGCGGGCAATGCAGATCTGAGCGCACGTACCGAGGAACAGGCCAGTTCGCTGGAAGAGACCGCCAGTTCGATGGAAGAGCTGAACGCGACGGTGAAGCAGAACGCGGACAGCGCACAGAAGGCGAACCAGCTGGGTCACCAGAGCAACGAGGCGGTGATGCGCGGAGCGGAGACGGTGAAGCGGGTGGTGCTGACGATGTCGGACATCCAGGACTCGAGCAAGAAGATCGCGGACATCATCGGGGTGATCGATTCGATCGCGTTCCAGACGAACATCCTTGCGCTGAACGCGGCGGTGGAAGCGGCGCGTGCGGGTGAGCAGGGCCGGGGCTTCGCGGTGGTTGCGAGCGAAGTGAGGAACCTTGCACAGCGCAGCGCGCAGGCGGCGAAGGAGATCAAGGGTCTGATCGCGGCGTCGGTGGAGCGGGTGGATGACGGCGCGAAGCTGGTCGCGGAAGCGGGCGACACGATGGAGCGGGTGGTGGACAGCTTCCGTCAGGTGACCGGTCTGGTGACCGACATTGCCTCGGCGAGCCAGGAGCAGGCATCGGGCATTGCGCAGGTGACGCAGGCGGTGAGCCAGATGGACGGGGTTACGCAGCAGAACGCGGCGCTGGTGGAACAGGCGGCGGCGGCGGCGGAAAGTCTGGAAGAGCAGGCGAGGTCGCTGATGAGGGCGGTGGGCCAGTTCAAGCTGGACGGGTCGGGCGGCATGTCGTCGGGCTATGAGCGTGCGGTGGTGCGCGAGGCAGCGAACAGCGAGCCGGTGCTGCCGCGTTCGCGGGGCGGCGCGCTGGGCAAGGTCAAGCGTGTCGCGCCGGTATCGCTGGCTGCGGCCGAGGACGAGTGGGAAGAGTTCTGAACGGCATATCCGGTTCCGCGGAACCGGCAGTACGCATCAACCAGGGTCAGGCATCGTGAGTACAGGCAGCAGGGCAGGCATTGCGACACATAACGCGGCAGAGGTCACCCGTCAGCTTTCCGAGGTGAAGACGCTGGCCGGCAGCACGCGCGAATTCGCCTTCACGCGGGAAGACTTCGACCGCATCGCGAAGATGATCCACCAGTACGCAGGCATCTCGCTGTCGCCGATCAAGTTCGACATGGTCTACAGCCGGCTGGCACGCAGACTGCGCGCCACCGGGGATGCGACCTTTGCCGACTACATCCGCCGGCTGGAGCGCAATGACCGTACCGAGTGGGAAACCTTCGTCAATTCGCTGACCACCAATCTGACCTCCTTCTTCCGGGAAGCGCACCACTTCGACATCCTGAAACAGCATCTGACCAAGCTGGGCAAGCCGAATGCCCGCATCTGGTGCAGTGCGGCCTCGACCGGCGAAGAGCCTTACTCGATCGCCATCACCTGCTGCGAGCTGTACGGCTCGATGAATCCGCCGGTGGAAATCATCGCCTCCGACATCGACACCCAGGTACTGGCCCAGGGGCAGGCCGGTGTCTATGGTGAGGAACGCATCGAGAAACTGTCACCCGAACTGGTGCGCAAGTACTTCCTGCGCGGCACCGGCAGCCGCTCCGGCGATGTACGTGTGCGCCCCGAGCTGCAGAAGCTCATCCGTTTCACGCGGGTGAACCTGCTCGAGTCGAACTGGCCGGTGCGCGGCCCGCTTGAAGCCATCTTCTGCCGCAACGTGATGATCTATTTCGACAAGCCGACGCAGTACGGCATTCTCAAGCGCTATGTGCCCCTGCTGCGCCCGGACGGCCTGCTGTTTGCCGGGCATTCCGAGAGCTTCTCGCACGCGGTGGACCTGTTCCGCAATATGGGAAGAACCGTCTATGCGCGTGCTGACGGCGCTCGCTGACAACGGTCCCGGCCTGATCGAGCATCAGGCCGCGCAGCGCTACTTCGACCGCAATTTCTCACGTGAGGCGGTCAAGATACTGCCGGGCGAGTTTTTCGTGACCACCCGCGACATGCTGCTGGTCACCGTACTCGGTTCCTGCGTGGCTGCCTGCATACGCGATCCGGAGCGCGGTATCGGTGGCATGAATCACTTCATGCTGCCGGATGCCGGCACCGGCGTCATGAGCCGCTCGGCGCGCTACGGCGCCTATGCGATGGAGCTGCTGGTGAACGAACTGATCAAGTCCGGGGCCCGACGTTCTGCTTTGCAGGCAAAGGTGTTCGGTGGCGGCCGTGTCATGGCTACGCTGGCGAATGCCAATGTCGGTGAGCGCAATGCGGATTTCGTGCTCGATTATCTCGCTCAGGAAGGCATTCCTGTTCTTGCTCAGGATCTGCTGGACAGCCATGCAAGAAAGATTTACTTCTTTCCGAATTCGGGGCGCGTGCTGCTCAAGCGGCTGGCGCGCATGAACAACGATACGCTGGTCAGGCGCGAGCGCGAGTATCAGGAACGCCTTGCTCGCGACGATGCTTCCGGCGACATCGAATTGTTCTCCTGACCGGTTGCAAGGAGAAAGAAGGCATGAAGATCAGGGTTCTCGTGGTCGACGATTCCGCGGTGATGCGCGCGGTACTGACCGAGATCATCAACCAGGCACCCGACATGGAAGTGGTCGGCTCCGCACCGGACGCTGCGATGGCGCGACAGAAGGTGAAAGAGCTGTCGCCCGACGTGCTGACGCTGGATGTCGAGATGCCCAACATGAACGGGCTGGAGTTTCTGGATAAGGTGATGCGGCTGCGTCCGATGCCGGTCATCATGATTTCCAGCCAGACCGCCCAGGGTTCGGAAACCACGCTGCAGGCACTGGAGCTTGGTGCGGTCGATTACGTTGCCAAGCCGCGCGGCTCTCTGGCCGGCCTGCCTGCCAGCTATGCGCAGGAAATACACGAAAAGATCCGCACTGCCCATGGCGCGCGCCTGAAGGTGCTGCGCGCCGGCGCGACGGTGACGACGCCGGCGCCGGTTGCCGCGGCACGGGCGACCGCGCCCCCGCGTCCGGCCACGCCGGCGGTGGCGACATCGAGCTGGGGCGATCGCATCATCTGCATCGGTGCATCCACCGGAGGTACCGAGGCGATCAAGGAAGTGCTGTGCCGGCTGCCGGAAAACGTGCCGGGCATCGTGATGGTCCAGCACATGCCGGAAATGTTCACCGCGAGCTTTGCGCGCCGGCTGGACACGCTGGCACGGGTCAAGGTGAAGGAGGCGGAGCAGGGCGAGCGCATCCTGCCTGGCCACGCCTATCTGGCACCCGGCCATTCGCATTTGGAAATCCGCCGTTCCGGCAATGGCTATGTCTGCGAACTGTTGCAGACGCCGCCGTACAACCGCCATCGCCCGGCGGTCGATGTGCTGTTCAATTCAGCGTCCCAGCATGCGCGTGGCAGCGCGGTGGCGGCGCTGCTCACCGGGATGGGCAAGGACGGCGCCCAGGGCATGCTGGCCATGCGCCGGGCCGGCGCATGGACCATAGGCCAGGATCAGGACAGTTGCGTGGTCTATGGCATGCCGCGTGAAGCCGCCCAGATCGGGGCGTGCTGTGAAGTGGCGCCGCTGACCCAGGTTGCCGAACGCATTGTTGCCGCGTTGCAGAACGGCAAGCGTCTTGCCACCCAGGCCTGAGCGCCCGACGTTTCAATATCGATACAGGTTCATCATGGAAATACGTACTTCATCTCTCGACAATGACCAGACGCGCATCGCGCTGGGCGGCCGTTTCGATTTTTCGTCCCACCGCGAATTCCGGGACGTGACCGAACAGCTGCTTGCCCGCGGTACTGCGACGATGGAAATCGATCTGGGCGCGGTCACCTATCTCGACAGTTCCGCACTCGGCATGCTGCTGATGCTGCGCGACAAGGCGCGTGCCGCCCACTGCGAAGTGGTGCTGACGCACTGCAGTGCGCCGGTCCGTCAGGTGCTCGACGTCGCCAATTTCCAGAAGTTGTTCACGATCACCTGAGCGATCGACGGGCGGCGACTCAAGTTCGTACGCACGTCGTCGTAAAGCCTGTACCACGGATCGGCACACGATGCCCAGGGTCTGGGGACAGGACGTCGGGTTCGTTTGCCTGGCGCCTGTCCGAAGGCCCTTACCGGACAGGAGAGAGATCGATGACGACGAGCACGCGCGCACAGACGCGCAGCCTTGGCCCCTGGTTGGGCCTTTCTGCAGGACTGCTGACCACCCACCTCGGCCTGTACGCGCTCACCGCGCCGGCCTTCACACCCGGCGGAGCGCTCATTGCTGCCGCACTGGCGCTGATTGCCAGTGCGCTGGCACGCGGCCTGACGCTGCTGCTGCTGGAGCGGCCGCTGGATCGCATTGTCGCCGGCGTCGAACAGGCCCGCATGTCGGGCGACCTCACCTTCCGTCTCGAAGTGGCCGGCTATGGCGCTTTGCCGCGCCTGGCCGACGGTTATAACCGCCTGGTGCAGGAATTCAGCGCGGCCATGGCCAAGATGCTGTTTACCTCGCAACGTCTGCAGCAGACCTGCAGCGATCTCGGTAAGGGTGCCGAGCGCGTTGCCGGATCGGCCGAGCAGCAATGTGCGGCTTCGCGTGCCGCCAGCGGCGACGTCGGCAACATGAAGGACAGCATGGCCGAAGCCACGCGCGCCGCGTCCGGTACGGTGGATGACGCCACCCGCTCGCGCGAGTTGTCGCAACAGGGCGCCCAGGTGGTGACCCGGGTGGCCGAAGAGATGGGACGGGTGGCCGGCAGCGTGTCCGAGAGCGCCCGCAAGATCGAACTGCTGGGGCAGCGCTCGGAGGAGATCGGCTCCGTCGTGCAGGTGATCCGGGAGATTGCGGACCAGACCAATCTGCTGGCGCTCAACGCGGCCATCGAGGCGGCACGGGCTGGCGAACAGGGTCGCGGCTTCGCGGTGGTGGCTGACGAGGTGCGCAAGCTGGCCGAGCGCACAGCGGCCTCCACCGGGCAGATCCACTCGATGATTTCCACCGTACAGCGCGAAACCGGCGAAGCGGCTTCGGCGATACGCACCAGTGCAGTCGAGGCGCGTCGAGGTGCTGACCTGACCGGCGAGGCGGTGGCGACGCTGGAAAACATCCGTGCCTGCGCCGATGCAACCCTGGAGCGCGTGGGCGGCACGGTGGACGCGATGCGCCACAACCATGCGCTGGGCGAACAGGTCGAACAGCACGTGCAGCGCATTTTCGCGATGGCTGAATCCAATCTGGACGTATCGGGTGAAACCGCGACCGGCGCCGCACGGCTGGATGTGCTGTCCAGCAATCTGGCCGAGCTCGCCCAGGTGTTCCGTCTGGGCGGCTACGGCGAGCAGGCGGTCGCCATGCATGCCCGCATGCCCGACATCGTCGCCAGCGCCGCCGCCCAGATCGGCGCCTGCCTCGAAGCCGCGGTCAAGCGCGGTGAAATCACGCTGGATGCGCTGTTCGACGAGAACTACCAGCCCATTCCCGGCACCAAGCCGACCAAGTTCCACACCAAGTTCGACGGGCTGACCGACCGGCTGTTCCCGGCGGTGCAGGAAGGCATCCTCGATCGTAATCCGGGTCTCATCTACGCCGGCGCGGTCGACCGCAAGGGCTATTTCCCGACCCATAACAAGCGTTTCTGCCAGCCGCTGACCGGCGACGAGAAGAAGGACATCGCCGGCAACCGCACCAAGCGCATTTTCGACGATCCGGTCGGCCGGCGCTGCGGCGCCCACAGCCAGCCTTTCCTGATCCAGACCTATCGCCGCGATACCGGCGAGGTGGTGCACGACATTTCGGCGCCGATCTTCGTGTCGGGCAGGCAGTGGGGCGGCTTCCGCATCGGTTACGCCGCCTGAGGCCTGACCCGACAGCGCGCGGCGGATTGATGCAGATCAATCCGCCGCGCGCCAAGCACTTTCCGCATTCAATTTCCTCGACGACCGGCCGTAATTTCTATCGGATGTTCATGGTGTGGCCGGTGCATTGCCAGGTCGCCCGAACGTTTGTGCGGACGCGGTGATCTGCTGCGCGTTCCGGATATTCAATCCGATGCACCCGGCAAGTGCAGCGGGCACACGATGCCCGTCCGTCAGGAGACTGTTATGAATGCCCTGCTGTATCCCGCCCGTGCGCTGATGTCGCGCATGCGCTTCGCGCCCAAGATGGCCCTGGTCATGGGCATCCTCCTCGTGCTGTCGGTTGCGCTGGCCACGATGCTCACGCTGACCCGGGTGGAAACGCTGACCCTGATGAAGAACGAGCGGGTCGGTGCGACCTATCTGCGCTCGTTGCTGCAGGTCATGGGCACGTTGCAGCAGCACCGTGGCCTGTCGTCCGCGATGCTCAATGGCGACGCCAGTCTGGCCCCCAAGGTGGAGGCCAAGGCCGCCGAGGTGAAGGAAGGCCTGGCCCGGCTGCGCGCGCTGGACAGCGCCGATGCCGCCCTGCTGCAGCAGGGGGCGGGGCTTGACCGCATCGAGCAGGAATGGGGAACGCTCCGGCAGCAGGTGCAGGGCAGCAGCAGTGGCGACAACTTCAAGCGGCACAGCGCCCTGATCGAGAATCTGCTGAACGATTTCCGTGTCGTGTCGGACCAGGCTGGCATGACGTTCGACCCGTATGAAGACACCTACACGCTGAACGATGCGGCGGTGAATGTCGCGCCGCACACGATCGAATATCTGGCGCAACTGCGTGGCCGCGCGGCCACCGTCAGCGCCCGCAAGAGCGCCACGCTGGAAGAGTCGGTGGAGCTGGGCGCGCTGATGCAGCTGGTGCGCAGCCGTATCGTCGAGATGGACCGCGTGGTCGAGCGCGTCAAGGTGCGTTCGCCGGCCTATGCGGCTGCCGTCTCGGCCGATGTGGATCGCCTGCGCGAAAGCTACGGTTCGGTGTCGGCCATGCTCGACAACATCGTGATCCGCCAGCAGTTCGATCTGGCGCCGACCGAAGTGTTTGCCCAAGCCAGCAAGCCGGTCGATGCCGCACTCAAGGTGTCGAGCACGCTGCTCGACACGATAGACGCCAGCATGAATGCGCACAGCCAGCATATGACCACCGAACTGTCGCTCACCATTGCTGCGCTGGTGCTCGGGCTGGTGGTGTCGGCCTATCTCGCGCTGGGCCTGTATGCGTCGCTGGAAGACAGCATCGGACGCATGATAGAAGGCGGCAAGAAGCTGGCCGACGGCGACCTGAGCGCGCGCATCAACGTGGATAGCCAGGATGAACTCGGTGATATCGCGCGCAGCTTCAACGGCATGGCCGACGGTCTTGCCGCCTTGATCACCCGGGTCAAGTCCTCGGCTGGCGAAGTCGGCCAGGTCACGCTGGCGCTGGCCAGCGCCACGCAGCAGATCAGCGAAGCTTCGTCCAGCCAGAGCCAGTCCGCTTCGGCGATGGCAGCCACCATCGAACAGTTGTCCGTGTCCATCAACAGCGTATCTGACAGCGCCGCCGAGATGCGCCGGCATGCCGACGCCAGCCGGGACGAGGCCGCACAGGGGCATCGAGCGATCGATGCGGTGAGCAGCGAACTCGATGCGGTCGGCCAGGTGGTGGGAGAGATTTCGCAGGCGGCCGGTGCATTCATCGAAAGCACCCGGGCGATCGGCAACATGACCCAGCAGGTCAAGGACATCGCCGAACAGACCAATCTGCTGGCCCTGAATGCGGCCATCGAGGCGGCCCGTGCCGGCGAGCAGGGGCGCGGTTTCGCCGTGGTGGCGGACGAAGTGCGCAAGCTGGCCGAGAAGTCCGCAGTGTCGGCACAGCAGATCGAGGAAGTGACCCGCTCGCTCGATGCCCGTGCCGGCAGCGTCGAAGCCGTGGTGCAGCGCGGCGTGTCGGCCATCTCCAATTCGCGTAACGAGCTGTCGCAGGTGGTGGGGGCGCTTGGCCGCGCTGCCGATGCGGCGGCATCGACCTCTAACGGCATTGCCGGCATCGCGGAATCGGTCAGCGAACAGACGACGGCCAGCCACGACGTGGCGCGTTCCGTCGAGCAGATCGCCCAGATGAGCGAGGAGAACAGCAGCGCCATTTCGGCCATGGCCGGTGAAGCGCAGCACCTGCGTGCGCTGGCGATGGGGCTGGAAGAAGCGGGTGCCCGCTTCCGCGTCTGATCGGGGCGGTGTGCCGAAGGGCGCTCCGGCTTCCTCAGGCGTTACTTCATGATCAAGGGAAATCAGCATTGATTTCCCTTGTCTTTTTGTGGGCTGACCTCCGCTTTCAGCAGTGCGTTCCGGGGTGGCATACCGCCCCTTCACGATCTTCCAAGCCATTGATCCGGCGGGTGGAATGCGTCATCCGGAATTTCGTTCAGGGGGTTCAAGACTGTTCAGGCGCTGCCGTTAACTCAGCACATCACCACGTTGTTTTCGTGCCACTGACCAGACAGACGAGGCCGACATGTCAGAGTTGCTGAAGAATATCGATGCCCGCACCAAGCTTGCGGGCACCAACAAGCTCGAAATCCTGATGTTCTCGCTGGGCGTGGACTCCCGTACCGGCAAGCGCGAGACCTTCGGCATCAATGTGTTCAAGGTGCGCGAAGTCATGCGCACCCCGGCCGTGACCGCGGCGCCTGAAATGCCGCCGGCCGTGGAAGGCATGGTGAGCCTGCGCGGCGCGCTGGTGCCGGTGGTCGATCTGGCGAAATTCGCGCAGTTTCCGAGCGAAACGCCGCGCGACGTGATGATCGTGACCGAGTACAACGGCCACACCCAGGGCTTTCTGGTCGAGTCGGTCGATACCATCCTGCGCCTGGACTGGTCGCAGATGCGTGTGCCGCCCGCCATGCTCACCGCCAATCTGGGCGGGCTGGTCACCGCGGTCACAGAACTGGCCGACGGTCGTCTGGTGATGATGCTGGACGTCGAGAAAATCCTCTCGGAAACCGCGGACATCGACAACGATCTCGCGTTCAAGGACATCGAGCCGCTGGGCATCGAAGGGGCGACCGTGTTCTTCTGTGACGATTCGCCGGTGGCGCGCAACCAGATCACCCGCACGCTGGACCTGATGGCAGTGCGTTACGTGAGCGCGATCAACGGTGCCCAGATGTGGACCGAACTGAAGAAGGTCGCCGCCTACGCCGAATCCAGTGGCCGCAAGGTGGGCGATCTGGTCAGCATGATTCTGACCGATGTCGAGATGCCGGAAATGGACGGCTACATCCTGACCAAGCACATCAAGAACGACCCGCGCTTTGCCGGCATTCCGGTGGTGATGCACTCATCGCTGTCGTCCGGCTCCAACCAGCAGCTGGGCCGCTCGGTCGGTGTCGATGAGTACGTTTCGAAATTCGAGGCGCAGCGGCTGGCGGAAACGATCAGCCGTCTGATCCGCCGTGGCAACGGTGGCAGCCGTGCCGCCGCCTGAACGAGACTGGAGACAGACGATGGACAGAACCGATCAGAACCTGCTCGAACAGGTCGATGCCCGTACCAAGCTGGCGGGCTCGAACAAGATGGAAATCCTGCTGTTCTCGCTCGGCACGCACGAGCTGTTCGGCATCAACGTTTTCAAGGTGCGTGAAGTCAGCCGCACTCCGACCGTCACCCCGACGCCCAATATGCCGGGCGGTGTCGAAGGCCTGATTTCGCTGCGTGGCAACGTGATTCCGGTGCTGTCGCTGGCCCGCATCATGAATCTGGACGGTGCGCCCGAAGGCATGGGCGGCGCCATGATGGTGACCGAGTACAGCAAGCGCACGCTGGGCTTCCTGGTGCACGAGGTGGACCGCATCATCCGTGTCGACTGGGACCGCGTGCGTGCGCCCGAATCCGTGGTGACCAGCGAACAGCTGTACATCACCGCCATCACCGAACTGGACGACGGCCGTCTGGTGTCCATCCTGGACGTCGAAAGCATCATGGCTGGCACCTTCGGTGAAGCCGCCATTACCGACATTCCGCCGCTGGGCGGCAATTACCAGCCCAACGTGTTCTTCGTCGATGACTCGGCGGTCGCCCGCAAGAAGATCGCTGAAGTGCTGGACAAGCTCAGCATCCGCCACAAGCACGCCACCAACGGCGCAGAAGCCTGGACCCGACTGCAGGGCATGGCCGCGCACTCGTCGGCCACTGGCAACCCGCTGACCGATGAAATCGACCTCATCCTGGTTGACGCCGAAATGCCGGAGATGGACGGCTATGTGCTCACCCGTAACATCAAGAACGACCCGCGGTTTGCCGACATTCCGGTAGTGATGCACTCATCGCTGTCTTCGGAAGCCAACCGGGCGATGGGCAAGAGCGTCGGTGTGGATGCGTATGTGGCGAAGTTCGACGCCGAAGTGCTCGCCGACACGCTGCGTCCGCTGCTGGCAACACATAAAGCCTGAGAGAGGTAGTCACCCATGTCTGATCCCAAGATGAAATTCCTCGTCGTCGACGACTTCTCGACCATGCGCCGCATCGTGCGCAATCTGCTGAAGGAACTCGGATTCACCAACGTCGATGAAGCCGAGGACGGCGTGATTGCGCTGCAGAAGCTCAAGTCCAGCGAATTCGACTTCGTGGTGACCGACTGGAACATGCCGAACATGACCGGCATCGAGTTGCTGCGGGCCATCCGAGCCGATGCCGCGCTGAAGGCACTGCCGGTGCTCATGATCACCGCCGAGGCCAAGAAGGAAAACATCATCGAAGCCGCCCAGGCGGGTGCTTCCGGCTACATCGTGAAGCCTTTCACCGCCGGCACCATGAGCGAAAAGCTGAACAAGATTTTCGAGAAGATGAACCAGAAAGCCGCCTGAGGCTGAATCGGGAGAACGAACCGTGAAGAAGCTCAAGCTTGACGAGACCGGCGATTCCGACGATCTGCAGGCGCTGTTCGACAGCATCGCCAGCGAGACGCCGCAGAAGGTAAGGCTCGAAGTGGTGCCGGAGCCGGTCGTTGCCGCAGGTGGCGACAGCCCGGATCTGGAAGCGCTGTTTGACACCATGGCCGGCGAATACGCCGCGACCCATGTCGTGTCGCACGATGAAAGCGATCACAGCTGCGAAATGGTGTTCAACAAAGTGGGTCATCTGGCCCGCCAGCTGCACGACACCTTGCGCGAACTGGGCTACGACCACGCGCTTGAAGACGTCGCACAGCAGATGCCGGACGCGCGCAGCCGCCTGAACTACGTCGCGCAGATGACCGAGAACGCCGCCAGCCGGGTGCTGAACGCGACCGATGTGGCCATCCCGATGCAGGACGACATCGAGAAGCGGTCCAGCACCCTGCACGACCGCTGGGAAAAGCTGTACCGCAACGAACTGTCGGTCGATGAGTTCAAGGCGCTGGCCACCGAAACCCGTGGCTTCCTGGGTGATGTGCCGGGCTTTGCCCGCGACACCCGTGCGCAGTTGAACGAAATCATGATGGCGCAGGATTTTCAGGATCTGACCGGTCAGGTCATCAAGAAAATCGTCGAGATGTCGCAAAAGCTGGAGAGCGGTCTGCTGCAGGTGCTGATCGAGGCCATGCCGGCCGAGAAGCGCGCGGCGGCGCCGGAAGGACTGCTCAACGGGCCGGTGATCAATTCCGAAGGGCGCAACGACGTGGTCACCAGCCAGGAACAGGTCGACGATCTGCTCGAAAGCCTCGGTTTCTGAGCGGAACGCGCACAAGCACGAGAAGGGGACGGCCGGCGTATCCGATGGACGCCGTAACCGTGACAACAGGTGCAGTCGGGCAGGGGCCGGAAGCGGCTGCTGCCACAGGAGCGAAACATGAGTGATTTTCAGGGAATGGAAGATCTGCTGCAGGACTTTCTGGTCGAAGCCACCGACCTGCTGTCCGGCGTGGACAACAAGCTGGTCGACCTGGAAAAGACGCCGGGTGACCGCGGGCTGCTGAACGAAATCTTCCGTGGTTTCCACACCATCAAGGGCGGGGCGGGCTTTCTGAACGCTGCCGAACTGGTCGCACTCTGCCACCTGACCGAGAACCTCTTCGACAAGCTGCGTAATGGCGAAATGAATGTGACGCCGGTGCTGATGGACGTCATTCTCGACGCCACCGGCATCGTGCGCGACATGTTCGGCGCCCTGGAGCGCGGCATGCAGCCGAGCGCAGCCGACCCCGGCGTGATGGCCCGGCTGCGCGCTGCGCTGGCCGGTGAGCTGACCGCCGAGCCGGCCAAGGTTGCCGCACCGGCTGCACCGGTGGCCAAGCCGGTCGCGACTGCTGCTTCAGCCCCGGTGGGCGCCGAGCCCGACTGGGTTTCGCTGCATCAGGCGGTGACCGGTGTCGTGCCGTCCGCCCCGCAGGCCGTGCCCGAGCCGGCCGCCGCACGTTCGGCCAACGATGGTGAAGTGGCTGCGGTGGTCAATGCCGCCTTCGGCCGCCGCGCCGGCGATCGTCCGGGTACTCCGGCGCCGACCGGTCGCCGCGATGCCGAAAAGGGCCGCGACAACTCGATCCGCGTCGATACCTCGCGTCTGGACCAGGTGCTGAACCTGTCCGGCGAAATCGGCCTGACCAAGAACCGCCTCACCTCACTGCGCGCCGACATCCTGGCCGGCAAGAGCGACAGCGACACGCTGCACGCGCTGGACGCGGCGGTGAGCCAGCTCGATCTGCTGGTGTCCGATCTGCAGAACGCGGTGATGAAAACCCGCATGCAGCCGATCGGCCGCCTGTTCCAGAAGTACCCCCGCATCGCCCGCGATCTCGCCCGCAATCTGGGCAAGGACGTCGAACTGGCGCTGGTCGGTGAAGAGACCGAGATCGACAAGACCATGATCGAGGACCTGTCGGACCCGATCATCCACCTGATCCGCAACGCGGTCGATCACGGCGTGGAAACGCCGGACGAGCGCATGGCCCAGGGCAAGTCCGGCAAGTCGGTCGTGCGCCTCGAAGCGCGCCAGGAAGGCGATCACATCGTCATCATGGTGGCCGATGACGGCCGCGGCATGAATGCCGAACGTCTGCGTGCCAAGGCGCTGGAGAAGGGCCTCATTACCGATGAGGAAGCGAACACGCTGGACGAGCGCGCGAGCCTGAACCTGGTGTTCCTGCCCGGCTTCTCGACCGCCGCCACGGTGTCCGACGTGTCCGGCCGAGGCGTCGGCATGGACGTGGTGAAGACCAATATCCAGAAGCTGAACGGCTCGATCGAAATCCGCTCGGTCCAGGGTAAGGGCACCACCTTCGTCATCTCGTTGCCGCTCACGCTGGCCATCCTGCCGGTGCTGCTGGTGCGTCTGGCCGAACAGCACTTCGCGGTGCCGCTGTCGATGGTGCGCGAAATCCTGCCGATCCAGCAGGAAGACATCCAGGAAGTCGGCGGTCGCGCCACCATGGTGGTGCGCGGTGAGGTGATGCCGGTGCTGCCGCTGGCCCGCCTGCTGGGCTGGCCGCAGAAGAATCATCCGCAGTACGGTGTGCTGATGCAGTCGGCCGAGTCGTCCTTCATCCTGGCGATCGACAATTTCGCCGGTCGCGAGGACGCGGTGATCAAGAGCCTGGACGATTTCCGTCCGAAGGGCGTGGCCGGCGTGACCACGCTGTCCAACGGCCAGATCGTGCTCATCCTCGACATGAAGGAGCTGCTCGGTTCGATGGGCGACACCCGCGGCGTGTCCCGCTCCAGCCTGCTCGGCAACGTGGCCCGCGCCGCCTGATCGACACTGTTTCAGACGCGTTTCAGCAAGCCCGTCCAGGCGCAAGCCGGGCGGGCTTTTTCCTTTTGCAGACTGGGTTTTCGGGAAGTCCGCCTCGCAATCTCTCTGCCCCTAAAGAAGTCCTGCGGGGCCGTCGATAAGAAGACATAACCGGCACTTTGCCGATCGATCCAGAGGGAGTCCCATCATGGCCGAAGCAACCCTGATCCAGCCGATCTCGTCTCCGTTTCCCGCTGCGGCCATGTTGCCGGCTGCCAGCGTGCAGGCGCACCACGCCGAAATCATGCGTCTGATGGACGCCATCGAAACGTTGGGCAGCGAAGCCATGCTGACGGCGATGAATCTCGCAGGCGCGGCCGCTGACGAAGAGGCTCGCGGACTGTTCATGCGCGCCCAGGACGTGCGCGCCTGGGTACAGACCACGCTGGACATGGTGCATACCGATGCGCTGTGCCCCGACCTCGCCGGCCAGCTCGCCTACCAGGGCGTCGAACAGGCGGCCCGACTGGTCGCCGCACGTGAAACCCTGCCGCGCTGAAAGGGTCGACTGTCTGTTCCAATCGCCGTAGCACCAAAGATGCGGCAGAGGGCACCGAGTGTCGAAAAACCCTGAGCAGGACTTCGATTTTGACGTCTGGAAAGAGCTGGCTCATTCCGACCCCCAGACCTATTTCGCGGAGCGACGGCGCGTGATCGAACAATTCATCAATACCTGCCCGCCAGACAAGCAGGCGGTGCTGCGCGACCTGCAGGTGCGCATCGACGCCAGCCGCGCCATGGCCGGGTCGCCCAATCAATCGCTGCGCGAACTGTCGCGCATGATGGAAGACTATCTGCTGGCGCTGTCCGAGCGCCTGATGGCATTGCACCGGGAAACATCGTCGCTGCAGACCTCGCTGAGACAGGGCTTGCGCGGCTCGAACTGAAGCCGGTTCGCACGCAATCCGTCCTCTCAGGAACGGCCCGTTTCAGGGCCGTTTCCCGTTTACTCCGCCATCGCCGACCGGCGCCATTCTTCCGGTGGCTGCCAGAGCTGCAGCCAGCTTTCCAGCTCGTTGGCCGGCATTGGCCGCGCGATGCCGAAGCCCTGGCCCAGTTCGCAGCCCATCGCCAGCAGCGCCTCACCGTGCTCTATCGTTTCCACGCCTTCAGCGATCAGTTCGCGGCCGAAGGCGTGGGCCAGGCCGATGATGCCCTGCACGATGGCCCGGTCGTCGCGATCGACCAGCATGTCGCGTACGAAGCTGCGATCGATCTTGATCGTTTCCGCCGGCAGGCGTTTCAGATAGACCAGCGATGAATAGCCGGTGCCGAAGTCGTCGACCGCAAAGCGCACGCCGAGTCGGTGGCAGTCCTGCATCACCACCGCGACGTCGTTGATGTCGTCCAGCGCGCTGGTTTCCAGCAGTTCCAGTTCCAGCAGGGCGGGGGGCGCATCCGGGTGACTGGCCAGCGCCGCGGCCAGCGTTTCGACGAAACCGCGCTGCTGCAGGTTGCGTCCGTTGAGATTGACACTTACGGTCAGCTGCGTCAGACCCCGGGCATGCCACCGCGCCAGCTGGGCAAGCGCCCGGTCGAGTACCCATCGGTCCAGATCGGCGGCCAGCGGATGGCCTTCCGTCTGTGGCAGGAAGGCGGCCGGCGCGAGCAGACCCCGCAGCGGGTGGCGCCAGCGTATCAGCGCCTCCACGCCGGTAATGCGCCCGCTGCGCATGTTCACCTTGGGCTGGTAGAACAGTTCGAATTCGTTGCCGCGCAGGCCGCGCGCGATGTCTTCCAGCTGTTCGCTGCGCGAGCGCGCACGTTCGTGCAGATCCGGATCGAACAGATGGAAACGGTTCTTGCCCGCCTGTTTGGCTTCGTACATCGCGCGGTCGGCATGACGGATCAGCTGTTCCGCATCCACATTGTCCTGCGGGTAGAGCGCGACGCCGATGCTGGCGGATACCTGCACGGTTTCATCCTTCACGAAGAAGGGTTCGGTGCATACCCTCAGCACGCGGTCGATCAGCTGTACGCATTCATTGTGGTTGCGCAGCCCGACCAGCACTGCGACGAACTCGTCACCCCCCATGCGGGCCAGCGTGTCGGTGTCGCGCAGCTGGGCGCTGATGCGACGAGCCAGCAGCACCAGCAGTTCGTCGCCGGCATCGTGACCGAGTCGGTCATTCACCGCCTTGAAGCCGTCCAGGTCGAGATACAGCACTGCCACCCACTCGTCGCTGCGGCGGCTGGCATTGATCGCCTGCACCAGACGGTCCGACAGCAGCAGGCGGTTGGGCAGGTCGGTCAGCGCATCAAAATGCGCCAGGTGTTCGAGCGTTTCCTGATGACGCCGAAGCGGTGTCACGTCGCTCACCAGCACCACATAGTTCTGCGTCTGACCCTGTTCGTTGCGTACCGCGCTGATCTTGACCAGGCTGGCAAAACTTTCGCCGTCCTGCCGGCGGCTCCACGCTTCGCCCTGCCAGTGACCGGTCTGCGCCAGGGCGTCCAGTATCAGCGCGAATTCCGCCGGCCCCTGCCGGCTGGACGCGAACATGTCCGGTGTGCGACCGACGGCTTCGTGCCGGGCATAGCCGGTGATCAGGCAGAACGCATCATTCACTTCGACGATGCGGCCGTGCGGATCGACGATGACGATGCCTTCGCTGCTGTGGCTGAACACGCTGGCGGTCAGCCGCAGCCGTGCGCTGGCTTCCTTCTGGGCGGTGATGTCGCGCGCGATCTTGGAGGCGCCGATGATGCGGCCGCCGGCATCGCGCACCGGCGATACAGAAACCGATACATGGATGCGTTTGCCGTCGCAGCGCACCCGCTCGGTCTCGTAGTGATCGACCTTCTCGCCGTGGCGGATCTTGTCGAGGATGAAGTCTTCTTCCGCCACGCGCTCGGGCGGAAACAGCTTCAGCATGGGCTGGCCCAGCATGTCCTGTTCGCTGTAGCCGAAAATGCGGGTCGCCCCGGCGTTCCAGCTGCTGATGCGCCCGTCCAGCGTCTTGCTCACGATGGCGTCGTCCGATGACTCCACGATGGCAAGAAAATGCTCGGGGGCGCTGGCAATATTGGGCGGAACAAACGCTTCCGCCGGGCACACCGCGGTTTCGGGGCGGTGTGCAGATCCGGCATGACCGGTCTTCGATTCGTGCATGGCCTTCCTTGGGGCGGGATGGTTTCCCGCGCGTTGGGTGTTTTACCTCATTTCCTCATTTACGCCATGTAGCGGTTCCGGATTGAGAAAATTTCGGTGTCGACCGGATATCCGGCCGACGACAGATGAGGGCGCCTTGGCCCGTTGTTTCGTGGATTGCGGCGGCACGGCAGCCGGCATCATGCGACCGTTGCCCCCTCCGGATCTGCGCACGTGGCAGAAGAAAGCGATCTCGAAAAAACCGAACCAGCGTCGCAGCGACGACTGGAACAGGCGCGCGAAGAAGGGCAGGTGCCCAATTCGCGCGAGCTGGCAACCTTTCTCGTCACCATGACCGGCGTGGCCGGCATGTACGCGCTGGCCGGCTGGATGTGGCCACGCAGCGCCCAGCTGCTGCGTGACGGACTGGTGGTGGACCGGCGCGCGATCTTCGATCCCGCCGCCATGTTCGGGCTGCTGATCGAACGGGCCATCGACGCGCTGGTGCTGCTGGCGCCGCTGTTCCTCGCGCTGCTGGTGGCTGCATTCATTTCCCCCTTCCTGATGGCGGGCTGGAATTTCGCGCCCAAGGCGCTCGAACCGAAGTTCTCCAAGCTGAATCCGGCGGCCGGACTCAAGCGCATGTTCTCGTCCAGCGCCGCGGTGGAATTGGCCAAGGGCGTGGGCAAGGCCACCTTGGTTGGCAGCGTGGCGGTATGGGTGGTCATGCGCGACCACGAAAAGCTGTTCGCGCTGTTCGGCGCACCGATAGACATCGCACTCGGCGCCACCGGCGACCTGATCATCACGGCCACCCTGATGCTGGTGGCCGGCATGGGCCTCATCGTCGCCATCGACGTGCCGTTCCAGCTCTGGCACTACCACTCCGAACTGAAGATGACCAAGGAGGAGGCGCGCCAGGAATTCAAGGAGCAGGAGGGTGACCCGCACGTGAAGGGGCGCATCCGCCAGCAGCAGCGTGAAATGGCGCGCAGCCGGATGATGGCCAACGTGCCCAAGGCCGATGTGGTGGTGACCAACCCGACTCATTATTCGGTGGCGCTGCGCTACGAGGCGGCCAGGGGCGGTGCGCCCCGGGTGGTGGCCAAGGGCGCGGGCGAGGTTGCCCTGCGCATCCGCACACTGGCCGCCGAGCACGGCGTACCGCTGGTCGAGGCGCCACCGCTGGCGCGTGCGCTGCACAAGCACTGCGAGCTCGAGCAGGAAGTGCCTGCGCGGCTGTTCCGCGCAGTGGCCGAGGTGCTGGCCTATGTCTACCAGCTGAACGAGGCCTTTGCCCGGGGTGTCGAGGTGCCGCGGGCGCCGGGCGATCTGCCGGTGCCGCCCGATCTCGATCCGGGCCCCGATGCGGCCGGGGACGATGCTGCGGCGCAAACCTGAGGCGGACCGGCCCATCTGGCTCTGCGAGTAAGCCCGGACGCTGTCTGAGTTTCAGTTTTTTGCTGCAGCGCGCTCAAGTCCTGGACGTGCGAGCCGTTCAGTACTACCAGCTGCTGTACCTCGTTGGCTGCATGAAGGTTACTTCCCGGAGAAATTATGAAGAACCTCAGTATCTCGACGCGTCTGGCCATCGGTTTCGGCCTGATTGCGGTCATCTTTACACTCGTAGCCGCTTTCATCGCGGTGCGCGCGTCCGGCATGGCCGAACTGGCGCGTGACATCGATGAGCGCACCCAGCCTGAAGTCGAGGCGATCGCCGACCTCAATGCCGCCGTTCAGCGCGTGCGGGTCGACCTGCGCAGCGGCATCATCGAAACCGGCGATGCCGAAATCGACAAGGTGCGTACCCTGCTCAAGGAAAGCTACGCCGAGCTGGACGCCGCGAACACCAGACTGGCGGCACTGGTTGCCAATGGTGCCGGCACCGATGGCGAAGAAACCAAGGCCATGGCCCGTCTGACCGAAAGCCTGGTCACCTTCCGCCGCATTTCCGATCAGGTTGCCGACCACGCCTTCTCAAACCGGAATCAGGACGCCAATGTGCTGCTGCACACGGCGCACGCGCCGGCGGCGGCGGCCATCAACGCTTCGACCCGTGAAATGAGGGAGCTGACCCGTGCCCGCAACAGCACGGCGCTCGAGGCGATGAAGAACGACACCGCCAGCCTGAAGCAGGTGGTCATCGTGGCGGGCGGGCTGGTGATCGCCATCGCTTTCGGCGTGTGGTTCGCCATCACCCGCAGCGTGGGCAGTCAGCTGGCCCAGGCGCTGGCCGCGGTGAAGCGGATCTCTGCCGGCGACCTGACCCAGGATGTGCGTGCCGAGGGCAACAGCGAACTGGCTCAGTTGCTGCGCGAAGTGCAGTCCATGCAGAACGCGCTGCGCAACATGGTGCGCGCAATCGGGGAGGCGACCGGCAAGCTGGGGCAGTCTGCCCAGCACCTGTCCGGCGCGACCCAGCAGGTGCGTGCGTCGGCCGACAGCCAGGCTGAACTGGCCGCTTCTATGGCGGCTTCGCTGGAAGAAATGTCGACCTCGATCACTCATGTCAGCGAACTGAGCGCTGAAGCGAGTTCCGAATCCGGCGTCGCCGGCCGCCATGCCTCGAATGGCGCAAACGACATCGGGCGCATGGTCGAGCAGATCCGCGAAGTGACCGAGCGCATCGAACAGGGCGCGCAGCGTGCCGAGGCGCTGGGCAGCGAAGTGGCCCACATCACCAGCATCGTGCATGTGATCCGCGACGTGGCCGATCAGACCAATCTGCTCGCGCTCAACGCCGCCATCGAAGCCGCCCGCGCCGGTGAAATGGGTCGTGGCTTCGCGGTGGTGGCCGACGAGGTGCGCAAGCTGGCCGAACAGTCCGGCCGCTCGGCGAAGGAAATCGCTGAAATGGTGGGGCGCATCCAGTCCGGTGCCAGCGACGTGGCCAGCCAGATGCAGGCCACGGTGCAGCGGGTGCATGAAGGTTTGCAGACCGCGGAACAGGGACGGGTGAAGGTACTCGACATCGACGTTCATTCTCAGCGCGTGGTGCACACCATCACCGAGGTGTCCGGCGGACTGAAGGAACAGGCGATCGCCAGTCAGGATCTGGCGCAGCGGGTCGAGCAGATCGTGCAGATCGTGGAAGAGAACGCCGGCGCAGCCGCGTCGGTGGCCGAATCGGCCAACGAGCTGGCCGCTCTGTCCGGCCAGCTGGGTGACCAGGTGAGCCGCTTCCGCGTCGCCGGCTGAGGCCAGCAGGGCGCTCGAGCCTGACCGTTGTATCAGGGAGAGGCCGCAGCCCGGGAAGCCGGTGCTGCGGCCTGTTCATTTCCGAGCGTCAAAAAAACGGGCACCGCCCGGTGCCCGAGGCGCTTCTTCCGAAAGGGGCGGCAAGAAAGCGGTGTCAGTAGCCCGCCGCTACCAGACTGCCGCCCTGCAGCCGCACCCGGTCGCCGGTGCGCCACGACGGCGCACTGTCCATCGCCACCGTACGGTACTCGCCGTTTTCCATCCGTACGCCCACTTCCCAGCGTGACACGGTGCGCTGGGTCTTTTCGACCTGGTGGCCGGCGTAGGCGCCACCAGCGATGCCGATCAGCGTGGCGATGGTGCGGCCACTGCCCTTGCCCACCTGGTTGCCGAGCAGGCCACCGACCACGCCGCCGGCAGCCGCGCCCAGACCGCTGGGGTCGGCCGGCGCCTTCACTTCGCGTACCGATTCGATCTGACCGCAGTCGGCACACAGCGGCGCCGGCGCACGCTCGGCTACCGGTGGCGGCGGCGGCATGGCAGCGCCCGGCGCCGGGGCGGGAATCACGTCAATGCCCGGGTCGTAGCGTCGGTCAGCCACCTTGATGGTTTGAGGCGTTTCTTCGCTACGGGTGACCGTGTCCGAGTGATGCACCGCCGGTTTGCTATGCACGCGCTTTTCCGTGGCGGGTTTGCGGGGTGCGCTGTCCGGGGCGGTTGCGACCGGGGCGGTTTCCGGCGCCGGTGTGGCTGCGGCGACCGGTGCCGCCGGGGCGGCTGGTGTCGCGAGCGGCGCGGCGGCGGTGGCGACCACGGCCGGTTCGGCCGGCCGCGTGTCGAAGGCGCCGGTCAGTTTCGCGATGCCGACCGCGCTGAAGGCGGTCACCGATACCGCGGCCACCCACAGAGCGGGGTGAAGCGAACGGGTGGGTACGGTGCTGGCCTGGGTATTCATCTGTTTCTCCTCACGGGGTGAGCGCCGTCCTTCCAGGGCGGTCGCCTGACAGTAACGCATGTCCGGAGGCCGGAATCCGACCGCCTTTTGTAAGGCCGTTTTGCGCTTCGTAACAGCGTGAGTGCGGGTGGAGGCGGCTGGCGCACCGCTCCGATGCGTCCAATAGCCGGGTAAAACCCCGCTTCTTTTCGGGGTTTGATTGACGTCGCCTGCGCTGAAATGTCGTCATGGCTTCGTCCCTTTCGCTCCGTCAGGCAATCGGCTCACCGAACATCCGGCAGATGGCCGCGCCGCTGCTCATCGTCCTCATCCTGTCGATGATGGTGCTGCCGCTGCCGACCTTCGTGCTGGACGTGTTCTTCACGTTCAACATCGCGATGTCGGTGATGGTGATGCTGGTGGCGCTGTACACGACGAGGGCGCTCGATTTCTCGGTGTTTCCGACGGTTCTTCTGGTAACCACGCTGCTGCGCCTGTCGCTCAACGTGGCGTCCACCCGGGTGGTGCTGCTGGAAGGACATACCGGCCCGGACGCGGCCGGCAAGGTGATCGAGGCGTTCGGCCACTTCCTGGTCGGCGGCAACTACGCGGTCGGCATCATCGTGTTCGTCATCCTGACCGTCATCAACTTCGTGGTGGTGACCAAGGGTGCTGGCCGGATCGCTGAAGTGGGCGCGCGCTTCACGCTGGACGCCATGCCCGGCAAGCAGATGGCGATCGACGCCGATCTGAACGCCGGCCTGATCGGTGAGGACGAGGCGCGCCGCCGCCGCCGCGAAATCGCCGACGAAGCCGATTTCTACGGTTCGATGGACGGTGCGTCCAAGTTCGTGCGCGGCGATGCGGTGGCCGGCATCCTCATCCTGCTGATCAATATGATCGGCGGCATGCTGATCGGCATCATGGAACACGACATGAGCGCCGGTCAGGCCGCCAAGTCCTACGTGATGCTGACCATCGGCGACGGCCTGGTGGCGCAGATTCCGGCGCTGGTCATTTCCATCGCCGCCGGTCTGGTGGTGTCGCGCGTCGGCAGCGAAGGCGACGTGGGCGGTCAGGTAATCAGCCAGCTGTTCGGCAATCCGCGGGTGCTGGCCATTTCCGGCGGCATTCTGGCGATGATGGGCATGATTCCGGGCATGCCCAACTTCGTGTTCCTGCTGATGGCGGGCGGCCTGGGCTATCTGGCCTGGCGCGGTGTGCAGCAGCAGGCAGCGCCGAAGGCACGCGAGGCGGTTGATCGAGCGGCTGCGGAAAAGGCGGCAGCCGCGCAGGCGGTGGTGCCGCCGGAGCAGCAGGAAGCAGCGTGGAGCGATGTGGTGCCGGTCGACACGCTGGGTCTGGAAGTGGGCTACCGGCTGATTCCGCTGGTTGATCGCGGCCAGGACGGCGAACTGCTGAAGCGCATCCGTGGCCTGCGCAAGAAATTCGCGGCCGAGGTCGGCTTCCTGACCGCGCCGGTGCACATCCGCGACAACCTCGAACTGAAGCCCAACGGCTACCGCATCACGCTGAAGGGCGTGGAGGTGGGCAGCGGCGAGGCCTACCCGGGCAGCCTGATGGCGATCAACCCGGGCCGTGTGGCCGGAGCTCTGCCAGGGCGCGAAGCGCGCGATCCGGCCTTCGGACTGCCTGCGGTATGGATCGAGCAGGGCCTGCGCGAACAGGCGCATGCACTGGGCTATACCGTGGTCGATGCCTCTACCGTCATCGCCACTCATCTGAACCACCTCATCCTGACCCATGCCTCGGAACTGTTCGGCCGCCAGGAAGCGCAGTCGCTGCTGGAACATCTGAGCAAGGATCAGCCCAAGCTGGTCGAGGATCTGGTACCCAAGGCGCTGCCGCTGTCGGTGGTGCAGCGCGTGCTGCAAAGTCTGCTGGAAGAGAGCGTGGCCATCCGCGACATGCGCTCCATCATCGAAACGCTGGCCGAATTCGCACCGCGTACCCAGGATCCGCTGGAACTCACCACCCGCGTTCGCATGGCGCTGGGCCGTGCCATCGTGCAGCAGCTGTTCCCGGGCAGCAGCGACGTGCAGGTCATGGTGCTCGATCCGAGCCTGGAGCGTCTGCTCGGCCAGGCACTGGGCGGTGGCGGCGACGGTTCGGTGATCGAACCCGGTCTGGCCGACACGCTGATGAACGAAGTCGCCCGCAGCGCGCAGAACCAGGAAGAGATGGGGCTGCCGGCGGTACTGCTGGTGCCGGCGCCGCTGCGCTGGCTGCTGTCGCGCTTCCTGCGCCGTGCGGTACCCAGCCTCAAGGTGCTGGCCAATTCCGAAGTTCCTGAATCCCGGACCATCAAGGTCACTGCTGTCATCGGAGTCAAATCATGACGCCTCGCAAATATCTGGCTGCCACCGCTCGCGACGCCCTGCGCCGCATCAAGGAAGATCTCGGCCCCGACGCCATCGTGCTGTCGAACCGCCCGGTCGAGGGTGGCGTGGAAATACTCGCGCTGCCGGCCAATGCGCTCGAGGCGATGACCGCACCGGCGAAGAAGCCGGCCGCGCCGCCGCCGGTGGCAGCACCGTCTCCGGTGCGCGCGATGCAGCCGATGCCCGATGCCGACGATGATTTCGAGGTCACGCTGTCCAGCAGCCTGGCATCGCGTCGCGCAGCGCCCGCTCCGGAGCTGCGCGAGGACGTGCGTGCGCCCAAGCCCTGGCAGCCCTACCGCCCGCGTCCGGCGACGCCGGCCGAACTGCGTGACATGGCGCGTTCGCGCCAGCAGGAGGCGCCGGCCAACGAACAGCTCGAAGTCCATGCCGACGTGCCGATGCGTCGTCCGGCGGTTGAACCCGAGCCGGCGCCGCGCCGCGCCGCGCCGCCGGCCGCTGCGGTGCAGCCGGCAGGGCGTGCGCCCGATCTGGATCCCGCACTGCGCGAGGAACTGGGCAGCATCCGCCGCATGCTCGAGCAGCAGCTGGCTGGCTTCGCCTGGGGCGAAATGTCGCGCACCTCGCCGATCAAGACTTCGCTGGCTGCCGAAATGCTCGAATCCGGCTTCAGTGCGGTCACCACCTATCGCCTGCTCGACCAGCTCGCCACGTCCGATTCGCTGGCCGCCGCGCGCAACGAACTGCGCACGCTGATCGGCCGCGACCTGATCACGCTCAATTCCGACGCTGACATCATCGACCGCGGTGGCGTCTATGCACTGGTCGGCCCGACCGGCGTCGGCAAGACCACCAGCACCGCCAAGCTGGCCGCCCGCTGCGTGGTGCGCCACGGTGCCGACAAGGTGGCGCTGCTTACCACCGACGGCTACCGGATCGGCGCGCACGAACAGCTGCGCATCTACGGCCGCATCCTCGGCGTGCCGGTGCATGCAGTGCGCGATGCCTCCGATCTGCGCCGCATGCTGGTCGAACTGCGCGACAAGCACATGGTGCTGATCGACACCGTCGGCATGAGCCAGCGTGACCGTGCGGTGGCCGAACAGATCGCCATGCTGTCCTCCAGCGGCGATGTGCGTCGCCTGCTGCTGCTCAATTCGGTCGCCCGCGCCGATGCGCTGGACGACGTGGTACGTGCCTACTCGGCACCGAATGGCGGTGCCGACCTGGCCGGCGCCATCATCAGCAAGGTGGACGAGTCGGTCACGCTGGGCCCGGTGCTGGACGTGCTGATGCGCCACCAGCTGCCGCTGTACTACGTGGCCAACGGCCAGCGTGTGCCGGAAGACCTGCACCTGCCCAACCGCGCATATCTGATGCACCGTGCGCTGCGTGCCGCTGGCGAAGAGTCGTCGCAGCATCTGAGCCCGCAGGACGCCGGCCTGCTGATGGCAGCATCCCGTCGCGATCTGCGCAGCGAGGTGAGCCGTGGCTGATCTGATGCATGATCAGGCTGCCGGCCTGCGCGCGCTGTTCCGCCGTTTCCCGACCCAGCGGGTTGCCTTTGCCGGTGCCATGCCGGGCGCAGGCAGCACCTCTCTGGCAGTGGCCACCGCCATCGAAGCTGCCCGCAACGGCCTGCGGGTGACGCTGATCGACGAGCACCAGGGCGCCGGTTCGGCCATTGCCCGGCTCGGTCTGACTTCGCGTATCGATCTGCTGCAGGCGCTGAACCGCGACGCGCCGCTGTCGGCGGTGCGCATCGCCTCCCAGCATGGCGTGGCAGTGGTGCCGGCGGCCCGGCTGGCGTCGTCGTCGCGCCAGCTGAACCGGCTGCAGACCGAGGCGCTGGACGATGCGCTGATCGAACTGACCCGAGATACCGAACTGCTGGTGATCGACTGCGCGGTGGAAGAAGGACTGCTGTCGGCGCTGGCGCGTCGCGCCGACCGGTTGGCAGTGGTGACCGCCGCCTCCGGCGCCAGCATTACCGCGGCCTATGCGCTGATCAAGCGGCATCTGGCCGGGGCCACGCCGGTCGGTGCCGGCCATGTCTGCCCGGTGCACGTCGGCGTGAGCCGCGCACGCTCGGTGGCCGATGCCCGTCAGGCCTTCGCCAGCCTGAACGGCGTGGTGAGCGAACACCTGGGTTCCGCGTTGCACTGGCTGGGCTGCCTGCCGGTCGGCTATCAGCGACCGGTGTTCTCGGTGGCTGGCGACGATGCGCTCAAGATCGGCCGCGATCTTGCCGAAAAGCTCTTCGTGACCCGCGAAGCGGACAAAACCGGTATGTTGTCGGCCCTGAACGAACCGCGCGCGGATCACCGCAGCGACCGGGGAGGGCGTGCAGGCGAGCTTCCGGCCCGCGTGGCCTGACTGCACGGCGACCCGCAGCAGAGGACAGAATCATGTACACCGCATCCGGAACACTGGACCGCGACCAGCTCGCCAAACACTACGCGCCACTGGTCAAGCGCATCGCCTATCACCTGATGGCCAAGCTGCCGGCCAGCGTGCAGGTCGAGGACATCATCCAGAACGGCATGCTGGGCCTGCTCGACGCGATGAGCCGCTACGAGGAAGGGCTGGGCGCGCAGTTCGAAACCTATGCCGTGCAGCGCATCCGCGGCGCCATGCTGGATGGCCTGCGCGAGAACGACTGGCTGCCGCGCAGTCTGCGCCGCGACATGCGCCGCATCGAATCCGCCATTCATACGCTGGAACAGCAGAAGGGCCGGCAGCCGACTGAAGGCGAACTGGCCGAGTCGCTGGGCATGCCGCTGGGCGAATACCAGAAGATGCTGCAGGAGGCGCGCGGCTACCAGCTGGTGTATTTCGAAGACTTCACCGACGGTGACGACGACGATTACCTCGACCGCCACAGCGTGGGCACCGAAGACCTCGATCCGCTGGAGCGCCTGCTCGACAAGAACATGCGCGACGTGCTGGTGAAGGCGATCGGTGATCTGCCGGAGCGCGAAAAGACGGTGATGGGCCTGTACTACGAGGAAGACCTGAACCTGCGCGAAATCGGCGAAATCCTCGGCGTGTCCGAATCGCGCGTCTGCCAGCTGCACAGCCAGGCCATCGCCCGCCTGCGCAGCCGCATCGCCGCCCGCGGCTGAGCGCTCACCCGTGCGCGCGGACCGCATCAGCATTGCCGGCCTTCTGCTCGGGCTGGCCGCCATCATGGTGGGCCAGGTGCTGGAGGGCGGCAGCCTGTCGTCCCTGTTCCAGCCGGCAGCCTTCGTCATCGTGATCGGTGGCACCCTGGGCGCGACCATGCTGCAGACCCGCTACCCGATCTTCATCCGCGGCATGCGCATGGGCAGCTGGGCCTTTGCCGCGCCAGGGGTGTCGCCGGAAAGCTTGATCCGCAAGCTGGTGGCCTGGTCGCATCTGGCTCGCCGCGACGGCGTGCTGGCGCTGGAAAGGCAGATGGGGAGTGAAACCGATCCGTTCTTCCAGAAAGCGGTGCAGTTGCTGATCGATGGCGCGGATGCCAATCGGCTGCGCGATGTGATGGAAGTCGAACTGACCACCTACGAGAACACGCTGCGTCAGGCCGCCCGGGTATGGGATTCGGCCGCGGGCTACGCGCCGACCGTGGGCATCATGGGTGCGGTGCTGGGCCTGATCCACGTGATGGAAAACCTCGGTGATCCGACCCGTCTGGGTGCCGGCATCGCCACCGCCTTCGTCGCCACCATCTATGGCGTGGGCAGCGCCAATCTGATTTTCCTGCCGATAGGCCGCAAGCTGCAGACCCATGTGTCGCAGCTCATCATGATGCGCGAACTGTTCATCGACGGCCTGGCGTCCATCGCCAACGGCGACAACCCGCGTATCGTCGAAAGCCGCCTGCTCGGCTACGTGGCGAAGATTCCGGACTGAGCGCGATGCGTCGCAAGCGCCGCTACGTTCCGGACTCGGACGAGAATCACGACCGCTGGCTGGTGTCCTACGCCGATCTGGTGACGTTGCTGTTCGCCTTCTTCGTCGTCATGTACGCGATTTCCCAGGTCAATGAAGGCAAGTACCGGGTGCTGAGCGCCTCGCTGAACAGTGCCTTCGCCGCCAAGGACGGCGTACAGCTGATCGAACTGCCGACCGTAGCGGCACCGCGCAGCGCTCTGCAGGTGGAACTGGAACAGCTGCGTCAGGCGCGCGCCGCGCAGAAGGACAAGGAGCGACGGGAACGTGCGCAGCGCACAATGAGCGAACTGACCGAGGCCCTGTCGGCGCTGACCCGCGAAGGTCAGGCCACGGTGACCGACGGCGCGCTCGGCATCACGGTGGATCTTGACGCCACTTTCCTGTTCGGTCGCGGCCAGACCGCGCTTGAACCGGCGGCGCGCGACATCATCGCGGCCATCGCGGGTGTGCTGCTCTACACCGACTATCCGCTGGTGATCGAAGGACATACCGACAATCTGCAGCCGGCGCCGGGTGCGCTGTCCAACTGGGCCATTTCGGCGCTGCGTGCTGCAGCGGTGACCCAGGTGTTCGAGGAACAGGGCGTGATACCGGCAAGGCTGACTGCGGCAGGTCTTGCCGATCAGCGGCCGATTGCCGGCAACGACAGCGAACAGGGGCGGGCGAAGAACCGTCGCGTGTCGATACGTATCGAAACCTATTCGAACGATCGTGCTGCGCTGAATGGCAAGCCGGCGAACGGGCCGGTCGATGTGCCGGAAGGCGCGCTCGGTTCCAGCTTCCCCAGACTCTGATTCGCCGCTGCGTGCCGTCGTGCGTCAGTCGCGCCGGGCGGCCATGCTGCGAAGCCAGACCCGAATACAACGCCGGTACCGTGCCCGGCAGCAGCCGGTCGGCAATAAGCTTCTGAGGGTCGTCCAGAGATTCGTACAGCTGGCCCGCCGTTTCGGTGATATTTTCCATTGCGACCAGCCGGTTGCGTACGACGTCTACCCGGCGCTGTATCTGCTGCATCGCATCCAGACGGACGGTCGGTCGCGGGTCCATTCCAGGCCGGTCGGCCATCAGCGCACCCGTGGCCTCGCGGTAGCGCTCCCCGCGCACCTGCTGGAAAGGTGTGAGCGACAGGCGCTGTTCGACCTCCGACAGCTGGGCCTGCAGATCGTCCCGTACGCCGCCCGGGCCATCGCTACCCCGCAGTTCGCCCCGCAGACCGCGTGCCGGTCGTTCGGCTGACGGACCCCGGCGACCTTCTTCGCCTTCAGGGGGGGCTTGCGGCGCAGGCGGCAAGAATCAGTGCGAGTACCGGCAGTGCGGCAAGGCGGGGTGGGTACATCGGAATGTCCGCGTCATGGCGAAATGCGCACGATGCAGCGCTGCGGCGAACACGGTGTGTCGCCGCGTCAAGCCCGGCTTCGGAAATTCAAGCGGTGGTTTCGGGCGCGCGTCAGGCGCTGCCGAAGGAACGTCGGCTGGTGAGCGTGCTGGACTGCCCGTCCGGGCCGTAGGTCGAGGCCTGTTCGGCAGCAGACATCAGCACCGCCAGAGCCTGCTGGCTGGATGTCATCTGTGCGCGGATCATTTCGCCATTCGCCTGATTGGCGTCGTGCGCTTCGCGTGCGAGCGTCAGGAGGTCGGCGAAAGGCTGACGGCAGGCGGCCCACTCAGGCCCGCTTGCGAACAGCGTGTCGATTTCCGCCTTGGCCGGCTGCGCACCGGCACGTGCTATCAGCGCGCCACGCGCGTCACCCAGCTGGGCCAGGCGGGCATAGGCTTCCGATTTACGTGCTGCAAGCATCGGCAGAACGTCGATGTCACCGCTCTCGAGCGCTGCACGCTCGGCACGCAAATGACCGAGGGCCACGCGCAGTGTCGCGGCTTCCTCGGTCATCAGGGCGGACAGCCGCGCGGCGATCTGCGCGGCCAGTTCTGCAGACAGCATCAGGTCGCCGGGCGGGCGTTCAGCATCTGGCGCACGCTTTCGATCAGGCTGTCGGCCACGCGATCCGCGTTCACTTTGAAGCGTCCGTCGGAGATGGCCTGCTTGATTTCATCCACGCGTGCGCTGTCGACCACCGGCACATTGGAGATGGTGGCTTCCAGTTCCCGCAGACGGGAAGAGGTGCCCGAAATGTCGATCTGCGCGCCGGAGGCCGAAGCGGCCGACGTAGCGGAGGTCGAGCTGCTGCTGGAGCTGCTGCGCGCGGCCGAAGACGGCGCGGGGCCCAGCGGTTTTCCAGTTCCGTCGATTTTCACGATGAACCCTTTCTGAATACGTTCGAATCGTATTACGACCTGGCCCTGAAAAAACTTTAGAACTTTTTGTAGGGAGTCGTCTTACATCGATGCTTCATCGTGACTATATCAAGCGTTGGCGCGGCTCCACGAGGAATTACTTGCCGGTCCCGGGCTCAGTACATCACCTCGACGATGCCGCCCGGTCGTGCTATGCCGCTGACCACCTGACCGCTGCCGGTGCGGACCTGAACCGTCTGCCCTGCCTGGGCGGTGCCCAGCGCCTTGCCATCGTGGCTCACGGCAAAGCCGCTGCCGCGCGCGATCAGCTTCACGACTTGCCCCTGCTGTACCGCCGGCGGCGCGCGCAGCCAGTCGGCACGCAGCGGCTGACCGGCACCGATGGCCACCTGGACTGACTGGCCGACCGCCTGCTGGGCATCGATGATCATGTTGGGCGGCAGCTCGGTCAGGTCGCCACGCATGAAGGCGTAGTCGCCGTCCGCGATCACCTGCCCGCGCCCCAGAGCCCGTGCGGCCACCAGGTATTCGCCTTCGACCCTGACCCGCGATGGAATATAGATGGTCCAGTTCGCGCCCTGGGTACAGCGCACGCCCACATTGATGCGTCCCCAGGCACGGCTGCCGGGCGGCAGGAAGGTTTCGTGCGCACTGCAGGCGCCGAGCGCCAGACGTGCATCCGGCTGGCCGACCTCGATGACCGCCTTGCCCGGCACGCCGGCGGTCTGTGCGATCAGGAAGCGGCTGACGCTGGCGCGCAGTGTGTCGGCGCTCAGTTGCGCGGACGCAGCCGTGCACACGAAGGAGAGGAGGAGGGCGGCAAGCCAGCGGAGCATGGGCGGATCTCGTCGAACGGTCGGACAGGGTTGCATTCATTGCAGCACGGATCGCCAGTGCGCGGTACCCGGAATAGCCATCCAAGCCCGGCCTTGTTCCGGCCGGTTGCCGGCAGGCTGCCGGTCCGGTTCATTGCCTTGGCGGCAAACCCTTTCCAGCAGCCGGTTTGAACAGCAGACACATGTTTGCCGCGGCAAAGCTTGCCGGCGAAAGACGGCAGAAGCGGCGGAAAGAAGGGGTAGCGGTCGTCCTTTTTTGCCGTTTCCGGCTGCCGCTTCCCGCTTAAAGTCCCTGGCACGATAGCTGCAATGGATGGCCCATCATGCCGACTCCGCTCGACCGCCTTCTCGATCTTCCGCAAGCCGCTCTTGGCGTGCGTGCCGCGCGCCAGCAGCAGCTGGCGTCGAACATCGCCAACGCCGACACGCCGCACTACAAGGCGCGCGATCTCGATTTCAAGAGCGCGCTGGAAAGCGCGATGGGCGGCAAGGCCGGCGCGGGTGGTCCGGTGGAACTGGCCCGCACCTCCGGCCGCCATCTTGATGCGAAGGGCACGGGCGGCGCCTTTGAACAGTCGATGAAGTACCGCACCGAAACCCAGTCCAGCGTCGATGGCAACACCGTGGACATGGACGTCGAGCGCTCCGCCTTCGCCGAGAACTCGGTGCAGTACGAAGCGCTGCTCACCTTCATCAGCGGCCGGCTGCGCACCATGCAGCAGGCCGTCCAGGGCCAGTAAGGAGACTGATCATGGCAGGCAATATGTTCAACGTTTTCGGCATCGCCGGCTCTGCGCTGACCGCGCAGTCGGTGCGCCTGAACACCACGTCGAGCAATCTGGCCAACGCCGATTCGGTCGCTTCCGCCGACGGACGGCCCTATCGCGCCAAGCAGGTGGTGTTCGAAGTGAAGCCTTTCGCCGAAGGCGGCGAAGCGCAGGGCGTACGCGTGACCCAGATCGTCGAGAGCGCGGCACCGATGCGCACGACGTTCGACCCCAACAATCCGGCTGCCGACGCGCAGGGCTATGTACAGATGCCCAACGTCAATGTGGTGGAGGAGATGGTGAACATGATTTCAGCGTCCCGCTCCTACCAGACCAACGCGGAAATGATGAATACCGCGAAGCAGCTGATGCTCAAGACCCTCACCATCGGACAGTAAGGAGATCGCCATGGCCGTCAATCCCGTCAATGGCTCGTCCAGCACGGACCCCTACAGCTCGCTCAACGGCAGCAAGACCGACAAGACCTCGGAACTGGATGCGGCGCAGAACCGCTTCCTGATGCTGCTGACCACCCAGCTGAAAATGCAGGATCCGCTCAGCCCGATGGACAACGCGCAGGTCACGTCCCAGCTGGCCCAGATCAGTACGGTCGATGGCATCACCAAGCTCAACGGTACGCTGGAACAGATGATGGCCAGTTCGACCGGGGCTCAGCAGCTGCAGGCGGCGGCGCTGGTCGGCCATGCGGTGCTGATCGAAGGCTCGGCACTGAAGCTGGTCGAGGGCCAGTCCATGGGCGGCGTCGAGCTGGCCGGTCCGGCCGATCAGGTGACGGTCACGATCAAGGGCGCCAACGGCGTGGTGGTACGCGAGGTCAACCTTGGAGATCAGGACGGCGGTGTCGTGCAGTTCGCATGGGACGGCAAGGACAACGCTGGCACGCCGGTTGCTCAGGATGGTTCGTACTCCTTCACCGTGAAGGCGGTGCAGAAGGGCAAGACGGTGACCAGCACGCCACTCGAACTGGCGGTGGTCAGCAGTGTGGAACGCAGTGGCGGCAACGTCCGCCTGAACGTCGGCCAGCAGGGGCTGGTCGCGATCGACGACATCAAGCAGATCTACTGATCGGGAGTTGAATCATGGCCTTCCAGCAAGGACTTTCCGGACTGAACATTGCCTCCAAGGCGCTCGACGCGATCAGCAACAACGTCGCGAACTCGACCACCGTGGGCTTCAAGCAGTCGCAGGCACAATTTGCCGACATCTACGCGACCACGCTGGGTGGCGGCACGTCGTCCCAGATCGGTATCGGTGCCCGCGTCAACGGCGTGGCCCAGCAGTTCTCCCAGGGCAACATCACCGTGACCAGCAACCCGCTGGACATTGCCATCAACGGTGAAGGCTTCTTCCGGATGAGCAATAACGGCGATGTGCTGTACTCGCGCAACGGCCAGTTCAACGTCGACAAGAACGGCTATATCGTCAATGGCTCCGGCTATCGCCTGACCGGCTACGGCACCGATGCCAACGCCAACATCGTGGTGACCTCGCCGATCGATCTGCGCATCGATACCGCGCTGACCGGTGCCAGCCCGAGCTCCACCACGCAGGCCAACCTGGCGGTCAATCTCGATTCCCGTCTGTCGCCACCGGCGACCACGCCGTTCTCGACCGCCGACACGTCGAGCTTTTCGTACTCGACTTCGCTGACTGCCTACGATTCGCTCGGCAATCCGCATGTGATGTCGATGTATTTCGTGAAGTCGGCAACCGCCAACCAGTGGGATGTACACACTTCTCTGGATGGCGGTGCCGCGACTGCCGCGACCACGCTCACTTTCAATTCCAACGGCGGTCTGGTCGGGCCGACCTCGGTGGCCCAGTCCTTCGCCGTGGGCACCGGCGCCACCACGCCGCTTGCGTTCAATCTGGACCTGACCGGTTCCACTCAGTACGGCACCACCTTCAGCGTGAATTCGGTGGCGCAGGACGGTTACACCTCGGGTCGTCTGTCCGGTCTGACCGTATCGCCGGAAGGCATCATCCAGGGGCGCTACACCAATGGTCAGTCCCGCAATCTGGGTCAGGTGGTGCTGGCCAGCTTCCAGAACCCGGATGGCATGGTCCAGCTCGGCAGCAATGCCTGGGCCGAAACCTCCTTCTCCGGTCCGCCGGCAGTCGGTGCACCGGGCACTGGCAACCGCGGTGGACTGCAGCCGGGCGCCGTGGAAGATTCCAACGTCGACCTGACCGCCGAACTGGTGAACATGATCACGCAGCAGCGCGCCTACCAGGCCAACGCGCAATCGATCAAGACCCAGGACCAGATCCTGCAGACGCTGGTCAACCTGCGCTGACGCGCACTGAGGAACTGCCATGGACCGCGTGATCTATACAGCGATGGCCGGCGCGAAATGGACGATGGAGCGTCAGGCATCCGTTGCCCACAATCTCGCCAACGCGTCGACCACCGGCTATCGCGCAGAGGAACATCGGTTGCGTGCGGTACCGGTAAAAAGCGAAGCCATGCCGTCTCGGGCCTTCGTGGTCGATGCCAGCGTCAAGAACGACTACACGCCGGGCGTGCTGCAGCAGACCGGCCGCACCTACGACATGGCCGTTCAGGGCAAGGGCTGGTTCGCGCTGGCCATGCCCGATGGCAGCGAGGCCTACACCCGCAACGGTCATTTCCAGATCAGCCCGACCGGCGTTCTTCAGAACGCCAACGGGCTGACGGTGCAGGGCGAAACCGGCCCGATCACGATTCCGCCGGATACCGAAGTCACGCTGGGTTCCGACGGCACGCTGTCGACCGTACAGCGCACCGGTGGCGTGAATCAGGTCAATCCGGTCGGCCGGCTCAAGCTGGTCGATCCGTCCGAGAACACGCTCAAGCGGGGTGACGACGGCCTGTTCCGCGTCACGACGCCAGGCCCTGCACCGCAGGCACAGAACGTGCGTGTGGTGGGTGGCTTTCTCGAAGGCAGCAACGTGAATGTGGTCGATCAGGTGGTGGCGATGATTTCGCTGGCCCGCCAGTTCGAAATGCAGACCAAGATGCTGCAGACCGCGGAACGTAACGACCAGGCTGCATCCCAGGTTCTGGGCAACAACTGACAACCGGAGTAACCGATCATGATTCGCTCGCTGTGGATTGCCCGCACCGGCATGGATGCACATCAGACTCAGCTCGATGTCATCACCAACAACCTGGCGAACGTCAGCACCAACGGTTTCAAGCGCGCCCGCGCCGTGTTCGAAGACATGCTGTACCAGACCATGCGCCAGCCGGGCGCGCTGAATACGCAGCAGAACACGATTCCGTCCGGCCTGCAGATCGGTACCGGCGTACGACCGGTGGCCACCGAGCGCATCCACACCCAGGGCAATATCCAGCAGACCGGCGGCACGCTGGATGTGGCCATCCAGGGTGAAGGCTTTTTCCAGATCCAGATGCCGGACGGCACGCTGTCCTACACCCGTGACGGCGCCTTCCAGAAGGACGCGCAGGGTGTGATGGTGACGTCCAGCGGCTTTCCGGTTCAGCCGCAGATCACCATTCCGGCTGATGCGCAGTCGGTCACCATCGGCCGTGATGGCGTGGTGAGCGTGCTGCAGCCGGGTCAGGCTGCGCCGACCCAGATCGGCCAGCTGCAGCTCGCGACTTTCGTCAATGCTGGCGGTCTGCAGAGCATGGGCGAGAACCTGTTCGTCGAGACCGCTTCCAGCGGCACTCCGACGCCGAACACCCCGGGCACCAACGGTGCCGGCCTGCTCAACCAGGGCTTCGTCGAAACGTCGAACGTGAATGTGGTGGAAGAGCTGGTGAGCATGATCCAGACCCAGCGTGCCTACGAAATCAACTCGCGCGCGATCCAGACCTCGGACCAGATGCTGGCCCGCCTGACCCAGCTCTGATCGCAACTGCGGAGACCGACATGAACTCACGTCACCTCCATCTTGCCGCCCGCTGCGCAGGTTTTGCCGCGGTGCTGATCGCTGCGGCAATGCTTGCCGGCTGCGTCACGACCACGCCGCCAACTGCGGTTCATCAGCCGATGACGATCCGCCCCGAGCCGCGCCCGCAGTATCAGACCAATGCCGGCGCCATCTATCAGCCGGGTGCCGTTCGCCCGCTGTTCGAGGACCGCCGCGCCCGCATGATCGGTGACACGCTCGTGATCAATATCAGCGAGCGTACCCAGGCCGCGAAGAAGGCCTCCAGCTCGGCCGACCGCACGCAGGAGATCACGACCGGCGTGCCCACGATCAGCGGCCTGCCGTTCAAGAGCGCCCAGGGCATCGACATTTCGGCCAAGGGCGAGAACAAGTTTGCTGGCAAGGGTGCGTCGTCGGCTGACAACAACTTCACCGGCACCATCACGGTCACCGTGATCGAAGTGCTGCCGAACGGCAATCTGCTGGTGTCCGGCGAGAAGAAGGTGGCGATCAATCAGGGCGACGAGTTCATCCGCTTTTCCGGCGTCGTGAATCCGACCCAGGTCACCGCTTCGAACACGGTGTCGTCGACCCAGGTGGCCGATGCGCGCATCGAGTACCGCGCCAGCGGCTACATCGACGACGCTCAGGTGATGGGCTGGCTGGGCCGCTTCTTCCTGAGCTTCCTGCCGCTGTAACAGGTATTCGGGCCTCTTTTCCGGCCATCGCCGGGTGCCGCCGCCACGTATAACGGAGGCAGTGCATACCGGCCCCGAGGGCGTATCGACATGAAGCGCATCCTTTCACTCCTGTTGCTGGTCCTGCTGGTCAGCCCGGTCGCGCAGGCCGAGCGCATCAAGGACCTGGCGTCGATTTCCGGCGTGCGCAACAACCAGCTGGTCGGCTACGGTCTGGTGGTCGGCCTGGACGGCTCAGGTGACCAGACCACGCAGACGCCGTTCACGGTGCAGAGCGTGATCAACATGCTGGGCAATATGGGCGTGACGCTGCCACCCGGTCAGAACCTGCAGCTGAAGAACGTGGCCGCAGTCATGGTGACCGCCAGCCTGCCGCCGTTCGCGCGCCCGGGTCAGGGCATGGATGTGACCGTATCGTCGATGGGCAATGCCAAGAGCCTGCGCGGCGGCACGCTGGTCATGACCCCGCTGAAGGGCGCTGACGGCCAGGTCTATGGCATCGCGCAGGGCAATGTGGTGGTGGGCGGTGCCGGCGCGTCGGCCGGCGGCTCTTCGGTCACCATCAACCATCTGTCGGTCGGCCGCATTGCCGGTGGCGCCACGGTCGAACGTGCGGTGCCGTCGGCGGTGGGCGAGGGCGATTTCGTTCATCTGGAAACGCATACCACCGATTTCGGTACCACCCAGCGCATGGTCGATGCGATCAACGCCAGCGCCGGCCAGGGCACTGCGGTGGCGGTGGACGCACGGCGCATACAGCTGCGCGCGCCGACCGACCCGAGCCAGCGCGTGGCCTTCATGAGCCGCATCGAGAATCTGGACGTGACGCCGGCGCAGCAGGCGGCCAAGGTGATCGTCAATTCGCGCACCGGGTCGGTGGTGATGAATCAGGCGGTGACGCTGGACACCTGCGCGGTGGCCCACGGCAATCTTTCGGTCACGGTCAGTTCCGATCCGGTCATCAGCCAGCCGGCGCCGCTGTCCGGTGGCCAGACCGTCGTGGCCGAGCGCAACCAGATCGACATCAAGCAGGACGGCGGCGCGCTGATGAATGTGAAGAAGGGCGCCAACCTTGCCGAGGTGGTGAAGGCGCTGAACGCGCTGGGCGCCAATCCGCAGGACCTCATCATCATCCTGCAGGCGATGAAGGCGGCCGGTGCGCTGCGCGCCGAGCTGGAAATCATCTGAGATGGACAATCCGGCGCTCAATTCGCTGGCCTCCGACGTACGCGGGCTGGACACGCTGCGTCGCGCCGCACGCGACAATTCGCCGGAGGCGCTGAAAGCCGCGGCCAAGCAGTTCGAGGCCATGTTCCTGCAGGTGGTGATCAAGTCGATGCGCGAGGCGTCCTACGGCGACGAGCTGTTCGGCGGGCAGGAAGGCAAGATGTTCCAGGACATGCTGGACCAGCAGTGGGCCCAGGTCATGACCGAGGGCGGCGGCACCGGGCTGGCCCGGGTGCTGGAGCGCCAGCTGTCGGCCAATTCACGCAGCGCCGATACCTCGATTACGCCGCCGCTCAAGCCGCTGTCCGAATCCGGGCTGTTCCAGGGGCTGCCGCAGATGCCGGCAGCGGCAAGGTCTGCCGCTCTACGGCAGAGTCTGCAGGCGGGCACCGCCAGCGTGGAGGACGTCGAGGCGGCCATTGCCGAACTGGCGCCGGCGCGCGGGCGCGACGTGCCGGAGCACGCGCGCGCCTTTGTCGAGCGGGTGTGGCCGGCCGCGCTGTCGGCCAGTCGCGCCACCGGCATTCCGGCGCAGTTCCTGGTGGCTCAGGCGGCGCTGGAAACCGGCTGGGGGCGCGCCGAACTGAGCGCGGCTGACGGCTCGCCCAGTCACAACCTGTTCAATATCAAGGCTGGCAGCAGCTGGCAGGGCGACACGGTGACGGTGTCGGCCAGCGAATACATCGACGGCCGCTGGGTGAAGCAGCCGGACGCCTTCCGCCGCTACGCCTCGTATGAAGAGAGCTTCGCCGACTACGCGCGGCTGCTGAAGAGCCAGCCGCGCTACGCCCCGGTGCTGGGGGCGCAGGATGCCGGCAGTTTTGCGCGCGGCCTGCAGCAGGCCGGCTATGCAACCGATCCGGCCTACGCCGACAAGCTGCAGCGCATCATCAACGGCCCCTTGCTGCGGGCTGCGCTGTCAGGCTGAGCGCGCGCCCGGCAGCAGCGCCAGACAGCGGGCGCGGATGGCGCTGGCCTGGCTGACCGCGCCGGCGTCGAGCAGCGCCTTTTCGCAGGCCAGCAGGGCACGTCGCAGACCGGCTTCGTCGGTGGCGTCACGCAGCAGCGGTTTGAGCGCATCGGTCTTGCCGCGCAGCGCGCGCTCCACGCTTTCCATCAGATAGAGCCGGGCCAGCGCCAGCGACTTGCGTTCGGCCGGCGCCGGGGCATCGGTGGCCGGTGTCAGCGCGAGCAGCTCCAGTTCGATCAAGCGGCGCAGGGCGGTACGACTTTCGGCATCGCCGGATGCCGGCCGGCCCAGGGCGGCAAGCAGGGCGGCAAAATCCTGCCGCCCGTCGGCGACGATGAGCAGTGCGCGCTCCAGCGGACCGAGTCCGTGCTTGCGCGCCACCATTTCGACGCGTCCTTCGGCGGTCTTGAAAGCCACGTCGGTGGCGGAAATTCGCAATTCCGGAACAAGCATGCGGCGATTGTCCGCGCGCACTGTGACGACAATAAAAAGGAGCTGGCAAAACTCTTGCTTTGATGGGTTCGGACAGTGCTGACGAGACGTCACATCATGGGAACCCAGCTCTACAACATCGGTATCACCGGACTTAACGCGGCCCAGGCCGCGCTGGTCACGACCGGTCACAACATTTCGAATGCCTCGACCGCTGGCTATACGCGCCAGCAGGTCATTCTCGGCACCAACGACCCGCAACTGACCGGTGGCGGCTATCTCGGCCAGGGCGCCCGGGTCGAGACCGTGCGTCGCATCTACAGCCAGTTCCTCACCGCCCAGGTGATGGAGGCGCGCACCCAGAGTGCTGAATACACCGCTTTTGGCGATCAGATCGGCGCGCTCGACAATCTGCTGGCGGACGCTCAGGCCGGCATGTCGCCGGCGATGTCGGACTTCTTCAACGCCATCCAGAGCGTGACCGCATCACCGTCTTCGCTGGCGGCCCGCCAGTCGGTCATTTCCGCCGCCCAGGCGATGACCGCGCGCTTCAATTCGCTGGATCTGCGCATGGACCAGGTCCGCGACCAGCTGAACGGCGAAATTTCCGGTGCAGTCGGTGAAATCAATCAGCTGGTCACCCAGATCGCCCGCTACAACGACCAGATTTCGGTGGCCCAGTCGGTCACCGGTACGAATCGTCTGGCCAACGACATGCTCGACGCGCGCGAACGGCTGATCAGCGAGCTGAACGACATCGTGCGCGTCACCCAGCTTCAGCAGTCCGACGGTTCGATCAATCTGTTCATCGGCAACGGTCAGCCGGTGGTGGTGGGCGGCAGCGCTTTCACCTTGACCGCCTCGCCCTCGGTCGAGGATGCCAGCCGCTCCGAAGTCACTTACACCGCGCCGGGCGGCACTGTGCTGCGACTGCAGGAAGACACGCTGAGCGGCGGCAAGCTGGGTGGCCTGCTGTCCTTCCGCCGCAATACGCTGGACGCCGCGCAGAATGCGCTTGGCCGCGTTGCGCTCGGCATGGCCGAACAGTTCAACGCACAGCATCAGCTCGGGCAGGATCTGAATGGCGCGCTCGGCACCCAGTTCTTCAACACGATGATCGGCTCTGCACTGCCGGCGAGCACCAACAGCACGGTGGCCGGGGCACAGATCAACGTCACCATCAGCGCCTCGTCGGACCTGACCACCAGCGACTACCGGCTGCGCTTCGACGGCAGCAATTACACCCTGACCCGGCTGTCGGACAACACCAGCTGGACTGCGGCCACGCTGGGCGGGCTTCCGCCGGCCGGCAGCCCGCAGGGCTTCACGCTGGATTCCGGCGCCACCACGATGGCGGCCGGCGACAGCTTCCTGATCCAGCCGACCCGCAATGGCGCGAGCGACATCCGCACCGTGCTGTCCGATCCGCGCATGCTGGCGGTGGCGATGCCGGTCAGCACCTCGGCGGCGCTGGCCAATACCGGCAGCGGCCGCATCAGCGCCGGCACCGTCACCTCGACCACCGGCCTGCCGCTGGGCGGCGCGATCACGCTGACCTACGACGCCACCACCAACAGTTTCAACGTGGTGGGCGGCCCGGGTGGCACGCTGGCGTACGACCCGACCACCGATTCGGCCGGCAAGACCTTCACCTTTGCCGGGCAGGGCGGATTCACCTTCGAACTGTCCGGCACGCCGCGCAACGGCGACACCTTCACCATCCAGGCCAATGCCAGTGGTCAGGGCGACAACCGCAACCTGCTCGCGATGGCTGCCCTGCAGGGCAGCAAGACGCTGGCCTCGGGCACCACCGGCTTCCAGGGCGCCTATGCGCAGATGGTGGCCGACATCGGTTCGCAGGCGCGTGAAGTCAAGGTGAATCAGGCGGCACAGACCGTGCTGCTGAACCGGGTGACCGAGTCGCAGCAGTCCTTGTCCGGCGTCAATCTCGATGAAGAAGCCGCCAATCTGCTCCGTTATCAGCAGGCCTACCAGGCCGCCGGCAAGATGATCGAACTGGCCAGCCGGCTGTTCGACACCGTGCTGCAACTCGGCGGCTGAGGAGAAGCGTGATGCGCATTTCGACCAATACCCTTTACGAGAGCGGCACCTCCGGGCTGCTGCGTCAGAGCACGGATCTGTTCAGGCTGCAGCAGCAGCTGTCTACCGGTCGTCGCGTGCTGGCTCCGTCGGACGATCCGGTGGCTTCAGCCCGTGCGCTCGAGATCGACCAGTCCAAGTCGATGAACGACCAGTACGCGCTGAACCGGCGCGACGCTACCAGCGCGCTCGGTTTCGCCGAGTCGCAGCTGGCGACCGCAGGCGAGCTGCTGGGCACGATACGGGAGCGGCTGGTGCAGGCGCGCAGTGCCGGTCTGGCCGATTCCGATCGCAAGGCGATCGCTATCGACATCCGCGCCATGTTTTCGGAAATGATGGGCATCGCGAATTCGCGCGATGCCTTCGGCGACTACCTGTTCAGCGGCTACAAGAGCACCACGCAGCCGTTCTCGGGCAGCGTCGAGGCGGGCGTGAGCTATGCCGGCGACGACGGCCAGCGCGAGGCGCAGGTGGCCAGCAACCGCCGGCTGCCGATCAGTGATTCGGGCAGCAGCGTGTTCATGCGGGTGCCCTCCGGCAACGGCAATTTCTCGCTGACCCCGGACCCGGCCAACCGTGGCACCGCCGTGCTGGACAGCGGTGGTGTGAGCGACATGAGCAAGTGGAGCGACCCGAACAACCCGGGCGATTTCGACATCGTGTTCGCGGTGTCAGGCGGCGTGACCACCTACGACATCATCGACAACAGCAGCGGCAATTCGCTGCTCACCGGTGCAGCACCCGGCGGCGCACCGCTGCCGCGCGTGTTCCAGAAGGGTGACACCATCACGCTGCGATCCAATGGCGGATCGGAGCCGCCGTTCGATTTCGGTGCCCGCTTCTCGATGACCGGTGCGCCGGCCAACGGTGACCGGGTGTCGATGAACATCAGCAGCGCACAGAGCGTGTTCGACACGATAGGCGACGTCATTCTGGCGCTGGAACAGCCGGCGTCCGGAGACGCCAATGCGCTGGCCAAGGTGAGCAATGCCATCGGCTCGGCCATGTCCAACATCGATCAGTCGACCGACAACCTGCTCACCGCGCGCGCGCGCATCGGCTCGCGCACCACCGAAGTGTCGGCACTCGACTCGCTGGGCGAGGACGTGAATCTGCAGTTCGAAACATCGCTGTCGAATCTGCGCGACCTGAATTACACCGAAGCGATCAGCAAGCTCACGCAGAACCTGTCCTACTTCCAGGCCGCCCAGCAGTCCTTCATGAAAGTGTCCGGCCTGTCGCTGTTCAACTACATCGGGGCCTGAGCATGAAAGCGCCACTGATCGCTGCCTGCATGCTGACTTTCGCAGCGGCGGGCTGTTCGACGCTGGACCGTTCGCTGCCCAGCAGCACCTCCAGCTTCATTCCGAACACCCAGCTGCGGCTGACGCCCGGCTACACCACGACGCCGGAAAAGCTCATCTACTTCGCCGGCGCCGCCTACATCGCCTATCTGGTGCTGGACCCGATGGCGCCGAACTGGGAGATCGAGGAAGCTAAACTGTCCGACGACACCTACTTCCTCGGCATGAAGAAGATGCGCACCCGCGCCGGCGGCGAGGGCGAGGCGCGCATGGTGTTCCGGCGCCGCGCCGAACAGCTGGCGCGCGCCGGCGGCTTTGCCGGCTACGACATCGTGAGCTACAGCGAAGGCATACAGTCCGACCTGATCGCGCAGCGCGTCGGCGAGGGCGTGGTACAGCTGCGTCGAGGCATGCAGTAAGTTCAGTGACCGGGCCGGTGCAGGGCGCCGAGGCCCGGTGCTGCGGTACACTGCCGCCGATGCCGCTCCCCTACTGGCGACTGTCCGCCTACTACCTTTTCTATTTCGCCTTCGTCGGCGCATTTTCTCCGTACTTCGGGCTCTACCTGTCGTCGATCGGCTTCTCCGCGGCCGACATCGCCATCGTCATGTCGCTGATGCAGGTGATGCGCATTCTGGCGCCCAGCCTGTGGGGCTGGTTGGCAGACCGGATCGGCGCCCGCACGCCCATCATCCGTGGCGCGGGCATGGCCAGCCTGGCCGGTTTCCTCATCTTCTTCAGCACCGAACAGTTCGTCGGCGTGTTCATCGCGATGGCGCTCATGTCTTTCTTCTGGAGCGCCTCGCTGCCGCTGGTCGAGGCACTGACGCTGGAACATCTGAAATCGAAGGTGGCCCGCTACGGCGCGATCCGCGTCTGGGGTTCGATCGGCTTCGTCATCACCGTGCTGCTGCTCGGCGAAATGCTGGACCGCACCGGTCTGCGCGCGGTGCTGTGGGCGTGCAGCCTGATCCTGGGCGGCATCTGCCTGTTCGCCTTCAGTCTGCCGGAGGCGCCGGAGCACGCCGACCGGCCGCGCGCCACCGAAGGCCTGCGCGACATCCTGCGCCGGCGGCCGGTGGCCGGGCTGTTCGGCGCGGCCTTTTTCATGAGCTGTGCGCACGGCGCGCTCTATGTCTTCTATTCCATCCATCTGGACGAGCACGGCTACAGCAAGAGCCTGATCGGCGCCTTATGGACGCTGGGCGTGCTGGCCGAGATCGCGGTTTTCCTGTGGATGCCTTCGCTGATGCGGCGCTTCTCGCTGCGCACCATGCTGCTGGCCGCGCTGTGTGCCGCGGTGCTGCGCTTCGCGGTGATCGGTTTCATGGTCGGCTCGCTGCCCTGGCTGCTGGCCGCTCAGCTGCTGCACGGCCTCACCTTCGGCGCCTTCCACGCCAGTTCGGTGGCGGCGCTGAACCAGTGGTTCGATGCCCGTCAGCAGGGTCGGGCGCAGGCGCTGTACGGCAGCGTGTCCTTCGGCGCCGGCGGCATGGTGGGCGGGCTGATCAGCGGCTGGCTGTGGGCACCGTTCGGCGGTGGCTGGGCGTTCGCGCTCAGTTCGGTGTTTGCGCTGGCCGGCTGTGTGCTGCTGGCGCGGCTGTGGCACCCGGACGAGGTGGTCCGCGCCGGCTGAGCAGGGCGGCCGGATGCTGCGCCGCAAGGTTATAATCCCCGGTTTCGCTGATCAGCCGGAATCGTTGCAATGGCGCAGACGCTTTACGACAAGCTGTGGTCAAGTCACGTGGTGCATACCGAAGAAGACGGTACCGCACTGCTCTACATCGACCGCCACCTGGTACATGAAGTGACCAGCCCGCAGGCCTTCGAAGGCCTGCGCATGGCCAACCGCACGCCCTGGCGCGTGGACTCCATCGTCGCCACGGCCGACCACAACGTGCCGACCGACCGCGCGGAACAGGGCATTGCTGACCCGACCTCGCGTGCCCAGGTCGAAACCCTGGATGCCAACATCCGTGCCTTCGGCGCACTGGCCTATTTCCCGTTCCGCGACAAGCGTCAGGGCATCGTGCATGTGATCGGCCCGGAAAACGGCGCCACGCTGCCCGGCATGACTGTCGTCTGCGGCGACTCGCACACCTCGACCCACGGCGCCTTCGGCTGTCTGGCGCACGGCATCGGCACCTCCGAGGTCGAGCACGTGATGGCGACCCAGTGCCTGCTGCAGAAGAAGTCGAAGTCCATGCTCATCCGCGTCGAGGGCGAACTGGGCAAGGGCGTCAGCGCCAAGGACATCGCGCTCTACTTCATCGGCGTCATCGGCACTGCCGGCGGCACAGGCTATGCGATCGAATTCGGTGGTTCGGCCATCCGCGGCCTGTCGATGGAAGGCCGCATGACCCTGTGCAATATGGCGATCGAGGGCGGTGCCCGCGCCGGCATGGTGGCGGTCGACAACACCACGATCGAATACCTGCGCGGCCGCCCCTTCTCGCCGCGCGCCGACCAGTGGGACCGCGCGGTCGAGTACTGGCGAACGCTGAAGTCGGACGAGGGCGCGCAGTTCGACCGCGTGGTCGACATCGACGCCCGCCGCATCCTGCCGCAGGTGACCTGGGGTACTTCGCCGGAAATGGTGACCGACGTGCGCGGCCAGGTGCCTGCGCCGGAAGATTTCGCCGATCCGGTCAAGCGCGAGGGCGTGGCCCGTGCGCTGCAGTACATGGGGCTCACCCCGCGCACGCCGATCGACCAGATCCGCATCGACAAGGTGTTCATCGGCTCCTGTACCAATTCGCGCATCGAGGATCTGCGTGCCGCCGCCCGCGTGGTCGAAGGCCGTCGCGTGGCCGACAACGTGAAGCTGGCGCTGGTGGTGCCGGGTTCCGGTCTGGTCAAGGCGCAGGCCGAGGCCGAAGGTCTGGACAAGGTGTTCAAGGCGGCCGGTTTCGAATGGCGCGAGCCGGGCTGTTCGATGTGTCTGGCGATGAACGCCGACCGGCTGGAGCCGGGCGAGCGTTGCGCCTCGACCTCGAACCGCAACTTCGAAGGTCGCCAGGGTGCGGGCGGACGCACCCATCTGGTCAGTCCGCAGATGGCAGCGGCGGCGGCGATCGCCGGCCGTTTCGCCGATGTGCGTGAAATCGTCTGAGTCGGTAAGCCACCGACATTCCGTTTGAGGAAGAGCAGAGCATGAAGCTGATTGCCGTGATCATGAGCGCGATGACCCTGATGCTGGCCGGTTGCAATACGGTCGAGGGCCTGGGCAAGGACATCAAGAAGGGTGGCGAAGCCATCGAGAAATCCGCGAAGTAAGCGGCGACATAAGGGTCTCTCATGAAAGCATTCACCACGCTCGACGGCCTGGTCGCACCGCTGGATCGCGCCAACGTCGATACCGACGCCATCATTCCGAAGCAGTACCTGAAGTCGATCAAGCGCTCGGGCTTCGGCCCGACCCTGTTCGACGAGTGGCGCTATCTCGACGTCGGCGAGCCGGGTCAGGATCACTCGAAGCGCCCGCAGAACCCGGACTTCGTGCTGAACCAGCCGCGTTTCCAGGGCGCCAGCGTGCTGCTGGTGCGCGAGAACTTCGGCTGCGGTTCGTCGCGCGAACACGCGCCGTGGGCGATCGAGGACTACGGTTTCCGCGCCATCATCGGTACCACCTTCGCCGACATCTTCTACAGCAACTGTTTCAAGAACGGCCTGCTGCCGATCCGCCTGCCGGAGAAGGAAGTCGAGCAGCTGTTCCTGCAGTGCGCCGGCACGCCGGGCTACCGCCTGCACATCGATCTGGACCGGCAGGTGGTGGTGCGCCCGGACGGCCACGCCATCGGGTTCGATGTCGATGCCTTCCGCAAGTACTGTCTGATCAACGGTTTCGACGACATCGGCCTGACCCTGCGCCAGGCCGACAAGATCCGCGAATTCGAAGCGCGTCGCCGCATCGAACAGCCCTGGCTCTTTGCCTGACCCTCTACTGGAGCAATCCGTGAAAGTCTGTGTTCTCGCCGGCGACGGCATCGGACCCGAAATCACCGCCGAAGCACTGCGCGTGCTGGAAGCGCTGCGTACCGACGGCCTGAAGATCGAATTCGAGCACGCGCTGCTCGGCGGCTGCGCGGTCGATGCCACCGGTGACCCCTACCCGGAAGCGACCTCCAAGCTGGCGCGCGAAGCCGACGCCATCCTGCTCGGTGCAGTAGGCGGCCCGAAGTGGGACACCCTGCCGCGCGAACAGCGCCCGGAGCGCGGCTTGCTGCGCATCCGCTCGGAACTGGGCGTGTTCGCCAATCTGCGCCCGGCCATCCTGTATCCGGAACTGGCCAACGCCTCGTCGCTGAAGCCGGAAATCGTGTCCGGCCTGGACATCCTGATCGTGCGTGAACTGACCGGCGACATCTACTTCGGCCAGCCGCGTGGCATCGAGGTGCGCGACACGCAGTGGGGCGAACAGCGCGTGGGCTGGAACACCATGATCTACGCCGAGGAAGAGATCCGCCGCATCGGCCGGGTCGCCTTCGAGGCCGCCCGCAAGCGCGGCAAGAAGCTGTGCTCGGTCGACAAGATGAACGTGCTGGAGTGCACCCAGCTGTGGCGCGAGGTCATGATCGACCTGTCCAAGGACTACCCGGATGTCGAACTGAGCCACATGCTGGTCGACAACGCGGCGATGCAGCTGGTGAAGGCACCCAAGCAGTTCGACGTGGTGGTGACCGGAAACATGTTCGGCGACATCCTGTCCGATGAAGCATCGATGCTCACCGGCTCGATCGGCATGCTGCCGTCGGCTTCGCTGGACGCGAACAACAAGGGTCTGTACGAACCCAGCCACGGCTCGGCACCCGACATCGCCGGCCAGGGCGTGGCCAATCCGCTGGCGACCATCCTGTCGGCGGCGATGATGCTGCGCTACAGCTTCGGCAACGAAGCCGCCGCGGTGCGCATCGAGAACGCGGTGCGCAAGGTGCTGGCCCAGGGCTACCGCACCGGTGACATCTTCGAGCCGGGCACGACCCGGGTCGGTACGAAGCAGATGGGCGACGCCGTACTGGCGGCCCTGTAAGAGACGGACGAGGAAACGGACATGTTGAAGCTCGGTATGGTGGGTTGGCGCGGCATGGTGGGCTCTGTGCTCATGCAGCGCATGCGCGAGGAAAACGATTTCGCACTGGTGGAGCCGGTGTTCTTCACCACCTCCAGCGTCGGTGCCGCCGGCCCGGACGTGGGCCAGGGCAGCGCGCCGCTGCTGGACGCGACCGACGTCGCATCGCTCGCGAAGATGGACGCCATCATCACCTGCCAGGGCGGCGACTACACCAACGAGGTGTATCCGAAGCTGCGCGCCGCCGGCTGGAAGGGCTACTGGATCGACGCCGCCTCCGCGCTGCGCATGAAGGACGACGCCATCATCATCCTCGACCCGGTCAACATGGGCGTGATCAAGGACGGTCTGGCGCGCGGCGTGAAGGACTACATCGGCGGCAACTGCACGGTCAGCCTGATGCTGATGGGCGTGGGCGCGCTGTTCTCGGCCGGTCTGGTCGAGTGGATGAGCGCCATGACCTACCAGGCTGCCTCCGGCGCCGGCGCGCAGAACATGCGCGAACTGCTGAGCCAGATGGGCACGCTGCACAGCGTGGCCGCGTCCGGCCTGCGCGACAGCGCCTCGGCCATCCTGGACATCGACCGCGCGGTCACCGACAGCCTGCGCAGCGCCGATTTCCCGAAGAAGAGCTTCGGTGCGCCGCTGGCCGGCTCGCTCATCCCCTACATCGACAAAGAACTGGAGAGCGGCCAGAGCAAGGAAGAGTGGAAGGGGCTGGTCGAAACCAACAAGATCCTGGGCCGCAGCGGCGCCGACATCACGCCGATCGACGGCATCTGCGTGCGGATCGGCGCGATGCGCTGTCATTCGCAGGCGCTCACCATCAAGTTGAAGCGCGACGTGCCGTTGGACGAGATCGAAAGCATGATCCGCGAAGCCAACGCCTGGGTGAAGTTCGTGCCCAACCATCGCGAAGACAGCATGCGCGACCTGACGCCGGCGGCGGTCAGCGGTTCGCTGACCATTCCGGTCGGTCGCGTACGCAAGCTCAACATGGGGCCGGACTACCTCGGAGCCTTCACCTGCGGCGACCAACTGCTGTGGGGGGCGGCCGAGCCGCTTCGCCGCATGCTGCGTATCCTGGTCGAAGCCTGATCCAGCACCCGACACGCTGCTTTACCGCGAGCAGCGTGTCGTAACAGACAGTTTCGCAACATAAAGCGACGACTGAGCTTGCAGGGCTAAGACCATGATGTTATTTTGAGAATTGGGTTTTAGCGCGCGAGGAAAACGCGGTGCGTCATAGCGATAAAAAACATTCGATCCGCCTGCTGACTGCGCTGCTGTCGGCACTCCCGCTCACCGTAGGCGCTGCCGGTCTCGGCAAGCTCACCGTGCAGTCCGCCATTGGCCAGCCGCTGCGGGCCGAAGTCGAACTGTCGGCCAGTGCCGAAGAACTTGCGTCGATGTCGGCCAAGCTCGCGTCCGCCGCCTCATTCAAGCAGGCCGGCGTTGAATTCGCGTCCAGTCTGGCCGGCGTACGCATCTCGGTCGACAAGCGGCGTGGCCGTCCGGTGCTTGTGGTGACCAGCGACCGTGCGGTCAGCGAGCCCTATCTCGACATGCTGATCGAGCTGAACTGGTCCTCCGGCCGGCTCGTACGTGAATACACCTTCCTGCTTGATCCGGCCGACATGCCGCGTCCGGCACCGGTCGAACCGGTGGCGGTGCCCGGTGGCGACAGCAGTCGCCCTGCGGCGACACGTACCGTGCCTGCACCGGCTGCACGTGAAGCTGCACCGGCCGGCGGCAGCACTCGCGAAGTTCAGCGCGGCGAAACGCTGCGCCGCATCGCCACCGAAACCGCGCCGTCCGGCGTCAGCCTTGACCAGATGCTGGTTGCACTGGTGCGCGCCAATCCGGAAGCGTTCGACGGCGGCAACATGAACCGCCTGCGTGCCGGCCGCATCCTGACCATTCCTGATCAGGCCACCGCGGAATCGGTGTCGCCGCAGGAGGCGCGCCAGATCGTGTCGGCCCAGACCGCCGATTTCGCGGCCTATCGTTCCCGCCTTGCGGGCAGCGTCGCCAGCCAGCCGGTCGCGGCCGAATCGACCGGCCGCAGCTCTGGCGGCAAGATTGCGGCACGGGTCGAGGACAAGGCGCCTGCTGCCGCGCCCGCGGCCGATCAGGTGCGCGTGTCCAAGTCTGCTTCCGCAGACGGCGGCAAGATCAATGCGCTGGAAGAAGAGGTCGTTGCCAAGGACCGTGCGCTGAAGGACGCGAACAGCCGGCTGGCCGAGCTCGAACGCAATGTGCGCGATCTGCAGAAGCTGGTCGAGCTGAAGAACACGCCGATGGCCGATGCGCAGAAGGCGGCTGCACCGGCGCCGGCCCCTGCTGCCGCGCCGCAGCCCGCAGCCAAACCGGCTCCGGCTCCTGCACCTGCGCCTAAGGCTGAGGACAAACCGGTGCCCGATCTGATCGCAGCGGCGGAAAAGCCGGTGGAAAAGGCGGCAGGCAAGCCGGCCGACAAACCGGTGCCCGACCTGATTGCGCTGGCCGACGAAAAGAAGCCGGCAGAAACGCCTGCGGCCGAAGCGCCGAAACCGGTTCCGGTCGAACCGCCCAAGCCGGCGCCCGCGCCGGCACCGGATGTCGAACCGGAGGCCGCCGTGGAAGAGCCCGGCATGCTGTCCGATCCGGCCACGCTGGGCGGTCTGGGTGCCGTGCTCGCACTGCTGCTCGGCTATTTCGGCTGGCGCCGCCGCAAGGCGAGCGAACCGGTGGCCGATCTGGCGCCGCCCTCGACCACGGCCGGCATGGAACCGGTTGCCGCATCGACTTCGGTCATTGGTGCCACCGGCGGTGGCCAGAGCGTGGACACCAGCGCCAGCTCCATCCAGACCGATTTCAGCCAGTCCTCGCTGTCTTCCATCGACGCCGACGAAGGGGTCGATCCGGTGGCGGAAGCCGATGTCTACATGGCATATGGCCGCGATGCGCAGGCTGAGGAAATCCTGCTCGAAGCGCTCAAGAGCGAACCCAGCCGTCATGCCATCCACCTGAAGCTGCTGGAAATCTATGCCCAGCGCAAATCGGTGAAGCAGTTCGAAACCCTGGCGACCGAGCTGTATGCGCAGACCGGCGGCAAGGGGGCGGACTGGGAAAAGGCTGCCCAGCTGGGTCGGTCGGTCGATCCGGGCAATCCGCTGTACGGCGGTGGTGCACCCGAGCCCGAACCGGAACCGGACGTGCAGGCGGCGATGGCGGCCACGGTGGTGGTCAGCGGCGCCGACAAGCTGCGCGATACCTGGACGCTGCCCGGCGACATCGGTCAGCTGGTGTCAGGCGATGTGGCCGACGACAACCAGAGCACGGTCACGCTCGATCCGCATCAGGTGCCGCAGCTGGAGGAAGAAGCACCGGCACCGTCTGCTGACATCGGCCTCGATTTCGATCTCGATGTGCCGCCGGCCGACGATGTGCCGGTCGCGCCTGTCGTGGGAGTGGCCACGACGCTGACCAAGCCGGGCGAAGAGTCGGAGGGCGAATCGTCTCTCGATTTCGATCTGGGCCTCGATTTCACCAAGCCTGAAGAGCCGGCCGACGTGAGCACGCTGGTGCTCGAGCGCAATGTGGCCGATGCCGCCGAGGCACTGAGTCAGGAAGGGGCGCCGGCTTTCGATCTCGATCTGTCGCTGCCGGCCGAGGGCGAGGCGGTCGATCCGGCAGCGGTGGTGGACCTCGAACGCACCGACATCGGCAATCTGATCGACTTCAACTTCGACGCATCTGATGCACCGGCAGCGCCGGTCGCCCAGGCGGAGCCGGTGATCGACCTGTCGGACATCAATCTCGATCTGGGGTCGGATCCTTCGACGCTGGAAACCGACGTGGTTGGCGATGTGGCGAAGGCGCTGGAAGAGGCGTTGCCGGCAGCGGAGGAGGACATGCCGCCGTCTGCGGTGTCCACCGTCATCAATCCGGAAGACATGCTGGGGGGTGAAGAGCCGCCGCAGTCCGCCGCCGAGGAAGCCGAAACCAAGCTGGAACTGGCACGTGCTTACGAGGAAATGGGCGACAAGGAAGGTGCGCGCGAACTGCTGCAGGAAGTGGTGCGTGAAGGTACGCCGGAACAGCAGAGCCAGGCCACTGACATGCTGTCCCGTCTCGGTTGATCCTGTGTGACGCGTGCGGACGGGCCATACGGCCCGTCCTTCGGGAAGCCGGCCTGGTGCCGGCTTTTTTCATGGCGATTCAGCCTGTCGCGTGGCGGCTGGCCGCACATCGTATGCGCAGAACGCCCGGACGTCGATTGCGCGGTATGCTCGCCCACCCGCCTCATCCCTGCGCGCCGCTCCAGCCATGCCTTCCCCGTTTGCCGTCGATCCGCCCGTGATCTCCCGTCGCCCGTCCATGCATGGCGCGACGCTGCTCGCGCTGTGGCTGATGTGGCTGCTGGCCGGGCAGGGCGTTACCGCCTGGCGCGATGACGTGTGGCTGGCACTCAGTCTGGGCGGAGCGCTGCTGGCGGCGCCGGCCCACCTGTGGCGTCTGTTGCGGCGGCTGCGCTGGCTGTTCGGCGCGGTGCTGATCACCTTCGCCTTCGGCACGCCCGGGCGCCTGCTTGTTCCGGATCTGCTTGCCGGGCCTACGGTCGAGGGCTTGATTGCCGCCCTGCATGCGGCTATCCGGCTGGCCGCGATGGCCGCCTGCGTGGCGCTGCTGTTCCGCCTGCTGCCTCTGCGTGCGCTGGCAGGGGCGCTGCATCGCCTGCTGCATCCGTCCGACGCCGCGCCGCCCGGTCCCGGCAGCCTCGCATTGCGCCTGCTGCTGGTGTTGCGCGACCTCGAACATACGCCGGCTTTCGCCGACTGGCGCGACTGGCTCGCGTCGGACGGGAAGGCCGACGACACGATCACGGTTGATGTCTGTCCGGCGCTGGGCCGGGCCGATCTGCTGGCGCTGGCGGCCGGCGCCGGCGCACTGGCGGTCTGGAGTTTCGCGTGAGCCGCATCGCGCTGGGCGTCGAGTACGACGGATCCGCCTTCCGCGGCTGGCAGTCGCAGCCGGTCGGCCCGACCGTGCAGGACGCGCTCGAAGCCGCCTTGTCCGCCATCGCCGCCCACCCGGTGCGGGTACAGGCCTCCGGTCGCACCGATACCGGCGTGCACGCCACCGTGCAGGTGGTGCATTTCGACACCGAGGCGGTCCGGCCGGACAGCGCCTGGGTGCGCGGCTGCAACGCGCTGCTGCCGCCCTCGGTCGCGGTGCGCTGGGCGCAGCCGGTGAGCGACGCGTTCAATGCCCGCTTCTCGGCGCACAGCCGCAGCTATCGCTATCTGCTGTTCAACAGCCCGGTGCGCCCGGCCATCGGTGCCACCCTGGCCGGCTGGTTTCACCGGCCGCTGGACGTCGATCTCATGGCCGAGGCGGCGCAGGCGCTGTGCGGTGAGCACGATTTTTCCGCCTTCCGTTCGTCCGAATGCCAGGCGAAAAGCCCGGTGCGCACGCTGCACCGGCTCGACGTGAGGCGGCGCGGTGACTGGATCGCCTTCGATCTGGGCGCCAATGCCTTTCTGCACCACATGGTGCGCAACATCGTGGGCGCGCTGGTCGATATCGGCTGCGGCCGCCGCCCACCGGCCTGGACCGGCGAGCTGCTGGCGCAGCGCGATCGCCGTCTGGCCGCGCCCACCTTTTCGCCCTGCGGCCTCTATCTGGTCGGCGTCGGCTACGATGCACACTGGGGGCTGCCGCAGGCGGCGCTGCACCGCCTGCCGCCGGTCGGCCCGATGCTGGATTGAATACAGGAATCGACGTGCGCAGAACTCGCATCAAGGTATGCGGCTTCACCCGTGAAGCCGATCTGGACGGCGCGCTGGCGCTGGGCGTGGACGCGGTCGGCTTCGTGCTCTACCCGCCCAGTCCGCGCGCGGTGAGCATTGCCCGCGCCGCCGAACTGGCGCGCCGGGTGCCGCCCTTCGTCAGCCGGGTGGGGCTGTTCGTCAACGAGGCGCCCGAAGTGGTGGAACAGGCGGCCCGGGAAGCCGATCTCGACCTGCTGCAGTTTCACGGCGACGAAAGCCCGGAGTACTGCGAACGCTTCGGCCGACCCTGGATCAAAGCGGTCCGGGTGAGGCCGGAAACGGATTTGCTAGAATGTGCGCGCCTTTATCGTGGCGCGCGGGGTCTGCTGCTCGACGCGTGGTCGGAAGCCTGGGGTGGTTCCGGCAAGCGCTTCGACTGGACGCTGATTCCGGCCGGGCTCGGACTGCCGCTGATTCTGTCCGGCGGCCTCGACCCGGATAATGTGGCCGACGCGGTCGCGAACATCCGGCCGGTGGCGGTCGACGTGAGCAGTGGCGTGGAATCAGGCAAGGGCATCAAGGACGTCGCCCGGGTGGCGGCCTTCATATCAGGAGTGGAGCATGGGGAAGCAAGATCTGCCGGCTGAGGTATCCGCCTCGGCCTACAACTATCCGGACGCTCTGGGTCATTTCGGTCCTTATGGCGGTGTGTTCGTTGCCGAAACCCTGATCGCGGCGCTGGACGAACTGCGCGAAGCCTACGACTCGCTGAAGGACGATCCGGCCTTCCGCGCCGAGTACGCATACGAACTGAAGCACTACGTGGGCCGCCCGAGCCCGGTCTATCACGCCCGTCGGCTGTCCGAGCACTGCGGCGGCGCGCAGATCTACCTGAAGCGCGAAGATCTGAATCACACCGGCGCGCACAAGATCAACAACGTGATCGGCCAGGCCATGGTGGCCAAGCACATGGGCAAGCCGCGCGTGATCGCGGAAACCGGTGCCGGTCAGCACGGTGTGGCGACCGCCACCATTGCCGCACGTCTGGGCATGGAATGCGTGGTCTACATGGGCAGCGAAGACGTGAAGCGTCAGGCCGCCAACGTCTATCGCATGAAGCTGCTCGGCGCCACCGTGGTGCCGGTCGAGTGCGGCTCGAAGACGCTGAAGGATGCGCTGAACGAGGCGATGCGCGACTGGGTGACCAATGTCGCCAACACCTTCTACATCATCGGCACCGTGGCGGGCCCGCATCCCTACCCGATGATGGTGCGCGATTTCCAGAAGATCATCGGCGAGGAATGCCTGTGGCAGATGCCGGAAATGATCCAGCGTCAGCCGGATGCCGTGGTGGCCTGTGTCGGTGGCGGCTCCAACGCCATGGGCATCTTCTACCCCTACATTCCCTACCCGAACGTGCGTCTGATCGGTGTCGAAGCCGGCGGTCACGGCGTGGCCACCGGCCAGCACTCCGCCTCGCTCACCGCCGGTCGTCCGGGCGTGCTGCACGGCAACCGCACCTATCTGCTGCAGGACGAGAACGGCCAGATCATCGAGACGCATTCGGTGTCCGCCGGTCTGGACTACCCGGGTGTGGGTCCGGAACACGCGTGGCTGAAGGACACCGGCCGTGCCGAGTACGTCACCATCAACGATGACGAGGCGCTCGCCGCCTTCCATCGCATGTGCCGTACCGAAGGCATCATTCCGGCGCTGGAGTCCTCGCACGCGGTGGCCTACGCGATGAAGCTGGCGGCCGATATGCCGAAGGACGCGGCCATCCTGGTGAACCTGTCCGGTCGTGGCGACAAGGACATGCACACCGTGGCCGAAAAATCCGGCATCCAGTTCTGACGCGTTCCCGATCAACCTTTTGCCGGTCGGGACGCGCAAGCGATCCGGCCGGCGGTTTCAATACATGTCCCGAATCGCTTCCACCCTGTCCGCACTGGAATCGGCCGGCCGCAAGGCGCTGATTCCTTTCATCACCGCGGGCGACCCCGATCTGTCGGTCACCGTTCCGCTCATGCATGCGCTGGTCGAGTCCGGCGTCGACATCATCGAACTGGGCGTGCCCTTTTCCGACCCGATGGCCGACGGCCCGACCATACAGCGCTCGTCCGAGCGTGCGCTGGTGAAGAAGGTGTCGCTGCGCAACGTGATCCAGGTGGTGGCCGAATTCCGCAAGACCGACGCCCGCACGCCGGTGGTGCTGATGGGCTATGCCAATCCGATCGAGGCGATGGGCGTGGATGCGTTTGCCGACGCCGCGTCGAAGGCCGGTGCCGACGGCGTGCTGGTGGTCGATTACCCGCCGGAAGAGTCGCACGACTTTGCCGCCAAGGTGAGGGCGGTCGGTCTGGACGTGATTTTCCTGATTGCGCCCACCTCGACCGAAAAGCGCATTCGTGCAGTCGGCGAGATCGGCAGCGGCTACATCTACTACGTGTCGCTGAAGGGCGTGACCGGTGCTGGTCACCTCGACGTGAGCGAAGTGTCGCGCCGCATTCCGGCCATTCGCGAAGCCGTGGGCATGCCGGTGGGCGTGGGCTTCGGCATTCGTGACGGCGCGTCGGCCAAGGCGCTTTCGGCCGTGGCCGACGGCGTGGTGATCGGCAGCCGCATCATCGAGGAAATCGAGAACAGCCCGGCCGATCAGGTCATTCCGCGCGTGAAGGCGCTGGTCGGCAGCATCCGTCAGGCCATGGACAGCCAGGAGGTCACCGCATGAGCTGGTTGCAGAAACTCCTTCCGCCGAAGATCAACCGCAGCGAGGCAGCCGGCCGCAAGTCGGTGCCGGAAGGCCTGTGGTCGAAGTGCCCGTCCTGCGAGGCGGTGCTCTACACCGCCGATCTGGCGGCCAATCAGAATGTGTGCCCGAAGTGCAGCCACCACTCGCGCATGCGCGCCCGTGCCCGGCTGGACGGCCTGCTCGACCGCGAAGGCCGGTTCGAGATCGGCAACGAAGTGATGCCGGTCGATCCGCTCAAGTTCCGCGACAGCAAGCGCTACGCCGACCGCCTGAATGCGGCGGCTGACGACACCGGCGAGGGCGATGCGCTGGTGGTCATGCAGGGCGCGATCAAGACCGTGCCGGTGGTGGTCGCCTGCTTCGAATTCGAATTCCTCGGCGGCTCTATGGGTTCGGTGGTCGGTGAGCGTTTCGTGCGCGGTGTCCGCCTTGCGGTGGAGCAGCGCCTGCCCTTCGTCTGCTTCGCCGCCAGCGGCGGTGCCCGCATGCAGGAAGGCCTGTTCTCGCTGATGCAGATGGCCAAGACCACGGCCGCGCTGACCCAGCTTTCGCAGAACCGCCTGCCCTTCATTTCGGTGCTGACCGACCCGACCATGGGCGGTGTGTCCGCCAGCTTCGCCTTCATGGGCGACGTGGTGATCGCCGAGCCTGGCGCGTTGATCGGCTTCGCCGGCCCGCGCGTGATCGAACAGACGGTGCGCGAAAAGCTGCCGGAAGGATTCCAGCGCGCTGAATTCCTGCTGGAGAAGGGTGCGGTCGACATGATCGTCGATCGCCGCGAGATGCCGGAGCGCATCGCCGGGCTGCTGGCAGCGCTGCAGCGCATGCCGGCGCTGGCGAGCTGAGCCGGCTTCGCCTAATATCCGCGTCCGCACTGAATTCGGCTTGTCCGGCCAGCCCATGTATTCAACTCTGCCCGAGTGGCTGCAGCATCTCGAAAGTCTGCATCCGAAGGCGATCCAGCTCGGGCTGGACCGCGTGCTCAGCGTCAAGCAGGCGCTCGGTGTCGTCCAGAAGGTGCCGCTGTTCATCGTCGGTGGCACCAATGGCAAGGGTTCGACCTGCGCCATGCTGGAGCGCATCCTGCGCTGCGCCGGCTACCGCGTCGGTACCTATACCTCGCCCCATCTGCTGGCCTACAACGAACGCGTCCGCATCAATGGCGAACCGGCCAGCGACGAGGCGATCTGCCGCGGTTTCGCCGAAGTCGAGGCGGCGCGCGGTGACACCGCGCTGACCTATTTCGAATTCGGCACGCTGGGCGCCTGGCAGGTGTTCGAACACGCCAATCTCGACGTGATCGTGATGGAGGTCGGCCTCGGCGGCCGGCTGGACGCGGTCAACGCCTTCGATGCCGACTGCGCCATCGTGACCAGCGTCGATCTGGACCACATGGACTACCTCGGCGACACGCGCGAACTGATCGGTCGCGAGAAGGCCGGCATTTTCCGTCCCGGTCGCCCGGCCATCGTCGGCGACCCGGTGCCGCCGCAGAGCGTGGTCGACCACGCGCAGGCGATCGGCGCGGTACTGAAGATTTCCGGCCGTGACTTCGGCTTCGGTGGCGACCGCCAGCAGTGGGGTTACTGGCGGCGTGACCCGGAGCGTCTGGTCAAGCGCGGCGGCCTCGGCTATCCGGCGCTGCGTGGCGCCAACCAGCTGCTGAACGCGTCCAGCGTGATCACCGCGCTCGACGCGATGGCCGACCGTGTGCCGGTCAGCCTGGGCGACATCCGGCTCGGTATGGCCACGGTCGAACTGCCCGGCCGCTTCCAGGTCATGCCGGGGCGGCCCGCCGTCATTTTCGACGTCGCGCACAATCCGCATGCTGCCGCGGTGCTGAACGAAAATCTGTCCAGCATGGGTTTCTTCCCGGAAACCTGGGCCGTCATGGGCATGTTGCGCGACAAGGACATCGCCGGCGTGCTCGACCGCCTGAAGGGCCGCATCGACCACTGGATGCTGTGCGACCTCGGCGGCCCGCGCGGTACGCCGGCGGCTGACATCGCTGCCATGATTGCCGAACAGGGCATTCCGGGTGCGGTGCATACCTTCGCATCGCCGGTCGAGGCCTGGCAGGCCACGCAGGCGAGGGTGGGGGCGGATGATAGAATTATTGTGTTCGGTTCCTTCCTGACCGTGGCCGAAGTGATGCGCGAATACGCGCAGTCGCCGCGGCCTCCGGTATCGGGCCCCGCAACGCCTCCGCCCGCTCAGGGCTGATCCCACCCGCAGGACACGCCCCCGAAGTGGCTTCCACCGATTCCGATCTGCAGACCGATCTCCGTAAGCGTGCCCGTCGCCGCCTGCTGGGTGCGGTTGCCCTGGCACTGACCGCCGCCATCGTGCTGCCGGTGGTGATGGACCACGAACCGCGCCCGCCGGCGCAGGACATCGCGGTGCGCATTCCGCCGCGCGAAGGTGCTGCTCCGCTGGCTTCGCCGGCCCGCGCTGCGGTCGAATCGGAGGACACGCTGCAGCCGCCGCCCGATTCCGAGCCCGTACCGCAGACGCCGGCCAGGCCGGCCGCCCAGGCGCCCGTGTCGCCTCAGGTCGCGGCCCGACCCGAAGTGAAGCCCGAACCGAAACCCGAGCCGAAGCCGGAACCTAAGCCGGAACCTAAGCCCGCACCCAAACCTGAACCGAAGCCCGAACCGCCCAAGCCGGCGGCCAAGCCCGAGGTGTCGCCAGCCGAAGCTGCGCGTGCCGCTGCCGTGCTCGACGGCAAGAGCAGTTTCGCGCTGCAGCTCGGGGTGTTCGGCGATGCGGCCAATGTGGCCAAGCTGCGTGCCCGTGCCAAGGAACTCGGTCTGGCCAGTTTCACCGAAGAAGTGAAACTGGCGGACGGCCAGACCCGTACCCGGGTCAAGGTCGGCCCCTTCTCCAGCCGGCAGGCGGCGGAGGCGGCCCAGCGCAAGCTGGAAGCGGCCGGCATGCGGTCCATGGTCGCGCCGCGTCAATGACAGTTCTGGATTACGGCCTGCTCGCCATCGTGGTGTTCTCCACGGCGATCGGGCTGATGCGGGGTCTGGTGAGCGAAGTGATCGCGCTGGCGGCCTGGGTGCTCGCCTTCATCGCCGCCCGCCAGTTCGGCGGCGACGCCGCCCGGCTGCTCACCGGCACCATCGCCGATCCCGGCCTGCTTGCAGTCGCCGGTTTCGCCCTTACCTTCATAGTCGTGCTGCTGCTGTGTGGCGTGCTGCGCTGGCTCATGCGATCGCTCATCCATGCCACTGGGCTGGACATTCCGGACCGCGTGCTCGGCGGGCTGTTCGGGCTGGCGCGCGCCGGACTTATACTGATGCTCCTCGTCGTCGGCGCGGCCTACACCCCGGCACCGGAGCAGCCGTGGTGGAAGTCGGCTGCGCTGACGCCACCACTCGAAACGGCCGCCATCGCGCTCAAGCCCTGGCTGCCGGAATCCGTGGCGAAAAAGATTCGTTTTAAGGCCTGACCATCATGTGCGGAATACTCGGCGTCGTTGCCACCTCTCCCGTCAACCAGCTTCTGTACGATGGCTTGCTGGTGCTCCAGCACCGCGGCCAGGACGCGGCGGGCATCGCCACCGCGCAGGGGCAGAAGTTCCTGATGCACAAGGGCTCGGGCCTGGTGCGCGACGCCTTCCGCACGCGCAACATGCGCAATCTGCAGGGTAACTGGGGCATCGCCCATGTGCGCTACCCGACCGCCGGTTCCGCCTACAACGCGGCCGAGGCGCAGCCCTTCTATGTCAATTCGCCGTTCGGCATCATGCTGGCGCACAACGGCAACCTGACCAATTCTGAAGAGCTGAAGCTGGACATGTTCCGCACCGACCTGCGGCACATCAACACCACCAGCGATTCCGAAGTGCTGCTCAATGTGCTGGCGCACGAAATCATGCAGGCGCTGCGCGAGCGGCCGACCTTCGACCACGAAACCATCTTCCGTGCGGTGGCCGGCGTGCATCGCCGCTGCCGCGGTGCCTACGCGGTGGTGGCCATGATTGCCGGCTTCGGTCTGCTGGCCTTCCGCGACCCCTTCGGCATCCGTCCGCTGGTGATCGGCAACAACGAAACCGCCAACGGCACCGAGTGGCTGGTCGCGTCGGAAAGCGTCGCGCTCGATACGCTGGGCTTCAAGCTGCTGCGCGACATCGCGCCGGGCGAAGCGGTGCTCATTTCGCCGGAAGGCGCGATCAAGTCGCAGCAGTGCGCCGAGCGCCCGAACTACGCGCCCTGTCTGTTCGAATACGTGTATCTGGCCCGCCCCGATTCGCTGATGGACGGCGTGTCGGTCTACGAGTCGCGGGTCAAGATGGGTGAATTCCTCGCGCAGAAGATACAGCGCGACCACGCCGACCTGCAGATCGACGCGGTGATCCCGATTCCCGATTCCAGCCGCCCGTCGGCGATGGAACTGGCGCGTGTGCTGGACGTGCCCTACCGCGAAGGTTTCGTGAAGAACCGCTACATCGGCCGCACCTTCATCATGCCGGGGCAGGCGGTGCGTCGTAAGTCGGTGCGCCAGAAGCTCAATGCGATCACCCAGGAGTTCAAGGGCAAGAACGTGCTGCTGGTCGATGATTCCATCGTGCGCGGCACCACCAGCCAGGAAATCGTCGCAATGGCGCGCGAAGCCGGCGCGAACAAGGTGTATTTCGCCTCGGCCGCACCCCCGGTGCGCTACGCCAACGTGTACGGCATCGACATGCCCACCCGCGACGAACTGATCGCGTCCAACCGCACCGACGACGAAATCCGCGCCGCCATCGGCGCCGACGCGCTGATCTACCAGACGCTGGACATGCTCAAGGCCTCGATCACCGCCTGCAATCCGTCGATCGACCAGTTCGAAACGTCCTGCTTCGACGGCTGCTACATCACCGGTGACGTGACCGCCGCCTATCTCGACGGTGTTGAAAACCAGCGCAAGGGCGCGCCCAAGCAGAGTGACGACGACGGCGGCCAGCTCGACCTGAATCTGGTGGCGTCGGAAGAGAACGCCTGATGGCTGCGGGCGCTTGACGTCTGCTGCGGCCGGGCGCTAATGTCCGGCTACGCGCCGATTTGAATCCAGCTTGCGGGCGCGCGGGGCCGTCATCGAAAGAGAGCGGTCCCGGACAAATACGGCTAAAGCGGCGAAACGAACGTATCTGCGGAACCCGTTTTGCCTCCGAGGCGGAACGGGTTTTTTGTTTTGGGCTATCCGTTTTCGCCTCGCGCTTTGTTTTCGATCTTCCGCATGACCGGCCGCGAGGCCGGATGGAGCACATCATGAGCAGCACTGAACGCGCGCCCTTCGATCCCGCGCAGTACGACCCCGAAACCGTCGCCGTGCGCGCCGGCATAGAGCGCAGCCAGTTCGGCGAACACGGCGAGGCGATGTTCCTGACCTCGAGCTTCGTGTTCAACACCGCGGCCGAAGCCGCCGCCCGCTTCTCGGGCGCCGCGCCGGGCAATGTGTACGCCCGCTTCACCAACCCGACGGTCACCATGTTCCAGGACCGTCTGGCGGCACTGGAAGGTGCCGAGGCCTGCATCGCCACCAGTTCCGGCATGTCGGCCATCCTGTCGACGCTGATGGCGCTGCTGAAGAGCGGCGACCACATCATCGCGTCGCGCGGCATCTTCGGCTCGACCCAGCAGCTGTTCGCGACCTATTTCGAGAAGTTCGGCGTCAGCACCACGCTGGTCGAGGCGACCAACATCGAGGCCTACCGCGCCGCGGTGCAGCCGAACACGAGACTTTTCTTCATCGAAACGCCGTCCAACCCGCTGACCGAAGTGATCGACATCGCCGCGGTGGCTGAGGTCGCACACGCGGCCGGCGCGCTGCTGGCGGTCGACAACTGCTTCTGCTCGCCGGCGCTGCAGAAGCCGATCGAGCTGGGGGCCGACATCGTCATTCATTCCGCCACCAAGTACCTCGACGGCCAGGGCCGCGTGCTCGGCGGCGCGGTGTGCGGGCGCAAGGCGGAAATGGACGAGGTGCTGCGCTTCCTGCGCACCGCCGGCCCGACGCTGTCGCCGTTCAACGCCTGGATCATCCTGAAGGGGCTGGAAACGCTGTCCATCCGCATGCAGGCGCAGTCGGCCAACGCGCTGGAACTGGCGCGCTGGCTGGAGGCGCAGCCCTGGGTGGCGCGCGTGTTCTACCCCGGCCTGCCGTCGCATCCGCAGCACGAAATCGCGATGCGCCAGCAGAAGACCGGCGGCGCGGTGGTGGCTTTCGAGGTGAAGGGCGGCCGCGAAGAGGCGTGGAAGCTGATCGACGCCACCCGCATGCTGTCGATCACTGCCAACCTTGGCGACACCAAGACCACCATCACCCACCCGGCGACGACCACGCATGGCCGCATTTCTCAGGAAGCGCGCGACGCCTCGGGTATCCGCGACAGCCTGATCCGTCTGGCCATCGGTCTGGAGTCGGTGGAAGACATGAAGCGCGATCTCGGCCGCTGGTTGGCGTGATGCCCCCACGCTCAACGTGTCTGCATGGGTCAGGTGCGGCGCATCGCGCTGCAAGGCTTGTCTTACGGGGACCGGCTTTGCACAGCCGGTCTGTTCGCCAGGCGCAGCGCATGCGCTGCGAAACCCCTGCCTCACCCCAGCAGGCGGCGAGCGGCTTCGAAACGCGTCATTGCAGGAGTTGAGTCCGTATGCCGCGCCACATCGCCCTGGTCCCGGCCGCCGGCAGCGGCAGCCGCTTCGGTGCGCAGATGCCGAAGCAGTACCTGCCGCTGGCCGGCCAGCCGCTGATCCGTCATGCGCTGGCCACGCTGTGCGGCCACCCGCGCATCGACCGGGTGGTGGTCGCGCTGGCGCCTGAGGATCTGTACTGGCAGGGCTTCGACTGGACCACGCTGGGCCCCAAGCTGATGCCGGTGCATTGCGGCGGCGCCAGTCGGGCCGCCTCGGTGCGCAACGGCCTGTGGGAAATCGCCGGCTGGGCGCGGCCGGACGACTGGGTGCTGGTGCATGACGCCGCGCGCCCCTGTCTGTCGGCCGCCATGCTGGACACCCTGATCGACACGCTTGCCGACGATCCGGTGGGCGGCCTGCTGGCGCAGAAGGTGGCCGACACGCTGAAGCGCGCCGACGGCGCCGACCGGGTCGAGGCGACCGTGTCGCGTGACGCCATGTGGCAGGCGCAGACGCCGCAGATGTTCCGGCTGGCCCGGCTGGCCGACGCGCTGGACCGCTGCCCCGACGTGACCGACGAAGCCTCCGCCATCGAGGCCGCCGGACTCAGGCCGCGGCTGGTGGCCGCCGGTGCGGCCAATCTGAAAGTGACCTGGCCGGAAGACATGAAACTGGCCGAACTGATCCTGCAGACCCGGGGGACCGACGCATGAATCCGCTGTTCGCCACACCGCTGCCTTTCCGCATCGGCCAGGGCTTCGACGTGCACAAGCTGGTCGAGGGCCGTAAATGCATCATCGGCGGGGTCGACATTCCGCACGAGAAAGGTCTGCTCGGCCACTCCGATGCCGACGTGCTGCTGCACGCCATCACCGACGCGCTGCTTGGCGCCGCCGGTCTGGGCGACATCGGCCGCCTGTTTCCGGACACCGATGCGGCCTACGCCGGCGCCGACAGCCGGGTGCTGCTGCGTGAGGCGGTCAGGCAGGTGCAGGCAGGTGGCTGGCGCATCGGCAACATCGACGCCACGGTCATCTGCGAACGCCCGAAAATCACGCCGCACGCGGCGCAGATGGTGGCCAACATCGCCGCCGACTGCGGCATTCCGCCGCATGCGGTCAATGTGAAGGGCAAGACCTCGGAAAAGCTGGGCTACACCGGCCGCGGCGAAGGCATCGCCGCGCAGGCGGTGGCGATGCTGCTGGCGCCGCCCGAGGCCTCCATGGGCTGAGCACGGCTGTCGGACGCCTTGACAGTGCCGATGATGCGTTCGGCTCGTTGCACGAAATATCAATGACTTGCACTTGTGGTACGGGGATTGCTCATGTCGTGCCGGATCACGCACTCACAAAGGATGCCCAGATGAAATCACTGATGTTTGCAGGTGCCCTGCTGTTTGCCGGCGCCGTGTCGGCCGCTTCGCCGATCACCGCGGTCAATGCTTCGGCTACCGGCAGCTACTCGATCGACGGCACCGACCTGTCCATCCTCGCCGATGGCTTCATTGCCCCCGAAGGTACGGCCTACACCTTCAAGTCGGTGTCCTGGAGTGGTCAGGAAGGCGCATCCGGCGCGGTATTCACGCTCGACTTCGGCCAGCTCTACACGCTGACCGACGTGCTGCTCGGCGTGGACCACAATGATTTCTACCAGGTGCAGGTGTCGGCCAACGGCAGCAGCTGGAACACGCTGTTCACCAATCTGGCTTTCGAAGGCCAGTCGAATTTCGGCAGCGAAATCATTTCCAGCGACGCCAGCCACATCCAGTACCAGTCCACCATCGACTTCCCGGCGGTCAATGCGCGTTACGCGCGCATCTACGCGGTGGCCGGTGATGGCGCCTACTCGGTGTCGGAAATGAGCTTCAGCGGTGTGGCCGTGGTGCCGGAACCCGAAGCCTGGGCGCTGATGCTGGGCGGTCTGGCCCTGGTCGGCGCACTGGCGCGCCGTCGCTGACAGGCCTCTGCAGCATTAAAAAGCCGGCCCTCGGGCCGGCTTTTTTCGTTTACCGCGCTGCCATCCTTCAGCGCACCGGCGGCGGCGGGCTGGCCTCGACTGCACGCCATCCATCGCGGCAGGTCCGCACATAGGGGTAGTACTCCCGCGCCGATTCGCAGTAGTACCAGGTGCCGCCTGCGGACTGGGCGCTGGCCGGCGGTGCCGAGGCGGGCGGCGGCTGATGGCCCGGCGGCGGCGGGGGATAGGGCGCATGCGCCCGTCCGGGCAGGGCCGGTGCCTGGGCGGGCACCGCAGCCGGGGCACGGGCTGTGCTGTCGGCGAAGCGGCCGTTGGTCGGCACCCGCTGGCCCTTCGCGTACATGCACTGGATGTACGCCTGGTCGTAGCCCCGCTGCGTGCCGCGTGCCGAGCTCTGTGCCGCATCACTGCCGGCGGCTCCGCCGACCAGCAGGCCGGTGCCGGCGCCCACGGCAGCACCTTCGCGGCCGCCGATCAGCGCACCGGCTGCGGCGCCGACCGCGGTACCGACCGCCGCGCTGCGCACGCCGGACCGCGTGGCCGCCTCGTCGGCGTCGGTGCCGCCGGTCTGGTCGCGCGCATAGTCGCGGCACAGCGCGTCGTCGTAACGGAACTGTTCGAACGTCTTGCCGCTGCCCGGCAGCGCCATCACGCTCGGGCCGGAGGGTGTCGTGGCGCAGCCTGCCAGCAGCAGGATAGGCAGCAGCGCCAGCGCGGTGGTACGGGTGTTCATGATGCGTACCTCATCGCGGCGGCTGCGCCGCCACGCTCTGCCAGCCTTCCGGGCATTCCGGCACATAGGGGTAATAGCCCTGGGCGGACGCGCAGTAATACCAGGTGCTGGGCGGCTGCGGCGGGGGAGACATCGACGGCGCCGGCGCCACCGGTTGCGGGTCGCGCTCGACATACACCGGCGGCGAGCGCTCGATCACCACCGGCGGGTAGTAGGCCGGCCCGTAGTAGTAGGGCGGCGGATAGTAATAGGGCCCGGGGCCGTACCACGGGCGGTAACCCGACCCGAACACGAAGCCCACGCCGATATCGACATGCGAATGTCCGCGATGGTAGCCGCCATGGCCATACCGGTAGCCCCGGTCCGCCCACGCGCTGCTGCCTGTTGCAAGCAGCCCCAGCCCCAACGCCAGGGCGACCGCTGCCTTCTTCCCGTTCATGATGATCACCTCTCCGGCACCGTGCGACGGTACGGTGCATTGCAGGATCATCCTGCCCGTGTGTCAATCATCTGTGGGAGAGGCGTTGCAGCGTGTTGCAAATGCAAGCGCGCGGAAATGTATGGGGAGGGCGAATGTGATCGTCCGAGGGTACGCACCCTGGGCCGGCCTCCGCAAGGCGCGCGGCCCTCAGCGCATTTCGAACAGTTCCTGATGGAAACGATCCGGCGGCAGCCCGTGGGCGACGAAGTCATCGCGCAGCGCCTGACCGAAGCGCGGCGGGCCGCAGAACCAGACGCTGGCGGTCTGCCATTCGGGCACCGCGGCGCGGATGCGCTCGCCATTCAGGCGGCCGTCGCGCGCATCGACCAGCAGGTGCAGGCGCACGCCGGCCGCTGCCGCGTCTGCGGTGAGCCGGTCGATCGCGGTCTGGTCGAAATCGGCCGTCGGATGAAACAGATCCACCACCCGGGCGTCCGGCACGCTGGCGCGCTGCTTCATGCGGGCGATGAAGGGCGTGATGCCGATGCCCGCGCCCACCCAGATCTGCCGCGGCTGGGCGTCCTCGAAGTCGAAACAGCCGTAGGGCCCTTCCACCGTCACCGGCATGCCGATCTTCAGCGTTTCGCGCAGCCGGCGCGTATGGTCACCCAGCGCCTTGGTGATGAACACCAGCTGGCGTTCGGCCGGATTCCAGGCGGACGCGATCGTATAGGGGTGTGCGCCTTCCCGGCTGTTCGACGTCACGAAGGCGAACTGACCGGGGGCGTGGCCGCGCCAGCCCTCGTCCAGAGCGATGGCGGTTTCAAGCACCTGCAGCGCCGGGTATTCGGTCAGCGACACGATGCGGCCCTGCACCTTGCGGCCGGTGCCTATCCGGCCGCTCAGCGTGAGCACCGCCGCCACGCTGCCGCCGATCAGCAGCGCCGCCAGCAGCCAGCCTATCGGCTGCGACCAGTAGGCCCACTTGGTCAGCACGACCGTGTGATAGGCCAGCGCCAGATAGGCGACCGCGATCCATCGGTGCGTCCTGACGAACCAGTGGTAGGGAAAGCGCTTGACCAGCGCCAGCACGATCAGCGCCACCGCAGCATAGAACGCCCACTCGCCGACTGACTCCGCCACGCCGCGCTGGCTGCGCAGCCAGGCCTCTACCGTGCCCAGCGTCTCGCCGCCACCGGGCTTGCGCGCCGGCCTCACCAGCCAGCCCCAGCCCACCATCCACTTGGTGCCGGTCGCCCACCACCAGTGCAGCACCGCCACCACCAGCGCCGCGATGCCCAGCCACTTGTGCAGCCGATACATCTTGTCCAGCCCACCCAGCCACGGCTCCGGCCACTTCGGGCGCAGCGCCAGCAGCATGGCCACACTCATCACCGCGATCGCGATCACCCCGCTGTACTGCATGAACACCGGGCGGAACGAGAAATAGGTGAATGGATCAGGCAGCAGCGTATCGGCCGCGAGCCAGAGCGCGGTCGGCAGCAGCAGGGTGGCGAGGAAGGCGAGATGGAGGCGTTTCATTGAGTGGTTTGGTGTGACTTGGGTACGACTCAATATTGACGCCGAGCCCGTAAGCGGCCGCCTGCCGACAGGAGTTGGCCGAGTGACTGGTTCGGACTCATTCCTGGATGCATGCGAACACCTCGATGTGAGTCGAATCCACATTAACTTTTGGATTTCCAATGACTTGCAGGATTCTGACTTCGTCAAAGGTGTCATCAGCGTAGAGAGCCAGATCAGAGTACTTGGATCCGTCTCGCTTGAGCTGGCTCGCGCTGAATGAGTCAATGATGGTCTTCGCGACGTTGTCGACGTCAAGACGGCGACCGGATTTGGTGACACTGATGCGAAACGCCCACCAGAACACGACATCCGGCTTGGCGCAAATGATCTGAACCGCAGCTGCGCGATAGTTCTCACGTCGCTCGAGGTCTGTCTTTCCCGGTCGCATGTCCGCGTAGGAGTGTGCCCACGGAACCGTCAGATCAAGAACCTTGATGAATTTGCTCAAATCGTCAAATGCATACATGTGTCTGATGCGCTCTATCGTTTGATGTCAACGGTTGGCCGCCGGCTGGTCCCCTTAACGGCGAGTATTTCTACAGCCTCGACGTTTGACATGAGAGGTGCTGACTGGCTTGCCGGGCACCGCACTCTCGATTGAATTCTTAGCTGTCAATTCGTATGCGCTTCAGATGCGGCGGCTTGAAAGACTGTCCAGAGCTGGGCCTCAAGCTCTGTCTCCGGCAGAGTGGAGTTTATTAGGTATGACTCCCGATCCTCTTGCTCTACCTGGGTAACGCCCGGAATCTTTGCGAATCGCTCGGGCAGCGACTCATAAACCTCTGTGCCAAGGTACTGCTCGGCGCCCTCGAACATCATGAATCTGTACGACCAGCCGGCATCTCCCGGCGAAATGTCGAAGGACCAGTCCTCCTTCTTCGGAGGGTAGCCTAAATGCTCTCGAAGGTCAGTGTCTGCGCCTGCGGGGATAGCACTCATTGCGAGGCATCCAGGTTTTGTGCACGCGACTGCGGCAATGGCAAAGATTGCTGATATGAAAAGAACTAGAGGCCTAACACTGCGGAATACTGTCATGACGGCTATCGACGCTGTAAATATCCCGTTCCGGGGCAAGCGATTGCTTCCGGCCCGCGCCGGCTCGAAGTCGTTCATCATCGTTTCAGCCTTCCGATCTTCGCTTCATCGTTGTCCCCTCACTTATTTATGCCGTGGCTAATGCCGGGCGCCGTTGCTGAGGGCGCCATTCCGCCGGTCAGCCTACCTAATTCGCGTGTCCGTGGTGCCCGAGCTTTTCGAGCTTATGCACCAGGCAGTACGGCTTCCACTGCCCATCGACTTCTGTGCGCCCGAGCAACGTGAAGCGGGTGAGCCGCTTGTTGTGCCGCAGGTTGTCGAACACCGGCTCGACAGTGGTGAGCGTGGCGACTATCCGTTTGCCCTTAGTGGAATCGATGCGCCGCTTCATTCGCTCTGTGTGCGATTCGGTGTGGTCTTGCTTGCAGCGGAACACGAGACAGGTTGCCCATAACCCTTCCGGCAGCAGCACGCGTGTCGTTTCTATCGATTGGCGGTCCCGCGCAGATTCCATGTTGGCACGGGTCGCTCAGAACCCACTACGGATGCCGAATATACGGCTGCAAGTGATCTACCCGGGAAAACCAGACTATCGATCAGTCTTGATTTTTGGGGGAGTCCATATATGCCGTGTTAGGTGTTTTGCTATTGAATGCCAAAATACTTTGCAATCGCAAGCGCTAGGGATGTAAAAACTAGCAGAGGACCAGCAGTTTTGAGCAGCTTTGAATACCTCTCTCTCCACTGTAATTTCGCAATAGGATCTTTGCCTGGTGCTGGGATGAATTTGTAAGCAACGCCGGATGCCCAAGTTCCAACAAAAAACATAATAATTTGATCGATGTAATTTGCAATCATGTGTATATTCTCACCTGTTTAATGCCTAATTCTTGAACTCACCGGACCTGCGGCTTTTCGCGCAGGTCCGGTGTAGTGATGGGTTGAGTCGCACGTGTGAATCATTGCTGGCTTCTGCGGCCAGAACGGCGATTTAGTGCGGCTCTAAGTTTGTAACGAAAATTTCTCAGTAGCATCTTGATTTTTTGCTCTCGCGGAAATGCACCCGTAAATGCCATTTTTACAAGATCAGATTCAGTTGGCGCAGAATATCCAGCCTTGAGGCAATGTTGAATTAGCCAATCGCGATGATACGTGATGAGTTTATCGATTGGTTCCGCAACGTAGGCAGCTTCCAGTTGTTCTCTCCAAAGAAGAGTAAGAGCCGCAATTCTACGTTGCATGTCGTTTAGGTACGTCGGATGCGTCGGTGCGATCCGCTCACACAAGTGTTCAACTACACTATGCATGTAGATGAGCAGGTACGGCAATCGACTGTAGAGATACGCCCATTGTGTGCACTTCTCTTCCCAGTCTGAGAATATAAAGTTGATATTCAATGGGGCTGTTCGGATTGCTCGATGTTCGGTGAATAGATGCATTGCTAGATTGCAGATTCCGTCGAACCCATCCTCTTCGCTCTTGTTGTAACGGAGTTGCGCTATGTATTCGGCATTGAATCGACCTTCTTCGCCAATTTGCTCCAACACCCGCTGGATGCGTCGGGTGTGTGCGTCAAGACCGCCAGCCTTTTCCCCGCGTAGCTTCAACGGATCAGTTGCTAGCTTTGCTGCAAAGTCGTGGGGATTTATAATAATCGTTTCAAAAAGGAATAGGCTCTCTTGAATTGGCTTGCGCAACAACATATAGGTGATATTTGGCTTTGCCTTGCGTGAGGATTCAAGTGCTTCATAAATGCAATGAAGCGCGTCAGAAAGGACCGCAGGGAATACCGTTGTGGTCAGGATGGATGTGCGATCATTCAACCGTTGAGTCTCTTCGAGCCAACAAAATATGTCTTCGGTTTTCTCGAAAGAAATGCGATCTGCTTCATCTTCGAAGGCAATGGTGGTGCGAAAAAAGCCACCCTCTGCTCCGGATTTGAGTAACTGCGCCAGGATGTCATGGATCACGAAGCAGAGGTCATGCGCCAGATCGTAGGTGTCTGGCAAAAAGACTCCTCGATTTGTTCGTGTGGGGAAGCGCATGGCAGGACTATGGGGCCCAACGTTTGAGCTCAGGCCGCGGCCCCTCAGGGCCGTCGCGCCTGCAGCGAATGGTTAGCGGGCAGCGCGCACGATTAGCCCAAGAACTGGGTAGAGATGAAGCCCCAGACAATTGCGCCTACGCCGCCCAACTCGCCGATGATAAGGAGGATCATGCCCCAGGTGGTATTGAAGTTCCGCTCCTTGAATTGATTTGTGACTTCGCCAGCAAGTCCTAGCCGGTAGTACTGCCCGATAGCCACCGAAAAGAAGAATAGTGGCACCCCGGCAATCAGTAGCTGCACGTTCTCTGAATACGGGCTAAACGTTAGCAGTGCAGCCATGACCAACGCCGCAAAGCTGTAGAGAAGCGATGCCCTATGGGCAATATCGATGTATGGGTGCGCCCGATGATTGGGGCTGGTCATGATTCCGCGGTATTTGAGAATGCCGCCAATCAACCCAACAAACAGGAAGATCCCAGATGCTGCGAGCGTCACTTTCACTGCGAGATTCACGGCACCTCCTCTCTATGCCCGCTAACTTTGTTTTCTGGCGCAGTTTTGCGCCACGATTACGGATGCTGCCGGGTAAACAGGCGGGCGTGATCGCTCTGAAGTGGCCTTCAAGTGGACGTTTCGGTGCGCCATTTTGTATATCTATACAGTATTAAACGACGACAAAAAACCTCACCTCTTGGTCGCCGTCCCTGTACCCCGTCCGCCCGACTGATTGCGCGCACGAGTACGTCATGTGCATTACACCATACGAATGGGATAGCTCTGTGGCGGGGTGGGGGAGATCGGGCGGGTGCGCAGCGTTCTGCGTTGGTCGCAGCGCGGGCGGGGAGACGTGCTTTTCTTGTGAAAGAACGAGAGACGGACCGTACGGCATGCCCGTCCCCTGCGGATCACGTCAGCGATCGGGTACCGCGCTGCGCGCAGCCCCGCCACCTCATCCCTGCCGCAGTTCCTGACTCAGCTGGAACACGGCCATCGCATAGAAGTAGGAGCGGTTGTAGCGGGTGATGGCGTAGAAGTTACGGAAGCCGAGCCAGTATTCAGTCTGGGCGTCGGGGGTGACGAGGTCGACCAGGGTGGCGGGTTTGGCGATGAGATTCCGCCGCGCAGTGGCGAGCGTGGCGTTGGCTTCGTCTCCCAATCGGCTGATGAAGTGAGCGGCGGTAGTTAAGGGCTGCGCACTGTCGGCGAAGACAGCCATGAACATCACGTTGGTACAGCGGACGGTGGCGAGGGGAGTGAAGGACGTGGCGTTGAATGTCCTGTCAGGTACGCAAGAACCATCCGTAGGGGAAACCGTAACGCCATACGTTCAGCAGTTCGCCAGAGTTGTCGACTCCGACAATGGACATGATGCGATGGAGATAGACGAGGGCTTGGTCACGTTCCTCCGAGTCATGCTGCTCCATCCCGATCAGCGCACGCTTGAATGTTGCAAGGACGACTGAACGTCTCGGGTGAGGAGGCAACTCGGTGACCAACGATTGAATGATTGCATCGACTGAGGCCTGCGCACTGGCGCGAACAGCTTCAGTCGGCGAGCCCGGGTAAAAAGTGCTCTCGTCTCTACCGAACTTCCGCTCGTCTTTCAGCGCCTGGAGTTCCGCCAGAACTTCGGGCGTGATTCTCAGTGATTGGTCGGGGAAGCTCGTCGGCCAGAGAAAGAACAGCGCGCCTGACAGACCCAGTACCAGGACAAGTGCCGCAATGGCAATCATGGCGGCGAGTACTTTCATAAAGTTGGAGCCCATTGCTCAATGCTTGCGTTGTTGTCTGACCGTCGATAGTGCTCCGATGCGTGACGACCGCGGTTCGCTATCTACCCCGCTGTAGATCAGCATCAGCGGGCCGTACGCCGCCATGGGATAGGCCGGGAGCGCATTGCGGACCTAACCAAAAGAAGCACTCCTCGACGGATAGGCTAACGCGCTCGAACGCTGCGACCGAGCGATAGATGGCTGACGATGATGATCAGGCAACATGGCAGCACGATGAGCGCGATCAAGGTCTTCGTGTGAAATCGGATCCTAGGCTCAATTGCTCCAAGTCGACTGCCTGTAAGAAATAGCTGCGCGCGTTGACTGAGCACGTCGCAATTAAGCGCTCGATCACCTTTCCGGAATGGATCGATGATTTCCCTTGACTTGCGATCCTGCCAGGAGAAGACCCTGAAGGAGAGGCTCGAATGAAGCCGCAGCAAGGCCCGCTCAGCCTGCGGGGCGAGTTGCAAAAGGAAGGTTGGGCAGGGGTCAGCGGCGGCTTGCTCAAAGGTTGGTAGTGTCATAAAGCGGTTCGCTACCAGTCCGAGCACCAGAACCGTCCACGTCAGACACAACCATGTTGAAAGCCGATACCAAACAGACTTGGGTTGCATGAAGAGCCCTTCTCCTGATGTCGTCCGCACACGAGGTGTTCGAGAAACACGCGCTCCGGAGGGAGTCAGGACTGGGCTTGCCCCGAACGACGTCGTTGATCATCGTTGTCGCTGACATCTGCTCGAGCTCGCGCAGGGGCCCTCTATCGGTAGGGCATCGTCAGTCGCCTAGGATACGCGAAGTGAATAAAGGCAACGCTCGACCAGCATTGATGCTGTGCGAGAGCGCTTGCCCGGGAGTCCAACGGCACGACTTCAGCCGTCGCGTTGGATTGAGGGCTGAGTGTCGCCGGCTGCGTCATTCGTCGGCACGATGCATGACGCTATCGATTCGGAAGCAGGCGTCATCCGCGTCGTTTGCTCTACCAACGACATCGAATCCTGCCCGCCTCCTCACCCTTGCCTAAGCTCCTGACTCAGCTGGAACACGGCCATCGCATAGAAGTAGGAGCGGTTGTAGCGGGTGATGGCGTAGAAGTTGCGGAAGCCGAGCCAGTATTCGGTCTGGGCGTCGGGGGTGACGAGGTCGACCAGGGTGGCGGGTTTGGCGATGAGTTCGCCGCCGCGCAGCGGGCGGGCGCCGGCGGTGTCGAGGGTGGCGGTGTCGATGGAGGGTTCGACGCCGGCGGCGACCAGCGGGGCGGCGGCTTCGTCGGTGATGCGGATGCGCTGGGCCACCGGTTCGCCGGCTTCCCAGCCGTGGGCGGCGAGGTAGGCGGCGACGCTGCCGATGGCGTCCACCGGGCTGCCGATCAGGTCGGCGCGGCCGTCGCCGTCGAAATCGACCGCGTAGCGGCGCCAGCTGCTGGGCAGGAACTGCGGGTAGCCCAGCGCGCCGGCGTAGGAGCCACGGAAGGCGGCGACGTCGCGCGACTGTTCGCGCGCCAGCAGGAACAGCTCGCCCAGTTCGCGGCGGAACAGCTCGGCGCGCGGCGGCCAGGTGAAGGCCAGCGTGGACAGCGCGCTCAGCAGTTCGAAATCGCCGGTGTTGCGGCCGTAGATCGTTTCCACGCCGATGATGGCGGCCACCACTTCACGCGGCACGCCGAAATCCTGTTCCGCGCGTTCGAAGCTGGCCGCGTGTTCGGCCAGGAATTTGCGACCGGCGCGGATGCGCAGCGGTTCGATGAAGCGGCTGCGGTAGCGCGTCCACGATTTCACCGCCGGGCTGGAGGGCGGGCGGATGAGCTGTATGACCTTGGGCAGCAGGCGCACGCCGGCGAAGCGGTCGAGCAGCCAGGCTTCGTCGAAGCCGTGGGCGGCGGCCAGTTCGGCGCAGAAGGCGCGCACGTCGTCGCGCTCGGCGAAATTTTCCGGCGTGGTGGAGGGCGCGGCGCGCAGCGGCAGCGCCGGGGCCAGCAGCAGGGCGCCGGCTGCGGTCATGAAGTGGCGGCGGGCGGCGGAGCGGGCGGTGAGTATTTCGGTCATCGGTGGTGCAGTGTGCGGTGGCAGCGCAGCGCGCGGCTGCGTGCGCGGATTTCGCGTGCGGCCGGCGCCAGCGGGGCGCCGCCGTAGCGGGCGTCTGCATAAAGTGTACACGCTGCGCGCAGGTCTGCCGCCAGATCCGGACGCGCGGCGGCCACCCGTTCGGCATAGTCCAGCGGGCCTTCCCAGGCGGCGCGGCCCAGCCCGGCCGGTGCCAGCGCGCGGTCGAGCCCGGCCCAGGCGCGTGCCAGCGCGTCGCGGCCGGGCGCGCGGCGCAGTGCCCACAGCGTGAGCGCGCCGGCCATCAGGCCGCACAGCGCGGCCATCCACGCGGTCATGGTCTGCCAGTCCGGCTGCGCCATGCCCAGGCGCGACAGCAGTTCGCGCTGGCGCTGCTGGTCGTAGGACAGCACCCACTGATTCCACGCGTTGTTGGCGGCTTCCCAGCGGTGGCGCAGCGTGCGCAGCCAGCCGAGGTCGGCGCGCGCGACGAAGGGCACCGGTTCGCCGGCCGCCAGATCGGCCAGTCCGCGTTCCACCCGCGACGGCAGGATGGCGGCGGTGGGGTCCACCCGGCGCCAGCCTTCGGCCGGCAGCCACACTTCGGCCCAGGCATGGGCGTCGGACTGGCGCACCACGATGAAACTGTCGACGCTGTTGCGCTCGCCGCCCTGATAGCCGGTCACCACCCGCGCCGGCAGGCCGGCCGCGCGGGCCAGGAATACGAAGGCGCCGGCGTAGTGTTCGCAGAAGCCGCGCCGGGTGTCGAACAGGAAGGCGTCGATGCCGTCCGCACCCGGCAGCAGCGGCGGCGTGAGCGTGTAGACGAAGGCCTCGCGGCGGAACCGCCGCAGCAGCGCATCGACCGTCGCCGCGTCGCTGCCGGACTGGCGGCGCAGTTCGGCGGCCAGCGCGCGGGCGCGCGGGTTGCCGTCGCGTGGCAGCCGGCGGGCAGCGTCGATGTGGGCGCTCCACTCCTCGATGCCCGGCCGGGCCGCCAGCACCGACTCGAAACGGTCGCGACGCCGGTTGCGCACCACGTCGCCGGACAGTACCTGCCAGTCGTCCGACACCCGCGCGCCGGCCGGCAGCGCAGCCACGGTTTCCAGCGCGAACAGCCAGTTCTTGCCATGCGCTTCCAGCGTGACTTCATAGCCGCTGCGGGGGCCGGCCACCGGGTGCGGCGGCGTGCCGCCGGTGCGCCGGGCGGCAGTGCCCTGACGCCAGGTGCGGCCGTCGAATTCGGTCAGCACCGGGCCGCGCCAGTACAGATCGCGCGCCGGCGGCGCCTCGCGGTCGAACCGGGCGCGGAAGGCGATTTCCCCCGACTGGCTGAGCTGGGAGATCGAGCCGGGCTCCATGCTGTCGGACAGGCCGGTGCGCGCGCCGTGGGCGTCCAGCGGCAGCCCCCACAGTGGGCCGGGCACGCGCGGGAACAGCACGAACAGCACCAGCATGAAGGGCAGGGCCTGGGCCAGCATCCAGCCAGACTGGCGCAGCAGCGCGAGCGGCGCCGCCGGCGGGCCGGTGAGCGCGATCAGCGCGGCGGTGATGACGCCCATGGCCGCGAACAGCAGGGCGGCCATCGCCGGTGTCTGCGAATAGGTGAAGGCGGCCAGCAGCATGAAATAGCCGAGCAGCACCACGGTGTGGCCGTCGCGCACGCTTTTCAGCTCGTGCAGCTTGAGCACCAGCAGCAGCGCCAGCAGGGCCACGCCGGGCTCGCGGCCGAACAGCCGGCCGAAGGTGAGGCTGATGCCGGCACAGCCGGCGACGATGAGCAGGGTTCTGATCCATCCGCTGGCGCCGGGCCAGCCGCGTTTCCATTGCGCCAGCCGCCAGGTGAACAGCAGCAGCGTGACCGCGCCCAGCCAGCCGGGCAGGTGGTCGGCGTGCGGCAGCAGCGCACTGGCGGCGACCGCCAGCAGCCAGCCGGTGCGCTGTGCGCCCAGCGGCGGAAGATCGGGGGCCGCTTTTGCGGTGCGCCTGAACATCATGACGGCAGCCCGAACAGGGCCAGCGCGGCCAGCACGCGCGCACGGTGGGCCGGGCCGCGGTCCGGCGCAATGCGCTGGCCGGGCAGCGCGAGGCCGTAGCGCAGGCCGGCCGTTTCGGCGTCCAGCACCCAGCCGGTCAGGCGGGCCAGCCGCTGTTCCAGCGGCATCGTAGCGGGCAGGCGCTCCAGATCCAGCCACAGTTCGCCGCCGTCCTGGCCGTCGAACTGCTTGGTGAGCAGCGGTGCGTCCGGCGAGCGTGCCCACGCCTTCCACGCGACATGGCGCGGCGAGTCGGCGGCGCGGTGCGCGCGCAGTGCGGCGAATTCCTCGCTGCCGTCGCCGCGGGCGCGCAGGCCCAGCGTGCCGGCGTCACCCGGCGGCAGTGGCGGCCGGTCGCTTTCCGGCTGCGGATACACCAGACAGCGCTGCTGCGGCTGGCCGTAGCTCCAGGCGCGTATCAGCCCCAGCGGGTAGCGGGTGCTCAGCGTGAGCCGGCCGGGCGCGATCCAGCCGCGGCGCGGTGCGGGCACGCGCAGGTGAAAGGTGAGGGCGGCATCGGCGGTGAGGTCGATGTCCAGCGCCTCGTCGCTGCCGGCCATCGCCAGCCGCAAGGCCGGTCTCGCGCGTGACGAGGCGTTGTCGAGGGCCAGCGCGAAGCGGGCAGGCTGGCCGGCGAACACCGGCTCCGGTGGCAGCTCTTTCAGCGTGAGTCCGAGCAGATTGCGGAAGGTGTGCAGCAGCGCCACCTGGCCCAGGCCGGCCAGCATGAACACCAGCGCGAAACCCAGGCTCAGCGTGTAGTTGATCGCGGTGAGCAGCATGGCGATCAGCGCGCCGCCCCACACCAGACCGACCGCGCTGGGCAGCACGAAGATGCGCCGACGGTCCAGCGTGAGCGGCAGCGCGGGCGAGCCGCCGAGCGACGCCAGCCAGCGGCGCAGAGCGTCCCGCATCAGTGGGGCAGGGCGACCGCCTGCAGCAGCATGCGGGCGGCATCGTCCGGCGGCAGCGGGTCGAGCGGCGGCAGCCGGTGCAGCGCCACCGCAGGCAGCACCGCCTGCACGTCTTCCGGCAGCACATGGCTGCGCTCATGCACCCGGGCGTGGGCGCGCGCCGCCGCCAGCAGCGCGAGGCCGGCGCGCGGGCTCAGCCCGAGGCGGTAGCGGCCGCCGTCGCGGGTGTGGGCGATCAGCGCCTGCACGTAGTCGATCAGTGCATCGGCCACGTGCAGCGCCTGCGCCTCGTCGCGCCAGCGGGTGAGCTGGGCGGCGTCGGCGCAGGGCGCGAGGTCTTCGAGCAGGCTGCGCCGGTCGCGCCCGGTCAGCAGCGCGCGCTCGGCGGCGGGGTCCGGGTAGCCCATGGTGAGCCGCATCATGAAGCGGTCCAGCTGCGATTCGGGCAGCGGATAGGTGCCGATCTGGCTGGCCGGGTTCTGGGTGGCGATCACGAAGAAGGGTTCGGGCAGGCGGCGGGTTTCACCCTCGACGCTGACCTGGTGCTCTTCCATCGCCTCCAGCAGCGCGCTCTGGGTGCGCGGCGTGGCGCGGTTCACCTCGTCGGCCAGCAGCACCTGTGTAAATACCGGGCCGGGATGGAAGCGGAAGCCGCCGCTGTCGCGTTCGAACACGGATACACCGAGAATGTCCGCCGGCAGCAGGTCGCTGGTGAACTGCACGCGCCGGAAATCGAGGCCGAACAGGCGGGCCAGCACGTGGGCCAGCGTGGTCTTGCCGGTGCCCGGTACGTCCTCGATCAGCAGGTGGCCGCCGGCGATCAGGCAGGTGAGGGCCAGTTCGATCCGGCTGCGCTTGCCCAGTATCAGTTCGGAAGCGGCGTCGATCAGGGCGCGGGGGGCGGCGGCGGTGGGCATGTCTTGAGCTGGGTTAAGGTGTGGCGGGATAATCGGGATAAGAATGAATCCAGAAATGAATCCAGAATCCGGCGCGTCACGACCGTGGCGCGCAGAGCGGCAGGTGGACACGAAGCCGCCGGGCAGGTTGCATCGATAACGGCAGGTTTCCGGAGGAGCAGCGGTGACGACCGCATACATTACACACCGCGACTGTGCCCTGCATGACATGGGGCCGCATCACCCCGAATGCCCTGACCGGCTGGCGGCGATACAGGACCGCCTGATCGCCAGCGGCCTCGACCCGTATGTGGCGCACCACGACGCGCCGGTGGCCGACATCGACATGCTGGCGCGCGCGCATTCGCCCGAATACCTGCGGCAGATTTTCGACGCGGTGCCCGGCAGCGGCATCGTGCATCTGGATGCCGACACCGCCATGTGCCCGAATTCGCTGCGTGCCGCGCTGCGAGCGGCCGGCGCCGGCGTGCACGCGACCGATCTGGTGATGTCGGGCGCCGCGGTGAACGCCTTCTGCGCGGTGCGCCCGCCCGGCCACCACGCCGAGTATGGGCGGGCGATGGGCTTCTGCTTCTTCAATAACGTGGTGGTTGCCGCCCGTCACGCGCTGGAACACCACGGCCTGCAGCGGGTGGCCATCATCGATTTCGATGTGCATCACGGCAACGGCACCGAGAACATCGTTGCCCACGACAACCGCATCCTGATGGTGAGCATTTTCCAGCACCCCTTCTATCCGTATTCGGGGGCGGAGCCACTGGCCGACAATCTGTGCAACGTGCCGCTGCCGGCCGGCACCCGCGGCGACGGCTTCCGCGAGGTGGTGACCAGCAAGTGGCTGCCGCGGCTGGACGCCTTCGCGCCGCAGATGATCTTCATCAGCGCCGGCTTCGACGCCCACTACGAGGACGACATGGCCTCGCTCGGTCTGGTCGAGGCCGACTACGCCTGGGTCAGCACCGAACTGATGAAGGTGGCGAAGAAGCACGCCAACGGGCGCATCGTGTCGATGCTGGAAGGCGGCTATGCGCTGTCGGCGCTGGGCCGCAGCGCGGTCGAGCACATCCGGGCGCTGGCCGAACTGTGATCGCGCGTTTGCGAGCGATCTGTTACAGATCGGGCGGCTGCAGCCTGTTGGGCTTGTACCCGCGCTCCGGTAGAATGGCGCGTTTCCTGCCGAAGCCACTGTTTCGCACATGATTACCGGATCGCTCGTCGCCATCGTCACCCCCATGAACGAGGATGGCAGTCTTGACTACGCCAGCCTGCGTCGCCTGATTGATTTCCACGTCGCCGAAGGTACCGACGGCATCGTCATCGTCGGCACCACCGGCGAATCGCCCACCGTCGATTTCGACGAGCACTGCGAACTGATCCGTTTCACGGTCGAGCACACCGCCGGCCGCATTCCGGTCATCGCGGGCACCGGCGCCAATTCGACCCGCGAGGCGATCGAACTGGCGCAGCACGCGAAGTCGGTCGGCGTCGATGCCTGCCTCACCGTCGTGCCCTACTACAACAAGCCGACCCAGGAAGGCCTGTACCGCCACTTCCGTGCCCAGGCCGAAGCGGTCGATGTGCCCTTCATCCTGTACAACGTGCCGGGCCGCACCGTGGCCGATCTGGCCAACGACACGACCATCCGCCTGTCGGAAGTGCCGAACATCGTCGGCATCAAGGACGCCACCGGCAATCTCGACCGCGCCGGCGAACTGATCAACCGCGCGCCCAAGGGCTTTGCGCTGTACAGCGGCGACGACGCCTCGACCGCGGCTTTCATCCTGATGGGTGGCCACGGCTCGATCTCGGTGACCGCCAACGTGGCGCCGCGCCTGATGCACGAAATGAACGCCGCCGCACTGGCCGCTGACGCGGTCAAGGCGCGCGACATCAACGCGAAGCTGATCGGCCTGCATCGTCATCTGTTCTGCGAAGCGAATCCGATCCCGGTCAAGTGGGCGGTACAGCAGATGGGCCTGTGCGGCCCGACGCTGCGCCTGCCGCTGACCGAACTCCAGCCGCAATACTACGAGCAGGTCCGCGCCGCGATGAAGCAGGCCGGCGTGCTCGCCTGATCCCCTCCCGGGTACCTTTCCGAATGAAAGTGCTGAAGTCTTCCGCGCTGCGCGCTGCGCTGTGCATCGGTCTGTCGGGCGTGCTCGGCGCCTGCTCGATGTTTGACAAGGTCATGGAGTCCGGCAAGGTGGACTACAAGGCGCAGGCCAAGCGCTCGCCGCGCCTGGATCTGCCGCCCGATCTCACGCTGCCTGCCCAGACCGACCGCTATGCGGTGCCGGACAGCGCCGGCAAGGGCTCGGCCACCGCCTCGGCCTACAACGCCGACCGCACGGCGGGCCCGCAGGCCGCACCGCAGGCGAGCGGCGTGCTGCCCAAGGTGGCGAACATGCGCATCGAGCGTTCGGGCAGCCAGCGCTGGCTGGTGGTCAATGCCACGCCCGACCAGCTCTGGCCGCAGGTGCGCGAGTTCTGGCAGGAAACCGGTTTTCTGATCGAGATCGAACAGCCGGACGCCGGCGTGATGGAAACCGACTGGAACGAGAACCGCGCCAAGCTGCCGGACGATCTCGTCCGCAACACCATCGGCCGGCTGATCGATTCGCTGTACTCCACGCCGGAGCGCGACAAGTACCGCACCCGTCTGGAGCCGGGTGTCGAGCCGGGCACCACCGAAATCTACGTGAGCCATCGCGGCGTGATGGAGGTGTACATCAACGAGCGCAGCGACAGCACCGTGTGGCAGCCGCGTCCGGCCGACCCGGAACTGGAAGCCGAAATGCTGCGCCGGCTGATGGTGCGTCTGGGCGCCGACAACGAGCGCGCGAAGGCACTGGTGGCGGCGCAGCCGGTGTCCGAGCGGGCACAGCTGATGTCGGCCGACAAGGGCGGCACGCTGCAGGTGTATGAAGGCTTCGACCGTGCCTGGCGTCGCGTCGGCCTGGCGCTGGACCGCGTCGGCTTCACGGTCGAGGACCGCGACCGCTCGCAGGGTGTGTACTTCGTGCGCTACGTCGATCCGGAAATCGATGCCACCGGCAAGAAGGACGGCGGCATCCTGTCCAAGCTGCTGTTCTTCATGCCGGACGACAAGCCGGACCCGAAGAAGGGTCAGAACCAGTACCGCGTGCTGGTGAAGGGCGAGGGCAAGCAGAGCACGGTGCAGGTGCTCACCCGCGAAGGCGGGCTGGACGACAGCAAGACGGCAAAGCGCATCCTGTCGCTGCTGCACGAACAGCTGAAGTAAGCGCCGGCCGATCTGCCGGCCGCACGGGACAAAAGGCGCCACTGGCGCCTTTTGTCTTTCTGATCGCACGGTTTCTCAGCGCGACTGGTGGTCGCTCCTGCGGGCGGAGCGTGCCACGGCGTGTTTTTCGTGGGAGCGGCGCCTTCGCCGCGATCACAGCGATGACTCACGCACCGGCGCGTGATTCGCGGACCCCATCGCGGCGGGGGCGCCGCGCCCACGATCGATCAAGAGCGGGCGGAGCGTGCCACGGCGTGTTTTTCGTGGGAGCGGCGCCTCGCCGCGATTGCAGCGATGACTCACGCACCGGCGCGTGATTCGCGGACCTCATCGCGGCGGGGGCGCCGCGCCCACGATCGATCACGATTGCGGCGGTGACCGGACGCTGGCGTCCGGTTGAAGCAGTGGGGTGCCCGCCTCAGGCGGTCATCGACAGCGCTTCCGCCTGCGCGGCGATGTCGGCGAGATTCACCACCTCGCCGATCACGACGATGGCTGGGCTGCCCAGTTCGGCGTCGGCGACCGCCTGCGGAAGGGTGCCCAGCGTGGCCACCACTGCGCGCTGGTCGCTGCGGGTGCCGTTCTGGATGGCACAGGCCGGCGTACAGGGCGACAGCCCACCTGCCTGCAGCGCATCGGTAATGCGGGGCAGTGTGCGCATGCCCATATAGATGACCAGCGTTGTACCGCAGCGCGCCAGCGCGGCCCAGTCGGGCTCGCGGCCCGGCAGGCCGTCTTCGCGCGCATGGCCGGTCACGAAGGTGACGCCGCAGGCGCTGCCGCGGTGGGTGACCGGCACGCCCAGCGTAGCCGGCACCGCGATGCCGGCGGACAGTCCGCTCACCACCTCGCAGGCGATGCCGGCGCGGCGCAGCGTGAGCATTTCCTCGCCGCCGCGGCCGAACACGAAGGGGTCGCCACCCTTGACCCGACCTACCGTGTGGCCAGTGCGGGCATAGCGCAGCATGAGCTTTTCGATGAAGGCCTGCGGCGTGCTGCGGCAGCCACCGCGCTTGCCCACCCGCACGATGCGGGCGTCTGCCCGGGCATGCGCGAGCACCGCGGTATCGGCCAGGTCGTCGACCAGCAGCACATCGCACAGGCCGAGCACGCGGGCGGCCTTCAGCGTGAGCAGTTCGGGGTCGCCGGGGCCGGCGCCTATCAGGTAGACCTTTCCGGTCCGGGGGGCGGTGAGCGTATTCATGCCTGGCCTGTTGCAAGAGCGGTGCCAGAGGGGCTGCTGCGCGTGCAAAGGCCGACAGTGGCGCGTTTCCGACGCATTCCGCCTGCGGTGCTGCGCTGTCATGCCCGTCGCGGGTGCATCGTTGCACCGCAGTTGTGCGCCCGGTGCTACAGTCCTCGGGTGTCCCGGATCCTGACGCCTGTGCAGACCCCTATGCCCCTCAATGCGCCGCTCGATGCGCTGGATAGTGCACCCCTCACGGTTTCCCGCAACCCACCCTGTCCTGAGGTGCGCACGCGCGGCGATGCGAAGGAACGCATTTTCGCGGTTGCCGAAAGGCTGTTTTCGGAACAGGGCTACGCCGCCACCTCGATGCGCATGATTGCCGCCGAAGCCGGCGTGCCGCTGGCGTCCATCAATTACCACTACGGTTCCAAGCGCGACCTGATGGAGGCGGTGTACGCCCACGTGCTCGGCGCGGACGGCACCCGTTCCGGCTATCTGGCCAAGCTCGACCGCGAATCCGCAGGCGCGCCGCTGGGCGTGCGCCGCATCGTCGACACCTTCATCGAATCGGTGCTGCGGCTGTCGCGCAAGGACACGGTGTCCGGCGCGATGTTCAAGCAGCTGCTGGGGCGTGCTTTCTTCGAGCCGGGCGACGACTTCATTCCCGAAGAGTATCTGCGCATCATGGACTGGTACCGGCGGGCGCTGCAGCGCTCGCTGCCCGATCTGCCGGAAGACGAGCTGCTGCGCCGCATGCATTTCTTCGTCGGCATCGTCGCCTACGTGATGGCTGGCCGCGATGTGATGCATCTGCTCGGCCGCTGTCCGGCCGGGGTGCCGAACGATGCCGACAGCCTGTTGCGTGCGCTGGTGCCCTTCATCGTCGGCGGGCTCGAAGCACCGCCGGGCTGATCACTACGGCATGGCCCGCGATTTGCTCGTTTCCGCGGGTCGATTGCAGGAGCCGGTCATGAGCGCTGTCTTGCTGCCCCTGGCGTGTCCGATGCGCCGCGAACGCTGTGTTCCGTCATGCTGTCCGCCGCGCTGATCATTGCTGCAGTGCTGTTGCTGTCGGTGCTGCTGGTCTGCGGGCTGGAGCGCGCGGACCCGCAACCGGGATCATCGTCCGGATTGCCCGCCGAGCGCGCTCGGCGCGCGCTTGGTGACTGCGAACGCGTGCTCGCACTGATCCACGCCTTGCAGCAGCATCGCGGCATGAGCGTCGCCTGGCTGTCGGGCGACCGCGGTTTCGAAGCGGTGCTGCGTGCGAAACGACGTGATGTAGGCCAGTTGCTGCAGGCGCTCGAACCGGTGGCCCTGCGGGAGGAAAACCTGGCCGCCGATGCCTGCATCAGCCGCCCCGAACTGTCGCTGCTGGCCAGCCAGTGGATGGATCTGTGCGACGCCATGGAAAACGCCGCGCTCCGACCGGACCCGGAAGACAGCATCACGCGGCACAGTCTGCTGGTGACACGTGCGCTCGGCTGGCTGGAGTCTCTGGGCCTGAAGCGTGTCGGGCCGGTGCTGGCGGCGGAGCAGGCCGGGCTGCTGAACACCTGGGTGAGCACGCTGCCCACGCTGGGCGAACATCTGGGCCAGGCGAGGGCAATCGGCAGCGGCGCGGCGGCGCGCGGGCAGTGCACGCCGGCCGAACGCCTGCGGCTGCATTTTCTGGCTTCGCGCGCGGAATCGCTGATGCATCAGGCGGTGGTCGACACGCCGCGTCTGCCGGCCGCGCTGCCGGCGATAGAACGGGTGGTGCGCCTGCTCGGCGTACTGCGCAGCGATCTGCTGGCGGGGCAACCGCCGGGGGCGGAACACTATTTCGCCGAGGCGACCGCGGCGATCGACGCGGTGTATGCGTGGATGCAGGGTTGCGAGGACGCGCTGGCGCCCGCCCTCGCGGCCAGGACTGGCGCCGGCGGCGCCTGAACGGCGCGCCAGCCAGGCCCCGGCGTCAGGCCGCTTCGGCCACCCGCGTCGCGATGTGGGCCAGCGCTTCGTCCACCTGGTCGATCAGCAGCAGACAGAGGTCGCCCGGCTGCAGCTTCGACAGCGCGTGGTCGATGGCGACGAATTCGCCATTGATGTCGACCACATCGCGTACGCGGCTGGCGCCTTCCAGGCCCTGGCGCAGCAGCGCGATCACTTCACCGTCTTCACGGCCGCGCTGGCACTGGTCCTGATACAGCACGACGCTGTCGAAGGCGCTGCCAAGAATTTCCGTCTGCTTGCGGATGTCTTCATCACGCCGGTCGCCGGCACCGCTGATCACCACGCTGCGCCGCTTCGACGGCAGGGCATCGACCGCCTGCACCAGTGCGCTGATCGCGTCCGGGTTGTGGCCGTAGTCGGCGATCAGCGTGGCACCACGGTAGTCGAACAGATTGAAGCGCCCGGGCGCAGTGCTGGCGTCGGACACGAAGCTGGCCAGCGCCGAGCGGATGCTGGCCCAGTCTATGCCCAGCGCCCAGCCGGCGCCGAGCGCGGCCATCGCGTTCTCTACCTGGAAGCCGAGCGCGCCACCGCGGGTGAGCGGCACCTGGGACAGCGGAATGCGCACCGCGCTGCTGCCTTCGGCGGCCACCAGCGCGCCGTCATCGACATAGATGACCCGGCGGCCGCGGGCGCGGTGGGTGGCGATGACCGGATGGGTACGGTCCTTGGCGAAGAAGGTGATCGAACCCGGGCAGTGTTCGGCCATGGCCGCCACCACCGGGTCGGCGGCATTCAGCACCGCCATGCCCTTGGGCGCCACGTTCTGCACGATGACCCGCTTGACCACCGCGAGATCCTCGACCGTATTGATATAGGCGAGGCCCAGATGGTCGCCGCTGCCGATATTGGTCACCACCGCCACGTGGCAGCGGTCGAAGCCCAGACCTTCGCGCAGCACGCCGCCACGGGCGGTTTCCAGCACTGCGCCGTCGACGTCCGGGTGGGCCAGCACATTGCGCGCGCTCTTCGGGCCGCTGCAGTCGCCGGTATCGATGCATTCGTTGCCGACGAACACGCCGTCGGTGGTGGTCATGCCGACCCGCAGGCCGGTCTGCGCCATCATGTGCGCGATCAGGCGCACCGTGGTGGTCTTGCCATTGGTGCCCGACACCGCCACCAGCGGGATGCGGGCGTCGTCGCCCGGCGCGAACATGGTGGACATGATGGCCTCGCCCACCGCACGGCCCTTGCCGAAGGAGGGCGCGAGATGCATGCGCAGGCCGGGCGCGGCATTCACTTCGACGATGCCGCCCCCCTGTTCTTCCAGCGGCTTCAGCACCGTCTTGCACACGATGTCGACGCCGGCGATGTCCAGCCCGATGGTGCGCGCGGCTTCGATCGCGCGCGCCGCCAGCTCCGGGTGTACGTCGTCGGTCACGTCGGTGGCGCTGCCGCCGGTCGACAGATTGGCGTTGTTGCGCAGCACGACCCGTTCGCCCAGCGCCGGCACCGTGTCCGGGGTGTGGTTCTGCACCGCCAGGCGCGCCAGCGCGATGTCGTCGATGCGCATCTTGGTGAGCGAGGTGGCGTGGCCGTCGCCGCGGCGCGGGTCGGCATTCACTTCATCCACCAGTTCGCGCACCGTGCGCACGCCGTCGCCGATCACCTGCGGCGGTTCGCGGCGGGCGGCGGCAACCACGCGGTCGCCCACCACCAGGAAGCGGTAGTCGGCGCCCGGAATGAAGCGCTCCACCATCACTTCGCGGCTGATTTCGTAGGCCGCGCGGAAAGCGATGTCCATGTGGTCGCGGGTGACGATGTTTACCGTCACGCCCTTGCCCTGGTTGCCGTCGCGCGGCTTCACCACGACCGGAAGGCCGACTTCGAGCGCGGCGGCCCAGGCTTCGTCGGCGTCATACACGGTGCGGCCGCGCGGCACCGGCACGCCGGCTGCGTGCAGCAGTTGCTTGGTCAGTTCCTTGTCCTGCGCGATCGATTCGGCCACCGCACTGGTGCGATCGGTTTCAGCCGCCTGGATGCGACGCTGCTTGCTGCCCCAGCCGAGCTGGACCAGCGAACCGTCGGTCAGCCGGCGGAACGGAATGCCGCGTGCGACCGCCGCTTCGACGATGGCGCCGGTGCTGGGGCCGAGGCGGATGTCCTCGTCCAGTTCGCGCAGCTGGTGCAGTGCGCCGGGCAGGTCGAAACTGCCGCCTTCAGCGGCGGCGCGACAGAGCTGTTCCGCCAGTTCGAAGGCGAGGCGGCCGACCGCCTCTTCGGTGTACTCGACCACCACCTGGTAGATGCCGGTTTCGACCGTCGGAATCGTGCTGCTGAAAGTGACCGGACAGCCGGCACTGGCCTGCAGACCGAGCGCGGCCAGTTCAAGCGCGTCGGCCATGGCCAGCGGGCCGTTGCGGGTGGTCGGCCGCAGCGGGCGGATGCCCGGGAACAGGGCGCGCAGACGCTCGGCGAAGCCGGGCATGTTTTCGAGCGAACAGTGTTCGCCGGTGCAGGAGATCAGGGCCTCCATGCAGGTGTGGCGGCTCCACAGATTGGGACCGCGGAGGGCGCGCAGACGGGTGATGTGCATGTAAATCGGTTCAGCGGGGTTCAGGCGGGCACCGCGGCGGAGACCGGCGGATCGAAAGTTTCGGCACCGGTGCGCAGCGCGGTCGGCGACAGGCCGAGCGACCAGGCGGCGGCCAGCGCGGCCAGCAGGTTTTCGGTCGCGTGCAGCGGTTCGCCGTCGGTGACCGGCAGGCTGGTGAGCGGGCACAGCACTTCGGTGCGCTCGGCTTCCAGCAGGCGGATCTGGCCGTCGCGCACGATGACCGCACGGCCGCCGGCCTGCACATGGCTGGCCACGACGTCGTTGTCGGCGCGGGTGCTGTACCAGATCACCTCGCCGTCGCACAGCTCGGCCATTTCGTGCTGCAGCGGGTCGTCCGCGTTCAGCACGCCGGTGCCGCGACGCAGCACGACATCGATCTGGCTGCGCAGTACGTTGAACACGCGCTCCGGCGAATCGATGTAGTAGTCACCATAGTGCGAAGCCGGGTCGATGCGGGTGAGCACGCCCACCTGGCAGCGGTCGTAGGCCAGACCTTCCTTCAGCACGGTTTCGAAGCCGTTCTCGATCACCGCCACTTCGGCGCCCGGATTCATCAGTACGCGCTGCGACGGTTCGAAGCGGGCGGCGTCGCCGTCTTCCAGGCGGCGGCTGTCCAGATAGAGCCCTTCGCTGCACGCCAGACCGACACGCTGGCCGGAAAAGCGCATCAGGTGCGCCACCAGCTTGGCCACCGTGGTCTTGCCGCGGCTGCCGCTGATGCCGACGACCGGAATGCGGCCGTCGTCTGCGGTGGCGAACAGGTGATCGACGATGGCACGGCCGACCGGACGCGGCTGGCCTTCCATCGGTTTCAGGTGCATCAGCAGGCCGGGGCCGGCGTTCACCTCGACGATGGCGCCACCCTGTTCGCGCAGCGGGCGGCGGATGTCTTCCACCACCAGATCGATGCCGGCAATGTCCAGGCCCACCACGCGGGCGGCCAGCGCCACCAGACGGGCGGTGTCCGGATGCACCTGGTCGGTCACGTCGAACGCGATGTTGCCGTTGCGCTGCACCAGCACCTTCACGCCGTCGGCCGGTACCGATTCGGCGGTATGGCCCTGGCGCTCCAGTTCGAAGCGCAGCTTGGCGTCGCGCTCCGGCAGCAGCAGGTCGAGCGGGAATTCCTGTTCCGGCCCGCGGCGCGGGTCGATGTTGATCTGGCTGTCGAGCAGCTGGCGCACCGTGGAACGGCCGTCGCCGGTGATCCACACGGTTTCGCCGGCCACCGCCGCGACCATCTGCTTGCCCACCACCAGCAGGCGGTGTTCGTTGCCGCGGATGAAGCGCTCGACCAGCACGTACTTGCTGTAGCGACGCGCCAGTTCGTAGGCGGTCATCACCTCTTCGCGGGTGGTCAGTTCGGCGGACACGCCGCGACCGTGATTCGCGTTGGCCGGCTTCACCACCACCGGCACGCCGATGTCTTCGGCCGCGGCCCAGGCGTCTTCGGCGTCGCTCACTTCGCGGCCTTCCGGCACCGGTACGCCGCAGCCGGCGAGCAGACGCTTGGTCAGGTCCTTGTCACGCGAAATGCCTTCGGCGATGGCCGAGGTGCGGTCGGTTTCGGCCGTCCAGATGCGGCGCAGCTTCTTGCCGTAGCCCAGCTGCACCAGATTGCCGTCATTCAGGCGGATGGAGGGAATGCGGCGGTCCTGCGCGGCTTCGACGATGCAGCCGGTGCTCGGGCCGAGGCAGTGTTCGTCCACCAGATCGCGCAGTTCGGAAATGGCCGCCTTCACGTCGAACGGGCGGTCGTCCATCGCCGACAGCACCAGTTCGCGGGCGGCCAGAATGGCGGCGCGGCTGACCGTATGGTTGCCGGAGATCACCACCACCTTGTACACACCGCGTTCGGACGTTTCGCGCGCCTTGCCGAAATTGCCCTTCATGCCGGCCTGGTTCTGCAGCTCAAGCGTCACATGTTCGAGGATGTGGCCGGGCCAGGTGCCTTCGCGCAGACGACGCACGAAGCCGCCGCGCTCTTCGTAGCTGCAAGTGTGTTCGTACAGGGAGGGCAGCCAGTCGATCAGTCGATCGACGAAACCGGGGATGGTGTTCGAGGGGGAATCTTCGAGGGCGCCGATGTCTATCCAGACTTCGAGTGCCGGGACATAGGTCCAGATGTTGGGGCCGCGCAGCTCAAGGGTGCGCAGGATTTCGATGGAGCGTTTACTCATCGCGCGGGGACGGCAGCTGTCCGGAGCCCCGAAGTTGTTGAAAACACCGCTTCAACGCGACCCGCAGGCTTTGGTTGACAGCTTTTTCATCTATTTTTGAACCTGTGCGACGGGCGTGTTTTGACCGGGTCGCGGGCGCTATACTCCGCCGCCTTCGCTGCCGCGTTGCAGCTGTTGCATACTGCATCGAACCCGGGTTTTGCCGTCTGAAAACGCCCGTTCGGCATTGTCAGCCCCCTGTTTAACGCCTGTTTCCCTGCCTGAAGCCGCCCGATGACCCGCGCCACCCCTGCCGTCCCGCTGCCCGACGATCTGCCCTTGCCGTGGCGGGATGCGCTGGCCGGCCGGCTCGCGCCGGACGAGGCGGTACAGGCCTGGCTGCAGACCGACCTCGATGCCACGCTGCATTTTTCTGCCAGCCTGCTGGTGCTGACTGATCGCAGGCTGCTGGCGGCCGATGCCCCGTCCGCCACCGACTGGCAGAGCTGGCCGCTGGCCGCCGGACAGCGTTTCGACCATGTCGACCACGCCGGCGTCGGTACGCTGGCGCTGCACGACGCCCATCACCGCCTTGCGACCTGGCGCTACACGCTGGCGCTGAACACCGAGGCGCTGCGGCTGGCCGACCAGCACACGCGACTGATCGAGCGCATCGCCGATCCGCACGCGGTGCACGAGGACGAGGACGGCCTGTGCCCGCGCTGCAAGGCGCCGCTGCCGCCGGACGACGACGAATGCCCGCTGTGCGAGCGCGCCACCGTGAAGCCGCCGGAAACCTGGGCGCTGCTGCGCCTGTGGCGCTTCGCCCGGCCCTATCGCGGCCGGCTGCTGGCCGGCTTCCTGCTCACGCTGGCGTCCACCGCCGCCAATCTGGTGCCGCCCTACCTGACCATCCCGCTGATGGACAAGGTGCTGATTCCGCACCAGACCGGCACCCGCATCACCTTCGACGCGGTGTGGCCCTACATGGCCGGCCTGCTCGCCGCCGCGCTGTTCGCCTGGGCGCTGGGCTGGGCGCGCACCTACATTCTGGCGCGGGTGTCCGAACGCATCGGCGCCGACCTGCGCACCACCACCTTCGATCACCTGATGGGGCAGTCGCTGGAGTATTTCGGCGGCAAGCGCACCGGCGACCTGATGGCGCGCATCGGTGCCGAAACCGACCGCATCAACGTATTTCTGTCGCTGCATCTGCTCGATTTCGCGACCGACGTGCTCATGCTGTTCATGACCGCGGTGGTGCTGTTCTCGATCAACCCCTGGCTGGCGCTGGTCACGCTGCTGCCGCTGCCGGTCATCGCCTGGATGATTCACACGGTGCGCGACCGGCTGCGCACCGGCTTCGAGAAGGTGGACCGCATCTGGGGCGAAGTGACCAATGTGCTGGCCGACACCATTCCGGGCATCCGCGTGGTGAAGGCCTTCGCGCAGGAAAAGCGCGAATCCGAACGTTTCGCCGCGGCCAACCGACGCAATCTGGAAACCAATGACCGGGTGAACCGGGTGTGGTCGCTGTTCGGCCCGACCGTCACGCTGCTGACCGAGGTCGGCCTGCTGTTCGTGTGGGGCTTCGGCATCTGGCAGGTGGGCAACGACCACATCACCGTCGGCGTGCTGACCGCCTTCATCGCCTACATCAGCCGCTTCTACCTGCGCCTGGATTCGATGAGCCGCATCGTGTCGGTCACCCAGAAGGCGGCGGCCGGCGCCAAGCGCATTTTCGACATCCTGGACCACGCGTCCAGCGTGCCCGAGCCGGCGCGCCCGGTGCATCTGGAACAGGTGAGCGGCCGCATCGAACTGCGCAGCGTCGGCTTCCGCTACGGCAACCGCGCGGTGCTGCGCGGCGTAGACCTCGACATCGCGCCGGGCGAATTCATCGGTCTGGTCGGCCACAGCGGCTCCGGCAAGAGCACGCTGGTGAACCTGATCAACCGCTTCTACGACGTGTCGTCCGGCAGCATACGCATCGACGGCACCGATATCCGCGCGCTGCCGGTGGCGGAATACCGCCGCCACATCGGACTGGTGCTGCAGGAGCCTTTCCTGTTTTTCGGCACCATCGCCGACAACATCGCCTACGGCCGGCCGGACGCCACCCGCGACGAAATCATCGCGGCGGCGCGCGCGGCGCACGCGCACGAATTCATCCTGCGGCTGCCGCACGGCTACGACTCGATGGTGGGCGAACGCGGCCAGACCCTGTCCGGCGGCGAGCGCCAGCGCATTTCCATCGCCCGCGCGCTGCTGATCGATCCGCGCATCCTCATCCTCGACGAAGCGACGTCGGCGGTCGATACCGCGACCGAAAAGGAAATCCAGCGCGCACTCGACAATCTGGTGCAGGGCCGTACCACGCTGGCCATCGCCCACCGTCTGAGCACGCTGCGCAAGGCCGACCGTCTGGTGGTGCTGGACCGCGGCCAGATCGTCGAGGTCGGGCAGCACGACGACCTGATGGCGCGCGAGGGGCATTACTACCGGCTCTACATGGCGCAGCAGCGCCAGGCCGAAGCCGACGCTGCCGAAGGAGTGCTGGCATGACGATACGACTGGAACGCGACGCGCACGGCCAGCTGGCGCTGATCGACCGCGACGGCCAGCGTCATCCGGGCGTGCTGCCGGTGCGCGCCTTCCCGCTGTCGGCACCGGGCGAGGGCGTGGCGCTGATGTCGACCGACGGCCATGAACTGGCCTGGTTCGACCGGCTGGACGAGCTTGAAGCCGCCAGCCGTGCGCTGCTCGAAGACGAACTCGCCCGCCGCGAATTCATGCCGCAGGTGCGGGCGATTTCCGGCGTGTCCAGCTTTTCCACGCCCTGCGAATGGGATGTGCTGACCGACCGCGGCGCCACCCGCTTCACGCTGCGCAGCGAGGACGACATCCGCCGCCTCGTCGGCGGCCGGCTGCTGGTGACCGACAGTCACGGCATCCACTACGAGGTGGTCGACATGAAAAAGCTTGACCGCCCCAGCCGGCGCATCCTCGACCGCTTCCTCTGAACGCCGCCCGGCGGGCGCCACGCCCGCTGCCGGCCCCAGTTCGCCCCGCGTGAGAACCGCACGGCCGCCAGCCTGTCCGAGCGCCACAGCCCGTAACGCGCCGTTACAATCGGCGCCGGCTGCGGCCCTCATGACAACGGACACACACCCGGCGACCGATGCACTTCCTGATCGTGGATGACCACGCGCTGTTCCGCGAAGGACTGCGCGCGATGCTGCAAAGCCTGGACCCGGCACTGACGGTGAGCGAAGCCGACAGCTGCGAAGCCGGTCTGGCACTGGACGACGACGCAGCGGATTTCGACCTCATCCTGCTCGATCACGGCCTGCCCGGCATGAATGGCGTGCGCGGCATACGCGCCTTCCGCCAGCGCTTTCCCACCAGCCCGGTGCTGGTGGTGTCGGCCAGCTACACGCCGTCGCTGATCGACGAAGCGATCGCCGCCGGCGCCCGCGGCTACATTCCGAAATCGGTCAGTTTCGCGGTCATGCGCGACGCCATCGAACAGGCGCTGCTGCGCCGCGTGGTCACGCCGGCGACGCTGAATGCCGCACCCGGCGGCAATCCGACCGAAAGACCGGTGCTGCTCACGCCCAAGCAGCGCGAGGTGCTGCAGCTGATGCGCGGCGGCCTCACCAACAAGCAGATCGCCCAGCAGCTCAGCGTCAGCGAATTCACGGTGCGCACTCATGTGTCGGCCATCCTGCATGAACTGGGTGTCGATACCCGCACCGCGGCGGTCAGCGCGGCCCGTGATCACGGTCTGGTCTGATATCGATCGGCTTCGCCGTCTTCTGCATCACCGGCTGCTTCCGGGCCAGCACGCATGCACCGGAACTGAAGGGCGGGGTGAGGCAGACAGGTTGACACGGGGCGGCTGCGGTCGCCCCGTGTCGTTTCCGCCTGCACCTGTCCGTCGTACCCGGGACGGTTTCCTGCGCCCGTATTTTTTCGCGCACCCGTTTTAAACATACACGAATGTATGTTTATAATCGGAACCTACAGAAAAGCGCCCGAAAATCGGGGGTGCTTCCTATACGCGCGGCCTGACCGCGTCAGATTCCGGGAACAAGAATGATGAATACAGGGACGGATTTCATTCGGCGCGCGGGCCTGCTGTCCGCGACGGTGCTTGCGCTGGCACTGGCGGGTTGCGGCAAGGACAAGGGCGGCGAACACGCCGGTGGCGGCATGCCGCCAGCCGCGGTCAAGGTGCTGCAGGTGGCGCCGCGCGAAGTGCCGGTGCACTTCGATTACGTCGGTCAGGTGGCCGGCTCGCGCGAGATCGAAGTCCGTGCCCGGGTGACCGGCATCGTCGAGAAGCGGCTGTACGAAGAAGGCCAGCGCATCCGGGAAGGTCAGGTCATGTTCCGCATCGACCCGGCGCCTTACCGCGCCCGGGTCGCTGCCGCCGACGCCCAGCTCGACCAGGCCAAGGCGCAGCTCGCACAGGCCGAGCGCGAATACGCACGGGTGAAGCCGCTGGCCGAAGCCGAAGCGGCCAGCCGCAAGGAAGCGGACGACGCGCTGTCCACCCGCGATCTGGCGCGTGCCGCGGTCAAGGCGGCCGAAGCCCAGCTGCAGCAGGCGAACATCGATCTCGGTTACACCGACGTGCGCGCGCCGCTGGCCGGCGTGGCCGGCCGGGCGCAGAAGGTGGAAGGCAGTCTGGCGGTGGCCGGCGCCGACAGCCTGCTCACCACGCTGGCGCAGACCGACCCGGCCTACGTGAATTTCGGGGTGGGTGAAGTCGAATACCTGCGCACCCGTGAAGAGGTGGCGCGCGGCGTGCTGAAGCTCGACCCCAAGGGCTTCACCGTGCAGCTCAAGGGCTCGGACGGCGCGGCCATCCCGCTGTCCGGCCGTCTCGGTTTCCAGGATTACAAGGCGGACACCTCGACCGGCGCCTTCGCGCTGCGTGCCACCTTCGACAACAAGGAGGGCCGGCTGTCGCCGGGCCAGTTCGTGCGCGTGCAGCTGGCCGGCGCCAGCCGGCCGGACGCGCTGGCGGTGCCGCAGCGCGCGGTGCTCGACAGCGCGCAGGGCAAGTTCGTGTACGTGATCGCGGAAAAGGACGGCAAGACCATTGCCCAGCCGCGTCCGGTCAAGCTGGGCGAATGGGCCCGCCTGGACGGTGAACTGGCCAACGCATGGGTGATCCGCGAAGGCCTGCAGGCCGGCGACCGGGTCATTGTCGATGGCATGGCGCGCATCTTCGTGCCCGGCTCGCCGGTGAATATCGATGACGGCAGCGCGCCGGCCCAGCCGCCGGCGGCCGCTGCCGCGCCGGCCGCGAAGTAAGGAGACGCCATGTTCTCCCGTTTCTTCATAGACCGGCCCATCTTCGCCTTCGTCATCTCGATCCTGATCGCGCTGGCGGGCCTGGCGGCGATGCGCACGCTGCCGATCGCGCAGTACCCGGAAATCGCGCCGCCTGAAGTGATGGTGCGCGCGGTGTATCCAGGCGCATCGGCCGAAACCATCGCCCAGACCGTGGCCGCGCCGCTGGAAAGCGTCATCACCGGCGTCGAGGGCATGATGTACATGCGCTCGACCTCGACCTCGAATGGCGTGGTCGAAATCTACGTCACCTTCGAAATCGGCACCGACCCGGACAAGGCGGCGGTGAACGTGAACAACCGGGTCAAGCAGGCCGACGCCCGGCTGCCGGAAGAGGTGCGTCGCCAGGGCGTGGTGGTCGAGAAGGGCTCGTCCGCCTTCCTCGCGGTCTTCGCTTTCTACTCGCCCAACGGCACCCATGAGCAGCTGTACGCGTCGAACTACGTGACGCTGAACGTGCTGGACAACATCAAGAAGATTCCGGGCACCACCAACGTGCAGATCTTCGGTGCCAAGGACTACGCGATGCGCATCTGGCTGCGGCCGGACCGCATGACCCAGCTCGGCGTTACGGTGCCGGAAATCGCGGCCGCGCTGCGCGACCAGAACGCCCAGTTCGCCGCCGGCAAGATCGGCCAGTCGCCCACCGGCGGCGGCCAGGACATGGTCTATACGATTACCACCAAGGGCCGGCTGTCCACGGTCGAGGAATTCGACAACATCATCCTGCGTTCGAACGCCGACGGCTCCAAGCTGCGTCTGCGCGACGTCGCGCGGGTGGAGCTGGGGTCCAAGGACAACGACTTCAACGGCACCTACAACGGCAAGCCGGCAGTGCTGATGGGCGTGTTCCTGCAGCCGGGCGCCAATGCGCTGGACGTGGCCAAGGAAGTGAAGGGCGCGGTCGCCGAAATGGCCACCCGCTTCCCGGCCGACCTCACCTATTCGATTCCGTACGACACCACGCGCTTCGTCGAGGTGTCGATCAAGGAGGTGGTGAAGACGCTGGGCGAGGCGATGATCCTGGTGTTCATCGTGGTGTTCATCTTCCTGCAGAACATCCGCGCCACGCTGATTCCGGTGCTGGCGGTGCCGGTGTCGCTGCTCGGCACCTTCGCCGGCCTGCATCTGCTCGGCTACTCGATCAACACGCTTACGCTGTTCGGCATGGTGCTGGCGATCGGCATCGTGGTGGATGACGCGATCGTCGTGCTGGAAAACGTCGAGCGCATCATGCACGAACAGCACCTGACCGCCCGCGAGGCGGCGCTCAAGGCGATGCACGAAGTGACTGGTCCGGTGGTCGCCATCGTGCTGGTGCTGACCGCGGTGTTCGTGCCGATCGCCTTCCTCGGCGGCCTGACCGGCGAGCTGTACCGCCAGTTCGCGGTCACCATATCGATCGCCGTCGTGCTGTCCGGCCTGGTGGCGCTGACCATGACGCCGGCGCTGTGCGTGGCGCTGCTGAAGAACGAGCACAAGAGCACCGCCCGCATCTTCGTGTGGTTCAACGACTGGTTTACCCGCGTCACTCACCGCTACACCGGCGCGGTCACCTGGATGATCCGCCGCTCGGCGGTCGGCGTGCTGCTGTTCGCCGGCATGGTGGCCATCACCGCCGGCCTGTGGACCAAGACCCCGGGCTCGCTGGTGCCGGACGAGGACCAGGGCTATTACATCGCGGCGGTGTTCCTGCCGGATGGCGCGACGCTGGAACGCACCGACGAAGTGGTGAACGAGGTGATCAGGGCCATCCAGTCCAACCCGGCCAACGAACACGTGATGGCCTTTGCCGGCATGGATTTCATCGGCGGCGGCTTCAAGAACAGCGCGGCCACCATCTTCGTGAGCCAGAAGCACTGGGACGAGCGGCAGATGACCACGCAGCAGCTGGTGGGGGAACTGTTCGGCAAGACCGCGGGCATCAAGGAGGCACTGGTGCTGGCCTTCAACCCGCCGGCCATTTTCGGTCTGGGCAATACCGGCGGTTTCGAGTTCTATCTGCAGAACCGCGGCGACGGCGGCACGCCCAAGCTGGTCGAAGGCATGGGTGCGCTGATCGGCGCCTCGCATCAGAGCAAGGTGCTGGCCGGCGGCCTGCAGACGCTGTGGCGGCCGAACGCGCCCCAGCTCTATGTCGACGTCGACCGCGAACGCGCCAAGTCGCTCGGCATTTCGATGAATGACGCCTTCACCACGCTGTCCGGCACGCTCGGTACCTATTACGTGAACGACTTCAACAAGTTCGGTCGCGTGTGGCAGGTGCTCATGTCCGCCGAAAGCCAGTACCGCCGTTCGCCGGAAGACATCGGCCGGCTGTACGTGAAGAACGCCGCCGGCGACATGGTGCCGGTGTCTGCCTTCGCCAAGGTGAATTACAGCGCCGGCCCGGACACGGTGGACCGCTACAACAACCTGCCGGCGGTGAAGCTGATGGGTCAGGCCGGCCCGGGCTTTTCGTCCGGTCAGGCCATCGCCGAAGTGGAACGTCTGGTGAAGGATCTGCCGGGCGACCTCAGCTTCGAATGGACCGGCGCCGCCTTCCAGGAAAAGCGCGTGTCCAGCGCGGCGGCGGTGGCGCTGATTCTGGCTGCGGTCATGGTGTTCCTCATCCTGGCGGCGCAGTACGAGAAGTGGTCGCTGCCGTTCTCGGTGCTGCTGGCCATGCCTTTCGGCATCTTCGGTGCACTGACCGCGGTGTGGCTGCGCGGCATGACCAATGACGTGTATTTCCAGATCGGTCTGGTGACGCTGCTCGGCCTGTCGGCCAAGAACGCCATCCTGATCGTCGAATACGCGGTGCTGAAGCACCAGGAAGGCTATCCGGTCGCCGCCGCGGCGATCGAGGCAGCCCGCCTGCGCCTGCGCCCCATCATCATGACCTCGCTCGCCTTCATCCTCGGCGTGCTGCCGCTGGCAATTTCCAGCGGTGCAGGCGCCGGCGCGCGGGTGTCGGTCGGTACTGGCGTCATCGGCGGCATGGTGGCCGCCACCTTCCTTGCCATTTTCTTCGTGCCCCTGTTCTACAAGCTCATCGTCGATCGCCGCCTGGCGACGCCGGAAGACGAACTGAAGGTGCACAAGCCGGAGCAGCCCCATGTCCATGCCCATCATTGATCGCAGCCGCCGCAGCGTGCTGGCGGCAGCGGTCGCAGCCGCGCTGCTGTCGGCCTGCGCACTGACGCCGCAGGCCACGCCCGAACTCGACCTGCCCGCGGTCAGCGCGCAGACGCCGGCCGAACTCGACCAGTGGTGGCAGAGCTTCCGTGACCCGGTACTGGACGGTTTGATCGCCGAAGCGCTGGCGCGCAACGACGACGTGGTGATCGCCGCGCAGCGGGTGCAGGCGTCTCGCGCCACGCTCGATCTGGTGCGCATCAACCGCCTGCCGGACGCCAGCGTGTCGCTGTCAGGCTCGCGCCAGCAGTACAGCAACGAGCGCCCGATACCCGGCCGTTCGCGCCAGTACAACACGGTGCTGGGCGGCATTTCGGCGTCCTACGAACTGGATCTGTTCGGCCGCCTGTCCGGCCAGCGCGACGTGGCCCGCCAGCAGCTGGCGGCCAGCCGTTATGCGCTGGAAGGGCTGCGCGCGTCAGTGACCGCCCAGGTGGCGCGCGCCTACTTCAATCTGCGCGCGCTGGACGCCGACGAGGCGCTGCTGGCGCAGACCCTGGCCACCCGCGAAGCCGCGCTGGCGCTGCGCGAGAAGCAGTTCGCCGGCGGTGCGCTGAGCGGCTACGATCTGGAGATTTCACGCTCCGAACGCGCCAGTGTCGCGGCGGCGCTGGCCACCACGCGCAGCGCGCGCGAACAGGCGGAAACCGCGCTCGCGGTGCTGCTCGGCCGCTCGCCGCGCGAACTGGTCGAGAAGATTCCGGAGCGCGGTCTGGCGCTGTCGACGCTGGCGGTGCAGCCGGAAATTCCGGCCGGTCTCAGTTCCGACCTGCTGGCCCGCCGCGCCGACGTGCGCGCCGCCGAAGCCAATCTGGCCGCGGCCAGCCTGAGCGTCGAAGTGGCGCGCACCCAGTGGTTCCCGACCGTTTCGCTGACCGCCGGCCTGGGTGGGGAGAGTGCGGCGCTGGGCAGCCTGCTGTCGTCGTCCGCCCGCACCTGGAACATCGGCGCTGCCATCGCCCAGCCGCTGGTCGGCCTGCTCAGCACGCGTGCCATCGTCGCGCAGTCCGAAGCCGAGCGCGCGCAGATCGCCCAGACCTACCAGCAGGCGGCGCGCCAGGCCTACGGCGACGCGCTGAGCACGCTGTCCGCCGCCCGCGGTGCGAAAGAGGCGATGGACGAAACCGCCACGCTGTACGACGCCACCCGCAAGGCGCGCGATCTGGCGGAAAAGAACTACAGCGCCGGCCGCGCCAGCCGCATCGTGCTGCTCGACGCCGAGCGCGAAAAGCTGTCGGCCGAACGCCAGCTCATCGCCACGCGGCTGGACCGCGTGACCGCGCTGGTGAATACCTACCAGGCACTGGGCGGCGGCTGGTCCGGGCAGATCCCGACCGGCGGCGACGACGAAAAGCTGGAGAACGCGCCCACCGCGTCCCGCTGAAGATTCCCTCTCCTCCTCCAAGGAAGTTTGGCGCGGGCCTGTCCCGCGCCATTTTTTTGCCTGCCTTTCGCGCTCGCTCGCCATGCCGTCGCGGCGCCACGGATAGCGCGGTGTGACCGCGATTTACACGCCATTCACAAGCCGCCGCGGCTGCTGGCGGCAGCGTTAACACGGCTGCACGATAATCGCGTCTCTGCCGGCCTTGCGCCGGCCTTTCCTGTCCGGCTCCGACGGTTCGCGTCGCGGCCCGACGGCTCCGAACCGACAGAACGAGCGATGACCACTTCCGCACCTTCTTCCACCCCGGCCACGCGCAAGCCGCGCTGGCCCTGGGTCATGATGCTTCTGCTGCTGGCTGGCCTGAGCGCCGGCGGCTATTACGCCTACCAGCGCACCAAGCCGACCGACGGCGAGGGCGGCCCGCCGGGCATGGGGCCGGGTGGGCCGCGACCGGGCGGCGCTGCGGGCGGGCCGCCGGGCGGCCGCCGTTTCGGCGGCGAGCCGCGCGTGGGCAGCGCGCTGGCGGTGCGCACCGACCTGCCGGTGCACCTGTCGGCGCTGGGTACGGTGACCGCGATCGAAAGCGTGGTGGTGCGCAGCCGGGTCGAGGGCGAACTGCAGTCGCTGCATTTCACCGAAGGCCAGCGGGTGAAGAAGGGCGATCTGCTGGCGCAGATCGATCCGCGCGCCTTCGAGGTGGAACTGGCCCAGGGTCAGGCTGCGAAGGCGCGCAACCAGGCGCTGCTGGTCAATGCGAAGGAAGATCTGGCGCGCTACGAAACGCTGCTGGCGCAGGATTCCATCGCCGCCCAGCAGGTGAGCAACCAGCGTTCGCTGGTGCGGCAGTACGAAGCGGCGGTGCTGGCCGACGACGCCACCATCGCCAACGCCCAGCTGTCGCTGAAGTACGCGCGCATCACCGCGCCGATCAGCGGCCGCGTGGGCCTGCGCCAGGCCACGCCGGGCAATATCGTGCGCACCTCGGACACCAATGGCCTGCTGACGCTGACCCAGGAAGCGCCGATTTCGGTGGTGTTCGCGCTGCCCGAACCGCAGCTCGCGCAGGTGCGCGGCGCGATTGCGCGCGGCGGTCTGCCGGTCGAGGCGCGCGACCGCGAGAACCGCACGGTGCTTGCCACCGGCACGCTGCGCATTCTGGACAACCAGATCGATGTCGCCACCGGCACGGTGAAGGCCAAGGCGATCTTTGCCAATGACGACGGCGCGCTGTTCCCGAACCAGTTCGTGAATGTGCGGCTGCGGGTCGATACGCTGGCCGGCGTCACCGTGGTGCCGGTGACCGCGATGCAGCGCGGCGCCAGCGGCCCCTTCGTCTACGTGATCGGCGAGGACCGCAAGGCGACCATGCGGCCGGTCAGGGTGGGTGTGCTCGAAGGCGAGCAGCAGCAGGTGACAGACGGCCTGCAGCCGGGCGAGCGGGTGGTGACCGACGGCGTGGACCGTCTGCGCGAAGGCGACACCGTGAAGCTGGACGACGCGCCGCCGGGCGGCCGCGCCGTGCGAGGCGAAGGCCGGCAGGGTGCTGCGGCCGGTGGCAAGGGCGGTGAGCGCAGCGGCAGCGAACGTCGCGCCGCACCGCCTGCGCCCTAATGTGACGGACCGTCGATGAATCCGTCCCGCCTGTTCATCCTGCGGCCGGTGGCCACCTCGCTGCTGATGGTGGCGCTGCTGGTGGCCGGCTTCCTCGCCTACCGGCTGCTGCCGGTCGCCGCACTGCCGCAGGTCGATTACCCGACCATGCAGGTGGTCACCTTCTACCCGGGCGCCAGCCCGGAACTGACCACCTCGCTCATCACCGCACCGCTGGAACGCCAGTTCGGCCAGATGCCCGGCCTGGTGCAGATGAATTCCATCAGTTCCGCCGGCGCCTCGGTGGTGACGCTGCGTTTCGGCCTCGACATTTCGCTCGATACTGCGCAGCAGGAGGTGCAGGCGGCGATCAATGCGGCCACCACGCTGCTGCCGTCCGAACTGCCGGCGCCGCCGGTCTACAGCAAGGTGAATCCGGCTGATGCGCCGGTCATGACGCTGGCGGTCAGTTCGAAATCGGTGCCGCTGCACCTGCTGGAAGAGGCGGTGAGCAACCGGCTGGCGCAGAAGATTTCGCAGCAGTCCGGCGTCGGTCTGGTCAGCATTTCCGGCGGCCAGCGGCGGGCGGTGCGGGTGCGCGTGAATCCGTCGGCGGTCGCCTCATACGGCCTGAGTCTTGAGCAGCTGCGCGCCGCGGTGGTGGCCACCAGTTCCAATCAGGCCAAGGGCAGTTTCGACGGCCCGACCCGGGCCACCACGCTGGACGCCAACGACCAGCTGCGTTCGGCCGACGAATACCGGCGCAGCGTGATCGCGTGGAAGAACGGCGCGCCGATCCGGCTGCAGGATGTGGCCGAGGTGGTCGATGGTCCGGAGAACCGGCTGCTCGCTGCCTGGGCCAACGAAACGCCGGCGCTCATCCTGAACATCCAGCGTCAGCCGGGCGCCAACGTGATCGACGTGGTGCGACGCATCCAGGCGCTGCTGCCGGAGCTGCAGACCGCGCTGCCGGACGCGGTGGACGTGCAGGTGCTGACTGACCGCACCGAGTCCATCCGCACCTCGGTGCATGACGTGCAGGTCGAGCTGGTGATGGCGGTGCTGCTGGTGGTGGCGGTCATTTTCGTGTTCCTGCGCAACGGCCGCGCCACGCTGATTCCGGCGGTCGCGGTGCCGCTGTCGCTGGTCGGCAGCTTCGCCGTCATGTATCTGGCCGGCTTCTCGGTGAACAACCTGACGCTGATGGCCATGGTGATCGCCGCCGGCTTCGTGGTCGATGACGCCATCGTGATGACCGAGAACATCGCGCGCCACCTTGAAATGAGAGTGGACGGCAAGGGCAAGGGCGCGATGCAGGCCGCGCTCGATGGTGCGAAGGAAATCGGCTTCACCATCATTTCGCTCACCGTGTCGCTGGTGGCGGTGCTGATTCCGCTGCTGTTCATGCAGGACGTGGTGGGCCGGCTGTTCCGCGAATTCGCGCTCACGCTCACCATCGCCATCCTGCTGTCGGCGGTGGTGTCGCTGACGCTGACGCCGATGATGGCCGGCCGCCTGCTGAAAACCGAAGGCGGCCACGACGCACCGCACGAAGGCTGGTACGCGCGGCTGCTGGCCGGCTACGAACGCACGCTGGGCTGGGTGCTCGATCACCAGCGGCTGACGCTGCTGGCGGCGGTCGCCACCTTCGTGGTCACCGCGCTGCTGTATCTGGCGGTGCCCAAGGGCTTTTTCCCGGTGCAGGACACCGGCCTGATCCAGGGCGTGTCTGAAGCGGAACCCACCATTTCATTCGCCGCGATGAGTGCGCGCCAGCAGGCGCTGGCCGAAGTGCTGCTGCGTGATCCGGACGTCGACAGCGTCAGTTCCTTCATCGGCGTCGACGGCCAGAACCCCACGCTCAATACCGGCCGCATGCAGATCAAGCTGAGGCCGCTGGCCGCGCGCAGCGACCGCGCGCCGGACATCGCGCGCCGGCTGGAAGCGGCGGCGCGCGACGTGCCGGGCATCACGCTCTACCTGCAGCCGGTGCAGGACCTCACCATCGAGGACCGGGTGACCCGCGCCCAGTACCCCTTCGTGCTCCAGGCCACCCGGCATGAAGATCTGCTGGAATGGGTGCCGCGGATGGTCGAGGCGCTGCAGCAGTCGGACCGGCTCGCCCAGGTCAGCAGCGATCTGGCCACCGGCGGCCTGCAGGCCTATGTGGACATCGACCGCGCGACCGCCGCCCGGGTCGGCGTGACCGTGGCCGACATCGACGCCGCGCTGTATAACGCCTTCGGCCAGCGGCTCATTTCGACCATCTTCACCCAATCCAGCCAGTACCGCGTGGTGCTGGACGTGCAGCCGCAGTTCCAGATCGGCCCGGAGGCGATCGCGCAGCTGCACGTGATGTCGGCCGACGGCCAGCAGGTGCCGCTGGGCAGTCTGGTGCGGGTCGAGGAGCGGCCGGCCCGGCTGGCGCTCGGCCGCCAGGGGCAGTTTCCGTCGGCCACGCTGTCCTTCAACCTGCCGCACGGCGTGTCGCTGGGCGAAGCGGTGGAGGAGGTTGAGGCGGTACGCGCCCGGCTCGGCATGCCGGCCACCATGTCTCTGAAATGGCAGGGCGCGGCGGAAGCCTTCCGCGCCTCGCTCACCAATACGCTGTGGCTCATCCTGGCGGCGGTGGTGACCATGTACATCGTGCTGGGCGTGCTGTACGAAAGCTATGTCCATCCGCTCACCATCCTGAGCACGCTGCCGTCGGCCGCCATCGGCGCGCTGCTCGCGCTGCTGCTGGCCGGCCACGCGCTCGACATGATTGCGGTGATCGGCATCATCCTGCTGATCGGCATCGTGAAGAAGAACGCCATCATGATGATCGACTTCGCGCTGGAGGCCGAACGCCATCAGGGCATGGCGCCGCGTGACGCGATCTTCCAGGCCTGCCTGCTGCGTCTGCGCCCCATCCTGATGACCACCGCCGCCGCGCTGCTCGGCGCACTGCCGCTGGTGTTCGGCGGCGGCATGGGTTCGGAACTGCGCTTCCCGCTCGGCCTCACCATGGTGGGCGGCCTGCTGGTAAGCCAGGTGCTCACGCTGTACACCACGCCGGTCATCTACCTTGCCTTCGGGCGGCTGTTCCGGCTGCAGCCGGCCGGGGCAGGAGCGGCGGATACCGAGGCGGAAGTGGGGAGCGAAGCGCGATGAGCATTCCGCCCGGTCGCCCGAAGGAATGCTCGCCCTCCCCCGGGGAGGATGTCGCGCAGCGACAGGAGGGCTGTCTGGTCTGCATTCCGCCCGGCCGCCCGAAGGAATGCTTGCCCTCCCCCGGGGGTGGAGCAGGGGTTTCGCGGAGCAGGGCTCCGCGCCTGCGTAACGGGCCGTCCGTTCCGGACCGGTACTGGCCGATGTCGCGCAGCGACAGGAGGGTCTGGCAATGAGCGCCTGGTCGCTGCCGATACGCCGGCCGGTCGCCACCGCGCTGCTCACCGCAGCGATCGCGCTGGCCGGTGCCATCGCCTTCCGCTTCCTGCCGGTGGCGGCACTGCCGCAGGTGGATTTTCCGACCATTTCGGTCAGCGCCGCGCTGCCCGGTGCCAGCCCGGAAGTGATGGCGGCCACCGTGGCCACGCCGCTGGAGCGCACGCTCGGGCGCATCGCCGGTGTGACGGAAATGACCTCCAGCAGTTCGCAGGGCAATACCCGGGTGACGCTGCAGTTCGAACTCGACCGCGATGTCGAGGGCGCGGCGCGCGACGTGCAGGCCGCGATCAATGCCGCCCGCGCCAGCCTGCCCACCAGCCTGCCGTCCAACCCGACCTACCGCAAGGTGAATCCGGCCGACGCGCCCATCATGATTCTGGCGATCACGTCGGACACGGTGCCCATCCCGCGGCTGTACGACATCGCCTCGACCGTGCTGGCGCAGAAGATGTCGCAGATTCCGGGCGTGGGCGAAGTGACCGTGGGCGGCGGCGCGCTGCCGGCCATCCGGGTGCAGGTGAATCCGGAGGCGCTGCAGCAGCACGGACTCACGCTGGCCGACGTGCGCAACCGCATCGTGCAGTCCAATGTGTACCGGCCCAAGGGCTTCGTCGAGCAGGACGGCCGCTACTGGCAGATCGAAGCGAACGATCAGGCGCGACGCGCGGCCGACTACGTGCCGCTCATCCTGAATCACACCTCGGGCGGCGTGCTGCGGCTGGGCGACGTGGCCACAGTGAGCGAATCGGTGCAGGACGTGCGCAACCTCGGCCTCACCAATGGCAAGCCCACGGTGCTGCTGGTGGTGACCAAGCGGCCGGGCAGCAACGTGATCGAAACCGTCGAGCAGGTGCGCGCACTGCTGCCCGAACTGTCGGCCAGCCTGCCAGCTGCGGCCCGCATGGAAATCGCGCTGGACAGTTCGGTCACCATACGCAGCGCGCTGCACGAGGTGGAGATCGCGCTGGTCATTTCGGTGGCGCTGGTCATCCTGGTGGTGTTCCTGTTCCTGCGCAATGCGCGCGCCACGCTGATTCCGGCGGTGGTGGTGCCGGTGTCGCTGGCCGGCAGCTTCGCGGTCATGTATCTGCTGGGCTTCAGCCTGAACAATCTGTCGCTGATGGCGCTCACCATCGCCACCGGTTTCGTGGTCGACGACGCGGTGGTGGTGATCGAGAACATCGCCCGCCACATCGAGCGCGGGCTCAGACCCTTCGAGGCGGCGGTGGCCGGCGTGCGCGAGGTCGGTTTCACCGTGGTGTCGATCAGCCTGTCGCTGGTGGCGGTGTTCATTCCCATCCTGCTGATGGGCGGCATCGTCGGCCGGCTGTTCCGCGAGTTCGCGCTCACGCTGTCGGTGGCGGTGCTGGTGTCCATGGTGGTGTCTCTGACCGCTGCTCCGATGCTGGCTGCCCGTCTGCTCCGGCACCAGCCGGTCGAGCAGGAGGCGCGCTGGCAGCGGCTGCTGGCGCGCGTGTTCGACGACATCCAGATCGCCTACGCACACAGCCTGGACTGGGCACTGCGCCACACCCGCATCGTCATGCTCATCTTCCTCGGCGCGATCGCGCTGAACGTGTGGCTGTTCGTCATCGTGCCCAAGGGCTTCTTCCCCAGCCAGGACACCGGTCGCCTGTTCGGCAGCCTGCGCGCCGACCAGAGCACCTCCTTCCAGGCAATGACGAAGAAGATGGCACAGGCGGTCGAGGTCATCCGCGCCGACCCGGCGGTGGACAACGTGAGCGCCTTCACTGGCGGCGGGCGCGGTGGCGGCGCCAACAACGCCAGCTTCTTCGTGAACCTGAAGCCGCTGGCCGAGCGCGGCGTGTCGGCCGACAAGGTGATCGGCCGGCTGCGCGGCAAGCTGTCGCGCATCGAGGGCGTGCAGCTCTTCCTGATGGCGGCGCAGGACCTGCGGGTGGGCGGCATGCGCTCGTCCTCGCAGTTCCAGTTCACGCTTACCGCCGACAGCCTGCGCGTGCTGCGCGAGTGGGCGCCCAGGGTGCGCGACGCGATGAGCGACCTGCCGCAGCTGGTCGATGTCGGCACCGACCAGGAGGACCGCGCCTCGCAGACCCGGCTGGTGTACGACCGCGACACGCTGGCGCGGCTGGGCCTGACGCCGGGCACCGTGAACCAGGCGCTGTATGACGCTTTCGGCCAGCGCCAGATCAGCACGCTGTACGAGCCGCTGAACCAGTACAAGGTAGTGCTGGAGGTCGACCCGGCGCGCGCGCAGGACCTGTCGGCGCTGAATTCGATACGGGTGGCGACCTCAGAAGGCGGCCTGTCGCCGCTGGCCAGTTTCGCCCGGGTGGAGGAGGGCGTGATGCCGCTGTCCATCGCCCATCTCGACGGCATGGTATCGACCACCCTCTCATTCGGCACCGCCGACGGCGTCACGCTGGCCCAGGCGATGGAGGCAATCCGCGCCGCAATGGTCGATATCGGCGTGCCGGCGAGCGTCAACGCCGGCTTCCAGGGCTCGGCGCGCGCCTTCCAGCAGTCCTCGTCCAACCAGCCGCTGCTGATACTGGCCGCCATCATCGCGGTCTATCTGGTGCTGGGCATCCTGTACGAAAGCCTGGTGCACCCGCTCACCATCCTGTCCACGCTGCCGTCGGCGGGCATCGGCGCCATCCTCGCGCTGATGGCGTTCAACATCGAGTTCGGCCTGATCGCCGTCATCGGCCTGCTGCTGCTGATCGGCATCGTAAAGAAGAACGCCATCATGATGATCGACTTTGCGCTGGAGGCCGAACGCAAGCGCGGGCTGGCGCCGCGCGAGGCGATACGCGAAGCCTGCCTGCTGCGTCTGCGCCCCATCCTGATGACCACGCTGGCCGCCATGGTGGGTGCGCTGCCGCTGGCCATCGGCTTCGGCGAGGGCTCGGAACTGCGCCAGCCGCTGGGCATCGCGGTGGTGGGCGGCCTGATGGTGAGCCAGCTGCTCACGCTGTACACCACGCCGGTCACCTATCTGTACCTCGAACGTTTCAGCCGCTACTGCGGCCGCATCCTGTCGCGCGCGCCGCGCGCTCCGGTCACCACGACGCCATGAACAAGACCCTGCCGCCTCTCCTCGCCGTGCTCGCCGCGCTGATCGCCGGCTGCACCACGGTCGGCCCCGACCACCAGCGCCCCGCCTTCGACCTGCCGGCCGATTACCGCGCCGCCGACGGCTGGAAGCCGGCCACCCCCGCCGACCACCTGCCGCGCGGCGAGTGGTGGCGCGCCTATGGCGATCCGGTGCTGGACGAGCTGATTACCCGCACCGACCGCGCCAACCAGACGCTGAAAGCCGCGCTCGGCAGCTATCGCCAGGCGCGCGCCGCCGCCGCGCAGGCCCGTGCCGGCTTCCTGCCCGAGGTCGGGCTGTCGGCGTCCGCCCAGCGCAGCCGCAGCGCCGCGGTACAGGGCCGCTCGGCCAATCAGTCCAACACCACCCAGCTCGGACTGGACGCGAGCTGGGAAGCCGACCTGTGGGGCCGCATCGGCCGTCAGGTCGAAGCGGCCAGCGGCGAGTTCGACGCCAGCGCTGCCGATCTGGCGTCGGTGCGGCTGTCGCTGCACGCCGAACTGGTGCAGAACTACTTCCAGCTGCGGGTGACCGATACCCAGCGCGCGCTGTACGCGCGCACCGTGGCCGCCTATGAAAAGGCGCTGGAGGTGGCGCGCAACCGCATCGCCGCCGGTGTGGCCACCCGCGGCGACGAAGCGAGCGCGCTGGCCCAGCTGCGCGCTGCCCAGGCGCAGGCGGTCGATCTTGAACTGACCCGCAGCCAGCTTGCCAACGCGATCGCGGTGCTGGTGGGCGAGCCGGCGTCCAGCTTCGCACTGCCGCCGGCCGAAACACAGGCCGGCGTGCCGGCGGTGCCGGTGGGCCTGCCGTCCGAACTGCTGGAGCGGCGACCGGACATCGCCGCCGCCGAACGCCGGGTGGCCGCCGCCAACGCGCGCATCGGCGTGGCGCAGGCGGCGTGGTTCCCGTCGCTCACGCTGAGCGCGTCCGCCGGTTACTCGGGCAACGCCTTCGCGCAGTGGTTTTCGGCGTCGAATCTGGTGTGGTCCTTCGGCCTGTCGGCGGCACAGGCGGTGTGGGACGGCGGCCGGCGCGACGCGCAGATCGAGGCCGCCCGCGCCGCGCACGAGGTGACCGTGGCCGACTACCGGCAGACCGTGCTGACCGCGCTGCAGGAGGTCGAAGACAACCTGATCGCGCTGCGCCTGCTCGACGACGAGGCCTCCCTGCGCGCCCAGGCGCTGGCTGCGGCGCGCGAAGCCGAGGCGCTGGCGCTGAACCGCTACCGTGCCGGCACCGCCAGCTACACCGAAGTGATCACTGCCCAGACCACCGCGCTGGACAACGAACGCACGCTGATGCAGCTGCGCGGCCGCCAGTTCTCGGCCGGCGCGCTGCTGAACAAGGCAGTGGGCGGCGGTTGGGACGGGCAGTTCAGGCCCTGAGTCCGGTTCCCCGCGGCAGCAGGGTCGCCGTGATGCATTTTGATGTGTATCGGGTAGCGCACAGGCATAGAATCCCGCAATTGCCTTTCGGGAGAAGGTCTTGTCTGCAGTGCGCTCCGCCGCGGCCCCGGGTCGTGCCCTTGCCTGCTGTCTGCTGCTCGCCGCACTGCCGGCCGCTGCCGCCGATTTCGCCTATGAAATCCGGGCTGGCGACAATCCGTGGAACCTCACCCAGCGCTATCTGAAGGATCTGTCCTACTGGCCGCGCATCCAGCAGTACAACCGGATCGCCGAGCCGCGCCGGCTGCAGCCGGGCGCGCGCCTGCTGATTCCGGAACAGTGGCTGAGGCTGCAGACCCGCGAGGTGCGGATCGATGCCCTGCACGGCGAGGTGGCGCTGACCGGTGCTGACGGCCTGCTGCGGCCGGCCCGTGTCGGCGACCTGCTGGCGCCCGGCATGAAGCTGGTGACCGGCGAGGCGGGCAGTGCCGCACTGGCCTTTGCCGACGGCAGCCGGGTGCAGTTGCGGCCGCGCAGCGAACTGGGCGTGCAGCAGTCGGCCGATTTTGCTGCCGGCGCCGGCAGCTGGGTGCGGCTTGAACTGCTGCGCGGTTCGGTGGACAGCCTGATCGCACCGCGCAGCGGTCCGGCCGGGCGCTTCGAAATCCAGACCCCGGCCGCAGTGGCCGCGGTGCGTGGCACCCGGTTCCGGGTGCATGCCGACGGCGATGCCGCGCGCAACGAAACGCTGGAAGGCCGGGTGGCCTTCGGCAACGCTGCCGGCGAACAGTCGGTCACGGCCGGTCAGGGTTCTTTCGCCCGCACCGGCGTTGCGGCCACCGCGCCGCGCACGCTGCTGCCGGCACCGGCGCTGCCGCCGCTGTTCGCCGACCGGCTGCCGATCAACCGGCCATTTCCGGCGCTCGACGGTGCCACCGCCTACCGGGTGCAGATCGCGGGCGATGCCTCCTTCGATACCGTGCTGATCGATGGCTTCGGTCCCGCGGCCGCCGTGCGTGCGGCCGATCTGCCAGATGGCGAGTACCGGGTGCGGGTGCGCGGCATCGACGGCGACGGCTTCGGTGGTCTGGATGCCGACGCCGTGCTCACCGTCGATGCGCGGCCGGAGCCGCCGGTGCTGGTCGAACCGGGGCCGGATGCCCGGGTGAGCGACCAACAGCCCACGCTGCGCTGGAGCCGCGCCCGTGCCGACGAGCGCTGGCGCCTGCAGATCGCATCGGATGCCGCGTTCTCGAGCCTGCTGATCGACCGTGATGAGCTGAGCGAACCGTCCTTCCGGCCGGAAGCGCCGCTGCCGCCCGGCATCTGGTTCTGGCGCATCGCCAGCCGCAATCCGGACGAAGGCGTCGGCCCGTTCAGCGACGCGCAGTCCTTCCGTCGCCCGCCGCCCGGCCCGGCGATGGAGCCGCCGCAGGCCGGCCCGGAAGGCCTGGCGCTGCGCTGGCGCGATGCCGGCCCCGGCATGCGCTACCAGATACAGATCGCACGCACGCCAGATTTCACCGCACCCGAAGTCGATGCACGCACCGACAGTCCGGCCTGGCTGCTGAAGGACGCGCAGCCGGGCGTGTGGCATCTGCGGGTGCGCAGCTTCGCGCCCGACGGTTTCGAGGGCGACTGGGCGCCCACCCAGGCGGTCACCGTGCCCGAGCCGGCGCCCGCCTTCCGCCCGTGGTGGCTGCTGCCGCTGCTGTGGCTGATCTGAAGCCCGCCATGCCGCGCCGATACGCACTCTCTTCAGGCCCGGCACAGCGCCGGCAGGGCAGGGTGGCATGAACCGGCGCCGGCAGCTGGTGCGTTCGCTGGTGGATGTTTACCGGCTGCCCTGGCTGCTGGCACTGTGCGTTGCGCTGGCACTGTGGCTGGCCGCGCCGCTGTCGGTGGCCCGGCTCGATCTGCTTCTGTACGACCTGTTCAGTGTCGAACTGCTGTTCGAGCCGCCGGCCGGCGGCGGTGGCGACACCCGCCTGCCGGTCGTGGTGGCGATCGACGACGCCAGCCTGCACGCGCTGGGTCCCTGGCCCTGGCCGCGCAGCCGGCACGCCGAACTGCTGGACCGCCTGTCGCGCGCAGGCGTGGCCGGCATCGGCTACAGCGTGCTGTTTGCCGAAGCTTCGGACGACGCCGCCGGCGATGCCGCCCTGGTCGACGCGGTGCGCCGCGCCGCCAATGTGGTGCTGCCGGTCGCGCCGCTGGCGCTGGACGGCGGTGGCGTCGGGGCGCTCGAACCCTGGCCGGAACTGGCTGCCGCCGCAGCCCGGCTCGCCCATGTCGATGTCGAGATTGACGCCGACGGCCTGTCGCGCCGGCTTTTCCTCGAAGCCGGCGCCGGCAGTACGCAGTGGCCGGCGCTGTCCTGGGCGCTGATCGACGTGTCGCGCAAGTCTCGGCCCCTGGCCGGCCTCGGTGGGCGTCGCTCAGACCCCGGTCCGGCCGCCGGTCTGTGGGTGCGCGACCACGAGGTGCTGGTGCTGCCGGCCGAATCCTGGCCGCCGGCCCAGATATCGGCGGCCGATCTGCTGGCCGGCCGGGTGGCGCCGCATCTGTTGCGCGGACGCAGTGTGCTGGTGGGCGCGACTTACACCGGCGCCGGCGGCACGCTGAATACGCCGCTGTCGGCGCTGGCTGCGCCGATGCCGGCGGTGGAATTCCACGCCCGTGCTTACGCCGCGCTGCGCAACGACCGCTACGCCACCCAGCTGTCGCCGATCTGGTCGCTGCCGGCCACCTGTGCGGTGCTGGCACTGCTGTGGTGGCGCCGCCCGCACGCCCGTGTGCGTGACCTGTTCGCGGTGCTGCTGGCGGTGGCGCTGCCGCTGCTGCTGAGCGCCGCCCTGCTGGCTGGTCTGCGGGTGTGGCTGGCGCCGGCCGCGGTCACGCTGGGGCTGGCGGTCGGCGCGCTGCTGTGGGGCACGGTGCGTACGCTGGATCTGGCGCAGCGGCTGCGGCGCGCGAACGCGCGCGCCCATGCCACGCTGCACGCGATTTCCGACGCGGTGCTGCAGTTCGACCGCAACCTGAACATCCATTACCTGAATGGCAAGGCTGAGGCGCTGTGTGCCTGCCGGCTGGAGCAGGTGCGCGGCGGCGGGCTGGACAGCCTGCCGGCGATCGAGCACGCGCTGCGCGAAACGCTGCAGTCGCTGCTGCAGCGCTGCCGCGACCAGGCCTGCGAACAGACGGTGTCCGGCCACGTGCAGATGCCGGCCGGCCGTTACGGTCCGGCGCGTGCGCTGCGGCCGGGTGCCAGTCCGCTGTTCGGGCGCGGCGGCCGGGTAGAGGGGGTGGTGCTGGTGCTCAGCGACGTGTCGGACACCGTGGCTGCGGCCGACAAGCTGGCCCATCAGGCGACGCACGACGCGCTGACCGGCCTGCCCAACCGGGTGCTGCTGCGCGACCGGCTGCGTCAGGCTCTGGCGCAGCGCGAGGCCGGCATGGTGGCGGTGCTGTTCGTCGATCTCGACCGCTTCAAGCGCATCAACGACAGCCTGGGCCACCAGCAGGGCGACAAGGTGCTCACCACGCTGGCCAGCCGGCTGCGCACCGTGTGCCGGGTCGGCGACACGGTGGCGCGCTGGGGCGGCGACGAATTCATGATCATCCTGCAGGGTCTGGCCGACCGTGACGCGGTGGCCCGGGTGGCGGCCAAGGTGATGCAGGCGGTGGGTCAGGTGATCACGCTGGACGACGTCGATTTCCGCTTCTCGTGCAGCATCGGCATCGCGATCGCGCACGAGGACAGCGACGACGCCGACGTGCTGTTCGCGATGGCCGACACCGCGATGTACCGCAGCAAGTCGCAGTCGGGTGCGGCCATCCATTTCTACGCGCATGACATGAGTGCCGGTACGCGTGACTGGATAGAACTGGAAGCCGACCTGCGCAACGGCCTCGACGACGACCGGTTCGAGGTGCATTACCAGCCACAGTACGAACTGGCCACCGGCCGGCTGGCCGCGTTCGAGGCGCTGCTGCGCTTCCGCCGGCACGACGGCCTGCTGCTGCTGCCCGGCGACTTCATCGCGGTGGCGGAAGAGTCCGGCCTGATCGAGTCCATCGGCGACTGGGTGCTGCAGGAGGTGACCTTGCAGATTGCCGACTGGTCGCGCCAGGGGCTGGCGGCGGTGCCGGTGGCGGTCAACGTGTCGGCGCGGCAGTGCCTGGGCCGTTCGCTTGCGCGGCGGGTCGAACAGGCGCTGCGGCAGTCGCGCATCGCACCTTCGCTGCTGCGGCTGGAACTGACCGAAAGCACCGCCATGGGCGATGTGGACCACGTGGCCGCGCTGCTGGCCGACATCCGCGCGCTGGGCGTGCATCTGTCGGTAGACGATTTCGGCACCGGCTATTCGTCGCTGTCCTACCTGAAGCGCTTCCCGATCGACGAACTGAAAGTGGATCGCTCCTTCGTGCGCGATCTGGTGACCGATCCGGATGACGCGGCCATCGTGCGCGCCACCATCGCGCTGGCGCACGGGCTGGGCATGCGGGTGGTGGCCGAAGGCGTGGAAACGGTCGAGCAGCTCAATCTGCTGGCCAGCCACCAGTGCGATCTGGTGCAGGGCTATCTGTTTTCCAAGCCGCTGCCGGCGGAAACCGTGGTGGCCGAAGGCCTGCTCGCGCCGGCGGAGGCGCCGGTGCGCAATCTGAGGCTGATCCGCTCCTGAGCGGCCGGTTGCCCGGTCGCCCAGGGGGATCGATCAGGCGCCTGAATCAGGAATCCGAATCAGGCGCCCTCATCCGGCGATTCGATCAGGCCGACGGCTTCTTGCGTGCGGCCGGTTTGGCGGCCGCCTTCGGTGCGGCGGCCTTGGCTGCGGGTTTCGCGGCCGGTTTTGCGGCCGGTTTTGCCGCCGCTTTCGGGGCGGCCTTGCTCGCAGACTTGGCGGCTGCAGGCTTTGCGGCCGGTGCAGCCTCGGTGGCTGCACGCACTGCGGCTGCGGTGGCGGCGGTCGCTGCGCTGGTGGCCGCCGAAGCGGCGGAAGCCGCTGCGTTTGCCGCTGCCGTGGCGGCCGCAGCCGCCGTTTTCGGTGCCGCGCTGGCCGCAGTGCCGAATTGCTGGAAGGCGGTGCGCGCCACCGAACTGATCTGTTCGAAGGCGCTGCGCGCCTTGTCCATCGCTTCCTGCATCGAACCCATGGACTGCTGGCTGTTGATCGGCATGCCGGCCAGCATCTTGCGCAGGCTGTCCATCAGGTCGGTGCCGCCGCTGTTGAGCTGTTCGCCGACCAGACGGCCGAATTCCGCCTGCGTCTCGGCGGTGATTTCGGCTATCTGGCGTGCGCAGCCCAGCATCTTTTCGGTGGTGTTGCGTGCCAGCCGGGCGCGCAGTTCGACCTGAGCCACCGGTTCCCGGGTTTCAGATACCGCACGGGCGTTGCTGACGCTTTCCTCGAACAGGGCGCGGGCGGTGTCCACCTGCAGCTGCATGATGCGCTGCGAGTTGTCCATCGACAGCTGGGCCAGACGCATGGCGGCTTCGATGTTCTTCTTCTGCAGCTCTGACATCTGTTCGGTCTTGTTCATCGTGCGCAACTCCTCTCTGGGTGGGGAACTGTTCGTCGGTCGACCGCGCCGTCGTGCGCCGCAGCTTCAGGACGATCCATCCGCATTGTGCCGCCACTGTGCGGCCAGTGCCATGACGCTGTCGGCAAAAAGCCGCGTCTCCATCGGGCGCAGCAGCGGCGACACGCGCGGCGTGAAATCCATGTGGGCGAACACGCCGCGCGCGAGGTCGATACCCGGCGCGATTTCAATCACTTCCAGGCCGTCTTCCGCCAGCCGGAACACCGCACGCTCGGTCACGTACAGCACTTCCTGCCCGCGCCGGCGCGCTTCACGGCCGCTGAAGGTGCGGTGTTCGACCGCCTGCACGAACTTGCGGCTGCGCCCTTCGGTGCGGATGTCGAGCCGGCCGTCGCGCACCGCGATGTCGGCGTCGCCGGCGGTGAAGCTGCCGACGAACACCAGCCTGCGCGCGTTCTGCGAAATGTTGATGAAGCCGCCGGCGCCGGCCAGACGGTGGCCGAAGCGCGACACGTTCACATTGCCTTCGGCGTCGGCCTGAGCGAGACCGAGGAAGGCGATGTCCAGGCCGCCGCCGTCGTAGAAATCGAACTGGTAGGGCTGGTCGATTACCGCCTGGGTATTCACCGCAGCGCCGAAATCGAGGCCGCCGGCCGGTATGCCGCCGATCACGCCGGGTTCGGCGGTCAGCGTCAGGTCGTCCATCAGGCCTTCTTCGGCCACCACCGCGGCCACGCCCTCCGGCATGCCGATGCCCAGATTCACCACGTGGCCCGGCTGCAGTTCGAGTGCGGCGCGGCGGGCGATCACCTTGCGGATGTCCAGCGCCATCGCCGGCAGCGCTTCGGCGCCCAGCCGGGTTTCACCGGCATAGGCCGGGCTGTAGGCGGTGGCGAAGGTCTGCTGATGGTGCTCAGGCGGCGACACGACGACGCAATCGACCAGCACGCCCGGCACCTTCACCTGGCGCGGGTTCAGTTCGCCGCGGCCGATCGTGCGCTCGACCTGCACGATGACCAGACCGCCGCTGTTGTGCGCCGCCATGGCGACCGACAGCGCCTCCTGGGTCAGCGCTTCGCGCTCCATCGTCATGTTGCCGTCCGGGTCCGCGGTGCTGCCGCGCACCAGTGCGACGTGAATCGGGAAGGCCTTGTAGAAGAGGAAATCCTCGCCGCCGATCTGCATGCGCTGCACCAGATCGGCGGTGGTGATCGCGTTGATCTTGCCGCCGCCGTGCAGCGGATCGACGAAGGTATCCAGCCCGACCCGGGTGAGCTGGCCCGGCCGGTGTGCGGCGATGTCGCGGAACAGCTGGGAAATGACGCCCTGCGGCAGATTCCACGCCTCGATGCGATTGCTCACCGCCAGCGCCTGCAGCCGCGGCACCAGCCCCCAGTGGCCGCCGATCACGCGCTTTACCAGACCGGCGTGCCCGAAGTGGTTCAGCCCGCGGTGCTTGCCATCGCCCTGGCCGGCGGCGTACACCAGCGTGAGGTCGCGCGGCGCGCCGCTGTCGAGGAAGCGCTGTTCCACTGCGATCGCCAGATGTTCGGCGAAGCCGATGCCGACGAAGCCGGTGGTGGCCAGCGTGGCGCCATCCGGAATGCGCGCCACCGCGTCGGCGGCGCTCATGATCTTGCTGTTGTGGGGCGGCGTCTGCGGCATCGGAAGCGTGTGGCGTGCGATGACATCACTTTACCGGACGTGACCGCCGCATTTGACCGGCATCAAGCGTTTGCCGGTTGAAAAGCGGATCGTTTGCCCCAGATAGCGTCCAGATCAAGTTCACGGAGGCGTTCATGCGTTTCGACAAGCTCACCACCAAATTCCAGCAGGCGCTGGCCGATGCCCAGAGCCTGGCGGTCGGTCGCGACCACCAGTACATCGAGCCGGCCCACCTGATGCTGGCGCTGCTGAATCAGGACGACGGCTCGACCGCGTCGCTGTTGCAGCGTGCCGGCGTCAATGTCGCGCCGCTGAAGAAGGCGGTGGATGAGGCGCTGTCGCGCATCGCCACGGTCGAGGGCCACGGCGGCGAGGTGCAGATCGGTCGCGATCTGACCAATCTGCTCAATGTCGCCGACCGCGAGGCGCAGAAGCGCGGCGACCAGTTCATCGCCTCGGAAATGTTCCTGCTCGCCGCCACTGCGGACAAGGGCGAACTGGGCCGTCTGCTGAAGCAGGCCGGGCTGGAGCGCGCCGCGCTGGAAAAGGCGGTGGAACAGGTGCGCGGCGGCTCGTCGGTCGGTTCGGCCGAAGCCGAAGGATCGCGCGAGGCGCTGAAGAAGTACTGCATCGACCTGACCGAACGCGCCGCCCAGGGCAAGCTTGACCCGGTGATCGGCCGCGATGACGAAATCCGCCGCGCGATCCAGATCCTGCAGCGGCGCACCAAGAACAATCCGGTGCTGATCGGCGAGCCCGGCGTGGGCAAGACCGCCATCGTCGAAGGGCTGGCGCAGCGCATCGTCAATGAGGAAGTGCCGGAAACGCTGAAGGGCAAGCGCGTGCTGGTGCTGGACATGGCCGGCCTGCTGGCCGGCGCCAAGTTCCGCGGCGAATTCGAGGAGCGGCTGAAGTCGGTGCTGAACGAGGTGGCCAAGGACGAAGGCCGCATCATCCTGTTCATCGACGAAATCCACACCATGGTCGGCGCCGGCAAGGCTGAGGGCGCGATCGACGCCGGCAACATGCTGAAGCCTGCGCTGGCGCGCGGCGAACTGCACTGCATCGGCGCCACCACGCTGGACGAATACCGCAAGTACATCGAGAAGGACGCCGCACTGGAGCGCCGCTTCCAGAAGGTGCTTGTGGACGAGCCCACGGTGGAGGCGACCATCGCCATCCTGCGTGGCCTGCAGGAGAAATACGAACTGCACCACGGCGTCGACATCACCGATCCGGCCATCGTCGCCGCGGCCGAACTGAGCCATCGCTACATCACCGACCGCTTCCTGCCGGACAAGGCGATCGACCTGATCGACGAGGCGGCGGCGCGCATCAAGATGGAAATCGACTCCAAGCCGGAGTCGATGGACAAGCTCGAACGCCGCATGATCCAGCTGAAGATCGAGCGTGAGGCGGTGAAGAAGGAAAAGGACGAGGCGTCCATCCGCCGGCTTGGCCTGATCGAGGACGAACTGGTCAAGCTGCAGCGCGAATTCAACGATCTGGAAGAGATCTGGAAGGCCGAGAAGGCGCAGGTCGTCGGCAGCGCCCACATCAAGGAAGAGATCGAGAAGGTGCGGGTGCAGATGGCCGACCTGCAGCGCAAGGGCCAGTTCGACAAGCTGGCCGAGCTGCAGTACGGGCGTCTGCCGGAACTGGAAGCGCAGCTGAAGCAGGCCGAGAAGAACGGCGGCGACGCGAAGCCGCAGAACAAGCTGCTGCGCACCGAAGTGGGCGCAGAGGAAATCGCCGAGGTGGTGTCGCGCGCGACCGGCATTCCGGTCAGCAAGATGATGCAGGGCGAGCGCGAAAAGCTGCTGAAGATGGAAGACCGCCTGCATCAGCGGGTGATCGGTCAGGACGAGGCGGTGCGCCTGGTGTCGGATGCCATCCGTCGCTCGCGCGCCGGCCTCAGCGACGAGAACCGCCCGTACGGCAGCTTCCTGTTCCTCGGCCCGACCGGTGTCGGCAAAACCGAACTGTGCAAGACGCTGGCCGAATTCCTGTTCGATTCGGAAGAGCACCTGATCCGCATCGACATGAGCGAATTCATGGAGAAGCACTCGGTGAGCCGCCTGATCGGCGCGCCGCCGGGCTATGTCGGTTACGACGAGGGCGGCTATCTGACCGAGGCGGTGCGGCGCAAGCCCTACAGCGTCATCCTGTTCGACGAGGTCGAGAAAGCGCATCCGGACGTGTTCAACGTGCTGCTGCAGGTGCTGGACGACGGTCGCATGACCGACGGCCAGGGCCGCACGGTGGATTTCAAGAACACGGTCATCGTGATGACCTCCAACCTCGGCAGCCAGATGATCCAGCAGATGGCGGATTCCGATTACGCCGTGGTCAAGCTGGCGGTGATGGGCGAGGTGAAAACCTTCTTCCGGCCGGAATTCATCAACCGGATCGACGAAGTGGTGGTGTTCCACGCGCTGGACGAACGCAATATCCAGAGCATCGCGAAGATACAGCTCGCCTATCTGGAAAAGCGCCTGGCCAAGCTGGACATGGGCCTGCAGGTATCGGACGCGGCGCTGGCCGAGATCGGCAAGGCCGGCTTCGACCCGGTGTTCGGCGCACGGCCGCTGAAGCGCGCGATCCAGGAACACATCGAGAACCCGCTGTCGAAGCGCATCCTCGACGGCAGCTTCGGGCCGAAGGACGTGATCGCGGTCGACGCCGATGCGGCGGGGCACTTCAGCTTCCGCAAGCCGGGCTGAGCGAGGCGGCTTCACCTGCCGTGCCGCGTGATGCGCTCGCGGGCGCGGCAGAGCGGGCTCTCCATTCACAGGCTGAATCGCGGCGGGGGCGCCGCTTGTATGTTCATCTACGGCAAGCGTAGTAGTGGACGCTTATCGGGCGGAGGGACGAGCGCCGCATCTGACGGCAAGCACGTACAGACAGTGGGAGAGATGTCCCGCCTTCACCCCCGAGCACCGATGAGGAATCCTTCGGACCGCGTCCGTCACGGTACCGACCATATCCTGCAAGCCTGTGCCCAGGTGACCCCGACAAGCCCTTCAACCATAGTCCGGAGGTGCTCATCGTGACAAGTCAGACCGAATCCCCCCGCTTTGGCATCGACGTCTCCAAGCGCTGGCTGGACATCGCCGAGTACGGCCGCTCGCCGGTGCTGCACATCGACAACACCGCCCAGGCCATCCGCGGCTGGCTGCGCACCTTGCCCCCGGGCGCCTGCCACATCGCCTGCGAATCCACCGGCACCTACCACCGCGCGCTGGTCGAGCTGCTCATCGGCGCCGGTCATCGGGTGTATCTGATCGACGGCTACACGCTGTCCAGATACCGCGACACGCTGGGCCAGCGTGCCAAGACCGATCGGCACGACGCGGGGCTGATCGCCCGCTATCTCGCCCACGAAGGGGCGCGTCTGCGCCCGTTCTCGCTGCCGCCCCGTGCGGTGACCGACCTGCGCGCCCTGTTGCGCCGTCGCGCCACCCTGGTGCGTTGCCTGGGCCGCATGCGTCAGAGCATGGAGGAGCTGCCCGGCTTCACCCGCCAGGTGCGGGCCGTCACCGAGCGGATCCAGGCGCTGATCAAACGGCTGGAGCAGCGCATCGCCGCGCTGATCGGCACCAGCGGCTGGGGCGACCCGTACCGGCGCATCCTGAAGGTTGAAGGCATCGGCACACTCACCGCCGCCGGTCTGTGCGCCACCTTCCACCGCGCCCCATTCGGCCGGGCCGATGCCTTCATCGCCTTCCTCGGCCTGGATGTGACCGTGCGTCAGTCGGGCACCCAGCGCGGACGCGGGGTGCTCAGCAAGAAGGGCGATGCCGAGATGCGCCGCCTGCTCTACAACGCCGCCATGGCCGCCAGCCGATCCAGTACCTGGCAGCCCTTCTACCAGCGCATGCTCCAGCGCGGATTCAGCCGCACCCAGGCGCTGGTCGCTCTGGCCAGAAAGCTCGCAAGGGTCGCCTTCTCGCTAATGAAGAACGCCTCCGACTACGTCCCTCAACAACACGAAAACGCTTGCGCTCAAACATAGAATCTCCCACGGCATCTGCCACGCGCGCTGCCGTTCCTGTGGGAGCGGCGCCCCCGCCGCGATCCGGCCGGTTGATTGCGCACAATCTTCCGATCGTTGCGGAGTTCAGGCGAGTGCCGTGCCACCGCCGTCCCCGCCTGCTGGGCGATAATCCGGCCTCGCCGTCCGCTTTTCCGCCCATGTCCCCGCCGCCCGTTTCCGCTGTTTCGCCCCGCCTGCTGCTTGCGCCGATGGAAGGGCTGCTCGACGCGCGCCTGCGCGCCGAGGTGACCCGGCTGGCGCACTACGACTGGTGCGTGACCGAATTCGTGCGGGTGACCGACGGCGTGCTGCCGCCGCGAAGTTTCCAGCGGGTGGCGCCCGAACTGCACACCGCGTCACGCACTGAAGGCGGCGTGCCGGTGCGGGTGCAGCTGCTGGGTTCCGACCCGCAGCAGCTGGCGGCCAATGCCGACCAGCTGGCCCGCCTGAAGCCGGCCGGCATCGATCTGAATTTCGGCTGTCCGGCACCGACCGTAAACCGTCACCGCGGTGGCGCGGTGCTGCTGGACGAACCCGAGCTGCTGCACGACATCGTGTCCGCGGTCGGCCGCGCAGTGGCCGGTCGCGTGCCCTTCACCGCCAAGATGCGGCTGGGCGTGCGCGACACCTCGCGCGCGATCGAAGCGGCGCAGGCCCTGGCCGGGGGCGGGGCCGACATGATCGTGGTGCACGCCCGCACCAAGCTCGACGGCTACAAGCCGCCTGCCCACTGGCCGTGGATCGCGCGCATCGCCGAGGCGGTGCCGGTGCCGGTGGTGGCCAATGGCGAAATCTGGAGCGCGGACGATTACCTGCGCTGCCGCAGCGAGAGCGGTCTGCGCGACGTGATGCTGGGGCGCGGTGCGGTGGCCGACCCGTTGCTGGTTGAACGCATCCGTGCGCGGCTGGCAGGCGACGATGAGGGTGATCCGGCGCGCGACTGGCCGCGCATCGCGCCGGCGCTGACCGGTTACTGGCAGCGCGTGCTGGCTCATGTCGAGGCCCGGCATGCGGCTGGCCGGGCCAAGCAGTGGCTCAATCTGTTGCGCCGGACCTACCCGCAGGCGGAAACGCTTTATCAGGCGCTGCGCCCGGTACGGGACAACGCAGCGGTGGCACGGATGCTGGAGGAAGCGGTTGCCTCAGCCCGGGTTCAGGCGCCGGATTGAGGGCGTACTCCCTGGTGAGGCGGCCATGCGCAGGAATCGGGGGCAGGTCGTCCGCTTCTGCGGGCAATACGTGCTGTTCCGCCCGTAGGGCGTGAGACCTCAGTGGCATGCCGGTCAAGCTTTCGTGCCGAGCGGATGGCACAAACGAAAAACCCACTGACGAGTCAGTGGGTTATCGCATTCTTGGTGGAGGCGGCGGGAATCGAACCCGCGTCCGCAAGCCCTACGCAGACAGTTCTACATACTTAGCCTGGCCATTTGATCTAACCCGTCACCCGCCGACCTGGCAGGCTGATGAAAGGCGATCCGCTGAATTTTCGTGATGCACCACGCGGCAGAGTGCACCCTTACTTTAGCTGTTAATGGCGCTGCGACCGGTTGCCCGGCCCGACCCGCTAATCAGTCGGTGCAGCGTCCGGCCTTAAGCGGCCAGAGCGTAAGATTGGTCGTTGGCGACTATCTAATTTTCGGTTGGATTTACGAGGTACTCCGACCCTCGGTATGCCCTGCGCTGTTTCGCGACCCACGTCGAGACCAGGTCGCCCCCAGTCAGCGGTAGATGGTATCACCTTGACCGATTACAAGAGGGTCAGAAGTTCCAGCGGGTGGTGGATGGTGTGGTCGGCGCCCCATTCGCTGTGGTGCCGGGCGCAGCCGAGATAGCCGAAGGCGGCGGCCACCGAAGGCATGCCTGCGGCCTGCGCTGCCTGTATGTCGCGTTCGTCGTCGCCGACATACAGGCAGATCGCGGCGTCGACGCCCAGTTCTGACGCCGCAAGCTTCAGTCCGGCCGGATCCGGCTTCGGTACCGGAACGCTGTCGCCACTGACGATGCTGGTCGCCCGCTCATGCAGCCCGAGTTCGCGCATCAGCGGCACGGTGAAGCGCGCCGCCTTGTTGGTCACCACGCCCCAGGGGATGCCCGCCTGCTCGAGTCGGGTGAGCACTTCGCCCATGCCGTCGAACAGCCTTGTGTCGACGCACAGCGCCGATTCGTACAGCGCCAGGAAGCGTTCTGCCAGCGCCGCGTAGCGCGGGTCGTCCGGCGTGATGCCGAAGCCGGCGCCGATCAGCCCGCGTGCGCCGGCCGAGGTGTGCGGCCGCAGCGTTTCAGCCGGCAGTTCGTCCAGTCCCTGTTCCAGCCGCAGCCGATTCAGCGCGCCGCCCAGATCGGGGGCGGTGTCGGCCAGCGTGCCGTCGAGGTCGAACAGCACGCCGCGTATGTGCACTTCACTCATCGCGCACGCACCGCATCAGGTAATTGACCGCAGTGTCGCGGCCGAGCGAATACACCTTGGTGAGCGGGTTGTAGCTCATGCCCAGCAATTCCGCTTCACGCAGGCCCACCGCTCGCGCGTCGCGCGCCAGTTCGGACGGTTTGATCATTTTTTCGTATTCATGAGTGCCGCGCGGCAGCAGACGCAGCAAGTATTCCGCCCCGACGACCGCGAACAGCCAGGACTTCGGATTGCGGTTCAGCGTGGAAAAGAACACGGTGCCGCCGGGCCGGACCAGCGTGGCGCAGGCCCGTACGATGCTGGTCGGGTCCGGCACGTGTTCCAGCATTTCCATGCAGGTGACCACGTCGTACTGACCGGGGCGTGCGGCAGCGTGGTCTTCCGCCGACTGCAGAAGGTATTCCGCCTTCTGTCCGCTTTCCAGCAGATGCAGCCGCGCCACCGAAAGCGCCTTTTCTCCGAGGTCGATGCCGGTCACCGTGGCGCCGCGTACCGCCATGCTTTCAGCCAGGATGCCGCCGCCGCAACCCACGTCCAGCACCCGTTTGTCGGCCAGGCCGACGCAGCGGTCTATCCAGTCGAGGCGCAGCGGATTGATGTCGTGCAGCGGCTTGAATTCCGATTCCGGATCCCACCAGCGGTGGGCCAGCTCGGAAAATTTTTCCAGTTCGAGCGGGTCGGCATTCAGATGTGTGGTCATGTGCGGAAGACAGTCCTGTGCGGGGCGGGGTTTCCCGGAAAGGGCAGAATGTTAAGCCTTCGGCCGGAGCCAGGGCGAAAAAAAGCCCTGCACGTGTGCAGGGCTTTTCGTGAGACCGGGGAACCCGATTACTTCTGGGTGCCGATGATCTCGATTTCCACGCGGCGGTCCGGCTGCAGGCAATCCACCAGCTTCTTGTTGCTGCGGTGATCCTTGCCCAGCTTCTTGCAGCTGTCGCCGGTCACCGGCTGGGTTTCGCCCTTGCCTTCGGTGTACACGCGGTTGGCTTCAACGCCCTTGCTCACCAGGTAATCCTTGACGGCGGCAGCACGCTTTTCCGACAGGGTCTGGTTGTACTTGTCCTTGCCGATGCGGTCGGCGTGGCCAACGGCGATGATTACTTCCAGGTCGATCGAGCTGAGCTTGCTGACCGCTTCGTCGATCTTGGACTTTCCTTCCGGACGCAGGGTGGCCTTGTCGAAGTCGAACAGGGCGTCGGCCGACAGGGTGATCTTCTGTGCGGCGGGCTTCGGAGCCGGAGCGGCGGCCGGAGCGGCGGGCTGTTCAGCCTTCGGAGCCGGGGCGGCAGCCGGAGCCGGCTTTTCGCACACGTCCTTCGGCAGCAGGTCCTTGTCGCAGGCGCAGCCGACTTCCGGCACCGACGCGGCGTAGGCCGGGGTCCAGTAACCGGTTCTCCAGCACAGGCCGGTGGCGCTGCGGGCGACCACGCCGCGGGCGTCGATCACGTAGGGAATGTGTGCCTTCAGTTTCGGATCGACCTTGATGTCTTCGATGGCCGAGGCGGTGGAGGAAGCGAAACCGGCCGTGGCGGCCAGCAGGGCGATGAGCAGCGGTTTTTGCGTCAGTTGTTTGAGCATGATCCCCTCTTATGAAACTTGAAGCGGTTGTCAACCGGCCTGCCCGCCTGCCTTGGACCTGACAGGCAAAACTGGCGGCAAACCCGCATTGAACTGCGGATATGCCGGGCGGCAATCCAGAAAATAAGAGCCGCAAGCCGTTATAGAGCCACCTGATTTTGCCACAGGCGCGCGCGCGCCTTCAAATCATTGTTGTGCAGGTGCAACAAATTCCCCTGCGCTACGCGCGCTGTACCTGCGACCCAAACATCGGTCACGTGTTCCCGGCCGGCAGCATATACAAGGTGGGAAAGTGGCGAATAGCACGGGCGGGTTTCCGCCTCATCAAGGCTGATGGCGCACAGGTCCGCGCTCTTTCCGGGACGGATTGATCCGGTTTCGTGTTCGATGCCCAGCGCACGCGCGCCGCCGAGCGTTGCCATGTGCAATAGCCGGTCGGCCGGAAGGGCGGCCGCATCGCCGCTGGTCAGTTTGGCCATCAGACCTGCGTGCCGCATTTCCTGGAACAGGTCGAGGCGATTGTTGCTGGCCACGCCGTCGCTGCCCAGGCCGGTATTCACGCCGGCGGCCAGCAGGGCGGACATCGGGCTGGCGCCGCTGGCCAGTTTCATGTTCGACGTCGGGCAGTGGGCGACGCTGGCACCCTGGCGGGCCAGCAGTGCGATGTCCGCGTCGTCCAGATGTATCGCGTGTACCGCGATCAGCTCCGGCCCGACCAGGCCGAGACGGTGCAGGCGTTCCAGCGGGCGCACACCATGTTCGCTCAGGCTGCGTTCGATTTCGTCGCGGGTTTCATGCACGTGCATGTGGATGGGCAGCGACAGCTGTTCGGCCAGCGTACGGATGCGCTCGAAAGTGCCATCCGACACCGTGTAGGGCGCGTGTGGCGCGAGCGTGAAATGCAGCAGGGGTTCGTGCTTGAAGCGGTCGCGCACCGCCAGTCCCTTGCTCAGGTACTGGTCGGCGTCGCTGGCCCAGGCGCTCGGGAACTCCAGCACGACGACACCCAGCGCAGCGCGTATGCCGGCTTCCAGCGCCGCTTCGGCGGCGGCGTCCGGGAAGAAGTACATGTCGCTGAAGGTGGTCACGCCACCGCGCAGCATTTCGGCGCAGGCCAGCAGCGTGCCGTCGCGCACGAAGTCGTGGCTTACGTGTTTCTGTTCGGCCGGCCAGATCCTTTCGGTGAGCCAGCGCATCAGAGGCAGGTCGTCGGCGTAGCCGCGCAGCAGGTTCATCGCGGCGTGTGCGTGCAGATTGACCAGACCGGGAATGAGCACGTGCTCGCCCAGCGTACGCAGCATCTGCGGGCGGTAGCGCTGGCGCGCCTGATCCGACGGCAGCAGGTCGAGGATGCGTCCGTTGCGTATCGCGACCGCATGGTGCTCGAGCACCTGGCCGGCCGGTTCGACCGGAATGATCCAGCGTGCTTCGATCAGCAGGTCGATGTCGATCGGCGTGACAGGGGCGTGCATGGCAGGGTGGGTCTATGGCGCGATGAGCAGGGCTGCGCAGTGTAGTCGGTCGGCCGCCGGTGCTGTGACCCGGAACGGCATACGGCTGCATGTTAAACTCCCGGTTTGGCTGAACAAACCGGCGTTCGCAGACCGGGTTCACTCCAACATACAGCCGACGTCCGTCCTATCCCCCGATGACCACATCTTTTGCCAAGGAAACGCTGCCCATTTCGCTCGAAGACGAGATGCGGCACTCCTACCTTGATTACGCGATGAGCGTGATCGTCGGCCGTGCGCTGCCCGATGTGCGCGACGGCCTGAAACCGGTGCACAGGCGTGTGCTGTTCGCGATGCACGAGGCGAACATCACCCACAGCCGCCCGTACGTGAAGTGTGCGCGCGTGGTCGGTGACGTGATGGGTAAGTACCACCCGCACGGCGACTCGGCGATCTACGACACGCTGGTGCGGATGGCGCAGGACTTCTCGCTGCGCTACACGCTGATCGACGGCCAGGGCAACTTCGGTTCGGTCGACGGCGACAACGCCGCGGCGATGCGTTACACCGAGTGCCGTCTGGACAAGATCGCGGCCGAACTGCTGGCCGACATCGACAAGGAAACCGTCGATTTCGGGCCGAACTACGACGGCAAGGAGCAGGAGCCGCTGGTGCTGCCCAGCCGCATACCGAATCTGCTGATCAACGGCAGCGCGGGCATCGCGGTCGGCATGGCCACCAACATTCCGCCGCACAACCTGGCCGAAGTGCTTGACGCCTGCCAGCTGCTGCTGGCCGAGCCGGACACGCCGATCGAGACGCTGATCGACATCGTTCAGGCGCCGGACTTCCCGACCAGCGGCCTCATCTACGGCCTGTCCGGCGTGCGCGAAGGCTATCTGACCGGCCGCGGCCGCGTCGTGATGCGTGCGCGCACCCACTTCGAGGACATCGACCGCGGCAACCGTCAGGCCATCATCGTCGACGAGCTGCCCTACCAGGTGAACAAGAAAACCCTGCTCGAGCGCATCGCCGAGCTGGTGAATGACAAGAAGGTCGAAGGCATTTCCGACATCCGCGACGAGTCCGACAAGTCGGGCATGCGCGTGGTGGTCGAGCTGAAGCGCGGCGAAGTGCCGGAAGTCATCCTGAACAATCTGTACAAGCTGACGCAGCTGCAGGACACCTTCGGCATGAATATGGTGGCGCTGGTCGACGGCCGCCCGCGCCTGCTCAACCTGCGCGACATGCTGGGCTGCTTCCTGTCGCACCGGCGCGAGGTGATCACCCGCCGCACCGTGTACGAGCTGCGCAAGGCGCGCGAACGCGGCCACGTGCTGGAAGGTCTGGCGGTCGCGCTGTCCAACATCGACGAAATCATCGCGCTGATCAAGGCGTCGCCGTCGCGCTCGGAAGCGCAGACCGCGCTGATGGCGCGGGTGTGGACGTCTACGCTGGTCGAACAGATGCTGACCCGCGCCGGCGCCGACGGCTTCCGTCCGGACGGACTGGACCCGGCCTTCGGTTCGTTCGCTGACGGCTACCGCATGTCGGACGTGCAGGCCAAGGCCATTCTCGACATGCAGCTGGCCCGCCTGACCGGGCTGGAGCAGGAAAAGATCACCGCCGAGTACCGGGAAGTGATCGAGCAGATCATCGACCTGCTCGACATCCTGGCCCGCCCGGAGCGGATCAACCAGATCATTTCCGACGAAATGCGCCAGATCCGCGAACAGTTCGGCGACGCGCGCAAGTCGGAAATCATCGTGCACACCCAGGACCTCGGCATCGAGGACCTGATCGCCCAGCAGGACATGGTGGTCACGCTGTCGCACGGCGGCTACTTCAAGCGTCAGCCGCTGGCCGACTACCGCTCGCAGAAGCGCGGCGGCCGTGGCAAGCAGGCGGCGGCGGTGAAGGACGACGATTTCGTCGACCAGCTGTTCGTCGCCAACACCCACGACTACATCCTGTGCTTCTCGAACCGCGGCCGCGTGTACTGGCTCAAGGTGTATGAAGTGCCGGAAGGTTCGCGCAACTCGCGCGGCAAGCCCATCGTGAATCTGTTCCCGCTGCTCGATGGCGAGAAGATCACTGCGGTGCTGCCGGTGAAGGAGTTCGACGAGAACCACTACATCTTCATGTCCACCGGTCGCGGCACGGTCAAGAAGACGCCGCTTACCGATTTCAGCAACCCGCGCAAGGCCGGCATCATCGCGGTCGATCTGGACGAAGGCGACGCGCTGATCGGCGTGGCCATTACCGACGGCTCGGACGACATCATGCTGTTCTCCGACGCCGGCAAGGCGGTGCGCTTCGCCGAGGCGGACGTGCGGCCGATGGGCCGTACCGCCCGCGGCGTGCGCGGCATGATGCTGGAAGACGGCCAGAGCGTGATCTGCATGCTGGTGTCCAAGAACGACGAACTGAGCGTGCTGACCGCGACCGAAAACGGCTTCGGCAAGCGCACCCGTGTTACCGAATATCCGAAGCACGGCCGCGGCACCAAGGGTGTGATCGCCATCCAGACCAGCGAGCGCAATGGCGGCGTGGTCGGCGCGGTGCTGGTGGAAACCACCGACGAAATCATGCTCATTTCGACTGGTGGCGTGCTCATCCGCACCCGCGTCGCGGATATCCGCGAAATGGGCAGGTCCACCCAGGGCGTGACGCTGATCAATCTGGATGACGGTACCCGTCTGGCCGGTCTTGAAAAGGTGATCGAGAGCGACAGCGAACAGGATCTGGAGCAGGAGGGCGAGCAGGACGCCGGCGGCGAGGTGGATGCCGAGGGCGAGGACGGCGGCGAGGCATAAGGCGGCCCATGGGTGAGCGCGCGTACAACTTCGGAGCCGGTCCGGCCATGATGCCGGACGCGGTGATCGAACGCGTCGCGCGTGAGTGGCAGGACTTCCGCGGCGAAGGCTATTCGGCGATGGAGCTCGGCCACCGGAGTGAGCATTTCGCCGACATCCTCGCCCGCGCCAAGGCCGATCTGCGCGCGCTGCTTGCAGTGCCGGAGTCGCATCACATCCTGTTCCTGCACGGCGGCGCGACGCCGCATTTCGCGATGGTGCCGCTCAATCTCGCGCAGCCGGGCGAGAGCGCTGACTACATCCACACCGGCTACTGGTCGGACAAGGCGATGGCCGAAGCGAGCGCGCTGGTAAATGTGCGCATCGCCGCCAGCGCAGCCGACAGCGAATTCGACCGCGTGCCTGACCGCGCGGGCTGGCAGCTTGATCCGGCTGCGGCCTATGTGCACATCTGCAGCAACGAAACGATAGGCGGCGTCGAATTCGACGGCGATCCGGACACCGGCAGCGTGCCGCTGGTGGCCGACATGTCGTCCAACATCCTGTCACGACCGATCGACGTGGCGCGCTACGGCCTGATCTACGCTGGCGCGCAAAAGAACATCGGCCCGGCCGGACTGGCCATCGTCATCGTGCGCGACGATCTGCTGGGGCGAGTGCGTGCGGGCGTGCCCTCGGTGATGAAGTACGCGCGGCACGTCGAATGGGATTCGATGTACAACACGCCGGCAGCGTTCGCGATCTGGGTGGCTGGCCTGGTATTCGAGCATGTCCGCAAGGCAGGGGGCGTGGCGGAAATGGCCCGCTTCGGCGTGGAGAAGGCGCAGAAGATCTACGCTGCGATCGACGCCTCCTCGCTCTACATCAACCGCATACAGCCGGCATCGCGCTCGCGCATGAATGTGCCTTTCTTCCTGCGCGAACCGCGCCTGGAACAGCGCTTCCTCGATGGTGCCCGCCGGCGCGGCCTGCTGAACCTGAAAGGTCACCGCGCCACTGGCGGCATGCGCGCCTCGCTTTACAACGCGATGCCGCTGGCCGGTGCCCAGGCGCTGGCCGACTACATGACTGAATTTGAACGCAAGAACGGTTGAACGATGTCCACCGACCCGAGCCCGAACGACGAACTTCTGAAACTGCGCGACGCCATCGATGCGATCGACACGCAGGTGCTGCAGCTCATTTCCGAGCGCGCGCGCCATGCCCACCGGATCGGCGAAATCAAGCAGGGCAACATTTACCGCCCGGAGCGCGAAGCCCAGGTGCTGCGTCGCCTTGCTGACGACAATCCGGGGCCGCTGCCGCCGCAGGCGGTGAAGACGGTGTTCCGCGAAATCATGTCCGCCTGTCTGGCGCTGGAACAGCCGCTGACCGTGGCCTTCCTCGGTCCGATCGGCACCTTTTCGGAAAGCGCCGCCCGTCGCCATTTCGGTTCGGCGCCCACCTTCCAGCCGCTGTCCACGATAGACGAGGTGTTCCGCGCGGTGGAATCGGGCAACGCGTCCTACGGCGTGGTGCCGGTCGAGAATTCGACCGAGGGCGCGGTCGGCCGCACGCTGGACATGCTGCTCAGCACCACCCAGATGCTGTGTGGCGAGGTGATGCTGCGGGTCGAGCAGAACCTGATGACGCGCGACACGCCGCTGAACGAGATCCGCTGCGTGTATTCGCACGCGCAATCGCTGGCGCAGTGTCACGAATGGCTGAACCGCAATCTGCCCGGCGTGCCGGTGGTGGCCGTCGCCAGCAATGCCGAGGCGGCCATCCGCGCATCGGAAGAGGAACGTGCCGCGGCGATTGCCGGGCAGGCGGCCGCCGACGCCTACGGCCTGAAAATCCTCGCCGCCAACATCGAGGATGACCCGGCCAACACCACCCGCTTCCTGGTGCTGGGCGAGCACGATGCCGGTCCGTCCGGTCGCGACAAGACGTCGATCATCTTCACTGTGCAGAACAAGGCCGGCGCGGTGGTGAGTCTGCTGCAGCCGCTGTCGGAAGAGGGCGTGAGCATGACCAAACTGCAGTCGCGGCCGGTGCGCGGCTTCGGCAGCGGGGGCTGGCAGTACGTGTTCTATGTAGACGTCGAAGGTCACCAGAGTGATCCGGCGGTGGCGCGCGCACTGGCGCGCATTCGCGCCGAGGCCGGTTCGCTCAAGGTGCTCGGTTCCTACCCCGTTTCGGTGAACAACTCATGAGCGTGTTCGACAGCGCCGCGGCGCACATCCGTTCGATCTCTCCCTACCAGCCGGGCAAGCCGATCTCCGAACTGGCGCGTGAAATGGGGCTGGATGAGGCGGGCATCGTCAAACTGGCGTCCAACGAGAATCCGCTGGGCATGAGCGAGCGGGCAAAGGCGGCTGCGCTGGCGGCGATCGCCGAAGTGCCGCGCTATCCGGACGGCAACGGCTTCGAACTGAAGCAGGCGGTATCACGCCACCACGATGTGGGCATGAACCAGATCGTGCTCGGCAACGGTTCCAACGACGTGCTGGAAATGGTCGCCCGTGCACTGCTCGGCCCGGGCCGCAGTGCGGTGTATTCGAAGCACGCCTTCGCGGTGTATCCGCTGGCGACGCTGGCCGCCGGTGCCGACGGCATCGAAGTGCCGGCCCGTGATTTCGGCTGCGATCTGGATGCAATGCGCGCCGCCATCCGCGACGACACGCGCGTGGTGTTCATCGCCAACCCGAACAATCCGACCGGCACCTTCATCGAAGCCGGCCCGCTCGAACGCTTCATCGCTTCGGTGCCGCGCGACGTACTGGTGGTGCTGGACGAGGCCTACAGCGAATACCTTCCGGCCGCGCTGGCCTACGACAGCGCGCGCTGGCTGGCGCGCTACCCGAATCTGCTGGTGTCGCGCACCTTCTCGAAGGCCTACGGACTGGCGGGTCTGCGGGTCGGGTACGGCGTCGGTCAGCCGGACGTGATCGATCTGCTGAACCGTGTGCGCCAGCCCTTCAACGTGACCAGTGTCGGTCTGGCTGCGGCGGTGGCGGCGCTGGCCGATCAGGACTTCGTCCGCCGTTCGGCCGAACTGAACGCGGCAGGCCTGCAACAGCTGTCAGCCTTCTTCGACGGCGCCGGCATCGGCTACATCCGTTCCTACGCCAATTTCATCGCCTTCCGCGCCGGTGACGGCGCGGCGGTGAACCAGCGGCTGCTGCAGCAGGGCGTCATCGTGCGGCCGATCGCCGGCTACGCGATGCCCGAGTGGCTGCGCGTGTCGATCGGGCTGGAATCCGAAAACGCCCGCTTCATCGAAGCGCTGCAGAAGGCACTGGCGTGAGCGCACCGCTGATCGGACGCCTGGTCGTCGTCGGTGTTGGCCTGATCGGCGGCTCGTTCGCCGCGGCGCTGCGCCGTGCCGGGCAGGTGGGCGAGGTGGTCGGTGTCGGGCGCAGCGCCGACAGCAAGCGTGAAGCGCTCGAACTGGGCCTGATAGACCGCGCGGAATCCGACTGGGCGGCTGCGCTGGACGGCGCCGATCTGGTGTTGCTGGCCATGCCGGTCGGCCAGATGGACGCAGTGATGGCCGGCATGCTGCCGCATCTGTCTGCGCATACCGTGGTGACCGATGCCGGCAGTACAAAGGGCGATGTGGTGGTGGCCGCCCGACGCTGTTTCGGTGCGCGCATCGGCCAGTTCGTGCCCGGGCATCCGATTGCTGGCGCCGAAAAGAGCGGGCCGTCCGCCGCCCGCGCAGATCTGTACGAAAAGCGCAGGGTCGTGCTGACGCCGCTGGCCGAAAACGAGTCTGCCGCGGTCGATCTCGTGCGGCAGGCATGGCGGGTGTGCGGTGCGCTGATCAGCGAAACCACGCCCGAACATCACGACCGCTGGCTGGCTTCGGTCAGTCACCTGCCTCATCTGTTGTCCTTCGCGCTGGTGTCGGAACTGGCCGAGCGGCCGAACGCGGAGGAAATCTTCAATCTCGCCGGTGGCGGCTTCCGCGATTTCACCCGCATTGCCGCCAGTCACCCCGAAATGTGGCGCGACATCTTCTTCGCCAACCGCGAAGCGCTGCTGGCCGAACTGTCTGCCTACGAGGCGGAACTGGCGTACTACCGGGAGCTGATCGAATCCGGCGACGCCGCCGACCTTGAAGCGCGCATCGGCAGCGCGCGGGCCGCCCGTACCGCCTGGGCACAACGCCAGGGCTGAAACTCTTGAGGGGCCGGACCGGCCCCGCTTACGCACGATGAAAACCGAATTCCTCGATCTTCCTCCGGTCAGCACCGCACGCGGCACGCTGCGGCTGCCGGGCTCCAAGAGCATTTCCAACCGTGCACTGCTGCTGGCTGCGCTGGCCGAAGGTGACACGCTGCTGCATGACCTGCTGTCGTCGGATGATGTGGACCGCATGCTGGACGCGCTGCGCACGCTGTCGGTGGACTGGCAGCACGCCGGTGGCGACGATTACCGCGTTCGCGGCACCGGCGGCCGCTTTCCGGTGCGCAAGGCGGACCTCTTCCTCGGCAATGCCGGCACCGCCTTCCGTCCGCTGACCGCGGTGCTGGCGCTGATGGGCGGCGAATACCGGCTGCACGGCGTGCCGCGCATGCATGAGCGCCCGATCGGCGATCTGGTCGATGCGCTGCGCCAGGTCGGTGCGCGCATCGATTACGACGGCAACGACGGCTATCCGCCGCTGCGCATCCATGCGGCGCAGATCAACGACGCGGCGGTGGTGCGGGTGCGCGGCGACGTGTCCAGCCAGTTCCTGACCGGCCTGCTGATGGCGTTGCCGCTGACCGGCCGCGCGGTGCGCATCGAGGTCGAGGGCGAACTGATTTCCAAGCCCTATGTAGACATCACGCTGGCGCTGATGCGCCAGTTCGGCGTGACCGCCGAGCGTCAGGGCTGGCAGGCGATCGAGCTGCCGGCCAACGCGCGCTACGTGTCGCCCGGCGACTGCTATGTCGAGGGTGACGCGTCGTCAGCCTCGTATTTCCTGGCGGCCGGCGCGATCGGTGGCGGTCCGGTGCGGGTCGAAGGCGTGGGCCGTGATTCGGTGCAGGGCGATGTGGCCTTTGCCCAGGCGCTGGAACAGCTGGGTGCGCGCATAGCGATGGGGCCGAACTGGATCGAGGCGCAGGCGCCGGAAAGCGGCCGTTTGTCCGCTTTCGATCTTGATCTGAACCACATTCCGGATGCCGCGATGACGCTGGCCATCTGCGCGCTGTTTGCCGACGGCCCCAGCCGCTTGCGCAATATCGCCAGCTGGCGGGTCAAGGAAACCGACCGCATCAGCGCGATGGCTACCGAACTGCGCAAGCTCGGCGCCATCGTGGAGGAGGGGGCGGATTACCTTGCGATCACGCCGCCGGCTGCGCTGACGCCACATGCTGCCATCGGCACCTATGACGACCACCGCATGGCCATGTGCTTCTCGCTGGCCACACTGGGCAGGGTGCCGGTGCGCATCATGGACCCGGGCTGCGTGGCCAAGACCTTCCCGGACTATTTTGCGCGCTGGGCAGAGGTGGCGGCATGAGCGGGCAGGCCGGCATTCCGGTCATCGCGATCGACGGCCCGTCGGCTTCCGGCAAGGGCACGGTTGCGGCGCGCGTGGCGGCGGCACTGGGTTTTCATCTTCTGGACAGCGGAGCGCTCTACCGGCTGACTGCGGTGGCGGCGATGCGCGCAGGTGTCGCGCTCGATGACGAGGTAGCGCTCGAACGGATCGCGGCTACGCTCGACGTGCGCTTTGCCGACGGTGCGACCTGGCTGGCCTGCGCGGACGTGTCGGACGCGATGCGTAGCGAAGCTGCCTCGGTCGGCGCTTCTAAAGTCGCGGTGTATGGCGGTGTGCGCGCTGCTTTGCTTGACCGCCAGCGTGCCTTCCGTCAGGCGCCGGGCCTGGTTGGCGACGGCCGGGACATGGGGTCGGTGGTGTTTCCGGATGCCGCGCTCAAGGTGTTCCTGACCGCCAGTGTCGAGATCCGCGCCGAGCGCCGCTATAAGCAGTTGATCGAAAAAGGTGTTTCTGCTAATCTGGAAAGTCTTTCGCAGGATTTGCGGGAGCGGGACGAGCGAGACCGCAACCGGGCTCATGCACCGCTGGTGCAGTTGCCGGATGCCCTGCTGCTCGATACCAGCTCGATGAGCGCAGACGCTGCCGTCCGCTTTGTGCTTGACGCCTGGCGCGAAAGAAACCCGCAGTGATGTCGTGAGTGGCCGGTTTTCCGGCGTGTAAGAGGCGGTCGGGGTTCCGGCCGCCAAGGTGCGTGACCGGGCTGTTCCGGTCATGTTGTGTTCATATCTAACCCGTTGCCGCGCAAGCGGCTTTTGCCAATGTCCCAAGTTGCCCAGTCGTCAGACTCCATGGAAAGTTTTGCCGCGCTGTTCGAGGAAAGCCTCACGCGCCAGGAAATGCGCGCCGGTGAAGTCATCACCGCCGAAGTCATGCGCGTGGATCAGAACTTCGTCGTCGTCAATGCCGGCCTGAAGTCGGAAAGCTATATCTCGATCGACGAGTTCCGCACCGATCGCGGTGAACTGACGGTCGCCCCCGGCGATTACGTCAGCGTCGCCATCGAAATGCTCGAGGACGGCTACGGTGAAACCCGCCTGTCCCGCGACAAGGCCAAGCGCATCGCCGCATGGAACGAACTGGAAAAGGCACTGGGCGACGGCTCCATCGTCAAGGGTCTGGTGTCGGGCAAGGTCAAGGGCGGCCTGACTGTCATGACCAACGGCATTCGTGCCTTCCTGCCGGGTTCGCTGGTCGACCTGCGTCCGGTCAAGGACACCACGCCGTACGAAAACAAGGAATTCGAATTCAAGGTCATCAAGCTCGACCGCAAGCGCAACAACGTTGTGGTGTCGCGCCGTGCCGTGCTCGAACTGACCGCCGGTGAAGAGCGCGAAAAGCTGCTCGAAACCCTGAAGGAAGGTACCGTCGTCAAGGGTATCGTCAAGAACATCACCGACTACGGCGCATTCGTCGACCTCGGTGGCATCGACGGCCTGCTGCACATCACCGACCTGGCCTGGCGCCGTGTCCGTCACCCGTCGGAAGTGCTGGCGGTGGGCGACGAGGTCGAAGCCAAGGTGCTCAAGTTCGACGCCGAGAAGAACCGCGTGTCGCTGGGTCTCAAGCAGCTGGGCGAAGATCCGTGGGTGGGCATCTCGCGCCGCTACCCGCAGGGCACCCGCCTGTTCGGCAAGGTGACCAACCTGACCGATTACGGCGCATTCGTCGAGATCGAACAGGGCATCGAAGGCCTGGTCCACGTGTCCGAAATGGACTGGACCAACAAGAACATCCACCCGACCAAGGTTGTCCAGCTGGGCGACGAAGTCGAAGTGATGATTCTGGAAATCGACGAAGACCGTCGCCGGATTTCGCTGGGCATGAAGCAGTGCATGCCGAATCCGTGGGAAGACTTCTCGATGAACCACAAGAAGGGCGACAAGGTCCGTGGCCAGATCAAGTCGATCACCGACTTCGGTGTGTTCATCGGCCTGACCGGCGCCATCGACGGTCTGGTTCACCTGTCCGATCTGTCGTGGTCGCTGGCCGGCGAAGAAGCCGTGCGCAACTACAAGAAGGGCGACGAAGTCGAAGCCGTCGTGCTGTCCATCGATGTCGAGCGCGAGCGCATCTCGCTGGGCGTCAAGCAGATGGATGGGGACCCCTTCACCAACTTCATCGCTACCCACGACAAGAACAGCGTCGTGCGCGGCGCCGTGAAGACGGTGGATGCCAAGGGCGCCGTGATCGCGCTGAACGAGGATGTCGAAGGCTACCTGCGCGCCTCGGAAGCTTCGCGTGACCGCGTCGAAGACCTGACCACCATCCTCAACGTCGGCGACGAAGTCGAGGCGATGATCGTCAATCTGGACCGCAAGACCCGTTCGATCACGCTGTCGGTGCGTGCGAAGGATCAGGCCGAACAGAACGACGCCATCCAGAAGATCCAGGCCGAAGGCACTTCGGCCAGCAGCGGCACCACCAACCTGGGCGCACTGCTGAAGGCGAAGCTGAAGAACTCCTGATCGTTTAGACGATCCGGAGTCGAACGGACAACGCCGCCTCCGGGCGGCGTTGTCTTGTGTTCCTCCGGCAAGCACGCTCCTGTTCATCTGGACCGACATGACCAAATCCGAACTGATTGCCCGGCTGGCGACCCGCTTTCCGCAACTGGTCGCGAAGGACGCCGACTATGCGGTGAAGATGATCCTCGACGAAATGACCGAGGCGCTGGTGCGGGGAGACCGCATCGAAATCCGCGGTTTCGGCAGCTTTTCGCTGAACCACCGTCCGCCGCGCGTCGGCCGCAACCCGAAGTCGGGCGAGAAGGTGATGGTGCCCGAGAAGCGGGTGCCGCATTTCAAGGCCGGCAAGGAATTGCGCGAACGCGTGGACAACGCGGTCGGCACCCCTGTGCAGACCGCCTGAGGACGCCGGCATGGCGATCCTCAAATGGCTGCTGCGCATCGTCGTCTTTCTGCTGCTGCTCGGCCTGGCCGCGCGCAACAGCGATCCGGTGACGGTGCGCTTCTTCTTCGGACAGGTGTGGCAGGTCGAACTGTCGCTCATCCTGTTAATTCTTTTCCTGGTCGGTGCCGTGCTGGGCGCCTTCGCCGGATGGTCGCTTGCGCAGGCGCGTACGATCCGTGGCGAAGAGCAGTCTGTGCAGGCCGACTGAGTCCGCATCCCCATGGAAATCGAACTCTGGTGGCTGCTTGCCCTGCCGCTGTTCTTCGGTCTGGGCTGGCTGGCTGCGCGCATCGACATCCGTCATCTGGTGCGTGAGTCGCGCTCGCTGCCGCGATCCTATTTTGCCGGCCTGAACTTCCTGCTGAACGAACAGCCGGACCGCGCCATCGACTCCTTCATCGAAGCGACCAGCAAGGACCCGCAGACCGCCGAACTGCAGTTCGCACTGGGCAATCTGTTTCGCCGTCGTGGCGAAACCGACCGTGCGATCCAGATCCATCAGGCGCTGGCGGCGCGTGAGGACGTGCGCCCGGAGCAGCGTCTCTCCGCCCGGCTGGAACTGGGTCTGGATTTCCTGAAAGCCGGCCTGCTGGATCGCGCCGAGGACGTGTTCATCAGCCTGCGTGGCAGTGCGCTCGATACCGAGGCGCTGCATCACCTGCTGGACATCTATCAGCAGGAGAAGGAGTGGCTGAAGGCGATCGACGTTGCACGCGCGCTGCCTGAAACCGAATCCCATCGTGCCCAGAAGGACATCGCGCAGTTCCTGTGCGAACTGGCGACGCAGGCGCTGGCGCAGTCGCGCCTGGGCGACGCCCGCACGCAGCTGGAAGAGGCGCTGAGCACCCACCGCAAGTGCGTGCGGGCGCTGATGCTGCTGGGCGATGCCGCCGCTGCCGACCAGAAGTGGGAAGAGGCGATCGAGCACTGGCAGCGCATCGAGCAGCAGAATCCGGTCTATCTGGCGCTGGTCGCCGCCCGTCTGGCGGACGCCTACCGTCGCCTTGGCCGCGAACGTCAGGGCATCACGCTGCTGAAGAGCTATCTCGAGCGCCACGCCTCGCTTGACCTGCTGGACGTGGTGTTCAAGGAAGAGCTGGACGCCGAAGGCCCCTCCGGCGCGCTGACCCTGGTGCGTGAAGAGCTGCGCCGCAATCCGACGCTGCTCGGACTCGACAAGCTGCTGGAGGCGCAGATGCAGACGCTGCCGCCGGATGCGCGCACCGATTCCGACCTGATGAAGAACATCATCCACGCCCACACGCGGCGCGTGGCGCGTTACCGTTGCGACAGCTGCGGCTTCAAGGCCCGCCAGTTCCACTGGCGCTGCCCGGCCTGCGGTGGCTGGGAAACCTATCCGCCCAAGCGCACCGAAGAGTTCGATCTCACGCCCTGAACACCGACTGAGCACGCCCTGAGCATGAGCCTGACGCTTCCCGATACCCGCGCCGCGCGCATCCTGGTTGCTGGCGACGTGATGCTGGACCGCTACTGGTTCGGCGACGTGCAGCGCATTTCGCCCGAGGCGCCGGTGCCGGTGGTAAAGGTCGACCGGGTGGAAGAGCGCCCCGGCGGCGCGGCCAACGTGGCGCGCAACTGTGCAGCACTCGGTGCGCAGGTGAGCCTGCTGTCGGTGGTCGGCGCCGATGACGCCGGCCGCACGTTGCGGGCCCAGATGCAGGGCGCCGGGATTGCCGCCAGCCTGCACGAGGATGCCCAGCTCGACACCACGATCAAGCTGCGCGTGATCGGTCGGCAGCAGCAGCTGCTGCGCATTGATTTCGAAAGCGCGCCGGCACGCGAGGTGCTGTGCGCCAAGCTCGATGAGTTCGCGCGCCGGGTGAAGGATGCCGACATCGTCATCCTGTCCGACTACGGCAAGGGGGCGTTGGCTGACATCCGCGACATGATGGATATCGCGCGGGCAGCCGGAAAGCCGGTGCTGGTCGACCCCAAGGGCGACGACTACACCCGTTATGCCGGCGCCACGCTGCTCAAACCCAACCGCAGCGAACTGCGTGAAGTGGTGGGCAGCTGGGCCGACGACGACGATCTCGCGCGCCGCGCCAGCGCGCTGCGCGAACAGCTCGATCTGGGCGCGCTGCTGCTCACCCGTTCGGACGCGGGCATGAGTCTGTACGCCGCCGAAGGCGTCGTGCATGAACGAGCGCTCGCGCGCGAGGTGTATGACGTGAGCGGCGCCGGCGATACCGTCATCGCCACGATGGCGGTCATGATGGCCAGCGGCTGTTCCCAGGTGGACGCCATGCGGCTGGCCAACCGCGCGGCCGGCATCGTCGTCGGCAAGCTGGGCACCGCGGTATGCGCGCTGCACGAGCTGGACGCCGACCTGCGCCACGGCGCCGCCTGAGCGGTATCCTTCGGCTGTCATCCTTCCGGGAGGCGTCATGCGCCGTCTGACCTGCCTGCTGTTGCTCTGTCTCGCGGCACCGGTGTTCGCCGCGCTGGACCTCAATACCGCCACCGTGGCCGACCTCGACGCGCTGCCAGGCGTCGGCCCCAGCCGCGCCCAGGCCATCGTCGATTACCGTTCCCAGCACGGGCCCTTTGCGTCGGTCGATGAGCTGCGCAATGTGAAGGGCATCGGTGACAAGACCTTTGCCGAACTGAAGCCGCTGCTGTCCGTCGGCGCCGTGGTACCCGCATCGCGCAGAAGCGAAACGTCGCCGGCATCGGCTCCTTCCGCGTCGCCGATGGCCGTCCCCGCCAGTGCTCCGGCTGCGAGCGGCGGATTTCCGTGGTGGATTGCCGGCCTGGTCGTGGTGCTCGCGGTGGCCGCCTTCGTGTTCGTGCGCCGCCGTCCGTCGGCGCACGCCAGCGCGCCGCAGACGCCTGCAGCCCCTGAGCTTCAAGCGAAGCCGGTGTCCGCACCGCCGCCGCGTCCGGCCAGCACTTCGTCGCCGCAGTCCGCGCCGCCTCCCCGTCCCGCAGGGGCCGGCCCGACAGGTGCCACATCGCATTCAGAGGCGTCCGCGCCGCCGGCACGACCGGCCGGTGCACCGCCCCGCCCGGCAGGCAGCACGCCCGCCGCCACGGCTGCCGCACCGGCAGCCGATCCGCCTTCGTCTGCACCGCCCAAGCCGGCGGGCGGACCTCCGAAACCGGCCGGCTCGCGCTGAGACGGCCACACTGGATTCAATGCAGCCATGCACTACAAGACGCTCGAAGATTTCGTCGGCAACACGCCGCTGGTTCGCCTGCAGCGCATTCCCGGGGCAGACAACGACCGCCGCGGCAATGTCATCCTGGCCAAGCTCGAAGGCAACAACCCGGCCGGTTCGGTGAAGGACAGGCCGGCGCTGTCCATGATCCGGCGCGCCGAGGAGCGCGGTGACATCAAGCCGGGCGACACGCTGATCGAGGCGACCAGCGGCAACACCGGCATCGCCCTGGCCATGGTGGCGGCGATGCGCGGCTACAAGATGATTCTGGTGATGCCCGAGAACCAGAGCGTCGAGCGCCGCCAGAGCATGGCCGCCTACGGTGCCGAACTGGTGCTGACCGCCAAGGAAGGCAGCATGGAACTGGCGCGCGACACAGCCGAAAAGCTGCGCGACGAGGGCCGCGGTATCATCCTCGACCAGTTTGCGAACAGCGACAATCCGCGTGCCCACATCGAGGGCACCGGACCGGAAATCTGGCGTGACACCGCAGGGCGCGTCACCCATTTCGTCAGTTCCATGGGCACCACCGGCACCATCATCGGCACCTCGACCTATCTGAAATCGCAGAATCCGGACATCCAGATCGTCGGCTGCCAGCCGGAAGAGGGCGCGCAGATTCCGGGTATACGCAAGTGGCCCGAAGCCTATCTGCCGAAGATATACGACCGCACCCGTGTTGATCGCCTCGAATACGTCGGCCAGCACGACGCCGAAGAAATGACCCGCCGCTTGGCGCGGGAAGAGGGCATCTGCGCCGGCATCAGTTCCGGCGGGGCGATGGTGGTCGCGCTGCGCATTGCGGCCGAGGTCGAGAACGCGACCATCGTGAGCATCGTGTGCGACCGCGGCGACCGCTATCTTTCGACGGGTGTGTTCCCTTCCTGAGCGCCTGCGTGGCGTCGTCCTCGCGCTGACGCTGGCGGCATCCGCCGCGTCGCAGGCCTCACTCGACCTGAGCTTCGACCGCCTGCAGGCACCCGCGCTGACCCTGGAACAGGTCAGCGTGTCGCTGCAGGCCCTCGATCGTGGCCCGGCCCGGCTGCGGATCGTGCGTGCCCGCATTGCCGGGCGCGAACTGTCCGATCTGCGGCTCGACTGCACCGAGTTTTCCATCCATCCCGAAGTGCGCTGCCGCGGCGGCGTGCTGCATGTCCGCGGTCAGGAGCCGTGGCGGCTGGAGTTCGCGCTGACCGGTGCGCAGCGCACCCTGGAGGCTCGCGTGCAGCCGCCGGGCAGCCCGCCGATCGACATCGAAGGCGCGCTCGCGGGCGCGCATCCGCACCTGCGCCTGCGCACCCGGGCCGCGGACCTCGTCCGCCTGATGGCGCTCGATCCGGCGTTGCAGACGGCGGTGGCGGCCTACGCGCCAGCCGGCCGCGTCGATGTCGATGCGCAACTGCACGATTTCGGCGCGGGCCGCTCGGTGCAGATCGACGCGCGCGTCGATCTGCATGACGCGCGTTTTTCGTCGGCGGACGGTCTGCGCGGGGCCGAGGGCATGGCGCTCGGCATCGACATCCGTGCGCGGGCCGACGGCGCGCGCTGGAACGGCGACCTGTCCGCCGACTGGCGCGCCGGTGAGCTGCTGTGGGATGCGGTCTATCTGAAGGGCGGCGGGACCGCGCTTACCAGCCGCTTTGCGGTCGATGCCGGACAGCTGACGCTGACCAACGGCGCGCTGGATCTGGCGCAGGTGGGGCGGCTGAGCTTTTCTGCCGACTGGGGCCGGTCCGCAACTGGTGCGCCGGCGTTGCACAGTGCCCGGATCGAAGGGCGGGCCTTCGATCTCGAGGCGCTGAACGCGCGCTTCATCGCGCCGCTGTCGGCGGTGCATGGCTGGCCTGCGCTGACGCTGTCCGGCCGTGCGGATATCGCGCTGTCGGTCGACGCACAGGGGCCCGAGACCGCGCGGCTGCAATTGCACGGCGTGGCGCTGGCTGACGCGGCGGGCCGGTGGTCCATGGATCGGGTGGATGCCGATCTGCCCTGGCAGCGCGAACAGCCGACTGCGCCGCGCGCGACCGTGGCCGGCGCGCACTTCGGGCGCATTCCGCTCGGTCCGTTCGAACTGCGTGCGGCGCTGTCGTCTGACCGGGTATCGATCGAACCGGTACGCATTCCGGTGCTCGACGCCGGGCTGCGGCTCAACCAGCTCGAATTCGTACAGGACGACGGGCGCTGGCGCGGCGATCTGGCTTTCGATCTGGAGCCGGTGTCGATGTCGGCACTGAGCGAGGCGCTCGGGCTGCCGCGCATGGCAGGCAGCTTCGCCGCCAGCGTGCCCGGCGTGCGCTGGCGCGACGGCGTGCTGGCGCTCGACGGCCAGATGCTCATTCGCGTATTCGACGGCTATGTCGCCGCCACCGGCCTGAAACTGGTCGAGCCTTTCGGTACAACCCCGCGTGTGCTTGCCGACCTGCAGATGCGTTACATCGATCTGGAGGCGCTGACCGACACGGTGAAATTCGGACGGGTGACCGGCCGGCTGGATGGTGACGTGACCGGGCTGGAACTGCTGCGCTGGCGGCCGGTGGCGTTCGACGCCCACATAAGGTCGAGTCAAGGTGACTACCCTCGCGTCATCAGCCAGCGCGCGGTGCAGAACATCACTGCGCTGGGCGGTCCCGGTGCAGCCGCGGCGATACAGCGCAGCTTTCTTGGCTTCTTCGAGCGCTTCGGCTACCGCCGTATCGGGCTGAGCTGCGTGCTGCGCGACGGCGTGTGCGAGATGGATGGTCTGGGCAACAAGGGCGGGGGCTTCGTGCTGATCGAGGGCGGTGGCGTCCCGGCACTGAGCGTGGTTGGCTACAATCGGCGCGTTGATTGGCCCGAACTGCTGGACAGGCTGTCGCGGGTGACCGGCTCAGCACCGGTGGTCCGATGAGCGACCGTGAAACGAGGAATGCAATGAACAGACCGCTGTACGCACTGCTGATCGCGGCCGCGATGCTGTCCGGCTGCGTCACCATCAACATCTATTTTCCGGCTGCCGCAGCCGAGAAGGCGGCTGACCGCATCATCGACGAGGTGTGGCAGCTGAAGAAGGAACAGGGCGCGAAGCCAGAAGGGAACCAGCCATGAACGCACTGAAGCGCATTGCGCTGCTCGCCGCGCTGGTGGCGTCTGCCGCCTGGGCCCAGGGCAATCTCGAAATCAACACGCCGGCGATCAGCCAGATCAAGTCCGGCATGCAGGCGCGGCACGCGCAGCTCGCGCCGCACTACGCCTCGGGGGCGGTCGGCCTCGGCGCCGACGGCGCTGTCGCGCTGCGCGATGCCAGCGCGGTGCCGCTGGCGCAACGGCAGGCGGTGCAGGGGCTGGTGGCGCAGGAAAACGCGGATCGCGCCGCGCTCTACCGCGAGATCGCGCGCGCCAACGGTCATCCGGAATGGGAAGCGGACATCCGCAACACCTTCGCCCAGCGCTGGATCGAACGCGCCCAGCCCGGCTGGTACGTCCAGTCGGGCGGCCAGTGGTCACGCAAGTAACTCAACGAACAACACAAGGTCATTCGACATTCCACATGGCTGCCGTACTCGTATTCGACATCGAAAGCATTCCGGACATCGCCGGCATACGCACGCTCAACAATCTGCCGGACGAACTGTCTGACGCCGAAGTTGCGGAATTCGCCTTCCAGCAGCGGCGCGCTGCGGTCGGGCACGATTTCCTGCCGCTGCATCTGCAGCGGGTGGTGGTCATTTCGTGCGCGCTGCGCGACGCGAAGTCGCTGAAGGTGTGGTCGCTGTCCGAGCCGGAGAACGGCGAAGGGCAGATCATCCAGCGCTTCTACGAAGGCATCGAGAAACTCACGCCGCAGATCGTGTCGTGGAACGGCGCCGGCTTCGATCTGCCGGTGCTGCACTACCGCGGCCTGATCCACGGCGTGACCGCGCCGCGCTACTGGGAAATGGGCGAGGGCGACGGCCCGGACGCGCGCGAGTTCAAGTGGAACAATTACATCAGCCGCTACCATTCGCGCCATCTGGACCTGATGGACCTGCTCGCGCTCTACCAGGGTCGCGGCAACGCACCGCTCGACGATCTGGCCAAGCTGATCGGCTTTCCGGGCAAGCTGGGCATGGACGGATCGGCGGTGTGGGGCGCCTGGCAGCGCGGCGAGATCGCCAGCATCCGCGACTACTGCGAAACCGACGTACTGAACACTTTCCTGGTGTTCCAGCGCTTCCAGCTGATGCGCGGCGCGCTCGACCGCGTGCAGTACGACGCCGAGATCGCCTTCGTGCGCGAGTGGCTGGCGACCCAGCCCGGCGAGCACTGGAAGGAATATCTGGCGGCGTGGAAAATCGCCTGAATCAGCCGGCGTGAAAAAATGTCTTGAACAGGGGCGAGTTTTCGCTATACTTGCTCCCTCTCTTCAGGCGCGTAGCTCAGCTGGTTAGAGCACCACCTTGACATGGTGGGGGTCGTTGGTTCGAGTCCAATCGCGCCTACCAACACACACTGCAGGGCTTGAAAGGCAGCGTTATGACACCGCGAACTCGTTTCACCCCGGTATCGATCACTGCCTGAGGCCTGCAGCCAAAGACGCACGTTCTGACGTGCGCAGACAGAAAAGTGCGGCCAAGGCCGCACTTTTTTTTCGTCCATAGATTTCATTACATCCCCGTTACCGATTTCCGGAGCACCGCCATGGTCAACATCACCCTGCCTGATGGTTCGGTCCGCAGTTTCGAATCCGCCGTGTCGGTGCGCGACGTCGCCGCCTCGATCGGCGCCGGTCTTGCCAAGGCGGCGCTGGCTGGTCGTGTTGATGGCAAGCTGGTCGACACCTCCTTCGTGATCGAGAACGATGCGCAACTGGCCATCGTGACCGACAAGGACGCCGACGGCCTGGACACCATCCGCCACTCCACCGCCCACCTGCTGGCCTACGCGGTGAAGGAGCTGTTTCCGGACGCCCAGGTCACCATCGGTCCGGTGATCGACAACGGCTTCTATTACGACTTCTCGTACAAGCGCCCGTTCACGCCGGAAGATCTGGTGGCGATCGAGCAGCGCATGGCCGAACTGGCGAAGAAGGACGTCCCGGTGACCCGCGAGGTATGGCCGCGCGACAAGGCGGTCGACTTCTTCAAGTCCATCGGCGAGCACTACAAAGCGGAAATCATCGCGTCGATTCCGGCCGATCAGGATGTGTCGCTGTACCGCGAGGGCGATTTCATCGATCTGTGCCGCGGCCCGCACGTGCCGTCCACCGGCAAGCTCAAGGTGTTCAAGCTGATGAAGGTGGCCGGCGCCTACTGGCGCGGTGACGCGAAGAACGAAATGCTCCAGCGCGTCTATGGCACCGCCTGGGCGAAGAAGGACGAGCAGGACGCCTACCTCAACATGCTGGAAGAGGCGGAAAAGCGCGATCACCGCCGCCTGGCCAAGCAGCTCGACCTGTTCCACATGCAGGAAGAGGCGCCGGGCATGGTGTTCTGGCACCCGAAGGGCTGGGTGGTGTGGCAGCAGATCGAGCAGTACATGCGTACTGCGCTCGACCGCGCCGGCTACCGCGAGGTGAAGACGCCGCTGATGATGGACCGCGTGCTTTGGGAGAAATCGGGTCACTGGGAGAACTACCGCGAGAACATGTTCACCACCGAGTCGGAAAAGCGCGACTACGCGGTGAAACCGATGAACTGCCCGGGCCACGTGCAGATCTTCAACAACTCGCTGCATTCCTACCGCGACCTCCCGCTGCGTATCGCCGAGTTCGGCTCCTGCCATCGCAACGAGCCGTCCGGCGCGCTGCACGGTCTGATGCGGGTGCGCGGCTTCGTGCAGGATGATGCCCACATCTTCTGCACCGAAGGCCAGATCACGTCGGAAGTGATCGCTTTCAACGAACTGCTGCAGACCGTGTACCGCGATTTCGGCTTCACCGACGTGGCGGTCAAGCTGTCGCTGCGTCCGCCCAAGCGTGCCGGTTCGGATGATGTGTGGGACCGCGCCGAAGCCGGTCTGCGCGATGCGCTCTCGGCGTCCGGCATGCAATGGGAAGAGCTGCCGGGCGAGGGCGCCTTCTATGGTCCGAAGATCGAGTACCACATCAAGGACGCGATCGGCCGCTCGTGGCAGTGCGGCACGCTGCAGCTCGATTTCGTGCTGCCTGAACGTCTGCACGCCGAATACGTTGCGGAAGACAACACCCGCCAGCGCCCGGTCATGCTGCATCGCGCAGTGCTCGGATCGCTCGAGCGCTTCATCGGCATCCTGATCGAAAATCACGCCGGTAACTTCCCGCTGTGGCTGGCGCCGGTGCAGCTGGTGGTGATGAGCATCACGGAAGCGCAGGCCGAATACGCGCAAAACGTTGCAAACGCGCTACGCGAAGCCGGTCTTCGGGTCGAATGCGATTTGCGCGGCGAGAAAATTAACTATAAAATCCGCGAACATAGCTTGCAAAAGCTGCCTTACCAGATCGTCGTCGGCGACAAGGAGAAGGCAGCCAACGTGGTGGCCGTGCGTGCCCGCGGCAATATCGACCTCGGGCAGATGTCTCTCAGCGACCTGATTCAGCGTCTGGCTGATGAAATCGCGAACAGGGGCATCGATCGCACGGCTTGATTTTTTTCGTCTCGGGAGCACGAGCATCAGTCAGCAAAAATCGCAGCGCACCAATTCGGAGATCAACGCACCTGAAATCCGCCTCGTAGGCGACGAAGGTGAGCAGCTCGGGATCATGTCTTCACGCCAGGCATTGGCCATGGCGGAAGAAGCCGGGCTCGATCTGGTCGAAATTGCGCCGCTTGCCAAGCCGCCGGTCTGTCGTCTAATGGACTTCGGCAAGTTCAAGTACCAGGAAGCAAAGCGCGCTGCCGAGGCAAAGTCGAAGCAGAAGCAGATCCAAGTCAAGGAAGTGAAGTTCCGTCCGGGTACGGACGAGGGCGACTACCAGATCAAGCTGCGCAATCTGAACCGCTTCCTGCTGGATGGCGACAAGGCGAAAGTGACGCTCCGCTTCCGCGGCCGCGAAATGGCCCACCAGGAATTCGGTATGCGACTGCTTGAGCGCGTGAAGAGCGATCTCGAAGCGGTGGCGGTGGTCGAGCAGTTCCCGAAGCTGGAAGGTCGTCAGCTCATCATGGTGCTGGCGCCGCAGAAGAAGAAGTCCTGAGACGGACTGAAGAATCTGCCGGGGAAACCCGGCGATGCGCGGAGCTCCGGTTCCGCGTCGCTGGCGTGAAAGCGCCGGCAAAAAAAGTGTTCATGGGTCCGAAAGTGCAGCGAGAGGTTCGCCGCCACCTGTGAAGATGACATAAATGGAGTTTTGTCATGCCCAAGATGAAGACCAAGAAGGGCGCTTCCAAGCGCTTCAAGGTCCGGGCGAGCGGCAGCATCAAGCGTTCGCAGGCGTTCAAGCGCCACATCCTTACCAAGAAAACCACCAAGTCGAAGCGTCAGCTTCGCGGTACCACGGCGGTGCACGCCACGGACGACGCACGCGTCCGCAACATGTTGCCCTACGCGTAAGGAGACCCAGAGATGCCCAGAGTCAAGCGTGGTGTAACGGCGCGCGCCCGCCACAAGAAAGTCCTCGATCAGGCCAAGGGTTACCGCGGCCGTCGCAAGAGCGTATATCGCATCGCCAAAGAAGCGGTGATGAAGGCGGGGCAGTATGCCTACCGCGACCGTCGTCAACGCAAGCGTCAGTTCCGTTCGCTGTGGATCGTGCGTATCAACGCCGCTGCCCGCGAACTGGGCATGACCTATTCGGCCCTGATCAACGGCCTGAACAAGGCTTCGATCCAGGTCGACCGCAAGGTGCTGGCTGACCTCGCCGTGTTCGACAAGGCCGCGTTCGCAGCCATCGCGAACCAAGCCAAGGCCAAGCTCGCCGCCTGAGCGTGCAAGACGCAAAAAAAGGAGGCCTGGCCTCCTTTTTTTGTTCCTGAATTCAGTGGGTAGACGTCGATGAGTGATCTGGAAGCCCTTGTTTCGCAAGCTGAATCCGATTTTTCTGCCGCGGCCGACGCCGCTTCGCTTGAACAGGCGAAGGCGCGTTATCTGGGCAAATCCGGAAGCCTGACCGAACAGCTCAAGGGGCTGGGCAAGCTGGACCCCGAAGCGCGCAAGGAAGCAGGCGCGGCGATCAATGTGGTCAAGCAGAAAGTCGAGGCGGCGCTGGAAGCGCGTCGTGAGGCACTGCGCCGTGCAGCGCTGGAGGCGCGGCTGGCGGAAGAGGCGCTGGACGTGACCCTGCCCGGACGCGGTCAGCTGCGGGGCGGTCTGCATCCGGTGTCGCGCACCCTGGAACGCATCGAACTGCTGTTCCGCGGTATCGGTTTCGACGTGGCCGACGGCCCGGAAATCGAAACCGACTTCCACAATTTCACCGCACTGAACACGCCGGAGAACCATCCGGCCCGTTCGATGCACGACACCTTCTATCTGGAAGGGGCCAGCGACGTCATGCTGCGCACCCATACCAGCCCGATTCAGGTGCGTTACATGCAGGCGCATGTCGCGCGCCACGGCGGTGCCGATGGGATGCCGGAAATCCGCATCATCGCGCCCGGCCGCGTGTATCGCGTCGATTCCGATGCCACCCATTCGCCGATGTTCCATCAGGTCGAAGGCCTGTGGGTCGGTGAATCGGTCAGTTTCGCCGACCTGAAGGGTGTGGTGAGCGACTTCCTGCACCGCTTCTTCGAAACCGATCAGCTGGACGTGCGTTTCCGCCCGTCCTTCTTCCCCTTCACCGAGCCGTCGGCCGAAATCGATGTCGCCTTCATGAGCGGACCGCTGGCCGGCCGCTGGCTGGAAATTGCCGGCTGCGGCATGGTGCATCCGAACGTGCTGGGCCACTGCGGCATCGACGCCGAGCGCTACACCGGCTTCGCCTTCGGCTTCGGGCCGGACCGCCTGACCATGCTGCGCTACGGCATCAACGACCTGCGCCTGTTCTATGACGGCGATGTGCGCTTCCTGAGCCAGTTCAGCTGAGGGTTCTCCGACATGCAATTTTCCGAAAAGTGGTTGCGCAGCTTCGTCGATCCGGCGATCGACACCGCTGCCCTGTCTCATCTGCTGACCATGGCCGGCCTCGAAGTCGAGGAGCTCGAGCCGGCAGCGGCCGCCTTCAACGGCGTGGTGGTGGCCGAAGTGCTGGCGGTTGCGCCGCATCCGGATGCTGACCGTCTGCGCGTGTGCCAGGTGAATGCCGGCGGCGAGCCGCTGCAGATCGTGTGCGGTGCGCCGAACGTGGCTGCCGGCATGAAGGTGCCGTGCGCCACCGTGGGCGCGAAGCTGCCGGGCATCGACATCAAGCGTGCCAAGCTGCGCGGCGTAGAGAGCAGCGGCATGCTGTGTTCGGCGCGCGAACTGGGCATTTCCGACGAAGCGTCCGGTCTGCTCGCGCTGCCGGCCGATGCGCCGGTCGGCACCAGCATCCGCGACTATCTCGATCTTGACGACAGCGTGTTCGTCATCAAGCTCACGCCCAACCGCGCGGACTGTTTCGGCATGACCGGCATCGCGCGTGAAGTGTCCGCGCTGACCGGCGCGCCGGTCTGTCTGCCGGAAGTCAAGGCGGCACCGGTGAGCATCGCCGACCGCCTGACGGTGAACATCGCGGACGCGGACCTGTGCGGCCGCTTTTCCGGTCGCGTCATCCGCAATGTGAATGCGCGCGCCGCGACGCCGGACTGGATGAAGCGCCGGCTCGAACGCGCCGGCATGCGTTCGCTGTCTGTGCTGGTCGATATTTCCAACTACGTCATGCTGGAAATGAACCGGCCCAATCACGTGTTCGATCTTGATCGCGTGCAGGGCGGGCTCACCGTGCGCTGGGCGCAGCCGGGTGAAACACTGAAGCTGCTGAACGACCAGACCATAGAACTGACCGCGGACTGCGGCGTGATCGCGGACGACGCCGGTGTCGAAAGCTTCGCCGGCATCATGGGCGGCGCGTCGACCTCCTGCACCGACGACACCCGCAACGTGTACGTTGAAGCCGCTTTCTGGCATCCGGATGCGATCCAGGGGCGTGCCCGCCGTTACGCTTTCTCCAGCGAAGCGGCCCACCGCTTCGAGCGTGGCGTTGATTTTGCCGACACCGTGGCCGGTGTCGAGCGCGTCACCCAGCTCATCCTTGAACTGTGCGGCGGCGAAGCCGGTCCGGTCGATGACCAGACCACGCAGCTGCCGGCACGCACGCCGGTGCGCCTGCGTCCGGCACGCGCCACCCGCGTGCTTGGCGTGAAGTTCAGTGACGACCAGATCGCCACGCTGCTCGGCCGGCTCGGGCTCGCCTTCGAGCGGGATGGCGGCGATTTCGTGGTGCAGCCGCCGAGCTGGCGTTTCGATATCGAGATCGAAGTCGATCTGATCGAGGAACTGGCCCGTCTGCACGGCTACGACAATATTCCGACCGTGCCGCCGACCGGTCGCCTGGCCATGCCCGAGCTGCCGGAAGCGCGTCGTGGCGCGTTCGCGCTGCGCCATCTGCTGGCCGGTCGCGACTATCAGGAAGTGATCAACTTCGCCTTCGTCGAGAAGGCGTGGGAGCACGACTTTGCCGGCAACAATGCGCCGGTGGTGCTGGCCAATCCGATTGCCAGCCAGATGTCGGTCATGCGCTCGTCGCTGATCGGCGGCCTGGTGGACAACGTCGCGACCAACCGCCGTCGTCAGATCGACCGCGTGCGCGTGTTCGAGATCGGTCGCTGCTTCGCAAATGATGCCGACGCGCGTCCGGTGGCCGGCTACGCGCAGACGCTGCGTATCGCCGCGCTCGCCTGGGGCGGCGTACACACCGAACAGTGGGGTTCGCCCACCCGCGCGGTCGATTTCTTCGATGTGAAGGCCGATGTCGAAGCGCTGCTCTGGCCGCGCCAGGCGACCTTCGCGGTGGCCGTACATCCAGCGTTGCACCCGGGTCGTTCGGCGTCGATCCGTCTGGACGGCGCAGTGATCGGCCACATCGGCGAGCTGCATCCGGAACTGGTGCAGCGTTACGAACTCGGCAGCGCACCGGTGCTGTTCGAACTGGATGTCGAGCCGCTGCTCGACCGCACCATGCCCAGCCACCGCACCCAGTCGCGTCAGCCTTCGGTGCGTCGCGACATCGCGCTGCTGCTGCCGCGTGCGACCTCGGCACAGGCCGTCATGGACGGTCTGAAGGCCAAGGCGCCGGCCATCGTGCAGGACATCGCGCTGTTCGATCTGTATCAGGGCAAGGGTATTGCAGAGTCGGAAAAGAGCTTTGCTTTCCGTATACTTATGCAAGATACTGAACGTACTTTGGCGGACGCGGAAGTCGACGCCGCCGTGCAGGAACTGGTGAACCACGCACAGCGTGAATTCGGCGCAAGGCTGCGTGCCTGAGGCGGCGGGGCGAAGGGAGCAAGAGGAAGCCGCATGACCACACTGACCAAGGCCGAACTGGCGGAGATGCTGTTCGAACAGGTAGGACTGAACAAGCGCGAAGCCAAAGATATGGTCGAAGCGTTCTTTGATGAAATCCGCGATGCGCTCGAAAGCGGCGACGGCGTGAAGCTGTCGGGATTCGGCAATTTCCAGCTGCGTGACAAGCCGCAGCGCCCGGGGCGCAACCCCAAGACCGGCGAGGAAATCCCGATCACCGCTCGGCGTGTCGTTACTTTCCATGCCAGTCAGAAACTGAAGTCGGCAGTCGAGGGCATCGCCTACGATGGAAACGACGAATAAGGAACCGCAGGCGCTGCCTGCGATTCCTGCCAAGCGCTATTTCACGATCGGCGAAGTGAGCGAGCTGTGCGGCGTGAAGCCGCACGTGCTGCGCTACTGGGAGCAGGAATTCACCCAGCTCAAGCCGGTGAAGCGGCGTGGCAACCGGCGCTACTACCAGCACCACGAAGTGCTGCTGGTGCGGCGCATCCGCCAGCTGCTGTACGAAGAAGGTTTCACCATCAGCGGTGCGCGCAACCGGCTGGACGATAACGACCCCCGTTCCGGTGCGCCGGAACAGTCGCCTGAGCCGGCCATCGATGTTGCGGCGCTGCGCAGCGAACTGCAGGAGCTGCTCGATCTGCTGGGCTGACGCATCTGCATTTTTCATGCCGAGATGAGCTCAAGCGCTTCAGCGCTGTTATACTTGTTGGCTGAGTCGGGGCGTAGCGCAGCCTGGTAGCGCACTTGCATGGGGTGCAAGGGGTCGCGAGTTCGAATCCCGCCGCCCCGACCAATTAAATCAAGCACTTAGGCCACTTTTCGAAGTGGCCTTTTTCTTTTCCGCGCGACTTTTGCGCGACTTCTGCGTGATCCCGTGCGGCCTGCATCCTGCACGCCGACGGCGTGCTGCAAGCCGGCTGCAAGGCGCGCCTGTGCTATATTCCAGCGCTGTTCAGGCGCCTCGGGCGCCGGTCGTGACGGCGTCGCAGCAGATGCCGGAACGGTCATCTTCCGGCCCCTCGCCGGGGTTTCTGTCCGGTCAGCGATGACCGGTCGCACACTTCATCGCACCTTTCCATGCGCATCCTGTTGTCCAATGACGACGGCTATTTCGCTCCCGGCCTCGAAGCGCTCGCACGCGCGCTCGGCGAAGTGGGCGAAGTCACCGTGGTCGCGCCTGAAGCCGACCGCAGCGGCGCCAGCAATTCGCTTACGCTGGACCGTCCGCTCATCCTGCGCCGTGCGCGCAACGGTTTCTACTACGTGAATGGCACGCCGTCCGACTGCGTGCATCTGGCCGTGACCGGCATGCTCGATCACCTGCCGGACATCGTGGTGTCCGGCATCAACGACGGCGCCAACATGGGCGACGACACCATCTATTCCGGCACGGTGGCGGCTGCGACCGAAGGCTATCTGCTCGGCGTTCCGGCCATCGCGATGTCGATGACCCGCAAGGGCAGTGCGCATTACGACACCGCGGCGCGCATCGCACGCGATCTGGTGAAGCGGCTGACCGAGCGTCCCTTCGCGGCGCCGGTGCTGCTCAACGTGAACGTGCCTGACCTGTCTACCGAAGAACTGAAGGGTACGCAGATCACTCGCCTTGGCCGCCGTCACAAGGCCGAGCCGGTGGTGCGCACGATCAACCCGCGCAACGAAACGGTGTACTGGGTAGGCGCCGCCGGTGCCGCGCAGGACGCGGGTGAGGGCACCGATTTCAACGCCACCGCAAACGGTTATGTGTCGATTACGCCGCTGCAGATCGATCTGACCCATGTGGCCCAGATGGGGCAGATCCGGGACTGGCTGGGCGCATGATTTCGGCGGACGCGAGCCTCGCGCTGACCCGCGCCCGTGCGCGCATGGTGGATCGCCTGCGAGCGTCGGGCATCCGCGACGAGGGCGTACTGGCAGCCATGCAGGCCATTCCGCGCCATCAGTTCGTCGAAGAGGCATTGCGCAGCAGGGCCTATGAAGATACTGCGCTGCCGCTCGGCTACCAGCAGACCATCTCCCAGCCCTTCATCGTTGCGCGGATGATCGAACTTCTGCGTGCTGGCGGGCGTCAGTTGGGGAAGACGCTGGAGGTGGGCGCCGGCTGCGGCTATCAGGCCGCCGTGCTGTCCAAGCTGGCGAAAGACGTGTACGCGGTCGAGCGCATCGCGCCGCTGCTTGAACTGGCCAAGCGCAATCTGCGGCCGTTGCGCCTGCCGAACGTGCGGCTGAAACATGCCGATGGCACGGTGGGTCTGGCTGCCGAAGCGCCCTTCGATACAATCATCGTCGCTGCGGCGGCTAATACGGTGCCTATGCCCTTGCTGGAACAACTGGCCGAGGGTGGCCGTCTGATCCTTCCGGTGGGTGCCGGAGACCAGACCTTGCGCATGATCGAACATCAGCCGCAGCACCGCTTTGTCGAATCAAAACTGGATGCGGTGCGCTTCGTACCGCTCCTGCCGGGGGTTGAATGAAAAGAACGCTGTGTGCGCTGTCCGTCGTGAGCCTGCTGCTGGCCGCCTGCGCCGGCACGCGACCGGCTCCGGTCGAGGACCGCACGACCGCGGGTACGCCGCCGTCTTCCGCTGCCACGCCGCCCGCTGTTACCGGCACGCCCGCCGCACCGGCGGCGCGCAGCGGCTTTCACATCGTGTCCAAGGGCGAAACGCTGTACGGCATTGCGCTGGAATACGGTCAGGACTGGCGCGATCTGGTGGCCTGGAACAAGCTCGACAATCCCAACCTGATCCGCATCGGCCAGGAACTGCGCGTTTCGCCGCCGGAAGGCACGGTGGAAACCCGCCCGGTCCTCGGTGCAGGCGCGGTTGAGTCAAGACCGCTGGACGCCCCGGCTGCGCCAGCGCAGCAGCCGGCCCAGGCTGCGCCGCCGGATGCAGCGAACAGCGCCCAGCTGAAGCGTGAGCCGCGCGGTGGCGTCGAAGCCTATTCGGAAGCTGCGCTCGCGCGGCTGAAGGGCGCACCGGTGGTGGCGGCTCCGGCTACGCCCACGCCCCCCGCGCCGGCTCCGGCCGCCACGGCAGCACCCGCACCGACCGTGCCTGCCGCCGGCGCGCCGGACGCGACCCGCTCCGAAGAGGGGCTGGACTGGAGCTGGCCGGCACAGGGCCGCATCATCGGCCGCTTCGGCGAAGGATCGAACAAGGGCGTCGATGTCGGCGGCAAGACCGGAGACCCGGTGCTGGCGGCCGCAGGCGGCCGTGTCGTATATGCCGGTGAAGCGATGCGCGGCTATGGCAAACTGGTCATCATCAAGCATGACAACACGTATCTGTCCGCCTACGCGCACAACAGCAAAATCCTGGTTCAGGAACGCGACAGCGTGAAGCGCGGACAAAAGATAGCCGAACTCGGTGATACCGACACCGAGGCCGGAAAGCCCAGGCTGCATTTCGAGATACGACGCCAGGGCAAACCCGTTGATCCGCTGAAGTACCTGCCGCCGAGATAGACGCCATGTCCGACCTGTCGCTGCCAGAGGATGCCGAACCCGTCGAACCGATCGAGGACGACGCGGCCATCAGCGACATCGACACGCCGGACGCGACGGCCGAAACGGTCGAACCTGCGGAAGCCGAATTTCTCGGCGATGCGACCCAGCTCTATCTGAACGAGATCGGCGCCAATCCGTTGCTGACGCCGGACGAGGAATTGGCGCTGTCACGGCGCGTACGTCTGGGTGACTTCGAAGCGCGTCAGACCATGATCGAGCGCAACCTGCGCCTGGTCGTAAACATCGCCAAGCATTACCTGAACCGCGGCATGCCGCTGCTCGATCTGGTCGAGGAGGGCAATCTCGGCCTGATCCACGCGCTCGAGAAATTCGATCCGGAGCGCGGCTTCCGCTTCTCGACCTACGCCACCTGGTGGATACGCCAGAACATCGAGCGCGCCATCATGAACCAGTCGCGCACGATACGGCTGCCGGTGCACGTGGTGAAGGAACTGAACCAGGTGCTGCGCACGATGCGCAATCTGGAGTCGAAAAGCGGCGGCGACTGCTGCGCCGAGGACATCGCGCAGGTGCTGGACAAGCCGGTCGAGGACGTGCGCCACATCCTTTCGCTGAACGAGCACACCGCCTCGCTCGACGCGCCACTGGACATCGATCCGTCGCTGTCCATCGGCGAATCGCTGGCCGACGACGATCAGGAAGGGCCGGACGTGCAGATCCAGAACGCGGAGATCGGCTCGCTGGTGCAGACCTGGATAGGGCAGCTCGGCGAGAAGCAGCGTACGGTGATCGAATACCGCTACGGCATCAATGGCAGCGAAATTTCCACACTGGAAGAACTGGCTGAACGGCTGGGCCTGACCCGCGAACGGGTGCGCCAGATCCAGCTTGAGGCACTTGCCCAGTTGCGCAAGATACTGCGCAGGGCGGGGGTGTCGCGGGATGTGCTGCTTTAGAGGGTGAGGGCAGGGCGCGGACGGCGGGTTGTCTGCGCGGATCGACCTTCTGGCTGTGCCCGCGCCGATCTGTCACTCGCGAAACGCCTGCTTTGCACAGCCGGCCGGTTCAGGGGGCCGCGAGCAAGGAATCTGCCTTCTGAGGATGCCCGCGCCGATCCGCCACCCCAGGGCTGGCTTTGCACAGCCAGCCCGTTCAGCGGGCGCGAAGCGGTGCTTCGCGAAACCCCCGCCTCACCCCATTGCAAGTTGTGCGAGGGTGCGGAGGCCGTAGTCGAACAGGCGCTCCAGCGACGGTGCGATGAAGGGCAGTGACAGCATCAGCATGACGAAACCGGCGATCAGCGTGACCGGAAAGCCGATCGCGAACAGGTTCAGTGCCGGCGCGGCGCGGGTGAGTACGGCCAGCGCGATGTTCACTACCAGCAGTGCCGCGATCACCGGCAGCGCAAGCATGACGCCCGCGGAGAACACGGTGCCACCCCAGCGCGCGATCGCCGCCCAGCCATTGGCCGGAAACAGGTCGGCGCCGATCGGCCACCACTCGAAACTGTTGCCCAGCACCGCCAGCATCATCAGGTGGCCGTTGATCGACAGGAAAATGAGCATCGCGAGCAGGCCGAGGAATTCTGAAATCACCGGCGACTGGGCGGCGTTGTCCGGGTCGTAGAACATGGCGAAGCCCAGGCCCATCTGAAGGCCGATCAGTTCGCCTGCCAGATCGATGGCGGTGAACACGATGCGCATCGAAAAGCCGAGTGCGATGCCGATCAGCATCTGCTGCACCAGTGCCAGCAGGCCGGGCCAGGAACCGACGATCAGACCGGGCGGTGGCAGCGCCGGAATCAGCGCCAGCGTCATGGCCGCACCCAGACCGAGCCGGATGCGGGCAGGAAAGGCGCGGTTGTTAAAGACCGGTGAGGCCGCAACCAGCCCCAGCACCCGTACCAGCGGGAACAGGAAGGCGGCCATCCACAGGTCGAGCTGGGCGGCGCTCAGCGAAATCACGCCGGGCAGCCCTATCCGATCAGCGACGGAATGGAGGAATAGAGCCGGCGGATGTACTCGGTCATCAGCGTGATCATCCACGGGCCGCCGACGATGATGACCACGAATACCGCGATCAGCTTCGGAATGAACGAAAGCGTCATTTCGTTCACCTGGGTCGCGGCCTGGAAGATGCTCACGAGGAGGCCGGTCACCAGTGCGGCGCCCAGCATCGGGGCGGACACGATGAGCAGCACTTCGACCGCGTCCCGGCCGATGTCGACGACAGTGGTCGGTGTCATGTCAGGGATTCCTTCAGTTCTGTCCGAAGCTCGCCACCAGCGTGCCGAGCAGCAGGTTCCAGCCGTCGACCAGCACGAACAGCATGAGCTTGAACGGCAACGACACGATGACCGGCGACATCATCATCATGCCCATGGACATGAGCACCGACGCCACCACCATGTCGATGATGATGAAGGGGATGAATACGATGAAGCCGATCTGGAAAGCGGTCTTCAGTTCCGACGTGACATAGGCCGGCACCACCACGCGCATCGGCAGTTCGTCCTGGCTGTTCACCTTCGGCGTGTTCGACAGCCGCATGAAAAGCTCCACGTCCGGCTCGCGCACCTGCTTCAGCATGAAGGCCTTCAGCGGCTTGCTGCCGACGTCCAGCGCCTGTTCGAAGCTCATGCGGTTCTCGCTGAGCGGCACATAGGCCTGGGTGTAGATCTGTTCGCCCACCGGCGCCATGATGAAAAAGGTGAGAAACATCGCCAGCCCGATCAGCACCTGGTTGGGCGGGCTGCTCTGGGTGCCCAGCGCCTGCCGCATCAGCGACAGCACGATGATGATGCGGGTGAAGCTGGTCATCATCAGCAGCACCGCCGGCAGGAAGGACAGGCTGGTCAGCAGCAGCAGGGTCTGGATGGACAGCGACCAGTTGGTGCCGCCACCCGGGGCCGGGGTGCTGGTCAGCATCGGCATGGCCTGGGCCAGCGCGTCGCCGCCGGCCATCATCAGCGGTGCGAGCAGCAACATCCTGCGCAGGGCGGTACCGCGCGTCACGGGCGACCGCCTTTCAGCCGCGCCAGCACGCTGGCGAAATCCGGCGCCGAGGCCTGCGGGCCTTCCGGCAGCTCGCCGCGCGGCAGCGTGGCGATGCCGGTGACCGATCCGGGCGCCACGCCCACCACCAGCCAGTGCTCGCCCACTTCCAGCAGCAGTACCCGCTCGCGCGAACCGACCGCGATGCCGCCCACCGTGCGGATCGGTGCCGGCCCGGCCAGCTTGCTGCCTGACAGCCGGCGCAGCAGCCACATTGCACCGAGCAGCACTGCCAGCACCAGGCCGAGCGCGCCCAGCATCTGCACCACCGCGGCCGCGCCGCTGACCGGTGCGGCCGCAGCGGCAGGTTCAGCGGCCTGCAGCGGCAGGGCAACGAGCGCAAGCAGAATCGACGCAGAAAGGGGTGATACGGATTTCATGGTGCCAGCGTAGCGCGCGCGAGGCGGAAATCAGGCCGGGAATAGGCCGGATAAAGGACCGGATTTCCGGCCGCAGCGTCGGCCGCCGCCGGTCGGATCGTGCGGAACGCGGTCGGTGTCAGCGGCGGCTGAGTGCTTCTTCGATCTTCTTTTCGGTCTTGTACTGGCTCAACGCATAGACCGCCCACAGCGCGGCCGGCAGCCAGCCGATCAGTGTGAGCTGAAGGATGAGGCAGATGATGCCGACAAACGGACGGCCTATCGTGAAGAACACCGTGAAGGGCAGGAAGATGGCGAGCAGCAGACGCATGAAGGGCTCCTGTCGGATGGCGTGCCTGCGACGGTACAAGATTCGGATGGCAAGTTGAAGCCCGCCAGCCGGCCGTCATGTTGCTGCGCCGCAAGCGGGGCCCGGGCGAATACGGGATAATCGCGTCATGGTTTCAGTTGTGCACTCCCTCTCCAGCGCCGACGCGGCGCGTACCACCCTCGAATTGCTGACCGACGGTCTGGGCGACGCGGAAGCCGAACTGCTGCGCGCGGCGCACGACCGCGTCATGCCGCTGTACGCCGAGCGCGTGCTTGGCACCAGCGAACCGATCGGCGAACACGTGCTCGGCCAGGCGCTGATCTGCGCGTCGCTGCGCCTCGACCTGGAAACCCGGCTGGCGGCGCTGCTGTTCCCGCTGCACGAAGTGCAGGACGACGCCGGCGAGCAGATCGCCGCCGCCTATGGCCCGGCGGTGGCTGAGCTGGTGACCGGCCTGCAGCGGCTGGACAATCTGCGCCTGATCACCCGGGCGCACGCATCGCAGCAGGTCGCGGGTCAGGACAGCGGCGGCAATCAGGCCGAAGTGCTGCGCAAGATGGTGCTCGCCATGGTGGCCGACGTGCGCGTGGTCATGCTGCGGCTGGCTTCCCGGGTGCAGACCCTGCGCTGGCTCACCGCCCATCCGAACGACGAACGCCTGCAGCTTGCGCGTGAGTCGCTCGACATCTACGCGCCGCTGGCCAACCGGCTCGGCGTGTGGCAGCTGAAGTGGGAGCTGGAGGACCTGTCCTTCCGCTTCCTCGAGCCGGACACCTACAAGCGCATCGCCAAGCAGCTGGACGAAAAGCGGGTCGAGCGCGAAGCCTTCATCGCCGAATCGATGGCGCGGCTCAAGGCCGAACTGCAGGCGGCCGGCATCCAGGCCGACATCCAGGGCCGGCCGAAGCACATCTACAGCATCTGGAACAAGATGCGGGCCAAGAAGCTCGAATTTTCAGAGGTGTACGACGTGCGCGCGCTGCGCGTGCTGGTCGAGTCGGTGCGCGACTGCTACGGCGCGCTCGGCGTGGTGCACCAGCTCTGGCATCCGCTGCCGCGCGAGTTCGACGACTACATCGCCCAGCCCAAGGGCAACAACTACCAGTCGCTGCACACCGCGGTGATCGCGCCGGACGGCCGTTCGCTGGAGGTGCAGATACGCACCCGTGACATGCACCGCCACGCCGAAATGGGCGTGGCTGCGCACTGGCGCTACAAGGAAGGGTCCGGTCAGGACAAGGACTACGACGACAAGATCGCCTGGCTGCGCCAGCTGCTGTCCTGGCGCGACGAAATCGCCGATCACTCGGAGTGGGTGGAACAGTTCAAGCGCGCTGCGCTGGACGACACCATCTATGTGCTCACGCCCCAGGGTAAGGTGATCGATCTGCCGGCCGGCTCCACTCCGGTCGATTTCGCCTACCGGCTGCACACCGATCTCGGCCACCGCTGCCGCGGCGCCCGGGTCAATGGCCAGCTGGTGCCGCTGAACACGCCGCTGGACAACGGCCAGCGGGTGGAAATCATCGCCGCCAAGCAGGGCGGGCCGTCGCGCGACTGGCTGGTGCCGCAGCAGGGCTATATCTCCACCCACGGCGCCCGCCAGAAGGTGCGCCGCTGGTTCGCCCAGATCGAGGAAGGCGAGACGCTGGCGCAGGGCCGTGCCTGGCTCGCCCGCGAACTGGCGCGCGAGGGCGCCACCCAGACCAGTCTGGAAGAGCTGTCGCACAAGCTGGGCTACAACAGCGTGGATGCGATGCACATCGCCTGCGCGCACGGCGAGGTCGGGCCGCGTGCCATCCACGTCGCGCTGAAGGGCGAGGAGCCGCCGCCGGACGAACCGGAAATCAAGCCGCGGGCGCCGCGTGCCACCGGCGAGCGCGGCGTGCTGGTGGAAGGCGTGGGCAAGCTGCTCACCCAGCTCGGCCGCTGCTGCAAGCCGGCGCCGCCGGACCCGATCTCCGGCTTTGTCACCCGCGGCCGCGGCGTGGCCATCCACCGCAGCGACTGCCCGAACTACATCAATATGGTGGCGCGCAACCCGGAGCGGGTGATCGATGCGCAGTGGGGCGAGGTGGCTGGCCGCGACCCGGACGCGCGCTTCGCCGCCGACATCCATGTCGAAGCGCACGACCGCCAGGGCCTGCTGCGCGACATTTCCGAAGTGCTGTCGCGCGAGAAGATCAACGTGACCGCGGTCAGCACGCAATCGAAGGCTGGCATGGCACGCATGAACTTCACGGTGGAAATCGCCGGCGTCGGCCAGATCAACAAGGTGCTGGGCCTGGTCCGCGAGGTCGACGGCGTGGTCGAAACGCGGCGCGGCTACTGAGCCGAGTCGGCGCCCTCAGGCGTAGCTGTCGGTGATGCGGGAAGGGGCGTTCTGAGTCGTACTGGCGTACATCGCCAGCGCGGCCTCGGCAGAGCGCTGTCCGTCCGTACTGCGCTCGCTTGCGGCTGGCGTGCTGTCGCGGGTGCCTTGCGCCAGCTCGGTCTGTGCATCCAGCGCCATGCGCGCCGCCTGGGCGGCCACCGCCAGATCCTGGCCCGAAGGCTGGGCCGGCGCGAGCGCTGCGGCGCGCACCTGACGTGCCCGCTGCAGCGTTTCTTCCGGTGTGCGGCCGGGGGCCGTGTCTATGCTCACTTCCCCGCCGATCGCGTAATCGACGCCATCCGGCCCGCGCTGGTAGCTGAAGCGCGCGCCCGAGGTTGCCAGTCCGCCGGACGCCGCCAGATGCGCCTGCTCGTGCTGGCGGACCTCGCGGTCGCGGGCCTGCAGCTTGCGCAGCGCCGCTTCGTCTTCCGCGCTCAGTGCCTGCGTCGAGGATGAAGATGTACCCGAAGCGCGGCTTCCGGTGCCGGACGCGGTCTGTGCAGAGGCGGAAAGCGATGAAGGCAGGGCAGACAGCAGCATGACCAGAACCCGAGGGACGCGCCGCAGTGCCGGCGCCCTTACGGTATAGACCGGCGGACCGCAAAAAGCCTCAGGAGGCGCCCGGCACGCTGATCTGGCTCAAGACGGGTGGCGCATCGCGGACAAGTCCGGGTCACATCCGCCCTCTGACGGATGGCGGCCCCAACAGGAATCGAACCTGTACCTACCCCTTAGGAGGGGGTTGTTGTATCCATTCAACTATGGAGCCGCAGGGCCGCGATTGTAACCGCGGGGCGGCTCAGTGCACGAGCGCGTAGCGGTATTCGACCGGCGGAAGGTCCGGGCGCACGTGGCGGTAGGGCAGGGCGAGGCGGATGCCTTCACCCGCGCCGCTACGTTGGAGCAGGTCACCGGCCGCCGCTCCCCGACCGATCACCAGACGCGGGCCGTCCGGCAGCAGCGGTGCCGGAGCGCCGGCTTTCCATACGGTCACCTGCGCATCCGGGAAGCGCAGACGCAGCACGCCGCCAAACACCGGGGTGTCGGTCACGATGGGCACATGGCCGTCGTAGCCGGCGGCGCGCAGCGCGGTGGCCAGTTCGAGCGCCGGCTCGTTCAGTTCGTCCGGCCGGTCGCGCCAGCCATCGAGCAGCGGCCGGCCGGCCGCCAGTGACAGGTAGAGCAGGCCGAACACCACCAGGATGCCACGCAGCCAGCCCAGTCGCGGGCTGTCGACCAGATGCGGGCGGCTGCTGAAGAACACCAGGGGTGCGACGAACAGCAGCGGCTGCAGCCAGCGACCCTTGAAATGGGTGGCGCCACCGACGAACACCATGGCCAGCATGAACAGCACGAGCGCGATGAGATAATGGCGCCAGAAGCGGGGCCAGGGGCTGCCTGCATCACGGCGGAAGGTGGCACGGCCGAATACCGCGGCCAGAATGAGATAGAGGCCGGCCACGGTGGCGGCGATGGCGCCGGCCAGGCTGGTCAGCCCGCGCAGCGGACCGCCGGCGACCGCGCCACCGGTGGTGTTGAGCTTTTCCAGCGTGCGTGCGCTGGCGGCCTGCCAGTGGTCGATCAGCCACAGGCCGTGCGGCAGGAATACCAGCAGTGCGATCGCGCCGCTGGCGATGAGCCAGGGGTTGAGCCAGACCGCGCGCGCATCGCGCCGCAGCAGTACGGCCAGCGCCAGCGCCGCGGCAAATACCGCGTAGCTGTACTTGGACAGCATGCCGAGGCCGGCAATCAGCCCGAGCGCGATGTACAGTGCCGGCCGCGGGCCTTCGTCGAGCAGGCGCACCACGACGTAGAGCGAAGCGCTGGCCAGACAGGTGACCAGCACCGAATGGGTGAGGTCGCGCTGCGATTCCCAGCCGATCTGCGGGATGAGCAGCATGCAGGCGGCGGCCAGTACTGCCAGCGGCGGCGCGACCAGACGGCGGGCGGCCAGCCAGGTGCAGGTGTAGGTGGTGGCCAGCAGCAGGTTCTTCAGCAGCGCGAGCGCCGGCACCGATACGCCGATGATCTGGAAGAACGTCCATTGCAGCCACGTGTAGAGTGGCGGCTGCGCGCCGTAGCCGGCGGCTAGCTGCTGGGTCCAGAGCACCTGTTCGGCTTCGTCCAGTTCGAGCGCGTCCGACGCGAACACGCGGGCGGCCAGGTGGGCGGCAAAGTAGAGAACGAGCAGACCGAACAGCGTCCAGCCATTCGATGCGGATGTGCGGGATGAGGGCATCGTGATCAGGCGGGTGCCCGTAAGCGAATGTTTTGAGCCGGTCGCGACGCGACCGGCGTGTTTTTGAAAGGTTGTCGAAATTGTATCAATCCCCCACGGTCGTCACCGCGGATGACGCGGCATGCAGCTACGCGGTCGATATTTCCGTCGTGATTCCGGTGTTCAACGAGGCGGAAAACCTGCCGGATCTGGTGCGCCGGGTGGATGAGGCGCTGACGCCGACCGGCCGCAGTTTCGAACTGATTCTGGTCGATGACGGTTCGCGTGACGGCAGCGGCCGGCTGCTGGCCGAACTGGCGAAAGATCGCCCGTGGCTGCGTCCGGTGCGGCTGGTGCGCAATTACGGCCAGTCGAGCGCGCTGCAGGCCGGCTTCGACCGGGTGCGTGGTCGCTATGTGGTGACGCTGGATGGCGACCTGCAGAACGACCCGTTGGACATTCCGGCGCTGATCGACCGGCTGGATACCGATCCGGACGTGGACATGATTTCCGGCTGGCGCAAGCAGCGGCAGGACAAGGCGCTGTCGCGCCGCCTGCCGTCGGTGATCGCCAACAAGCTCATTTCGACCTCGACCGGCGTGCATCTGCACGACTACGGCTGCGCGCTGAAGGCCTACCGGCGCGACATCATCGACCGCATCCGGCTGTACGGCGAACTGCACCGCTTCATTCCTTCGCTGGCACGCGACGCTGGCGCGCGCATCGACGAAGTGCCGGTGCGCCACCATGCGCGTACCCGCGGCGTGTCGAAGTACGGCATCGACCGTACCTTCCGGGTCATTCTCGATCTGGTGCTCATCATCTTCTTCATGCGTTACCGCCAGCGTCCGCTGCACGCCTTCGGTGCGCTCGGCCTGTGGCTGGCCACGCCCGGACTGGGCATTCTCGGCTGGCTGGGCCTGGTCAAGCTGACCGGCGAGGACATCGGCGGCCGCCCGCTGCTGATGGCCGGCGTCATGCTGCTGCTGATGGGCCTGCAGCTCATCGTGGCCGGTCTGGTCGGTGAACTGCTCATCCGCATCTATCACGAGGGGCGCGGCCGGCCGCAGTACCACGTGAAGGACGATCACGCCCGATGACGCGCGCTGCGCTGCTGCGCGTCGCCGCCGCCGCCGCGCTGCTGTTCGCGGTGGTGCGGCTGGCCGATCCGGCCGCACTGCAGTCCGCACTCGCCGGGGCCGACCACGGATGGCTGGCCGCCGGCTTTGCGCTGGCCCTGGCGTCCAACATCGCCTCCGCGTTGCGCTGGCGTCTGCTCACGCAGTGGCTGGGCGCGGCGGTGCGCCGGCTGTTTGCGCTGACCACCTACTTCAGGGCGATGGCACTCAATGCACTGCTGCCGGGCGCGGTGGTCGGTGGCGATCTTTTTCGCGCACTGGCACTGCGGCAGGCCGGCCTGCCTTCGCTCGATGCCGGGCTGTCGGTGGTGCTGGACCGGGTGAGCGGCCTGTGGGTGCTGCTGTCCATCGGCGCCTTCGCGCTGCCGTTCGCCCAGCGCCATCTGGTGATCGCGCTGCCGTGGCCGCCGGTGCTGCTCGACGTGCTCGCGGTGGCCGGCGGCGTCGTGCTGCTGGTGGCTCCGCTGGCGCTGATCGCGCTGCGGCTCGACCCGGCGGGCGGCCGCATCGTCGCCACGCTGGCCCGCGTACAGTCGCGGCTGATGCGGCCGCAGGCGGTGCGCCAGTACGCGCTGCAGATGGGCGCTTCGCTGGCGGTGCAGGCGCTGTCGATCGCGGCGCTGGCTTTTGGTGGCCGCGCGGTCGGCCTCGATCTTCCGGCCGCGGTGTGGATCGCCGCCGCTGCACCCATCTTCCTGATGGCCGCGCTGCCGGTCAGCGTCGGCGGCTGGGGCACGCGCGAAGCGGCGGCCGGCGTTGCGCTGGCGGCGTTCGGCGTGCCGGCGGCGCAGGCAGTCGGCGCCGCGCTGATCTATGGCCTGTACGGCCTGGCGCAGGCCGCCCTCGGCGGCCTGATGTTCGCGCGTCGCGCGGCGCCCGGCGCCGGCTGACTCCCGCGTGAAGTGAGGGCCGGGTGGGGGCGGGGCGTATACTGCGCGCCCGTCTTCGCATCGCCCAGATTCCGTCATGCCGCTGATCACCCTCGATAACGCCTGCCTCGCCTTCGGCGACCTGCCCCTGCTGGACCACGCCGCGCTGGTGGTCGAGCCTGGCGAACGTCTGGCGCTGATCGGCCGCAATGGCACCGGCAAATCCAGCCTGCTCAAGATCCTCGCCGGCGACGCACGGCTGGACGACGGCACCGCCTGGCGGCAGCCGGGCATCAAGATCGCCTATGTCGCGCAGGAGCCGCAGTTCGCGCCGGGCGCGCGGGTGTTCGACGCCATCGCTGAAGGGCTGGGCGAACTGTCGCAGCTGCTGATCGACTATCACGACGTGGCTGAGGCAGTGGCTCATGGCGACGAAGGCAAGCTCGACCGCATGGCCGAACTGCAGGACGCGCTGGAACACCACCAGGCGTGGCGCTTCGAACAGCGCATCGAGCAGGCGCTGGTGAAGCTCAATCTGCCGGGTGACGCAACCGTGGAATCGCTGTCCGGCGGCATGCTGAAGCGCGTCGCGCTGGCGCGTGCGCTGGTGTCCGAGCCCGACATGCTGCTGCTGGACGAGCCGACCAACCACCTCGATCTCGACGGCATCGCCTGGCTGGAAACGCTGCTGAACGACTTCCGTGGCGCCAGTCTGGTCATCACCCACGACCGCCGCTTCCTCGACAGCTTCGCCACCCGCATCATCGAGCTGGACCGCGGCCTGCTGCGCAGCTATCCCGGCCGCTACGCCGAGTACGTGGCGCGCAAGGCGGACGAACTGGCGGCCGAGGCGCTGGAATCCGCGCGCGCCGACAAGCTGCTGGCGCAGGAGGAGGTGTGGATACGCAAGGGCGTGGAAGCCCGCCGCACCCGCGCCCAGTTCCGTGTAAAGCGGCTCGACGAACTGCGCGCCCAGCGCGAGGCGCGCCGTGACCAGATGGGGCGTGCCAAGCTGGAACTGGACCGCGGCGAAGCCTCGGGTCAGCTGGTGGCCGAACTCGAAGGCGTGAGCAAGCGCTACGGCGAGCGCCCCATCGTGCGCGACTTCTCGACCCGCATCGTGCGCGGTGACAAGGTGGGTCTGATCGGCCCGAACGGCGCCGGCAAGACCACGCTGCTCAAGCTCATCCTCGGTCAGCTGGAGGCGGACGAAGGCAGTGTGCGCACCGGCAGCCGCATACAGGTGGCCTATTTCGACCAGTTCCGCGCCCAGCTCGACGAATCGGCCACGCTGGCCGAAGTGATCAGCCCGGGCTCGGATTTCGTCGAGATCGGCGGCAAGCGCATCCATGTGATCGGCTATCTGGGCGATTTCCTGTTCCCGCCGCAGCGCGCGCGGGCCAAGGTCGAATCGCTGTCCGGCGGCGAGCGCAACCGGCTGCTGCTGGCGCGCCTGTTCGCGCGACCGGCCAATGTGCTGGTGCTGGACGAGCCGACCAACGATCTCGACATGGAAACGCTGGACCTGCTGGAGCAGCTGCTGCAGGACTACGACGGCACCGTGCTGCTGGTGTCGCACGACCGCGCCTTCCTCGACGCGGTGGTGACCCAGACCATCGCTTACGAAGGCGACGGGCGGTGGCGCGAATACGTCGGTGGCTACAGCGACTGGGTGGCGCAGCGCGCCACGGTGCCGGCTGCACCGGCGAATGTGGCAGCGAGTGTGTCAGCGAGCGTGGCACCGAATGCGACGGCGAAATCTGTGGCTGCGCCGGCTGTCGCTTCGGCCAAGTCCGATAAGCCGGCTGCCGTGCAGAAGACGAAACTGAGCTTCAAGGAACAGAAGGAACTCGATGCGCTGCCAGACCGCATCGCCGCGCTGGAGGCTGAGCAGGGGATTTTGACCGATCGTCTGTCCACTGGCGCGGTCAGCGGTCAGGACGCGGCGAAGCTCTCCACCCGGTTGGGTGAACTGGCGGCTGAAATCGATGCCGCGATGCTGCGCTGGGAAGCGCTGGAATCGCGCCGCTAGGGCGTGTGACCGCCGGCACAAGGGCAGGAAGCGCCCGCGATGGACACACCCCGGAAAGCCGCCAGGCGAGGGGCGTTGTGTCGATATTTTTGACAGTATTCGTGATGCAGTTCATGGGTAAGCATCCCACGCCATATTTCTGAAACAAAATCATGGGTCTGCATGCCGAGGCTCTGTCTGGCTCGCGATTTGCTAATGCGACGATACCGGTCGGGAAAAATTCCCGGGTTTCGGGCAAACAAGAATCGGAGACCACAGATCATGGACAAGCGTGCTTTTTCTCAGGGGCTGCGGCTGGCCACCGCGTTCACCGCGCTGTCGGCGGCAATGGCCGTGACAGCGGCGCCGACCGTCAATCTGAACAATGTCGGTTTCGTGACCTACGGTGATGCGCGTTCCTATTCGCTGCCCATCGCCGGCCTGGAGGTGATGTCCGGCCCGGGTCAGATCAGCGTGTTCACCAAGCTGGGCCTCGGCGCCGACGGCCAGCTCGGCAATACCAACGCCGGTGTCGATGACGCCTTCGAAACGCCCAACGCCAACACCGTCGAAGGTTTCCGCACCACCACCGCAAATGAACCCAACAGCCTGGCTGGCCAGCTCGATGGCAGCTGGGATCGCTCGGGCTGGTGGGACGCCAGCCTGTCGGCCCTGAATACCGACCTGAATCTGGCGTCGAACTCGCTGGTGTTCTTTTTCGCCAACAACGAGATAGGCAGCGGCGAAGATCGCGCCAGTCTCGCAGCGTGGATGCGGGTCGAAGTCACCCAGATCAGCACCAACACCATTCTTGGCCGCTTCGATCTGAGCAACGATTTCAACCAGGACCATTCATCCGTCTATGGCGGATTGCCCACCTTCGACGGTTCCGGCGGGTCGGGCATCATCATGGGCGATACCAGCATCTACACGGCTCCCGGCGCGCTGACCGATGCCGGCCGGCAGGATCCCTATCTGGCCGATTTCGTACGTTCCGGCGGCCCGGTCTGCCTGCAGTCCGTGCCCGGCGGTGAAATCATCGTCGACTGCGCCGGCTCCTACACCCGCAAGGTCGAGCACAATCTCGGCGGCGACCGTGCGGCCTACGCCATCGTGCTGCCGGAACTGGACCAGATCATCACCAACCTGATGAAGACGCCGGGGGTGAATCTGGCCGACTACGCGATACACGTCGATTACCGCCTGGGCTGTGGCAGCGAATCCGGTTTCAGTGCCATCCGTGCCCAGCCGAGGCAGAATCAGACCGTAGGCGATTGTCCGGACAAGTACGCGCTGAACGGCGGTGATGAAAAGCTCTTCCTCGGTACCCAGGCTGTAACGCCGGACAATCCGGTGCCGGAACCGGGTGTGATCGCGCTGACTGCACTTGCCCTCGGCGCGATGGCTTGGTCGCGTCGCCGCAGCAGCTGATCCGCAGCGCCTGATGCGAAAAGCCACCGCTTGCGGTGGCTTTTTTTTCAGGTTTCCGTACCGCCGTCGGTATCGGTTCCCGGCTGTTCGGGGTTTTCCGCGTGTTCCGGCGGCGAAGGCGGTTGCGATCCGTCCATCGGCAGACCCAGGCGGCCGAGCAGGCTTTCATGGCTGATGTGCAGCAGCTCTTCGATGTCCTTGAAATCGTCGGGCAGCGCAGGGTCGTCCCAGCCCTTGGCACTGTGGCGGGCCAGGTTGACCGCGTACTGCACGTTGCGCACCCGTGGTGACGGGTTGGCCGCGCCCCCCATCAGCTCCACCAGCAGCGCCGGCAGCTTCCAGGCACGCGCCAGCGCAAGCTGAAGGTCGTGCGAGGTGACGTTGAACACCGCTCTCTGAGCGGCCGCGGTGCGCATGGTCGGATTGGCCCGCAGCACGTCGCGCAGCTTCAGCGACAGTTTCGGAGCGAACACCCAGCACAGTATTTCGGCCACGTCATGCAGCAGCGTGGCGACGGTGATTTCATCGACATCGATGTCGTGCCGGATGAGGGCCCATTCGCGCGCCCATGCGGAGGCCTTGCGGGCACGGGCGATCACCCGCATCACCCCCAGCAGCGCCTGCGGATGACTGTGCAGATGCTCTTCCAGCGTGGGCAGCGATTCGAAATGGGTGAAGAAGGGCGTGATGCCTATCATCATCAGCGCCCGCTCTATCGTGGTGATGTCGGTGTGCTGGCTGCGGCCGCGGCGGGCTTCAATGAAGGCGAGCACGCGCAGCGTCATCAGCGGATCGTGCAGGATGACCTGCGCGATGGTGCGCGCGCTGACCGTGTTTTCGGCCTCGCGCAAAAGAGCAAGCTCCCGGGTGGTACGGGCGAGCACCGGCAGGGGTTTGTCGCCCATGTAGGCGACCCAGCCTTCCAGCGTTGCAGTGGACGCGTCGCGCATCGGTCAGGTCCTCGTTGCGATGACCTGTTAACGGCGGCGAACCACCCTTCCTGAAGGCGGGACGGCTCCCGCCTGACTGCGCTCAGTCGTTCAGGTCGTCGTCTTCATCGTAGCTGTCAATCAGCAGGCTGTCGTTGTCGGCGTCGCCTCCGGCTTCGGCCACCACGGCCATTGCGTTGATCTGCGCGATCTGGTCGAACAGGCTGGGCATGGACGGAATGGGCTCGCCGGACTTCAGCGGGCGGTGAGTGTGGCGAAAACCCAGTGCTTCGGACGTCGGGCGCGGCATGGACATGTCGGGACTCCTGATACTGTTGCGTGTGGTCGATCGCAGCTGCAAGGCTGATTACGACATCGGCTTTGCGGACTTGAAGGCTTGTCGCACCCCCTGACTGGAGATTTTTCACGCATGCACGTCGCTGCGCGCATCGACTGCGACCTGTTCTGCCGCGTCATCGACAATTTCGGTGATGCCGGCGTGTGCTGGCGGCTGGCCCGTGCGCTGGCCCGCGATCACGGCTGGCGGGTCCGGCTGTGGATGGACATGCCGGAGGCGCTGGCACGGATCAAGCCGGCCGGCTTGAATGAGCCGGACATAGACCTCCGGCACTGGACCACGCTGCCCGCCGACCTGGAACCGGCCGACTGCGTGATTGAAGCTTTCGCCTGCGAACTGCCGCGCAGCTACATCGACGCGATGGCTGCGCGCGCCGGGGGGACGCGCTGGTTCAATCTCGAATACCTCAGCGCGGAGGACTGGGTCGAAGGCTGTCACGGTCTCGCCTCGCGCGATCCGGCCACCGGGCTGGCCAAGCATTTCTTCTTTCCCGGTTTCACCGCACGTACCGGTGGCCTGCTGCGCGAGCGCGATCTGCTCGCGCGCCGCGACGCCTGGCGTGCCGATGCGGCGCTGCAGCAAGCCATCTTTGCCCGCCTCGGCATGCAGCCCGACCCGGCCGCGCTGCAGCTCACGCTGTTCAGCTACGAAAGTCCGGCCCTTGTCTCCCTGGTCGATGCGCTGGCCGGCGGTGACCGGCCGGCGCAGCTGTGGGTGCCGGAAGGGCGGGCGCTGACGGCGCTGGAACAGATCTGCGGGCAGCCGCTGGCGCCGGGTGAGGCCTGCCAGCGCGGGGCGCTCGACATCCGCCCGCTGCATTTCATGGATCAGGACGATTACGACGCGCTGCTGTGGCATGCCGACCTGAACATCGTGCGCGGCGAGGATTCCTTCGTGCGCGCGCAGTGGGCTGCCCGCCCGCTGCTCTGGCACATTTACCGTCAGCAGGACGATGCACACATCGCGAAGCTGGATGCCTTTCTCGACCGCCTCTGCACCGGTCTGGGCCCGGGGGCAACGCAGGCGCTGCGCGCGGTCCACGCGGCGTGGAATCGCGACCTTCCGCTGCCTGCCGAGAGTTGGCACGCGCTGTTCGCGGCGCTGCCGGCGCTGCGGCAACACGCGGAGGCATGGGCCGCCAGCCTTGCCCGGCAGTCCGACCTTGCAAGCCAGCTTGTTTCGTTTAATCAGACACCTATATAATGCCGGGTTTGCCGCGACGGGCATTGCAACAGGGGTTGCAAGAAGCTTCGGGGCCCGACTGACGGGCCACGGTGCTTTGCCGGCCGGCCTCCATCCCCACAGGAACACTGCATGAAAACCGCACAGGAACTGCGCGCCGGCAACGTCGTGAAGATCGGCAACGACGCCATGGTCGTGCTCAAGGCCGAGTACAACAAGTCGGGCCGCAACGCCGCCGTCGTCAAGATGAAGATGAAGAACCTGCTGACCGGCTCCGGTCAGGAGACCGTCTACAAGGCGGACGACAAGTTCGACGTGGTCATTCTCGACCGCAGGGAAGTCACCTATTCCTATTTCGCCGATCCGATGTACGTGCTGATGGACACCGAGTACAACCAGTACGAGGTCGAAGCCGAGAACATGGGCGACGCGCTGAACTACATCGAAGACGGCATGACCTGCGAAGTCGTGTTCTACGAAGGCCGCGCCATTTCGGTCGAGCTGCCGAACTCGGTCGTGCGTGAAATCACCTACACCGAGCCGGCCGTCAAGGGCGACACCTCGGGCAAGGTGCTCAAGCCGGCCAAGATCAACACCGGCTTCGAAGTGCCGGTGCCGCTGTTCTGCGAAATCGGCGACAAGATCGAAATCGACACCCGCACCGGCGAATACAAGAACCGCGTGAAGTAAGTGTGTGCGGGCGGCGCCCGCCTCACCGGATGTCCCGCGACCGCCTGTGGCGGTGCGCGGTCAGCAGAGCCCCGTCCTCAGGCGGGGCTTTTCTTTTTGTCCGAGCGGAAGCGATTGCGGCATGCAGACAGGGAAATTTCCCTGTCATGACGGATTTCGCTGCGCTGCGACAGGATTTCAGGCGATCGAATGCCTACATTGAAATCTTTCCGTCAAATCTGCATGCCAGGCTTGATGGGCTGATGACCTGCCTGACTGATCCAGACGTCCACAACGAAGGGGATGATCCATGTCGCGTGTAGTCCAGATCCAGACGCTTGAAGCCGAATTCATTCCGCCGCTCGAACTGATCGGGTCGTCACAGGAGTACCTGATGTCCTGGGAGCGCCAGCTTGCCGCAGCGGTCGCCTGGCAGGCGGCCGGCGGCAATGCTGACAATGACGGTGCCACGCAGCAGTCGGTGCCGCCGCGCATCGAGCGTCGCCGTCGCGCCGACGTGATCGCCTTTCCGGACCGCCGCGCCGCTTGAGCTTTGCCGCAGCGCCGGGCCCCGCTCAGACCGTTTCCGCCCGTACCGCCAGCGTTTCGTCCACGTCCGCCGCCAGAAAGCCGCCGCTCTGGTGCGACCACAGCCGTGCGTACAGACCGCCGTGTGCCAGCAGGCTGCGGTGGTCGCCTTCTTCGACGATGCGGCCGCGGTCCATCACGATGAGCCGGTCCATCGCGGCGATGGTGGACAGCCGGTGGGCGATGGCGACTACGGTCTTGCCTTCCATCAGCCGGTAAAGACTGTCCTGTATCGCGGCTTCCACCTCTGAATCGAGTGCGCTGGTCGCTTCGTCCAGCAGCAGGATGGGCGCGTCCTTCAGCATCACCCGTGCGATCGCGATGCGCTGGCGCTGGCCACCGGACAGTTTCACGCCGCGTTCGCCGACGTGGGCGTCGTAGCCACTGCGGCCCTTGGGGTCGACCAGGCTCATGACGAACTCGTGTGCTTCGGCCCGCTTCGCTGCGGCCACCATGTCGGCGTCGGTCGCGTCCGGTCGGCCGTACAGGATGTTGTCGCGTACCGAGCGGTGCAGCAGCGAGGTGTCCTGGGTCACCATGCCGATCTGCGCGCGCAGGCTGTCTTGCGTGGCGCTGGCGATGTCCTGCCCGTCGATCAGGATGCGGCCTGACGGCAGGTCGTGGAAGCGCAGCAGCAGGTTGATCAGCGTGGTCTTGCCGGCGCCGGATCGCCCGACCACGCCGATCTTCTCACCCGGCCGGATGTGCAGCGTGAGCCGGTCGATCACGGCGCCGCCGTCTGGGTTGCGCGGCTTTTCGTAGTTGAAGGTGACGTCCTCGATCCGGATGTCGCCGTGCGTGACCCGCAGCGGCTGCGCGTCCGGCCGGTCGACCACCGCGTGCGCGCGCGATAGCGTGTTGATGCCGTCGCGCACGGTGCCGATCTGTTCGAACAGCGACGCCAGTTCCCACATTACCCAGTGCGAAATGCCGTTCAGCCGCAGCGCCATCGCGGTCGCCGCCGCCACCGCGCCGATGCCCACCTGGCCGTGGGTCCACAGCCACAGCGTCATGCCGGCAGTGGAGGCGATCAGCCCCATGCTCAGCATGTGGTTCACCACTTCGAAGCCGCTCACCAGCCGGAACTGTGCCTGCACCGGCCGCATGAATTCGCGCATCGCCTCGCGCGCATAGTTCGCCTCCCGTGCGGTGTGGGAAAACAGCTTCACGGTCGCGATATTGGTGTAGGCGTCGGTGATGCGGCCGGTCATCAGCGAGCGCGCATCGGCCTGTGACTGCGCGACTGCGCCCAGTCGTGGCACGAAATAGAACATGGCGCCGACATACAGCGCGAGCCAGCCGCCGAAGGGCAGCAGCAGCGCGAGATCGAAGCCGCCGACCACGCTCACCATGGTGACGAAGTAGATGATGATGAACACCAGGATGTCGGCCACGATCATCCAGGTGTCGCGCACCGCCAGCGCGGTCTGCATCACCTTGGCGGCAACCCGGCCGGCGAATTCGTCCTGATAGAAGCTCATGCTCTGGCCGAGCATGTGGCGGTGGAAGTTCCAGCGCAGCCGCATCGGAAAACTGCCGGCCAGCGCCTGGTGCTTCAGCAGCGTCTGCAGCGCGATCACCAGCGGGCTCACCAGCAGGATGACCGCCAGCAGCGTGAGCGTGCCGCCTTCCCGCTCCCACAGTCTCGCCGGCTCGATCTTGCCCAGCCAGTCCACGATGTCGCCCAGCATCGCGAACAGCAGCGCCTCGAACACGCCGATGGCCGCGGTGCACAGCGTCATGACCGCGATATAGCCCCGCAGGCCGCGGGTGCATGACCACAGGAAGGGGAACAACCCGTGCGGCGGCACCGGCGGTGTGCCTTCGGGATAGGGGTCGATCCGGTTTTCGAAATACTTGAGCAAGAGAGATCTCCGCGTGCGGCGCGGGCGCGATCATCGTCGGCCGGCCACCTTACAGGACAAGCACACGGTCCGGCAGTTCGTTGTGTTTCGCGTCCGCGGACGGGAAGTGGCGGGTCAGTTCGTCCGTGATGGCGGCCACCGCCTGCAGCAGCCCGTCGCGGAATTCCCCCTGCGCGAGCCGGATTTCCAGCTGCCGGCACAGGTCCGCCCAGCGCGCGTCGGGTACCCGCGCCCGGATGCCGCGGTCGACCACGATTTCGATGTCGTGATCGGCCATCAGCAGATAGATGAGCACGCCGCTGTTGTGTCCGGTGTCCCAGATGCGCAGTGCGGAGAACAGTTCGACCGCGCGTTCTCGGCCGGTCTGGCCGCGCAGCACCGCGTGCGGATGCAGCGCGTGTTCCACCACCACCCGCAGTTCGCCGGCATGGCGCGCCTCGCTGGCTTCGATCGCCAGTTCGATCGCTTCCAGCGCCGCAGGCGGCAGCGCGCGTCGCGTGCGCCAGGCGAAGGCGCACAGATGTCTGAAAAGACGCTGAATCATGTCGTCACCGATGTCACCATCGCCCGGAAGCGCCACCGCCGCCGAAGCCGCCGCCTCCGCCACTGAAGCCGCCTCCGCCTCCACCGCCGCCGTAGCCGCCTCCCCAGCCTCCGCCGCCGATGCCGCGCCCGCCGCCGAACAGCGTGATGAACAGCGCGACGATGCCGGCGAAGATGGCGACCGGCAGCATGCCGATCACGATCCAGGCGATGAAGCCGACCACGCCGCCGGTGGCCAGTGCGCCCGGCAGCCGGCCCAGCATTGCGCGCAGCACGCCGCCCAGGCCGAAAGCGACCACCAGCAGCAGCGGTGCGTACTGTTCCAGCCCGCCTGCATCGGCCGATGACGCGCGCGCGGGCGGCGGCAGCGGCTCGCCTTCGATCAGCCGCATCATGCGATCGACGCCGGCACGGATGCCGCCGGCGTAGTCACCTTCGCGCAGGCGCGGCACGATCACGTCGGACACGATGCGCTTGGCCGCGATATCGGTCAGCACGCCTTCCAGGCCGTAGCCCACCTCGATACGCAGCGCCCGGTCGTTCTTCGCGACCAGCAGCAGCGCGCCGTCGTCCACGCCCTTGCGACCCAGCTTCCACGCCTCGGCCACGCGCAGCGCGTACTGTTCAACCGTTTCGGGGGCGGTGCTGGGTACGATCAGCACCGCGATCTGGCTGCCGCGCAATGCCTCGAAATCGGCCAGCATGCGGTCCAGCGCCGCCACGTCGGCCGGTGTCAGCGTGCCGGTCTGGTCACTCACGCGGGCAACCGGCGGCACTGCCACCTCCGCCCGTGCGGAGAAACCGGTCAGCAGCAGTGCGAACAGCAGCAGCGCACCGAAAAAGCTGCGCAGTGCGTGCAATCGATTCATCGCTTACTGGGCAGGCCGGGGCGCGGCGCCGCCGAAGTCGACCTTGGGCGCGCGCGAGATTTCCGCCTCGTTCTCGACCGTGAAGCCCGGCTTCACCTGATGGCCGAACACCATGGCGGTCAGATTGCTCGGGAAGGAGCGCACGGTCACGTTGTAGTCCTGCACCGCCTTGATGTAACGGTTGCGGGCCACCGCGATGCGGTTCTCGGTGCCTTCGAGCTGGGCCTGCAGGTCGCGGAAGTTCTGGTCCGACTTCAGCTGCGGGTAGTTTTCGGTCACCACCAGCAGCCGCGACAGCGCGCCGCCCAGTTCGCCCTGCGCCGCCTGGAAGCGCTGGAAGGCCTGCGGGTCATTGATCAGTTCGGGCGTGGCCTGGATGGCGCCCACCTTCGCGCGTGCTTCGGTCACGCGGGTGAGCACCTCTTTCTCCTGCTCGGCGAAGCCCTTGACGGTGTTCACCAGATTGGGAATCAGGTCGGCGCGCCGCTGGTACTGGTTCAGCACCTCGGCCCAGGCCGCCTTGACCTGTTCGTCACCCGACTGCAGCGTGTTGTAACCGCAGCCGGACAGCAGCGTGACGGTGAGAAGAGCGAGCAACGACATCCAGAGCCTGCGCATTTCCTGCCTCCATTGAACTTCGGAACGCGTTCGAAGATGGGGGCGCTGGCCCCCGGATGCAAGAAGGATACAGGCCGGATGTGACGCTGCGGCCGCCGCAGGCGTTGCCAGGTGTTTCTGCGCCGGCAGCGCGCGCGCAGGCGGTTCGGCGGGCGACCGGGCGCTGGATCGAGGTCGCGGGGCAGCAGAGCGTGAGCGCGGTGCAGGCTTACCGGTGGCAGGACCGCAACGAAAACGGCCCATCCGGGCGGCAGACACCGCCTGGATGGGCCGTTGGCAGCGGGTGTGCCGGTCTGGCGCGAAACTCAGTCCACCGCGCCCAGCGCGGTCTGGCTGAAACCGGCGTCTACATAGGTGACTTCGCCGGTCACGCCGCTGGCCAGGTCGGACAGGAGGAAGGCGGCGACATTGCCGACTTCCTGAATGGTGACGTTGCGGCGGAGCGGAGCGACCTTTTCGTTGTAGGCCAGCAGCTTGCCGAAATTGCCGATGCCGGAGGCAGCCAGGGTCTTGATCGGGCCGGCCGACACCGCATTCGCGCGGATGCCCTGCGGGCCGAGGCTGGCTGCGAGGTAGCGCACCGATGCTTCCAGACTGGCCTTGGCCAGACCCATGATGTTGTAGTTGGGCAGTGCGCGCACCGCACCCAGATACGACAGCGTGAGCACCGAGCCGTTGCGGCCCTGCATCATCGGGCGCGCGGCCTTGGCCAGCGCCGGGAAGCTGTAGGCGCTCACTTCGTGGGCGGTGCGGAAGGCTTCGCGCGACAGGCCGTCGAGGAAGTCGCCGTCCAGCGCTTCGCCCGGCGCGAACGCGATCGAGTGCACCAGGCCGTCGAGGCCGTCCCACTTGGTCGCCAGCTGGTCGAACAGGGCAGTGATCTGGGCGTCGTCGGCCACATCACAGGGAAACACCAGCGAAGAACCGAAATCCGCCGCCATCTTGCTCACGCGATCCGTGAAGCGCTCGTTCTGATAGGTGAAGGCCAGTTCCGCGCCTTCGCGGTGGCAGGCCTGCGCGATGCCATAGGCGATGGAACGGTTGGACAGCAGTCCGGTGATCAGAATCTTCTTGCCGGCGAGAAAGCCCATGTAAGGTCTCCAGTATTCCGGCGTTCGGCCGGTTGGGGGAGGGCGGATTATAGGGGAAGCCGGCCCGGCCGCCACGCGGACCGGCAGCCTGCGCCGCTGCGTGGCACCATCGCGCTTTGCCCGCGCCCGCCTCACCGTGTCACTGCCCCCCGAATCCGACGATTCCGACTGCTGGCTGCTGTGGTTCGACGGCTGCGCCTGGCCCAATCCCGGGCGGCTCGGTCTGGGCGCGCTCATCGTGGCACCGGACGGCCGGCGCATCGAACTGTCGCAGGCCGGCAGCCGTCACGGCTGCAACAACGAAGCCGAGCTGGAGGCGCTGCGCATCGCCCTCGAGCGCGCCCGCGCCGAAGGCGCGCGCCGGCTGCAGGTGATCGGCGACAGCGATGTCGTGCTGCGCCATCTGGGTGGCGACAGGCGAGCCACGGTCGAGCCGTTGTGCAGCCAGCTGCAGGCGGTGGCGGCGACGCTGGCCGGTTTCGACCGGATCGAGCTCAGATGGGTGCCGCGCCACCGCAACCGCGACGCCGACCGGCTGTCGCGCGCGGCACTCGGTCTGCCCGACAAGCCGGCGCCGGTACCCGGTCGCGGCCGGCCACGACGCCGGCGGGTTGCCGATCCGGTCTGAGCGCAACGCCGGCGGGCTCGCACGCCTGCAATGCAGATGAAGGATGTTTGCCCGGCTTGGCGCAGCACCTTTTCCGGATGGACCTGACTGGAGAGATGGACGTGTTATCGACGGTGTTTCCGGCGAGCCGGCTGCGGCTCGCGTTTTTCGCGTTCTGCGCGCTCGCAGGCGGCCGCACGGCGGTGGCGGAGTCGCCACAGTACGAAGCGTGGACCGCCCGCTTCCAGGCCACTTACGGCTGGCAGGTCAAGCCGCGCATGGAGGCCGACTACAGCGGCCCGAAAAGCCTGCTCGCCGCGCGCGAGCGCAGCTACACCGCCACTGCGACCGGCTATTTCGGCCTGCGGCCGTGGCAGGGCGGCGAGCTTTACCTGAATCCGGAAATCACGCAGGGCGTGCCGTTTTCCGGGCTGGACGGCTCGGCTGCCTTCACCAACGGCGAACTGACGCGCACCGCCGGGCATTCGCCCAAGCTCTACCGGCAGCGTCTTTTCCTGCGCCAGACCTGGGGACTGGGGGGCGGCGACGAGCAGGTCGAAGCCGATCTGAACCAGATGGCCGGTACGGTGGATCGCAACCGGGTGGTGCTGACGGCCGGCAATTTTTCGGTGCTCGACGTGTTTGACGACAACGCCTACGCCAAGGACCCGCGCGTGCATTTCATGAACGCCGGCTTCATGGCGCCGCTGGCCTACGACTACGCAGCCGATGCGCGCGGCTTTGGCTGGGGTGCGGCGATCGAGTGGTACCAGGACGACTGGGTGCTGCGGCTGGGCCGCATGACCGGCCCGAAGCGGCCCAACGAACTGCCGGTCGATTACCGCATCCTGCGCCACTACGGCGACCAGATCGAGGTCGAGCATGCGCACACGCTGGACGGCCGCCCGGGCCGTGTGCGTCTGCTCGGCTGGCGCAACCGCGCGGTGCTGGCGAGCTTCGACGATGCGCTGCAGGCGCTGCGCGCCAATCCGGGCGGCGATCCGCAGACCATTTTTGCGGTGCGCAGTGGCGAGAAGACCAAATACGGTTTCGGCGTGAATGTGGAACAGGCGCTGTCCGACCACGTGGGCCTGTTCTTTCGCGGCATGAAGGCCGACGGCCGCAGCGAAACCTTTGCCTTCACCGAAACCGATGCTTCGCTGGCCGGTGGCCTGGCGGTCAATGGCGGCCTGTGGGGGCGCGGGCTGGATACGCTGGGCGTGGGTTACGTCCGCAACATGCTGTCGCGCGAGCGTCGCCGCTATCTCGAAGCGGGCGGCATTTCCTTTTTCCTCGGCGATGGCGCGCTCGACTACCGGCCGGAACAGGTGTTCGAAACCTATTACAGCCTCAGCCTGTGGTCACGCACCTTCGTCACCGCCGACTACCAGCGCATGTGGAATCCGGGCTACAACGCCGACCGCGGTCCGGCGACCTTCTACGCGCTCCGGCTGCACACCGAGTTCTGATCCGCAGTGCATTCGTGTCCGCCGGCATTCGGCCTTGAAATTGCATTACTGCTAATGTAATTTGCGCACATGGATACGAAAGAACCCGGCCTGGGCGAATTGCTGCGCCATGTCGGCGAACTGGTCGAACAGGGGGCCGACGCGCACTACCGCACGATGAAGCTGCCGATGCAGACGCCTTACCGCGCGCGCTACACGCCGGTGCTGCGCGCGCTGCACGCCGGGGCCGGCACGGTGACCGACATTACCGCGCGCACCCGACTGACCCAGGGGGCGATCAGCCAGACCGTGGCCCTGCTGGAAGCAGACGGGCTGCTTGAACGCCATGCCCTGCAGGACGGACGCAAGAGCGGCATCGGGCTCACGGCGGCGGGGGCTGCGCTGGTCGAACAGCTGGAGCGGCACTGGGCGGCCACCTTCTCCGCCATCGAGGGGCTGGAGGATGAAATCGGCCACCCGCTGCGACAGATACTGGATGCCGCGGCCCGGGCGCTCGAACGTGAAGGGTTTTCCGCCCGCCTTGCAGCGGCCAGGGGCGACGCGCGATGAATGATGAAAATGCAGCCGGAAAGCCGCAGCCGGGTGAGGGCGTCCGCAACTGGTTTGACCGGGGCGGACGGGCTTACGCCCGATTCCGGCCGGACTATCCGCCGGCACTGGCGGCCTTTCTCGCCTCGGTGGCGCCGGACACCCGGCTGGCGGTCGATGTCGGCTGTGGCAACGGTCAGCTCACGCAGCTGCTGGCGCCTCATTTCGACGCGGTGCTCGGGCTGGACCCCAGCGCCGATCAGATCGAGCATGCCCAGCCCGGCGAGCGCTTGCGCTACCAGTGCGCGCCGGCCGAGCGGCTGCCGCTGGCTGACCGCAGTGTCGGCCTGATGACCGCCGCCCAGGCAGCGCACTGGTTCGATCTGCCGGCCTTCTACCGGGAGGTGCGGCGGGTGGCGGTGCCGGGCGCCGTGATCGCGCTGATCAGCTACGGTGTGCTCAGGCTGGAGCCGGCACTGGATGCGCGCTTTCAGCGCTTCTACCGCGACGAGATCGGGCCTTACTGGCCGCCCGAGCGCGCGCTGGTCGATGGCGGCTATGCCACGCTCGATTTCCCGTTCGACGAGATGCAGGCCCCCGCCCTCGAAATCCACGTCGATTGGCCGCTGGATGGCCTGCTCGGTTATCTGCTGACCTGGTCCTCGGTCAGGGCGGCGCGCGAGGCGGGCCACGAACAGCTCCTGCTGGATTTCGCCCGCGACATCACTGCGCTCTGGGGGAATGCCGACACGCCTCGCACTCTCGTGTGGCCGCTGAACATGCGGGTCGGGGTGGTGTGAGCGGCTGACGCCAGCCGGTTTCAGGGTGGGCGTCCGCGGCGGTGTGACGAAAGGTTAGGTTTGTTTAGTGAATCAAAGTTGTATTATGTGAAACCTTGGTTTCACATCGTCCTGCGCACGGGGGTGCGCAGAACGCCTTCACGAACGACAACACAGGAGACCCCGCCATGTCCGAACGCATCGTTTTCCGCAGTGGTGAAGCACTGGTTGCCGGTGGCCCTCCGGGCACCGCGGCCGAACCCGAAGTCATCATCGGCGAACTGGATGGCCCGGTCGGTACCGCGCTGGCCACGCTGACCGGCGATCAGGTGAAGGGTCACACCCGCGTGTTCGCCATCCTGAACACCGACATCCAGGTGCGCCCGCTGACGCTGATGGTGAGCAAGGTGACGGTGAAGGACGAGCGCTACACCAACATCCTGATGGGCACGGTGCAGGCCGCCATCGCCAACGGCGTGCTGGACGCGGTGCGCGCCGGTGACATCCCGAAAGAGAAGGCGAACGACCTCGGCATCATCGTGTCGGTGTGGCTGAACCCGATGGTGAGCACCGCCAAGGATCTGGACCACAAGATCCTGTTCGACATCCACCGTCAGGCCATGGCCAAGGCGATCAAGAAGGCGATGAACAACCAGCCGGACATCGACTGGCTGCTGGAAAACCAGGACAAGATCACCCACAAGTACTACCAGATGGGCCTGGACGGAAAGATCTGATCCGCTGCGCAGGCGATTCGGGGTGCGGATCGCCTGCAGGGACAGGGTCGATGTCCGTCGCCTGCCTGGCAGGCGACACCGCCGCGGTGTGCAGCGCCCGCTTCAGAACGGCAGCGCGAGCTGCCCTTCTTCCGGCCCGGCCGGCACTTCGGCAGCCTGATCGGCCGGCAGCAGATGGCCGGCGCGCACGCCCAGCAGGCGGAAGCGTCGGTCCAGCGGCATGCGTTTCAGGCACAGCCCGGCATGCCGGCGGATGACCGCGGCGTCTGCGGTGCAGGCATCCATCGTCAGTTCGCGGGTGACGATGCGGAAGTCGTCCTGCCTCAGTTTCACGCCCACCGATTTCGCCACCACGCCCTTGCGTTTGAGGTCGTCGGCCAGCCGCTCGCACAGCCGGGTGAACAGGGCGCCCAGTTCTTCGCGGTCGTGCTTCGCGTGCAGATCGCGTTCGAAGGTGGTTTCGCGGCTGATCGATTTCGGGTCGCGGCTGTAGCTCAGTGGCCGGTCATCGCGGCCGTGCGCCGCCTCGGTCAGCCAGCCGCCGTAGCTGCGCCCGAAACGTTCGATCAGCCCCTGCGGGTCGGCGGCCGCCAGGTCGCCGATGGTGCGCAGGCCCAGTTCGTCCAGTTTCGCGTTCGCCTTCGGGCCGATGCCATTGATCCGTTTCGCCGGCAGCGGCCAGATGCGGGCCGCGATGTCGGCTTCGGTGATCACCGTGAGGCCGCGCGGCTTTTCCAGATCGGAGCAGATTTTCGACAGCAGCTTGTTCGGCGACAGCCCGATCGAGCAGCTGAGGCCGGTCGCCGCCTGCACCGCCTGCTGGATGCGCGCGGCGATCGCCCTGACGCCGCCGTGCGGGTCGTCACCGGCGGCGTCCTGCGCACCCGGCAGCTCGGTCAGTTCGAAATAGATTTCGTCGATGCCGCGGTCGTCGATCTGCGCCACGTGTTCCAGCACTGCCTGCTTGAACAGCCGCGACATGCGCTTGTATTCGTCGAAATCGGTCGGCAGCAGCACCGCGTCGGGCGCCAGCGCGGCGGCCTTCATCAGGCCGATGCCCGAATGCACGCCGAAGGCGCGCGCCTCGTAGGTGGCGGTCGTTGCCACGCCGCGGCCGGCGTAGTCGCGCAGCCGCGCGAAGCGGCGCGTGCCGTCCGCCTGCAGCACCGGCTGGTGCCGGCTGCCGCCGCCCACCACCACCGGCTGGCCGCGCAGTTCCGGGTAGCGCAGCAGTTCGACCGACGCGAAGAAGGCGTCCATGTCGAGGTGGGCGATCCAGCGGCGCATGGAGGTCAGCGATTGCGGGGCGGGGCAGGGCGCGTCGGTAACGGGGAGGGCGGCGCCGAACCGGCCCGGCTGGCGGCCTCAAGCGCATCGCGCACCGCCGCCATGTCGTGCGCGCGCAGGCCGTCGACCAGCGCGCGCGAGGCATCGCGCCGCGCTTCGGCGTACTGGCGCAGTGCGCTCAGCGTCGGCGCCGACGGGGCGGACGGGCTCAGCTGCAGCTCGCTCAGGTCGTCAAAGCCCTGCTGGTAGGGGGCGGCGATTTCGCTCTCGATGCGGCCGGCCAGTTCGTCGAAGCTGGCGCCGGTACGTTGCGCATCGCCGATCAGTGTCTGCCAGCGGCGCACCAGCTGACGGTCCTGGCCGATGAAGTCGCTGATTTCACCGCGCGCCATCACCTCCTCGCTCCAGCGGTAGCGCGGTGCCGGGATGGCAATGATGAGCACCGCAATCAGTGCGACCAGCGCGCTGCCGGCCAGCCACTGCCCGTGCGACGCCAGCGGCTGGCGATAGCGGCCGAGCAGGGTGTCGGCATCAAGCGGCCGCACCAGCGCCGCGCCTGCCAGCAGGCCGGCGATGAATCCGCCGATGTGGGCGCCGTTGTCGATGCCCGGAATATTCAGTCCGAGCACGATGGTGATGGCCGCGAACAGCCCAGCGCCCCAGAACAGTCGCACGAATTCGCGCCGTTCCAGCGTGTCGCGCTGCTGCCAGAGAAAGGCCAGCAGCGCGCCATATACGCCGAAGATGGCGCCCGACGCGCCGCCGGATACCGCGCGGTCGCCCTGCGCGATCAGCGACAGCAGATTGCCGGTCAGGCCGCTCAGCACATAGATCGCGGCAAAGCGCAGCGGGCCGAACATGCGCTCGACCAGCCGGCCGCCGTCGAACAGCGAGGCCATGTTCATGCCCAGGTGCAGCAGGCCGAAGTGCAGGAACATCGCGCTGCCCAGCCGCCACCACTGCCCGTCCTTGGTGGCCGGGCCGAAGTTGGCGCCCCAGGCGAGCTGCACGCCGTTCTGCGAATGCCAGAGCCCGGCGCCGCCGGCCAGCATGGCGGCGAATACCGCAAGGTTCAGCGCGATCAGCACGAAAGTGACCGGAATGCGCGGGCGGCGCGCAGTGAGCTGATCGATGAGGGGGAGCGGTGCGGCGGTCACGGATGAAGGCGTGTAGTCGGATGCAGCGGGTGCGAGGTTAGCACCCGCCGGCGGGTCGGACCGCTACCAGGCGGTTGCGGTTTCGCCGTCGGCCGTGCGCTGTGCCGCAAAGCGCGCTGCGAGAAAGTCGGCGAAGGCGCGCACCCGGGCCGATTGCCGGTGGTGCGGCGGCCAGACCGCGTGGATGTCGGCCGCCGCGCCCACCCAGGGCGCCAGCACCCTCACCAGCCGGCCGTCGCGCAGCAGCGGCGCCACGTCCCATTCCGAACGCAGCACGATGCCGTGGCCGTCCAGTGCCCAGTCGGCGGCCACTTCGCCGTGGTTGGCACCGAGCGGGCCGCTCACCTTCACCCGCACTTCGCGTGTGCCGTCGGACAGCGTCCAGATATTGAAGGCGTCGTCGTTCTCGCGGATGACTATGCAGCGGTGGTCGCGCAGCGCCTGCGGCGATTCCGGCTGGCCGTGCGCCGCGATGTAGGCCGGCGCCGCCACCAGCAGGCGGCGGTTGCCGGCGATGCGCTGCGCGTGCACCCGGCTGTCCGGCGGCGGGCCGAAGCGGATGGCCAGGTCGAGGCCGTGCTGTTCGAGGTCCAGCGGGCGGTCGGTCAGCTGCAGCACCACCTCGACGTCCGGCCACTGCCGCACGAAATCGGACACCGCCGGCGCGACATGGCGTCGGCCGAAGCCGAACGAGGCGTTGATGCGCAGCAGCCCGGCCGGCTGGTCGCCGCGGGCGGACAGACCGCGCTCCAGCGCTTCGATGTCGCGCAGGATACGTTCGCCGTCCTGCAGGTAGCGCTCGCCTTCCGGCGTCAGGCTGAGCCGGCGGGTGGTGCGGTTGAGCAGCCGCACGCCCAGCCGTGTTTCCAGTGCAGCCAGACGCCGGCTCACCGCGGGCGGTGTCACGCCCAGTTGCTGGGCCGCGGCCACCAGACTGGGCTGGCGGGCGAGGGTGGCGAAGAACAGCAGATCGGCGGCATCTTTCATTGATGATCTTTATCTCAATGATCGCTTGAATTGATGATCATTGTAGTTCTCTGTCGACCGCCTAGCATCCGGGGTTTCGTCCTGCCGGGTTGATGGCCATGTCTGTATCCGATCTTGTGTACACGCTGCCGCTCGGTGCCGCGCTCGGCTTTTTCGGCGGCCTGTTCGGCATCGGCGGTGGCGTGATCGCGATTCCGCTGCTCGGCCTCGCGTTCGGCATGGACCAGGCGCTGGCCCAGGGCACCGCGCTGGTCATGATGGTGCCCAATCTGGTGATCGGCTGGTGGCGCTACCAGCAGCGTCATCCGGTGCCCTGGCGCCGGGTGGTGGCGCTGGCTGCGGTGGCGACTGCCACCACTGCGGTGACCGCGCATTTCGCCGCGCGGCTCGATCCGGCGGTGCTGCGGGCGCTGTTCGGCCTGTTCATGAGCGCGCTGGCGCTGTCGCTGCTGTGGCGGGTGCGTGCCGCGTCCGAGGTGCAGCAGCCCGGGCGGCGCGAGGGGCTGATTCCACTGGTCGGCCTGGTCGGTGGCAGCAGCATGGGCTTGCTGGGTGTCGGCGGTGGCCTGCTGGCTGCGCCTCTGTTCGTGCGCCTGTTCCGCCAGCGGCAGACGGTGGCGCAGAGCCTGGCACTGGCTCTGGTCACGCCGAGCGCCGCGGTGGCGCTCGCCACCTATGCCCAGGCGCAGCGGGTGGATTGGGCGATGGGGCTGCCGATGGCACTGGGCGGCCTGCTCACCGTGTCGGCTGGCGTCGCCGTCGCCCACCGGCTGCCGGAAGCGCGCATGCGCACGCTGTTCGCGCTCCTGCTGCTGGCGACCGGTGTCTGGATGCTGCTGCGCTGACGCAGTGCATGAGCGCCTTCGCGGTGTTCAGGATCTGCGCCAGACCCGGCTTCAGCGCCGACCGAACTCGCTCCGGTCCAGCAGGTCGCCGACCAGTTCCAGGCGCAGCAGCGGGTCGCGCATTTCCATCAGGCGCTGGCGGTCGTCGCCGTCCAGTGGCAGCAGTTCGCACCAGCGGTTGGCCACCCAGCCCGCGTCGTCCAGCCGCCGCGTGTCGTCCGCCGGCCAGATGTCGGTCGCGCGCAGCAGGTCCATCAGTTTCACCAGATTGCCGGCGACATACGCCAGTTCCGGCGGCAGCGGGCAGGGCGCGTCCGCCGGGATGTCCTCGATATCGGCCATCCACAGACCGTGCGGCGTCTGCGCCTGCGCGGTGATGCGGAAGCGGGTGCTGCCGCGGGTGACGATTTCGTACAGCCCGGGCTGGGGCTGGGCGAAGGATTCGATGCGCGCCCGGGTACCGATCGCGTGAAAGCGCTCGGTCGCGCCCTCGCCCGCGCGCCGGACTTCACTGCCTTCGATCAGCGACACGACGCCGAATTCGCGGCCGGCGCGGTGGCACTTCTTGATCATGTCCAGATAGCGCACCTCGAAGATGCGCAAGGGCAGCCGGCCGTCCGGAAACAGCACGGTGCCGAGCGGGAACAGAGGAAGGGCGTGTTCGGTGAGCGGAGTGTTCATCGAGAGGTCTGCCGGTCAGCGAGCTGGGGGCTGCGCATCCGGTCGACACCGGACGCTGCGGCGATGCGGGTGCCGATGTGTGCGGGGCCGGACCGCCACGCGGCGGGCGGCAAGGTCGATCGGTGGCGGCAGGTGGCAAGTGTGCATGGCATGAAGAGGCGGAAACCGAATGGACAGACCGACGCACGCGACGGAGGTTCGCGCGTACCGGTCAGGCCGGCAGGCGTACGGTGAAGGTGCTGCCCGCGCCCGGCCTGCTGTCCACCCGTATGCTGCCACCGTAGCGCGCCACCAGCGTGTAGCTGATGGACAGGCCCAGCCCGGTGCCCTTGCCGTGCTTGGTGGTGAAGAACGCGTCGAACACGCGGGCCAGATGTTCCGGCGCGATGCCGCAGCCGTCGTCGCGCACCACGATGTCCACGCCGTGCCGAGGCTGCCCGTCCTCGTCGATGTCCGACCAGTCCGCGCTCTCTATCATCAGCGTGCCCTTGCCCTTCATTGCGTGCGTGGCATTGGTGAACAGGTTGATCAGCACCTGCTGCAGTTCGCCACGGTTGATGCGGACCTGCGACTGTGCGCCGCGGACATGGGTTACCGCGATGCCGCCGTCCTTCATCAGGTGGCGTACCAGCAGCAGCGAATCGGCGATGGCCTCGTCGACCTCTATCGGCTGCACATAGCCGGAGAATTCCTCCGGGCTGGCGAACTGCAGCAGTTTGGCGACGATGGTATGGATGCGCACGATCTGTTCGTCGATCAGCGCCAGTTCGCCGGTCACCGGCGCTGCGCGTTCGCCCAGCAGGTCGCGCAGCAGATCGAGATTGCCCTGGATCACTGCCACCGGATTATTGATCTCGTGCGCGACGCCGGCGGTTATCTGGCCGATGGCGGCCAGTTTCTCGGTCAGCGCGAGCTGGCGCTGGGCGGCCTTGAGTGCCTCGTTGGCGCGCGCCAGTTCGGCGGTGCGCTCGACCACCTTGCGGTCCAGTTCGTCGCCCCAGTCCTTCAGTTCGCGGTTCTGCCTGCGCACGGTGTCGAGCAGGTGGTCGAGGCTGTGCGCGAGGTCGGCGATCTCGTCGCAGGCAGGATGGGGCGCGGTGCGTGCGTCCAGATCGCCGCCTTCGAAACGGCTCATCGTGTGGCCCATGTCCTCGATCGGCCGGTAGATGGTACGTGCGACCCGCGACGACAGCAGCACGCCGGCCACGCACACCAGCGCGCACAGCGCGACCACTACCGCGATGGCGGTGTGCTTGGCATGACGGAACGGCGCTTCCAGATAGCCCACGTAGAGCATGCCGATGCGCTGGCGCTTGCCATCGACCACCGGCCGGTAGCCGGATACATACCAGTCGTGCACGACGAAGGCGCGGTCCAGCCAGGTGTGGCCGGCACCGAGCACGCTGTCGCGCACTTCCTTCGACACGCGGGTGCCGAGCGCGCGGCGGTCGCCGAACAGCCGCACATTGGTGGCGATGCGCACGTCGTCGATGAACAGGGTGGCGGTGCCGTCGCTGCCGGCGGGCAGCGAGCCGGCCGGGTAGACCACGCCATTGAGCGTGTCGATGAAATCGAGATTGCGGTTCAGCAGCACGCCGCCTTCGAGCACGGCGAGCAGCCGGCCGCTGCCGTCACGCACCGGCACTGCGGTATGGATCACCATGCCGCGCGTATCCATGCTGTGGTCGACCGGTGCCGCGTTCGGTGTGGGCACCAGTTCGGTCCGCGCGCGCTCGGCCAGCGCCGGAGCCAGCGCGGCCAGTTCGTCGGCGCTGTAAACCTCCAGCGTGGTGGCGCTGCCCTGTCGTTCGGCGGTGGCTGCCACTCTGCGCAGCCGCGCATCGGGGCGGGCGGTCTGCAGCGAGGACACGCGCAGCCCGCCCTGCGCGTCCATCAGGTTCAGGAAATCCAGCTTCAGCGCCGACTGGCGCTCGACCAGCAGCGCGCGCAGCGCGTCGTCATTGCCGGTGCCGACCGCATTCACCAGCGCGTACGAGGCGCCGAGGTTGGCGACGTCCAGGCCGACGTGGTCGACCACGCGCGAAAAGTACTGGTCGGCGACGGCGAGGTCGCTGGCCACCTTGGAGGTGAGCAGGCGGTCGTAGTAGCCCACGCCCCAGTAGGAAGCCAGCATGAGCAGCAGCGGCAGCACCGCGACGAAGGGCAGCAGCGCAATGCTGAGCAGCTTGCCGCGTACCGATGCGTGGTGCGGCAGCAGCCGGTGGCGTGGCCGATCGCTCAGGACAGCCCCCACAGCGCGAACTTGCGGTCCAGCGTCTTGCGGGCCACGCCGAGGCGGCGGGCGGCTTCGGTCTTGTTGCCGCCGACCGCGTCGAGCACGCGCAGGATGTGCGTCTTCTCCACCGCGTCCAGCGACATGTCGCCGCCGATGTCCGGCGCGCTGGCGGTGCCGCGGAAGAACACGTCGGGGAAGCTGCCGAGGATGAGCCAGCGTTCGATCACGTTGCGCAGTTCGCGCACATTGCCCGGCCAGTGGTGCGAGCGCAGCGCGACGATGTGTTCGGGCTGCAGCTGCGGCGCGGTCAGGCCCAGCGGGCCGGCGAGCTGGCGCACGAAGCGTTCGGCCAGTGCGGGGACGTCTTCAAGCCGTTCGCGCAGCGGCGGCATGTGCAGCGGGATCACGTTCAGCCGGTAGTACAGATCCTCGCGGAAGCTGCCCTGGCGGACCGCCTGTTCGAGGTCACGATTGGTCGCGGCGATGATGCGTACATCGACCGGAATCTCGCGTTCGGCGCCGACCGGGCGCAGCCGGCGTTCTTCCAGCACGCGCAGCAGTTTCACCTGCATCGCGGCCGGCAGCTCGCCCACTTCGTCGAGGAAGAGCGTGCCGCCGCCGGCGTAGAAGAACAGGCCTTCGCGTGACGAGGCAGCGCCGCTGAAGGCACCCTTCACGTGGCCGAACAGTTCGCTCTCGATGATGTCCGGTGCCACCGCGCCGCAGTTGATCGGCACGAAGTGGCCACTCGCGCGCGGGCTCAGCCGGTGCAGCGCGCGGGCGACCACCTCTTTGCCGGTACCGGATTCCCCGGTGATGAGTACCGTGGTCTGCACGCCGGCCAGCCGGTGCAGCGCGTCGCGTATCGGCTGCAGTGCGGCCGACTGGCCGATCAGGCCCGCGAGCATGTCCTGCTCGGGGTCGCCGCGATCGCCCAGCTCGCGTTTCAGTATGAAGTTTTCGCGCCGCAGCCGCGCGTCGTCGAAACAGCGGGCGATGGCATTGAGCAGCTGGTTGATGCGGAAAGGCTTGAGCAGGAAGTCGGCAACCCCGGCGCGCAGCGCACTGATCGCCGTTTCCAGGTCGGCGAAGGCGGTGATCAGGATGATGTCGCCGTACAGCCCCTGTTCGCGCATCTGTCTGGCCCAGCTGACGCCGGTACCGTCCGGCAGCGTGTTGTCCAGGATGACGAGGTCGAAGGGGCGCTGCGTGATCAGTGCGCCGGCCTCTTCCAGCGAAGCGGCTGTCCTGACCTCGCGGCAGCGGCCTTCCAGAGAGCGCTGCAGGAAGTTGCGCATGCCCGGCTCATCGTCCACCACCAGAATGGAGCGGTGCGGCCAGGCGCCGAAGGCGTCCCGGGCATCGCCCGCCGTGGCAGGGGCTGGAGGCTGTGGATTCATGAAGTCTGCTGACTGACCTTTCGTCGTAGGCGCGTCGGCGGCGATGTGTCCGCCGATGTTGTTGCGCCGGATGCGGAGGGGCCCGGACGAACGCAATCGGAAACACCCGGCAGGCCTTAAGGCCGCCGAGTGTTTCCGATTGCGGGCGCTTTGTCCATCCGCCACCGGCGCGGAGCAGGTGGCGGATGGCGGGGCGGGCCGGGTCAGCCGAACAGGGCCATGGCCTTCTGCAGCGTGGACCACACGCCCCACGACAGCGGAATGCCCACGCCGAGCCAGAACACGGCGATGGCGAGCGGAGAGGTGGGGGTGACGGCGGTATGAGCAGTGACGGTGTTCATGGTTATCTCCTGTATCGGGTTCAGCGGGCGCCGGCGGGTTGCAGCGTGGCGGACGGCGACTGGCGGGCGGCGCCGTCCTTGTCCCCGTCGCCGAGCATGTGGTGGCGTTCATCGACTGCCCGCACGCCCAGATTGCAGAAGAAGCCGACCACCAGCAGGCCGGCCATGATGTACATGGTGACCGTGTAGGCATCGCCTTTCGCGACCCCCTGGTCGATCTGGTATTCGCGGATGTAATTCACCAGCACCGGCCCGAGTACGCCGGCCGTGGCCCAGGCGGTGAGCAGCCGGCCATGGATGCCGCCGACGAATTTCGTGCCGAAGATGTCCGCCAGATAGGCCGGGATGGTCGAGAAGCCACCGCCGTACATGCTGATGATGAGCGCGTACAGCACGACGAACAGACCGACATTGCCCATGTGGCCCATGGTGGGCACGCAGGCATAGAGCACGGCGCCCACGGCAAAGAACACGAAGTAGGTGTTCTTGCGACCGAGGTAGTCCGACGCCGAGGACCAGAACAGCCGGCCGCCCATGTTGAACAGGCTGAGCAGGCCGACGAAACCGGCGGCCGCGGCGGCGTTCACCGAGTCCCTGAACATTTCCTGGATCATGACCGAGGCCTGCCCCAGCACGCCGATGCCGGCGGTCACGTTCAGGCACAGCGCCAGCCACAGCAGATAGAACTGCGGCGTCTTCATCGCCTGGTCGATATGCACGTGATTGCGCGTGATGAGCTTGTTCTTCGCCGGTGGCGGCGTCCAGCCCTCGGGCAGCCAGCCTTCGCGCGGAATGCGGATGGTGAGCGCGCCCAGGGTCATCGAGATGAAGTACAGCACCCCCATCACGACGAAGGTTTCGGTGATGCCCACCGAGCCCGGCGTGCTGAAGTGGTTCATCAGGAACACCGACAGTGGCGCGCCTATCATCGCGCCGCCGCCGAAGCCCATGATGGCCAGACCGGTCGCCAGGCCGCGGCGGTCGGGGAACCACTTGATCAGCGTCGATACCGGCGACACATAGCCCAGTCCGAGCCCGATGCCGCCGAGTACGCCGTAGCCGAGATAGAGCAGCCAGATCTGGTGCGTGGCCACGCCGACCGCCGACACCAGGAAACCGCCGCCGAAGCAGGCGGCCGCCAGCAGCATGGTGACGCGCGGGCCGACCTTTTCCAGCCACTTGCCGCCGAAGGCAGCGGACAGGCCGAGGAACACGATGGCCAGGCTGAAGATCCAGCCCAGCGTGGTGAGCTTCCAGTCGTCCGGCGCCGATTCGGTGACGCCGATCACCTTGGTGAGCGGACCGTTGAACACGCTGAACGCGTAGGCCTGCCCGATACAGAGATGCACGGCCAGTGCGGCCGGCGGAACCATCCAGCGATTGAATCCGGGACGCGCGACGATGGCGTCCTTGGAAAGGAAGTGGGACATGCGTTCTCCTCCGTTGTTGTAGACGCGATGCGGCACGGATGAGCAGCATCGCCTTGCGGCATCCGCCCTGTCTGAAGGCGTCGCCGCAAGACGGACAGCAACTGGCATACCAGTTCCGGTGAGGTGTTCAGGTGTTTGAAAGAAAAGGGTTTTGTCGCTGAAGGCGCGGGCGGGTCAGGACAAAATGACGCGCGTCGGACAAAACGCTGCGGTGGCCCGGAGCCTTCCGGCTTCAGCCGGTTCACAGCGCAATGCGAACTGCCCCTAGAATCGCGCCTCATGACTTCATCGCGCTTCTTCGCCCGTTCCGCATGCCGGCTGGCCATGGCGCTGTGCGTATCGGGCCTGGCGTGGGCACTGTCCGGTTGCGGCGAGGTGTGGAACGACCCCTATCCGGCGGCCGAGCGCGGGCAGAACATCCTGTACACCGCCTTCACCGACCGGCCCAAGCATCTCGACCCTGTGCAGTCGTACAGCGAGAACGAAATCACCTTCACTGCGCAGATCTACCAGGCGCCGCTGCAGTACCACTACCTGAAGCGCCCGTTCGAACTGATTCCGGCCACCGCCGAAGCGATTCCGGTGCCGCGTTTCTACGACGCCGCAGGCCGCGAACTGCCGGCCAACGCGCCGGCGGCGGACATCGCCGAATCGGTCTATGAAATCCGCATCCGGCCCGGCATCCGCTACCAGCCGCATCCGGCGCTGGCGCGCGACGAGGCCGGGCATTACCTGTATCACGAGGGCGGGCCGGGCGAGCGGCGCACGCTCTACGACTTCGAGCGCACCGGCACGCGCGAGCTGGAGGCGGACGACTACGCCTACCAGATCAGGCGGCTGGCCCACCCGGCGCTGCATTCGCCGGTGTTCGGGCTGATGAGCGACTACATCGTCGGCCTCAAGGAATACGGCGACACGCTGAAGGCGGCGGCGAAGTCTCTGCCGCCCGGCCAGTGGCTGGACCTGCGCCAGTACGACCTGCCGGGCGTCGAGGTGGTGGACCGCCACACCTACCGCATCCGCCTGAAGGGCAAGTACCCGCAGTTCCTGTACTGGCTCACCATGCCTTTCTTCGCGCCGGTGCCGTGGGAAGCCGACCGCTTCCACAGCCAGCCGGGCATGGCCGAGCGCAATCTGACGCTGGACTGGTATCCGATCGGCACCGGTCCCTACATGCTGAGCCAGAACGACCCGAATGCGCGCATGGTGCTCACGCGCAACCCGCACTTCAGCGGCGAAACCTACCCGTGCGAGGGCGAGCCGGGCGATCGCGAAGCCGGCCTGCTGGCCGACTGCGGCAAGCCGCTGCCGCTGACCGACCAGGTCGTGTTCATGCGCGAGAAGGAGCAGATTCCGTACTGGAACAAGTTCCTGCAGGGCTATTACGACGCCTCCGGCATCAGTTCCGATTCCTTCGACCAGGCGGTGCAGTTCGGCCAGAGCGGCGAGGTGAGCCTGAGCGACGACATGAAGGCGCAGGGCATCGATCTGCAGACCTCGGTGTCCACCTCCACCATGTATATGGGCTTCAATATGGCCGACCCGCTGGTGGGCGGGCTGGGCGAGCGCGGACGCAAGCTGCGTCAGGCCATCGGCATCGCGCTCGATCAGGAGGAATTCATTTCCATCTTCCTGAATGGCCGCGGCCTGCCGGCGCAGTCGCCACTGCCGCCGGGCATTTTCGGACACCGCGACGGCCGCGACGGCGTGAACGGCTACATGTATGACTGGGTCGACGGCCAGCCGCAGCGCAAGTCCATCGACGTGGCGAAGAAGCTGCTGGCCGAAGCGGGCTGGCCGGACGGCCGCGACGCGAAAACCGGCGAGCCGCTGGTGATCAATCTGGACACCACCGGCACCGGGCTGGGCAGCAAGGCGCGCATCGACTGGCTCACCAAGCAGTTCGACAGGCTGGGCGTGCAGCTGGTGGTGCGCAGCACCGACTACAACCGCTTCCAGGACAAGATACGCAAGGGCGCCGCCCAGCTCTTCTTCTGGGGCTGGAACGCCGACTACCCGGATCCGGAGAACTTCCTGTTCCTGCTCTACGGTCCGCAGTCCAAGGTGAAGGCGCAGGGCGAGAACGCGTCGAACTACGAGAACGCGGAATTCGACCGTCTGTTCGAGCGCATGAAGGCGATGGAAAACGGGCCGGAGCGGCAGGCGGTGCTCGACCGCATGCTGGACATCCTGCGTCACGACGCGCCCTGGGTGTGGGGCTTCCATCCCAAGAGCTACGGGCTGGAACACAGCTGGGTGCATAACCGCAAGCCGTCGAACGTCGCCAACAACACGATGAAATACACCCGGGTCGATCCGGCGTTGCGCGACGCGAAGCGCGCCGAATGGAACCGGCCGGTGCGCTGGCCGCTGTTCGCCTTCGCCGCGCTGCTGCTGGCGCTGGTGTGGCCGGCCTGGCGGCACTGGAAACGCTCGGAACAGGCGCGCGCGGTGGAGGGGCAGGCATGATCGCCTACATCGTCCGCCGGCTGCTCTATGCCCTTCCCATCCTGATCGGGGTGAATCTGATCACCTTCGTGCTCTTCTTTGTCGTGAACTCGCCGGACGACATGGCGCGCATGCAGCTGGGCGCCAAGCGGGTGACGCCGGAAGCGATCGAGAAATGGAAGGCCGAACGCGGCTACGACCGGCCGCTGGTATGGAATGCCGAGGCGCCCGGACTGGCGAAGGCGACCGACACCATCCTGTTCGACAAGTCGGTGCGCATGTTCGCCTTCGACTTCGGGCGTGCCGACGACGGCCGCGACATCGCGCTGGAAATCCGCAGCCGCATGGGGCCCAGCCTCGCGATCGCGCTGCCCACCTTCCTGCTCGGCCTGTTCGTCACCGTCAGTTTCGCGCTGCTGCTGGTGTTCTTCCGCCACACCGCACTCGACGTGGGCGGTGTCGTGCTGTGCGTGGTGGCGATGTCGATTTCCGGTCTGTTCTACATCATCGGCGGCCAGTATCTGGTGAGCAAGGTGTGGAATCTGGTGCCGATTTCCGGTTACGCGCCCGGGCTGGACGCCGCACGCTTCCTCATCCTGCCGGTGCTGATCAGCGTGATCGGCGGCATCGGTTCGTCGGCGCGCTGGTACCGCACGCTCTTTCTGGAAGAGATCAACAAGGACTACGTGCGCACCGCCCGCGCCAAGGGGCTGTCGGAACTGCGGGTGCTGTTCCGCCACGTGCTGAAGAACGCCATGATCCCCATCCTGACCGGCGTGGTGGTGGTCATCCCGATGCTGTTCATGGGTTCGCTGCTGCTGGAAAGCTTCTTCGGCATCCCCGGACTGGGCAGCTACACGATAGACGCGATCAATGCGCAGGACTTCGCGGTGGTGCGCTCCATGGTGTTCATCGGATCGGTGCTCTACATCGTCGGGCTGCTGCTGACCGACATTTCGTACACGCTGGTCGACCCACGGGTGAGGCTGAACTGATGGCCGACCTTTTCGGTGTGAAACCGGTCTTCCTGTGGTCCGACATCCTGCTGTGGTCGCTGCTGGCCGGCTGCGTGCTGCTGGCGTTCTACTGCCGCCGGCACGATTACCTGCGCCGTGCCTGGCGGCGGGTCGGCGAGTCGTCGGCGGCGATGGCGTCGGCCACGCTGCTCACCGCCTTCATCGCGGTCGGCCTGCTCGATTCGCTGCATTACCAGCCGCGCCTGCCGGCGAAGGAGGGCAGCACCGAAGTGCAGTACGCCCCCGAGGTGCTGTCGGCGCTCGATGCGCTGCTGGCCGACCTCAGGCTCAAGAAGGAAAAGACCTACTCCGCGCCGCTGGCCACCCACGCCTTCGCCAAGGAAACGGTGGAACGCGACGGCGTGCAGACCCGCGACTTTCCGCGGCTGCAGCACGCCGGCCGGCATCTGGAAGACCTCGCGCAGCACCGCGATGACCTGATCGCCCGCGCCGCGGCCGGGGCCTTCCGCGGCGCGCTGCTGTGGGCGGCGTTCACCGGCATCGTGGTCGGGCTGATCGCGCTGTCGCACCGCACGCGCTATGCCGACACCTGTCGCGCGGTGTGGCGTCCGGCGCTTTCCGCCAGCCGGCCGGTGGCCTGGCGGGCGGTGCTGCTGACCGCAGCCGTGCTGTGCGTCGCTGGCGGCGTGATGGCCGGCTGGGCCGACGGCTATCACGTGTTCGGCACCGACAAGGTGGGGCAGGACGTGCTCTACCTGTCGCTGAAGTCGGTGCGCACCGCGCTGCTGATCGGCACGCTCACCACGCTGGTCACGCTGCCGCTGTCGATCGCGCTCGGGCTGATCGCCGGCTTCCGCGGCGGCTGGTGGGACGACGCCATCCAGTACCTCTACACGGTGCTGAACTCGATACCCGGCGTGCTGCTGATCGCCGCCATGGTGCTCATGATGCAGGTGGTGATCGACACCCATCCGGAGTGGTTCGAAACCGCCGCCGAGCGCGCCGACGCGCGGCTGCTGGCGCTGTGCTTCATCCTCGGCCTGACCTCATGGACCGGCCTGTGCCGGCTGCTGCGCGCCGAAACGCTGAAGCTGCGCGAACTCGATTACGTGCAGGCGGCGCGCGCCTTCGGCGTCGCCGACACGCGCATCATGGCGCGCCACCTGCTGCCCAATCTGATGCACATCGTGCTGATCGCGCTGGTGATGGATTTCTCCGGCCTGGTGCTGTCGGAGGCGGTGCTGTCCTACATCGGCATCGGCGTGGACAGCACCCAGAACAGCTTCGGCACCATGATCAACGCCGCGCGCCTCGAACTGTCGCGCGAGCCGGTGGTGTGGTGGTCGCTGGCCGCCGCCTTCGTGCTCATGCTGGCGCTGGTGCTGGCCGCCAACCTGTTCGCCGACGCGGTGCGCGACGCCTTCGATCCGCGCTTCCAGTGGCGGGCGCGCCGCATGCCGAGGAGGGCTGCCGCATGAACGCGCCGCTGCTCGAAGTGCGCGGGCTCACCGCCGAACTCGATACGCCGGCCGGCATCGCGCGCGCAGTCGACGCGCTGGACCTCGACCTGCAGGCCGGCGAAACGCTGGCGCTGCTGGGCGAATCCGGCTGCGGCAAATCGATGACTGCCGCCGCGCTGATGCGTCTGCTGCCGGACGTGGGCTATCTCGCCGCCGGCAGCGTGCGCCTGTCCGGCCGCGAACTGACCGGGCTGACCGAGGCGCAGATGCGCGAGGCGCGCGGCCGCGACATGGCGATGATTTTCCAGGAGCCGGGCACCAGCCTGAATCCGGTGCTCACCGTGATGCAGCAGATCGGCGAGGTACTGGCCGTGCATCGCGGCCTGCGCGGCGCGCCGGCGCGTGCCCGGGCGCGCGAACTGCTGGCGGCGGTCGGCATTCCGGACGCCGCGCGCCGGCTCGACGAATACCCCTTCCAGTTCTCCGGCGGCATGAAGCAGCGGGTCATGATCGCGATGGCGCTGGCCGGCGAACCGAAGCTGCTGATCGCCGACGAGCCGACCACCGCGCTGGACGTGACCATACAGGCGCAGGTGCTGGACGTGCTGGCCGCGCTGCAGCGCGAACGCGCGATGTCCATGCTGCTGATCACCCACGACCTCGGGGTGGTGGCGCGCATGGCGCACCAGGTGGGCGTCATGTACGCCGGTCAGCTGATCGAGCGCGCACCCCGCGCGGCCTTTTTTGCGCGGCCGGCGCATCCGTATTCGCAGCTGCTGTTCGCCGCGCTGCCGGACACCGCGCGCCGCACCGGCGTCGCCACCGAACTCGCGACGATTCCCGGCTCCGTACCGCCGCTCACCACCTATTTCCGCGGCTGCCGCTTCGCCGACCGCTGCCCGCGGGCCTGGGCACGCTGCAGCGAGGAGCTGCCGGACTGGCACGACGCCGGTGAGGCGCACCGGGTGCGCTGCCATCTCCATGACCCGGCAGAAGCCGCACGTCTCGCACAGCAGGCCGGGGCTGAGGGCGCACGCGCAGCGGTGGCCGCGGCCGAAGCCGGCGAGCCGCTGCTCGAGGTGCGCGAGCTGAAGGTTCACTTCCCGATCCGGCGCGGCATCCTGCAGCGTACGGTGGGCCATGTGCGGGCGGTCGATGGCGTGTCGCTCGACATCCGTGCCGGCCGCACGCTGGCACTGGTCGGCGAATCCGGCTGCGGCAAGACCACCGCCGGCAAGGCGCTGCTGAAACTGATCGACGCCACCGCCGGCACGATCACGCTGGGCGGCGTCGATCTGGGCCGCGCCCGCGGTGACCAGTTGCGGGCGCTGCGCGCCCAGGTGCAGATGGTGTTCCAGGACCCCTACGGTTCGCTGAATCCGCGCATGCGGGTGGGTGAAATCATCGCCGAAGGCATGAACACGCTGGGCCGGCCGGGCGATGTGGCAGCGCTGCTGAGCCAGGTCGGGCTGCGGCCGGACATGGCCGACCGCTATCCGCACGAGTTCTCCGGCGGCCAGCGCCAGCGCATCGCGATCGCGCGTGCGCTGGCGGTGCAGCCGCGGCTCATCGTGTGCGACGAACCGACCTCGGCGCTCGACGTGTCGGTGCAGGCGCAGATCCTGAACCTGCTCGGGCGGCTGCAGCGCGAACTGGGTCTGGCCTATCTGTTCATCACCCACAACATCGCGGTGGTCGAGCACCTCGCGCACGACGTGGCGGTCATGTATCTGGGCCGGATCGTCGAGAGCGGGCCGGTGGACCAGGTGCTGCGCGCACCGCGCCACCCCTACACCCGCGCGCTGCTGTCCGCGGTGCCGCGTATCGATGGCGTGATGCACGCACAGAAGCTGGCGGGCGACCTGCCTTCACCGGCGAATCCGCCGTCCGGCTGTGCCTTTCACCCGCGCTGCCCGAAGGCCGGGGCGCGCTGCCGCAGCGAAATGCCGCCGCTCGAAGCGACCGGAAGCGGGGCTGGGCAGAGGGTGGCCTGCTGGTTCCCGGAAGGCTGAATGTCCGGGCGGGCGGTCAGCGCAGGATCTGCACCTGCGCTGATCCGAGCCTCACTTCGCGGCCTTTTTCGGTGCCGCCTTGGCGACCGGTTTCTTCGCCGGTGCGGCGGTCTTCTTTGCCGGCACCGCGCCCTGTTTCTTTGCAACCGCCTGTGCGCTCTTGCGCTGCGACACCGGCTTGGCGATCTGCTTGCCGGTGGCCGCCTTGCTGCTCGTGGCGGCAGCCGGCGTGACCGGCACCGTCACCCAGCGTCCGTTGCGCTTCACCCGGCGGGTCTGCACCTTGTCCGCCGACAGCCGTGGCGCTTCCTCAACGCTGAGGCCGGTTTCGGGCGACAGTTCGCTGCCCTCTTCAGGCACCAGCAGCGTGCTGCCCGGGCCGACCTTGACGGTGGGCGACAGGCCGTTGAAGCGGCGCAGGCGCCACTCGCTGACGCCGAAGCGCCTGACCACCGAAGCCATCGTTTCTTTCGGTCCCAGCGTGTAGGTACGCCAGGCAGAACCGCTGGGGGCGCCGGTGTCACGGCTTTCCAGATTGGACATGAAGGTGTCGACCGCGTGCGCCGGCAGCACCAGCTGGGCGCCGCCCTCGCCGGTGCGGATGACAGGCCGCTTGTGCTGCGGGTTCAGCGCCTTGATTTCCGCCACCGGCACGTCGGCCAGGCGGGCCGCGGTGGCCAGGTCCATGGTCGGCGCTTCGGCCACCAGCGCGAAATAGGGCTTGTTGGCGACGGGATCCAGTTCGATGCCGAACAGTTCGGGCTGCGCGATGATGTTCTTCAGCGCCTGCAGCTTGGGTACGTAGTGACGGGTTTCCGCCGGCATGTTGAGCGAGGCGTAGTCGGTCGGCAGGCCGGCTGCGGTGTTGCGCATGACCGCGCGACCCACCGCGCCTTCGCCCCAGTTGTAGGAAGCAAGCGCCAGATGCCAGTCGCCGTGCATTTCATAGATGCGCTGCAGGTATTCCAGCGCGGCGGCGGTGGAGGCGACGATGTCGCGCCGGTCATCGCGCTGGGCGTTCTGTTCGAGGCCATACAGCTTGCCGGTCGATGGAATGAACTGCCACAGGCCGGAGGCCTTGGCCACCGACAGCGCTTCCGGGTTGTAGGCGCTTTCCACCATGGGCAGCAGTGCCAGTTCGGTCGGCAGGCCGCGCTTCTCGATTTCCTCGACGATGTGGAACATGTAGCGCCGGCCGCGCTCGGTGATGCGGCGGAAGTAGTCCGGGCGGTTCAGGTACCAGGCCTGGTGTTCGGCCACCAGCGGGTGGTTCAGGTCGGCCATGCCGAAACCCTTGCGGATGCGCTCCCACAGATTGTCCGGCGCCACGGTCAGATCGACCGGTTTGACCGTGTCGGTGGCGCCGTCGACCACTTCGGTGGCTTTCGGGAAGGGAATGGGTTCGGCGCTGCCCGGCCTGATGCCGGGCGTGGTGCGGGCAGCGGGCTCAGCGGGGCGACGGGCTGCGGGGCGTTCGCCCGAGCGGACGCCCTGACTGGCCGTGGCACCCGGCGACGGGTCGGCCCTGTCCTCGGTCACCACGCCGGTGGCGGCACAGCCAGCCAGGGTGGCGGCCGCAAGCGCGATCAGCGAGCGGCGCAGCAGGGATGCGATGAAAGACGGCATTGTGGCGCAGAAGCCAAACCCCGAATGCTAGCCAGCCTGACGGTGCAGCGTCAAACCGGGATGCGGACGGAGGGCGGCGGGCAGAGTGCAGGACCGTGCATCGACCCCGTTCCCGGCCATCGGTTTCAAAAGGCGTGATCCCCGCCGGGCGGCCACGCTGCGGTGCCGCTTGCCCTTGGCGCGGGCAGCGTTATGATGGCGGGCAAAAAAACGGGTGTTCACATGAAAGCGCTGGTCATAGAGGACTCTCAGACGGGGCTTGCGGTCGTCAGCCAGCATCTGGAGCGCATGGGCATACAGCCGATCGCCGCCACCGATGGCGAGCGCGGCGTGGCGCTGTTCCGTGAACACAATCCGGACATCGTGCTGCTCGACGTGGTGCTGCCGGGCATGGATGGCTACGAGGTGGCCCGCCGCATCCGCGCGATCGAACAGTCGGGCGAATGGACGCCCATCATCTTCCTGACCGCCCGCACTGCCGACACCGATCTGGTGCAGGGCATCACCGCCGGCGGCGACGACTACCTGTTCAAGCCGATCAGCGAAGTGGTGCTGGCGGCCAAGGTGCGCGCCATGCAGCGCATCCTGCAGATGCGCTATTCGCTGGTGGTGCTCACCCGCAAGCTCGACGCCGCCAACCAGGAACTGACCCGCCTGACTTCGCTGGACGGCCTGACCGGGCTGGCCAACCGCCGTCACTTTGACGAAACCCTGCTGCGCGAATGGCGCCGCGCGGCCCGCTACAAGCGGCCGCTGGCGCTGGCGCTGATCGACGTCGACCACTTCAAGCTGTTCAACGACAGTTACGGCCATCTGGCCGGTGACGAATGCCTGAAGTCGGTGGCCAGTGCGCTGCATGCGGTGTCTCGCCGCCCCAGCGATCTGGTCGCGCGTTATGGCGGCGAGGAATTCGCGCTCATCCTGCCGGAAACCGATCTCGCCGGTGCCCGCAACGTGGCCGAAGGCCTGTGCGACGCCATCCGAGCGCTGCAGGTGCCGCACGGTGCGTCACCGAGCGGCTTCGTCACCATCAGCGTCGGCGTGGCCAGTCTGACGCCGGGCACCGGCGGCCCGCAGAATCTGATCGCCGAAGCCGATCTGGCGCTGTACGACGCCAAGTCCGGCGGGCGTGACCGGGTGGGCTTCCGGCTGCCGGAAACGGTCGCCAGCTGAACCACCGGCCGCGTTCGCGGCGGCCGGTGTGCACCGGTCAGAAATCGTTCTTCCACGCCCGCAGCGCTGCGAACACCTCGACCGGTGTTGTCAGCGGCTGGCCGGCGTGCGCCTCGGCAGCCCTGATCACGTCCGGTTCGCGCACCCGCAGGAAGGGGTTGGTCGCCAGTTCGTCGGCCAGTGTGCTCGGCACCGTCGGTTCGCCAGCGGCACGCTGATGCGCCACCCGGCGGATGCGGGCGAGCAGGGCCTGATTGTCCGGTTCCACCGCCTGCGCGAAGCGCAGATTGGCCTGCGTGTACTCGTGAGCGCAGTACACCCGGGTGTGCAGCGGCAGCGATGCCAGCCGTGACAGCGCGTGCCACATCTGTTCCGGCGTGCCTTCGAACAGGCGGCCGCAGCCGCCAGCGAACAGCGTATCGCCGCAGAACAGCCGGTCGCGTGCGACATAGGCGATGTGGCTGCGCGTATGCCCCGGCACTTCCAGTACCGCGAGTGACGCGTCCAGCCAGGGCAGCGCGATGCGGTCGCCTTCGCGCACCACCTGGTCGATGTGCTCGATGCGTCCGTCGTCCGGCCCGTACACGCGGGCGCCGGTCAGTCGTTTCAGTTCGCCCACGCCGCCGGTGTGATCGGCGTGATGGTGGGTGATCAGGAGGGTGTCCAGGCGCAGCGAATGTTTGTCGAGAGCGGCCAGAACCGGAGCGGCATCGCCCGGGTCGACCACCAGCGCCCGGTCACCTGCGGCGGCGAGCCAAAGATAGTTGTCGCCAAATGCGGGGATCGGATATATCTTCATCCGCCCGATTCTGGCGGCTGGGCCTCGCGTTGACAATGCGCCCCGCCGTTTTTCCGCTGCCGCAACCCGCCCCGCCCATGTCGATTCCCGGTCTGCACGAATGGTTGGACACCCCGCAGGGACTGTATGTCCAGCGCTGGGAACAGGCGCGGGTGGATAGCATCGTGGCCGATGTGTTCGGCTATAACGCGGTGCAGATCGGGCTGCTGGAGCACGATTACCTGCGCGCCAACCGGATGCCGTACAAGCTTTATTGCGAGGACGCGAAGCCGGGGCCGGCGCGGGCGCTCATCTGTGACCCGGTGCAGCTGCCGCTGGCCTCGACCAGCGTCGATCTGGTCGTGCTGCCGCATGTGCTGGAATTCGCCAGCGATCCGCATGCGGTGCTGCGCGAGGTCGAGCGGGTGCTGGTGCCGGAAGGTCAGGTGCTGGTGACCGGCTTCAATCCGTTCAGCCTGTGGGGCGCACGGCGGCGCCTGCGCGAGCGCGATCCTTTCCCGTGGAACGGCGACTGGCTGTCGGTGCCGCGCCTGCGCGACTGGTTCAAGCTGCTCAGCCTGGACACCCAGGCCGGCTGTTTCGGCTGTTACCGGCCGCCGGTGCGCAGCGAAAAATGGCTGTCGCGCTGGCAGTTCATCGAGGCGGCCGGCGAGCGCTGGTGGCCCTTTCTCGGCGGCGCCTACGTGCTGCAGGGAATCAAACGGGTGCGCGGCATGCGGCTCATCATGCCGAAATGGCGCGACCGCCGCGCCGCGGCGCGTGCGCTGGCCGCGGTCAGCCCGCGCGCCCAGAAAGACAGGTCGCCCGGCCAGTGAGCCGGCGTACGTACTGAATCATTGCGGAGAGTTTCTTGGACGAAGTCATCATCTATACCGACGGCGCCTGCAGCGGCAACCCGGGCCCCGGCGGCTGGGGTGCGCTGCTGCTGAGCGGCACGCACGAGAAGGAAATGTCCGGCGGCGATCCCTCGACCACCAACAACCGGATGGAAATGATGGCGGTGATCGAGGCGCTGAATGCGCTGAAGAAACCGGTGCGTGCGGTGGTCTATACCGACTCGCAGTACGTGCAGAAGGGCATCAGCGAGTGGATACACGGCTGGAAGCGCAAGGGCTGGAAGACCGCCGCCGGTGCTCCGGTCAAGAATGTTGACCTGTGGAAGGCGCTGGACGCGGCCGCCGGCGTGCATCAGGTGGAATGGAAATGGGTGAAGGGCCACGCCGGCCACCCGGAGAACGAGCGCGTGGACCGGCTGGCGCGCGAAGCCATTCCGGCCCGTCGTTGACCGCTGTCAGCGAACCGCAAGGCGCCGCCGGTACAATGCGGCCCGCTTCCCGGAGTCCCGTCCAGAAATGACCCGTCAGATCATCCTCGATACCGAAACCACCGGCCTGGAATGGCAGAACGGCGATCGGCTGATCGAAATCGGCTGCGTCGAACTGGTCGGGCGCAAGCGGACCGGCCGTCAGCTGCACCTGTACTGCAATCCGGAGCGCGATGTGCCGGAAGGCGCGGTGGCGGTGCATGGCATCACCACCGATTTCCTGGCCGACAAGCCCAAGTTTCGCGACGTGGTCGACCAGATCGTCGATTTCGTGCGCGATGCCGAACTGGTCATCCACAACGCAGCCTTCGATACCGGCTTCATCGACAATGAACTGAACATCGTCGGCCGGCCGCCGCTGCGCGAAATCTGCGTGTGGCCGGCGATCGACACGGTGCGCATGGCGCGCGACATGTTCCCGGGCAAGCGTGCCAACCTCGACGCACTGTGCGAGCGCTTCGGCATCGAGAACTCGCACCGCGAATTCCACGGCGCGCTGCTCGACGCGGAACTGCTGGTCGAGGTCTATCTGGCGATGACGCGCGGCCAGGAAAGCCTGATCATCGATCTCGAACCCGAGCCTTCGGCGGTGCGTGCCGCCGCCGCAGCGCGCCCGCGCGGTGCATTGCGCCGGGTACAGGCAAGCGAGGCCGAGATCGCCGAACACCAGAAGCTGCTGGCCGAGATCGACAAGGCCAGCGGCGGCGCCACCGTGTGGCGCAAACTTGAACCGGCTGCGGCCGGATGAATACAGGGGCGACCGGCCGTCCCCGAGCCGAGGCAGGTTTCTTGCTTCGGCGGCCGGACATTTCCGGATGCGTCGCCGACCCGGCGGCGTGGTCCGGTAGTGCTGACAACCAGACAGGAGACCCCGCATGAGCGCGCAGAAAATTCCCGCCACACTGATCCCCGGCGACGGCATCGGACCGGAAATCATGGAGGCCGTGCTGGCGGCCCTGGACGCGGTGGGTGCGCCGTTCGAGTGGGAAGAGATGCCGGCCGGCATGGGCGCGCTCAAGAGTGAGGGCGATCCGCTGCCGGGCAAGACGCTGGACAGCATCCGCCGCACCCGGCTGGCGCTGAAAGGCCCGCTGGAAACCCCGGTCGGTGGCGGCTTCCGCTCGATCAACGTGCGCCTGCGCGAGGAATTCAAGCTCTACGCCAACATCCGTCCGGCGCGCACGCTGATTCCGGGCGGCCGCTACGACAACATCGACCTCATCGTCTGCCGCGAGAATCTCGAAGGCCTGTACATGGGCTACGAGCACTTCATCCCGATCGAGGGTGACCCGCACGCGGTCGCCATGTCGACCGGCGTGAATACCCGCCAGGGCGCGCGCCACATTCTGGAATACGCCTTCGACCACGCGATCGCGCTCGGCCGCAAGAAGGTGACCGTGGTGCACAAGGCCAACATCATGAAGGCGCTCACCGGCATCTTCCTGGAAACCGCCGAACAGATGTTCGAGGAGCGCTACAAGGGCAAGATTCAGTTCGAACAGGTCATCGTCGATGCCTGCTGCATGAAGCTGGTGATGAACCCGTGGCAGTTCGACGTGCTGGTCACCACCAATCTGTTCGGTGACATCCTGTCCGACCTGACCGCCGGTCTGGTCGGCGGTCTGGGCATGGCGCCCGGTTCCAACATCGGTGCCGACGCCGCCATCTTCGAAGCGGTGCACGGCTCGGCGCCGGACATCGCCGGCCGCGGCATCGCCAACCCGACCGCGCTGGTGCTGGCGGCCGCGCTGATGCTGGATCACGTGAAGCAGCAGGACAAGGGCGACCGCATCCGCCAGGCGGTCAGCGACACGCTGAACGTAGACAACGTGCGCACCGGCGACCTCGGTGGCAAGGCCAGCACCCGCGAATACACCGCGGCGCTGGTCGCCCGTATCCGCAACAACGGCTGAGCGGACTGCGCCCCGTCCGGCACACCCGGCGGGGCGGTCATGGCCGTACACCGCCGTGTCCGGCGGCGTACGGCATCCGTACGCGGTGTGGCCGCGGTCTGGGCGATAATCATCCACTTCCTCGACCTCCCCGCGGCCATCCCTCTCCATGAAAGTCTTCGGATTTGCCGGCTACAGCGGCTCCGGAAAGACCACGCTGATCGAGCAGCTCATCCCGCGTTTCGTGCTGGACGGGCTCACCGTGTCGCTGATCAAGCATGCCCATGCCGGCTTCGACATCGACCGTCCGGGCAAGGATTCGCACCGGCTGCGCGAAGCGGGCTGCACCGAAGTCATGCTGGTGTCGAACAACCGCTGGGTGCTGATGCACGAACTGCGCGGCCGGCCGGAACCGACGCTGGACGAGCAGATCGCGGCCATGGGCGACTGCGACCTGCTGCTGGTCGAGGGCTACAAGGCCTCGGCCATTCCCAAGCTGGAAATCCACCGGCCGTCCTACGGTCGTCCGCTGATGTATCCGGACAATCCGCACATCGTGGCGGTGGCGACCGATGAGGCGATGGAACTTCCGCTGCCCCGGCTCGACCTGAACGATGTGGACGGGGTCGCCGACTTCATCCTCCGACACCAGGGGTTCAGATGAACGAAATGCTTACGCTGGATGCCGCGCTCGACCGCCTGCTGGCGGCCGCGCGTCCGCTTGCCGACACCGAAACCGTATCGACCTTCGCGGCCACGGGCCGGGTGCTGGCCACCGATCAGCGCTCGACGCTTACCGTGCCGCCGCACGACAACTCCAGCATGGATGGCTATGCGGTACGGCTGGCCGACCTGACCGCGCCCGGCGACTGTTTGCCGGTCAGCCAGCGCATTCCGGCTGGCCATGTCGGCACGCCGCTGGCCGCCGGCACCTGTGCCCGCATCTTCACCGGCGCGCCGGTGCCCGAAGGCGCCGATGCCATCGTGATGCAGGAGGCCACCCACGCCTCCGATGCCGGCGTGCGCTTCGACGAAATTCCGAAACCGGGCGCCTGGATACGCCGTGCCGGCGAGGACATCCGCGCCGGTGACGTGGTGCTGACGGCCGGCACCCGGCTGCGCGCGCAGGAAGTGGGGCTGGCCGCGACGATAGGGCTGGCCGAACTGCCGGTGGTGCGCCGGCCGCGGGTGGCACTGTTTTCGACCGGCGACGAATTGGTCATGCCGGGCGAGCCGCTGCCGCCGGGCGGCATTTACAACTCCAACCGCTACACGCTGCGCGCGCTGTGCGAAACCCTGGGCTGCGAAGTGCTGGATCTGGGCATCGTGCCCGACCGGCTGGACGCTACCCGCGCCGCGCTGCGCGAAGCGGCGGAGAACTGTGACCTCATCCTGACCAGCGGCGGAGTAGGCGTCGGCGAAGAGGACCACATCAAGCCGGCGCTCAATGCCGAGGGCGGGCTGGACAGCTGGAAGATCGCGATGAAGCCGGGCAAGCCGCTGGCGCACGGCCATGTGCGCCGGGGCGAGGGCGATCACGCCGACTTCATCGGCCTGCCCGGCAATCCGGTATCCAGCTTCGTCACCTTCCTGCTGCTGGTGCGGCCCTTCATCCTGCGCCGCATGGGCGTGAGCGACGTGACGCCGCAGCCGTTCGCGGTGCGCGCCGACTTCGACTGGCCGAAGCCGGACCGCCGGCGCGAGTTCCTGCGGGTACGCCGCAATGCCGAGGGCGGGCTGGAGCTGTTCCCGAACCAGAGTTCGGGCGTGCTCACCTCTACCGTGTGGGGCAGCGGTCTGGCCGATATCGCCGCCGGCCAGCCGGTGAAGCGCGGCGATGCCGTGCCCTTCCTGTCCTTCGAATCCCTGCTTTACTGAACATCATGAAGATCAAGGTGCTTTATTTCGCCGCGCTGCGCGAGGCGCTGGGTTCATCCGGCGAAACGCTGGAACTGCCCGCGGGCGTAACCACGCTGGCCGGCGTCCGTGCGCTGATCGCCAACCGTGGCGGCGACTGGGACAGGCTGGCGCAGATGAAGAACCTGCGCGCCGCGGTGAACCAGCGCATGGCCGAACCGGAGACCGCGATCGCCGACGGCGACGAGGTGGCCTTCTTCCCGCCGGTCACCGGCGGCTGAGCCGGTACCGAGGAGAGAACGATGAGCGTGAGCGTTCAGCAGGCCGACTTCGACATCGGCGCCGAGATCGACGCGCTGCTGGCTGGCCGCACCGACGTCGGTGCGGTGGCCACCTTCAGCGGTCTGGTGCGCGACATCAATGACGGTTCCGGCGTGCATGCGATGACGCTGGAGCACTACCCCGGCATGACCGAGGCGGCGCTGGAAGACATCGTCGCGCAGGCCAGATCGCGCTGGGACATTCTGGCGGTGCGGGTGATCCACCGCGTCGGCACGCTGCAGCCGGCCGACCGTATCGTGCTGGTCATTGTCGCCGGCAGTCACCGCGGCGAAGCCTTCGCCGCCTGTGAATTCATCATGGATTACCTGAAAACCCGCGCGCCGTTCTGGAAGCGCGAGGACACGCCCGAGGGCAGCCGCTGGGTGGACGCGCGCGATTCCGATGACAGCGCCGCGCAGCGCTGGATGCAGCAGGGCTGAGCGTTCAGGGCCGCGCGTCAGCCGCGCGCACCGGAACCGGGAAGGGCGCCACCGTGCGCCCTTTTTTCATGTACAGCAGCACCGGCGCGCAGCGCTGCGGGTCGGCGTGGATGCCGACACAGTCCAGACACTGGAAACAGTCGTCGTAGCGGATGGCGCCGCTGCGCTCGATCGCGTCGTACTGGCAGCGGTGACGGCAGGTCTGGCAGGGCTGGCCGCATTCGGCGCGGCGGGTGAGCCAGTCCAGCCGCCGCAGCTTGCCGCCCAGCGTCATCGCAGCACCCAGCGGGCACAGGAAGCGGCAGAAGAATTTGTAGCTGAAGGCGCCGGCCGCGAGCAGGCCGACCGCCCAGGCGACATAGGGCCATGAGCGGTCGAAGCCGACGGTGATGGCGGTCTTGAACGGCTCGACCTCGACCATGCTTTCCGCCAGCCGCGGCGCCAGCGCGGCCGACAGCACCAGTGCGGCCAGCAGCGCGTAGCGGCCGCGGTCGAGCACGCGTGCCACGCCGCGGGGCAGGCGGATCTGCGGCACGCGCAGCTTCTGCGCCGCGATGGCGACGAATTCCTGCAGCGCACCGAAGGGGCAGAGCCAGCCGCAGAAGGTGCCGCGGCCCCAGACGAAGAAGCTCACGACGGTGAAGGCGATGATGAGCAGCGACACCGGGTCGTACAGGAAGCTGGCCAGATTCTGGCCCGCCGCCAGCGTCTTGATGGCGCCGGTGATCTGCACGATGGACAGCTGGCCCTGGGCGTACCAGCCGATGAAAATCAGCGTGAAGGCGAGGAAGGCGTTGCGGAACAGCGTCAGCCGGCGGGCGTCACGCGCCATCCAGTCCGGCCGGGCCAGCACCGCGGACAGCAGCGCCAGCGCAAGGCCGATGGCCAGCAGATCCGGCCAGCGGCCGGCCCAGGCCACCAGCCACTCCGGCGGCGGCTCGGGCGGATAGACGAACAGCGCCGCCTCCGGCCGGTAGTCCAGCGTCACTGTCTGGTGCGTGATGCGCGGCAGCATCATGCCCTTGGCGCGGGTGAGCGTGAGGGTGAACTGCATGGGCCGCGCCGGGTCCAGCCCGGCCTGCGCGTAGACGCGGAACACGCCGGACGCGTTGAAGGCCGGTGCGCCGTCCGGCGCCGGATGCTCGAATACCAGATCGCGCATTTCCACCGGCAGTCCGCTCTGGGTGAGCGACAGCGCCGGCGGCGGCGTGCCCGGCACGAACTGGTCGTCGATCAGCGCCACCCGGCCGGCGGTGGCCAGCCACAGCGCGTGCTGACCGTCCTCCAGCTTGTTCATCAGATCGGCGTAGCGCGCGTCGCCCAGCACTGCGCGGCCCACGGTCGGCGCGTTCAGATAGCCGACGTAGAGGTCGACCAGCGTGCCGCCCGGCTCGGCCAGCGCCCCCTCGTCTGCGCCTTCGCCATCGGTGCCGGCGAACAGCTTTTCCGCCTGCGCGTGAGTGACCCGAAGATGGCCGATCAGCCCGCGCTTTACCAGCGTGGCGAAATCGAGTCTTTCGTACAGATCGGCGCGTGCGCGGGCGGTCGGGCCGCGTGCACCCGGGTCGGCGAAGCCCAGCTTCGCGCGCGCCACCGCCAGACCGGCGGCGAGTACCGTCTGGTTCACGATGCGCACCGAGGCGGTGGCCTTGGTCACGCCATCCAGCACCACCCGTGTTTCGCTGCCGCCAGCCCGGGTATTGCCGTAGGCGGACGACACGGTGATTTCCTGCTTCAGGCTCTTGCCGGCGTACTGCTGCACGAACTCCTTCAGCGGCGCTTCGCCCAGACCGCTCAGGAACACCGGTTCGTGCTGGCGCAGCACCTCGACGTCGATGAAGCCGCCCTTGCGGTCGATGGCGACCAGCAGATTCATCGGCGTGCCTTCGAAGCCGGGGATGGGCGCCAGATCGATGGATTCGAACACATAGCCGACCGGGCCGGCTTCCGGTTCCAGTTCGCTGGTGAGCGGCCACACCGGCAGATCATTGAGCTGCGGCTGTACATGCAGCGGCGGCTGGAAGCGGCGCTGCAGTGCCTCCAGCGTCAGGTCACCGGCCTGCGCACAGGCACACAGCACGAGCAGCAGCAGGGCGAACAGACGGCGGATCGGGGGCAGCATGGGGGCGTACCGGCAAGCCTTCGAAGTGGCTCAGGATGCTAAACGCGGCGATGCCCGGCGGACGCATGGAAATTGCCTGAAACCTGGCCGGGCGTGTGCCGGTCAGGGCACATACCCTGATGCCTGCTGGCTTGATTTCCGGAGTGCCCGATGTCTCTGAACCCGTCCGTCCCGATTCCCATCTCGATTCCCCTCTCGATTCCCATCCTGATCCCCGTCCTTGCCGTGCTCGCGCTCGGCCTGCCGTTGACCGCGGCCGCACTCACCGACGAAGACATCGCCGAGGCGGTGCAGAAGCCGTCGTGGGGGCTGTACAAGGGCTACGCCGAATTCAAGATGGCGCATTACGCCGACGCCAGGCGCATCTGGGTTGCACTGGCCGAGCGCGGCAACGGCGAGGCCTGGTTCAACCTCGGCATCCTGGCCGAGGACGGGCTGGGCGAGCCACGGGATGCCTACGCCGCGCGCCGGCTGTACGAGCAAGGCGCCGAAGCTGGCAGCCGCAACGCGGCGCTGCGGCTGGGCCTGCTGCTGCAGGGCGGCAAGCTCGGTCAGCGCGATCTCGACGGTGCGCGGCGCTGGCTCAAGGTGGCCGCGGACCAGGGCGACGCCGAGGCGGCTACCCATCTGGCCGCGCTGGATGATCCGCAGGGCGGTGGCAGCGTGCGCGACCGCGAACTGGCCGAAGCCCGCCGCTTCGAGGCCGAAGGCCGGCACGCCGACGCGGCCGCGATGTACCGCAAGCTGGCCGATTTCGGCGATGTGCGCGGCGTGACCCGTCTGGCCTGGGCGTACGAGGCTGGGCGCGGTGTGGAGCGCAATCTGGCCGAAGCCGCCCGGCTGTTCCGGGTGGCGGCGGAGCAGGGTGAGGCGGAAGCGCAGTACGCGCTGTCGGTCATGCTGGATACCGGTGCGGGTCAGGCCCGCAACGGTGACGAAGCGCTGCGCTGGCTGCGCGCGTCCGCCGGCCAGAACTACCCGCCGGCGGTGCAGGCACTGCAGGCGCGCAACTGAACGCCAGGGTCACACCAGGCCGAGATCGCGTGCGATCAGCGCCGCTTCGGCGCGCGACGATACATTGAGCTTGCGGTACAGCTCCTTCACGTAGCCGGCCACCGTGTGCTGCGAAATGCCCAGCAGGCGGGCGGTTTCCGCCTGGGTGAGCCCTTTCGAGATCAGCCGCAGCACTTCGGTTTCGCGTTCGGTGAGGTCGGGGCCGGGCGCCGACGGCGCCGGCTGGAAGAAGGCCAGCATGCGGCGCGCGATGGCCGGCGACAGCGGTGGCTGGCCGGCGGCGATGCCGGTCAGTGCCTGCACGATGCCGGCCACCGGCTGGTCCTTCAGCAGATAGCCCCGGGCGCCAGCGCGCAGCGCCGGGAAGATGTGGCCGTCGTCGTCGTAGATGCTGGCCACGATGCACAGCGTGGCGGGCGAGCGCCGCTGTATCTGTTCGATCAGCGTGATGCCGCTGCCGTCCGGCAGGCCGAGGTCGATCAGCGCGATGTCGGGCGCCGGCCCGACGGCCAGCTTCTGTGCCGCTTCGGCCAGCGAATAGGCGCTGTCGATGGCGATGCCCGGAAAGCTTTGTTCGAGCGCCTCGCGCAGCCAGGCTTGCGATTCGGGCAGATCTTCGAGAATGAATCCGGTCTTCATCGTGGTACGGCGGGGCCCGTGCCCCGGCGGTTGGAATGCCCGGACATCATAACGCCCGGCTACGGCCGCGCACCCCCGCGATCACGGGGGCTGGCAAGCCGGCCCGCTTGAAGGACAATGCGCGGGTCAGAGCGGCCGCACGGGCCGCATCCTCCAACAACAAACACAACGGAAAGCCCGATGCAGCCGCCGCCGATCGAGCGACTTTCGCCCGTGCGTGTCACGCGCGTGCGCCCTCCGCGCCTGCGCACGCGAGATGGCCGGTATGCCGGCCCGTATGTCCGCCCCGGCCCCACCAGCCGCATTCCCCGCCTGTGTGCCCGTCTGCTGCCGCTGCTTGCCTGCGGCCTGCTGTCGGGCGCGGCCGCCGGTGCGCCGGTCGAGGTGATCGAAGCCGCTACCGTCGATACCACCGCCGGACCGCTGCCGGACCCGGCTGCCGGCCTGCAGGACAGCCGGCTGCACGCGCTCGACACCATGGCGCCGCAGGGCCGCTGGGCGGCGCGGCTGGAGATGCGCACCAACGGCTACGACCTGTGGTTCGACGACCGTGGCCGCATGCGCGGCCTGGGCGGCGAATTCGACCGGGTGGACCTGAACGCCGGCATCTTTCCGGCGCTGGCGCTGCTCGGGCCGGGCGCCACGCTGGGCACCACCCGGCTGCGCTCGCGGGTCAATATCGACTTCACCGCGCTCACCATGGGTTACGGCATTACTGAAAACCTGACCGTGGGCTTCATCCTGCCGTATTCGCACATCCATACCGGCGTCGGCTTCGCGATGAGCGGCGGCAATGTCGGCTTCAACCCGGCTTTCAATGCCGGGCTGCCGATCGGGCCCGGCAACTTTCCGTTCGCGCCGGTCGGCGGGCCGGTGACGCCGATGGGCAGCGCCGGCGTGCAGCGCCTGCTGACCGACCCGGCTTTCGGCTACCGCTACAAGCCGGTGGGCAGCGTGGCCACCAGCGGCATCGGCGACCCGACCTTCGGTTTCCTGTGGCGGCTGTACAAGGGCACGCACGACGGCGCGGTGCTTGGCCTGGGCGTTCACGCAGGTTGGGCGCGCGACGACGACCCGGACGACCTGTTCGACGTGCAGGCCAGCGACGGCAGCACCGATCTCGAGGCGAGGCTGGAGTACTTCCGCGCGCTGGGCGCCGGCTGGGATCTGCGGCTGTTCGCCCGCCACCGCGAACAGACCGCGGACCGGGTGACCCGCCGGATTCCACGACCGGGCGAAATCCTGGCGCCGTTCTCGACCCGCGAACGGGTCGAGCGCGACCTCGGCGACTACCGCGAATACGACATCGAACTGGGCCACAGCATCGGCGCCTGGCGCGGCTCGCTGACCTGGCATCTGTACGAGAAGAGCGGCGATCACTACCGCTCGTCGCGTGGCACCGACGTGTCGGCGCTGGAGGCGAACACCCATATCCGCGCCGACCAGTGGCGCGCCGGCCTGTCCTGGAGCGGCGTGGGCGCCTTCCTGCGCGGTGCGTTGCCGCTGCCCATCGTGGTGAAGCTGGAAATGCAGGACACCTATGGCGGGCGCAACTTCCCCAAGGTGCGTGACGTGTATGTGCAGGTGACCAGTTTTTTCTGAGTGCGATGAATCTGCTCCGCCTCGCCCTGTTCTGCCTGCTGTTCGGCGCCGCGGCCGCCCGCGCCGAACAGCAGGTCATCACGCTGGAGCGGGCGGACTTCGTCGTTGCGCCGCTGACCGCACGCGATGCGGTGCCGCCGCCGGAGCGCGCCGACTGGCAGCCGCAGGCGCTGCCGGACGCCTGGCGCGACACCCATCCGGAGCTGCATACCAGCGGCTGGTACCGCTTCCGCTTCACCGTCACGCCGGGTGACGATCCGCTGCAGGCGGTTTTCCTGCCCAAGCTGGGGCTGAATGCCGCGGTCTGGCTCAATGGTGTGTTCATCGGCGACGGCGGCCGATTCGATGACCCGATCTCGCGCAACTGGAACCGGCCGCTGCTTTTCCTGGTGCCGCCGGGCACGCTGAAGCCGGGCGCCAACGCGCTCTACATCCACCTGCGCGGTCACGCCTACACCCAGGCTTCGCTGCATCCGCCGAAGATCGGGCCGGACAGCGTGCTGCGGCCGATGTACGAGCGCGAGCACTTCCTGCGCATTACGCTGAACCAGACCGCCAGCCTGCTGATCGCCAGCGTCGGCGTGCTCATGCTGGCGCTGTGGCTGCAGCGGCGGCAGGACACCGCCTACGCCTGGTTCGCCGCGTCGGCGCTGGTGTGGGCGGCGCAGTCGGTCAATCTGTACGTGCGCGATGTGCCGTTCACCACCGCCCAGTGGGAGGTGCTGATCAACGCCAGCTTCCAGGTGTTTTCGGCGCTGCTCATGGTGTCGCTGCTGCGTTTTGCCGAAGCCGGCGGCCGGCCGCTGATTCCGGCGCTCATGCTGTCGGCGCTGCTGGGGCCGCTCACCATGTGGCTGGCGCCGGACGCGCAGGCGATCCGGGTGAGCGCCTTCTGGCACCTGTACACGCTGGCGGGCGCGGCGGCCACGCTGGCTTTCCTGCTGCGCGCCGCCATCCGCTGGCACAACCGCGACGCCCGGCTGCTGGTCGGCGCGCTCGGCGTGGTGCTGCTGCTGGCCGCCCACGACTGGCTGATGCACAGCCGGCATCTGCTGCCCGGCGGCCACCGCCTGCTGCTGGATGACGTATATCTGCTGCACTACGGCGCGCCGCTGCTCTTTCTCGCGGTGGGGCTGATCATGACCTCGCGTTTCGTGCGGGTGCTGAACGAGTTCGAGCGGCTGAACGGGGATCTGGAGGCGCGGGTGCGGCTCAAGCACGCGCAGCTGGAACAGACTTTCGCCCGTGTGCGCGAGATGGAGATGGAACAGGCGGTGACCGACGAACGCGAGCGCATCTACCGCGACCTGCACGATGATGTCGGCGCCAAGCTGCTGTCGCTGGTGTATCGCGCCGGTTCGCCGTCGGCAGCCGACCTCGCGCGGTCGGCACTGCAGGATCTGCGCGACGTGGTGTCGCGCAGCGGCAGCGATTTCTTCCGGATGGACGATGTGGCCGCCGACTGGCGGGCCGAGTGCGAAAAGCGGCTGGCGGAAGCCGCGATTCCGCTGGACTGGTCGCAGTATGGCGCGCTGGGCGAGGTCGAACTGAGCCAGCCGCAGGTGCTCAATGTCGGTCGCGTGCTGCGTGAGGCGGTGACCAATGTGATCCGTCACGCGCAGGCGCGTGGCGTGTGGATAGAACTGGGCAGCGACGGCGAGCGGCTGGCGCTGCGGGTGTGCGACGACGGCATCGGCCTGAAGGGCGGTGAGCCGGGCGCAGGCACGACGGGCAGCGGGCCGGGCGGACGCGGCCTGCGCAATATGGATGCGCGGGCGGCCCGGCTGGGCGGTGTGCTGCTGCGCCGGCAGGCGCCTCAGGGCGGGCTGGAAGTGCTGCTGGAACTGCCGCTCGGGGCCACCCCAGCGGGCGCCTGATCAGCCGCGCGCCAGCGGCAGCGAGAACGAGGCGCGCAGGCCGCCTTCGGCGCGGCGCGACAGCGTGATGTCGCCGCCCTGGGCGCGGGCGATGGCGCGGGCGATGGCCAGACCGAGCCCGCTGCCGCCGGTGTGGCGGGCGCGCGAAGCCTCCAGCCGCACATAGGGTTCGAACACCCGTTCCAGCTCGGCGTCCGGAATGCCCGGTCCGGCGTCCTCGATGTCTACCTGTGCCCGGCCTGCAGCTTCGGACAGCCGCACGGTCACCCGGCCGCCGCCGTAGCGGCGCGCGTTGTCCATCAGATTGACCAGTGCGCGGCGGGTCTGTACCGGGCGCAGCACCACCGGCTGCGACAGGCCGCCTTCGACCGCGATGTCCGCACCCAGCGCGGCGATGTCGTCCGCCACGCCTTCGACCAGCGCATCCAGCCGGGTCGGGGCGGCACTTTCCGCGCTGTCGCCGGCGCGCAGGAAGGCCAGCGTGTCGTCGATCAGGGTTTCCATTTCTGCCAGATCGCGTTCGATCGCGTCGCGTACCGGGCTTTCCGGCAGTTGTTCGAGGCGCAGGCGCACCCGGGTAATCGGCAGCCGCAGATCGTGAGACACGCCGGCCAGCGCCTGGGCGCGGGTCTGTATCAGCGCGCGCAGTGCCGACTGCATGCGGTTGAATGCCTGCGCTGCACCCGCCACTTCGCGCGGGCCGGCGGTGTCCATCGGCGCCTGTTCGAGGTCGCGCGCCAGACCGTCGGCGGCGCGCGCGAACATGGCCAGCGGCCGGGTCAGCCGGCGCACCACCCAGACCGACAGCAGGCCCACCGCCAGCGCCACCAGCAGCAGGCTGATGACGATGCGCACCGGCCGTTCGACCGCCGGCGGCGGGGGCGCGTAGCGGAAGGTGAGCACGCTGCCGTCGGACAGCCGCGCCTGGGTCGATACATTGCTCAGCGTCGGGCGGCCGATCAGCCGGGCCAGCGCATCGGGCGGCGGCGGGGGCGGGCGCAGCGTGCTGGCTTCAGCCAGCGCGCGGCTCACCGGCTGGGCGCGGGTGACCACATGGTGGGTATAGCGCCCCTTGAGCCGGTCGCCGACCGCTCGGGCGAACACCTCGAATTCCTCCGGCACTGGCGGCGCGTCGTCATACCAGGGCTCTTCCAGCGACAGCCGGGTGCTCGGGCTTTCCAGCAGCCGCACCAGCCGGGCGCGGCCGGCCGGCGGCGTGTCGTCGACCAGCGCGATCGATTCGGCCACACGGGTGGCGGCGTATTCGCTGCGCATGTGGCGCGACAGCCGCTCGCGGTCATCCACCACCAGCCACAGGCCGACCGAATTGGCGACCAGCAGGCCACCGAGCAGCGCGCACAGGATCTGGCCGAACAGCGTGCGCGGCCACAGCCGCGACAGCAGGGTCAAAGCAGTTTCTCCACCGGCCCGGTCAGCACATAGCCTTCGTTGCGCAGCGTGCGGATGATGCGCGGCTCGCGGCCGTCGTCGCCGAGCCGGCGGCGCAGCCGGCTGATCATCACGTCCACGGTGCGGTCGAAGGGGCCGGCGTCGCGGCCGGCCAGCACGTCCATCAGCTGGTCGCGCGACAGCACCCGGTTCGGATTCTCGGCCAGCGCGTTCAGCATGCGGAATTCACCGCTGGACAGCGGCGTTACGACGCCGCTGTCGTCCACCAGGTGGCGGGCGCCGAGATCCAGCGTCCAGCCGGCGAATTTCAGCGCGCGCACGCTGCCGTCGCCATCCGGGTGTTCCGGCGCGCGGCGCAGGATGCTGCGCACCCGGGCCAGCAGTTCGCGCGGGTGGAAGGGTTTGGGCAGGTAGTCGTCCGCGCCCATTTCCAGACCGATGATGCGGTCCAGCTCGTCGCCGCGGGCGGTGAGCATCAGGATGGGCAGGCGCGATCTGGCGCGGATTTCCCGGCACAGCGTGAGGCCGTCGTCGCCCGGCAGCATCACGTCGAGGATGAGCAGGTCGCAGCCGTCGCGCTCGAGCGCGACGCGCAGCGCGTCACCGTCGGGGACGGTGCGTACGTCCATGTCCTGCTTGCCGAGGTAGTCGCGCAGCAGGTCGCGCAGGTCCGGGTCGTCATCGACCACCAGGATGCGCGGGCGGGCATTCGGTCCGTTCATGGACCGGAGCTTAGCCGCTCGCGCCGCCGCGGTGGGCGATCCGGACAATTCCGGACAATTCGTTTACGTCGCGTTTACAGCGCGGCCATGGCCGAGGCGGACGAACAGCCCGAGCAGCAGCCCGACCGCCGCGAAGTCGGCCGCATACAGCACCAGGCCGGCGCCCCCCGCAAGCACCGCCAGCGCAGCGAGCGGGCGCTGCCGGGTGATCAGCGCGAGCACGCCGAGCGCCAGCGCCGCCAGGCCGATGCGCTCATGCATGAACAGCTGCGGTGCCCACTGACGCACCGTGCAGCGCCAGTCGCCGGTCGCGCTTGCGCACAGGCCGTGCAGCAGGTCGGATTCCATCAGCCCGTAGCGCAGACCGGCGCTGACCGCGATCGCCAGCGCGAGCGCCGCCAGCAGGCCGGTACCGACGCGCAGTTTCAGGTCGACGCACAGGCCGGCTGCGGGCACGGCGGGTGAGAGCGGGATAGTCATATGTAGGTGTCTTCTGTCAGGGCGCAAAGCCGGATTTTCGCTGTGTTAGCATCGCCGCGCTGCAACATTCTGCCGCGATCCGGCCAGCGCCTGAAGTCCGATGCCGCTCTGCCGCTGAATCCGCCGCCGACCCGATTCCCGCCGAACTGATCGCCGCCGATCCCCAATACCGGACCCGACGCGCATGAAAAGACAGATTTCCTTTGCCCGCGTGATGATCGCGCTGCTGATCGCAGGCGGTGTCGCCGCGGTGCATTTCGCGCTGTGGGCGGTGAGCAACCGCCCGGTCAGCGTGGTCGAGCCGCTCGACTACATCGACGGCTTTTCCTACAGCCCCTACCGTCGTGACCAGACGCCACTGAAGGGCAAGTATCCGAGTTACGCCGAGATCGAGGCGGACATGAAGCAGCTGGGCGGCATCGCTCACCGCATCCGCACCTACAACTCGACCGAAAACCCGGAAGTGTCGGATCTGGCCGGCCAGTTCGACCTGAAGGTGACCGCCGGTGCCTGGCTGGACCGCAACAAGGACAAGAACCGGCGCGAGATCGGTGCGGTACTGGCCGATGCACGGCTGCACGACAACATCGACCGCATCATCGTTGGCAACGAGGTGCTGCTGCGCGACGACCTCACCTTCCCCGAGATGTACGCCTATCTCGACGAGGTGCGCAGCGCGACCGACCTGCCGGTGTCCACCGCCGAGCCCTGGCACGTGTGGCTGAAGAACCCGGAACTGGCTGACCACGTCGACTTTCTCGCGGTGCATCTGCTGCCCTATCACGAAGGCGTGCCGGTCGAGAAGGCGGTCGATTACGCGATGGCGCGCTATCTGGAACTGGTGGAAGCCTTTCCGGGCAAGCCCATCCTGATTTCGGAAATCGGCTGGCCGAGCAAGGGGCCGACGCTGCAGGCCGCAGTGGCGTCGGAACAGAACCAGGCGCGCTTCGTGCGCGAATTCCTGTACCGCGCGCTGTGCAAGAACCTCGACTACTTCCTGATCGAAGCTTACGACCAGCCCTGGAAGATCGACATCGAAGGCTGGGCCGGCGCCTATTGGGGCATGTTCAATGCCGACCGCGAGCTGAAATTCCCGCTCGAAGGCACGGTGGACCGCAACAGCGGCTGGATGGACGACGCGCTGCTGGCCACGGTGTTCGCGCTGGTGCCCATGCTGCTGCTGTGTCTGGCCCAGCGTGGCATGAGCGTCGGCGGCCAGCTGTGGATGTGCGTGCTGGTGCAGTCCTGCGTCACCGCCATCGTGATTTCCGCCCGTCTGCCGGCCGACTACTACTTCACGCTGCGCGACCTGACCGCGCTGATCGGCCTGGTGTTTGGCGTGGTGCTGACCGCCGGCGTGCTGCTCACCAACGGGTTCGAGTTCGCCGAGGTGTTCTTCAAGCCGCGCTGGCGCCGGGCCTACAAGCCGGCCGAGCCGCTGCCGCCGGAGCAGCAGCCCTTCGTGTCGGTGCATCTGGCCTGCTGCAACGAACCGCCGGACATGGTGATCGCCACCATCGACAGTCTGGCCGCGATGGACTATCAGAACTTCGAAGTCATCGTGGTCGACAACAACACCAAGGATGAGGCGCTGTGGAAGCCGGTCGAGGCGCGCATGGCTGAACTGGGCCCGCGCTTCCGTTTCTTCCATCTGCCGCAGTGGCCGGGCTTCAAGGCCGGCGCGCTGAATTTCGCGATGAAGCAGATCGATCCGCGCACCGAGGTGGTGGGCGTGGTCGACGCCGACTACGTGGTCACCGCCGACTGGCTCAGCGCGCTGGTGCCGCATTTCCGCGATCCGAAGGTGGCGGTGGTGCAGGCGCCGCAGGCGCACCGTGAGTGGGAACGTCACTTCTTCAAGCGCATGTGCAACTGGGAATTCGATGGCTTCTTCCGCATCGGCATGCACCATCGGCACGAGCGCAACGCGCTGATCCAGCACGGCACGATGACGCTGGTGCGCCGCGCGCGGCTGGAGGAATCGGGCAACTGGTCGGAGTGGTGCATCTGCGAGGACACCGAACTGGGCCTGCGCCTGCTCGAGCGCGGCGACGAACTGCGCTATGTCGACCGCGTGTTCGGCCGCGGCCTGACGCCGGCCAGCTTTGCCGCGCTGAAGTCGCAGCGCTTCCGCTGGGCCTTCGGCGCGATGCAGATCATGAAGGGCCACTGGCACGCACTGGTGGGCAAGAGCCAGCTCACCGCCGGCCAGCGTTACCACTTCATCACCGGCTGGTTCTCGTGGTTCGGCGACGCGCTGCAGTTCATGTTCGCGCTGGGCGCCATCGGCTGGACCGCCGCCATGCTGATCTGGCCCAAGATGTTCTCGCTGCCGGTCACCATCATGCTGGCACCGGTGCTCGGCCTGCTGGTGGCCAAGGCGGCGATGGGGCCCATCCTGTACCGGCGCGCGATGGACTGTCCGTGGGCCGACATCGCCGGCGCCTCGCTGGTGAGCCTGGGCCTGTCGCACGCGATCGCCCGCGGCATCATCGCCGGTCTTACCCACAAGCGCGGCGTGTTCCTGCGCACCGCCAAGGGCAAGGCCGAGGGCGGACTGGCCAAGTTCTTCCAGCCGATACGGGAAGAGATGTATCTGCTGCTGGCACTGCTGTCGGCCGGCGGCGCCATGCTGGCGCTGCGCGGCACCGACAGCGTCGAGGTGCTGCTGTGGGTGACCATGCTGGGTCTGCAGTCGCTGCCGTACTGGGCGGCGCTGGCCTGCCAGTTCATTGCCCAGCTGCCGGAAAAACCGGCGCCGGCGGCGTCCGCGCCCAAGGCAGCCTGACGCGATGATCGAACCGCTGAACCGTGCGCCGCGCTGGGCGCGCTATGCACTGGTGCATCTGGTCGCGCTGGCGCTGATCGCGTTCTGGCTGTGGCGCGCCAACCAGCCGCAGGCGCTGGCCGAGGTGCCGCCGGATCGTGCGCGGCTGCAGTGCGTGTCCTACGCGCCCTATTACCGGCCGGGCGAATCGCCGCTGGTGCCCGGTTTCCGGGTGGAGCGCGAGCGCATCGATGCAGACCTTGCACGACTGGCCCGGGTGACCGACTGCGTTCGCCTGTATTCGGTTGATCAGGGGCTGGACGCGGTGCCCGAACTGGCCGGCAAGCACGGGCTGAAAGTGCTGGTCGGTGCCTGGATCGGTGGCGACCTGAAGCGCAACGACGCGGAGCTGAGCGAGGCGATCGCGCTGGCCAACCGCCACCGCGACGTGGTGCGCGGCCTCATCGTCGGCAACGAGGTGCTGCTGCGGCGGGAACAGACCGAAGCGGCGATGCGTGCCTACATCGAGCGCGCGCAGCGCGAAACCGAGGTGCCGGTCACTTATGCCGACGTGTGGGAGTTCTGGCTGAAGCACCGTGGCCTGGCCGACAGCGTCGATTTCGCGACGATACACATCCTGCCGTACTGGGAGGACGAGCCGCGCGCCATCGACGAGGCCATCGTCCACGTCAGTCATGTGATGGAGCGCATGTCCGGCGAACTGGGCAAGCCGCTGCTGATCGGCGAGACCGGCTGGCCCAGCCTGGGCAAGCAGCGCGATGGCGCGCGTCCGGGGCTGATCGAACAGGCGCGCTATCTGCGTGAATTCCTGCTGGCGGCGCAGGCGCACGACTGGCAGTACAACGTGATCGAAGCGTACGACCAGCCCTGGAAGCGCCTGCTTGAAGGCACGGTGGGTGGCTACTGGGGCGTGCTGGATTCGGCGGGCCACGCCAAGTTCGGCTGGCATGGCGCACAGGCCGAGCGCAGTGACGGCGCGACGCCGCTGACCGCGGGTGCCGCCGGCCTGCTGATCGGCGTGTGCGTGGTGCTGGCGGCGCGGGTGCGCAGATCGGGCGCCGCGGCCGCGTACGCACTGTCGGGCGCGCTGGCCGGGCTGGTGGCCCTGCTGCAGTGGGAATATCTGCAGCTCGCCTGCCGCAATCTGCCGGAATGGCTGGGCATGGGCGCGGTTGCGCTGGCCGGCTGGGTGGCCTGGGCGCTGCTGCCCTTCGCGCTGACCGGCCGCGCGCAGGGCGCGCTGCGCGCTGCGCTGCGGGTGCTGCTGTTCGGGCTGGCGGTGGCCGGCCTGCTGCTGGCGGTCGATGGCCGTTACCGCGACTTCCCCTTCCTGCTGTTCGCGCTGCCGGCGCTGCAGTTCGGCCTGGCGGCGCGCTGGGCCGGCTTCGGCCTGATGCCGGCGCTGCCCGAGGCGCGTCTGTTTGCGCTGATTGCGGTCGCCGGCAGCACCGTCGCCTGGCTGGCCGACTGGCGCAACCCGCAGGCGCTGGCCTGGGCGCTGATGGCCGCCGTGCTGGCGGCCGCTTTTGCAAGGCCCGGTTCAGCCCGCGACTGAGGGGTTCAGCGCATAGACGCCGGTCAGGCGAGCCTGGCCGAGCACATGGCCGGACAGTGCGGCCTTCACCGCGTCCATCGTGAGGCGCCCCTCGACCGGCAGCCGGTCGACATCCAGTGCGTACAGCGTGAATACGTAGTGATGCAGGATTTCGTCATTCCACGGCGGGCAGGGACCGTCGTAGCCGTGGTAGTCGCCCTTCATCGCGTCGTCGCCGGCGAACCAGGCGGTGTAGTCATTGATGCCCTGACGGGTGCCGCGCGGACCAGCCGGGCCGGGCTTGCCGGTCGGCGTGACCGACGACGAGAACTCGCCTTCGGCGATCTCGCCTGCCGGTGCCAGATCCACCAGTATCCAGTGGGTGAAGTCGCCGCGCGGCAGGCTGGCCGGCACGGTACGGCCGTCCTGGTTCACGTCGTCGCCGCGGGTGGGCACATCCGGGTCGTGGCAGGTGAGCACCAGCGAACGGGTGCCGGCCGGCAGGCCGGACCAGGCCAGATGCGGATTGCGGTTGCCACCCAGCTGCGCACGGCCCTGACCGTCCGGAATGCAGAAGGCGTTGTCGCCCGGAATGCGGGCGCCGTCAGCAAAGGTACTGCTCGTCAGCTCCATCGTTCAGCTCCTCGTCACGAAGCGGCGCGACGTGAGAAGTCGCGCAGCCGGAAACCCAGTGCGAACAGCACCGCGAAATAGGCACCGGCGCCGGCGGGCACCAGCCAGCACAGGTGCAGGATGCGGGTGAGCGTGCCCATCTGCAGCCAGTCGCCCGGCAGCCGGGCACCGAAGTACAGCACCGCACCCATGACTGTCAGCGCGGACAGCATCCGGATCCAGAAGCTCCGCCAGCCGGGCGCGGGCAGGTAGGCGCCGGTGGCGCGCAGGCCGCGGTACAGGAAGGCCGCGTTCACCAGCGAAGCCAGTCCGATCGACAGCGCCAGACCGGCGTGTGCGAAGGGCTTGATGAAGGCGAGGTTCATCAGCTGGGTGAGCACCAGCACGCCGAGTGCGATCTTGACCGGGGTGCGGATGTCCTGCCGCGAATAGAAGCCGGGCGCCAGCACCTTGACCAGGATAAGACCGGTCAGCCCGACGCTGTAGGCCAGCAGCGCTGAACGGGTCTGCATCACGTCGTGGGCGGAGAACTGGCCGTGGTGGAACAGCGTGGCAATCAGCGGCGTGGCGAGCAGGCCGAGCGCGAGTGCTGCCGGCAGCGTGAGCAGCAGGGTCAGGCGCAGGCCCCAGTCCAGCAGCGCCGAAAATTCGGTGCCATTGCCGTCGGCGTGGCTGCGCGACAGCGAGGGCAGCAGGATGGTGCCCAGCGCCACGCCCAGCAGACCGGCCGGGAATTCCATCAGGCGGTCGGCGTAATAGAGCCAGGACACCGACCCGCTTTCCAGGAAGGACGCGAACACGGTGTTGATGAGCAGCGAAATCTGCGACACCGACACACCCAGTATGGCCGGCAGCATGAGCTTGAAGATGCGGCGCACGCCCGGGTCCTGCAGATCCAGCCGCGGGCGCGGCAGCATGCCGATGCGCGCCAGCGCGGGCAGCTGCAGCGCCAGCTGCAGCGCACCGCCGATGAATACCGCCCAGGCCAGCGCCAGCACCGGCGGGTCGAACCAGGGTGCGGCGAACAGGCTCATGAAGATGAAGCTCAGGTTCAGCAGCACCGGCGTGAAGGCGGGCACCGCGAAACGGCTGAAGGTATTGAGCACGCCGCCGGCCATGGCCACCAGCGACATGAACAGGATGTAGGGAAAGGTGATGCGGGTGAGCGTCACCGTCAGGTCGAACTTGTCGGCGTCCGTGGCAAAGCCGGGTGCCGTTACATAAATGATGACGGGCGCGGTGACGATGCCGATCACGGTCACGGCGGCCACCACCAGCGCAAGCAGCGTGGCGACGTGGTCGATCAGCGTGCGGGTGTCGTCGGTGCCGCGCCGGTTGCGGTATTCGCCCAGTATCGGCACGAAGGCCTGCGAGAAGGCACCTTCGGCGAACATGCGCCGGAGCAGGTTGGGCAGACGGAAGGCGACGAAGAAGGCGTCGGTCGCCATGCCGGCGCCGAAGGCCCGGGCAATGAAGAAGTCGCGGACGAAACCGAGGATGCGCGACAGCAGCGTCATGCTGCTGACCGTTGCGAGGGCGCGGAGCAGGTTCATCGGGGGAGGGCGTTGCGAAACAGCGCGCACCTTACCAGAGCCGGCTGCTGCAGGACGCGCTGAGGCGAGTGGCGCAGGGCTTGCGTCGCGCACGGTGCTTGCGTATACTCGCGCGTTTTCCCGAATACCACTTCGCAAGAAACATGGCCAATTCCGCACAAGCACGCAAGCGCGCCCGTCAGGCGATCGTTCGTCGTGATCACAACATGAGCCAGCGCTCGGAGCTGCGCACCGCCATCAAGAACGTTCGCAAGGCCATTCTGGCTGGCGACAAGGCAGCCGCGCAAGCCGTGTTCGTGCAGGCCCAGACGACCATCGACAGCATTGCCGACAAGAACATCATCCACAAGAACAAGGCTGCTCGTCACAAGAGCCGTCTGTCCGGCGCCATCAAGGCGATGGGCCTCGCTGCCTGAGCGGTGGATGCAGCGCCCTGAAGGGCGCGCAATAAAAAAGCCGACCATCTGGTCGGCTTTTTTATTGCCTGTTTTGTCTGTTCCGCTTTCGGTTCAAAGAGCGAAGGGCGCTTCAGGTTCTGCAGGGTTTTCGCAGGTCTGGGGCGAGTGATCGCGTTTTCCGTGCCGCTTGATTTCCGGACGGAGGCATCCGGAAAAAGGATGCCTGCAGATGAATGCCGGTCAGAGTTCGGCGGCGCCGACCTCGAAATCGACCTTCAGGTCGTTGTCGCGTGCGAAGTGCATCAGAAAGTTGTAGGCCAGCGGTTCGAGTTCATACAGGCGGGCATCGACGAACACGCACTTCTCACCGCTGATCCAGCAGCCGGGCCGCACGAACGGGGAGTAGCGCATCTTGCGCTGGCTGCCGAAGGAGGACATGACGCCACACAGGCGGTCTGACCAGTCACTCGGCCGGAAAGTCTTGCCCTTGCTGGTGGCGCCGATGATGGTGAAGCTGCGGGCGCGCCGCGGATCGTCCGCCTGTCGGGCCAGGGTTTCGTTGGCCGGCGTCGGGGTGGGGGCGGGCTGTAGCTGGGGCTGAGGGATCGCGCTCATGTTCTGTTCTGGGCCTCCGGCAGATCGTGGGCCCGGTTCTGCACCGATATGCTTGTGGCGGGTGCAGGTCCGGGGCAGTGTTGCGTCAGACAGTGCTCTTCGTTTTTCTTTTAAAAACAACAGTAATCTGTTGTAAAGCTCAAGTGGTGTTTCTATACTCCGCCTATCCCTATGAGGAGACGGCGTTTATGCTTTATTCAAGTCTTCGGTCGCGACGGCACCAGGCAGTGAGTGAACCGTCGTCTCCAGCCCTTCCGCCACCCATGGCCCGATTCGGTTTCAGCATCCGGACCCGCAGTGGCGTGTTGATTGAAAACCTCGCCATCCCGGGTGTCAGTGCCGAAGAAGCCGAACGCAAGCTCAGGCAGATCTATATGGGCTGCTCGGTGGTAGCACGCTTCGTGCCAGAGGCTGTTGTTGGTGTGCTTACGGGGCGACGACAGGCCTAAGTCCATGTTCCTGAATCCATTCGCGCTGGGTGCTACACAAACAGGCACAGCGCGTGCAAAGAGGTGTGCGCCACCCGGCGGGTGACAATGTGCGCCGCAACATGAGCGACCTCTGCTACACAGCAGGCGGGCTTTGAACTAAAATCCTTGTTCAATCAAGCACGGCGGCGCAAGCCGCCGTGTTTTTTTCGCGCCGTGCTTTCCTGTTTTCAGCGCTGCGCCGCCCAGAGGTCGGTTGCAGCGTCCCGGAGCCGTTTTGATGACGCATCTGATGAATACCTACGGCCGCCAGCCGGTTGCCTTTACCCATGGCAAGGGCGTACGCCTGTACGACGAGGCGGGTCGCGAATATCTGGACGCGGTGGCGGGCGTGGCGGTGAATACGCTGGGCCACGGTCATCCCGATCTGGTGCAGGCGGTGTCGCGCCAAGCCACCGAGCTGATCCACTGTTCCAACCTGTACCGCGTGCTGGCGCAGGAAAAGCTGTCTGACCGGCTGGCCGAACTGTCCGGCATGGACGAGGTGTTCTTCTGCAACTCGGGCTGCGAAGCCAACGAGGCAGCGATCAAGCTGGCGCGCCTGTACGGCCACCAGCGCGGTGTGGAACTGCCGGGCATCATCGTGATGGAGCACGCCTTCCACGGTCGTACGCTGGCCACGCTGTCGGCCACCGGCAACCGCAAGGTGCAGGCCGGTTTCGAGCCGCTGACCCCGGGCTTCCACCGGGTGCCGTTCAGCGATATTGCCGCGGTGCGCGCGATTGCCGAGCACAGCCGCAACATCGTTGCGGTGCTGTTTGAACCGGTGCAGGGCGAAGGCGGCGTGCATGCGGCCGATCTGGCCTACATGCGCGAACTGCGCGCACTGTGCACCGAGCAGCAGTGGCTGTTCATGGTGGACGAGGTTCAGTGCGGCATCGGCCGTACCGGCAGCTGGTTCGCTTTCCAGCACGCAGGCATCGAACCGGACGTGATGACGCTGGCCAAGGGCCTGGGCTCCGGCGTGCCGATCGGCGCCTGCCTCGCGCGCGGCCCGGCGGCCGGCGTGTTCAAACCGGGTACTCACGGCTCGACCTTCGGTGGCAATCCGCTCGCGTGCACCGCCGCGCTCACCACGCTGGACGTGGTGGCGCGTGACGATCTGCGCGGCAACGCGGTACGCCAGGGCGACGCGATACGCGCCGGCTTCCGCGAGGCGCTGAAGGACGTCGCCGGCGTGAAGGACATCCGCGGTGCCGGCATGATGATAGGCATCGAACTTGACCGCCCCTGCGGCGTGCTGGTTGCGCGCGCGCTGGAGGCTGGCCTGCTGATCAACGTGACCCAGGACAGCACCATCCGCCTGGTGCCGCCGCTGGTCTATACCGACGCGGACAGCCGCGAACTGGTCGACCGGCTGGTGCCGCTCATCCGCAACTTCCTCGCGGGCGCCTGACCCGCTGCGTGAAATGACTGAACCCAGACACTTTCTGCAACTGAAGGACCTGTCGCGCGAAGAACTCGACTACGTGTTCGCGCGCACCCGCTGGATCAAGGACAAGTTCAAGCGCTACGAACAGTACTGGCCGCTGCAGGACCGCACGCTGGTGATGATTTTCGAGAAACAGAGCACGCGCACGCGGCTCTCGTTCGAAGCCGGCATGCACCAGATGGGCGGCAGCGCGATCTATCTGAACACGCGCGACTCCCAGCTGGGCCGCGGCGAGCCGGTGGAAGACGCGGCGCAGGTCATTTCGCGCATGTGCGACGTGGTCATGATCCGCACCTTCGAACAGACCATCATCGAGCGCTTCGCCGCCAACTCGCGCGTGCCGGTGATCAACGGCCTGACCAACGAGTACCACCCCTGCCAGGTGCTGGCCGACATCTACACCTGGATCGAGCACCGCGGCGACATCAGCGGCCGCACCGTGGCGTGGATCGGCGATTCGAACAATATGTGCCACACCTGGATGCAGGCGGCCGAGATTTTCGATTTCAAGCTCAACATTTCGACCCCGCCCGGCTACGAAGTCGAGCCGGACAAGGTGGGCGTGGCCGGCAGCCACCACGAGTGCTTCGCCGACCCGATGGATGCGGCGCGCGGCGCCGACCTGGTCACCACCGACGTGTGGACCTCGATGGGCTGGGAAGCGGAGAACGAGGCGCGCTGCGCCGCCTTCGCCGACTGGCAGGTCGATGCCGACATGATGAAGGTGGCCAGGCCCGATTCGCTGTTCATGCACTGCCTGCCGGCGCATCGCGGCGAGGAAGTGTCGGCCGACGTGATCGACGGCCCGCACTCGGTGGTGTGGGACGAAGCCGAAAACCGCCTGCACGCCCAGAAGGCGCTGATGGAATTCCTGCTGCTCGGTCGCGTGTCCGGCAGCTGAACTGACGACTCTTATTGAAAGACTGACGACGATGAGCGACATCAAGAAAGTGGTCCTCGCCTATTCGGGCGGCCTGGACACCTCGGTCATCCTGAAATGGCTGCAGGATGTGTACAAGTGCGAAGTGGTGACCTTCACCGCCGACCTCGGCCAGGGCGAGGAACTCGAGCCGGCGCGTGCCAAGGCGATCAAGCTGGGCATCAAGCCGGAGAACATCTTCATCGACGATCTGCGCGAGGAGTTCGTCCGTGATTTCGTGTTCCCGATGTTCCGTGCCAACACGATCTACGAAGGCGAGTACCTGCTGGGTACCTCGATCGCACGTCCGCTGATCGCCAAGCGCCTGATCGACATCGCCCGCGAAACCGGCGCCGACGCGATCTCGCACGGTGCGACCGGCAAGGGTAACGACCAGGTGCGCTTCGAGCTGGGTGCCTACGCGCTGATGCCGAACGTGAAGGTGATCGCGCCGTGGCGCGAGTGGGACCTGCTGTCGCGCGAAAAGCTGCTGGCCTACGCCGAGAATCACGGCATCCCGATCGAGATGAAGCACAAGCAGGGCGGCTCGCCGTACTCGATGGACGCCAACCTGCTGCACATCAGCTACGAAGGCCGCCATCTGGAAGATCCGTCGGCCGAGGCCGAGGAATCGATGTGGCGCTGGACGGTATCGCCGGAAGCGGCACCCGATGCGGCCGAATACCTCGACCTCGAATTCGAGCGCGGCGATCTGGTGAGCATCAACGGCACCCGCATGCCGGCGCACGAACTGCTGGCCACGCTGAACCAGATTGGCGGCAAGCACGGTATCGGCCGTCTCGATCTGGTCGAGAACCGTTACGTCGGCATGAAGTCGCGCGGCTGCTACGAAACGCCGGGCGGCACCATCCTGCTGCGCGCCCATCGCGCAATCGAGTCGATCACGCTGGACCGCGAAGTGGCCCACCTGAAGGACGATCTGATGCCGCGCTACGCCAGCATCATCTACACCGGTTACTGGTGGAGCCCGGAGCGCCGCGCACTGCAGGCACTGATCGATCACACCCAGCAGACGGTGAATGGCTGGGTGCGGCTGAAGCTGTACAAGGGCAATGTCATCGTCGTCGCGCGCGATTCGAAGACCGATTCGCTGTTCGACCCGACCATCGCCACCTTCGAGGACGATGCGGGCGCCTACGACCAGAAGGACGCGGCCGGCTTCATCAAGCTGAACGCACTGCGCATGCGCATCGCGGCCAACGCGGCGATCAAGCGCGGCAAGTAATCGTCCATCTGCCGCGGACAGGCGCGGGAGGGCGCAGCGGGGCAGGGCCCACGAGGCCTGCACCCGCATCACGTCTTCGCGCCGGTGCGCGGCACCCACTTCATTCCAGGAAAATAAAATGTCCCAGTTCGACAACATCAGCGTCGTCAAGAAGGCCAACGTCTATTTCGACGGCAAGTGCGTGAGCCACAGCATCCAGTTCGCCGACGGCACCAAGAAGTCGGTCGGCGTCATCCTGCCGGCCACGCTCACCTTCAACACCGGCGCGCCGGAAATCATGGAAGGCGTGGCGGGCAGCTGCCGCGTGCGCCTGAAGGGCGAGACGGAATGGAAGACCTACGGTGCCGGTGAGTCCTACAACGTGCCGGGCAACTCGTCCTTCGACATCGAAGTGAGCGGCGAGCCCTACCACTACGTCTGCCATTTCGGTTGATCACAGCGGGCTGACGCTGCGTCAGCCGACGGCGATCCGGCCGGCGCCGGTTTCGCCACGCATCACCGGACGTACACGGGCCTTCCGCTCCGCGTGCGTCCTTTCGCCGTTTACGAGGTGCCCAGCATGCCGTCCTTCGACATCAGTTCCGAAATCGACATGGTCGAACTGCGCAACGCGGTTGATCAGGCCAACAAGGAAATTACCAACCGCTTCGACTTCAAGGGTTCGGACGCGCGGGTGGAACAGGGTGAAAAGCTGCTCACGCTGTTCGCTGACGACGATTTCAAGCTGGATCAGGTGTTCGATGTGCTGGTCGGCAAGTTTGCCAAGCGCGGCATCGACGTGCGCTCGGTCGAGCGCGGCGACGCGCAGAAGGTCAGCGGCAACAAGATGAAGCAGGAGCTCAAGCTCAAGGTCGGCATCGAGAGCGAGTCCGCCAAGAAGATCGTGCGCATCCTGAAGGACAGCAAGCTCAAGGTGCAGGGCAGCATCCAGGGCGAGGAAGTGCGCGTCACCGGCGCCAAGCGCGACGTGCTGCAGGAAGCGATCGCGCTGCTGCGCAAGCAGGTGACCGACATCCCGTTGCAGTTCGGCAACTTCCGCGACTGAGCCTGTCAGCGCCTGCGCCGCTCCTGAAAACGCTCAGGAGCGGGCGCTGCCCGCGAGAGGGTGGCCGTCAGCCCGGAGCTGACGGCGATTCACCTCAATCCTTCAGGCCCTGCACCCACTTCGCGTAGGCGCTTTCCGCCACCGCGTGCAATGCCGCGACCCGTGCTTCCAGATCGCGCTGGATGTCTGCCGGCTGCTGCACCGTGGGCTGCGCCGATGCTTCGGCAATCTCGTCCGCGCCGCCGGCGCACCACGACTTCACCAGATCTTCGGTCATTTCGATGTGACACTGCATCGCCAGATGCTTGCCCATCACCCAGGCCTGATTGTCGCAGCCGTCGGATGCCAGGATGCGGGTCGCGCCGGCCGGCAGCGTGAAGGTTTCGCCGTGCCAGTGAAAGGACGGGAAACGCGCGCGATCGCCGAACCATTGCGCGGTCTTCGGGTCGGTGGCATGGACGTCCAGCCAGCCGATTTCCTTGCAGCGATTGGCGCCGACAGTGCCGCCCAGCGCCTTGGACATGAGCTGTCCGCCCAGACAGTGACCGATCACCGGTATGTCGGCCGCGACCGCCTTGCGGATCAGTTCGAGCACCGGCGGGATCCACGGCAGCGGATCGTTCACGCTCATCGGGCCGCCCATGAAGCACAGGCCGGCGAAGGCGGACGGGTCGGTCGGCACCGGGTCACCGACGTCCATCGCGTACAGGCGGATTTCGCGGCCCAGGCCGGCGACGTATGCTGCAAAATGACCGGGTCCTTCGGTCGGGCTGTGACGGAATACTGCAATGGGTTTCATTGGAACACCTCCTCGCCGCATTCTAGCGGCGCTTGCGTTCGGCGTGCTCGCGCTGCCCGCCCATGCGCTCGATGTGTCGCTGGCTGGCGTGTTCGGCGGCAAGGCGGTGCTGGTCATCGACGGCGGTGCGCCGCGTACGCTGGCGGTCGGTGGCCGGTCGCCGGAGGGCGTGAAGCTGCTGTCGGTCGAGGGTGACCGCGCCTGGGTGGAAATCGAAGGACGGCGCACCCAGCTGCGCATCGGCGAGAACGTTGCGGCGATGAAGGGCGGTACGGATTCGTCCTCGGTCATCCACCTGAATGCCGACGCGCAGGGCCATTTCGAAACGCCGGGCGCGATCAATGGCGTGCCGATGAAATTCCTGCTCGATACCGGTGCCACCGTGGTGGCGATGGATCGCCATCACGCGCGCAGGGCCGGTATCGATCTGTCCCGGGGGACGGAAATCCAGGTGCAGACCGCCAACGGCGTGGTGCGTGCCTGGCGGGTGAAACTGGCCAGCGTGAAGGTGGGCAGCGTGCTGCTCACCGATATCGATGCGGCGGTGATGGAAGCCGACATGCCGCGGGTACTGCTGGGCATGAGTTTCCTGAATCGCATGGACATGCAGCGCAACGGTCAGGTCATGACGCTACGGCAGCGTTTCTGATGACAGTCGAGCCGTCGCCGGGCATGTTGTCCGGACTGCATATCGAACGGTTGCGCGTGCGGCTGGCAGGTTTGCCGGCGCGTCCCGCAGACCCGCTGCACGCCGGCTATACGCCGGCTGCGGTGCTGGTGCCGCTGGTGCTGGGCGGCGCCGAACCCACGCTGCTGCTCACCCGGCGCACCGCCCACCTGCACGATCATCCAGGCCAGATCGCCTTTCCGGGCGGCCGCGTGGATGCCGGCGACGTGTCGCCGGAAGCGACTGCGCTGCGCGAGGCGGAGGAGGAGATCGGTCTGGCGCCCGGTTGCGTCGAGCTGATCGGCCGCCTGCCCGAATACGCGATCACTGCCACCGGCTTCCGTGTTACGCCGGTGGTCGGGCTGGTGCATGCGCCGCTGGCGCTGCGGCTGGACAGTTTCGAGGTGGCCGAAGCCTTCCAGCCGCCGCTGTCCTTCCTGCTCGACCCGGCCAACCGGCGACGCGGGCGCATCGAGCATCAGGGTGTGGTGCGCGAGTTCTGGGCCATGCCCTGGCAGGGCTACGACATCTGGGGCGCGACCGCCGGCATGATCGTGTCGCTGGCCGAGCTGGTGCTGGAAGGCTGAAAGCCCCTTGCTGAAAGGATCCCGCAAGCTTCGCTGTGTTATCGTCCCGACGCTCGCACGGCAAACATGCTTTAAATGACCTGGTTGTCCCTTTTCGTTGCGCTGCTGATCGAGCAGTACAAGCCGCTGTCCTACGAGCGCGTGGTCGCCGGGCCGCTTGCCCGCTACGCGACCTGGTTCGAACAGCGCCTCAATGCAGGCGAAGCCCGCCACGGCGTGGTCGCGTGGTCGCTCGCGGTCGGCCTGCCGGTCGCCGCCGTGTGGTTCCTCTACCTGCTGCTGGTGTGGATCAATCCGCTGCTGGGCTGGGTGCTCAACGTGCTGGTGCTCTACGTCACCATGGGTTTCCGCCAGTTCAGCCACCATTTCGAAGCCACCGCCCACGCGCTGCGCGAGGGCGACCCCGAAGCGGCCCGCCGCGAACTGGGCAACTGGCTGTCGCGCAACACCGACCGCATGCGCGCCGAAGAGATCGCTCGGCTGGCGATAGAGCAGGGGCTGCTGGCCGCCCATCGCCACGTGTTCGCGCCGCTGGCGCTGTTCGCGCTGCTGCCGGGCCCGACCGGCCCGCTGATCTACCGCCTGACCGAACGCCTGTCGTGGTCGTGGGCGCGGCGCGAAAACATCGAATTCGGAGCCTTCGGCCGCTTTGCGCGGAACATGTACGAATGGCTGGATTTCATCCCTGTGCGCATGACTGCAGCGACCTTCGCCATCGTTGGCGACTTCGAGGACGCGGTGCATTGCTGGCGCACGCAGGCCGCAAAATGGCCTGAACAGGCGGCGGGCATTCTGCTCGCCAGCGGTGCGGGTGCGCTGGGCGTCAAGCTCGGTGCCCCGCTGTTCGAACTGGGCGAAGTCGCCGACCGGCCTGAACTGGGCATGGGCGATGAAGCGGATGTTGACCTGATGCAGAGCGCGATCGGTCTGGTCTGGCGCACACTTATATTTTGTCTTCTTCTGCTGGGCCTGCTTACGCTGGCTGGCTATGTCGGTAGCTGATTTCTACGGGAGGGTGGTTCTGATGGCTGACAAAAGAGAAGTGGTGATCGTAGGTGCAGCGCGTACGCCGATCGGTGGTTACGGCGGTTCGCTGAAGGATTTTTCGGCCTGCGATCTGGGCGCGCACGTGGTGAAGGCCGCGTTTGCGCGCGCCGGCGTCGACGCGAAGGAAGCGCAGCACCTGGTGCTGGGCAACGTGATCCACACCGAAGCCCGTGACATGTACGTTTCGCGCGTGGTCGCGATCAATGGTGGCATGTCCAAGGAATCGTGCGCGATGGGCGTGAACCGCCTGTGCGGTTCCGGCCTGCAGGCCATCGTGTCGGCCGCCAACGCGATCCAGCTCGGCGATGCCGAGTGCGCGGTCGGTGCCGGCGTCGAAACGATGAGCCGCGGTGGCTACCTGGTGCCGAGCGCCCGCTGGGGCGCGCGCATGGGCGATGCCAAGATGATCGACATGATGGTTGGCGCGCTGACCGATCCGTTCGACACGGTGCACATGGGCATCACGGCTGAAAACATCGCCAGCCAGTTCGGCTTCACCCGCGAAGAGCAGGACGCCTTCGCGGTGGCCTCGCACCAGAAGGCGGCTGCGGCGACCGATGCCGGTCACTTCAAGTCGCAGATCGCGCCGCTCGAAGTGGTGACCAAGAAGGGCACCACCGTCATCGATACCGACGAACACTTCCGCCGTGATGCGTCGGTCGAAGGCATGGGCAAGCTCAAGCCGGTGTTCAAGAAGGACGGTTCGGTTACCGCCGGCAACGCTTCCGGCATCAACGACGGCGCAGGCGCCGTGGTGCTGATGGAAGCCGGTGCGGCCGCCCGCGCAGGTGCCAAGCCGCTGGCCCGTCTGGTGTCCTACGCGGTGGCCGGTGTCGATCCGACCATCATGGGTACCGGCCCGATCCCGGCCGTCAAGCTGGCGCTTCAGCGCGCCGGCCTGAAGGCGGACGATCTGTCGGTCATCGAGTCCAACGAAGCTTTCGCGGTGCAGGCCATGTGCTGCACCCGCGAACTGGGTCTGGACCCGGCCAAGGTGAACCCGAATGGCGGCGCGGTGGGCCTCGGCCACCCGGTCGGCGCCACTGGTGCCATCCTGACCGTCAAGTGTCTGTACGAGCTGCAGCGCACCGGCGGCCGTTACGGCCTGATCACGATGTGCATCGGCGGTGGCCAGGGCATTGCCGCAGTGATCGAGCGCCTCTGATCACGCTGCGCCTTTCGCGCACAGACGCCCCGCCTTCGTGCGGGGCGTTTTGTTTTGTGCGGGCTGCACCAGATGCACTCCGCACCTGCACCTCACTGGTGCGCAAGACCCTGCGCGGCGCAGGGTTTCCAGCACTGGCAAGGGTTTCCGGGGTGGCACATTTTTCGCTGATAGAAAAATGCGCCACACAACACGAGAAACCCGATCATGGTCCATCCGTCCTCGATCTACGACGAAATGAACGGCGCCGACGGCACGGTGCGCGCTCATTACGCCGGCTACCAGAAGTGGCTGGCTGAAACGCCGCCTGAGCGCATTGCGCAGAAGCGTGCCGAAGCGGATCTGGTGTTTCACCGGGTCGGCATCACTTTCGCGGTCTATGGCGAGGAAGAGGGCAAGGAACGCCTGATTCCGTTCGACGTCGTGCCGCGCATCATCCCGGCGCAGGAATGGAAGCAGCTCGCCGCCGGTCTGCGCCAGCGGGTGAAGGCGCTGAACATGTTCCTGCACGACGTCTATCACGAGCAGAACATCCTGAAGTCCGGCCGCATTCCGGCCGAGCAGGTGCTGTCCAACAGCCAGTACCGGCCCGAAATGCAGGGCGTGGACGTGCCCGGCGGCATCTACGCCCACATCGCCGGTGTCGACGTGGTGCGCGCCGGCGCCGGCGAGTTCTACGTGCTGGAGGACAACCTGCGCGTGCCCTCCGGCGTGTCCTACATGCTGGAAGACCGCCGCATGATGATGCGGCTGTTCCCCGAGCTGTTCTCGCGTCACCGGGTGGCGCCGGTCGAGCACTACCCGGACATGCTGCTGAGCAATCTGCGCGCGGTGGCGCCGGCCGGCGTGATCGATCCGACCGTCATCGTGCTGACCCCGGGTGCCTACAACTCCGCCTACTTCGAGCACGCCTTCCTGGCCCAGCAGATGGGCGTGGAACTGGTCGAGGGGCAGGATCTGTTCGTGCGTGACGAGCACCTGTACATGCGCACCACCCAGGGGCCGCAGCGGGTCGATGTGATCTACCGCCGCATCGACGACGACTTCCTCGATCCGCTCGCTTTCCGCGCCGATTCGATGCTGGGCGTGCCCGGTCTGCTGCAGGTGTATCGCGCCGGCCATGTCACGCTGGCCAATGCCATCGGCACCGGCGTGGCGGACGACAAGTCCATCTACCCCTATGTGCCGGACATGATCCGCTTCTACCTGGACGAGGAGCCGCTGCTCAACAACGTGCCGACATACATGTGCCGCAAGAAGGAGGATCTGGCCTATGTGCTGGCCCACCTCGACGAGCTGGTGGTGAAGGAAACGCATGGTGCAGGCGGCTACGGCATGCTCATCGGCCCGCGTGCGTCGAATGAGGAGATTGCACGCTTCCGCCAGCTGCTGACCGACAACCCGGAGGGCTATATCGCCCAGCCCACGCTTTCGCTGTCGGCCTGCCCGACCTTTGTCGAACAGGGCATTGCGCCGCGGCATATCGATCTGCGCCCCTTTGTGCTGTCGGGCAAGGACATCAACATGGTGCCGGGTGGCCTGACCCGGGTCGCGCTGCGCGAAGGGTCGCTGGTGGTGAATTCGTCGCAGGGCGGCGGCACCAAGGACACCTGGGTACTGGAGGAGTGATGATGGCCCCCACGCTCACTTCGTTCGCTCAACAGGGCCGGCTTTGCACAGCCGGCCCGTTCGGCCGGCACGGCGCAGTGCGCCGCGCAACCCCAGCCTCACCCCCCCGAGGGGGCTGCGCGATGGCCCCCACGCTCACTTCGTTCGCTCAGCAGGGCCGGCTTTGCACAGCCGGCCCGTTCGGCCGGCACGGCGCAGTGCGCCGCGCAACCCCAGCCTCACCCCCCCGAGGGGGCTGCGCTCGCCCTTGGGGCGGCCCTGCTGGCGGCGCGATGGCCCCCACGCTCACGTCGTTCGCACAGCGCCGGCGCAGCGCAGGTGCGTCGGCCGCTTCGTTCATCGCGATTGCAGATAACCGGATGGTGTTCCCATGCTGAGCCGAACCGCAGACCACCTGTACTGGATGGCGCGCTACATCGAGCGCGCCGAGAATATCGCCCGCATGCTGGACGTGAACTACCGCATGTCCATGGTGCCGGAAGGTGACGCCGGCTGGGGTGCCACGCTGTCGATCAACGGGCTGGAACAGGCTTTCCGGGCCAAGCATGACGAGGCGACCGCCGAGGCGGTACTGGATTTCATGGTGTTCGATGGCGACAACCCGTCGTCCATCCTGAGCTGCCTCCGCATGGCGCGCGAGAACGCGCATGCGGTGCGCGGCACCATCACCTCGGAAATGTGGGAAACCACCAACGACACCTGGCTCAGGATGCGCGACTACCCGCGCTGGAAGCTGGTCGGCAGCGAGATCGGCGAGTTCTTCGAGTGGGTGAAGTTCCGCTCCCACCTGTCGCGCGGTGTCACGCTGGGTACCATGCTGCGCGATGAGGCCTTCCACTTCATCCGGCTGGGCACCTTCCTGGAACGGGCCGATGCGACCGCACGTTTCATCGATGTGAAGTACCACATGCTGGTCGATGGCAAGGTGCCGCCGGACGCGGCCGCCGACTACTACCAGTGGAGCGCGCTGCTGCGCTCGGTGTCGGCGTTCGAGGTGTACCGCAAGGTGTATCGCGATCTGATCACGCCGGTGAAGGTGACCGAACTGCTCATCCTGAATGAGCAGATGCCGCGTTCGCTGCGCACCAGCATGGTCGAGGTGTACGAAAACCTGCAGGCGGTGTCCAACTACCGCTCGAAGGAAACCCAGCGCCGCGCCGGCGAACTGCAGGCCAGCCTGAAGTTTGGCCGCATCGAGGACGTGTTTGCGCGCGGCCTGCACGAGTACCTGACCCAGTTCATCGTGCGCGTGAACGAACTGGGCAACCGCATTTCCAACGACTTCCTGGTCCCGATGTCCGCAAGTTAAGGAGTTCGCCATGCTGCTCGACATCCGTCACGAAACCACGGTGAAGTACGCCACCCCGGTCAGCTACAGCATCCAGCAGCTGCGGCTTACGCCGCGCGAGGAATCGACCCAGCGCCCGCTGAACTGGCGGGTGCAGGCGCCGGGCAGCGCGCGGCGTGCGATCGACGCGCACGGCAATGTCGGCCATCTGCTCACGATGGACCGCCCGCACAGCGAACTGACCATCGTGGTCAGCGGCACCGTGCGCCTGACCGATGCCGATGCGTGGATGCCGCGCGATGCCGGTCCGCTGTCGCCGCTGTCCTATCTGGCCGGTACCCGGCTGACCGAAGCGGACGAACAGGCGCACGCGATGGCCGCCAGCCATCTGCGTGCGCGTCGCGACACGGTCGGCGAACTGCTGGATCTGAGCGGCGCGGTGTGCGGCGCGGTCCGCCATCTGCCGGAACGTCTGCCGCCCGGCGGCGCGCTGAGCGCGCTCGCTGCCGGCGCTGGCTGCAGCGCCGACATCGCGCACGCCTTCATCGCCTGCTGCCGCGCCGCCGGCCTGCCGGCGCGCTTCGTCAGCGGCTATCTGATCGACGCCGCCGGCGAGTGGGCGGTGCCGCACAGCTGGGTGGACGTGTGGCTGGCCAGCGGGCCGGCAGCTGGCGGCGAGGCTGGCTGGGTCAGCGTGGATGTGCTGGAGCGCACGCTGGCCGGGCATGGCTACTGCCGTCTCGCGGTCGGGCGCGATCACCTCGACGCCTGCCCGGTCCGTCTGGCAGGCGGCGAAGCGGTGCAGGGCACCTTGACCCGGGTATCGGTGCACGCACACTGAGGCCTGTGCAAGCGGGCGGCGTACACGCCGCCTGTCCATCCTTCAACTTTCGCTGACTGAAATCCGCCATGACCTACTGCGTGGGCATGCTGCTCGATGCGGGCATCGTGTGCCTGTCCGATTCGCGCACCAATGCCGGTGTCGACCACATCAACACCTTCCGCAAGCTCACCGTGTTCGAACGTACGGGCGAGCGGGTGCTGGTGCTCATGAGTGCTGGCAATCTGGCGCTTACCCAGACCCTGATGAGCCTGCTGCGCGAGCGGCTGGCGGCCGACGGGCCCAGCCTGCACACGGTGAGCAATCTGTTCGAGGCGGCGCGGCATGTCGGCGACTGCCTGCGCGAGGTGCACGCACGCGACGCCGAGGCACTGAAGGAATTCGGCATCGAGTTCAACGCCAGCTTCATACTCGGTGGCCAGATACTGGGCGAGGAGCCGCGGCTGTTCCAGATCTACGCGGCCGGCAATTTCATCGAAGCCACCCGTGACACGCCGTATTTCCAGATCGGCGAGGCGAAGTACGGCAAACCCATCATCGACCGGGTGATCCGGCCGGACACCACGCTGGACGAAGCGGCCAAGTGCGCGCTCATTTCGATGGATTCGACCATACGGTCCAACCTGTCAGTCGGTTTGCCGCTGGATCTGCTGGTGCTGCGCACCGGTGAGCTCAAAGTGACTTCGCATACCCGTATCGATGCCGACAACGCCTACTTCGACATGATCCGGAAGCGCTGGAGCGACAGCCTGCGCGAAGCCTTCCACGCGCTGCCTTCGCCAGACTGGGTCCCGGCTGGCTGAAGCCAGTGGCAGGGCAGGCAGACTGGCGTGCAGCGGCCGGTCTGCATCGAATCAGGCCTGCAAGCTAAAGGTTCCCCCGGAATGGGCCGTTCACGTCTGTCCGTGCCGGTGCTCCTGATCCGATGTCCATTTCTGCCCGATCGCTGCTCAGACCGCTTTTCACACGCATCCTTTCGCGCCACGCAGGCCTGCTGCGTGCATTGCCGTTCGTGCTGCTGGCAGCCGCGTCGATGCTGCAGGCGGCCGAACTGCCGTCGGTCGCGCTGCACTACGGCAAGGATGCACCGCTGGCCGCGATGAAGGCCTTCGATATCGCCGTGGTCGAACCCGACCATGGTTTCGATCCGCTCGCCTACAAGGGGCGGGGCGCCTCCGAACTGTTTGCCTATGTCAGCGTGGGTGAAGTGCATCCGACCCGGGACTACGCCGCGCGCATTCCCGAGGCCTGGCGCATCGGCCGCAATGCGGCCTGGAAGTCGCTGGTGATCGACCAGGCCCAGCCGGCCTGGCCAGCCTTCTTCGCCGACGAGGTGGTGGGCCCGCTGTGGGCGCGTGGCTACCGCGGCTTCTTCCTCGATACCCTGGATTCCTATCATCTGGTGAAGGATGTCGACGTCGCCGCCCAGCAACGCGGACTGATCGCGGTGGTGCGTACCTTGCGTGCGCGCTTCCCGGGCATCCGGCTCATGTTCAACCGCGGTTTCGAACTGCTGCCCGAGTTGCGCGGTGAGGTTCATGCGGTGGCGGCCGAGTCGCTGTACCGCGGCTGGGACGCGCGTCACCGGCGTTATGTCGAGGTGCCGGCCAAGGACCGCGAGTGGCTGCTCGGCCAGTTGCAGACTGCGCGCGACCGCTATGGCGTGACCGCGATCGCCATCGACTACGTGGCGCCGGCCGCTCGCGAACTGGCCCGCGATACCGCACGACGCATTCACGCCCACGGCATCGTGCCCTATGTGACCGACGGCGATCTGAAACACCTCGGTGTCGGTCTGGTGGAGGTGCTGCCGCGCAAGCTCATGTTCCTCTACAACAGCCGGGAGGCCGCCCGGGTCAATGTTTCCAGCCCGCATCGCTACGCGGAGATGCCGGTCAATCACCTGGGCTATGTCGCCGAATATGTCGATGTGACCGGACCGCTGCCGGACGCCGTGCCGGCCGGCGAATACGCCGGTGCGGTGCTGTGGTTCGACGGCCATGTGCCGACCGACCGCGCCCGTGCGCTGATGGACTGGATGTCCGCGCGCATTGCCGAGGGCACCCGGATGGCGGTGTTCGGCTCCTTCGGTTTCGAACCGGATGCCGATTTCCTGCGCGTGGCCGGCCTGACGCAGGCGCCACCGGCTCGCGGCCGGCTGGACATCGCCGTGCGCGATCCTGCGGTCGGCTTCGAAACGCCGGCCATTCCCGACCGCGGCCGGCTGGAACGCATAAAAGTAGCGCAGCCGGATGCGCGCGTGCTGCTGGGCCTGAACGACACCGCCGGCAACCGCTACGACGCGGTGGCGCAAACCACCTGGGGCGGTTTCGCGCTGCATCCGTTCGCGGTGAGGGTACTGCCGCTGGACGAGGCACAGACGCGCTGGGTGGTCGAGCCCTTCGCCTTCATCCGCGATGCGCTGGCGCTGCCGCCGCTGCCGGTGCCGGATACCACCACGCTGACCGGCCGCCGCATGTTCTTTGCCCATATCGACGGCGACGGTTTCGCATCGCGCGCCGAAATGAAGGGCCGCAGGCTGGCCGCCGAAGTGCTGCTGGAAGATGTGCTCAAGCGCTACCGGGTGCCGCACGCGATGTCGGTGATCGAGATCGAAACCAGCGAGCGCGGTCCGTTCGCCCGCGATTCCGCCGAAATGGAGGCGGTCGCTCGCCGCATGTTCGCGCTGCCGCACGTCGAAATCGCCTCGCACAGCTACACCCATCCGTTCTACTGGGACAGCGTCGAGCGCGGTGAGGCGAAGGAGGCCGCCCAGGGCTACTCGCTCGCCCCCGCAGGTTACGCGCCCAGTCTGGAGCGCGAGATCGCCGGTTCGGTGGACTACATCCGCAGCCGGCTCGCGCCGCCGGGCAAGCCGGTTGGTCTCATGCTCTGGACCGGTGACGCTGCGCCCACCGAAGCGGCGCTGGAATGGGTCGAACGGCTGGGCATGGTGCAGATGAACGGCGGCTATACCGTGGCCAGCACGCTGTATCCGAGTCTGGCCGCGGTGTCCTCGCTCGGGACCTGGCAGGGGCGCCACTTCCATGTGCACGCGCCCATCATGAACGAGAACGTCTATACCAATCTCTGGACCGGGCCGTACTACGGCTTCGAGCGGGTGACGCAGACCCTGGCCTTCACCGACAGGCCGCGCCGGCTCAAGCCGGTCAATCTCTATTTCCATACCTACTCGGCCAGCAAGCCGGCGTCGCTGGCGGTGCTGCACAAGGTGTACCGGCATGCGCTGGCGCAGCCGGTACATCCGGTCTATCCGAGCGAATACGTGCGCATCGCGATGAATTTCAATGATGTCGTGCTTGCCCGCACGCTGGATGGCGGGCGCTACCTGGTGCGCAACGCCACCCATCTGCGCACGCTGCGCCTGCCGGCGGAACTGGGTCTGCCGGACATGCCGGCTTCGTCCGGCATCGGCGGCTGGCGCGACGGCGTCGAAGGGCGTTACGTCCATCTGACCGCAGACGAAGCGACGCTGACGCTGGTCGGCCGCACCGCCCTGGCGCCGGTGCTGGCCGAAGCGAATGCGCGACTGGAGTCGGCCAGTGTTGAGCAGGACGTGCAACGCTACCGCCTGAACGGCCATGTGCCGCTCGAATTCGCACTGGCCGGCGCCGGCCAGTGCCGCGTCACCGCCGATGGCCGTACCCTCGGCCCGGTGCGCAGCGAGGCCGGCCTCGCCCATTTCCGTCTGGACGCCCATGCTGCGACGATCGAGCTACGCTGCCGCGTCGGTTGAGCGTCCGCGCCTGGTCGCGCCGCATGTGCTGCTGGCCATCGGTCTGCTGGTGGGCGTGCTGTTCACGCTGCTGTTTCCCTACCGAGCGCTGGTCCAGTACACGCTGAACGCCACCCGGGGCGACGCGCTCACGCTGGCTTATCTGCGCAACCTGCTGCGCACCGATCCGCTGAATCCGGAACTCAGGCTTGCGCTGGTGCGCCAGTCCATCGCCCGGCGCGATTACGAACAGGCGCGCGCCGATCTGGCGCCGCTGCTCATCAGCCCGGCCGACCGCGAGGCGCTGACCGAAGCGCGCTGGGTCGAATGGACGCTGTACGAGAGCGAACTGCTGTCCGCGCCGCCGTTTTCGGCGCGCCACGCCGAACTGGAAGCGCAACTGCCGCAGCGGCTGCGCAATGCGGTGACGGTAGAGGGGCTGACCGACCAGAACCGGATGTCGCTGGTGCAGCGCGCGCTGTCGCGCGGGCAGGCGCTGCTGGCGCTGGAACTGATCGCCTCCTTCCGGCGCGATGGCGACGATATCGACCCGCGGCTGTACGGTCAGGCGGCCGCCGAAATGCTGGGTCACGGCGAATACGAAGGTGCGGCGCGCATGCTGCTGCTGCAACGCAGCCGCGAGCCGGATGCCGCGAAGCGCCGCGCGCTGTTCCTGCAGGCGTTGCGCACGCTGCAGTCGGGCAACCGGCTCGATCTGGCGCTGGACATGGCCGAGCGCGAAATCGGCGAACTGGCGAACGACACCGAAGTGATGTACTTCCTGGTCACGCTGGCGCGCGCCGCCAATCGGCCGGATGCTGCCGCCCGCTACGCGAAACGGATGCTGCAGCTGTCGCTGGAACGGCAGCTGCGCCGCAGTCAGTTCGCCGCCGCCGGCATCGACGTGCTGCCGTGGCGGGTGGCGGCCACGGGCGGACCGGAGCTGCCGTTCGACGACCGCATCTACACGCTCGGTTACGAAGCTTTTCTCGGCAACCGTCAGCTGGAGGACGCCGAACGGGTGGCGCAGTCGGCGGTGCGGCAGGCGCCGGACGATCTGCGCTGGCGCGAACGGCTGGCCACGGTGCAGGAATGGATGGGCAAACCGCAGGAGGCGCTCGACCAGTGGTCGCAGATCGCCCGCCGCGGCGGGCGCGAAGAGGCCTGGGAGGCGGTGCTCAGACTGGCGCCCGGCCTGCTCGACGACGACGCGCTGCTGCCGGCGCTCGAATACCGGCTGCGCCGCCGACCGCACGATCTCAAGCTCATGACTGAAATCGTCGCGCTGCACGAGCGTGCCGGCCGGCCGCGCGAAGCGATCGCCTTCCTGCAGCGTGCGGCCGGTGACGCGCCGTCGGTGGCCGAACTGCAGATGCTGGCCGATCTGGCCGAACGCGCGGCTGACATCGAACTGGCCCGGCGCACGCTGGCCCGGCTCGACGCGCTGCTGCCGCCGGACCCGGCGCGCGCGGCCCGGCGTGCCGCGCTGTTCATCCTCGACAGCCGCTTCGACGACGCGCTGCAGGTGATGGAGGGTGCGAAGGCCGCTGCCGATGACGGCAGTCGCGATTTCTGGCGACTGTATGTCGCGCTGGCCCAGCTGGTGCAGGACGATGAACGCGCTCGCAGCGCACTCGAGCGGGTGACCCGCTTTGACGATTCCGATGCTTTCGAACAGAGCGATCTGGTCGACCTGCTGAGCGATGTGTCGCCGCTGGCGGCGGCCCGCGAAGCCGAGCGTGGCTGGCGCCGCTTCGGCGGCAGCGTCTGGTTCCTGCGCACGCTGGATCTCTATGCCGGTGCCGGCCAGCGCACAGAACTGGCGCGGCTGTTCGGCGAACTGCAGCAGCCGGCACAGGCGGTGCAGCGTGCCGAAGCCGAACGCAGCACGGCCTTCCTGCAACGGCGCGCGCAATGGCATCTGGACGGTGGCCGCCGCGCCGATGCCTTTGCCGATCTGTCGGCGGCGCTCAGGCTGGAGCCGGAATCGGCGTCGGTGCGCACCACGCTGCTGTGGCTGCTGATCGATGGCAACGACACCCGCATGCTGCGCGAACTGCTGGCCCGGCATGAACAGGCCTGGGCGCGTGACGAAACGCTGCACGACGCACTGGCCGCCGCATGGCAGGCGCTGTCGCGCCCGCAGGTGGCGCTGGACCGCTACCTGCTGCCGCGGTTGGGGGCGCAGCGCGACGACTTCCTGTGGATGATGAATGTGGCCGACGCGCTGGAACAGAACGGCGATGTCGACCGCGCCTGGCGGGTGCGCCAGATGCTGTGGAAGAAAGAGCGGCCGCGGCTGGCCGAACTGGGCGCCGACGACATCGGCCGCCTTCAGCGTCAGGCCCGTGTGCGGCTCGCACGCACGCTGGCGCCGGGCGATGCGGCCAACGCGCTGCTGCGCGAAGTGATGCGGCTGGACCGCGAACCGGATGGGCGCTGGCTGCCGGCCGCACGCGAATTGGCGCTGTCCGCCTTCATCGACCGTGGCGAGTTCGACGCGGTGCGCGGTTTCCTGTGGCAGCAGTACGGTCGCAGTCTGAACCGGCCGCTGTGGGCCGACATCACCGCCGCACTGGCGCAGGGCGACGTGGCCGCGGTCGGCGCGCTGCTGGAAACCTGGGACGAACGCCTGCCGCGCTATGACCGGGTGAACAGTGCGCGCATGGTGGGCGACCTGCGTCTGGCGCAGAGCGCCGCCTTCGACACCCTGGACGCGCAGCGCGACGACGCGCCGCTGCACCTGCAGCTGTCCGATGCGCTGCTCGATTTTTCGCACCGCTTCGATCTCGACATCGCGCAGCGCACGCTGGGCGGCATCGACGAACGGCAGAGCGGCGCCACGCTGGACATGGCGGTGGCACCCGATCTGCGCATGAGCGTGGAATTCGGCTCCATCACCCGCGAGCGGGGTGACAACGTGCAGTTCAGTTCGACGCCGGGCGAAAGCAGCTATCTGCTGGCCAGACTCGCCTGGCAGCACGATGACGGCGTCACCCGCATCCTGATCGGTCAGCGCGACGGCTTCGAAACCATCCATCCGGTCGCCATCGAACGCGAACAGCGCATCGACAGCCGGCTCAGCGCCACGGTCGGCGTGGGGCTGCACATGCCGGCGACCGAAAACCTCGGGCTGCGCATGGCCGGCATGCGCGACCAGATCGATCTGCGCGCCAACTACCGCGTGGCGCGCGACGACCGCATCGGGCTGCAGTTCGGCAGTTACCGCTACCAGGCGCAGAACGGTCTGGACATCGGCCGTGGCCGGCTGTGGCAGGTCGAGGTGGCGCACGCCATCCGCACCGAACTGCCGGATCTTGAAGTGAGCGCCTACGCCGCCGGTTACCAGTTCAGCCGCGCCGACATCGATCTGGCCGATGCGCGCGCGGTCGAGGTGCGGCAGCGGCTGTTCGCCGGCAGCGGGCTGGATGCCACCGCGCTGCGGCCGCAGAGTTTCACGCTGCAGGGCGTGCGGCTCACCCACAACATCCGGCTGTTGCGCGATTACACAAAGGCGCTGCGGCCTTTCGGCTCGATCGGCGTATCGAACAACAGCGTGGCCGGCGCGGGCTACGACGTGTCGCTGGGCGTGGCCGGCAGCGTGCTCGGCACCGATCATTTTTCGCTGTCCTGGCGACAGGACAAGGGCGGTGGTGGCATCTTCGCGCGCACCACCGAATTCGCACTGCATTACCGACTGTTTTTCTGAACCGGGAGCGTTCGCATGAAACACCTGATCAAGCTCATCTGCGCCCTCGTGGCCTCCGTCACCCTGTTTTCCGGCTGCGCGGTGATCGACCACTCGGCCCCGTCGGGCGCCGACAAGTCAGCCGCCTGGGTGCTGCTGCCTTTCGGCAACGCGACCGAAACGCCGTTCGCCGGCCAGCGCGCCGAAGCGGTGACCGAAAACCTGCTGCGCAGTCTGGGCGTGGCCCAGGTGCAGCGCTACCCGGCCAGCCTGCAGAACGACAACCTGTTCGAGAGCGGCCAGCTGAAAGACGCGGCGCGCGCACTGGCCTGGGCGAAGGAGCAGGGCGCCCGCTATGCGGTGACCGGCACGGTCGATGAATGGCGCTACAAGGTGGGCGTCGATGGCGAGCCGGCGGTCGGTGTCGCGCTGCAGATTGTCGAGGTCGACAGCGGCCGCGTGCTGTGGAGCGGCGTCGGCGGCAAGAGTGGCTGGAGCCGCGAATCGCTGTCCGGTGTGGCGCAGGAACTGATCAAGTCGCTGCTGGTGCCGGCGCTCAAATGAACGATACCCGTACGCCCGGCGACCGCCCGGTCATCCGGCGCGTCGACGAGCCCCTGTGGCGGCGCCTGCTTGCGCGCTTCACGCCGACCGGTTCCGGCGCCGGCCCGGCCGCGCTGGCGGAAACCGTGGCGCTGCCCATGCTGGCGCTGCTGCTCGCTTTCTGGCTGAATCCGCTGGACCCCTTCTTCCTGCGCGCCCAGTTTGCCTGGGTGTGGCTGGGGCCGCTGCTGGTGGCGCTGCGCTATGGCCCGGTGCCTGGCCTGGCCGGCAGCGCGCTGCTGTTTTCGGCCTGGTTCGTGTTCGGCGAAATCGGCGTGGCGCTGGGTGAACTGCCCAAGCTGTACTTTCTCGGCTGGCTGATCGCGGTCATGATCTGCGGCGAGTTTTCGTCGCTGTGGCGCGGCCGGGTGCGGCGCGCCGAAAGCGTGCAGTCCTATCTCGAACAGCGTCTGGAATACCTGACCCACCAGCACTATCTGCTGCGCCTGTCGCACGACCGGCTGGAGCAGGACCTCATTTCCCGCCCGGTGTCGATGCGCGATGCGCTGGTCGGCCTGCGTGGCCTGGCGGCCTCGCCGGCGGCCGCTGGCGAGGCGCTGCCGGGCGCGGCCGATCTGCTGCGTCTGGTGGCGCAGTACTGCCAGATCGAGCGTGCCGCCCTGCTGGCGGTCGATGCCGAGGGCAAGCCGGTCGGCACCGCGCCGGCCTGGCTGGGCACGCCGTTCGACGTGGACGCCGGCGATCCGCTCATCCGCTTCGCGCTCGAACACCGCCGGCTCGCCCACGTCGCGCTCGACGGCGGCACCGCGCCTGCCGGTTCGCGCTATCTGGTGGTGGCGCCGCTGACCGGCCTGGGCGGCGATCTGCACGCGCTGCTGCTGGTCGATCGCATGCCTTTCTTCGCGCTGCACGACGAAACCCTGCAGATGCTCAACCTGCTGCTGGGCTACTACGCCGACGGGCTGTCGGCCAGCGCGCTGGCCGCACCGCTGCGCGCGGAACTGCCGGACTGCCCGCTGGACTTCGCGTTCGAAATGGCCCGCATGTGGCGGGTGCGCGTCGAATCCGGCGTCAGCAGCGCGCTCGTCATGCTCAGTTTTCCGGCTGGCGAAGCAGGCCAGGATCTGGCGCTGCAGATCGCGCGCATGCAGCGCTCGCTGGACGTGGTGTGGCGGGTCGAGCGCACCGATGGCGTTCGCCTGCTCACGCTGATGCCGCTGGCCGGCCCGGCCGCGGTCGAAGGCTATCTGGCGCGCATCGACAACTGGCTTGCCCAGCACCGCGGCGGCGGGCTGGATCATTGCCGAGTCGGCAGTCGCACCCGCATGCTGGACCAGGAAGCGCCGGCCGATCTGCTGGCCCGTCTGACCGGAGCGCGCGATGGGCAGTAGCAAGCTCGCGCTGGCCGCGCTGCTGGCCGAACTGGCCGCCTTCTACGGCCTGGGTCACATCGAGTCGCCCGACCTCGCGCTGTCCGCCTATCTGGCGGCCCACGCGCCGGCCAGCCTGCTGCTGGCGCTGGCGGTCTATCTGCTGATTCCGCTGGCGCGCTCCAAGCCGCGGCTGAGCGTGCTGTCACTGCTGTTCTGCAGCATATTCTTCGTGCCGGTGCTCGGCTTCGTCGGCGTGCTGGTCGGTGCGCTGGTGCGCCATCTGCTGCCGCGGCTAGAGTCGCCCAGCCGCTTTTCCGCGGTGCGGCTGCCGGATCTGGACATCCACGAAAGCAGCGAAAAATCCGGTGCCGGTTTCCGCCAGGCCGGCGTGCGTCAGTTCCTGAAGAACGATCGGGCACCGGTGCCGCAGCGGCTGCGCGCCATGGTGGCGCTGTCGCACGCGCCGTCGCGCATCGGTTCGCCGGTGTTGCGCGAACTGCTGGGTGACGCCGAGGACGATCTGCGTCTGCTGGCCTATGGCCTGCTGGACAACCGCGAAAAGCGGCTCAATGCCGACATCCATGCCGCGCGCCAGAAGCTGGCCGCCTGTCGCAGCGACGACGAGCGCGGCCGGGTGGCGCAGCAGCTCGCCGCGCTGTACTGGGAACTGATCTATCAGGGGCTGGTGCAGGGCGATCTGCTCGACTATGCGGTGGGCGAGGCGCTGCGCCACACCGAAACCGCGCTGGCCACGCTGCGCGACAACCCGGCGCTGCACCTGCAGCACGGCCGGCTGCTGCAGCAGCTCGGCCGGCTGGACGAGGCGGATGCCGCCTATCAGCGCGCGCGCGAGCTGGGCCTGCCAGCGTCGCGCGTGGTGCCCTATCTGGCCGAACTGGCGTTCGCTCGCCGCGATTTTTCGCGCGTACGTACGCTGCTGCAGTCGATGCAGGACTGGGAAGGGCTGTCGCGGCTGCAGCCGGTGCTGAAATTCTGGGGGCAGGCATGAGCGAAGTGATCCGCCGCGCGCCCGAGGGTGTCGATGTCGCCCTGCTGCTCGAAGGCACCTTCCCCTATGTGGCGGGCGGTGTGTCGAGCTGGGTGAACCAGATCATCCGCGCCTTCCCGGACCTGCGCTTCGGCGTGGTGTTCATCGGCAGCCGGCGCAGCGATTACGGTGACATGCGCTACACGCTGCCGGACAACGTGGTGCATCTGGAAACCCACTATCTGCACGACGACCTCGGCACGGTGGCCACTGCGCACGAGCGCAAGCGCGGGCTGCAGGGCGACGCGAAGGCGTTTGCGCAGATGGCGTCGCTGCACGACGCCTTCCGCCGCGGCGGCGGTCGCGAGGGCGCACCCGACGTGCTGTCGCTGTTCGGCGAAGCCTGCCGCGACATCGCGCCCGGCGGCCGCATCGATCTGGAGGCCTTCCTGCGCAGCGAGGCGTCGTGGGACGTGGTGACCGATCGCTACCGTACCTATTGCAGCGACCCCAGCTTCGTCGACTACTTCTGGACCGTGCGCATCATGCATCAGCCGCTGTGGCAGTTGGCCCGCATCGCGCACACGCTGGTGCCGGCCCGGGTCTATCACAGCGTGTCCACCGGCTACGCCGGCTTTCTCGGTGCGCTGCTGGCGCAGTCGACCGGCCGGCCGCTGGTGCTGTCGGAGCACGGCATCTACACCAAGGAACGCAAGATCGACCTGTACCAGAACGAATGGATACGGGACAACCGCAACGTGTTCCAGAAGGACGCGTCCGAACTGAGCTATTTCCGCCAGCTCTGGATACGCTTCTTCGAATGGCTGGGCCGGCTCACCTACGCGGCGGCCGACCCCATCGTTGCGCTGTACGAAACCAACCGGCTGCGCCAGGTCGCCGACGGGGCGGATGCAGCGCGTACCCGCAACATTCCGAATGGCGTGAACATCGGTCGACTGGCGCCGCTGCGCGCGCAGCGGCCGGCCGAAGTGCCGCCGGTGCTGTGCCTGATCGGCCGCGTGGTGCCGATCAAGGACATCAAGACCTTCGTGCGCGCGATGCGCCGTGTGGTGAACCGGATGCCCGAGGCGCAGGGCTGGATCGCCGGCCCGGCGGACGAGGATCCGGCCTACGCGGAGGAGTGCCGCAATCTGGTCGACAGCCTGGGCCTGACCGACAACGTGCGTTTTCTGGGCATGCAGAAGATCGACGAGCTGATGCCGAAGATCGGGCTGGTGGTGCTGTCGTCGATTTCCGAAGCGCTGCCGCTGGTGCTGCTGGAAGGTTTCGCCGCAGGCGTGCCGGCGGTGGCCACCGACGTAGGCTCCTGCCGCCAGCTCATGCACGGGCTGGGCGCGGAGGACGAGGCGCTGGGCGCGGCCGGCCGTGTGGTGGGCATCGCCGACCCGCAGTCGCTGGCCGACGCCGCGCTGGATCTGCTCAATGACGGCGCCGCCTGGCAGGCGGCGCAGCAGGCGGGCATCGCGCGGGTCGAGCGCTATTACGCCGACACGCTGATGTTCGACCGCTACCGCGAGGTGTACGCCGGCGCGCTCGAACGCGATACGCGCCGCGCTGGCGTCTGCCCCTTCGGACACGGAGCGCGCTGATGGCCGGCATCGGTTTCGAACTGCGCAAACTGCTGAAGAAGGACAGCCTGCTCGGGCTGGTGCAGGCCTATAGCTATGCCGGCGTGATCGGCTCCGGGCCGTGGGTGCTGTCCATCGTCGGCATCCTGATGGTGGGTCTGCTGTCGCGTGCGGTGGTGGTGCCGGAATTCCTGATCACCCAGTTCCAGGTGTCGGTCACCTATCTGATCTCGACTTCGCTCATCCTGACCGGGCTGGTGCAGCTGGCCTTCACCCGCTTCATTTCGGACCGCCTGTTCGAGAAGCGCGACGATCTGGTCATGTCCAACTTCAACGGCCTGCTGCTGTGGGTGATCGGCGTGGCCGGCGTACTCGGGCTGCTGCTGGCGTTCACGCTGTTCGCCGGGCTGCCGGTCATCTACCGGCTGCTCATGCTGTCCGGCTTCGTGCTGCTGTGTGGCATCTGGGTCGCCACCATCTTCCTGTCCGGTCTCAAGATGTACCGCGCCATCCTGCTGCTGTACGCGCTGGGTTACGCGGTCACCGTCATCACCGCGCTGCTGGCGCGTCCCTGGGGGCTGGAAGGCCTGCTCGGCGGCTTCGTGCTCGGCCACTTCGTGCTGTTCATCGGCATGTGGCTCATCACCGCCTGGCACTACCGCTCGCGGGTCACCATTTCATACGAGTTTTCGCGCGCGGAAACCCGCTACCCCTCGCTCATGCTGATCGGCCTCCTGTACAACCTGGGCGTCTGGGTGGACAAGTTCATGTTCTGGAGCTGGCCGGAAACGTCGGACGCCATCATCGGGCCGCTGCGCGCGTCGGTCATCTACGACCTGCCGGTGTTCATGGCCTATCTGTCCATCATTCCGGGCATGGCGGTGTTTCTGGTGCGCATCGAAACCGATTTCGTCGAGTACTACGACCGCTTCTTCGACGCGGTGCGCACCGGCGGCTCGCTCGAATACATCGAAGACATGCGCGACGAAATGGTGCTGTCCATCCGTCAGGGCCTGGCGGAGATCGGCAAGATACAGACGCTGGCCATGCTGGCCGCCATCGTCGCCGGTCCGGCGGTGTTCGCGGTGCTGGACATTTCGGAACTGAACCTGCCGCTGCTCTACATCCAGACCCTGGCCGCCAGCCTGCAGGTCGGGCTGCTGGCGCTGCTGAACGTGTTCTTCTACCTCGACCAGCGCCGCATCATCCTCGCGCTGTGCGGCTTCTTCTGCCTGTCCAACATCGCCTTCACCGCGCTGTCGTTCAAGCTGGGCGCCAGCTTCTACGGCTATGGCTACGCGCTGTCGGTGCTGCTTACGCTGATGCTGGGCCTGTGGGCGCTGGACCGGAAGCTGGGGCGGCTGGAGTACGAAACCTTCATGCTGCAGTAAGCGGCGCTCACGGACGCGCAGCCCCGGAGGGCCGGCCGGTTTCAGTACTGCGGCGTGGCGGCGGTGGTGATTTCGTGCCGCAGCAGGTGGTAGAGCGCGAGGCGGTCCGGTGCGACGTGGTCGCGCAGGCCGCAGCCAGGTTCGCTGTCGTGCGCGCAGTCGCGGAAGCGGCAGCTGCCCAGATGGGCGCGGAAATCCGGGAAAGCCTGTTCGAGATCGTTCACGTCGAGCTGGGCCAGGCCGAATTCCTGCAGGCCCGGGCTGTCGATCAGCGCGCCGCCGCCGGCCAGGTCGTACAGCTTGGCGTAAGTGGTGGTGTGCTTGCCCGAATCGAGCGCCTGCGACACTTCGCGCGTCGCCGCCCGGGCGTCCGGCACCAGCGCGTTGACCAGCGTCGATTTGCCCATGCCGGACTGGCCGGTGAATACCGCGGTGCGTCCGGCAAGGTGGGGCCGCAGCGCGTCTGCGCCCTGCAGCGCGCTCAGTTCGAGCACGTCGTAGCCGAGGCGGCGGAAAGGTTCGAGCGCGGCGCGGGCGGCCGGCAGGGCTGCGGCCAGATCGCACTTGTTCAGCACGATGAGCGCGTCGACCTGCTGCGCTTCGCAGGCCACCAGGATGCGCGCCACCAGTTCCGGGCTGAACGACGGTTCGGTGGCCACCACGATGGCCACCAGATCGACATTGGCCGCCACCATCTTCTGCTTCCACATGTCCTTGCGGTAGAGCAGGCTGCTGCGCGGCAGCACTTCGGCGATGCGCGCCTGGTCTTCGCCCTGCATGTCGAGCAGCACGCGGTCGCCGCAGGCGATGTCCGATTTCTTGCCGCGCGGGAAGGCCTGCAGCTCGCGGCCGTCCTCCAGCCGGGCGACGTAGTGCCGGCCGTGGGCCGACACGATGCGGGCGGCCGGCTGTGCGCTCTTCTTCAAACCGTCAGCCGGCGTCGCGCATCGCTTCGATGCGGGCGGCGCAGATGAGGTCGTTGATCGAAATGCTGCGCACGCTGTGGGTGGTGAACACCACGCGCACGCGGTTGGCGCCGAACATGATGTCCGGGTGGTGGTCCTGCGCCTTCGCGATCGCGGCCACCTGGTTCACGAAATTCACCACCTGATCGTAATCGCCGAACTGGAAGTCCTTCGCCAGGTGCTTGTCGGCCTCGATCCAGCCGTGCAAGTCCTTCAGTGCCAGGGCGAGCGCTTCGCCCTCGATGCGGCGGTGCGCGCCCTTCTGCGGCGCGCACTGCTGTTGTGCAAGTTCTTGTCGGGTCATGGATCAGGCGGACTGCAGCCGGGCCACGCGCAGCGCGGCCGGCGGGTGGGAATCGTAGAACTGCGAATACAGCGGGTCCGGCGTCAGCGTGGACGCGTTGTCGCGGTACAGCTTGACCAGCGCGGCGACCAGCCAGTCGGCGCGGGTCTGCGCGACCGCGTAGGCGTCAGCCTCGAATTCGTGCTTGCGCGACATGAGCTTGAGCAGCGGCGACAGCGGGAAGCTGAACACCGGAATCACCAGCGCGAACAGCGTGAGCGCCATCGCGTGGCCCCAGCTGGCCGGGTCGGTAACACCCAGCTCGGCGAAGAACCACGGCGCATCGACCAGCCAGCCGAGCAGCGCGAAGAAGGCGAAGCTGCCGGCGGCGATCCAGCCCACGCGCTTCCAGATGTGGTGGTGCTTGTAGTGGCCCAGTTCGTGCGCCAGCACGGCTTCGATCTCGTCTGCACCCAGCCGGTTGAGCAGGGTGTCGAAGAACACGATGCGCTTGCCCTTGCCGAAGCCGGTGAAATAGGCGTTGCCGTGCGCCGAGCGGCGCGAGCCGTCCATCACGAACAGACCTTCGGAGCGGAAGCCGCAGCGCTCCAGCAGTGATTCGATGCGGCTGCGCAGCTCTCCGGCCGGCATCGGCTCGAACTTGTTGAACAGCGGCGCGATGAACGTGGGGTAGATCACCATCAGCGCGAGGCTGAAGCTGAGCCAGAAGGCCCACGCCCACACCCACCAGGCGCTGCCCAGGCTGCCCATGATCCACAGCACCGCGGCCACCGCCGGCGCGCCGATGGCGGCGCCGACCAGGCCGTGCTTGATCTGGTCGCCGAAAAACATGGCCAGCGTCATCTTGTTGAAGCCGAAACCCTGTTCGATCACGAAGGTGCGCCACAGCAGCACCGGCAGGTCGATCAGCGACGACGCGAAGGTGACGATGCCGATGAACACCAGATCGCGCAGCATGCCGCTGCCGGCCAGACCGGTGGCGACATCGAACATCCACTGCAGACCACCGCCCAGCGTCAGCACCGCCAGCCACAGCGCGCCGATGATCACGTCGGTGCGCGCCAGCCCGGCGCGTGCCACGGTGTAGTCAGCCGCTTTCTGGTGGGCTTCGAGCGGAATGGCATCGCGGAAGGCGAGCGGTACCTCGCCGCGGTGGGCGGCCACGTGCGAGCGGTGGCGGGTGGCCAGCCACAGGCGCACGGCGCTGGTCAGCACGAGGGCGACGACGAAGATTTCGGTCAGCATGATGGGGTGGCCTCGGGTTGGAAACGGTTGTCGGACTGATTGCCGACGCAATTGCCAGACTGGGTGCCGGGACTGTATTTAGACTCAGTCCAGGTCACGCGAGTGTGACAAAATCGGGCCGCTCCGCGTTCGGACGAACGCATTAATCCCGCTTGGAAATTTTCTCGATTATGGCACAGGACCCCTCCCATCTCGTCTGGCTGGACATGGAAATGACCGGTCTGGATCCGGACAACGACCGCGTGATCGAACTGGCCTGCGTGGTCACGAACGCGCAGCTCGAAGTGATCGCCGAAGGCCCGGTGCTGGCGGTGCATCAGTCCGACGAAGTGCTCAATGGCATGGACAAGTGGAACACCTCCACCCATGGCAAGTCGGGCCTGACCGACCGCGTGCGCGCATCGACGCTGGACGAGGCAACGGCCGAGGCGCAGATGATCGCCTTCCTGAGCCAGTACCTGCCGGAGCGCGCCAGCCCGATCTGCGGCAATTCGATCTGCCAGGACCGCCGCTTCCTCGCGCGCCACATGCCCGGACTGGAAGCGTGGTTCCACTACCGCAACCTGGACGTGTCGACGCTGAAGGAACTGTGCCGGCGCTGGCGTCCGGAACTGTCGGGTCAGTTCAAGAAGGCGCAGCGTCACGAGGCGCTGGCCGACATCTACGAATCGATCGACGAACTGAAGTTCTACCGCGAACACTTCCTGCGCATGGAATGAGGCGATGAGCACGCTCCGCATCGCTGTTGCCCAGCTGAACTGCGTGGTCGGCGATCTCGACCACAACGCCGCGCTCATCCTTGACGCCGCCCGGCGGGCGGCAGAGCAGGGCGCCGACCTGCTGCTGACGCCGGAACTGGCGCTGTGCGGCTACCCGCCGGAAGATCTGCTGCTGCGGCCGGATTTCCATCGCGCCTGCGCGCGCCAGATCGCCCGCATCGCGGCAGGTGCGCCGGCCGGACTGGCGCTGCTGGTCGGCCATCCGCATGCGCAGGACGACCGGCTCTACAACGCCGCCAGCCTGATCCGTGGCGGGCAGGTCGAGGCCACCTATCGCAAGATGCGGCTCCCGAACTACGAGGTGTTCGACGAGGAACGCTACTTCGATGCCGGCAGCGAGGCGTGCGTTGTCGAGGTCGCTGGCGTGAAGGTGGGCGTGAACATCTGTGCCGACGTGTGGGAAGCGGGCGCGCCTGAAGCTGCCGCTGCCGCCGGTGCGCAGGTGCTGGCGGTGCTCAATGCGTCGCCCTATCACCTGAACAAGCCGCTCACCCGCGAACAGGTGGTGGGTGAGCGCGTCACCGCCACCGGCCTGCCGGTCGTGTACTGCAATCTGGTCGGCGGACAGGATGAACTGGTGTTCGACGGCGCCTCGTTCGCGCTCGACCGCAGCGCTCGGCTGGTCTGGCGCGCGCCGCACTGCCGCGAACATTTCGCGCTGGTCGAACTGCGCGACGGCGATGTCGTGCCGCAGCCGCTGCCACCGCAGTCCACGGTGGAACAGGACTGTTACGAGGCGCTGGTGCTGGGTGTGCGCGACTACCTCGGCAAGAACGGCTTCAGGTCCGCCCTGATTGGTCTTTCCGGCGGTGTCGATTCGGCGCTCACGCTGTGCATCGCGGTGGACGCGCTGGGCGCGGACCGGGTGCGCGCGGTCATGATGCCGTCGCCCTATACCGCGCAGATGAGTCTCGATGATTCGCGCGCACTGGTGAAGAACCTCGGCGTGCAGTACGACGAGGTGTCGATCGCGCCGGCCATGGCCACTTTCGAACAGATGCTGAAGCCGCTGTTCGGCGATGCCGCTGCCGACACCACTGAAGAGAACGTGCAGGCCCGCGCCCGCATGATCATGCTGATGGCACTGTCGAACAAGACCGGCGCCATCGTGCTCACCACCGGCAACAAGAGCGAAATGGCGGTGGGCTATTCGACGCTGTACGGCGATCTGGCTGGCGGCTTCGCGGTGATCAAGGACATCTTCAAGACCTTCGTCTATCGCCTGTGCGACTGGCGCAACAGCGTGCGGTACGACATTCCGGACAACATCCTCACCCGAGCGCCGTCGGCCGAACTGCGCCCGGACCAGACTGACCAGGACAGCCTGCCGCCCTATGCGGTGCTCGATGCCATCATCGAAGCCTATATGGAGCGCGACGAGTCGCCGCGCGACATCATCGCGCGCGGCTTCGCCGAGGCGGACGTGCACCGCGTGATCGGTCTGCTCCGGCGCAACGAGTACAAGCGCCGGCAGGCGCCGCCCGGTGTGCGGGTGACCGAGCGGGGCTTCGGGAAGGACTGGCGGTATCCGATTACCAACCGGTATCGGGACGAAGGCGCGGCCTGAGAAATGAGGCAGATGCTGCGCGGGCCTACTGAGGCATGAGCAGTGCCCCCATCGACGGCTTGAATTCGGTGACACTGCTGCGCAGGCCGGCCGCGGCGGTGGCGTCGATCTGATGCAGCGCGCGGTAGGTGGCGATCAAGCCCTTGCCGTCGTTGCTGTGCGTCTGGATCATGCCCTTGATGTGCCACGCGACAGTCAGCTTCGGTCGTAGCTGAATGACCTGTTCGATCAGTGGCAGCGCCCGGTCGAGCTGACCGCTGCCGGCATAGGCCTGGGCGAGATAGAGAAGGGTATCGAAGGCGTGCGGCGACAGTGCGCGTGCGCGCTCCAGTGCAGCGATCGCCTCGCCGATCTGCCGATGCTGAAGCAGCGCGTTGCCGAGATTGACCCAGCCGTTGCTGGCGTCCGGCTGCAGGCTGGTAGCGGTCCGCAGCGCTTCGATGGCTTCCGGAAAGCGCTTCATCCGCAGCAGTGCGTAACCTCTGGCGCTCCACGCAGCGCCGAGAGAAGGTGCCAGCACCGTCGCACGTTCGGCCAGCGCGAGCGCATCGGTGAGCTGGTTGCCTCTGTCGTGCAGGTGCGCTGCCGCGATCAGCGCGTTGGTATCGTCCGGCGCTTCGCGGCGCGCGGCTTCGATCAATGGCTCGGCGCTGGCAATATCGCCGGTTTTCAGCAGTGACTGGGCGAGGGTCACGCGGTCGTCGAGCGTGGCGTCCGACAATGTGACAAGTGTCCGACCGTGGGCGATGCTCGCTGCGATATCGCCGGACGCATTCTCCAGTGCGGACAGTTCACGCAGTATGCCTGCGTCCTCGGGGGCGCTGACCAGGGCGCGCCGCAGCAACGCGATTGCGCCGCCTGTGTCCTTCTCGTGGGCATGCTGCCGGGCCTTGATCTGCAGCCCATGGGGGCTGTCCGGATTCCGTTCCAGCAACGCGTCGAGAAGGGTCGCTGCCCGCGCGGAGCGTCCGGTCGCCTGCAGCAGTGCGGCGAACCGGACGCTTGCGTCTTCCGATCCGGGGGCGAGGGACAGCGCACGCTCGAAGGCGGATTCTGCATCCCGGTGATGCCCGCGTTCGAGCGCGCGCTGCGCGAAAGCGACCAGCGCCGGAACGGCGGCAGGCGTGCCGACTCGCGACAAGGTTCTGCGGGCGGCTTCGATGTTGCCGGTTTCCAGTTGCATGCGGGCGAGCAGCGCGAGCAGTCGCCCGTCCTCCGGCGCGTAGGCGAGCGCAATGAGCAGCGCGCGTGCCGCCTCGCTGTGGTGCTGCAACTGAGCCGCGAGTTCGCCGCGCATCTGCCACGCGTAGCCGTCGGCGAAGTCGCGGCCGGTGGCGCGGCGCAGCAGTGCCAGCGCGTCGTCGAGCTTGCCTCTGCGCCACAGGTGAGCCGCTTCGATGCGGTCGGCGTAATCCTGGACACTGGCAAGCGTGCGCGCTTTGCGCAGCGCTTCGACGCCTTCGGCCTCGCGGTCGCGGAGCAGCAGCAGGTCGGCCAGTGCGGCCCACAGTCCGGCGTCCCGGGGATTCGACGCAAGCGCTTCGTGCAGTTGCGCAACGGCGCCATCGGCCTGATCGAGCGACGCCAGCGCCAGCGCCCGCAGTCGCGCAGCCTCGCGCGCGTGGGGCCATGCGCGAAGCCATTGCACACACCATCGATCGAGACCGGCCCAGTCAGCGGCGGCGCGCAGACGCTCTGCCTCCTGCGCCCACGGCGGTTCCGCCTCGGGCTCACGCGGCGGCAGCGGCGGCGGGCTGCCGCGCTTCGTCAGTTCGTCGATCCAGGCCGCGGGAAGTGCCAGATTGGTGTTCTGCCCGGTACTGAAGATTGCGGTGGTGATGCCGATCAGGCGACCTTCGCTGTCATAGAGTCCGCCGCCGCTTGATCCTGGTGACAGCGGGGCGGAAACGATGAGGCGGGGTGACCCGGTTTGATCGATGACTGCGGTCAGCAGTCCGGTACTGTGGGCCAGGCCCAGCCCGAGCGGATTACCGATCGCGATGATCGTTTCGCCGGGTTGCGGCGAATCGCCTGCAGGGCGCCGTGCGACCGGCGCATCTTTCAGCCCCGTCACGCCGAGCAGACACAGGTCGCGGGCACCGTCCGCCAGCGTCGGCTGTGCATCGAAATTGCGTCCGTCGTGTGTGCGTACGCGCACGGATCGAGCGAAGCGCAGTACGTGGCAGTTGGTCACGACCTGCCCTGCCGCGACGATGACGCCGCTGCCTTGTGCCGTATCGCCGAAAGCGCCGACGACGTCGAGCGTGACCGTTGCCGCACGCGCACGATCGAGCGGTGCGCGATCTGTACCGGGGGCGGCCAGGACTGCAGCGCATGGCGCGAGCATGAATGCGGCGCAGAGCGCGAGGCGCGTGCGCCACGCTCCGGAAGCGCACACCGTCGGCTGCCGTGTTGTAGGTTCTCGATCTGTGGCGAGAGGGCGTGTGGCCATCATTCGACGATATCCAGCGGCACGATGCAGCACAGGCGTGCGGCTTCCGCACGCACCGGGTCGAGGTCGCGCAGCCGAGCCCATGCACGGCGCACGTCGTCGGTGCGCGCTTTCAGCGCATACGATTCGATCAGCGCATGCCAGACCTGCGGCTGGCGTGCGTCCAGTGTCAGGCTGCGTTCCAGCGCCTCGATCGCTGCGTCGGGATGACCAAGCTGGCTTTGGACAAGGCCGAGCTGACGCCATGCTTCGGCTCGCTGTGGCGCCTCTGCGACGAAGGCGGAGAAAATCTCCAGCGCTTCGTCGGCATGTCCGGCATCCTTGAGCGTTACGGCGAGAGACCAGCGCCAGCCGGGTTCGCCAGGATCGAGTTCGGTCGCTTTGCGGAATGCCGCAATGGCCGGCTGCCATGAAGCCTGTTCGTAATGGATGCCGCCGATGCCCGCCCATACCCAGGCGGGTGCAAGCGGCCTGTGGTCGAGACCGCGTTCGAAACTGCGCAGCGCGTCGCCCGGGCGTCCGACCGCCTGCAGAGCTCGACCATGGTAGTAAAGCAGGTCGCCGTTGTTCCTGTACGCGGGAGCCGTTTCGATCAGCGCCAGCGCCTGCGCTGCACGCCCAGCGGAAAGCAGAGCGTCGGCATAGTTCATCAATGCAGCCGGATTGTCCGGCGACAGATTGAACAGACGCGCGCGGTGGTCGATCCACGCGTCCGTGCGACTGCGCGCCTGAGCGGTACGGGCCAGCAGATCAAGCGCGGCCGGCGACCACGGATGCAGTGTCAGCGCTCGCCGAGCCGACGCATCGGCGCCGTCGTGGTCACCCGTTGCCGCTTGCGCCTGGGCTCGCGCGATCCATGCGTTGGCATCGCCCGGCCAGGTGTCGGTCAAGGTGCGCGCGGTGGCGGCTGCATGAGCGTCCTGACGTGCGATCTGCATGCGAAGCAGCCCGAAGAGGGCGGCGCGCGATCCTGGATCGAGGGCGACTGCGCGCTCGAAGTCACGGCTTGCCGCGTCCGCGTCGCCACCAGCTGCCGATGCATCGGCTCGCGCAATCAGTGCTGCGGCATCGTCCGGATGGCGCGCCATCCATGCGTCGGCATGAATGCGCAGGTCGTTCCAGGATCCGCGCTGGCGCAGGGCTTCGGCCTGCGCTACCCACCGGTCGCGTTCGGCAGTGTCGAGTGCCTGCGCAGCCGCACGCGCCCCAATGCCTTGCACGGCGGACGCGGGCACGGCGAAGTTCACGTTCTGGCCGCCCTGCAGCGGCTGGTCGATGATGCCGATCAGGCGGCCCTGTTCGTCGAACAGTCCGCCACCGTCCGAGCCGCTGGAGATGGATGCCGTGAATTGAATGCGGGTGGCGTTGCTGCGCCGATGGATGGCCGCGACCACGCCCTCGCTGATGCCGATACCGAGTCCCATCGTGTTGCCGACGGCGAACACCCGGGTGCCGGGTTCGGGCAGATCGGCAATCTCCGCCACCGGCGGCGCGACCGGCCACTCCACGTGCAGGAGGCACAGCTGGCTGTCCGGATCGCGCGCATGCAGCGTCGCCGGTATCGAACGGTCGGCGAGCAGCAGTTCGAATGACGGGGTGGCATCGTCGCAGCGCGATACGAGATGTCCGTCGCTACACGCCACCGCGCTTCGCGCACCGGTTTCGGCACCGGTGGAATCGAGCAGGCGAATACGGAACACGTTCGGCGAGGTGGCCACGAACACCTCTCGGGCGCGCGTATCCGCGCGGCCGTCCGGCGCAGTGACCGACAGTGCTGCGCCGACGAAGAGGATCGCGTTGCGGAGAGCAAACATGCCAATGGATTTGGATAAGAGGGGGCGAATTATGCTCCACGTGTGTTGCAGATCGGCATCGTGACTGGGTGCTCCCCGCACGTTCGGGGTGATCCGGTTGCGGAGGCCGCTGCGGTCACGACATCCCGCGCAAGCTCCGCCGAACGGCGCACCGGCCAGGCCGTGCTGTGTCGCCCCCGGCGAGGCGGGCGTATCCGACCACCGGTGGCCGTGCGTCGGCGCCGCTGTCGCGCAGGTCAGCGCAAAGCGCGTAACCGGCCTGCTCCGGCGCAACGAGCACAAGCGCCCGGTGTGCGGGTGACCGAGCGGGGATTCGGCAAGGACTGGCGCGACCCGATCACCAGGCGCTGCTCGAACGCGTACGACGCCGGCTGAGCGCCGCCGGCCGTCTCCACAATTCGCACACATACGCTCGACAGTCACTCAAGGTTCCCTCTCCAGACTGCAGGCTCCGCACACCGGCGCAGCGCACGGTGCTGCGGATGACCGGCCCGCGCCCGGCACCGCCGGCGGCCGCCCCGCATGATCTGGATATGGAGTGCTCGAGAGATGAATGAACAGCTGCTGGCTGACGAAGCGACCTATTGCTCCTTCGGAGACACGGTCCACTATGTGAACCCGCCCAAGGTGTTCGCCGGATGCGAAGGCAGCTACATGTTCGACGAGGCGGGCACGCCCTATCTGGACCTCCAGATGTGGTATTCCGCGGTGAATTTCGGTTACCGCAACAAGCGCCTCGAAGACGTGATGAAGCGCCAGCTCGAAACGCTGCCGCAGATCGCCAGCCAGTATCTGCATCCGACCAAGATCGAACTGGCGAAGTGGATTGCGCAGGACGCGCAGCGCAAGTGGGGCCGGCCGGGCCGCGTTCATTTCAACGTCGGCGGCGCCCAGGCGATCGAGGATTCGCTGAAGATCGTGCGCAATGCCAGCCAGGGCAAGAGCCTGATGTTCGCCTTCGAGGGCGGCTATCACGGCCGCACGCTGGGCGCCTCCAGCATCACCTCCAGCTACCGCTACCGCCGCCGTTTCGGTCACTTCGGTGATCGCGCGCAATTCATTCCCTTCCCCTATCCCTTCCGTCGTCCCAAGGGCATGACCTCGGAAGAGTACGCGGACGCCATCGTCGCCGAGTTCGCACGCAAGTTCGAGAACGAGTACCACGCGGTGTGGGATCCGAAGACCCGCCAGTGCGAGTACGCCGCCTTCTACGTCGAACCGATCCAGGGCACCGGCGGCTATGTGGTGCCGCCGGCCAATTTCTACACCGGCCTGAAGAAGGTGCTGGACGAACACGGCATCCTGATGGTGGTGGATGAAATCCAGATGGGGTTCTGGCGCACCGGCAAGCTGTGGTCGATCGAGAACTTCGGTGTCCAGCCGGACGTGCTGGTGTTCGCCAAGGCGCTCACCAACGGGCTGAATCCGCTGTCCGGCCTGTGGGCGCGCGAAGAGCTGATCAACCCGACCGTGTTCCCGCCCGGCTCGACCCATTCCACCTTCGCGTCCAACCCGTTGGGTACCGCGCTGGGTCTGGAAGTGCTGAAGATGACCGCCGAGGTCGATTACGGCGCAAAGGTGCGCGCCAGCGGTGCCTACTTCCTCGAAGGCCTGAAGGATCTGCAGAAGCGGCATCCGGAAATCGGCGATGTCGATGGCCTGGGCCTGGCGCTGCGCGCCGAAATCTGCACCGCCGACGGCTTCACGCCCAACCGGGCGCTGCTCGACCGCATGGTGGACATCGGCCTCAGCGGCCGGCTCGAATACCAGGGCCGGCGCGCCGGTCTGGTGCTGGATGTCGGCGGCTACTACAAGAACGTCATCACCTTCGCGCCCTCGCTCGAAATCACCCGTGCCGAGATCGACGAAGCCATGGTGCTGCTCGACCAGCTGCTGGTGTACGCCAAGCGTCCGTGAGCACCGCCCGGGAGGAGGGGCACACCGCCTTCCAGCTCGAACCCGACGCGCTGATCGAAGCCTTCCGCGCACATCCGCCGGAAGGCTTCGATGTGCTGGCCAATCTGCCGCTGCTGTTCGGTGCGCCCTTCGATCTGCTTACCACCGCCGACCCGACGCTGAAGCGCCGGGTGGCGCGGCTGCCGCTGTCCGGGCTGTGGTCGCGGCTTCTGCGCATCCGTGCCGCTTTCTTTGGCGCCACGGTGTCGGAATACCTGCCGTGGCCGCGGGACGACCGGCGGCTGGAACTGCTCCGCCGTTCGCTTGCGGCCTGGGCGCCGCGCTATCCGCTGCTCATCGTCAAGGACCTGCCGGTCGCGTCGCCGCTGCTCGGGGCGCGCGACAACGCCTTCGCCGAGGCGCTGGCGCAGGCCTGCGTGCAGGCCGGCTGCATCCTGGTCGAAGGCCAGGCGCTCGCCTACGTACCGATCGACTTCGACAGCATCGACGCCTATCTGCAGCGGCTGTCGGCGGGCCGGCGCAAGGATCTGAAGCGCAAGCTGCGCCAGCGTGCGCGGCTGGAGGTGCGCCGCCGGCCCTGCGGCGATGCCGCGTTCGCCGACGAGGCCGCTGTCGATGCGTACTGCGCGCTGTACGAGGCGGTCTATGCCCAGAGCGAACTGCATTTCGATCGCCTGACCCGCGACTTCTTCGCCACCGTGCTGCGCGACGCCGCGACTGGCGGCATCGTGTTCGAGTACTGGCTGGAGGGCGAACTCGTCGGCTGGAATCTGTGTTTCGAGCACGACGGCCGTCTGGTCGACAAGTACATCGGTCTGCGCTACCCGCAGGCACGCGACTGCAATCTCTATTTCGTGAGCTGGATGGTCAATCTCGAATACGCGCTCGAACGCGGCCTCACCGCGTATGTCGCCGGCTGGAGCGACCCCGGCGTGAAGGCGCAGCTGGGTGCACGTTTCACCTTCACCCGGCACGCGGTGCATGTGCGCAACCCGCTGCTGCGGGCGCTGGCCCGCCGCTTTGCCGGACATTTCGAAGGCGACCGCATCTGGCAGGCGGAACGGGAAGGAGACGCGGCATGACGCTGCCGTTCCGCATTCCGGTGGTGCTGGATGTCGATGGCGCAGTCGGTGCGCTCGACCGCGAACTGCGGATTCCGCTGCGCCACCGGCAGGACGCGCTGCGCTTCGGCTGTTCCGCACGCCAGCTCGACCGGCTCGCCGGCGATCTTGCGCCGCTGCTGCCGACGGTGCGGCGCTCCGGCACCGCCTTCATCGGCAGCGGCGATTTCCACCATCTGAGCGCGCCGCTCATCCTGCGCTGCGCACGGGCGCTGCACGCGCGCACCGGCCAGCGCCTGCGCGTGGTGGTGCTCGACAACCATCCGGACAATATGCGTTTCCCGTTCGGCGTGCACTGCGGTTCATGGGTAAGACAGGTGGCGATGGACGAGGCGGTGAGTCACGTTCATGTGGCCGGCATCACCTCGGCCGACATCGGCTTGGCCCACTGCTGGGAAAACCGGCTGCAGCCGCTGCGGGCCGGCAAGCTGAGCTACTGGAGCTGTGGCGTCGATACCGGCTGGGCGCGCTGGCTTGGGCTGGGCCACGCTTTTCATGCGCACCGCGACGGCGCCGAACTGGTGGCCGCGCTGACCAGCCACCTGGTGACGCGACCCGAACCCACCTATCTGTCGATCGACAAGGACGTGCTGTCCACCGCCGTGGTCCAGACCAACTGGGATCAGGGCGTGCTCACGCTGGAGCAGGCCGGGGCGGTGATCGACGTGCTCACCGGCTGCATCGAAGGCAGCGACATCACCGGCGAAATTTCCAGTCACCGCTACGCCACGCTGTGGAAGCGGTTGCTGAGCGGTCTGGACGGGCAGGACATCGAACTGAACGCCGCCGCACTCGACGGCCGCCAGGGCCGCCAGCATGAAGTGAACCGCGCGCTGCTCGCCCGCATCGCTGCGGCGGGCGGCTGATCAGTCCGCCACCAGCGCCGTGCACAGGCGGTCGAAGCGGGCATCGTCCAGCCAGGGGCTGTTGCTCAGCGACAGCACGCGCGCCGCGAAGTCGCGTGCGTTCGGCAGGGCGCCGGCGTCCTGCCAGGGTACGACTGAGGCATAGCGCCGGTAGTCCGGCAAAGCGTGTGCGAACGGCAGCCCGACGCCGCAGCCGGCAGCCCACAGACGATCGAGCAGGCGGTCGCGCCGCGCTGCGTCGCTGACCTGCAGCAGCAGCACCGGCCAGGTGCCGGCGGCGTCGGGCACCGCCGGGCTGTCGCCCAGCACTTCGATGCCCGGCAGGCTTTCAAGCTGCGCGCGGCGCCTCAGTGCCCGTTCGGTGCAGCCGGTGATGAAGGCGGGCAAGCGGCCGAGCGCGCGCAGGCCCACCGACTGGCGCCAGCGTCCGGGCCGGTGCAGCGGTATGCGGAGGTCGAACAGGTCGCCGGCCGCCTCCACCCGGTCGCCGGCCCGCAGCGCGTTGCGCAGCGGGCGGCCATAGACCGCGCCCAGCAGCGCCGGCCGGTAGCACAGCGCATAGGCGACCAGTTCGAGCGTGCGGCGCAGTTCCCAGCCGGCGTGCCTGCGGGCCAGCGCCTCGCTTGCCCGGGTGCAGGCGGCGCGCAGCGCCGGGTCGCGCGCGGTCAGCACGCCGCCTTCATAGAGCGTGAGACCCTTGCCCACCGCCAGGCTGAAGAAGCCGATGTCGCCCTGTGTGCCCACGCTGTCGGTTCCGATCCGGGCCCCCAGTGCCTGCGCGGCGTCCTCGATCACGAAGGCGCCGGTGCGGCGGGCGATGGCTGCCGCACCGGCCACATCGCTCACCCGCCCGGCGAGGTGGGTGGGCAGCACCGCCAGCGTGCGCGCACTGCACAGTCTTTCCAGATGGTCGAGGTCCATGTCGGGCCGGCCCGGCTGCAGATCGCACAGCCGCAGTTCGAGTCCGCAGTGCGCCACCGCGATGGCGACCAGCGGGCAGGTGTAGGCCGGCACGATGACCTCGTTGCGCGCGGGCTGCAGGCGCTGCAGTGCGGTCAGCGCGATCACCAGCGCGGCGGTGCCTGAGCATTCGATGCGGGCCCAGGGCAGGTCAAATGCGCGCGCCAGCCCGCTCGCCAGATCGGGGGCCGCGCCCGGTACGCGGCCGAACAGGTCGGACAGTGCCAGCGGCAGCCCCGCGGTCGGCGGGACGCAGCGTTCAGCGGGGCGGCTCATGCGGCGCGGGCGGCAGGTGTTCCAGCGTGGCGCCGGCGCGTTCGCTTTCGGTTTCGCCGACCGCCAGACACAGGATGCCGGCCACGATGCACAGCGCACCGAGCAGCTGCAGCGTGCCGATGTGCTCGTCGAACAGCCCGTGCGACAGCAGCAGCACCGACACGATTTCCAGGTGCGAGGCGGCGAAGGCGGGGCCGATCGGCGCGTGCCTCAGCAGCGTCATCCAGGTGAAGAAGGCACCGACATAGCCGACGAAGGCGCCGTAGATCCACGGTGCGCCGAATACCCGCAGCAGCCAGGCCGGGCCGAATTCGAGCGGCAGCGCGTAGTCGCCGGCCAGCTTGAAGCTGATCTGGGCCAGCGTGTCGAACAGCAGCAGCAGCCCGAAGCCGATGACATAGAAGCGGCGCATCAGGGCAGGCCCACCAGCGCGACGCCGGTCGCGATCAGCAGGATGCCGGCGGTGCGCATCCGCGACAGCCGTTCGCCGAACAGCAGGCGGCCGGCCAGCATGACGACCACGATGTTGATCGATCCGAGCAGCACGCCTTCGGACAGCGGCACCAGCGACAGGAAGGCCAGCCAGACCAGGAATTCGGCGATGTAGCAGCCTATGCCCAGCCACAGCCAGGGGCGGCTGGCCATGTGCCGCCAGCGCTGCAGGCCGTCACTTTCGTGCGCGTCGTGGGCGGCCGCCTTGAAGGCGAGCTGGCCGGCGGTATCGACCACCACGTTCAGCGTCCACAGCAGCGCGACCAGCCCTCCGGAGGGCGCATTCATGCGGCGGCGGTTCCGTCGGCATCCACCGCCAGCCGGCCGACGAATTCGGTGGCCAGCGTGGTCACGGTGCGCCGTTCGCGGTCTATCGTGATCATGTGATAGCTGTCGTGCAGCAGCACCAGACTGACCGGCCCGCGTACCCGGCGGGCGATCAGGCGGGCGTTGTTCACGCTGGAAATGTCGTCTTCGCTCGCATGCAGCACCAGGCAGGGCGCGCGCACCGACTGCAGACGCCGGCGCACGTGGGACGACAGTCGGTGCATTTCGATCACTGCGTACCACGGGTTGCCCGGCAGACCGGCGGCGCTGCTGTCGCCGCTGTTCATCTGTTCGACCACGCGCTTGCGCAGCGCCTCGTCCTTGATGCCGTAGGGCGGCTGTTCCATGAAGGCGCGCCGGCGGCCGATGCCGAGCAGGCGGAACAGCGGCAGCAGGAAGGACAGACGGGTGTAGCGCGGAATGCTCCAGCCGTCGTAGCGGAAGGTGGCGGACAGCGCGCCCACGCCTTCCACCAGATCCGGGCGCGCGATGGCCAGTTCCAGCGCCAGCACGGCGCCCATCGACAGGCCCATCACCACCACGCGGTCGACCTGGGCGCGCAGCCGCTCGGCGCCGGCGTGCACGCTGGCGGTCCAGTCGGTCCAGCGCACCCGGATGAGGTCGTCCGGCGTGCCGCAGTGGCCGGCCAGCTGCACTGCATAGACCGCGAAACCGCCCCGGTTCAGGCCTTTGGCGAGCAGGCGCATTTCGTTCGGCGTGCCGGTGAGGCCGTGCACCAGCAGCACGCCGGTGCGGCCTGCTTCGCCGCTGCCGGGCAGGAAGAATTCGTGTGGCGTGACACACGGGCCAGGTGGCGTTTCCAGAGACGCCTCGAACAGACCGTCATCGGCGCGGGCATTCATGCGCAGGCTCCTTCCGGCAGGGCCAGCTGCTGCAGCATCGCGCACGCCTCGTCGAACTGCACGAAGGGGGTGTGCGGATAGCCGCGTTCGCGGCAGTGGTCGATCAGCCGCGCCTTGGCCAGCACATGGTCGGCACGGCCGGACACGCAGAAATCGGAACTGCCGTCGCCGACGAACAGCACCTGCCGGGCACGGGCCGGTTTCACGTCCGCCAGCCGCGCGCACTTGCAGTTGCCGCTGGCGCGCACGCAGGCGTCGCTGCCGTGCGGGCATTCGAGCGCCCAGCTGCGCTCGCCGGTGCGCAGCAGCCGGTTGGCCAGCACCGGCAGGTGATCCAGCCCGTGTGCGGCCAGGATGCGGTGGATCGCGTAGTCCAGGCCGTCGCTGACCACCTGCAGCGGCACGCCGAGGCGTTCCGCGGCGGCGACGAAGGCCGGGAAGCCCGGATCGATCTTCAACCGGTCCAGATGCGCATCCAGTTCGTCCTGGCTCATGTCGAGCAGCGCGACCTGGCCCTGCATGCAGGCACGCGAGCCGATGTGGCCTGCTTCCCAGTCCTCTTCCAGCGCCTCCCAGCCGGGCCGGCCGAAGCGCTGCAGCAGCGAGTCGGCGACGTCGGTCAGGCAGATGGTGCCGTCGAAATCGCACTGCACCGCCCAGGTGCTTGCGGACGAAGCTGCGGTCTGCCGGAGCGGGGCGTACAGCGCACGATTGCATGCGTCATTCATGGAAACTCACCTTCACGTTCTGACCCAGGCGCAGCGCCGATGACGCGGCCGGATCCAGTTCGAGGAAACAATCGACCACCCGCACGCTGCCGCGCACCGCGTCTTCGCCCAGCCGGCTGCCGCTGTAGGCCGGACTGAGGCGGGCCACCCGCGCCTGCTGAGACGGCGCGTGCTCGCCCGGATGCAGATCGACGTCCGGTGTGACCGTGGCGCTCATGCCCGGATGCACGCTGGCGAGAAAGCTCTCGTTCAGCTCGGCGCGCACCAGCAGCGGCCGGTGCGGCAGCAGCACCATCAGCGCGCGGCCCGCCTGCGGCCCGACCCGGGCGCCCGGCTGCACCGCGAGCTTCAGTACGCTGGCATCGGCCGCCGCCCGCACCGTGAGCCGCTGTTCCGCCAGCCGGGCCTGGCGCAGCTTCTGCCGCGCCACCGCCTGTTCGGATTCCAGCACCGCGATGCCCGAGTCGATGTCCTGCAGCGCCTGGTGCGCCTCGTCGGCGCGCTGCTGTTCGAAGGCGCCGGCGCGCGCCGCCGCGGCAGTGCGCTCGGCCAGCTGCCGTGCGGCCGGCTGGCGGGCGCGCTGCGCGTGTTCGCGCGACTGGATCAGCGACAGTTCGGCTTCGGCCATGTCGACGTCCAGCCGGGCCTGATCGGCCTGCAGCTGCAGCAGCACCTGTCCGCGGCGCACGCTGTCGCCTTCCTTCACCGCGACGCTGTCTACCGTGCCCTCTACCGGCGCCAGCACCTCGAACAGTCCGCCTTCCACCTCGACCTTGCCGCGTGCCATCGCCGCCGGCATCGCGGGCGTCGCGGTGGCCGCGCTGGCGCTGCCCTCGTTGCCGTCGCAGCCGGTGAGCGTCAGTGCCAGGGCCAGCGTCAGCCCGAATGACAGGCCCTGGCCGCGCCATCTTTTCGGTGCCGCCTTCACGATGCGATGTCCTCGATGCAGGCGCGCGCGGCGCCGGGTCCGATATCGTCCTGCGCCGGTGGTCGCCAGTCGCTCTGCATGCGTCCGTCCTCCATGGTCAGTACCCGGTCCGCCTGGCGCACCAGGCGCGGGTCGTGGCTCACGCACAGCACGGTGGTGCCGTGCTGGTGCGCGATGCGTCTCAGAATGCCGGTCACCCGCTGGCCGTTCTCGGCGTCCAGCGCGCTGGTGGGTTCGTCGGCGAACAGCAGGCGGGGCGACTTGGCCAGCGCCCGCGCGACCGCGACACGCTGCTTCTCGCCGCCGGAAAGCTGTGCCGGAAAAGCGTCGCGCCGGTGCGCCATGCCCACTTCTTCCAGCGCCTCCTGCGCCCGCCGCAGCGATTCACGCGCGCTGACGCCCATGTAGCCGAGCGGCAGCTGCACCTGTTCGCACGCGGTCAGCGCCGGGAACAGGTTGAAGCCCTGGAACACGAAGCCGGTGTGGCGCAGCCGGAAGCGCTCGAGCGCACCCTTGCCCATGCGCGACAGGTTTTCGCCGAGCGCCACGGTGTCGCCGTCGTCCGGTGCCTGCAGGCCGCTGAGCAGCGACAGCAGCGTGCTCTTGCCGCAGCCGGACGGGCCGGAAATGAGGGTCAGTTCGCCGGCGTGGATGGCGACCGACAGCCGGTCGAGCACGTGCACCGTCACCGTGCCCGAGCGGAAGGCCTTGCTGACGGTATGCGCTTCGAGGCTGACCGGGGCAGATGTGCGTGCATTCATGAGCCGTATGTCCTCAGCGCAGCAGCAGGGCAGGGTCGGCGCGCAGCAGGCCGCGTACCGCGAACAGGCCTGAACCCAGCGCCAGTGCAAGCACCGCCAGCGCGCAGCCGCCGGCCACCGGCAGCGTGAGCTGGACCGGCACGTCGTTGCGCGCGGCGATGAACAGCAGCACTGCGCTGGTCACGCCGCCGATCGCGAGGCCCAGCCCGCCTATCCAGCACGACTGTTCCAGCACCACCCGGCTGAGTGCGCGCAGGCTGGCGCCGAGCGCATTCAGCGTGGCGTATTCGCGGGCGGACGCGATCACCACCGCGGTCAGCGACTGGCTGGTGACGATGGCGCCGACGATGCAGACGATGACCGCCATGAACAGAACCGCGATGCCGGCGCCGGTATCGAGCAGCCAGTACAACTGCGAACGGCGTGCGAATTCGCGTGCGGTCCACAGTTCGTACGGCCCGAAGCTGGCGGCACCGGCCAGGCGGTCGCGCACTGCCGTCGCCTGCACCGGGTCGCGCAGGCGCGCCACCACATAGGTGCTGCCGGTACCGGCGTCGCCCGGCTGCAGCAGGCGGGCGGTGTCCTGCGATGCCAGCACGTTCACGCCGCCCAGCGCCCGCAGGCCGGTGACTGCCGCGGCGATGCGCACCCGCCGGCCGTTCAGCCAGGCGGTGCCGCCGACGCCGGTGCCCAGCTGTTCGAGATCGGCGCGATCGACGATGACCGTGTCCGGGCTGCGCAGCAGCGCTCTCAGATAAGGCGTCAGGATGCGCGAGAACATCAGCGCGTCGGCCGAGGTGGAAATGCCGGACACGAAGACCGAAACCCCGCCGCCTGAGCGCTGCGCGTTGTACCAGTCGCCCTCGACCCACAGATAGGATTCAACCGCGCTCACAGCCGGGTCCATGCCCAGGTGCAGCGCCACGTCCGGCCCGATCTCGCGGCCGAAGTTCACGCTCTGCGTGCCGGGGTAGCCGGCCCACAGGTCAGCGGAAGAGGCATTGATGTAGAGGGCGGCGCTGCCGAAGATGCCCTCGACCAGAGCAGCCTGCACCACCAGCAGCACGCATGAGAAGGCGACCGCGAACAGCGCGGGCACGAAGCGCCGCCATTCATGGAACAGCGTCTTGCGTGCCAGCGGAATCATGGCGTGGCCTCCGCCGGCAGCGCGGCACCGCCGAGCGAACGGAACAGCGCGACGAAGGACAGCGTGCGGTCCAGTTCGGCGGCCGAGAGGTCCAGTTCGGCCAGCAGCGCGTCGCGGTGTGCGCCCAGCACCGCAAGTTCGCTCGACAGGCCAGCCTGCCTGCGCGCGATGGCCGCCTGTTGGCGGCTGCGCAGCAGGTCCAGCGCGTCGGCCAGCCGGTCGCGGCGGGCGGTGGTCGCCTGCAGCGCAGCCAGCGCCTGTTCGGTTTCGGCCACGCCTTCGAGCACGGTCTGGCGGTAGGCCTGCAGGCTGCCCTGCAGCGCTTCTTCGCGTGCGCTGACTGCGGCGCGGCGCTGCCCCCAGTCGAACAGCGGAATGTCGATCGCCGGCCCGATCGCCGGCAGATGGTCGGTCCGGGTGCCGATGCTTTTCGTGATGTTGTAGGCGTAGAGCAGTGACGCACCCAGCGACAGCTTGGGGTAGAGGTCGGCCCGTGCGATGCCCAGTTCGCCGGCGGCCCGCAGCACGCCCGCTTCAGCGTGGCGGATTTCCGGCCGCTGGCGGAGCAGGTCGGCCGGCAGCTGAGTCAGCGAGAACGGTGGCACCACCGGTGACGACGCGTCCTGCAGCCAGGACGGATCGGGTTCGGTGCGGCCGAGCAGCAGTGCCAGGCCCTGCGCCGAACGGTCGCGCTGTTGTTCGGGCTGGGCGCCGCCGGCTTCGGTGCGTGCGAGCTGGGCGCCGGCTTCGAGTACCGCGCCGTGCGTGCCCAGGCGCTGGGTTTCGAGTACCGCCAGCAGATCGCGGCTGCGGCCGTCGACTGCGGCCAGATCGTGGAACAGTGCGGACTGACGGCTGGCGGCACGCAGTTCGGCATAGGTGCGGACCACGCCGGCCACCGTATTGACGCGCGCCAGCTGGGTGTCGGCGTGGACGATGTCGAGGTCGGCGCGGGCGGACCTCTGGTGGGATTCGCGTGCGCCGAAGGCGCCGATCTCCCACACCATGTCCAGACCGACGTGCAGATAGGTGTCGGTGGCTGACACGTCCTGCAGCGTGCGCGAGGACAGCGACAGCACCGGGCGGTACAGCGCGTCACCGCCGCTGGCGATGGCTGCGGCCTGGCGCAGCCGGCTGTGCGCCTGAGCCAGCGTGAGGTTGTCGCGCAGTGCGCGGGTGACCAGATCGTTGAGTACCGGATCACCCAGACGGGTCCACCAGAGCGCCGGGTCGGCGACCGGAGCGCCGGCATGCAGCACCGGTCGCGCGCGCCAGGCGGCCGGCACCACGTCGGGCAGCGGCGGCATGTCCACCGTGGCGCAGCCGGCCAATCCGCTCAGTGCGAGGGCGCCCATCATCAGCGTGCCAAGTCGGTGCAGCTGCAAGGTATGCAAAATCCGGAACAGGTCAGGGTGCCTATTGAATCGCGGCAACCTTGAGCCGTCGTGCGGCTTGTGTGGAGGTTTTGTGGAGAGGGCGCAGGCTTGCCACACCGGCTGGACGGGGCGCTACACTGCGCGTCATTCCTGTGCGCCCGATGCCGCTTTCATTCATCGGCGCAGGCAGCCGAGGTCCGTTTGCAGATGTCCGCAACCCACGATGCGTCCCCGTCCTCTCAGCTCGTCCTGGTCGTCGAGGACGAACCGGCGATCGCCGAAATCCTGCTGGCCTACCTGAAGCGCGACGGCCTGCGCGCGGTGCATGCCCTGTCCGGCGAAGAGGCGCTGCAGATGTTCGCGCGCATCCGGCCGGATCTGGTGCTGCTCGACATCCAGCTGCCGGGCATGGACGGCATCGACGTGCTGAACAGCGTGCGGGCGGCCGGTGAGGTACCGGTCATCATGGTGACCGCCCGCGCCGAAGACGTGGACAAGCTGCTCAGCCTGCGGCTGGGCGCCGACGACTACGTGGTGAAGCCCTTCAGTCCGGCCGAAGTGGTGGCCCGGGTGCGCGCGGTGCTGCGCCGCTCTGCCCGGCGCGAGGAGGGGGCGCGCAAGGAACTGATCCGGGTCGGGCGGCTGATCGTCGACATGAGCGCGCACTGTGCGCTGGTCGAGGACGAGCAGGGCAACCAGCTGCCGCTGCCGCTCACGCTGACCGAGTTCCGGCTGCTCGCCTGCATGGCGCGACAGCCGCGGCAGTGCTTCTCGCGCAGCCACCTGATCGAAACCTGTCTGCCGGAGAGCGACGCGATGGACCGCGTCATCGACTCCCATCTGAGCAAGCTGCGGCGCAAGCTGCAGCAGGCCGGGCTGGGCGACCTGATCGAAACCGTACGCAGCATCGGATACCGCCTGTGGCCCGAGGCCTAGACCGCATCTGGATCCGCTTCGGCCTGTGGATCGCCGCCACGGTGCTGGTGACGGTGGCGGTGCTCAGCGTGAGCGTGGGCCTGTTCGCGCAGCACGAGTACAGCGAGTTCCAGAAAAGCCTGCCGGAAGCGGTGCGGCACGAGCTTGATGCGCTGCACGGCGCCGGGCTGGAAGACAGCCCGCGCGCGATGGCGATCTACGGCGAGTACTGGACCGGCGACATCCTGTTCGGCGAGAAATGGTCGCTGGTGATCGGCCTGCTGGTCTGTCTGCCGGTCGGCCTGGTGACCGGCTTCATGGTGTCGCGGCTGGTGACGCTGCCGCTGGCATCGATGGCCGAAGCGGCGCAGCGGGTGGCGACCGGCGATTTTTCAGTGCGGGCGCACACCGGCCGCTATCGCGGCGAGCTGGCGGAAATGGTGCGCCACTTCAATCACATGACCGACGCGCTCGAAATGCTCGAACGCGAACGCAAGATGACGGCGGCCGCGGTGTCGCACGAACTGCGCACGCCGCTGACCGTGCTGCGGGCCCGGCTGCATGCGCTGTGCGATGGCGTGATCGCGCCCGGGCCGGACGAGTTCCATACCTTGCTGGATCAGGTCGAACATCTCGGCCGGCTGGTCGAGGATCTGCACACGCTGTCGCTGGCCGATGCCGGCCGGCTGTCCATGCAGCTCGAATGGCTGGATCTGGTGCCGCTGGTCGACGAGGTGCTGGCCACTTTCGAGGGTCGGCTGATGGAGCATGCGATGACGACCGAAATCCGTCATGAGCTGGACGAGGCCTGGGTGCATGCCGACCGCGACCGCATGCGCCAGGTGCTGGTCAATCTGATCGAGAACGCGCTGCGTCACGCGCATGACGGCGGCTGGCTGGGAGTGCGGGTGGCGGCCGAGGCGGGTGGCCGGAACGCGCTGATCGAAGTCAGCGACGGTGGCATGGGGTTGTCCGAAGAGGCGCGGCGCCATCTGTTCCAGCGCTTCATGCGCACCGACCGGTCGCGCTCGAAGGCCACCGGCGGATCCGGTCTCGGTCTGTCGATCGCGCATGCGCTGGTGGTGCGTCAGGGCGGCACGCTGGTGGCGGATGCGTCGGAACGCGGCGGCGCACGCTTCATCATCACGATGCCGCTGCGGCCCTCGCTGTCTTCATCCTGAAGCGCCCGGACGGGGCACCGTCTGCCCGGGCCTGACCGCCCGCTGCCGGACCTCGGCGGTGTCGGCAGCAGGCGCCGGTGTGGCCGGCAGCTGGAGCTGGAAGCGAAAGGTGCTGCCGGCGCCCGGCTCGCTGTCGACCTCGATGCGGCCGCCCATTGCGCCGACCAGACGCTGACTGATGGCCAGACCGAGGCCGGTGCCGCCATAGCTGCGGGTGGCCGAGCCATCGACCTGCGAGAACGGGCGGAACAGCCGCTCCAGCTTGTCCGGCGCGATGCCGATGCCGGTATCGCTGACCGCCCATTCCAGCGCACCGCGCCCGTCGTCCGTCGCGGTGGCACGCACGCCCAGCGTGACCCGACCCAGCCGGGTGAATTTGACCGCGTTGCCGACCAGATTCACCAGCACCTGACGCAGCCGCTGCGCATCGACCTCAATGTGCAGATGCGGCGGCAGGGCGGATTCGACGGCAAGTGCGAGCCCTTTCGCTTCCGCTGCGCTCCGGCTGATGGACAGCACGCTCTCGTGCAGTTCGGTCAGCAGGCAGGGTTGCGGGTCGAGCTCCAGCATGCCGGCTTCGATCTTGCTGAAGTCGAGGATGTCGCTGATCAGGCTGAGCAGGTTATTGCCGCAATCGATCAGCGTATCGACATAGGCGGTCTGCTCTGCGTCGAGCGAGGACGACGCGAGCAACTGGGCCATGCCGATCACGCCATTCATCGGCGTACGGATTTCATGGCTCATGGTGGCCAGGAACTGCGATTTGGCGCGGTCGGCCTGTTCCGCCCGTTCCAGTGCGGCGGCGAGATTGCGGGTGCGTTCCTCGACCTGTGCCTCCAGTGTGGCGGTGAGCCCGCGCAGCGCCTCGTTGCTGGCGTACAGCTCGCGTGCCTTGTCCTCGAGCACCTTCTCCGCCTCCTGGCGGGCGGTGCGTTCGCGTGTGAGCCGGCGCTCGTAGAGCGCCAACGTCTTCGCGACCTCCTCTTCGTTCATGTTCAGATACGCGTGAGCGTGAAGCGGATCGCGCTGCCGGACGCTGCCTGCAGGTCTTCGCGGCGGACGGAGATGCGTTCGCCGAAATGTGCGATGCAGGCGCGGATGAGTCCCTCGGCCAGATCGCCGAAATGGCGGTCCGAGCGGTAGGTCATTTCCAGCGTCCTGACGCCGTCACCACCGATGTCGAAATGGGGCGGCCGGGCATCCGGATAGAGCTTGCGTACCTCCGGGTGGATGATGGATTCAATGCTGGACAGCATCTGGAACGCGTCCTTCATGCCGGCAAACAACTGGGGGTAGCCCTTGTGGAAGCGCCCGAACAGGTACTCACCGAAGGTTTTCACCAGATCGGACACCGGCGCACCGGTGCGGGCCGACAGTTCGACCACCATATTCACCAGTTCGCGGTGATCGTAATGGCCGACCGCGGTGTAGGCGCCGCCATTGGGTGGCGCGACCGCCTGGATCACCTCGTCCATCAGTTCCGGGGTGTAGCGCTGTTCCACCATGTCGATGAATTCGGTAAACACCATGCCCTTCATCCGGATCTCCGAGCGCTCTTGTCGTGAACAGCGTTATCGGTTGTCACAACAGGGGCTTGAGTGCGTGTTCCGTGCGCCGGTGGCGGGTGGGACGCCGCAGCGCACTTCCGAATATGCACCCTTCTGAGGCGTTCGAACCTTTATACTTCGCCGCCTCAGCGAGGAGAGCGCCCCATGAAGAAAATCGAAGCAATCATCAAGCCGTTCAAGCTCGACGAAGTCCGCGAAGGTCTGTCCGAAGTCGGTGTGACCGGTCTTACCGTCACCGAGGTAAAGGGTTTCGGCCGCCAGAAGGGCCATACCGAGCTGTACCGCGGCGCCGAGTACGTGGTCGACTTCCTGCCCAAGATCAAGATCGAGGTGATCGTGGCCGACGAGACGGTCGAACAGGCGGTGGAGGCCATCATCAAGGCCGCGCGCACTGGCAAGATCGGCGATGGCAAGATTTTCGTGATGCCGGTCGAGCAGGTGATCCGCATCCGCACCGGCGAAGCCGGCGAAGCGGCGATCTGATTTCCGCCGCGGCCGGCGGCGCGCAGTCAGGCGAAGGCCTGACTCAGTCGCGCGTGGCCGGCTTCAGCAGCACCATCAGGGCCCCGGCGCCGCCTTCGTGCGGCCGGGCCTGACAGAAGGCGAGCACCTCCGGCCGGTGCATCAGCCAGCGCAGCACCAGTCCTTTCAGTACCGGCTCCCGTCCGGGAGATCCCAGTCCTTTCCCGTGTATCACCCGCACGCAGCGAATGCCGCGGCGGTGAGCGTCGTGCAGGAATTCGACCACAAGGTCGTGTGCCACGTCGCGCGTGGCGCCGTGCAGGTCGATCTGCCCCTGTGACACCCAGCGGCCGCGGCGCAGGTCGCGCAGCACCTGCCGGGTCAGTCCGGCGCGCAGGAAGGAAGGCTCTTCGCCCCCCTCAAGTCTGAGGTCGATGGACAGCGGGCCGCGCAGCGATTCGGCCAGCACCGACAGGTCGTCGGCTTCGCGCTGCGCAGGCCAGGCGCGCGGCGGCGGAAGCTCAAGCAGGACGCGGTCGGTGGTGATCGGCTGTACGCCGACCACCGCCTGCCGGAACAGCGCGATGTCGTCCTCGCTGGGCAGCGCGGGCGCCTTCGGGTGGCGCCGCTTCTTCGATGACATGCAGCGGGTCTTGCGACCGCACTCAGGCCAGGCCGAGACTGTCCAGGTAGCGTTCGGCGTCCAGTGCCGCCATGCAGCCGGTGCCGGCGCTGGTGACCGCCTGCCGGTAGATGTGGTCCTGCACGTCGCCGGCCGCGAACACACCGGCAATGCTGGTGGCGGTGAAATTGCCGTTGCGGCCGGCCTGGGTCACCAGATAGCCGCCTTCCATCTCGAGCTGGCCTTCGAAAAGCTGGGTGTTGGGCTGGTGGCCGATGGCGATGAACACGCCGGCGAGCGCGACGTCCTCGGTGCTGCCGTCCTGCGTCGACTTGATGCGCATGCCGGTCACGCCGGTCTTGTCGCCCAGCACTTCGTCCAGCGTGCTGTTCCAGCGGATGGTGACCTTGCCCTGCTTTTCCTTTTCGAACAGCTTGTCCTGCAGGATTTTCTCGGACTTGAACTTGTCGCGGCGATGCACCACGGTCACGTGGCGCGCGATGTTCGACAGGTAGAGCGCCTCTTCGACCGCGGTATTGCCGCCGCCGATCACCGCCACGTCCTGGTTGCGGTAGAAGAAGCCGTCGCAGGTGGCGCAGGCGGACACGCCCTTGCCGGCGAAGGTCTCTTCCGACGGCAGGCCGAGGTATTTGGCACTGGCGCCGGTGGCGATGATGAGTGCGTCGCAGGTGTACTCGCCACTGTCGCCGACCAGACGGATCGGCTTTTCCTTCAGGTGCGCGGTGTGGATGTGGTCGAACACCATTTCGGTTTCGAAGCGCTCGGCGTGGCGCTGGAAGCGGGACATCAGGTCCGGGCCCTGGACACCGTCGGCGTCCGCCGGCCAGTTATCCACGTCGGTGGTGGTCATCAGCTGACCGCCCTGCGCCAGGCCGGTGATCAGCACCGGCTTGAGGTTGGCACGGGCGGCATAGACGGCGGCGGTATAGCCGGCCGGGCCCGAACCGAGGATGAGCAGGCGGGAATGACGTACAGCCATGGCGGTATTCCGTTCGTTGTATTGAAAAGGAGTCGGGCGATTATAGCGAGCCGGCCTGCATCGGCTGCCCGGGCTCAAGTTCGGGTGAGTCAGGACCGATACAGGTGACAGATAATGGGTCAGTTTGTTTCCGCTGTGAAAAACTCCCTATAATCAGGGCCGCTTCAGTGTTTGTGGCTCGATCAGGCTGAAGGCACGCAGCGACGCGGCCTCGGCAACGACCACAGGCGCGACGATCCATTCAAAGCGGCGCAGCCTGTTGCCCCATCCGGCATGCCCGTATCAGGAGGTCTTTTGATGGTAACGGCTCACCCCGTTTCAATTACCGCTCTGCGGACGTTTTCGATGTTCAGCGGTCTGGCCGACGCGAGCCTGGAGCCGATCGCCAAGGTTTCGAACATGCGGCGCGTGCCGCGTGGTTCCATCGTGGTGCGCGCTGGTGACAAGACCGATTTCGTATATCTGGTTCTTTCCGGCAGTCTCAAGGTGCTGGTGAGCGACGAGGAAGGTCGCGAAGTCATCCTGTCCATGCTCGGCCCGGGCGAACTGTTCGGCGAAATGGGCGTGCTGGATGACAACCCGCGCTCCGCCACCGTGGTGACCGTGGTGCCCAGCGATCTCATCGTGATCGCCAAGAGCGATTTCAAGCGGGTGCTGCAGGAGAACTTCGAAGTGTCGATGTTCATCATGCGCAATCTGGTGGCGCGCCTGCGCACCGCCGACCGCAAGATCGAAAGCCTGGCGCTGATGGATGTCTATGGCCGTGTTGCCCGCCTGCTGCTGGAAATGGCCGACGAGGTCAATGGCGAGAAGGTGGTGAACCGCAAGATTTCCAAGCAGGACATCGCCAAGATGATCGGTGCGTCGCGCGAAATGGTGTCGCGCGTCATGAAGGACCTGCACCTGCAGGGCCTGATCGAGGAAACCAACGGCAAGATCCTGCTGCGCGAGCGGCTCGAAACCGTCTGACCCGGCTGTTTCCCCCTGATGCACACGGGCCGCTGATGCGGCCCGTGCCGCTTATATAATCCGGCTTTGTTTCTCCCCCGGCCCCGCGCCATTTCCCCTGTGGCGAAAGACGCTCAGCAGCTTCCCCTTCCCGAACGCATCGCCGCCGTGCTGCACGAAGCACGGTGGCTCATCCTGGGCGCGCTTGCGCTCTATCTGGTCATGGTGCTGGGCGGTTACGACCGCGCCGACCCTGGCTGGTCGCACGCGTCCATCGTCGAGCAGGTGCACAACCCGGGTGGCCGCTTCGGCGCCTGGCTGTCCGATCTGGCGCTTTTCCTGTTCGGCCTGTCCGCCTGGTGGTGGGTGGCCATGCTGATAGGCGGCTGCGTCTGGCTGGCCCGCAGCGCCGAGCGTCGTGAGGACCGCCGTCCGCTGTTCGTCGCGCTGGCCGGTTTCCTGATTGTGCTGCTGGCCAGCTGCGCACTGGAAGCCATCCGTTTCTACAGTCTGAAAGCCGAACTGCCGGTCGGTCCGGGCGGCATGGTGGGCATGGAACTCGGGCGGTTGCTGAGCGGGGCTTTCGGTTTCACCGGCAGCACGCTGCTGCTGCTGGTCACGCTGTGCGTCGGCCTGAGCGCGATGACCGGGGTGACCTGGCTGCGCGCGGCCGAGCGGGTAGGCAACGGTCTTGAAACCGGCTGGTTCGCGGCACTGCACGCGGTGATTCGCTGGCGCGACCGCCGCATCGGCGAACAGGTGGCGGAACAGCGTGAGGCGGTGGTCGAGGCCGAGCGCCGCAAGCCGACCCGCCGGCGCGAACCCGTACGCATCGAGGTGCCGGAAGTCGAGGTGCAGAAGTCGGAACGGGTGGAGAAGGAACGCCAGCAGACGCTGTTTGCCGATCTGCCGGGTTCGCTGCCGCCGCTGGCGCTGCTGGACGAAGCCAAGCACGAGGTCGAGCCGCCCAGCCCGGAGTCGCTGGAACTGATTTCCCGCCAGATCGAACGCAAGCTGGCCGACTTCAACGTCGAGGTGAAGGTGCTGGCGGCCTATCCGGGCCCGGTCATCACGCGCTACGAAATCGAACCGGCGACCGGCGTGAAGGGCAGCCAGATCGTCAATCTGGTGAAGGATCTGGCGCGCGCGCTGTCGGTCATGAGCATACGCGTGGTCGAAACCATCCCCGGCAAGACCTGCATGGGGCTGGAAATTCCGAATACCCGGCGGCAGATCGTGCGGCTGTCGGAAATCCTCGGCTCCGCGGTCTATCACGACATGGCCAGCCCGCTCACGATGGCGCTGGGCAAGGACATCGGCGGTCAGCCCATGGTGGCCGATCTCGCGCGCATGCCGCACGTGCTGGTCGCCGGTACCACCGGCTCCGGCAAGTCGGTGGCGATCAACGCGATGATCCTGTCGCTGCTGTACAAGGCGGACCCGAGCAAGGTGCGGCTCATCATGGTCGACCCGAAAATGCTGGAACTGTCGGTCTATGAAGGCATTCCGCATCTGCTGGCGCCGGTAGTGACCGACATGCGGCACGCCGCCAACGCGCTGAACTGGTGCGTCGGCGAAATGGACCGCCGCTACAAGCTCATGTCGGCGATGGGCGTGCGCAATCTGGCCGGTTACAACAGCAAGATCGCCGACGCTGAAAAGGCTGGCACGCCGCTGACCAATCCGTTCTCGATCACGCCGGAAACGCCGGAGCCGCTGTCGACCATGCCGATGATCGTGGTCGTCATCGACGAACTGGCCGACCTGATGATGGTGGCCGGCAAGAAGATCGAGGAACTGATTGCCCGCCTGGCGCAGAAGGCGCGCGCGGCCGGCATTCACCTCATTCTCGCGACGCAGCGTCCGTCGGTCGATGTGATCACCGGCCTGATCAAGGCCAATGTGCCGACCCGCATCGCCTTCCAGGTGTCGAGCAAGATCGATTCACGCACCATCCTCGACCAGATGGGCGCCGAAGCGCTGCTGGGGCAGGGCGACATGCTCTACCTCGCACCGGGTACCGGCGTGCCGATCCGGGTGCATGGCGCTTTCGTCGCCGACGGCGAAGTGCACAAGGTGGTCGAGCATCTGAAGACCACCGGCGCGCCCGATTACGTCGAAGGCATCCTGAGTGGCGCCGGTGACGACGACGGCGGCGAACTGTCGCTCGACGGCGCCGGCGGCGGGAGCGCCGACGGCGAATCGGACCCTTTGTACGATCAGGCGGTCGAAGTCGTGCTCAAGACCCGGCGCCCGTCCATTTCGCTGGTGCAGCGTCATCTGCGCATCGGCTACAACCGCGCGGCGCGGCTGATCGAACAGATGGAACGGTCGGGTCTGGTAACCCCGATGAACGCCACCGGCGGCCGCGAAGTGATCGCGCCCGCCCGCGAGGAATGACCATGACTTCACGCTTTCGAAGCTGCATTGCCGCCGTCGTACTGGCGCTGCCGGTGTCGGCCTTTGCCGCCGGCGCGATCGAGCAGCTGCGCGCTTTCGTCGAATCCACGCAGTCCGGCCGCGCCAGCTTCGACCAGCAGGTGACCGCTAAATCCGGCCGCAAGCCGCAGAACGCCAGCGGCACCATGGCCTTCTCGCGTCCGGGCAAGTTCCGCTGGACCTATGACAAGCCCTATTACCAGCTGCTGGTCGGCGACGGCGAAAAGCTGTGGGTGCATGATCGCGACCTGAATCAGGTCACGGTCAAGAAACTCGGTGATGCGCTGGCGTCCACGCCGGCCGCACTGCTGGCCGGCCGCAACGAGCTGGAGAAGAACTTCGAACTGAGCGAAGGCGGTGCGGAAGACGGTCTGGACTGGGTGGATGCGAAGCCGAAAGCCACCGAAGGCGGATTCGAGGCGGTGCGCATCGGCTTCAAGGAGGGCCTGCTGCGCGGCATGGTGCTGCGCGACAGTTTCGGTCAGACGACGAAGCTGCGTTTCACCGCCTTCGAGCGCAATCCGGCCATCGACCCTGCGCAGTTCCGCTTTACGCCGCCTGCAGGCGCCGACGTGATCAGCGACGACGCGAAGAAGTGACCCCGGGCAGCGAGTGATCTGCAGTGACTGATCTTTTCGGCATGCCGGACGAGCCGGCTTCACCCGCGCGCGCTGCCTCAACCGCGACCGAGGTCCGGACGTCAGCCAACGCGCCTCTGGCCGAATTGCTGCGTCCGAAGACGCCGGACGAGGTGATCGGCCAGCAGCATCTGCTCGGGCCGGGCAAGCCGCTGCGGCTTGCTTTCGAATCCGGCATTCCGCACTCGATGATCCTGTGGGGCCCGCCGGGCGTTGGCAAGACCACGCTGGCGCGGCTGATGGCGAACGCCTTCGATGCCGAATTCACCGCGCTGTCGGCGGTGTTCTCCGGCGTGAAGGACATCCGCGAGGCGATGCAGCGTGCCGAGACAGTGGCCGCCAACACCGGGCGACGCACCATCCTGTTCGTCGACGAGGTGCACCGCTTCAACAAGGCGCAGCAGGACGCCTTCCTGCCCTATGTCGAATCGGGCGTGGTCACCTTCATCGGCGCCACCACCGAGAATCCGAGTTTCGAAGTCAATTCGGCGCTGCTGTCGCGTGCTTCCGTCTACGTCCTGCAGAGCCTGAATGAAGACGAGATGGTGACGCTGTTCGAACGTGCCCGCGACAGCGCGCTCGGCGGCCTGAACTTCGACGAGGACGCGCGCACGCGGCTGATCGGCTTCGCTGATGGTGATGCGCGCAAGCTGCTGAACCTGCTCGAACAGCTGGGCACGGCCGCGCGCACGGCGAAGGTTGATCCGGTCACCGCCGCCTTCGTCGATAGCACGCTGTCGCGCAATCTGCGTCGCTTTGACAAGGGCGGGGACGCGTTCTACGACCAGATTTCGGCGCTGCACAAGTCGGTGCGCGGCTCCAATCCGGATGCCGCGCTGTACTGGTTCGTACGCATGCTCGACGGCGGCGCGGATCCGCTCTATCTGGGCCGGCGCATCGTGCGCATGGCGGTCGAGGACATCGGTCTGGCCGATCCCCGCGCCCTCGAAATATCACTGCAGGCCTGCCAGACCTATGAGCGCCTGGGATCGCCGGAGGGCGAACTTGCGCTGGCTCAGGCGGTGATTTTCCTCGCTTGCGCTGCCAAGTCGAATGCGGTCTATGCGGCCTATAACGAAGCGCGTCGCTTCGTTGCCGATGACGGTTCACGCCCGGTGCCGTTGCATCTGCGCAATGCGCCGACCAAGCTTATGAAGAACATGGGGTTTGGCGCCGAGTACCGCTACGCGCATGACGAGGAGGGGGGCTACGCCGCCGGCGAGCGCTACCTCCCGGACGGCATGAAGGATGTGCAGTGGTATCGCCCGACCGATCGCGGCATGGAAGCGAAGATTGCCGAAAAACTGAACTGGCTGCGAGAACAGGACCGCAAGGCAAAGGGCGACTGATCTGTCTGGCGGCCAGATTGGCGCCCGCAGACTGAGCCTCATTCCTTGCCAGGCCCTCGACGCGTCGTCTGCGGGCAGGCGGCGTACCTGCCTGCGCTTGATCGAGCCTGCGATGCAGCGAACTGCCTGTGCCGCGCAAACTGAACCGGTTCAGTGCAGATCCGGCTTGTGTACTGCGCAGAAGCGCTCTACTGCCGCCCGGGTGCGAGCACGTTCGTCCATGTTGAGGCGCTGGGCCGCCTGCTTCTCCGCGTCCTGCAGGAGGCGCAGCATGAGGTCCGCGCCGCCATCGCTCTGCAGCATCGCACCGGCCAGCGTGGCTGCCAGCATCGGCGAAAGACCGGTGTAGTCGGCAAGCACACCGACTTCCAGTTCGCTCAGATTGCTGTGATCAAGACAGTCGCGAAGTGACAGCATGACATTTGCTTGAAAGTTGCGAGGCAGGGTGACTATAACGCCCGGAGCACGGCGCGCTGTTAGAATTTTACGTTGCAAAGCTCGCTCTGAAAGGTTCAGGGCAGGCTCCCGTTCCATCAGCCACAGGTTCTTTTCATGCTAGACGCCCAACTGCTGCGCAGCCAGCTTGCCTTCGTTCAGGAACGCCTTGCCACCCGGGGTTTCGTGCTCGACGTTGCCCGCTTTGAGGCGCTGGAATCCGAACGCAAGCGCATCCAGACCGAAACCCAGGATCTGCAGGCCAAGCGTAATGCCGCCTCCAAACAGATCGGCCAGTTGAAGGCCAAGGGCGAAGACACCTCGGCAGTGATGGCCGAAGTCGCTGGCCTGGGAGATGCGCTGAAGGCGGGCGAAGAACGTCTTGCCGCGTTGCTGACCGATATTCAGGGCTTCGTTGCCTCTCTGCCCAACCTGCCACACGAATCGGTGCCGGTCGGCAGGTCCGAGGCGGATAACCTCGAGGTGCTGCGATGGGGCACGCCGCGCAGTTTCGATTTCGAAGTGAAGGACCACGTGGATGTCGGTACCGCGCTGGGTGGTCTCGATTTCGAGACCGCGACCAAGATCAGCGGCGCCCGTTTCACGCTGCTGCGTGCCGGCATTGCACGCATGCACCGGGCGCTTGCCCAGTTCATGCTCGATACGCACACCACCGAACACGGCTACACCGAGTTGTACGCACCTTATATGGTCAACGCGGAGAGCATGTTCGGGACCGGCCAGCTGCCGAAGTTTGAAGAAGACCTGTTCGCGGTGCCTCGTGGAGACGGCGGAAAGTTCTATCTGATTCCGACCGCGGAAGTGCCGGTCACCAATATCGTGCGCGATACCGTGCAGGCGGCATCGGCGCTCCCGCTCAAATTTGTCTGCCACACGCCGTGCTTCCGTTCGGAAGCAGGTTCGTACGGTCGGGACACGCGCGGCATGATTCGTCAGCACCAGTTCGACAAGGTCGAGCTGGTGCAGATCGTGACGCCGGACCGCTCTTGGGCTGCGCTGGAAGAGCTGACCGGTCACGCCGAAACCATCCTGCGCAGACTCGAACTGCCGTACCGCAAGATTGCGTTGTGTACTGGCGATATGGGTTTTGGGGCGGCCAAGACCTACGATCTCGAAGTCTGGCTGCCGGCGCAGAACACCTATCGCGAAATCTCGTCCTGCTCGAACTTTGAAACCTTCCAGGCGCGCCGCATGCAGGCACGCTTCAAGAACGAACAGGGCAAGAACGAAGTCCTGCATACGCTGAATGGCTCCGGTCTGGCCGTCGGCCGCACGCTTGTGGCCATCCTGGAGAACTACCAGCAGGCGGATGGCTCGGTCGTTGTGCCGGAGGCGCTGCGTCCGTGGATGGCGGGTGTCGACCGCATTTGTGCCTGAAGCACTGGGGGCGCAGGAAAGCTACGTAGTAGCGATTCGCTACAGGAAGTAGCAATTCGCTGTTGCCCGGTGCTATACTGCGCGCCGCTTCGAGACCACGAAGTCGTGCAGTAACCCGGAGAGGTGGCAGAGTGGTCGAATGTACCTGACTCGAAATCAGGCGTAGGCGCAAGTCTACCGTGGGTTCGAATCCCACCCTCTCCGCCAGATTCAGGACGGCCCGCACAGCCCTCGGGACATGCGGGCCGATTCTTTTCTGAGGCCCGTGATGCGGGCCGGTTGGCAAGTGGTTTGAAAGCAGGGTGGCCCGGGTTCGATGACGCAGTGCGATATCGAACACGTAGAGAAACGCGGGCCTCTTCACTCGGCGTCGAGTGCGTTGCAAAAAGTTTTCAAAAAAGCTTGCGCAACGAAGAAAACGTCGCTATAGTCTCGTTTCTCTGCTGCAGCGAAACAAACAGCGCGACGCAGCGAACGTTCTTTAACAAACCAAACAGCCGATAGGTGTGGGCACGTTGTGGTTGAGATGGCGAGCAGCTGTCGTTTCCGGGTGACTGGGGGCGGTGGTTGATCGCATGACAACTAAATTGAAGTGCTCATACGAATCAAAGGTTTTAAGCGAAAGCTTATACCTGTGAATTCTGACGAGTTTTGGGAATTAAACTGAAGAGTTTGATCCTGGCTCAGATTGAACGCTGGCGGAATGCTTTACACATGCAAGTCGAGCGGCAGCACGGGGGCAACCCTGGTGGCGAGCGGCGAACGGGTGAGTAATACATCGGAACATGCCCAGTCGTGGGGGATAACACTTCGAAAGAAGTGCTAATACCGCATACGTCCTGAGGGAGAAAGCGGGGGATCGCAAGACCTCGCGCGATTGGAGTGGCCGATGTCAGATTAGCTAGTTGGTGGGGTAAAGGCCTACCAAGGCAACGATCTGTAGCTGGTCTGAGAGGATGATCAGCCACACTGGGACTGAGACACGGCCCAGACTCCTACGGGAGGCAGCAGTGGGGAATTTTGGACAATGGGGGCAACCCTGATCCAGCCATTCCGCGTGAGTGAAGAAGGCCTTCGGGTTGTAAAGCTCTTTCGGCAGGAACGAAACGGTGAGCTCTAACATAGCTTGCTAATGACGGTACCTGAAGAAGAAGCACCGGCTAACTACGTGCCAGCAGCCGCGGTAATACGTAGGGTGCGAGCGTTAATCGGAATTACTGGGCGTAAAGCGTGCGCAGGCGGTTGTGTAAGACAGGTGTGAAATCCCCGGGCTTAACCTGGGAACTGCGCTTGTGACTGCACAGCTAGAGTATGGCAGAGGGGGGTGGAATTCCACGTGTAGCAGTGAAATGCGTAGAGATGTGGAGGAACACCGATGGCGAAGGCAGCCCCCTGGGCCAATACTGACGCTCATGCACGAAAGCGTGGGGAGCAAACAGGATTAGATACCCTGGTAGTCCACGCCCTAAACGATGTCGACTAGGTGTTCGGTGAGGAGACTCATTGAGTACCGCAGCTAACGCGTGAAGTCGACCGCCTGGGGAGTACGGTCGCAAGATTAAAACTCAAAGGAATTGACGGGGACCCGCACAAGCGGTGGATGATGTGGATTAATTCGATGCAACGCGAAAAACCTTACCTACCCTTGACATGTACGGAACCCTGCTGAGAGGTGGGGGTGCTCGAAAGAGAGCCGTAACACAGGTGCTGCATGGCTGTCGTCAGCTCGTGTCGTGAGATGTTGGGTTAAGTCCCGCAACGAGCGCAACCCTTGTCATTAGTTGCTACGCAAGAGCACTCTAATGAGACTGCCGGTGACAAACCGGAGGAAGGTGGGGATGACGTCAAGTCCTCATGGCCCTTATGGGTAGGGCTTCACACGTCATACAATGGTCGGTACAGAGGGTTGCCAAGCCGCGAGGTGGAGCCAATCCCAGAAAGCCGATCGTAGTCCGGATCGCAGTCTGCAACTCGACTGCGTGAAGTCGGAATCGCTAGTAATCGCGGATCAGCATGCCGCGGTGAATACGTTCCCGGGTCTTGTACACACCGCCCGTCACACCATGGGAGTGGGTTTCACCAGAAGAGGCTAGCCTAACCGTAAGGGGGGCGGTCGCCACGGTGAGATTCATGACTGGGGTGAAGTCGTAACAAGGTAGCCGTATCGGAAGGTGCGGCTGGATCACCTCCTTTCTAGAGTCACGACTGCGACGTGTCCACAACCTATCGGCTGTTATAGAAGCAACAAGGGCAAGGAGCTCGGGAGAGGCAGAGATGCTGATTCCGCAGTGAGCACCCGACCCTGGAAAGACCGGGTCTGTAGCTCAGCTGGTTAGAGCACCGTCTTGATAAGGCGGGGGTCGTTGGTTCGAACCCAACCAGACCCACCAGATTGCCTGAATGAGGGCATAGGGGGATTAGCTCAGCTGGGAGAGCACCTGCTTTGCAAGCAGGGGGTCGTCGGTTCGATCCCGTCATCCTCCACCACCATCTGGTTCTGGCCGGGATGTCGGCTGTACTTGTTGCCGTAGCTTTGAGTGTGAGGCGTGGGGTGCAGAAATGCTGCCCAGACCTCACCCGCAAGGGTGCGAAGTTTGATCTTTAAAAATTTGGAAGAAGTAAAGGGATGTCAGCGTTTCAACCGCGCTGGCATCTCATGGGTAGTGATTGCATCGTCCCACCACTTTGAACCAGCGGTGGGATAGATAGCGCGAGCGCTTGAGAACTATCCTGTAGTGCGGTGTGAGACGCAAGTCGAGCACAGCGTTATAGGGTCAAGTGAATAAGTGCATGTGGTGGATGCCTTGGCGATCACAGGCGATGAAGGACGTGCAAGCCTGCGAAAAGCTGCGGGGAGCTGGCAATGAAGCTTTGATCCGCAGATGTCCGAATGGGGAAACCCGGCCCGTAAGGGTCATCCCTGGCTGAATACATAGGCCAGAGGAAGCGAACCGAGCGAACTGAAACATCTAAGTAGCTCGAGGAACAGAAATCAACCGAGATTCCCAAAGTAGTGGCGAGCGAACTGGGAGTAGCCTGCACGACTAAACCATTTACTTAGCAAAACGGTCTGGAAAGTCCGACGATACAGGGTGATAGTCCCGTATGCGAAAAGTAGATGGCGGGTCTGAGCGTGCGACAAGTAGGGCGGGACACGTGAAATCCTGTTTGAAGATGGGGGGACCATCCTCCAAGGCTAAATACTCGTGATCGACCGATAGTGAACCAGTACCGTGAGGGAAAGGCGAAAAGAACCCCGGGAGGGGAGTGAAATAGATCCTGAAACCGCATGCATACAAACAGTGGGAGCCTCGAAAGGGGTGACTGCGTACCTTTTGTATAATGGGTCAGCGACTTACGTTCAGTAGCGAGCTTAACCGAATAGGGGAGGCGTAGCGAAAGCGAGTCTGAATAGGGCGATTCAGTTGCTGGGCGTAGACCCGAAACCAAGTGATCTATCCATGGCCAGGATGAAGGTGCCGTAACAGGTACTGGAGGTCCGAACCCACTAATGTTGAAAAATTAGGGGATGAGCTGTGGATAGGGGTGAAAGGCTAAACAAACTTGGAAATAGCTGGTTCTCCCCGAAAACTATTTAGGTAGTGCCTCATGTATCACTCTCGGGGGTAGAGCACTGTAATGGTTGGGGGGGGTCATTGCGATCTACCCCGCCATAGCAAACTCCGAATACCGAGAAGTGCGAGCATGGGAGACAGACGGTGGGTGCTAACGTCCATCGTCAAGAGGGAAACAACCCAGACCGCCAGCTAAGGCCCCCAATGCGTGGCTAAGTGGAAAACGAGGTGGGAAGGCATAGACAGCCAGGAGGTTGGCTTAGAAGCAGCCATCCTTTAAAGAAAGCGTAATAGCTCACTGGTCGAGTCGTCCTGCGCGGAAGATGTAACGGGGCTCAAGCCACGAGCCGAAGCTGCGGATATGTCGTAAGACATATGGTAGGGGAGCGTTCTGTAAGTCTGCGAAGGTGTCTGGTAACGGATGCTGGAGATATCAGAAGTGCGAATGCTGACATGAGTAGCGATAAAGCGGGTGAAAGGCCCGCTCGCCGAAAGCCCAAGGTTTCCTACGCAACGTTCATCGGCGTAGGGTGAGTCGGCTCCTAAGGCGAGGCCGAAAGGCGTAGTCGATGGGAAACAGGTCAATATTCCTGTACCAGTCCATGATGCGATGGGGGGACGGAGAAGGTTATAGCAGCCGGGTGTTGGAAGTCCCGGTTTAAGCAGGTAGGCGTGCTGCGTAGGCAAATCCGCGCGGCTTAGCCGAGATGTGATGACGAGGAGCCACGTGCTCTGAAGTGCTAGATACCACGCTTCCAGGAAAAGCCTCTAAGCTTCAGTCATGGATTGACCGTACCGCAAACCGACACAGGTGGGCAGGATGAAAATTCTCAGGCGCTTGAGAGAACCCAGGAGAAGGAACTCGGCAAATTGATACCGTAACTTCGGGAGAAGGTATGCCCCTAGTAGGTAAAATCCCTCGCGGATGGAGCCAAACGGGGTCGCAGAGAATCGGTGGCTGCGACTGTTTAATAAAAACACAGCACTCTGCAAACACGAAAGTGGACGTATAGGGTGTGACGCCTGCCCGGTGCCGGAAGGTTAAGTGATGGGGTGCAAGCTCTTGATCGAAGCCCCGGTAAACGGCGGCCGTAACTATAACGGTCCTAAGGTAGCGAAATTCCTTGTCGGGTAAGTTCCGACCTGCACGAATGGCGTAACGATGGCCACACTGTCTCCTCCTGGGACTCAGCGAAGTTGAAATGTTTGTGAAGATGCAATCTCCCCGCGGCTAGACGGAAAGACCCCATGAACCTTTACTGTAGCTTTGCATTGGACTTTGACGGGACTTGTGTAGGATAGGTGGGAGGCTGTGAGACGTGGTCGCCAGATCACGAGGAGCCATCCTTGAAATACCACCCTGGTGTCGTTGAGGTTCTAACCTAGGCCCGTGAATCCGGGTCGGGGACCGTGCATGGCAGGCAGTTTGACTGGGGCGGTCTCCTCCTAAAAGGTAACGGAGGAGTTCGAAGGTTCGCTTGGTACGGTCGGACATCGTACCTAAAGTGCAATGGCAAAAGCGAGCTTGACTGCGAGACTGACACGTCGAGCAGGTGCGAAAGCAGGACATAGTGATCCGGTGGTTCTGTATGGAAGGGCCATCGCTCAACGGACAAAAGGTACTCTGGGGATAACAGGCTGATTCCGCCCAAGAGTTCACATCGACGGCGGAGTTTGGCACCTCGATGTCGGCTCATCACATCCTGGGGCTGTAGCCGGTCCCAAGGGTATGGCTGTTCGCCATTTAAAGTGGTACGTGAGCTGGGTTTAAAACGTCGTGAGACAGTTTGGTCCCTATCTGCCGTGGGCGCTGGAAGTTTGAGGGGGCCTGCTCCTAGTACGAGAGGACCGGAGTGGACATACCTCTGGTGTACCGGTTGTCACGCCAGTGGCATCGCCGGGTAGCTAAGTATGGAAGAGATAAGCGCTGAAAGCATCTAAGCGCGAAACTCGCCTCAAGATGAGACTTCCCGGGGACTCGATCCCCCTGAAGGGTCGTGGAAGACCACCACGTTGATAGGCTGGGTGTGGAAGTGCAGTAATGCATTAAGCTAACCAGTACTAATTGCCCGTGCGGCTTGACCCTATAACCGTGTGCTCAACAAATCGTTGAAACAGCACCGGTGATCAAAAGTGCCTCGCGCACACAATCACCCCAATCCTTTACTTCTTCCACATGGCGGCCCGATGCACCTCGCGCCTCCATGACAAAGCTTCAGCCTGGTGCCCATAGCGCTGTGGAACCACCCCTTCCCATCCCGAACAGGACCGTGAAACGCAGCCGCGCCAATGATAGTGAGCAATCCGCTCGCGAAAGTAGGTCAGCGCCAGGCTACCCAACAACACAACGCCCGATCACTCATCAGTGATCGGGCGTTCGTGTTTGTGCGAATCAAACACGCATCCAGATAGCACCTACGACTACATCAAGCCGAACCAGCGGAACAGCAGGTTGTAGTCGAGCAGTTCGACGAGCTGGCGTTCGCTGCGGATCTCGGACAAGTATCTGCACTAGCAGCGTACGCAGCAATTGTTCGAGTGGAATCGACGAGCGCACGCAGGGTGCGCATCGGGGGCTCCTTCGGCAAGCGGTGTTTCAGGCTCACGTCGCTGAGCATCGATGCACTGGGGATTCTCTTGCATACGCATGAGAAATCGGGAAAACAGGAAGACGATTCGGGGCGGGAGTTTGCCTCAAATCCCGCCCCGAGGGCAGGGCACGGGATTTTCACCAGCCTGTTAAACCAAGAAATTCAGCGCTCATTGCTCCGAGCGAGTTCATGCAGCGCGAAGGCGTAAGCCTCAGGAAAGTCAATCTGCGCGGCGACCTGACTGGTTTGTATCTGCCGATACAGGCCAAATTGAGTCTTGTATTTGAGGCTGCCGATAGCCAATGGGCCGATGCTCAGAAAATGGGCGGGACCAACGTCGGTTGGAATGGCCTTGTCGTTGATGCCTATGCCTTCAATGCCTGACGGGGGGACCGCGTTGGTGTCTGCGCAGGCAATGAGCTGGCCACCAGCCTGAAGCACTTCTGCGTCCAGAATACGAATGCCGGCTTTAGCTGCGCAGATTGCGATTTCAGTGTCGGCGACGATATTCACTTTGTCTCGATGGGTTTCTGCAGACACCCATTCGATCTGCGCTTGGTAACGTTCGCAGAAGCGCAACGCGGCTTTGGCGTCATCGTCGGCGGTGAGCTGGCAGAGTCGAGTGCGTGCGCCTTGGCGCGCCGCAAGGATGGCCGTGCACAGACCCACCGGTCCAGGTCCGAATACTGAAACTGTTCGTCCGCTCAATCCGGTGCCGGTGCGTTCGCGTACAGCCTTTTCAACCAAGGCGACAACCGCGGCAGAAGTCGTATAAGCGCCGTTTGGATCCGCGAATACGCCGACCTGGAATTCGCCAACCATGGCGCTCTTGGCGGATTGAAACATATCGGTGGCCATATGTACGTCACGTCCACCGATGAATATGCCTGTGTCGTTGAATCGCTTGGGCGGACGGCAGAATATGGCGTCCTGAACCAACGCAGTGACGTTTTCCGGGCGAATGCCTGTCAACGGGACCACTAGATCAAAGCCTGCATCGGCGGCGATGGTGACGTCGAACGGGCTGATGTTGCTGCCGGGCACCAGAAAGTAAAGTATGCGTTGGGTCATCTTGTTGTCTCCTCTTTCCACCATGGCATGTGGCTGAAGTCTGTCCGCGCGGAGTGCAGCGGTGCCGACCTTCAGATCTGTCATATCGACGAGGGGTGGGGCAACTTGAATGCGTGGATGGACGCGCGATGGCTGAAGCGCAGCCTGTTTGTCAGGCTTGGCCCGCCAGAGAGCACAATGCTGCATCGGGCTGCGTTTTTGCGGTAGTGGCGGTGCGTTTTGGTGGGGTAATCGCGCCGGGGGCTTTCAACTCTCCACTCCTGTAGTGATTGAGCGGCGAGGTCCCGCCAGCATCCTGCTGTCGGAAAGTTCGGCTGCGGGACTTGTCGCGATGTATGAAAGCGTTACCCTGTAGTGTCTCGACACCATCCGGCGCTCACGAGGCAACGGCTCACGGGAGATCCATTATGTCAAAGCACCAGAAAACCTTTCAGCTCACCATCCGCCACATTGATTTGATCGAAGATGCGTTGCGCGACCAGATCGGCCGCCTGGCTCATGCCGCGATTGCTGATGGGGTGCCCTCGGCCAGTGCGGAAAGTGACGCCCTGATACACGAGTTGAACGAGCTACTTGGCAGCCTGCACAACCAGAAGATTTTCTACAGTCAGGTCAATCGCACGGGCGTGCCGGCTGGCTAGGCGTAAAGCTTCATTGGGAGGTTTCAGGTGTTCCCGCGGAGAAGCTCTGACAGGCTGGAAATCGCCAGATCTCCAATCATGAGAGAACAAGGCACCTGATGGACACGCGCAACAATGCCCGGTTGACGATTGACCGACGTTCGTAGCCCAGAGCTTGATGCTGGACATGCGTGAGCGTGGTGGTCTGTGGCCACTGACGCTGCGCAGGCCATGGCATTGCTGAGCAGCTGGTGCTTCCATCGTCGAGCTGCGCCGCGAGGCTTTCTTCAGTCACGGATCGTCGCCGGCACCGGCGTATTGCGCAAGAGGGTTTCAGACTTGCCGAGCTGCCTCGCGTTCGCGATCTGGCTCTGTCTGAGGCCATACAGCGTTACGAGCGTCAGGGCCGAGCGAACAGCGTCACATCGGCATCGAGATGCTCGGATACTTCACTGATGCTGGCTATCGATCCACAGGCGATCACTGCAGACGCACTCTGAGCGTACGTGTGCTCGCCGGCATTCGCCCTGTCTTCCATTCGTTCTTTTTGTTCAGATCTGTACTGAACTGGATATCGCGCAGAAATTTATCCGCACCTATGGATTACAGACTAACGGTAAAGCCGAGCGTTTCATCCAGTCCGCCTTGCAAATGGGCTTATGGACACGCCTGCATCGGCACCTCGGATCAGTGCCGCGAAGCCTTGCCTCTCTGGAATCATTTCGACAATTGGCACGTAATCCACTAGGGCATTGGATGCCAAACGCCCGGCTCTTGGCTCTTTGCCAGGCGTCACAGGGGAAGGACGCTCCGGGGCGGTAGAGCCGCCAGTGAAGCAGATCGCTCCCGCGCTACCAGACCGCGTCGCAGGCAAACAGAATTCGCGTTTGCCTGTTGTCATCCGATTGCGGGGAGCGGTGCAGTACGCCACGTCCGTCATTCCCGGGCCAGCGTTCTCCCTTGAGCAACAGTACGTCGCCTGTTGTTGCCCGGTGGATTGCCGACGGCGACAGGATGACTTCTTCGCTGCCAAGCCGGCTGCGATCGGCTCCTGCCTCGTCCAGCCACTCGGTGCCTGGCCCTCGCCATGTGGTGATCAAACGTAAGGTGACGTGATCCACATGCATGCGTGGACACATGGCCTGATCCGGCATTTCGATACGTACGCCTACCTTGGGACATCCCGTGAGATCCGCGAGCAGTTCCGACCAGCTTTGAATCTCAAGTTGCATTGAGTCCCGTCCGGGCAGATCGGGCAGGGCTTCATTCGGCAGGGCTGCTCCGGGTGACAGCACATAGCGGATGCGATCCAGCCTCAATCCGATTCGATCCAGCGCATTCAGATAGTCGTGTACGCCCTGCGGCACAGCCCTGCGCAGGCGTATCAGATGCACGGATGGTTCAAAGATGTGGGCGAGACCTTCCAGTGTGTCCGTATTTTCCCAGCGCATGAACGGTTTCGCAGGCAGCTCGGGCTGGTTGAGTATTTTTTGATGTTGATAAGTCATTATCAAATTATAGATCAAGCCATTCCCGGGCTGTCCACATCAGTGAAGAGCCTCGCTATCGCCTTCTGCGGCAGCAGATGCGTGTAGGCCCGGCAGATGACCGTCTGGCGTCTGGATGCAAATGGGATCCGAATCGGACCCCAATCCGCCCAGGTCTGTCAGTGCTCGTGCAGATGAGGCTGTACGGGCAAAGGCGCGGCTGTGCCGCGAAGACAGTCGCTGCAGCGCCCGAACAAGGTCACATCGTGTGCGTCAACAGCGAAGCCCGGGGGCGTGAGTGCGCTCCAGTCGGTGGTGCATTCGGCGATATCGAATACCCGGTCGCACAGTGTGCACTTGAAATGATGATGGTGACCGAGATGGGCCACTTCATAGCGAGCGGGCTCGCCCGGCAGACTTACCTCGCGGATGCGGTGTTCCTGAAGCAGGGACTTGATCGTCCGGTAGACAGTGGCCAGCCCGAGCGCAGGTGCTTCGTTGCGTGCCATGCCGTGCAGTTCGGTGGGCGACAGCGGCCGGCCGGCGGACTCGATCGCACCGAGGATGGCCGCACGCTGTCGGGTATTGCGCTCCACCTGGATCAGGCCTCGTCAGGCACCGCTTCGCCGGTGTGCAGGTGCATGATCTGCCATCCGTATTCCTTCGCGTGGGTGCGCAGCGTCGGGTCAGGATCCACCGCGATCGGGTGGGTGACGCGACTCAGCAGCGGAAGGTCGTTAAGAGAATCACTGTAGAAGGTGGTGCGACGGAAGCTGCCGAAATACAGCCCCAGTTCTTCCAGCCAGCGCTCCACTCGTTCGATCTTGCCTTCGCGGAAGGCCGGCGTACCGCGCGGCTTGCCGGTGAACTGGCCGTTGTTCTGCGCCGGAATAGTGGCAACCAGGTGAGGAATGTCCAGTTCGCGCGCGATCGGACCGGTGATGAAGCTGTTGGTGGCGGTGACGATGGCACACAGCGCACCGCTCTCCAGATGGACGTTCACCAGACCGCGAGCCCCATCGGTCAGTCTCGGCCGGATCTGGCTGGTCATGAACTCGGCATGCCAGGCATCCAGCTGTTCGCGCGGATGGCGGGACAGCGGCGCCAGCTGGAAGTCGAGGAATTCGTGGATGTCCAGCGTCCCTGCCTTGTACTGGTCGTAGAAGGTGGCGTTGCGTGCCTCATAGACCTCTCGGTCGAGCACGCCTTTGGAAATCAGAAATTGCGCCCACTCGAAATCCGAATCGCCGGCGAGCAGGGTGTTGTCGAGGTCAAAAAGTACCAGTTCCATGAATCGGGTCCGTATCAGATCAGTCTTGCCTGCATGACTTCGCGCAGCAGCGGCAGGGTTACCGGCCGCTGGCGAGTCAGGGAGTGTTCGTCCAGCAGATCGAGGATGCCGAGCAGCGAGCGGATGTCGCGCCGACCATGCCGCAGCAGATAGTCGAACACGTCCTGTTCGACTTTCATGCCGCGGGCAGCGGCGTGTGCGTGCAGCAGTTCGATGCGCTCTTCGTCGTGCAGCGGCTGTATGCAGAAGGGCAGCATCTGCCCGATGCGGGTGCGCAGATCCTCGCGCAACGGGAGGTCTCGTGGTGCGCTGTTGCCTGCCGCCACTACGGTCACGCCACGGGTGTACGCCAGATTGACGGCGCGGAACAGCGCGATCTGCGCATCCGGCTCAAGAAGATGGATGTCGTCGAACAGCCAAAGTTTCGCGTGTGTTGCTTCGAGTGCGCCGATCAGCGTGTCGGCCGCGGTGAAATTGATCTGATCGACTTCCAGGTAAAGGCCACGCGCCTTCGATTCCGCCGCCAGCGCGCGCAGCAGATGCGTACGGCCGCTGCCGCTGTCGCCCCACAGATAGACCGACGCGCCGGACTCACTGCCGGTCATCGTACGCAGATGGGCCAACAGGTCGCGGTTGCCGCCGGCAACGAAATTGTTCAGGCTGGGGGCGGCGATCGGTCGGATGTCGAGCAGCAGCTGACGCATCATTCGATGATCTTGGGCGTGTCACCCTGATAGAAGCCGCTGGCCAGATAGTGCCGGCGCACTTCGCGCAGCCCGACCAGCAGTGCGGCCGAGGCGGGCAGTGCCACCAGCACGCCGACGAAGCCGAACAGCTGGCCGAAAGCCATCAGCGCGAAAATCACAGCCAGTGGGTGCAGACCGATACGGTCTCCGACCAGCCAAGGCGTCAGAAGAAAACTTTCCAGCATCTGGCCCAGACCATACACCACCGCGACGCCGATCACCGGCGACCAGCCCTGGAACTGAAGGGTGGCGACCAGCAGCGACAGCAGCAGGCCGCTGGAAAAACCGACATACGGAATGAAGCCGAGCAGGCCGGACAGCAGACCAAGAGGCAGCGCGTAATCGACGCCGGCGATCCACAGGCCGATGCTGTAGAACAGCGCGAGCGCAACCATGACCGACAGCTGGCCGCGCAGGAACTCCGCCAGCACCGCATCGACTTCGTCCGCCAGCGAAAGCGTGCGATCCAGCCACGGGCGGGGTACCAGCTTGCCGACCCGCTGCCGAAGCTCACGCCAGTCGCGCATCAGGTAGAACATGACCACCGGCGTCAGCAGCAGATTGGCCAGCACGCCAAGGATGACCGTGCTCTGGCTGCTCACGTACTCCAGCGCAAGCATCAGGTAATCCTGCGCGCTGCTCCAGTTCTTCGTGATGAATTTCTTCAGGCTATCGACATCAAGCTTCAGGCTGATGCCGAAGTGCGCCTGCAGCCATGGAATGAACTGGTCGTGCGCCGCGGTCAGATAGGCCGGCAGGCGTTCTATCAGCGTGCGGACCTCCTGCTGTATCACTGGAACCAGAATGAGTACCAGACCGACCAGAAGCCCGATCACCAGCAGAATGGTGAGCACCACCGAGAGCGTCCGGGGTGCCCCTCGCCGGTGCATGCGGTCGACCAGCGGCTCGAAGATGTAGGCGAGCACCAGGCCAAGCATGAAGGGAGACAGCGTCGGACCCAGCAGCCACAGCACGCCGACGATGGCCGCACCTACGCCTGCCCACAGCAAGGTTTGTTTGCGGTTGATGCCGGGAGGGGTCATGACGGGATGCGTGCAGGAGTAGAATGCGCACCCTTGGGGTGGAATGCGCGAATGCGGTGCAAAAACGCCCCGCAGTTTAACAAGATTCCGCTGCAATCCCGTTCATTCATCCTGTTTTCGCGGCGCCTCGCGCCCCATATGTCATGACTTCATCCACTGATTCCCGAGCCCCTCTTAGTTACGCCGCCGCCGGTGTGGACATCGACGCCGGTGATGCGCTGGTTGAGCGCATCAAGCCGCTGGCCAAGCGCACCATGCGTCCCGAGGTGATCGGCGGCATTGGCGGTTTCGGTGCCCTGTTCGAAGTGTCGAAGAACTACCGCGAGCCGGTGCTGGTGTCGGGTACCGACGGCGTGGGCACCAAGCTCAAGCTTGCTTTCCAGCTCGATGGCCACGATACGGTGGGCCAGGATCTGGTGGCGATGAGCGTAAACGACATCCTGGTACAGGGTGCCGAGCCGGTGTTCTTTCTTGATTACTTTGCCTGCGGCAAGCTGGATGTCGACACGGCCGCACGCGTGGTCGGCGGCATCGCCCGCGGCTGTGAGCTGGCGGGCTGCGCGCTGATCGGCGGTGAGACGGCCGAAATGCCCGGTATGTATCCGGCGGGTGAATACGATCTGGCCGGCTTCGCGGTTGGCATCGCCGAAAAGAGCCAGCTCATCAGCGGTGAAACCATTGCCGAAGGCGATGTGGTGCTGGGCCTGGCGTCCAGCGGCGCCCACTCGAACGGCTATTCGCTGCTGCGCAAGATACTCGAGCGTGACGCGCCTGATCTCGACGCTGACTTCCACGGTCGCACGCTGCGCGAAACCGTGCTCGAGCCGACCCGCATCTACGTGAAGTCGCTGCTTGCGCTGATGAAGGAAGCGCCGGGGCTGGTAAAAGGCATGGCTCACATCACCGGCGGCGGTCTGCTGGACAACGTGCCGCGCGTGCTGCCGGCTGGCCTGTCGGCCCATATCGATGCATCGTCCTGGACGCTGCCGCCGCTGTTCGCCTGGCTTCGCGAAGCGGGCAATGTGGCCGAACAGGAAATGTACCGCGTGTTCAACTGCGGCATCGGCATGGTGGTGATCGTATCGGCGGCCGATGCCGATCGCGCGGTGCAGTCCCTGTCGGCTGCAGGGGAAACCGTGTATCGCATCGGCTGCATCGAGCGCTGCAGCGAGGGTGAAGCGCAGACCGTCGTGCGCTGATCCCAGGCTGGAGTAGAGGGACCAAGGCGCCCCCTTGGTCCGTGGTGGCTTGCGGCGTCCCTCTGTACTGGCTGTTGTCCTTTGTCTTTGTTTCAGGCAATAAAAAACCCGCCAGCGGCGGGTTTTTTATTGCGCTTTTGCCATCCCTGAGGATGGCAGGGAAACTCACTTCAGCTTGGTTTCCTTGTACATCACGTGCTTGCGCGCCTTGGGATCGAATTTCATGATCTCCATCTTTTCCGGCGTGGTGCGCTTGTTCTTGTCCGTGGTGTAGAAGTGACCGGTACCGGCAGTCGATTCCAGCTTGATCTTGTCGCGTCCGCCCTTGGCCATGACGTCTTTCCTTCCTGTCTATGCCGGCAGAGCCGGATTGGTTGATCCGGCGCGGCCGGAATTGCTAGCTGTTCGGAACGCTGGGTTCCGGATCAGATCTTTTCGCCGCGTGCGCGGATTTCCGCGAGCACGGTTTCGATGCCCTTCTTGTCAATTGTGCGCAGGCCCTTGGTGCTGACGCGCAGGCTGATGAAGCGGTTTTCGGACTCCAGCCAGAAACGGCGTTGCTGGAGATTGGGCAGGAAGCGGCGCTTGGTCTTGTTGTTGGCGTGGGAAACGTTGTTGCCCACCATCGGCGACTTCCCGGTAACTTGGCAAACGCGGGACATGTTTCGAGCTCCAGAATCGGAAAAGCTCGTGATTATAGCGGATCGATTCCGTTTTGTTCAAGTTCTTCAGAGCATTCCTCGTTCTGCGAACGAGCAGCTGGCACCGCTGCCGACGATGACATGGTCCAGTACCCGCACATCCACCAGGGCCAGGGCCTGCTTCAGCGTCTGGGTCAGAAACTCGTCGGCACGTGAAGGCTCGGCCAGCCCGGACGGGTGGTTGTGCGCCAGGATGACCGCAGCGGCGTTGTGGGCCAGCGCCAGTTTCACCACTTCGCGCGGATAGACGCTTGTTTGAGTGAGCGTGCCCCGGAACAGCTCGACCGCACGCAGTAGGCGGTTCTGTGCGTCCAGCAGCAGCACCATGAATACTTCGTGATTCAGACCACCCAGCCGCAGCATCAGCCAGTCGCGGACCGTCTGCGGTGAGGTGAAGGCGTCACGTTGCTCCAGCTGTTCGTGCAGGCCGCGACGGGCCAGTTCGAATGTCGCTTTCAGCTGCGCCGCCTTGGCGCTGCCCATGCCTTTGATCCGGCACAGTTCGGCGACGCTGGCGTTGTGCAGCCGGACCACGCTGCCATCGAAATGGCCGAGCAGGTCCTGCGCCAGTTCGACCGCCGATTTCCCTGCCACGCCGACACGCAGGAAGATGGCCAGCAGTTCCGCCGCTGACAGCGCTTCCGCGCCATGCAGCAGCAGGCGCTCACGTGGTCTGCGGTCCTCGCTCCAGTCCTTGATCGCCATCGCGTTACAATCCGTGGTCGAACTGGCTCAGGATACACCATTGTCATGAATGCACAGCCCGAGCTGGCGGGACGTTCCGTCGTGCTGGCCGTCACCGGCGGTGTCGCGGCCTACAAGGCGGCCGAACTGGCCCGACTGCTGATCAAGGATGGCGCACGCGTGCGCGTGGTCATGACCGATGCGGCCAGTCATTTTGTTGGTGCCGCGACGTTTCAGGCCATTACCGGCGAACCGGTATGGACCGACCTGTGGGATGCGCGCATGCCCAACGGCATGGCTCACATCGACCTGAGCCGCGATGCCTCGCTCATCCTGATAGCCCCGGCCACCGCGGACTGCATCGCCCGTCTGGTTCAGGGGCGTGCCGATGACCTGCTGACTACGCTGTGTCTGGCACGCGACACCGGTTGTGCGCTGATGGTGGCGCCGGCCATGAACCGTCAGATGTGGGAGCACCCGGCCACCGTCCGCAATATAGATACGCTGCGCAGCGATGGTGCGCTCGTCGTCGGCCCGGCTGCGGGTGAACAGGCGTGTGGTGAGGTGGGGCTCGGCCGCATGGTCGAGCCTGACGTACTGCTGGAGGCGGTGCGTGCCCATTTCACCCCTAAGCGGCTGGTGGGCCGGCGCGTGCTGATCACCGCGGGCCCGACTTCCGAAGCCATCGATCCGGTTCGAGTGGTGACCAATCTCAGTTCCGGTCGCATGGGCTACGCGCTGGCGCTGGAGGCGGCCAGAGCCGGTGCCTGCGTCACGCTGGTGAGTGGGCCGACGGCGCTGCCTTGCCCGCATGGGGTTGAGCGTGTCGATGTCCGCAGCGCAGCGGACATGCATGCGCAGGTGATTGCCCGCTGTGCCGAGGTCGATCTGTTCATTGCGGTCGCTGCGGTGGCCGACTACCGCCCGGCAGCGCCCAGTGCGCGGAAGATCAAGAAGAGCGCAGACACCCTGTCGCTAGACATGGTGCGTAATCCGGACATCCTGAGTGATGTCGCATCCCGTCCGGATGCGCCGTTCTGCGTTGGTTTCGCCGCCGAAAGCCACGATCTGGACACCTATGCCCAAGGCAAGCGCGCGGCCAAGAAACTGCAGCTAGTGGTGGGCAATCTGGTGAGCGATGCCCTGGGGGGCGACGACAACCAGGTGGTGCTGTATGACGACCATGGCCGTCATCCTCTGCCGCGCGCGCCCAAGACCGAAGTGGCGCGAGCCATTCTCGAACATGTTTCACGCCTGATGAAAGACGCCTGATGTCCGTGCTCGACTACAAGATTCTCGACGAAAGGCTGCGCACGCTGCAGCCGGCCTATGCCACGCCCGGTGCTGCCGGACTGGACCTGCGCGCCTGCATCGACTCCGCGGTCGTACTCAGGCCGGGTGACACCCTGCTGGTGCCCAGCGGCATCGCCATCCATCTGGAAGACCCTGGTCTGGCCGCTCTGGTGCTCCCCCGTTCTGGCCTCGGGCACAAGCACGGCATCGTGCTGGGCAATCTGGTGGGGCTGATCGATTCCGACTATCAGGGGCAAATTTTTGTGTCGATGTGGAACCGGGGGCAAGGGGAGTTTGTCCTTGAACCGCTGGAGCGTATCGCGCAACTCGTGGTGGTGCCGGTGGTACAGGTTCGACTGAACGAGGTCAGCGATTTTGCTGCGTCGCAGCGTGGTTCTGGCGGTTTTGGCTCGACCGGTGGCCGTTGATCGGTTAGGGGCCTCAGACTCTTTTTTTAATCAGGACTGCACGGTAAGCTTGCGAGTTCTGGAAAGCGCCAGCCATAAGCCGACACTTATTCCCGGTCCATCGCAGGTCATGTAATCCTATTGGCCGGACAGATCGTTTTGCCCACTGCAACACCCACCAATCAATTGAGGAGAGCTGATTGTGATTCGTAAACAACTCGCCGCCGTCGTGCTGGCAGCGCTGGCTTCCACCGCCATGGCGCAGGAAGCGCCGTACAAGGTTGCCGAAGGCAACAAGGTCGATGCCAAGACGCTGAACGGCTGGAAGGTGTGGCGTCAGGCTGCCTGTGAGCGTTGCCATGGCGCGAATCAGGAAGGTATGGTCGGCCCGTCGCTGATCGAAGGCCTGAAGAAGTACACGAAGGAAGAGTTCGTCGGCATCGTCGTCGACGGTTCGCACGCTGACCGCGGCATGCCTCCGCACCCGTTCCTCAAGGGCGAAAAGATCGATAGCCTCTTTTCCTATCTGAAAGGTCGTTCAGACGGCAAGATCGCTCCGGGCAAGGTCAACCCGATGGAGTGATGCAAGGCCGGGCGGTTACCGCCGCCCCTGCTGACGCGCAAGCCCGCCGGAGAGCGGGCTTTTTTTCGTCCTTGTTTTCCCTTTTGCGGGTGTTCTTCCGCTCGACCAACGAGCGTATCGGATCGAGACGATACGTGCGAGCCCCGGGGTGAACGAAAAACGGCGCCCTTTTGGGGCGCCGTCCATGATGCTGCGTGGGGTAGGCTTACTCCATGCGTTCGTAAGCCGGCAGCGTCAGAAAGTCTTCCAGTTCGGTGGCCACGCACATGTCGCCGAACAGCGTGGCAGCGCGAGCGTAGGTTTCGGTGTAGGCATCGCCAAGCAGGGCACGGATCTTCTCCAGTTCCTGCGGAATCAGGCCGCGCACCATGTCGGCGGTCACCTTGCGGCCGTCGTCCAGAATGCCCTTCGGGCTGCGGATCCAGGACCACACCTGAGCACGGCTGATCTCGGCGGTGGCCGCATCTTCCATCAGGCCGTGGATCGGCACGCAACCGTTGCCGTCCATCCAGGCACCCAGATACTGGATGCCGACATTGATGTTGGTACGCAGGCCGGTTTCGCTGATCGGGCCTTCCGGGCGGAAATCCTGCAGATCGGCGGCGCCGTAGTTCACGTCCAGCTGCTTTTCGATCTGGTTCGGCTTGTCGCCGAGCACCGCTTCGAATTCGGCCATCGCGGCTTCGACCAGGCCCGGGTGAGCCACCCAGCCGCCGTCGTAACCGTCGGTCGCGTCACGACGCTTGTCTGAACGGATGCCAGCCATCGCCTTTTCGTTCGCTTCCGGATCCTTCTTGTTCGGGATCAGTGCGCTCATGCCGCCGATCGCCGGTGCGCCGCGCTTGTGGCAGGTCTTGATCAGCGACAGCGCGTAGGCACGCATGAAGGGCACGGTCATCGTGATCTTGCTGCGGTCGGCCAGGCAGAAGTCGCGGTTGTTGCGGAACACCTTGATGCAGCTGAAGATGTAATCCCAGCGGCCTGCGTTCAGGCCGGCGCTGTGCTCGCGCAGCTCGTACAGGATTTCATCCATCTCGAACGCAGCGTGCAGCGTTTCGATCAGCACAGTGGCCTTGATCGTGCCCTGGGGGATGCCCACCAGCTTCTGTGCAGCGACGAACACGTCATTCCACAGACGCGCTTCGCGATGGCTCTGCAGCTTGGGCAGGTAGAAGAAGGGGCCGGCGCCGCGGGCGATCAGTTCCTTCGCGTTGTGATGGAAGTACAGCCAGAAATCGAACAGGCCGCCGGACACACGCTGACCGTCCACCGTCACGTGCTTCTCGTCGAGGTGCCAGCCGCGCGGGCGCACCTGCAGAACGGCCACCTTTTCGTTGAGCTTGTATTCCTTGCCCTTGTAATCGACGCTGATGGTGCCGCGGACGGCGTCACGCAGGTTGATCTGGCCCTGGATCTGGTTGTCCCAGGACGGCGAGTTCGAGTCCTCGAAATCGCTCATGTAGCTGTCGGCACCGGCGTTCAGCGCATTGATGATCATCTTGCGCTCGGTCGGGCCAGTGATTTCGATGCGGCGACGCTCCAGCGCCTTCGGCAGCGGGGCGATCTTCCAGTTGCCCTCGCGCACATGCAGCGTGTCGGCGAGGAAGTCCATCGGCTTGCCAGCGTCGAGTTCGGCGGCGCGGGTGACCCGGGCGGCCAGCAGTTCGCGGCGGCGCGGTTCGAACTGGCGGTGCAGCTGGGCCAGCTGCGACAGCGCTTCGAAAGTCAGGATGGACTGGTATTCGGCGCTGACCGGAGCGGCGATGCTCACACCTTCAGGCAGTTCCATTGCCCGGTTCAGCTTGTCTGCAGATTCAGCGATAGTCATGTGCGTGCGCTCCGATAACGGTTCGAGAGCCGGTATGACGTGAGCGTGCGTGCTCCGTGCTCCGGACAGGGTGGCCGTCCCTCACACCCGATCGGCGACGGTGGTGCCGTCGTCGGGCGGATGTGCCGCAGCGAGCGGGTTGCGCGCGGTGCGGACGGGAGGACCGGGGTCTAACGTCCGATGCATCAGACCAGGTTGTGCCCGGCATGAATTGCTGCATCTGCACAAATACTAGACTTTCCTTATGCATCCGTTAAGCTTTCCTGAAGTACATTTATCTTTTACTTTTAGTACAAAATGGATCGCTTCAAGGAGATAGAGTCCTTCGTTTCGGTCGCGGCTCACGGCAGTCTGTCTGCTGTGGCCAAGCTCGAAGGTGTGCAGCCGGCGGTGATCGGCCGCCGTATCGATGCGCTGGAAGAGCGGCTGGGCGTGAAATTGATGCTGCGCACGACGCGCAAGCTCACGCTGACCCACGAGGGCAGCGCCTATCTGGAGGATTGCCAGCGCATCCTTAATGAAATGGCGAATGCGGACGCCGCGGTGACTGCAGGCGGCGCCAGGGCGACCGGCCTGCTGCGGGTGAGTGCCCCGGCCGGCTTCGGGCGCAGGCATGTGGCGCCGCTGGTGAAGCGCTTCATGGGCCTGAATCCGGAGGTAAAAATTTCACTGGACCTGACCGATCGCATGGTCGATCTGGTGAATGAAAACGTCGATTGCGCGGTGCGCATAGGCAGCTTGCCCGATTCCAGCATGATCAGTATCAAATTGGGCGAAACCCGGCGGGTGGTGGTGGCGAGCCCGGATTACCTGGGCCGTTATGGCAAGCCGGGCCATCCGTACGACCTGCTGCAGCACCGCTGCCTCGGCCTCGGCCCGAACCGTGCACAGGCGCGGGGCTGGAGTTTCATGGCGCATGGCGAGCCGATCACGCTGCGTATCAATCATCTGGTCGAGTGCAACGACGGTGCGGTGCTGCGGGACTGGGCGCTGAGCGGTCTCGGGCTGGCATGGCGGTCGTACTGGGAGATCAGGGAGGATCTGGCGAACGGGGCGCTGGTCGAGGTGCTGGGCGACTTTGCCGCGCCGCCCATGGGCATCTATGCGCTGTTTCCGCAACGCCGTCATCTGCCGCTGCGGGTGCGCCTGTTCGTCGATCTGCTGAAGATCACCTATGGTGATCTGGCGTACTGGGAATCCGGTGGTGCTTACATGCCGGAACTGCCGGTGGCGGCTGAACCCTGAACGTAGGCATCGGAGGGGGGGGGCTGCCAGCATCTATCTCTGACGCTGCATCCAAAAACAAAAAGGCCATCCGGCTTGCGCCGGATGGCCTTTTTCTGCATCAGACCCGCGACTGCGGGCCCGGCGCATTTCAGTGGAACTGCTCTTCTTCGGTCGAACCGGTCAGCGCGGTCACCGACGAAGTGCCACCCTGGATGGTGGTGGTCACGTCGTCGAAGTAGCCAGTGCCGACTTCCTGCTGGTGCGACACGAAGGTGTAGCCGCGGTCGCGGGCCGCGAATTCCGGCTCCTGAACCTTTTCCACGTAGGCCGACATGCCGCGGGCGACGTAGTCCTGGGCCAGATCGAACATGTGGTACCACATGTTGTGGATGCCGGCCAGGGTGATGAACTGGTACTTGTAGCCCATGGCGCCCAGTTCGCGCTGGAACTTGGCGATGGTTGCGTCGTCGAGGTTCTTCTTCCAGTTGAACGACGGCGAGCAGTTGTACGACAGCATCTTGCCCGGGAACTTGGCGTGGATCGCGTCGGCGAACTTCTTCGCGAATTCCAGATCCGGCGTGCCGGTTTCGCACCAGATCAGGTCGGCGTACGGTGCGTAGGCCAGACCGCGCGAAATGGCCTGATCCAGACCCTTCTTGGTCTTGTAGAAGCCTTCCGAGGTGCGCTCGCCGGTAACGAAGGGCTTGTCGTTGGGGTCGCAGTCGCTGGTCAGCAGATCGGCGGCTTCAGCATCGGTACGGGCCAGGATCAGGGTCGGCACGCCGTAGACGTCGGCAGCCAGACGCGCGGCGATCAGCTTCTGCACGGCGTCCTGGGTCGGCACCAGCACCTTGCCACCCATGTGGCCGCACTTCTTCACGGAAGCCAGCTGGTCTTCGAAGTGCACGCCGGCGGCGCCAGCGCGGATCATCGCCTTCATCAGTTCGTGGGCGTTCAGTACGCCGCCAAAACCGGCTTCAGCGTCAGCCACGATCGGGGCGAAGTAGTCGATGTAACCCTTGTCGCCAGCGTGGATGCCCTTGGCGTGCTGGATTTCATCAGCGCGCGTGAAGCTGTTGTTGATGCGGCTCACGACGGTCGGCACCGAATCAACCGGGTACAGCGACTGGTCGGGGTACATCGCTTCGTACGAATTGTTGTCGGCAGCGACTTGCCAGCCCGACAGGTAGATCGCCTTCACGCCAGCCTTCACCTGCTGCATGGCCTGACCGCCGGTCAGTGCGCCGAGACAGTTGACGAACGGCTCGTTGTTCACCAGATCCCACAGCTTTTCCGCGCCACGGCGGGCCAGCGTGTACTCGACCTGGACCGAACCGCGCAGGCGGTAGACGTCAGCGGCGGTGTAGCCGCGCTTGATGCCCTTCCAGCGGGGGTTCTCGTCCCAGTCCTTCTGGATTGCGGCGATTTCCTGTTCTTTCGTGCTCATTGCATGTCCTCGAATAAAAAAACAACCCGAACAGGCGGCGACTGCCACCCGTACGCCCTGACTCAATAGAAGCTGCTGATGGTGCTGACACCCATGACCGGTTGCGATGACCAGTCATCTTTCGGCCTGTTGAACCGATGCGGGCCGATGCACGAAACCCGCGTGGACCTGTTGCAGCGTTTGGGAGCAATCAGATCGGGCGCCCGGGAAGCCTTCCGGCGTATGCAACCGGACAGCTATCGTGACGAGCACCAGTATAAAGAGGCTTTGGCAAAGCAACAAGATGTCTTGTATAAGACATAAGAAGCTGTGTTTTCAATGAAAACAAAGGCTTGTGTTTTTGTGGCTTTGTCTGGTGTGAAAAAATGCAGAAATTTCTTCTGAAAGTTGTGCGCTGCGAAAGCCCCCGGCGACGGCCGGGGGTGAGAGAGGTCAGATCAGTGCGCGCGGACTGACGATGACGCCGTCGCCATCCGCGTAGAGATGATGGCCCGGCACGAAATCGATGCCGCCAAAGGTCACCGTCAGATCGACCTGACCTTCGTTGCGCTTGACCGTCTTCAGCGGGTGGGTGCCCAGCGCGAACACGCCGATGTCCATTTCGCCGATGGCGGCCGAATCGCGAATGCAGCCGTACACGACGATTCCGGCCCAGCCGTTCTTGACCGCCAGTGCGGCGATCTGGTCACCGACCAGCGCCCGGCGCATCGATGCACCACCATCGATCACCAGCACCCGGCCATTGCCCGGCGCTTCGAGCGCCTTGCGTACCAGACCGTTGTCCTCGAACAGCTTGAGTGTCGTGATCGGCCCCCCGAAGGCGGTGCGCCCGCCGTAGCTGCGGAACATCGGTGCGCAGATGTGCAGTTCGCTTTCAAACTGATCGCAGAGGTCGGCGGTGGAGAGGGTCATGGAGCGCTCCTTTCGAGTGGGGAGGGGCATGGTCGTCGAAAGACGAAAAGCCGCAGGCAAAAAAAGAGGCGGCCATTATGGCCGCCTCCTGTCGGGCCGGGAAGGCGTTCAGGCCGTCGCGGCTTCCTCTTCGGTGTCGAACACCAGCTTCACCTTCTTGTCCGCGTCGAGGTCGATGGTCACCTTGCCGCCGCTGGTCAGGCGACCGAACAGCAGTTCGTCCGCCAGGGCCGAACGGATGGTGTCCTGGATCAGACGCGCCATCGGACGTGCCCCCATCAGCGGATCGAAGCCCGCTTCGGCCAGCCAGTCACGCAGCGTTTCGGAGAACACCACGTCGACCTTCTTCTCCTGCAGCTGACCTTCGAGCTGCATCAGGAACTTGTCGACCACGCGCAGGATGATGTCGCGGTCCAGCGGCTTGAACGAAATGATGGCGTCCAGACGGTTGCGGAACTCCGGCGTGAACATGCGCTTGATGTCGCCCATCTCGTCGCCCGGCTGACGTTCGGCGGTGAAACCGATGACCGCCTTCTGCAGGGTTTCCTGACCGGCATTGGTGGTCATGATGATGACCACGTTGCGGAAGTCCGCCTGGCGACCGTTGTTGTCGGTCAGCGTACCGTGGTCCATCACTTGAAGCAGGATGTTGAAGATGTCCGGATGCGCCTTCTCGATCTCGTCGAGCAGCAGCACCGCGTGCGGCTTCTTGGTCACTGCTTCGGTCAGCAGGCCGCCCTGGTCGAAACCGACATAGCCCGGAGGCGCACCGATGAGGCGGCTCACCGCGTGACGCTCCATGTACTCCGACATGTCGAAGCGGATCAGCTCGATGCCCATGCAGTAGGCGAGCTGGCGAGCCACCTCTGTCTTGCCCACACCGGTCGGGCCGCTGAACAGGAAGGAGCCGATCGGCTTGTTCGGATTGCCGAGGCCGGAGCGCGACATCTTGATCGCGGTGGACAGCGCGTCGATCGCCTTGTCCTGACCGAACACCATGTTCTTCAGGTCACGGTCGAGGTTGCGCAGCGCCGAGCGGTCATCGTTCGACACATGCTGCGAGGGCACGCGCGCGATCTTGGCGACGATTTCCTCGATCTCGGTCTTGCCGATCACCTTCTTCTGCTTCGACTTCGGCAGTACGCGCTGCGCTGCACCGGCTTCATCGATCACGTCGATCGCCTTGTCAGGCAGGTGGCGGTCGTTGATGTAGCGCGCCGACAGTTCAGCCGCCGAAGACAGCGCGGTGGCCGAATACTTCACGCCATGGTGCTGCTCGAAGCGCGACTTCAGGCCCTTCAGGATGGATACCGTTTCCTCGACGCTGGGTTCATTAACGTCGATCTTCTGGAAGCGCCGCGACAGTGCGTGGTCCTTCTCGAACACGCCACGGTACTCGGTGTAGGTGGTCGCGCCGATGCACTTCAGCTGGCCGGACGACAGCGCCGGCTTCAGCAGGTTTGAGGCGTCCAGCGTGCCGCCGGATGCGGCACCTGCACCGATCAGCGTATGGATCTCGTCGATGAACAGGATGGCGTTCGGGTTGTCGAGCAGCTGCTTGAGCACCGACTTGAGCCGCTGCTCGAAATCGCCGCGGTACTTGGTGCCTGCGAGCAGGGCGCCCATGTCCAGCGCGTAGATGGTGGCATCCGCGAGGATGTCGGGCACGCGACCTTCGATGATGCGACGTGCGAGGCCTTCGGCGATCGCGGTCTTGCCGACGCCGGCTTCACCGACCAGCAACGGATTGTTCTTGCGGCGACGGCACAGCGTCTGGATCACGCGTTCCAGTTCGTGGTCGCGGCCAATCAGCGGATCGATCTTGCCGAGCAGGGCCTGGGCATTCAGGTTCTGCGTGAAGCTGTCGAGCGCGCCACCTGCCTGACTGCCTTCCTGCTCCTGCTCGCCCTGTTCGGACTCCGGCTTGGCCGCGGCCGCCGGCTGGGCGGTCTTGGTGATGCCGTGCGAAATGTAATTCACGATGTCCAGACGGGTGACGCCCTGACGCTGCAGGAAGTACACCGCGTGCGAATCCTTCTCGCCGAAGATGGCGACCAGCACGTTGGCCCCGGTCACTTCCTTCTTGCCCGACGACTGCACGTGCAGGATGGCGCGCTGGATTACGCGCTGGAAACCGAGCGTGGGCTGGGTGTCGATTTCCTCGCTGCCATCGACCACCGGCGTGTGCTCGTTGATGAAGGCAGACAGTTCCTTGCGCAGCTCGTCGATGTTCACTGCGCAGGCGCGCAGCACTTCGGCAGCCGAGGGATTGTCGAGCAGAGCAAGCAGCAGATGCTCGACGGTGATGAATTCATGGCGCTTCTGCCGTGCTTCGACAAAAGCCATGTGAAGGCTGACTTCCAGCTCCTGCGCGATCATTTCAGTTTTCCTCCATCACGCACGCCAGCGGATGCTGATGCTGGCGGGCAAAGGTACACACCTGTTCCACTTTGGATGCTGCCACGTCCTTGGGGTAGATGCCGCACACTCCGGCCCCCTCCGTATGTACCTTGAGCATGACGCGTGTGGCCTGTTCCCGGTTCATGCCGAAAAACTTCTGAAGCACTCCGACCACGAAGTCCATGGGGGTGTAATCGTCATTCAGCACCATGACCTTGAACAGAGGTGGGGGCTTGACCCGGGTCTTTTCAAGTTCGAGGAGTGAATCGTCCTGCCTGCGCGTAACCATGGCCTCATTCTAATCACAATCAACCGCTCTGCAACACGTGCAAAGGCGTGGTTTTTCACTGCTCATGCACGTGTGCACAGGTCTGTTCAGCATGTTGGACAGCGTGTTTCCGGAGAGGTGCATCAGGGTGTCGCACACGGGTCTGCAACGGTGCTTCCCGCGCACCCCGAAAGTGCGTCAAAGTCTTCCGTGGTGCAGCATTGAAACGTGTTGACCGACCGCAGTATCTGGGCTAAAAGCCGTCCTTGTGTTTGCTTCAAGCTCTTGAGTGGTCGCAGTCCTGCACCGTTGTCGATACTTGGCGCGGTCGGTAGTTCCCGGGGTCAGAACATCAGAACTTGAAATACACAAAACTAAGTACGGGAGCTTCGGCTCATTTGAGAGGTTGAGAGGATAAGATCAATGGCAACTGGTACTGTTAAGTGGTTCAACGATTCCAAGGGTTACGGCTTCATCACCCCGGATGACGGCAGCGAAGATCTGTTCGCCCATTTCTCGGCGATCCAGATGGGTGGTTTCAAGACCCTGAAGGAAGGCCAGAAGGTGTCTTTCGACGTGACTCAGGGTCCGAAGGGCAAGCAGGCCGCGAACATCCAGGCAGCCTGATTCCCGTACTCTGGAATCGGAAACAAAAAACCCGGCGCAAGCCGGGTTTTTTGTTTGTGCGACCGGCGTCCGCGGACGCCGGTGCGGGCCTTACATGCGGGCGATCATCGCGCGCCCGAACTCCGAGCACGACACTTCGTTTGCACCTTCCATCAGGCGGGCAAAGTCATAGGTGACCTGCTTGTCGCCGATGGCGCGTTCCATCGAAGAAATGATGAGATCGGCCGCTTCCAGCCAGCCCATGTGGCGCAGCATCATTTCTGCCGAAAGGATGAGCGAACCCGGGTTCACCTTGTCCAGCCCCGCGTACTTTGGAGCCGTGCCGTGGGTGGCTTCGAACACCGCATAGTTGTCGGAAATGTTGGCACCCGGAGCGATGCCGATGCCGCCGACCTGAGCCGCCAGCGCGTCGGAGATGTAGTCGCCGTTCAGGTTCAGCGTGGCGATGACATCGTAATCGGCCGGGCGCAGCAGAATCTGCTGCAGGAAGGCGTCGGCGATGACGTCCTTGACCACGATGTCACGACCGGTCTTCGGGTTCTTGAACTTGCACCACGGTCCGCCGTCGATCGGTTCCGCACCGAACTCGTTCTGAGCGAGTGCGTAGCCGAAGTCGCGGAAGCCGCCTTCGGTGAACTTCATGATGTTGCCCTTGTGCACCAGCGTGACCGACTTGCGGTCATTGTCGACCGCGTACTGCAGGGCCTTGCGGATCAGGCGCTCCGAACCTTCGCGCGACACCGGCTTGATGCCGATGGCCGAGGTTTCCGGGAAGCGGATTTTCTTCACGCCCATTTCATCGCGCAGGAACTTGATCACCTTGCGCGCGTTGTCCGATTCCGCCTGCCATTCGATGCCGGCGTAGATGTCCTCGGTGTTCTCGCGGAAGATGACCATGTCGATCAGTTCCGGCTGCTTGACCGGACTGGGCACGCCGGTGAAGTAGCGCACCGGGCGCAGGCAGACGTACAGATCCAGCTCCTGGCGCAGTGCCACGTTCAGCGAACGGATGCCGCCGCCGACCGGCGTGGTCATCGGGCCCTTGATCGAAACCACGTATTCCTTCAGCGCGGCCAGCGTATCTTCCGGCAGCCAGACGTCAGGACCGTACAGGCGGGTCGACTTCTCGCCGGCATAGACCTCCATCCAGGTGATCTTGCGCTTGCCGCCGTAGGCTTTCGCCACGGCTGCATCGACCACTTCCTTCATCACCGGCGTGATGTCCACACCGATGCCGTCGCCTTCGATGAACGGAATGATGGGATTGTCCGGCACAGGCTGGCCGGCAACGATTTTTGTCCCCTCGGCGGGAATCTTGATGTGAGTAGTACTCATGCCATCCAGCTCCTTGGTGTGTTGTCTGGTTATTGTCCCTGTGGCGGGGTTGCCGCCTGCGGGCGCCCACGATTATCCCCCAATATCCACCGCTCGCGTGACCTTGCGACAGCAGGCGCCCGCCATGCGTTCCAGCCCGCAGTGATCGCGCAGGCTCTAGAATCCTGCGATTGTTCCCTCGTGCGGATACGCCATGAACCTCCCGGCAGGACAGAATCAGGTGGCGCAGGCCATTGCGCAGGCGCTGATCGACGGCTTCGACAAGCACTACAGCCTCTTCCGTGCGTCCAGCGGCGACGCGAAGCAGCGTTTCGAACAGGCGGACTGGGCCGGGCAGCAGCGCTGCATCCGAGAGCGCATTCAGTTCTATGACGACCGCGTTCGCGAGTGCGTGGAGCGGCTGCACAGCGAGTTCCACGCGGATTCGCTCGATGACAACACCTGGCAGCAGGCCAAGCTGCTCTACATCGGTCTGCTGGTGAATCACCGGCAGCCGGAACTGGCGGAAACCTTCTTCAATTCGGTCACGACGAAGATCCTGCACCGCAAGTATTTCCACAACGACTTCATCTTCGTACGTCCGGCCATCTCGACCGAACTGATCGAGAGCAATCCGCCGACCTGGCGCAGCTACTACCCGAACCAGACCGGTCTGCGTGCCGCGGTGAAGCAGATCTTCATCGACTTCGACTGGCAGCGTCACTTCACCGATCTCGACCGCGATGTGGATTACATCGTGCGTGCGGCGCTGGAACACGTGGGCGGCGAATGGCCGGCGCGCGAGGCCAATCTGCAGATACAGGTGCTGAACTCCGCCTACTACCGGAACAAGGCCGCCTACGTGATCGGCAAGGCGATCAACGGCCACAACGAATACCCTTTCATGGTGACCGTGCTGCACGACCGTAAGGGCGGGCTGTTCCTGGACACCATCCTGCTCGAGCCGTGGCGGGTCAGCGTCATGTTCTCGCTGTCGCGTGCCTACTTCATGGCCGACATGCAGGTGCCATCGGCCAACGTCAATTTCCTGCGCACGCTGATGCCGAAAAAGCCTCAGTCCGAGCTCTACACCATGCTCGGACTGGCGAAGCAGGGGAAGACCATGTTCTTCCGCGACCTGATCAACCACCTGCGCCATTCGAACGACAATTTCGTCGAGGCGCCGGGCATCCGTGGACTGGTCATGCTGGTGTTCATGCTGCCGTCTTACCCCTACGTGATCAAGATCATCAAGGACACCTTCGGCAGTTCGAAGGACACCGATCGCGCCACGGTGAAGAAGAAGTTTCTGATGGTGAAGCAGGTGGACCGGGTGGGCCGGATGGCCGATACCATCGAGTACTCCGACATCGCGCTGCCGGCCCACCGCTTTTCGCCGGAACTGCTCGAACAGCTCGATAAGCTGGCGCCGTCGATGATCGAGCGCGACGGCGACACGCTGGTGATCCGCCACTGCTACATCGAGCGGCGCATGATTCCGCTGAACATCTATCTCGAAACCGCGAACGAGGAGCAGATCGATCACGCCGTGTATGAGTACGGCAACGCCATCCGTGAGCTGGCGGTCGCCAACATCTTTCCGGGCGATCTGCTGTGGAAGAACTTCGGCGTCACCCGTTACGGTCGCGTGGTGTTCTACGACTACGACGAGATCGAATTCCTGACCGACTGCAATTTCCGCCGCATCCCGCCGGCGCCCAGTCCGGAGTACGAAATGTCCGGCGAGGTGTGGTACTCGGTGCAGCGCAATGACATCTTCCCGGAAGAGTTCGCCACCTTCCTGCTGTCCACGCCCAAGGTGCGCGCCGCCTTCCTGAAATACCACCGCGACCTGCTGGATGTGAAGTTCTGGCAGGAAACCCAGCAGCGCATTCGCGACGGCTACATCCAGGATTTCTTTCCCTATCCGGAACAGCTGCGTTTCGCGCGGCGCTTCGGCCATCTGCAGGGGCAGGTGGCGACGGGGGGCGCGTGAGCAGGCTGATCGCGCTGAACAAGCCCTTCGGTGTCGTATGCCAGTTCTCGCCGGACGGCATGCATCCGACGCTGGCCGATCATGTCCAGCTGCCCGGCGTCTATCCGGCGGGACGGCTGGACACCGACAGCGAAGGCCTGCTGCTGCTTACCGACGACGGCGCGCTTCAGCACCGCATCACCGATCCGCGGCATAAGCTGGTGAAAACCTACCGGGTGCAGGTCGAGCGCGAACCGGACGAGGCCGCGCTGCGGCGCATGCGGCAGGGCCTGCAGCTGAAGGACGGTCCGACCCGGCCCTGCGGGGTCCGGCGCATCGACGAACCGGCCGGCCTGTGGCCGCGTACGCCGCCGGTGCGTCATCGCCTTTCGGTGCCGACCTGCTGGCTGGAGATCGAACTGTCCGAGGGCCGCAACCGGCAGGTGCGCCGGATGACCGCGGCCATCAACCATCCGACGCTCAGGCTGATCCGCGTGGCGATCGGCCCCTGGCAGCTCGGTACGCTGCAGCCGGGCGACTGGGCCGAGCTCGATACCGCGCTGCTGCGCGCGCCGGCCGCCGCCGGCGTACGGCGTTCCGCGCGCGGATGATTTCGATCAAGATGCGGCCTGCGCTGTCCCTCCATCATTCGACCGACGTCCTTTCATCATGATGAAGAACTTTCTGTTCAGCGGCCTGCTGGCGCTGACCACCCTGGTGGCCTGCGCCGGCCTGCCCACGCTCGAACTGGCGGTGGGCATGTACCGCCTGCGCGCCGAGGTGGCCCATACCGATCCGGCACGCATGACCGGCCTGATGAACCGCACCGACATGCCGGCCGATGCCGGCATGCTGTTCGTGTTTCCGCAGGCCAAGAAACACTGTATGTGGATGCGCAATACGCTGATTCCGCTCAGCGTGGCGTTCATCGACGAACAGGGGCGCATCCTGAACATCGAGGACATGCAGCCGCAGACCGAGGACCATCACTGTTCGCAGGGGCCTGCACGTTACGCGCTCGAAACCAATCTGGGCTGGTTCGCATCGCGCAAGCTGGTCGCCGGCAGCCGGGTGGCCGGGCTGGAGCGCGCACCGGCGCCGCAATGAGGAGATTCCGATGACCGATCCGATACACCACCGCATCGACTACACCAGTGGCGCGCTCGACGAGACCGAAGCGGCCGACAATCCGCTTGACCAGTTCCGCTTCTGGTTCGCCGAAGCCGGCCGCGTGGTCGAGCGCGACCCGAACGCGATGACGCTGTCCACGGTCAGTGCCGACGGCCGCCCGAGCTCCCGCATCGTGCTGCTGCGCGGCTATGGTGAGGACGGCTTCGTGTTCTTTACCAATTACGACAGCCGCAAGGGCAACGAGCTGGCGGTCAATCCGCACGCCAGCCTGCTGCTGTTCTGGGCGGCGCTGGAGCGGCAGATCCGCATCGAAGGCACGGTGAGCCGGGTGAGCGATGAAGAGTCGGACGCCTACTTCTCGCTGCGCCCGGTCGGCAACCGGCTGGGGGCCTGGGCTTCACCGCAGAGCCAGGTGATTCCGAGCCGCGAGTCATTGTCGCAGCGGGTACGTGAATTCGAGGCTCGCTTCGGTTCGGCGCCACCGCGCCCGGAAAACTGGGGCGGCTATCGGCTCAAGCCGGAAGCGATCGAGTTCTGGCAGGGCCGGGCTGACCGCCTGCACGACCGCCTGCTGTATCGCCGCGAAGCGGACCGCTGGAGCAGGGTGCGCCTGGCACCCTGACCCTGTCTGCTCAGACGCCGTGCTCCAGTGCGGACAGCAGTCCGCGGGTGGAGGCGTCGGCGTCGCTCGGCAGCCGGCCTGACGCCAGAGAGCGCGCCATCTGCTTGCCGTATTCGACGCCGTACTGGTCGAAGCTGTTGATGCCCAGCAGCCAGCCCTGCACGAACACCTTGTGCTCGTAGAGCGCGATCAGCTGTCCGAGCGAGCGGGGTGTGATCTCCGGCATGATGAGCGTCGTGCTGGGCTGATTGCCGGGGCAGGCCACGTGGGGGGCGAGGCGGGTCGCTTCCTGTTCCGACAGTCCGCTGCGCTTCAGATCTTCCATCGCCTCGTCGCGCGTCTTGCCGCGCATCAGCGCCGAGCTCTGCGCCAGCGCGTTGAGCTGCATCATCCGGCTGCGCTCGTCGCGGCCGCCGCGCGGCACGATGAAGTGCATCGGCATCATGCGGGTGCCCTGGTAGAACTGCTGGTGATACGCATGCTGGCCGACGACGCCCGATCCGCCCCACACCACCGGAGAGGTCGGTGCGCGGCTCAGTTCGCCGGTCGAGGTGCAGCGCTTGCCGTTGCTTTCCATTTCCAGCTGCTGCAGATAGGACGGCAGGCTGCGCAGCAGGTGGCTGTAGGGCAGCACCGCCAGCGTTTCCAGTCCCATGCCGCTGGCGTTCCAGAAGTCGATCAGACCGAACAGCACCGGCAGGTTGGCGTTCATCGGCGCACGGGTGAAGTGCTCGTCCATCGAGCGCGCGCCGTCCAGCATTTCGCCGAAGGCCTGCATGCCGATGGCGCAGGCCAGCGGCAGCGAAATCGAGGACCAGACGGAGTAGCGTCCGCCCACCCATTCCGGCAGGAAGAGGCAGTGGTGCGCCGGCACGCCCAGTTCCTGTGCCGCGGCCGGCCGGTTGGTGACCGCGAACAGGTGCTGACCGACACCGGCACTGCCCAGCCCGTCGGCCAGCCATTTCATCGCCACCTGGGCGTTGGCCAGCGTTTCCTGCGTGGTGAAGCTCTTCGACGAAATGATGAAGGCGGTGTGCGCCGGCTTGCAGTCGCGCAGCGCGAGCTCGAGCGCCAGCGGATCGAGGTTGGCGACGAACTTCACCACCGGCCCGTTGCACTGAGGCTCGAGCGCTTCCATCGCCAGCCGCGGGCCGAGGTCGGAACCGCCTATGCCCAGATTGATCAGGTGGGTGATGGTCTGGCCAGTCGCGCCCAGCAGTTCGCGGTTGCGTATCAGCCTGACCCAGTGTTCGAGCGCGGCGCGGCAGTCACGCACCACGTCGGCGTGCGAGCCGTCCTGCGCACGCAGTGCCATGTGCAGCGCCGCGCGGCGTTCGGTGAAATTGATCTGGTCGCCGGCGGCCAGTGCGCGGATACCGCGCGGCAGGTCGAGCGCACTGACCAGATCCATCAGCATGGTCATGGTTTCGCCATCGACCCGCTGCTTCGAATAGTCGAGCAGCCAGCCGTCGTGGCGCAGCGAGAAGCGCGCGAAGCGCTCTGCATCCTGCTCGAAGAAGTTGCGCAGGTGCACGCGCGACAGCTGGATCGCCTTGGATCTCAGTGCGGGCCACGCCGAAGTCTGCATCAACAGGTTCATGTCATCCGGCGCCCCGTGGCGCTCTCAAGTCGGGTTCTTCATGTACATCAGGAAGTGCTCGTGGCGGTCACCCGGCCGTCGTCCTTCCCATTTCAGTGTCCAGCCCGCATCGAGTGCGGGTTTCCTGCCGCCGCGCCCGTAGTGGGCGATCAGCACCGTGCAGCGACGACCCGACTCACCGGCGTAGGCCAGCGGCTTCAGCCCGGTGAAGTAGTAGAACGCCGCCCGCTGGCTTTCCTGCAGACCGGTGTAGGCGACACAGGTTCGGTCTTCCGGCAGGTGGTCGGCAAGCTGCTTCGCAACGTCGCGATAGCTTCGTCCGTAATCGATCCAGGGCAGCCAGAGGCTGCTCACCAGAAACCATATCAATACCATGCCGCAGCCCCAGCTGACCGCGCCGCGTGTCGGCGTCCGTGGCGAACGCCACAGCAGCCACATCCAGGCCAGGCTCATGATGACGGCAAGCGCCACTGCCATGAAGTAGAACGGCATCGAAAAACCCGGTTCCAGGCGGGAGAAGGTTTTCGCCAGCCGGGGCGGCCAACCGGTGTACATCGCCACCCAGCCCAGCCATATGATGACGCCCAGCAGTGAAAACGTCATGACACCGAACCAGTCCAGCGCATTGGCCGCGCCGCGGCGCAGTTTGGGCAGACCGGCGCTGCCCAGCACCACCAGCGGGGCGAGCAGCGGCAGCGCGCGCTGATTCCGGGCGATACCGTCGCCGGCGAGCTGGACGAACAGCAGCAGCAGCAGCAGCAGTGGCAAGGTGAGCACCGGCGAACGCCACTGGCTGCGCCGCTGCCACAGAGCCCACCCGGCAACCGGCAGTGCGGGCCAGGCGTACCAGGCCATCACCTTCACCCAGCTCGACATGCCGCCGATCAGCAGCGCGCCGTCCGGCAGCAGGCTCGCCACGTCGTCGTTCCAGACCCGCGCGGCCAGTTCCGGCCGCTCTATGCGGAGCGCCACATACCAGCTCGCAGCCAGCGCGGTGCCGGCCAGCATGGCCAGCGGCAGGGCCAGCATGCGTCGCGGCGTGGCCGCCACGGTGCGCCATACCGGCAGCAGCGGCATCAGCGCAGCGGTGAGCAGCAGGATGGCGGTCAGCCACAGTCCGGTGCCCAGTCCGGAGATCGCGAGCGCCAGCGTCAGCACGATGCCGCCGTGCAGCGGCCGGCGCGCGATCAGTGCCAGCGCCCACATGCCCAGCCCCAGTGCCGCCAGCAGTGCGGTGGCGGCCTGCGCGTCGTGCAGGTAGGTGACCGCGCCTATGCTGGCGATGGCGATCAGCGGTGCGATCCGGGCAGCCGGTGCGCCATACAGTTCGCGTGCCGCGCCTGCGCTGCCCAGCAGCCACAGGCCGGTGAACAGGGCGCTGGTCAGGCGCACGCCGTCGGCAAAGCTCGCACCGACCAGCGCGGCCGCGCGGCCTGTGAATGAGGCGACCCAATGGAACAGCGGCGGCGTGTCCAGCCAGATCTGGCCGGCCAGGGTGGGAATCAGCCAGCCGGGTTCGCGGGCGAAGCCGAGGGCGACCGCGATGTGGAGGGCGTCATCGCCCTTCCAGGGGTCCCGGCCGAACAGCCCGGTGAGCAGGAACAGCGTGCACAGCGCGATCACGAAGCCTGTTTCGGGCGGATCGCCGATCAGCGGCCGGCGGCGTGCGAAGGACTGCGATGGAAGGGGCATCGGCGGGATCAGGTGGCGGGGGCCGGATTCGGGTGGTCGGGATTCTAGGGGCTGTGCACGCGGGCGACGAGAGCTGCGGCGTGCTGGCGGGCGATGCAGGCGAAAAAGAGGCCATAAACAAAAAAGGCAGCCATCGGCTGCCTTTTCGGGAACGCGCGCTGCGATCAGCCGCGCGGCACGTTCGCGTACTTCTGGCGGAAGCGTTCGACGCGACCTGCGGTATCGACGATCTTCTGCTTGCCGGTGTAGAACGGGTGGCAGGACGCGCACACTTCGATGTGCAGCGGCTTGCCCAGCGTCGAGCGGGTTTCGAACGCGTTGCCGCAGGAGCAGGTGACGGCGACGACTTCGTAGCTGGGGTGAATGCCTTGTTTCATGCTGATTTCTTTCTCAAGCGCTCGAAGGCGGGCTGCCTCGTGCGGATCATCAAACCCCGGGTCGGCTGAGCCGTGGGAAACCTGCGACCACGTCGCGTTACAGTTTCCGTAGCTGTGCAGACGGTGCCCGCGGAGGAAAACAATAAGTATGGCGGTTTTCTCAGCCCCGTTCAAGGGGTTGCGCAGGCTTGGGCGTCAGCCCGGGCGGCGTTTCGTGTTCGGGGGTGACCGTGACCTGCACGTCGACCGCGTGCTCGCCGCCACCGAGGATGACGCCGCGCATCGGCGTCACGTCGCTGAAGTCGCGGCCCCAGGCTACCGTGATGTGCTGGTCACCCGGCTGCATGCAGTTGGTCGGGTCCATGTCCACCCAGCCCATGCCCGGGCAGAACACCGATACCCAGGCGTGCGACGCGTCGGCGCCGATCATGCGCGGCTGTCCGGGGGGGGGCTGGGTGAGCAGATAGCCACTCACGTAACGGGCAGGCAGTCCGAGTGCGCGCAGGCAGCCGATCATGAAATGGGCGAAGTCCTGGCAGACGCCGCGCCGCTGCCGCAGCAGTGTTTCCAGTGGCGTGCTCACGGTGGTGGCCTGCGGGTCGAATTCGAAGTCGCGGTGGATGCGACGCATCAGCGCCAGAGTGGCGTCGAACAGCGGGCGCTCGCGTCGGAAGTCGAGTCGGGCATAGCGCGCCAGCGCGGCCAGCGGTTCGACGTGCGGGCTGGCGTACAGATACTGGCAGGGCTCCATCAGCGGGGCCGGGCCGATCTGGTGCAGCCGGTCGCGCACATATTCCCAGGCGGGTGACGGTATCGCGTCCGCGGTGCGTGAAGGCGTCAGGTCGACCACGCTTTCGGCGGTCACGGTGAGCGTGTCATGTGCGGTGCCGATGGACAGCTGTTCCAGCACATTGCCGAAATAGTCGGTGCGACGTGCCCGCTCGACCGGGTCCGGATCGATGTCAATGCGGTGCGTCACCGTACGCTGGGTCGGCGTGTCGCGTGGCGTCAGGTGCAGCAGCTGGCGCGAATCGGTGACCGGCCACGCGTAGTGATAAAGCGTCCGGTGCAGCACGTGGTAGCGCACCCGGCTCATCGCCGACCCTCTTCGCTGGCCCAGCGTACATCGGCGTGGCTGAAGAAACGCAGCCCGAGCTGTTCCGACAGCACGTAGGCGGCGTTGCCGAGACGGTCCAGCAGGCCGGCCAGCCGCCCGGAGCCGGTGTGCAGGTCCTGTTCCGGACGCAGCGCCAGCAGTTCGGCCACCGCGTCCGACAGTGCGGCCGATTCGATGGCGCCGAACTGCGCCGCCAGCCGCGACAGGTAGTCGGTCAGCCCGAGCGCCTGGTAGGCGACCGAGCGCGGATTGGTTTCGTCGCTCACCAGCAGGTCGAGCACCGGCAGCCATTGCGGCCGGGTCATGTAGCGGGAGCGGTAGGTGATGGCACTGTCGGCCAGTTCGAGCAGCCAGTCCGGTGCTTCGCCGCCGGTGGCCAATGCGTGCCCCAACGCGGCACACATGAACTGCAGTCGTTCTATCCGTCGGCCCATGGACAGGAAGCGCCAGCCCTGGTCGCGGGTCATGCCGTCGAGTGCGAAACCGGACAGGGTCATCATGGCCTGCACGCAGCGGTCCAGATGTTCCAGCGCCGCGCCTGGGCTCGCGTCCTGACCGCGGCCGGCGGCATCGACCAGCCCGCTGATCACCCGCCAGTTGTCGAGCGACATCCGTTCGCGCAGGCTGAACGCTACGCCGGACAGCTGGTGCAGCAGCGCGGACAGCGCACCGTCGCGGGCCAGCGCGGCGGCGCACAGCGCCGGGCCCGGATCGCCGTCGCCATCCGCCGGCAGCTGGCCGGTATGCCGGCACAGACGGATCAGTGCGTTTTCGCCGGCGTCGTCACTTTCGATGTGGCGTGCGATGGTGGCGCGCAGCAGCCGCGCGGCGTTATCGCAGCGCTCGCAGTAGCGGCCGAACCAGAACAGGTTTTCCACCATGCGGCTGGACAGATTGCTGCCGGCACGCACCAGTTCCGACGGCCCGACCGTGCGGCGCAGCAGACTGAAGGTATCGACTGCGCCCTCGGTCAGCACCCACGTGTCCTTGCTGGCACCGCCGCGCTGCATGGCGATCACCCGTGCCTGCTGTTCCGGGGCGACCCGGGCCAGCCCGCCGGGCATCACCCGGTAGCCGTCCGGACCGGCACAGGCGAATACCCGCAGGCCGACCGTCCGTGCGCCCAGGCGCGGCTGCCGGGCTGCACCGTCCCATACCGGCGCCTGTGCCAGCGGCACCAGTTCCTGCGCCACATAGTGATGAGGCCGCGCGCGCATCTTCGCGATCAGTGCCGCCCGGCCGCGGCGGTCGAGGTCAGCGCCGAACACCGACTCGATGCGCAGCTGCGGGAAGGCGGGCTTGATCACCAGATGGTCGAGCTTGTCGATTGCGTCCTCCAGCGCCGCCTCTTCACCGCACCACCAGGTGGCCAGCGAAGGCATGGCCAGAGGCTCTCCGAGCAGCCGCTCGCACAGCCTCGGCAGGAAGCCGAGCAGGGCGCCGCTTTCCAGCAGGTTGGAGCCGAGCGCATTGGCGATCAACACCTGGCCGCGGCGGGCGGCGTCCAGCAGACCCGGTACGCCCAGCGCCGAATCGGCGCGCAGTTCCAGCGGGTCACAGAAGTCGTCGTCCAGCCGGCGCACGATGGCGTGCACCCGGCGCAGCCCCGACAGGTGCTTCAGCCACACCTTGCCGTCGCGCACCAGCAGATCCGACCCCTCGACCAGCGGAAAGCCCAGGTAGCGCGCGAGATAGGCGTGTTCGAAATAGGTTTCGTTGTACGGGCCGGGCGTCAGCAGCACGGTCAGCGGCGGGCCGTCGCCCTCTGGTGCGTGCTGGGCCAGCGTGTCGCGCAGCGTGGCGAAGAAGCCCGCCAGATGCTCGACGTGCAGGTCGCGGAACTGTTCGGAGAAGGCGCGCGAAATGACCAGCCGGTTTTCCAGCGAATAGCCGGCGCCGGACGGTGCCTGGGTGCGGTCAGCCAGCACCCACCAGCCTCCGTCGGGCGAACGTGCGAGGTCGGCCGCGTACAGGTGGAGATGGATGCCGCCGGGCACCTCCAGCCCGTGGCACGGTCGCAGGAAACCGGCGTGTCCGTGGATCAGTGCCGGCGGCAGCAGGCCCTCGGCCAGCATCTGCTGCGGACCATAGACGTCTGCCAGAATGCGGTTGAGCAGTTCGGCGCGCTGGGCGATTGCGGCGGAAACCTGCGTCCACTCGTCGGCCGGGATGACCAGCGGCAGCAGGTCCAGCTCCCACGGGCGTTCCGCGCCGCGCGGGTCGGCGTATACGTTATAGGTGACGCCGTTTTCGCGGATCTGTCGGCGTACCGCTGCCATCCGTTCCTGCATCTGGCCCGGGCTGGTTGCCTCGATCGCGTCGAACAGTGCGCTCCAGTGCGGGCGCAGCGTGTCGGGTGCCGACAGCAGTTCGTCGTAGCGTGCCGTGGCGTGCGGGTAATGCTGGAGCAGGGGACGGGCCATCGATGAGGCGTTGCAACGGGGCGCGCAGGCTGCCCGGAAGATTTTTGCGGGTCGGCACACACGCTAGCACAGACCTTGCATCATCCGGCACGCACGCTCACGCGGAGCACCACAAAAAAGAAGGACAGCACGGATGCACAACATAGCAGTCATCGGCGCCGGCATGGCCGGTTGCACGCTGGCCCGCCGGCTGGTCGACGCCGGCCGGCGGGTACACGTGTTCGACAAGGGGCGGGCGGCCGGGGGGCGCATGGCCACGCGCGTGGCCGGTCGCTTGCGCTTCGACCACGGTGCGCAGTTCATGTCGGTACGCGGTGACGCGATGCGGGCACGGCTGCCGGAGTGGCAGCGCGCCGGCGTACTGGCCCGCTGGCCGCAGGCCGCGGTCGATGGCGACGAGCGCTGGGTGGCGGTGCCCGGCATGAACGCACTGGCGCCCCGCATGCTCTGGGGTGCGGAATTCAGCGCCCAGACCCTGATCGACGCGCTTGGCGCAGACCGTTTCGGCTGGTGGCTGGCCGAAGAGAGCGGCATGTTGCCGGACTGTTTCGACGCGGTGCTGGTCACCGTGCCTGCGCCGCAGGCCGCGGCGCTGTTTGCCCGCAGTACCGGCGCCGATCTCCACTCGTTTGTCGAGGCCATGCAGCGCATCCGCTACGCACCCTGCTGGACGCTCATGCTGGCGCTGTCCGAGCGTCTGGATGCGGCCGATTGCCTGCGCTTTCCGGCCGGCGGCGTGTTGAACTGGGCGGCGCGCGACAGCGGCAAGCCCCAGCGCGATGGATCGCGCGAGTGCTGGGTGGTGCATGCCGATCCGCAGTGGTCACAGCAGCACCTGGAATGCGAGCCGGAACAGATCGAGGCGCTGCTGACCGCGGCCTTTGCCGAAGCCCTTGGCCAGGCGGTGGAACCGGTGCAACGCTGTGCCCACCGCTGGCGTTACGCGCGGGTGCTCGAGCCGCTGGGCCAGCCCTGTCTGTGGGACGCCGATGCGCGGCTGGGCTATGCCTCTGACGGCTGTCTGGGCGAGCGCATCGAGGACGCCTTTGACAGTGCCAATGCGCTGGCCGACCGTGTGCTGGCGGCGGAAGCCGGACTGGCCAGACCGATGCATCTTGCTGCGGAGCAGCATGTTCATCTGCGCTAAGTTCATGTGTTCATTGAGGAAAAAGTGTTCAGTCTCTGGACAGCCGTAAAAAAAAGCCCCTCCGCTCCATAAAGTCACCCGTACCGGTTCCGTAAGCCCGGTCAATGCGGCGCAAGCACCGCAAGGGTTAATACGGGAAGAAGTTAGGGACTTCGGAGAACGCTCAATGAAACTGTTCGGCCGCCGCACCGGTGCGGCACATTCCGGCATCGTCACGCTGCAGCTGCGCAGCGCTGAACTCGACAGCAGGCTGGCGGCGGTCCGCTGCACGCCGACCTTCATCGGCGGCTATGTGGCGCCGGACACCGATATCGATGCGGTGGCGCGTGCCTTGCGCGCGCGCTTTCCCGGTGTGGCGATGGCGCTGGGCACCACCGCCGGAGAGCTGTGCGGCGCGGCCGGCACATCGCTCTACTGCGACGCGCAGGACGGCCGTGACCGGGTGGTGCTGCAGCTGTTCGACCGTTCGGTCATCGCTTCGGCGCAGACGGTGGCGATTCCGCTGTCCAGCGAAGATCTGCGGCAGTCCGGCCGGGTGCTCGACTACCGTGAGCGGATAGACCGGCTGGCGAACGCCATCCGCGGCGCACGCGTGGATATCGACATCGACCACCGCGACACCTTTGCCTATGCGCTGTTCGACGGCCTGTCGAATTCCGAATCCTTCTTCATGGAAGCGCTGTACGAAAGCGGCCGCTTCCCCTGTCTTTTCGTCGGCGGTTCGGCCGGCGGCAAGCTCGATTTCAAGGATACCTGGCTGCACGACGGCAGCCGCCGGCTCAACAACCACGCCCTGGTCACCTTCCTGAAGATGGCGCCCGAAGTGCGTTTTGGCGTGTTCAAGAGCCAGAACTTCGAAGAGACACCCACCCGCTTCCAGATTTTCAGCGCTTCGGTCGAACGCCGGCAGGTCAGTTCGGTGATTGACCGCGACGGTCGGGCGGTGTCGCTGATCGACGCGCTGTGCAAGACCTTCGGATGCGGACGCGGCGAACTGGCGGCCAAGCTGGACAGCCATTCCTTCGCCATCCGGGTCAATGGCGAACTGTTCGTGCGGTCGGTTGCCACGCTGGATTTCGAGCGCGACAAGGTCGATTTCTACTGCGACGTGGCGCCGGGCGAGGAACTGGTACTGGTCCGGCGCACGCCTTTCGCTGCCACCACCGAACGCGATTTCCGTGCCTTCATGCAGGGCAAGCCGGGTCAGCCGCTGGCCGGCATGTTCAACGACTGCGTGCTGCGGCGGCTGTACAACAAGACCGAACTGTCTTCGCTTGACCGGGTGTTCGCCGGCATCGACATCGCGGGCTTTTCCACCTTCGGCGAAATTCTCGGCCTGAACCTGAACCAGACGCTGACCGCGGTGTTCTTCTTCCGGGCACAAGCCGGTGAGCCCTTCCGCGACGAGTACGTCGATAACTTCGTCGCCCATTACGGCGAGTTCAAGGCCTTTTTCCTGCGCCGTCACAACGCCAAGCTGGCCGGCATGTCGCGGGTGATGGTGCAGCAGATTTCCGATTACCGCGCCGGCAATTTCGGCAGCCGGCTCGATCCGGGCAATGTCGATGTGAGCATGGCGCCGGTGGTGCGCGACCTGAACCATCTGGGCGAACTGATGTGCGACGCGCAGAGCGCCCGCGAAACCACGGCTCGCCAGCTCGAGGCGTGTTCGGGCGATCTGTACGGCTCGGTGGCCGATCTGACCACCCGGCTGTCGGAACAGCAGGAGGTCATCCGTACTGCAGTCGGCACCGTGGATGCGCTGGCCGGTCAGGCCAGCCAGGTCGGCAGCAGCGCGCGTGATCTGTCGCAGGCCAGCGACCGCATACAGCGGGTGGTGGAAATGATCCAGCAGATCGCCGACCAGACCAATCTGCTGGCGCTCAATGCCGCCATCGAGGCGGCGCGGGCCGGCGAGGCCGGACGCGGATTTGCGGTGGTGGCTGACGAGGTGCGCATGCTGGCGGAGAAGTCGCGCAACAGCGCAGGCACCATCGGCAAGGACATTTCCGCGCTGGCTGCTGAAATCGTCCGCGTCGCGCAGATGATCGAAGCGCAGTCAGCCGGCGTATCCGGGCTGACCGAAGTGCTCGAACGCATCGAGGACTGCGCTTCGGGCAGCACCGAGGTGGCCGATCACACCCGTGGTGTCGCCGATGTGCTGAAGGGATTGACCGGCGCACACTGAGCGCGCCTCACTCGCCTCGCGGATTGCGAGGAGCCGGTTGAGCAGACAACCGTTTCTGCAAGCATTGACCACAAGACGAACGCAGGGCAGGACCGGAGCAGAACAGCGCCGTAAACAGAAAGGAGCGACAGGCCCGCTGCTGTCGGGTACTGTCGCCCAAGGGGGAAAGCGAAGAGGAGGGGGCTGCCGCCATGGGCGGCAGACCGGTGAGGATCAGTGCAGCGCCCGTTCCAGGTGCTTCACCAGTTCGCGCAGTTCGCTCGACGTGGTGTGCAGGCGGGTCGCCGCGTCGCCGACCGACTGCACGCTCACATTGGTCTGTTCGACCGTGCTCGAAATGCGCTCCATGCTGCAGGCCACTTCGTGCGAGGCCAGCGACTGCTGGCGCAGCATCTGGGTGATTTCCTCGGAGTAGTTTGCGGCTTCGCGGCTGGCGTCCCAGATGCCTTGCAGGCCGGCGCTGCTCGCTTCGATCTCGCCGGTGGATTTGGCCACTTCGCCTGCGGTCTTGCTCATCGTATCCACCGCCGAACCGGCCAGCTGGATGATGTCGGTCACCGCGGTGCCGATGTCCTTGGTGCTGGTGCGGGTGCGCTCGGCCAGCTTGCGCACCTCGTCGGCCACCACCGCGAAACCGCGGCCCTGTTCGCCGGCGCGGGCGGCTTCGATCGCGGCATTCAGTGCCAGCAGATTGGTCTGTTCGGCGATGTCGTTGATCACCTGCGACACCTGGCGGATCTTCTCGACCGACGCATTCACTTCGGCGATGCGGGTCTGCGACTCGGTCACCACGGTCACCACGCGATGGCTGCTGGTGATGCCGGCTTCCATCGTCTGCATTGCTTCGTGTGCGCTGTGTTCGGTGCGCTTGACCGCTTCCAGGCTGCGGTCGGTATTGCTCGACACCTCGTTGATCGACACGCTCATCTCTTCCATCGCGGCGGCGACCTGCATCACGTTCTCGCCCTGCGATGCGGTGGATCTGACCAGTGTGCGCATCGCATCGTCCAGTTCCTTGGTGCGGTCGTCGACCTCGCGGGCGCTCACCAGCACATCGGCGAACATGGCGCGCAGATGGATGCGCATCACTTCGGCGGCCACGAACAGCGGACGCAGCGCACCGGGGGGCGTGTCGACCTGCGTGGCCAGCTTGCCCTCGTCCAGTTCGAGCAGCGTGCGGTGCAGCTGGTCGAGCCGGTTGGCCACGCTGACGTTCTGCCAGGCCGCGCTGCCCAGTGCCACCACGGCGGCGGCGGCACCCAGGCCGATGCCGACCGGTCCGCCGATCACGCTGCCGGCGACGGCCAGTGTCGAGCTTGCGGCTGCGCCCAGCCACACCTTGCCAGCCAGACCCAGCCTGGGCTTGTTGATCGAGGTCCAGGGGAATTTTGCGCTCTTGTCGCGAACCGCCCGGTACAGCGATTCCGCAGCGGCGACGTCTTCACGCTTGGGCGTGTTGCGCACCGACTGATAGCCGATGGTGCGGCCATCGGTCGTGATCGGGGTGACGAAGGCTTCGACCCAGTAGTGGTCACCGTTCTTGGCCCGGTTCTTCACCAGCCCGCGCCAGGGCTGGCCGGCCTTGACTGTGTTCCACAGATCTTCGAAGGCTTCCGGCGGCATGTCCGGATGCCGCACCACATTGTGGTTGTGCCCGATCAGCTCGTCGCGACTGAAGCCGCTGATCGCAACGAAAGATTCGTTGGCGTAGGTGATCGCCCCTTTCAGGTCGGTCTTGGTGACGATCGGCTTTCCCGGTTCAAGGAAGACTTCTTTCTGCGTAACCGGCAGATTTATTTTCACGGCGACTCTCCTGGTGACGTGGCGTACCGGACACGGACCCTCAGGCGAAAATCGCGGTGAAGGGGTCGTGCGTTGCCCGGCACAAAACCAGTAACGGCTTCGAGTGGGAAATCTTCACTTCTCCGTGAGGGCTTTTACGAACCCTTTTTGATCTGCCTCAAGTTTTGCAGGCGAACCGGGCGGGATCCAGTGCCTTCTGAAGGTCGCGTTCGACTGGAAGCGGGTCGCCGAACAGTGCAGATGCCAGCATTTCAGCGCCGAGCGGATGCCATACCAGGCCGCGAGCGCCCAGCCCGGTCATCAGGGCGAGCTGACCGGCGCCATCCTCTGTGCCGATTTCGCCGATCAGCGGCAGCCGGTCCGGTGTCGCGGTGCGGAAGGACACGCGGCCGTGCAGTGCCGTGGCTGCGGGCGGATTGAGCGCGGCGTCCGGCAGCAGGCGCTGCAGGCGGGCCAGATTGCCGGCGTGGCTGTCCTCGCGCACCGCGGTGTCCGCGTCGTCCGGATCGAAGCTGGCACCGAAATTGAGGTCGCCGTCCGGCGTCGGGCAGATGTAGCCCTCGCGGCAGACCGTGACCTGAAGATGAGGCAGGTGGATGCGCGGCAGACGGCTCACCTGCCCGCGCACCCGGCTCAGCGGCAGTGGCCGCGGCGACAGCGCGCGCGCATCCGCCGCGTTGGCCAGCACCACCGCATCGGCGTCGATGCGTTGCCCGCCGGCCAGTACGGTCCAGCCGTTCGCGCCGTGCTCCAGCGCCAGCGCTTCGGTACAGAACAGGCGCTGCACCCGTTCGCCGGCGCGTTCCAGGTGGGCGGCGCACAGACTGGCCGGATTGACCCAGGCGCCGCGCGGGAACCACCAGCCGCCGGCGGCAACCGGATAGCCGATGCGCCGGGTCATTTCCCAGTCCGACAGATAGCGCACCAGACCGGTCGGCAGCGCGCCGGTTGCGCACACCGCGCGCTGCAGCGCCTCGTGTTCGTCGTCGTGCGCGACCTGGAACACGCCGGTCGGCCCCCATTTCAGCGGCCGGCCTTCGCTGTCCAGCCGGCGCAGGTGAGCCGACGCGTGCAGGAAGGCGGCGCGCGAGAAGCGGGCGATCAGGCTGTCGTCGCGGGCAATCATGGGCCGCAGCACGCCGGCGGCATTGCCCGACGCTTCCTGCGCCGGGGCGGCGTGGCGTTCGATCAGCAGCACGTCGGCGCCGCGTGCCGCCAGCCTTTCGGCCACGCCGCAGCCGGCCATGCCGGCGCCGATCACCGCGACCCGGCGTGGTGCGCTGCGTTCCGGCCGGTGGCGCAGGGCTGCTGCCTGCGCGCCCGGGTGCAGTTGGCCGGTGAGCATGTGGCGCTTGGGGCCGAAGCCGGCGGTCTTTTCGCACACGAAACCGGCACCGGCCAGCGCCTCGCGCACCCCTGATGCCACGCTCCAGGTGGCCAGCGTCGCGTCGGCCGCGGCCAGCCGTGCCAGCTGTTTACACAGGTGGGGTGACCACAGTTCCGGGTTCTTTGCCGGCGAAAAACCGTCAAGGTAGATCGCGTTGGCGCGCAGCGTGAGCTGCGGCAGCAGCGGGTCGGCGTCGCCGAAGCCCAGGGTCAGGATGACCCGGCCGCCGTCGAATTCGATGCGGTGCAGGCCGCGCACCGGCAGCGGCCAGCGTTCGACCAGCTTCTGCGCCATGTCAGCCATGTCAGGCGGCAGCAGGCGCTGGTAAGCCAGTGTCAGGTCGTACTGCGCGAACGGGTGCTTCTCCACCGACACGAAGTGCAGCCGCTGGCAGCGCTCCGGGCTGTCGCGCCAGGCGCGCCAGGTGGCGAGGAAGTTCAGGCCGAGGCCGAAGCCGGTTTCCAGTACGACGAAGCGTTCGCGACCGGCCCAGCGGCCGGGCAGGCCGTTGCCGGCGAGAAACACGTGCTGCGCCTGCGCCAGCGCACCTTCCGACGAGTGATACACGTCGCCGTAGGCAGCCGAGCGCGGCGTGCCGTCGTCAGCGAATTCGAGCGGTGCGGGAACGAGGGGCTGAAGAGGTCGGGACATGGTGTGTCAGGGCGTACGCGGGCGCTGCAAAGCAGAACGCCGATCCGGACCGGTGCCACGGGCATCGGTTCGATCGGCGTTCATCGGCGGCCGTGTTCGGGACGGGCGCTTATTCGCGCCGCATCTGCGGGAACAGGATGACGTCGCGGATATTGGCCGAGTCGGTCAGCAGCATGACCAGACGATCGATGCCGATGCCGCAGCCGCCGGTCGGCGGCAGGCCGTGTTCGAGCGCGCGGATGTAGTCGGCGTCGAAATACATCGCTTCCTCGTCGCCGGCGTCCTTGGCCTTCACCTGGTCCAGGAAGCGGGCAGCCTGGTCTTCCGGGTCATTGAGTTCGGAGAAACCGTTGGCGATCTCACGGCCGACGATGAACAGTTCGAAGCGTTCGGTGATGTCCGGCTGCGTGTCGGAGCGGCGTGCCAGCGGGCTCACTTCCGCCGGGTAGTCGATGATGAAGGTCGGTTCCCACAGCTGCGCTTCGGCGCAGGCTTCGAACAGCTGCAGCTGCAGAGAGCCGAGGCCGCCCGGCTTCACCTTTTCGCCGTGGGTCACGATGGCCTGCTTCACGAAAGCTTCGTCCGCCAGCTGTTCTTCGGTGTACTGCGGGTTGTACTTGCGGATGGCTTCGACGATGGTGAGCCGGTGGAAGGGCTGGCCCAGATCCAGTTCGCGGCCCTGATACATGAACTTCGTCGTGCCCAGCGCCTGTTCGGCGCAGTGGCGCAGCAGGTATTCGGTGTAGTCCATCAGCTGCCGGTAGTCGGCGTAGGCCTGATAGAACTCCATCATCGTGAATTCCGGGTTGTGGCGCGGGCTGATGCCTTCGTTGCGGAAGTTGCGGTTCACCTCGAACACCTTCTCGAAGCCGCCCACCACCAGGCGCTTCAGATAGAGCTCGGGTGCGATGCGCAGGAACAGTTCCATGTCCAGCGCGTTGTGGTGGGTCTTGAACGGCTTGGCCGCGGCGCCGCCGGGGATCGGGTGCATCATCGGCGTTTCGACTTCAAGGAAGCCCTGACGCGTCATTTCGGCGCGGATGGCGCTCATCATGCGGCTGCGTGCGACGAAGGTGGCGCGCGACGAATCGTTGGTGATGAGGTCGAGATAGCGGTAGCGGTATTTCGCTTCCTGGTCCGACAGGCCGTGGAATTTTTCCGGCAGCGGGCGCAGCGCCTTCGACAGCAGGCGGATCGCATCGCACTTCACCGTCAGTTCGCCGGTGCGGGTACGGAACAGCGTGCCGGAACAGCCGACGATGTCGCCCAGATCCCAGTGCTTGAAGGCGCCATGCACTTCTTCGCCGACGCCGTCATTGGTGACGTAGAGCTGGATGCGGCCCGACATGTCCTGGATGGTGGCGAAACTGGCCTTGCCCATCACCCGCTTCAGCATGACGCGACCGGCCAGCTGCACGCGCTCAGGCTGCGCTTCCAGCGATTCGGCGGTGGCGGCCTGGTGCTGGGCGGTGATTTCGCCCGAGTAATGGGTGCGCTGGAAGTCGTTCGGGTAGGCGCCACCGGCCTCGCGCCACTGGCGCAGTTTCTCGCGCCGCTCCGCGATGATGTGGTTGTCGTCGTCGGAAGGCAGTGCGGCGTGGTCGGTCATGATGGGCTCGAAAGATGGGCTGCGCACGCAAGGGCGTGCGGGTAGGCCGCGCACGCAAGTGTGCGCGGCAAAAGCGAAAGCCCGCGATTTTCGCCGATAGCGGGCAGCCGGCACAAGTGCGCGGCTGCCGCGCCCGCCCGGGTGATCAGGCCGAAGTGAGCTTGAGACCGAGAATGCCGGCCACGATGAGGCCGACGCAGGCCAGCCGCGCCGCGTTCGCCGGCTCGCTGAACAGCACGATGCCGAGGATGACGGTGCCGACCGCGCCGATGCCGGTCCAGACCGCGTAGGCGGTGCCCACCGGCAGATTGCGCATGGCGACGCCCAGCAGCACCACGCTGATCACCATGGCGGTCACCGTGAAGGCCGACGGCCAGAAGCGGGAAAAGCCTTCGGTGTATTTAAGGCCGATCGCCCAGGCGCACTCGAACAGGCCTGCGATCAACAGGATGGTCCACGACATTGAGGACATGGCAGCAACTCCGGAAACCGGGGCCGTCCCCGTCGCGAGAAACGCCATGCGGGTCGTCCCGCTGGCGATGTGCATGTTGCACCAAAGGAATATTCGTTTCTTTTGATGCACGGGTCAAGATGCGCAGCCCTGGCTGCCGGCGCAGTCTGCCGCAATCACGGCCCGTTTCGCGCGGCGGCCCGGCTCGATCGAGGCGCCTGCCGCGATGTGCGGTCACCAGCGCAGGCATGACCGGCAGCCGTGCGCCCGTTTGCCTGCGGCGTCCGCTACAGTGCGGCCGGCACACGCCATGACTGGATCATCCCAAGTGGACTTCGACTGGAACGACATTCCTCTGCTGCTCGCGCTGGCGCAGACGGGCAGCATGAACGCGGCCGGAAAACGGCTCGGCATGGATCCGTCCACCATCAGCCGTCGCCTGGCGGCCACCGAAGGCGCACTGGAGACGCCCTTGTTCGTGCGCGGCCCCGGTGGCTATCAGCCGACCGACGCCGGGCGGGTTTTTCTGGAGAACGCCGAGCGCATCTACGGACAGGTGCGCGACATGCTGGTGGATACGCGCGCCGAAGCCGATGGCGTGGGCGGCGTGGTGCGCCTGACCGCCATCGACTTCATGTTCGGCGAGTGGCTGGTCGCTCACCTGCCCGCGCTGGTGGCGGCCCATCCAGCGCTCCAGCTGCAGCTGATCGCATCCAACCAGTCGCTGTCCTTCACGCACCGCGAGACTGATTTTGCGCTGCGGCTGGCGCGGCCGCAGGAAGATGCCGCGCTGGTGATGCGCAAGGTGGGGGAACTGGGCTTCGCAGTCTATGCCCAGACCTGTTTTGCCGACACGCCGCGCGAGCGCTGGGATGAGCTGCCCTGGCTGGTGTACGGCCCCGAACTGGCCGAAACACCGGAAATGCGCTGGATTGCCCGGCACGTGCCGGGTGCGCGCCGGGTGGTGCAGGTGAGCAGCGTCGCGACGCTGCGCAGTGCCTGTCTTGCCGGCCTCGGGCTGGCGCTGTTGCCACATGTCGTACCCGAGGCAGACGGCATGTGCCGCCTGGGCGCGGGTGTAGAACTGCACCGCGAAGTGTGGCTGCTGAGCCACCGTGCAACGGGCCGCATCGCGCGTTACCGCGCCGTCTCCGACTGGCTGGTAAAGGCTTTTGAAACCGACGCGGCCCGCCTGCGCGGAGAACGGGCGGCCCCCGGACCTGATTCTTGAACCGGCCTCAGTCTTTCTGCGACAGGAAGTCCTGTGTCGATACCACCTTCGCGTAGGCAAAGCCCAGCGCCGACATGAAGGCCGCGTGCACCAGTTCCGGCGGCACCGTGATGCCGTTGAACTCGAGCGCTTTCGTCGCGCAGGCGTCATGCACCACCGTCACCGCATAGCCGAAGTCGCTCGCCGCGCGCGTGCCGGCATCGATGCACATATGGCTCATCGCGCCGCAGATCACCACGTGACCGATGCCGCGTGCGTCCAGAAGTGCCTTCAGTTCGGTATCGCGAAACGAGTTGATCTGATGCTTGAGCACGACCGGTTCGCCGTCCCGTGCGGCCACGCTGTCATGGATCTGCGCGCCGTGCGTGCCGGCTTCGAAGAACGGTGCGCCCGCATCCGGAAATTCATGGCGGATGTGTGCGATGAAGGCCCCGTCGGCACGGAAGCGGGCGATCAGCTTCGCCACGTTGGCGGCCGCTTCGTCCATCCGGTGCAAGGCGAAACGGCCGCCGGGGAAGTAGTCGTTCTGTGCATCGATGACGACCAGTGCTGTCTTGCTCATGCAGGCATTCTCCGTAGTGTGGATGCGCGCCGCGGTTCTGCAGCGCTTCCGCAGTATGGAAGGGCGTCGGGCTGTCCGGATGCCGCATTCATGCAGGATGGAATTGCAGGTTTGCGGGTTCAGCGCAGCCCCAAGCGCCCTGCCAGTCGATGCAGGTTGGCGCGGTCCAGGCCCAGTTCGCGTGCGGCCGCAGCCCAGTTGCCCTCGGCGCGTGCCAGCGCGGCGGCGATGGCGTCGCGCTGGAAGCGTTCGGTCGCGCTGCGCAGATCGCCGTCCGTGGCCGGTGCGACGACCTGCGGGCGTGCCGCTTCGGCCGGGGCAGGCGTGCCCAGTTCAAGATGGGCTGCGTCCAGCGTGACGATGCGCGGGCGGCCGGCCGAACCGGCCAGCGCCTTCAGCGCGGCGCGCCCGATCAGGTGTTCCAGCTCGCGCACATTGCCCGGCCAGTCGTGGGCGAGCAGGGCGGCCTGGGCGTCCGGCGCCAGCCGCAGGCCGCGCAGGCCGAGCCGGGCGCGGTTCTGTTCGAGAAAGCGGCCGGCCAGCAGCAGCACATCGCGGCCGCGCTCGCGCAGCGGCGGCACGTGCAGCGGGTACACGCCCAGCCGGTGGTAGAGGTCGGCGCGGAAGCGGCCGCCCCGCACCTCTTCCGCAAGGTCGCGGTTGGTGGCGGCGATCACCCGCACGTCGACATGCACATCCTGTTCGGCGCCTACCCGCTGCAGCTGCCCGCCCTGCAGCACGCGCAGCAGCTTGGCCTGTGCGGCCAGCGGCAGTTCGCCGACCTCGTCCAGGAACAGGGTGCCGCCGTCGGCCAGCGCGAACTTGCCGCGACGGTCGGCCACCGCGCCGGAAAAGGCGCCGCGCACATGGCCGAACAGCTCGCTTTCGACCAGATTGTCCGGCAGTGCCGCGCAGTTCAGGCTCACCAGCGGGCGCGCCGCGCGGGCCGACGCCGCGTGCAGCGCGCGCGCCACCAGCTCCTTGCCGGTGCCGGTTTCGCCGTGCACCAGCACGGTCAGTTCGCTGGCACCGACCACCTCGATTTCCTTCAGCAGCCGCCGGTGTGCGGCGCTGTGCCCGACCATGCCGCGGCTGTCGGCCGGGCTGGCCGCCTCGCGATAGGCCTCGGCCCGCAGCTCGCCGTCCTCGGCCCGGCGCGCCAGCGCTTCCATGCGCTGAGCGGCTTTCACGGTGGCCGCGGCCAGACTGGCGAAGCCGGCCAGCATGTCGAGGTCGGTGCCCTCGAAGCGGGCCGGGTCGAGCGCGTCCAGCGTCAGCACGCCCCAGGCCTGACCGTCGAGGAAGAGCGGGCAGCCGAGGCAGTCGTGCACTTCGAGGTGGGCGCCATGGCCCAGCACCAGGCCGTCGTACGGGTCGGGCAGCGGGCAGTCGGCGGCGAAGCGGGTGGGCTGGGTGCTGTCCAGCAGCGCGGCCAGACGCGGGTGTTCGGCCACGCGGAAGCGGCGGCCCAGCGTGTCCGGGCTCAGCCCGTCGATCGCCAGCGGCAGCAGATGTTCGCCGTCCAGCCGCAGCAGGGCGGTGGCATCACAGGGCAGCAGTTCGCGTAGCGCCTGCAGCAGGCGGCGGTAGCGCTCCTGCGCCGGCAGGTCGCGCGACAGGTCATCGACCAGCGGAATCAGGGCCGACAGCAGCGGGTGTGTTGTCACAATGACTTGATGTTGTCAGTAAGACTTTGTCCAAGTGTAGTCGATCTGACATTGGCCCGTTGCAGGTCATTGATCTGTCAGGGGGCCGGGCATGGCATGCGGCTTGATATGTAAAGGCGTCGGCGTGGCTCGGGACGTTCACGCCGGCGTTTCATTCACTGTCAGGAGAAAACCATGCTGAGCCCGGAACACCGAGCCATCGTCAAGGCCACCGTGCCGCTGCTGGAAAGCGGCGGCGAGGCGCTGACCACCCATTTCTACCGCATCATGCTGGCCGAACACCCGGAGGTGCGGCCGCTGTTCAATCAGGCGCACCAGGCCAGCGGCGACCAGCCGCGGGCGCTCGCCAACGGCGTGCTGATGTACGCGAAGCACATCGACCGCCTGGAAGCGCTTGGCCCGCTGGTCGGCCAGATCGTGCAGAAGCACGTGTCGCTGCAGGTGCTGCCCGAGCATTACCCCATCGTCGGCGGCTGCCTGCTGCGCGCGATCCGCGAAGTGCTCGGCGCGGAAATCGCGACCGATGCGGTGATCGAGGCCTGGGGCGCCGCCTACGGCCTGCTGGCCGATCTGCTGATCGGCGCCGAGGAGTCGGTCTATGCCGGTCATGCGCAGGCGGAGGGCGGCTGGCGCGGTGCGCGCGCCTTCCGCGTCGAGCGCAAGGTGCGCGAGAGCGACGAAATCATCTCTTTCCACCTCGCGCCGGTCGATGGCGGACCGGTGCTGCGCCATGCGCCGGGCGAGTACATCGGCCTGCAGCGGGTGATCGACGGTCAGGAAATGCGCCGCAACTACTCGCTGTCGGCGGCCGCGAACGGGCGTGACTACCGCATCAGCGTCAAGCGCGAAGCGGGCGGCCGGGTGTCCGGCCATCTGCACGAGGCGGTGAAGGAGGGCGATGTGCTCGATCTGTTCCCGCCGGCCGGCGATTTCACGCTGCAGGCCTCGGAACGCCCGGTGGCGCTGATCACCGCGGGCGTGGGCATCACGCCGGCGCTGCCGATGATGGAGCAGGCGCTGGCCGAAGGGCGCGAGGTGCATTTCATCCATTGCGCCCGCCACGGCGGCGTGCATGCTTTCCGCGAACAGGTGGAGGCGCTGGCGCAGCGCTACCCGAAGCTGAAGCGCTTCTATGTATACAGCGAACCGCGCACCGGTGACCAGGCGCATGCCGAAGGTTTCATCGAGCGGCTGCATCTCGAGCGCTGGCTGCCGCAGCCCGCGTCGCTGGACGCCTACTTCCTCGGTCCGAAGCCCTTCATGAAGCGGGTGAAGACCCTGCTGGCCGAAGTCGGCGTGCCGGCCGAGCGCACCCGCTACGAGTTCTTCGGACCGGCCGCCGCGCTGGAGGGCTGACCGGTTTGGTGAGGCGTCGCGGAGGCGGCAGGCAGCCGTCTTCCCGACGCACTCAGGCCTCGGCGGTCTCTTCTTCGAGGGGCAGCGCCGGGCGCGGGCCGGCAGTGCGCAGTTCCTGGCCCCAGTCGACGATGGCGAAGCGGCCGTCGGCGTGTTCGACGATGGCGGTGCAGCTGTCCACCCAGTCGCCGCAGTTCATGTAAGTGAGGCCTTGTACCTCGCGCAGCGATACCGCGTGGATGTGGCCGCAGATCACGCCGTCTACGCCGCGGGTGCGGGCTTCGTGCATGACCGAATCCTCGAAATCGTAGATGAAGCTCACCGCGCTTTTCACCTTGCGCTTGGCGTAGCCGGCCAGCGACCAGTAGCCGGCGATGCCCAGGGTGCGGCGCAGCCACGACAGCCGCGCATTGATGCTCACCAGCAGGTTGTAGGCCACGTCGCCCAGCAGCGCCACCCAGCGGTGGTGGCGGGTGACCTGGTCGAAGTCGTCGCCATGCACCAGCCAGTAGCGGCGGCCGTCGGCGGCCTGGTGGATGTACTCCCGCTGCAGTTCGATGTCGCCGAATACGGTGCCGGTGTATTCGCGCAGCGCCTCGTCGTGATTGCCCGGAATGAAGATGACCCGGGTGCCCTTGCGCGCGCGGCGCAGGATTTTCTGCACCACGGTGTTCTGCGACGGCGACCAGTGGATGGAGCGGCTCATCGCCCAGAAGTCGATGATGTCGCCGACCAGATAGAGGTAATCCGATTCGTGGTGGCGGAGGAAATCCAGCAGTGCCTCGGCCTGGCAGCCGCGGGTACCGAGATGGATGTCCGACAGGAAGATGGCGCGGACGTGCCGGACGAGAGGGTCGGGTGCATTCACGCCGCCGATTCAAACCCTTGCGTGTGACAGGGCGGTGACGGTGCGGGCGCTGCGTTGCATCGGCGCAAAAAAACGGCGCAACAACCGACGCAAAAAGGGCACGCCGTGGCGTGCCCGTAAAACCGGACAGGCGGGCGCCCTGCGCGCCCGCCCGGCCCGGAGGGTCAGTACATCAGTTGCACGCCGAGGATGAACTTGTCGGTCTTCACGCCGGCTGCGCTTTCCATGTCGGAGTACACGCCGGTAATGCGCGCATTGTGGCCGGCCATCACATAGGTCAGGCCCACATCCCACTGGTCGGCCTTGCCGGCACCGGCGTCCGGATCGAATTCCTGGTAACGGACATAGGGCTGGAACTGGCCGATGCCGATCTTGGTCGGGATCAGGTAGGCGGCCGTCACCAGCCAGGCGTCGCCGGCGGTGGCGCCGCCGCAGTTGTTGATGTTGGTACACAGGATGTTGCCGCCAGCCACGTCGGCCACGCCGTCGGTGTCGTAGTTGTAGTAGGCGCCTTCCAGCGTCAGTACGCCGCCGCCCGACAGCTTGCTCTCGTACAGCGCGTCGATGTTCCAGGACTTGTAGTCACCCTTGGCCAGCGCTGTGCCCACGCCGTCTTTCTGCATCTGGTAGGCGAAGCCGACGGTGAAGATGTCCTTCGAGCCGAAGTAGCTGTTGGTGCCGTAGTAGCCCAGTTCGGGGTCGAGGAAGCTGTAGGCGATGCGGGTGGCGTAGAGCGGGGAGTCGCCTTCGTTCGACAGGCCGGCACCGCGGTTCTTGCCCTGGAAGGCACCGAAGGAGTACAGCAGCTTGCCGCCCAGCACATTGCCCCACAGCAGCGCGCCGTCATCGCGGCCGGTGAAGGCGTTCGGGTACTGCGACACCATCGGGTATTCCCATACGTTGGCGAAGTAGGGGCCGGCCATATTGGCGCGGTCGCCCGGCGGCAGCATGCGGCCGAACCAGAAGTTCACGCCTTCGGTCAGTTCGAACTGGGCGACCGCATCGAGGATGCGCATCGATTCGTCCGACTGGCGCTCGAAGTTGATCATGCCGCCGATGTTCTTGGTGATCTTGCCGCTGGTGATGATACGGACCGAATCGATCGAGAAATCGCTGGAGCGCGAGCCGTCCGGCGCCGCGTTCTCGACGCTGGAGTAGGACGAACGCGCCCACAGGCTCAGCGTCAGATAGCTTTCGCCGGGGCCGGCCACGGTGACGCCGGCCTGCGCGGCACCGCAGGTGGCGAGGGCAGCGGCGAGTGCGGCCAGGCGCGGGGTGTTGGATGATTTTTTCATGGTGCTGGACTCCCGGTTGTGAAGGTGCGTTGAAACGGTGGAAAGGCGTGCGCGGGCGATCAGTGGCTGATCATCCAGGGGCGTTTGGTGGGGAAGGCCTTGGAGCCGTCGCGCGCGACGGCGGTGGTCTTGCCGGGCTTGCCGCTGCAGCACGAGCAGCCGGGGCCGTGCGAGCGGCTGGCCAGCTTCGGCTCATGGCGAGCGCGCTCGTTGGTGGCATGCGCGCTGCGCAGCTGGCCCGGCATGTCGGCGAAAGCCGGTGCTGAAATCAGCTGGCGGGCGGCCGGCTGGCCGCAGGCCGGGCACAGGCAGGGCGCGTCCCGCTGCGCGATGCTGCGCATGGCGGAAAAGCCGCCATGCGCCTCGCAGTGAAAGTCGTAGGTCGGCATGGCGGCGTCCTCAGACGTCTTCCGAAATCGGCATCTGCACGCTGCCGTCGAGGAATTTCTGCGGTCCGGCCTCGGTCGGCATGATGTCGAAGTCGAAGATGTCGGTCGGCAGCCACAGCGTCGCGCAGGCGTTCGGAATGTCGACCACGCCGCTGATGTGGCCCTGCACCGGCGCGGTGCCGAGAATCGAGTAGGCCTGGGCGCCGGAGTAGCCGAATTTCTTCAGGTACTCGATCGCGTTCAGGCAGGCCTGGCGGTAGGCCACATGCACGTCGAGGTAGTGCTGCTTGCCCTGTTCGTCGACCGAAATGCCTTCGAAGATCAGGTAGTCGTCGTACTTGGGCGTGATCGGGCTGGGCTTGAAGATCGGGTTCTTGACCGCGTACTTCTTCATGCCGTCCTTGATGATGTTCACCCGCAGGTGCAGCCAGCCGGCCATTTCGATGGCGCCGCAGAAGGTGATTTCGCCGTCGCCCTGCGAGAAGTGCAGGTCGCCCATCGACAGGCCGCCGCCCTTCACATAGACCGGGAAGTAGATGCGCGCGCCGCGCGACAGGTCCTTGATGTCGCAGTTGCCGCCGTGTTCGCGCGGCGGCACGGTGCGCGCGCCTTCCATCGCCGCCTTGTCGCGCGCTTCGCCTTTCAGCCGGCCCATGTGCGCGGTCGGCGCGCACGGCGGGCAGCCCAGCGCCGGTACGCGATCCGGGTCGGTGTTGATGAAGTCGATCTCGCGCGTGTTCCACTCTTCGAGCAGCTTGGGGTCAGGCAGGCAGCCGATCAGGCCCGGGTGGATCAGGCCGGCGTACTTCACGCCCGGTACGTGGCGCGATTCGGTGAACATGCCCTTGATGTCCCAGATCGACTTCTGCGCCAGCGGGAAGTGGTCGGTCAGGAAGCCGCCGCCGTTCTTCTTCGAGAAGAAGCCGTTGAAGCCCCACAGGCTGTCTTCCTTGGCGCCGATGTCCAGGATGTCGACCACCAGCAGGTCGCCCGGCTCGCAGCCTTCGACACCGATCGGGCCGGACAGGAAGTGCACCGTGGTGAGGTCGACGTCGCGCACGTCGTCCGCGCTGTCGTTGTTCTGGATGTAGCCGCCGGTCCAGTCGTAGGTTTCGATCTTGAAGTCGTCGCCCGGCTTCACCCACGCGACGATGGGAATGTCCGGGTGCCAGCGGTTGTGCACCATGTCGTTCTCATAGGGCGACTGCTTCAGGTCTACCTTGATCAGGGTCTCTGCCATGTTGATCTCCTTGGATGGAAGGGGCGTTGGGCGGTGGGTGGCTTTGCGGCGGGGGTCAGACGGACAGGAACTGCTTGATGCGCGCGGTATCGGTTTCCGCGCGGGTGCTTTCATGGACCAGGCGGCCGCCCTCGATGACGAACAGCCGGTCGGCCACGTCCATCGCGAAACTGAGCACCTGTTCGGATACGACGATGGTGATTTCGCGCAGCTTGCGGATTTCGTTCAGCGCCTTCGCGATGTCCTTGATGATCGAGGGCTGTATGCCTTCGGTCGGCTCGTCGAGCAGCAGCACCTTGGGATCGGTCACCAGCGCGCGGGCGATGGCGAGCTGCTGCTGCTGGCCGCCGGAGAGGTTGCCGCCCTTGCGGCGGCGCATGTCCCACAGCACCGGGAAGAGGGCGTAGATCTCTTCCGGCACCTTCTTCACCTTGGCGTTTTCCAGACCGGTGTGGATGTTTTCCTCGACCGTCAGCGTCGGGAAAATCATGCGGCCCTGCGGCACGTAGGCGATGCCCTTGGCGACGCGCCTGTAGCTTTCGTCCTTCGATACTTCGTTGCCGGCCACCTCGATCTGGCCGCTCTTCAGCGGCAGCACGCCGATCAGTGACTTGAACAGCGTGGTCTTGCCCATGCCGTTGCGGCCCATGATGGCGATCGTTTCGTTCCGCTTCGCTTCGAACGAAATGCCGTGCAGCGCCTGGCTCTGGCCGTAGGCGACGAAGACGTCCTTCACGTTGAGCATGATGGAATCCTTTCCGTGGATGGGCTCAGTGGCCCAGATAGACGTCGATGACCTTGGGATCGGCCTGCACCTTTTCCATCGATCCTTCCGCGAGGATCTTTCCCTGGTGCATGACGGTGACCTTGTGGGCGATGCGCTTGACGAAATCCATGTCGTGCTCGATCACGATCACCGAGCGGCCCTTGCAGATGCGCTGCAGCAGGTCGGCGGTCAGTTCGCGTTCGCGCACGCTCATGCCGGCGATGGGTTCATCCAGCATCAGCAGCTCGGGCTCCTGCATCAGCAGCATCCCGATCTCCAGCCACTGCTTCTGGCCGTGGCTGAGCAGGCCGGCTTCGGTGTCGAGCGCGTCGGCCAGGCCGATCTCGGTCGCCACCGACTGCACCCGCTCCTTCACCTCGTCGGTGCAGCGGAAGCCGAGCGCGCCGAGCACGCTGCGGCCCTGCGGGAAAGACACTTCCAGGTTCTTGAACACCGAAAGGTTTTCGTAGATCGACGGCGTCTGGAACTTGCGGCCGACGCCGGCGCGCACGATCTTGTGCTCGGCCAGCCGGGTCATTTCCTGGTTCTTGAACTTGATGCTGCCGGCGCTGGCCTTGGTCTTGCCGCAGATCAGGTCGAGCAGCGTGGTCTTGCCGGCGCCGTTCGGACCGATGATCACGCGCAGCTCGCCGCGATCGACGTAGAGGGTGAGTGCGTCGATCGCCTTGAAGCCGTCGAAGGACACGGTGAGGTCCTCGATCGCGAGTACGAAGTCGGTATTGCTCATGTCGGTCTCCTGTCAGGTCGGGCGCGGGTCAGGCCGACTGGCCCTGTACGCCGCCGGGCAGCGTGGCCGGCGGGGCGGACTTGTGGCTGGGGGCGGGCGGCGGTGCGGCCGGCGGTTCGATCGCGGCCGGCGCGGCCTTGGGCGCCTTGCGGCGTGCGAACCAGGGCTTCACGTGGCTTTCGTACAGACCGGCCAGACCGTTGGGGAAGGCCAGCACCACGCCGATGAACAGCGCGGCCATCAGGAACAGCCAGAGGTCGGGGGCGGACTCGGAGAAGTAGGTCTTGCCGAAATTCACCAGCAGCGCGCCATACACCGCGCCCACCAGCGACATGCGGCCGCCGACCGCGGCGAAGATGACCATTTCGATCGACGGCACGATGCCGACGAAGGACGGCGACATGAAGCCGACCTGCAGCGTGAACATCGCGCCGCCGATGGCCGAGATGCCGGCCGCCAGTACGAAGGCGAACACCTTGAACATCGCCACGTCGTAGCCGGAGAAGCGGACCCGGTCTTCCTTGTCGCGCATGGCCAGCAGCAGCGTGCCGAGCTTGGACATCTGGATCCAGCGGCACAGCACGATCACGCCGATCAGCAGGCCAGCATTGACGAAGTACAGGATGAGCTTGGCGCTGTCGTCGCGGATGTCCCAGCCGAGCAGGGTGCGCAGGTCGGTGATGCCATTGACGCCGCCGGTATAGCCCTGCTGGCCGATGATGAGCACGGTCAGGATGAGCGCCACCGCCTGGGTGATGATGGCGAAATACACGCCGCCCACCCGGCGCTTGAACATCGCGAAGCTGATGATGAAGGCCAGCACCATCGGCACCGCCACCACCGCGATCAGTGCCAGCGGCAGGTGGCGGAACGGCTCCCACCACAGCGGCAGCTCGGTCAGCTGGTTCCAGTCCATGAAGTCCGGAATGCCCGGCGTGCTCTGGATCTTGGTCGCTTCCGGGTCGGACGCTTCCAGTTTCAGGAACATCGCCATCATGTAGCCGCCGAGGCCGAAGAACACGCCCTGGCCCAGGCTCAGAATGCCGCCGTAACCCCACAGCATGACGAGGCCGACGGCGACGAAGGCGTAGGTGAGGTACTTGCCGACGAGGTTGAGGCGGAAAATGTCCATCGTGAGCGGGAACACCACCACGATGAGCAGCGCGAGCAGCAGGATGCTTCCTGTTCCGCTGCGTGCGATCCAGCTCTTGAATGCGTCCATGTGAATCTCCTGGATGGTTCGAAATCGGTGCGGATCGCGTTCAGCGGCGGATCTTCGAAGCGAAGAGGCCCTGCGGACGGATCATCAGGATGGTCACGATGAGCAGCAGCGTGAGCACCTTGGCCATCGAGCCGGTCAGGAAGAACTCGGCGATGGACTGGGTCTGCGCGATGCCGAAGGCGGAGGCCACGGTGCCGAGCAGCGAGCCGGCGCCGCCGAAGGTGACCACCAGGAAGGCATCCACGATGTAGAGCGAACCCGAGGTCGGACCGGTCGAACCGATGGTGGTGAAGGCCGCGCCCGCCACGCCGGCGATGCCGCAGCCGATGGCGTAAGTGAGGCGGTCGGTGCGCTTGGTGTTGATGCCGGTGGCGTTGGCCATCGGGCGGTTGGCCACGGTGGCGCGCACCCGCAGGCCCCAGCGCGACTTGTACAGCGCGAGCAGCACGCCGCCGGTCACCAGCAGGGTGAGCGCGAGCACGAACAGGCCGTTGATCGGAATGTCCAGACCTTCCGACGGCGACCACGAACCCATCAGCCAGTCGGGCAGCGTGGGGCTCACTTCCTTCGGGCCGAAGGTGGAGCGGAACACCTGCTGCATGCCCAGCGACAGGCCCCAGGTGGCGAGCAGCGTGTCCAGCGGACGCTTGTACAGATGGCGTATCAGTGCCCACTCGGTCAGCCATCCGAAGCCGAAGGCGATCAGGAAGGCGGCGAGGATGGCCACCGGGAAATAGGCCTGCATCAGCCCGGGTGCATAGCTTTCGGTCAGGCTGGAGAACAGGAAGATGGTGTAGGCGCCGATGGTCATGAATTCGCCATGCGCCATGTTGATCACGCCCATCTGGCCGAAGATGATGGCCAGGCCCAGGCCCATCAGCAGCAGCACCGAGAACAGGCTCAGGCCGGCGAAGCCCTGCATCAGGGCAATGTTGTAGATTTCGTCGAATGACATGGCGGACCTCCGGTCGGTTGGCCGGGCGCAGGCCCGGCCGGTGCAGGGGAAGGAGGGAGACCGCCCCGGTCTGCGCCGGGGCCGGTCTCGGGAGGCTTACTGGTAGCCCTTGGGGAAGGGATTGGGTTCGATCAGCTCGCCCGATTCGGCCACCACCTTGAAGGTGCCGTCAGGCATGCCCTGGGCGATGCGCGCCTTGCTCCACAGGTGGTGGTTCTCGTGCAGCTTCACGTAGCCCTCGGGCGCGCTCTTGAGCTCGATGCCGGGCGAGGCGGCGACCACCTTGTCCACATCGAAACTGCCCGCCTTCTCGACTGCGGCCTTCCACAGCCAGGGGCCGAGATAGCCGGCCTGGGTCACGTCGCCGATCACCGACTTCGGGCCGTAGGCCTTCTTGAAAGCCTCGACGAAGGCCTTGTTATTGGCGTTGTCGAGCGACTGGAAGTACTTCATCGAGGAATAGAAGCCGGCGAAGTTTTCGCCGCCCACGCCCAGCATTTCGTCCTCGGTCACCGACAGCGTGAGCAGGAACTGCTTGACGCCGGTGATGCCGGCCGCCTTCAGCTGCTTGTAGAAAGCCACGTTCGAGCCACCCACCACGGCTGCGAAGATGCAGTCCGGCTTCGCGACCTTGATCTTGTTGATCAGCGAGTTGAAGTTGGTGTGGCCGAGCGGGTAGTACTCCTCGCCCACCACCGAACCGAGCTTGCCCACCGACTCGATGTGCTTGCGTGCGATCTTCATCGAGGTGCGCGGCCAGATGTAGTCGGAGCCGATCAGGAAGTAGGTCTTGGCCTTCTTCTCCTTCGACGCCCAGTCCAGGCCCCAGATGATCTGCTGGGTGGCTTCCTGGCCGGTGTAGATCACGTTCTTCGACTGTTCCAGGCCTTCGTAGAAGGTCGGGTAGTAGAGCAGGCCGTTTTCCTTCTCGAACACCGGCAGCACCGCCTTGCGCGAGGCCGAGGTCCAGCAGCCGAACACGCAGGCCACCTTGTCATTGACCAGCAGCTTCTTCGACTTCTCGGCGAAGGTCGGCCAGTCGGAGGCGCCGTCTTCCTTGATCACCTTGATCTTGCGGCCGAGGATGCCGCCCATCGCGTTGATCTGGTCGATCGCCAGCTGTTCGGCCTGGATGGAGCCGGTTTCCGAAATCGCCATCGTGCCGGTGGCGGAGTGCAGCTGACCCACGATGACTTCGGTGTCGGTGACCGCGAGCTTGGTCGTATTGACCTTGGCCGTCGGGAACTGCGCGTTGGCGAAGCTGACGCCGGGCACCATCAGGGCCGGGGCGGCGGCCATGCCGAGCAGAACCTTGCGGCGTTGCTCGTCGGTGAGCGGCGCCGGAATCGTGTCTTTCTTGTCAGCCATGTCGAATCTCCTGAGCGGAAGGGGTTGGGGGCTTCAGGCGAGGCGACTGCGGTCCGATAGGTCGTTGTGCAGTGCACCGCAATCGTTCGCTGCGGTGCGAAAAGTAGTTTCCGGGGCTGCGTACGCGAATACGTCAATCGACGTATGTGCGGAGAAGGTGACAGGCGCGGTTGGAGCGGGGCGGGGTGCTAAGGTGGAATCCTGCGCTTTCGCACTGCACCACGATGTCGCTTGCGGCACCGTCGGAGTGCGCGGCGTGGAGGGAAGCTGCACTTGGGCTCCGGGCTGCACGCCGATCTGCCGCCCGGAGCATTTCTTGCATGGCGAGGCTTCGATCGCGTCAGCGCCTGCCCCGATGTCCGAAGCCACCCATCAGATATTCAAGATCCGCCGCGACTACAACACCTGGGTCGCCAACGAGACGCTCGAGGACTACGCGCTGCGCTACACCCCGCGCAGCTTCCGCAAGTGGTCCGAATGGCGGGTCGCCAACACCGCCTTCGGCGCGGTGTCCTTCCTCGCGCTGGAGGCGATCGGCGGCGCCATCGCGCTGAACTACGGCTTCACCAACGCGCTGTACGCCATCCTGCTGGTCGGGCTGATCACCTTCCTGACCGGCCTGCCGATCAGCTACTGCGCCGCCCGCTACGGCGTGGACATGGATCTGCTGACCCGCGGCGCCGGTTTCGGCTATCTCGGCTCCACCATCACCTCGCTGGTCTACGCGAGCTTCACCTTCATCTTCTTCGCCATCGAGGCGGCCATCATGGCGCTGGCCTTCGAGCTGTATTTCGGCCTGCCGCTGGCGTGGAGCTATCTGCTGTGCTCGGTCATCGTGATTCCGCTGGTGATTCACGGCGTCACGCTGATCAGCCGCATACAGCTGTGGACCCAGCCCTTGTGGATCGTGCTGCTGGTGCTGCCCTATGTCGCGGTGTGGTGGCAGGCGCCGCACCTCTACTCGGAATTCACCGGCCTCACAGGCCGCAGCTCCGGCAGCAGCGAATTCGACTGGGTCATGTTCGGCGCCGCCTCGACGGTGGCGATTTCGCTGGTGGTGCAGATCGGCGAACAGGTCGATTACCTGCGCTTCCTGCCGGAAAAGACGCGCGAGAACCGGGTGCGCTGGTGGGCGTCGGTGCTGATCGCCGGCCCCGGCTGGGTGGTGCCGGGCATGGTGAAGATGCTGGGCGGCGCCTTCCTCGCTTTCGTCGCGCTGCAGGCCATGGTGCCGGTGGACCGCGCGGTCGAGCCCACGCAGATGTACCTGGCCGGCTTCGCCTACGTGTTCGACTCGCCGGCGGTGGTGCTGGCGGTGACCGCGCTGTTCGTCATCGTGTCGCAGCTCAAGATCAATGTGACCAATGCCTACGCCGGCTCGCTCGCCTGGTCCAATTTCTTCGCCCGCCTTACCCACAGCCACCCGGGGCGCGTGGTGTGGCTGGTGTTCAATGTGGTGATCGCGCTGCTGCTCATGCTGCTCGGCGTGTTCGAAGCGCTGGAGCACGTGCTCGGCCTGTACGCCAACCTCGCCATCGCCTGGGTCGGCGCGCTGGTGGCCGATCTGGTGGTGAACAAGCCGCTCGGGCTGTCGCCTTCGCACATCGAGTTCAAGCGCGCCCACCTGTACGAAATCAACCCGGTCGGCCTCGGTTCGATGCTGATCGCCACGCTGGTGTCGGTGCTGGCCTATACCGGCTGGATGGGCGATCTGGCGCAGGCTTTCTCACCGTTCATTTCGCTGGCGACCGCCTTCGTGTGCGCACCGCTGATCGCGCTCGCCACCCGCGGCCGCTACTACCTCGCCCGGCGCAGCGCCACGCCGTGGCGACCGGGCGAAACCGTCACCTGCCACGTGTGCGAGAACAGCTTCGAGTCGGAGGACATGGCGCACTGCCCGGCCTACGGCCAGCCCATCTGTTCGCTGTGCTGCACGCTGGAATCGCGCTGCCACGACCGCTGCAAGACGGAGTCGAGCGCAGCCGATCAGCTGCATGCGCTGCTCAACGCCATCCTGCCGGTGCGGCTGGCGCAGCGGGTGAACTTCCGCATCGGTCACTTCCTGGTGGTGTTCCTGTCGCTCACCGTGCTGCTGGCGGTCATTTTCGGTGTCGTGTTCTACCAGGAGGCCATCGTCAGCGGCCTGCATTCGTCGGCACGCGAAAGCCTGCAGCTCACGCTGTCCAAGACCTTCGCGCTGCTGGTGCTGCTGTGCGCGGTGTGTGCCTGGTGGATCGTGCTCGGATCGGAAAGCCGGCGGCTGGCGCAGGACGAATCGAACCGGCAGAACCAGCTGCTGATGCGCGAGATCGACGCCCACCGCCGCACCGATCTGGCGCTGCAGAAAGCCAAGGACGCCGCCGAATCCGCCAACCGGGCCAAGACCCGCTACGTGACCGGCATCAGCCACGAACTGCGCACGCCGCTGAACAGCATTCTCGGCTATGCGCAGATCCTGCTGCGCGAGAGCGGAAAGCAGGGCGCCCGGTCTGGTCCGGACGACACGCAGAAGCGGGCGCTCGGCACCATCCTGCGCAGCGGCGAGCATCTGCTGGGCCTGATAGACGGCCTGCTCGACCTGGCGCGCATCGAGGCCGGCAAGCTCAGGCTGGACCCGGCGCCGATGCACATGCGCGAACTGCTGGACGATCTGGCCAAGATGTTCGAGCCGCAGGCGGCGCGCAAGGGCCTGCGCTTCCGGGTCGACACCAGCGGCCGCCTGCCCGACTACGTGCGGGTGGACGCCAAGCGCCTGCGCCAGGTGCTGATCAATCTGCTGGCCAATGCGGTCAAGTTCACCGAGCGTGGCGAGGTGGTGCTGCGGGTCGACTACCGGATGGAAGTGGCCCGTTTCGACATCGCCGATACCGGCCCGGGCATTGCGCCGGAAGACCACGCCCGCATCTTCATGCCCTTCGAGCGCAGCACCAGCGGCCGCATGATTGCCGAGCACGGCACCGGGCTGGGGCTCAGCATCACCCGCATGCTGACCTCGCTGATGGGCGGCGAACTGACGCTGGACAGCGAGCCGGGCCGCGGCTCCACCTTCCGGCTGCGCCTCTACCTGCCCGAATACCTGTCGGTGCCGTCGCAGCCGCGGCCGGCACGCACCGTGATCGGCTACGAAGGCCCGCGCCGCCGGGTGCTGCTGGTCGACGACGACGCCACCCAGCGCCACATGCTGACCGCCATGCTGGCGCCGCTGGGCTTCGATCTGGACGAGGCGGGCAGCGGCGAAGCGGCGCTGGCCTGCGTTGCCCGGGCGCGTCCGGACGTGGTGCTGCTCGACATCAATATGGACGGCATGGACGGCTGGGAAACCGCGCGCCGGCTGCGCGAGTTCGACGGCGCGCCGATTCCGGTGCTCATGGTGTCGGCCAATGTGTTCGAGAACCGCAGCGAGCTGCTGCGCACTGCCGGCTGCGCCGGCTTCGTGCCCAAGCCGGTGATCGAAGCCGAACTGCTGGACCAGCTGCGCGAGGCGCTGGATCTCACGCTGCATGTCGACGAGCCGGCCGGCGCCGGGGCACCGAAGACCGAGCTGGCGACCGACGCGCCGCTGGCCGCACTCGACGACGAGGAGCGCGCCGCGCTGCTGCGGCTGTCCCGGCTGGGCCACGTGAACGGCATCACCACGCTGCTCGACGCCATCGCCGACCGCTCGGAGGCGGCGCGCGAGGACTGCCGGCGCCTGCGCGCGCTGGTCGATGGTTTCGACCTGATCCGCTTTACCCAATTGCTGCAACGGGATGCCCATGCACTCTGAATTCCAGAAACCGGTGGTGCTCGTGGTCGACGACGCACCTGATTCGGTCGGCTTCCTGTGCGACGCGCTGTCGCACGCCGGCTATACCGTACTGATCGCGCATGACGGCGCGTCCGCGCTGTCGCGCCTCGAATGGGTGGTGCCGGACGCCATCCTGCTCGACGCGGTCATGCCCGGCCTGTCCGGCTTCGACACCTGCCGCCGCATCCGCGACGAACCCGGTCTCACCCACGTGCCCGTCATCTTCATGACCGGCCTGTCCGGCACCGCCGAGGTGGTCGAAGGTTTCACCGCCGGTGGCACCGATTACGTGGTGAAGCCGCTGCGGGTGGAGGAGGTGCTGGTGCGGCTGACTGCCCACGTGCGCAACGCGCGCGCGGTGCGCATCGCCCGCCAGGCGGTGGACGTGGCCGGGCTGGGCGTGCTGGTGGTCGACGCGCTGGGCCGCATTGCCTGGCGCTCGCCGCGCGCGGCGGAGTGCCTCGGCCAGTTCGGCATTGACCCGGCGGCGCCGACCGCCGACTGGCTGGGCGACCCGGCCACGCTGGCGGCCGACCCGGCGGCCGACACGCGGCTGCTGCGCGAGCAGGGCGATCAGGCGCTGTACGTACGCAGCCTGGGTGCGGTCGGGCTGGGCGAGCACATGCTGCTGCTCGACGTGCGCAGGCGCGGCGAATCGAGTACCCGCATTGCCGGCGCCCAGCTCACGCCGCGCGAAGCCGAGGTGCTGTCCTGGCTGGCCAAGGGCAAGACCAACCGCGACATCGGCGACATCCTGGGCATGAGTCCGCGTACTGTTAACAAGCATCTGGAACACATCTACGAGAAACTGGGCGTGGAAACCCGTGCCGCCGCCGCTGCGCTGGCGATGCGGGCGGCCAGCGACTGATCACCGGGAGGGCGTGCGATGGACAGGCTGTGGACCTTCAGTGCCGGCGCCGACGGCCCCTGGCGCATCGACGACGTGCGTGCGGTCACCGGTGCGCCGCTGCCCGGTGCGCCCCGGCTGGACCGCATCGCCGGCGAGGCGCCTGGCGCCGGCCTGTGGTCGCTGCGCGGCATCACCAGCAACGAGCGCTATGTCACGCGTGACGAGAAGCAGGCGCTGGCCGCGGCCACGCCGGCGCTCGGGCGGGCGCAGGCGGTGTGCGCGGTGCTCATCCCGATCCGCAAGTCCGCCGCCTGGTGGGCGCTGGCGCAGGACGAGCGGCGCGCGGTGATCGAGGACCAGTCGCAGCACATCGCGCTCGGCCTGCGCGCGCTGCCGGCGGTGGCGCGACGGCTGCACCATTGCCGCGACCTGTCGCCGGACGAGCCCTTCGACTTCCTGACCTGGTTCGAATTCGCGCCCGAACACGCGCCGGCATTCGACGATCTGCTGGCCCGGCTGCGCGCCAGCCCGGAATGGGCTTACGTCGAGCGCGAATGCGAAGTGCGCGCCCGGCTGGATCTGGGGCCGGAGAACTGAAGGGGCCGGAGAACGGCGGCGCCGGCCCCTGTGCTCACGCCACGATCACCATGCGAAGCTGTCCCGTCCGCCTGCACCGAGGCGGATGTTGCCGAACTGGGCCTGTCCTTCGCCCCGCCCGAACACGCTGTTGGCGATCAGCCACACCCGCACGATGCGCTTCGGCGGCTCGCCGCCGATGGCCTGCGCATAGTCGCGCCAGACGTTGCGCGATTCGTTCAGCCACTTGCCCAGATCAGCGGCGCCGGAGCGCGCCACCACATGGGTTTCCCTGTCCTTCCAGCCGGGCAGCGGGCAGCGGAAGACTTCGCCGACCGGCAGCGCGCTGCTCCACAGATAGGTCAGGTCCTGTCCGTTGTCGAATTCGACCGCGATGCTCAGGTAGTCGTGCGTGATGACCGTGTTTTCGGCACTGCGGCCGGGCAGCCGGTCAACCTTCCATGACCAGCGCAGTTCGGTATCCGGTGACAGCGGTGCGTCGGCGGAGGTCTGCAGGATGGCGACATCGTTGCGCGTGTGCGCATGCATGCGGCGGGTCGGGCCGCCATCTTCACCGGTGGCGCGGGTTTCTCTGAAGATTTCGGCCGGTCCCAGCTCCCACAGATAGGTCCAGCCGTCCGGTGCGCTCGGTGGGGTCTGCAGCCGGGCCAGTGCAGGCGCGGCCCAGGCCGGGGCGTTGGGCTGGCGTGCCAGCGTGGCGAGGGCGGCGCCGATGTTTGCCTGCGGCGACCAGCGGATCAGCGCGATGCTCACGCCACCGCCGCCGTCCGGATTGCCGCGGACGCCGGATTCCTGAGCGCCGCCCTGCGGGTCCAGCCAGCGCAGCGGCAGGTTCTTGATCTGCAGCGGGCCGGCGCGGTCGGCGGTGAAGGTGTCGGTGGCGTCGATGCTGCGCGTGATGCGGCCGTCGTCGCCGATCCGCCGCCACACCTGCAGCGGCGCTTCAAGCGAAATGTCGTAGTGTCGCGACAGCCAGGCCCGGCCCTGCAGCAGCACGGTGACCCGGTCGCCGGCCGCCAGCGTGAGGCCGCTGTCCGTCCAGGGGGCGTGTTCGGCATCGAGATGGACGACGGTGTAGGCCGCGATCGCCTGCCCGGTCAGCGGCGACAGCACGCTGCGGACTTCACGTTCGAACCCTTCATGCGCGGTCTGCGCGAATACCGCGCTCGAGGTGGCCAGGGCCAGTCCGCACAGCAGCGGCCGCCAGACGCGGAAGATTTTCATCGTGATGCCTTCTTTCTGTGTATGAATGGGGAGGGGCGATGCTATCCGCATGGTTTCGCCCGAGGTCGGGCCGTCGAGGGCCGCAGGAAACTTGCCTTTCATGTGCGTGGAAGATGCCTGCCACCCGGCATCGCACGGAGGGTGCGGGCGTCCATCGCCCGAACGGGGGGAGGCGGCCGATGACCCAAACAAGTACCATCACGCCTTCGCAGAATTCCCACATTGCCCGCCGGCATGCCCGAAAGCCGCACCGTTTCTGTCTATTTCGTCGCTTCCCCGCTGCAATACCTGGCTGCGCGGCGCATTGCGCAGACGCTGGAGGTGGGCGCCCGGCAGGTGCTGGTCTGGTACAAGCCGGGCATGAAGTCGGCGGTCGATCCGGCCGAATGGGATGCCTGCAGCTACATGCCCTGGCCACGCTGGGAGCCGCTGCCCGGGCGCTTCGGCCGGCTGCGCCGGCAGCGCGCCAACATCCGCCTGGTGGCGGATCTGGTCGGGCGCTGCGAGCGGCTCATCCTTCACAGCGCGGTGTTCGACACCGAGGCGATCAATTACTTTCTGCAGGCACTGCCGCGTGCCGCCGGCGCGCGTGAAATGCACGCGCGCATCCTGCCGGACGGACTGATTTCCATCCGTCGCTACCCGCTGAGCGCGTTCAGGCGCCTGGCCCAGCAGACGCGGCGGCTGCGCGCGCTGGTGGCGCCTGAGCTCCGCTACACCTGTTTTTCCGGCGACCGCATCGGTTCGGACGCACCGTTCTGCGACCGCATCTATGTGCTGCCGGGTCTGCCGCACGAATACCCGGCGGACAAGGTGGTGGTGCTGCCGCCGCTGGTCGATGCACCGCCGCCGGCCGCCGCGGATGCTCCCCGGCGTGCGCTGGTCGTGGGCCAGCCGCTGACCGGCTTCGGGCTGATGAGCGCCGCCGACCTGGCGACCACCACCGCGCGCATCCGCGACTGGCTGGCGGCGCAGGGCATCAGCGACATCGATTACAAGGCGCATCCCAAGGATGCGGCGCACGAGCTCAAGCACGCGGATTACCGGCTGATCGAGCCGGACTGCGCGCTCGAAGTGCATATGGCCCGTACGCCCTATGCCGCGGTGGTCGGCGTGCGCTCAACCGCGCTGCTGATCGCCCGCCAGATCTACGCGCCGGCGGTGCAGGTACGCGCCTTCGGGTGGCCGGCGGTGCATTTCAAGTCGGCCGACGAGGCGCGCGACATGCGCGCCACCTTCGAACAGTGCGGTGTGGAGATCGAATGAGCCTGGCCACCTTCCGCGCACGCATTCCGGCCATCAATTCATGGCTGCTGGCCGGCGTGTGCGCGAGCATTCCGCTCACCGTGGCGCCGGCGTACTGGCTCACGGCCGTCATGCTGCTGCTGTGGCTGGCAGAAGGGCGTTTCGTCGCGAAGTTCCGCGCGCTGGCCGACGAGCCGCTGGTGTGGATCTGTCTGGCCTATTACGCGGTGTTTGTCGCCTCACTGCTGTGGTCGGACGATCTGGGCTGGGGCCGGCGCATGCTGGGCCGGCAGAATTTCTTCCTGCTGGCGCCGCTGTATTTCAGCGTGGCCAGGCGCGAACACGTCGGTCGCTACATTTCCGCCTTTCTCGCGTCGGTGGCCTTCTGCGAGGCGCTGGCGCTGTACAACTGGGCGCAGATGCATGTCTGGCCCGGGCTGCCGGACGGCATCCGCGTGGACAAGGGCGCGGACGACACCGCGCCCTTCGTCGACCGCATCCTGTACACGCCAGCGCTGGCGCTGGCCGGCTATCTGGCCGGCCACCGGCTGCTGTTCGACAGCGCCGGCACGAAGATGCGCCTAGTGTACGCCGGCCTGCTGGCCACCACCGCCTTCAATCTGGTCATTTCCGGCGGGCGCGCCGGTCTGGTCGGCTTCCTCGCGCTGCTGACGCTGCTGGCCTTCCAGCGTTTTGCCCGTCGTCCGGTGCTGGCGGCGGCGGTGGCTGCCCTGCTGGTGGGCGGCATCGTGATCGGTGGGTATGCCGGCAACGACTATTTCCGGATGCGGGCCGACCGCATCGTCAGCGAAATGGAACATTACGAAGAACTGCCCAAGGCGTCGGTCAGCCAGCGCCTGGTGTACTGGCAGAACGCGCTGAGAGTGTTCCGTGACGCGCCGCTTGCCGGTGTGGGCATCGGCGACTATCCCGAGGTGTACCGTGCGGTCAACGAACGCTACACGCCGGCCTGGGCGCCGGCCTGGAATCCGCACAACCACTATCTGTACGTGCTGACCTCGACCGGCCTGCTGGGCGGTGTGCTGCTGCTGGCCCTGCTGGGCGTGCCGCTGCTGCGGCGTGACCACGGCGACGCCCGTCACCGCATGCGCCGGGCGCTGCCCCTGCTGTTCATGGTGATCTGCCTGTTCGAGTCCTATCTGATGCGCTCCAACACCAGCCTGATGTATGTCGTCTTCCTCGCGCTGCTGTGGAGTCCGGCCCGGGAGTCACGCGCGTGAAGCGCATCCTCATCGTCCGTACCTCGGCCATCGGCGACGTGGTGTTCGCCTCACCATTGCCTCAAGCGCTCAAGCGCACGCACCCGGACGCCTACGTCGCCTGGCTGGTGGAGCCGGGCATCGCGCCGCTGATCGCCGATGACCGCTGTCTGGACGCGGTCATCACCTGGCCCAAGGCCGAGTGGAAGCAGCTGTGGCGCGAAGGCCGCCGGCTGGAGCTGTGGCGGCGGGTGCGCGCCTTCCGGCGCCAGCTGCGCGAGCACCGCTTCGATACCGTGCTCGACCTTCAGGGCCTGCTGAAAAGCGGCTTTCTCGCCTGGCTGACCGGTGCGCCGCGCCGGGTCGGTCTCGGGTCGAAGGAGGGCAGCCGGCTGCTGATGACCGAAGTGATCGCCCGCGGCGGAGATCCGGCGCGCATCAGTTCGGAATACCTGTTCATGGCGCAGCATCTCGGTCTGGACTGCGGCGACTTCCTGCCGCGGCTCACCGTGTCCGATGCGGTCGATGGCCGCGCCCGCGAGGCGATGGCGAAGCACCGGCTGGAATCCGGCGCTTTCGTTGCCTGTGCCCCCTTCACCACCCGGCCGCAGAAGCACTGGTTCGAGGACCACTGGCAGGCGCTGTGTCGCCTGCTGCTGGACCGCCACGGCCTGACGCCGGTGCTGCTGGGCGGACCGGCGGACGCCGAAGCGGCCGCACGCATCGCCGCTGCCGACCCGCGCATCGTCAATCTGGCCGGTGCCACCCGGCTGCCCGAAGCGGCCGCGCTGATCGGCCACGCCGCACTGCTGGTCGGCGTGGACACCGGGCTCACCCATATGGGCATCGCCATGGCCACGCCCACCGTGGCCCTGTTCGGCTCGACCTGTCCCTACACCGTCACCGGCCGCGACAATGCGCGGGTGATCTGGCTGGGCAAGCGCTGTTCGCCCTGCCGCCGCCACCCGACCTGCGGCGGCGCCTTCCACTGCCTGCGCGACATCACGCCCGAACACGTGCTCGATGTCGCGCGGCCGCTGCTGACTTCCCACGCATGAAAACCTTGCACATCGAAATGGGGCGGCACCGCCTCGGCGGCACCATGCAGGTGTACTACCTGATGCGCGGCCTGCGCGCCCGCGGCGAGCCGGCGGTGCTGGTGTGCGCCCGCGGTGGCGACCTGCACCGTCTGGCCGAAGCCGACGGCCTGAACCTGCGCGCGGTCGATTTCGCCGGCGACATCGACCTCCGCTTCATCTGGCGGCTGGCCGCCATCCTGCGCGCCGAGCGGCCGGACGTGATCCACATCCACAGCCGGCGAGGTGCGGACACGCTGGGTCTGCTTGCGGCCAAGCTGACCGGCATCGGTAAGGTGGTGCTGTCGCGCCGGGTCGATGACCCGGTCAAGCCGGGCTGGCTTACGCGGCTGCGCTACGTCACGCTGCCCGACCGTGTTGTGACCGTGTCCAAGGGCATCGCCCGGGTGCTGATCGAGGCCGGCGTGCCGGCCGAAGGCATCCGTCAGGTCTATAGCGCGATCGACTTCCGTGCTTACCAGAGCGCGCTCGACGTCGCGCAGGCGCGGGCGAAGCTCGATCTGCCGCCCGGCGTGCCGGTGCTGGTGGTGATCGCCCAGCTCATTCCGCGCAAGGGTCACCGCTTCCTGCTGCAGGCCCTGCCGCGCATCCGGGCGGTGCATCCGGATACGCAGGTGCTGTTCGTCGGTGAGGGGGCGGAAGAGGTCACGCTGCGCGGCGCGGTCAGTGCCGCCGGGCTGGACGGCTGCGTGCGCTTCCTCGGTTACCGCAACGACATCGGCGACATCCTGCGCGCCTGCGACGTACTGGTGCATCCGGCGACGATGGAAGGCTTCGCCAATGTGGCGATGCAGGCGATGGCGTCCGGCATTCCGGTGGTGTCGTCGGCGGTCGGCGGCATGCCGGAATCGGTGCGCCACGAAGTGACCGGTCTGCTGGTGCCGCCGCAGGACCCGGACGCGCTGGCCGACGCGCTGCTGCGCCTGCTGGGCGACCCGGCGCTGCGCCAGCGACTGGGCGCGCAGGGGCGTGACATCGTCGAGCGCGAATTCAATACCGACGCCATGGTCGAGGGCAATCTGGCGGTGTATCGCGAGTTGCTGGGCGGTGGACGCGCCTGATCCGACGCCGGCCGGCCGTTCGCGGGTGCCCGAAAGCGCCCAGACCGGGCCGCACGAACAGCTGCCGGCGCTGATCGCGCGCCGTGCCGGCCAGCCTTTCCGGCAGCCGGTGGCGCCCTACAGCCGCGAGGCCTTCGAAAGCTTCGCTGCCGGCTGTGCGCCGGACACGCCGCTCATCATCGACAGTTGCTGCGGCGTTGGCGAAAGCACGGCGCGGCTGGCGGAAAGCTTTCCGGACCACGTGGTGCTGGGCGTGGACCAGTCGGCTGACCGGCTCGCGCGCGCGCCGGCACTGCCGGCCAATGCCCGGCTGCTGCGCGCCGACATGGCCGACATCTGGCGCCTGCTGCTGGACGGTGGCTACCGGCCGGCGCGCCAGTACATGCTCTACCCGAATCCCTGGCCCAAGATCGGTCATCTGGCGCGCCGCTGGCCGGCGCATCCGGTGTTCCCGACCGTGCTGGCGCTGGGCGGCCGCATCGAGTGCCGCAGCAACTGGCGCATCTACGTCGAGGAATGCGTGCTGGCGGCGAAACTGATCGCTGGCATCGACGCCGCGGTCGAGGCGTTCTCGCCTGCGATGCCGCTCACCCCCTTCGAGCGCAAGTACGCGGCCAGCGGCCACGCGCTGTACCGCTGCCTGCTGGAGGCTGCGACATGAGCTTTGACTGCACCGCCTGTGGCGCCTGCTGCGCCAGTTTCCGGGTCGATTTCCATCCGTCGGACGGCGAGGCGCAGGGCGGCCGGGTGCCCGAAGGGCTGTACGACGAACTGAATGGCGCGATCGCCCGCATGCGCGGCACCGACCACGCGCAGCCGCGCTGCCGGGCGCTGCGCGGCACGATAGGGCAGTGCGTGAGCTGCTGGATCTACGAGGATCGGCCCGACCCCTGCCGCGAATTCGAGGCCGGCTCGGACGCCTGCCTGCGCGCACGGCGGCGCCACGGTCTGGCCGCCGGCTGATCAGCCGCCGACGATGACCGGTTCCGGCTCGATCGCCACCCCGTAGCGCGCCCGAACGTCGGCCTGGATGTCGCGCGCCAGCGCCAGCAGTTCGGCGGCGGTGGCCCGGCCGTGATTCACCAGCACCAGCGCCTGTCGTTCATGCACGCCGGCGTCGCCGCGGCGCACGCCTTTCCAGCCGCAGCGGTCGATGAACCAGGCGGCGGCGAATTTCACCGCACCGCCCGCAGCCGGGTAGTGCGGTGCGTCCGGATGCGCGGCCAGCAGGCGCGCCGCATCGGCTGCGTCCAGCACCGGATTGCGGAAGAAGCTGCCGGCGTTGCCGATCTGCGCCGGGTCGGGCAGCTTGGCGCGGCGGATGGCACAGACCGCGTCGAACACGTCGCGTGGGGTCGGGGCCGTGATGCCGCGCGCCGCCAGTTCGCGCTGCAGGTCGGCGTACTGCGCGCGCAGGTCGGGCACCGTGCTCAGGCGGAAAATGACCCGGGTGATCACCGCCCGGCCGGCCAGCCGGCGCTTGAATACGCTGTCGCGGTAGCCCATTTCGCATTCGGCGGCGCTCAGGCGCAGCCACTGCCGTGCTTCGAGGTCCCAGGCTTCGACCGCCTGCAGCCGATCGACGAGCTCGATGCCGTAGGCGCCGATGTTCTGGACCGGTGCCGCACCGACGGTGCCCGGAATCAGCGCCAGGTTTTCCAGCCCGTACCAGCCGCGTTCGAGCGCGCTGTCCACCCAGTCGTGCCAGGGCTCGCCAGCCGCGACCGCGACCTGCACCGTGTCGCCCTCCTGCGCCAGCAGTTCGATGCCGCGGGTGCGCATGTGCAGCACGGTGCCGGCGAAATCGCCGGCGAACACGATGTTGCTGCCGCCACCGAGCACCAGCAGCGGCTCGCCGCGGTCGGCGACGGCGGCGGTCAGCGCCGGCAGGTCGGCCGCATCCTCCACCGGCTGCAGGCGTGCCGCGCGCGCAGGCAGATGCAGCGTGTTCAGTTCGCGCAGATCGGCGTGAAGGAGGGTGAAGGGGGGGGAGGGGGCAGTCATGTCGCGCCGTCGGTCGGCAAGCGCAGGGCAGGGGCGCGCAGTATAGCCAAGCCCGCATGTCGCAGTGCGGAAGGCGGCTTGGCTTGAGAATCAATAAAAGATATCATATATAAGACTTGAACCAGCCACCGGCGCAGCCTGTTCTGCACTGCGCCATGGATGTGGGCGTATCAGGGCAAGGCGCTGTTTCATCGGCACTTTTGCACCAACGCCTGCGGTTCTGGCCGCGGATTTTCTGTCCGTGTCTTCGTGCGGCGCACCATCAGCACCGTGTGTCGTTCTATGATGCGGTATACCCGTCTACCGGAGGACTCACCGTGCTTGAAGCTTACCGTGCCCATGCCGCCGAACGCGCCGCGCTCGGCATCCCGCCGCTTGCCCTCGATGCAAAGCAGACCGCTGAACTGATCGAGCTGATCAAGAACCCGCCCGCCGGCGAGGACGCTTTCCTGCTCGACCTGCTGACCCATCGCGTGCCGCCGGGCGTGGACGACGCCGCCAAGGTGAAGGCCTCCTTCCTGGCCGCCGTGGCGCACGGTGACGTCAAGGTTGCGCTGATTTCCAAGGCCAAGGCCACCGAGCTGCTGGGCACCATGGTCGGCGGCTACAACGTGAAGCCGCTGATCGACCTGCTGGACGACGCCGAAGTCGCCGCGGTCGCTGCCGAAGGTCTGAAGAAGACCCTGCTGATGTTCGACTATTTCCACGATGTCGCCGAGAAGGCAAAGGCCGGCAATGCCAAGGCCAAGGAAGTGGTTCAGTCGTGGGCCGACGGCGAGTGGTTCACCAGCCGTCCGGAAGTGCCGAAGTCGATCACCGTCACCGTGTTCAAGGTGCCGGGCGAAACCAATACCGACGACCTGTCGCCGGCGCCGGACGCGACCACCCGCCCGGACATCCCGATGCACTATCTGGCGATGCTGAAGAACACCCGTCCGGACGCGGCCTTCAAGCCGGAAGAGGATGGCAAGCGCGGCCCGATGCAGTTCATCGACGACCTGAAGAAGAAGGGCCATCTGGTCGCCTACGTGGGCGACGTGGTCGGCACCGGTTCTTCGCGCAAGTCGGCGACCAACTCGGTCATCTGGGCCACCGGCCAGGACATCCCCTTCGTGCCGAACAAGCGCTTCGGCGGCGTCACGCTGGGCGGCAAGATTGCCCCGATCTTCTTCAACACGCAGGAAGACTCCGGCTCGCTGCCGATCGAAGTCGATGTGTCCACCCTGGAAATGGGTGACGTGATCGACGTGCTGCCGTACGACGGCAAGATCACCAAGAACGGCGCCACCGTTGCCGAATTCGCGCTGAAGAGCGAAGTGCTGCTGGACGAAGTGCGCGCCGGCGGCCGCATCAACCTCATCATCGGCCGTTCGCTGACCGCCAAGGCCCGCGAATTCCTCGGCCTGAGCGCATCGACCCTGTTCCGCCTGCCGAAGGCTCCGGTCGACACCGGCAAGGGTTTCACGCTGGCGCAGAAGATGGTCGGCCGCGCCTGTGGCCTGCCGGACGGCAAGGGCATCCGCCCGGGCACCTACTGCGAACCGAAGATGACCACGGTCGGCTCGCAGGACACCACCGGCCCGATGACCCGCGACGAACTGAAGGATCTGGCCTGCCTCGGCTTCTCGGCCGACCTCGTCATGCAGTCCTTCTGCCACACGGCCGCCTATCCGAAGCCGGTGGACGTGAAGATGCATCGCGAACTGCCGACCTTCATTGCGAATCGCGGCGGTGTTGCGCTGCGTCCGGGCGACGGCGTGATCCACTCCTGGCTGAACCGCCTGCTGCTGCCGGATACCGTCGGCACCGGCGGCGACTCGCACACCCGTTTTCCGATCGGCATTTCCTTCCCGGCCGGTTCCGGTCTGGTCGCCTTCGGCGCAGCCACCGGCGTGATGCCGCTGGACATGCCGGAATCGGTGCTGGTGCGCTTCAAGGGCGCCATGCAGCCGGGCGTCACGCTGCGTGACCTGGTGCATGCCATTCCGCTGTACGCGATCAAGGCCGGTCTGCTGACCGTGGCCAAGCAGGGCAAGAAGAACATTTTCTCCGGCCGCATTCTGGAAATCGAAGGTCTGCCCGAGCTGAAGGTGGAACAGGCATTCGAACTGTCCGACGCATCGGCAGAACGTTCGGCCGCCGGCTGCACGATCAAGCTGAACAAGGAGCCGGTGCAGGAATACCTGCGTTCGAACATCGTTCTGATGAAGAACATGATCGCCAACGGCTACCAGGACGCCCGCACGCTGGAGCGCCGCATCAAGTCGGTGGAAGCCTGGCTGGCCAATCCGGATCTGCTGGAAGCCGACAAGGACGCCGAATACGCGGCCGTGATCGAGATCGACCTCGCCGACATCAAGGAACCGATCGTCTGCTGCCCGAACGATCCGGACGACGCCAAGTTCATGTCGGAAGTCAGCGGCACCAAGATCGACGAAGTGTTCGTCGGCTCCTGCATGACCAACATCGGCCACTTCCGTGCCGCCGGCAAGATCCTGGAAGGCAAGAAGGACATTCCGGTGCGCCTGTGGATCGCGCCGCCGACCAAGATGGATGCGTCCGAACTGACCAAGGAAGGCTATTACGCCACCCTCGGCGGTGCTGGCGCCCGCATGGAAATGCCCGGCTGCTCGCTGTGCATGGGCAACCAGGCGCAGATCAAGGAAGGCAGCACCGCGATGTCGACCTCGACCCGCAACTTCCCGAACCGTCTCGGCAAGAACACCAATGTGTTCCTCGGCTCGGCCGAACTGGCTGCAGTGTGCTCCAAGCTGGGCCGCATCCCGACCGCTGAGGAATACCAGGCCGAAATCGGCGTGGTGACCCAGAACGCGGACAAGATCTACAAGTACATGAACTTCGACCAGATCGAAGAGTACGTCGAGACCGCCAAGGAAGTGACCGCCTGATCGCGGCTGCATCCTGAGCATGGAACGGCCCGCTTCGGCGGGCCGTTTTTTTTTGCATGCCCGAACCGGCCTTGCATGCCTGATTCATGTTGCACTGCGTTTCTGCCGTGAATGCCGGAATTGCCTGTGCCGGAGCGGCCCATGTCCCTCGATCTGTCCCATCTCGACGTATTGCTGGTCGAACCGTCACCGACCCAGCAGCGCATCATCCGTGAACTTGTGGCCGCAGCCGGTCTGCTGCGGGTGCGCGAAGCAGCCAGCATGAGCGAGGCGCTCGCGCAGATGCGCGAAAAGGCGCCGGATGTGGTGATCAGCGCGCTTTACCTGCCGGATGCCGATGGCACCGATCTGGTCCGTGCAATGCGCGATACGCCTGCGCTGCAGAGCGTCGCCTTCGTGCTGGTGTCGAGCGAAACCCGTCCGCATGCGCTGGACCCGGTACGCCAGTCCGGCGTGTGCGGCATCCTGCCCAAGCCTTTTTCCGGTCCGCAGCTGCAGCGGGTGCTGCTGGCTACGCTGGATTACCTCGGCGACAGCGCAGCCAACGACGACGACGCCGAGTACGACGCGATGCGGGTGCTGCTGGTCGACGACAGCGCGAACGCGCGCCGCTTCATGCGCCGGGTGCTCGAAAGCGTCGGTTTCGTCGACATTGTCGAGGCCGAAGACGGACGTGACGCGGTCGATCTGCTGGAGCGCACGCTGTTCGATCTGGTGGTGACCGACTACAACATGCCGGAGATGGACGGCCGCGCGCTGGTCGAATACGTGCGCCAGCAGAGCTGGCAGGCGTCGGTGCCCATCCTGATGGTGACCAGTGAATCCGACATGGGCCGGCTGGCCGCGGTCGAACAGGCCGGCGTGTCCGGCATCTGCGACAAGCCGTTCGAGCCGGCCATGCTGCGCAGTCTGCTCAAGGGCGCGCTGCAGCAGCGCGCCGCCTGAGTTCAGGCCGCGACCCGGCGTTTCAGTGCGTCGCCGACGGTGGCGGCCAGGTCGCGCAGCATCTTTTCGGTGGTGGCCCAGTCCACGCAGCCGTCGGTCACCGAACAGCCGTACTTCAGCTGCGACAGGTCCTTCGGAATCGACTGGTTGCCGGCGTTCAGATGGCTTTCGATCATGACGCCGACGATGGACCGGTTGCCGTCGCGGATCTGGCCGGCCACGTCGGCCAGCACCAGTGGCTGCATGTCCGGCTTCTTGAACGAGTTGGCGTGCGAACAATCGACCACGATGTTCGCCGGCAGTCCGGCCTTCGTCAGCGCCTGTTCGGCCAGCGCGATGCTGACCGAATCGTAGTTCGGCCGCCCGGCGCCGCCGCGCAGCACCATGTGGCCGTGCGGATTGCCGCGGGTGCGGATGATGCTCGACCGGCCGTAGCGATTGATGCCGAGAAAGCTGTGCGGCCGGGAAGCGGAAATGATGCCGTTGATCGCTGCGTCGAGGTCGCCGTCGGTGGCGTTCTTGAAGCCGACCGGCGTCGACAGCCCGCTGGACATTTCGCGGTGGGTCTGCGATTCAGAGGTGCGGGCGCCGATCGCGGTCCATGAAATCAGGTCACCGAGGTATTGCGGCGAAATCGGGTCCAGCGCCTCGGTCGCGGCCGGCAGGCCCAGTTCCGCCACATCGAGCAGGAAGCGGCGCGCGCGGCGCATGCCTTCCTCGATCTGGAAGCTGTCGTCCATGAAGGGGTCGTTGATATAGCCCTTCCAGCCCACTGCGGTGCGCGGCTTCTCGAAATACACCCGCATCACCAGCAGCAGAGTGGGAGACAGTTCGTCGGCCAGTGCGCGCAGCCGGCGCGCGTATTCCATGCAGGCCACCGGGTCATGCATCGAACACGGGCCGACCACGACGAAAAGCCGCGGGTCACCGTGTTCGAGAATGGCCCGTACCGCCTCGCGGCCGGCCCGCACCGCCGCCGATGCCGCCTCGCTCAGCGGCGCCTCGCCCTTGATGTCGGCCGGCGCCGGCATGACCGAAAAATGTTCGATCCGGCTGTCTTCAAGTGTGGTTTCGCTGTTCATCGCCGCGCTGTTCCTGTCATTGACAGGCCGCAGTCAACGCTGCTTGCCGGCGCCTGTCAATCGCGCCGGTCAATGATGTGCGATTGAGCGCTCGCCGGCGCGCTCAGTGCAGCGACAGCGCGGCGTGGCGGGTGCCGTTCCAGCGTATGCGGTAGATCGCGTTTGCGGCGTCGTCCGACACCAGCAGCGAACCATCCGGCAGCACCTGCACGTCGGCCGGGCGGCCGAACACCGCGTCGTTGCGGCCGAGAAAACCTTCGACGAAGGGCGTGTAGCTCACCACCCGGTTGCCTTCGAGCCGCGCCACCATGACCCGGTAGCCGTCGCGCTCGCGCCGGTTCCAGGAGCCGTGTTCGGCGACGAACAGCGCGCCGCGGTATTCGTCCGGGAACTGGCTTCCGGTATAGAAGCGCATGCCCAGCGGCGCGACGTGCGCCCCCAGCTTCCAGGCCGGTGCGACGTAGTCGCCGCATGAACGGCCCTGTCCGAACTCCGGGTCGGCGATGTCGCCACCGTGGCAGTAGGGGTAGCCGAAGTGCTGGCCGGCCTTGCTGACGCGGTTGATCTCGCAGGGCGGCGTGTCATCACCCATCCAGTCGCGGCCGTTGTCCGAAAACCACAGTTCGCCGGTTTTCGGATGCCAGTCGAAGCCCACGCTGTTGCGCACGCCACGCGCGTAAATTTCGAGGCCGCTGCCGTCGGCATTCATGCGCATGATGTTGGCGTAGCCATCCCGGTCGCGGTCGCAGATGTTGCAGGGCGCGCCCACCGGTATGTAGAGCCTGTCGTCCGGCCCGAAGGCGATGAATTTCCAGCCGTGCGCGGTGTCTTTCGGGAAGCGGTCACTGACCACCACCGGTTTCGGCGGAGCCGCCAGCCGGTCGTCGATGGCCGGCAGCTTCACGATGCGGTCAAGCGAGGACACGTACAGATCGCCCTTGCGCCAGGCCACGCCGACCGGCATGTTCAGGCCACGGGCGATCTTCACCGCGTCGCCGGCCTTCATCGTGACCGGGTCGAAGGGCACCGCGCTGACATGGCCGGCCCGTGAGCCGACGTACAGTCGGCCGGGTGCCCCCAGCGTCATGGCCCGCGGGTTGTCGACCCGGGCCCACAGTTCCACGGTGAAGCCGGGCGGCACGCGCAGCCGTTCCAGCGCGGTGTCGCCATTGCTCTGCGCGTGGGCAAGCGGAGCGCCGAGCGCAAGTGCACCGGCCAGGATCAGGCTTCGTATCATCGGGGTCTTCCTGTCATGCGTATGCGGAATCGACCGGCTTCGCTGCCGCGCGTTCCGCGATGGAGCGATCAGATGAAGCTGGTGAGCTGGAACATCCAATGGGCGCGCGGCTGTGACCGCCGGGTCAGCGTGCGGCGCATCGCCGACACGATACGCGCCGGCGGTGACGCGGACGTGATCTGCCTGCAGGAAGTTGCGGTGGGCCACGATGCGTTGCCCGGTCTGTCGGGCGAGGATCAGGTGGCGCAGTTCATGGCCGAATTTCCACAGTATTCAGCGGTGTTCGCCCCCGGCAGTGACCAGCCGGGCGAGGGCGGTCGGCCGTGCCAGTTCGGCAACCTGCTGCTGAGCAGGCTGCCGGTGCGTGCGGTGTGGCGCCGTCTGCTGCCGTGGCCGGCGGACCCGTCCGTGCCCTCGATGCAGCGTGCGGTGGCCGAAGCAACGCTGGATGCGCCGGGCGGGCCGCTGCGCGTGCTCTGCACCCATCTGGAGTACTACTCGCCGGTGCAGCGCATGGCCCAGGTGGAGGCGCTGCGCGCGCTGTCCGCCGAGGCGCTGGCGCAGGTCAGTGCGCCGCCCGCCGGGAAGGAGGGCAATACCGCTTTCCGGCCGCCACTGCGGCCGGCTGCGGCGCTGCTGTGCGGTGATTTCAACTGCGAACCGGGGTCCGCCGACTACCGTCGGCTGCTCGACCCTGCCGGACAGCCGGGCGCTGACTGGGTGGATCTGTGGCGCCATCTGCACCCGGAGCGGCCGCACGCGCACACGGTGGGTCTGCACGGCGCCGACTGGCCGGACCGGCCCTACTGCTGCGATTTCGCGTTCGCTACGCCGGCGCTGCTGCCGCGCGTGAGCGGCCTGCATGTCGACACGGACACCGATGCGTCCGACCACCAGCCGCTGTGGGTGGAACTGCGCGGCTGAGCCGCAGTCACTGCACAGAGGAAGGGGGCGTTCAGGCGAATTCGTCCGGTTCGAGCAGGCGCTCGAGCGTGGCGATACGGTCGCGCAACACAAGTTTGCGTTTCTTCAGGCGGCGCAGCAGCAATTCGTCGCGCGAACCCGCGTCATGCAGGTCGAGAATGGCCTGATCGAGGTCGCGGTGTTCGGTGCGCAGGCCGTCAAGCGTGGCGCGGATTTCCTGTTCTTCCATGCCTTGCGCACGGCGCCTCGTGGGCGCTGCGGGCTCCGGTTCGTGGGACTGGCGCGGATGGTAGGTCCGCGCGGTGCCCGGCGCAAGCGTGCTCAAGGGTGTCGGTGCATCCGCCGTTAACCGGCTTGAAAGGCGGCGGGTGTGCCCCATCTGCACTGCAGGGACGCGGTGCAGGAAACAGCGGCGGGCGTCGGCCCGTTGCCCGTTGTACAGCCGCACCAGCCAAGGAGAATCGTCATGCACATCATGTTCAACAATCCGCTGGTCTATGTGGTCGAGTACGCAGGTCTGGAAGCGGTCGAGGTGATCGACAAGCGCATCGGTCGCGGCGTGCTCATCCGCGACGATGCGGCGCGGCGGTTCCGTGAGGAACTGCAGGCACTGGTCGACCACGACGAAGAGATGGGCGCGGAAGAGTTCGATGCCTTCATGGGGCCGTGGGAAGCGCTGCTGACCCAGCCGGCCATCTACCACTGAGCCTCTCCACACATCGCTGACTCCGGTCGAGCGAGCCCGAAGCGGGCGGCTGTCCGCCCGCTTCGGTAAAATGCGTGTCCCCCCGCACTGGCACGCATCCGTCCCTACCCGCATGAGCAAGGCCTTCACCAAGGAAACCGACACCGAGGACGACGACCCCGAGGTCGGCAGCGCGCTGCCGCCGGGCAGCAAGAACTACATGACGCTGGCCGGCTACGGCCGGCTGCGCGCCGAACTGGACGAACTGGTGCGCAGCGAGCGCCCGCGCATCGTTGAAACCGTGGCCTGGGCGGCCTCCAATGGCGACCGCTCGGAAAATGGCGACTACATCTATGGCAAGAAACGGCTGCGCGAAATTGACCGCCGCATCCGTTTCCTGATCAAGCGGCTTGAATCGGCCACCGTGGTCGACCCGAAGGCGCAGCAGAATCCGGAACAGGTGTTCTTCGCGGCCACCGTCGACTACGAGGACGAGGACGGCCCGCATACGGTGCAGATCGTCGGCGTCGACGAAGCCAATGCGTCGGACGGCCGCATTTCCTGGATTTCCCCGCTGGCGCGCGCGCTGCTCAAGGCGCGCGAGGGCGACACCGTGCGTTTCCAGAGCCCGGCCGGTGTGCGCGAGATCGAAGTGACCGAAATCCGCTACGAATGATGATCCGGTGCGGCCTGCGGGTTGAACCGCCGGTCACATCGTCTGCCCCAGCCTTTCCATCCCGGAGTGCTCAACATGAAAAGAATCCTGGCTCTCGCCAGCGTGCTGTCCCTGTCCTGCGGCGTCGCGTCCGCCCAGGTGCTTGTCAAGGATGCCTGGGTGCGCGCCACCGTCGCACAGCAGAAGGCGACCGGCGCCTTCATGCAGATCACCGCACCGCGCGCCGGCCGCGTGGTCGCGGCGAAATCGCCGGTCGCCGGCGTGACCGAAGTCCATGAAATGTCGATGGAGAACAACGTGATGCGCATGCGCGCGCTGCCGGCGCTCGATCTGCCGGCCGGCAAGGCGGTCGAACTGAAGCCGGGCGGCCTGCACGTGATGCTGATGGATCTGAAGGCACCGGTCACCGAAGGCCAGACCGTGCCGCTCACGCTCACCGTCGAGTACGCCGACAAGTCGCGGGAAACGGTGGAGGTGAAGGCCGGCGTACGGGCTCTGGGGGCCGCCACGGGCGGTCATGACCATCACTGAGGAATAAGAAGAGGAGGCTGCGTTTGCAGCCTCCGCCATTCGGGATCTGGCGAGGCAGTGACAAAAGCGTCGTGAACGGAAAAGGCCCGCATCGCTGCGGGCCTTTCGTGTCTTGGCTCCCCGACCTGGGCTCGAACCAGGGACCTACGGATTAACAGTCCGGCGCTCTACCGACTGAGCTATCGGGGAAAAGAGACCGCAATGATAGACAGCGTTTGCATGTGCGTCAAGTTTTTGATGAGGCATTTTTTCCGGTCGACTGCGCGGTCATTCCGCGGGCGAGTCGATTTATGATCGCGTCACCGCGCGCCGTTTTTGCGCCGGTCGCATCCGCAACCGGAATGACTGTCCGGTGCGGCAGGGTCATCCACGCGCTCCTGCACCCATGAACGAAAACGCTGTTTACGTGAAGACCGACGCTGGCGAGGAGGCGGTGACCAAACGCACCATCGTCCAGCGCAATCTGCGGTCCATCCTCATCATGGTCGATGGGCGTACGCCGGTCGGCAGTCTGGCGCAGCAGTTCGGCGATCCGCTGATTGTCGAGGGGCTGATCGGCGAGCTCGAGCATCGCGGGCTGGTGCGTCGTGTCGACGCACCGAATCCGTCCGAAGTGGCGGATCGCGCCGAACTGTCCTCGATGCTGGTGGATATCGAAGATCTGGTCAGTCAGCCCATCACGCCGGTGGCCGATGACATCCGTCGTGCGCACGAGAAGTCGTCGACGCCCGAATCGCCGGTGCTGGAGGAATTCGCGATGGCGCTGCCCGAACTGGCGGCTCCTGCGCCGGCCGGGGCGGCTGCACCGGTGGCCGTGCCGGCCGATGACGTGCGCAGCGCGATCCGGCGCGCGATGATGTCGGCCAGTGCGGCCGAGTCGGCGCCGGCGGAGCGTCCGGAAGGTCCGCTGCGCCGGCTGTTCAATCTGTTCACGGGGCGGGTGGGCAGTGGCGAACGTCGGGGTCCGCCGGGGTCGCTCGGGCGCCGGCTGTTCATCGGCGCGCTGGTGTTCATCCTGCTGCTGGCCGGTACCTTCTTCCTCTACCCCTACAACCGTCATCTGCCTCATATAGAGGAAATGGCGACCGAGCTGCTGGGTCATCCGGTGCATATCACCAGCGTGTCGCCCAGTCTGCTGCCGGAACCGTCCATCGCGCTCGAAGGCGTGACGGTCGGCGCCAACAGGCAGTTGCAGATCGGTGCGGTGAAGCTGCTGCCGCGGGTATCCACGCTGCTGTCGGAGCGCACGGTACTGCGCGAGGTACGCATCGAGCAGGCCGGGCTGGACGTGTCCTTCCTGCCCATCCTGTCGCACCGGCAGGACATCAACTGGGCGTCACGCTGGGTGAAGGTCGAGCGGGTGAGCGTGATCGATTCCAGCCTCACGCTGCTCGATGGCGCCATCGGCCGGCTCGCGGGCGATCTTTCGATCGACGACAACGGCGTGCTGACCCGGCTGTCGCTGAATACACCCAACGGGGGCCTCAAGCTGCAGGGCGTGAACGAGTCCGGCACCTGGAAGGTGTCTATGACGGCGCTCGGCTGGGAAACGCCGGGTCATCCTTCGCTGCTGTTCGACGTGTTCGAGGCGCAAGGCACGCTTAGCAGTCGGCGCCTGCAGTTCGACAAGGTGGACGTGAAGCTGTACGACGGCTATGCCACCGGCACGGTCGCGCTGGATTTCGGAGATGCGCCTCGTTTCGAGGGGCAGGTGATGACCTCGCGCCTCGGTCTTGCTGGCCTGCTCAAGGTCCTGGCGCCCACGCTGCGTCTGACCGGCGATCTGTCGATGTCGCTGGCGCTGACTGCCGATGGCGCCGATTTCGAGACGCTGCGCCGCAACCTGCGCGGTACCGGCACGCTGGGCGTGCAGCGAGGACAGATCGAGCGGGTCGATCTGGTGCAGGCGGTGCGCATTCCCCGTCCGGGCGGCGTACGGGGTGGCAGCACTCGCTTCGACCGGCTGGAGGGCGACGCCACGGTGGATGGCAGCGGGCTGTCGCTCGGCCGCGTGTCGATGGAATCCGGTCTGGTCGGCGCCCAGGGAGCGCTGCGTCTGGCCGAGGGGCGTTTCGACGGACGGCTGGATGTGACCCTGCAGGGTTCGGCCACCACCGTGCGTGCGCCGGTCGGCGTGGAAGGGGCATATGCCGATCCGGTGGTGAAGCTGCTGCGCTGACGCGCTGCTCACCGGCGTGACGTGCGGGCGGTCATTGTCCGCACGGCACGGCAGCCGCTCCGCCGTATAGTGTTGCCTCTCCGAATCGCACAGGTGCCTGCATCATGACCATCCTGGTAACCGGCGGAGCCGGCTTCATTGGCAGCAACTTCGTACTGGACTGGCTTTCGGGCAGTGACGAGCCGGTCGTCAATCTGGACGCACTGACCTACGCGGGCAACCGCGCCAACCTGGCGGCGCTCGACGGCGATGCGCGCCACCTCTTCGTGCACGGCGACATCTGCGACCGCGAGCGGGTCGACCGGCTGCTCGCGCAGCACCGTCCGCGCGCCATCATGCATTTCGCCGCCGAGTCGCACGTTGATCGCTCGATCCACGGGCCGGGCGAATTCATGCGCACCAACGTGACCGGCACCTTCACGCTGCTGGAAGCCGCACGCGGCTACTGGGGCACGCTCGAAGGGGACGACAAGGCGGCCTTCCGCTTCCACCACGTGAGCACCGACGAGGTGTACGGCTCGCTCAAGCCCACCGACCCGCCGTTCGCGGAGACGAATGCCTACGAGCCCAACAGCCCGTACTCGGCCAGCAAGGCTGCGAGCGACCACCTAGTGCGCGCCTGGCACCACACCTACGGCCTGCCGGTGGTGACCACCAACTGCTCGAACAACTACGGCCCGTATCACTTCCCCGAGAAGCTCATCCCGCTCATCATCGTCAATGCGCTCGCCGGCAAGCCGCTGCCCGTGTATGGCGACGGCCAGCAGGTGCGCGACTGGCTGTACGTGAAAGACCACTGCGCCGCCATCCGCGAAGTGCTCGCGCGCGGCCGGCTGGGCGAGACCTACAACATCGGCGGCTGGAACGAGAAGCCCAACATCGACATCGTGCGCACCGTGTGCGCGCTGCTCGACGAAATGAAACCGGACGCCGCCGGCCCCTACGAACGGCTCATCACCTACGTGAAGGACCGCCCGGGCCACGACCGGCGCTACGCCATCGACGCGCGCAAGATCGAGCGCGAACTCGGCTGGAAGCCGGCCGAAACCTTCGACACCGGCATCCGCAAGACCGTGCGCTGGTATCTGGACCATCAGCCCTGGGTGCAGAACGTGCTCAGCGGCAGCTACCGCGACTGGGTGAACACGCAGTACGGCAGCGCGGAGCAGGGCGCATGAACATCCTGCTGTTCGGCAAGGGCGGCCAGGTCGGCTGGGAACTGCAGCGCGCGCTCGCCCCGCTGGGCCGGGTGACTGCGCTGGACTTCGACAGCGCAGGTGAGCTCAATAACAACCTGAGCGGCGACTTCAGCAACCCGGACGCAGTCGCCGCCACCGTGCGCAGGCTGGCGCCGGACCTCATCGTCAATGCCGCCGCCCACACCGCGGTGGACAAGGCGGAAAGCGAGCCGGATCTCGCCCGCCTGATCAACGCCGTCACCCCCGGCCGCATCGCGCAGGAAGCGCGTGCGCTCGGCGCCCACCTGATTCACTACTCCACCGACTACGTGTTCGACGGCAGCGGCAGCGCCCCGCGTGATGAAACGGCGGTAACGAACCCGCTCAGCGTCTATGGCCGCACCAAGCTCGAAGGCGAGCAGCTGATCGCCGCCTCGGGGGCTGCTCACCTCATCCTGCGCACCAGCTGGGTCTATGCCGCGCGCGGCGGCAACTTCGCCAAAACCATGCTGAAACTGGCGAAGGAGCGCGAGCGGCTCACCGTCATCAGTGATCAGATCGGCGCGCCCACCGGCGCCGAACTGCTGGCCGACATCACCGCCCACGCCGCACGCGCATTGCGCCAGAACCCGCAGCTTGCCGGCCTCTATCACTGCGTGGCCGCAGGCGAAACCTCCTGGCACGGCTACGCCACCCACGTGATCGAGCGCGCCCGCGCCGCCGGGCAAGACATCAAGGTCGCCCGCGAGGCCCTCCTGCCCATCCCCACCACCGACTATCCGACGCCCGCCGCCCGTCCGCTCAATTCGCGGCTGGACACCCGGCGGCTGCGCGACACCTTCGGCCTCACGCTGCCCGACTGGCAGCAGGGCGTAGACCGCATGTTGGCCGAAATCCTCTGAACGGAATCAGGAGCACCCCCATGACACGCAAAGGCATCGTCCTCGCCGGCGGCTCCGGCACCCGGCTGCACCCGGTCACCATCGCGGTATCGAAACAGCTGATGCCGGTCTACGACAAGCCGATGATCTACTACCCGCTGTCCACCCTCATGCTGGCGGGCATTCGCGAAGTGCTGGTGATCTCGACCCCGCAGGACACGCCGCGCTTCCAGACCCTGCTCGGTGACGGCTCCGCCTGGGGCATGAAGATCGAATACGCGGTGCAGCCCAGCCCGGACGGTCTGGCCCAGGCCTTCATCATCGGCGAAGAGTTCATCGGCGGCGCCCCCTCGGCGCTGGTGCTCGGCGACAACCTCTTCTACGGCCACGAATTCGCGCACGACCTGAAGGCGGCCAGCGCGCGTGAAGCCGGCGCCACCGTGTTCGCCTACGGCGTGACCGACCCCGAGCGCTACGGCGTGGTCGAATTCGACAAGGCGGGGCGTGCCATCAGCCTGGAAGAGAAGCCTGTAAAACCGCGCAGCCGCTACGCGGTCACCGGCCTGTACTTCTACGACCATCAGGCCAGCTCGATTGCCAAGGCACTGAAGCCCTCGCCGCGCGGCGAACTGGAAATCACCGATCTGAACCGCGTGTATCTGGAGCGCGGCGAACTGGAAGTGCAGGTGATGGGCCGCGGCCACGCCTGGCTGGACACCGGCACCCACGACTCGCTGATCGAAGCCGCCCAGTTCATCCAGACACTGGAGAAGCGCCAGGGCCTGAAGATATCGTGCCCGGAAGAGATTGCCTGGCGTCAGGGCTGGATCGACGCCGATCAGCTCAAGCGCATCGCCGCGCCGCTCGCCAAGAGCGGCTACGGCCAGTACCTGCTGCGCATCGCCGACGAACAGGTGTTCTGATGAACGTGATCGAAACCGGGATCCCCGGCCTGCTGGTGCTCGAACCGAAGGTGTTCGGCGACGCACGCGGCTTCTTCATGGAAAGCTTCAACGCGCGCACCTTTGCCGAACTGACCGGCGTGAAGGCCGACTTCGTGCAGGACAACCACTCGCGCAGCGGACGCGGCGTGCTGCGCGGGCTGCACTACCAGGTGCAGCAGCCGCAGGGCAAGCTGGTGCGGGTGGCACAGGGCCGGGTGTTCGATGTGGCGGTGGACCTGCGCCGTTCCTCGCCCACCTTCGGGAAATGGTACGGCGTGGAACTGAGCGGCGAGAACCACCGGCAGTTCTGGGTGCCGGCCGGCTTCGCGCACGGCTTTTACGTGCAGAGCGACAGTGCGGACTTCCTGTACAAGACCACCGACTACTACGCACCGCAGCACGAGCGCAGCCTGGCGTGGAACGATGCGACGGTGGGCGTGCAGTGGCCGCTGGACGGTGAGCCGCAGCTGTCGGCCAAGGACCTGGCGGGCAAGCCGCTGGGTGAGTGCGAGGTGTTCGGGTAAGTCTGTTGCGACGGGTGGGTGCGGTCGAGTTGGCGCGCGGAGCGGTCCGCGTGCGCAGGCCTGTGGCCTGCACACCCTACGGCCTTATCGGGCAAGAGCGCGGCGGGCAAGCCGCTGGGTGAGTGAGAGGTGTTCGACGGGCTTTGAGGCGGGAAGGTGCACCCCTGTGGGCACGGCGACCTCGCCGAGATAGGGCACGTGATCACGCGCTGTCCTGGATTCGAGGCTGCCATCGCGGCGGGGGCGCCGCTCCCACGGGGACTGGCTCTTGTGGGAGCGGCGCCTCGCCGCGATGGGGCCTTTGATCGGGCGCCGCCTCCTGTTTCAGGGCGTAATCGTAGCGCGGGCGATCAGCCCTCGTCGTCGCCAGCAGTGGCCGCTGCCTTCGCCGCCTTGTCCGCGGCCAGCATCTGGACGCGGGTTTCCGGCGTTTCCAGACTGACGCGACCGATCACGCCGTCGCGGTAGTCCTGCAGCAGCGTGAAGGCCGCCTTCTCCAGATCCGGTGCGCCGCCCTTGATGCGATAGCCACGCCGGGCGGCGATGTGTTCGATCACCGCCACGCCGTCCATGTCCGGCGTGCAGCCGTAGCGCGCGGTCAGCATCTGCGGATAGCGCGCCTGCAGCAGGTTGCCGAGAAAGGTCGCCACCTCTTCGTCGATGATGGCGTTGCGGCCGATGGCATGGCTGGCGGCCAGCATCAGGCCGTCGCTTTCGTGCTCGATCTTGGGCCACATCAGACCCGGGGTGTCGTACAGCGTGAGCCGCGGATTCAGGTGGATGCGCTGGATGCTCTTGGTGATCGCAGGCTCGTCGCCGGTGGCGGCCACTTTCTTCTTTACCAGCGCGTTCATCAGCGTCGATTTGCCGACGTTGGGGATGCCCATGATGATGAGCCGCAGCGGCTTGAGATTGTCGTCGCGGTGCGGCGCGAGCGACTGCGCGAGCGACTGGATGCGGCCGGCGTCGCCCGGCTTGCGCGCGGAAATCGCCACCGCCTTCGTATTGGGCTGGCTGTTGAAATGCTTGAGCCAGGCCGCGGTCACGTCCGGATCGGCCAGATCGGCCTTGTTCAGCAGTTTCAGACAGGGCCGGTTCCGGTGCGTGCGGATGGCGTGGATCATCGGATTGCTGCTTGCCTCGGGCACGCGGGCGTCGAGCACTTCGACCACCACGTCGACCGATTTCATCGCGTCGGTCGCGTGCTTGCGCGCGGAGGTCATGTGACCGGGAAACCACTGGATGGCCATGGGAGGAACCGAACGGCGGGAAAGCGCGCCATTGTACCGGTCCGCCGAACCGCCGCGCCGCATGACCGGTCGAAGCCGCATTCCGCCCCGGAGACCGCCCATGCTCGTCCGCCTGATCTACGCCAGCCGTGTCCACCCGGACCTCACCCCTTCGGACATCGATCACATCCTCGCGCACTCGCAGGCGAACAATGCGCGCGACGGGGTGACCGGTGCGCTGTGCTATACCGGCGGCGTGTTCCTGCAGTGTCTGGAAGGCGGGCGCAAGGCGGTGAACGAGGTCTATCACCGTATCGCCGGCGACCCGCGTCACACCGAACCGGCCCTCCTGTCATTCAGCGAAATCGTCGCCCGCGAGTTTGGTGACTGGGCGATGGGCTATGTCGCCCACACCGCCGACAACCGGGCGCTGTTCCTGAAGTACTGCCCGCTGCCGCAGTTCGACCCGTACACCATGAGCGCGGCCTCGATCGAGGCGCTGCTGCAGGAGCTGATGGGCGTGGCGCGCTGGCGCTCGCCACGCTGAACGCGCCCCGCCTCAGTCGACGGTCAGCGCCGCGCCATCCGAACGCGGGTCGGACGCGCCTTCAAGCCGTCCGTCAGGGTGGCGCACGATGAGGCCGGCGTGGCCGGCGCTGTCGTCGAAGTCGGCCAGTCTTTCCACCGCATGCCCGCGCGCGGTCAGCGCCTCGAATACCTCGGCCGGAAAACGACCTTCCAGTTTCAGCGTTTCGCTGGCCGAACCCCAGGTGCGGCCGAGCAGCCAGCGCGGCGCCGATACCGCCTGTTTTACGTCCAGACCGAAGTGCAGGTGGCGCAGCAGCACCTGGGCCTGGAACTGCGGCTGACCGTCGCCGCCCATGCTGCCATACACCACGGTACGCCCGTCCTTCAGCTGCGCCAGCGGCGGATTCAGCGTATGGAAGGGCTTGCGGCAGGGCTCCAGCACATTGAGTGCGCCGGCCTGAAGCGAAAAGCTGATGCCGCGGTTCTGCCACAGCACGCCGGTGTCGCCGGCCACCACCCCGCTGCCGAACTCGTGATAGATGCTCTGGATGAAGCTCACCGCGCGGCCGTCGCGGTCCACTGCGCCCATCCACACGGTGTCGCCGGGCGCGGTGCGCACCCGGCCGCCGGCGCGCTCGGTATCCACGCCGTCGGCCAGCGAATCGAGGCATTCCGGCGTGAGCAGCGACTGTGCATCGACCCTCATGCGCGCCGGATCGCTCAGATAGCGGTCGCGCACCATGAAGGCCTGACGGCTGGCTTCGACCAGGCGGTGGATGAAATCGGCGGACTGATCGCCCTGCTCGCCGAGCCCGATACGCTCGAGCTGGCCGAGGATGAGCAGCGACAACAGGCCCTGGGTCGGCGGCGGCATGTTGTACATGCGGCCCAGCCGGTGTTCGAGCATCAGCGGCGTGCGCCACTGCGCGCGGTGGGCGTGGAAATCGGGCAGGCGCAGCGGGCTGCCGGCGCGTTCCAGCGCGCTCGCCATCTGCCGGGCCAGATCGCCGGTGTAGAAGTCGCCCAGCCCGGCCTGGACCAGATGGGCCAGGGTGTCGGCCAGACGCGGCTGATACAGGGTCTGGCCGGCAGCCGGCGCTTCGTCGCCGGGCAGGAAGTGCCGTGCGAAGCCTGGCTGCCCGCCCACTTCGGCCTGTTTGGCCTTCAGGCTGCGCGCCAGATTGGGGCTGACCGCAACGCCGTGCCTTGCGTACTGTTCGGCGTCACGCAGCAGCCTCGACAGCGGCAGGCGTCCGCCGGCTTCGGCAGCAGCCTGCTGGGCGAGCTGCCAGCCGGACACGGTGCCCGCCACGGTCAGCGCGGCCAGCGGGCCGCGACTGGGGATGCGGTCCTCGATGTCCTGATCCATGTACCAGTGCCGGCTGGCCAGCGCGGCGGCCGCGCCGCAGGCATCGATGGCGCGCGGTGCTTGGCCCGGTTCGGCGATCAGCCAGAAGCCGTCTCCGCCGAGCGCGTTCATGTGCGGGTACACCACGGCAATGGTGGCGGCCGCGGCAATCATGGCTTCGATCGCGTTGCCGCCTTCGCGCATCACGTCGCGCGCGGATTCGGCGGCCAGATGATGGGGGGCAACGGCGATGCCGCCTGCAGATGCGGTCATGGTCTGCTCCGGTGGGGTCGTCGGCAGGTCCGGCGCGATTGCCCCAGATGCCCTGTGCCGCTATGGTGCATCAGTCTGGCGCGATGCGCACGATGCGGGCATGCGTGCGGGTGATTCCCCCGCTGCGCGCCCTTATGAGCGCATGAGGCTTCGGCATGCATCTTGCCAAGCGTGAGTGCCACCCTGTTCATTCCTGCTCCGATCGATGTACGACCTTCCTTCCCTGATACAGCGCCTGCGCGCTTTCCGTCTGCGCATCGGGCAGTTCATCCTGCGCCGTCGTCATTACGCCTACTTGAAGGTGTGGGTCGGACGGCTGGTGCTGTGGGGCGGCGCGGTGAGCGTCGGTCTGCTGGCGGTCGGCTTTGCCCGCCTGTCGGATCACGCGGTCCATTACTTCCGCGACGGTGCGATGGTCTGGTGGTGGCTGCCTTTCGTCGTCACGCCGCTCGGTGGCGCCTTCTGTGTCTGGATCACGCGCCGCTGGTTCGCCGGTGCCGAGGGCAGCGGCATTCCGCAGACCATCGCTGAAATGTCACGGCCGGCGTCGCCCGGCTGGCGGCCCTTGCTCTCATTGCGCATCGTTTTCGGCAAGGTGCTGGTCGGCGCAGCCGCGGTCGGCAGCGGTTTCTCTCTCGGGCGGGAAGGTCCGACCGTGCAGGTCGGCGCCTCGCTGATGAACGCGCTGCACCGCTGGCTGCCCGGCGCGCTGCACATTCCGCGCACCCACATGCTGGTGGCCGGCGGGGCGGCCGGCATCGCGGCCGCCTTCAATACGCCGCTGGCCGGCATTGCCTTTGCCATCGAAGAACTGACACGCAGCGTCGAGGCGCGCATGAGCGGCCTCATCATCACCGCCATCGTGCTGGCCGGCATCGTGTCGCAGGCCATGCTGGGCAAGGCCAGCTATTTCGGTCAGATCGCCATCGCCGGCAGCGACCGTGACATGGCACTGGCCGTGGCGGTGACCGCACTGGTGTGCGGGGTGGCGGGCGGCCTGTTTTCGCGCATGCTCATCATTGCGTCCACCTCGTGGCGCGGACCGCTGGCCGATTTCCGCCGCCGCCGTCCGGTGCTGTTCGCCGCGCTGTGCGGCCTGCTGGTGGCGGCGCTGGGCGTGGTCAGCGGCGGGCTGAGCTTCGGCAGCGGCTATACCGAAACCCGCCATCTGCTGCAGGGCGAGGCGCAGCTCGACTGGCATTACGCACCGCTCAGATTCATCGCCACGCTCATTGCCTACCTGAGCGGGCTGCCCGGCGGCATCTTTGCGCCCAGTCTCGCCATCGGTGCCGGCATCGGCCACGATCTGGCGCCGCTGCTGGGCCAGCAGGCGCATCCGGGCATGCTGCTGGTGCTGTGCATGGCCGGCTTTCTGGCCGCGGTCACCCAGGCACCGATCACCGCCTTCATCATCGTGATGGAAATGGTCGACGGCTACTCGGTCATCATCGGCCTGATGGCGGTGTCGCTGCTGTCGGCCGGCGTGTCCCGTCTGTTCAGCCAGCCGCTGTACCACACGGTGGCCAGACACTTCCTGGCGCGGAACACGCCGCCGCCCTCCTGATCAGCCGCGAGGGAAGGGCATCCAGACGTGCTGGCGGTAGTCGTACATCTGGCAGTCGTTCAGCACCGTCAGGAATTCCTTCAGTGTCAGTTTCACCGTCTTTACGTGGCCGCTGAAAGTCGTTTCCAGCGACGCCTGGGTTTTCACCAGCCGGTACAGCGGAATCTTCTTGTCCACGTGGTGGGCGGTGTGCTGGAACACGCGGGCGAAGGAAAAATCCAGCCAGGCCGGTACTTCGGTGTGGATCGAGCCTTCCACCTGGGCACGGAAGTAGTTCCACTCGTCGCGGTTGTCGTACCAGCGTATGGTCGGGTAGGTGTGGTTCTGGATGGTGACGAAGGTCATCACGTAGTTCCACACCAGGAAGGGCAGGCCGACGCTCAGCACGAGGTTCCACGCGAACTGCGCGCCGTCGGCGGCAAACAGGTAGGCCATGAACACCTGGAAGCCAAGGAAGCCGAAAACCGCGACGAAGTCGGCCAGCACCACCATGGCTGGCACCTCCTTGCCGTTTTCCGAGCGGCGCAGAATGAGCACCTTCCACCAGATGTCGAACAGGTAGTAGCAGCCGAAGCCCCAGATGCTGCGGTAGAAGCGGTGCACGCGCTTCTGCCAGGGTGACAGTGCGGCGAACTCGTCCGGCGACATCGGCGGATAGACCGGATCCATGCCTTTCAGATTGGTCCAGCCGTGATGCATCTTGTTGTGCTCGATCTTCCACGAGCACACCGGATGCAGCGAAGGCATGAAGGCCAGCGTCGCGTACAGCCGGTCGAAGAACGGCCGGTTGGTCAGCGAGCCGTGCGCGGCGTCGTGGCCGATCACGAACATGATGCCGATGGCCTGGCCGCTCATGACGCCGAACAGCGCCTTGAGGGCCAGATTGTCCATCGACAGCGACAGCGTCCACAGCCCGGCGAACAGGCTGGTCACGGTCAGGAAAAGCAGGCTGCCGAGCGGCAGGCTGTAGGCGTAGGCGATGTCGGGCAGCGTCGAGCGCACGTCGAGTGGCGTGGGGCAGCGTTGGGTCACGGCTGTACTCCTGGATGAAGGGCGTGGATCAGGCGGCGACCGGCTGGGCGCTCATGTGCAGCGGCAGCGCGCGCATGCCGCGGAAGCCGAAGTTGGGCAGCCACTCCGGGTGGTCGGTCGGGGCGGTAATGTGCGGGCAGCGCGCCAGCAGCACGGTGAAGGCGATTTCGGCCTCCAGCAGTGCGAGGCGGGTACCGATGCAGACATGGGCGCCGTGACCGAAGGCGAAATGCGTGGTGTCTTCGCGCCGGATGTCGAAGCGGTCTGCGTCCGGGTAGCGGGCTTCGTCGCGGTTGCCGGAGGCGATGATGGGCACCACCATCTGGCCGCGCCGTATCGTGGCGCCGGCGTACTCGAAGTCCTCGGTGGCCAGCCGCACCAGGTACTGCACCGGGCTGTCGTAGCGCAGCATTTCGCGCACCGCGTTCGGAATCAGCGCCGGGTCGTCCTGCAGCGCCTGCATCTGTGCCGGGTGGCGCAGCAGCGCCAGCATGCCGTTACCGAGCAGGTTGCGCGTGGTTTCGTGGCCGCCGAACATGAGCATGGCGCACTGCGACGCCACCTCTTCGGCGGTCAGCGCTTCTTCGTTCTCCTCGATGCGTATCAGCAGGCTGATCAGGTCCTCGCCCGGTTCGCGCCGGCGCTGTTCGACCACACGCTCGAAATAGCGGGTCATCCCGATCAGGCTGTCGCGTCCGCGGTGCGCCACCTCGATGGAACTGGCCGGATTGCCGAAGAAGCGGGCGATGTGGTCCGACCACTCGATGAAGGTGTCCTGGTCGCCTGCATCCACGCCCATCAGTTCGCAGATCACCAGCGCCGGGAAGGGATGGGCGAAGCGCCCCATGTAATCGACCGGGCCTTCGGCCGGCAGGCGGTCGATCAGGCCGTGCGCGGTACGCGTGATGGCGCCGCGCCAGGCCTCGATCACCTGCGGTGCGAAGCCCTTGTTCATCAGCTTGCGCAGCAGGGTGTGCGCCGGCGCGTCCTGGAACAGCAGCCACATGCCGAACAGCCGGTTGAATTCGTCGAAGGCCGGGCGTTCGGCCTCCGGCAGCAGCGCGCTGTAGCAGTGGCTGCGCTGCGCGCTGAGGCGGGCATCGCGCAGCACCGGGCCGATGTCGGCATGGTGCGGCAGCAGCCAGGCACCCCCCAGGAAGTCACCCGCCCAGTGGGCGCGGCCGGATGCACGCAGCATCCGGTAGGTCGGGTAGGGGTCTGCGATGAATTGCTGGTCGAACATGGGCGGGTACTCCCTGTGTCGTGGCGAAAGAATGGGGCTGCCGTCATTCCTTTTGGGTGACGACAGGCTGCAATGCAGCGAACGTTTCGCCCCGGCAGGTAGATAAGGTCCGGGGCGTTTTTCCATCGGAACGCGGCGGTTGATGCGCCGTGTTCCGATGATCAGGTGATGAGTCCGGGCCGGCCCGGACAAAGGTCAGGCGACGGCGAACAGCGCCGGACGGTGCAGGCGACGGCGCAGCAGCAGTGCGCCCAGACCGAGCGGGAACAGCAGCGCGGCGGACGGCTCCGGCACCGGCGCGGCGACCGCGCTGGCCAGTTCGCCTGCGAGCATGGAATAGGCCTGCGTGCTCAGATGGATCGAATCCCAGAAAAAGTATTCGCCGGGCGCACCACAGGCCGCAAAGGCGGCCCCGTCATAGGCGAAGCACGGATCCTGCGCATTGGTCAGACCGCCCGGCCGCGCACCGGCCAGTACGCCGGCGATCGTGTCCTCGTACCATTTCTGGGTGTCGAAATGCATCAGGTTCAGGCCCGCGTTGCTGCCGTCGATCGCGCCGAGCAGACCGCCCAGCCGGTCGTTCATCGCATTCACGCCGTCGTGCAGCAGGCCGCGCAGTGCCGGATCGCTGGCGTAGAAGGGGGCCCAGAAGGGTTCGTACTCCAGCGAAATGCTGTCCAGCACGATGATGTTGCGGGCGCCGGCGCCGATCAGCGTGCTGACGTTGGCCGCGATGTCGTCGGCCGCCTGCATGCCGGCCCGGGTCAGTGCGTCACGCCGGCTGGCGTCGTCGATCGAGTTTGGCAGCGCCTGGCCCAGCCCCCAGAAGTCGTTGTGTCCGCCCCAGACGAAATAGAGTGCGTTGGCGTCCGCCACGCCGGTGGCGGAGAGGTGCGTACCGATCTGGTCACTCAGGCCGGTCTGGCCGATGTCGGTATTCACGAAGGGCAGCACGTTGCCGTGTCCGCTCAGCGCGCCGGTCCAGGCGTAGTTGGTCAGGCCGACGCCGAGCGAGCCGGCCAGGTACTCGACCGCCGACGGGCCATTGGTCGGTCGTCCCTGATAAAAACCGTCCGCGTAGCCCGGAATGGCGAAGGGCGGCCACCAGGCCAGCACTTTCTCGATGGGTTGTGCTGCCAGCGCGCCCACAAGATTGCCGGTGTCGGAGAAGCTGTCGCCGAACGAGTACATGGCCGAATAGCCGGCCGCCCAGCCAGGCTGGCTGATGCCTGACAAGGTCATGACAATCGCCAGTCGGCGCATGAAAGTGCTCATTCCTAACTCCCCTCGTCAAATCGGTATTTGTGTTGGTTTTCGATTCCGCCTGTCATGTCCGGGTGTCGATGGGTCACGATGACTTCAGGCTGAAATCGCGGCTTCGCCCTGAGCAATACCCATGCCCGGTGCATCGGCGGATGGCGGCCAGGCCACCTCGATAGACCATGGAAGGGATTTTCGGCGGTGCATCAGAGGGCCTTGCAATGAGGCGTGCAGCCGGCGGGAGAATGGCCTGTTTCGCTTGCCTGAAAACGCTATCAACGCCTTTGCCATCAGGTCGCGGATGCCTGATGGATGAGGTGTGGATATCGGTTCAGACGCTGGAATGCGTCATGAATACGTAATGGGCATTCATTTTCGACGTGCGTCGATACAGGTGTCTCAATGCTGGACAGATTGTGTCCAACGGTTAAAAAGGTGTGCTGATCGATAGCGTGCTTCCGTTTTCAGTGCCTGATCGCTGCCGGAATCGCCCTCTCCGGGTGCCTGTGTTCCATGCCGGATCAATGTGTCGGGGGAGTTGCTTTGTGTCCTCTGCATATCGAAAAGTCATCTCCGGATCCCGCCTTTCCGGATGTTCCGGTGCTACCGGGCATGCCCTGGCACGGTTATGGCTACGCAGCGCCTCGGTGCCGTGCGCTCAGCACGGAGAAGACTTACGAACGGGGCGAACATCAGCGTGGATCCGCAGAAGGAAGGTCTGTTGGCGTGGATCATCGAAAGGCTGGCCGAAGTGCTGGGCCACGATGCGTCACGCATTCACGCGTACAGCGCGCTGGAGGAGCTCGGCCTCGAATCGATGTCGGTGGTCGCGATGGGGCGGGTGCTCGAAGCGCACTTTCCGCTGCTGTCGAAGACCTTCCTGTACGACTGCAGGACGGTGGGTGACGTGCCCGACTATCTGCTGTCGCGCTTTCCGGACGAGGCGGCGCGGCTGTCCGCTTCGCTGCGGCCTGCGGCCGGCGCCGCAGCGGCCCTGCCGCGCTTCAGCGACGAGTGGGTCACGCTTGATGACGAGGGCTGCGCGGCGACAGGGGTTACTGATCTGACGATCGCCATCGTCGGTGTCGCTGGCCGCTATCCGGGCGCCGAAAACCTGGAGTCCTTCGCGGAGGCCCTTGAGGCCGGACGCGATGCCATCACCGAGGTGCCGGCCGAGCGCTGGTCCGCCGACGGGCTGTTCAGCCGCGATCCGGTGGCGCGTGCGCAGTGGGCCAGCATGTCGAAGTGGGGCGGTTTCCTGCGCGACGTCGACGCCTTCGATTCGGCCTTTTTCGGCGTGTCTGCGGTCGATGCCGACGTGATGGATCCGCAGGAGCGCCTGTTCATCGAGTGCGCCTGGCATGCACTGGAACACGCCGGCCTCGGTCCGGAACGCCTGCCGCGCACGCAGCCGGGTGGCGCGGCGCGCGTCGGCGTTTTTGCCGGCATCACCACGCTGTCCTATCCCCTGCTGGGCGAGGCGCACTGGCGCAGCGGCGGTGGCCAGGTGCCGACTGCCATGCCCTGGTCGGTGGCCAACCGTCTGTCCTGGCTGCTCGATTTCGACGGGCCCAGCGTTGCGCTCGACACCGCCTGCTCGTCGTCGCTGACCGCGCTGCACCTGGCCTGCGAAAGCCTGCGTCGTGATGAATGTGCGGTCGCGCTGGCCGGTGGCGTGAACCTCTATCTGCACCCGTCCAAGTACGTGCAGCTGAGCCAGCAGCGCATGCTGTCACCCACCGGTCGCTGCCACGCCTTTGGCGATGCGGCTGACGGTTTCGTGCCGGGTGAGGGCGTGGGCGTTGTCGTGCTGCGTCGGCTGGCCGATGCGCGCGCGGCGGGTGACCGCATCCTTGGCGTCATCCGCGCCACCGGCATCGCCCATGGCGGTCGCACCACCGGCTACACGGTGCCCAGTTCGCGCAGCCAGGCCGCGCTGATCCGCGACACGCTGGAGCGGGCCGGGCTCGATGGCACGCGCATCGGCTATGTCGAGGCGCATGGAACCGGCACCCGGCTGGGCGACCCGGTCGAGGTCGAGGGCCTGCTGGAAGCGTGGGGTACGGCGCGTCCGCAGCGCTGCGGGCTGGGTTCGGTCAAGACCAATATCGGTCACCTTGAGTCGGCGGCCGGCGTTGCCGGGCTGACCAAGCTGCTGCTGCAGTTTCGTGCGCGAACGCTGTTTCCGTCGCTGCACTCCGCGCGCATCAATCCGGCCGTCGATCTGGCGCGCACGCCTTTCCACATTCCGCAACGGGGCGAACCCTGGCCCGACGGTGAGCGGCCGCGCTGCGCCGCCCTCAGCTCTTTCGGCGCTGGCGGCGCCAACGCGCATGTGCTGGTCGAAGAATGGGCCGGTACCCCGACGGACGTGGCCGGCGGACCGCTTGCTCATCTGTTTCCCTTTTCCGCCAGCGATGACGAACAGCTCGACGCGGTGATCGCCCGCTTCCGCGACTGGCTTGCGCCGCGGATGCGCGATCTCGACAACCCGGCCGGCCGCGCCCGCATCGCGGCGACGCTGCAGCTGGGCCGCACGCCGCAGCGCGCGCGTGCGCTGGTTACCGCCGCCACACTGGCCGAACTGCTGCGGAAGCTTACGGGCGACGACATGCAGCGTGGCGCCGCGAGTGTGGCAGGGAATGCGGCAGCACAACCCGACGCCGACACCGCCGATCCGCTCGTGATCGCCGCACGCTGGCTGGCCGGTGCGCCGGTCAGGTGGGCGACCGGATGGCCGGTCCAGCCGCGTCCGGTCGATCTTCCCGGCTACCCCTTCCGCCGCACCCGGCACTGGATCGGTGGCGGGCAGGCTGCTGCGGCGGTGCGCTTCGACAGTGCTGTCACGCCCGATCCGGCCCCGGATGCGCTGCGCATCGAGCCCGACGACTGGCGGGCCCGCAATCACGTGGTCGACGGTCACGCGGTATTTCCCGCAGCCGGTTTCCTGCAGTTGCTGGCGGCGACCTTGCCCGGCAGCGGCGCGCTCGAGTTCCGCGACCTGATGTGGGGGCGACCGCTGGTGCTCGATGCACCGGCCACGCTGCGGCTGGAGCGGCAGGCGGACGGACGTTGCGCGGTGCATGGCGCGCCCGGCGATGGCGCCTCCGCACACCTGCGCGGCACGCTGCACGCGGCCACCGCGTGCGATGCTGCATCCACGATGGCCATCGGGCGGCCTTCCGCTCCGTTCGACCGCGACGCCTTCTATGCCCGCTTCGAGCGCATGGGTCTGGCCTACGGGCCTGATTTCAGACCGGTGCAATCGCTCGTGCGAGAGGCCGACCACGCGCTTGCCGAACTGTCGGTGAGCCAGCGCGACGGCGTCGGCCGCTTCGACCCGGCCCTGCTTGACGGCGTGTTCCAGTGCGCGGTGGCGCTGGCGCCGGAATCGGTGCTGTCGTCCGGGCGGGCCTTCGTACCATTCTCGATGCGCCGCTTCACGCTGCATGCACCGCTGCCCGGGCGTGTGCGTGTGCGCATCGATTACCGCGGCACGCCGGCGCCGGGTCTGCATGCGTTCGATTTCCGGGCGTGCGACGACGGCGGCACCGTGCTCGCGGACATTGAAGGCTTCTGCTTCCGCGCCTGGGACGGCGCGCGCAGCGCGCCGCTGCACCTGCTGCAGCGCAGCTGGACTGCGTGCGAAGCGCTCCGTCCGGTTGCCTTGCCGACCGGGCCGCTGCTGCTCGCCGCCGGCGCAGGCGTCCGTCTCGACGGCCTTGAATCCAGACTGCGCCGGCTGCATCCGGTGCAGACGCTGTGGCGGGTCGATACCGCGCCGCGCTTCCGCTTTCATGACGACTCGCGCGTGGACATGGATGCGACCGACCCGGCACATCGGCGAGCGCTGCTCGAACTGCTGCAGCACCGCGACGCCTTCCCGGACACCGTGGTGTGGCTGGCGGGCAGCGCGCGCGACATGGTCGAAGCCGATGTGCGACGCTTCGTCGCGCTGGCGCAACTGCTGGTCGGTGCGCTGGGCGCCCGCGCGCTGCGTCTGGTCTATGTCGGTACGCCGTCGGCAGACGATGCGCGCTGCTTTCACGCGGCGATGGGCGGCTTGCTGAAAAGCCTGCATCTTGAGGCGCCACGTGTGTCGGCCGTGCTGCTCGAACTGGATGCGGCCACCCTCGACGACCCGGTGCGGCGCGCCGACGCGATCGCGGCGGCGCTCGCCCACCCGGCGTCGCCCGGTCACGCGCCGCGCCTGCGCGTGCAGGACGGCCGGCTTGAAGAAGCCCGCTTCGCCTGGCTGCACGCGCCGGCCGACGGCTGGCAGCCCACCCGCGGTGCTACCTATCTCATCACGGGCGGCATGGGGGCGCTGGGTCGCACCTTCGCGCGCTGGCTGGCTGGTTGCGGCGTGCATGTCGCGCTGCTCGGCCGCAGTCCGCTCGACGAAGAGGGCGCCCGTATCGTGGCTGCGCTCGGCGGCGACGGCACTTCGGTCATTTACGTGCAGGGCGACGCCACCGACGCCGTGTCGCTTGCCGGCGCGCTGCAGCAGGTCAGGGCGACGCTGGGCCCGGTCAGAGGCGTCATCCACGCCGCCGGCGTGCTGCGCGACGCCTTCTTCGTCAAGCACGGCGACGACGACTGGCAGGCGGTGCTGGCACCCAAGATCACCGCCGCACGCCTGCTCGACGAGGCGACGCGAGACGACCCGCTGGAAGCTTTCGTGCTGTTCTCGTCGCTGGCCGGCGCGCACGGCAATGTCGGCCAGAGCGTCTATGCCTATGCCAATGCCTGGCTGGACGACTACGCCGGTCTGCGTGCGCAGGCGGTCGCTGCAGGCCGACGCAGCGGTCGTACGCTGGCGCTGGCCTGGCCGCTGTGGCGCAGCGAGGACGGCATGCAGGCGCCGCCGCCGGTCATGCAGTGGATGGCCGAGCGCGGGCTCGAACTGCTGGACGCCGAACAGGGCATACAGGCGCTGCGCGCCGCGATGGCGAGCACCGTGGCCGACGTTGTGGTGTGCAGCGGCCGGCGCGAGGGCGTGGCCCGGCTGATGAATGTGGACGACGGGACATCCGGCGATACCCCACCTGCTGCCGCCTCAGTGCCGGTCGAGCTGCCCGCGGGCGATGTCGTGCCGGCGCTGTGCGGTCGTCTTGGCGACATGCTGGCGCGCGCCTGCGGCATCGCCCGCGCGCGCATCACGCCGGGTACGCCGCTGCAGTCCCTGGGGCTGGATTCCATCATGGTGATGGACCTGAACGGCGAACTCGACACCCATTTCGCATCGCTGCCCAAAACGCTGCTGTACGAAGCCGACACGGTGCAGGATCTCGCCTCGCGCATCATCGCGTCCGAGCCACAGGCTGCAGCACGTTTCGCCGGTGCAGACGCACCGACTCCCGCGGCCGCACCGGCCATGATCATGCCGTCGCCGGTGCCGTCATCGCCGTTGTCTGCACAATCGAAGCCCGAGCCGGCGACCACGCCCCCCGATGACGCGCATGGCCTGGCGATCGCCATCGTCGGCATGGCCGGTCGCTATCCTCGCGCCGCCGACACCGACGCCTTCTGGGACAACCTGCTGCAGGGCATGGACTGCGTTGGCGAGCTTTCGCAGCGCTGGCCGGACGACCCTGCCTTCGCCCGGCGCGAGGGTGAGGCGGCGAAGACCGGCGCCTACGCGCGCTGGGCCGCGCTGATCGACCAGCACGACTGTTTCGATCCGCTGTTCTTCGGCATCGCGCCGCGCGACGCCGAGCGCATGGACCCGCAGGAGCGACTGTTCCTCGAAACGTCCTGGCTGGCCATCGAGAATGCCGGCTACACGCCGCAGACCTTGCAGTCGCCGCAATCGCGCGCGGGTGCGCGGGCACGCGTCGGCGTGCTGGCCGGCGTCATGTACGGCGAGTACCAGTATTACGGCGCCGGCGGTTCGGCCACGCTGACCAATTCGTCCTACGCCGCCATTGCCAACCGCGTGTCCTACACGCTGGGTTTCAGCGGCGCCTCGTTCGCGCTGGACAGCATGTGCTCGTCCTCGCTGACCGCACTGCACACCGCCTGCCTGCTGCTGCGCGCCGGCGAGTGCGACGCGGTGCTGGCGGGCGGCGTCAATCTGTCCAGTCATCCCTATCGCTACCGCATGCTGAGCGAGCTGCAGTTCGCTGCCAGCGACGGCCGCTGCCGCAGCTTCGGCGCCGGTGGCGACGGCTATGTGCCGGGCGAGGGCGTCGGCGTGGTGGTGCTCAAGCGGCTGGCCGACGCACTGCGCGACGGCGACCACATTCACGGCGTCATCCGCGGTTCGGCGCTCGGTCACGGCGGGCGCACTTCGGGCTTCACTGTGCCGACGCCGGTCGGGCAGAGCGAAGTGATCGCTGACGCCTTCGCCGGCGCCGGCGTGCCGGCATCGCGGCTGGGCTATATCGAGGCGCACGGCACCGGCACCGGTCTCGGCGACCCGATCGAACTGCGCGGCCTGGCGATGGCGCTCGAAGGCGCGCTGGAGGGGCAGGTGGTGCCCATCGGCTCGGTCAAGTCGCAGATCGGCCATCTCGAATCCGCTGCCGGCATCGCTGCGCTGACCAAGGTGCTGCTGCAGATGCGACACGGCCGGCTGGCGCCGTCGATACACAGCGAGCCGGCGAACCCGAACATCGATTTCTCGAAGCTGCCCTTCCGCGTGCAGGCCGCTGCCGCCGACTGGCCGGCGCCGCGCGATCCGGCAGGCCGGCCCTTGCCGCGGCTGGCGGCGGTCAGTTCGTTCGGTGCGGGGGGCTCGAACGCGCACATCGTGGTCGAAGAATGGCCCGCGGTGACGCTGCCGGATCTGCCCGGGCCGCACATCGTCGTGCTGTCGGCGCGCACGCCGGACACGCTGCGCACGATGGCGCAGTCGCTGGCCGTCCATGTCGAGCGCGCAGTGCAGCGTGGCGAAACGCTGTCGCTGGCCGATCTGGCAGCCACGCTGCGGGTGGCGCGGGTCGCCCAGCCCAACCGGCTGGCGCTGATCGCCGACGACCTGCCGTCGCTGGTCGCGCGGCTGCGCGCCAGCCTGGCCGGCGAGTTCTGGCAGCTCGACGCCTCGGTGCTGCCGCCGGGTGTGTTCAAGGGCGTGGCCGATGCCGAAAGCGCGCCCGCACCGGTCGGCGGCGCACCCGACACGCTGGCGCGTGCCTGGGTCAGCGGCGCCTTCGACGACTGGAACGCGCAAGCGGTGCCGCAGTTGCGTCGCCGCGTACCGCTGCCGGGCACCGCCTTCCAGCGCCGGCGCTTCTGGGCGCAGCCGGTCGTCGCTTCACCGGTAATGAAGATCGAACAGCCGGTGGCGGCCTATGCCGCTGCACCGACGCCGCCGCGCGAGGTGCCGGCGCACGTCGCACCGGTGCTGTCTCCGCGCGACATCCTCGAACGCGTGAAAACCGGCCGCATGACGCCGGACGAAGCCAAGCGTCTGCTCGCCGGCATGCGCGCCACCGCAGACCAGTAAGCGCAAACCCAAGGACAGACATGACGAATTTCGATCACACGGTGGGCATCATCGGCGGCGGCGCCTCCGGCATCGGCGTTGCCAAGGCGCTGAGCGAAGCCGGCCTTGATTTCGAGGTGCTGGAAGCCAGCAGCGGCCTGGGCGGCAACTGGCAGCCGAACGGGCCGGCTTCGAAGATGTACGGCTCGGTGCATCTGATCAGTTCGCGCCGCAACACCCAGTTTTCCGACCTGCCGATGCCGGAGGGCTATCCGCACTACCCGCGGCACAGCCAGATGTATGCCTACCTGATGTCGGTGGCCGAGCGCTACGCGGTCGCCGCCCACACCCGTTTCGACACCCGCGTACTGCGTGCGCGCCCGGATGGCGGGGGCTGGCGCTGCGAACTGGCCGACGGCAGCGTGCGCCGCTACGCCCATCTGGTGGTGGCCAACGGCCTGCTGCGCATTCCGCTGGTGCCGAAGTTCGACGGGCATTTCGACGGCGAAAGCGTGCACTCGGGCGATTACCGGTCGGCCGACCAGTTCCGCGGCAAGCGCGTGCTGGTGGTGGGCGGCGGCAATTCGGGCTGCGACATCGCGGTGGACGCGGCACTCAATGCCGACGCGGCTTTCCACTCGACCCGGCGCGGCTACCACTACATGCCGAAGTTCGTCGATGGCAAGCCGACCCAGGAATGGCTGATGGACATCGCGCCGAAGTTCACCGATGCCCAGGCCTACTGGGACCACGTCGGCGCGGTGTTCAAGCTGGCCGGTTTCGACGGCACCGACTTCGGCCTGCCGGCGCCGGACCACCGGATCGACGCCGCACACCCGATCATGAATTCGCAGGTGCTCTATCACATCGGCCACGGTGATCTGGCCGCCCGGCCGGACATCCGCCGCATCGACGGCCGCACCGTCGAATTCACCGATGGCAGCCGCGAGCAGATCGACCTCATCCTGTGGGCCACCGGCTTCCGCACCGACCTGTCCTTCTTCGACCCGGCCGATTTCGACGCGCGCGCCGACCTCGACCGGCTGTTCCTGCGCATGGTGCCGCAGCGCCACGACAACCTGCTGTTCGTCGGCTATCTGAATACGCCGTCCGGCCTCGGCAACGTACTGAACATCACTGCACGCTTCGTCGCCGCCTGCCTGCAGGCACGGATGGCCGACAGCGACAGTTTCCGCCGGCTGCAGCAGATGAAGCAGCAGCCGGAGCGGCTGGACCTCGGACAGGGCCGCTTCATGGACACCGACCGCCACCGCTACGAGGTCGACCTGTGGAAGTACATCCGCGCGGTCAATTTCGTCACCGGAAAGCTGCTCGACGGCGTCGCCCAGCGCGCGCCGGCCGATGCGCTGACCGCATGAGCACCGATTTCATCACGCATACCGGGGATTCCGCATGGACATGAGCATCGCCGACGAACTGTCGCCGGAAGAGGCGCTGGCGCTGATCGAAGGACTGGAGATGGACGCCGCACCGCCCGCGCCCGCGGTCGCGCCGGTGGCGCGTACATCGGCCGTACCGGCTGCGCGACCGGCGCTCGAAGTGGCGCTGGAACAGGATCTGGGCGCGCTGGTGAGGGCGGTGCTCCAGCTGGACGCGGCCGATTTCTCGCCGACCCGCTCGCTGATGGACTACGGCATGGATTCGATCTCGTCCACCGAGATCGGCAACCGCTTCACCGCGCGCTTCGGCATCGTCATTCCGCCCACCGTGTTCTTCGAGTTCCAGGATCTGCGCGGGCTCACCCGCTACCTGCTGAAGAATCACGCGGCCGACGTGAAACGGGTGCTCGGTGACCTTGAAGGCACGGTGGCCGTCGCGCCCGCGGCGCTGCCAGCCGCTGCACCCGTCGTGCCGGCGCCGCGGCAGCCGGTTGCGGTTCAGGCGCCTCGCCCGTCGCCCGTCGCCGCTCTACCTGTCGCCGCTGCGCCGGTCATGCAAGCGGCGACCACGGCCGCGGGTGCGCCGTTGTCCATCGAAGCACTGTGGGCAGAGCAGGGGGGCGCCGCTGCGCCGGCGCCTGTCGCTGTTTCAGCGCCGGCGAGCATGCCCGCGCCAGTTGCCAGGCAGCCGGATCTGGTCGCCCCGGACAGCGGTGTCCGCCAGCCGTCGCGCGCACATCTGGATGCGCAGCAGGCGGTCGTCGATCAGGCGCGCTCGGTCAGCGTGCAAGGCCGCTCCGGCCGCATCATCGAGGCGGCGGTGTATGGCCAGGGCCGGCCGGTGCTGCTGCTCGGCGGCCTCGTGATGCACACCTCGGTCATGTGGCGGCTGCAGCTGCGCGAACTGGGCGAGCGCTACCGGGTAATCGCCTACCACATGCCCGGCTGCGGCCGCACCGACTTCTACAGCCCGCTGACGCTGTCGTCGATGGCGGCCGACGTGGCCGAACTGCTGGACGGACTCGGTATCGCCGATGCACTGCCGGTGATCGGCTATTCCTTCGGCGGCGTGCTGGCACAGCGCTTCTGCCTCGACCACCCGCAGCGCGTATCGGCGCTGGTGGCCACGGTCACCTCGCCGTTCGCGCAGGGCGCCAACGACTTCGCCACGCTGATGCGCGAGCTGCAGATGAGCGAGCGCTTCATGGAACTGAACCGCGGCTGGAACATTCCGTCGCTGCCGGCCTATCAGGCGGTGGTCGGCGCCTTCGACCACCGCGCCGACCTGTCGGCGCTGCGCTGCCCGGCGCTGGTGATCAGCGGGCGCGACGACCGCTACATGCAGCCGGCCTACGGCCGTGCACTGGCCGATGCGCTGCCCGGCGCGCGCTATGTGTGCTTTCCGGGTGCCGGTCATCTGCTGGGTTTCACTCACTTCGAGGCCTACAACCGGCTGCTGCTGCGTTTTCTCGATGAAGTGGCGCCCGCGCGCAGCGAAGCTGCGGGCCTGCCGGCGCTTTCGCCCGCCAGCGCTTTCATCCGGCCGGATGCCGACACGCTTCAGGTGCTGGAAGACTACGTGCGCCGCGGCGACCAGGGTCACTGCGCCATCCTCTCGCCGCAGTCGGCCCAGCTTGCGCTGCTGCTCAACCGCATACAGTCGCAGAACAAGACCGGTGACGAGGACTACCGCTGCCTGTTCCTGACTTCGCAGCACGAAGCGCTCGACGCCGCGCTGCGTCTGGCCCGGCACCGCGCCCGCAACCGCGACGCCGACAGCAGCGGCGAACTGCTGCTGGTCGATGCCGGCGAGGGCTGGCGCCGCTATTTCGATCCGCTGGATGCCGGCCCGGACGACGCGCTGGTACCTGGCGTCACTTTCGTGTCCACCGCGCTGGAAGCGCTCGAACGGCTGGAAGGCGGCGCTTCGCCGGTGGCCGTGGTGCTGGTGTGCGATGCCTTCACGCCGGTCGATGACGCCGACCGCCTGATCGCCGCCTGCGCGCGGCACGACCGGGTGAGCGTGCTGGTCGACAACAACGACGCCGACACCGGCGCTGCCGGATGGATCGCGCCGGCCTGCCGCGAGCGCGCCGACATGATCGTGCTCGGCGAATCGATCGCCGGCAGCCAGGTGCCGGTGGCCGCCTGCATGGTGCGCGCGCCGGTGCACCACACCTGGAGCATGACGCCCAGCGAAAGCTATGTGCGCAACGTCATGACCAGTTTCGGTTTTCCGCTGGCGGTGGCGCGCGAAGCGCTGCTTGCGCGTTTTGGCGACGTGATCGACGGCGACACCCACCGCCTGATGCGGCGCATCGACGCCGACGTCGACGCCTGCTTCGACGCCCACCTGCGCTGGGGCAATTCCGGCTACGCCCGGGTGGCGCGGCTGCACGGTTTCGACGCCCGCTTCGAAGCGGCACGCGGCATGAAGTCACTGCTGCGCGACCGCGACGGCCATGCGCGCACCGTGCTCGACTGCTTCGTGAACGTGGGCACCAGCCCGCGCGGCCTGAACCCGCTGGACGTGATCGCCGGTGTCGCCCGTGCGCACGACGCGAACACCGACTACTGGAGCGAACTGGCCGCGCTGTTGAGCGAGCGCACCGGTCTGCCGCACGCCTTCCCGGCGTCGAGCAATGTCACGGCGGTGGAATCCGCGCTGACGCTGGCCGCACTCGCCGTGCCGCAGAAGCGCCGCATGCTGTTCTTCTCCGGCGGACTCGGCTTCTCGATGCTGAGCGCGGTGGCGTCGCACGACGCGGTGTTCGACATTTTCCGCAAACCGTTCGAGCCGCTGTACCGGCACAGCGTGTTCATCGACGCGCACGCACCCGATGCGGCGCAGAAACTCGAAGCCGAACTGCTGTCCGGCGACATCGGTCTGGTGTGGTTCGAAACCATACAGGTGGACGCCAACGCCACCCGTCCGCTGCCGCCGCAGCTGGTCGAACTGATCGTCCGCCACCGCGAAGCCGGCGGCTATCTGGTCGGCGTGGACGAAACACAGACCAATCTGATGACCGGCCGCCTGCTGCACAGCGCGCCGCAGGTGCCGTCGCCGGATCTGGTCGCACTGGGCACCGCGCTGTGCGATTCGCTGGTGCCGACCGGCGTCGTGCTGTGCAGCGACGCGGTACGGCAGCGCGCGCAGCAGCGCTCGCCGGCGCGCCTGCAGGAACTGGCCGGCCGCCAGCGCTGCCCGCTGTCCGCACACATATCGCTGCACGCGCTGCGCAGCGTGTTCGAGCAGGGGCTGGACGCCCGGGCGCTGACGACCGGTGCAGCGTTCAGGGCGAAGCTGAGCGCGCTGCAGCGCGAAGTGCCGATGATCACCTCGGTGCGCGGCGAAGGCCTGCTGCTCACCATCGATCTCGACCTCGCCGGGGCCGACCCCTTCCTGCAGCGCAGCTTCGGCTACCTGCTGTGGGGCGCCATGCTGCGCGACCCGGTGCAGGGCGTGGCGGTCGCGGTCTGCCCGATCCACAACAACAGCCTGCGTTTCCTGCCGCCGCTGGACATCGCCGACGCCGAGGTCGACCTCATCGTCGATAGCCTGCGCCGTCATCTGTCAGGCGGCATCGCGCCGGTGGTGCTCGACTGCGCGGCGCATTCGGCGCGCATCGGCGAAGCGCGCACCGCCGCATTCCTGAAGTCCCTCGTCCCCACCGAAAACAAGGAGGTCCGTCGCATGAGTGCTCCCCGTCCACTGTCCGCACCGCCGGTCGCCCGCGACTTCACCCGCGCCTTCGTCGACCGCATCCCGGGCGGCGCACGCATGCTCGAACGCCTGCGCGGCAAGGGCCGCTCGCCGCGCCAGCTGCCGCGGGTGTGCGTGGTCGGCGCCGGCGTTGGCGGCATTTCGATGGGCAAGGCGCTGACCGAGTACGGCATTCCGTTCGACTGCTTCGACGGCCGCGACCGCATCGGCGGCATCTGGGCCTTCGATCCGGACAGGAAGTTCACCTCGGTGTGGCAGGCGATGAACCAGAACACGCCGCGCGGCCTGTACGAGTACACCGACTTCCCGATGCCGGACGATTACCCGGATTTCCCGTCGCACCAGCAGGTGCATGCCTATCTGGAAAGCTATGTCGACCACTTCGGTTTCCGCGACCGCATACAGCTGAACACCCAGGTCAAGCGTGCGGAGCGCATCGGCGACAAGGGCTGGCGGGTGACGCTGGACAGCGGCGAGGTGCGCCACTACGACGCGCTCATCGTCGCCAACGGTCACCACAACGAGCCGAATTTCCCGGATTACCACTACCGCGACGTGTTCGACGGCGAGGCCATCCATTCGCAGCACTACCGCTACCGCGAGGACTACCGTGACAAGGACGTGCTGGTGGTGGGCGTGGGCAACAGCGGTTCGCAGGTGGCGGTGGACATCAGCCACGCGGCGAAATCGACCTGCATTTCGCTGCGCCGCGGCGTCTATGTGCTGCCGCACTACCTGCTGGGCCTGCGCATGGACCGCGCGATGGCCTTCCTGAACGACTGGTGGTTCAAGAAGATCCTGCCCTATCCGCTGTTCAACCTGGTGCACACCGGGCTGTACAAGGCGCTGATCCAGCGTCACTCCAGCATGGGCATGCCCAAGCCGGACCACCTGATGATGTCCAGCCTGCCCACGCTGTCGGAGAACTTCGCCAACCGCATCGGCGACGGCAAGCTCAAGATCGTGCCCGAAGTGAAGTACATCAAGGGCCGCAAGGTGTTCTTTGCCGACGGCAGCGCGCGCGAGTTCGACGCCATCGTCTATTCGACCGGCTTCAAGACCACCTTCCCCTTCCTCGACAAGCAGTTCCTGAACGCCGACGACAACAGGGTGCCGATGTACAAGCGCATCTTCGTGCCGGGCGTGGACAACCTCGCCTTCATCGGCCTGTTCCAGGCGGTGACCTGGGGCTTCCTCGACATGATGGAAGCGCAGGCCAGGGTGGTGGCCGAGCACTACGCCGGCTTTTACAGCCTGCCGGAGGTCGCCGCGCAGAAACGCGACATCGAGCGTGAGCAGAAGGTGATCCGCCGCGAGTACCTGGCGACGCTGCGCAACAACTACGAAATGCACGGCCCCACCTATATGCACGAGCTGGCGAAGGAGCACGCGCGCGGTCGCAGCCGTGCGCGCAAGGCCGGGCTGCCGATGCCGTGCCCGGCCAGCGGTGTGCCGGTGACCGGGGACGCCGACCTGCAGGCCGTGCCGGCGCTGGCCGGGGCGGCCGCCTGATGCAGCCGCTGCCGCCCCCGGGCGCGATCGCCATCGTCGGTCTGGCCGCGCGTCTGCCCGGCGCAGCGGACGCGGCCGGCTTCTGGGACAGCCTGCTCGCTGACCGGCCGGCGATTGCCGAAGTGCCGGCGTCGCGCTGGGACTGGCGCGCCTGCCACGCTGCACCGGGCGCTGCGGCGAACACCGCCTACTCCAACGTGGGTGGCTTCATCGACGACGTGGACGCCTTCGACCTGCGCCACTTCGGCATCGCGCCGCGCGAAGCCGAGGCGATGGACCCGATGCAGAGGCTGTTCCTGCAGTCGGCGTGGACCGCGCTGGAAGACGCCGGCATCGCGCCACGCAGTCTGTCGGGCCGGCGCGTCGGCGTTTTCGCCGGCGTCGGCAATGCCGAGTACACCACGCTGATGCGCGCCGCGCACTGCGACAACGACGCCTACCGGGCGACCGGCATGGCGCTCACGCTGGTCGCCAACCGGCTGTCCTATGTGCTGAACCTGCGCGGTCCCAGCCAGGTGGTGGATACCGCCTGCTCGGGTTCGCTGGTGGCGGTGCATCGCGCCATCGAACAGCTGCGCCTCGGCCAGTGCGAACTGGCGCTGGCCGGCGGCGTAAGCCTGATGCTGAGCCCTGAACTGCATGTGGCTTTCAGCCAGGCGGGCATGCTCAGCACCTCCGGTCGCTGCCGGCCCTTCGACGCCGAAGCCGATGGCTATGTGCGCGGCGAGGGCGTCGGCGTGGTGGTGCTCAAACGCCTGGACGACGCGCTGCGCGACGGCGACTTCATCCACGCCTGCATCCTCGCCTCGGCCGAAAATCACGGCGGTCGCGCGCACAGCCTGACCGCGCCCAGCTTCAAGGGGCAGGCCGAGGTGGTCGCGGCGGCCTGGCAGGCCGCCGGGCCGGCGGTGCGCCATCTGTCCCATGTCGAAACCCACGGCACCGGTACGCCGCTCGGCGACCCGATAGAGATTGCCGGGCTGAACGAGGCGCTGCGCCAGTGCCGCGCGGCCGATCCGGGCTGCGTGCCCGAGGGCGACATCCGGCTGGGTGCGCTGAAGGCGCGCATCGGCCACCTCGAAGCGGCGGCCGGCATCGCCGGTCTGATCAAGACCGTGCTCGCGCTGCGGCACGGGCTGATTCCGGGTCATCCGGCCTTCGCGCAGGCCAATCCGCAGCTCGAACTGAGCGGCTCGCCGCTGCGCATCGCCGCCGCTCCGCAGGCCTGGGGCGATGGGCCGCGCGTGGCCGGCGTCAGTTCCTTCGGCTTTGGCGGCGTCAATGCGCACATCGTGCTGCAGGCACAGCCGGCCCCTGCATGGCCGGCTCGACCGGGCGAGGTCGACATCGTGCTGCTGTCGGCGAGAGACGCCGACACGCTGCGTGCGCGTGCGGCGCAGCTGTTCGACTACCTGCATCCGGGCGTGTCGCCGCAGGTACTGCGCGCACTGCAGCAGGCCAGCGGCGCGCTCGACTTCGACGCACCGTGGCCGGCGCTTGGCGTCTCTGCGGACACGATGGCGCGCGCCGCGCATGCGGCGGCGCAGGGTCTGGGCATCGACCGCGTGGGGCTCGATCTGCGCGACTGCATGAGCTGGGGCGAAGTCGCCGCTGCGCTGAGCGAGGCGCTGCCGGCGCCGGCGTCGCCAGACCGTCTGCAGGCCCGCGCCACGCTGCCGCGGCATGTGCTGGCGCCCACGCTGCGTGCGCTGGCCGATTCGCTGTTCTCCGGGCGCGACCTGCAGTCGTACCGGCTGGCCGTGGTTGCGGCTGACATGAGCGAACTGGCGCTGCAGCTGGTGGCCTGGCTGTGCGACGGGCAGGCGACGCAGGTGGTCGCAGCGCAGAGTGCGCGCGAACCGGGCGCACAAGTGCCGGCGCCGGACTGGCAGGACGCGGCCCAGGTGACCGGCTGGCTGCGGGCGCAGCTGGCGCTGCCCGCGCTGAGCGAAGCGCTGTCGCTGCGTCGTGCGGCCGACCGCGCACCGCGCGTGCCGCTGCCCACGCTGCCGTTCCGGCGCGATCGCGTGTGGTTCCGCAGCGCTGCGCCAGCGACGGCAGCCGGGCCGGCGGACACGCCGTACGACATCGCTGCGCTGCGCGCGCCGTGGGCCGCCCTGTTCGGAGCGCCGCCGCGCTGCCTGCCCACGCTGCTGCCCTGGCCGGCCCATGCGGCCGCGCATGCGGTCAGTTTTGTCGATGTCGCCTGGGCCGCGGCATCGGCCGAAGACCGGCGGCTAGCAGCAGGATTCGATGGTCATGGACTTCGCTACCGCACCGTCGCGGAAGCGGGCGCGCGCACGCTGCTGCGTGTGGCGCGCATCGAGGCGGGCGCCGACGCGCTGAAGGGCGCGGCTGACGCCCCCGTCGCCGGCGATGCACGCAGCTTCGATCTCGATGTCGACCCGCCGCCGCTCGACCCGGCCGGCCTCTGGATGCACTGGACCATAGCGGTCGTGCGCGCACTCCAGGCGCCGTTCCGCGATCAGGCCCGCGCGCCGCTGCTGCCTTACCGCGCCGCGCGGGTGAGCTGGGCGGCGCTGCCGGCTGGCGGCCCGCAGCGACTGCGGGTGACGGTGGACAGCGACAGCGGACGGATCAGCCTGTTCGGCGAGGCGGGCGGTCGCACGCTGCTCCGGATCGACGGCCTCGAACTGCGCGAGGCGCGCTGGCTGTCTGCGCCTGCGGTCGCCGCTGCGGAGCTGCAGTCATGAAGGCCGTCGTCTTCCCGGGCCAGGGTGCGCAGCGCAAGGGCATGGGTGTCGAACTGTTCGAGCGCTATCCGCGGCTGGTCGAACAGGCCGATGCGATGCTCGGCTACAGCCTGCTCGATCTGTGCACCGACGGCGCCGACCGCCTGATCGACACCCGCTACACGCAGCCGGCGCTGTTCGTGACCGGCTATCTCGGCTATCTCGATCATGAGCACCGGCACGGCGCACCGGCCATGCTGGCGGGGCACAGCATCGGCGAATTCGTTGCGCTGGCGGCGGCCGGTGCGCTCGACTTCATCGACGCGCTGCGCCTGGTCGACCGCCGTGCCCGCATCATGGCCGCCATCCGCGACGGTGCGATGGCCGCCGTGATCGGGCCGGACCGCGATCAGGTCGAGGCGCTGATCGCGCGCATCGGCATCGCGGGGCTGGAGATCGCCAACGAAAACAGCCCGACCCAGACCATCGTCGCCGGCCTTTCGGCCGAGATCGACGCCTTCGTCGAGCGCTGCCGCGAGGCGGGTACGCGGGCGGTGCGCCTGCGCGTCAGCGGCGCCTTCCATTCGCGGCACATGCGGCCGGCAGCGGCCGAGTTCGCGCAGGCGCTGCGCGAAACCCCTTTCCAGCCGCCGCGCATCCCGGTGGTGGCCAACGTGACCGCGCGGCCGCACGACGCGCAGATCGCCGACGTGATGGCCGCCCACCTGTACAGCCCGGTGCGCTGGATGCAGTCGGTGCACGCCATGCTCGACGCCGGCGTGACCGAATTCGTCGAGATCGGCCCGGCGCCGGTGCTCGCGCCGATGATCGAAGAGATCCGCGCCGGCTGGCGGCCGTCGGCGGCGCCGGTTGCCATCACGCACTGGCCCGAGTTCGCACCGCCGCCGCTGAGCGGCCCCCACGCGACGCTGGCTGCGACGCTGTACGCGCTTTACCGGCAGCCCGCCCCGGGCGTGGCCGACTGGGCGGCGCTGTGGTCGCGCGGGGCGGGCATCGCCGGCTGGCCGCCGCTCGAACCGGCCGCCACGCCGCGTGCGCTGCGCCGGCAGATACGCCAGGCACTCGAAACCCTGATTCCGGCTGCCGCGTCCGCGCAGCACGCCGACCCGTCTTCACACCTGCACGGACGACACCCATGAGCATCGAACACGACATCGCCGACTTCATCACCGCCTTCATCGCCGACCGTACCGGCGTGCCGGCGCACGACATCGAGCCCGACGAGAACCTGGGCAGCTATGGCCTGGGGTCGATGCAGGCGGTGGATCTGGTCGGCTCGCTGGAAGACCGCTACGGCGTGACGCTGCCGCCGGCGCTGGTGTTCCAGTACCCGACCGTGGGCGAACTGTCGGTGGCGGTTGCGCAGCGCGCAGCCACCGCCGGAGTCTGACCATGTACGCCCGCATCGATACCGATGCCCTGGCCGCTGCGCTGTATGACGAGGTGTCCGCGCTGTCGGTTGCCGACATTCTGCTCCGCCGCGCCCGCCAGCATCCCGAGCGCGTGCTGTTCCGCTTCCTCGACGAACAGGGGCGGGAGGAGGACGTACTCACCTATGGCGACGCCTGGCGACGCAGCAGCGTGATCGCGGCGGAGCTGGCCGGGCAGGGCGAGACCGGTGACCGCATCGCGCTGTTCTATCCGGCCGGTCTGGATTTCATCGTGGCTTTCCTCGGCTGCCTGCTGGCCGGCCGCATCGCGGTGCCGCTCAATCTGCCGAGCCGGCGGCGGGTGGACCGCTGCCTGCGCATCCTGCGCGACTGCGGCTGCCGGCAGGTGCTGACGGTGGCCGCACTGGAAGAGGGGCTGCGCGACATCCTGGCGGTCGATGCCGACCTGCCGCTGGCCTGGCTGGCCACCGACACGCTGCGCGACGAAGCTGAAGTCGCGGCCGTCCTGCCGCCGCCGGCCGATGACCGCATCGCCTTCCTGCAGTACACCTCCGGCTCGACCTCGCATCCGAAGGGCGTCATGGTGAGCCAGCGCAACATCACCACCAATCTGCGCATGATGCGCAACGCCTGGGAGCTGGATCACACGTCCAACACCGTGTTCTGGCAGCCGCATCACCACGACATGGGGCTCATCCTGGGCCAGTTGCTGCCCATCATGCTGGGCAACGAAACGGTGCTGATGGGGCCGAACACCTTCGTGCGCCAGCCGCTGATCTGGCTGGATGCGGTTTCCCGCTACCGCGCGGTGCTGGCCGGCGGACCGAACTTCGCCTACGAACTGGCGGCACAGCGCTGGCAGCCGGGCCGGCTGGAAGGCTGCGACCTGTCGAGCTGGCGCATCGCGCTGAACGGCGCCGACGTGGTGCGCGCGAGCACGCTGGAGCGCTTCGCCGCCACCTTCGGGCCGCTCGGCTACCGGCCGGCCACCATGCTGCCCTGCTACGGCCTGGCCGAAGCCACGCTGTTCGTGTCCGGCGGTCCGGTGTCCGAACTGCCGCGCCTGCGCAGCATCGATGCCCGGGCGGCCGAGTCGGAACGGCGGGTGAGGGACGATCTCGGCGGCACCGGCCGCATCGTGGTCGGCTGCGGCCTGCCGTCGCAGGAAATCGATATCGCCATCGTCGATCCGGCCAGCGGCGAGCGGCTGGAGGCCGACAGCCTGGGCGAGATCTGGGTGTCCGGTGCCACCAATGCGCTGGGCTACTGGCAACTGCCGGAACAGAGCGCGGCCACCTTCGCCGCCGAGATAGCCGACGAACCCGGCTGCCGCTACATGCGTACCGGCGACATCGGCTTCATCGGTGCCAATGATGGCCACATATATATATGCGGGCGGATGAAGGATCTGCTCATCGTCGATGGCCGCAACCTGCATCCGGAAGATGTCGAATACACCATCGTCGAGTCGCATCCGCTGATCAAGCCGCAGAGCTGCGCGGTGTTCGAGGACGAGCGGGGCGAGCAGCGCCGGCTGGTGGCGGTGGTCGAAGCCGACCGCGAACTGAAGCGGGCACTGCCCGACATCGAGAAGGCGCTGCGCATGCAGGTGCGCCGCGCGGTGTCGGAAGAGCATGGTGTCGCGATCGCGGACATCGTGTTCATCGCGCCGGCCACGCTGCGCAAGACCACCAGCGGCAAGGTGCAGCGCAGCCTGATGAAGCAGCTCTACCAGCAGGACGGGCTGGATCTGCTGCAGCCGCTGGCGGTGTCCGATGCAGTCTGAGCCGGGCTGCGGCAGCGTCGTCCGCATCTGCGACGGCGGCCCGCGCGCGCCGTCGGTGCTGGCGGTGCCCTATGCCGGCGGCAGCGCGCAGTCCTTCTTTGCCTGGAAGCCGCTGCTGGAGGGTCGGATTTCGCTGTGGGCGCTCGAGCTGCCCGGTCGTGGCCGCTGTTTCGGTCAGCCCTTGCCGCCGTCGCTGGTGGCGCTGGCGCAGGGCCTGGCCCATACGCTGCACGCACAGGGCGTGCAGCCCGATCTGGTGTTCGGTCACAGTCTGGGCGCACTGATTTCATTCGAACTGCTGCGTGCGCTGCGCGCCCACGGGCGCGCTCAGCCGGCCACCGCGCTGCTGACCGGCCGCATCGCGCCGTCGCGGCCCAGCGCTTTCGGCCTGCCGCGCTTCAGCCGCGGTGACCTGATCGACTATCTGCGCGATCTGGGCGGGACACCGGACAGCGTGCTGCACAACGACGCCGTGATCGACATGATGCTGCCGGTGCTGCAAGGCGATCTGGAACTGATCGCGTCACACACGCACCGGCCGGCCGCGCCGCTGGACATCGACGTGACGGTGGCCGGCGGTTTCGACGACGGACGCGTGCCGATGGAAGGTCTGCTCGCCTGGCAGCCGGAGTTTTCCGGTGAATTTTCGCTGCACATGTTCCCTGGCGGTCATTTCTTCGTCGAAGAGGACCGGCCGGCCATCGTTGAACTTCTGTGCACACTGGCCGGGCGTGCCCGGCGCAGCGAGGCTGCCTGAAGTGACGGCCGCGGGCGCCGCAGGCCGGGTCCGGGTGTTCGTCGCGTCGGTGGAGGAGCACGGTGCCGAACGGCTGCGGCAGCTCGAACAGGCGGTGCTGCTGCCCGAAGAGCGACGCCGCGCCCGTCGCATGCTGCACCCGCCGGGGCGCGACGCCTTCGTGCTCGCCCACGCCCTGCAGCGCCTCGTGCTGCGCGAACTGCTCGGCCATGCCCCGGCCTTCCGGACCGGACCGAACGGCAAGCCGGAACTGACAGACGGCTCGCTGCACGTGAATCTGAGCCATTGTTCCGGCTTTGCGGCGCTGGCCGTATACGACCAGGCGCCGGTCGGGGTGGATATCGAGTCGCGTCCGCCCCGCGCGGATGTCTGGCGCGTCATGAATGTGGCGTTGACCGGAGAGGAATGCAGCCGGGTGCTGGCCGAACGCAATCCCGTGCTGTCCTTCCTGATCCACTGGACGGCCAAGGAAGCCTATGTGAAAGCCACCGGCGAGGGGCTGTCGCACAGTTTCGACGCGCTGTCGCTGGCGTCGTCTGCCTTTCCGCTGCAGCTCGACGGTGCCGGCGTGGTCGAGCACGTATTGCGCTGCCAGGCCTTCCCGCAGCATGTGCTGGCGGTGTGTACCCTGGGCGATACGGTTCCGCCCTGCCATATAGAGCATGCGGTGTGCGACATCGCCGGGGTCAGGACACGCACCGTGTCCATCTGCTGAACCCTGTCGCCCGCCATCACGCGGCACCGGCCGTTGCCGGTGCCCGACGTGCGGAACGGTTTATTCCCCGGTTTGCCGATAAGAATGATTCGCACTCCGTAATGCGCCCGGTGTGGGATACTTTCTCGGATTCGTTTCTGCGCTGCCCATGACTGATCCTTCCATTCCCGATGCCCTGACCCGGACTCTGCGCACCGTGCTGCGTCCGGTGGTGAGACTGATGCTGGCCCGCGGCGTCACGTTGCCGCTGGCCGTTGAACTGCTGAAGCGCGTGTTCGTGCAGGTCGCGCTTGAAGAAAGTGACGCCGGCAAGCCGGTGACCGACAGTCGCGTAAGTCTGCTGACCGGCGTTCACCGCAAGGACGTGAAACGCCTGCGCAACCTGCCCAGCGCGCACGCCGGCCTGCCACGCACCGTATCGCTGGGCGCCCAGCTGGTGAGCCTGTGGACCCGCCGTGCGCCGTGGGTGGACGAGCACGGCCAGCCGCGCCCGCTGCCCCGGCTGGCCAGCGCTGGCGGCGATCTGTCCTTCGACGCACTGGTGGCCACGGTGAGCAAGGACATCCGGGCACGCCCGGTACTCGACGAGTGGCTGCGCCTGGGCGTGGCCCGGCTCACCGAGCGGGACGAGGTGGTGCTGAATGCGGCTGCTTTCGTGCCGCAGGAAGGGTTCGAGGAAAAACTGAGCTATCTCGCGCTGCATGTCGGTGACCATGCGATGGCGGCGGTGGAGAACACGCTGGGCCGCAGCGATCCGTGGTTCGAGCGCAGCGTGCACTACCGCGGCCTGTCGGTCTCCGAGGTCGACGCGCTGCGCGCGCGCGCTTCGGATCTGGGCATGAGCGCGCTGCAGGCCCTCAATGGCGAAGTGAAGGACGATACGCCCGCAGCCGATGGTGATGCCGTTAACAGGCGCTTCACCTTCGGCGTCTATTTCTACGCCGATGATGAAAGGTCAGAGGAGTCCCGGTAAGTGCGTCTGATTGCTGCCCTGTTTTGCCTGTGTGCCGCCATGGCGGCACAGGCCGCGCCCGTGTGCATCGACCCGGGCCAGGGCGTGCCGGACCGGCATGCCGAAGCGGGGGGCGTCGGCGGCACCGGGCACGGCCCCGGAGACGCGGGGGGCATCGGTGGAACCGGTGCCCCGCTGGCCGATGGCATTGGCGGTACCGGTGCCCGTCGCGCGCCCGCCGCTCGTGTCGGCGTGGTGGGTGTGGTGACCGGTTTCGGTTCCATCTGCGTCAATGGCCTGCGCCTGCAGTACGACCGCTCAGCGACGGTCAGCGAGAACGGCCGGCCGGCCGGCACGGCGGCGCTGGCGGTCGGGCAGTTCGTTTCGATCGAGGCCGAACGGGTGGGCGACGCACTGATCGCGCGCGACATCGGCATCGTGCAACTGCTCGAAGGTCCGCTGAGTGCGCGCCGTGAAGACGGCGGGTTCGAGGTGATGGGCCAGCCGGTGCTGCTGCTGCCGGATGCGCGGGTGGATGACGGCGGTCGTCCGCTGCAGCCGGGCGATATGGTCAAGGTGAGCGGCATGCGTGCGCCCGGCGGCAGGGTGCACGCCTCGCGCATCGAACGCGCGCCGGCGCTGGATCTTGCCAGCGTGATCGGCGACGTCAGCCACGACCACGACGTGCTGGGCATCGACGGGCTGCCGGTTCAGGGCACGCTGGATGAATCGGCCGAGTCGCCGACACGGCAGCTGCTGGCGCGCGGCCACTGGGACGGCCGGGTGCTGCGCATCCGGGAAACCCGCATGGATCCCTCGCTGCGCTTTGCCGACCGGGTGGGCAACGTGGTGCTGGAAGCGCTGGTCAGCGGGCGACTGGATGACGGTTCGCTCAATGGCTGCGGGCTGCAGGTGGTGGGCAGTCCGTCCGCCCGTCTGCGCGGCATTGTCGCCAGCGAGGCGCTGGAGGTGCGCCGCGTACGCATGACCGGGCGCATCGCACCGGACGGGCGCTTCGTCGCTGACGAAGTGGACGCGCTGCCGGGCGGACAGCCCATGCCGGTACGCTGATCGCGCCTCGTTGCCTCGTTGCTTCATTGGCAGCCTGCTTTTCCAGTGAAAGGTGGCCCGCTTCGCGGCGAAGCGTTCGGTGGTCTCAAAACGTGGGATAATTTCACTCACTTTTGTGGCCCATCCAGAGCGTTTCATGACCGACGCCGGTATTCCGGATCTGCTGACTTCCGCGGTACGTACCGTGCTGCGCCCGCTCGTCCGGCTCATGCTGTCGCGCGGCGTCACGCTGCCGCTGGCGATCGAACTGCTCAAGCGCGTCTATGTTCAGGTCGCGCTGGAAGACAGCGGGCCGGGCGGCGCATCGACCGACAGCCGGGTGAGCCTGCTGACCGGGGTACATCGCAAGGACGTGAAGCGGCTGCGCGCGTTGCCGGACGCCGGTGCGGCGCTGCCGCGCACGGTGTCGCTGGGCGCGCAGCTGGTGAGCCTGTGGACCACCGCCGGGCGCTGGCTGGATGCACAGGGTCGCCCGCGCGCGCTGCCGCGGCTGGCCAGTGCCGGGGGCGACTGTTCGTTCGACGCGCTGGTGGCTTCGGTGTCCCGTGACATCCGTGCCCGCCCGGTGCTGGACGAATGGCTGCGTCTGGGTGTGGTGCATCTGAACGAAGCCGACGAGGTGGTGCTCAACACCGCCGCTTTCGTGCCGCAGAGCGGTTTCGACGAAAAATTGAGCTATCTCGCGCTGCATGTCGGCGACCACGCGATGGCTGCAGTGGACAACACGCTGGGCCGGCCTGACCCCTGGTTCGAACGCAGCGTGCATTACCGGCGGCTGTCGCCGGAGGCGGTGGCTGCGCTGCGCGTGCGCGCGTCCGCGCTGGGCATGCAGGCGCTGCAGGCGCTCAATGCCGAGGCGGCGCACGCAGCGGCGCCGGGGCCGGACGAGGGCGATGCCCGCCGCTTCACTTTCGGCATCTATTTCCACGCCTCTGTGGCCGACGGCCAGGAGCGAGACTGACCATGCTGTCCCGCCTGCTGACCTTCCTCATCTTCATGCAGGCCGGACTGGCGCTGGCTGCGCCGGCCTGCCTCGACCCCGAGCTCGATGGCCGCGATCCGCGCATTCCGGCGGCTGGGGGTGGCGTGAGCGGAACCGGTCGCGCGCCAGGCGAGGGCGGAGAAGGCGGCATCGGCGGTACCGGCGTGAGCGGTGCGGCGCCGACCGGTGGAACCGGAGGCACCGGCGTGCAGGCGCAGGGACAGGGCGGACTGGGCGGAACCGGTGCGCAGGCGGCCGGCCCCGGTGGCATGGGTGGAACCGGTTCCACCGTTCAGTCACCGGGCGGCATGGGCGGGACCGGACAGCGTGCCGATGCGACCGGTGGCGTCGGCGGTACCGGACGCTCGCCGGGCGACGGCGGTGAGGGTGGGAGCGGCGGCATAGGCGGCACCGGCATCGGGCTCGCCGGCGACCAGACGGTCGGCATCGTCGGCGTCATCACCGGTTTCGCGTCGGTCTGCGTCAATGGCGTGCACGTCGAGTACGACGCCGCGACACCGGTCAGCGAGAACGGTCGCTCGGCCGATGCCGGCAAGCTGGCCGTCGGCCAGATCGTGTCGATCGAGGCCGTACCTGCGCCGGGCGGCGGATTCCGGGCGCGCGATGTTGCCATCGTCCATGTGCTCGAAGGCCCGCTCGGTCGCACGCAGGGCGGCGGTTATTCGGTGATGGGCCAGCCGGTCGGCCTGATGCCGGGTGCGCGGATTGGCGGCGGCCAGGCGCTGGCACCGGGCCAGATGGTGAAGGTGAGCGGTTTGCGCAACGCCGCAGGCGGCATCCAGGCCTCGCGCATCGACGCCGCGCCCGGTCTGACCGAAGCGTCCGCCATCGGTGTGCTGCAGTCGGGTGCCGGCGCGACCACCCGAATGAATGGCATGGCGGTGCGTGGTGCGAATGCGCTGGCAAACGGCTCGACTGGTGTGCCTGGCGAGCAGGGCGCGGCGCTGGTGAAGGGCCAGTGGAACGGGCAGGCGTTGGTGGTGCGTGCAGTGGCGGCCGACCCCACGCTGCGTTTCGCCGATCGTGCGCAGAAAGTGGTGATCGAGGCGCTGGCCAGCGGATCGCTCGCCGACGGCACCCTGAAGGCGGGCGCGCTGCCGGTCAGGGCCGCCGCAGGTGTGGCACCGGAGGGGACGGTGCCTGGCGCGCGGCTGGACAATCAGCGCGTGCGCATCACCGGGCGCATCGAGCAGGGCGTGCTGCGCGCCGACAAGGTGGACGCCGACGTGCCGCAGGGGCTGGACACCCTGTCGTCCCGCAGTGAGCGCCTGCGCACGACATCGAATGCCACCGGCCGTCGCGAGGCGGAAAAGAGCGGCGAAGCCGCCGGGCGCGTGCAGAGGCAGGACGACAGACAGGGGGAAAAACCGGAGGACACGCTGTCTGAACGCGGGAAGGAACAGGCGGTAAAGATTGACCGTGTCGAGGTGACGGACAAGACGGAAAGGACCGAACGTCCGGAAAAGATCGAAGCGGTCGAGAAGGTGGAGAAAGCCGAGAGGATCGAGAAGCCTGAGAAGGTAGAGAAGGCTGAGAAAGTGGAGAAGATCGAGAAGATCGAAAAAGTGGAGAAGGTCGAGAAAGTAGAAAAGGTCGAGAAGGTGGAGAAGGTAGAAAAGATAGAGAAGATCGAGCGGGTGGAAAGGATCGAAAAACCCGAGAAGGTCGAGAAGCCAGAAAAGATCGAGAAGCTTGAGAAAGTCGAGAAGATCGAACGTTGAAGTACGCCGGACAGCAGGGTCCGGACGGGGAGAGCGCATGAAGTACGTGAAGACAGGGGCGACCGCGGTCGCCGGGCTGCTGCTGGTGGCGACCGCGGCACATGCCGAAGGCAGTTTCACGCTGAGCAGCGGGCTGGATTTCAGCAGCGGCAAGTACGGTGGCACACAGAAGACCGACACGGTCTACGTGCCGGTGATCGGCAAGTACGAAACCGGTGACTGGACCTTCAGGCTCACCGTGCCCTGGGTAAGCATACGCGGGCCAGGTGGCGTGGTCGGCTCGGGCAGTGACCGGGTGACCGTGGGCAATCCGGCGGGCAATCGTCGCAGCACCGAATCCGGTCTGGGCGACATCGTCGCCGGTGCGAGCTACACGGTGTTCGAATCCGGCGGCTGGGTGCTCGACCTCGGCGGCAAGGTGAAACTGCAGACCGGCAGCGAATCGCACGGTCTGGGCACCGGCAAGGCTGACTTCACCGTGCAGGCCGACGTCTATCGCAGCATCGGGCCGGCATCGCTGTTCGGCACCGTGGGCTACAAGCGCATGGGCGATCCTGACGGCATCGATTTCCGCAATCCGGTGTTCGCGTCCATCGGTCTGGCCCACAAGGTGGGCGCGACCACCACGGTGGGGCTGAGCTATGACTGGCGTCAGCGTCTGCGACCCAGCTCCGACGAAATCAGCGAAATCACGCTGTTCGCCTCGCACCGCTTCAGCGACCAGTGGAAGGCGCAGATCTACGCCATCACCGGCTTCTCCGACGCCAGCCCTGACTGGGGCTCGGGCCTCATTGTCGGGCGCATGTTCTGACCTTCCGGTCGGCGGCGTCGTTCGATCCTCCTGTTTCGTCAGGCGAGGTGGAAAAAATCCCACGTCTGATGTAGTCTCTGTTTGTGGGATTATTTCCCTCAATTGTGATGCCGCGGATTTACCGTGCTTTGCGGGCGCCGCCGGTGCCGGTCACACGACAAGACTAGGGAGCGAACAATGAAATACGTAAGCGGGCAGACCTTCATCCGCACCAGCCTGTGCCTGGCGTTGTGCGCGGCAGGCATCGGTGCGGCCCAGGCAACGCCGGTGATGTATGGCAGCCTCAGCAATTTCGATGTCTATAACGACACCGGCGCGGAAACTCACGGTTTCGAGATCGAACTGCACGGCATATCGAGTGCCGACATTTCGTACACCTTCGGCGGCGACTGGCACCGTTACGGCACGCCGGTGATGGAGGATTTCGCCGGCGGCGTGTTCGTGCGCTACCGCAGCAGTTTCGACAGCGTAGCCAGCCGCTTCCTGTCGGCCACCCCGGTGCCCACGCTCATGTCGCCGACCGACGGCCACTCCTGTGTGACCGGTGGTGCGGGTTACGCGAACAGCGGTTGCGAGCATTTCGGCCTCGGGCTGAACCAGAACGCCACCCAGACCTACTACCGCTGGCTGCGCGGTGACGTGTCGACCGGCCTGCTGTCGGCGGTTGGCGGCAATGTCCCGATCGCCGCACCGGTCTGGAATGTGGTGCCTGCCGCTGACCCGGTGGCGCCGCCGGTGGTGCAGGCGGTCATCGTGCCGGAGCAGGCGCGGAACCGTGACCAGTACGGCGAAGCCCAGTGGGTGAAGGTGTTCACCACCGAAATCGAGCGTGAGGTCGAACTGGGCGAACTGCTCAGCGACAACAATGTGGTGCCGCGCGAACAGTCCGAAACCGAGATCGAATGGCGCATCTTCCAGGCCCTGCCGGCCGACAAGAATGGCGGCGAAGGCGATGAACTGGTGCTGGAACAGCCCCTGGCCGAATTCGGCGACAGGAAATCCATCATCCGCCGCTACGAGTTCTACGAGTATCTCGGCCAGTACGACGCCGAAAACCACGAGGCGCTGTGCGCAGTCGATTGCGATACGCCGGAAGAGTGGGAGATCGGCCGCTACGTCGGCTCCCAGATGGCGGCGGCCAATCTTGCCGCAGCCGCACCGGTGCCCGAGGCCTCCACCTGGATGAGCATGCTGGCCGGCCTCGGTCTGCTCGGTCTGCTCGGCCTGATCGGCCGCCGCCGTCTGCCCTGAAGCGCAGGCGCATTCCCGTCCCGGGCGCCCGGCGCCCGGGTAGCCCATTTCATTTCACACACCGGATCCGATGATGCATGCCCGTCATTGCCTCACCCTTGCCGCCGTGCTGTGTGCTGCGCAGGCCGTACAGGCCGCGCCGCTCGCCGGCACGCTTGATTTCAACGACCTGGCGCCGATCAGCGGCGGCATCCAGATGCCCCAGGGTTACGGCGGCTTCCAGTGGGGCAGCAGCGTTTATGCGATGACGCTTGCTTCGGCGCCGTCCGACGCCTTCGTGGCCTTCGCCGGTACGGCGATCTCGCTACGTCGTGTCGATGGCGCTGATTTCTGGTTCGACGGCGCGGATTTCTGGAGCCGCCGCGGCGCGGACGCCAACGGCTCGTTCTACTTCGTGCTGTCGAACGACGGGCAGGTGGTGTTCGACGGCCGCGCGGATTCGCAGAACCGCATGCGCTTCACCGCCACCCACACCTTCATGAGCACCGGCTACAGCGGCCCGATCGACTACATGGCGATCACCTTCCGTCAGGGCGGCGACGACTGGGACCATCTGGCGTTCGACAACTTCACCTACCGTGCCACGCCGCTGGCCGCGCTGCCGGCGGTGCCGGAGCCCGCCACCGGCGCGCTGTTTCTTGCGGGGCTTGGCCTGATCGCCGCCGGTGCCCGCTTCCGCGTGCGGCGCGAGGGCTGATCTGCGTCAGCGGTCCTGTGCGATCAGGGCCGCCACCGGCGCCGCCAGCGCCGCCCCGAGTTCGGCGTGCTGGGCGGCATCGACATGTACGCCGTCCTGCGGGCTGGCGTGGATGACGCTGCCGGCATCGAAAAAGGCGCAGCCCAGTTCGCCGCATACCGCGCGCAGCGCCTCGGCCAGACCGGCGCACTTGTGCTCGCCGCCTTCGAACTTCGGCGCGATCGGCCCGCGCGGTGCGGTGATCGGCGGTGGCGCCACCACCAGCACCGGCGGTACCGGCATGCCCGGCTCGATCGGCGCCTCGCGGATCGCCCGCACCAGCGCCGCCGTACCCTGGGCCGAATGCCAGGCGTTGTGAGCATGCATGGACTGGAAGTCATTGGTGCCCAGCATCAGCACCACCAGCGCCAGCGGCGAATGGATTTCGATGCGCTGCGCCAGGCCCTGCAGGCCGTTGCGGCCCGGCTTGAACGGGTCGTCCCACACGGTGCGGCGGCCGTTCAGACAATCTTCGATCACGCGCACCCGGCGCGTGCCGTCGTTCAGCGCGTTTTCCAGCACACCGGGCCAGCGCTGGTCGAAGTCCAGCCGGCGGCGGGTGGTGGGCACGATGCCCCAGGACAGCGAGTCGGCGTAGACCAGTATTTGCTGCATCGCGCGCTCCATCAAAAAATTAAATGAGTGCGGCGGACAGTGTGGCACGGCCTGCGTGCTGCGTTGCGCAAATACCCGCGGCATGAAGGCTGCACTCCGCCAGCGCTTGCCGACGCCTTGTGTGGCCGTTCGATTCATCCTTTCGTCATCCTTCCGGCGCGTTTTTGGAATGCGCTGAAAGCCGCATCTGTGCGCCATATGTCACGATTTCGGTGACAGGTTTTCCAGCTCAAGCGATATCCGGCGACGCCGTAAAGTCGATCGTTGCCTGACCCGGGACGCAGTCCGCAGGCGACATTCCGCTGCGACATCGCACGCCGGTGTCGCGTACAACTCGCTGGAGATAGACCGATGACAAAGCACTCCAAGCAGGAAGCCGGTTCGCTCGACGACGGGCTGGCCGACCAGGCACCGCCGCCGGCGCGTACGGTCGACCTCACCCGGTCCACGCCGCTGCGCATGGGCAGTTTCGCCTTCTGTGCGCTGTTCTTCGCGCTGTTCGGTGTTGCCGCCGCCTTCGACTGGGTGAATCCGCGCGCCGCAGCGCTGCTGGCCTGTGCCGCCGGTGCGATGATCGCCTTCGCTGATGCGCTCTACATCCGGCAGATGGACCGCACCATCGCGCAGATGGCCGAAGCGCTGGCCGACACCGGGCGCGACGTGAATGATCTGTCCAGCCAGTTCGTGCTGCCCGAAAGTTCGCCGGTCAAGGCGATCAGCAAGCTCATCGCCGAACGCGACGGCCGGGTGCGCGACATGGTGTTCCGGGTGCGTCGCGGTACGCTGGGCGCGGCCTGCCACACCGCCCACCTGACGCGCTCGCTGCGCGATACCGCCGAGCTGGCGCAATCGCAGCGCGCACTGGCCGAACAGGTGTTCGTGGCCGGCACCACCACGCGCGACGCGGTCGGCAGCGCGCGTCAGCACGCGGCCGACCTCGACCAGGCCACCCGGCGCCACATCGATGCCGCACGGCTGTCGCTGGAAGAACTGCAGGCCGCCGCCCGCCGGGTCGACCAGTTCGAAACCCGGGTCGCCGCCTTCGAACGCACGGTGCAGCAGCTGCACGACCAGTCGGCTGAAATCGGTCAGGTGGTGCAGATCATCAGCACCATTTCAGATCAGACCAATCTGCTGGCGCTGAACGCCTCGATCGAGGCGTCGCGCGCTGGCGAGAATGGCCGCAGCTTCGCGGTGGTGGCTGACGAGGTGCGTTCGCTGGCCGAGCAGGTGAAGGTGGCGACCGAAAACGTGGGCCAGAACATCGACCGCATGAACAGGCTGGTGGCCGGCACCCGCGCCGAAACCGACGACATCCGCGACCACATCATGGCCACCGGTCAGGCGGTGCGCGTGGTGTCCGGCCGCTTCGGCGACATGGTGGGCGAGTACGAAGTAATGGGCGAACGCATCGCCCGCACCGGCGATGCGATACGCAGCCTGGGCGACAGCAATGAGCGCATCCACGCGCTGGTGAGCGACATCCACGATGGCTGCGACCGGGTGGCGCGGCTCATGCTCGACGGCGAGCGCAATCTGGGCAAGGTGAGCCGCTCGACCGAGCGCATCCAGGATCTGGCGGCCTCCTTCCGCGTCGGCTCTGATCAGCTCGAATCCATCGTAAGCGTGCTCGGCCGCTACCGCGACCAGTGCAGCGCCGCGGTGGCCGGTGCGCCGACGCTGGCGGTCGATGACGACGGCCAGGAAATGGCGGCCAGCGCCGCGCGCGCGGTGCCGCTGCCTGAAGTGACGCGGGCGGTCGGCGCGCTGCGCGGCGAGGTGAGCGTGCTGCGCTACGCGCTGGTCACCACGCCGTCCGGTCAGGTGCTGGGCCACAGCGGTGCGTGCCCGGCGCCGGCCGACATCGCGCAGCGTGCCGCCGGCAGCGACCGTGCGCTGCTGATGCAGCCCTTCGCCGCCGACGACGGCACGCTGTACTTCGACATCGCGCTGCCGATGCGTCGTGGCGGACGCAACTGGGGCACGCTGCGTGCCGGCGTGCCGGCCGACATGATGCTGGCCGCCTGAGCCGGCCGACCGGCAGAGAATCCACGGGAAGGGGGAGAACATGCTTTCACACGAACAGATGCATCACGTCGCGCAGCAGGGTCGCACTTTGCATTCGGTCTATGTCTATCAGGCGCCGGTGCGCCTGTGGCACTGGGTGACCGTGCTGGCGATGACGGTGCTGATGGCCACCGGCTACTTCATCGGCAAGCCCTTCCTGATGCTGCCGGGCAACGATCCGGACATGTATCTGATGGGCTATGTGCGCTTCGCCCACTTCGCCGCCGGCTATGTGCTGGCGGTGGCTTTCGCCGGCCGCATCTACTGGGCCTTCGTCGGCAACGAGCATGCGCGGCAGATCTTCCTGCCGCCGCTGTTCAACGGCGCCTGGTGGAGCGAAGTCATGTTCGAACTGCGCTGGTACTTCTTCCTCGAAGACCGGCCGAAGAAATACACCGGCCACAACCCGCTGGCCGCGGTCATGATGTTCTTCCTGTTCGTGCTGGGCAGCCTGTTCATGATCGCCACCGGCTTCGCGCTGTACAGCGAAGGGGCCGGCCACGGTCACTGGAGCGATCTGCTGTTCGGCTGGGTGCTGGTCGCCCTCGGCGACAGCCAGACCGTGCACAGCCTGCACCGGCTGGGCCTGTGGGTGCTGCTCAGCTTCATCTTCGTGCATGTGTATGCCGCGCTGCGCGAAGACATCATGAGCCGCCAGAGCATCATTTCGACCATGATCAGCGGCTGGCGCTCCTTCCGCGACTGAAGCGGCGCCGGCGGCGCACTCCGCCGCCGGCAGCACGGACCGGCGCTCAGGCGCCGTCTGGCCTCACCTTGGCGATGCTGCCGTCGGAGCGCCCTTTCAGATAGGCGTACAGGTCGTCGAACTTGTCCGCCAGATACGGATGGCTCGGCATGCCGCGCTCCAGCCGGCCTTCCAGCACCGTCTTTTTCACCTCGTCCTTGCTCAGCCGCTTCAGCGACTCGATCAGCGAGGGGCCGACCATGCCTTCCTGCGCAGCGCCATGGCAGCGCTCGCAGGCGGCCGAGCGCCAGGTCTTCCAGCCCTTCACCACGTCGGCACCGGCTGCAGCCGCAACCTGCGCAGCGGGCGCTGCCGGTGGCGAGGCCGTTTCCACGGCCGTTGCAGCAGGCGCTGCCGGAGCCGGAGCAGGGGCGGGCGGCGGCGCCACGGCGGCGGCCGGTGGCGCTACGGCTGCAGCGGGTGCAGCGGGCGGCTCCGCCGGCTTGCCGCAGGCGGCGAGCAGCAGGGTGGCGACACAGGCGCTCATCAGGGTGCGTGCAGGCATGTCGGTTCTCCTCCGTGACGACAGATGCAGAGTAGCCGCTGGCCGCGCTGCAGGCTTGCTGCACTGCGGAGTGGCAGCGCGCGGCGGGCGTGGCATGCTGCGTTCCGCGACCGGGCCGGAGCGTCCGGCGCCACTGTCCGTGAATGAGGAGATTCTGCCTTGAGCAGACTGTACGATCCGCAGCACCGCGCCTTCCAGGATGAATTCGGCACCCGCGCAATGGCCGACCGCGTCGAGGAACTGGCCTGCAAGACCGAGTTCGACGACATGGCCAAGGGCTTCATCGAATCGATGGACATGTTCTTCCTGTCCACGGTCGATGCGCGTGGCCGGCCCACCGTGTCGTACAAGGGCGGCGACCCGGGTTTCGTGCGCGTGGTCGATAGCACCACCCTGGTGTTCCCGAGCTACGACGGCAACGGCATGTTCTATTCGATGGGCAACATCGCGCAGAGCGCTGAGGTGGGGCTGCTGTTCATTTCCTTCGAGAAGCCGCACCGCGTGCGGGTACAGGGCCGTGCCACGGTGTCGCGCGACGACCCGATGATGGCTGCCTACACCGAGGCGGATTTCATCGTGCGGGTCGAGCTGTCGGAGCTGTGGCAGAACTGCCCGCGCTACATCCACCGCTTCCAGCGCGGCGACCGTTCGCGCTACGTGCCGCGTGCCGAATGCGAAACGCCGCTGGCCGAATGGAAGCGCATCGATCTGGTGCAGGACGTGCTGCCGCCGGCTGATGCCGCCCGTGCGCAGGCGGCCGGCACCATCGCCATCGAGGAGTGGATGGAAAAGGTGGTGACCGGTCACCCGGAGGCCTGAACCTCCGCCCTTATCCTCCGCCCCTACCCTCCGCCCTTACAGCCGGAAGCGGCCGGTCAGGTCGCTCAGCCGGCCGGCCAGCGACTGCAGGTGGGTGACCGACGCCGACAGCGTGGTCACCGCCGAACGGTTCTGTTCCGACATGCCGGCGATCTGTTCGACATTGCGTGCGATGTCGCCGGCGGCGCGGCTCTGCTGTTCCAGCGCCTGGTTGATACCCTGCACCTCGTGCGCCGCGACCGACACCGCCTGATGGGCGGCGCCGATCACCTGCTGCGCCGAGTCGCTCGACGATTCCGCTTCACCCACCGCGTCGCGGCCGTGCGCCAGCGCTTCCGACAGGCTGGCGGCACGCTCGGACAGCGAGCGGGTGATGGTGTCGATCGCGTCGGCCGATGCGCCGGACTTTTCAGCCAGCTTGCGCACCTCGTCGGCCACCACCGCAAAACCGCGACCGGCTTCACCGGCACGCGCTGCCTCAATGGCCGCATTCAGCGCCAGCAGATTGGTCTGATCGGCGATTTCCCGCACCTCGCGGGTCATCCGGGTGATTTCCTGCGCATTGTCGATGAAGGCTTCGGCCGCACCCGACACTTCGTTCATCACACCGGCTGCGCGCACCACCGCGCCGCGCAGTTCGCCCAGGTGATCCTGCGCCCGGGCCGACTGGGCCAGCGAAGCGTCGGCCTGCTGCGCCGCGTTGCCGGCATTGACCGCCACCTGACGGATGCCGGCGGTCACGTCGTCCACCGCGGCGGCGGTCGAACTGGCGGCCTCCGTCTGCGCGCTCGATGCTTCCGCCACCCGCCCGGATTCGCCGCTCACGGTGCGCGATGCGTCGAACAGCGAATGCGCCGACTCGGTGAGCTGGGACACCAGCGCGCCGAGGTCGTGACGGATGCGTTCGGCGCTGCGCGCGATGTCGCCCAGTTCGTCGCGCGTGCTGCACGCCACCCGCGCATGGAAGTCGCCGCCGGCCAGCCGTTCGAGGTCAGCCGACAGCTGCCGCGCCGGGCCGATGATGGTCCGCTGAAGCGCCCACAGGAAAAGACCGAAGGCGACCGCCACCACGCCGGCGAAAGCGCCGCCGATCAGCATCAGCGTGTGCAGCGTCGAGGCGCGTATCGCCTGCGCCTGGGCGCGTGTGACGTCGCCGGCCAGCGTGTCGATGGCCGACCACTCGACCCCGAGGCCGACCACGGCCGCCACCAGCAGCGCGGCTGTGCCGCCGCCGCAGATGACCAGAAGCTTGTTGCGGATGCTGCGCGAGATGAAATCCATGGATGTGTCCGGGTGCTGTCGGGGCAGAACGGTGATCATGCCCCTTCCGGCCCCGGTGTTGCGCTGCGAAAACAGCGGGGAATACCCCCTGAATCGGTGCGCTGCGACCGGACGTGCGTGCCACGGCCGGCGAAAGATGCCGGCAATCAACTCATCCGCTTGTCGCTGCCGGACTGTCTGCATGGCGATCGGCCGGCGCCTTTACGCGCGCGCGGCCAGATCCAGCTGCCGGTCGTGAAAGGCGTCCAGCGTGCTGCGGTGGGCCACGCTCACCAGCGTGCAGCCGGGCAGGCGCGCCAGCAGCAGGCCCATCAGGTGGGCTTCGGTGTCCGGGTCGAGCGCGCTGGTGGCTTCGTCCATGAACAGCACGTCCGGCCGGTACAGCAGTGCGCGGGCGAAGGCCAGGCGCTGCTGCTCGCCGGGCGACAGCGTGTGCGCCCAGTCGGCGTGCTCGTCCAGCCGGGTCGCGAGATGCGGCAGCCGGCAGTCGGCCAGCGTCTGCGCCAGCGTGGCGTCGTCGTGGCCGGCGGCGTCGGCCGGGTAGGCCAGCGCGTCTTTCAGCGGGCCGTCCGGCAGGTAGTTGCGCTGTGGCAGGAACATGAGCCGCGCCTCGCCGGGCAGCGTGATCTGCCCGCGCCCGAAAGGCCACAGCCCGGCCAGCGCGCGCAGCAGGGTGCTCTTGCCGCAGCCGGAGGGGCCGCGCACCAGCCAGCGCTCGCCCGGCGCGAAACGCAGTGCGCCGACCGCGCTGAGCGCCCGGCCGTCCGGCAGCGCGAGGACGATGTCCGCGCCCTGCACCGCGGGCTGGGCCGGGTCGCGCCGCAGCGTGATGCCGTCCGGCTCCGGCTGCGCCATCGCCGCCTCCAGCGCGCTCAGGCGCTGCACCCGCGCCGACAGCTGGAACAGTTCGCGGTAAGAGAGCGCGAACCAGGCGATGGCGGCCGACGTTTCGGTGAAGGCGCCCACGTCCTGCATCAGCGTGCCCAGCGTCATGTCGCCGGCCAGCACCTTCGGTGCCACCGCCAGCACCGGCACCGCGAGTGCCACGCCGGAAAAGCCGCCGCTGGCCAGATTCAGCCACACGTTCTGCCGCATGAGCACCTGCCAGTTGCCGCGTATCGCGTCGAACAGCCTGCCCAGCCGTCGCTGCTCGACGCCGTTCCCCCGGTAGAGCGCGATCTGTTCCGCCGAGTCCCGCACCTTGGCCAGCGCGAAGCGGAAATCCGCTTCCACCGTCTGCTGCGCCACGGTCACCGCGGCCAGCCGGTGGCCGGCGATGTGGGTGACCACGGTCTGCAGCACGCCCCAGCCGATGGCCACCCAGAACAGATAGCCGGGCACGGTGAAACTGTGGCCGCTGACAGTTAAATCCATCGGCCCGGCGGACGACCACAGCAGCCAGCCCATCGAACCCAGCGTGCCGAGGTTGGCGACGAAGCCGAGGCCGAGCAGGATCATCAGTCGCACGTACTCGGTGATGTCTTCGCTCACCCGCTGGTCCGGGTTGTCGCAGCTGCGGTCGCGCTCGATGCGGTAGAAGGTGTGGCCGTCCAGCCAGCGCGCCAGCGTGGTGGCGGTCAGGCGCTGGCGCCAGCGGATTTCGAGCGCCTGTTCCATGTAGTTCTTCAGCGTGGCGGCCAGTATCCAGGCGGCCACCGCGGCGAAGAACAGCGTCGCGCCGTGCACGAAGCCGGGCGCGTCGCGGGCTTCCAGCGCGTCGAAGAAGGTTTTCTGGGTCACCGTGAGCGCGTAGTTCAGGCCGGTCACCAGCGCGGTCAGCGCGAGCAGCACGCCCCCGAGCAGCCAGGCGCTACGACGGGTCGCCGGATCACGCCAGAACGGAGCGGCGAGCCGGAAGGTGCGGGCGGTGATCGTGGTCATGGGCGGACGCGGGTGGCGGAGGCGCGTCGATGTTAGCGCGGCCGCAGACTGCTGCAGCGGGCCGCGTGAAGAACTGCGCAGTGGCGGTCTGTTCGGGCCGCAGACTTAATGTGGACCTAAGCTCGGGGCTTCAGCATCCAGCCCGTCGATCAGGTGTCGGTGCGCCGTCATGGCGAAGTCATCGGACCTTGCATTGGCGCCACTGCGTGCCGCGACAACGGTGTGAGGTGGCGAAAGTCCGTCTGCCTTCACCCTTGATCCAGCCCTTACCGATGAAAAAACTGCTTGCTGCAACGCTCGTCCTGTCCGCCCTTAGCTTCGAAGCCGGCGCGGTTGCGCCCGATCTGCTGACCAACGGTGACTTCTCGTCCTTCCACACCGCCTCGCAGGGCGGCAAGACCAACTTCGGCATTCCGGACAGCTGGGTCGGCATCACCGGCCAGATCGACAATGCCACCGTCTATAACGGTGCCATGCTGTTCGCGACCAGCGGGCCGCGCAATCCGAACTACGACCGCTTCTACATCTACCAGTCCTTCGTCGCGCCGACTGCCGGCAGCTACCTGCTGACCTTCGACTACCTGCTGCGCAATGTGTCGTCCGGCACCGGCTACAACGGCGCGAAGATCTACCTCGACAACATGTACGGATCGGCGCCGGGCGTCACGCCTGTGGTGGTGCCCAACACCGTGTTCTCGCGCACCTACAGCGACGAGTATCAGGCCATCCTGCGTAGCGGGCTCACGCCCAACGTGTGGCACCTGGGCCAGAGCGTGAACCTCACGCTGAGCGCCGGCACGCACACGCTTTACCTGAGCTCCGGCGGCATGGACATGTCGTTCAGCTCAGCGGCGGTGATGTTCGACAACGTGAGCGTGCGCGCGCTGACGCCGGCCGTGCCCGAACCCGCGTCGGCCGCGCTGATGCTGGCCGGCCTGGGTCTGCTGGGCGGTATCGCCGGTCAGCGTCGCGTACGCTGACCAGCCACCGCGGAGACGGCTGCGCTGCGCGGTGCTCCGTTCAGCGCGCGGGTGATGCCATCAGGCGCAGCGTTTCGCGGTCCGGCTCGCCGTCGTAGAACACGGCGAGTGCGCGGCGGAAGCAGGGTTCGTCCGGCGCCACCTCGGCGAACAGCGTGAGGCAGGAGCGGAACTTCAGCGCGTCGATCTCGCCCAGCATGTCGACCACGCTGCGGTCCGGATGGGTGAGCACCGCCTGCACGCATTCGACCAGCCGCGGCCCGAGCACCGGGTGCGCGAGGTAGGCCACCGCCTCCGCCCGGTCGGCGATGCCGTATTCCCGCGCGCGCGGGCTGCGGCCCAGTGCGCGCAGCTGGGGCAGCACGTACCAGATCCAGTGGCTGCGCTTGTGGCCGTCCTTCAGTTCCTGCAGTGCAACCGCGTAGTCGCGGTCCTGGGCGGGCAGGAAGCGGTCGAGCAGGGCAGGGGCGGGAGCTGTCATGGCGCCGGCGACGGAAGCTGCGGATCACCGCAGCGTACGCCCAGCCACCGGCGTCCGGCAAAGGGGCCTGTGCTCAGGCTCGCCGTCTGCGCATCCACCCGCCGGCGAGGCCGGCGCCGGCCAGCAGCGCCAGCGTGCCCGGCTCCGGCACGTCGGTCGGGCGGTTGTCGAAGGTTGCGGAAAAAGCCAGATCCGGCCCGGCCAGCGAGAACCACTGGGCCGCGAGCACCGTATCCAGACTGGCGTCGGCATCGCGCACGGTGTTGTAGGCGCCGACCTGGAGGGATTCGCCCGCTGTTGCCACACGCAGCCGGGAATCCAGCGGAATCTGCACGTCGTAGTTGTTGGCGAACATGAACATCAAGTAGCCGCTCGCCGCCGCCACCTCGACATCCATGTCGAAGGTATAGGGCACGAACTGCAGGCCGTCGGTCAGCGGTACGGTGACCGGCGCGCTGGTGTAGAGCGCCGGGCCGGTGATGCGGCGGGCCGCGATGTCGTACGGCACCAGATAGGCCTGCAAGGTGACCGGCACCGGCGTGGTGCCGCTGCCCTGCAGCGCATCGCTCAGCACGAAGGTGAAGTCGAGCATGCGATTGACGCCAGTCGGTGCGCGGAAGAACTGCCCCCAGGCGGAAAAGCCCGCCGCACCGAAATCGCCGATGCTTTCGTTGCCGTCCCACGACGGCAGGGTGCTGAGCACGATGGGGGCTGCTGCCGCGCTGCCTGCGTGCGACAGCGCCGACAGGCCGATAACGAGAGAGGCAATGAGCGGGTGGGGTTTCATGGCGGTGCATCCTGTGTCCGGTTCATCCACGGTCACCGGTCGCGGGCGCGACTGGCTGACCCGTCCGGCCCGGTCACCTGCATGACAGGTGCGCGCGCCGACGGTGCGGACGCATTCTGGTCGGACGCGGCGCATGACTCAATACGCATATGCGCGTAGTGAAGCCGGGTGGTCCTTACCGCCGCATGAGGCAAGGGCGGGCGGTGCTCAGGGCGCCCGCGCCGCCGCCTCAGTTTCCGGTGCCGCCTGTCCGGTTCGACGACATGAAGGCGATCAGCGCCATGCGCATCGCCTCTTCGACCGACATGTTCACCGGCGTCACCCAGGCACGTGGCACGAACACCGTGTAGCCGCCGATCATGTAACCCATCGGCAGGTATACCGCGACCTGATCCTCCAGCTCCGACAGCTCGGCGGGCAGGCCGGCCATCGACTGCCGCGTGATCAGCCCGACGATGCCCATCTCGTTGCCCGGCATGCGCAGCAGCACCACCTGCTGCGGCGACTTCGCGTGCGGCGCGAAATAGTCGGCAAAGTTCTTCAGCGACGAATAGATGCTCTTCACCACAGGCAGATTGTTGAACGGTAGTTCGAGCATGGACAGCCAGCGCGCGGTTTCCGGGCGTGACACGAGCGCACCGAGGCCGATAATGAGCAGCGCGCCGAGGCCGATGCCCAGGCCCGGCAGATAGAAATCGCCGGTCAGCGGATGGACCAGCTTCATCGCCACGCTTTCGGTCCAGGTGACGAACATCACCAGCACGTACAGGGTCAGGAACACCGGCAGAAAGGTGATCAGGCCGCGGAAGAAATACCGGTAAAGACGACGCTTCATGGCAGGCAGTCGGAACGGAACCGGGTGAGCTTACCGCGCGAACATGTCGGCCGGCGTAGGCCTGCGCCGGCAGGGCGCCGCGAACCCGGCCGCGCGCCCCGGCCCGGATGTGGTCGGCGGCAGCCCCGTGGATAACCCTGCTATCGAGTACGATCACATGGCTTGATTCTCAAGCCACAAACTGTCCATCGGACGGGGGCAACTCCAGCGCAGCGGGTGGTCCTTCGGCACGCGTTGCTCCAGGCTCATGTAGCTGAATGTCGACGCCTGGGGATTCTCTTGGCCGCGCGTGGGAAATCGGGAAAAGTAGGAAGACGTTTCGGGGCAGGCGTCTGCCTCAAAACCCGCGCCCAGAGCAGGGCGCCGGGTTTCTCTCCAGCCCGTTAGGACAGTTATGGCGTGGACAGTCCTCCCTGGTGCCGGGCCATGGGCGCTCCAGCTCGCGAGGACCTACTTCCCTTTCGCCTGTCCGATGAAACTGGTGTCAGGGATTTCCTTCTCGCAGGTTTCGGGTGTCGCCATCTCGGGATAGACGCGATACACCACTACGCCAAGTCCAACCGACAGTCGCACGCACTTCTCTTCGTTCGCGCCGAGTGCGAACGTCAGCTTTTTGTCGACCTCGGTCGACAGCACGACCTCATAGTTGTCGGCCGGCACGTCCATATAGAAGAACCCGCCCGGCTGTGCGCTACCGACAACCTTTCCGTTGAGTTTCACATCTGGCTGTATGCCAGAGCCGAATACATTCGCCGTCCGATAGAACAGGATGCGCCCCTTGCCGTCTCCTAGTGCGGGCATGGAGGGCCTGACCTCCGTGTAGCGCGGACCGGACGCGCAACCTGCCAGCACTGCGGTGGCAACGGCAATCATTTGAAGCGTACTGCGCATTACTCGTACTCCTTCCAGAGAGTTGGGCTTTGATCGGAGGATATCGGCGAAAACGCGCGTTCCACGGGCAGATAGAATCCGACGAGTCGTCCTGATTTCACGACGAGGTAGGCTTCGTGGACATGCGCACCTTCTACGGAAAATGTGCTTCCGCTCGACGCATATACGCTCCCCTCAGAAACGGCGCCGACCTGTCGCCAGCGCGAACCGGAGGCAAGTACTCGCGTGTAGCCGGTGCCCAGACGAACTTCGATTTCGCGGTCGACGCTGCGCACCGACGCAACCTCGATTGCGGGTTGGAATCGGGCGGGCTGGCGGGGTACTTCAGATGCGCACGCCGCGAGCGTGATAAGCGAAATGGCTAAACAGCCATGCATGCGCATGCCGTTTCCGGTAGCACGGGGGAAAACCATAAAATGCCGTATGGATCGATCAGAACGGGCGCGGAGTTTAGCACCTGCAGATTAGATTATTGCTTTGAGCTACTGAGTGCTGGGTCACTGGATCGAACCTGCACAGACGCCGCCCGCCGATCGACCTCGCGCAAAGCGCAGTCGGAAGGGTCATCGGTTTCAGGTGTTGCCGGACGAAGCCTTCGCCTCAGACGGCGTGCCTACTCAGTGTCTTCGGTAAAGATCCACGTATCGGGGCGGCGGCGGAAAGCGCATGTCGGGCCAGCCGTCTCGGCGAGCGGTACGCGGGGAAAACGTGGCCCGACCCTGAAACTTCCCCGGCGTAGGCCTGTGCCACCAAGGCCGTCCAGAACCCGGCCGTCCGCAGGCGGTCTTTCAGCGGTCGCGGCGCCACCCGGTTGCCGCTCGCCGCGCAGATTCCATGTCGGCACGGGTCACTCTAAACCCACTACGGATGCCAGATATACGACTGCAAGTGATCTACCCGGGAAAACCAGACTATCGGTCAGTCTTGATTTTGGGGGGAGTCCATATAGGAGGGGTTAGACGCCTGTGGCATCGGAATGCCCAGATGAATGAACCGCTCCATCAGGTTTTCTCCGCTGGGACACAAGCCGGCTTCCTGCATGGCTGCGTACCAAGAAACCAGAGCTTTCTTTCCGGCAGCTAAGTCGCCTTTGGGGGCGGACCCGACATGCTGAATCCATAGCTCGACTTCTTTCACTGAGATCTCCTTCTTGCCAACAGAGACTGCGGCTACCTGAATCAGGCTCTTTGCTAGCTGCTCATCGACAACTTCGGAGGGAACCGACCAGTTACCCTTGCCAAGGCAATCTGTGTAGAACCCGAGCTGTTTGACTTGGTCAAGTAAGTGCGGATGCTCTGCGTTAACGTCAAAAAGAGGGCGGAAGTCCTCCAGCTTTTGCGCGCCCTTTAGCGCCATGTCGGGAAGGAGCCACTGGACGTTCTTTCGGGTGTGCGACCTGTAGTCCTTCCACGCGGCAGCAGCTTCTTCTTGAGACTTGGATGTTGAAAGGCTCCGAAGTATCGAGACTTTGCCGGATTCCTCTATCGATAAGGCAGCGAGAGAGGCCGCGGTTGGAAAGCGGCCAATCTGCACCAGGGCCTGAGCGTCTTCAAGCAGGCGTCTTGCATTTGCGTTCGCTGCGTTCATTCCGTCGGCGATCTGCTTTGCACTCAATTTTCCCTTGTACGACGGTAGCTTCTTCGAAGACATGGAAGGCGTCTAACGACGCTGTAGAAAAACCCCATTGCGGGGCAAGCGATTGCTTCCGGCCTTGGCCGGTCCGAAGTGGTTCATCCTCATTTCAGTATCTCGATCTTCGTTTCATCGTCGTCCCCTGACGTCAGCCGTGGCCCTTGACCGGCGCGATGCCGTAGTCGTGGCCTGCCCGCGAGCTTACCTAATTTGCGTATCCGTGGTGCCCGAGCTTTTCGATGTTGTGCACCAGGCAGTACAGCTTCCACTGCCCATCCACTTTTGTGCGCCCGCGCAGCGTGAAGCGGGCGAGCCGCTTGTTGTGCCGCAGGTTGCCGAACACCGGCTCTACGGTGGCAAACCGCGCGGCGATCATCCGCTTGCCCTCGCTGGAATCGATGCGCCGCTTCATCCGCTCGGTGTGTGATTCGACGCCGTCGCGTTTGCCGCGGAAGAAAGCGACCTGTCGCACCTTGGTCTTCTCTGGCGTGCGCAGGCAGCGGCTGCGCTGCTCGCACGGCACGCAGTCGCGCTCGGCACCGGTGTACTTGGTGGCGGCGTAGCCGTTGATCGTGCATTCGGCGCCGTTGCGATAGAGGCGCTTGCCCGCCGGGCAGAGGCAGTGGCTGCGGTCTTCCGCTTCGGTGAAGTCGGTGTTGGCGTAGCGCGTGTTCTTGCTGGCCGTGCGTGCCAGCTTCGCCTTCTCGCTCTTGTCCCACAGCGCGTCAGGCTTTGCTTTGTGTCTGGCCTGATCGGCGTATCTCGGGTCGCGCTGCCGGTAACCGTTGTCACACACCCAGGCGGGGACGTTCCGGCTCTCCAGCCCGGCGAGGTTCTTCTCGGAGTGATAGCCGGCGTCAGCGCAGATCGCGGTGTGCTCTTTGCGCTGTGCGCTGCTTGCATCGATCACTGGCAACAGCAGTTCCTGTTCCGATCCGGTGCCGTGTGCCTGGGCATCGACCACGATCTGGTGGGCCGCATCGACCGTGGCCACGCCGGTATAGCCCTGGACCACGCCCTTGGCGGTGGCCATCTTGGCCGAGTCGTTGTCGGTGCGGTTGGACAGGCGCAGCGCGCCCTTGGCGCCTTGCCTGTCACGTGGGTTGCGCGCGAGCCAGTCGCGGATCTTTGCTGCTTCGTGGCTCAAGCGCTCTCGGGTGCGCTGTGCACGGGCTGCGTCGTCATTGCTCGCTTGCGCATCGCGCGCCTTCTGCTCACCGATCATGCGCTGCACGGCCGCTTCCATCTTTGCGGCTTCGCGCTCGAAGTCGGCACGCGTGCCGCTCTTGGCCTTGGATGCATTCGACGGCAGCTTGACGCCGTCGATGGCGAAGAGTTCGCGCCCGATCAGCCCCTGGCGGTCGCACACGAGCAGTACCTGGGTGAAGAGCGCGCGAGCCTCATCGCCCAGACGGCTGACGAAGTGGGCGACGGTGGTGAAGTGCGGTGCGCTGTCGCCGGAGACGGCCATGAACAGCACGTTGGTGCGGCAGGCGGTGGCGATGGAACGCGAACTGATCAGCCCGCGCGAGTACCCGAGCAGCACGATCTTGAGCAGCACGGCCGGATCGAAGGCCGGGGCACCCCCGGCATCGTTGGCGTAGCGGGTGCGGAGCGTGGAGAGATCGAGTTCGTTGTCGACCAGGTGGCAGAGCGCGAACTCGAAGGTGCCGGGCAGCACCTGCTGCGCGAAATCGACCGGGATGAGCTTCAGGTCGTAGTCGGGCGTCTTGAATCGCGGCATCGCAGGGCTCCGGGGAGGCGATGCGCAATCATAACGACGGCATGTAAACGAACGAAGGTGGGGAGGGGTTTTTCTACAGCCTCAACGGTTGAGCTGAGCGGCGCGCGCGCTGACGTACGAGCTTGGCACTTTATCCCTCAAGCGTCCGCTCGAGCGAGGTGTTAGGCGACAGTGCGATGACACCGGGGCTCAGCGCAAACCCGATTCGAATCGCCCACCAACTTATTGCGATCGCAAAGCCTGTGGCTAACGCGAAGGCCAAGAGCACGAACGATTCGAAAAGGAGAAACTGGCTCCAGATGGAAACGGCGACCATCGGGACACAGAGGGCGGCCCCAACCGCCCCCACCGCTACAACGAACGTGAACAAGTTGAGCCTACGCCTCTCGGAGAGCCAGGCCGCGACCTTCGAACACACTACCGCAGCGATCGGCCACGCTATGGCAAGCACGACCATGGCAATCACAACGCCAACTGCGCAGCCGCCACTATCGCAAGTGTCTCGTGAGCCCCAAAGGACGGCTGCGACTGCGAACAGAATTGCCCCTGGTGCAACCCACGCAAACTCCCGAACCCTGGATCGAAGCGTGTTCATGTTGTCGCCTAACGTGATGTATACATCATATCTGCGTGATATATCAGAACGCTGCGTGATATTCCAGCAGACCGTGCAACTTGTTTGGTATTGAAATCATCGTGTTACCTATTGAACTGTGTTTACGCACAGTATGAAGGCTGCGGTGTTACACGAGAGGGCGCGCGGACACGCTCAGACCTCCGGGCGAGGCGGACATGCTGCGAGCCTAATCGGTCGATGAGCCCCGCTGAGGGCTTTCAGGTCGGGCTGCTGACGATTTGACTGCGACGCCTTTCCGGCCTCGTACATCACATTGGCCTCGGTACTTCCCGTGGCGAAGGTCATCTGATTCCTGCTCGGGCTGTATAGCGTGGGAGCTGCCTCACGCCGCCCGACAGCTCGCCCGTTTTCCAGTCAACTGGTCCGCAAAGGCGGCGAAGTCGTTCGCGATGGCGGCGGGGTGGATGTCCGGATCCTGCTCGTCCGCCGGGGTGTATTTTCCGGTGCGCACCAGAACACCGGCGATGCCGGCGGCCTGGGAGCCGCCGATGTCGTCGCGCAGGTCGTCGCCGATCATGATGGCCTGGTGGGCGGTGACGCCGGCCAGATCGAGTGCGGCCTGGAAGAAGGGGGCGGCGGGTTTGCCGGCGATTTCGGCGCGGGCGCCGGTGCTGTATTCCAGCCCGGCGACGAAGGCGCCCATGTCGAGCGACAGGCCGTCCTCTTCCTTGAAGTGACGGTTGCGCGCCATCGCGATGAAGGGCAGGCCGCGCATGATGAGGCGGAAGGCGGTGTTCAGCGTGGCGTAGTCGAAATATGGGCCGGCGTCGCCGAGCACCAGCGCGTCCGGCTCGGCGGCGTCCGGCCCGACTTCGTCGCGCAGGTCCGGATGCACGATCCAGTGCGGATGCAGGCCACGGCTGCGCACCAGGTTCTGCGTGGCGCCGGGCGCGGTGAGCAGTTCGTGGTCGCGCACGTCGAGGCCGAGTTTCTGCATCTTCGCGACCAGCGTGCGCCGGGGCGTGCGAGTGGTGTTGGTCATGAATACCAGCTTGAGGCCGGCGGCGCGCAGCGCGGCGAGGGCGGGTACGGCGCCGGGCAGCACGCGGTCGCCCACGTGCAGTACGCCGGCAAGGTCGATCAGCAGGGCCTGGGGGTGAGAGGGCAGGGGCAGGGACATGGCGGGGCTCCTTCTCGCGGGCCCCCGGGCGTGCCTCCGGCACCACGCCGGACGACGGCGGGGGCGTGGAATCTGACCGCCGCACCGGCGACGGTCAGTACGCAGCTTGCATCAAGCGTGCCACCACATCCTGCGCCCAATTGCCGACGAAATCATCTGCTAAAGCGCACGCTGGCGCGCCGCGGATCACGCATCCGGTGACGCCGGGCAGACCGGGCGCCCGCGCGTGGTGCGCTCAGGCGCTCACGTCGCGCACCCGCAGTGCGCCGTCGGTTTCGTCCGCTTCGATCAGCCCCTGTTCTTCATAGCGGCGCAGCTTGCGCCACAGCGACACGCGGTCGATGCCGAGCAGGCGGGCGGCCAGGGCGCGGTTGCCGCCGACGCCGGCCAGCACGTCGAGGATGTGGCCGCGCTCGACCGCCTCCAGCGTACGCACCTCGCCATTGCCGCCACGGGCGCCGGCGCTGCCGCGCGCGCCCAGGCCGGGTGGCAGGTCCTCTTCGCCCAGCATGCTGCCGCCGGCCAGCGCGACACCGCGCTCGATGATGTTTTCCAGCTCGCGCACATTGCCCGGGAAGTCGTAGCCGCACAGCTTCTGCATCGCCGGCGGGGCGATTGCGGTCACGTTCTTGCCCATGGCCTGCGCCGCGCGGCGCACGAACTGCTGCGCCAGCAGCGGAATGTCGTCGCGCCGCTCGCGCAGCGGCGGCAGCTGCAGCGTCACCACGTTGAGGCGGAAGTAGATGTCCTGCCTGAACTGCCCGGCTTCGACCGCCGCGCGCGGTTCGCGGTTGGTGGCGGCGAGGAAGCGCACGTCGGCGCGTACCGGTTCGGTGCCGCCGACGCGCAGATATTCGCGCTCCTGCAGCAGGCGCAGCAGCTTCACCTGCATGCTGGCCGACATTTCGGTCACTTCGTCGAGGAAGAGCGTGCCGCCCTGGGCCGCTTCGACCAGACCGCCGCGCGCCTGGGCAGCGCCGGTGTAGGCGCCCTTTTCGTGGCCGAACAGTTCGTTGGCCAGCAGCTCCTCGTTCAGCGCGCCGCAGTTCACCGCGACGAAGGGCCCGCTGGCGCGCCGGCTGTGCGCATGCACGTGGCGGGCGAGCAGTTCCTTGCCGGTGCCGGTTTCGCCGACGATGAGCACATTGCAGTCGGTGGGTGCCACGCCGCGCGCGATGTCGAGGATGGCGCGCATGCCTTCGTCGCGCGTGATGATGCGTTCGTCCGCCGCGTGCTCGACCAGTTGGCGCAGGCGCTGGTTCTCGGCGCGCAGCTGCGCCTTGTCCGCCGCCTCGCGCACCAGCTTGCGCACCTCGCCCAGCCGGAAGGGCTTGGAGACGTAATAGAAGGCGCCGGCCCGCATCGCCTCGACCGCCGATTCGGTGGTGGCGAAGCCGGTCACCACCAGCACTTCCATGGCCGGCCAGGCCTCGCGCGCGCGGCGCAGCAGTTCGAGGCCGTCCATGCCCGGCATCTTCACGTCGGTCAGCAGCACCTCGTAATCGTGCTGTCTGAGCAGCGCGAGCGCGGCTTCGCCGTTGTCGGCGGTGGTCACTTCGAGTCCGTCGCGGCGAAGCGCGGTGGCCAGTCCTTCCCGGGCCACCGCTTCGTCATCGACCAGCAGTACGTGTGCGCTGCTCATGCCTTGTCCCCCTCCGCCGGAATCCAGAGCGACACCGTGGTGCCGCCGCCCGGTCTGTTGTGGATGCCTGCCTTGCCGCCGTGCTCTGCGGCGATCTCATGCACCACGAACAGGCCGAGGCCGGAGCCCTTGCCGACCGGTTTCGTGGTGAAGAAGGGGTCGAACACGCGCGCCAGATTGCGCGGGTCCACGCCCGGTCCGTTGTCGCCTACGGTGATTTCTGTACCGCCTTCGCGCAGCCGCGCGGCCACTTCGATGCGCGGCGCGATGCCGGCGTCGGCACAGGCTTCGAGCGCGTTGCGGATCAGGTTGAGCAGTGCCTGCTGCATGCGCTGGCCGTCTGCGAGCACTTGCAGGTCGGGCGGCAGGGTGATGTGCACCGCGTCGCCGGCGTCCGGCCGTTCGGCACGCAGCAGCGAAACGGTTTCTTCCACCAGCGGCCGCAGCGGCTGGCGCACCAGCGCGAAGTGGCTGTCGCGGGCGAAGTCGAGCAGGGTGCGCACGATGCGCTGGGCGCGCTGCACCTGGTCGTCGATCTGTTCGACGAAGCCGTTGATCTGCTTCGGGTCGCACACGTCGCGCTCTTCCAGCAGTAGCTGGGCGTTCAGCGAAATATTGGACAGCGGGTTGTTCAGCTCGTGGGCGACGCCGGACAGCATGGTGCCGAGTGAGGCCAGCCGCGCAGTGCGCAGCACCGCGAGCTGGCGTTCTTCCAGATCGCCGAGCGCGCGGTTGAAGGCGGTCACCAGGGCGGCGATTTCGTCGTCGCGCTCGCGCGGCGTGAGCCGTGCCTGATTGCCGGTGCCCACCCGCGCCAGATCGCTTTCCACCTCGCGCAGCGGCGCCACCACGCGCCGCGTGACCAGCTGGCCGATCACCAGCACCAGCGCCACCGCGGCAATCATGATGGTGTAGAGCTGCGACTCCTGGCCGGACAGCGCGCGGCGCATCGCCTCGCGCGCCTGGTCGGACAGCCGCTCGCTTTCTTCGAACACCTGCTTGCCCACTTCCGCCATGCGTTCTTCCAGCGGCGAGATCGGGTCGCCCGGCCGGATGCGCCGCTGCAGACGGTCGTCCAGCAGGTCGCGCCAGTCGGCCAGCACCTCGGTCAGTTCGTCCAGCGCGAAACCGGGGGCGGCCCGTTTCATCAGGTCGCGGTCGCGCGCGATCAGCGCCAGCGCCTCGTCCGCCTTGCCCACCGCCGCCTTCAGTTCAGACGGCTTGCGGAACAGCAGATAGTTCTTTTCCAGCCGGCGCGCTTCGCGGATCACGTCGTGCATGCGGGTGACGTGGTGTTCGTCATCCACGCGCGACAGCAGCAGGCGCACCTGGTCGAGCGCGGCGAACACCAGCAGCACGAACAGGCCGCCCAGCACGATGTAGCCGAGCAGGATCTTGCCGTGCAGGGATCGGGGCAGCAGTTTCATGAATTGCATGCTGCAACGAGCCGTTGCGATTTTCAACAAGGACCACAGGCGCGCAAGAGCCGGTTTCATCGAGGTTTTTGTTGTGAGGATGTCCGGACGCAGATGAGCGTGCTGCATGTTGCAACGCGCAGGCAGGGCGGTGTCAAGGGCGGGTAAATAAAGCATTTGAAATTCAATGCCTTGCGTTTTTGTGCGAAGGTGGCACACAGCCTGCTAAGAAAAGCGTGCCAACCCTGTAGCGACGATTTTGAAGGCTCCTCGGGTCGTCGCTCGGCGGGGCTGGCAATGGGGAGGCCGGGCGACCTAGCGGACAGCACCGGTTCTTTTTGCGGCTCGCGAGCAATCGCGGGCCGCTTTTTCTTGGCTCTTCGGCTGCGCCTGCTCCCCTCGCTCACGCCACGGGCGCCTTTCCCGACGTGCGGCCGCTGCGCGCGCCGTATTTCGGGGATAATTCGCGACCCTTCACCGACCCCGCCGCGTTCTTCCGCCGCACATCTTCATGGCCGAGGCCACCGTTCCGCTCATTTCCGCTCATGCGCTCGCCTGTACCCGCGGCTCCGCGCGGCTGTTCGCCGGCCTTGAACTGGCGGTGGGCGAGGGCGAGCTGCTGCAGGTGGGCGGGGCGAATGGCAGCGGCAAGACCAGCCTGCTGCGCATTCTGTGCGGGCTGTCGGAGGCTGAATCCGGCGAACTGCGCTGGGGCGGCGAACCGGTGAAGAAGGCGAAAGACGCCTGGCGCGCCGGGCTGCTCTATCTCGGTCACCGCAATGCGGTGAAGGACGATTTCACGCCGCTGGAAAACCTGCGCGCCAGTGCCGCCATCGCCGGCGAGGCGCTGGGCGAAGACACCGCGCTGCGTGCGCTGGTCGACATCGGCCTTGGTGCCCGGCTGGACGTGCCGGCCCGCAATCTGTCGCAGGGTCAGCGTCGCCGTGTCGCGCTGGCCCGTCTGCTGTGCGGCACCCGCGCCCGCCTGTGGATACTGGACGAACCCTTCACTGCGCTCGACGTGCGCGCGGTCGCGCAGCTGGCCGGTGCGATGGCGGATCACATCCGCGGTGGCGGCGCGGTCATCTACACCACCCACCAGCCGGTGGAGATCGACGCGTCGCGCCGCGCGCTGCTCAATCTGGACGACTACGCATGCTGAGCGTGTTCATGGCCGTGCTGCGGCGCGACCTGCTGCTGGCTTGGCGCCGCCGTTCCGACGTGCTGACCGCACTCGGCTTCTTCCTGCTGGTGACCAGCCTGTTTCCGTTGGGCGTGGGGCCGGAACCTGACCAGCTGGCGCAGATTGCCGGCGGCGTCATGTGGGTGGCGGCGCTGCTCGCGACCCTGTTGTCGGTGAGCCGGCTGTTCGAATCTGACGAGGCGGACGGAACCCTTGAGCAGATGCTGCTGTCCGTGGAGCCGCTGGCAGTGATCGTGCTCGCCAAGGTGTGCGCCTACTGGCTGCTGACCGGACTGCCGCTAGTGCTGATCGCACCGCTGATCGCGCTGCAGTTCAGCCTTACGCCGGACGAAACGCTCATCGTGTGCGCGTCATTGCTGATCGGCACGCCCACGCTGTCGCTGCTTGGCGCCATCGGCGCTTCGCTGACACTGGGGCTGCGCGGTGGCGGTGCGCTGATCGCGCTGCTGGTGCTGCCGCTCTACATTCCGGTGCTCATTTTCGGCGCTGGCGCGATAGACCGGTGGCGGGCCGGGCTGGAGGTCGGCTCCAATCTGGCGCTGCTGGCGGCCTGTCTGCTGGTGGCGCTGGCGGTGGCGCCGGTGGCCAGCGCGGCGGCGTTACGCATTGCCCAGGATTGATAGGGCGGCGCGCAGCGCTCGGTTAAACTTGCTGTTTTTTGCCGGTGGGCGTCTGCCGGCATGCGGGCTCGCACGTTGAGTGCCTGCCGTCCTCACCAAATCGAGACCGGGTGATCCCGCTTCGTTGATGTCCGAAACACAGTCTTCCGTCGCCCGTGCCCCGTCGCCCGGCTTCAGCTTCTTCCACTACGCCAGCCCGCAGACCTTCTTCCCGCTCGCCGGCAAGCTGCTGTGGCCGTGCTGGATCGCTGCCGCGCTGCTGACGCTGGCCGGCCTCTACATCGGTTTCTTCGTTGCGCCGACCGACGCCACCCAGGGCGACAGCTACCGCATCATCTTCATCCACGTGCCGGCCGCCTGGATGTCCATGGTGGTCTATCTGGCGATGGCCTTCTGGTGTGCAGTCGGTCTGGTGTTCAACACCCGGCTGAGTTTCATGATGGCCACTGCGCTGGCGCCGACCGGCGCCATCTGGGCCTTCGTCGCGCTGTGGACCGGTGCGCTGTGGGGCAAGCCGACCTGGGGCACCTACTGGGTGTGGGACGCGCGGCTGACCTCGGAACTGATCCTGTTCTTCCTGTACTGCGGCTACATGGCGCTGCAGGCCGCCATCGACGACCCGCGCCGGGCCGATCGCGCGGGCGCGCTGATCGCCATCGTCGGCGCGGTGAACGTGCCCATCATCTATTTTTCGGTGAAGTGGTGGAACACGCTGCATCAGGGCGCGTCTGTAAGCCTGACGGCTGCGCCGACCATGGCCACCACCATGCTGACAGGCATGCTGATGATGGCGCTGGCGGCCTGGGCCTACACGATAGGCGCCGCGCTCGTGCGGGTGCGCGCCATCATGATCGAACGCGAGCGCAGCGCCGACTGGGTGCGCAAGCTCGTCACGGGTGCCGACTTCAACGGAGACAGCAAGGCATGAACTGGGAAAGCGCCAGCCACTTCTGGGCCATGGGCGGATACGGCTTTTTCGTCTGGGCCTCCTACGGCGTGACCGGTGCGGTCATCGCCTTTGAACTGATTGCGCTGTCGCGCCGCATGAAGCGGGCGCGCGCGCAGGTGAAGCGCGATGCGACGCTGGACCGCATCGAAGCCGAAAAGCGGGGCGGTGCATGAAGCCGCGTCAGAAACGCATGGCGCTGATCGGCGCCGGTATCGCGCTGCTGGTCGGCGCGGTCGCGCTGGTGCTGAACACTTTCAATGACAACATGGTGTTCTTCTACAGCCCGACCCAGGTCGCGGCGAAGGAAGCACCGCAGGGCCGCACTTTCCGCATCGGCGGCATGGTGCAGGAAGGCAGCCTGCAGCGCGGCGACGACGGCACTTCGGTGAAATTCGTCGTGACCGATACCGCCCATACCCTCACCGTGGCCTACAAGGGCGCGCTGCCGGACCTGTTCAAGGAAGGTAAGGGCGTGGTCGCCCAGGGCAAGCTCGACGAAGCCGGGCTGTTTACCGCCAGCGAAGTGCTGGCCAAGCACGACGAGAACTACATGCCGCCGGAAGCGGCGCACGCGCTGGAACAGGCGAAGAAGGCGCAATCCACGGTCGTCCAGTAAGGGGCCAGACCGGACGCGTCGGCGGTGTTCGCCGGCGTGTGACGTTTCAGAGGCAGGAACCACCATGTTTCCCGAGTTGGGCAATTTTTCGCTGGCCATCGCGCTGGCGCTGTCGGTATTGCTGGGGCTGATTCCGCTGGTCGGTGCGCAGCGCGGTGACGCAAGGCTGATGGCCAGCGCGCGGCCGCTCACCCAGGGCGTGTTCGTGTTCGTGGCGTTCGCCTTCTTCTGCCAGATCCAGTCCTTCGTGCTGAACGACTTCTCGGTGCTGAACGTCGCCACCAACTCCAATTCCACGCTGCCGCTCGAATATCGCGTCGCGGCCGCCTGGGGCAGCCACGAAGGTTCGCTGCTGCTGTGGGTGTTCATGCTGTCGGTGTGGTCGCTGGCGGTGAGCGTGTTCTCGCGCCGCCTGCCGGACGAAATGGTGGCGCGCGTGCTGGCGGTGCTGGGCTGGGTGTCGGTCGGCTTCCTCGCGTTCATGCTGGCCAGTTCCAACCCCTTCGACCGCCTGCTGCCGGCCGCGGTTGACGGCCGCGACCTGAATCCGCTGCTGCAGGATCCGGGCATGATTTTCCATCCGCCCATGCTGTACATGGGCTACGTCGGCTTCTCGGTCGCCTTCGCCTTCGCGCTGGCGGCACTGATCGGTGGCCGGCTCGACGCCGCCTGGGCGCGCTGGTCGCGTCCGTGGACCACCGCGGCCTGGGTGTTCCTGACGCTCGGCATCGCGCTCGGCAGCTACTGGGCCTACTACGAACTGGGCTGGGGCGGCTGGTGGTTCTGGGATCCGGTCGAAAACGCCTCTTTCATGCCCTGGCTGGTCGGCACCGCGCTCATCCACTCGCTGGCGGTGACCGAAAAGCGCGGCGCCTTCAAGAGCTGGACCGTGCTGCTCGCCATCGCCGCGTTCTCGCTGTCGCTGCTCGGCACCTTCCTGGTCCGCTCCGGCGTGCTGACGTCGGTGCATGCCTTCGCGACCGACCCGGAACGCGGCGTGTTCATCCTCGCGCTGCTGGTGTTCGTGATCGGCGGTTCGCTGCTGCTGTTCGCGCTGCGCGCGCCGTCGGTCGGTCTGGGGGGCGGCTTCGCGCTGCTGTCGCGCGAAACATCGCTGCTGGCGAACAACGTGCTGCTGGCGGTGGCCACCTCGGCGGTGCTGCTCGGCACGCTGTATCCGCTGTTCCTCGACGCGCTGGGCATGGGCAAGATTTCGGTCGGCGTGCCTTATTTCAATGCGGTGTTCGTGCCGCTGATGACGCCGGTGCTGTTCCTGATGGCGATCGGCCCCTTCGTGCGCTGGAAGAAGGACGACGTGCCGGGCCTGACCGTGCGCCTGCGCTGGGCCTTCGCGGTCAGCGTGGCCGCCACCGTGCTCGCGGTGGTGCTGGGCGGTGACTTCAAGCCCATGCTGGGTCTGGGCGCCTTCGCCACCGTGTGGATCGTTGCCACCAGCCTGCAGCTTTTCGTCGAGCGGGTGCGCGTGCGCAACGGCGAGGGCAGCTGGGTGGACCGCGTGCGCGCGCTGCCCGGTGGCTTTTGGGGCATGTGGCTGGCCCACCTCGGTGTGGCGGTGACGGTGGTCGGCATCACGATGGTGAGCGCGTTCCAGCAGAACGCCGACATGAAGATGTCGCCCGGCCAGACCGCCGAACTCGCCGGCTACACCTTCAAGTTCCACGGTGCGGTGCCGCACGACGGTCCGAACTACGACGCCGCGCGCGGCCGCATCGAGGTAACCCGCGACGGCCGCCCGGTGGCCATCATGAACCCGGAAAAGCGCATTTACCGCGTGTCGCAGATGCCGATGACCGAAGCGGCCATCGATTCCGGCTTCACCCGTGACGTGTACGTGTCGATGGGCGAACCGCTGCCCGACGGCGAGGCCTGGATCGTGCGCATCTTCTACAAGCCCTTCGTGAACTGGATCTGGTTCGGCGCGCTCATCATGGCGCTGGGCGGCGTCATGGCCGCAGCGGACCGGCGCTACCGCAAGCTCGCGCAGCGCGACGCGAAGAAGGCTGAGCCTGCCTCCGCACAGTCGCTGCCGCCTGCGCAGCAACAGCACGCCTGACCCCGGTCAGGCGCGCCCGACACATCGAACGGAGACTTCCGCCGTGAATCGTTTTCTTTGGCCGCTGGGCATCTTCGTGGTGCTCGCAGGCTTTCTCTTTGCCGGCCTCTACCTGAACCCGCGCGAGGTACCCAGTCCGCTGATCGGCAAGCCGGTGCCGGCCTTTTCCGCGCCGCAGCTGGCCGATCCGGGCAAGACCTTTTCGCCGGCCGACATGAAGGGCAAGGTGTGGCTGGTAAATGTGTGGGCGTCCTGGTGCGTGTCCTGTCGCCAGGAACATCCGCTGCTGGTCGAACTGGGCAAGTCGGGCGTGGTGCCGATGATCGGACTGCACTACAAGGACGAGCGGGATGCCGGACTGAAGTGGCTGGCGCAGCACGGTGACCCGTATCTGCTGTCGGCACATGACCGCGATGGCCGGGTGGCCATCGACTTCGGCGTCTATGGCACGCCGGAAACCTTCATCGTCGACAAGGCCGGCGTCATTCGCTACAAGCACACCGGCCCGCTGACCCCGGAAAAGCTGCGCGACGACATCCTGCCGCGCGTGAAGCAGCTCGAGGCCGCGACGTGAGCCGCCCGCTGCATCGTCTGCTGATGCCGGCGCTGGTCGCGCTGCTGCTGCCCTGGGGGGCTCTGCACGCCGACGAAGCGGCGTCGGTCGCGACCGACCCGGTGCTGGAAGCTCGGGTGCAGAAGCTGGGCGAGGAACTGCGCTGCCTGGTCTGCCAGAACCAGAACATCGCCGATTCGCACGCCGACCTCGCGCTCGACCTGAAGAAGCAGCTGCGCGAACAGATCGCTGCCGGCCGCACCGACGACGAAATCAAGAGCTATATGGTCGAGCGCTACGGCGACTTCGTGCTCTACCGCCCGCCGCTGAAAGCCACCACCGTGCTGCTGTGGGCCGGTCCTTTCGTGCTGCTGGGGGCGGTGGCGTTCGCGCTGCTGCGCCGGCTGCGCACCCGCGCCGCACGTGCGGCGGCGGCCAACACACTGAGCGCCGATGAACACGCGCGCGCACGCGCGCTGCTGAATGGCGAGGAGAAGCAGGTTTGAACACCTTCATGATGGGCGCGGCAGCCATGCTGCTGCTCGCGCTGGTTTTCGTCGTGCTGCCGCTGCTGCGCGCACGCGGCGCTGACGGCACCGATGCGCAACGCGCGCTCACGCTGGCCATCCACCGCGACGCACTGGCCGAACTGGACCGCGATCTGGCGGCAGGCCTGATCGACGACACCCAGTACCGCATTTCCTGCGCCGAACTCGAACGCCGCGTGCTCGACGAGGCCGGTGTTGCGGCGGTGGTTCGCGGTCGCTCGTCCGGCCGCTGGCTGGCTTTCGCCGCTGCCGCTGCGGTGCCGGTGATCGCGCTGCCGGTGTACCTGGCGCTCGGTCACCCGCAGGCGGTTGAGGCACCGCGCCGCAGCGAGCCGCAGGCCGAGCAGGGCGAAGTGACGCCGGAACAGATACAGGCCATGGTGGCGCGGCTGGCCGAGCGCATGAAGGCTGAGCCGGACAACGCTGAAGGCTGGCAGATGCTGGCGCGCTCTTACTTCGCCATGGGGCGCTTCGAAGACGCCGCCAATGCCTACGCCAGCCTGGTGAAAATCGTCGATCGCGACGCGCAGGCCTGGACCGACTACGCCGACGCGGTGGCGATGAAGCAGGGGCGTCAGCTTGCGGGTGAGCCTGAGCGGCTGCTGAAGAAGGCGCTGGAAATCGATCCGGACAACGTGAAGGCGCTGGCGCTGGCCGGCAGCGCGGCGATGCAGCGGGGCGACGCCGCCGGTGCGCGCCTGCACTGGGACCGTCTGCTCAAGCTGCTGCCGGCGGATTCGCCGCTGATCGCGCCGATACGCGAAAGCCTGCAAGACCTGGAGTCTGCGCCGAAGCCCTGACGCAAGCGCGCACCGTCGCGGGTGCCGGCGCGACGCCTGCCGGCTTCGGTAACACGGAGGGAAAGGTGCGCGACGGGTCGGTGCGGCGTCGGTGAGGGATATGCCTGAATTTCTGCACTGAGCGATGGCGGGAGCTATTCCGGCGACCGGTGAAACAGTGAAGAGGGTATGTGGGAGAGGGCGCGTGGGAGATTCTATGTTCGAGCGCAAGCGTTTTCGTGTTGTTGAGGGACGTAGTCGGAGGCGTTCTTCATTAGCGAGAAGGCGACCCTTGCGAGCTTTCTGGCCAGCGCGACCAGCGCCTGCGTGCGGCTGAATCCGCGCTGGAGCATGCGCTGGTAGAAGGGCTGCCAGGTACTGGATCGGCTGGCCGCCATGGCGGCGTTGTAGAGCAGGCGGCGCATCTCGGCATCGCCCTTCTTGCTGAGCACCCCGCGTGCGCGCTGGGTGCCCGATTGGCGTACGGTCACATCCAGGCCGAGGAAGGCGATGAAGGCATCGGCCCGGCCGAATGGGGCGCGGTGGAAGGTGGCGCACAGACCGGCGGCGGTGAGTGTGCCGATGCCTTCAACCTTCAGGATGCGCCGGTACGGGTCGCCCCAGCCGCTGGTGCCGATCAGCGCGGCGATGCGCTGCTCCAGCCGTTTGATCAGCGCCTGGATCCGCTCGGTGACGGCCCGCACCTGGCGGGTGAAGCCGGGCAGCTCCTCCATGCTCTGACGCATGCGGCCCAGGCAACGCACCAGGGTGGCGCGACGGCGCAACAGGGCGCGCAGGTCGGTCACCGCACGGGGCGGCAGCGAGAACGGGCGCAGACGCGCCCCTTCGTGGGCGAGATAGCGGGCGATCAGCCCCGCGTCGTGCCGATCGGTCTTGGCACGCTGGCCCAGCGTGTCGCGGTATCTGGACAGCGTGTAGCCGTCGATCAGATACACCCGATGACCGGCGCCGATGAGCAGCTTGACCAGCGCGCGGTGGTAGGTGCCGGTGGATTCGCAGGCGATGTGGCAGGCGCCCGGGGGCAAGGTGCGCAGCCAGCCGCGGATGGCCTGGGCGGTGTTGTCGATGTGCAGCACCGGCGAGCGGCCGTACTCGGCGATGTCCAGCCAGCGCTTGGAGACGTCGATGCCAAAGCGGGGGGATTCGGTCTGACTTGTCACGATGAGCACCTCCGGACTATGGTTGAAGGGCTTGTCGGGGTCACCTGGGCACAGGCTTGCAGGATATGGTCGGTACCGTGACGGACGCGGTCCGAAGGATTCCTCATCGGTGCTCGGGGGTGAAGGCGGGACATCTCTCCCACTGTCTGTACGTGCTTGCCGTCAGATGCGGCGCTCGTCCCTCCGCCCGATAAGCGTCCACTACTACGCTTGCCGTAGATGAACATACAAGCGGCGCCTCGCCGCGATGAGGCCTGCGCTGAGAGCGATTGCCCATTCCCTGCCGGAAATCCGGTCAGGATGCAGCTAAGAGATCAGGTACGCAGTGTTCTTGGTGCGCATGGAGACGCTTCAGAGATTCCTGAAGCGCTGTCGATGCTTCGATGACCCGGGCTGCAGAATTTGAAGCCCCCATTCTGAAGCACCAATAAAAAAAGCCGGCTTGCGCCGGCTTTTTTCATGCACGAGGCAGAAGAATTACTTCTTCTCTTCGGCCGGGGCAGCAGCCGGAGCAGCCGGAGCAGCAGCGTCAGCAGCCGGGGCGGCCGGAGCAGCAGCGTCAGCCGGAGCAGCCGGGGCAGCAGCCGGTGCCGGTTCAGCAGCCGGTGCCGGGGCAGCGGCCGGAGCGGGTTCAGCGGCCGGGGCCGGGGCTTCTTGCGGCTTCGAGCAAGCGGCCAGGGCAGCGGCGAGAATGGCGGCGAGGAGGAGCGACTTTTGCATTTTGGTTTCCTTGGCTGTTGGCAATCAACGTGAATTCGGTAAATCACCCGATCGAGCTAGCGACCTCGATCAGCCCAAAATAGTAGCACGAGCGATGGGTATCAAGTTGCACGTCTGGAAACAAGGTTTTACAGGCCCAGTTTTGTTGTGCTGATGCAACACGAACAGGCCTCCCAGATTTCGTCGAAACGGCCGCGGTAACCGGCGGTCAGCGCACCATCGCCGCTGACCGCCTTTCCGCGCCAGTGCTCGCTGTGCGTGCGGAGGACGATGGCCGACGACCCGTTCAGCATGAACAGTTCGGTCAGATGGCGCAGCGAGCGCGGCGTCTGCCGTATCTGCAGCCGATGGGATTGTGCGGCGCACAGCGCCCACAGCCGGGGCATGCGGCCCTGCAGCGGCCCGGCATCGTGCAGCACGATGCGCACTTCGGCGCGCGGCGCACCGGCCAGCGTGGCGGTGAGCAGCTCGACCGCAGCACGGCCGTCCAGGCCGGTGCCGCTCAGATCGGTGTCGAAAATGTCCAGTCTGCGGTCGATGTCGGTCAGCAGGCCGCTCACCGCAGCCTGATAGCCGGCACGGTCGTCGAAGCGCAGCGTGGCGGCCTGGTCGCTCAAGCCGCGTCGTCCTGCGCGCCGACGTGGATGAAGCCGGCGTCGTACCAGTCGTAAAGCAGTTCGATCAGCGACGCGTCGTCCGGCACGCGGGCCAGCCGGCGTTCGCTGGCGAGCGCCTTCAGTGCGTCATGGCTGCCAGCCGGCAGCTCGACCGGTTCGCCATTTACCCAGAACTGCCGGCCACTGCGCAGCAGCAGGGTGCGGCCATCGACCCGCACGCCCATTTTCGTCACTGCGGCGGCGAAACGCTTCGGCGTCAGCGCGTCGTCCGGCGCGTCGAAGAACACATGCGGCTTGGGTTCGCTCAGATAGCTGCCGAGAAAGGCCTCGACGTCCTTGCGCGTCCAGGTGATGCCCTTGAGCACCGCCTCCACCTTGTCGATCATCGCCGCCGGCAGCTGGGCCGGGTCGGCCTGCAGCGTCAGATCCGGGTCGGCATACATGCCGGACAGGCACACCTGTTCGCGCAGATGGTCGAGGAAGCCGGTGGCCAGTTCCTGCATCGACGGCGTGCGGAAGCCGATCGAGTAGGTGGTGCATTCGCCCTCGGCGATGCCGTTGTGCGCGCACTTGGGCGGCAGGTAGAGCATGTCGCCCGGCTCCAGCACCCATTCCTGTTCCGGCACGAAATTCTTCAGGATGCGCAGCGGTGCGTCTTCCACCACGGTGAGATCGGTCTGTTCGCTGATCTGCCAGCGGCGGCGCCCGGTGCCCTGCAGCAGGAACACGTCGTAGGAATCGAAGTGCGGCCCGACGCCGCCGCCGTCGGTGGCGTAGCTCACCATCACGTCGTCCAGCCGCGCGTAGGGGATGAAGCTGAAGCGGCGCATCAGCGCGTCCGCCTCGGGCAGCAGCATGTTCAGGCCCTGCACCAGCACCGTCCAGGGCCGGGTTTTCGGGCGACGGGTCAGCGAAGCCGGCAGCGGGCCGCGCTCCATCCGCCAGTTGCGGCTGTCGTGTTCGATGAAACGCGATTCGACGTCTTCGTCGCGCGCCAGATTGAGCAGGTCCTCGCGCGGCAGCAGGCCGTTGAAGCCCGGAATGGCGCCGCGTATCAGCAGCGGTTTCTTCTGCCAGTAGTCACGCAGGAAGGTGCGGGGCGTGAGCCCGCCGAGCAGTGTCTTGTCCATGGGCGGCGATTATCCGCGAAGCCGGCGGCGGCGGGGCGGGGGACGGGTGCGCGTCAACGGACAAGGGCGGCGCGGCTGCGGGTAAAATCGCGCCCTTTCGCTTTCTGCAGGACAGCCCATGCCGGTCGCCCGTATCGAATCGCTGGACCACGAAGGTCGCGGCGTCACCCATCACGAAGGCAAGGTCATTTTCGTCGATGGCGCTCTGCCGGGCGAAACCGTCGATTTTTCGCCCTACCGGAAGAAGTCGTCATACGAACTGGCGCAGATCAGCCGCATCGTGCGCGCCAGCCCGCAGCGGGTGACGCCGCGCTGCAGGTATTTCGGTTACTGCGGCGGCTGCAGCATGCAGCATCTGGATGTCGCTGCGCAGGCTTCGGTCAAGCAGCGCGTGCTGGAAGACGCGCTGTGGCATGTCGGCCGGGTGAAGCCGGAAACCGTGTTCGCGCCGCTGGTCGGTCCCGGCTGGGGCTATCGTTACCGCGCGCGGCTGTCGGTGCGCTACGTGGCGGGCAAGGGTGGCGTGCTGGTCGGTTTCCGCGAGAAGAAGTCCAGCTACGTGGCCGACATGAGTTCCTGTGAGGTGCTGCCGCCGCACGTGTCGGCGCTGTTCCTGCCGCTGCGCGAGCTGATCAGTGGCTTTTCGCTGCGCGACCGTCTGCCGCAGATCGAGATCGCCATCGGCGGTGAGCGCGAAGAGCAGATGACGGTGCTGGTGTTCCGCATCCTCGACCGCATGACGGCCGAGGACGAGGCTGCGCTGCGCGCCTTCGGCGAGAAGCACCGGCTGTATATCTACGTGCAGACGGGCGGCCCGGATACCGCGGTTCCGTTCTGGCCGATCCCGATGCCGGAACTTGCCTACTCGCTGCCGGATTTCGGCGTAAAGCTGGCGTTCGCGCCGACCGAATTCACCCAGGTGAATCACGGCATCAACCGCTCGCTGCTGCGTCGTGCGATGTCGCTGCTGGCACCGCAGCCGGGCGAACGCATCGCCGACATGTTCTGCGGCCTGGGCAATTTCTCGCTGCCGATCGCGACTTTCGGTGCCGATGTGGTGGGCATCGAAGGTGCGGATGCGCTGGTGAAACGAGCGGCGCGCAACGCCGATGCCAACGGCCTGGGCGCCCGCTGCAGCTTCGCGGTCGCCAACCTGTTCGATACCGACGAGGCGTCGCTCGCGAAGCTGGGCCGCTTCGACAAGATGCTGATCGACCCGCCGCGCGAAGGTGCGATGGAACTGTGCAAGGCGCTGCCGCATGCAGCTGACGAGGCGGCACCGAAGCGCATCGTCTATGTGTCGTGCAACCCGGCCACGCTGGCACGCGATCTCGAAGTGCTGGTCGTGCAGAAGGGCTATCGCCTGCGCGGCGCCGGCATCGCCAACATGTTCCCGCAGACCTCGCACGTCGAATCGATCGCGCTGATCGAGCGGGGCTGAGGGGCAGGCCGGATGCCCGGCTTGTCGTAGGGCACCGGTGCGTAGTCAGGGGTCGTATCGCGGCGAGGGCGCCGCTCCCACGAATCTGGCGACAGACTGCGAACACCCGTGGGAGATTCTATGTTCGAGCGCAAGCGTTTTCGTGTTGTTGAGGGACGTAGTCGGAGGCGTTCTTCATTAGCGAGAAGGCGACCCTTGCGAGCTTTCTGGCCAGCGCGACCAGCGCCTGCGTGCGGCTGAATCCGCGCTGGAGCATGCGCTGGTAGAAGGGCTGCCAGGTACTGGATCGGCTGGCCGCCATGGCGGCGTTGTAGAGCAGGCGGCGCATCTCGGCATCGCCCTTCTTGCTGAGCACCCCGCGTGCGCGCTGGGTGCCCGATTGGCGCACGGTCACATCCAGACCGAGGAAGGCGATGAAGGCATCGGCCCGGCAGAATGGGGCGCGGTGAAGCGTGGCGCACAGACCGGCGGCGGTGAGTGCGCCGATGCCTTCAACCTTCAGGATGCGCCGATACGGGTCCTCCCAGCCGCTGGTGCCGATCAGCGCGGCGATGCGCTGTTCCAGCCGTTTGATCAGCGCCTGGATCCGCTCGGTGACGGCCCGCACCTGGCGGGCGAAGCCGGGCAGCTCCTCCATGCTCTGACGCATGCGGCCCAGGCAACGCACCAGGGTGGCGCGACGGCGCAGCAGGGCGCGCAGGTCGGTCACCGCACGGGGCGGCAGCGAGAACGGGCGCAGACGCGCCCCTTCGTGGGCGAGATAGCGGGCGATCAGCCCCGCGTCGTGCCGATCGGTCTTGGCGCGCTGGCCCAGCGTGTCGCGGTATCTGGACAGCGTGTAGCCGTCGATCAGATACACCCGATGACCGGCGCCGATGAGCAGCTCGACCAGCGCGCGGTGGTAGGTGCCGGTGGATTCGCAGGCGATGTGGCAGGCGCTCGGGGGCAAGGTGCGCAGCCAGCTGCGGATGGCCGGGGCGGTGTTGTCGATGTGCAGCACCGGCGAGCGGCCGTACTCGGCGATGTCCAGCCAGCGCTTGGAGACGTCGATGCCAAAGCGGGGGGATTCGGTCTGACTTGTCACGATGAGCACCTCCGGACTATGGTTGAAGGGCTTGTCGGGGTCACCTGGGCACAGGCTTGCAGGATATGGTCGGTACCGGGTCAGACGCGGTCCGAAGGATTCCTCATCGGTGCTCGGGGGTGAAGGCGGGACATCTCTCCCACTGTCTGTACGTGCTTGCCGTCAGATGCGGCGCTCGTCCCTCCGCCCGACAAGCGTCCACTACTACGCTTGCCGTAGATGAACATACAAGCGGCGCCCTCGCCGCGATGCTTCCTGGGAAGTCGCGCGGCGCTGATCGAACACGAGCCGTCAGACCCGGAACCCCGCGGAAAAAAAGCCCCGGACGCTTTCGCCTCCGGGGCTTTTCCTTATCCGGTGACAGCGGGATTTATTCGCGCTGGCCGGTCAGTGCCATCAGCAGGTTGATCAGGCTGACGAACAGGTTGTACAGGTTCAGATACACCGACAGCGACGCGCTCACGTAGTTGGTTTCACCTCCGCGCACGATGTTCTGGATGTCGTACAGCATCCAGGCCGCCGACAGCAGCGCGATGCCGGCTGAAATCGCCAGATGCAGGCCCGGAATCTGCAGGAAGATGTTGGCGACAATCGCCAGCAGCAGCACGATGGCGCCCACGGTCAGGAAGCTGCTCATGCCGGAGAAATCGCGCTTGGTGGTGGCCGCGATCGACGACAGCACGAAGAAGGTGGCTGCGGTGCCGCCTGCGGCCATCGCGATGATGCTGCCGCCGTTCGAGAAGCCCAGCGCCACCTGCAGGATGCGGCTCAGCATCAGGCCCATGAAGAAGGTGAAGCCCAGCAGCAGGGCCACGCCCAGACCGCTGTTCTTGTTCTTCTCGATGCCCCACATGAAGCCCCAGGCCACGCCCATGAACACCAGGAAGGACACCAGCGGGCTGCCGGCGAAGAAGGAGAAGCGCATCTGTATGCCCACCAGCGCACCGATCAGCGTCGGCACCATGGACACGGCCAGCATCAGATAGGTGTTGCGCAGCACGCGGTTCTGGCCGACCGAGATCGAACCGGTGGTCTGCATGCTCTGGAATTGCGGTTGCATCAAAGTCTCCCGAAGGATAGTTAGTGTTCTAAAGACTATCGCAGGGGGTGCGAAGTTTCAATGACAGCGGCCCGTGCTAGACTTCGGCCCTCAAAATATCCCTTGCCCCGCGCGGCTCCGCGCCCGGCAGGCGGCATCCGGAAGCTTGGCAGAGTGGTTGAATGCACCGGTCTTGAAAACCGGCAACGTCGCAAGGCGTTCGTGAGTTCGAATCTCACAGCTTCCGCCAGATTCCACGCATGCAAGCCGTTTCATGCGGAACAAAATGATCCGCCCAACAAAACGACCAACTAAGTTAGAGCGCTTTGGCGGTTCCCGTCAATGCACGGTCAAGCTTTCAACGTCAAGGCGCTATCAGCTCGATCATCACATCCATGGCTTGTTCGCGCGTCTCCTCGAGGATGACGGTTTCACCTGCTGCCCGGCGCCTCTCGACATCGGCCTCGATGGTCGCGCGCTGCTCCGGCGTTGCGCCTTCGGGAAACCATGCCAGAACGGGCAACCAGCCGGAACGACTGGCGGGGCTTGTTGCTGTTTCCAGCCTGGTAATACGGGTGCGCAGGTTCTTCATTCGGGTTTCCTTTCGGTGAGCGACGGACCCGGCCGCTGCGTGGCCATGAATACCCGCCTGCCCGGATGGTCGCGTCGGCAACGCTCTTCCAGTTCGGCGATGCTCTCGCCCGGCTGCCTGACGATGACGTCATGGGCTGCGGTGCTGCCCTCGCTGGCGTAGCGCGCCGATACGCGGAATGATCCGCAGCCATCCGGCTCCCAGAAGTCGGGGATGGTGATGAACAGCACCGGCAGGCCGTCGCCGGCTTTTCGCTGCGCCTCGGCCTCTGCCTTGCGCAGGCGCTGTTCCAGATTCTTCAGTGACATCGCGGCCGCCCCTTCCCATCCGACTGTGCTGCCTCGATGGCAGCGATTCGGCGCTCCAGGTCGGCGCCTTCGATCAGTCGGCCCAGCAGCGCCAGCATGTTCGCCAGCTTGCTGGCGTCGCCTACGTCCATCTGCCCCGCCTTGGCTGACCGATACAGCCGGGCAAGTTCCGCCTTCACGTCGTCGATCGATGCGAGCTTCAAACGAACTCGAGGGGGGGAGGGATGCTGCGCCTCTCCTGTTCTTGTGCGGCTCATCGGAGAATTTGATGTGGTTTTTCTTGCCACTTATCCCCCCTTTTGCCGATGCTCGCGCACGACTGCTGCCCGCCTCGATGCGGCCGAGACGATGCTTTCGAACTCCTTGGTAAGAAGCGCTTCGTACCTCTGTAGTGTTTCGACTTCGCTGGCCGTGCCGCCTGGAATCAGACTCGTCATGTCAGCGGTCAGCTCCTCCAGAAGTGGAGCGAGCTCGATTTCTCGACTCGCTGCCAGATGCGCCATTACGATAGTCAGAATGTGTCGATTTGCGGCGATAGCTGCACGCAATTTGAGGTAATTCAATTCGTCCATTCAGTAGCCTCCTGTCTGTGGCCGTAACCCAAATCGTCCATGGAGCGCAGCATTGAGTGGGCCAACGCCTGCGCCGACATCATCGGCCATCTGCGCCGCGACAGCTCGGATCAAAACGTTCAGGGAACCGTCCTCGCCTCGGGTGGTGGTCACCTCGGCCGGGGTCTGATTCGTGATGTTCACCACCAGACCATCGCGGGCGGGCGCCCCAGCCGCACCAGAGGCCTGGCCGACGTATCCACCGGCCGCGTACTTCCTGATCGGGCCTCCCGTGTTGATGGCATCGAGCGTGGCGACGCCAACCTTGCGCACGGCCTCCGCGCGGATCACATACTCGCCATTGCTCAGGCGTGCAGGGATGCTGTCGCTGGTGGCTGATCCAGGGCCGCGAACGTAACCGCCATCTGCGAAGCCAAGGAAGCTGGTGATTGCGGAGAAGATCCCGCCGAACCCTCCGCCGCCCCCGCCCTTTGCGCTGAAGGCCGCGGCAACGGCTTCCCCCAGTGGCTCTGTGATGCTCTTGCGAATCGCGATGCGCGCGACATCCTCGGCTAGGCCCGCGAACACGTCGGAGAGCTCTCGGCCGCGCAGAATCGCATCCTCGAAGGCGCTGCTGAACGTGAGGCCAAGCTCTTCACCGATGCCGCGCTGCTCGCGCAGCTTCTCATTCACTTCTCCGGTGGCGCGGTCCATGTCCTCGTAGAGCTTGGAGCGCACGGCGAACGCCTCTTCCCCAGTCAGCAGCGCCTGCGCCTCCAGGGCATTCACAAGCTGCACTTCTTCACGGTAGCGGCGCGCAGGATCGGCGATGTCCTGGTATGTCCGCACCATCGCGTCGCGCCGCTCTTCTGACTCGGCCTTCCAGTCAGCGAGCGCGGCGTTCGTATCCCTTGATTCGAAGCTGTCCTCCAACTCCCAGCGCAGTTTCAGAGGCGACCACTCGTCGACCATCGCCTCAGCCTCGCGTAGCATTCTCTCGCTGTCGTCGGAGCCTTTGCGGCGGCTTCCGCCGCGCGCAGTGAAGGTGCCTGCGGCGGCCCTTGGTGTTGCACTGGCAGCTACCGGTGTTGTCGCCGCTGGCTTCGCGCGTGTGCGGCTCAGAACATCCTTCTCGTACTGGTCCAGCGCTCGGCGAGCTTCGGCGGCGTCTGCCTTCACGGCATCCCCGATTGCGCTGAAGCCGGAGAAATCGAGTCTGGACAAAGCCTCTGCCTGGGCGGCGATGGCGCCAATCTCTCGGCCGATGCTCTTGAAGACGAATGAGATGTTGGCAGCGAGAACCTTGACAGTTTCTTCGACCACAAGGAATGCTTCGGCCAGCAGGCCGATATCCTTCTGCCCAGCCGCACCGCGCGATATCTCGTCACCCAGTGTGCCCATGAACACCGCAGATTCAGAGATTGTCTTCGCGAGCGAAGCGCTTGCACCGGTGGCTTCGTCCAACTTCCCGATCAACTTCAACAGCGAGTTTGCGCCCTGCGTCGAGGCCTGTTCGACCGTCTTGGCCATCGAGTCAAACTCTTTGCCGACCTGTTCGCCAGACTTGCGGATTGCCTCGAAAACACGCGCACCCGTGAGCTCGCGCAGCTTCCCGATGGGAACGCCGAGGCCGTCGGCGATCGCTTGGGCGAGCCGCGGCGCCTGCTCGAGCACGCTGTTCAGCTCCTCGCCGCGCAGCGTGCCGGAAGCAAACCCCTGTCCAAGCTGCACGAGGGCAGCAGCTGCACCTTGCGCGCTGGTGCCACTGACGATCAGGGCTTTGTTGATCGTCTCGGTGACGCCCAAGACCTCGGATTGCGAAACGCCGAGCGACTGTGTTGAACGGCGCAGGTTGCCGTACAGGTCCGAGGTCTGTTCGAGCCCCACACGGGTACGTTGGCTGATGTCGAACAGCGCCTCCTGCGCGGCCACGAACTCACCGGCGCTCTGCGTAACCAGCTTCAACCGCGAGTTGATGTTCGAGTAGGTATCCGCCAGCTGGACGAAGTTGCGCACAGCGACGGCAGTGGAAAGGCCAGCGAAGACATTTCGCAGCGACGTGGTGGCGCTGGCCAGTCGGTTTGCGGACGTCTCAGCGTTCTTGCCGGACTGCTCGAACCGGTGGAGCGCGGTGGCTGCAGATGTCGCCTGTGACGCGTCGATACGAAGCGCTAGGGTTGCGGTATTCGCTGTCATGCAATGCTCCTTGCGAATGCTTCAATCTGTCGGGGCAACTCGGCCAGCGTGGCCTTCACCATGCCGGCCGGCGCCTGTTGCGACCAGCCATCCTCAAGCCTTTGGACGTAGGGGAGGCTGTTCGATACGTAGAGGTATGGGACGGAGGCAATACGCACGGTCATCACTGCTGCCGCAATCGCCCCCTGTGTCGCGCCGCCGCTGCGGTCCGTTCTCGTCTCGACCACCTCGTAGTTGATTGCGCCAGCGCCGAACACCCAGTTCGCTCGAGCGCGCCCGGTATCGACCGGCGTGCGCATGATCAGGCCTTGCGCAGCAAGCACGACGGCCTGTCGTGCTGCACGCTCGATGTTGCCGTTCGTTTTCTCGACGAACCGGGAGATATCGACGCTGAACTGACCCATTACGCAGCCCTGTTCATGATCCCCAGCGCCTCGACGCGCTGCCGCGACGCCGCAGCGTCCTGGTCGGAGAATCCGAAGGCGCGGTAACCGGTGCCGGTTTCAAGCTTGTTGGTTGTGAGCGTGTCGACAACGGCATCCCGGCTCGCGCCGATGGCATGCTGAGCAACGGCCGCTGTGTGCAAAAGCACCTCTTGCGCGTAGGCCACGGCCGCGCGCCCCTCGTCGATGGCCGCAGCCTCTTCCGGGTTGCCTGCGCGTCTGCCGCGGTTCCAGACATCACGGACGAAATTCACCTCACCGTCGAGCATTGCGAGCGGCAGAGGGCTGCGCAGCAGCGCAATGGCCAAGCGCTGGTGCTTCTCGGGTTCGGCGTCGATACGGGCCAGCATGCGGGCTTTTTCCTCGGTTGGAAGGGCGCGCCACCAGTCGCGGCACTCGCGGTCCTCGACGGCGACAGCCGCGGCGGTCGGGTCCAGGGTCGGCAGGGCGAGCAAGGCGGCCTCCCGGTTGTCGATGTGGCGCGCGAAGGTCTCGACTTGCGACCAGCCGGCGGCAACGCGGCCAAGGATTTCCTCATCCACCGGCCGCGACTTATGCGCCCGTCCAGCGCTTGAGAGGTGCGGGTCCTGGTGGATCACCCTGCGGGCCGTCAGTCGTTCGTCGATGATTTCCAGTACGGCATCTGCGATGACTACGGGGTCTGTCCGCTTGGGTGAGGTCCAGCGCGGCGCCTGGATCTGGCGACCGTCCGAAAACTCGATCATGTCGTGCGTTTCTGCGGCGGCGGGGTGCGGTATGCGTTTCATTTCGATGTCCTCAGGCGATCAGTTGCTCAAGGCGCGCGCGGATCGCGTCGCCAGGGTTCGGCCATGCCGGTAGCGGGAAGTCCAGGTGCTGCGGCAGTTCCAGCAAGGCGTTGAATGAACGCGCGGGTCCGTCGAGCACGGCGATGGGGATGCGACCAATCCCCGTCGATCGATCCTGGTAGTTCTGGCTGCTCAGCGGCCCGGTTGTGTTGGTCACTGGATTCGGGTGAACGATGCCGTTGGGGAAAACGACATTGGTATTCACCACAGCCCGATCCAGTGCCGCGAGCTCGATGTACGCGGCCCGAAGCTGGGCGCATAGCGTTTGCCAGTTGTTTGCAGCGGTGGCGCGCTGTGAAGAGAGTTCGGCGAGAGTTGCCATTTCGAAACTCCTTGCGGTGATCTGGATGTCAGGCGCGACGGGTGCCGTGCAGTTCGCCCATGTATGCATCGACGATGCTGGCCGGCGCAGTCGAGTAGTTCGCGAACAGCTCGGTCAGCGAGTCTCGGCAGAAGGCGCTGTCTTTCACGTCCCAGCCGTCAGCGATATCGAGAATCACGTCCTCGTCTGCCTTGGTCTTGGCTTCCTCGCGGAACGCCCTCAGCTCGTCGCGCGTCTTGTGCTTGAACACGAACTCGATTTCGCCAGGCTTGGGCTGGCCGGGGATATGGATCTGAACCTTGGTCTTGAAGGTGGGGTCGGGTTTCAGCTTGAACGTCATGGTCATTCTCCAGAGTGTGTTTCGTGGGGCAGGTTGTGGAGCGAATCGGCAAGCCGGCCTATGTCGGCTTGCCGGTACTACTTGTGGCGGATGTCTGCTCTGTCGAACTGCTATCCGTCGAAGCCGCGGTCGCGATAGCCCCTGTGAATCGCGTCGCGCGGTATTGCCTGGTCGCGTGCCGGTCCGTATCCATCGCCAGGCACGAAAAGCGTTCTGTGGTGGATGTACCGAAGCCGGATCTCACCGGTCGGGCCATTGCGGTGCTTGCGCAGCAGCAGTTCGCCGACGCCTTGCCACTCGGGGGCGCTGTGCGTCATCTCCTCCCGGTGCAACATCAGCACGATGTCGGCGTCCTGCTCGATCTCGCCGGAGTCGCGCAGGTCGTGCAGCTGGGGGCGTCTGTCGCTGCGGTTCTCGACGCCGCGGTTCAGCTGCGCGCAGGCGATGATCGGCACGGCGAGTTCCTTGGCCAGCGCCTTGAGTCCGCGGCTGATGCTGCCCAGCTCCTGCGTCCGGTTCTGGCCCTCGCCGCGCATCAGACCGATGTAGTCGACCACGATCAGGTGCAGGCCGTGCTTCCTCGCCAAGCGCTTCGCGCGTGCTCGCAGGTAGGCGAGGGTGATGGCTGGCTTGTCGTCGATGAACAGACGCTGCCGGGCTGCCTCGCCGGATACCCGCGTGAGCGCCGACCAGTGCTCGTCGTTGCGCGTGCCGGTGCGCATCGCATGGACGCTCACGCCCGACCGCTGCGCCATCACGCGCATGCTCAGCTCGCGCGCCGGCATCTCCAGCGACATGAACAACGCGGTGCGCCCTGCTCGCGCAGCGTGATCGGTGACGCCCAGGGCGAAAGCGGTTTTTCCGACGCCAGGGCGAGCGGCCAGGATGATCAGCTGGCCGGGCTCGAACCCGCCAGTAAGCGCGTCCAGGTCCGTAATACCGGACGGCAGGCCCGTGACGCCGCCACCGTTCGCGCGATCGTTGATCAGCACCATCGCTTCGCGCATCGAATCGCTCAGCAGCAGAGGTTCGTCGCGCTCGCTGTCGATGGCTTGCGCCGCGATCCGCTCCAGACCGGCGGCGAACTCGTCGTGCGATACCGCTCCGGCTGCGTAGGAGACCGCCAGCGCCTCCGCTTCGGTTTGGCCCGTGCGCCGGTATGCCCGATCGCGAATCGTCGCCGCGTAGGCCCGGATATTCGCGGCGCTCGGTGTGTTGTTCGCGATCTCGCCCAGATAGGCCAGACCGCCGCAGCGCTCCGCCTCGCCGGACTGCTCCATCGTCGCATGCACCGTCACCACGTCGGCCGGCTTGCCGGCGCGGATCAGCGCGGCGATGTGGGTGAAGATCCTGCGATGGTCGTCGCGGTAGAAGTCGGCATCCGTCACCGTGCCTTCGATACGGTCCCATGCGTCGTTGCTCAGCAGCAGGGCGCCGATCAGCGACTGTTCGGCCTCGATCGAGTGCGGCGGCAGCTTCAGGGCAGGCGCGTTCATGCTGTGCTCCTGTGGTACTTGCCTTCGATGCACTTCGCGAAGTTCTGTGGCGACACCAGCCAATCCAGGCTCACGACAAACGGGTCACGACCATTGGCGGGTTGCGTCTGGCCGGTCAGGAACTCGGACTGCGCGCAGTAGGCGAAGAAGCGCTGCCACCACTCGACGTTCTGGCGTTTCGTGTCCTCGCGCCAGCGGGCTTGCAGGTGCTTGACCCGTGCGCCGCTCCAAACTCGAACACGTGTGCCGGTGGGCAGTGCCTGGTGGTACAGCTCGATGATCTGCTGATGCGGGCAGTCAGGGATACGGTGTTCAGGCGTGGCCTGAGCACCACCATCGTCGACAGACGATGGTGCAGTTGAAGGGTTAAGGGAATCAGGAATCAGGTTAAGGGAATCAGCCGGGCCGGTTCCGTGCTCGCCCGGTGCATGTACAGTGCTGGCACGGTGCTCACCCGGTGCTGGTATGGTGCTGGCCGGTTCGCGACAGTGGGGGTTCTGGTGTCTGGCGAAGTTCACCACCTGAATGAACCGTTGATCGTCGGTCTGATAGCGCTGGATGAACCCAGCGCTATGCAGTTCGTTCAGCATTTCATCCACGCTGCCGTCGTCATAGGGCAGTACTTCGGCACGGATTCTTTTCGGTCGATCCTCCAGTCTCCCGTCGCGGTCGGAGAGCGTCCAGAGACCCGCGAACAGCAGTCTGGTCAGGGGGGAGAGCTCGGCCAGCGCTTCGTTCTTGAAGAAGCCGGGTTTGATGTTCCTGGAACGAGCCACGGCTTACGCCTTCGCTGTGAGCAGGCCTGCCTTCAGCAGGCACAGCAACGCGAGAATGACGGGGCGGTGCTCGCTCTCCGGCAGGCGAGTGAGCAGCTCGGCGAGGCCGAAAGCGCGCTCGAAAAACTCCGCGCTCAGGTCGCCCCGGTGGGGGTGGCCACCATGACCGCGACTTTCCACAGGTATGACGTTCCCCATGGTGCTTCCTCACGCGGCCTTGGGAACTGCGGCTTGCGCGTCGCGCCAGGCGGTCAGCTGGTTTTGATCAAAAACCGTGCAGCGGGCGGATAGGCGGAGGGGCTTGGGGAAGTCAGCGCGTTCTTTTGCCCAGCGCCAGAGGGTGGCGCGGCCGATGCCAAGGAAGGCCGCGGCTTGAGCAGGGCGAAGAGATTTCGATTGCATGATGCGCTCCAGTTACCCCGCAATGGCGCGGGTCGGAGCGGATCATTTCTAACCGGATTTATGGCTCGCTATTCCGTAAATTCTTATCGTCGAGTGTGGCGCGAACCTCTGAACAGATGACCTGAAACCTAGGGTAGTTGCAGCCTTGGCCTGCCGTTTTGCCTTCGATGTACTTCCCGGCACGGTTCTCGCACACCAGCCACCCACGCGGTAGCGCATTCTGCAAGGACTCCCAGATTTTCGCGTTCTTCATTTTGGGGTTCTTCTTCAGCAGCTTTCGCACAGCCGTCTTTACAGGACCTTCGGAACCCTTTTTCCTCCCCTTGAACTTTCGCGCCAGGATCACTTCCGGCGCAGCTGCAATGTTCTGCCCGTAAAAGCGGCACGCCCACTGCAGCGCGGAAGCGCGCGCCAATGCGAGTTCATAGCCCTTGGCGCGATAGGCTGCCAGGGCATCGGTGCGCATTGCCAATAGGTCGTCGCGCACCCACTCTGGCAGAGCCTCCGATTCAATGAAGTCGTCGATGCTCTCGAGGCTGATTTCCTCGCAGGACCACAACTCGAAAAGGAAGCACCCCTCATCCTGGTCGAGGTATTCCCAAACTCCATCCGGATGCTGAGGGGTCGGTGGATGTCTTCGTCGCTGAATCATGGAGTCGTTTGCTCCAGACGGCGCACCGGAGGCATGCGACCTCAAGCTGTTCCCTTCCGGCGCTTGCTGCCGCGGTCGCCGATGCCTTCGATCGCGGCGAAGTTGTGAGCTCGTTCTGCATGGACGGAAGGCACGGTCGGCTGCGCTCCGGTGAGTCGCGCGCGCCAGTACTCGCGCAGCACGCGAATGTGTCCAGTCGCGGCGACCGCGTACGGCCAGCGATTCGCATCCAGCCACGCGCGCTGCCGGGCGCGGTGAGCGCACCCGGTCAGTTCGCGCAGCTCGTCGGTTGAAAGGTAGGTTTCGGACATTCCGCTCTCCTTCGAGGTCATCGGGTAAGCATATGCGTGACTCCCTCGAAGCCGCTGCCTCGCGCCTTTCAGCTGGCGCCGACCCTAACTCGCACACGCATCAAGTAGGCATCCTTACAGCGTTTGGACGCTCTGTGCAAAGCCTTCCGAGCCTGGTTTCTCGACGATAGTCGGCGGGAAAGCGGGATGCCGAGCAACATGCTGGAATCCGCCGAGTGATCATCTCTTGCGATCATGAAATACGTCTTGAAAATGGCGCGCATGGTCGAATCCCTTCAGAGTCAGATGACGCGGCGGTATTGCAGAACACCGACGACGCGGCCGATGAGCTTGATCTCAGGTTCCTCGATGCGCTCGTTCTCGTAATGTTGGTTTTCGGCGATCACCTGAATGCTTCCGTCCGCGCACTTCATGAGAGAGCGTACGAATTGCCGGCCGCCCACCTCGAACGCGTAGGTGTATCCGCCGGTGCTAATCCGGCTGCAAGGCTCTATCTGCAGCAGGTCGCCCTCCTCGATCTTGGGCGCCATGCTGTTGTCGGGCATGCGGCCTGTGATCTGCGTTGCGCGGTCGCTGAAGTGTTCGAAAACGGCAGAGGGCGGCAGTAGCGGCTCCGGCCTGCAGGTGGTGCTGGTAATGTTCGATACAGCCATGGGGTTACCTCCGTAACAGGTGCTTCATGGTCAGGGGCTGCCGGTGCTCGAACACCGCGCAGCCCCGCTTGCCTGAGTCCGTCAGGCGGCGGTACTTCTTATCGGTGTCACGTCAGCGGCAGACGTGAGTGTGTCGCAGAATTTCGCCCAATCGCGCATCAGCCGGCGCCGCTTCTCGAACAGGTCGCCGCGCCGGTACGCCGCTTCGACGTCGTTGCCGATGGCATGCGCTAGCGCCATTTCGGGCACCTCGCGTGCGTAGTTCGTGGCCTCGGCTGCCCAATCTCTAAAGGCGGACCGAAATCCATGCACCGTGATGTCGGCGTGGCCCATGCGCCGAAGGACCGCCGTCAAGCTCATGTCAGACAGCATGGCTCCCTGCCTGGAGCCGGGGAACACGAAGTCATCCCCGCGCGGCATCGACTCAAGTACGGCCAGCGCCTGATCGGACAGCGGCACCCGATGTTCCTTGCCAGCCTTCATCCGGTCGCCCGGAATAGTCCAGGTGCCGGCCTGCAGGTCGAACTCCGACCAGCGCGCACCGCGCACTTCGCCGGATCGGGCGGCAGTCAGGATGGCGAACTCGACCGCACGCGCTCCGATGCCTTCTCGAGTGCGCAGCTCCGCCATGAAGGCGCCCATTTCGCGCCAGGGCAGCGCGGGAAAGTGGGCACGCTTGGCGACCTTCGCAGGCTTGGGAAGGAGCTTGTCGAGGTGGCCTTTCCACCGCGCGGGGTTGTCCGCTTGCCGGTACCCGCGCACTGCGCACCAGTCGAGAACAGATTCAATCCGGCCGCGAAGCCGGACCGCCGTTTCGGTCTTGGTCGTCCAAATGGGCTCAAGGATGCGCACGACATGCGAAAGCTCGATGTCGCGCACGGCCAGCGGCCCGATAACCGGGCTGGCGTAGGTGGCGAGCGTGGAAACCCATTGCGCCTCGTGCTTCGCGTTCCGCCACTCGTGGCGCATGGCCTCGATGTACTGTCGCGCTGCGTCGTCGAAAGTGACGGCCGATCCGCGTGCCGCAATCATGGTGGCGCGCTGCACGCGCTTCTGTTCCACGGGATCGATGCCGCTCCGGATGGACTCGCGGGCGGCGCGGGCGGCATCACGCGCGCCGGCAAGCGAGACGGTCGGATATCCACCCAGGCCGATGTCCCGCCGCTTGCCGCCGACAGTGACGCGAAGGATCCATGTGCGGCCGCCAGAAGGCAGGATGCGGAAGTGCAACCCGGCGACGCCACCGGCCGCATACATGCCGGGTTCTTTCAGGCGCCTGAGCGCCAGGTCCGTCAATTCTCGTGCGATCTTCGGCATTGCCATCACTCCCCACGAATCGCCCAACAAAAACCGTGAGATTCAACAATACAATGCGATGCGACTAGATGCAAAGAAAAAGACAGAATAAGGCTTATAAGTGATTTTTTGGTGCGTGCTGAGAGGGTGTGGGGTTATACGGAGGCGGACACAGCTTCCGCCATAACCCTCTGCATCTCACCTCGACACGACGCATTCCCCGGCGGCCTCACGCTTCCTGCGTTCGTTCCGTGGTCATTCCGTCCAGCACCTGCCCACGGCGCATCCGCGCATAGCCGCGCCTGACTTCAAGCGTGCCGAATGGAGTGACGTGTGGTGACTCGAAGCTCCACAGCTCGTCGCCCGGACCGAGCTGATCCGCAAACGTCTGCCAACGGCGATTCAGGTGTCCGAAGGGCAGGGGCGGGGCGGCGTTCAGCGGGTCGGTGACTGTTTCGCGCTGCTCAATCGCGGCCCGGGTCAGGCGTTCGACCAGATGTTCGCTGCGAGGTCTGAAGTCGCTGAGTGCGCTGTCGAAGGGCGTGTCGGAATCGGCATGTTGCGTGTCGTCACGTCTTGCTGGCAGGGCAAGGCGAGCGAGGCGATACAGACTGCAGCCCATCAGCCACACGCCGATCGGCCAGAGCGCGATCACCGCGAGCGCCGCCAGCGGAGCGACCAGCATGCGCGTGATCCAGCGCTGTCGAGCTGTATGCGGGGCTTCCGTCGGATTCAGCAGTGCCCGGAAACGCCGGTTGCGAACGAGCGCAACAAGCTGCTGTATCAGCGCCATCGTCAGCGTCAGTACGCCGGCGACGAGATACAGCGTGAGCAGCGTATGTGGGCTCATTCCGGGCGCTCCGGGTGGGTACCGTTGGCAGGATCGATCCTGACACCGTTGGTGGCACCTTTGGCGACACCATTCGTGCGCACCTCGATGCCGAGCACTGCACCGCGCTCGACCCGTATCAGGCGGTCGCGCTCGAAGGTGCTGCCATAGCCGCCATGCACATAGTGCAGGCGCCGGCCTTCCGGTATCCGCAGCGTGCCGCTGCACCAGTGCGCGAACACCCGATCGGGATGTTCGGGGAAAAGGTCGGTGAGCTTCGCTTCGCGCCCGTCGGGGTAGCAGGCGTCGATGCGCAGCAGGTAGAGCCGGTCATGCGCGATTTCCCAATGCCCGACATAGCCGCGCCACAGCGCGGTGCAGCTGATCTCGAAGCCGCTGCGCACGCCGGACAGCGCGAAATAGTCATTCAGCGGCTCGGTGCACATCGAGCGCGGGCGTCCGTCGATCAGCAGGGTTTCCGGAATCTGGGCCGTCATGTTCAGCCCTCTCGGCGCGCGGCGCTGAAATCGACGAAGGTCACGTTGCCGCGAACCCGGGTTGGTGGAATGCGCGTTGACGCCACGCCACCCAGGCGCTGAATGGCGTCTTCCAGACGCCGGTCGATCACCTCGATCACCGGGTCGATGTTGATGAGAAACAGGTGCGCCCGTTCGCGCTCACGGTGCAGCCAGGCGCGGAATACGTTGGTCTGACACAGCACCGCATGCCGCAGCTCCGGCCAGATCGGCGCCAGCACCGAAAGATGCACGTTGGCCACTACAGACTTCCAGTGCGGCCCGGCCTTGCGTGGCAGGGCCAGCGCCTGATCGAGTTCCGGCGAACACAGCCAGATCAGATTCCAGCGCGCAGCCTGCAGGTCTTCATCGGCCTTATCGCCGGTCACGGCATGCCAGAGCATCGAGCTCTGCGGCTCGGGGCTGGGGCAGTAGTCGGTAAAGGGGCGGTGCGAATAGCGCACCCGGGTAGTGAGTGAAGGCTGTCTCATGTACGCATCATCCGAAAGGCTGAGTGGTCGGTTGCGCACGGAATTTCCCGGTGCGCGTGAGGCATCATCGGATCAACAAGGCTCACTGACTGAGCTCACGCGAACGGGCAACAGCCCGCCAGAAATACGGAGACACGGCATGAGCGCCATGGAGCGCATCTACTGCATCGACCAGCTGCTCGCCGGCCGTAAGGCCGTGCCGCGCGCCGAACTGCAGGAAAAGCTCGGCGTGTCGTGGGCGACGCTGAAGCGCGACCTTGCCTACATGAAGGACCGGCTGCACGCGCCCATCGTCTTCGATCGCGACCTCGGCGGCTACCGCTTCGAGAAGGAAGGGCAGCGCATCGGCCCGCAGTACGAACTGCCCGGGCTGTGGTTCTCGGCGGAGGAGATCCACGCGCTGCTCACCATGCAGCACCTGCTCGCCAACCTCGACACCGGCGGCCTGCTCGGCCCGCATATCCAGCCGCTGCTCGCCCGCCTCTCAGGCCTGCTCGGCAGCGCCGACAACCCGGCCGAAGAGGTGAAGAAGCGCATCCGCATCGAAACCGTCGGCGCGCGTCGCTTCCACCTCAGCCACTTCCAGGCGGTGGGCTCGGCCCTGCTGCGCCGCAAGCGCATGTTCATCCGCTATCACGCCCGCGGCACGGACCAGGAAACCGAACGCGAAATCTCGCCGCAGCGGCTCATCTACTACCGCGACAACTGGTACCTCGACGCCTGGTGCCACCTGCGTGAAGACCTGCGCGCCTTCTCGCTCGACGCCGTCCGCGCGGCCGACATCCTGGAGAAGAAGGCGAAGGAGGTGTCCGAGAAGCGCCTCGACCAGGTGCTTGGCTCCGGCTACGGCATCTTCTCAGGCGACAACGTCACCTGGGCCACGCTGCGCTTCACGCCAGAGCGGTCGCGCTGGGTGGCGGCGGAGAAATGGCATCCGGATCAGGTGGGGAGGGTGTTGGAGGATGGCTGCTATGAACTCAAGGTGCCTTATACGGATGATCGGGAGTTGATGATGGACATCATGAAATTCGGCGAGGACTGCACCGTGACTGCTCCAGACTCCCTTCGGCAGGCTGTGGCCAAGAAGCTCTCCGATTCCATCTCGAATTACTCGACCTCGGAGCTCAATTCATGAGCCTCGTGGCTGATAGGATCGGAGCCTCAAGCTAACGCCATGCATTCATGCCGAAGCTAAAACAAATACAGAACAACGCGGCTGTGTCGGGCTTAGAGCCAGGGCAGGTCGTGCGCGTCGTCACCACTGAACAAGTCGGCCCTTATGCTCTGACCATTTTCTCGGTCGAGATACAGGCTGAGTCGAATACAGGTTTTGATGACGGAGTGCAGCGGGCCATGAAGGAGAACTGCACTGTGCTGAAGTTCAAGAGCGCCGAGTTCAAATCAGGAGAGTGAGTACCCTTCGCGACTGGGGCGTGGAATCTGTCTGCAGTAATAAGATGACCTGCCGTAGATCTGTGTTCGTGTGTTTGAACGCCCTATGCGCATTTCGCTTGGGGCTGACGATGAAGCGCATTGCGTAGCTTGATTTCATGGACCACTCGACGCTCGTCACTTTGCGCGACCATCACCCCGCCTGGCGACTGCTGACTTCGCTGCATGCGCCGTTGGTCGCAAGTTTCCTGCACAGGGTTTTTGTTGCACCGAATGTGCGCGTGATGAGCGAGGTGAATCTTGCCGAGGCGCTGGAAGACGAGCTGTATGTCTTGCGCGAGCAGTTCGGGCTTGCGGCTTATCCAAAAGGCGCACTGGAGTATCTGAACGACTGGACTTCGTCGGACAAGGGATGGTTGCGCAAGTTTTACAAGCTGGGTACCGACGAAGCGCAGTTCGACCTCACGCCTGCGACCGAGAAGGCCATCGGCTGGCTGGCCTCGCTGACCGAGCGGCCTTTCGTCGGTACGGAGTCGCGCCTGCTGACACTGTTTGCGCTGCTGGAGCAGATCAATACGGGGACCGAAGCCGACCCGATCAAACGGGTGGGTGAGCTGCGCAGGAAGCGCGATGAAATCGATATCGAGATCGCTCGTGTGCTGGCGGGCGATGAGCCGCTCATGGACGATACGGCGATCAGGGATCGCTTTCAGCAATTTCAGCAACTGGCGCGTGAGCTGCTGGCCGACTTCCGCGAGGTGGAACACAACTTCCGTTTGCTCGACCGCAAAGTGCGCGAGAAGATCGCTCTGTGGGATGGCGCCAAGGGTGCGCTGCTCGACGAGATCATGGGCGAGCGCGATGCCATCGGCGATTCGGACCAGGGCCGCAGCTTCCGCGCATTCTGGGACTTCCTGATGTCCAGCCGGCGCCAAGAGGAGCTTTCCGAGCGGCTGGATCAGGTGCTGGCGCTGCCCGCCGTCGAGGCGCTGAAGCCTGAGCCACGCACTCGCCGCGTGCACCACGACTGGCTTGAGGCCGGTGAACACACGCAGCGCACGGTGGCCCAGCTTTCGCAGCAGTTGCGCCGTTTCCTGGACGACCGTGCTTTTTTGGAGAACCGCCGCATCCTGGACTTGCTGCACGGCATCGAGAGTAAGGCGCTGGCATTGCGTTCAGCGACGCCAACCAGCGCTGTGATGTACATCGACGCGATGGGAGCAGACATTGAACTGCCGCTGGAGAGACCGTTGTTCGTGCCGAGCGTGAAGCCACGCCTGGCCGGCTTGGCGCTCGCCGCCGCCGAGGACGAGATCGACACTGCGCGCTTGTTCGATCAAGTCGTGGTCGACAAAACGCGCCTGCGTTCAGTTGTGCAACAGGCACTGCGCCGCCAGCCTCAGATCACACTGCGTGAGTTGCTGGATGCCGAGCCCCTGCAGCAGGGCCTGGCCGAGTTGGTGGCTTATCTGGAGTTGGCCCACGGCGGCGATGGCGTGGAAGGCCTGCGCGCTCTCGTGGACGAAGCTGTGGAAGAGCCGATTCGCTGGCAAGCCAGCAACGCAGCGGGCGAAGCCGTGACGCGCGAGGCGCGTTTGCCCCGCGTCATCTTCACGCGCTGACGGCGTCCGGCAAGCGGGAGAAGAAGGACATGAACGACACGCTGCAAGAGAACGATTTGATAGAGACGCCGCTCAGCGCGCTGCCGGTCCTACCCGAGCTTTCGCTGCTGATGGTTTACCTGCTCAAGGGTGTGCTCTACCGCGACGACGATGAGCGCCTGTGGGCCAGTCTGCTGCGCCTGCAGGCGCGGGTGCGAGAACAGGCGGCAGTGCTGCTTCTCGATATGGTGCTGGATGAGGCGGAGGGCTACGCCTTCCTGAAGAGCCGTCTGGACCCGGACGACGCAGATGGAGCGCCCCACCTGCCGCGCCTCGTCGCACGCCGGCCGCTGTCCTATCCGGTGAGCTTGATGCTGGCGCTGCTCCGCAAACGCTTGGCCGAATTCGATGCCGGCGGTGGCCAAGATGGGGAGGGGAGGCGGCTGGTGCTCTCGCGCGACGATATCGCCGAACTGATGCGGTTGTTCCTGCCCGATGGCACGAACGAAGCCCGGCTGATCGACCAAGTTGATACGACGATTACCAAGGTGGTCGATCTGGGCTTTCTGCGCCGACTCAAGCCCGCAGCCGGCAGTGCGCTGGACCGAGGCCACTACGAGGTGCGCCGAATCCTGAAAGCCTTTGTCGACGCGCAGTGGCTGGCAGAGTTCGATGCGCGGCTGGAGGTTTACCGCACGGCGTTGTCGGCCGGCGCCGGTCAAGGTGCCGGTCAGGAGAAAGCCGATGATTGAGGCGTCGACGCTCGGCTTGGACTTCGTGGCTGACGACAGCCGTGTCGGTTTTAGGCTGCAGCGGCTGGAAGTGCTCAATTGGGGCACCTTCGACAAGCGCATATGGCGCTATGAGCTCGATGGCCACAACGGCTTGCTTACGGGCGATATCGGCTCGGGCAAGTCTACGTTGGTCGATGCCATCACCACTTTGTTGGTGCCAGCCCATCGCGTGGCCTATAACAAGGCGGCCGGGGCGGATTCGCGTGAGCGGTCCTTGCGCTCCTACGTACTGGGCCACTACAAGAGCGAGCGTAACGAGGTCACGGGTAGCGCTCGGCCCGTGGCTTTGCGCGATGCGTCGAGCTACGCGGTCATCCTAGGCGTCTTTCGCAACGAGGGCTACGATCAGGCGGTGACGCTGGCTCAAGTCTTCTGGCTGAAAGACCCGCAGGGCCAGCCCGCGCGCCTGTTCGTGGCTGCCGAGCGGGCGCTCGCGATCGCCGATGACTTCAGCGGCTTCGGTAGCGACATCTCTGCCCTCCGAAAGAAGCTGCGCGGTGCTGGCTGCGAGCTGTTCGACAGCTTCCCTCCCTACGGGGCCTGGTTCCGCCGGCGCTTTGGCATCGAGCACGAGCAGGCCCTGGAGCTCTTCCACCAAACCGTCTCGATGAAGTCGGTGGGCAACCTCACTGACTTCGTGCGCAGCCACATGCTGGAGCCCTTCGACGTCGGCAGTCGCATCGAGGCGCTGATCCGCCACTTTGATGACCTGGATCGGGCGCATCAGGCCGTGCTCAAGGCCAAGCGGCAGGTGGACTTGCTGACGCCCCTGGTTGAGGAAGGGGCGCGCCACCAAGCGCTGGTAGCCGAAATCCAGAGCTGGCGGAATGCGCGCGATCAGATTGGGCCCTACTTCGCCCGGCTGAAGGGCGAGCTGCTGGACCGCCGCCTCGGCACGCTGAAGGAGGATGCGGCCCGGCTCGATGCGCAGATCGAGCGCTTTGACACGCAGCGTGAAACCGAGCGCGTTGAAATCGGCAGGCTGGAGCGAGCTCTGCGAGACAACGGCGGCGACCGCCTGGAGGAACTGGCGGCTGAGATTCGCCGTCTGGAGCAGGATAAGGAACAACGCCAGAAGAAATCTGACCGTTTCCAAGAGCTGCTTGCTCGCATCGATGAGGCGGCGCCAGCCGATGAAGTGGGCTTCCTGGCCCAGCAACAGAGCATTGCCCAGCGTGCCGATGGCCTGCGCGAGCGCATTGCTGACTTGGACAACCGAGAGCGAGAAGAAGACTTCACTTTCCGCAAGGGCCGTGAAGAGCACACAACCCTGTCCGACGAGATCGACAGTCTCCAGCGGCGCAAGAGCAACATCGACGCCGCCCAGATCCGCATCCGCGATGCGCTGTGTTCGGCGCTGTCGATCCGGGAAGGCGAACTGCCTTTCGCAGGCGAGCTCATGCAGGTGCGCGACGACGAACGCGATTGGGAGGGTGCCGCCGAGCGGCTGCTGCGCGGCTTTGGCCTCGCGCTGATGGTGCCGGATGCCCACTACAAGGTGGTTGCTGACTGGGTGGAACGCCAGCATCTGGGTGCTCGGCTGGTGTACTTCCATGTGCGCGCGCGAAAAGGCACGCAGAGTCAAGGGCTACACCCGCAGTCGCTGGTGCGCAAGCTAGTGATCAAGCCAGACTCGCCCTACTACGAGTGGCTGGAACAGGAGCTTCGCCACCGCTTCGACGTGGCCTGCTGCGATACGGGCGAACAGTTCCAACGCGAGGCCCGCGCTATTACGCGTGCAGGGCAGATCAAGGATCCGAGCGGTCGCCATGAGAAAGACGACCGCAGTCGAATCGATGACCGCAGCCGCTACGTGCTCGGCTGGAGCAATGCCGACAAGCTGCGGGCGTTGCGCGATCAGCGGGAGCGTCTGGAGGAAAGACTCGCCACGCTGGGGAAGTGTATCGGTGAGATCCAGCAGGCGCGCAATGAACTGCGTGGCCGGCTCGATGCACTCAGCAAGTTGGAGGAGTTTACGCGCTTTGCGGACATCGACTGGATGAGCCTGGCTCGCCAAATTGCTGCACTCACCGAGGAGCGCGCGCGGCTGGAAGCCGCCTCCGACACCCTGCAAGAGTTGGGTCGCCAACTCAAAGCCGCGCAGGAGCGGCTCGGCGAGCTGGAGGTCAAGCGGTCCGACGCCTTCGGCAAGCGGGGCGAGGTTAAGAGCAAGCGTGAGACAGCGCAGGCGATGCGGGATCAGGCCGGCAACGTGTGGAACGACTTGCCGCTGACCGAGACGCAGATCGAGTGTCTGGACGACTGGCGCTCGCAGGCGCTGGGCGAGCATCAACTGTCGGTCGAATCCTGCGACAACCGCGAGCAGGAGGTGCGCAAGTGGCTGCAGGATCGCATCGACGCGGAGGACAAGCGCCTGGCCCGTCTCACCGAGCGCATCGTTAATGCCATGCGCGGCTTCAAGGAAGAGTTCAAGGCCGAGACCGTCGAGATGGACGTTAGCCTGGAGGCGTTGTCGGAGTACGAGCGCATGCTCTCCGGATTGAAGAGCGACGACCTGCCGCGATTCGAGGCGCGCTTCAAGGAGCTGCTCAACGTCAACACGATCAACGAGATTGCCAACTTCAACGCGCAGCTGGCTCGCGAGCGGGAGACGATCAAGGAGCGCGTCGACTTCATCAACCAATCGCTCCAGGCCATCGACTACAACAGTGGCCGGTACATCAAGCTGGTGGCGCTGCCCAGCCCGGATGCCGAGATACGTGACTTCCAGCAGGATCTGCGGGTGTGCACCGAGGGCGCGATGACGGATTCAGCAGATGAACAGTATTCGGAAGCCAAGTTCCTACAGGTCAAGGTCATCATCGACCGCTTCCGCGGCCGTGAAGGACTGTCGGACGCAGACAGGCGCTGGACTGCCAAGGTGACCGACGTGCGCAACTGGTTTTTGTTCTCGGCCAGCGAGCGTTGGCGCGCAGACGGTGCCGAGCACGAGCATTACTCGGATTCGGGCGGCAAGTCGGGTGGCCAGAAGGAGAAGCTGGCCTACACCGTGCTCGCTGCGAGTCTGGCCTATCAGTTCGGGCTGGAGTGGGGCGCTGTGCGTTCGCGGTCGTTCCGCTTCGTGGTCATCGACGAGGCGTTCGGGCGCGGGTCCGACGAGTCGGCGCAGTATGGGTTGCGCCTTTTCCAGCAGCTCAATCTGCAGTTATTGATCGTCACGCCGCTGCAGAAGATCCACATCATTGAGCCCTTCGTGGCCAGCGTGGGTTTCGTGCACAACGAGGGCGGGCGCGACTCGCGGCTGCGCTGCCTGTCGATCGAGGAGTACCGGCAACACAAGGCGACAGGGGCGGTGGGTCGGACGACAGAAACCACGGCTGCCGGAGGTGGCGCAGCGCCATGAGTTGGACCATGCCGGCGGATTTGCGCATACAGGTCCAACGCTTGTGGGACCGGGGCGACTTGCAGCGGGCGGCTGTAACGGACACCGTTTCCTGGCCTCTGCGCCTGACGCTGAGGGCGCCCACGGCTGCGGACCTGTCCGATCGATTCGAGGCAGTTCGTGATTGGGTGCGCGTCGTTGCCGATACCCCTCGGGTTCGTATCGAATGGCGCGAGTGGAATCACCGCGTCCAAGGTATGCAGCGGCTCCCGGCGGCCGTCTGGATCGATACCTTGCAGAACGCCTTGGCCTTCATCGGCAAGGGCCGCGAAGCGCAGAAGTTCGAGGCGTTGTGGCAACAGACGGCGGCCACCCAGCCTGCGCTGCTGGCGTGGCTGGCTCGGCGGCCGATCCAGGCACTGGACATGGCCGACCGCTGGGAGCGTTTGCTGGCCGTCGTCACGTGGCTGCAGGTCCATCCTCGCCCGGCCTTGTACTTGCGCCAGGTCGACGCGCCCGGCGTGGACAGCAAGTTCATCGAGGCCCACCGAGGCGTGTTGGCTGAACTGCTGGACCTGGCGCTGCCACCAGAAGTCATCGAGACCGATGCGACTGGAGTCGCGCAGTTCAATCGCCGATTTGGCTTTCTCGACAAGCCCGCCCGGATTCGGATTCGTCTGCTCGACCCGGCCTTACCCAGCCTGCCGGGCTGCGAAGGCCTGCCAGACATCACTTTGGACGCGGCAAGCTTTGCGGCGCTGGCGTTGCCCGTGGAGCGCGTCTTTATCACGGAGAACGAAACCAACTTTCTTGCCTTTCCGGAGGTCGCTAGAGCCATTGTTGTCTTCGGCGCTGGTTACGGCGGTTGGGAGCCGCTGGCGCGCGCCGCGTGGCTGCATCGATGCCAACTGAACTACTGGGGAGACATCGATACGCATGGTTTCGCGATACTCGACCAGTTGCGAGGCCATTTCCCAAGCGCAGCGTCCTTCCTCATGGACCAGGAAACACTCACTGCACATCGTTTGCACTGGTACGAGGAACCCGAGCCTGTTCGCCACGACTTGTCGCGCCTCACGAACGAGGAGGTCGCTCTCTACGATGACCTTAGATTCGATCGCCATCGACCCAGACTACGATTGGAGCAGGAGCGGATCAGCTTTGGATGGGTGATTGATCGATTGGCGTGACTCGATCTTGCTGACGGCAGATTTCAGGAGACGATTGCTGACTGGACCATGAAGAGAGGGCTCACACAATGACTTCTGCTTTTTTGTGTGTGGGCTCACGCTGTGCGCCTGTGCGTTCTTAAGATGCCTGCAGCGTAATCATCCATCACGACGGAGGCTTTCCATGGCAGATCTGGACAAGCGTTTCGCGCTGCTGCGAGGCGGTGAGCACTGGTATGCGGCAATGATCGCCGAGAGGGGAGGGACGGGCTCTTCGTTCCGCATTTCGCAGAGAGGTGTGTCGAGGGATGCACGTGGCCAGGCGGAAAAGGTTACGGATATTTTGACTGTCGCCCATCGCGTCATTCTGGAGGGCAGGCGCATGCGCTGCGCGAAGGAAGGCGAGCCCGCCAGTTCTCTCGAGCTGCAGAGCAGTGGCGTGACCGGATACATGCTCGACGCGAACGTCGCTCGCGAACTTGGTGTTCCGCCTTCCGCACCCTGAGCAGACTGACGAGGCCAGTCGGGGCAAATGGCGCCCCGGCCGGCTCGGAGCGACTTTGTCTCCGGACCTGCTCGACGTTCTGCCGTGATCGCCAACCCGGTTCATTCATCCAATGCAAAGACGCAACGGTAACGTTCTCTATTCCGCCTCTGATTTCGTCAACTTCCTCGAATGCGATCACCTGACGACGCTCGATCTGATCAATCTCGAAACACCCCTGCCACGCAAGGTGGTGAGCGATGAAGACAGATTGATTCAGCAGCACGGTTTCAAGCACGAGAGCGCGTATCTGGACTACCTGAAGCGCAATTACGCGCGGGTGGTTGATCTATCAGACGTCGATGGGACGATGGACGGGCAGGTCACCGCGACGCTGGATGCAATGCGTTCGGGGGCCGATGTGATCTTTCAGGCGACGCTGCGGGATGGCTGCTTTATTGGATATGCCGACTTCCTGCGTCGCGTCGAGCAGCCGTCGGCCCTCGGAGACTGGAGCTACGAGGTCATCGACACCAAGCTCGCGCGCACGGCGCGCGCGAAGTTTCTGGTCCAGCTGGCTTACTACGCGGCACTGCTGACGGTCGCGCAGGGTGTCGCGCCGCGGGCGATGCATGTGGTGCTCGGTGACCAGCGTGAGCTCACCTATCGTTGCGCCGACTATGCGCGCTATCTTGAGACGGTCAAGCAGCGCTTTCTTGAGCGCGTGCGGGTCGGCGATGTCGGCTCCTATCCGGATCCCTGTGACAAGTGCGCACAGTGCACTTGGGAGGATCTGTGCGACGCGCGCCGGCTCAAGGACGATCATCTGGGCCAGGTGGCGAACATTAGTCGCGTGCAGACGCGAAAGCTCGAGGCCGCTGGCGTGCCGACCCTCGAAGCGCTCGCGCAACTGCCCGCGGATGCGACAGTCGCGAAGATGGTGCCGGAAACACTGGCCCGGCTGCGGCATCAGGCCGGCCTGCAGTACCGCGCCCGGCAGTCAGGGGAGCGGCTGGTGGAACTGCTGCCCGCGCCGGAAGGGCGACTGACGGGCTTCGCCCGTATGCCGCGGCCAGACGAGGGCGACCTGTTCTTTGACATGGAAGGCGATCCGCTGGAGGAGGGTGGGCTGGAGTATCTATTCGGCCTGTACTTCCTTGTCGATGGCGAACCGCAGTTTCGCCCTTTCTGGGCGTATGACCGCGCCGGCGAGAAGCTGGCGTTCGAACAGTTCATGGATTTCGTGACTGCGTGGCTGCGCGACCATCCGGGCGCACACATCTATCACTACGCCGCTTACGAACAGACGGCGCTGAAGCGATTGATGTCGCTGCACGGCACGCGCGAGGCGGAGGTGGACAACCTTCTTCGCACCCACAAGCTGGTCGACCTGTACAAGGTCGTTCGCGAGGGTATTCGCGTTTCGGAGCCGCGATACTCGATCAAGAACATCGAGTACTTCTATCTCGACGGACGCACGGGTGACGTGACCAGTGCAGGGGCCAGCATCGTCTGGTTCGAGCGCTGGAAGGAAACTGGCGACGAGAAGTACCTGAAAGACATCGAGGCCTACAACTACGACGACGTGCGCTCGACCTTCGAGCTGCGGCAGTGGCTGCTGAGCTTGCGGCCGGTCGACACGCCGTGGTTCTCAGCCGCGGGATTAGAAGGGAGCGACGCACCAGCGCCTGGCGGGCTCAGCCCGGCGGAGCTACGACTGGTGCCGTATCGCCAGCGCCTGGTCGATGTGCTCCCGGCGGAGACCGAAGCCTGGAGTTCCACGGAACATTTGCAACTGCTTACCTACCAGTTGCTGGATTTTCACCGTCGCGCGGCCAAGCCGGAATGGTGGGCTCTGTTCGCCCGCATGGACATGAGCGATGAAGAATTGCTCGACGATGGCGAATGTCTGGGTGGGCTGGAGCCTGATCCGGAGTACCCGCCGGAGAGGGTAAAGCGGTCGGTGCGCTACACGTTCCGCTACCCGGCGCAGGACACCAAGCTGCGTACCGGTGTAGCGGCCACGGTCGTGCGTACTAGGGCGGGGGTGAGCAATCTGGTCATCGACGAAGATTCGAGACGGGTGAGCTTCACGCTGGCCTCAAACCGCGAACTGCCACCTCCGCCGCTCGCTCTGGGGCCCGGCAAACCCGTCGATCCGAAGGATCTCGTGAATGCGGTATTCCGGTTTGCCGACAGTCTGGTGGCCGGGAATCGCAGATATCCGGCGCTCGAGAGCTTTCTGCAGCAGTTGCCGCCGCAGGTGAAGGGGCATGTGCCGGGCGAGCCATTGGTTCCGCGTGCCGAAGATCAGCTGCCTCAGATTATCGACGTCATTGCGCGGCTGGAGGAAAGTTGCATCTTCGTTCAGGGCCCTCCTGGCGCTGGCAAGACCTACACCGGCTCGCACGTCATCGTGGCCATGCTGAAGCAGGGCAAACGGGTGGGCATTTCGTCGAACAGCCACAAGGCGATCAACAACCTGCTGTCGGGCGTGGAGCGCGTGGCGCGTGAGCGTGGCCTTGTCTTCCGCGGAGCCAAGAAGTCGACCGCCAAGAGTGCCGAGAGCATGTTGAACGGCGAGATGGTCGAAGACGTGTTCGAGAACGAGGACATCACGAGCGAACTGGAGGGCCCGCGCCCCTATCAGCTGGTCGCCGGCACGGCCTGGCTGTTTGCCGACCCGGCGCTGGATCGCAAGCTTGATTACCTCTTCGTGGACGAAGCCGGGCAGGTTGCCGTGGCCAATCTGGTCGCCATGGGCACATCGGCACGCAACATCGTGCTGCTCGGCGACCAGATGCAGCTCGGCCAGCCCATACAGGGCGTGCATCCGGGGCGGTCGGGCGAATCGGCGCTGGAGTATCTGCTCGATGGCATCGCGACGATTCCGCCTGATCGCGGCATCTTCCTTGCACAGACCTGGCGCATGCATCCGGATATCTGTCGCTTCATATCCGCTGCGGTCTATGACGGAAGACTCGAGTCTGAGCCGGGTACGCGCAATCAGTCGCTGCTGCTCGGTGGTAAGGCACATCCGGCCCTGAAACCGACGGGCATCGTCTTTCTGCCTGCAGAGCACGAAGGGTGCGGTCAGCGCAGCGAGGTCGAGGCCGACATGGTGAAAGCGCTTTTCGAAAGTCTGCTGACGCAGCGCTACCGCGACCGGCGAGGTGTCGAGCACGCGCTCACCAGTGAGGACATTCTCATCGTGGCGCCCTACAACATGCAGGTGAATCTGCTCAGGGAAACCCTTCCCGAGGGCGCGCGCGTCGGTACGGTGGACAAGTTCCAGGGTCAGGAGGCAGAAGTGGTCATCGTGTCCATGGCCACATCGAGCGGCGACGACTTGCCGCGCGATATCGGATTTCTGTACAGCCGAAACCGACTCAATGTCGCCATCTCGCGCGCACGCTGCTTGGCGGTGCTCATAGCCAACCCCGCACTCACGGCGATTCGTTGCAAGACGCCGGAAGACATCGCGCTGGTGAACACCTTGTGCTGGGTGCGGGAGATAGGCGTCGACTGTGGCTTATAAAACTAGAGAGAACGATATATGAATATTTACTTTTCTCGGCATGTTCATGACTGGGATGAAGGGGACTGGATTCGCTTCTTGTACGACCGAAACGCAGTGGCCATTCAATTTGACGGTAATGAGTCCTGGGATCCGGAGCATTACTCCGGAAGCGGCGGTGGAAGGGCGGCCATTCGCTACTTAAACGAACTGAACGCTGGGAATGAGGATGCCTTTATCTTTGCGTCTTACAGTTTCGACGGACAAGCTCGCGTTGTCTGCGGAAGGCCCAGAGTTGGTTCCAAACGCTTCTTGTCTGAGCTCGATGACTGTCCGGTTGATGGAAGACCCATCCGCCCATTGAAAGTCTTGTTTCTAGATGACGTTCGTTCCGTGGGCCGGGATGAGTTTCCGTTGGCTTATTTACTGGCTCCTCCGCTGACTACATTTGTGAGATGGCGATCGGTCGAGCGTGTAGCGATTCCTTGGTTAGAGAATCGTCCTGTCGATTTGCTCGAACCGGGGAACTACCTGCCCGCCTCGATTGAAGTGGCATGCGAGGAGTACATGCGCGTGGCCGGTCTGCTTAATAGAAAGATCCTGCGCATCGGCGGAACGATGGCAGCCTTCGATATCGTGGGCTTCGGGCAGCAGGGCCCCATTCTTGCTCAAGTGAAGAATGGTGGACGCCAGAACTCAATTATCGATGCGGCGAAGAGGATGATTGATGAGGCGGGAGATGCTAATGCCAAGTTGTACCTCTTCTGCCCGCGGGCCTCGATTCCCATTTTCGACAGCCAAGTAAGCTTGATATCGGTCGAAGATGTGCTGCAGACGCTGAAGAACAGTTACGGAGAGGAGTACCTCAGAAGTTTGCAGAGTGCGCGCTTTACATCTCCTCGTCAGCAAGAGCAGGGGTGATTCCCTAACCGATCTGTCGCATCACTGCGCGCTCGGCGTGTCCGGAGAGGATGACGTGTGCTGCCAGATGGCAGCGAGTCAGACCTACGAACAGCTTCGTCTTCTCGGCTGGTGTCAGCTCCTCGAAATCCAGCTCGGTGAGCACGATGCCGGCCCGGCTCTGGCCTTTGAAGCGGAATATGGAGTCGATCAGCAGTTCGCCCTGTGTCCAGACCGGGTTGCCGTTGCGGTCGTACTGGCCGGTAAAGCGGCGTGTGGTCCAGGGGCCGATGCGGTCGAGGGACAGAAGCTGAGAATGCTTGAGACCGTGACCAGTGAGGATGGCGATGTCGTCAATCGGTATGCCGCGGTCGAGCAGGGCCTGTACCCCTTCAACCGTCCTGCGTATCAGTTCCGCGCTTGCGGAGTAGGACAGGAACTCCGGCAGTTCGCCCGCGTATGGGCAGCATGCACTGACCGGGCGGGCGGCCAGTGCGAGCGCATTGATGACTTTGACGATGCTGCGCGGGGTGCGGAAATTGTCGTCGCAGCGCAGCGTGACTGCGCCATCCAAATCGAATTCGTCTCGCTCGTACAAGCGTTGCGAGGCGTCTTCCATCAGGTAGAGGCGACCGTCGGCGGTCAGTTGCGGCAGAAGACTTTCGAGCCACGCTGGCTGAAAATCCTGGCCCTCGTCGATGATGAGCAGGTCGTAGCGCGCGGGCATCGACGACGCGTCGACCTGATAGCGCTCGGCGATGGTCTGGAATACCGATGAGTCGGAGAAATCGGGCTCGCCGACGGTACGGCGGTAGTGCTCCACGCAGCGTTCATGAAAGGTGCCGACTTCGGCCGTTGCCGGTGCAAGGCTGATGATGTGATCGGCCAGCGCCCGATTGAAGCAGACGTAGAGCGCCCGCTGCTTACGCGCTGTCGCGTTTTCCAGCAGCCTGAGCGCGAGCTGGGTCTTGCCTGACCCGGCGGTGGCGTCGATGCGGATGACGCCCGACGGCGATTCGATGCGGGGCACCCAGGTGGCAAGGCCGTCGGACAGTCGCTGCGTGGTGGCGCGCAGTTGGCTGCCCAGCGCGCGCAGATCCGGTGACACGCGGAATTCGTCGGACAGGAAGCGGCGGATGTCTTCTCGCGGGCTGTTCTCTGGGTCGGCCGGCATCAGGCTGCGCACCAGTGCCGGCAGCCGCTCGAAAACCTCGGCATCGAAGATGCGCTCGCGGGCGAACGAGGCGATGTGCTCGTCCCCAACGATGAAGTCGGGCAGTGCCAGACAGTTGATCACTCTCGCGTGCAGGCCGGCTTGCTTCAGCTTGTTAACCATGGCTGCAAACTGGATGCGTGCCTGTCGGGCAGCATCGCGAGGTCGCCCATCGTAGAGCTTGAGCAGTTCGCCGCTGGCGACAGTGAGCTGGCCGGCCTTGATTTCCATCAGCACGATATCGCCTGCAGGGCCCAGCACGACCACGTCGATTTCGCGGTGTTCGTCGACGCCCTCCCGCAGCGTGTGGAGTGTCAGGCTGTGGAAGATGTCGAAGCCGTCGTCCAGGCCAGTTTCCAGGCGGCGGATGACGTCAAGTTCGCGATAGTAGCCCGCATCGGGGCGAGGGCCGGTGTGCTGCGGATGAAGATGTGCCATGACTCATGAGTGCTTGGACGACATCGGCATTCTAGTCGCACCGGGTAAGCGGAGTGCCGGCGGGCATCAGTAAGGCGGGTAGCGCGTGACCATCCTGTCAGTTTCGATGAGGCCTGCCTCTATTTCCGCGGTCAGGGTCGGGTTGTCGGGCTCCCAGGGCAGCAGCCCTCCGCAAAGATTCCAGTCCGGATATTTGGCAAGATCGTCCGCAATCTCCGCGATCACGTCACGCAGTTCCAGGGGGGCGAGCCATCGTTGCGGAATCGCCTGCTCGCCCATCAGGGCGCCCAGGATGTTGCCGGCAATGGCACCGGTGGAGTCGCTGTCGCCGTCATGGCTGACCGCCAGGCTGAGGGCGCTCTCGAAATCCTCGCAACCGAGTGCGCAGTACAGCGCGATGGCCAGCGCCTCTTCGGCCACCCAGCCCTCGCCGAGCAGCGCAAGCTGGTCTGGATCGTTAGGCGACTGCATTGCGGCGACGCGCGCGGCCTCCACGGCATCGAGCGTTTCTTCGTAGCCGGAGTGGGCGACCAGCAGTGCGATGCTTTCATCGATAGCCTGCTCGACTGAACGGTCTCTGCAGATCAGCGTGATCAACGCGCTCAGAAAGCCCGCCGACAAGGTGGCCGTGACATGTCCGTGCGTGATCAGTGACGATCTCATGCCGAGTCTGAATGCCTCTTCCGGAGCGGCATCGCCATGCTGCGAATGAGACCAGTAGAGGCCGATGGGCGCCACCCGCATCACAGTGCCGCAGCCCTTGCTTTCATTGTTGGCCGAGAATTCGTCCTCCGACTCACGCAGCGCTGTAAGGCAGGTGTTGCCGGGCGCACGCTGGGCGAACAGGTCGCGATGCGTGAGCAGCCATCCATCCATGTGTCCGTCGTCGACTTCACCGTGGCTGTAGCCTTGGGTGCGGTACCAGCGCAGATAGCTTCGGCGCATCAGACCGCCGTGTGCGCCAATCCCCTTAGTTGAGCCGCGCACATGGGAGCGAAGCAGGGCGTCGGCCGTGAACAGCGTCATCTGGGTGTCGTCGGTGATGGCGCCAATGTGACCGTACGCCGGCATGTAGTCGCGCACACCTTCGGGGCCGAAATGCAGGGTGATCTCGCTCCGAGACCAGAACTCGACGGGCGCACCCAAGGCGTCGCCGACCGCGCCGCCGAGCAGGCAGCCGCGGAAGCGGGAAACGAGTGGCGCGTCACGCCCCGGCGCGGGCTGCTCTGTGGTCATTCAGTCTCCCGTTATGAATAGTCGATGTCGTGCTGACCGGAGGTCATTGTGGCTGAGCGTCGTGAGTCACGCTGTCGTCCAGCGCAGCCTTGATCTGAGGAAGCAAGGTCCCGCTCGTCTGCGCGAACGCATCGTCGGCGACCACTGCTCGGAAAAAGTCGACCGGGCGGATGTTCAAGTCCCGGGACTGAAAAAAGGCGTCGATCTGGGCCTTGAACAGTTCGATGAACGCAGGAATGAGCGCCTGCGCGTGGCCAATGTCCAGCTGCCCGGATGCCTCTGCTGCCGAAATGATCTTCAGCGGGTTCTCATTGTGAATGCCGAACCCTGACCATCCGAACTTGGGAAAACGCGTCGCTGACTGCCACGCGGGAAAGACAGCCGGAAAGTGAGCGTGCAGGCATTGGTCGGTGATGACCGCCATGAAGAGGCACAGCACGAAGTGCTCGCGATGTGTCGGCGATATGCGCGCGAGATCGCTGGACACGTTGCGCCAGTCCGGGCCACCGAAGAAGAGTGCGCTTGGGTCCTTCAGTATGTGCTCGCGAACGATCGAGTTTGGTTCAACGAATTCCAGCTTGCGCCAGTCGCCGGGAAAGATTTCTTTAAAGTAATGGTTCATCAAGGTGCCTTCTCCTGCGTGAGTTTTTGATCCCGATCGAAGTCGTAAACGGCAGACGCATTCGTCAAGCGGTCACTGATCGACCGACGAAGCGATGCAGGTGAGCGCACCTCGATCTGCTCCGCCTGCGACAGCAGCCACCAACGTAACTGCCAGGTGTCCTGCACGCGTGCCCGGAGCGTGAAAGTCTCACCGTCGGCTCTCAGGGTCTGGTCCGCAGCCAACGGTGTTTCACTCAGGTGGTGGGCCAGTCGAGCGTCCACCTGCAGTTCGAGGTCTATTGCTTCACCCCGGCCGAATCCGGCGCCACCTTCTTCCAGCCATTCATCCAGATTGAAATCCGCGGGGCGCTGGGCGACCTCATCCAACGGGCGAGCAGCGGCGATGCGGTGCATCGCGTACATCCGGACGTCTTCATAATCGAATGCCGTTGCGACGACATAGCTTGCCGGTCCGCGATGCACCAGGCCCAGCGGGTGCAGACGTAGCGTGCGATGCGCGGCCGGTTCTCCGATTGCGGCGTACTCGATCTCGATCTGTGTGCCGGTCAGCAGCGCGCTCTGGATTCGGGTCAGCACTTCGGGGTCGATCTGCGCGGGCATAAGTGGCTGGCCAGGTTGGACAATTCGTACCGCATCGGCTGCACGCGAACGCTGTGCGGAGGGCAGTGCAGCGATGAGCTGGGCGGCATGGCTGAAACGGGCGGTCAGCGGTTGCAGCAGTGCCTCAGGCACCAGCGGCCGGAGGAGCTTTTCGATGGCGACCAGAGACAGTGCTTCGGCTGTGTCCAGCCCCGGCAGTTGCGCGTCCGCCTGCAGCATCCATCGCCAGCCCCACGGAGTACTGCTGTCCAGGCATTCGATCGGGAAAAGCGTGGCCAGCTCGGTGAGATCGCGTTCGACCTGTCGCTTGGTCACCGCGTGGCCGGCGGTCTCCAGTTGCGAGGTCAGCTCGCGCGCCGTCATTCCGCTGCCCCGGTGAGGCAGCAGGCGCAGCAGAGTCCATTGTCGGGCCAGTGTGGATCGCGTGTTGCGGGCGGGCATCAGTGGCGAGGGCGTTGATCGCTCTGCAGAAGGAAAGCCCTGGATGAATTCCGCTCTCGCAAGGCCACCGAAGAAAGATGTTCTTCGACCCAGTATGCAGTGCGTTTGGGCATCAGTGACCGGTCTGAGCCTTTCGGATGATGTCCGCCGTGGTCTGACGGGCCGCGTGTTCTTGCAGTGCTTCCCGATAGGCGCGTATGCCGTAGTCAAGTGCGCTGAGCAGTTGATCGAAGACTGCGATGAAGTGTGCAGGTTCGGCGTAACGACCTTCGGCAATGACGCTGACGAATGCGTCAGGCACCATGCACTTGACCGCCTTGGTGCCCATGCTGACTTCCAGAGCGATCTTCAGAGCCTGCTCTTGCCCGTCTTCGTCGAAGCGATGGATGCACTGCGCTGCAAGAATGTAGTGGGTGCTGTCGTCCGCTCGCTGGGTAATCAGATAGCGTCGGCCGAACATGACGATGCGCAGATCGCCATCGGGATCGACGGTCGGTCGATAGCCCTCTGCTTCAAGCCATGCGAGGACTTCGCGTGCCTGGGGGGTGATGGGAACTTCCGGTTGCTGTGCAGTGCTCATGAATGCTCTCTCCTCATGATTGGCCGTGATGGGCATCGATCACGACATGGTGAGGGTGTGGTGCGACGGAATGCGTCGCGGTTGATCAAGCGCCGCTTCGATTCAGCCCTCGCCGTCACAGGTGTCCGAATACGCGTAATGAACGCCGATCTCGGTCACGACTTTGGCTGCCCGACGAGGCGGCAGGGTGAGCTGATCCCGCCAGATGGGAAGGCTGCTGCCGTCCGCGGATATCCCAAGGCCGTACTGCCAGTAAGACAGATAGGCTTCGCCGCGATCCGCGGCGTAGGCGTTGCCGTTGGCCGCGGCACCGTCAAGTGCGTACGCCCAGTTGTTTTCTCGCATGCATACGCCGGAGTCCGGATGCGGCGTTTGCCCCAGGGCAATCAGATAGCTGATGCTCTTTGCGTCCAACGGGCGGTACGTCGAGATGCGGAGCCGCCCGTCCGTCAGTGGGCGAATGGCTGCGATGACCTCCATCTCACGCTGCAGGGTGACCAGTTCCTGGCCTGGATCCAGTGGTCCGACGTCAAGCCACCAGTTCTCGCCTGATACGCAAAGCGTTGTCCGCGGGTCTTCAGGTGCCAGAAGTTCAGTCAGACGATCTATCGCGGGTGACAACGACCGCCACAGATCTGGGTCATCGTTCGCCCGCAACTGCAGGCCGTAGAGCATCAGCTCGAACGGGAGTGAGCCGCTTTCCAGTACATGTTCGAAGGCGTGTTCGGGAATCGGATAGGCGATGTCAGGAAGCGAGTGGGTGTCGAGCGCTTCCGGCTTCAGCCAAAGGTCCATCCAGGTATTCGGATCGTTCATGGCTGGCCTCGCTGGAATCGGAAAGCATTCTCAGCATGATCGCTGCTACCGGGCTCATGGATTGAGCCCGGTAGCAGCGATCCGACTGCGAGGTGATCAGCCAGGTAAAAGTCGCGAGAGATGGCGCCAGCAGCGGATGACAGACGTCGGACTTCTAGCCGCAGGTTTTCCTGCTGCGTGCGGCATTGCTGATTCCGGATAACCCCCTCCCGCTCAAACCGCTAAGCTTGGGTTGCTGTCCGGCTGCATGCCGGCCTTGCATACTCCCTCTTTTGCAGGCCCGCCTTGTGCGGGCCTTTTCTTTTGCGGTCGGGGAGCGAAGGCGGAGGAGGGCGGTCGGCGGGGATGCCGACCGGGGGCGATCAGCGCTTGCCGCTGCCGCCGAGCAGGGCGGCGATCATGCGGCGGGGGCGCTTGGCGGCGGATGTGTCGCCGGAGGCCGGAGCGGAGGCGTCGGCCGGGGTGGCGGATTCGTAGGGCTTGCTGAAGTCGAAGCCGTCAGCGGCGATCATTTTCTGGGCCGGACGCGGGGCGCGGGGGGGGCGCGGGGCGTCGCTGCCGGCACCGCTACGGCTGCGGCGTTCGCCGCGTTCCGGGCGCTCGCTGCGCTCCGAACGCTCGTGGCGCGGTTCGCGGCCGCGCTGGGCGCGCGGGTCGAAGCCGTCCGGGGCGACGATTTCGATCGGCTTGCGGATGAGCTTTTCGATGTCGGCGACGCGGCCCTTTTCTTCCGGGGCGGCCAGCGAAATGGCTTCGCCCGAGCGGCCGGCACGGCCGGTACGGCCGATGCGGTGCACGTAGTCTTCGGCGTTGTGCGGCAGTTCGAAGTTGATCACGAAGGGCAGGTCTTCGATGTCCAGGCCGCGGGCGGCGACGTCGGTCGCCACCAGCACGCGCACACTGCCGTTCTTGAACGCTTCCAGTGCTTCGGTGCGCTGCTGCTGGCTCTTGTCGCCGTGGATGGCGTCGGCGGCCACGCCCTGGCGCACCAGGTGGTGGGCCAGTCGGCTGGCGCCGAACTTGGTATTCACGAACACCAGCGCCTGACGGTCGGCGTAGCTTTCCTGCGTCAGCAGGTGGGTGAGCAGCGCGCGCTTGTCGTCGGTGTCGCAGGCGTGCACGCGGTGGGTGATGGTTTCCGCGGTGGCGTTGCGGCGCGCGACCTCGATCAGCTGCGGGTCGCGCAGCATGGCCTGCGCCAGCTTCTTGATCTCTTCCGAGAAGGTGGCCGAGAACAGCAGGCTCTGGCGCTGGGTCGGCAGCAGCGCGAGGATGCGCTTGATGTCGGGGATGAAGCCCATGTCCAGCATGCGGTCGGCTTCGTCCAGCACCAGCATCTGAATCTGGCCCAGATTCACGGTCTTGCCTTCGACGTGGTCGAGCAGGCGGCCGGGCGTGGCGACCACGATTTCGCGGCCTTCGCGCAGTTCGGCCACCTGGGCCTTCATGTCGACGCCGCCATAGATGCAGGACGAGCGCAGCGGCAGGTGCTTGCTGTAGGTCTTGACGCTTTCGTGCACCTGCATCGCCAGTTCGCGGGTCGGGCACACGATGAGCGCGCGCACCGGATGCTTGGCCGGCGACGGCGAGCTGTTGGCGTGCGGCGCGAGGCGCTGCAGCAGCGGCAGGGTGAAGCTGGCGGTCTTGCCGGTGCCGGTCTGGGCACCGCCCATCACGTCACGGCCGGCCAGTACGACCGGAATGGCCTGGGCCTGGATGGGGGTGGGCGAGGTGTAGCCGGTATCGGCCACCGCGCGCAGCAGTTCGGGAATCAGCCCGAGTTCATCAAACGACATGGGTGCGAAGCTCTCTCGTGCAGAAGCGCGCACATGGCTTGTGGCCGCGGCGCGGGACGCTTCTGTGGACTTCCGCCTGGCATGCCGGTTCAGGCTGGGGAAATCGGTTCCGGAAAACCCGGCGCGAGGCGCGCGGCGTGGATGCCTGCGCGAATGTCGAGCCCGGGGGCGCAGGCGCCAGGGCGGGGGAAGGAAGGCCATTGAAGGCCGCACACCTCATGCCGCGCCATAACCGGCGAGGCGACTGCGGCGCGCATTATCGCACAGGCGCGGGCTGTCGTCGGCGCCAGTCTGGGGCCGGTTCTGCGCGGCCACCGGCCGGAGTCGATCCTTGGCCGGGACATGTCGCGGCGGGGCGCCGCTTACACGTGTTTGTTGCGGGTCTTGGCTGGAGCAGGGGGGCTTGGCCGCGGCGATCAGGGGCGGATCCGATGCTGGGCGTGATCGCAGGCTGCATCGCGGCGGGGGCGCCGCTCCCACGGGAATCTGCGCAGACCGCGACCGGTTCCGTGGGAGCGGCGCCCTCGCCGCGATAACGGCGGCGGCACGCGCGAGGCGTTCAGCGTTTCCGCTTGCGTCCGCCGCCGCCGGCCTTGCCCGGGTCGCCGAGATAGCAGGTGACTTCTTCCCGGTCGTGATAGAGCTGGCGGCAGCGCAGCACGTACTTGCGGTCGCCCATGGCTTCCGCGATCAGGTCGGTACACAGCTGCAGTTCGTCGTAGCGGCGCTTCATCGGCAGCTTGAGGTTGAACACCGCGTGCCGGCACAGGCCCTGGGTGAGCCAGCGGGCGGCCAGCGCGGCCACGCGGCGCGGCTGTTCGACCATGTCGCATACCAGCCAGTCCACCGGCTTGCGCGGCACGAAGCGGAAGCCGTCCTCGCGTTTGTGCACCACCAGGCCGGATTCCAGCAGTTCCGGGTTCATGCGGCCGTTGTCCACCGCGGTCACGCTGATGTGGCGCGACACCAGCTGCCAGGTCCAGCCGCCCGGGGCAGCACCCAGATCGACCGCGCTCATGCCCGGCTTGAGCAGGCGTTCCTGTTCGTCTTCCGACAGCAGGGTGTGGAAGGCTTCGGCCAGCTTCAGCGTCGAGCGCGACGGTGCTTCGCGCGGCATGCGCAGCCGCGGGATGCCGTTCAGCCACTCACTGCGCCGGCCTGGCCAGCTCAGCGCCACGGTGGCACGGTCGGTGGCGGTGAACAGAATGTGCAGGCGCGGCGCGTCCGGCGCGTCGCTGAAGGCGCCGGCCTCTTCCAGCGCCTGGCTCAGGTGCGGTTCCAGCTTCTTGATCATCGACGACAGCGATTTCGCGTCATCGGTGTCCGGCGTTTCGACCAGAAAGTCGGCGTAGCCGTCGCACAGTTCGCGTGCCGCCTCGACCAGCGGCGTCACCCGGTCGCCGGGCGCCATGCCTTCGACCGTGCGGCCGGAAAACAGCAGCTGGCGGGCGAAACACAGGTCCTGCCAGCGCAGGATGCGGGTGAGCGCCCACAGCGTGCCGCCTTCGGCCTGCGCCTCGACCCAGCCGCTGTTCTGCTCGGCGCTGACCTCGACCAGATGGCCTGCTTCGCCGCAGCGGTCGGCGATTTCCTGCGCGCATTCGCGCTCGAAGCCGGGGCGGCAGTAGAGCAGCAGGCCGTTGAGATGTGTTTTCAAGATATTTCCGATCTGCGGGAATCGACGTGGTGAGACACGGTCTGTGGTACATGTCTGGCCCTTGCCAGACACACCTCCGGACTTCCTCAAGCCACATCATGGACAGCAAGGATATCGCGCGGCGCCGGCTCGGACGCTCGTCGCTGGACGTGCCCGCCATCGGGCTGGGCACCATGACCTTCGGCCAGCAGGTCGATGAGCGCAGCGCGCATGCGCTGATGGACGAAGCTTTCGAAGCCGGCATCGACCTGCTCGACGCGGCCGAAATGTACCCGGTCCCGGCGCGCGCCGAAACCTGCGGCGCCACCGAAAGCATCGTCGGCAGCTGGCTGGCGAAGAAACCGCGCGACAAGGTGATCGTTGCTACCAAGGTGGCGGGGCCGGCGCGCGGCATGCCGTGGATACGCGGCGGCCCGCTGGCGCTGGACGAAGCCAACATCCGCGCCGCGGTCGAAGGTTCGCTGCGCCGGCTGGGCACTGACCATATCGACCTGTACCAGATCCACTGGCCGGCCCGTAACGTGCCGATGTTCGGCCACTACGAATACGACCCGGCGGCCGAACGCGACGCCGCGTCGCTGCGCAGCCAGCTGGAAACGATGGCGAAGCTGATCGCCGAAGGCAAGGTGCGCCACATCGGCGTGTCCAACGAAACGCCCTGGGGGCTGATGACCTGCATGCGCCTGGCCGACGAGGGGCTGCCGCGGGTGGTGAGCATCCAGAACGCCTACCACCTGATGAACCGCACCTTCGATTTCGGGCTGTCGGAGGTGTGCGCGCGAGAGCAGGTGTCGCTGCTCGCCTATTCGCCGATGGGCTTCGGCCACCTCAGCGGCAAGTATGCGGACGACGCCGATGCGGCCGGCCGCATCACCGAATTTCCGCAGTTCGGCCAGCGCTATTTCAAGGAGAACGTGGCGCCGGCTTCGCGCGCCTATGCAGCGCTGGCGCGCGAGCACGGGCTCACGCCGGCGCAGTTGGCGCTGGCCTTCTGCTACCGCCGCAGCACGGTGGCCAGCACGCTGATCGGGGTGACGAACGCCACCCAGTTGCGGGAAAATATCAGCGCGTGGTCGGTCAGCCTGTCTGACGAGCTGTGCAAGGCGATCGACGCGATCCACCTGCGCTACACCAACCCCGCGCCATGAGTCAGCGCCGGCAGCGCACCGCGCCTGCCGCGCTTGCAAGAGATTTCAGAGCAGCCCGCCGCCCCGAGGCGGCACAGAAGGAGAACACCGCATGACCCTCAAGCCGTTCGCCGCACTGATCGCGGCCAGCGTCCTTGCTTTCCCGCTCGCCCTGCACGCGCAGGACGCGAAGAAGAGCCCCGCGAAGAAACCGGCTGCCGCCAGCAAGAAGGCGGCCGCACCGGCGAAGGAAGCCGAACCGCTGGAACTGGCGCACTCGCTCGATGAGAGCACCGCGCAGGCGCTGCAGAAGCTGGTCGATGACTTCAACGCCAGTGGCAAGGCGTCGCAGAAGATCGTGCTGAGCGCCCGCAAGTGGGACGACGGTGCCGCGCCCGCGATGCAGGTGCTGGATGCCGATGCCCGTGCTCATTTCCTCGACGGCAAGGTGCGCTACACCCCGCTGGCCGACGTGATGGCCAAGGGCAAGGAGAAGTTCGCCGCGGTGCGCATTCCGTCGCCGATGCCGTCCTGGCTGGCCGATGGCAAGGGCCGGCTGAATGCACTGGCCATCGGTTTGGCCACGCCGGTCATGTTCTACAACAAGGACGCCTTCACCCGCGTTGGCCTGGACCCGCAGCAGCCGCCCAATCACTGGCTCACGCTGCAGTCCGCGCTCGGTGACCTGCGCGACGCCGGCTATTCCTGCCCCTATACGAGCGCACGTCCGGCGCTGGTGCACGTGGACAACGTGAGTGCCTGGCACAACGAGCCGTTCGCCCGCAAGGTGGCGGCCAAGAAGGGCCAGAAGGCGGGTGAGGAACTGGCGTTCAACGGTCTGGTGCAGGTGAAGCACCTGGCCATGATGTCGTCCTGGTACAAGAGCCGCTATCTGCACATCTTCGGCCGCGGCGACGAGGCGGTGCCGATGTTCTCCAGCGGCAAGTGCCAGGTGCTGACCGCGATGTCTTCCTCGTGGCCGGCAATCAAGCACGACGCCAAGTTCGAGGTGGGTGTGGCACCGCTGCCCTTCCACGAAGACGTGTACAACAAGACCGGCCACACGCTGGCCGATGGCGCCTCGCTGTGGGTGTCGGCTGGCCGCAGCGCGGCCGATCTGCAGACCATCGCCCGCTTCGTCACCTTCGCGCTCGATCCGGAGCGTCAGGCGCGATGGGCGCTGGACACCGGTTTCGTACCGCTGAACCGTGCTGGCGTGGTGGCGCTGAGCCCGGTGGATGCACCGACTGCCGATGGCGTGGTGCGCGTGGCGCTGCGTCAGCTGGCCGGTCGCGGCGGTGCGGCGGCGGCAGACGGCGGCCCCAGTGTCGCGTCGGCCAACCCCAAGGTGCGCGCAGCACTCGACGAAGAACTGGAGGCGCTGTGGGCTGACCGCAAGCCGGCCAAGGCCGCGCTGGACAGTGCCGTGATGCGGGCGGCGCAATGAGCGACAGCGAACAGCTGGTGCTGCTGATACGCAGTGCACGCGAGGACGCGTCGGTGCGCGAGCCGCTGCTCAAGCTGCTCGCGCTCGACGACGCCGCGCGGGTGCGTGCGATCGAGAACTGGGTGAAGGAGGGCGTGGCCAGCGGTCAGTCCATCGAACTGCTGTCGGCCATCGCCTGGCTGGTCGACGATCAGGTTGCGCGCGAGGCGCGCGATCTGCTGCAGAACCAGTGAGGTCGAACCGGTGAGCGCCTACCCGTGAGCGACTGGGGGCGACCGCTGTGGATCGCCCACCGGGGCGGCGGTCGTGCCGCGCCGGAAAACACGCTGGCGGCGATACGCGCCGGCGCGGCGGCCGGCTTCCGCATGGTCGAGTTCGACGTGATGCTGAGCCGCGACGGCGTGCCGGTGCTCATCCACGACGACACGCTGGAGCGCACCACCAGTGGCCGTGGTGCAGTGGCTGAGCACGACTTCGCCGCGCTGCGCCAGCTCGACGCCGGTGCCTGGCACGGCCGGGCCTTTGCCGGCGAAGTCATTCCCACACTGGAAGAAGCGATCGCGCTGCTGGTCGCGCTCGATCTCGACGCCAATATCGAAATCAAGCCGGCGCCGGGCCATGCCCGTGCCACCGGTGACGCGGTGGCGCGCACGGTGGCGGCGCGCTGGCCGGTCGGGCGCACGCTGCCACTGTTTTCATCCTTCGATTTCGATGCGCTGGACGCGGCCCGCGCGCGGGCGCCCGAGGTGCCGCGCGGGCTGCTGTTCGAAGCGGTGCCGGATGACTGGCGCACGCAGATGCGCACGCTGGGCGCGGTGTCGCTGCATTGCGATCACGGCCGCCTTGCCGCGGAGCGCCTGGCCGACATCGTCGGCGCCGGTATTCCGCTGCTGTGCTACACGGTGAATCAGGCCGACCGCGCGGCCGCGCTGATCGCGGCCGGCGTGCGCGGCCTGTTTACCGACTGCCTCGACCTGCCGGGGCAGGTCGCAGGCCACTGACCCGCTGTCGCCCGGTTACAGCGGCGGCATGCGGGTGACCGCGTGCTTCTTGAAAATGCGGTCCAGCGTACCGTCGCTTTCCAGGTCGGCCAGCGCCTTCTTCAGCGCCTGTTCCAGGTCGGCGGCGTCGGCCACCACCGCCATGCCCAGCGCCCAGCCGGCCTGCGGCAGGCCCGGCAGCGGCGGCGGATTGCTCATCGTGAAGCGGCTGCCGGTGGCGGCCTTCATCGGTTCGATCTGGCTGCGCATGCCGAGGAAGGCCGCGATTTCACCGGATTCGAGCGCCTTGCGGGCATCGGTCATCGACGCATAGTGATGTAGCTGGCTGCGCAGCCGGCCGGCGTCCGACGACAGCAGCGCCATCGACAGGATGGATTCGCCTTCGGCGCCCAGCGGCTGCTGGTCGATGTCAGCCACCTTGTCCAGCTTGGGCAGCTTTTCGGTGTCGCGCAGCGCGGCCAGGGTTTCGCGGTGGTAGGCGCCGAAGATGCGCACCTGCGGGTTGCGCTGGCTCATGACCGGGTCCACCGGTACGTGCACCATCACGTCGGAGACTGCCGGGCCGAGCACCGTGCCCTTCCAGACGATGTTGCGCAGGTCGTCGTCCATGTTCTCGCCGGCGTCATAGCTGGCCAGCACCGCTTTCAGACCCATTTTTTCGGCCAGCGCGCGCGCGATGTCGACATCGATGCCGGCGCCGTCGTCGGCGTAGGGAGGGAAGTCCTTGTACAGGCCGACCCGCAGCTGGCCGCTGGATTTCACTTCGGCGAGATCGCGGGCATCGGCGGCTGCGGTGGCGAGCAGGCCGGCGGCGAGCAGGGCTGTACCCAGCAAAGTCTTCAGGCGGCTTGATGTCATGCGGAAGGTCACGTTCGGATGCTCCGTGTTGAGAGTGAGCGCAGCTTAGGCCGGGCCGGCTGCCGGCACGCCGGTGTTCTGCCGCAGGCGGTACGGTCAAATTGCCCGCTCCGGGCCGTCGGGCGGCACCCTATGATCCGGCCGCGCTGGCCGGCTGATCAGCGCATGCGCACAATGTGCCTCCATCACCCGTCTCGTAACGCCTGCCGATGAAACGCGTAGACCTCAAGCGCATCCTGCTGATCCGCATCACGCTGTTTGCGCTGCTGCTGCTGGCCTGCGCGATCGCATTCACGCTGGTACAGACCCGCGAACGGCTGCACGCCGACATCCCGCGTACCGGCGACACCATCAAGCAGCTGATCGAGAACGAGATTTCCCGCGTGTCGCCGCCTTTCGTGCGCGATCTGGGTTCGCTGGAACTGAACGATCTGGAGGGCATAGGCCGGCTGGTGCATTTCTGTGCCGAGGTGATCAACATCTACTCACGTCCGGTGGTGCAGCGCTGTTTCGGCGACGCCGAAGCGCCGGTCTGGCTGCCGGCCAGCCTGATGCGCCGGGTGGTGGGCGAGGAGGCGCGCTATGTCGGCGCGGTCGGCCGCTATCCGGGCATCAAGGTAGGTGAGTTGCTGCTGACGCCCAATTACAACAGCGTGGCGCAGTCGGTGGCGACCGCCATCCGCAACCTGCTCATCATCACCGCCGGCGTGCTGCTGCTGAACGTGCTGGTCTATCTGCCGGTGCGCCGGGTGCTGCGCCCGGCTGATGACATCCTGCGCGGCGTTGAGCGCATGCAGGCCGGTGACCTGTCGGTGCGCCTGCCGTCTTTCGAACTGATCGAACTGCAGCGCATCGGCCAGGTGTTCAACCATCTGGCCGGCCGGCTGCAGCACACCATGGAGGAACAGCGCCTGCTTGCCCGCCGTCTGCTCGACGTGCGCGAGGAGGAGCGGCGCCGGCTTGCGCGCGAACTGCACGACGAAATGGGCCAGTGCCTCACCTCCATCCAGGCCGAGGCGGCCTATGCGCGCGAACTGGCGCACGACCAGCTGCCGGCGCTCACGCCCTGCGCCGAGGCGATTTCGCGCATCACCGCGCACATGATGGAAGTGCTGCAGCTCATCCTGCGCGAACTGCGGCCGGTCGGGCTGGAAGCTTTCGGTCTGGCGGCCTGTCTGGAACAGCTGATCGACAGCCGCAACCGCAGCAGCCACGGTCGCTGCCTGCACACGCTGGACATTCAGGGTGACCCGTCCGGTCTGGCCGACAACCTGAACGTGAGCCTCTACCGCATCGTGCAGGAAAGCCTGACCAATGCGCAGAAGCACGCGGATGCCCGTCATATCGCGGTATCGCTGCGCTGCGTCGGCGGCGAGGTCAGACTGAGCGTCGATGACGATGGCCGGCCGCTCGAAGGTGCGAAGTTCGAAGGCGGGCTGGGCGTGCTGGGCATGCGCGAGCGGGTGAATGCGCTGGGCGGCCGGCTCACGCTGACGCCGCGCAGCGAAGGTGGCCTGCGGGTCGAGGTGGTACTGCCGGCCGATGCCGGCGCGGCGACGAACAGAAACGAAGGAGTGCTCGCATGATCCGTCTGCTGCTGGTCGACGATCACGCGGTGGTGCGCGAAGGCTATCGCCGGCTGCTGGAACGCCGGCCCGACCTGCGCATCGAGGCGGAGGCGTCCACCGCGGGCGAGGCGCTGACCGCCTTCCGCAGCGTGGAGCCGGACGTGGTGGTGCTGGACCTGGGCCTGCCCGACATGGGCGGGGTCGAACTGGTGCGCCGGCTGGTGCAGCGTGATGGGCGCGCGCGCATTCTGGTGTTCAGCATGCACCGTGACCCGCTGTTCGCGTCGCAGGCGCTGCGCGCCGGCGCGCTCGGCTACGTGACCAAGAGCTGCGCGCCGGACGTGCTGATCGATGCGGTCTATCAGGTGGCGGCACGGCGCCGGGTGCTCAGCCCGGACATCGCGCCCGAACTGGCGCTTGCGCTGCTGAACGAGTCGGACAATCCGCTCGATGCGCTGTCACCGCGCGAATTCGAGGTGCTGCGGCTGCTGCTCGACGGCCGCACGCCGGACGAGATCGGCCAGATGCTGCACATCAGCCCGAAAACCGCGCAGAACACTCACTATCAGATCAAGGCCAAACTCGGCACCCGCACCGACATCGATCTAGTACGGCTGGCGCTCAAGTGGGGCATGGGTGGCGGCGCGGAAGGCGGCAGCGGCGACAGTCCGGGCGGCGCTGAGGGGGCTGCAGACTGAGCTGCGGCGCGGCCGGCCCCCGGTGACCGACTTTCAGCGCGCAGCCATCTGCATGGTGGCTGCGATCGCCTGCTGCCAGCGTGGCAGCAGCGTGGTGGCCAGCGTGTCGTCCTGCGGCTCGAAACTGCGGCCGCCGGTTTCCGGCAGCGCCATGTCCAGCCCGCAGCCGCGGGCGGCCAGCAGTGCGGCCCCCAGCGCGGTGGTTTCGGCGGTCGGCGCCACCTGTACCGGGCAGCCCAGCAGATCGGCCTGCATCTGCATCAGCAGGGCGTTCGCGGTGCCGCCGCCATCCACCCTCAGCGCGCGCAGCGGCGCGCCGGCGTCGGCTTCCATCGCGCGCATCACGTCCAGCGTCTGCAGCGCGATCGCCTCCAGCGCGGCGCGGGCGATGTGGGCAGGGGTGGTGCCGCGGGTCAGCCCGTACAGCGCGCCGCGCGCGTCCGCCGACCAGTGCGGCGCGCCCAGCCCGGTGAAGGCCGGCACCACGGTGACGCCGCCGCTGTCCGGCACGCTGGCGGCCAGCGCCTCGATGTCGGCCGAGCGCGCGATCAGGCCCAGCCCGTCACGCAGCCACTGCACCAGCGCCCCGGTCACGAACACGCTGCCTTCGAGCGCGTATTCGATGTCGCTCGAGGTCTGCGCCGCGCAGGTGGCGAGCAGGCCGTGGGTGGAGGCGATCACCTGCCGGCCGGTGTGCATCAGCATGAAACAGCCGGTGCCATAGGTGTTCTTCGCCAGGCCGGCCGCGTTGCAGCCCTGACCGTACAGCGCTGCCTGCTGGTCACCGGCGATGCCGGTCAGCGGAATCGCGCGGCCGAACAGGGCGGGGTCGGTATCGGCCAGAGGGCCGGCCGACGGCAGCACTTCGGGCAGCAGCGCGCGCGGTACGCCGAACAGGGCCAGCAGATCGTCGTCCCAGCGCCCGCTGCGGATGTCCAGCAGCTGGGTACGGCTGGCGTTGGTGAGGTCGGTGATGTGGCGGCGACCACCGGTGAGCTGCCACACCAGCCAGCTGTCGAGGGTGCCGCAGGCCAGTTCGCCGCGTTCGGCACGGCCGCGGGCGCCGGGCACATGGTCCAGCAGCCAGGCGATCTTGCTGGCCGAAAAGTAGGGGTCGAGCACCAGCCCTGTCCGGCCGCGCACGAAGGCTTCGTGTCCGTCTGCGCGCAGCCGGGCGCAGGCGTCGGCGGTACGCCTGTCCTGCCATACGATGGCGGGTGCCTGCGGCGTGCCGGTCGCTCTGTCCCACAGCACCACGGTTTCGCGCTGGTTGGTGATGCCGATGGCGGCGATGTCGGCCGGTTTCAGCGCCGCGCGCAGCAGCGCTTCGTGCATGCAGGCCAGGGTGTCGGTCCAGATGCGCAGCGCATCGTGTTCGACCCAGCCAGGCTGCGGATACATCTGGGGAAGTTCGCGCTGCGCCATCGCGACCACCCGGCCGGCGGCGTCGAACACCAGCGCGCGCGAACTGGTCGTGCCCTGGTCGAGGGCGAGAATGAAGCCCTGTGCGGCAGTCGTGTGCGCGGCGTCGGTCACGGCGGAACTCCTCCCTCTTCACGGTGGGGCGCGGGCGGAACAGGCCTTCCGCTGCAGTGCTCGACGATACCGGGCCAGCCGGCGCTTGCAAACTTTCGCGCCGCCCCGATATCCACTGGCATGTGCCCGCAACGGCCGGGCTGTGCGCAGTCCGCCGCCCTCCGTCCCCACCGCAGTCTTCCGAGCTGGAGCCCCGATGCCCGAACCGTTCAACATTCCGCTGTCCATGCTCGATCTGGTGCCGGTCCGCCACGGTGGCAGCGTGGCCGATGCGCTGCAGGAAGCCGTCGCGCTGGCGCGTCATGTCGAACAGCTGGGCTTCAGGCGCTACTGGCTGGCCGAGCACCACAATATGGATGGCATCGCGAGTGCCGCCACCGCGGTGCTGATCGGCCACGTGGCCGGCCAGACTTCGCGCATCCGCGTAGGCTCGGGCGGCGTCATGCTGCCCAATCACGCGCCGCTGGTGGTGGCGGAAAGCTTCGGCACGCTGGCCACGCTGTATCCGGGGCGCATCGATCTGGGGCTGGGCCGCGCGCCGGGCGCCGACCGCGCGACCATGCGCGCACTGCGTCGCGATCTTTCAGCCAATGGCGACGACTTTCCGGAGCAGGTGGCCGAACTGCGCGCGCTGCTGGCGCCGGCGCAGCCCGGGCAGGCGGTGCGGGCGATGCCGGGCGAGGGCACCGAAGTGCCGGTGTGGCTGCTCGGCTCCAGCCTGTTCAGTGCGCAGCTGGCGGCCCAGCTGGGCCTGCCTTACGCCTTCGCCGCCCATTTCGCGCCACGCATGATGCTGGAGGCCGCCCGCCTGTACCGCGAACTGTTCCGGCCATCGGCGGTGCTCGACCGGCCGCACCTGATGCTGGGCGTGCCGGTGATCGCCGCCGACAGCGACCACGAGGCGCGCGGGCTGTTCACCTCGACGCAGCAGCGTGTGCTGGCGCTGATGCGCGGCGAGTCACTGCGGCTGCGCCCGCCGGTGGCCGACATGACGCCGCTGTGGGCCGGCCACGAGAAGGCCTCGGTCGATGCCTTCCTCGCCGAAGCGGTGGTCGGCGGCCCCGATACCGTGCGCCGCGGCCTGGCGTCGCTGGTCGAGCGCACTGGCGCGGACGAACTGATGGTGGTGACCGACATCCACGACTTCGCGCTGCGCCTGCGTTCCTGCCGCATCGTCGCCGAGGTGGCCGGCGTGAGCGCGGAGCCGGCCGTCGCCTGAACGCGCCACGGCCATCAGGCCGGCGGCGGCGCGAATGCTAGAATCCGCGACTGTTTTCGCGCCGCAGCGCGCGCCCTGAAATCCTGATTGCCGACCATGAACAGCGCCGATATCCGCTCCGCCTTCCTGAATTTCTTCGCTTCCAAGGGCCACCAGATCGTGTCCTCCAGCTCGCTGGTGCCGCACGAGGACCCGACGCTGCTGTTCACCAACGCCGGCATGAACCAGTTCAAGGACGTGTTCCTCGGCTTCGACAAGCGCAGCTACAACCGCGCCACCACCTCGCAGAAATGCGTGCGCGCCGGCGGCAAGCACAACGATCTGGAAAACGTCGGCTACACCGCGCGTCACCACACCTTCTTCGAAATGCTGGGCAACTTCAGCTTCGGCGACTACTTCAAGCGCGACGCCATCGCGTTCGCGTGGGAACTGCTGACCGAAGTGTTCAAGCTGCCCAAGGACAAGCTCACGATCACCGTCTATGCCGAAGACGACGAAGCCTTCGACATCTGGACGAAGGAAATCGGCGTGCCGGCCGAGCGCGTCATCCGCATCGGCGACAACAAGGGCGCGCGCTACGCCTCGGACAACTTCTGGATGATGGGCGACACCGGCCCCTGCGGCCCGTGTACCGAAATCTTCTACGATCACGGCGCCCACATTCCGGGCGGCCCGCCGGGCTCGCCGGACGAGGACGGCGACCGCTACATCGAAATCTGGAACAACGTGTTCATGCAGTTCAACCGCGACGAAGCGGGCGTGCTGCATCCGCTGCCCAAGCCCAGCGTGGACACCGGCATGGGTCTGGAGCGCATCGCCGCGGTGCTGCAGGGCGTGCACAGCAATTACGAAATCGACCTGTTCGTCGCGCTGATCGCCGCCGCCGCGCGCGAAACACAGACCACCGACCTCGACACGCCGTCGCTGAAGGTGCTGGCCGACCACATCCGCGCCTGTTCCTTCCTGATCGCCGACGGCGTCATTCCGGGCAACGAAGGCCGCGGCTACGTGCTCCGCCGCATCATTCGCCGCGCCATCCGTCACGGCTACAAGCTGGGCGCACGCGCCGCCTTCTTCCACCGCATGGTGCCGGACCTGGTGGCGCAGATGGGTGCTGCTTATCCGGATCTGGCTGCGGCGCAGCAGAAGGTGATGGACGTGCTGCGGCAGGAAGAGGAGCGCTTCTTCGCCACCATCGCCAACGGCATGGACATCCTGGAATCGGCGCTGGCCGCGCTGGCGCAGGGCACGCCGCTGGATGGCGAAACCGCGTTCAAGCTGCACGACACCTACGGCTTCCCGCTCGATCTGACCGCAGACATCTGCCGCGAGCGCGGCCTCACCGTGGATACCGCAGGCTTCGACGCCGCAATGGCACGCCAGAAGGAACAGGCACGCGCCGCCGGCAAGTTCAAGATGGCGACCGCGCTCGAATACGACGGCGCGTCCACCACCTTCCACGGCTACGACACGCTGGACGCGGCCGGCAAGGTGCTGGCGCTGTACCGCGATGGCGCTCCGGTGAATGAACTGCACGAAGGCGAACTGGGCGTCGTGGTGCTGGACAACACGCCCTTTTACGCCGAATCCGGCGGCCAGGTTGGCGACCGCGGCGAACTGCGCGCGGCCCAGGGCATTTTCAAGGTCGAGGACACGCTGAAGATACAGGCGGCGGTGTTCGGTCACCACGGCGTGGTCGGCACCGGCCGCATCGCGGTCGGCGACAGCGTGAGCGCGCGTGTTGATGTGCGCGCCCGCGCCGCCACCGCGCGCAACCACTCGGTCACCCACCTGATGCACAAGGCGCTGCGCGAGGTGCTGGGCGACCACGTGCAGCAGAAGGGCTCGCTGGTCGACGCCGACAAGACCCGCTTCGATTTCGTGCACACCGCGCCGATGACCGACGACGAAATCGGCCGTGTCGAGCGCATCGTCAATGCCGAAATCCTCGCCAACGCGGCCACCCAGGCGCGCGTGATGGGCATCGAGGACGCGCAGAAGTCGGGCGCCATGATGCTGTTCGGCGAGAAGTACGGCGACGAGGTGCGCGTGCTGGACATCGGTTCGTCGCGCGAACTGTGCGGTGGTACCCACGTCGCCCGCACCGGCGACATCGGTCTGTTCAAGATCACCGTGGAAGCGGGCGTCGCTGCCGGCGTGCGCCGGGTCGAGGCCATCACCGGCGAGAACGCGGTGGCTTTCGTGCAGCGTCAGGACAGGCTGGTGTCGGAAGCCGCTGCCGCGTTCAAGGCGCCGGCCAATGAGCTGCCGGCCAAGATCGCTCAGGTGATCGACAACGTGCGCGCGCTGGAAAAGGAAATCGCCCGTCTGAAGAGCAAGCTCGCCGCCAGTCAGGGCGACGAACTGGCCGCGCAGGCGGTGGCTGTCGGCGGCGCGAAGGTGCTGGCCGCGGTGATGGAAGGCGCCGACGTGCCGGCGCTGCGCGAAACGCTGGACAAGCTGCGCGACAAGCTCGGCTCGGCTGCCATCGTGCTGGCCGCGGTGAACGACGGCAAGGTGAGCCTGATCGCTGGCGTGACCGCGGATCTGATCGCGAAGGTGAAAGCCGGCGAACTGGTCAACTTCGTCGCCGGCCAGGTCGGCGGCAAGGGCGGCGGCAAGCCGGACATGGCGCAGGCGGGCGGCACCCAGCCGGAAAATCTGCCGGCCGCGCTGACCGGCGTGGCGAAGTGGGTGGAAGGAAAGCTCGGATGAAAACGCGTGCGGCCGTGCTGATGCTGCTGGCGTCCGTCTGCGCGCAGGCGGGCGAGGGCGCGGTGATCGAGGCGACCACCGCCGCCGGCGACCGGGTCGAACTGATGCCGGACGGCCGCTGGCGCTTCGTCGATCAGGCGAAGCAGGCCGAGGCGAAGAAGGTGGCCGACAGCTATCCGCAGAATCAGCTGCGGCCGGAAGGTGCGCAGGGCGGCTGGTTCGGCACCCGCACGCTGCTGCCCGGTGACAAGGACTACAACCGCGGCACGCTGAACCCGAAGATGCGCTGAACGCTGAAATGAAAAAGCCGCCCACGGGCGGCTTTTTCATTTCATGGAAGCTGTCTGGATACTAGATGCCTGGGTCTCCGCTGGCCGCCTGTTCTGCGCACTGCACGATGTCATCGACCAGCGCTTCACGTTCCAGGCCGCAGGCACGGGTCAGGGCCGGGTCCAGCGTACCGGCGATGCCGGCAGCCGGCAGTCCGTCGCTGATGGCAAAGGCGATGCGTGCCGCCAGATGGGTGAGCCGGGACAGATCGCCGGCCTCTTCGAGCTGAGGCTGGCTGTAGTGCTGCAGCGCGTGCGCGATGTCGTCCGGGAAATTCCAGCGCATGGCCAGTTCGGCGCCCACTTCACAGTGATTGGTGTGCAGCTTGAGCTGTTCCATCGCGGCGCGTTCGCCCACGCTCAGGTCGTGACAGTCGCGGGCGATTTCGTCGGCGATGCGCGGGAAAGCGATGTGGATCATGAGCTGGCCGACCCGGTGCATGAGGCCGGCACTGTAGGCGTACTCACCATTCATGCCTGCCCGTTTCGCCAGCACCGACGCGAGCGTGGCGGTGAGCATGGCGTGCCGCCAGAATTTCTCCAGATCGACGCCGGGCACCTTCGGAAAGCTGCCGCTGATGCCGGCCGAAATGACCAGGGTGCGTACTGCGCGGGTGCCGATCAGCGTGACCGCCTCGTCGATTGAACCGACGCTGCGCCGGGTGCCGTAAAAGCCGGAATTGGCCAGCCTCAGCACACGGGCGGAAATGGTCGGGTCGGTGCGGATGTCGGCGATCAGCGGCTGCAGGTCGGCGTCTTCGTCGCGCAGCGTTTCGATCAGCTTCTGCACCACACGGGGAATGGTGGGCAGCTGGCCGGCGGCGGCGAACAGGCGCTCGATGGCGTGGGTCGGGGGCTGGGTCATCAAATCGTGTCCTGTCGAACGACCGTGTCAGCGGTTGCCGAGGTCGGCCGCCCAGGTCATGGCTTCGGAAACCGCCACATTGAAATCCTCGACCGTCAGCGGTGGCAGCGCGCCCAGTGCCTGCGCATAGTCGTTCAGTGCGTCCTCTTCCCAGTTGCGCAGCAGTGCGAGCAGGTTGCCGAGCAGACCGTGGCCGTCGGTCAGTGCGCCGCGTATGTGGTCGTCCACCGCCAGGGTGCGCAGCACTTCATCCATGCCCACGCCGAGCAGGGTGGGCAGCAGCGACAGGATGCCGGTCAGGAAGGCGGCGTCAGGGTCGCAGCTGCGGTTGTCGCAGCGTTCGGCCAGCAGTTCCATCGTGCGGGCGCGGGTGGCCACCATGTTGAGCAGTGGTTTGTTGTCGCCACCACCTTCCTGCGAACAGAACAGCAGCAGCTGCAGCCAGCGTTGCAACTGGCGCCGGCCGAGCAGGGTGATTGCTTCGCGCACGGTCGATATCTGGCGGTTGCTGCCGTTGCCGACCGAGTTGGTGATGCGCATCAGGTTCACCAGCAGCGCCGGCTCCTGCTTGATCAGCGGCTCCATCTCGCTGGTGTCGGCGTCGCTCATGACCATGCCGAGCAGGCGCAGCAGCGTGGTTTCACTGGCGGTGAGCGTGCGCGTGCTGAGCACGCTGGGGCGGGCGAAGTAATAACCCTGGAAGAAGCTGAAGCCGAGCTGGTGGCAGTAGGCCGCCTGTTCTGCGCTATCGACCTTTTCCGCCAGCAGCTTGGCGCTGAACGGACGGAATTTCTCGACCAGATCGGCCAGCGCGTCGGCGGGTACGCCCAGCAGGTCGATCTTGATGAAGGAGGCGATGCGGATCAGTGGCAGGAAGCGCTCGTCCAGCTCGAGCACGTCGTCCAGCGCCAGCTTGAAGCCCTTGCGTACCAGCTCGCGTGCGCGGGTGATGACTTCGGGCGTGGGCGGCACCGTTTCGAGCAGCTCGATCACGATCTTGTCTGCCGGCAGCAGTTCGATGGCTTCGGACATCAGCATTTCTTCGCTGACGTTGATGAAGCCCAGTGCGTCGCCGAGCGAGCGTTCCAGCCCCAGTTCGTTGAATACCGAGGTGATCACGCGCGCGGTGGCGCTGATATCGCAATGGAAATCCGCCTGTCCGACATGGCCGGAACGGAACAGCAGTTCGTAGGCGTACAGCGCACTGGTCCGGTCCAGGATGGGCTGTCGGCCGACATAGATGTTGTTGGTAGCGGCAGTGAGCATGAACCTGTTGTCGGCATGCCGGCCGCGACATTTAGGGGCGGGAACGCATTTATTTCACGTCGGTTTCATACCGCCCCGCGGCAGCCCATCCGCCATGCCGCGGAGGATGGGCGGACTGTGCTCAGAACGGCAGTGCGAGCTCCGGCCGGGCACCCAGCAGAACACGGCGGAAGTCGGCCTGGATGCGGGCAAGCGCGGCTTCGTTATCGGCCTCGAAGCGCAGCACGACCACCGGTGTGGTGTTCGATGCGCGCATCAGGCCGAAGCCGTCGGCGTACTCGACCCGCAGGCCGTCGATCTTGATGATGTCGCGGGCGCCGTCGAACACCGCTGATTGCTGCATTGCGGCGATCAGCGCGTGCGGTTCGCCTTCGTTCATCTTCAGATTCAGCTCGGGTGTGGAGGTGGCGGTGGGCAGCGCCTTCAGCACCGCGTTGGCGTCCGGCGAGGCGGACAGGATTTCCAGCAGGCGGGCGCCGGCGTAGAGGCCGTCGTCGAAGCCGAACCAGCGTTCCTTGAAGAACATGTGACCGCTCATCTCCCCGGCCAGCGCGGCGCCGCTCTGCTTGAGCTTGGCCTTGATCAGCGCGTGGCCGGTGTTCCACATGACCGGTTCGCCGCCGTGTTCGCGGATCCACGGTGCCAGCAGGCGGGTGCATTTGACGTCATAGACGATCTGGGCGCCCGGCTGACGCGACAGCACGTCGGCGGCGAACAGCATGAGCTGGCGGTCCGGGTAGATGATTTCGCCGTCGCGGGTGACCACGCCGAGGCGGTCGCCGTCGCCGTCGAAAGCCAGGCCGATTTCGGCGTCGCCGGCGGCCAGCACGCGGATCACGTCTTCCAGGTTTTCCGGCTTGGACGGGTCCGGATGGTGATTCGGGAAATTGCCATCCACTTCGCAGAACAGCGGCACCACTTCGCAACCCATCGCCTCGAACAGACGCGGGGCGATGTCGCCGGCCACGCCGTTGCCGCAGTCGATCACCACCTTCATGCGGCGCTTGAGCTTCACGTCGGCGGTGACGCGGGTGATGTAGGCGTCGCGCACGTCGGCCTGGCGGGTCGTGCCCTGGCCGTGCACCAGATCGTTTTCGATGATGCGGCGACGCAGGTCCTGGATCATGTCGCCGTACAGCGTCTGGCCACCCAGCACCATCTTCAGGCCGTTGTAGTCCGGCGGGTTATGGCTGCCGGTCACGCTGACGGCGCTGTCAGTGCCCAGATCGAAAGCGGCGAAGTAGGACAGCGGGGTCGGCACGCAGCCGATGTCCAGCACATCCACGCCGGCGGCGTTGATGCCTTCGGCCAGCGCACCGGCCAGTTCCGGGCCCGACAGCCGGCCGTCGCGGCCGACCGCGATCGTGCGCTGGCCGCGCTTCACCGCCTCGGAGCCGAGCGCGTGGCCGATGGCGCGCACCGCGTCGGCGGTGAGCGTCTTGTCCACGATGCCGCGGATATCGTAGGCCTTGAAGATTTCGGGTGCCGGGAAGGACATCGGTTTTCCTTTCTGCGTTCTGTTCTGTGGGGCGCCAGCGGGGATGCGGCAATGCATCAATTATCGCGTGCCGCCCATGACAGGCGCGCGGCATTGTTTTGCAAAGTGTCAGCCGCCCGTGATCAGGTTGGCGATGAAGGCCCGGGTTTCGGCCGGGCGCGGCGTGTCGCGCTCGCTGTCCATCATGCCCAGACCGAACACGTAGGCGTACAGCAGCAGGCTGCGGTTGGCGGCTTCGTCGGCGCTGCGACCGGCGGCGCGAAACAGCGTGGCGGTGCATTCGAGCCGTACCGCATCCACCGCGTCCAGCGTGGCGCGGGCTGCGGCGTCGTGCCGCGCCCAGTCGCGCACCGCCAGTTCGACCTGCATGCCGCGCCGGTTGCGCACCAGACTGTAGGTGTCGATCACGTGCAGCAGCTGGGCGATTTCCTCGCCGGGGGCGGCCTGGGTGCGACCACGGATGTCGTCGATGCGGCCATCGCGCCAGTGTTCCAGCATGGCGTCGAGCAGGGCGCGTCTGTCCTTGAAGTGCCAGTAGAAGCTGCCCTTGGTCACGCCTAGCTGGCGTGCCAGCGTTTCGACTTTCACGCCATCGAGCCCGGCATCGGCCAGGGTCTGTATTGCTGCACGCACCCAGGTTTGCTGATCGGTCTGGAGGCGGGGAGGGGAATCGGTATCGGACATGACGGTATTCCGGTGCGGATTGCTGTGGACCGCTGTGGACTGTTGACGGCTCAATTGCGCATACGGTACCGTATGGTCCGTACATACGCATCCGTATGGAAGTTGAAGCGGATGAGCGGACAGCGTGTGCGCGATGCGGCCGGCGGCCGTTCGCCTTACCATCCGACTCCATCATCAACGCAGTGCAGCAGAGCGCAGGAGGCGCAGGCATGAAGATTCTGGTCCCGGTCAAGCGGGTGATCGATTACAACGTGAAGATCCGCGTGGCCGCAGATGGCAGCGGCGTGGAAACCGCGAACGTGAAGATGTCGATGAACCCCTTCGACGAAATCGCGGTGGAAGAGGCGGTGCGCCTGAAAGAAGCCGGCATCGCGACCGAAGTGGTGGTGGTGTCGGCCGGCGTGGCCGGCAGCGTCGATACGCTGCGTACCGCGATGGCGCTGGGCGCCGACCGCGCCATCCATGTGAATACCGATGCCGAACTGCAGCCGCTGGCGGTGGCCAAGCTGCTGCAGGCGGTCGCTGGCCGCGAACAGCCGCAACTGGTGATCTGCGGCAAGCAGGCGATCGACGACGACGCCAACCAGACCGGTCAGATGCTGGCTGCGCTGCTGGGCTGGGGCCAGGCGGCCTTCGCGTCGAAGGTGAGCGTGGCCGATGGCCGCGCGTCGGTCACCCGCGAAATCGACGGCGGTCTGGAAACCGTGAGCGTGGCGCTGCCGGCGGTGATCACCACCGACCTGCGCCTGAACGAACCGCGCTTCGCCAGCCTGCCCAACATCATGAAGGCGAAGAAGAAGCCGCTGGACACCGTGACGCCGGAAGAACTGGGCGTCGATGTGTCGCCGCGCCTGAAGACGCTGAAGGTGGCCGAGCCGCCGAAGCGTCAGGCCGGTGTCAAGGTGGCCTCGGTGGCCGAACTGGTCGCGAAGCTGCGCGACGAAGCCAAAGTGCTGCGCTGAGGAGCCCGACATGAGCATTCTGGTCATTGCAGAACACGACAACGCCGGCCTGCGTCCGGCGACGCTGAACACCCTGGCCGCCGCGGCGAAGATCGGCGGCGACATCATCGTGCTGGTGGCCGGCAGCGGCTGCGCCGGCGCTGCTGCGGCCGCTGCTGCGGTGCCGGGCGTCGCGAAGGTGCTGAGCGCCGACGCCGCCCACCTGGCCCACCCGACCGCGGAAGATCTGGCCGCGGTGACGCTGGCGGCCGCCGTCGGTCACAGCCATGTGCTGGCGCCGGCCGGCAGCTTCGGCAAGAACTTCATGCCGCGCGTCGCGGCGACGCTGGACGTGGCCCAGGTGTCGGACATCGTCGAGGTGGTGTCGGCCGACACCTTCGTGCGCCCGATCTACGCCGGCAATGCGCTGGCCACGGTGCAGAGCGCCGATCCGGTCAAGGTGGTGACGGTACGCGCGACCGCCTTCGATCCGGTGGCTGCCACCGGCGGCAGCGCACCGGTCGAGGCGCTGGCCGCACCGGCCGCCAGCCCGCTGTCGGCCTTCGTGTCGCAGGAACTGTCGACCTCGGCCCGCCCGGAACTGGGCAATGCCCGCGTGGTGGTGACCGGTGGCCGTGCGCTGGGCAGCGCCGAAGCCTACGCCAGCGTGCTCGAGCCGCTGGCCGACAGGCTGGGTGCGGCGCTCGGCGCCAGCCGTGCCGCGGTCGACTCCGGCTATGCGCCGAATGATTCGCAGGTCGGGCAGACCGGCAAGATCGTCGCGCCCGATCTGTATATCGCGATTGGCGTGTCCGGTGCCATCCAGCACCTGGCCGGCATGAAGGATTCCAAGGTGATCGTCGCGATCAACAAGGATGAGGAAGCCGCCATTTTCCAGGTGGCCGATTACGGCCTGGTCGGCGATCTGTTCGAACTGGTGCCTCAGCTGGTCAGGGAACTGGGCTGACGCCGGTACCGGAAGGGCGGCGGACCGCGCTGCCCTTCCGGTCTCTTGCCCACTTTCAAGCGCGTTCACACGCGACCGTCCGGTCGCACACCTTTCCTTTCACCCATTCTTTCAATCTCGAAGGCCGTCAGAGCCCGAGGAGGAGACGCTCATGAGCGAATACGTCGCGCCGCTGCAGGACATGCGCTTCGCACTGGAACTGGCTGGCCTGGACGAAGTGTCCGCGCTGCCGGGCTATGAAGAGGCCAGCCCGGACGTGATCGATGCGGTGCTGGAAGAGGCGGCCCGCTTCACCGGTGAGGTGCTGTCGCCGCTGAACCGGGTGGGCGACCGGGTGGGCGCGAAACTGGGCGAGGACGGCCGGGTCGGCATGCCGGAGGGTTTCGCGCAGGCCTACCGGGCCTGGGCTGACAACGGCTGGAACGGCATGGGCTGCGACCCTGAACACGGCGGCGCCGGCATGCCGCATCTGGCGGTGGCGCAGATCCAGGAAATGGTGATGGGCGCTAATATGGCGTTCTCGCTGTGCCCGCTGCTGACTGCCGGCGCCATCGAGGCGCTGGCACTGTGCGGGTCTGAGGCGCAGAAGGCGCTCTACCTTGATCGCATGGTGAGCGGCGAATGGACCGGCACCATGAATCTGACCGAACCGCAGGCCGGCTCCGATCTGGCGGCGGTGCGCAGTCGCGCCGAACCGCAGCCGGACGGCAGCTACCGGGTGTCCGGACAGAAGATTTTCATCACCTTCGGCGATCACGAACTGGCGTCCAACATCGTGCATCTGGTGCTGGCCCGCACGCCGGGCGCCCCTGAGGGCGTCAAGGGGATTTCGCTGTTCATCGTGCCCAAGTTCATTCCGGACGCCGACGGCAATCCCGGCGTGCGCAACGACGTGCGCTGCGTGTCGCTGGAACACAAGCTGGGCATACACGCCAGCCCGACCTGCGTGATGGCCTTCGGCGATGCCGGTGGCGCCACTGGCTGGCTGTGCGGCGAAGAGAACCGCGGCATCGAGTACATGTTCATCATGATGAACGCCGCCCGCTATGCGGTGGGGCTGCAGGGCATCGCGGTGGCCGAGCGCGCCTTCCAGCAGGCCCGCGAGTACGCCAATGAACGCCGCCAAGGTGGCGAGGCTGGCGTGAAGGGCGGCGGCAGCGTGGCCATCGTCCGTCACCCGGACGTACGCCGCATGCTGATGCGCATGAAGTCGCAGGTCGAGGCCATGCGTGCGCTGGCGGCGGTGACCGCGGCGGCGCGCGACCGCGCGGCGCGTCACCCGGATGAAGCCGAACGTACGCGCGCCCAGGCCTTTGTCGAACTGATGATTCCGCTGGTCAAGGGCTGGAGCACCGAAACTGCGAACGAGGTGGCGTCGCTGGGCGTGCAGGTGCACGGCGGCATGGGCTATGTCGAGGAAACCGGCGCCGCGCAGTACCTGCGCGATGCGCGCATCACCAATATCTACGAAGGCACGACCGGCATACAGGCGAACGATCTGGTCGGCCGCAAGATCGCCCGCGACGGTGGCGAAGCCGCGCGCGCGGTGCTGGCCGACATGCGTCAAACGGCGGTGGAACTGCGCGCGGCCGGGCTGGAGGCCATCGCCGCCGGTCTCGATGACGCGACGCAGGCGCTGGAACGCGGCATCGATTTCGTGCTTGCTCACTGGCGCAGCGACGTGCGCGCGGTGCTGGCCGGCGCGGTGCCGCTGCTCATGCTGTTCGGCCGCGCGGCCGGCGGCTGGCAGCTCGCGCGCAGCGCCCTGATCGCGCAGCGCAAGCTGGCGGCTGGCGACGGCGATGCGGATTTCCTGCGCGCGAAAACGGTGTCGGCCCGCTTCTACGCCGATCACGTGCTGAGCGAATGCGGCGGGCTGGCGCACATGGTGTGCAGCGGTGCCGCGGGCGCGCTGGACGACGCGGCCGCGCTCTAGTCTTTCCGGCCGGCCAGCACCTGGGCCAGTTCGACCGCCGAGCGCACGCCCATCTTCTCGAAGATGCGTGCGCGGTGAACCTCCACGGTGCGCATGGTGACGCCGAGGTCGCTGGCGATCACCTTGTTCATCTGGCCGGCCAGCACCCGCTCCATCACTTCGATCTCGCGCTGGGTGAGCTGGGCGATGCGTTCCTCTATCGCCTGCAGCGCGGCGCGTTTCGACACCTGCTCACGGTGCATGGCCAGCGCGGCCAGTGCGCGATCCACCAGTTCGTTGTCGTTGAAGGGCTTTTCGACGAAATCGAACGCCCCCTGCTTGATCGCGCCGACCGCCATCGGCACGTCGCCGTGTCCGGTCAGGAAGATGACCGGCAGCGTGTGGCCGTGCTCGTGCAGCCAGTCGAACAGTTCCAGTCCGCTCATGCCGTCCATCCGGATGTCCAGCACCAGGCAGCCGCAGTGGGCGATTTCGCCGCTGTCCAGCAGCGCCTCGGCCGACGGCCAGGTGCGCACCGCGTGACCGCGCGAGCGGAACAGCCAGCCGAGCGCGTCGCGGATGGCGTCGTCGTCGTCGACGATGAAAATCTGGCTTTCGGGTGCGCTCATGGCGTTGCGCCTCCGGCAGGCAGTTTCAGGATGAACACCGTGCCGCCGCCATCAGCCGCCTCGAACCACAGCCGGCCGTGGTGCAGTTCGACGATGGAGCGGCAGATGTTCAGCCCCATGCCCATGCCGTCCGGCTTGGTGGTGAAGAAGGGGGCGAACAGCTTGTCGGCCACCTCCGGCGGGATGCCGGCACCGGTGTCGCGCACCGACACCTGAACGCCCTCGGCATCGGCGCCGGTCTGTATCAGCAGGCGGCGGCGCTCCGGTGCGCAGGCGGCCATCGCGTCCATGCCGTTGCGGATCAGATTGAGCAGCACCTGTTCGATCATCACCCGGTCGGCGTGGATGTCGGGCAGCCCGCCGGCCAGCGAGCTGGAAATGCGGATGTCGCGCTTGCGCGCATCGGCTTCGATCAGTCCGAGTGCCTCCTCGACCACATCGTTCAGCGAACAGGCCACGCGCTTGGGTTCGGAGCGGCGCACGAATTCATGCACCCGGCGGATGATGGTGCCGGCCCGCTTTGCCTGCGAACTCATTTTCGTCAGTGGCTCCTTCAGGTCGGGCAGGGTGCCGGTGCCGTGCTCGACCATATTCAGGCAGGCGGTGCTGTAGCTGGCGATGGCTGACAGCGGCTGATTCAGTTCGTGCGCCAGCGTCGAGGCCATTTCGCCCATGGTGATCAGGCGGCCGGTGAACTGCAGCTTTTCCTGCTGCTGCCGGTACAGCTCTTCCGCCTGCTTGCGCTCGGTGATGTCGAGCACCGAACTCATCCAGCCGACGTGACGGCCGCGGGCATCCATCAGCGGCGCCTCGGAAATGAGCACGTCGAAGCGCTGGCCGTCGCGGCGCACGAATTTCAGTTCCATCGCCTCGTGTGACATGGCGCCGCCGGCCAGGATGCCGTCGTGCAGCGCGCGGATGTGTTCCGCCTCTTCCGGCGCCCAGTAGGGCATGGGGGGCGTCATCGCCATCAGTTCTTCCGCACTCCAGCCCACCATGCGGCAGAAGGCCGGGTTCACGTGGCTGATGCGGCCGCTGAGATCGCGTGCGCGCAGGCCGATGATGAGCGAATCCTCCATCGCGGTGCGGAAGCTGTGTTCTTCGCGCAGCGCCTGTTCGGCGGCCAGCCGGCGCACCAGATGCCGGCGCAGCGCCCACAGGCTCCACAGCATGGTGAGCGCGAGGCCGACGATGGTGACCACGAGCAGCGCGGGCAGCAGCCGTGTCTCGCTGCGGTAGGCGGTTACCCGCAGACGCAGGCCGTGCCCGGGCGGATCGAAGGCGAGTGCGTAATTCATCTCACCGTGTTCGGCCGCCACCTTGGACTTGCTGGCCAGCACGGCTTCGGTGTTGTCGATCACATCCAGCTTGTAGCGCTCGGCAAACCACCAGGGCACCGACTGCGACAGCATCTGGCCGATCGAGTAGCGCCCGAGCATCCAGCCCAGATCGCCGCCCAGCGGCGCCAGCACCTCGAAATGAACGTCGCCGTCCGGCATGCGCTGCGGCGGCAGATAGACCGCCCGACCGGTGGTGCCGGACAGGCGGGCCGGGCCCGCCAGTTCGCCACCCTCCACATCCGGTGCCTGCAGCGTGTCGATCTTCAGCAACCCGTGCCCGTTGGCGATCAGGCTGCGCAGCCGGGCCTCGATCACTAGCGGGTCGAGCCGGCGGTCGCCCGCGTCGCGACCGATCTGCGCCATCTGCTCGGCGTTGCGGTCGAGATGGAAGCGCAGGTCCTGTTCCATCCACAGCACGTCGTTGATCAAGGTCGCGCGCTGTTCGTCCAGATCGTTGCGGTGCAGCCACCACACCAGCGCACCGATGGCGACCAGAAACAGCGCGACCGCAATCCGCGGCACGATCCAGTACCAGCCGGGGCCGGAGGCGGGAGCGGGCAGGGGGGGCGTGAGGTTGGGGACGGTATTCATGACGGGCAAGGGGGCAGGCTGCCCATCATAAGTGGGTCGGGCAGGGGTGGTGTTTCGGTTTTCCACAGCCGGCCCTGCGGTTGCGGATTTCCACAATGGCCGCGGGCTGCCCGGCCGACCAGAATCCGATCATCACATCGGCCGTCCGCGCCGTGTGGCCTTCCAATACGAGGAGACACCATGAAACTGCATTCCCTGCTGTTCGGCCTGCTGACGCTGGGCCTGACGCCGCTGGCCATGGCCCAGCAGCCCATCGTGATCAAGTTCAGCCACGTGGTGGCGACCGAAACGCCGAAGGGCAAGGCAGCCGAGTACTTCAAGAAGCGCGCTGAAGAACTGACCGGTGGCAAGGTGAAGGTCGAGGTGTATCCGAACAGCCAGCTGTACAAGGACAAGGAAGAGATGGAGGCGCTGCAGCTCGGCGCGGTGCAGATGCTGGCGCCGTCGCTGGCCAAATTCGGCCCGCTGGGCGTGAAGGAATTCGAGGTGTTCGACCTGCCCTTCATCTTCGATAACTACGACGAACTGCACCGCGTGACCCAGGGCCCGATCGGCGCATCCATCCTGAAAAAGCTGGAGCCCAAGGGCATCGTCGGTCTGGCCTTCTGGGACAACGGTTTCAAGTCCTTCTCGGCCAACACCCCGATCAAGACGCCGGCTGACCTGAAGGGCAAGAAGCTGCGCATCCAGTCGTCGAAGGTGCTGGAAGAGGAAATCCGTGCGCTGGGCGCGCTGCCGCAGGTGATGGCGTTCTCCGAGGCCTACCAGGCGCTGCAGACCGGTGTGGTTGATGGCACCGAGAATCCGCACTCGAACATGTACACCCAGAAGATGCATGAGGTGCAGAAGTACATGAGCGTGACCGATCACGGCTATCTGGGTTATGCGGTGATCGTGAACAAGAAGTTCTGGGACGGCCTGCCGGCCGATGTGCGCGGCCAGCTGGACACCGCGATGAAGGAATCCACCGCCTACGCGAACAAGATCGCGAAGGAAGAGAACGACGCTTCGCTGGAAGGCATCCGCAAGAGCGGCAAGACCCAGATCTACGTGCCCACCCCGGACGAGCGCATGGCGTTCAAGCGTGCGCTGGTGCCGGTGCACAAGAAGATGGAAAGCCGGATCGGCGAACAGACCCTGCGCGACATCTACAAGGAAACCGCGTTCGATCCCACCAAGCTGTAACAGCGTCTGCCGCGGCGGCCGTTCCGGTCGCCGCCTCCTCCTCTCTCCGTCCGGAGGCTTCCCATGAAATTTCTCGATCACCTTGAGGAGTGGCTCATCACTGCCCTCATCGGTGCTGCGACGCTCATCGTGTTCGTCGCCGTGGTGCACCGCTATCTCGCCGGCTACGCGATTCCCGGCCTGCAGGACTGGCTGCTGTCGATCAACCTGAGCTGGGCGCAGGAACTGACCATCATCATGTTCGTATGGATGGCCAAGTTCGGTGCGGCCTACGGCGTGCGCACCGGCATCCACGTCGGGGTCGACGTGCTGATCAACCGGCTGCAGCCAAAGAATCGCGCGAAGTTTGTCGTGTTCGGCCTGCTTGCCGGCGCGCTGTTTACCGCCACCGTCGGCACGCTGGGCGCCTCTTTCGTCTGGGAAAACGGCGCGCATCACGCGGTGTTCTCCTGGCTGGGCCGCGACCTGACCGACATTCCTGAAGGCCCGACCACGCCCGATCTGGAGTGGCCGACCTGGATCGTCTATTCGGCGATTCCTTTCGGTTCCTACCTGATGTGTTTCCGCTTCCTGCAGGTGACGCTGGGCTTCATCCGTACCGGTGCACTGCCGCACCACGACCACGGCCATGTCGATGGTCTGGACGAAGTCACCGAATCGAAGGAGGCACGCGCATGAACGCCCTCATCATTTTCACGCTGCTGTTCGTGCTGATGCTGACCGGCATGCCGATCTCGATCTCGCTCGGCCTGACGGTGCTCACCTTCCTGTTCACGATGACCCAGGTGCCACTGGAATCGGTGGCGCTGAAGCTGTTCACCGGCATCGAGAAGTTCGAAATCATGGCGATTCCGTTCTTCATCCTGGCCGGCAACTTCCTGACCCACGGCGGGGTGGCGAAACGGATGATCGCCTTTGCTACTTCGCTGGTCGGGCACTGGTACGGCGGTCTGGGCCTGGCCGGCGTACTGGCCTGTGCGCTGTTTGCCGCGGTGTCCGGCTCCAGCCCGGCGACGGTGGTGGCCATCGGCTCCATCCTGCTGCCGGCGATGGTGAAGGCGGGGTTCCCGAACCGCTTCGGCGCCGGCGTCATCTCGACATCAGGTGCGCTGGGCATCCTGATCCCGCCATCCATCGTGATGGTCATGTACTCGGTGGCGACCAACACTTCGGTCGGTGCGCTGTTCATGGCCGGCGTCGTGCCGGGCCTGGCGCTGGCCGGCGTACTCGGTTTCGTCACCTGGTACCGGGCCCGCAAGTTCGACTACCCGCGCCAGCCCAAAGCCTCGACCGCCGAGCGCCTGAAGGCCTTCCGTGAGTCGATCTGGGGCCTGCTGCTGATCGTGGTGGTGATGGGCGGCATCTACACCGGCATCTTCACGCCGACCGAAGCCGCCGCCATGAGTGCGGTGTATGCCTTCATCGTCGCGGTGTTCGTGTATCGCGACATGGGTCTGCGCGACGTGCCCAAGGTGCTGCTGAACTCGGCCAACATGAGCGCGATGCTGCTGTACATCATCACCAATGCGGTGCTGTTCAGCTTCATCATGACCAACGAGAACATTCCGCAGGCGCTGGCCGAGTGGATGCTGGGTCAGGGCCTGGGCCCGATCGCCTTCCTGCTGGCGGTGAACGTCATCCTGCTGCTGGCCGGCAACGTGATGGAGCCGTCGTCCATCGTGCTCATCTTCGCGCCCATCCTGTTTCCGGTGGCGGTCAAGCTGGGCATAGACCCGGTGCACTTCGGCATCATGATGGTGGTCAATATGGAGGTCGGCATGTGCCACCCGCCGGTGGGCCTGAACCTCTACGTGGCCTCCGGCATCACCAAGATGGGCATCACCGAGCTGACGGTGGCGGTGTGGCCCTGGCTGCTGTCCATGCTGGGCTTCCTGGTGGTGGTGACCTACTGGCCGCCGCTGTCGCTGTGGCTGCCGCGCATGCTGGGCATGATCAACTGATGCTGCGCTGAAATTCTGTTGCAATGCACAAGGCCGCATGGTGTTCCATGCGGCCTTTTTTCATGGATGCGACTCAAGTCGGCAATGTGAACGCCCGTTACAGAAGCCTGAGGAGATCGACGGCGGGCATCTACAAAATAAAGAGCCGTTCGACCAGAGCCCACCCAGAAAGACAAGGACCGGAGACATGACGAACATGCTGAGCATTCGCAAGGCTTTCCTTTTCCACTCGATTTTTGCGTCGGTCATGTGCGTGACCGTCTTCGGCGTGCAGGAGACGCTGTTCCCGGGCTGGCCGGGGCTGCTGGTGGCCGGCGCGATCTGCGCGGCAGCCATTGTCGGCGTCGGTGTGTGGTTCGGCAGCGCTTTCGGCCAGCGTGCCGAACTGCTGGTCAATGCGATGCACAGCCTGTCCGAAGGCAAGCTCAATCACAAGCTCAATCTGTCCGGCAAGGATGACTTCGCCTGGCTGGGCTACGAGTACAACCAGGCCTGCAAGTCCTTCCGCAAGCTGATCGAGAAGATGACCGTGCTGTCCTCGACGCTGACCTCGTCGGCCGAAGAACTGTCACGGCTGACCACCAGTGCCAACGAAACCGGTTCGCAGCAGGCGGACCGCATCCGTACCGTGGCCGAGGCAATGGAGGAGATGACCGCCTCCGCACGTCAGGTGGCCGACCTGTCGGCGGATATGGACGGCATCGTGCGCACCGCAGGTGACAGCACCCGCGGTGGCAAGACCGATCTTGAAGTGTCGATGGAAGGCGTGAGCCGCATCGCCCGCGAAATGGAAGAATCGCTGCAGGTGATCGAACGCCTGGTCAGGGATTCGGAAGAGATCGCCAAGATCAACGATGTGGTGAAGGACATTTCCGACCAGACCAATCTGCTGGCGCTGAACGCGGCGATCGAGGCGGCACGTGCCGGCGAGCAGGGCCGCGGCTTCGCGGTGGTGGCGGACGAGGTGCGCAAGCTGGCCCAGCGTACCCAGGGCTCGACTGCCGATATCGAACAGATCGTGGCCAAGATCCGTCACGACGCGCAGGAAACCGTGGAGCGTGTGGGGCAGGCCAGCCAGCGGGTAAGCGGAGCGGTCACCACTTCGCGTGACGCGGTGGAAACCTTCGAATCCATCCTGAACCGCATGGACGAACTGGCGCACAAGTCGGGCGAGGTCGCCACCAGCATGCGCGAGCAGGACACTACAGCGCACGCCATCCTGCGCAACGCCGGCGAGCTGTCGGCCCTGTCGGAAGACAACGCGCGTGGCGTATCGCAGACCGCTTCCCAGGGCGAAGCGGTGGCCGCTTCGGCACGCGAGCTGGAAGCCAGTCTGCGCAGTTTCCAGATCTGAGTTCCGGCGCGCTTCGCGCAAGAAAAAAGCCGGCCCCGGGGCCGGCTTTTTTACGCCCGTTTCAGGGCGCCTGTCTGGCTTCGCCGAGTTTCAGTCTGGCCTGTTCGTCGATTCGCGATTCGATGAAGCTGCGGATCGCCCATACCGCTTGAGGGGTCAGTACACCGTCCCATGGCGGCATGTGCTGCACGTCCAGCACCCGCTTGCCGCGCCGGACCGATTTCACGAAGTAGTGATCGACATCGGCCATGCAGCGCTGGTGCAGTGCGGCATCGGCTACTTTCTGACATCCGCGCTGCAGGCGCAGCAGGTTGGGGCCGACCTGGTTCCGGTGGTTGAGATCCGGCCCGTGGCAGACCGCGCACGACTCGTTGTACAGCGCGCGACCGGTGGCCACCACTGCGCTGTTGCCGCGGTAGGGGTTGAGCTCGGCCCAGCCGTCGGGAATCGGCGGCAGCGACGAGGTATCGGTCTTCGGCGGCAGTGCCTCGACCGACGGATCCCCTGCCCATGACGGCGCCTGGGCCATCAGAGTCAGTGCGATCAGGCCGGGCAGAGCCTTCTTCAATGCATGCATGTCGTTTCTCCTGGGCCGTTCACCAGCCGACGGGGCAGCCCTTGCACTCGTCGAAATTGGCGTCGAGGAACACGGTGTAGCGGATCAGGCAGCCATCGACGATGGCGTGCCGGAAATCGGCGCTGCCGAACTTGGTTTCCTGCAGATTGGCGTCGATCAGCCGCGCGTAGTGGAAGCGGGCAAACATCGGACGGGCTGCTTCGAGATTGGCGGCGGTGAGATCGGCGTGGCTGAAGTCCGCACGGAACATGCGGGCGAACTCGAGATTCGCTCCGCGCAGCTGGGCGCCCTTGAGGCTGGACGCCGGCATGCTGATCTTCTGCATCTGCGCGGCGGTCAGGTCGGCGCGGTCCAGGATGGCGCCCGCCAGATTTGCAGACCTCAGATCGACCCTGACCATGTTCGCTCCGGTGAAGTCGGCGCCGGCCAGATCCTTGGCCGACAGATCCGCATGGCGCAGGTCGGCACCCGGGCAGCGGGTGTAGGGCCAGATCGGACAGCCGTTGATGACCGGTGGCTCGCCGCTCTGTACTTCGGCGTGGGCGGGGAGGGTGAGAGATGCGGACAGCAGTGCGGCCGCAAGGATGCGACCGCGAGGGAGGCGACCTCGCATGTGTTCTCCGGAAAAAAAGGACACCCGAGAACCGCACGGCGGAAACGCGGCGGGAGTGCCTGCGCACAAGGTGCAGGAATGCGGTCTCGGGCGAAGCCGGCGACGCAGTGCCGGCGGAGGACAACACGCCCCTTCCGGATGGAAGGGGCAATGCCTGATCAGCGCTTCGGCAGCTTGAAGGCCCAGAAGGAGCCGCCCTGGCTGACCTGTTTGGTCAGTTCGGCCATGTCACCACCCCACAGCGGCACAGCACCGCCGTAGCCGGATGAAATGCCGACGTACTGTTCACCATCCTGTTCCCAGGTGATGGGCACCGACACCACGCCGGAGCCGGTCTGGAACTTCCACAGTTCCTTGCCCGACTTGGCGTCAAAGGCCTTCACATAGCCATCCGAGGTGCCCGTAAACAGCAGTCCGCCTGCGGTGGTCAGCGTGCCGGCCCACAGCGGGAACTGTTCCTTGTGTTCCCAGGCGATCTTGCCGGTCTTCGGGTCGATCGCACGCAGGATGCCGACGTGGTCATCGAACAGTTTCTTGATCCGGAAGCCCTGTCCCAGGTAGGCGGCGCCCGCCTTGTAGGTCACGTTCTCGGTCCAGTAATCCATCGCCCAGTGGTTGGCCGGGATGTAGAACAGCTCGGTGTCCGGGCTGTAGCTCATCGGCATCCAGTTGGTGCCGCCCAGGAAAGGCGGCGACACGAAGATGGATTCGCCCTTGTCTGCGCCAGCCTTCGGCTTGGGCGGGTACTGGCTTTCGACGACATTCGGCAGGCCGGTCTTCGAATCGAAGCCCTTGGCCCAGGTGATGCCGTCAACAAAGGGCCAGGCACCGATCAGTGCGCTCTGCTTCCACGGGTAGCCGGCGCCGGTGGCGAGCTTTTCGCGGTCGGTCACGAAGAAGTAGCCGTTGCGGTCGGCGTGAGCCGAAGCTTTCACCTGCTTGCCGGTTTTCGGGTCCTTGTACTCGAACAGCAGCACCGAGTTGTTGCCGGAGAAGTCCCAGGCGTCGTTCGGGGTGTGCGAGAAGAAGCCCTTCAGTTCGCCGGTGGCGGCGTCGACATAGGCCTGGCCCGAGGTGAACAGGCTGGGCCACTTGGTCGGGCTGTCGCCTTCGGCGGTGCGCTTCCAGGTGTTCCACGGTGCCGGGTTGCCGGTACCGATGACGACCATGTTCTGTTCCACGTCGAACGACGCGGTCTGCCACGGGGCGCCGCCGCCATGGCTCCAGGCCTCGACCTTGCCGGTGGGCGAAGCGGGATCGTTCGGCCAGCTCGGCGCCTTGGCGTCGCCGGTCGGCGTGCTGTCCTTGCCGTTCAGGCGGCCCATGTGGCCCTCGACCATCGGGCGCGCCCAGATTTCCTCGCCGGTATCGACGTCGCGGGCGAACAGATAGCCGACCACGCCGAATTCGTCGCCGGACGAACCGTGCACCAGCATGACGCGGCCGGACTTGGCGTCCTTCACGACGAAGGGGGCGCCGGACATGGTGTAACCCACCTTGTGGTCACCCCACTTCTTCGACCACACGACCTTGCCGGTGTCCTTGTTCAGCGCGACCATGCCGGCGTCCAGCGTGCCGAAGAACACCTTGTCGCCGTAGATGGCGGCACCGCGATTTACCACGTCGCAGCACGGGCGGATGTCGTCCGGCAGGCGGTGTTCATAGGCCCACAGACGCTTGCCGGTCTTGGCGTCCAGTGCATACATGCGCGAGTAGGAACCGGTCACATACACCACGCCGTCGTGCACCAGCGCCTGGCCTTCCTGGCCGCGCTGCTTCTCGCCACCGAAGGAGTAGGACCAGGCCGGGGCCAGGCCGGCGACGGTCTTGCTGTTGATCTGCTTGAGCGGGCTGTGGCGCTGGGCCTTCATGCCCAGGCCGTAGGTCAGCACGTCCTTGCCGGTCTTGTCGTCGTTGACGATGTCGTCCCAGCTCACCGTCTTCGCGGCATAGGCGGGGGCGGTCACCAGCGCGCCGAGGGCAAGTGCCAGCGCCGGGTTCCTGAGGGCAAACGTTTTCATCCTGACTCCTCTTTCAGTGTGGTCTGTCGTGTCGGCACCGGCGCCGCCCGCAGGGAGTGACGGGCATGGGGCGTCGATGCGCAGTGCAGGTTAGGCAGAGCACGGCGAGGTGGATGGTTCAAAGCTCCCGCGAAAGCCGGGACATGCTCCCGTAATTCGCGACTGTTCAACGGCTGGACACCCGGCTGTCGGACTGTGGAACAGTGGACGGTGCCGGATGTGGTCGCGGGCAGCGAGCTGCCCGGTCGCGGCTCTGGTCGATTGGCCTTCGTCTTGCTTGATTGCCCGACGGTTCGGCATGATCCGTCTGCGGTCGTACCCCAATAAAAGACATATGCATCGTTGCTGGAGGAGCTTGTTTTGATGAAGAGATGGTTTGCGGCCCTCGGGCTCGCATGGCTGTGCGCAGCTGCCGTGTCCGCGGCCGACGCCGATCCGCTGAATTCGGTGCGCTGGCCCGATCTGCAGCGCGAATACCTGGGCAATGCCCCGGTCAGCTTTGATCCGCGTATCGAGGTACTGGCGCCCAAGGTGGCCGAGGATTCGATGAATGTGCCGGTCACCGTGCGCATCAAGGGCCTGCCGGACGTAAAAAGGGTGCTGGTGGTGGCCGACTTCAATCCCATCGTGAAGGTGCTGGATTTCCAGCCGCTGATCGCGCAGCCCGGCCTGTCGTTCCGGATCAAGCTGCAGCAGGCCAGCCCGGTGCGCGCGCTGGTGCAGACCGGCGACGGCCGCTGGCTCGCCGGCGGTGCCTGGGTGGACGCCGCAGGCGGCGGCTGTACCGCACCCAGTACCGGCCGCGGTGCACCGGACTGGGCGCAGAAGCTCAATCAGGTGCAGGGCAGGGTGTGGAAGGACGGCCAGAACCAGCGCCTTCGGCTGCGCATCATGCATCCGATGGATACCGGTCTTGCGCCGGGCATTCCGGCCTTCTTCATCGAACAGCTTGCGGTGGTCGATGACAAGGGCGCACCGATGCTGAAGCTCGAAACCTTCGAGCCGCTCAGCGAAAACCCGGTGTTCTCGTTCGACCTGCCCGATCTGGGGCAGGACGCCCTGCGCGTGGTCGGCCGCGACAACAACGGCAACCGCATCGATGCACGGGTGCTGCCATGAGTATCCGGATGAAAACCCCGTCCAGGGCTCGCTTGATACTGGCTCTGTGTGCCGCGGTGACCGCCTTCGCCGCCCAGGGTGATGCCGCCTTCGATTACCGTCTGCAGCCGGTGAAGATCGCGGATGACACCTGGGCACTGATCGGCAGCACCGAGGACATCACCCGCGGCAATGGCGGCAACATCGTGAACACCGCCTTCGTGGTGACGCGCGATGGCGTGGTGGTGATAGACAGCGGTCCGTCACTCCGCTACGGCGAGCAGATGCGCGCCGCCATTGCGCGCGTGACCGGGCAACCGGTGATACGCGTGTTCAACACCCATCACCACCCGGATCACTTCCTCGGCAACCAGGCCTACCGCGGCGTGCCGATCGCCGCGCTGCCGGCTACCCGCGCTGGTGAGCACAGCGATGGTGGTGCCTTTGCCGACAATATGTACCGGATGGCCGGCGACTGGGCGTCCGGTACCGAAGCACAGGTGGCGGACGAAGACGTGCGCCCCGGGCGCTGGAGTGCGGGGGGGCACGAATTCGAGCTGATCGCGCTTGAAGGGCATACCGCCGGTGACCTGGCCATTCTCGACCGCAGCACCGGTACGCTGTTCGCCGGCGATCTGGTCTTCCTCGACCGCGCACCCACCACGCCGCATGCATCGGTACCCCGCTGGCTGGCGACGCTGGATGCGCTGGCCCGGCTGGGCGCGAAGCGTACGCTGCCCGGACACGGTCCGGTGCACGAAGGGCTCGCCGGCATCGATATGACCCGCGACTGGTTGCGCTGGCTTGACCAGACACTGGCGCAGGCCGCTGGCAGCGGCATGGACATGGCCGAAGTGATGCGCATGCCCTTGCCCGCCCGGTTCGAACGCATGCCGCTGGCGCGGAGCGAATTCGAGCGCTCGGTCACCCATCTGTATGCGGCTTATGAACAGCGGGCGATGAACAGCGCTGCACAACCGGTGCTGCAACAAAAATGAACACCTGACCTGTTTCGCATCGCCAAAAGGCGGTGCGAACGGGATTTCTTCCTTGTTTTGGGGTGGCCCGTTTTTTGCGGTCATTCTCCCGCCGAAAAAGGGATTGAATCCCGTCGTGCGAGAGAGAAATTCACCAACGAGGAGGAAGTATGAAAGGCTTGCGTAATTCGACGCTGTCCGGTCTGCTGATCGCGGCGTTTGCCGCGATGGCAGCTCCCCAGGTCATGGCCGGCGTGACCGACCGCGACATCGAGAACGATGCCAAGAGCACCGGCGACGTGCTGTCGTGGGGCATGGGTACCGAAGGTCAGCGTTACAGCCCGCTCGACAAGGTCAATCTGAACACCGTCAAGAACCTGGTTCCGGCCTGGTCCTTCTCGTTTGGCGGTGAAAAGCAGCGCGGTCAGGAATCCCAGCCGCTCGTGGTCAATGGCAAGATGTTCGTGACGGGTTCCTACTCCCGCCTGTTCGCGCTCGATGCCAAGACCGGTGCCAAGCTGTGGCAGTACGAGCACCGTCTGCCGGACGGCATCATGCCCTGCTGCGACGTGGTGAACCGCGGCGCCGCCGTCTATGACAACCTGGTCATCTTCAGCACGCTGGACGCTCAGCTGGTCGCGCTCGACCAGAACACCGGCAAGGTCGTGTGGAAGGAAAAGATCGACGACTATCAGGCTGGTTACTCGAACACCGCTGCTCCGATCATCGCTAAGGGCCTGATCCTGACCGGCGTGTCCGGTGGTGAGTTCGGCATCGTTGGCCGCGTCGAAGCACGTGACGCCAAGACCGGTAAGCTGGTGTGGATCCGCCCGACCGTCGAAGGCCACATGGGCTACAAGTTCGATGCCGCCGGCAACAAGACCGAGAACGGCATCAGCGGCACCACCAACGCCACTTGGCAGGGTGATCTGTGGAAGACCGGCGGCGCAGCCACCTGGCTGGGCGGCTCCTACGACGCCAAGACCGGTCTGGCCTACTTCGGCACCGGCAACCCGGCTCCGTGGAACAGCCACCTGCGTCCTGGCGACAACCTGTTCTCCTGCTCCACCGTTGCAGTGGATGTCGCAACGGGCCAGATCAAGTGGCATTTCCAGGGCACGCCGAACGACGGCTGGGACTATGACGGCGTGAACGAATTCGTCACGTTCGACATGAACGGCAAGCGCATGGGCGGCAAGGCCGACCGTAACGGCTTCTTCTACGTGCTGGATGCCAACACCGGCAAGTTCGAGCGCGGCTTCCCGTTCGTCAAGAAGATCACCTGGGCCAAGGGCCTGGATGCAGCCGGCAAGCCGATCTACGATCCGGCCAATCGCCCGGGCGACCCGTCCAAGGGTGCCGATGGCAAGAAGGGTGAGTCCGTGTTCTCGGCGCCGTCCTTCCTCGGCGGCAAGAACCAGATGCCGATGGCCTACAGCCCGGATACTGGCCTGTTCTACGTGCCGGCCAACGAGTGGGGCATGGAAATCTGGAACGAACCGATCACCTACAAGAAGGGTGCGGCTTACCTGGGTGCCGGTTTCACCATCAAGACCATCGACGACAAGTACATCGGCGCCCTGCGCGCAGTCGATCCGAAGACCGGCAAGATCGTCTGGGAAGTCACCAACAACGCTCCGCTGTGGGGTGGTGTGCTGACGACCAAGGGCGGCCTGGTGTTCTGGGGCACGCCTGAAGGTTTCCTGAAGGCCGCCGACGCGAAGACCGGTAAGGAAGTGTGGTCCTTCCAGACCGGTACCGGCGTCGTGGCGCCCCCGATCACCTGGGAACAGGACGGCGAGCAGTACGTTGGTGTCGCCGCAGGCTGGGGCGGCGCAGTTCCGCTGTGGGGTGGTGATGTGGCCAAGAAGGTCAACTACCTGAACCAGGGCGGTTCGATGTGGGTGTTCAAGCTCCACAAGTAATATGAGTTCGAAGACATATGTTGGCACAGCGCTTGCATATGTCTTCATGCTTCCGGGCCTCGTGCCCGGAAGTGCCTGAACAAGGCAGGCAGGCCGCAACGAACCGGAGAACGTACTGTAGTTCCGGAGCGTGCCTGTCACCGGTGGTGTGATCCACCCCGGTACTGCGGCCGTATCCGTTCCGTTACAGGCAGTTTCGGGGTGGTGTTGTTCTCTTCAGTTAGACATGGCTCTTTGGCCGGCTTACCCAAGCCGGCCATTTTTTTGCCCGTCTTCCGCCTGGGCCGGGATGGATTCCCGGTGCCGTTACAGGTGGAACGAAGCTGTACGAAGTGTTCAGCCTCGTGACGCCCACGCTTGCACCCGAGCCGCTCAGCCTTCTTTCAGCTTGCGGTACAGCGTCGTGCGGCTGATGCCCAGTTCCCGCGCGGTGGCGGCGACATTGCCTTCGTTGCGGGCCAGCGATTCGCGGATCGCGCGCAGCGTGAGGCTGTCCAGATCGCAGGGCGCCTGGCTCTGTATCGGCCGGAACTCCGTTTCGACCGGCCGCAGTGCCGGTGTGCTGCCACCCAGTTCGTCGATGAAATCGTCCGGCAGGTGGCGGGTGTGGATGCAACCGTCGTCGGCCGCCATCACGCCCGCGGTGCGCAGCAGGTTGGCCAGCTGGCGCATATTGCCCGGCCAGGGGTGGCGCTCGAACAGCGAAATCACCTCGTCGTCGATGCGCAGCCCCTGCGGAATCGATTCTTCGCTGGCCAAGATGCGATGGACCAGTGCGCGCAGGTCGCTGCGCTCGCGCAGCGGCGGCAGCATGACGGTCAGGCCGTTCAGGCGGTAGTACAAGTCGGCGCGGAAGCTGCCCTGTGCCACCAGATCGCGCAGCTTGCGGTGGGTGGCGCAGATGATGGACAGGTCTACGGGTGTTGCACGGCCGCTGCCCAGCGGTACCACGGTGCGCTCCTGTAGCACGCGCAGCAGCCGTGCCTGCAGCGCCAGCGGCATATCGCCGATTTCATCGAGGAATAGGGTGCCGCCGTCCGCCTGCATGATGCGGCCGGGGTAGCCCTTGCGTCGTGCGCCGGTGAAGGCGCCTTCTTCGTAGCCGAACAGTTCTGATTCGATCAGCCCGTCCGGAATGGCGGCGCAGTTCACCGCCACGAAAGTCTGGTCGTGACGCGGGCCGTCGTCGTGGATGGCGCGGGCCAGCAGCTCCTTGCCGGTGCCGGTCTCGCCCTGGATCAGTACCGGAATATCCCGGCCCAGCACGCGGCGCACTTTCTCGACCACTGCATCCATCTGTCCGTCGCCGGTGCTCAGGCGATGCAGTCCCTTGTCTTTCGAAATCTGGACGCGCGGACCGGCCGATGGTCCGGATTCCGTACGCTGCACGTCCATGCTGATCACGCGTGCAGGCGGCCGGCTCAGATTGCCGGCCTTGGGGCGGCCGAACAGTGTGCGGCCGCCGAACAGGCGCAGTTCCAGCGTGTCGGTGCCACGCAGCAGCGGGTCGTACAGTGCGCTGAGCGGCTTGTCGAACATCGACGTGAAAGTGTGCGTCAGCAGTTCGGCGTGGCTGCGACCGATCAGGCGGCAGGCGCTGCGGTTGGCCGATAGCACCCGTCCGTCGTGGTCGAACGCGAGCATGGCTTCGAACACCGTGCCTATCAGTTCCTGCTGCACGTGGCAGTTCAGCACGAAGCCTTCCGGAAAGGCCTGGGCGAACATCTGGTTCTCGATGGTCTGCACCGCCAGATTGATCAGTGCCAGGCTGTGGTGCGACGGATTGCGCGAGTCGCCGGTCACGTCCAGCACGCCCAGCATGCGGCTGCACGGATCGAAGATCGGCGCGGCCGAGCAGGTCAGGAAGTGGTTCGCCGAGAAGAAATGCTGCGAGCCGTGCACCGAAACGGGCACCTTTTCCACCAGCGCAGTGCCGATCGCGTTCGTGCCCTTGCTCTCTTCCGACCATTCGACGCCGGGCGACAGCGCGACCTTTGATGCGCGGTCGAGGAAGGCCTGGTCGCCGACCGAGTGGATGATGAAACCCGACGCATTGGTGAGTACGATCATCGAACCGGAGCGCGCGATCTGCGCGTACAGGCCGTTCATGACCGGAGCCGCGTGCTTGAGCAGTGATTCGTTGCGCTCGCGCTCGGTCATCAGCAGGTCGCGCCGCGCGCGTTCGATCTCCTTGGCGCATTTGTCCGCGTCAAGGCCGCGGCTGATGCAGCGACTCCAGGATGTTTCGATCAGCGCGGGCAGAACGCCCGAAGGCACCTCGCCGGCACTGCGCATGATTTCGTGAGCCTGCTCGCTGCGCGAGAGGTCGGCGGGGCTGTATTCCATGTCTCCTCCGAGCCCGTTTCCGGGATGCACGGCCGGTCGTGCCGGCTCTTGCCGTCGATACCTGCCGCGCAGCTCATGCCCGTGCAGCGGGTATCGGGATATAGCCCCTGTTATAACTTGAATCGTCTCGTTACGCTACACCTGTCTCAAAATGGAGTGAGACATGGCACGATTCGTGCAATCGAGCACACCCGCAAGCTGATCTACAGCATGTGAACTTTCTTGGAGGAGTTATGAAAGCAGCAGCCGCAACCCTGAAGACGACCGCTCTGGTCACCGCCCTGATCGCTTTCGGCAGCGTGATGACGCCCAAGGCCGAAGCACACGGCGACGTGGTGCCGCAGGCCGTTGACGTGAGCACGCTGAAGAAGCTGGGCGACGAGTGGGCCAAGCAGAACCCCTACCGCGGCGACAAGGAAGCCGTCCGTGTCGGCAGCTCGGCCTACAATCAGAACTGTGCGCGCTGCCATGGCCTGGAAGCAGTGAGCGGCGGTATCGCGCCGGATCTGCGCATGCTGCCGATCGATGCGGAAACCGACGATTACTTCATCAACACCGTGCGCAAGGGTCGTGTCCGCAACGGTGCTGTGTACATGCCGCCGTTCGAAGCTGCGCTGTCGCAGGAAGCCATGTGGGCCATCCGTGCCTACATCGAAACCCGTCATGAAGACTGAAATCTGCCTGCCGCGTCGCCGCATGCTTCTGGCCGGGGCGGCGCTGGCGATGGCCGGGCTGCCGGCACGGGCCGACGATGACGTGGTGTGGGCGGCGGTCAGGAAGAATGGCGCGTTGCGCGTGGCCTTCTACAAGGATTTCGCGCCGTTCTCGGACGATGGCAAGGGCGCCGACGTGGATATCGCAACCGCCGTCGCGGCCCGCATGGGGCTCAAGATGTCGCCCATGTTCTTCGACGCGGACGAGAACATGGACGACGACCTGCGCAATATGGTCTGGAAGGGCCACTACATGGGCTACGGTCCGGCCGACATGATGATTCATGTGCCGGTCGACCGTGAGTACATGGTCCGCCAGGACAAGGTCGAATTCATTGCGCCCTATCACCGCGAGCGCTATGCGGTGGCCTACGACCGGCGCAGGGTCGACAACCTCGACAGCATGCTGCCGTTCGAGAAGCTGCCGTTCGGCGTGGTGGTCGATACCCTGCCGGATTCACTGATGCTGTCGGCCGATGGTGGCCGTTACCGCGACCAGTTGCGCCATTTCAAGACGCTGGCTGATGCGGTGACGGCGCTGCGCAGCGGCGAAGTGGCCGGTGTGATGGCGCTGCAGGGCGAACTTGAGGCGTCCGTGGCCGGGGACACCAACTTCCCGGTCGGGCAGCCGCCGCTGGCCATGCTCAATTCGCGTCAGTGGCCGGTGGGCATCGCCATCCGCAAGGGCGAGCCGCAACTGGGGCGCGCCATTATGGCGGCAATGAATGCGCTGATCGCCGAAGGCGAGATCAAGCGCATCCTGGCCCGACATCACATCAACTGGCGCACACCGTGAGTGTTCAGGTGTCCATAATTTGGACACCTGAACACCTGTCTCACAAATAAGAACTTTTTGAAGCGTGCAACGCGCGCAGGCGCCGAAATCCGGGCGCTAAAATATGAAGTGTTTTTCATAGCAAGCCAGCGGGTGCGCTGGGCCCGTCCCGCACCCCGGCATCACGCCCAGAACGTGGAGGAGCGAATCACCATGCAAAAGTCCCTGCACATCGATCCCTCGAAGTGCACCAGCTGTCTTCAGTGCGAGATGGCCTGTTCGTTCGAGAACTACGGTGTATTCAACAACTCGCTTTCGCGCATCAAGGTGTTCGACTTCCATCACACCGGCGCCAAGGTGCCCTACACCTGTACCCAGTGCGATGAAGCCTGGTGCATGCATGCCTGTCCGGTCGAGGCGATCAAGCTCGACAAGGACAACGGCGCCAAGGTGGTGTTCGAGGATGTGTGCGTTGGCTGCAAGGTGTGCACCATCGCCTGTCCGTTCGGTACCGTGAATTACGTGGCCGAGACCGGCAAGGTGCAGAAGTGTGATCTGTGCGGTGGCAATCCGGCCTGTGCCGAAGCCTGTCCGACCGGCGCCATCACTTATGTGGACGCCAACTGGACCGGTCTTGACCGCATGCGCCAGTGGGCCGACAAGCTCGGCAACCAGCCCGCCTGATTTTCGGAGGAACACAGACATGGCATGGACCCGCAAAATTCTGCGCGTTAACCTGACCGACCGCACCACGAAGAGCGAACCGCTCAATATGGAGTGGGCGAACGACTACCTCGGTCAGCGTGGTCTCGCGACCAAGTATCTGGTGTCGGAAATCGACCCGAAGGTCGATCCGCTGTCGCCGGACAACAAGATCATCTGGGCGACCGGCCCGCTGACCGGCACCATGGCCTCGACCGGTGGCCGCTATTCGGTGGTGACCAAGGGTCCGCTGACCGGCGCCATCGCCTGTTCGAACTCCGGCGGCTATTTCGGCGCCGAACTGAAGTTCGCAGGCTGGGACATGGTCATCATCGAAGGCCGTGCGTCGAGCCCGGTCTACCTGTCGATCCAGAACGACAAGGTCGAAATCCGTGACGCCTCGCATCTGTGGGGCAAGACCGTGTGGGAAACCGAAGAGACGCTGAAGTCGGAACATCAGGACCCGCAGGTCCGCGTGTCCTGTATCGGCCGTACCGGCGAGGCAGGCGTACTGTACGCCGCCATCGTCAATGACCTTCACCGCGCCGCCGGCCGCTCCGGCGTCGGCGCCGTGGCCGGTTCGAAGAACCTGAAGGCGCTGGTCGTGCGTGGCACCCTGGGTGTCGGCAATCTGGCCAACCCGAAGGAATTCATGAAGGTCACCTTCGAGAAGAAGAAGATCCTCAAGGAAAACGCGGTCACCGGTCAGGGCCTGCCCACCTACGGCACCCAGGTGCTGATGAACGTGATCAACGAGATCGGCGCGATGCCGACCCGCAATCACAAGGACGTGCAGTTCGAAGGCGCGCGCAAGATTTCCGCCGAAGCCATGCATGAGCCGCGCGAATCCGACGGCAAGGCGCAGCTGGTGAACAACCAGGGCTGTTTCGGCTGCACCATCGCCTGCGGTCGCATTTCCAAGATCGACCAGACCCACTACACCGTGGTGAATAGCCCGAAGTACTGGGGCGCGACCGGCGGTCTGGAATACGAAGCGGCGTGGTCGCTGGGCTGTGCCAACGGCGTCGATGACATCGAGGCGCTGCAGTACGCCAACATGCTGTGCAACGAAGACGGTTTCGACCCGATTTCCTTCGGTGCCACCATCGGTGCAGTGATGGAACTGTACGAAATGGGCGTGTTGACCAAGGAAGAGATCGGCATCGAAGCGCCGTTCGGCTCCGCCCGCGCGCTCACCTTCCTGGTTGAACAGACCGCTCGCGGTGAAGGTTTCGGCAAGATCGTGGGTCTCGGTTCCAAGCGTCTGTGCGAGAAGTACGGTCACCCGGAACTGTCTATGTCGGTCAAGGGCCAGGAATTCCCGGCCTATGATGCGCGCGGCGTTCAGGGCATGGGCCTGACCTACGCAACCTCGAACCGTGGCGCCTGCCACCTGCGTTCCTACACCATTTCGTCCGAAGTGCTGGGCATTCCGGTCAAGACCGATCCGCACACCACCGAAGGCAAGCCGGCGCTGGTCAAGGCCTTCCAGGACGCGACCGCAGTGGTCGATTCGTCCGGGCTGTGCGTGTTCACGACCTTCGCCTGGGCGCTGTCGGACATCCAGCCGCAGCTGCAGGCCGCCTGCGAAGGCGACTGGTCGATGGAAAAGCTGGACCTGATGGGCGAGCGCATCTGGAACATGGAGCGTCAGTTCAACAATGCCGCCGGCTTCACTCGCAAGGACGACGATCTGCCGCCGCGCCTGAAGACCGAAGCCGCCAAGGCCGGTCCGGCCAAGGGTCTGGTATCGGGCATCGACAAGATGATTCCCGAGTACTACGAATTGCGCGGCTGGGACAGCGAAGGCCGTCCGACGGCGGAAACGGTTGCCCGCCTGGGCCTGTGACCGACGCCATCGCATGAACACAGCGCGCCCTCCGGGGCGCGCTGCACTTCAAGAGGAACATCATGAAGCACGTCATCATCGGTAACGGCCCGGCTGGCGTGGTCGCCGCCGAAGCCATCCGTCGTGCCGACCGCAACGCCGACATCGTCATGATCGGCGACGAGCCGGAGCCGCCGTATTCGCGCATGGCCATTCCCTACCTGCTGGTCGGCAATATCCAGGAGAAGGGCACCTGGCTGCGCAAGACCGACGGTCATTTCGCGTCGCTGAACATCAGGGAAGTGCTTGGACGCGCAAAGTCGGTCGATACCGCCGGCCGCATCGTTCACATGGAAGACGGCACGTCCTTCCCGTATGACCGCCTGCTCGTCTGCACCGGTTCGCATCCGCTCAAGCTGCCGGTGCCGGGCATCGATTCGCCCAATGTACACACCTGCTGGACGCTGGACGACGCGCGCCACATCGCGGCCAAGGCGAAGAAGGGCGCGCGCGTGCTGCAGATCGGCGCCGGTTTCATCGGCTGCATCATCATGGAAGCGCTGGCTTCGCGCGGCGTGAAGCTGGACATCGTCGAAATGGGCGACCGCATGGTGCCGCGTATGATGACCTCCAAGGCCGGCGGCATGATCGCGCGCTGGGTGAAGCAGAAGGGCGTCAGCGTGCACACCAATGCGCGTGTGACCTCGATTCGCCCGAATGGCGATGAACTGATCGCCACACTGGGTGACGGCACCGAAGTGGTGGCGGATCTGGTGATCGCCTCCGCCGGCGTGAAGCCGAACGTGACCTTCCTCGATGGCAGCGGTGTGGCCTGTTCCACCGGCATCCTGATCGATGAGCGCTGCGCCACCAACATTCCGGACGTCTATGCCGCCGGTGATGTGGCCGAGGCGGTCGATTTCTCGACCGGCGAGCGCCTGGTCAACGCGATCCAGCCGAACGCGGTCGATCAGGGCCGCATCGCGGCGCTGAACATGGTCGGTCGCAGTGCCCGTTCTCAGGGCACCATGGCGATCAACGTGCTCGACACGCTGGGCCTCATTTCGGCCTCCTTCGGTCAGTGGTGGGGCGCGGAAGGCGGCGAATCGGTTGAGCGCATCGACGAGGAGCGCTTCCGCTACATCAGCCTGCAGTTCAAGGATGACGTGCTGGTCGGCGCCACCTCGATCGGCGTGACCGATCACGTCGGCGTGCTGCGCGGCCTGATCCAGACCCGCACCCCGCTGGGCGCCTGGAAGCAGCGGCTGATGCAGGACCCGCTGCGCGTGATGGAGGCCTATCTGTCGATGGCCCAGGCACAGAGCGCTGCACCGCTGGCCGAGGCGCTGCACTGAGGATGCAGGTCACGCTGAAGCTGTACGCCTCGCTGTCCGACTATCTGCCGGACGAGGCGAAGCGCACCAACGAGTGGCCGATGGATGTGCCCGAAGGGACCACGGTAGGCGATATGATTGCGCGCCACCAACTTCCCGAACGGCTTGTCCATCTGGTTCTCGTGAACGGTCATTTCATACCTCCGGGCAGCCGCGCCGCACGTGTGCTCGCTGCCGACGACGTCCTCGCCATCTGGCCGCCGGTGGCGGGCGGATGAGCGCCGCCTTTCCGCTTAAGCCGGAGGAACTCGCCTCCGGCACGGTCGTGCGCGTCATGAGCATCGGGCGCGACGAGTTCTTCCACATGCTGCCGGGTGCGGTCGATCTGCCCATCGTCCATCGCGGCGATGGCGCCAGCGGCCGCGGCTGGAGCCTGTCGGTCGAAGTGCAGCCTGCGCTGCACATTGCACTGCTGAGTCTGCCCCGGCTCAAGGTGTCGCTCGAATTTCCGATCCGCGACGCTGCCCACATGGCCGCCTTCATGGCGCGTTTCGACCGCCATTTCCAGCGCGGCGGCGGCTGAAAGGCCCGCCGCCCCCGCCGGTCAGGGCACGTTTTTTCAGTCCGGGCTGGCCGGGCAGGGGGCTCCCGGGGTAGAATTCGTTGTGGCGGGTCTCCCCGCATCGTGGCGCGGTGAACCTGGTCAGGTCCGGAAGGAAGCAGCCACAGCTGCTCACCACGAGTGCCGGGGGTCAGGCTCGCCACCCCTCCCTTTTTTGCAGTGCGCACCGTCGCTCACTCTGCCGGCGTTCAGATGACTTATCAGGTTCTCGCGCGCAAGTGGCGTCCCCGCAGCTTCGAAACGCTGGTCGGCCAGGATCACGTGGTCCGTGCCCTGAGCCACGCGCTCGAACAGAAGCGGCTTCATCACGCTTACCTGTTCACCGGTACCCGCGGCGTCGGCAAGACCACCATTTCCCGCATCCTGGCCAAGAGCCTGAACTGCGAAACCGGTCTGACCGCCCACCCCTGCGGGCAGTGCGCCGCCTGTACCGAAATCGATGCCGGACGCTTCGTCGACTATGTCGAGATGGATGCCGCCTCCAACCGCAGCGTGGACGACATGGCTGCGCTGCTGGAAAAGGCGGCCTACGCGCCGGCACGCGGCCGGTACAAGGTCTACATGATTGACGAAGTTCACATGCTGACCGGCCACGCCTTCAACGCGATGCTGAAGACGCTTGAAGAGCCGCCGGAGCACGTGAAGTTCATCCTGGCCACCACCGACCCGCAGAAGATTCCGGTCACGGTGCTGAGCCGCTGTCTGCAGTTCAATCTGAAGCAGATGCCGCCGGATGCCATCGTCCGCCACCTGTCCGGCGTGCTGGATGCCGAGGGCGTCGAATACGAGCCGGCCGCGCTGAGGCCGATCGCCAAGGGGGCCGCCGGTTCGATGCGCGATGCGCTTTCGCTGCTCGATCAGGCGATCGCGCACGGTGCCGGCCGGCTGGTCGAGCAGGACGTGCTCGACATGCTGGGCACGGTCGGCGACGAACATCTCTATCTGATCCTCGATGCGCTGCTGGCCGGTGACGGCGCGGCGCTGATGACGCTGACCGCGCAGATGCGTGCCCGCAGCGTCGACTTCGACCAAGCGCTGCGCGAACTGGCGGTGCTGCTGCACCGCGTGGCGGTGGCCCAGATGGTGCCGGATGCCATCACCGACGAACTGGAACAGGCCAGGCTTGCGCCCTACGCGGCGGGCATGGATGCCGAGTCGGTGCAGCTGGCTTACCAGATCGCGGTTCAGGGCTGCAATGATCTGCCGCTGGCGCCGGACGAAGTGACCGGTTTTTCGATGACACTGCTGCGTCTGCTGGCTTTCCGGCCGGTCACGCCGCCCGCACTGTCGGCCGCACCGCGTGGCCAGAGTGCTGCACTGCAGGCGCCGCCCCGCGTGGCCCGCACCAGTGCGGCGGTGCCGCCGCCGGCCGCGGTCGAAGCGCCACGTCAGACCGAATCCGCGCCGCCGCCGGTCGCCGCAAAGCCGGCACCGGTGCCGCCGCCCGTCCCTGAGCCGGTACGCCCAGCTGCGAAAGCCGCGCCGGCAGACGAAGCGCCGCCGCCGTGGGCAGAGGACGAAGAATTCGTTGCGCCGACCGCCGCACCCGAACCGGCACCGATACCTGCCACGGCCGCACCGACGGCAGCGCTGCCGCGCACCAATGAAGACTGGCACGCGCTGGTCGATCAGCTCGACGTGGCCGCCCTCAGCAAGCAGCTCGCCCATCAGTGCGAATGGCGCGCCAGCGAGGGCGGGGTGATACGGTTGCGGCTGTCGCGCGACATGTCGCACCTGATCGCCTCCGGCCAGGACAAGCTGCGCGCTGCACTCCAGACCCGCCTGGGCAGCGCAGTCCGGCTCGAATTCGAGCAGGGCGAGCCGGTCAGCCAGACCGTTGCCCAGCGGCTCGGCGCCGAACAGCGCGCACGTCTGGAACAGGCGTGCGTATCAATGAAGAATGACCCCTTCGTTCAGCAGGTGATCGAGCAGTTCGGCGCCCGCCTGATCGAAGACTCGATCAAACCCGTTTGAGGACCGCACCATGATGAAGGGTGGAATCGGTGGCCTGATGAAGCAGGCCCAGCAGATGCAGGAAAACATGAAGAAGATGCAGGAGCAGCTGGCCAGCGTCGAAGTCGAGGGCCAGTCGGGCGCCGGCATGGTCAAGATCGTCATGACCTGCAAGCACGACGTGCGTCGCGTGTCGATCGATCCGTCGGTGATGGACGACCGCGAAATGCTGGAAGACCTGCTGGCCGCTGCGGTGAACGACGCGGTGCGCCGGGTCGAATCCACCACCCAGGAAAAGATGGCCGGTTTCACCTCCGGCCTGAACCTGCCGCCGGGCTTCAAGCTGCCGTTCTGAAGCCGGCACTGCGCCCGTCATGAATACAGGTGTGCTGGACGAGCTGGTCAGCGCCTTGCGCTGCCTGCCGTCGGTCGGACCCAAGAGCGCGCAGCGCATGGCTTTCCATCTGCTGCAGCGCGACCGTTCCGGCGCCGACCGGCTGGCGCGTGCGCTCGGCGACGCGCTGACCCGGCTGCACAACTGCGCGCGCTGCAACACCTTCACCGAACTGGAGGTGTGCGAGCGCTGCAGTTCGCCGCGCCGCGATGCGTCGCAGCTGTGCGTGGTCGAAACGCCGGCCGACATGCTCATGATGGAACAGACCCACAGCTATTCCGGCCTCTATTTCTGCCTGATGGGGCGCATTGCGCCGCTTGAAGGCGTCGGGCCGAAGGAACTGCGGCTGGACCGTCTGCTCGAGCGGGCGGCCGATCCTGCGGTGCGCGAAGTCATCCTGGCCACCAATTTCACCAACGAGGGCGAGGCGACCGCGCACTACCTCGGTGAAATGCTGCGCGCGCGCGGTCTCGCGGTCACGCGCATCGCGCGCGGCCTGCCGGTGGGCGGCGAACTGGAACATACGGACATCGGCACCATCGCCCAGGCGCTGTCGGAAAGGCGTCCGGCGTGAGCGCGGCCGTCCCTACCGGCGCGGACAGCACGCAACCCCGGCCACTGGACGGCCTGAAGGTGGTCGAACTGGGCACGCTGATCGCCGGCCCGTTCGCGTCGCGCATCCTGGCCGAATTCGGTGCCGAGGTGATCAAGGTGGAGGCGCCGGATGGCGGCGATCCGCTGCGTAAATGGCGCCTGCTGTACGAAGGCACCTCGCTCTGGTGGTTCGTACAGGCGCGCAACAAGAAGTCGGTCACGCTGAACCTGAAGCATCCGGACGCGATCGCGGTGCTGAAGAAGCTGCTCGCCGGCGCAGACCTGCTGGTCGAGAACTTCCGCCCGGGCGTGCTGGACAAGCTGGGCCTGTCCGAAGCGGTGCTGAAGGACATCAATCCGTCGCTGGTCACCGTGCGTCTGTCCGGTTTCGGCCAGACCGGGCCGATGGCGCAGCAGCCGGGCTTCGGCGCCATCGGCGAATCGATGGGCGGGCTGCGCTACATCACCGGTTTCCCCGACCGGCCGCCGGTCAAGGTGGGCATTTCGATCGGTGATTCGATCGCCGCACTGTGGGGCGTGATCGGCGCGCTGATGGCGCTGCGCCATCGCGACGCCACTGGCGGGCGCGGGGCAGGGCAGGGCCAGACCGTGGATGTCGCCCTCTACGAGGCGGTATTCGCGATGATGGAAAGCATGCTGCCGGAGTTCGACGTGTTCGGTTTCATCCGCGGTCGCACCGGCAACATCATGCCCGGCATTACGCCGTCAAACACCCACACCGCGCGCGACGGCCGTCACATCATCGTCGGCGGTAACGGCGACGCCATCTTCCGACGGCTGATGACGGCCATCGGCCGGCCTGACCTGGCCGCTGACCCGTCACTGGCCGACAACGCCGGGCGCGATGCGCGGCGCGACGAAATCTATGCGCTGATCGACGCCTGGGTGGCGGCGCACGACGGCGACGAGGTGCTGCGCGTGCTGGGCGAGGCCGATGTGCCGGTCAGTCGCGTCTATTCGATCGAGGACATCGCGACCGATCCGCAGTATCTGGCGCGCGCGGTGTTCGAAACCGCCCGCTTGCCGGATGGCCGTGAATTCAAGACGCCGGCGCCGATGCCGCGGCTGTCGGAAACGCCAGGGCGTACCGACTGGGTCGGCCCGGCGCTGGGCGAGCACACCGACGAGGTGCTGTCGGCGCTGGGTTACCGGCAACAGGACATTGCGGCACTGCGCGCCGGAGGCGCGCTGTGACCGTCGCGAAGCGGCGATTCTTCGCCGCCTGAAGGGTGTTGGGAATGCATCAGGGCTTTAAACGGGGCACCGCTTGAGGGTATAATCGCAGGTTGTGCAGAATCAATTGTCTAGACGGGAACAAGCATGAGTGGCAATGAACGGAAGGCGGATTGCGGCCGGCGCAGTCTGCTCGTGGCAACAGCCTGTGCGGGTGGTGTGGCCGGGCTTGCAGTGGCAGTGCCTTTTCTCACCAGTCTTTCCCCTTCGGAGCGCGCGAAAGCCGCCGGTGCTCCGGTCGAGGTAGACATCTCCAAGCTCGGTCCGGGTGAAATGACCACGGTCGAGTGGCAGGGCAAGCCGGTGTGGATCATGCGCCGCACCCCCGCCCAGATGGAGACCCTGGCCGCCATGGCCGACAAGCTGGCCGATCCGAAGTCGGAGCGCAATCCGTCCGAATTCACGCCCGAGTACGCCCGTAACGATCTGCGTGCCCGCGAAGACCACAAGGATGTGCTGGTGGTCGTGGCCATCTGTACCCACCTCGGCTGTTCGCCGTCCGGCCCCTTCGAATCCGGTTCCAACGCCCAGCTGGGCGCTGACGCAGGTTTCGTCTGCCCTTGCCACGGTTCCACCTTCGACCTGTCCGGTCGCGTTTTCAAGGCCAAGCCGGCTCCGGACAACCTGAAGGTGCCGCCGTTCATGTTCCTGTCTGACACGCGCATCCTGGTCGGCCAGGATTCCAAGGAGGGTTGATCGAGATGGCTGGCGAAAAGGTAGTCACCACCACTGGCCTGCTCGGCTGGATTGACGAGCGCTTCCCGCTCACCACGCTCTGGAAGGAACACCTTTCGGAGTACTACGCACCGAAGAACTTCAACTTCTGGTACTTCTTCGGCTCGCTGGCACTGCTGGTGCTGGTGATCCAGATCGTGACCGGCATTTTCCTGGTCATGCACTTCAAGCCGGACGCGTCGCTGAACGCCTCGGGCGTGCCGGTCGCCTTCGCGAGCGTCGAGTACATCATGCGCGACGTGCCGTGGGGCTGGCTCATCCGCTACATGCACTCGACCGGCGCATCGGCCTTCTTCGTGGTCGTGTATCTGCACATGTTCCGTGGTCTGCTCTACGGTTCCTACCGCAAGCCGCGCGAGCTGGTGTGGATCTTCGGCTGCATGATCTTCCTGTGCCTGATGGCCGAAGCCTTCATGGGCTATCTGCTGCCCTGGGGTCAGATGTCGTACTGGGGCGCCCAGGTGATCATCAACCTGTTCTCGGCGATCCCCTTCGTCGGCAACGACCTGTCGATCTGGCTGCGTGGCGACTTCGTGATCGGTGATGCAACGCTGAACCGCTTCTTCTCGTTCCACGTCATCGCGGTGCCGCTGGTGCTGATCGGCCTGGTTGCCGCGCACATCATCGCGCTGCACGAAGTGGGTTCGAACAACCCGGACGGCGTCGAGATCAAGAAGAACAAGGATCCGAAGACTGGCATTCCGCTGGATGGCATCCCCTTCCACCCGTACTACACGGTGAAGGACATCGTCGGCGTGGTCGTGTTCCTGATCTGCTTCTCGGCCGTGGTGTTCTTCGGTCCGGAGTTCGGCGGCTACTTCCTGGAGTACAACAACTTCATCCCGGCTGATCCGATGAAGACGCCGCCGCATATCGCGCCGGTGTGGTACTTCACGCCGTTCTACTCGATCCTGCGCGCCAACACGGTGAACTTCCTGTGGATCGACGCGAAGCTGTGGGGCGTCATCTTCATGGGCCTGTCCGTGATGATCTTCTTCGCGCTGCCCTGGCTGGACCGTTCGCCGGTGAAGTCGATCCGCTACAAGGGTCCGATCTTCAAGTTCGCGCTCACCGTGTTCATCATCGCCTTCCTGATCCTGGGCTATCTGGGCATGCAGGCGCCGACCCCGATGGGCACGCTGGTGTCGCAGGTCTGCACGGTCATCTACTTCCTGTTCTTCGTGCTGATGCCCTGGTACACGGCCATCGACAAGTACAAGCCCGAACCGTCGCGTGTGACCGGACACTGAGAGCCAGAATCATGAAACAACTCAAAAAACTGTTTCTTGGCGCGCTGTGCGCGCCCCTGCTGGCCTTTGCCAGTTCCGAATCGGTGCATCTCGATCGCGCGCCGACCGACAAGTTCCGCGACGCCAACGCCATCCAGCGTGGCGCCCAGGTCTTCGTCAACTACTGCCTGAACTGCCACTCGGCGTCCTACATGCGTTACAACCGCCTGAAGGATGTCGGCCTGACCGAAGAGCAGATCAAGGACAACCTCCTGTTCGCCGCCGACAAGACCGGTGAAACGATGAAGGTGGCCCTGACCCGCGAAGACGGTAAGAAGTGGTTCGGTGCCGCACCGCCCGACCTGACCGTGATCGCACGTTCGCGTGCCTCGGCCGACGGCACCGGCGCCGACTGGCTGTACACCTACCTGCGCAGTTTCTATCGCGACGACAGCCGGCCGACCGGTTGGAACAACACGACCTTCGCAAACGTTGGCATGCCGCACGTCCTGTATGAACTGCAGGGTGAGCAGTCGGCCAAGCACGTCAAGGTGGCCGATGGCCACGGCGGCGAGAAGGAAGTGGTCGAGCTGGAACTGACCAAGCCGGGCAAGCTGTCGAAGTCGGAATACGACTCGACGGTGGGCGATCTCGTGGCCTATCTCGTCTATATGGGCGAGCCGGGCGCCGAGAAGCGTCGCCAGACCGGCCTGCTGGTCATCATCGGATTGTCTGTGCTCGCCGCTCTGAGCTACCTGCTCAAGCGCGAGTTCTGGAAAGACATCCACTAAGAATCCACACGCCCGAAAGTCATGCAAGCTCTCGGTCATCGCGAAGCGACCTCACCACGCGTCCGGCGTGTGGTGAGGGATGCCGAGTACTCCTGGGGTGTTAACACCATGATGAATCTGTATTCAGGGACGACAGACCCCTTTTCCCACCGTTGCCGGATCGTGCTCTACGAAAAGGGCATGGATTTCCAGGTCATCGATGTCGACCTCTATAACAAGCCGGAAGACATTGCGGTCATCAACCCGTACAACCGCGTACCGGTGCTGGTTGATCGCGACCTGATTCTCTATGACTCGAACATCATCAACGAGTACATCGACGAACGGTTCCCCCATCCGCAGCTGATGCCGCCGGACCCCATCATGCGCGCCCGTGCGCGGCAGCTGCTGCACACGGTCGAGAGCGAGCTGTTCTCGCACATCGAGGCGCTGGAAAAGAACGCCCGCACGGCAGACAAGTCACGCAGCCACCTGCGTGACCGCCTGACCGAGCTGACGGCCATCTTCGCAAAGCAGAAGTACATGCTGGGCGAGGAATTTTCCATGCTCGACGTGGCGATCGCTCCGCTACTATGGCGCCTCGATCACTACGGTATCGAGCTGCCGAAGTCGGCTGCGCCGCTGATGAAGTACGCGGAGCGCATCTTCTCCCGTCAGGGATTCATCGATGCGCTCACGCCGTCCGAAAAGGTGATGCGCCGCTGATCTGCGGACAGCTCGGCTGAAAACACCCGATGGACGTCATGAGTTCGGTTTCCACCAAGCCCTATCTGTTGCGCGCACTGTTCGACTGGTGCGCCGACCAGGGGCTCACGCCGTATATCGCGGTCGTCGTTGACGACCGCGCCGGCGTGCCGCGGCAGTACGTGAAGGATGGTCAGATCATCCTGAACATCGGCCGCGAGGCGGTGCATCAGCTGGTGATGGGCAATGAGCTCATCACCTGTTCCGCCCGCTTCGGCGGTGTGGCGCAGGAGCTGACGATTCCGGTCGAGTGCGTGGCCGCGATCTACGCCCGTGAAAACGGTCATGGCATGGCGTTCGAAGTCACGCCGGGCCAGCCGGTGCGGGCGGATGTCGCGCCGGCCACCGTGGTTGACCGCAGTGAACAGGCCGTGCTCACCACGCCGGCCGCTGACAAGCCGTCGCCGGCCAAGCCCCATCTGCGGCGCATCAAGTAGGCGCAGCTTGGTGTCCGTTCGAGGCAAAAAGCCGGCAGATGCCGGCTTTTTGCACTTTGAACGTCTGCTGCCTGCACTCGCATGCGCGTCTGTCCGCCCGTATCGGGTATGACGCGCTAGAATTGCGCACCCTTGTTTACGGTCAGCCCGATGAAGACAACCTTTCTCGATTTCGAACAGCCGATCGCCGAACTTGAAGCGAAGATCGAAGAACTCCGTTTCGTGCAGGACGACTCCGCTGTCGATATATCCGAGGAAATCACCCGGCTCGAAGCCAAGAGCCAGGCGCTGACCAAGGACATCTACGCCAAGCTCACACCCTGGCAGATCGCCCAGGTGGCGCGCCACCCGCAGCGTCCTTACACGCTGGACTACCTGCGGCTGATGTTCTCCGATTTCCAGGAACTGCACGGCGACCGCGCCTTCGCGGACGACCACGCCATCGTCGGCGGCATCGCCCGCTTCAATGGCCAGCCCTGCATGGTGATCGGTCACCAGAAGGGGCGCGACACCAAGGAAAAGATCCTCCGCAACTTCGGCATGCCGCGCCCCGAGGGCTATCGCAAGGCGCTGCGCCTGATGAAGCTGGCGGAAAAGTTCGGCATGCCTGTGCTCACTTTCGTCGACACTCCGGGCGCCTATCCGGGCATCGACGCCGAAGAGCGGGGGCAGTCGGAAGCGATCGGCCACAATCTGTATGCGATGGCCGAACTGCGCGTGCCCATCATTTCCACAATCATCGGGGAAGGCGGTTCCGGCGGCGCGCTGGCGATCGCGGTGGCCGACACGCTGATGATGCTGCAGTACTCGACCTACTCGGTCATTTCGCCGGAAGGCTGTGCGTCCATCCTCTGGAAGAGCGCGGACAAGGCGGCCGATGCAGCCGAAATCATGGGTATCACCGCGTCGCGCCTGAAGACGCTCAGCCTGATCGACAAGGTAGTGAACGAGCCGGCTGGCGGCGCTCACCGTGATCATGCCGCCGTGGCAGCCTCACTCAAGCGCGCGCTGGCCGAATCGCTGCGCCAGCTGGCCGATCTCACTCCCACCCAGCTGGTCGAGCGCCGTTTCGAGCGCGTCATGGCGTATGGAAAATTCAAGGAGCAGGCGGTCGCCTGACCCGTTCGACCGCGTTGCGGCGGCCATCGCCGCTCAGGTGTCCGCGGTCCTGCCCGACGGGGCGCCGCTGCTGCTCGCCTGCAGCGGCGGTCTCGATTCCACGGTACTGCTGCATGCGCTGGCCGCCGCAGGTCGCTGGCAGCTTTCCTGCGCCCATGTCCATCACGGACTGAGCCCGAACGCCGACGACTGGGCCGCCCACTGTGCAGCCCAGGCCGCGGTGCTCGGCCTGCCGTTTTCGGCGCATCGGGTCGCAGTCGCGCTCGACAGCCCGGACGGGATCGAATGCGCGGCGCGCGATGCGCGTTACCGCGCTCTCAACCTGCAGGCGCTGGAGCAGGGCGTCGCTGCGCTGCTGACCGCCCACCACGCTGACGATCAGGCAGAAACGCTGCTGCACAATCTGGTGCGCGGCGCCGGCCTGATGGGGCTGGCTGGCATGCCGGCTTGGCGCCCGTCCGAACCCGATCGACCCGCCCAGCTGCGCCCCATGCTCGCGCTGTCGCGCAGCGTGCTCGAAGCTGCAGCGCAGTCGCGTGGCCTGTCCTGGGTCGATGACGAATCCAACGCCGACATCCGCTACGCGCGCAACTATCTGCGTGCCGAGGTGATGCCGGTGCTGTCGTCGCGCTGGCCGCGCACTGCTGAAACGCTGTCCGGCGCCGCGCGCCGGCTGGCCGAAGCGCAAGGGCTGCTGGACGGGCTGGCCGACCGCGATGCCGAGTCGATCGCCGTGGCGACTGACTGGGGCAGGGCGTGGTCGATAGACGGCCTGCGCGGCCTCGAAGCGGCCCGCCAGCGCAATCTGCTGCGCCGTCTGCTGCGGCGGGTCGGCGCGCGCACCGCACCGACCGAAGCCTGGCTGGACGAATGGCGCCGTCAGGTGCTGGCCTGGCAGTCCGGCGCCGAGTGCCCGGTGTCGCACGCCGGCGTCGCCGGCTTCTGTCATCGCGGACTGCTCTGGCTGATGCCGGATCTGCCGGCGCCGGCCGCGCTGAACTGGCAGGGCGAAACCGACATCGCCTGGGGGGCCGGACGTCTGCAGCTGCAGCCGGTGCAGGGGCGGGGGCTGTCGCAATCGGCGCTGGCACAGGCGGCGCCGGTGCTGCGTGCGCGCCAGCCCAAGGACCGGGTGCGCCGCGGGCCCGGCCGTCCGCGTGCAGGCGTGAAGCAGATCGCGCAGGAATGCGGTCTGCCGCCCTGGCTGCGCGACCGCGCACCCATTCTGGTGGTCGGCCGCGAGGCGCTGTGGATGCCTGGCTGCGAACCCGCCGAGCCGTGGGTTGCCGGACCCGGCGAATCGGGCTGGATGCCTGTGTGGACGCCGGTCGTGGCGCAGTCGACATCGGGGTGACCTTGTAACGCTTGGTGACATTTCCATGTCGCATGGCGGCCTTATGATCCGGCGATTCCCGGACCACATGCCACGGCCCTGATGAGCCCGACTCCAGCCGCATCCCGGCGCGCAGCGCTCGCGCGCATTCTTCCTTTCACCCTCTACATCGCCTTCCTGGTCATCGCCGCGCCGCTGGCCGGGCTCGTTGGCATCGACGTGCGCTGGATGTACGCGGTGCAGATCGCCTGCGTCGTCGCCGCGCTGATGTATTTCTGGCGCGACTACGTCGAGCTGCGCGAACCGGCCCCTGACACGCCGCTGCGTGGCGCTACCGGCTGGGTGGCTGCACTGGTGCTGGGCGTGGCGGTGTGGGCGTTGTGGATCTGGCTCGATTTCTCACCTTTCGCATTTGCGCCGGGCAAGGGCTATCAGCCGCAGGACGAGGCCGGTGCGCTCATTCCGCTGATGGTGGTGGTGCGCATCTTCGGCGCGGCGGTGGTGGTGCCGGTGATGGAAGAGCTGTTCTGGCGCTCCTTCGTCCAGCGCTGGCTGGACCGAGCGGATTTTCTGTCGCTGCCGGCCTGCGCGGTCACGCTGCGCAGCCTGCTGTTCGCTTCGCTCGCTTTCGGCTTCGAACACGGTCAGTGGGCGGCCGGCATCGTCGCCGGTCTGGCCTACGGCGGGCTCTATCTGAAGAGCGGCCGGCTGTGGCTGGCCATCGTTTCTCACGCGCTGACCAATCTGCTGCTGGGCCTGTGGGTGGTGCACACTGCACAATGGCATTTCTGGTAGAGCCGAACGCCCATCAAGGGCGGCCGGCTGACGACCGTTAACGGGGATCCTGACCGTGTCTGCCCGCCATGCGCTGCCCGCCCTCCATCATCGCCGTCGCATCGAACCGCACACGCCTGCTGGCCTGTGTTGCGTTCGCTGCGCTGGCGTCGCAGGTGCTGGCCTTCTCCTATCAGGGTTACCTGCTCACCGTGCGCGCTGAACTGCAGCAGAAGATGACCGCCCGCTTCGGCGACAAGGCCGGGCCGCGGCTGGCTGAACTGTCCGAGGCGCTGGCCGGGGCGGCGAAGATCGCCGACGAGGCGGTGCGGGTCGAGCGCATCAACCAGATCGCCAACCGCGCCCGTTACGTGACTGACCCGCAGCTGTGGCAGTCGGAAGATTACTGGGCCACGCCGGCCGAATTCACCGCGATCGCGGCCGGTGACTGCGAAGACTATTCGCTGGCCAAGTATTTCGCGCTGCGCGAACTGGGCATGCCGGCCGACAAGCTGCGCATCACCTATGTGCGCCTGCTGCGTCAGGGCCGACTGGAGAATCACATGGTGCTGGCCTATTACCCCGAACCGGGCGCCGAACCGTGGGTGCTCGACAATCTTGAGAAGCGCTTTCTGCCGGCACGTGAGCGGCCGGATCTGACCCCGGTGTACAGCTTCAACGACGACCGGGTATGGAAGGTGCAGACCGGTGGCGACCGCGAACTGGGTTCGCCTCAGCAACTGCGCAAATGGCGCGAACTGCTGGACCGGGTCGATGCGGAGGTGCGCGGATGAACAGCCTGCGCATGCGTCTGCTGGCCGCGCTGCTGGGCGTCGGCGTGCTGGCCTTCGCCGCCGCGCTGGCCACCGCGCTGTGGGTGTCGCGCGACCGGGTCGAAGCGCAGATGGCCAGCCAGGCGCAGGCGATCGCGCTGTCGCTGACCGTGGCGCTGACCGCTGGTGGTGAGCCGGCGCTGCAGAACGCCGAAAGCCTGGTCGAGCCGGTGTTCGACCAGAGCTATCTGCGCCGCATCGAAGTGCGCGACGCGAAAGGCGCGGTCATCGCGTCGCGTCAGGCGCCGGCGCGCCTGCCCGGCGGTGCGCCGCAGTGGTTCATCGACCTGCTGCCGCTGGCGGCCGGCCCACAGACCTCGGACATCATGCACGGCTGGCGCATCGCCGGCAGCGTGCAGGTCGAGCCGCACCCTCACTGGGCCCAGCTGCAGCTGTGGTCCATCGCCGAAACCCTGATGCTGTGGATGGGCGGCGGTCTGGCGGCCGCCAGCGTGCTCGGCCTGATGGCGCTGCGCTGGGGCCTGCGGCCGCTGCGCCGGGTGCAGCGTTCGGCGGTGGCGGCCGCTTCACGCAAATTCCTGCCTATCGACGAAGCGCGCATGCCGGTCGAGCTGCAGCCGCTGGTCGGCGCTTTCAACCGCATGCTGACCGCGATGGCCGGTGCGCTGGAAAGCGAAGCCGGTCGCGCGCAGCAGTTCCGCGATCAGGCCCTGGTCGACGAACTGACCGGCCTGCCCAACCGCCGTGCCTTCCGCGCCGCGCTCGAAGCACGCATCGAAGCGGGCGAGCGCAGCGGCTGGCTGGCCCTGCTGCAGGTCGAGGGGCTGGAGGACCTGAACCATCTTTACGGCCGCGAGGCGGTGGATGACCTGCTGGCCGAATCCGCCGGCTTCATGAAGGCGCTCGATCAGGTGGTGCTGAGCGGCCGGGTCGAAGGTGCCTGTTTCGCGCTGCTGTTCGACAGCGACGAGGCGAGCACCCGCGATGCGCTGGGCGGGTTGCTGGTCCGGCTCGACAGTCTGGCCGGTGCGGCCGGCTCGGGCCAGGCCTATGCCTGGCGCGCCGGTGCGGCCGATGGTGCCGGTACCGACATCGATGCCGGCGGCTGGCTGGCAGCGGCGGATCGCGCGCTGCACCAGTGGCGCATCGAAAGCGGCGCCACGCCGGTGCTGGCCCACGCGCGCGAGGCGGAAACCGGTGCCGGTGACCTGCGCACCCAGGTCCGCGAACTGATACGCGGCGGCCATATCGCCTTTGCCACCCAGGCGACCCATGTGCTCGACGGTACCGGTGTCGTCGCGCCACTGCACGTCGAATTGCGCGCCGCGCTCGATGCCGGCAACCGGCTCATCCGTGCTGCCGAGTACATCACGTATGCCGGCGAAGTCCGGGTGGCGGCCGCGCTCGACAGTGCCTGCCTGATGCGTGCGCTGGAACAAGCGCGCAGCCGCCGTGACGGCCTGGCCACGGTGGTCAATGTCGGGGCCGCCACGCTGACCGATGCCGACATCCTGCGCTGGGTGCGCGGCTACCGGCATGACGCACGCGCCGGCACGCTCATCCTCGAATTCCCGGAGGCTGCGCTGCTGGGCGATGTCGATGCCGCCGAAGCCTTTGCCCAGTTGGCGCAGTCGCGCGGGCTGGCGCTGGGCATCAAGCATTTCGGCCTGCACGCCAATGCGCTTCAGTTGCTGCGCCGGCTGCGTCCGGCCCACGTGAAGTTCTCGGTCACGCTGACCCGCGAAGCGCTGCTGAATCCGGATTCCGGCGCCTATGTGCAATCGCTGGCCGGCATTGCGTCCGCACTCGCGGTCACACCGGTGGCGGTGGCGGTGGAACACGCCGACGCGTTCGCCGGCCTGCACGGGCTGGGCATACGGGCGGTACAGGGGGCCGCGGTGGCGGCCGAGCAGGTGCCGCAGCCCGACGTGTCCCGGCGCTGAATGCGCGGATGCGGTGCATCCGCGGCTGCCCTCAAGCGCTGATGCGGGCCGTATGGGTCCGGAAGCTTGCCGGCGGGGCTGCCGGTTCCTGCGTCACGCAGGCCGGCATGACCGCCATGTCGAGGTGCAGCAGGCGTGCCGGTGCACCCACCCGTGCGCAGGTACGCTCGGGGCCACGCACGGTGAAGCCGAACTGTCGCTGGTAGTAGCGCATATGCCGCGGATTCACCTCGATCACGCAATCGGTGGCCCCCAGCGCCATGCGCCCGAGCAGCAGCGCGCGCCGTATCAGTTCGGCCGCCAGATCATGGCGGCCCGCCCAGGCGCGATCGATCGCGAAGCGGGTGTATTCCACCAAGCGGCGGCCCTGCCGGCGCAGTTCGCCCACATGTTCGGCAAAGCCCGCTTCCGCCTGCAGCCGGACACGGGAACCGCTGCGCACGGTGACGGTGCCGATCACCCGGTTTCCGATCCGGGCCAGCAAGGTGCTTTCGCCCTGCCGGGTATTCGCGTGCGGGGCGTCGTAGCCGCGCTGGCCATAACAGGTCAGGACCAGCTGGCGTGCAGCCGCGAACTCGTGCTGGTGCGAAGCAATCAGGTATTCGACGCGTTCGGCGGCGCAATGAGTGGTCATGCGTGTCATTATCGAGGGAAATAATCCCACAAATAATAGCCGCATTCCGAGCTGCGGACCAGCCTCATCGACCGCTGTGCGCGGATAGGGACGATCAGTGAAGACGCGGTGCCTGATCGTGAGCGATGCAGGGCGGCGGTACCGCCATGTCCAGATGCAGCAGCCGGGCCGGCGCGCCCACCCGCTCGCAGGTGCGCTCCGGGCCGCGCACGGTGAAGCCGAACTGACGCTGGTAATAGCGCATGTGACGCGGATTCACCTCGATCACGCAGTCGGTCGCGCCCAGCGCCACCCGCCCCAGCAGCAGTGCGCGCCGTATCAGTTCGGCCGCCAGATCGTTGCGGCCTGTCCAGCCCCGGTCGATCGCGAAGCGGGTGTATTCCACCAGCCGCCGGCCCTGGCGGCGCAGTTCGCCCACGTGTTCGGCAAAGCCCGCTTCGGCCTGCAGCCGGGTACGGGTGCCGTTGCGCACGGTGACGGTGCCGATCACCCGGTCACCTATCCGCGCCAGCAGCGTGCTTTCGCCGGGATGCGGCCCCGTACTTTCCGTGTCGTAGCCGCGCCATCCGTAACAGGCCTGCACCAGCGCGGCGGCGGCGCTCAGTTCGTCCGCGCTCGACGCGATCAGGTATTCGATTGCGGGTGCCGCCGGGGCTGACCCGGCGGCAGGCACCGGATACACCCGGGGTCGGGCACGGTGCAGCGGGAAGGGCAGGAAACGCGCGTCATTTGCGGCGTCGTGGCGCAGACGGGGTGACATGGAAGCCTCGCTCGGGTCATTTGCAACATTCGGCAAAGCTCCGGGCGTCCGTGACCGGTTTCCTTGCTGCGTGCGCAGGCTGAGGTTGCCGCATTGCATGCGCTTGATGCGGAGTTGAAGCTTTCATGTCAGCCGGCGTCGCACGCGGTGCAGTGCAGCAGGCGCCGCGATCGCTGCATGCCTGCAACCTGACTGGGCACTCGCGCAGCAATCTTGTGGCGGACAGGCCGCAAACCTGATGCCGGCCCGGTCGGCAGAGATCCGGAGGCCGTTGCGATGGCACTGCTTCTGCAGGAAAGACGCTTCACCGCGACCGGCCCCGTGCCGGTCGCGAGCCCCTGTGTCGCCACCGACCGGCGAAAGGGGGTTACGGCCGCAGAGTCAGTGCAGTGTGCCGATGCGCGCGACCGCGGCGGCGGTGGCTTCGGGCGAGGCGTCGGCCACATCCATCCACACCGTGCCGTCGTCGCCGGTGCGCGCCTGCAGGCCCATCGCGGCCAGTACCGCGATCACCCGGGTGCGCAGCATGTCCAGTTGCAGCGCACGCGCGTCGCCCTCGCTGGCGGAGGCGCCGGCCAGCAGCGCGGCGATGCGCGGCCATTCGCGACCGAGGATGGAGGCATCCAGCCCGGCTTTCAGTTCGGGCGCGATGTCGGCGGCAGAGCGGCCCAGACCGGCGAGATAGCCCAGGCTGAAGGCGGTGGTCTGCATGAGCAGCGCCAGCCGTGCCATCGACAGCCCGGCCAGTGCATCGAGATTGCCGTCGATGCGATAGTCGGCGCGGGCACGGTCGCAGGCGGCCGGCAGTTCTTCCAGCAGGCCGAGCAGATGCGGCAGCAGCAGGTCGGCGTTGTTCGGCAGCGACCAGGCGCTGGCGCGGTTGGCGCGGTATTCGTCGAACATGCGGGCCACGATGGGCGAGAACTGCGCTGCGAGCGCGTCGGCCGGTGAGGCCGCTGCCGCTTCGCGCGCCAGTTCGCCGCGCCACAGTTCGCGGTGGATCAGATGCACCAGCTGCAGCAGCTGGTCGGCCTCGCCGCCCAGCGCCTGTTCCACATAGGGGGCGGCCAGCGTGAGCGTGCAGCCGTCCGCGTCGTCGCTGCGCACCAGCGGCGGGACTTCGGCCTGCCCTTCGGCGGCGGGCGCCCGTTCGTCGCTCACCACCAGCGCCTTCAGGCGTTCTGCCGACAGTGCGCTGTCGCGTGCGTACAGCCGGGCCAGCAGATCGGACAGCGTGGCGCGCAGCGCCGGCGCGGCCGATTCCAGCCGCGCACCGAGAATATGAACGGTGGTCATCATGCAAGTCACTGATTCGTCAGGGCGCGCAGCATAACGGCGCAGCGTGCGGGCGTCCATGCCTGTGCGAGCCAGTGCTTTCATTTCAGAGGTGCTCGTCGGCGCGCGGGCACCCCGTGGAGGCGGCGATCCCGCCACGAGAGGCCTTTGATCTGCCGCCGTCTCCGTTTCAGAGCCGAATCGCGGCGAGTCGCCGCTCCCACGAAACCCGCCCAGTCCGTCGCCCAGACCCGGTGGGAGCGGCGCCCTCGCCGAGAAGGGCCTTTGATCACGCGTCGTCTCTGTGTCCGCCGCGCACACCCAAAGCCTGCGCGATGCGGCGATAATCCCGACCGGTCATGACAAACGGGCGATGCTCGATGGCGAACAAAGCGGTGATCGGTTGGGTGGCGGCGCTGGCAGTGGCGGCCGCGGGCGCAGGGGCCTGGTGGCAGTTCGGGCGCGATGCGGGCGGGCCGGGTATCGCGGCGGTGGGCGACGATCCGTCCGCGCCGTTCGCGGTCATGGGCTGCGCGGCGCGCAGCCGCGACGGCGGGCCGGCGCTGGCGGTCACCTTTTCGCGGCCGCTGGCCGGGCGGCAGTCGCTGACCGAACTGATGAAGGTGACCGATCTGGGCGAGACCGAAGGCGGTCGCGACGCGGCGGACAAGGTGGCCGGCGGCTGGGTGATCGGCGACAACCCGCGGGTCGCCTATTTCGGCGGCGTGCTGCCGAAACACCGCTATCGCATCGATATCGCCACCGGCGTGACGACACGCTCCGGCGAAAAGCTGGCGGCCGCCCACCAGTGCGATACCGCGGTGGACGACATGCCGCCGGCGCATTTCTTCGCCAGCCGCGGCACCGTGCTGCCGGCCGGCCAGAACGGCGGCCTGCCCGTGGTCACGGTCAATACGCCGGAAGTCGATGTCGAGTTCCTGCGGGTCGAACCGGCCCAGCTGCCGGCCTTTCTCGACAAGGTGTATGGCATACGCCGCAATGCGCCGGCCGAAGGCGAGGAGGGCGGCGAGGGCGAATATTACGAGGGCGAGTACTACGACGGCGGCGGCGTCGATCTGCGCGGCCGCACCTCGGGCTGGTATCTGGACCAGTTCAAGGATCTGTCGACCAGCGTCTATATCGGCCGCTTCCTGACCGACGACAAAAAGGATCGCCGTCACGTCAGCTTCCTGCCGGTCGAGAAGATCAAGGAACTGCAGGAGCCCGGCGTCTATATCGCGGTCATGCGCGCGCCCGGCAGTTTTGCCGGTGACTATCAGACCACCTATTTCCACGTCAGCGACATTGGCCTGCATCTGCACCGCAATGGCAGCCGCATCGATGCCTTTGCCACCTCGCTGAAATCCGGTCGCGCGCTCGACGGCGTCGAGTTCGAACTGCTGGATGGCGACGGCAAGCGGGTGGGCGCGCTGAAGGGTGACGGCGATGGCCGCGCTGCCTTCGACGCGGTACCGGCCAATGCCCAGCTGGTGATCGCCCGGCGTGGCCGCGAAATGTCGGTGGTGTCGCTGGCCGAAGCGGCGCTGGATCTGTCCGAATTCGACACCGCCGGCCTGCTGCCGGCGCAGACGAAGCTGTTCGCCTGGAGCGGCCGCGACCTGTACCGGCCGGGCGAACAGTTCGAGGTGTCGCTGCTGGCGCGCGACGCCGACGGCCGCGCCATCGCCGCACTGCCGGTCAGCGCCACGCTGAAGAGGCCGGACGGCCGCACCGTGAGCCAGCGCGTGTGGAAGCCCTCGGCCGAACAGCCGGGCTATTACCGGCAGCCGATCGCCATTCCGGCGGACGCCCAGACCGGCAGCTGGATGCTGGAACTGCGCGCCGATCCGGCCGCGAAGCAGCCTGCCGCGCTGATGCGCTTCAGGGTCGAGGAATTCCTGCCCGAGCGCATGAAGCTCACGCTGAAGTCGGACGAACGGGTGCTGACCGAAGGCGCGCCCTTCGACATCGGCGTGCAGGGCGACTACCTGTACGGCGCACCGGCCGCCGGCAACCGGCTGCTGGCCGCGCTGGCGGTCGAGCGGCTGCGCTTCGCGCTGCCGCAGAAGAAGCCGGGTTTCATTTTCGGTGACTTCGCCGACGACAGCGTGAAAGGCCGGCGCGAACTGGAAGAAAGCGCGCTCGATGACCGCGGCGCCGCGAAGGTCGAGGTGCCGTATGACGCCGGCAGCGCGAAGTCACCGCTGTCGCTGCGGGTGGCGTTCTCGCTGCTCGAATCCGGCGGCCGTCCGGTGGTGCGCTCGGTCGAGCGCGCCTGGTGGCCGGCGCCGGCGCTGGTCGCGGTACGCCCGCTGTTCGAGCGCGACGTCGCGCGCGAGTCGTCGCTGGCCGAATTCGAGATCGGCCGCTTCCTGCCGGACGGCGCTTTCGCACCCATCGACAAGGCCAATGTGCGGCTGTTCAGGGAAGAGCGGCAGTACTACTGGCGCTTCGACGACCAGCGCGGCTGGCATTCCGGCTTCAGCGAAAACGACGAACTGGTCGATAGCCGCAGCGTCGCGCTGAAGGCGCAGGCCAAGGTCGGCTTCCCGGTCACCTGGGGCCGCTACCGGCTGGAAATCGACGACCCGCAGTCCAGGCTCACGATGCGCTACCGCTTCTACGCCGGCTGGGGCGCGCAGGACAACGAGGCGCTGGGCAACCGGCCGGACCGGGTACAGGTGAAGCTAGAAGGCGCGCCCTACAGGGCGGGCGATACGGTGAAGGCCACGGTCACGCCGCCGCACGACGGCGACGCGCTGGTGCTGGTCGAGGGCGACCGCGTGCTGTGGGCGAAGCGGGTGAAGGTGAGCGCCTCCGGCACCGCGATCGAGGTGCCGCTGGACAAGAGCTGGAACCGGCATGACCTCTATCTGTCGGTGATCGCCTTCCGGCCGGGCAGCGAAGGCAGCCGGGTCACGCCGGCGCGTGCGCTCGGTCTGGCCCACCTTCCGCTCGCGCGCGAGGACCGCCGGCTCAAGGTGGCGCTGGACGCGCCGGCCAAGGTCGAACCGGAAACCAAAACCACAGTGAAGGTGAAGGTCGATGGCGCCGCCGGGCAGGCGGCCTGGGTCACGCTGTCGGCAGTGGATCAGGGCATTCTGAACATCACGAAATTCCCGACGCCCGACCCCTTCGCCTACTTCTTCGGTCGCCAGCGCTACGCCGCCGACCTGCTGGACCTGTACGGCCGGCTGATCGAGAAGATGGACGGCTCGCGCGGCCGGCTCAAGTGGGGCGGCGACGCCGGCATGCGCGATTCGCAGAGCATGCCGAAGAAGGTGAAGCTGGTCGATCTGTTCTCCGGCCCGGTAAAACTGGACGACAGGGGCGAAGCGGCGATCACGCTGGCGCTGCCGGATTTCAACGGCAGCCTGCGGCTGATGGCGGTGGCGTCCACCCCGGAGCGCTATGGCCACGGCGAGCGCGAACTGACGGTGGCCGCGCCCATCGTGGCCGAACTGGCCACGCCGCGCTTCATCGCGCCGGGTGATCGCGCCACGGTGGCGCTGGACGTGACCAATCTGACCGAGTCGCCGCAGCAGATCCGGCTCACGCTGTCGGCCGAATCGCCGGCGCGCATCGCCGACGGCAGCCGCACGCTCACGCTGGCGCCAAAACAGCGCGAAACGCTGCGCTTCGACGCCGAGGCGGTCGAGGCCGAAGGGCTGGCGCGGCTGAAGCTGGTGCTCGACGCGAGCGGCGGTGCGAAGCCCCTCCATATCGAACGCGAAGCCGCGCTGCAGGTGACGCCGCCAGTGGCGCTGGAGCGCACCGCGCTGCGCATCAAGGTCGAGCCGGGTGCGCGCCAGGTGATCGATGCCGCGCTGCTCGAAAGATTCTGGCCGGCATCGGCCACGCTGGCGGTCAGCGCGTCGTCCAGCCCGCCGCTGAACATCCGCGAAAGCGTGCGCGGCCTGCTGCGCTACCCCTACGGCTGCGCCGAACAGACGGTCAGTTCGGCCTGGCCGCATGTCATCGTCGATGACGCCTATGCGAAGGAACTGGGGCTGAAGCAGTACAGCCGGGCCGAACGCGCGGCCATGGTCGAGGGCGCCATCGGCCGGCTGGCCGGCATGCAGGGCGCGGCCGGCGGCATGACCATGTGGGGCGGCGGCGAGTACGAGCACTGGATCACCGCCTATGTCGGCGGCTTCCTGATCGACGCGAAGGCGGCCGGCTTCACCGTTCCGGAAAGCTTCCAGAAGAAGATGGGCGACTGGATGCTGAAGGAATTCCAGCTCGCGCCGTCGCAGATGCCGCGGCTGCCGGCGCAGGTCGGCACTCAGCCCGGCCAGATGGATCTGCTGCGCGGCGCTCACCTGCGTTTCGCCAACGCCGCCCATCTCGGCTACGTGCTGGCGCGCGAGCAGCGCGCGCCGCTGGCCACGCTGCGCCTGCTGCACGACGAGCACCGCCAGCTGGCGAAGTCGCCGCTGGCGCTGGCCCATCTCGGTCTGGCGCTCAAGCTGATGGGCGACGAGGCGCGCGCCCGCGTCGCGCTCGATGAGGCGCTGGCCAGACCCTATGGCCTGCGCGGGAACGACAGCGAATACGAGTGGCTGGGTGACTACGGCAGCCCCTTGCGCGACCGCGCCATGCTGTACGCGCTGCTCGCCCGGCACGAGGTGAAGCTCGACCGCGCCGCCAACCTGCTGTTCGAACTGTCGAACGACACCGCGAAACGCCGCTGGCTGTCCACCCAGGAACAGATCGCCATGGTGATGGCCGGCCGCGCCGCCGGTCTGGGTGCCGGCAAGCCGTGGTCGCTGACGCTCGAAGGGGGTGAGGCCTACAAGGGCGAGAAGCCGGCCCTGCTGCCGCTGGACGCCGCGGCCGCCCGCAAGGGCGCAGCCCTCACCAATACCGGCGAGGCGCCGCTCTATGTCGAGGTCGAGGGCGCCGGTTATCCGAAGGTCGCGCCGCCGGTGGACAACGGTCTGGGCAGTGCGCAGCGCACGCTGTTCGAGGCGGACGGACGCCCATGGGGCGGCCGCGCGCTGAAGGTGGGCGATCTGATGCTGGTGCGGGTCGAGGTGAGGCCGACCCGGCGTGCCGACGATGCGCTGGTGGTCGACCGCCTGCCGGCCGGTCTGGAAATCGAGAACCAGAACCTGTCGCAGGGGCCGCAGGCATCCGAATTCGCGCTGCAGCTGCCGGGCGGACAGACGCTGCGCGTGATGGATACGCTGACCGACAATCGGGTGAAGCACCGCGAGTACCGAGACGACCGTTTCGTCGCGGCGGTGAAGCTCGATGCGGCGCCGATGAACCTTGTATATATGGTGCGGGTGGTCACGCCCGGCCGCTACAGCGTGCCCGGCACCTTCGTCGAGGACATGTACCGTCCGGAACTGCGCATCATCGGTGAACGCGGTGCGCCGCTGGACGTTGTGGACAGCGTGGCGGGCCGCCGGTGAGCGCGGGTCGCACAACAGGAGACATTCGATGAGACCGAACCGGTACACCAGCCTTTCCGCTGCCTGCGCTGCGGTGCTTGGCATCGCCTTGCTGGCCGGTTCTCTGCCGGCACAGGCCGATGGGGCGGCTGAATTCGCGGCCTGGAGTACCGCCGCCCGCAAGCGCTGTGATGCTGACGCCCGCGACAGCGGCAAGCTGGACGAAGTGCTGTTCCACCGCTGCATGGTCGATGCGCACGAGCGCAGCGGCTGGGTGGCGCAGGACCGCATCGAACGCTGCCGCGAGAAATCCGGCGCCTTCTGGGGCAACCGGCCGGGCGAAAGCGATGAATCGCTGTGGAACTGCCTGCAGCGCGAAGCGCGCAAGCAGGCCGATGCCGGCACGGTGCCGGCGGCCGCGGCGCGCAACCAGCACGGCTCGCTCGAGCGCGCGGCCGCCCGTCGGCCGGCCTGTGAGGCGTGGGCACGCGACAATATCGAAGAGGGCGGCCCGGTGCTGAGTTATGTGTCGCGCTGCATGTACGGCACCGCGTCGCCGGCCGCCATCGGCGCGGAAATGAGGCTGGGCCGGCCCGGGACCGACGAAAGTTCCGCGCTGTCGCAGATCATGCCTGCCGACAATCCGGTGCGCGCCGGCAACCGCGCCTGGTGCGCCGACCAGAACGCCGGCCGCGGCGATTCCGGCCACCTGCGTTTCGACTGCGCCTGCGTGGATGACCTCACCGTGCGCGAACAGCGTCTGCGTCGCACCGACGACGGCCGCATCGCGCAGCGCCGCTTCGACCTCAAGCCCTGCATAGACCGCGCGGCCACGGCCGACATCGTGGTGAAGGACATGGGCGGCCGCGGCCTCGACAACCTGCTCGACCGGGACAGCGAGATCCGGACCCGCGACGCCTGCTACCGGCGCGCGGTCGAGCGCGATCTGGACATCGGGGTGGTCGCCGACCGCAGCCGGCTGCGCAAGGAACTGGAGAAGCGCTGCAAGTAGAGTGGGTGACCCGGTCCGGAGCCCGGTTCGGTGGGCGCGGCGCCCTCGCTGCGATCATTCCCTTCACAGGCATGCTGGCCTGATTCACCATCCGCATCGCGGCGAGGGCGCCGCTCCCACAAGGGTGGCGCTCCCACAGAGTTGCTGATCGGACAGGGCGCTGACCGCGCTGACCGCGGAAGGCTTTTCTTTCGCGCGGTCTCTGTCCTGATTACGGCGGCCGTTTCGGCCTCAGGCCGCGTTGAAATACTGCCGGATGGCTTCGTCCGAGGTGTGGGTGTTCAGTTCGCTCACCTGCATCACCACGCTGCCGCTGGACCACATGTAGTGCTTGCGGAACCACTCGCGCAGTTCGGGCGAGCCCTTCTGCATCGCGCCGATGCGGCCGGCTTCGACCAGGAAGTGCAGCGCGCGGTCGGCGCCCGGGGTTTCCCGGGTGACCACGCGGTGTTTTTCCATCGGATGGAACAGCCGGCCCACGTCGTAGGCGGTGACGGTGGCCGGCTGGGTGGCGAGTATCTGATCCAGGCGCTCGACTGCGGTCACCCAGGCATCGTCCAGCTTGAACCGCTGCTTCACGCTGCTCAGCCAGGCGCGGAGCAGCGGGACGTAATCGTGTTCGGTGGCGCGTTCTGTTGTCATTCTGTCCATCCTCGTCGGGGGGCCGGAGTGGGCGGCGCTCAGCGTATCGACCTCGATATCGGCGGCAATGACGGCGGCTTGAGGGCGAATGCGCAGGGTGTTGTGCCGTATTCGACCATCCGCATGACCTGCTTCCACCGATGAGCGGCGGCCGGGGTGCGCTGTGCTCAGCGTGCGAGCGGGTCGTGGTCGGCCGGCGCCAGTCCGGCCTCCATCGCCGCCTGCAGCGCCTCGATCAGCCGGTCGGCGGACACCGGCTTGTACAGCACCGGCAGGCCGCTGGCGCGGGCGCGCTGCAGGCGGTCGGGGGCGGTGTCGCCGGTAATGAGCAATGCGGGCAGCGCTTCGCCGGCTTCGGCGCGCAGCGCGGCGATCAGCGCCAGACCGTCCTCGTCGCCGCGCAGCCGGAAGTCGCAGATGAGCGCGTCGACCGGATCGTCGCGTTCGCGGGCTGCCTGCACTGCGGCACGCGCCTGGCTGCCGTCCTCGGCCAGGGCCACCTTCATGCCGGCGCCTTCGAGCGCGGCGGCGGTCGAGGTGCGTACCTGGGCTTCGTCGTCGATCACCAGCACATGCAGCGCCCAGTCGGCCAGCGCGGGCGCGGCCGGCGCCACGTCGGTGTCGCTGCGCGCCGGCGGCAGGGCGAGCGGTGCCCACAGCCGGAACAGGGTGCCGTGGCCCGGCTGCGAGCGCAGCGCGAGCGGCATGGTCATCAGGTCGGCCAGCCGGCGCACGATGGCCAGCCCCATGCCCAGGCCGTGCGCGCGGTCGCGCTCCGGGTTGCCCACCTGATAGAACTCCTCGAACACCCGCGCCTGTTCGTCCGGCGGAATGCCGATGCCGGTATCGCGCACCTCGATCGCCACACCGCCGTCGCGCAGTCGGGCGCCGACCAGTACGCCGCCTTCGCGGGTGAATTTCAGTGCGTTGTGCACCAGATTGCCGAGCAGGCGCTCCAGCAGCTGCGGGTCGCCCAGCACCCAGTGCCGGCCGGGGCGAAAACGCAGCATCAGGCCACGCGCTTCCGCCTGCGGGCCGAAACTCGCATCCAGCGCGCGGCACAGTGCGGCCACCGACACCGGTTCGCTGCGCGGGCGGATCACGCCGGCATCCAGCCGCGATACCTCCAGCATTTCGTTGAAGGACATTTCCAGCGCATTCACGCACTGCATCAGGTTGTCGGCCAGCGCGCGTTCGGCGCCGCTGTCGAGCCGGCGCTGCAGCGCGGTACCGAACAGCCCGAGCGAATGCAGCGGCTGCCTCAGGTCGTGGCTGGCCGAGGCGAAGAAGCGGGTGCGTTCTTCGCTGGCGCGGCGGGCGATGGCGATCTGCTCTTCCAGCTGGCGCGCCAGCGCCTCCTTCTCATAGCGGCTGCGCAGCGCCTCGGTCAGCAGCAGGTGCTGCTGCAGGCCGAAATCGAGATTCACGTACAGATAGACCAGCGCCGACACGCCCATGAACAGATGCAGCGCGTCGCCCTGCCACAGCATGGCGCTCGACAGGCCGAGCATGACCGGTATCGGAAAGCTCAGCAGCGCGCGCCGGTGCGGCGCCAGCGAGGCGATGGAGCCGGTGGTCATGCCCATCAGCACCAGCATCATCAGCGCGGTCACCAGCGCGTTGTCACGCGGGAAGAACAGCCAGGGCGACAGGCCCCAGATCGACGCATTCACCAGCAGCGCGCGGGCATACCAGTTGCCGGCGGTGGCCGGGTCGCGCGCCTCCGGTGGCGTGCGCAGATAGCGCCGGCAGCCGAGATAGCGCCACAGCTGGCAGCTGTGCAGCAGCGCCGCCCACAGCAGCGCGCCGCGGTCGCCGGTCTGGGCCCAGGCAATGGTCCAGAACCCCAGGCCGACGAAAAAGGCGGCGATGGCGCCGCTCCAGCTGGTGCGCATCATCGAATCGACCTGCTCGCGCAGAATGCGCGCGCCGATGTCGTCGGTGTGGGCGGGGACGGTCATCGTGAACGCGGGCGCCGCAGCGGAAGGCGGTGGGCGAGGGGGCGGAGGCGGTTCATCGGTCGCAGCCAGAGGCAGGTCGGTGGGCGTCGCGGGCGAAGGGCAGTGTCGGCATCGCCCGTAAGGCTGTCAATCTGCATGGCAGCGCAGGGCCGGCCTGCACCGACAGCGGTAACATGCGGGCGCTTTCCTTTCCTCATTCCTTTCCTCACACCCCCGAGCCGATGCGCCTCCTCACCCTGATCGCCAACAGTCTCGATGGCCGCATGCTGCGCGACATCCTGGCGCTGGACGGCCTGCACGTGCAGCTGGTGCCGGCGCCGGCCGAGGTGCGCCAGGGCGGGGCGGTGGCGCTGCTGATCGAGGACGACGAATTCGACCGTGCCCGCGCCACGCTGGCGCGCTGGGCGGCCGAGCATCCGGGCATCGTGTCCGACCCGCCGCCGGCCGCCGGTCCGGCATGAGCCGGGCCGCGGTCGGCGCCTTCATCCGCCGTCATCCCCGCTGGTCGCTGCTGTTCGCGCTGTGCGCGCTGCTGTGGGCGCTGGACCGCCTGTTTCCGCCGCCGTTGCCCGCCGGTAACGACGGCTTCATCGTGTTGGCCCGCGACGGCAGCCCGCTGCGTGCCTGGCCGGGCAGCGATGGTGCCTGGCGCTATCCGGTCTCGCCGGCCGACGTGTCGCCGCGCTACATCGAGGCGCTGCTTGGGTATGAGGACCGCGGGTTCCGCTGGCATCCGGGCGTCAATCCGGCGTCGCTTGCGCGCGCCGCGTGGCAGTGGGCCACCACCGGCCGCATCGTGTCCGGTGGCTCCACGCTCACGATGCAGGTGGCGCGCATCCTCGAACCGGTGCCGCGCACGCCGCGCGGCAAGCTGCGCCAGATCGTGCGTGCGCTGCAGCTGGAATGGCGGCTGTCCAAGGACGACATCCTCACCCTCTATCTGAACCACGCGCCGATGGGCGGCATCGTCGAGGGCGTCGAGATGGCCAGTCGGGCGTATCTGGGCAAGCCGTCGCGCGAGCTCAGCCACGCCGAAGCGGCGCTGCTCGCCACGCTGCCGCGCGCGCCCAGCCGGCTGCGGCCGGACCGCGCGCCGCAGGCGGCGCAGGCGGCGCGCGACCGGGTGCTGGCGCGGCTGGAGCGCTTCGGCGTCTGGTCGCCCGAGGTGGTGGCCGATGCGCGCATCGAGCCTGTGATCGCGCAGCGGCTGCAGGGCGCCTGGCTGGCACCGCTGGCCGCCGAACGCCTGCGCGGACAGGCGCGGCGCGCCGGCAGCGCCGGCCTCACCCGCGTGGCCAGCACGCTGGACCGCGAACTGCAGGCCACGGTCGAGCGCCTGCTGGCCGACCGCGCCAGCGTGCTGCCGCCGCGCGTGTCGATCGCTGCCCTGGTGGTGGACGCCGCCACGCTGGAAGTGCGCGCCTACGCCGGCTCGGCCGACTTCGGCGACAACGCGCGCGGCGCCCATGTCGACATGGTGCGCGGCGTGCGCTCGCCCGGCTCGGCGCTCAAGCCCTTCCTGTACGCGATGGCGCTGGACGACGGCCTCATCCACTCCGAAAGCCTGCTGATCGACGCGCCGCAGGCCTTCGGCGGCTACCAGCCGGGCAACTTCCAGGCGGACTTTTCCGGGCCGGTCAGCGTGTCCGAAGCGCTGCAGAGATCGCTCAACGTGCCGGCGGTCGACCTGCTGGACCAGATCGGCCCTGCGCGCTTCGCTGCCCGGCTCACCGAGGGCGGCATCAAGCCGCGCATCGCCACCGGCGAACAGCCTAACCTCAGCCTCATCCTCGGCGGTGCCGGCGTCACGCTGGAGGAACTGGTCGGCGGCTACCGCGCGCTCGCTGCCGGCGGCGTGGCCGGCAAACCGCGGCTCACGCCGGACGCGCCCATCGAGGAAGCGCGGCTGATGAGCGAAGGCGCGGCCTGGATCGTGCGCGACATCCTGGAAGGCGGCGGTCACCCGGACCGGCCCTTCGTCGAGGGTGGTGGCGCCGCGCCGCTGGCCTGGAAAACCGGCACCAGCTTCGGCTTCCGCGACGCCTGGGCGGTCGGCGTGTCGGGCCGCTACGCGCTCGGCGTGTGGCTGGGCCGGCCGGACGGCACGCCCAATCCCGGCTTTTTCGGCGCCAATGTCGCCGCACCGCTGCTGAAGGACATCGCCGCCGCGCTGCCGCGCGAGGTCGTTCCTTCGCGCGCGCGGCCGGCCACGGTGCACCCGGTCGACATCTGCTGGCCGCTCGGCACGGCCGCCGTCGACACGCCCGCGCCGATGTGCCACCGCCGCCGCAGCGCCTGGTCACTGGCCGGCGCCGTGCCGCCCACGCGGCCGGATCGCATCGACGGCAGCAGCCTGCGGCAGACGCTCTGGATCGATCCGGCCTCCGGCCTGCGTACCGTGTCCGGCTGCGGCCACGGCCAGCCGCGCGACACCGCTCGCTGGCCCACGCTGCTGCAACCCTGGCTGGCCGGCTGGCTGCCGGCCGATCAGCGTATCCCTGACTGGCAGCCCGGCTGCGCGCCCACCGGCGGCACCCCGGCCGCCACGCTGCGCATCGTCGGCCTGAACGACGCCAGCCGCCTGCGCCCGGCCCCGCATCAGCGCCACGTGTCGCTGCAGCTCGCGGTGCGCGGCGCGCAGGGGCCGGTGTACTGGCTGCTGGATGGCCGGCGGGTTACGCCGGATGCCGGCGGCAAGCTGCTGCTGACTGAATCCGGGGCGCACCGGCTTACGGTGATGGACGAAGGCGGGCGGCATCACAGCGTGGCGTTCGCCGTGGATGCGCGCTCCGGAAATTAATCTTTTCGTACCGCCTCAAAGTGATGTGAGTATTCTTTGTTTTAATTAAATTAGCTTTCGTTTGAGACAATTGGGTGAAATTTTGAGATTGATCTTAAGACGAGAATTGGCATTTTGAGCTCAAAGGTGGAAATGTATTTGCTAATTATTAGTGATATGTTTGTATTTACTTGGTTTAATAGTATTTCACCCCAGTGGTCGGGTGAGTATCGCATCAGGTTGCTCAACATGCTTGTTAGTAGGAAGTGTGTGCAAATCTCAGGTAGGATTACAGGAAAAAATGGGTTCTCTATGTACCATAGTCGTCCTCGAATGTCGGAGTAAATTGTTGCTTGAGATACGTGTTCCTCTGCGGTCGGGATTGTGACTATTACTTTTCCGTGACGCTCTGATATTCTAAATGATGGAAAGGACTGTTGGATGTCGGCGAGAGGTGGTTTGCTAATGCCGTCACCGATTTGCAGTTCCCACGATGTGGTTCTGCGATCGGTTACTGTGGAAATTTCCAGCGGGTGGGTTCTTGATTCTCTTCCAGTGGTTATTTTGTAATAATCTCGAATTTCTGGAACCATGCTTAACAACGTTCCAGTGCTTACGGTGTGTCGCGTTTTGTAGAATGCAATAATTGATGGGATGCTGCTTTGTGAAAAATCCACTTCCCTCGCTCTTATTGAATTGGTGGGGAATGAAACTAGAAGATCGCTGAATGTTCCCAGTGGCATGTCACCACCAAACTGAGCTTTGACGTGCTCGGGTAGGTAATTCATTCCGTGGGAGCCAGGGAGATTGTCGAGCTTAAATCTTATTGGATTGTTAAGTATGACAATAGAGTATGCGTAGGCTGTTAGGGAGTAAAACAATGTTAGTGGCTTGACCATAAGCGGTCCGCCTCGGCTGCTGAGGTATAGCTCGCGCCCTTGTCTCATACAGTTTTTAAGGCGCCTCGCTTCATCAGTTGATATCCCTGCGTTTCGCCCGTTACCTGTCGTTTTTTTTCTTAATCTGTATAAGTCTCGAATATGTTCGGTATTTTCCGTGTTCTCGAGTAATTCGATTGCTGGTTCCGGGTAGCTAAGTTCATCCAACAGAATTATGTCAATTGGGCTTTTTGTTCCAACTCGCTCGTTTACTTCGTTTTTTAATAGATAAAGATTTTTTCCGTTTGTGAATTCAGGTGTTTCTTCCGGTAGTAAGGCTCTTTCCTGGTATAGTCTTTTGATCTCCCCTGAGTATATTTTTTGACCATCTTTTCCCATTGCTTTCCACTCTTCCAAGGCTGCGTCGCGGGCGGAGAGAAAGCTCTTGTAGTCAAAGTTTGATTCAAATTGCGGCTTGTTTCGAGCCTCGGTGAGTTCTACTTTGTCAGTAAGTATTTCTTCTATTTGCACGATTTTTCCTTTCAGTTTTGTTTTGATTTTGTGTCAGCGTTTTTGTTGCCTGTTTTTACTTCTGCGTCACGACTTCAGTAGTGCTACTAAAGATTCTTCTGGTGTGTGCTGCGTTAGGCGGTGAGCTCGACGAAACAGATCAGGTTTTTAAGGTCACATATGCAAACGCGCTTCACGTCATTACAGCGCAACGAGTAGGTAATTGCTCCAACTTGAGACTGCAGTTCATGCTCATATGTCATGGTTCGATGATATAGGGAAACCTTGCTTTTCATGATGAGTGTATGTGCTGCGATGCAGTGGAGCGTCTAGCCGACTCGGTGCTAAAAGAGACGCCCACAAAAAAGCCCGCCCCGCAGATGCGGAAGCGGGCCCTGAGTGCCCACCGCGCTCTCGCGCGGCGTACGAACCTCAGTTGAGGTCGTAGCGGTCGGCGTTCATCACCTTGGTCCAGGCGGCGACGAAGTCGCGGACGAACTTTTCCCTGTTGTCGTCCTGGGCATAGACCTCTGCGTAGGCGCGCAGGATGGAGTTGGAGCCGAACACGAGGTCCACGCGGGTGGCGGTCCACTTCACCTGGCCGGTCTTGCGGCAGCGGATTTCGTACGTATTGCTGCCGGTCGGCTTCCAGCTGTTGGCCATGTCGGTGAGGTTCACGAAGAAATCGTTCGTGAGTGCGCCGACCCGGTCGGTGAATACGCCGTGCCGGCTGCCGCCGTGGTTGGCGCCGAGTACCCGCATGCCGCCGATCAGCGCGGTCATTTCGGGGGCGGTGAGGCCCATGAGCTGAGTGCGGTCGAGCAGCAGTTCTTCCGGCGTGACCACGTAGTCGCGCGGCTGCCAGTTGCGGTAGCCGTCGGCCGCCGGTTCCAGCACTTCGAACGATTCGACGTCGGTCTGCGCCTGGGTGGCGTCGCCGCGGCCGGGGGCGAAAGGCACCTCGACCTTGAAGCCGGCGGCCTTGATCGCCTGTTCGATACCGACATTGCCGGCCAGCACGATGACATCGGCGACGCTGGCGCCGGTTTCCGTTGCGATGCGTTCATACACCGCCAGCACTTTCGCCAGCCGTTCCGGTTCGTTGGCGGCCCAGTCCTTCTGCGGCGCGAGGCGGATGCGCGCGCCGTTGGCGCCGCCGCGGAAGTCGGAGGCGCGGAAGGTGCGGGCGCTGTCCCAGGCGGTGGCGACCATGTCGCCGACGCCCAGGCCGGCGGCGGTGATCTTCGCCTTGACCGCAGCCACGTCGTAGCCGGTGCGACCGGGGGGCACCGGGTCCTGCCAGGTCAGCTCTTCGGCCGGTACCTGCGGGCCGATGTAGCGCGTCTTCGGCCCCATGTCGCGGTGGGTGAGCTTGAACCAGGCGCGGGCGAACACTTCGCTGAAGTAGGCCGGGTCGGCGTGGAAGCGCTCGGAGATCTTGCGGTAGGCCGGGTCCATCTTCATCGCCATGTCGGCGTCGGTCATGATGGGGTTGTGGCGCACCGACGGATTTTCGGCGTCGACCGGCTTGTCTTCCTCGCGGATGCCCACCGGCTCCCACTGCCAGGCGCCGGCCGGGCTCTTCTTCAGTTCCCAGTCATGGCCGAGCAGCAGCTTGAAGTAGCCGTCGTCCCACTTCGTCGGGTGGGTGGTCCAGGCGCCTTCGAGGCCGCTGGTGACCGCCTGGTTGCCGACGCCGCGGGTGCTGTGGTTCATCCAGCCGAAGCCCTGTTCCTCGATCGGCGCACCTTCGGGCGACGGGCCGAGCCGCGAGGCGTCGCCGTTGCCGTGCGCCTTGCCGACCGTGTGGCCGCCGGCGGTGAGCGCCACGGTTTCCTCGTCGTCCATCGCCATGCGGGCGAAGGTGATGCGCACATCGTGCGCGGTCTTCAGCGGGTCGGGCTGGCCGTCCACGCCTTCCGGGTTCACGTAGATGAGACCCATCATGACCGCGGCCAGCGGGTTGTCGAGGTCACGCTCGCCGGAGTAGCGGCTGTGCGGGTTGTCGGTCTTGGCCAGCCATTCCTTTTCCGAGCCCCAGTAGATGTCCTTTTCCGGGTGCCAGATGTCTTCGCGGCCGAAGGCGAAGCCGTAGGTCTTCAGACCCATCGACTCATAGGCCACGGTACCGGCGTACAGGATGAGGTCGGCCCAGGACAGCCTGTTGCCGTATTTCTTCTTGATCGGCCACAGCAGGCGGCGCGCCTTGTCGAGGTTGCCGTTGTCCGGCCACGAGTTGAGCGGCGCGAAGCGCTGGTTGCCGGTGCCGCCGCCGCCGCGGCCGTCGGCCACGCGGTAGGTGCCGGCCGCGTGCCAGGCCATGCGTATCATCAGGCCGCCGTAGTGGCCCCAGTCGGCCGGCCACCAGTCCTGGCTGTCGGTCATCAGCGCGGTCACGTCCTTGCGCAGCGCGTCGAAATCGAGCTTCTTCACCTCTTGCCGGTAGTCGAAGCCTTCGCCCATCGGATTGGTCTTGCGGTCGTGCTGGTGAAGGATGTCGAGGTTCAGCGCCTTGGGCCACCAGGACATCACGTTGACGTCGCCGGTGGTGGCGCCGCCGTGCATGACCGGACACTTGCCGCTGCTGCCGCTTCTTGCATTCATGTCTGTCTCCTCAGAGTTGGAATCCGGCGCAGCGCCTGCTGCCGGGTCGGTCTCGGGCCGCACCGCGTCGTGTGCAGCCTGTCGCGGACGTGGACAACCGGATCGGCCGATCGATCCACACGGAATGCTGCATGGCCTTGCTGCACGCGCGTCGCCGGTGATGGGCTGCACTGACCGGCAGGCACGTGACCGGATTCTGCGTCAGCTTCGCGGCGATGGAATCGCTATTTTCTGCAGTTTTAGATTTAGTCTAAATCATGGGAAAAGTGTATCGCCGCATCGTGGCGAGAGGGCGTGGTCGAGGCGACGCGCAGCTCAGAACCCGGTGATGGCGTATGCCTGAGCTTCGGGAAGGTGGGGCCGCTCAGACGAAGGAAGCCGTACTGTCGGCGTGGATCAGGCGTACGGTGACGCCGGTGCTGCGGGCGATGCGTGGCAGATGGGGGTCGACGATGCCCAGCGTGGCCAGTGCGTCGAGATCGCCCCCGGGCAGCGCGCAGGATTTCACCAGCAGCACCTGCGGGCTGCCGATGCGGGCGGCGAGCCAGACCGCGATGCTGTCCGACGTGACGGTCCAGTCGCGCGGCAGCGTGGTGTCGAGATCGAGCGGGCGGGCCGGCAGCCACACCGGCGTGCCGCCGGCAGCGCAGAGATCGACGAGGGTCGCCGGGTCGTCGCTGGCAGTGAGGCCGGGAAAGAGATCGCACAGCATGAGACCGCACTGGTCCATCGCACGCAGCGCCATGCGGTGAGCTGCGTCGTCGGAAAACCCCCAGCCTGCCTGCGCCTCGCGCACCGCGTCGGCATAGGGCCCGCCGCCGGGCACGATGAGGGCGCGGCCGGCGTGTTCGCCGGTGAGGCGTGCGCACCAGCGGCGCAGGCGGCCGTCCTGCGGATCGCTCAGCAGACTGCCGCCGAGCTTGATCACCACCGGCGCATTCATCGCGGCGTGACGGTCGCGCCGCCGGCAATCGGTGTCGTCATCACGCGGCGTCTGCGAGCAGCGCTACCGCGACCGCTGGCGCGCAGGTGGTGGCTGCATCCGCGCAGGACGGGGCGATATCGCGGAGCAGTGCGCCCAGCGTGAGTGCCGGGCGGCCAAGTGTGGCCGCAAGGCGGGTGGCAACGAAATGGCCGGCGCCGGCAGCTATCACGGGCGCGTCGGCCGCCAGTCCGCGGATGCCCGGCAGACCGCGGCAGGCGTCCGCCAGCGCGGCGAGCTGGGCGTCGGCAAAGGCGGCGGCAAGCGCGCGCCAGTCGTCCATCGAACCTTCGTCGAGGTCACGGCCTATCATGCGGGCCAGCCGGCGGGCGCATGCCTCCGGGGTCTTGGCGCCGCCATCGGCCGCCGGATACTGGTCGGCGTGGTCCGGCAGTTCACCCAGCAGGCGCCACACGTCGGCGCTGGTGGCGAAGTATTCAGCCATCAGCCGGTGGTGTCGGCCGCGGAACTCGATGGCGGGCGCCAGCGCCATCAGCGGCGTGCGCACCACGCCGGCATAAACCAGTTCGCCGCTGATCAGGCGATCGGCGTCGGTGCGGCTGTCGGTGGCTACGCCGCCATCGATCACGATGAGATCGCTGGTGGTGCTGCCGACGTCGGCCAGCAGGGCCTGCGGCAGCCGGGTGGCGAGCCAGGCTGCGGTGGCCAGCCAGTTGGCCGAGGCGATGTCGTCGGCCCGGGCGTGCGCGCCGTCGACCGCCGCCCAGCCGGCGCGCCCGGCGTACAGCGCGATGTCACCGCGCAGACGCGCGCGCATGCGCTGCGCGATGCCGGCCACGCCATCGGCGCGCGAGGCGAACAGATCGGTCATTTCGCCGGTCATGGTGATCGCGTGACGCGGTGATTCACCCAGCACCGACAGTGCTTCGGCCACCGCGGCGTCCAGCCTGTCCAGTCCCTGCCACAGCGGGCAGGCCACCTGCACCACGCCGATCACCTGTCCGTCGATCACCCGGGCCGCCTTCACATGGGCGCCGCCGATGTCCCAGCCGGTCAGTGTCGCCGTCATGCAGCCACCTGCGCGTCGTCCAGCACGATGCGCTGCGGGCGCAGGGTGGCCACTTCGGGCAGACGGCCGTGCTTCAGCGCCGCCAGCGTGGCCGCGATCAGGTTCACGCCGGTGGCGGCGCGCAGTGCGCAGGCCGAAGTACTCATGCGCGGATTGATTTCCACCACCACCGGGCCGTCTTCGGTTTCGACGAAATCCACACCCACCGGGCCGAGCAGGCCGGGCAGGGCGGCAGCGATCTGCTGCGCGAGGCGCTGGTGCGCCGGCGAGGGCGGGATGTCACCCACCGCAAGGGCCGCCAGCGTGATGCGGCCGTCGTCGTCGGCGAGGATCTGCCGGTTCACTGACAGCAGCGCGGCGTGGCCGCGCACGCACAGCAGATTCATGCTGCATGCCTCGCCGTCCAGCCAGGGCTGGGCCACCCGGCGGCCCGGCGCGCAGCGCAGTGCGGCGGCCGCGGTGGCGCGGTCGGGCAGGCGCTGCAGGTCGTCGCAGCCGGCGCCGTCGTCCGGCTTCACCGCCCAGGCGCCCAGAATGTCGGGCAGCGTGTCCGGGTCGGTGTAGTGCGGCAGCACCGCAATGCCGGCCTTGGCCAGCGCACGCGCGGTGCGCGATTTCGACGCTGCCAGCGCGCTGGTTGCGCTGTCGCAGCCGAGCAGCCGCCGGCCGGCGGCTTCGACCCGGCCGGTCAGTGCAGCCAATACGCCGCCGGTTTCCGGCGCCACCACCAGCACCGCGTCGGCGCGGGCGAGTGCGGCATTGAAGGCGGCGTCGAAGCCGGTCGCGTCCGCCACCGCTATCCGTTCGATCGCTGTGTGCGCCGCCGGCGGCGTAAGCCTTGCGTCGTGCAGCGTGAGCACCGTACCGCCTGGCAGTTCCAGCGCATCACGCAGCAGCGCGTCGCGCATCAGCGCACCTTCGCGTGCGAGGGATGGCGGCAGCGGCTCACCGGCCAGACCGCCGCCAGTGATAAACTCGAATACGAAAATGCATTGATTCATATAGGGTTTCTTGTGCCTGAACTGATTCCGGTGATCGACCTGATGCAAGGTCAGGTGGTTCACGCCCGCCGCGGCGACCGGCAAGCTTACCAGCCGCTGCGCTCCCGTCTGGTCGAGGGCTGTGCGCCGGTGGCGGTGGTGGATGCACTGATCGAGGCCACCGGCGCATGCCATCTATATATAGCGGACCTCGATGCGATACGCGGTCTGGGCGACCACCGCGCGCAGATCGCTGCGCTGGCAGTGCGCCACCCCCAGGTCGAGTTCTGGGTCGATGGCGGTTTTGCCGGTGCCGATGCGGCCCGGGCGCTGCATGAGGCCACCGGCGCGCTGCCGATACTGGGCAGCGAAACGCTGGCCGAGCCGGCTGCGCTGGCCAGGCTGGCGGCAGCCGGCGTGCCGGCGCTGCTGTCGCTGGACCACCGCGCCGGTGCGCCGCTCGGGCCCGACTGGGCGCACGACCCGGCCGGCTGGCCGATGCGCGTGATCGCGATGGAACTTGCCCGGGTCGGCGCCGATGCCGGCCCGGATCTGGCGCTGATCGCCCGCCTGCGCGCGCAGCGGCCGGATGTGGCCGTGATTGCCGCGGGTGGCGTGCGCGATGCGGTTGATCTGGCGACGCTGGATGCCGCCGGTGTGCCGGCGGTGCTGGTGGCCAGCGCGCTGCACGACGGCCGGCTCTGAAAGCAGCCGGTTTTTTTTGTCGCAGGATGCTGCGCCGCAGTAAGACATTTTGATCCAGGTCGGGAATATTTCCCGACGCCCGGGTGTAGATTGCCTGCAGGCGCCGGCCGCCGGGGAGGGCGGGCGCGGACGGTCCGTATCGCGGGGAAACGATGCGGACGCGGCCCGGTTCGATGACGACCATCCGCGATGAAGACGGATGCGCCAGCGGGCCGGCCCGGAGCACGCATGCGGGTGAGTCAGACATGTCGAACAATTCGAAGGGCAATGCGCGGGTTTTCCGACCGGCGCTGATGTCTACCCATGCGGCGGGACCGCGCGAAGTCCGGCTGATCCGGCTCATCGTGCTGTTCTCGGTGCTGCTGTTCGTCGCCAGCCTGCCTTTCCTGCGCACGCCGCTGCCGGCCTTTCCGGCCTTCATGGCGGTCTATGACGCAGCGCTGTTCGTGGTCTATCTGATCACCGCGGTGCTGCTGTACAGCCACGGTCACACCCTCTGTTCGCGTGCGCTGATGCTGCTGGCGGACGGCTTCCTGTTCGTGGCATGCATCATCGTGCCGCACCTGCTCACCTTTCCCGATCTGTTTGCACCCACCGGTCTGCTCGGCGCCGGGCTGCAGAGCACGGCCTGGCTCTATCAGCTGTGGCACGGCGGCTTCCCGCTGTTCGTGCTGCTCTACGTGAGGCAGGCGCGACGCGAGCGCAGAAGCGCGGGCACGGCTTCGCTCGCCGTGCGACCGTCGGTGTCGCGGCACATCGTCGCGTCGCTGGCGGTGGCGGGGGCTGCCTCGCTGATCGCGCTGCAGCAAGACTCGGTGCTGCCGGTGCTGATGAAGGACTGGACCGTCTATGTGCGCGACATGACCGTGGTCAGCATGCTGCCCTGGGCGCTCAATCTGCTGGCGCTGTGGATGCTGTGGCGCAAGCGCCCGCACGCGGCGCTCGACCTATGGCTTCTCGTGACCCTGATTACCTGGGTGCTGGAAGTTTCGATGGCGGCGCTGCTCAATGCCGGGCGTTACGATCTGGGTTTCTATGTCGGCCGGGTGAATGGCCTGATCGCCGCCAGTCTGGTGCTGATCGCGCTGCTGATCGAGAACGGGCGGCTGTATGCGCAGCTTGGCCGTGCTCACGAGCGCATGCAGCAGCGGGCTGACGAGCTTGAGCGACGCAGTGCGCTGGACGGACTGACCGGTGTGGCCAACCGTCGCCATTTCGATCTCATGCTGGGGCGCGAATGGCGGCGTGCGCTGCGCAGCGGGCTGCCGCTGTCACTGCTCATGATCGACGTGGATTTCTTCAAGCACTACAACGACCGCTACGGCCATCTGGCGGGCGACCGCTGTCTGAAGGAGGTCGCCGCAGCGCTGGCCGGCGGTACCCGCCGTGCCTCGGACATGGTGGCGCGCTACGGCGGCGAGGAATTCGCGGTGCTGCTGCCCGACACCCCGGCCGAAGATGCACTGCGTCTGGCCGAAGCCATGCGCGCGGCGGTGCAGCAGCTCGCGGTCGGGCACGAAGGGTCCGCCGTCAGTCAGGTGGTGACGGTCAGCGTGGGCGTGGCCACCGTGCGTCCCGGTCCGGTCATGGCCACGCGGCGCTTCGCGCAGGTGAATGCAGATTCATCGACCCAGTCGCTGCCGCAGTTCACCCAGCTGGTCGATGCCGCCGACCATGCGCTCTACCGGGCCAAGGACGGTGGACGCAATCGCGTGGAGGTGGCCGAGGCCGGCGCCATCATCTACCAGATGCCCGGATCGGCCCGGTAGTAGTCGCGCAGCGCGTCATACAGTTCAGGCAGTTCGCGCGCCAGCGACTGCGGGCGCTCGAAGAAGCTTTCGCTGGCCACCGCGAAGAATTCCGCCGGGCTGTGCGTACCGTAGGGGTCGAGCGCCGGCACATCGCCGGCCGCCACCTGCTGGTTCAGCAGTGCGTAGGCCGCGCCCATCACCGCTGCCCAGCGGGCGATGCGTGCGGCACCGCGCATCGGCGGCGCACCGTTGGCTTCGCCGTTCTGCTGGTCGAGCTGGTGTGCGAATTCGTGGATGACCACGTTGTGACCGTCGTACGGGTCGGCTGCGCCGGCCAGTACCGCGTCCCAGGCCAGCACCACCTGGCCGCGCGCCGACGATTCGCCCAGATGCACCCGCGGACCGGAGTGCTCGACACCGCTGGCGTCGGTCTCGCATCGCTGTACCGCGAACGCACCGGGGTAGAGCAGGATTTCGCGCACGTTCGCCAGATCGTCCAGCGGCCGGTTCAGCACCAGCAGACAGGCCTGGGCAGCGATCAGCACCTTCATGTCTTCGCTTACCACCAGGCCGTCACAGCCGACGAAGCGCTTCTCGGCAATGAAGATGCGTATGCAGCGGCGCAGCCGCTGCTGCAGGTCAGGCGGCAGCCGGCGCCAGGCCGGCATGTGTCGCTGCAGCAGCCGCCGCCATTCGGCAGGGAAGGGCCGGCTCGCCACCCGGCGGCGCCGCAGCGCGGTGCGCAGCGGTGCGGTGATCAGCCACAGCGCTGCTGACAGCAGCACTGTCAGCAGCGCACCCAGCGCAAGCAGTGAGGAGAGCGATTCCATCTGTCGCAGATCGGGGCGGGTGGCGGTGTTTCAAGCGCAGCTTCGCGTCCTCGGCGATCACCTGGGAACGCATCGTGCGCCGCGCCCACCGGGGGCTCGGGCGCAGGGCTGAGCGGGTTTCGTGGGAGCGGCGCCTCGCCGCGATTTCGACGTTGAAACGGAGACGGCGCCTGATCAATGGCCCGATCGCGGCGGGGGCGCCGCTCCCACCGAGAAGCGCTGGATCCGGGGCGGGTGTTGTGGGAGATTCTATGTTTGAGCGCAAGCGTTTTCGTGTTGTTGAGGGACGTAGTCGGAGGCGTTCTTCATTAGCGAGAAGGCGACCCTTGCGAGCTTTCTGGCCAGAGCGACCAGCGCCTGGGTGCGGCTGAATCCGCGCTGGAGCATGCGCTGGTAGAAGGGCTGCCAGGTACTGGATCGGCTGGCGGCCATGGCGGCGTTGTAGAGCAGGCGGCGTTGTAGAGCAGGCGGCGCATCTCGGCATCGCCCTTCTTGCTGAGCACCCCGCGTCCGCGCTGGGTGCCCGACTGACGCACGGTCACATCCAGGCCGAGGAAGGCGATGAAGGCATCGGCCCGGCCGAATGGGGCGCGGTGGAAGGTGGCGCACAGACCGGCGGCGGTGAGTGTGCCGATGCCTTCAACCTTCAGGATGCGCCGGTACGGGTCGCCCCAGCCGCTGGTGCCGATCAGCGCGGCGATGCGCTGCTCCAGCCGTTTGATCAGCGCCTGGATCCGCTCGGTGACGGCCCGCACCTGGCGGGCGAAGCCGGGCAGCTCCTCCATGCTCTGACGCATGCGGCCCAGGCAACGCACCAGGGTGGCGCGACGGCGCAACAGGGCGCGCAGGTCGGTCACCGCACGGGGCGGCAGCGAGAACGGGCGCAGACGCGCCCCTTCGTGGGCGAGATAGCGGGCGATCAGCCCCGCGTCGTGCCGATCGGTCTTGGCACGCTGGCCCAGCGTGTCGCGGTATCTGGACAGCGTGTAGCCGTCGATCAGATACACCCGATGACCGGCGCCGATGAGCAGCTTGACCAGCGCGCGGTGGTAGGTGCCGGTGGATTCGCAGGCGATGTGGCAGGCGCCCGGGGGCAAGGTGCGCAGCCAGCCGCGGATGGCCTGGGCGGTGTTGTCGATGTGCAGCACCGGCGAGCGGCCGTACTCGGCGATGTCCAGCCAGCGCTTGGAGACGTCGATGCCAAAGCGGGGGGATTCGGTCTGACTTGTCACGATGAGCACCTCCGGACTATGGTTGAAGGGCTTGTCGGGGTCACCTGGGCACAGGCTTGCAGGATATGGTCGGTACCGNGNCNGACGCGGTCCGAAGGATTCCTCATCGGTGCTCGGGGGTGAAGGCGGGACATCTCTCCCACTGTCTGTACGTGCTTGCCGTCAGATGCGGCGCTCGTCCCTCCGCCCGATAAGCGTCCACTACTACGCTTGCCGTAGATGAACATACAAGCGGCGCCCTCGCCGCGATACGGCCTCAGCGCTGCAACACCTCCGGGTTGAGCACCGTCGGCGGCGTGCCGCCGGTCAGGATGGCGATCAGGTTTTCGGCGGCAAGGTCGGCCATGGCCTTGCGGGTGGCGCCGGTGGCGCTGGCGATGTGCGGCGTGAGCACGGTGTTGGGCAGGTCGAGCAGGCCCGGGTGCAGTTTCGGTTCGCCCTCGAACACGTCGAGCGCGGCGGCGGCGATGCGCTGCGCGCGCAGTGCCTCGACCAGCGCCGCGTCATCGACCACGCCGCCGCGCGCGATATTGGTCAGCGTGGCGGTCGGCTTCATCTGCGCCAGTTCGGCGGCGCCGATGGCGTGATGCACCGCCGGCGAGTACGGCACCACCAGCACCAGGTGGTCGGCCTCGCGCAGCAGCGTGTCCTTGTCTACCCAGCGCGCGCCCAGCGGCGCCTCGATGTCCGGCGAGAGCCGGCTGCGGTTGTGGTAGATCACCTTCATGCCGAAGCCGAGCGCGCCGCGCCGCGCGATGGCCTGACCGATGCGGCCCATGCCGAAGATGCCCAGCGTGGCGCCATGCACGTCGACGCCATTCATCAGGCCGTAGGTCCAGTGGGTCCATTGCCCGGCGCGCAGGAAGCGCTCGCTCTCGGTCACCCGGCGGGCGGCCGCCATCATGAGCGCGAAGCCGAAATCGGCGGTCGATTCGGTCAGCACGTCCGGCGTGTTGCTCACCGCGATGCCGCGGGCGGTGCAGGCGGCGACGTCGATGTTGTTGTAGCCCACCGCCATCGTGCACACCGAACGCAGATCAGGGCAGGCGTCGAGCAATGTGGCGTCGATCTTCTCGTTGGCGGTGATGAAGGCGCCGCGCTTGCCCTGCAGCCGGGCGATCAGTTCGGACGGCGACAGCAGCTGATCGGCCTGATTGGATTCGACCTCGAAATGCTGCGACAGGCGGTCCAGCAGTTCGGGCAGGACGTAGCGGGCGACGAGGATGGCAGGGCGGCTCAAGACGGGCTCCGGAAACGTGATGACGGAGCCGCGAATCTAGCGCGGGCGCGGCACGCGGGCGAGCCGCGGCGCACAAGTGTTCTGCGCCGGAGGACGGCACAGTGGTGTTCTGCGCCGGCGGGCGGCACAGTGGTGTTCCGCGCCGGCGGGCGGCGCCGTGGTGGTGTGATGCGCCGCCCGCCGTCCGCTTACCAGGGCAGCGCTTCGCCCATGTGGAAGAAGCCGCCGGTCGGGCCGTCGGCCGGCAGCGTGGCCAGCTGCACGCTGGTCTTGCCGCCGTCGGCCAGTTCCATCGGCGCGTTCGGGCCGCCCATGTCAGTCTTCACCCAGCCTGGGTGGGCGGAGTTCACCTTGATCGCGCTGTCCTTCAGTTCCGCCGCCAGATGCACGGTGAAGGCATTCAGCGCGGTCTTGGAGGCGTTGTAGGCCAGTTCCTTGGCCGGCGCGATCGGCGAATCCGGCGCGCTGTGCACGCCCAGCGAACCGAGGATGGACGACAGGTTCACGATGCGGCCGGCCGGCGCCTTGCGGATCAGCGGCAGCAGCACCTGGGTCAGTTCGATCACCGAGAACAGATTGATGTCGAAGGTGCGGCGCAGCACGTCCTGCGACACCGTGCTGGCATTCGGTGCGAAGAAGTCGGCCAGCGCGATGCCGGCGTTGTTGATCAGGATGTCCAGCCGGCCATAGACCCGCTCGAAGTGGTCATGGATGGTGCGGAAGCTTTCCGGCTTTTCCGCGTCGAAGCCGATGGCCGAGGCGTGGATGCCTTCGGCGCGCAGCGCGGCGACCGCTTCTTCACCCTTGTCCGGATTGCGTACGCCGATCACCACTTCGATGCCCAGCTTGCCGAGGCCACGTGCGGTTTCCAGACCGATGCCGCGGTTGCCGCCAGTGATGAAGGCGACCTTCTGTTGCGTGTTCATGGTGTTTCTCCTCAGTGATTGCGTGCGTGCAGGATCTGGTCCGGCCCTGCGTCGGATGGTAATGCGGATGTCGTGTCCGGTGCGGCCTGTGTCCAGCCGCCACCCAGCGCACGGATGAGACCGACCGCGGCCCGTGCGCGTTCGCCTTCGAGCTGGGCGGCGACCCGGCGCTGCAGCAGCACGCTGCGGTCGGCGTCGATCACGTCGAGCTGGCTGACCGACCCTTCGCGGTAGCGGATCTGCGACAGTTCCGCCGCGCGCGCGGCGGCGCGCACCGCGTCGTTCTGGGTCTGCGTCTGTTCGGCCAGGATGCGCAGCGCGGCCAGCTGGTCCTCGACCTCGCGGAAGGCGTTCAGTACGGTCTGGCGGTAGCTGGCAACGTCTTCCTCGTAGGCGGCGCGGGCGCGCTCCAGACCGGCTTCGCGCGCGCCGCCGTCGAACAGGGGCAGCGTGAGCGCGGTGCCGACCAGCGGCCCGAGCACAAAGCTGCGCGTGCTCCACTGGAACAGATTGCCCAGTTCGGACGATTCGTAGCCCAATGCGCCGGTCAGGTTCAGCCGCGGAAACCAGGCCGCCTGTGCGATGCCGACCCGGGCGTTGGCGGCCGCCATCGCGCGTTCGGCGGCCGCGATGTCCGGCCGCCGCTCCAGCAGCGCGGACGGCAGGCCGGGCGGCACCGCGACGGTGACCGGCTGCAGCGGCCGCGATTCGAGCGCGAAATCGGCCGGCGCACGGCCGGTCAGCAGCGCCAGCGCGTGTTCGGCATTGGCGCGCCGGCGCGATACGCCCAGCGATTCAGACTGCGCCGACGCCAGTTCGGTCTTCGCGCGGGCCAGCTCCAGCTCGCTCACGTCGCCCTCGTCGTAGCGCCGCTGCATCAGCCTGAGTGCATCGGCCCGCAGCGTGACGGTGCTCGCATACAGCGCCTGTTCGGCATCCAGCTCGCCGATCAGGAAATAGCTCTGGGCGACGTCGGCCTGCAGTGCCAGCTGCAGCGAGCGGAACAGCGCCTCGCGCTGCTGCGCGGTGAAGGTGGCGGCATCGACGCCGGCGGCGACCCGGCCGAACAGATCCACTTCATAGGATGCGGTGGCCTGGGCACGCCACAGCGTGAGCGCGCTGCCGTCGGCGCCGTCGTCCAGACCGCGTGCGGCCGGCGACTGGCGCTGGCGGGTCGGGCCGAAGCCCGCGCCCACCTGCGGCGACTGCTGCGAGCGGGCGTCACGCACCAGCGCCCGTGCCTGGGCCAGCCGCGCCGCCGCGGCCTTCAGGTCCTGGTTGGCGTCCATGGCCTGTGCCACCAGCAGGTTCAGCCGGCTGTCGCCGAACACGGTCCACCACTCGCCGCGCGCCAGTTCTTCCGACGGGTGCGCAAGCTTCCAGTCCTTGTTGCCGGTGGGCGCCTCCTTGAAAGCGACCGGCGTATCGACCGCCGGGCGTTCGTAGGCCTGCATCACCGAGCAGCCGGCCAGCACCAGCAGGCTCACGCTCAGTATGACGGTGCGGCGCAGGGCAGGGATATCGAATGCGTTCATGTCTTGCTCCGGATCAGTGGGCCGCCGCTGCGACATCGGGCAGCGGGGTATGGCCGGCGTGGGTGAGCTTGCGGCCGGAGGCCTTGCGCAGCAGCACGTAGAACACCGGCGTCAGGAAGAGGCCGAAGAAGGTGACGCCCAGCATGCCGGAGAACACCGCCACGCCCATGGCATGGCGCATTTCCGAGCCGGCGCCGCTCGATGTGACCAGCGGCACCACGCCCATGATGAAAGCGATCGAGGTCATCAGGATGGGGCGCAGACGCAGCCGGCTGGCTTCGATCGCGGCCTCGACGATGCCGTGTCCGCGCAGTTCCAGCTCGCGGGCGAACTCGACGATCAGGATGGCGTTCTTCGCCGACAGCCCGACCAGCACCATCAACCCGATCTGGGTGAAGATGTTGTTGTCGCCGGCGGTCAGCCAGACGCCGGTCAGCGCGGCCAGAATGCTCATCGGCACGATCAGGATGACCGCCAGCGGCAGCGTGAGGCTTTCGTACTGCGCGGCCAGCACCAGGAACACCAGCAGCACGCTGATCGGGAACACCCACACGCCGGCGTTGCCGGCCAGAATCTTCTGGTAGGTGAGGTCGGTCCATTCGAACTTCACGCCGCGCGGCAGCACTTCGGCCGCGATGCGCTCGGCTGCGGCCTGCGCCTGGTCGGACGAATAGCCGGGTGCCGGGCCGCCGTTGATGTCGGCCGCGGTATAGCCGTTGTAGCGCACCACCATTTCCGGGCCGAAGCTGGGCTTCACCTTCACCAGCGAGGACAGCGGCACCATGTCGCCATTCGCGTTGCGCGTCTTCAGCGCCAGGATGTCCGCCGCCTCGGCACGGAAGGGCGCGTCGGCCTGGGCACGCACCTGATAGACGCGACCGAAGCGGTTGAAGTCATTCACGTACAGCGAGCCGAGATAGATCTGCATGGTGTCGAACACGTCGGTGATCGGCACGCCGAGCTGCTTGGCCTTCACCCGGTCCAGATCGACGTCGAGCTGCGGCACGTTGATCTGGTAGCTGGAAAAGGACGGGCCCAGTTCCGGCGCTTTCGCGGCGGCGGCGATGAACGCTTCCTTGGCGGCATCGAGTTCGGCGTAGCCGAGCGCGCCGCGGTCCTGCAGCTGAAGCTTGAAGCCGCCCAGCGTGCCCAGACCCATCACCGGCGGCGGCGGGAACACCGCGATGTAGGCGTCGGAAATGCTGGCGAACTTGGCGTTCAGCGAGGCGGCGATAGCACCCGCCGACAGCTCCGGGCTCTTGCGCTCGTCGAAGGGCTTGAGCGTGGCGAACACGATGCCGGCGCTCGAACTGTTGGTGAAGCCGTTGATCGACAGGCCGGGGAAGGCCACCGCGCTTTCCACGCCCGGCTGCGCCAGCGTGATTTCGCCCATGCGGCGGATCACGTCTTCGGTGCGGTCGAGCGAGGCGCCGGCCGGCAGCTGGGTGAAGCTGATCAGGTACTGCTTGTCCTGCGCCGGCACGAAGCCGCCGGGCACCAGGTAGGACAGGCCGACCGTCGCACCGAGCAGCAGCGCATAGACGCCCATGGCCGCGCCCTTGTGGCGGATCACGCCCTGCGCGCCGTTGCTGTAGCGCTCGGAACTGCGGTTGAAGAAGCGGTTGAAGCGGGCGAAGAAGCCGCCGAACACCGCGTTCATCGCCCGCGTCAGCGCGTCCGGCTTCGCGTCATGGCCCTTCAGCAGCATGGCCGCCAGCGCCGGCGACAGCGTGAGCGAGTTGAAGGCCGAAATGACCGTCGAGATCGCGATGGTCATCGCGAACTGCTTGTAGAACTGGCCGGTCAGGCCGGTCATGAAAGCCAGCGGTACGAACACCGCCACCAGCGTGAGCGCGATCGCGATGATGGGGCCGCTCACTTCCTGCATCGCGCGGTAGGTCGCTTCGCGCGCCGACAGGCCTTCGGCGATGTTGCGCTCGACGTTTTCGACCACCACGATGGCGTCATCGACCACGATGCCGATGGCCAGCACCATGCCGAACAGCGACAGCGCGTTGATCGAGTAGCCGAAGCCCAGCATCAGCGAGAAGGTGCCGACGATGGACACCGGCACCGCCAGCAGCGGAATGATGGAGGCGCGCCAGGTCTGCAGGAACACGATGACCACCAGCACCACCAGTGCGATCGCTTCGAGCAGGGTCACGATGACCGCCTTGATCGACGCGCGCACGAACTGGGTCGGGTCGTAGACGATGCGGTACTCGACCGAGGGCGGGAAATCCTTGGCCAGTTCGGCCATGGTTTCGCGTACCGCGGCCGACACGTCGAGCGCGTTGGCGCCCGGGGCCTGCTGTATCGGCAGCGCCACCGCCGGCTTGTTGTTCAGCAGCGAGCGCAGGCCGTACTCGGAGGCGGCCAGTTCCACCCGCGCGACGTCGGCCAGGCGGGTGATGCTGCCGTCCGGTGACGACTTCAGGATGATGTGGGCGAACTCTTCCTCGCTCTGCAGCCGGCCCTGCGCATTGACCGACAGCTGCAGCGGCACGTCGCGCCCGCTGGGCGAGGCGCCGATCACGCCGGCGGCCACCTGCACGTTCTGTTCGCGGATCGCGCGCACCACGTCGCTGGCGGTCATGCCACGCTGGGCCACCTTCTGCGGGTCCAGCCACACGCGCATCGCGTAGTTGCCGGCACCGAACATGCCGACCTCGCCGACGCCCTTGATGCGCGCCAGGCGGTCCTTCACGTTGATCACCGCGTAGTTGCGCAGATAGGTGGTGTCGTAGCGGTCGTCCGGCGAAATCAGGTGCACCACCATGGTGAGCGTGGGCGAACTTTTGAGCGTGGTGACGCCCAGCCGCTGCACGTCCTGCGGCAGTCGCGGCATGGCCTGCGACACCCGGTTCTGCACCAGCTGCTGCGCCTTGTCCGGGTCCATGCCCAGATTGAAGTACACGGTGAGCGTGAGGTTGCCGTCGCTGTTGGCCTGCGACTGCATGTAGAGCATGTCCTCGACGCCATTGATCGCCTCTTCCAGCGGCGAAGCCACGGTTTCGGCAATCACCTTGGGGTTGGCGCCCGGGAACTGCGCGCGTACCACGACCGAGGGCGGCACCACTTCCGGATATTCGGAAATCGGGAGCTGGAACAGCGACAGCGCGCCGGCCAGCAGGATGATGACCGACAGCACACCGGCGAAGATCGGCCGGTCGATGAAGAACCTGGAAATGTTCATGGCTTCAGGCCTTCACGGCGTGGCGCTGGCGGGCCGGCTGCACCGGGGCGTCGACCAGGCTTTCGCGGTTCATCGGCACCTCTTTCGGCGACACGGTGTCGCCCGGCCGGGTGCGCTGCAGTCCGCTGACCACGATGCGTTCGCCGGCTGCCAGCCCGCTCTCGATGATGCGCAGGCCGCTCTGCCGGGCGCCCAGCCGCACTTCGCGGTAGGCGGTGCGGTTCGTTTCGTCGATCACCAGCACGAAGCGCTTGTCCTGATCGGTGCCGACGGCGCGTTCGTCGATCAGCACCGCCTCGCGCGGGGCGCCGCCGCCGAGCCGGATGCGTGCGTACAGGCCAGGCAGCAGGCGGCCGTCGGCGTTGTCGAACACCGCGCGCACGCGGATGGTGCCGGACGAGGTGTCGAGCCGGTTGTCCACCGATGCGATGCCGCCGCGCCGCGAATGACCGTCCTCGTCGGCCAGGCCCAGATAGACCGGCACCGGCTCGGCCTTGGCGCGCTGCGCCGGATTCACATGCTTGAGGAAGCTCTGTTCGTCCACGTCGAAGGCGGCGTAGATGCGGTCGACCGACACCAGCGTGGTGAGCGGCGGCGTGCCGGCACCGGCGGCGACGATGTTGCCCACGGTCACTTCGGCGCGCGAAATGCGGCCGGACACCGGGGCGACGATGCGGGTGTATTCGAGATTGAGCTTCGCTGCGGTCAGCGCGGCCTGTGCCGCCTGCACCTGGGCATCGGCTTCGCGGGCGGCGTTCTGCTTTTCGTCGAGGTCGCGTTTCGCGATCGCGTTGTCGGCAGCCAGACGCTGGCCGCGAGCCAGTTCGGTCGCGCTGTAGGCGGCGCGGGTCTGAGCGGCGGCGAGCTGGGCCTGCGCGCGTTCCACCTCTGCCGCATACGGACGCGGGTCGATGGTGAACAGCACTTCGCCCTTCTTCACGTAGGCGCCGTCGCGGAAGTGCACCGCGGTGAGCGTGCCGGACACCAGCGGACGGATGTCCACGCGGTCTACCGCTTCCAGCCGGCCGGAATAGTCCTGCCAGTCGATGATGGTCTGCGCCTTCACTTCCGCCACCTCGACCGCGGGCGCGGCCGGTGCGGCGGCTGCCTGCGGGGCGTCGGCCTGCGCACGCAGCGCGACGAAGCCGCCGGCGGCGAGCAGTGAGGTGAGCAGCAGGGCGAGGGTGGTGCGCTTGTAAGGCAATGACATGGCGAAGCTCCCGGTTGCGATGAATGTGTGTGTCTTGTTGTGGGTTTCAGCGCGGGCTGTCTGCGCTGCACTGGCCGAAGCGGCAGCGCAGGAACTGCAGCAGGCAGTCGCGCAGCTGCGGATGGGCGAGCAGGGCCGCGTGATCGGCGCCGGCGTAGCGTTCGACCTGGGTGTGCACGCCGGCCGAAATGAGCGCGCCGGCATAGCTTTCGGCCTCGCAGTGCAGCAGGTCCTGGGCGGCGGTGGCGATGTAGGCGGGCGGCAGCCCGGCCTGGCGGCAGGACTCCAGCGGCGCGGCATACGGATGCAGGCGCTGCGACAGCTGCGGCAGGTACTGGCGGTAGCAGTGCGCGAAATCTTCGGCGCTGACCGCGGCCGGCAGCGGCGTCGCGTGCCCGGCGCGGGTCATGCTCGGGTCCAGCATCGGGCCGATCAGCACCTGGGCGGCGATCTTCAGGTCCTGCCGATCGCGCGCGATCAGTGCGAGCGAGGCGGCCAGATTGCCGCCGGCCTCGTCGCCGGCCACCGCGATGCGCCGGTCGTCGGCGCCCAGCGAGGCGGCGTGCTCCGCGGCCCACAGCAGTGCGGCGTAGGCGTCTTCCGGGGCGGCGGGGAAGGGCCGGGCCGGCGCCAGCGCGTAATCGACCGACACCACCACCGCCGGCAGGCCGCTGGCGATGTGGCGCGCCATCGGGTCGGCGTCGTCCAGAGAACCGCCGACGAAACGGCCGCCGTGCAGGTAGAGCACCAGCGGCAGCAGGGCGTCGGCCGCCGGCTGGTACAGGCGCAGCGGCAGCCGGCCGTGCGGGCCGGCGATGTCCAGATTGCGCACCCGTGGCGGGGCAGCCGCGGGGCGGGAAGGGGAGGCAGAAGCGGGTGTTGCGGCGGAAGTCATCGCTCAATCCGGGCCGGGCATGCCGGCGTCAAGGCATGGGCAGATTGTCGATGTTGGCGATTGATGGATAAACTGCGCGAATCCGATAACACTGTTATCGAAGTCTGAACAATTGATCGTCACTGTTGCAGCCCGATCGGGCGGCAGCCGGCGTCTGTTTACAGCGCGGGAGATGCCATGGATCGCTTCCAGGCCATGCAGGTTTTCGTTCGGGTGGTGGATTCGAACAGTTTCACGCAGGCGGCCGACAGTCTCGGCCTGCCGCGCGCCACCGTCACCACCGCGGTCCAGCAGCTGGAGAACCTGCTGCAGGTGCGGCTGCTCAACCGCACCACGCGGCGCATCAGCCTGACGCCGGATGGCGCGGCCTATTACGAGCGCTGTGCGCGCATCCTGGCCGACGTGGAAGAGGCGGAAACGTCGTTCCGCGAGGTGTCGCGCGGCCCACGCGGCAAGCTGCGCATCGACGTGCCGCCGCCGATCGGGCGGCTGGTGCTGATTCCGCGCATGTGCGAATTCCACAGCCGCTATCCGGACATCGAGCTGGCGATCGGCATGGGCGACCGCCCGGTCGATCTGGTGCGCGAGAGCGTCGACTGCGTCATCCGCGTCGGCGAACTGCAGGATTCGTCACTGGTGGGCCGGCGTATCGGCACCATGGACACGCTGACCTGCGCTTCGCCCGACTACATCGAGCGCCACGGCGAGCCGCGCTCGCTGGAAGAACTGGCGCAGCACCGCGCGGTGCATTATTTCTCCAGCCGCACCGGCCGCCACTACGACCTCGATTTCACGGTCGAGGGCCGGGTGACCGAAGTGAAGGTGCCGAGCAAGGTGTCGGTCAATGACGGTGACGCCTACGTGGCCTGCGGCCTGCAGGGTTTCGGGCTGATACAGCCGCCGCGCTTCATGGTGCAGCAGCATCTGCAGTCGGGCGCGCTGCGCGAGGTGCTGCCGCAGTGGCGGCCGTCATCGATGCCGATTTCGGTGGTCTATCCGCACAACCGCCATCTGTCGCCCAAGGTGCGCGCCTTTGTCGACTGGGCGGCCGAACTGTTCGGTCATTGCCCCATTCTCGGCGGCTGCGAGGGCGCGTCGACCGAATGCAGCTTCGTCGCCGGATCCGAAGGCCATGTGCGTCAGGCGGTGCTGGGCATCGAGGCAGAAACCTACTGAAGCGCCGCGTCAGCGCGGCGGTCGTCTGACCGCCAGCAGCGTGAGATCGTCCGGCAGCGGCCGGCCGCCGGCGTGGGCGCTGACCGCGTCACGCAGCGCGACGATCAGCGTGCCGGCGTCACCGCTGTGCCGGGCGCTGTGCGCCAGCAGGCGATCGTCGCCGAATTCCTCGCCGGCGATGTCCGGCGCTTCGGTCAGACCGTCGGTATAGCCGAGCAGGGTGTCGCCCTCGGCCAGCATGATGTCGGCCGCCTCGAACACCACCTGTTCGAACACGCCGACCAGCGCGCCGCGCGGCATGGGCAGCAGCCGTGCGCGGCCCTGCTGCAGCAGCACCGGGGGCGGATGACCGCCGGTGGCGTAACTGAGCCGGCCGCTGGCGGTGTCGAGAAAGCCGCACAGCAGCGTGACGAACATGTTCACCTCATTGCCTTCGCACAGCTGGTCGTTGACCTGGCGCAGCAGCTGGTCCGGTGCGCGCACGCCCATCGCGGTGATGCGCACCAGGCCCACCACCCGTGCCATGAACAGCGCGGCCGGAATGCCGTGGCCGGATACGTCGCCGACGCAGAAGAACAGCGTGTGCGGATCGACCAGAAAGGCGTCGTACAGATCGCCGCCGACCGCCGAGGCGGATGCGATGCGGGCGGCCACGTCGATATCGGTCCGCTCCGGGAACAGCGGCTGGCGGTGCGGCAGCATGCTGGCCTGGAGCTGGCGGGCCACCTCCAGCTCCTGCTGCAGGTATTCCAGGTCCAGCTGGCGGCGCTGCGAACTGAGCATCACTTCGTTGCTGCGCCGCATGCGCACCGCCACCACCGACAGCAGATTGCGGGCGATGCCGGGCAGCGTGCTGAGCCGCTGCCAGAACAGTTCGCGCGGCAGCCGCAGTACTCGGGCATCACTGAGAGCCAGCACCAGCGCGGACACCGGCTGACCGTCGCCGGCCGACAGTTCGCCCACGGTTTCGCCCGGCAGCACCTCGACCGTGGAGGAGAGGGGCGTGCTGCTGTCCAGTACCGCGCCGAGCCGGCCCGACAGCAGCAGATAGACCGCGTCGTTCGCCTCGCCCGGCCTGAGCAGTGCCGTGCCGGCGGGCAGCGCCAGCACTTCGCAACCGGCCAGCGCCTCCTCGATCCGTTGCGCGTCGGCGTCGCGGAACAGCGCCAGCCAGGTCAGGGGGCGGCTGCGGCGCTCGGCTCCGCGTCGGCAGCCGGGCACTGCGTCGCTGTGTGCACGGCGGTCGGTGGCGCTGCGCTGGAAGGGCGTGCGCCGTATCGGGTCAGAGGGCATGAAGGGGCGTGGGGGGAGCGTATTCAGGGGGCGGGAATGCGCGCCGGGTCAGGCGGTTTCTGCCCAGGCAACCACTACCGTGAGGTGATTGCAGGGGTGTGCCCGGCGGTAGTGCAGGCGGTCGGCGAAATGGCGCATCAGCGTGATGCCCAGCCCGCCGGGCTGCAGCGCTTCCAGCGAGCCCGCCTGCGGGCGTGGCGTGATCGCGAGCGGATCGAAAGCGGCACCGTGGTCGCTGATGACCAGTGCCGCTTCGCATCGACTGCCGATGGCATTGACAGTGAAGTTCAGCGTAACTGGCAGGGCACTGCTGCCGCCGTGTGCGGCGATATTGGCCAGGGCCTCGTCCAGGCACTGGTCCAGCCGGGTCACCGCGTCGGCCGGCACTGCCTGTGCCGCACTGCGGGCGTGCAGCCAGCGCGTGGCGTCGGCCATGGCCGCGCCGAGCGCGTCCAGCACCAGTGTGTCGTCGTCAGGCGAGCGCGCCACGCTCGGCGTCGGCCAGTTCATGAAAGACCGGAATCATCTGCGGAATGCCGGTGGCGTCGAGCACCTTGCCGACCGCATCGTTCTGGCCGACGAACAGGACCAGCCTGCCGCCACGCTGCTGTTGCGCCTTGGCATTGATCACCAGCGCGCGTATGCCCATCGATGCGAGGAATTCAACGCCGCTCAGATCGACCACGATGCGGTGTTCGGAGCTGGCGGCCAGTGCCGCAAAACGGGTCGAGATGGCGTCGGTGCCCGGCACGTCGAGCCGGCCGGTGATGACGATGCGGCGCAGCGTGTCGCTGACGTCGGTGAATTCGATGCTCATGATCGTGGCCTGGGGATCTGGCGGTTCGCCGCCGCGAACTTTATGAAAGAACTGTGACCGGGTTGTGACAGAACGATGTGCCGGGCAAAAAAATGGCCGACCCGGGGAGAGGTCGGCCAACCGTGTTTCAACTCACATCGTGACAGCAATCAAGGATCGCAGTGCAGTGTGAGCGCGCTGTGTTACAGCACGATGCTCACTTGCGGCGCAGGCAGTCTTCGAAGCCGTGGTTGCCGTCCTTGAATTCGGGTTCGTAGTAGAACTTGCGCAAGCGCCACTGGCCCCCTTTGCTGCGTTCGAAGCGGGCGATGCCGGTGCCGTAGTCGCGGGTACTCTGGTCGGGCAGCGCGAAGTGGATGGCCATGTGCCGGCCGTGCGAGGCGGCGTGGCCGCGATAGACGCCATAGCCGGGCACGTCCAGCGTGAACGTGTATGCGCCGTAGGTACCGGTGCTCTGGGCGGCCACCCGTTCCAGCGTGACGGTGCCGGTGTAGGGGCCCTCGTGGTGGTCCTGTCCGGTGCAGTCGTAGATGCCGCTGAAATCCGGGCCGGTGAAGGCGGCGGGCGTTGTTGCGGCGGTGGCGATGCCGAGGTTCAGCAGCGTGGCAAGGAAGGCGATTTTCCGGGCTTTCAAGAGCGGGCTCCGTGAGGTGATCTGAGGTCGGCCTGTCCTGGTACGGATGGGGCCGGTTCAGGAAAGGACGTTCGGAACTGCGGATTCAGCGCCGGTGAACCCGGTCGTCGCGTGCTCACGCCCCGGCGCTTGCAGCGATTTTTCGAGCACATGCAGATCAAGCGCGCCGTGCAGCGGCTGGCCGGTGGCGCCACCGGCGGGATAGGGCAGGCGCCGGCCGGTATCGTGGTAGCCGCGTCTGAGGTAGAAAGACTTCAGTTCCGGCCGCGCACCGATCACGGTGAGCAGGGCGATGGTCGAGCCGAAGCGTTCGTGCGCCCACTCCTCGGCCGCAGCCAGCAGCTGTTTGCCGAGACCGGCGGTCTGTTGCGCGGGTGAAACCGCGAGCATGCCGATGTGGGCGCCGCCCGCATCCGTTTCGACCAGCACGCAGCCGACGGGCGTGTCGGCCATCAGCCCGGTCAGCACGACCGAGCCGGCGCCCGATGCCGCGATCAGCGCCGCGACCGCGTCGATGCCGGTGCGCTGGCCGTCGAGCAGCGCGGATTCGTGGGTCCAGCCGCCGCTGCCTGCCGGCGGTCGATAGGCGGCATTCACCAGTTGCGCGATGGCGGCTGCGTCGTCGGCCTTGGCGGGCCGGATATGCAGGGAGGGCGGCTTCATGCACCGTGAACACGTAAGAGTCGAGCCGCGGATAATCGCATGGCGCACGCGGTGCGGCCAACGATGGGAAAGGACGGCATGGACGGAGCTCTGGAACAGATCGGTGCGCTGGTGTTCGACGTGTTCGGCACCCTGGTCGACTGGCGCGGTTCGATTGCACGCGAGCTTGCGGCGGTGTTTGGCGGCCGGGTCGATCCCCATGCCTTTGCTGACGACTGGCGGGCGCAGTACCAGCCGGCGATGGAAGAGGTGAGGGCCGGGCGCATTCCGTTCTGCAAGCTCGACCGCCTGCACCGGCGCAATCTGGATATCGTGCTCGCACGGCACGGGCTGGACGATACGCCCGAGGCGATCCGGGTGGATCTCAACCAGGCCTGGCACCGGCTGGATGCCTGGCCGGACGTTGCGCCCGGCCTGCAGCGGCTGCGCGCGCGTTACCGGCTTGCGCCGTGCTCGAACGGCCATATCGCGCTGATGGTGAATCTGGCGCGGCGCAACGGCCTGCCGTGGGACGCGATCACCGGGGCCGAACTGGCGCGCGACTACAAGCCCAAGCCGGTGGTCTATCTGTCGGCCGCCGATGCCTTCGATCTGGCGCCCCATCAAGTGATGATGGTGGCCGCCCATTCATCCGATCTGGAGGCGGCCGCCGCGGCCGGCCTGCGTACCGCCTTCATCGCGCGTCCGGACGAGCATGGCCCGGGTCTCGGCGAAGCGCAGGCGGCAGTACCGGTCGATCTGTCGGTTACGAGCGTGATCGAACTGGCCGAGCGGCTCGAAGCGCTCGGCTGAGCCCGGCATCTCAGTCCCGCGTCCGCAGCAGGCGCACCACGACCACGCAGGCCACACCGACCAGCAGCGCACCGCACAGCGCGGTGAATTGCAGCGCATCGGTGAAGGCGGCGCGCGCGGCGGTCGCCAGCGCCTCGCCGGCCGGGCCGGCGGCGGCCGCCTGTTCCAGCGTGTCGCCCAGGGTACCGGTGGCGATACTGCCCGGCAGGCGCGCTTCCAGCCCATGCCGGTAGATCAGCGTGCCCAGACTGCCGAACAGCGCGATGCCCAGCGCGCCGCTGAATTCGGCACTGGTTTCCGACAGCGCCGCGGCCGCACCGGCGCGCTCTGCCGGCGCCGAACTGACGATGATGTCATTGCCCACCGTGAACACCGGCGCCATGCCCAGACTCATGACCACGGTGGCCGCGATCAGCACCGGCAGCGTGTGCGGGCCGCCGGCGGCGCACAGCAGCGCGAAGCCGGCGGTGGCAACCGCCATGCCGGTGATCAGGATGCGAGAAGCCGATACATGGCGTGCGATGCGCGGGGTCAGCAGCGAACCGCATACGAAGCCCAGCGACCACGGCAGGATGGCCAGACCAGCCTGCAGCGGTGACATGCCCAGTACCCACTGCAGATACTGGGTAATGAAGATGTACACGCCGAAGATGGCGAGGCAGGACAGCGCATAGGCGGCGATGGTGGCGCTGAACGCTGGCCGCGAGAACAGGGTGAGGTCGAGCAGCGGGTCGGCCAGTCGGCTCTGGCGTCGTACGAACAGCAGGCCGAAGGCGATGCCGGCTACCAGCGTGCCTGCTTCGATCATGCCGAAGCCGTGGGTGGCGGCCTGCTTCAGCCCGTAGATGCAGCTCAGCACCGCAGCGATGGATAGCGCCACGCTGGCCGGATCGATGCGACCGGCCCGCGGATCGCGGTACTCCGGCAGCAGCGTGGGGCCGAGCGCCAGCAGCAGGAGCATCACCGGCACCGCGGGCAGGAAGGTGGCGCCCCAGCTCCAGTGCTGCAGCACCAGACCGCCGGCCAGCGGACCGATGGCGCTGCCGACTGAAAACGCGGTGATCCAGATGCCGATCGCGAACTGCCGTTCGTGCTCGTCATGGAACATGTTGCGGATGAGCGAAAGCGTGGACGGCGCCAGCGTGGCGCCGGCGATACCCAGCAGCGCGCGGGCCGCGATCAGCGTTTCGGCCGTATGTGCAAAGGCGGCCAGCAGCGAAGTGAGGGCGAAGGCCGCGGCACCGATCAGCAGCAGCCGGCGGCGGCCGATGCGGTCGCCCAGCGTGCCCATGGTGATGAGCAGGCCGGCAACCATGAAACCGTAGATGTCGATGATCCACAGCAGCTGCGCCGGGTCGGGCCGGAGGTCGGCGCTGATGGCCGGCAGCGCCAGATTGAGCACGGTGAGGTCCATCGCATAGACCAGACAGGGCAGCGCGATGACCGCGAGGCCTGTCCATTCCCGGCGGGTGGCGCGAGTGGGGGTTGGCGTTGTGCTGCACATGGAGATCGGGTGAAGCAAGGGGCAGGGAGAGCGCGATAGTGCGGGCTGCGCATGACGCGCCATATCAGGACTGCACAAAACAAAAACGCCCCCGGCCTTGCGGCCGGAGGCGTCTGCAGCACGAGCGCTGTAACTGAGTCGTAAGACTTAGTTGGCAGCGAACGGGTGCGTGGCCGAGCCCTTCTTGGCAACCACTTCGGCTGCGGTCGGGGTGCCGGCAACTGCGCGTGCGATCGATTCCTTGGTCGCGCGGTAGTTGTAGTCCTGGATCTTGGCGTCGTCTTCGGCCAGCCAGTGGATGAATACGCCAACCGAGATGAACAGGTCGTCGGCTTCGTCAGCCGGGATGGTGCCGTCAGCAACGCTGTCAGCCACGGCCATGGCAACGCCACGCTGTGCCGGGCCAAACATCTGGACAGCCTGCTTGGCGCCCTTGATGGTCACCTTGTTGAACATGACGGTGGCCGGCTTGACGACCAGGTTCGGGGCAACGACGGCCAGCAGGGAGGTGAAACCATCCTTGTTGTTGACCAGGGCGTTCGCGAACGCGGTCTCGGCAGCGCTGCCGCGCGGGCCAATCAGCAGATCGATGTGAGCAACTTCGTTGCCGTCACCAACCAGGGACTCGCCGACACGCAGACCGTTAATCTTCGCCATATTGAATCTCCTCATTTACAAGGCAGTTATAGGGGGTTTCCCCCCCCGGGTGGATAACCTATGTTCCGGGGTGCGAAACACAGGATCAAAACTTCTTCTCGCGCAGTGCGCAGGTTTCTTCGATCACACCGGCCAGAAAGGCCGTCACCACGGTGAGGTCGGCGCTCGTACCGGGATTGATTCCGTGGTTTTTAAGCTCTTCATCCCATGCCAGCAGCGCGTCTTGCATCATAACCGGATCGCTGCATTGTTCAAGCCGATCGTACATCTGCACGCCTTTTTCGCGGATCGAACGCGCCGTTTCCGCACCATGTTTGCGCGCGATATGGGTGTCGGGAATCAATGCGAGACAGAACATGAACACAGTGGTCGCTGCCCATGCTTCACTGCACCATGAACGACGCGCTGCAATAAATCTCGGCAGCAGATGATCGAACACCAGTGCATGTCCGTTCGCGTACAGCGCCGCGATGCTGTCGCGGTGAGCCGCGATGTCCATCGCCTGCTTCAGCGTGATGGCCGGCGCTTCGGCCACATCGTGTTCGGATCGTTCCCCGATGCCGGCCGGATGCGCCAGACGGATTGCCGCATACGCACGTGACGCGTCGGTGACATCGAGCGCGGCCAGTGTGCGCTGCAGCGACTGCCGCAGCGTTTCGTCCGGCTTGCGTTGCAGTGCGGCATGCGCAATCGGCGCGCAGCCGAGCACGATGCCCAGATTGGTGTTGCAGCCCACTGCCGCCCAGGTCGCGCGCATCGCGTCCTCGATCCGTTCGCCGACTGTGGCGCCGGGGCGACACAGTGGCGCAGCGGCCGCATCGGCGCTGGCGATGAAGTCGGCCACCTGCATCCGGTGACCGTCGCCGTGCAGACCGACATTGCCCGGTTTGAGCGCTTCGATGTCGAGCCGGCAGGCGCGGCGGAACAGCGCTTCCAGCGTTTCGTGGCTCAGCGCGTTCAGCACGCGATCTCGCCCGCGCGCGGAATGCGCGTGATCAGATCGTCGGCCAGCGCCTGCGCGATGTTCAGGCTGGTCACGCCCTGCAGGCCCTTCCATGCCGGGATGCTGTTCACCTCGAGCACGGTGAGCTGACCGTGGTCGTCGCGCAGGATGTCGATGCCGGCGTAATCCATGCCGCAGGCGCGGGTGGCGTCGACCGCCAGCTGCATCAGCGCATCGTCCGGCGACACCGGAATTGCTTCGCACACGCCGCCCTGGGCGACGTTGTTGAGCCAGCTCTTGCCCCGACGCAGCATGGCGGCCACCGGCCGGCCGGCGATCACCATGACCCGCCAGTCCGACCACTCGCCCACGCTGTCGCGCGAGCGCGCGCTGTAGCGCTGCATGTACCAGACATTGCCCAGCGTTTCCGCCGCCGGCAGCGCGTCGCCGGCCTTCAGCCGTACGATGCCTTCGCCCTGCGAGCCGAACAGCGGTTTCACCAGCACGTCATGGCCGGCCGCGAACTCGCGCATCAGTACCGCGCGCGCCTCGGCTTCCTGCTCGGTCACCCAGGTCGGCGGCGTCGGGATGCCGGCGTGATGCAGCAGCACGCTGGTCATCGCCTTGTCCACGCTCTTCTCTATGGCGCGTGCGTGGTTGTAGACCGGTATGCCCAGTTCGCCGAGGTAGTGCAGGAAGTCCATGCGCAGCACCACCTGCTGCAACGAGCCGCCCGCCACGCCGCGCACGAACACGGCTTGCGGCAGTGCCTGTTCGAAGCCCGGCATCACGACGCCGGAAATGCCGCGCTGCAGATCGATGTGGCATTCGCCGAGCGCGACATAGCGCGCGCTGAAACCGCGCGCGCGGAAGGCCTCGACCAGACGCTTGCCGTGCCAGCCCGGATCGTCGGTGACGATGGCGATGTCAGGCGAAGGCCTCGCCTGACTCGCCGGGTGCGACGAAGCCACGGGCTTACTTGCCCTCGCCGAAGGACTTGGCCAGCAGTTCGGTATTGATCTGGCCGGCGCGGAAGCTCTTGCCGGTGCGCAGATTGCTCACCACCACGCGGGCCGGTGCGAACAGCATCGGGTCGATCTTGTAGAAGTCGTACTTCACTTCCTTGAACACTTCGGCGAACGGACGGCCGTAGTCGCGCGAAGCGGAAGAGGGCAGCTTCTGCGCCAGATCGGCCGCGGCGTCGTCTTCACAGTCGACATAGAGCTGGGCGACGCCGCCGAACAGGATGGCGTCATTGGTGCGGCCCATCGCGTTCAGGAAGTCGGGCGCCGGCGGCGCGATCGGCGCGCTGGCCGAGCCATCGACGATCTGCTGCAGCGGGAAGCCCAGCGCATGCACCTTGTGCAGCGCCACTTCGAGCACACGGCCCACCACCTGCACGGTGCCGGCCAGGCTGCGGGTCGGGGTCAGGATGAGCGTGACGCCGTCGTCCGGTACATTGCAGTCGCGGCGGATCTTGGCCAGCACTTCGGCCGGCGGCTGGCGGTCGACCTCAAGCACCAGCACCGCGTGCTTCGCGTCGTCCTTGTAGCCCAGCTCCTTGTACAGCGGCTCTTTCACCGCCAGCGCGCGGCCCGGGCCCGAACCGAGCGCATGGAAGGCTTCCTTGCCCTCGCCGTGCGACAGGCTCCAGCCGGCGTACTGGCTGGCCAGGCAGGCAACCACCGGGTGGGTGGAATGCACGTTGATGATGAGCGGCCAGTGCGCTTCGCGGGTATTGAAGGTGGCGGTGCCGAGGCCGCCCATGCAGATTTCGGTGATGCGGCGGCCGGCTTCGATGCCGCCCGGCACGTTGATGCCGGCGTCGATCACGCGGCCGCCACCGGGCAGCGGCTCGACCTTGATGCGCAGCGCGTCGGCGTCGCGCACCAGGCCCTCGACCAGGGCCATCACATGCTTGCCCACGCTGGGCTGGGCGCCGGTCAGCACCGGGCCGTGTTCGGGATTGCTCATCTCGTTCTCCTCACGAAAAGACTGTTGTCATCATCTGCCCGACTTCAGGATTGAAGCCGAACATGTCCAGAATGTCGCGCTCGCGCCGCTTCAGCAGCCGGCTCGCGGCCGCGCCGTCGTCGGCGTCCGCATGGACCGTGCACAGCGGCGCGCCATGCGCTACCACGCTGCCGGCGGGCGGGCGATCGCCGCACCACGGTGGCCAGCGCAGCGCATCGCCGACCGGAATGTCGTGCGGCGCATACACCACCCGCAGTCCCTTCACCGGCCTTGCGGTCGGATTCACCTGCGTCAGCCGTCCGCGGCAGGCCTCGATATGGGCGGCGAACAGCCCGCCGGTCACCCGATGTCCGTACAGCATCATGGTTGCGGTCGGGCGCGGGTTGATCTCGATCAGCACCGGGTCACCGTCGGCGCTCATCACCAGATCGATGCCATTGAGCCCGCGCAGCCCGAGAACGGCGCTCAGCGCGTTCAGCGCCCGTTCGATCAGTCCTGTCGAGGCCGGGCTGCAGGGCAGGTCACCGGTCGCTTCGCACCAGGCGTAGGGACCGGCGCTGCTGCCCGGCGTCTGCCGGCTCACGCCGACCACACGCGCCTGCTGTCCGTCAGCCAGAAAGAGCACCGAAGCCGGCTGGCCGTCCACGCGCCGCTGGCCGTAATGACCGGCCGGCAGCGTTTCGCCGGCGTGGGCAGCGCGTACACCCAGACCGCCACAGCCGCCCAGCGGTTTCACCAGCCAGTCGCCATCCAGCGCGCCATGCAGCCGGACATCAGGGCTGCGCAGCCCGGCTGCCCGGGCTGCATGTGCGACTTCGGCCGGGTCCTTGCAGCGGGCGACCGTTGTCGCGTCGTTGCCCAGCACCGGCGCGAATGCCGACAGCGCGTCCAGTGCGTCCGGACATGCTTCGAAGCCCGAACCGGCGACGATGCCGTCCCAGCCGCTCTCGCGCTGCATGCGGCCGATCAGCGCCGGCAGCGCGCTGCCGAAACCGTCCGCGCCGAACGGCGCCCGCGCATGGCGTCGCGCCAGCGCGCGGGTGTCGCTGTCGCCCCAGGGGTCGATCACGTCGCAGCTCATGCCGGCGTCGACGCAGGCCTGCGCAAGCGGTCGCGCGCTGCCTGCCACGATGAGCCAGTGCGACACCGGCCGCCGCTCCGCGCGGGTTGATCCGGACTCAGGCAACCAGCTGGCGGGCGGTTGCGAAGGCGTCGCGGAAGTCGAGGTAGACCGGCTTGTCGGTGTTGATCATGCGCTGGAACAGGCCGCGCTGGCACAGGTACTTCACGTTGCCGATGGCCAGCGCACCGATGCCCACTGCCTTGCCGGAACCGGATTCCAGCGGCTTGCCGTCGTCCATCACGCCCAGGCCTTCGATGCCGGCCGGCGGCACCGCATTCACGTCGGCAGCGACCAGCAGCGACTTTGCGTTCTGCAGCTGGATCTTGTTCAGCACCTGGATGCCGGCCTTGGCGGTGCAGAGGATGACGTTGGCCTGGGGCATCAGGCCTTCCTTCTGTTCGTTGGAACCGGCTTCGACCGGCTCGACCGACGAGCCGTAGCGGGCATTCACCACTTCAGAGGCGACGCGGGCACGCATCGCGCTGGAGTGGCTGCCGACAAGCACCTTGGCACCGGCGCTGGAGGCCAGCACTGCGGCGGCGGTGCCGACCGGGCCGGTACCGCCCAGCACCAGCACGGTCTTGCCTTCGAGTTCGGTGTTATGGGCCTTGCGCAGCTGGCGCTCGACGCAGGCGACCAGCGCAGCGGCGGTGGTGAAGGCGCCGGACGGGTCGGCGAACACCGACACCTCGAACGGCGGCACCATGGCGCCGCGGCAGGCGTCCAGCATGTCCGCGGCCATGCCGATGTCACGGCCGCCGATGAAGATGCCGGTGCGCTTCACGCCATTGGGGCCGCGCGAAAAGATGGCGTCCTGGGTCAGGCCGTAGATCTGGTCCAGACCGACACCGGAGTAGGGCATCAGCACCTGAAAACCGGCGTCGCACGCCATGTTCACATCGAAGGGACTGATGTTGTTGGTGGGGCTGAACATGTGCAGGATGTACGGGTTTTCCATGGTCTCTCTCGCTCTTTCCGCCCGAAGGCTGGCTTCTCTGTTACGTCTTTTCTCGACGCCTCACCGGATGCGCACGCGCGTCCGTTCCTTGTTCCCGGCCTGCACCTGAGGCTTCAGCCCGGCAGTTCGCTCCACTGCGCGCCTTCATTGCGCGCAGCACACACCATCAGTTCCAGCCCTTCGGCCTGCCCGTACCGGGCGCGTACCGAAGCCACGAGGGCCTGTGCTTCCTGCTCCGAGGCGGCCAGCGCGAAACCGGTCGGTCCCCATGAGCTCTGACCGATGCAGGCGGCACCCTGCGCGGCCATGAATTCTGCGACTTCGCTTACCAGGCGGCTGGTGTAGCGGCCGCCCTGCGCCGGCGCGAAATAGTCGCCCACGCAGTGCTGCAGTTCGTTGATCGCGGCACCGAACAGTTCGATGTCGCGCTCGGCCAGTGCCGGCAGTGCCCGCATCAGCACCAGTCGGCTCAGCCGGTCGGCCAGACCGGGCCGGTAGGGCGGCAGCACCCGGAAGGCCTCCTTTTCCGCCGCGCCGTGCAGGCCGTGTGTCGCATGGTCGAAAATCAGCACCAGGCGCCAGTCGTCCGGAAACGGCATCTGCGACACGATGGGCGGCGGCGCATCCAGCGCTCCCCGACCACCATCGACGATGAAGCCGCCGCCGTCAAAGCTGCCGATACCGATGCTCCCACGTGCGCCGCGATCGAGCAGGTGAGCCACATCCCGGGAGCGGACTGTCACGCCATGGAAACGGGCCAGCGCCACGCCCACCGCAAGAGCAAGTTGCGTGCCGGAGCCCAGGCCGGAATGCGAAGGAATGGCACCGGTAATGTCGATGCGTGCCGGCGGCAGCTGGAAGCGTTCGCTGACCGCAGTGGCGTAACGGCGGGCGCGTTCGGCGTCCGGTCCGCTGACTTCAAGGCTGTCCGACGGGCCGACCCGGATCGTCGTGAACAGCCCGTTAAGCGTCAGCCCCACACTGCCGAAACGGCGGCCCAGGCTGCCGTCGAGATCCACGAAACCCATGTGCAGGCGCGCGGGGGCCCGGACTTGCAGGGCGGTGGCGGTCGCGTGCGGTGCGTTCATCCGGTGGTGGGTCATGTGAAGAGGGGCGGATTATCCCAAATTCGGGCGCCGGTCAGGCAAGCGCCGTGCGGCTGCCGTGTCGGCGGCTGCAGCGGCCGCCGGCGCCGGTCGTTTATGGATCGCGCTGCTACGCATGTGAAACAGGTTGACCAGGATGGATCGTGCGCTCCGGATGCTGCGGTGCGGCGCGCTCAGGCGCGTCCTACCTGGGTTTCGGGCTTGTTGTATCGTTACAGACTGCGGGTTCGATTTAACCTGATGAAACGGATGACTCATGACGAATGAAGCGAGTTCGACCGTCGTCACCGAGGTGGCCTGTCCCTTCTGCGGACTGGCCTGTGACGATCTGAGCGTAGACACCGCCGGCGAAGCGCTCGCGGTGGTGGGCGGTGGCTGTGCGAAGGCGCAGGCCGGCTTCGCGCGTCTGGGCGTGTCGCACGACGGCGCCAGCGCGCGCGTTGGCGGCCAGCCGGCCAGCCTCGAAGTGGCCTGCGCAGAGGTGGCCCGCCGCGTGAAGGCGTCGGCGCAGCCGGTGTTTGCCGGCATGGCGCTGGACGTGAGCGGTATGCGTGAAGTGATGGAACTGGCCGACGCCGCGGGCGGCGTGGTCGACCATCTGTATTCCGAGATCGGCTGGCGTTCGACCCGGGTGGTGCAGGATGTGGGCTATGTGACCACCACGCTGGCCGAGGTGAAGAACCGCGCCGACCTGATCGTGCTGGTGGGCACCGATGTCGTGAGCAAGGCCTCGCGCTTCTTCGAGCGTTATGTGTGGAACGACGAGGCGATGTTCGAGCCTGCGCCGGCAGCGCGCCGCATCGTCTATCTGGGTGGCGGGCTGAACACCGCCGCCGGGCAGTCGCCGGACGGTCGCGCGCCCGAGGTGTTCGACTTCGACCGCGCCCGCATGCCGGAAGCGCTGTCCACGCTGAACGCGCTGCTCGCGAAGCAGCCGGTGAGCGAGGCCGCGCCGCTGGGCATCGAGCTTGCTCGCTGGCAGGCGCTGGCGGATGCGCTGCGCGCGGCGAAGTATTCGGTACTGGTGTGGATTGCGGGCGATTTCGAGCCGTCCCAGGTGGATCTGAACATCAACGCCATCATGAGCGCGGTACGCACGCTGAACGTGAGCACCCGCTCGAACGGCCTGGGTCTGGGTGGTGCCGACGGCGAACTGAACGCCTCCATGGTGCATGCCTGGCAGACCGGCTACCCGATGCGCACCAGCTTTGCCAGCGGCATTCCGCTGTACGACCCGGTACACAACGGCACCGCCCGTCTGGTCGAGCAGGGCGAAACCGATACCGTGGTGTGGATCAGCGCGCTGAACGACAAGACGCCGCCGCCGCCGGAGGCGAAGGTGGTGATCGCGCCGCCCACGCTGAAGCTGGAGCACGAGCCTGAGGTGTTCATCCCGGTGTCGACGCCGGGCGTGCATCACGTCGGGCACTTCTTCCGCGGCGACAAGGGTGCGGCATTGCCGCTGCGCGCGCTGCGCGCGACCCGCCTGCCGTCCGCTGCGAAGGTGGCGGCCGCCATCACCGCACAACTGAAGGAGGTGAGCGCGTGAGCGTCATCAAGCTGACAGGAGGCCGGGTGATCGACCCGGCGAACGGCATCAACGACCAGGTGCGCGACATCTACGTGAAGGATGGCCGCATCGTCGCCGCGCTGGCCGACGGCGACAAGGTGAGCGCCGAGTACAACGTGTCGGGCCGGGTGGTCATGTCGGGCGCGATCGACATGCACACCCACATCGGCGGCGGCAAGGTGAACATCGCCCGCGAAATGCTGCCGGAAGACCATCGCGGCGACCCGGTGGCGCGCACCGAAATCACCCGTTCGAGCTGTGGCTACTGCGCCCCGGGCACGCTGGCTGCCGGCTACCGCTATGCCGAAATGGGCTACACCTCCTGCTTCGAGCCGGCCATCATTCCGATGAACGCCCGTCAGGCGCACATGGAAATGGGCGATACGCCCATCATCGATACCGGCGGCTACGCCATGCTGGGCAGCGACGATTTCCTGCTGCGCATGCTGGTGGCCAACGAAGACCAGAAGAGCATCAACGATTACGTCGCCTGGATCCTGCACTCGACGCAGACCCTGGGCATCAAGGTGGTGAACCCGGGCGGCATTTCGGCCTTCAAGTTCAACCAGCGCAAGCTCGATCTGGACGAACAGAACGCCTACTACGGCGTGACGCCGCGCCGCATCATCCAGACGCTCACCCGCGCGGTGCATGAGCTGGGCGTGCCGCATCCGCTGCACGTGCATGCGAGCAATCTGGGCGTGGCCGGCAACGTGGACACTACGCTGGCGACGATGGAAGCGGCGGAAGGCCGGCCCATCCACATGACCCACATCCAGTTCCACAGTTACGGAACCGAGGGTGACCGCAAGTTCTCGTCGGGTGCTGCCCGCATCGCCGAGGCGATCAACCGGCACAAGAACGTCAGTGCCGACGTCGGCCAGGTGCTGTTCGGCCAGACCGTGACCGCCTCCGGCGACAATATGTCGCAGTACCGCAACGCCGCGTTCGCGTCGCCGAAGAAGTCGGCGGTGATGGACATCGAAATGGAAGCCGGCTGCGGCGTGGTGCCCTTCAAGTACAAGGACCAGAATTTCGTCAATGCGCTGCAGTGGGCGATCGGCCTGGAAATCTTCCTGATGGTCGATGATCCGTGGCGCATCTTCCTGACCACCGATCACCCGAACGGCGCGCCGTTCACGACCTATCCGCACCTGATCAAGCTGCTGACCGACCGCAGCTTCCGCAACGCGATGCTGGACACCATCAATCCGGACGCGAAGGCGATGAGCAATCTGGCCGCGCTGGAGCGCGAGTACTCGCTGTACGAGATCGCCATCATGACCCGCGCCGCGCCGGCCCGCATCCTGGGCCTGACCGACCGCGGCCATCTGGCGCCCGGGGCGGCCGCAGACATCGTGGTCTACACCGAGAACGCCGACCGCGAGCGCATGTTCGAGAAGCCGGACCTGGTGTTCAAGGACGGCGAACTGGTGGTGCGCGACGGCAAGGTGGTGAAGGTGGTGCGCGGCAACACCCACGTGGTGAAGCCGGAGTTCGATCGCGGCATCGAGAAGAAGATCGAACCCTACTTCCGCCGTTTCCATTCGGTGCGCATGAACAACTTCAAGATCAGCGACGACGAACTGTGCGAATGCGGTGGCGGTTCGAAGCTGATTCCCCACGCCTGCGGCAAGCGGAGCTGAGCCCATGATCATCAACGGTGTATCGATCGACGATACCTTCGCCGAAGCGTTCGGCATGCGGGGCATACGCCTCATCATCACCGCCTACAACGAAACCTGGGCGCTCAATTCGGCCAATGCGATGACCGGTTTCGCGACCTCGGTCATCGCCTGCGGCGCCGAGGCGGGCATCGAGCGCCTGCTGTCGCCGGCCGAAACGCCGGACGGTCGTCCGGGCGTGTCGGTGCTGCTGTTCGCGGTATCGAGCAAGGAACTGATCAAGCAGATCGAGCGGCGGGTGGGCCAGTGCGTGCTCACCAGCCCGACCAGCGCCATCTTCGCCGGCCTGGAAGAAGGTGACCCGGTGCCGCTGGGCAAGACGCTGCGCTTCTTCGGCGACGGCTTCCAGACCTCGAAGCAGATCGCCGGCAAGCGCTACTGGCGGGTGCCGGTCATGGACGGTGAATTCCTGGTGCAGGACACCGCGCGCATGGTGAAGTCGGTGGGCGGCGGCAACTTCCTGGTGCTGGCCGACACTCAGGTACAGGCGCTGGAAGCCTGCGAGGCGGCCATCCGTGAAATGCGCAAGCTGACCGACGTCGTCATGCCCTTTCCGGGCGGCGTGGTGCGCTCCGGTTCCAAGGTGGGTTCCAAGTACAAGGCGCTGTCCGCCTCGACCAACGATGCTTTCTGCCCGACGCTGCGCGGCGCGACGAAATCGGAACTGGACGAGCGCATCGGCGCGGTGCTGGAAATCGTGATCGACGGTCTGACCGACGCATCGGTCAAGAAGGCGATGGAAGTGGGCATGCGCGAGGTGTGCAAGATCGGCGCGGCCGGCGGCATCCGCCGCCTGTCCGCCGGCAACTATGGCGGCAAGCTCGGCCAGTTCCAGTACCACCTGCGGGAGATTCTGAAATGAGTGCTCTGGTTCTTGCACTGCGCAATGCACCGGCCCAGCGCGTGGACGTGGGCAGCCTGAATCCGACCGCGCTCGCCGGTCTGTCGCTGGCCGACATCGCGGCGCTGACGCTGTCGGTCGGCAAGCGCACGGTGCGGGTGGACGACCTGTTCGAGCTGTCGGGCGACGACAGCAGCGATGTGGTGTTCCGTGGCGACTGTTCGAAGCTCGAGCGCATCGGTGCCGGCATGAAGTCCGGCCGGGTGACGATCGAGGGGGATGCCGGCGCCTATGTCGGCCAGGGCCTGCTCGGCGGCGACATCGTGGTCAAAGGCAGTGCCGGCGCCTTCTGCGGCACCGGCATGAAGCGCGGCCGCATCGAGGTGACCGGCGACGTGGCCGATTTCGCCGGCGCCGCGATTCCGGGCGAAATGAAAGGCATGGCTGGCGGTCTGCTGCTGGTCGGCGGCAATGCAGGCGAGCGTCTGGGCGACCGCATGCGCCGCGGTCAGATCCTGGTCAGCGGCAATGCCGGCGACTACTGCGGTGCCCGCATGATTGCCGGCACCATCGCGGTGGCCGGCAAGGTGGGCGCCTATCCGGGCTATCTGATGAAGCGCGGCACCCTCATCCTGAACGCGCTGCCGGCGCAGATGCTGCCGGGCATCGTCGATTGCGGCAGCCATCGCCTGGGTTTCCTGAGCCTGCTGTATGCGAGCTGGAAGGGCCTGCCCGGTCCGTTCGGCGCGCTCGACGCCAGCGCCTGCACCGTCCGTCGCTACATGGGCGACATGGGCGTGACCGGACGCGGCGAACTGCTCGTGCGCGGCGGATGACATACCGCTGGTGGCCGCAGTCGTCCTATGCGCTGGTGCGCCGCACCGCGGCGGGGCGGCTGCTGGTCACCGATGAACTGCTGCGCGCCTGGCTGGCGCGGCCCGAACTGGCGCTGGTCGATGACAGCTGCCCGGCCGAGCGCGCGCTGGTGGCCGCGCTCGATCACTCGCCGGCGCGGGTGGTCGAACACGGCGAGATCGCGGCCATCCGCGATCCGGATGCGCGCGACAACTGGTTCGCCTTCGTCGCTTTCCGCAACCGTGTGCTGGCCCAGCCGGACATCGAATCCGCCTGGCTGGAACTGTTCCTGGACGGGCTGTCAGGCATCGCGCCGGTGTTCGTGCCGCAGCTGACCGAGCTCATCCTGCACGGCCTGCTGCACGACTGCGACGACCCGCTGATGTGGCGTGCCGCAGAGCTGTTCTTCCGCAGCCAGCGTGCCACGCCACAAGGTGGCCGGGTGCTGATGGCGGACGCAGAGCTGCTGGGCGACTACGCTGAAACTGGTGGCTTCGGCAACATCGGTCGCCTCATCCTGCAGGCGGGGGGCGCGCCGCGCCGGGCCGACCTCGACGTGCTCGACCCGGCCAACGCGGCCGAACTGTACGAACGTGTGGGGCGCCGCGCCGTGCTGCCGCTCAATGTCGGCCAGCCCGGCCTCGATGCGCTGTGCCGCGTGATGGAACGCTTCATCGCCCACTTCTACGGCTGTGCGGTACGCATTGCGCCGCAGAAAGACATTCAGGACGAGCGCTGGGCCTGGCATATCGGGCTGGACCGCGAGGCGATGGACCTGCTCAATACCCTGTACGAGGGTGGCGAACTGGCGCCGGACCGGACCGCACGCATCGTTGCGCTGTTCCGTCTCGATTTCGTCGATCCGCTGGATCTGCGCGCCGAACTGCGCCGCGATGGCGAAGCACGGCCGGTGTGGATGGCCCTGGCCATGGACGACGCCGGGCTGGTGCAGATGAAGCCGCAGAATCTGCTGCTCAACCTTCCGCTGGCCGCAACGAACTGAAGCCTTGACTCACTGCTGGCCAGGGCGGTGTTACGCATGATCCTGCCCGGGCCGTCGTTCCGGTCACTGATGGGCCGGACCGGGCGGCACAGATGCCGCCGCCGTGCTGCGCTGCAATGCCGCCGCGGCTATACTCGGCCGCTTTCCCTGCCCGACCCGAAAGCGCCATGACCGTCGCCAAGCCTGAAATCCGTCCGGCCCGCCCGTATTTCTCTTCCGGCCCCTGCGTGAAGCGCCCGGGCTGGACATTGGACGTGCTGAAAGACGCCTTCATCGGCCGTTCCCACCGTGCGAAGGAAGGCCTGGCCAAGCTGAAGGAGGTGATCGTCCGCAGCCGTGAGGTGCTGGGCATTCCGGACGACTACCGTATCGCCATCGTGCCCGGTTCGGATACCGGCGCAGTCGAAATGGCGCTGTGGACCCTGCTCGGCGAGCGCGAGGTCGATTGCCTGGCCTGGGAAGCCTTCGGTGCCAACTGGGTGACCGACGTCGGCCCGGTGCTCAAGCTGGCGAACGCGCGGCTGGTGGTTGCGCCCTACGGCAGCCTGCCGGACCTGTCGGCCGTGAGCTGGGACCGCGACGTGGTGTTCACCTGGAACGGCACCTCGGGCGGCGCGCGCGTGCCGGATGGCGACTGGATTGCCGACGACCGCGCCGGCCTGTCGATCTGCGACGCCACCTCGGCCGCGTTCGCGATGGATTTGCCCTGGCACAAGCTGGACGTGACCACCTGGTCCTGGCAGAAGGTGCTGGGCGGCGAGGCGGCGCACGGCATGATCGTGCTGAGCCCGCGTGCGGTCGAGCGGCTGTACCGCCACACGCCGGCCTGGCCCATCCCCAAGGTGTTCCGCCTGATGAACAAGGGCAAGCTCACCGAAGACCTGTTCGAGGGCAACACCATCAACACGCCGTCGATGCTCTGCGTCGAGGACCAGATCGACGTGCTGCGCTGGGCGCAGGACATCGGCGGCCTGCCGGCGCTGATCGCGCGCAGCCAGGCCAGCTTTGCCGCCCTCGAAAGCTGGGTGGCGAAGACCGGCTGGGTGGACTTTCTGGCCGACCGCGCGGACGTGCGTTCGCCCACCTCGGTCTGTCTGAAGATCACCGACCCGTGGTTCGAGGCGCAGCCGCTGGACGCGCGCTGGGCCATCGTGCAGCGCCTGTGCGCGCTGCTCGAACGCGAGAACGCCGCGTTCGACATTTCCGCCTACCGCGACGCGCCGCCGGGCCTGCGCATCTGGTGCGGCGCCACCGTCAATACCGAGGACGTCGTTGCGCTGACCCTCTGGCTGGACTGGGGCTATGCCACGGTGAAGGCCGGAGCCGACGCATGAAGCAGGTCATCCTGTTCGACTGCGACAGCACGCTGTCCACGATAGAAGGCATCGATGTGCTGGCCGAACGCGCCGGCGTGGTCGATCAGGTGGTGCCGCTGACCAACGCTGCGATGGACGGCCGGCTCAGGCTGGAAGAGGCCTATGCCGCGCGGCTTGACCTCATCCGGCCGGACGCGGCCACGCTGGAGGCGATCGGCCAGCTCTACATCGACACCCGGGTGGACGGCGCCTCGCAGGCGGTGGCCGCGCTGGCCGCACTCGGCTGGGAGGTGCATGTGGTGAGCGGCGGCATCCGCCAGGCGGTGCTGGCCATCGCCGGCTTCCTCGGCGTGCCTGGCGAACGGGTGCATGCGGTCGATCTGCGTTTCGACGAGGCCGGCCACTACGCCGGCTTTGACACCGCCTCGCCGCTCGCGCGCACTGGCGGCAAGGCAGAAATCGCCCGCCGTGTGGGCGCAGGCGCCGACCGGCTGGTCATGGTGGGCGACGGCATTACCGATCTCGAAGCCGGTGATGCCGGCGCGACCGTGATCGGCTTCGGCGGCGTCGTACGGCGTGAAATCGTGGCCAGCCGGGCGCCGCATTTCATCGACCGCGCCGATCTGCGCGAAGTGGTGAAGCTGCTGGCGACGCCGGACGAACTGGCGCGGGTCGAGGTGCTGCTGCGCTGAAACCGGCGCCGGTCAGCGTGTCGCGGTGATGCGGCGGCCGTCGCCGGTCACCAGATACAGTGTCCGGTCGTCCGGCCTGTCCTGGCGCACCACCTTGTCCAGCAGTTCGAACAGCCGGGCTTCGATCACCATGCCCGGCCCCATGCAGGCCATGCGGGTGGCGGCGATCCGGCCGAGCCGCATTTCGTGTCCTGCGCGCGCCCAGCTGCCGGTGTAGCGGTTGCAGCCGCCGCGTCCGGTCAGCCGGCCATCCGGCAGGAATTCGATGTGGGCGTCGACGTCGGCCGGCACCTTCAGTTCGCCGATTTCATGAATCTGCCAGCGCCCGTCCGGCGGACCGCCCCCGCCGTAGGCGCAGGCGGTCAGCAGGGTCGCGGCGAGCAGGGCGGATGGAACGGGGAGCCGGATCATCGTTTCAGAAGCGCGGCTGGCGCTGCAGCGGGCCGAAGCACTGGCTCATGTCCGGGCGGTAGCACACCAGATGACTGTCGCCGCCCTGCCTGAAGTAGACGAACACCCGGTAGGTTTCGCCGGCGTCGTCGCCGTTCTGGCCGAGACAGTCCTTGCCGCCTGAATTGCGCCGTATGGTCACGTTCAGTTCGAAGAAATCGTCGGCCACCGGCACCGGCGAAAAAACGTAGTCCACGTCGGTGCTTTCGTCGCCGCTGAGCACCCGGCCGCTGCCATCGCTGCGGTACTCGTAGCTTTCGACGCACTGCGATTCGTCGGTCCAGCGCCACAGCCCCTCGATGTGCGGCGCGGACAGCGGCGCGGCGGAACTGACCCGTGCCGCGGCCGGCAGGGCCATCAGGCACAGTGAGCCGAACAGCAGCGCTCGATGCGCGGAGGAGGGCGGGGTCATGGCGTACTCCGGTGACGGCCTGTTTCGATTGTAGGCGGCGCGACGCCGCCCGTCCGCCGGCACTGCAGCATGCGTGACCGCTTCAGAGGCTGGAGCCGCGGCTTCTTTTCAGCGGGCCGAAACAGTGCTTCAAATCCGCTTCCATGCACACGATGTGCTGGTCGCCGTCCGGGTGGAATTTCAGATAGACGGTGTAGCGCTCGTGGGTGTCGTCGCTGGCTGAGCCGGCACAGTCCAGACCGCCATTGTCGCGGGTGATGGTGGCTTCCAGCCGGTAGAAACCGTCCTTCAGCGGCACCGGGTCGAAGATGTAGGCCATCTCCGCGCGCTCCTGCCCGCTGCTTACCCGGCCGCTGCCGTCGGCGGCGTATTCGTAGGTTTCGCTGCACTGCTGCGGATCGGTCCAGCTCCAGCTGCCGGCCAGCGTGGGCGGCTGCCCGGGGCGGCCTGCCGGCGCGCGTGGATCGGCCGGCAGCGCGTGCGCGGCCAGGGCGGTGAGGGCACAGAGCGCGGCAGCGCTCAGACGCAGTGCGGACGAACTCGAAAACATGGCGGACTCCGTTTCGGGTTGGCTTGCAGGGGCGGTGCGACCGGCGCATTCTTGCATCGCACGCGCCCTCCGACACGGGCGACGTGCCCGAGTTCGGCAGCCCGGGGGGCTGCGGGCATGTCGGCAGTGTGCCGGAGATACCGGAAACGGTTTTGCGCGTGCGATGTCCGAACCGCATCGATCCGCGCCGGAGCCCCGCCATGGCCGATACCGTTCTGCTGTCCTATCTGCTGGGCGTCGCGTCCGCGCTGTCCGGCTATCCCGAAGTGCCGCTGGCCGATCTGCCGACGCTGCGGCTGATGACACCGGCTGCGCTGGTCGAAGAAGCGTGTCCGGACGAGCCACGAGAGTGCGAAAAGCTGGTCGCGCTGTACGACCACGACCGCGAACAGATCCTGATCCGCGCGGACCTCGATCTGGACAACCCGGCCGACAATTCCTTTCTGGTGCACGAATTCGTGCACGTGCTGGAAGCCCGCCAGAAGGGCGCGCTCTACCAGCACGACTGCAATGCCACGCTGCGTTCCGAGCGCGAGGCCTACCGGGTGCAGAACCGCTATCTGCAGCAGGAAGGCCGGGCCGAGCGCTTCGGCACCATGCTGGCCACCATGGTGTGCGCGCGTGACCAGCGCATGGCGGGTGGCGAGGCGATGAAGCTCGAACTGGCGCCCGGCATTTCGTCCGAAGAAAGGGTGCTGGAGAATTTCATGCAGGAATTGCGTGACGGCGCGGCAGCCGCGCAGCGTCGCTGAAGCGGGGACCCGGCAGCGCTTGTGGCGCTGCCGGGTATGCGCCGGCGGCAGGTGCGCCGCCGGCAGACAGAAAGCGCTCCGCGGAACGGAGCCGGCCCGGGGCGGGCCTCAGAGCAGTACGCGCTCGATGCCGCCGGCGTTGGCCTGTTCGATGTAGCGGGCGGCCCAGTCCTCGCCGAGCAGATGACGCGCCATTTCGACCACGATGTAGTCGGCCTGGGTGCTGCTGTCATTGTCGTAGCGCGACAGTCCCTGCAGGCAGGACGGGCAGGAGGTCAGGATCTTCACGTCGCCCTTGAAGCCGTCGGCGCGCAGCGCGTCCGCCCCCTTGCGCATTTCCTCTTCCTTGCGGAAACGCACCTGGGTCGAAATGTCCGGCCGGCTGACCGCCAGCGTGCCGCTTTCGCCGCAGCAGCGGTCGTTCAGCGCGATCCTGCTGCCATCGGCGGTGGCCACCAGCTGATTCACCACCTTGAGCGGCGCGTGCGTCTTCATCGGCGTGTGGCAGGGGTCGTGGTACATGTAGCGCACGCCCTGAACGCCCTCCAGCTTCACGCCCTTTTCCATCAGGTATTCGTGAATGTCGAGCAGCCGGCAGCCGGGGAAGATCTTGTCGAATTCGTACTGCTGCAGCTGGTCCATGCAGGTGCCGCAGGACACGATCACGGTCTTGATGTCGAGGTAGTTCAGCGTGTTGGCGACACGGTGGAACAGCACCCGGTTCGAGGTGCTGATTTCCTGCCCCTTCTCGGCATTGCCGCCCGCGGTCTGCGGATAGCCGCAGCACAGATAGCCCGGCGGCAGCACGGTCTGGGCGCCCACGTGATAGAGCATGGCCTGGGTCGCCAGACCCACCTGCGAGAACAGGCGCTCCGAGCCGCAGCCCGGGAAGTAGAACACCGCTTCCTGTTCGTCCGCGGTGCGCTGCGGGTTGCGGATGACCGGCACCACCGCGGCGTCCTCGATATCCAGCAACGCGCGCGAGGTGCGCTTGGGCAGGTTGCCGGGCATCGGCTTGTTGATGAAGTGGATCACCTGCGCCTTGACCGGCGGCTTGCCCAGCGTGGGCGGCGGCGCCTTGGTCTGGCGGTCCACCAGGCCGAGCGCCTTGCCTACCTTGTGGCCCAGCCGCTGCGCCTTGTAGCCCACGCCCATCATGGCCACGCGCAGCGCCTTGATGGTGGCCGGATCGGTGGCGTTCAGGAAAGCCATCGACGCGGCGGTGCCCGGGTTGAACTTGCGCTTGCCCTGCTTGCGCAGCGCGTTGCGCATCGCGATCGACACGTCGCCGAAGTCGATGTCCACCGGACAGGGCTTCTCGCAGCGGTGGCACACGGTGCAGTGGTCAGCCACGTCGCCGAATTCGTCGAAGTGGCGCAGCGACACGCCGCGCCGGGTCTGTTCCTCGTACAGGAAGGCCTCGATCAGCAGCGAGGTGGCGAGGATCTTGTTGCGCGGCGAATAGAGCAGGTTGGCGCGTGGCACATGGGTCGAACACACCGGCTTGCACTTGCCGCAGCGCAGGCAGTCCTTGATCGAGTGCGCGATGCCGCCGATGTCGCTCATTTCCATGATCAGCGACTCGGTGCCCAGCAGCGAGAAGGAGGGCGTGTAGGCGCGGCTGAGGTCGCCGCCGGGCAGCAGCTTGCCGGCGTTGAAATGGCCGTTCGGGTCGATGCGCTGCTTGTAGTCGACGAAGGGCGCCAGTTCTTCCTGCGTCAGGAATTCGAGCTTGGTGATGCCGATGCCGTGCTCGCCCGAAATGACGCCACCCAGCGAACGCGCCAGCGCCATGATGCGGGCGACCGCGGCATTGGCTTCCTGCAGCATGCCGTAGTTGTCGGAGTTCACCGGAATGTTGGTGTGCACATTGCCGTCGCCGGCGTGCATGTGCAGCGCGACGAACACGCGGCCGCGCAGCACCTCTTTCCGTATCGTTTCGATGCGCTCCTGGGTCGGGCGGAACAGCGCGCCGTCGAAAATCTCGTCCAGCAGCGGTTTCAGCTCGCGCTTCCACGACACGCGTACCGAATAGTCCTGCAGCCGGTGGAACAGCGTCGGGCTGGCCGCACGGTTGGCCAGCGGCGCCATGTCCACGCCCAGCGACATGAGCAGCGGCTCGGCGCGCTCCAGCGGCATGTCGAGATTGTCCAGCACCCACTGCCAGCGGCCGCGTACCGCGGCCACCTGCTGCAGCGCCTGGGCGCGGCGGTCGCCGATCAGCTGATCGGCGTCGACATTGGCGTCACCGGCGTGCAGCGGCAGTTCACCGCTCAGGAAGCCCGCCAGCGCGTCGCACAGCCGGAGCTTGCTGGCGATCGACAGTTCGATGTTGATGCGCTCGATGCCGTCGCAGTAGTCGCCCATGCGCGGCAGCGGGATGACCACGTCTTCGTTGATCTTGAACGCGTTGGTGTGGCGGGCGATGGCGGCGGTTCGTGCGCGGTCCAGCCAGAAGGTCTTGCGCGTTTCGGCCGACACCGCGATGAAGCCTTCGGCGCTGCGCTGGTTGCACAGGCGCACCACCTCCGAGGCGGCGTTCATGACCGCGGTTTCGTCATCGCCGACGATATCGCCGATCAGCACCATCTTCGGCCGGCCGTGGCGGCGTGCCTTGGTGGCGTAGCCGACCGCGCGCACATAGCGCTCGTCCAGGTGCTCGAGACCGGCCAGCATGACGCGGGCGCTGCCGGTCTTGGGCAGGCCGTCGAGGTAGTCCTTGATATCCACGATGGCCGGCACCGCCTCGCGCACCTGGCCGAAGAACTCCAGACAGACGGTGCGGGTGACCGGCGGCAGCTTGTGCAGAATCCAGCGCGCGCTGGTGATCAGGCCGTCGCAGCCTTCCTTCTGCACGCCGGGCAGGCCGGCGAGGAATTTGTCGGTCACGTCCTTGCCCAGGCCCACCTTGCGGAAGGTGGCGCCCGGCACTTCGAGGATTTCGGCTTCGCCGCGCGGCGTGCGGCCGTCGGCGTCGAAGCGCTGGACGGCGAAGCGCACCAGCGGCGCGTCGTGGATCTTGCCGAGGTTGTGATCCAGCCGCGTGATTTCCATCGGCCAGCCATCGGCATCCACCATGCGCCAGCTGGCCAGATTGTCGAGCGCGGTGCCCCACAGCACCGCCTTCTTGCCGCCGGCATTGGTGGCGATGTTGCCGCCGACACAGGAGGCATCGGCCGAGGTCGGGTCGCAGGCGAACACCAGACCGGCGTGCTCGGCGGCATCCATCACCCGGCGGGTGACCACACCGGCACCGGTGCGTATCGTGGCGTAGGGCTCGGACAGGCCGGGCAGCACCATGGGCTCGACCGGTCCGAGGTCAATCAGCTTTTCGGTGTTGATGACCGCGGATTTCGCCGACAGCGGCACCGCGGAACCGGTATAGCCGGTGCCACCGCCGCGCGGGATGATGGTGAGGCCGAGTTCGATGCAGCCCCGCACCAGCGGCGCGATCTCGTCTTCGGTGTCCGGATAGAGCACCACCATCGGGTACTCGACCCGCCAGTCGGTGGCGTCGGTCACGTGAGCGACCCGGGCCAGACCGTCAAACGCGATATTGGCGTCGCGGGTGTGGCGGCCGAGCACGCGGCGGATGCGGCTGCGCAGGCGACGGGTGTCTTCGAAGCGGGCGTCGAAATCGAGAATGGCGGTACGCGTGGCCTCGACCAGTTCGCCCACCTTGCGGTCGCGTTTGCGGGCGACCGGATCGATGCCCGGACGGCGGCGCAGGTCGACCTCGCGCAGCCGATGCTGCAGCGCACCGACCAGAGCGGCCTGCCGCTTCGGGTTGTCCAGCAGGTCATCCTCGAGATAGGGATTGCGCTGGACCACCCACATGTCGCCCAGCACTTCGTACAGCATGCGGGCCGAGCGGCCGGTCATGCGTTCGTCGCGCAGGCTGACCAGCAGGTCCCACATTGGGGCGCCCAGCAACCGCATGACGATTTCGCGGTCGGACAGCGAGGTGTAGTTGTACGGGATTTCGCGCAGTCGGGTAGGGTCGCGCGAAGCTTGCAAATCGATGAGCGCGGTAGCGGATTCCATCAACAAGCCATGAAGCGAATCGGAGCGGCAGTATACGCCGGTTTGTTGTGCACTGCGCCAGCAATGGCGCGCAGTGTGTCGTTCACTGTTCCATCGGCGGTGCGCGTCCGCCGGATCTGACCGAAAGGATGTTTTGGATACCCTGACTCACGCGCTGTCCGGTGCGCTGCTCGGACGACTGATGGCCCGGCCGCCGGCCGGCCCGGCTCAGCCCCAGGTATGGCAGGCGGTGGCCACCGCCACCTTTGCCGCCACCTTCCCGGATTTCGATTTCGTGCTGAATTTCGTGTCCGATCTCGCCTATCTGCGCGGGCACCGCGGGCTGACCCATTCGGTCCTCCTGCTGCCGTTGTGGGCGCTGCTGATCGCCTGGATGATGCCGCGGCTGCTGCGCGCGCGGCAGATCGACTGGCGCGCGCTGTACGCGCTGGCCTGCGGCGGCATCGCCATCCACATCCTGGGCGACCTGATCACGCAGTTCGGCACCCTCATCCTGGCGCCGCTCTCCGACTGCCGCTTCGGCTGGGGCACCACTTTCATCATCGATCTGCCGCTGACCGGGCTGCTGATCGCCGGTCTGCTGGCCAGCGCGCTCTGGCGGCGCAGCCGGTTGCCTGCCGCACTGGCACTGGCAGCGGCGGTGGGCTGGGTCGGTGTCGGTGCGGTCGGCCGGTCGGAGGCACTCGACGCGGCGCGGCATTACGCCACGCAGCAGGGTATTGCCGTCGTGGCGATAGACGCCATTCCGCGGCCGGCGTCGCCATTCAACTGGACGGCCGTGGTCGATGACGGCACGCGCTTTCACATCGCCCACATCAACACCCGGCGCAGCGAAGTGATGAGCGCAACCGCGGACGATGGCTTCATCCGCCGCTACAGCGCGCATTACCGGCCGGTGGCGCAGGCGGAATGGATGGTGCGCCCGCGCTTCGACGAGGGCGAGGCGAGGGCGCTCAGTCAGGCGGCATGGACCGCCCCCGAGTTCGCCTTCTTCCGCTGGTTCTCGATGTTCCCGGTGGCCGAACCGCCCACTGCGGGCGCACCCGGCTGCGCGGTGTTCCGCGACCTGCGTTTCGAAACGCCCGGGCGGGATGCCGTGCCCTTCCGCTACGGGCTGTGCCGGCAGGGTGAAGGCTGGCGTCGCGTGCTGAGCACCGAAGGCGGGCTGCGGCCGGTCAGCGACTGAGCGGGGTCTGTCGCACCGACGAAAAAAGACCCGCCGTCCGTGAGGAGGGCGAGTCGATAGCGGAGAAAAACGGGAGGAAATGCGGCCGGCCAGGCAAGCCGCTTTCTGCCGGTCAGTAGCGGACGGCCACCGTGAGCTGGAAGGCACGTTCGGTGCCCGGCACCGCAAAGCCGCCGTTCTCGTACAGCGCTTCGTAGTAGCGCTTGTTGAACACGTTGAGCACGTTCAGCTTCACGTCGAACTTCGACAGTTCGTAGGCCAGCATCAGATCGGTACGCACGAAGCTCGGGGCCTTGCCCTGGGCGATCGGTGCGCAGGCGCTATAGGCCCATGCGTTGGTGGCATTGGCGGCAGCGGAGTCACACTGGCCGATGCCGTAAGCCAGTCGCGAGCCCTTGCCTTCGATACCTACACCGGCACGCCAGTTCGGCATGAAGCGGTAGGTGGTCCAGAGGTTGAAGGTGTAGTCCGGCGTGTTGCGGGGCGTTTGACCGACGCTGTACGGGTTGTACTTGCCGCGATAGACCAGACGGTTGGCATTCGCTGCCTGACCGGCCTGGAAGGTGCCGCCCGCTGCCGCAACCACGTCACCGAAGGTACCCAGAAGCTGGCCGTCGTACTGTTCGTCGATCTGCGCCTTCATCAGTGCGACGCCACCGAAGATGTCCCACTTTTCGGTGATGCGACCGGCCGCTTCGAATTCGATGCCGTCGGTATGGCGTTCCTTCGACAGCACGGCGGAATTGGCCTGTTCCAGATCGGTATTGCGCTCGTTGAACTTGGTGGCGCGGTACAGCGCGGTACGCAGCGACAGGGCACCATCAAGCAGTTCCCACTTGGTGCCCAGTTCCACCGTGCGGCTGCGCTCGGCGTCGTAGCGTACGTTGTTGTTCAGCTGATAGAGGTCGGCGGTCGGGTTGAACGAGTCGCTCCACGCGAAATAGTAGGTGGACAGGTCGGTCGGCTGGTACAGCAGGCCGCTGCGATAGCTCCACTCGTTGTACTTCAGGTTGAAGTTGGTGGTGATGCCGGTGGTCGACGCCAGCGTGTGGTAATCGGCGTCCATGCGGTCGTGACGCAGGCCGAGCAGCAGCTTCCAGTTCGGCATGAACTCGATCTGGTCCTGAGCATAGAGGCCGACCGAGTTGCCGGTGTAGCCGGCCGGGTTGAAGCGGGTGCGGTTGCCGTAGGCCGCCGGTACCGCGATGTCCGGATTCGGATTGCCGACCGTGGTGGTCGGTGCGGCCACGTTGATCGCGGTGTAGGACCAGCGGTCGGCCTTCTCGCGCAGCAGTTCGATGCCGAACAGCGCTTCGTGCTTCATGCCGGCGGTCTGGAACTTGGTGGTCAGGTCGCTCTGCACGGTGAAGGTGTCTTCCTCGCCGCCGCGCGCCTGGCGGCCGCGGGTGATCACGGTGGCATCGGTCACGGTGGAACTGTTTACCCCGCCGGGCAGGCGCGGTGCAACCGCCCACAGGTCGCGCTTGTAGTTGGCGGCCCGTGCCACGGTGCGCAGTTCGGTGTCCTGCGAGAAGCGGTGGGTCCAGATACCGGTGCTGATATGGGTGTCGTTGCGTTCGTAGTCGGACGAGGTGCCGTAGAAATTGCGGGCGCTCACGTCGAGCGGACGACGCGTGACCCGGGTATCGGTCAGCGTGCCCACGTTCGGGCGCGTGACGAAGGGCACGCCGAAGTCCGGCACGTTGTTGGTGGTCAGGTAGAGGTGGCCGATGGAGAATTCATCGGCGGTGCCGATGCCCCAGCGGAAGGTCGGCGCCAGGCCCTCGCGTTCAGATTCCACACCCTTGCGCGAACTGCCGGCATCGGTCTTCATCGCGCTGATGCGCAGTGCGGCGTTTTCGCCGACCACCTTGTTCACGTCTGCGGTGACGCGGCCGTATTCGTAGCTGCCCACCGTGGCCGACACTTCGGTGCGGTCCACCAGACCCGGCTGCTTGCTCACGCGGTTGATCACGCCGCCGGCCTGGCCGCGGCCGAACAGCATGGCGGCCGAGCCGCGCAGCACGTCGATCTGCTCCACGTGAAAGGTTTCGCGGTTGTACTGGGCGACATCGCGGATGCCGTCCAGATACAGATCGCCGAAGGAGTAGAAGCCGCGCAGCATGATGTTGTCGCCGATGCGGCCGCCTTCGCCCGAGTTGAAGGTGAGGCCGGCCACATGGCGCAGCGCGCTCTTCATCGTGTCCGCATTGCTGTCCAGCATGAGCTGTTCGGTCACCGTGGTGATGGCCTGCGGAATGTCCTTCGCCAGCTGCTTGGTCTTGGCCGAGGTAACGATGCCCGACTGATAGCCGCGGTTCGGCGAATTCGGCCGATCCAGGTCTTCACGTACCTGGACTTCTGGCAGCAGCGGAACCGGACCGTCGGCGACCGGTGCCTTGTCTTCAGCGCCGGCGGTGGAAGAGAGGGCCATCAGCATGGCGGCAGCGAGCGTCAGCGGCTGCTGCGGGGGCAAGCGTTTCATCTGCGGTGCAAGTCCTGGAAAAGGTCGTTTTCGAGAGGACTGGCTTGCAGGAGTGGGCATCGATGCCCGGGGCTGGCTGGTCCGTCCGGTCGGCGCTGATGTGCAGTGCCGACCGATCATGTGACCGATTGTAAATGAGAATGGTTATTAATGTAAATTCTCTTTTTATCCGGCAGCATGTTTGCTGTGATCGCGCCGCAAGGGCTGCGGGACGGCGTGGGCGTCCGGTTTGCCTTGCTTGATCCGGGTCAGAAGCTGTACGCGCTGTGCCCGCTAAGCTGATAATGATTCTCAGGCAGTCGTCCGGAACAGCGTCTGCCGATCCGTCTTTCCCCTTTTCTTTCCGTCTTTTCGCTCCATTGCTGCTTTCCTCCGCTCGATGACTTCTTCCGATCCAGGTGCACTCCACGCGCAGACGCTCAGCGAAGCTCCCTGCGGCCGCCGGCTGTTCATTCACGCGCTGAACGCGGCGTCCGGTGAGGGACAGGAATGGGTGGCGCGCCTGCGGGAGCTGGGCTTCATTGAAGGCGAGCCGGTGCAGGTACTGCGCCGCGGCCAGCCGGGCGGAGAGCCGCTGGCGGTGAGGGTGGGGGTGTCGACCTTTGCGTTGCGCAGGGCCGAAGCGGCCTGTATCCAGGTCATGCCCGCGGACGCCTCATGACTACCGTCACTGTCGATACCTCACGCCTCGGTCCACCGCTGGTGGCGCTGGTCGGCAACCCGAACTGCGGCAAGACCGCGCTGTTCAACCTGCTGACCGGCAGCCGGCAGAAAGTGGCCAACTACGCCGGCGTCACGGTCGAACGCAAGGAAGGGCGGCTGCAACTGCCGTCCGGCCGTCGCGTCGCGCTGCTCGACCTGCCCGGCACCTACAGCCTGGCGCCGCACTCGCCGGACGAACAGGTGACCTGCGACGTGCTGGCCGGCCGCTTCGACGGCGAGCGCCGTCCGGATCTGGTGCTGGCGGTGGTCGATGCCACCCGGCTGGCCCGCCAGCTCAGGCTGGTGCTGGGGCTGATGCGGATGGGACTGCCGGTGGTGGTGGCGCTGAATATGACCGATCTGGCGCGGGCTCGCGGACAGGTGGTCGATGCCGATGCACTGTCCGCCGCACTGGGCGTGCCGGTGGTGTCCACCGTGGCGGTACGCGCCGACGGCGCCCGCGCGCTGCTGGAGCGGCTCGATCTGCCCCCGCCGGCGCCAGCCGGATTGTCGACCGGTGGTGGCGATCAGGTCGTGGACGATCATCGCCGGGTGCGCGACATCCTGCGCCAGCTGGGGCTGGACAGCCTGCAGGCGCACGCCTTCAGCGACCGCGCCGACCGCGTGCTGCTGCATCCGCTGGCCGGCCCGCTACTGCTGCTGGCGCTGCTGTTCGTGGTGTTCCAGGCGGTGTTCGCGTGGGCGGAAGCACCGATGGGCTGGATAGAGTCCGCGACTGCCGCGACCGGCGAGACACTGGGTGCGCTGCTGCCGCCCGGACTGCTGCGCAGCCTGCTGGTCGACGGTCTGGTGGCCGGGCTGGGCGGCGTGCTGGTATTCCTGCCGCAGATCGTCATCCTGTTCTTCTTCATTCTGGTGCTGGAAGAATCCGGTTACCTGCCGCGTGCCGCCTTCCTGCTCGACCGGCTGATGGGCGGCGTGGGCCTGTCCGGCCGCTCCTTCATTCCGCTGCTGTCCAGCTTCGCCTGCGCCATCCCGGGCATCATGGCCACGCGCACCATCCAGAATCCGCGCGATCGCTGGGTCACCATCATGATCGCGCCGCTGATGACCTGTTCGGCGCGGCTGCCGGTCTATGCGCTGCTGATCGGCGCCTTCGTGCCGGCACGCACGGTTGCCGGCGGGCTGGCGCTGCAGGGGCTGGTGCTGTTCGCGCTCTATGCGGCGGGCATCGTGTCCGCGATCGCGGTGGCCTGGCTGGTGAAGCGCTTCGGCACGCGCGACCGCCGGCAGACCCTGATGATGGAACTGCCGGACTATCACTGGCCATCGCTGCGCAATGTGGCGATCGGACTGTGGCAGCGGGTGCTCATCTTCCTGCGCCGGGTAGGCGGCGTCATCCTGGCGCTGACCGTGCTGCTGTGGTTTCTGGCGTCCTTCCCGGCACCGCCGGCCAGCGCCACCGGGCCGGCCATCGAATACAGCTTCGCCGGCATGCTGGGTCATCTGCTGCTGCCGCTGTTCGAGCCGCTGGGTTTCAACTGGCAGATCGCGGTGGCGCTGGTGCCGGGCATGGCGGCACGGGAGGTGGTGGTGAGCGCGCTGGGTACGGTCTATGCGCTGTCCGCCACCGCGGACGACACCGCACAGGCGCTGGCGCCGCTGATCGCGGCGCAGTGGTCGCTGCCGACCGCGCTGTCGCTGCTGGCCTGGTTCGTATTCGCGCCACAGTGTCTGTCTACGCTGGCCACGGTGCGGCGCGAAACCGGCGGCTGGCGCGCGCCATTGCTGATGGCTGGCTACCTGTTCGGGCTGGCCTGGCTGGCGGCCTTCATCACCTACCGTATTGCTCAGGCCTGCTGCGCATGAACGGCCTGACCGATCTGATTGCGCTGGTCATCGTCGCGCTGTGTGCGGGTGTGGTGCTGCGGCGCGCATGGCGCTGGCTTGCGGCGCTGCGCAGTGCCGGGTCTGCGGGCGCCTGCGGCGGCTGTAGCGGCTGCGATACAGGCCGGGACCGGCGTGGCGGCTGTTCCTGAAGAGCCGGCCGTCCACGCCTGCCTCAGTCGGCCGCTTCGGCCACCAGCAGCGGACGGCCGCTGCCGTCGTCGTCCAGTACCCGGCAGCGCAGGCCGAAGGCGTCGGCCAGCGCCGGGCTGCGCAGCACCTGATCCGGCGGGCCGTCTTCCCGCAGCCGGCCGCCGGTCAGCAGCACCATGCGATCGGCATAGCGGGCGGCCAGATTGAGGTCATGCACGATGGCCAGCACCGACGTGCCGCGCTGCCGGGCGAACTCGCGGGCGCAGGCCAGCGTGCGGTGCTGCCAGGCGATGTCCAGCGCGGCCACCGGTTCGTCCAGCAGCAATGCATGCCCGCCGGGCGGCGCGGTCCACACCTGGGCCAGCGCGCGCGCCAGATGCACCCGCGCCTGTTCGCCGCCGGACAGGGTGCCGCACACCCGGTGCGCCAGCGCGCTGCAGCCGGTCAGCGCCATCGCCTCGTTCGCGATGGCACGGTCGGCAGCGGTCGGACGGCCGAGGTGGTGCGGATAGCGACCGAGCGCAACCACGTCGCGCGCAAGGTGGTCGAGATCGCTGCGCTGGTGCTGCGCCAGCACCGCACGCAGCCGGGCACGTTCCAGCGCCCCCAGATCTCGCACCGGGCGGTCGCCGTAGCGCACTTCGCCGTCGGCCGTGTCCAGATCGCCGGACAGTGCGCGCAGCAGCGTGGTCTTGCCGGCGCCGTTCGGGCCGACCAGCACGCACAGCTGGCCCGGCTCAAGCGCGAGCGTCAGTTCGTCGAGCAGGCGCCGTCCGCCGACGCGTACGCCGAGATGATGGGCGGACAGCATGTCAGTGCAGCTCCCGTGCTGCGCGGCTGCGCAGCAGCATCATGAAGAAGGGGGCGCCGATCAGTGCCGTGAGCACGCCGATCGGCAGTTCCGCCGGTGCGACCCAGGTGCGCGCGGCGGTGTCAGCCAGCACCACCAGCACCGCGCCGCACAGCGCGCTGGCCGGCAGCAGTCCGGCGTGGGCCGGGCCGACCAGGCGGCGTGCCAGATGCGGCGCGATCAGGCCGATGAAGCCCAGCGTACCGGTGAGCGCCGTGGTGGCGCCGACCGACAGTGCGATCAGCAGCACGCAGCTGCGGTTCAGTCGCGCGGTGTCGACGCCGAGGTGACCGGCCTGCGCTTCGCCCAGCGCCAGTGCGTCCAGCGGCCCGGCGCGGCGCAGCAGCGCGTGCAGCGCGACCGCGGTGGCGGCGGCTGCGGCCGCCACGCCGGGCCAGGTGGCGGCGGCCAGACTGCCCAGGGTCCAGAAGGTGAACTGCCTGACCTGGGCGTCGCTGCCCATGAACATGAGCAGGCCGATGCCGGATAGGGTGAGCGCATTGATGGCAATGCCCGACAGCAGCATGCGGGTGACCGAACTGCGACCGTCCTGGCGCGAGGCGGCATAGACCAGCGCGGTGGTGAGCGCGGCGCCGGTGAAGGCGGCCGCCGGCAGCAGCACGGCGGACAGCGCGCCGCCGGCACCCGGCAGCAGGCCGCCCAGCACCACCACAGCGGCCGCGGCCAGCGCGGCACCGCTGCTGACGCCGATCAGGCCGGGGTCGGCCAGCGGATTGCGCATCAGCCCCTGCATCGCGGCGCCGGCAATGCCCAGCCCGGCGCCGGCGATGACGCCGAGCATGACGCGCGGCAAGCGCAGCGTGCGCACCACCAGCGCTGCACCGTCGTCGCTGCCGGTGCCGGTCAGTGCGGCCAGCACCGCGCCCGGCGACAGCGCGACCGCACCGCTGCCCAGTGCGAGCAGCACCGTCATCGCGAGCGCTGCGGCCAGACAGCCCAGCGTGGTGGCGACCGGCCAGGCAGCGGGCAGCGTCAGCGTGCGCGCATTCATGAGGCGCGCACCGCACGCGCCAGTTCGCGCACCGCCTCAGGCAGCCGCGGGCCGAAACCCAGCATGCGCAGCGCGTCCATGCTCACCAGCCGGCCGGCCCGGGCCGCCGGCAGTGCCGACAGGCCGGGCCGGGCGAGGAAGGCTGCGCGGCCGCCGGCCGCGGCCAGCGCTTCGTCGGTGGTGACGATGACGTCCGGCGCAGCGGCCAGCGCGGCTTCCAGCGTGAGCGGGCGGTAGCCGCGGAAGCGGCCGGCCATCACGTTGGCAGCGCCGGCATAGCCCAGCATGGCGTCGGCTGCGGTGTCGTCACCGGCCACCATGGGCGTGCCGCCGCCGTGGTCGAGAATGAACAGCACGCGCGGCTTGCCGGGCAGGGGGGCGATGTCGCGCCGGGCGGCAGCCCAGTCCTGCTCGAAGCGGGCGGCCATCGCTTCACCGGCCGCCTGCATGGACAGCGCTGCGGCCACTGCCCGGATGCTGCGGCCGACCTCGGCTGCGCTGTGCTCGGCCGGCAGCTGCATCACCTGCACACCGGCGCCGCGCAGCTGGTTCAGCACCACCGGCGGGCCGGCGTCCGCGGTCGCGATCAGGTGGGAGGGCCGCAGCGCCAGCACGCCTTCGGCGGCCAGCGCACGCTGGTAGCCCACCTTGGGCAGGGCCTGCGCGGTGGCCGGCCAGGTGCTGGTGGTGTCGGTGGCGACGATGCGGTCGGCCGCACCCAGCGCATGGACGATTTCGGTCACCGCACCGCCCACCGTGACCAGACGCTGGGCCGGCGGTGCGGCGAGTGCGGCGAGTGCGACCACTGCGCACAGCGCCGCGGCGAGCGCGCCGGCTGCGCGCAGCGCCTTCATGCGGCGACCTCCTGCAGGTCGGCCAGCGTGCGCACCAGGGTGCGCCAGTCTTCGCGTTCCGGCTTGCCCGGCTTGCGTTCGCCGAAGAACAGCGCAATGGTTTCGCCGGTCGCGTCCAGCAGTTCGACCGAGGTGACGATGCCGTCCGCGGTCGGCTTGCGCACGATCCAGGTTTCGACCACCAGATCCTGCCGCAGGTGCAGGTTGAAACCGGCGTCCAGCACATTGATCCACGGACCCATGGGCTCGATGCGATGCACCGGCCCGGTGTGGATCTGGATCATGCCCGGGTTGCCGACGAAGCACATGATGGATACGCCGTCGCCGGCCGCCGCTTCCAGCAGCGGTCGCACCGAGGCGTTGTCGATGCGCAGCGCGTGCTCGGGCGGTGCCAGCTGCATCGCCTGCCGGCGCGACACCGCGTGGCGTTTCAGCAGCGGGAAGAAATCGTGCGTGTCCTGCATGGCCAGCCAGTCGCGGCGGAAGGCGGCGGTGTCGACCGTATCGACCGAAGGCTCTGCCGCTGCCGGCGGGCGCGGCAACACGCTTTCGCCGGCCTGCTGCTCCTCTGCCGTGAACGCGCTCACCAGCGCGTCCCATGCGGCCAGATCGGTGCCGGCGCGCGAGAACACCTTGTGCACCGCTTCGCCGTGGCGGTCGTAGAACTGCAGACTGCGCGATTCACCGCGCGGCGTGCTTTCGGTCACCGCATAGCCGTGCGCCCAGCGGCCGTAGAAGATGCGCAGGTCGATCGCGCTGCCGAGCGCCAGCCCGACCTTGTCGTCGCCCGACATCTGTTCGAAACGGCCGGTCTTTTCATGCACCGCGGCTTCGTTGCGGGTGAGCGCCATCACTTCACCCAGTTCGGGCATGCGGCGGAACAGGGCGTCGAAAGGGGCGGCGAGCCGCACCGCGTCGCGGCCGACGCCGCTGGCGATGGCTTCGCATTCGCTGATGCCGAGCGCAGCGGCCGCGTCACGGTTGCGCAGCCGGCGTTCGGCTTTCAGCGCATGGAAGGTGTGGTGGAGGCTTTCCGGATCTGCATGTGTGGTCATGGTCGGCTCCCGGTTCAGACGCGGCGACGCGCGAGGGCGCCGAGCAGACCCAGACCGGCGGCCAGCGACAGCCACACGGACGGTTCGGGCACCGGTGCGGCGAGCACTGCGAGCTGGTCCAGGCTGGTGTGGGCGGCCGAACTGCCGAAGCTGAACTGCAGGCTGCTGACGTCGGTCACCGTCCAGCGCCAGTAGGCTTCTTCTTCGCTGCCACCGAAGCCGCCCAGCGCGGCGCTGTAGCTCACGCTCTTGTCGGCGGCGACGCCATTGAGCGTGGCCACGCTGTCCAGCGACGTGCCTTGGGTGGCGGTGCGCAGCCATACCGTCCAGGTGCCGTTCAGCACCGTGTCGAGCGTGGCCGAAAAGGCGGCCGCACCGCCGGCGCTGTACAGATTGCCGGTGCCGGTCAGGAAGCTGCCGGCGGCCGGATTGAGCTGGCTCAGACTGCCGCTGCCGGCGATGTCCGGCGTGCTGTCGGTGGTGGTGCTGTCGAACACGTTCCACTCGGCGGCGACGCTGCCGGTGGCCCAGGGGCTGGCTGAAGAGGCGCCGCTGCCGTCGGAGCCGGCGAGCGAAGTGTCCCAGCGCGCGCTGGCGGCGAGGGCGGTGGAGGAAAGAACAGCGGACAGCGCGCACAGCGCGCCGGCGGACAGCAGACGACGGAAGGACATGACGGACCTCGGGTGAGCCCCTGCATCCCTTCCCCGCGAAGGCGATCGTTCAGGCGGAAATGATGATGTGTGCTGCAGCTCCGCGGCCTCGCGCCGCCGGAGGTGAAGGGCGTACCGCGGCTCAGCCGGGCACGAAATCGATGACGTAGCGGTACTGCTTGCCGCAGTCGATGATGACTTCCTTCTGGCCGCGCTTGAGCAGCCGCACTTCCACGCTCAGCGAGCCGAACCCGTCGTGGCGGATCAGCTCGTCGAGCAGCGCAGACAGACGGACTTTCAGCGCATCGGCCGGCGGATGGTGAGGCGAAGGTTGGGACGCAGGCAGCATGGACGCAGGCAGTCGTTCATCATTTGGTAAATGATAATTATTACTGATTGGATGTCAAGCGTGCCTGTGCATGCGCGTGCAGGGCGCATGCGAAGGAAAGGCGGTGATCAGTGGTTGATGCGACGCAGTACGAAGCGGTCAGCCAGGCCGCTGGCGTCACCGTGGGCTTCCTGAACGTCCAGCAGCAGGCCGCCGCTGCCCAGTGCGTCGAGCACTTCGGGCGTGATCCAGTATTCGCATCCGGCCACTTCGCCCAGCTTGATGTCGTGGTCGGACACCGCCAGCGCACCGACCGGGCGGCAACGAGGCTGCATCAGGTCTTCTGCGTCGTCGTGGCGGAACATGAGCGGGCCGTAGCGCGCGGACAGGCGGATGATGAGCATGACCGCATCGACACTGGTGGACAGCTGCGGCAGTTCGGTCGGATCGGGCATGAAGCCCTGGCAGTAGGGGTCGGACGGGTGAGGCATGAGGCGATTCGTAGGTCAGTCAGCCGGCGGAGCGTCCGGTCATGCAGCCATCTGCGGACCGTGAGCGGCGTGCTGAGACAGCGTGCTGCGGCGGTGAGCGGTAACGAAGTGCATGGCGAAGGTCTCCGGTTCCGGCAATCGGCTGCGGCGGAAGGGCGCAGCGCCGCCCTGTTCGGGCTTTGTCGCGAATCAGCAAGAGACGAGCCATGCGGCAGTGAAGCGGCTGAACGATGATTCCGCAGCGGATTTTCATGCGGCGGGCGCAGGTGCGCTGCGAAGTGTCCAGTTACGGTGCATTGCATGTGTTCATGGCTGAAACGCTGGTGACAGGCCGCCGTCATGGTCTGTGCGCGGGAACGCACGGCCCGGCGGCATTCTCGCCGGGCCGCGGGGTCTTTTACATATGATTTTATATTCATATGTTGACCGGCTTTCGCCGGTGGCCGCCCTCGGGAGCGCATGCAGTCAGCGGATTAGAAGCGCATCGTGACCGACGTGCGCAGCGCGCGACCCGGTGCCTGTACGCCGACTGCGCCGGCGAAGCCGTCCTGCATGCACCAGGTTTCGTTGGTCAGGTTGTCGACATTGATCCGCAGCAGCGTGTCAGCGGTGATCTGCCAGCTGGCGAACAGTTCGAACAGCCGCACGCCGTACTGGGTGCCGATCACGCCCACGCCGGGCACCACCAGACTGCCGGGGCGCGAGCACACGGTGGCCACGCTGCCGGTGACCGCCTGCCGGTTGGCGATGTCGCGCATGCGCACGCCGCCTTCCAGACGGCCGTCCAGCCCGCGCAGGCCGACGCTGACGCTCAGCGTATCGCCGGGCACGCCGTACAGCGCGTAGTCGGTGCCCGCCACCGGATTGGTGATGCGGCCGTCGATCTGTGACCAGGACAGCGAAGAGAACCAGCGTCGCCCGTCGTAGCTGATTTCCAGTTCGGTACCCTTGCGGCGTTCCTTGCCCGGCTGGTCGACCTCACCGCCGACATTGGCCAGCGAACTGAGCAGCCGGCGGGTGTGGATGTCGTAATAGCTCGCGCGTGCCTGCCAGCGGCCGTCGGCGGCGCTGGCCGGCTGCGGCATCCAGGCCAGCGTCAGTTCGTGGTTGGACGATTCCTGCGGCCGGTAGAGCGCGCCGCAGATTTCGTTGGCGGGTGCGAGATCCAGCGCCGGGTCGTAGGGCTGGCCCACGCCGGAGGGGTCGTACAGCGGTTCCGGGTAGAGCACCCGATTGCCGGGCAGGGCCGGCCAGCCGGCGCTGCGGGCGCAGCGGCTGGCAAAGCTGCCGCGCGCGAAGTACTCATCCACCAGCGGCGGCCGGAAGGCTTCGTGGTAGCGCACGGTGGCCGACACATCGCTGCGCGGAATGCGCCAGGTCAGCGCCGCCGCGGGTGACAGTCGGGTGAAGCGGATGTCCGGCGCCTGGCCGGCGGCGATCATGTTCACCCGGGTCTGCCCCTGGGCGCTCACGTGGTAGCGGTCCATCCGGGCACCCGGAGTGAAGGTGAAATCGCCCCAGGTGAAGACGTTCTCGACGATCAGCGCGTCCGACATCTTGTCGCCTGGCGGCTGCGCCTCGTTGAAACCGTTGGGATAGATCTGTTCGTTGGTCAGCGCACGCGAGGTGACACGGGAAATGTCGCGGCTGTTGCGTATGCCCTGGTAGCCCACGCTGAGCACGCCGGCCACCGGCCCGAGCGTGTAGCGGGTGTCGTTGAACACCTCTGCGGTCCAGATCTGGTAGCGCCAGGCGTCGTCGCAGCGGTCGATGCGGAAAGCGGCCGGAAATGCGGTGGACGGTGATACGCAGATGCGGCTCTGGCCTATCCGGTGCACATCGGCGAGGTCGGTGCTTTCGTAGGCCAGCGTGGCGCGCAGCGCGATCCATGAATCCGCTGGCGTGTAGGTGGCGCGCAGATTGGTGGTGCTGTCTTCGATGCTGCGTTCGACCACGCCGAACTGGCCGCTGCTGCCCGCGGTGGCATCGTAGGGCGCGCGCTCCGGCCCCCCGGTGTAGCGGGTCTGGCTCAGTTCCAGCGTGAGATCGTCGGTGGCGTAGAAGGTGAGCTTGGCGAAGCGGCTTTCCGAATGGGTGGCGGTCAGATCGAGCGCACGGCCGTCAGGCAGCCGGATGTCCTGTGAATCGCGCAGCGCCACTGATACCACCAGATCGAGATAGCCGTTCGGCCGGCCATAGACCGTCGTCATGCGCAGACGCTCATGGCTGTTGGCGTTGTAGCCCAGCTTGACCTGGGCGCCGAACTGTTCGCCCGGGCGCAGGAAGTCGGCGGCTGAACGGGTGGTGGCCGACACGGTGCCGCCCAGCGCGCCGGAGCCGGATTTCAGCGACGGACCACGCTCGATTTCAACGGCCTTCAGCAGTTCCGGCTCGATGAACACGCCGCTGCCGAAGCGGTACTTCTCGAAGCCCTTTACCGCGCCGTCGATCTTGAACAGCACGTCCTCGTTGTCGGAAAAGCCGCGCAGATTGAATTTCATGCCGGATGCGCGCGGTCCGCCATCGACCGATACGCCGGCGACGTCGCGCACCAGATCGAACAGGTTACTGGCCTGACGACGCGCGATCGCTTCGGCGTTCAGCGTGGTGACCGGCCGGTCCGCCGGCAGTTCGAGTTCGCCGGTCGGTTCGGGGTCGGGCGTGCCGATGATTTCGACTTCGGGCAGCAGCACCGGGCGGTTGTCGTCGGTGAGGGTGTCCTGTGCGGCGGCCGTGGGCGCGATGAAACCGTGCAACAGCGAGAGGGGAAGACAGAACAGCAGTGAGCGGGCGAAAGGGTGGGTCACGGTCAGGGAAAGTGCGTGTGCAGACAGGGGCGCAGCAGGCCCCTGCCAGCGGATGCCGGCGGGGGCCTGACATCCGCGACGGTGCTGCGAGATCAGTTCAGGCGGCGGCGGGCGCCCAGCGCGATCACGCCCAGACCGGCCAGCAGCAGGGCATAGGTTTCCGGCTCCGGAACCGGGGCCGTGGGTGCGGTTGCGGCCGCCGCCAGCTGGTCGAGCTGGAAGGACTGGACCTGCGCGTGGTTGTCGGTGGCGAAGGTGATGCGGAAGCTGGTGACCGGTACGGTGACGCCCAGTGCGGCCAGATCCCAGTTGAAGGTGAGGTGGTTGGGATTGTTCGGATCGGATGCCACGTACTGACCGGTGAAGAAATCGGTGTAGCCGAGGTTTTCGCTCAGCTGGCTGCTGGCGAGCAGGAACTGGCTGCCACCGTTGAAGCTCAGGCGGGGCAGATTGCTGGCGGCCAGAAGGCCGTAGATGCCATTGCTGCCGGTGCTCACATTGACATAGCTCTGGAAGGTGAGACCGGTGAGGCCATCCACCGCGTCGCTGACCGCGATTTCGAAGGTCGAGCCATTGCCGGCAAACTGGTACAGGCCGGCCGAAGCCGGGTAGGCGCCGCCGGAGGTCTTGCGCAACGTGGCACCCCCTTCGCTCTCCACATTCGATGCGATGCCGGCGGTCAGCTGGGTGCCGGTGATGCGGGCCGCGGTCAGGTTGTTGAAGCCGTCGGTGGCGATCGAATCGACCGGGGTGTCGAAAGCCGCATGGGTGGTACTGGCCTGAGCCTGACCGGCGATGAGCAGCGTGGCGGAGGCGAACAGCGGCAGCGCGGCGCTGCGCAGGGCGGGTGACATCATGGAATGACCTCTTTCGTTGGATGGACCGGGTTGAGCGGCCCGCAGTGGCTGCGGGCCGCCGTAACAGGAGCCGATCGGGACGGCGGAGGTCGGGGGGAAAGGCTTTGAAGGGATTGCGGGGGTCATGGGCGCTCCGGGGCTGTGCATGACTGGCTGGCCCCGCAGGCGGGCTGGCTGGCAGGATGGAGCCGGCGTGCTGCCGGCCGGGGACGGTGACGGCTTACACGCGCAGCGCGTAGAACTCGACCACCTTCTGTGATTCGAACGGGAAGGGCGCGGCGTCGCCCGGTGGCAGGTGCGCCAGTCGCAGGCTGAGGGCGGATGCGTCAAAGGCGATCCATTCCGCCCGCTCCAGCGCAGGCGTGGCCAGCGCATCGACCACGCTCTGCACAGCGCGCCCCTTTTCCGTCAGCGTCACGGTGTCACCCACGCGCAGCCGGATCGACGGAATGTTCACCCGCCTGCCATTGAGCAGCACGTGGCGGTGGCGCACCAGCTGGCGGGCGGCCGGGATGGTGGGCGCGAGGCCGCCGCGGAACACGATGTTGTCAAGCCGACGCTCCAGCAGTTCGACCAGCTTTTCGCCGGTCGGCAGCTTCGACCGCTCGGCCTCCTTGAATACCGCGCGCAGCTGGGTTTCGGTCAGGCCGTAGTTGTAGCGCAGCTTCTGTTTTTCCATCAGCTGGGCGCCGAATTCGGACTTGCGGCGGTTCGGGCGATTGCCGTGCTGGCCGGGGGGCGAGGTACGGTTTTCGACGCTCTTGCGGGTGAGGCCGGGCAGTTCGGTGCCGAGGGCGCGCAGCACGCGCAGGCGGGGACCGGTATAGCGGGACATGAAAACTCCGGGTATCAGGTACGAGGGAAAGCGGAAATCAATGCGCTGAATTCAAGGCGCGGAACTCAGTGCGCGGTGCGCGACGCCGGCGCGCTGGCAGCGTGCTGGGACCAGCGGTGGATCAGCGCACCGCACACCTCGCGCATCAGCGGGTCGGCGCGCTCGTCGTCGGCCACCACTTCCAGATGGCGGATCACCATCTGCGCCACCTCGGGGCAGGGGCGCTCGGCAAAACGGGTCATGACGAAAAGCGTTGCAGCGGCCAGCGTGCTCGGGCTGGCTTCGGCGGCGTTCTGTGCTTGCGGGGTCATATCGATGCGGCCTCCGGCTGGGCGAACGGTGGGCGTTCGCACGGTTCTTGATCGGGAGGCTGGCATCGAACCGCGGGGTGTCGCGGTGCGGGCTGGCGGTTGCGCAGCAGTGCTGCGAATCGTTCTATATGAGAACGATTCGCATTACATCAATACCGGGTCGAGCTGTCAAGCGCATCTGTCCGGAATATGCGCAGGGGGGCTACAAAGCAGAACGGCCGCCCCGAGGGGCGGCCGTTCGTGACCGGGCAGCAGCTGATTACTTCGCTGCCGACGGATCAGTGACGAAGCCGATGCGGGTGAGACCCAGGCGGGCCGCCTCGCTCATCACGTGCGCCACCGAGCGGTAGGGCACGTTCTGGTCGGCACGCAGCTGGATCTCTGCATTCTTGTCTTTGGCGGCCGCTTCCTGCAGACGCGCCTTGAGCGTGTCGACATCCACCTTCTCGCCGGCCCAGTACAGCTGTTCGTCAGGACCGATGGCGATCTGGATGTTTTCCGGCGGCAGCTGGTTGGCGCTGGTCGATTCCTTGGGCAGGTCGACCTTGACCGCGTGGGTGAGCAGCGGGGCGGTCACCATGAAGATGATGAGCAGCACCAGCATCACGTCGATCAGCGGAATCATGTTGATTTCCGCCATCGGGCCGTCGTCGTCCTGCTCGAAACTTGCAAAGGCCATGGTTCGGCGCTCCTGCTCAGTGGTTGCCGCGGGCGCGTTCGACCAGCGACAGCACGCGGTCGCCGGTGGCCTTCGGGTCGTTGGCGCCGCTGTCCTTGACGCCGGTCGACAGCATGACGAACACGTCGTGGGCGAAGCTGTTCAGTTCGGCCATCACGTTGCGGGTCGAGCGGGCGAAGAAGTTGAACGCGAGCGCGGCCGGAATGGCGGTGGCCAGGCCGATGGCGGTCATGATCAGCGCTTCGCCGACCGGGCCGGCCACCTTGTCCAGCGTGCCCTGGCCCGACATGCCGATGGCCAGCAGTGCGTGATAGATGCCCCACACGGTGCCGAGCAGGCCAATGAACGGTGCGCTGGAGGCGACCGACGCGAGGAAGGTCTGGCCGTATTCCATGCGGCTGCGGTCGCGTTCGATCGAACGCTTCAGCGCGCGGGTCAGGAATTCGTCGGCACTGCCGGTGGCGATCAGGCCGCGCGTGCCGGCATTGCCGTTGCGCAGCGTCTCAACTGCGCTGAAACCTTCATGCACCAGGTGCGAGAACGGATCGGTCACGCCGTGCGAACGCATGTCGCGCGCCACGTCTTCCAGCGAAGAGGCATTCCAGAAGCGGTCGAGGAAGGCGCCGCTGGCACGGCGCTGACGCACCGCGACGATGCCCTTCAGCACGATGAGGAACCAGGTGCCGACGGAGGCCAGCACCATCAGCACGAGGATGGTGGTCGCGACACCGTCTGCATTCGACAGAAAGTGCGCAAAACCGAGGGATTCGTTCATTCAATTGTCTCCTGATGGAAGCCTGAGTCATAAATCGGCCGCCGCGCAGTGTACGCCTGCGGCGGGCCGGGTCAAATCATGCGCCGGGGCCGAGGCGGAAGGACAGCGGTACATCGGCCTGGCCAGCCACTGCCTGGTCGCCGCGCTTGGCCGGAACGAACTTCCAGCGATTGCGCACCACCTCGAGCGCGGCCTGGTCCAGCAGCTCGTAGCCGCTGGAGGTGAGCACCACCACATTGGTCGGCAGGCCTTCCGCGCTGACCGACACCCGCAGCACCACGCGACCGGTCTGGTTCTGACGCTTGGCCATCGGCGGATAGGTGGGTGCGGGATTCTGCAGATAGGCGGCATCGAAGCGTGGCGGAATGACCGGCGCCGCAGCCGGGGCACTGTCCGGCGCCGCACTGGGCGGCGACGGGCGCGCCGGGGCGGCATCGATGGCCACCGGCTCCGGCGGCGCAGGCGGCTGTGGTGCAACGCTGGCTGCGGTCGGTGCATCGCTGGCGGCAGCCAGCACCGGCAGTGCGGTTTCCTTGCGCTGCGGCTTGGGCTGCTTCAGCGGCTTGGGCGGTTCAGGTTCGATCCGCGGCTGTTCCTTCGGCGGTTCGGGTGCCGTCATCGGCAGCGGCTCGGGGGCGATCAGCGCGGCATGCATGACGATCTGCGGCGCTTCGACCGGCGCCGGCGCATGGACGATCCACAGCAGGGCCAGTACATGCAGCAGCACCGCACCGACGAGTGCGCCACCACGCAGCGTCAGCCCGGTCCGCGGAATGCCGCTCACCGCGATGCGGCGGACCAGCCGCGCTGCGGCCGGGCCGAGCGCCGGGGCAGAGGCCAGGAATTCAGGGGCATCCGGGCGCAGTGCGGCGCTGGTCATGCGTGCTCCCGGACGGTCAGACGGACGGTGAAAGGCGTATGCATCGGCATCGGTGCGTATCGTGAATCAGAGAGGGTGCGGCGACGGCTGGGCGGGTGCGGCGGCCGGGGTGGGGCCGGTGGAGGCGGCATCGCGCGGAGCGGTGAGATCGGGGAGTGAAACCAGCAGCCAGGCAGCGGCCATGCTGGTGAGCACCGACAGCAGGGTGCGGGAGGCGGAGGCGGACCGGCCGGCGGTCCGCGCGGGGGCGTTCAGCGGTTTCATGGCGGTTTCGTATCGTCCGGTGTTGCATGACCCCGCTGGATGGCGGGGCGCGGGCAGTTCAGTACGAAACCGCCCGGTGCATCAGCTGCCGAGTTCTCCCATGGCGGACTGCGTGTAGTTCTGCAGTCCCATCTTGTCGATCAGGTCCAGCTGGGTTTCCAGCCAGTCGATGTGTTCTTCGGTGTCGGCGAGAATCTTGCGGAACAGGTCACGCGACACATAATCACCCGCGGTTTCGCTGCAGGCGATGGCTTCCTTGAGCGTTGCATGCGACAGCTGTTCGACCTTCAGGTCGCCGCCCAGCATTTCCGGCACGTTCTCGCCGATCAGCAGCTTGTGCAGATCCTGCAGATTGGGCAGTCCGTCGAGCATCAGGATGCGTTCGATCAGCAGATCCGCATGCTTCATTTCCTCGATCGACTCGTGATACTCGTGGTCGCCGAGCTTGTTCAGCCCCCAGTTCTTGTACATGCGTGCATGCAGGAAGTACTGGTTGATCGCGGTCAGTTCATTGACCAGCTGCTTGTTCAGGTACTGCAGAACCTTCTTGTCGCCCTTCATTTGGATTCTCCCAGTCAGGCGGTGCCACAAACGGTGACGCCTGACCGGATTTTAGGCTGTCATGAGCGCTGTGCGTCCGCCGGTGTCCGATTTTCAGGCGGCCATCGCAGGCTGGGTGTTGCGCTGCAACCGAATCGGCCTCATTTCGGCACGCGTGGCGTCGATCACTTCCTTCGCCGCCTTGGCGCAGCGTCCGCAGTCCCGGCAGCAGCCGAGCTGGCCGGCCACGTCGCGCAAGGTACGGCAGCCGGTCTGAACGGCGGTTCGGATGTCACGGTCGGTCACGGGTTCGCACAGACAGATGTACATGTCGTCCTACTTGGTCAGGATGAGTTTGCCGTTGCGGGTCAGACGCAGCGAATAGAGCTCGTCGCCGTGCCGGATCGCCACCTGCTTCTGGCCTGCAAGCAGGGTGGTGGAGTCGAGTGCGGGTCGCTGCACGAGCTCGGCAACCGGACGCGGGCTGGGCGCGGCTGGCTGGGTGCTGGGAGACTGCGACATTCGGCAATAATCATAGGAATGAGAATGGTTCGCATTAATTCATAGTGTGGAAGGCCTGTCAAGCACTCCGGTTTGAGCCAGCGCAAGAATCTGCAAACGCGGCGTCCGGCGTGCGAACGCCTACAATCCCGCCATGACCCGACACCCTTCCCGCACATCCTCCCGACACACGTCCTCTGCCAGCCCGGATCGCACCGCCAGGCCGTTCTGCCCGGTGCACCGGGCAGATTTCCTGCCCCACCCGGAAAAGTCCGGCCGGGCCATAGAACACGTTCTGTGGCTCAGTGCGCTGGCCATGGTTGCGGAAATCGTGACCGGCCATCTGTCCGGCTCGATGGCGCTGCTGGCCGACGGCTGGCATATGGGCACCCATGTCGCGGCGATGGCCATCAGTGCCTATGCCTACCGTTACATGCGGCGCCACGCCGGGCAGGCCTTCTACAGCTTCGGTCCGGGCAAGGTGTCCTATCTGGCCAGCTACACCTCCAGCCTGCTGCTGGCCGGCGTGGCGGTGTTCATGCTGTTCGAGGCGGCCAGCCGGCTGCATGCGCCGCATGCGATCCAGCACGAGGAGGCGCTGGTGGTGGCGCTGATCGGTCTGGCGGTCAATCTGGTCAGTGCCTGGCTGCTGCACGGACGCGACGGGCACGGCTCGCATCACCACGGCGAGCCGGAGCGGGGGCAGGACCATCACGGTCATGATCATGAAGGTGAAGGGCACCATCACCATCACCATCACCACGATCACAATCTGCGCGCCGCCTATCTGCATGTGCTGGCCGACGCGCTGACCTCGATTGCCGCCATCGGTGCGCTGCTGGCGGGCAAGTGGGCCGGCATGGACTGGCTGGACCCGATCGTGGCGGCGGCCGGCGGCCTGCTCATCCTGCGCTGGGCCTGGCAGCTGGCACGCGACAGCGCCTCGGTGCTGCTGGACAGGCAGATCGGTGGACCGGTGGCGCGCGCGGTGCATGCCCATGTCGAACACTGGGGCGGGGCGACACTGGACCTGCATCTGTGGCTGCTGGCGCCCGGACGCCACGCGCTGTCGCTGACGGTGGAGGCCGGACCGGCGCATGATCCCGAGCGACTGCGCGCACTGCTGGAAGCCGAACCGGCGCTGGCGCATGTGACGCTTGACCTCAGGTTGCGACACGATTCTTCTGTTGCGCCGCAACAATCGCTATAATCGCGGGCTTTTCACAAGGAGCGAGACATGGGTCTGGAACGAGTTCCGTCGGGCAAGGATCTGCCCAACGATTTCAACGTTGTGATCGAAATCCCGATGCATTCGGACCCGGTCAAGTACGAAGTGGACAAGGAGTCGGGCGCTGTTTTCGTCGACCGCTTCATGTCGACCGCCATGCACTACCCGTGCAACTACGGCTACATTCCGCACACCATCGCTGGCGACGGCGATCCGGTCGACGTGCTGGTGATGTCGCAGTTCGCGCTGCCGCCGGGCGTGGTCGTGCGCTGCCGCCCGATCGGCATGCTGAAGATGGTCGATGAGGCCGGTGAGGATGCGAAGCTGCTGGCCGTGCCGGTGGACAAGCTCACCCCGATGTACCGCTCGGTGCAGAGCCCGCGCGACCTGCCGCAGATCCTGCTGGACCAGATTTCGCACTTCTTCGAGCACTACAAGGATCTCGAGCCGGGCAAGTTCGTGAAGGTCCAGGGCTGGGGTGACATCGAGGACGCCAAGAAGGAAATCATGGCGGGCGTCGAGCGTTACCAGCAGGCCGAAGACAAGCCGAATTACTGAAGATCGGCGAGCCCGACGCCCTCCTGCCCGACGGTGGCCCGGCCGCCGTCCCGGTACGGGGTGCGTTCCTCAAGCTCGTTGATATGCAGTGCCATGCCGGCGCGCTCCCTCTGCAGGTAGCGCGCCACGGCATCCGCGAAATCCGCGTCGCGCAGCCAGTGCGCCGACGCGGTGCGCACCGGCTCAAAGCCGCGCGCCATCTTGTGCTCGCCCTGGGCACCCCCTTCGAAAGCCTCCAGTCCGCGCTCGATCGCGTATTCGATGCCCTGGTGGTAGCAGGCCTCGAAATGCAGACAGGGCACGTATTCCATCTCTCCCCACCAGCGGCCGTACAGCCGCCTGTCGTCGCGCAGGCTCAGTGCGCACGCGATGTCATGTCCGTTGCGCGACGCGATCACCATCATCAGTGACGAGGGTATGCGGCTGCGCAGCGTTTCGAAGAAGCGTGCGTTGAGATAGGGCCGCTGTCCGCGCACCCGGTAGGTGTTGCGGTAGCAGGCGATGAACAGCGCCAGCGCCGCGTCATCCAGGTCGGCACCGTCCACCCGCCTTAGCGTGATGCCGGCATCGCACACCCGGTGCCGCTCCTGGCGGATCTTCTTGCGCTTGTCCCTGCTCAGCGTCGCCAGGAAGGCCTCGTAGTCGGCGTAGCCGGCGTTGTGCCAGTGGAACTGCACCGATTCGCGCAGCAGCAGGCCGGGCCGGTCGCGCAACGCGGCCAGCGATACCGCATCCGGAAACAGCAGGTGGGCGGACGACAGACCCGAGCTTTCGGCCTGCTGCAGCCAGGCATCGACCAGTCGGGTGCGGGCCGCGTTGTCGCGGGCCAGCAGCCGGGGGCCGGGCACCGGGGTGTAGGGGATGGCGGACAGCTGTTTCGGGTAATAGCTGCGGCCGGTGCGTTCCAGCGCTTCCGCCCACGCCCAGTCGAACACGTACTCGCCGTAGCTGTGCGACTTCAGATAGCCGGGCAGGGCGGCCACCAGCGTGTCGCCGTCGTACAGCGCCAGATGGTCCGGCTGCCAGCCAGTGTCGGCGCTGACGCAGCCGGACGACTCCAGCGCGTCGAGAAAGGCGTGCGACAGCGTCGCATGACCGCCGCCCAGCGCGTTCCACGCGGCGGCGTCGATGTCGGCGATCGCCGCGTGGCGCGCGATGCGCAAGCCGGTGTAGGTCAAACGGCCTCCGCGTCCGGCTGTCAGTCGTACTTGATGTACTTGAAGCGCGGGTCGTCCGGCGTGCCGGCCAGCGCGCTGCCTTCTTCCGCACCCGGCTGCCACATGATGACGTCCTCGATCTTCTTTGCCAGCTGGAAGTCGCGCTCGGTCACGCCCTTGGCTTCGTGGTTCACCAGTTTCACGATCACGAAGGCATAGGACACCGTGAGATCCGGATGATGGAAAGCGGCCTCGGCCAGATGGCCGACCGTATTGACCACCATCAGCGTGCCCTTCCAGCCGCTGGTCTTGTACTTGCGGCGTATCCAGCCGTCTTCGTAATACCACTTCGGCAGTTCCGCCTTCAGGCGGGCATCGATCTCTTCCGGCGTGAAGGTTTCGTTCGGGCCGGCTTTTCTCCATTGCGACATGGCGTTTCTCCCTGTGCGTTGACAGCATTCCGACCGTGCAAGTCACGGTGCGTTTCGCCCGGCTGCAAAGAAAAACGCGCTGCAGGCGAATGTACCGTGCAGCGCGTCGTTCATGCCGTCCGGGGACGGCAGTGTGCGGAATCGTTCAGCGACTTCCGCAGCCGGCAGCTCAGCCCGCGAAGTTCGCGGCGGCGAAGTCCCAGTTCGCCAGGCTGGCGAGGAAGGTGTCGACGAAGTCCGGACGACGGTTGCGGTAGTCGATGTAGTAGGCGTGTTCCCACACGTCGATGGTCAGCAGGGCCTTGGCGTCCGAGGTCAGCGGGGTGCCGGCGCCGGAGGTGTTCACGATGTCCAGCGAGCCGTCAGCCTTCTTGACCAGCCAGGTCCAGCCGGAGCCGAAGTTGCCGACGGCCGAGGTCTTGAACGCCTTCTTGAACTCGTCGAAGCTGCCCCACTTGGCATCGATGGCTGCAGCCAGTGCACCGGTCGGTGCGCCGCCGCCGGCCGGCTTCATGCTGTTCCAGAAGAAGGTGTGGTTCCACACCTGGGCCGAGTTGTTGAACACGCCGCCGACCGGTGCCTTCTTGATGATGGCTTCGAGGTCGAGCGCTTCGTATTCGGTGCCCTTGACCAGATTGTTCAGATTGGTGGCGTAGGCCTGGTGATGCTTGCCGTAGTGGAATTCCAGGGTTTCGCGCGAAATGTGCGGAGCCAGTGCGTCGAGTGCGTACGGCAGGGGGGGCAGGGTGTGTTCCATATTGTTTGTTCTCCCGGTCAGTCGGTTCAATGCAAGGGCGAGAGTTTAGGTCGGGTGTGTTTCGAGTACAAGGCGGTTTCAGCCCTCAGTTCGCGGTGCGTACGCTTTCTGTCCTTTTCAGTCTCTTTCAGTCCTTATCCCTCAGCCGGGTGATATCGGCGTCGGCGCCGCCCTGGCCGAACTGCAGCCGCACCGGCTGGCCGACCGTCAGGCTGGCCGCGTCACGCACGATGCGGCCTTCGCTGTCGCGCACCAGCGCATAGCCGCGCGACAGCACGGCGCCCGGATCGAGCTGACCGAGCTGGGCCGCTGCCAGCCGCAGTCGCTGGCGGGCGTCGTCCAGGTGGCTGCCTGCCGCCTGCTGCAGATGATCCCGCAGCCGGGCCAGTCCGGCCCGCCGCATGTCCAGCGCCGGCCGGCTGCCGCGCAGCCGCAGCGTCAGACCTTCGGTCCGGTTCTGTGCCTGCCGGAGCTGACTGGCCCCGGCGCGGCGCATCCGGCCGTGCAGCGCGTCCAGCCGCTCGCGGGCGAGCGCGAGCTGACGTGCCGGCGCATGCAGGCGCTCGGCCAGATCGTCCAGCCGGCGTCCGAGCCGGTCCAGCCGGTCGCGCTGCGCGCGGCCCAGCCGTTCGGCCAGCGCGTGCAGCCGGCGCGCGGCATCGACGTGGCCGGTGCTGACGATTTCGGCCGCGGCGGTCGGTGTGGCGGCGCGCAGATCGGCCACGAAATCGGCAATCGAAAAATCGGTCTCGTGACCGACGCCGCTCACCACCGGCAGCGGGCAGGCGGCGATGGCGCGCGCCACACGCTCGTCGTTGAAGGCCGCCAGGTCTTCGGCCGATCCGCCGCCGCGTACCAGCAGTACCAGATCCGCATCACAGCGGCCGGCGGCGGCCAGCGCGGCGGCGATCCGTGCCGGCGCCTCGACGCCCTGTACAAGACAGGGCACGAGCACGAGTTCGACGTGCGGGGCGCGTCGCGCCAGCGTGGCCAGCACATCGCGCAGTGCGGCGGCCGAGGGTGAGGTGACCACCGCGATGCGGGCCGGCAGCGGCGGCAGCGGCCGCTTGCGCGCGGCGTCGAACAGGCCTTCCGCCTCCAGCTTCGCCTTCAGGCGCAGGAAAGCTTCGAACAGCCCGCCGACACCGGCCTGACGCATCGCGTCCACCGTGAGCTGGAAGTCGCCGCGCGGTTCGTACAGCGAAACCTGGGCGCGCACCTCAACCTGCAGTCCGGCACGCGGTTCGAAGGGCAGCAGCTGGCTGCGGCTGCGGAACATGACGCAGCGCAGCTGTGCCGCGTCGTCCTTCAGCGAGAAGTAGAGGTGGCCGGAGGCCGCGCGGGTGACGCCGGACAGCTCACCGCGTACCCAGAGCACCGGAAACTGGCGTTCCAGCGTGATGCGTGCGCGTCGCGCGAGCTCGGATACGGCGATGGCGGACGTTTCTCCGCGCAGGTCCGCGGCAGTGGTCGGAAAATCGGAAGACATGGAATCTGTAGCGCGTGTGTCGCGGGTGGTGACGTGTCCGACCCGGCTGTCATCGAAGCTTAATTTTTGATCGGCGTAAGAAAAAATCTTTTCGGCGGGCGGTTTAGCGTATCCGCCCAGACGAAACCCACACAGTTATCCACAATTTCTGTGGATAACCCTGGCAGGCCTTCGAACAGCGCTTCGGCAGGGTTGCCGCCCCGTATCCGCTCAGGCTACATTTCGCGGCTTGTTCAGCGAAGGAAAGCGCACGTGTTCGACATCATCCGCGCGGCCGGTTGGCCGATCTGGCCGCTGATCGCGGCTTCCGTCATCGCCGTCGCGCTGATCATCGAACGCCTCGCCAGTCTGCGCCGCAGCAAGGTGGTGCCGGATGCGCTGCTGGAATCCATCCTGACCGATCTCAAGGGCAGGCAGCCCGACCCGGACATGATACGCCGCGTCGCCGCGCACTCGCCGCTCGGCCGGGTGTTCGCAGCCGGCCTGCGCAATGTGCGCGCCACCCGCGAAGTCATGAAGGAAGCAATCGAGGAAGAAGGCCGCGCGGTGGCGCACTTCCTGGAGCGCTATCTGAACACGCTGGGCACCATCGCCGCCGCGGCGCCGCTGATGGGCCTGTTCGGCACCGTGGTGGGCATGATCGAAATCTTCGGCTCGCAGACCGCCACCGGCAGCAATCCGCAACAGCTGGCCAGCGGCATCTCGATCGCGCTGTACAACACCGGCTTCGGCCTGCTGGTGGCGATTCCGGCGCTCATCTTCCACCGCTACTTCCGTGGCCGGGTCGACGACTTCGTGGTCGATATGGAGCAGCAGGCGGTGAAGCTGGTCGAGGTGGTGCACGGCGAGCGTGCAGCGAAGTAAGGGCCGGCGATGAATTTCCGACGCGGCCGCGGGCGCGAAGAGCTCGAAATCAATCTGATCCCGCTGATCGATGTGCTGCTGGTCATCCTCATCTTCCTGATGGTGACCACCACGTATTCGAAGACTGCCGGCCTGGAGATCACGCTGCCCAGCGCCGAGGCGCCGGAGTCGCAGGCGAACGACCGCGAAATCAACGTGCTCATCACCGCGCGCGGCGAAATCCTGATCAACCGCCAGCCGGTGGCCGGCCGCGGCAGCGACGCGCTGGCCGAGGCGCTGGGCCGGGCGGCGGCGGGCCGCAAGGATCCGGTGGTCATCATTTCATCCGACCGCGATGCGCGTCTGCAGTCGTCCATCGACGTGATGCAGGCGGCCCAGCGGGCCGGCATCGCCGGCATTTCATTCGCCACCCAGTCGGACGCGTCCGGCGGCCGATGAACAGCGCGCCTGCGCTGTGGCGCAGCCGTGGCATCGCTGCCTGGCTGCTGTGGCCGCTTTCCATGCTGTTCGGTCTCGTGGCGGCCGTCCGCCGCGCGGCCTTTGCCGCCGGCCTGCTCCGAAGCACCCGCCTGCCGGTGCCGGTGGTGGTGGTCGGCAATATCATCGCCGGCGGCGCAGGCAAGACGCCGCTCACGCTGCATCTGGCGCGCGAACTGAGCGCGCGCGGCTACCGGCCGCTGATCGTGACCCGCGGCTACGGTGGCGAGGCCGATACGCCGCACCCGGTGTCCGCCGACGGCGATGCCACCCGGTCGGGCGACGAAGCGGTGCTGCTGGCGCGCCGCTCGGGCGTACCGGTGTGGCAGGGCCGACAGCGTGCGGCTGCGGCGCTGGCCGGGCTGGCCGCGCATCCCGAATGCGATCTGGTGCTGTGCGACGACGGCCTGCAGCACTACGCGCTGGCGCGCGACATCGAAATTGCGGTGGTGGACCGGCGCGGCCTGATGAATCGCCTGCTGCTGCCGGCCGGTCCGCTGCGCGAACCGCCGGCGCGGCTGCGCACGGTGGATGCGGTGGTGCTCAATGGCACGGCCGAAGCGCTGGCAAGCGGGCAGCCGACCTTCCGCATGCGTCTGGAAGGCCGCGTCTTCCATCGCCTCGACGCACCGGAGCGCACCGCCGACGCACAGGATCTGCGCGGCCTGCGCCTGCATGCGCTGGCCGGCATCGGCGAGCCCGCGCGCTTTTTCGACCATCTGCGTGCGCTCGGGCTGAATTTCGTCGCGCATCCGTTTCCCGACCATCACGTGTATCAGCCGCAGGATGTCGCGTTCCCGGAGTGCGATGCACTGCTGCTGACCGAGAAGGACGCGGTAAAATGTCACGGTTTGTTGAGCACCCCGATCTGGGTGCTGCCGGTCGAGGCTCGCCTCGACCCTGATCTGGCGGCCTTTGTTCTGGGCCGCCTCGCGGAGTTGAAGCATGGATCCACGTCTTCTTGAAATTCTCGTCTGCCCGGTCACCAAGGCACCTCTGGTGCTGGACCGTGCGCGCAACGAACTGCAGTGCAAGGCCAGCCGTCTGGCCTACCCGATACGCGACGGCATTCCGGTCATGCTGGAGGACGAAGCGCGCGAAATGAGCGAGGACGAAGTCGCAGCGCTGCGCGAGCCGTCCGGCCGCAGCGCCTGAAGCGCGGGGAGGCATCATGTTCAAGGTCGTCATTCCCGCCCGCCATGCCTCGACCCGGCTGCCCGGCAAGCCGCTGCTCGACATCGGCGGTCTGCCCATGATCGTGCGGGTGGCACAGCGGGCGGCGCAGAGCGGTGCCGACGCGCTGGTGGTCGCCACCGATCACGAAGGCATCGCCGACGCGGTGCGTGCTCACGGTTTCGAGGCGGTGATGACCCGCAGTGACCACGCCACCGGCACCGACCGCATCGCCGAGGTGGCGGAACAGCTGGGCTGGTCGCCGGCTACCGTGGTGGTGAATGTGCAGGGTGACGAACCGCTGATCGACCCCGACCTGATACGACAAGTTGCGCAGGCGCTGGACCAGGATCCGGAGTCCTCCATCGCCACCGCCAGCAGCGCGATCACCGACAGCGCGGATTTCTTCAATCCGGCGGTGGTGAAGGTGATCAGCGACATCCACGGCCGCGCGATGTATTTCTCGCGTGCGCCGATTCCCTGGGCGCGCGACGCCTTCGCCGCCTCGCGCGACACGCTGCCGGTGGGTCTTGGCGCCCAGCGGCATATCGGCATCTATGCCTACCGCGTGCGTTTCCTGCAGCGCAATGCGCGCCTCGATCCGGCGCCGATGGAGCAGGTCGAGGCGCTCGAGCAGCTGCGTGCGCTGTGGCACGGCTACCGCATCCGCGTGGTGGCTGACGTGCCGATGCCGCATGCCGGCGTCGATACGCCGGACGACCTCGAACGCGTCCGCGCGCTGTTTGCCGGCGGCCAGGTCTGACGCATTGCGGTTTGACCGCGCACACCGTTGCGCGGTAACGTCGCGCCCGCTGGCATTGCGTTTGCCAAGGTGCGCGCACTGTTCGAACAGAATTCAAAAACAGACTCACATCAGGAGAGGACATGCGTCTCATACTTCTGGGCCCCCCGGGCGCAGGCAAAGGCACTCAGGCGACCTTCATCAAGGAACGCTTCAACATCCCCCAGATTTCCACCGGTGACATGCTGCGTGCCGCGGTCAAGGCCGGCACGCCGCTGGGCATCGAGGCGAAGAAGGTGATGGACGCTGGCGGTCTGGTGTCCGACGACCTCATCATCAATCTGGTCAAGGACCGCCTGAAGGACGACGACTGCAAGGCCGGCTACATGTTCGACGGCTTCCCGCGCACGATTCCGCAGGCCGACGCGATGAAGGCGGCCGGTGTGCCGATCGACTTCGTGCTCGAAATCCAGGTGCCGGACCAGGACATCATCACCCGCATGAGCGGTCGCCGCGCCCACATCGCATCGGGCCGCACCTATCACGTGGTGTTCAATCCGCCCAAGGTCGAGGGCATCGACGACGTGACCGGCGAACCGCTGGTGCAGCGCGACGATGACCGCGAAGAAGTGGTGCGCAAGCGTCTGGACGTTTACCACTCGCAGACCCGTCCGCTGGTCGAGTACTACTCCGGCTGGGCGCAGCGCGGCGAGCCGGGCGCACCGAAGTACCGCGCCATTTCCGGCGTCGGTCCGGTCGATGAAGTGAAGCAGCGCGCCTTCGATTCGCTGGCCTGATCGCATGGTCGCAAACCTGTTCTACGCGCAGTCCGGTGGCGTCACCGCGGTCATCAACGCGACCGCCTGCGGTGTCATCCAGGCCGCGCGTGAACGGGGTGATGTGATCGGTAAGGTGTTCGCCGGGCGCAATGGCATCCTCGGTGCGCTGCACGAAGACCTGATCGACACCTCGCTGGAAAGCGATGCGGCCATCGCCGCCCTGCGTCACACGCCGGGCGGCGCCTTCGGCTCCTGCCGCTACAAGCTGAAGGGCCTCGAAGAAAGCCGTGCGCAGTACGAGCGGCTGATCGAGGTGTTTCGCGCGCACGACATCCGCTGGTTCCTCTACAACGGCGGCAACGATTCGATGGACACCGCGTGGAAGGTGTCGCAGATCGCGGAAAAGCTGCTCTACCCGCTCACCTGCGTCGGCATTCCGAAGACGGTGGATAACGATCTGGTCGAAACCGACAACTGCCCGGGCTTCGGTTCGGTGGCGAAATACGTTGCGGTGTCGATGATGGAAGCCGGTCTCGACGTCGCCTCCATGGCACGCACGTCGACCAAGATATTCGTGATGGAAGTGATGGGCCGGCACGCCGGCTGGATCACCGCCGCCGCCGGTCTGGCCGCGCGCACGCCGGGCGAGGCGCCTCACATCCTGCTGTTCCCCGAAATTCCGTTCGACGAGGCGGCCTTTCTGGCCCGCGTCGACGCCTGCGTGCGCGAGCATGACTTCTGCGCCATCGCGGTGTCCGAAGGCCTGCGTGGCGCCGACGGCAAGCTGCTGGCCGAGTCCGGAACGCGTGACGCCTTCGGCCACGCCCAGCTGGGCGGCGTCGGTCAGCAGATCGCCGAACTGATCAAGACGAAGCTCGGCCACAAATACCACTGGGCGCTGCCGGACTACCTGCAGCGCAGCGGCCGCCACATCGCCTCCGGCACCGACGCAGAGCAGGCCTACGCGCTCGGCCGCCGCGCGGTCGAACTGGCGGTCGAAGGCCGCAATGCGGTCATGCCCGCCATCGTGCGCGTGTCCGACACGCCGTATGCATGGAAGATTGACGTGGCGCAACTGCAGAACGTTGCGAACCGCGAGAAGATGATGCCCGCGCATTTCATTTCCGACGACGGCTTCGGCATCACCGACGCCTGCCGGAAATACCTGCAGCCCCTGATCGAAGGCGAGGACTACCCGCCCTACGTGAATGGACTGCCGGCCTATGTCAGTCTGAAGAACGAAAGCGTGCCGCGCACGCTGCCGCCGTTCGCAGGCTGACCGGGTCGAAGACGCACCGCTTGTAGCCGCACGCTCCCCGGCGTGCGGATGACATACCAGGTCAGGCGCCGCAGGGGCGGCTGACCGGCAGCCCACAAGGTTGCTCGCTGCTTTCGGGGGCGACGTGAAAGCGCCGTCCTTTCGTTGCACGCAGTCAAAACAAGAGGAGGGGTGATGACGTCGTCTTTCGGTCTGTGGTTCGCACTCGTGTGCGCCGTGGTGGCCATTGTCTATGGCGCCGTATCCAGCAAGTGGATTCTTGCCCAACCCACAGGCAATCCGCGCATGCGCGAGATTGCCGATGCGGTGCAGGAGGGGGCGAAGGCCTACCTCAACAGGCAGTACCGCACCATCGGCATTGTCGGCGTCATCCTCACCGTCCTGCTCGCTGCCACGCTCGGCGTATCGACCGCTGCCGGTTTCGTCATCGGCGCGGTGCTGTCGGGCGCGGCCGGCTACATCGGCATGAACGTGTCGGTGCGCTCCAACGTGCGCACCGCGGAAGCCGCGCGCAAGGGCATCTCCGAAGCGTTCGACGTTGCCTTCCGCGGCGGGGCCATCACCGGCATGCTGGTGGTCGGTCTGGGCCTGCTCGGCGTGGCGGGGTATTACGCCATCCTGAAGGGTTCGGCCGCGCATGGCGCGGCGATCGACCAGATCATCCATCCGCTGATCGGCCTGGGCTTCGGCTCGTCGCTCATTTCGATCTTCGCCCGTCTGGGGGGCGGCATCTTCACCAAGGGTGCAGATGTCGGCGCCGATCTGGTGGGCAAGGTCGAAGCGGGCATACCGGAAGACGATCCGCGCAATCCGGCGGTGATCGCCGACAACGTGGGTGACAACGTCGGTGACTGCGCCGGCATGGCGGCCGACCTGTTCGAAACCTATGCGGTGACCACGGTGGCCACCATGCTGCTTGGCGCGCTGATGCTGAAGTCGAACGCCGAGGCGGCGGTGATCTATCCGCTGGCGCTGGGCGGCTTCTCCATCATCGCCTCCATCATCGGCTGCATGTTCGTCAAGACCAAGCCGGGCCAGAAGATCATGAACGGCCTCTACCGCGGCCTCATCGTCGCCGGTGTGCTGGCGCTGATCGCCTTCTACCCGCTGACCACGATGCTGATGCCGGACGACGCGCTGAATGCCTCGATGGGCATCTACGACGGCGCGCAGATGCGGCTGTACGGCGCGGCGGTCGTGGGCTTGGTGCTCACTGGTCTGATGGTGGTGATCACCGAGTACTACACCGGCACCGACTTCAGGCCGGTGAAGCACATCGCGGAGGCCTCGACCACCGGTCACGGCACCAACATCATCGCCGGCCTCGGCGTGTCGATGAAGTCCTGCGCCTGGCCGGTGCTGGCGGTGTGCGCGGCGATCTGGGCGGCCTACACGCTGGGCGGCCTGTACGGCATCGCGATCGCGGCCACCTCGATGCTGAGCATGTCCGGCATCATCGTCGCGCTCGACGCCTACGGCCCGATCACCGACAACGCCGGCGGCATCGCCGAGATGGCGGAACTGCCGGATTCGGTGCGCGCGGTGACCGATCCGCTGGACGCGGTCGGCAACACCACCAAGGCGGTGACCAAGGGCTATGCCATCGGCTCGGCCGGTCTGGCCGCGCTGGTGCTGTTCGCCGACTACACCCACGCGCTGGAAGCGGTCGGCCACAGCGTGGCCTTCGATCTGGCCAATCCGGCGGTCATCATCGGACTGTTCATCGGCGGCCTGATTCCCTACCTGTTCGGCGCGATGGCGATGGAAGCGGTCGGCCGTTCCGCAGGTGCGGTGGTGGTCGAAGTGCGTCGCCAGTTCAAGGAAATCCCCGGCATCATGGAAGGCACGGCCAAGCCCGACTATTCGCGCGCGGTCGACATGCTCACCGTGGCGGCGATCAAGGAAATGATGGTGCCTTCGCTGCTGCCGGTGCTGGTGCCGGTCGTCGTGGCCTTCGGCATCGCCTTCCTGATGGGGCCGCAGGCCGGCGTGCAGGCGCTGGGCGGGGTGCTGATGGGCACTATTGTGACCGGCCTGTTTGTCGCGATCTCGATGACCACCGGCGGTGGCGCCTGGGACAACGCGAAGAAGTACATCGAGGACGGCCACTTCGGCGGCAAGGGCTCCGAGGCGCACAAGGCAGCGGTGACCGGCGACACCGTGGGTGATCCGTACAAGGACACTGCAGGCCCGGCCGTGAACCCGCTGATCAAGATCATCAACATCGTGGCACTGCTCATCGTGCCGCTGCTGCCGTCGGCGGCGGGCACGACCGCGCATTCTTCGGCACCGGAGGTGCAGGTGCAGAAGGTGGCGGTGGTGGTCCAGAAGTAGGTTTGCGCATCACCGGGCTCCATGCATCAGCGTGCATGGGGTCCGGGCAGGGCGCTGTCTGCCGTCCGCCGGGTTGAGCGCCTTCCGCTGTTCGACGAACCGCTGTCGAGACATGGAGTGAGCGATGGGTGACGATCTCTTTCGCAACATCCTGTTTGCGCCCTGTACCTGCGGTCACGATGTCGCGCCAAGACGCCGGGTGCTGTCCGGTCTGGTCGGCATGGGGCTGGCAGCGGGGCTGTCCGCCTGTCGTTCCGCATCATCACCCTCAGGCAGCGATGGCGGGTCGATCGATGTCCATCACCATCATATTCCGCCGTTCTATCTCGAACAGTACCGGGACAGGATTGCTGGTGTCCGCGGCGGCGGACTGAGCCAGGCCTGGCTCAGCTGGACGCCGGACAAGGCGGTCGAGGCGATGGATGCCAACGGCGTGGCTACGGCGGTGCTGTCGCTGACCTCGCCCGGGGTGTGGTTCGGCGATGCGGCAGCTGCGCGCCTTACCGCCCGCCAGGTGAATGATTACGCGGCCGGGCTGGGTGCGAAGTACCGTGGCCGTTTCGGCCTGTTCGCGGTGTTGCCGCTGCCTGATCAGGAAGGCAGCCTGAAGGAGATCGAATACGCGCTGGACGTGCTGAAGGCTGATGGCATCGGCCTGATGACCAGCTACGGCGACAAGTGGCTGGGCAATCCCGCATACGACACCGTATTCGAAGAGCTCAACCGCAGGAAGGCGGTCGTGTTCGTACACCCGACCGCGCCGATCTGCTGTCGCAACCTGATGCCGGATGTCGCACCCATGATTGCAGAGGTGCCGCAGGACACCGCGCGCGCGATCACTAATATGCTCTTTACCGGCACTTTCGCCCGCTATCGGGACATCCGTTTCATCTTCACCCACGCCGGCGGCACCATGCCGATGATGATCGGCCGCATGAAGCAGTACGGTCCGGCCAATCTGCCATCGCTCGCCCCGCAGGGCGTGGAAAGGGAACTGGCCCGGCACTGGTTCGATCTGGCCGGTAGCGCCAACCGGCCGGCCCTTGCCGCACTCACCAGTTTTGTCCCGCTGTCGCAGATATTGCTGGGCAGCGACAATCCCTTCGTGCCGCTGGCAGAAACCGTGCGTGACCTGCAGTCGGTCGGCCTGACGGAAAGCGGGGTGCGCGCCATTACCCGGGACAACGCGCGGGCGCTGCTGCCGACACTGCGCCGGCACGGATGAAGCGGGTCAGGGCCGGCCTCTCGCCCCGGTCTCAGTGCGGAGCGGGCAGGTGGCTGGCGCGCACCGCTGCCTCGATCGCCGCGCGGTTGTTCGGTTCGGCGTCCACCCATTCTTTCGCCACCGCCTGCAGGCGGCCCCAGTCACCGTCGTTCTCGTGCTGTATGGCGCGCAGGAAGTAAGGTTTGTCCGCATCTGCCGCAGCCCAGAAGGGTGCGGCGCCGATGGCCAGCGGCAGCGGCATTTCGCCGGAGGCCGCCAGCGCCTCGGCCAGCCAGTCGGCCGGTACTGCGAAATGCCGCTTCAGGCCGGGGATGAAGAAGGTGAGCACGCCCACCATGCGGCCTTCGCCATCGAACAGCGCGCCGCCGGACGCCCCCTGCTGGAAGGACGCGTCGGTTTCGATCACGCGGGCGCCATCCATGTCGTGCAGTGCGGTCACCCGGCCCTCGCTCATCGACAGCGATTTGCCGCCGGAAAAACCCATCGCGTAGACCGTATCGCCCACCTTGAGCGCGCTGCTGGATCCGATCTCGGCAGGGCGACCGGCGGCGACCGGCGTATTCATCACGCACAGATCGTGACGGCGATCAGCGACGCGGGCGGTCGCCGGCATACCGGTACTGCCGCGGGCCACGATCACGTGATGGGCAACGCCGACCACGTGGCAGTTGGTGACCAGGGTGCGTTCGTCCAGCTGTACGCCGGTGCCGGTGTTGATCCGGCCGTCCGCGTTGGCGGCGAGCACTTTCACCATGTGCATCGACAGCTGAAGGTAGCGCTCTGCGTCGGCATGGGCGCCGGGCGCGACAGTGAGCATGAGCAGCAGGCCGAGGATACGCATGGTGATCTCCAGTTGAGCCACCCTCGGCCTGAGCGTCGGGCGGTGACAGATGGACTAACGGGACATGAAGGGCAAACCTGTGTCAGTGGATATGTGATGGTGCATCGCACAAATTAAAGCGTGATCCGTGCCAGAACGCGTCAGACGGCGGTGACCAATGGGCACCGGCACATGCGGCATTCATCGGAGATACCCGGTGCGCGCCGTCTGGCGCCGACGGACGGCGGCTGGTGTGTGCGGTGCAGCATCGAAAGCCGGTGAAACGACGTTTCAGGCTTCAACGGCGAAAGGGGAAGAGCGCGGGCGCAGCTGTTGCAATCCGCACGCCGGAGTGCGGAGGCGCGCACAGGCGGACGGCAGACTGCCGGGAGTATGCACCGGGACGGTGCGTGTTCAGGCGCACTCCAGAGGAGGGGGCGGGTTGCCGGCGGGAACGGGACGGAGCGCTTCAGGCGTCCGTTCCCGAACGCCTGAAGCCGGCCCGTCCGGGCCTGGCTCAGGTTGCGCTCAGGACTTTGTCTGGGCTTCGATCAGGCCTCGATCAGGCCTCAATAAGCCCATTTCGCAGCGCGATCAGCGTCAGTTCGGCCTGGTTGGACGCACCGAGCTTCTGTTTCACGTTGTACAGATGGGTGCCGACCGTGGAGGTCGACAGGTGCAGGGTTTCGGCGATCTGGTTCACCGACTGGCCGCGCGCAAGGTGGATGAACACTTCGAACTCGCGCTCCGACAGCGCTTCGACCGGGTTCTGCGTGCCGGTTACGTCCTGCATCGCCAGCTTCTGCGCGATTTCGGCATCCAGATACATGCGTCCCGCCGCCACCGTGCGCACCGCGTCGATCAGCGCTTCCGGCGCCCCGCGCTTCGACAGGTAGCCGGTGGCGCCGGCCTTGAGCACTCGTTTCGGATGCGCGGTGTCCTCGTGTGCCGACAGCGCCAGGATGCGCACGCCCTTGTCGCGTGCGGTGAGCCGGCGCACCGCCTCGATGCCGCCCATGCCGGGCATGGACAGGTCCATCACGATCACGTCCGGCTTCAGTTCGGCATAGCGCTGGTAGGCCGCTTCGCCGCTGTCCGCCTCGCCGATCACCTCGATGTCCTCGCAGGCCGCGAGCAGCAGCTTGAATCCCATGCGGACGACCGCGTGATCGTCCACCAGCATGACCTTGATCGGTCCCATCACGCCCATTCGGTTTCCCCCTTCAATCCATCGGCAGCCGTGCGCTGACGCGGGTGCCGCCACCTTCGCGTGGCTGCAGTGCCAGATCGCCGCCCAGCGCCTGCGCGCGTTCACGCATGCCGCGCACGCCGTGGTGGCCGCGCTTCTGCGCCCATCCCTCGGCCAGCCCGGCACCGTCGTCCTCGACCTGCACCTGCAGCCCGCGTTCCGTGCCGGCCAGTGAAATCATGATTTTCCGGGCATGGGCGTGCTTCAGCGCGTTGGTCACCGCTTCCTGCACGATGCGGTAGGCCGCCAGCTTGAACGAATCGCCGGGCGATTCGGGCAGATCGCGCAGCGTCAGTGCAAATTCCATGTCCGGATGATGGCGCCGCCACTCCGACACCAGATCTTCCAGCGCGTCCTCCAGCCCGAGATTGTCCAGCGCCAGCGGCCGCAGTTTCGGGATGATGCTGTGCATCACGTCGTACAGGTGATTGGCGGTATCGACGATCAGATTCGCTGCCTCGGCGCTGCGCGGGTCGGTCTGCGCATCGCGCCGTGCGATCGCCAGCCCCATGCTCTTGATCGCGGTGACCGCCTGGCCCATTTCGTCGTGCAGTTCGCGTGCGATGTCGCGGCGCTCTTCTTCGATGCGGCTCTGGATGAACTGGGTCAGTTCGCGGTTCTCTTCCAGATTGCTGCGCGCCTCCAGCGCCTCCTGCCGCGCGTTCATATTGTCCTCGATCGACTGCGCCATGCGGTTGAAGGCCTGGGCCATCGAACCGGCTTCCTTGCCCGGCAGCGGTGGCAGTCGGGTGTGGTAGTCGCCGGCACGCATCTGTTCCAGACCGCGGACGATGGTGCTGAACGGTCGCACCTCGCGTCCGACCAGCCAGAACACGATGCCGTTGCCGAGCAGCAGCGCGATCGAGCCGACGATGAGCAGCTGCAGTGCTTCGTCCCACCCGTCGAGGATGGCGCGCGAGGCGTCGGCCGCGATCACCAGCCGGGCGCCGTCGCCGAGCGTGATTTCCTGCAGCGGCCGCTTGGGCAGGATGGCGTTCGAATACCAGTCCGGCGCGTCGCGGCCGGCCTTGTAGGGCGAGGGCGGCGAGGTGTAGAGCAGGTTGCCGCCGCTGTCCAGCAGGTGGATTTCGGTGGCGCGCACCCGGCCCAGCCGGTGCAGGAAGTCGACCAGGGCCGGCGAACCCATATTGGCGTACACCAGCGCCACCCGCGACAGCAGCTGGGTCGCTACCCGGTTGGCGGCCTCGATCTCTTCGCCCACCGCGCGCCGGGTGCCCATCAGTTCCAGCGTGAGCATGGTGCTGGTGAAGGTGAGGATGACCAGCGCGATCAGCAGGTTCAGCTTCAGCCGCAGGCTCATGCACCGTCTCCGGGCCAGGCGTCGAAATGACCGTCGCGCGCATGCGCGTCCAGCGCTGATCCGATCAGCGCCAGACTGGCCGGGTGGAAGGGGTCGTGGCCGGCGCCCTGTGCCCATGCGAGCCGGCTGCCGGCCAGCGAGCGGTGAGCGCGTGCGGCGTTCTGCGGCCGGCAGATCAGGTCGTTCGTGCCGTGGATGAAAGCCACCGGCAGGCCGCGCAGGCGCGCAAGCGCGTCCAGCACCCGTGCTTCGCCAAGGAAGCAGCGGTGCGCGAGATAGTGGCTCTGCACCCGGTAGCGCGCGCGCAGCAGCGGCCATTCGTCCTGCGTCGGCTCGGCCGGCACCGTGCGTTCCGGCCACACGCCCAGCGCGTGTTCCCAGGCGCGCCAGGCCCGTACCGCAGGGTCGATGCGGGCCACCTCGCCGGCGGAGAACACGCGGTCCAGCCAGGTGACGACGCGTCGGCGCCAGCGGGCCGGCACCGCCTGCATGAAGGCGTCGTGCGCTTCGGGGGCGAGGGCGGCTGCACCGTGGAAGAACCACTCGATGTCCTCACGGCCGCCGAGAAACAGTCCGCGCAGCAGCACGCCGCTGCAGGCTTCGCGGTGGCGGGCGACGTAGGCGGCGGCCAGGGTCGCACCCCACGAGCCGCCGAACACCAGCCACTGCGCGATGCCCAGGTAGTGGCGCAGCGCCTCGATGTCGGCGATCAGCGCATCGCTGTGGTTGTGTTCGGTGTGGCCCAGCGGGGTGCTGCGTCCGCAGCCGCGCTGGTCGAACAGCACCACGCGCCACTTTTCCGGATCGAAGAAACGCCGCTGGCGTGGCGAACAGCCGGAGCCGGGGCCGCCGTGCAGATACAGCGCCGGGCGCCCGTCCGGGTTGCCGCACTGTTCGTAATACACGCGATGGCCGTGGCCGACCTCGAGCCAGCCGTGATCGAACGGTTCCATCGGGGCGTGCAGCATGGGCGGATGCAGTGAAAGTGCGCGGGGGAGCGATGTTAGCCCATGCCCGGCTGCCTCACATGCTGCGCCGCATGGGACAATTGACTCATGAACGAAAGGAATCACCGGGTCGAAATACTCGGACAGGTCTTCACCCGGAACGATGTGGTCGAACGCATGCTGGCGCTGCGCCGCAATCGTGGCCGTACGCTGGAGCCGTCGGCGGGTGACGGCGCCTTCGCGACGCGCATTCCCGGCTGCACCGCGATCGAGATCGATCCTTCGGTCGCGCCGGCCGGCGCACAGGTGATGGACTTCTTCGCCTATCCGGTGAGCGAGCAGTTCGACACCGTGATCGGCAATCCGCCCTATGTGCGCCACCAGGACATCCTGCCGGACACCCGGGCGCGCCTGCCCGGCGAGCTGTTTGACCGCCGCAGCAACCTCTACCTGTTCTTCATCGAGAAGTGCGTACGTCACCTGAAGCCGGGCGGCGAACTCATCTTCATCGTGCCGCGCGACTTCATCAAGCTCACCGCCGCGCGCCGGCTCAATGACTGGCTTTACGCCCAGGGCAGCATCACCGATTTCATCGAGACCGGCGACAGCCGGGTGTTCGGCCCCTTCGTGCCGAACTGCGCGGTATTCCGTTTCGAGAAGGGCCGCATGGACCGGCGCATGCACGACGGCCGCCGCTTTCATTGCGAACGCGGCCAGCTCATGTTTCTGCGCGGCGACTACACGGTACCGCTGGCGTCGCTGTTTGACGTGCGGGTGGGCGCGGTGTCCGGTGCCGACGACGTGTTCGTGCATCCGGACGGCAATATGGAATTCGTCTGTTCCAGCACCGTGGATACCGGCCAGACCCGGCGTGCCTACTTCGACCTGCGCAACGACTGGCTGGCGCGGCACAAGCCGCGGCTGCTGGCGCGCCGGGTACGCAGTTTCGGCGAACACAACTGGTGGCAGTGGGGGCGCATGCACCACCGCAGCGGCGGGCCGCGCATCTACGTGAATGGCAAGACCCGCAAGCCGCGACCCTTTTTTCTGCACGACTGTCCGGATTACGACGGCTCGGTGCTGGCGCTGTTCGCCCGGCCCGGGGTGGCCGATCTGGCGCGTGCCGCCGAACTGCTGAACGACGCGGTGGACTGGCAGGAACTGGGCTTCGTCTGCGACGGCCGCTATCTGTTCGCGCAGCGCAGCCTGCAGAACTGCATGCTGCCGGCGGTGTTCGAAAGCCTGCGCTCAAGAAAATCCTGAGCCGTCTTTCCAGACCGCTTGGAGGTGGTCGCGGCCGGTGCGGCGCAGTATTCGATCCATGCACTGCAGCCGCAGTGAATGAGCGAACACCTCCAAGGAGACAGACATGAACTGGGAAACCCCGAAGGCCACCGACCTGCGTTTCGGCTTCGAAATCACCATGTACGTCGCCAACCGCTGATCATTCGCGGCTGGGCAAAAAAAGCGGGCTGCAGCCCGCTTTTTTTTCGCCCGTTCTCCGGCGCAATCCAGACCGGCGCCGATGCCGGCTTCAGCGTCTTCGGCCCGCCCGCCAGCACAGCAGCGCGCCGACGCTGACCAGCAGCGCACCCCACCAGAACGCCGGACTCGTCGATGCGCCCAGCCACACCGCGGCGAACGCCGACGACAGCACCGGGGTCGCGTAGGCGGCGCCGGTAATCAGCGTGACCCGGCCGTGCAGCATGGCCACATTCCACAGCGCGTAACCGGTACTCAGTGCGGCGCCGGCCAGCACCGCCTGCAGCAGCGTGACCGCGTCCGGCAGCGCATGCAGGGCGCCGGTACCGATCGCCATCGCCAGCAGCACCGCCGCGGTGGCGCAGAAGAACCAAGTCACGCCATTGCGCCCGCCCGCCCAGCGCCGGGTCAGAGCGCAGTACAGCGCCCAGCACAGCGCGCCGGCGAGCGCCATGGCCGGGCTCAGCGGCGCGTCGCGCACCGCATCGACCAGTGGCGCCAGCGCCGGCGTCATCGAACCGCCGAACACGCAGGCCACGCCGTACAGGCTCAGCGCGAAACCGGGCAGTGCCAGCAGCCCGAGGCGTTCGCCATTGAGCAGCACCGCGCACAGCACGGTCAGCAGCGGCCACAGATAGTTGATCAGGCCCACCACCAGGGCCTGCTCACGGCTGACCGCCAGCCCCACCGACAGCGACAGCAGCAGTTCGTACAGCACGAACAGGCCGCCACCGACCAGCAGATAGCGCGTGGAGAAATGGCGTACTGGCGGCGGGCGGAACAGTGCCAGCAGGCACAGCGCACCGGCGCCATAGATCAGCGCGGCGCCGCCGACCGGACCCGCGCGTTCGCTGACCGAACGCAGCATGCCTATCGTGACGCTCCAGAGAAGGATCGCGGCGAAGCCGTACAGCGTGGCCTTGCGGGAAGACGGAACGGACAGCGGGGCGTGCAGGGCAGTCGAGGACATCACACCATGATGCCATGGGTGAAACTAAGATTCTCTTGGTGAATCGACCCATCCGGTGCCGGCCCCACAAAAGAAGACCGGCCAGGGAGGGATCCGGTGGCCGGTGCGAATGCCCTGAAATACAGGACAAGGAGGAGATGAAACTGACTCCAGTATGGTCGCCGCCGGCTGTGCTGCCATGATCCAGCTCAACATTGATGCGGGTGCAGACTCGTGAACGGGCGCCGCTCCCACGACGGCGCGAGGTTTTCCTGTGGGAGCGACGCCCCGTCGCGATGGGGCCTGAATCCGGCGCTGGCGCGTGAACGGGCGCCGAGATCGCGGCGGGGGCGCCGCTCCCACGACGGCGCGGGGCTTTCCTGTGGGAGCGACGCCTTGTCGCGATGGGGCCTGCATCCGGCGCTGGCGCATGAACGGGCGCCGAAATCGCGGCGGGGGCGCCGCTCCCACGACGGCGCGGGGCTTTCCTGTGGGAGCGACGCTCCGTCGCGATGGGGCCTGCATCCGGCGCTGGCGCGTGAACGGGCGCCGAGATCGCGGCGGGGGCGCCGCTCCCACGACGCCGCGCGGGGTTTTCCTGTGGGAGCGACGCCCCGTCGCGATGGGGCCTGCATCCGGCGCTGGAGCGTGAATGGGCGCCGAAATCGCGGCGGGGGCGCCGCTCCCACGACGGCGCGGGGCTTTCCTGTGGGAGCGACGCTCCGTCGCGATGGGGCCTGCATCCGGCGCTGGCGCGTGAACGGGCGCCGAAATCGCGGGGGGGGGGTGCCGCTCCCACGACGTCGCGGGGTTTTCCTGTGGGCGCGACGCCCCGTCGCGATGGGGCCTGCTGATGGCCAGCGGTCGTGGCCGTTCTCAGACGAAGTCTTCACCCGGAAAGGCGGCCGGTACGGCCGGGCCGCGCCGGTCGACCACCACCAGCACGTCGGCATCGGCTTCCGACAGCACATGCTTGGTCACGCTGCCCAGCAGCAGTTCTTCGGTCACGTGGGTGCCGTGCTTGCCCATCGCGATCAGGTCGCAGCGGCATTCGGTCTGCGCGTCGAGGATGTGACGGGTGGCTTCGCCGTGTTCGACGCGCACCGAATAGCGGCCGCGCTCCAGCCCGGCTTCTTCTGCCAGTGCGTGCAGCCGGCGCAGCGCGCGTTCGCGCGCTTCCGCGCGGTAGCGGTGGATCACCGCCTGTTCGATGCCGGCGTACTGAAGCATGCCTTCGAACGGTACGTCGAAGCTGTTCAGAAGCAGCAGGTCGGCGTCCGGTGCGACATGGCTGGCCATGCGCAGCGTGGCCAGCGAGCCGGGCGAGAAATCCACCGGCACCAGCACCCGGCGGTAAGGCGTGCGGCCCGGCTTCTTCACCACCAGCACCGGGCGGGCGCACTTGCGCAGCAGGCGCGAGGCGGTCGAGCCGACCAGCAGCCGGCTCAGCACGCTGGCGCCGCGGGCCCCCACCAGCACCAGATCGGCCTGTTCGGACGCGGCATAGTCGGCCAGCACGCGGGTCGCCAGGCCCGGTTCTATCTTCACGTCGGCCACCACGCCGGCATTGCGCGCCGGATCGCCGGCCACGGCGGCCAGCGCGTCGAACTGGTGCTGTATCGCCTTTTCGGCCACCAGTTCGGCCTCGTCGCCGAGCAGATCGCGCAGCGGGCCGAGCGCGTCCAGGCCGAGGGCGTGGAGCAGGGTGTAGTGCGCGCCATGGCGCGCGGCCAGTTCGAAACCGCGGTCGACCGCGTGCAGCGAGGCGTCCGACAGGTCGGTGGCGGCGATGATGCGGCGGATGGTCGGCATGGTGTCCTCCTGACGGGGCTTAGAGACGGTGGATGCGCAGGCGGCGAAGCAGGGCCTTCTCGGCTTCGACCGCGATGAAAAGCAGCAGTCCGCTGACCGCGATCACGCTCCATGACTGCAGGTCCAGCGGCGCGCTGCGGAACAGGGCGTGCATCGGCGGGGCGTAGGTGAACAGCAGCTGCAGCACGATGAGCAGCGCGCCGACACCGAGCGCGACCCGGTTGCCGGTCAGCGTTTCGAGCCGGAAGGCGTGGGCGGTGAAGTGGCGCACGTTGAACAGGTAGAACAGTTCGCACATGACGATGGTGTTCACCGCGGCGGTACGCGCCAGTTCCAGGCTGCTGCCGCGCGCCAGTTCCCAGTGGAACACACCGAAGGTGGCGGCCACCATCAGCGCGATCACGAACAGGATGCGCAGCCCCAGCGCGCGCGTGATCAGCGCCTCGGACGGCGGTCGCGGCGGATGCTGCATGACGCCGTGCTCGGCCGGCTCGAACGCCAGCGACAGCGCCAGCGTGACCGAGGTGACGGTATTCACCCACAGGATCTGGCCGGCGGTCACCGGCAGCGGCAGCCCGGCGAAGATGGCCAGCAGGATGACGCCGGCCTCGCCGCCGTTCGTGGGCAGCATGTGCATCAGCGACTTCTTGATGTTGTCGAACACCACGCGGCCTTCGCGTACCGCGCGGGCGATGGTGGCGAAGTTGTCGTCGGTCAGCACCAGGTCCGACGCCTCGCGCGCGGCGTCGGTGCCCTTGCCGCCCATGGCCACGCCGATGTCGGCCGACTTCAGCGCCGGCGCGTCATTCACGCCGTCGCCGGTCATCGCCACCAGATGGCCTTCGGCACGCAGCGCGGCGATCAGACGCAGCTTGTGTTCCGGGCTGGCGCGCGCGATCACGTCGGTGTCGAGCGCACGCGCGCGCAGCGCGGCGTCGTCCAGCCTGTCCATCTGTTCGCCGGTCAGCGTGCCCTCCGCCTGCAGGCCCAGTTCGGCGCCGATGGCGGCGGCGGTGACTGCGTGGTCGCCGGTGATCATCTTCACCCGTATGCCGGCGTCACGGCACTGCGCGACCGCGGCAATCGCTTCTTCGCGCGGCGGGTCGATGATGCCGACCAGACCCAGCAGTTCGAACGGTGCGTCCAGATGCGCCGCTTCCAGGCTCACCGTGCCGTGCGCGACCGGCGCACAGGCCAGCGCGAGCACCCGTTCGCCGTCACCGGCCGCGCGGGCCACCTCGGCCGCCCAGGCGTCCGGATCGAAGGCGCCGCCGCCGGCCTGCCGGTCGCAGCGCGCGAGCACGCGCTCCGGTGCGCCCTTGAGCAGCACGCGCGCGTGGCCGTCGTGGTCGTGGTGCAGCGTGGCCATGAACTGGCGCGCCGAGTCGAAGGGCAGGGTGTCGAGCCGCGGCCAGGCGCGCGCGCTGTCCTGCGGGTCCAGCCCGGCCTTGCGTGCCAGCGCCAGCAGCGCACCTTCGGTCGGGTCGCCCACCAGGCTCCAGCCGCCGGCGCCGTCCTGCCCGATCTGCGCGTCATTGCACAGCAGCGCGCAGTGCGCTGCCGCGGCGATGGCTTCGTCGGCTTCCGGATCCACCGGCCGGCTGCCGTCATGGAAGCCGCCTTCCGGCGCATAGCCGCCGCCGCTCACGCGCAGTGTGCGACCGCCGGTCAGCACCAGCCGCACCGCGCTCATTTCATTGCGGGTGAGGGTGCCGGTCTTGTCGGTGCAGATGACAGTGACCGAACCCAGGGTTTCCACCGCGGGCAGGCGGCGCACGATGGCCTTCTTGCGCGCCATGGTGCGGGTGCCGATGGCGAGCACGATGGTCACCACCGCCGGCATGCCTTCCGGGATGGCGGCCACCGCGATGCCCACCACCGCGAGGAACAGGTCGAGCAGCGGCATGTGCGCGACGAACAGGCCGTAGGCCACGGTCAGCGCCGACACCGCGAGGATGAAGCCGGTGATCTGGCGCGCGAACTGGTCCAGCCGGCGGGTGAGCGGCGTGGCCAGCGTATTCACCTCCGACACCAGCGTGCCGATGCGGCCGATCTCGGTGCGCGCGCCGGTCGCCACCACCACGCCGCGGCCCTGACCGAAGGCGACCAGCGTGCCGGAATGGCAGACCGGATGACGGTCACCGATGCCGGCACCGGCCTCGACCGGCTCCAGCGTCTTGTCCACCGGCGCCGACTCGCCGGTCAGCGCCGCTTCCACCGTGCGCAGGTTGTGCGCCTGCAGCAGCCGCAGATCGGCCGGCACCTTGTCGCCCGGCTCCAGCAGCACGATGTCGCCGGGCACCAGTTCGGCCGCATCCACCGGGTGACGCTCGCCGTCGCGCAGCACCGTGGCGCGCGCGGCCAGCATGCCGCGCACCGCGTCCAGCGCGCGCTCGGCCTTGCCTTCCTGGATGTGGCCGATCAGCGCATTGATGAGCACCACGCCGAGGATGACGCCGGCGTCCACATGGCTGCCCAGCGCCAGCGTGACCAGACCGGCCGCCAGCAGCACATAGATGAGCGGGTTGTGGAACTGCAGCAGGAAGCGCAGCCAGGGCGGGCGCCGCGGTGGCTCCGGCAGCCGGTTGTCGCCGTGTCGCACCCGCCGTGTGGCCGCTTCGGCGGCCGACAGGCCGGTGTGCGGATCAACCTCCAGCGCTGCACAGACCGCGTCTGCGGTCAGTGCATGCCAGGGCTGCGGGTCGGGGGAGGTGGGGCGAGGCGGCGGTGCGGAGGACATGGCGTGTTTCGGTGGAGCGGCGTCAGTGGCCGGAGGGCGGATGGATGGCTGTGCTGTCGGCGGCGGCCGGGCGGCCGAAATGACGCGCCACGTGATCGGCCATGCCGCGCGCCAGTTCGTGTTCGCCCAGCAGCACGGTGCCGAGCTTTTCCCGGCGCAGCAGTTCGGCTTCGTCCTCGTTGTGGCTGCGCATCACCACTTCGATGTCCGGGTTCAGCGTGCGGGCGACTTCGACCATGGTGCGCACGTGCAGCGTTTCCGGCAGCGCGATCACCAGCATCGCGGCGCGTGCGATATGCGCCTGGATCAGCACCTCGGGCGACTGCGCGTCGCCATAGACCGCCGGTATGCCCTGCTGGCGCAGCTGGTCGACCCGCTCGCGATTCATTTCCGCCACCACATAGGGAATCTGCAGCGCCTGCAGCGAGGCGGCGATGCGCTGACCGACCCGGCCGTAACCGACCAGCACCACCTGTTCGTGCAGCAGCCGGCTGTCGGTGCTCGTCGGCAGCGCCGACAGCGGGTCATCGCGCTGCTCCAGCCGTCGTGCCAGTGCCGAGCGCGCGGTCACCCAGGCGCGCAGCGGTTCGATGGCCGAGAACAGCGCGGTGTTGGCGGCGATGGACAGCACGGCGGCGGCCAGTACCAGGCTCTGGCCTTCCGCCGGCATCACGCCCAGCGACACGCCCAGCCCGGCCAGGATGAAGGAGAACTCGCCGATCTGCGCCAGGCTCACGCCCACCGTGAGCGCGGTGTTCAGCGGATAGCGGAAGGCCAGCACCAGCAGCATGGCAGCCACGGTCTTGCCCACCATGACGATGGCCACCACGATGAGCAGCTTGAGCGGCTGGTTCCACACCACCGCCGGGTCGAACAGCATGCCGACCGACACGAAGAACAGCACCGCGAAGGCATCGCGCAGCGGCAGCGATTCGTCCGCCGCGCGATGGCTGAATTCGGATTCGCGCATCATCATGCCGGCGAAGAAGGCGCCCAGCGCGAACGACACGTCGAACAGCTTGGCCGCGCCGAAGGCGACGCCGACCGCGATCGCGATCACCGCCAGTCGGAACAGCTCCTGCGAACCGGTGCGCGCCACCCACCACAGCAGGCGCGGCAGCACCCGCCGGCCCACCACCAGCATCAGCACGATGAAGGCGACCACCTTGGCCAGTGTCAGCGCCAGCGCCTGCCACAGCCCGAGGCCGGAGGCGTGCGCGGCGCCGCCCTGTGTGCCGCCGAGCACATCGGCCAGCGCCGGCAGCATGACCAGCACCAGCACCATCACCAGATCCTCGACCACCAGCCAGCCGACCGCGATCTGGCCGTTCACCGACTTGAGCAGGCCGCGTGCCTCAAGCGCGCGCAGCAGCACCACGGTGCTGGCGACCGACAGACAGAGGCCGAACACCATGGCACCGCCGAGCGACCAGTCCCACAGATGGGCGGCCGCCATGCCGAGCACGGTGGCCACCGCGATCTGCACGATGGCGCCCGGTATCGCGATGCGCCGCACCGCCATCAGTTCGTCCAGCGAAAAATGCAGGCCGACGCCGAACATGAGCAGCATGACCCCGATCTCGGCCAGCTGACCGGCGAGGCCGACATCGGCGACGAAGCCGGGCGTGCTCGGACTCACCAGCACGCCGGCGAGCAGATAGCCGACCAGTGGCGGCAGTCGCAGCCGGACCGCGAGCAGACCGAAAATCATGGCGAGGCCGAAACCGGCCGCAATGGTGGCGATGAGGCTGACGTCGTGAGGCATGGCGATGAAAGGCGGGTGGGGCGTCACCGGTGTCGGTGTGCGTCCCGGTCTGTCGGCTTCGCGCTGCGGGGCTGGCGTCAGGCAGTCGCCGGTCCCTGCGTGCGACGGCGTGGCATCCGGTGCTGCGGTGCCGTGCTCGAAGCTGCGCGAAGTGTGCAGTCAGTTTTATTCGTGTGCTTAGTATTAGATCAAACTTTTGCCGCATGAATCGCGGCCGATCAGCCTGTCATGTGCGGCATCAATATGCCAGCCGTGTGTGCCGGCCACGATCGATTCGATCGCCGCCCGCCCGCCGCGTTCCCGCTGTGCCGGCCACGGGCCGGAGCCTTCCGGTACGCATCGAGCCGACCCTGACAAGGGCGGCGCTCAAGTCCTGCTGGCGCCCTGGAGAAAGAGGCGCTCGATGATCAGCGGAAGGTCGAGTCGCGCCACCCGGCCGCGGCGTTCGGATTCGGCCATGCCGAACAGCAGATTGATGAAGGCGTCGGTCAGACAGGCGGCACTCATGTCGATGCGGAACACGCCGGCTTTCTGTCCGCTCAGGAAGAAGGCGTCCAGACGGGCGTCGTGCTTCTGCCAGGCATCGTAACCGTCCGATCCCAGCACCGGCTGCGGCTGCCAGTAGCGCATCAGGAAGTTCATGAAGTCGCGGTGAGCCAGATGCAGTTCGACCAGGCGGGTCAGCGCGGCCGCAGGCGTTCCGGTTTCCAGTCCGGCATCTTCCAGCACGCGCCACATGAGCAACGTCGCGTGGTCCAGCAGCTGCTGGATCAGCGCTTCCCGGGTCGGACAGAGGCGATACAGCGTTGCCTTGCTGATGCCGACCGTGCGCGCCAGTTCCTGCAGCGTGGCGCGCGGCTGTTCGACGACCGCGCGCGCAAGGCCTTGCAGCAGTTTTTCGTCGATGCTTGCGGTGCTCATGTCTGTCTCCCCATTCTGATATCCGGCGGCCCGATCTGAATCTGTCAGGTCTCGAAGCTGCGGCTCTGGCGTGATTCTGATCGAAATCCGACTCATACAGCGTAACAAGATTCTAACAAGGTCTTAATGAATCATTATTGATTCAATCGGTGTTTGTGAGTATCTTTCGGTCTCCGATAATTTCGACGACCGACGCTCATGAACAACAGCTTGCGATACGCGCGCCATGCGGCTGCGCCGATGATCCTGGCGGCCACGCTGGCGCTCGGCGGCTGCGGCCGCGGGCAGGAACCGGTGGCCCAGGCGGAATCCGCTCCGGTGCCGGTCAGCAGCGTCGAGGTGAAGGCAGAGGCGCTGCAACTGAGCAGCGAACTGCCCGGCCGCATCGAACCGCTGCGCGTGGCCGAGGTGCGTGCCCGTGTCGCCGGCATCGTGCTGAGCCGCGATTTCACCGAAGGTGCAGACGTGAAGGCCGGGCAGGTGCTGTTCCGCATCGATCCGGCGCCGTTCCGGGCTGCGCTGGCCCGGGCGCAGGGCGAACTGGCGCGCGCCGACGCGGCACTGCACGACGCCCGCGTGGTGGTCGGCCGCTACGAGCCGCTGGTCGGCATCGAGGCGGTCAGCCAGCAGGAGTACGACACCGCGGTCACCACGCTGCGCAGCGCCGAAGCGGCGCGGCGTTCGGCCAGCGCCGATGTCGATACCGCGCAGCTCAATCTGGACTACGCGACCGTGCGGGCGCCGATTTCCGGCCGCATCGGCCGTGCGCTGGTGACCGAGGGCGCGCTGGTCGGCCAGAACGAAACCACCGCGCTGGCCACCATCCAGCAGATCGACCGCGTGTATGCCGACTTCAAGCAGCCGGTGGCCAGCGTGCTGCGCATGAAGGAGGCGCTGGCCAAGGGCGAACTGCTGCAGGACAAGGACGGCGGCGCGCGCATTTCGCTCACCGTCGAGGGCAGTGAACGGCCGCGCGAGGGCCGGCTGCTGTTCTCGGACATATCGGTGGATCGCCAGACCGGCCAGGTGTCGCTGCGCGGTCAGTTCGACAACCCGGATGGCGTGCTGCTGCCCGGCATGTATGTGCGTGTGCGCACGCAGCACGGCATCAGCCGCAGCGCGGTCAGCGTGCCGCAGCGGGCGGTGCATCAGGCGGCCGACGCGAGTCCGCAGGTGCTGGTGATCGACGGCGAGGGCAGGGCGCAGGCGCGTGCGGTGCGCACCGGCGAAATGACGGGCGCCCACTGGCAGATCCTTGACGGCCTGAAGCCGGGCGAGCGGGTCATCGTCAGCGGCAAGGCGACCCCCGGCATGGTGGTGCGCGAAGCCGAACCGGCGGCGCAGGACGTGGCCCTCGCGGCCGGCGAGAGTGGAAATTAAGCGGAAACCAAGCGGAGGCCCCATGTCCAGATTTTTCATCGAGCGGCCCAATTTCGCCTGGGTGGTCGCGCTGTTCATTTCGCTGGCCGGCGTGCTGGCGATCCCGTCGCTGCCGGTGTCGCAGTTTCCGGTGGTCGCGCCGCCGCAGATTTCGATCACCGCCACCTATCCCGGCGCGTCCGCGTCGGTTGTGGTCGACACCGTCACCAGCCTGATCGAGGAAGAGCTCAACGGCGCGCGTGACCTGCTGTACTTCGACTCGTCCAGCAGTTCCGACGGCGTGGCCGAAATCACCGCCACCTTCAAGCCGGGCAAGAACCCCGACCTGGCCCAGGTCGATGTGCAGAACCGGCTGAAGAAGGCGGAAGCCCGCCTGCCGCGCGCGGTGACCCAGCAGGGCGTGCAGGTCGAACAGGCGAGCTCCGGCTTCCTGATGATCTATTCGCTGAACTACAAGGGCGACGACAGCGGCAAGGACGTGGTCGGCCTGGCCGACTTCGCGGCGCGACGCATCAACAACGAAATCCGCCGCGTGCCCGGCGTGGGCCGCGTGCAGCTGTTCGGCTCGGAAGCGGCGATGCGGGTATGGATAGACCCGCAGAAGCTGGTCGGCTACGGCCTGTCGGTCGCCGATGTGAATGCCGCCATCACCGCGCAGAACGTGCAGGTGCCGGCCGGCAGCTTCGGCGCCGCGCCGGGTACGGTGGACCAGGAATTGAGCGCCTCGCTGGTGGTGAAGGGCACGCTCAGTTCGCCGGAGGAATTCGGCCGCATCGTGCTGCGCGCCAATGCCGACGGCTCGACCGTGCATCTGTCCGACGTCGCACGGCTGGCGGTGGGGCAGCAGTCCTACGATCTGCTGTCGAAGGAATCCGGCCGCAAGTCGATGGCCGCCGCGGTGCAGCTGGCGCCGGGCGCCAACGCCATCGCCACCGCCAATGCGGTGAAGGCGCGGCTGAAGGAACTGTCGGCCGACTTCCCGGCGGACATCGAATACTCGACGCCCTACGACACCTCGCTGTTCGTGAATGTCGCCATCGAAAAGGTAGTGCATACGCTGTTCGAGGCGATAGCGCTGGTGTTTCTGGTGATGTTCCTGTTCCTGCAGAACGCACGCTACACGCTCATTCCGGGCATCGTGGTCCCGGTGTGCCTGCTCGGCACCTTCGCGGTCATGCTGGGCCTGGGTTTCTCGATCAACATGATGAGCATGTTCGGCATGGTGCTGGCCATCGGCATCCTGGTGGACGACGCCATCGTGGTGGTCGAGAACGTCGAGAGGCTGATGGCGGAAGAAGGCCTGTCGCCGAAGGACGCGACGATCAAGGCCATGCAGCAGGTGTCGGGCGCCATCGTCGGCATCACCGCGGTGCTGTCGGCGGTGTTCATGCCGCTGGCTTTCATGAGCGGTTCGGTCGGCGTGATCTACCAGCAGTTCTCGGTGTCGCTGGCGGTGTCCATCCTGTTCTCCGGCTTCCTCGCGCTGACGCTGACGCCGGCGCTGTGCGCCACGCTGCTCAAGCCCATTCCGGCCGGCCATCACGACGAGAAACGCGGCTTCTTCGGCCTGTTCAATCGCGGCTTCGCCCGGCTGACCGAGCGCTACACCGTGCTCAACGGGTCGCTGGTGCGCCGCACCGGCCGCTACATGCTGCTGTACGCCGGCCTGGTCGCGGTGCTCGGCTACACCTATGTGCGGCTGCCCGAATCCTTCGTGCCGCCGGAAGACCAGGGCTACATGATCGTCGACGTGCAATTGCCGGCCGGTGCCACGCAGGCCCGTACCGAGGCGGTGACGCGCGAGACCGAAGCCTTCCTGAAGTCGCGTGACGCGATGGAATCCTTCACCACGCTGATCGGTTTCAGCTTCTCCGGTCGCGGCCAGAATGCGGCGCTCACCTTCCCGACGCTGAAGGACTGGTCGCTGCGCGGCGACGGGCAGCACGCGGAAGACGAGGTCGCGGCCTTCAATGCGCGCTTCGCCAGCCACCCGGACGCCAGCATCATGGCGGTCATGCCGCCGGCGATCGACGGCCTCGGCAATTCCGGCGGCTTTGCGCTGCGCCTGCAGGACCGCGGCGGCATCGGCCGTGCGGCGCTGTCGGCGGCGCGCGACGAACTGCTGGCGCGCGCCAACGCCTCGCCGGTCATCGCCTACGCGATGGTGGAAGGCCTGGCCGACGCGCCGCAGCTGCGTCTCGATGTCGACCGCGAAAAGGGCGAGGCGCTGGGCGTGGGCTTCGATACCGTCAATACCGCGCTGTCCAGCGTGTTCGGCTCGATGACGGTGAACGACTTCGCCAACGCCGGCCGGCTGCAGCGGGTGGTGGTGCAGGCCGACGCCGAACAGCGCATGACGCCGGAAAGCGTGCTGGCACTGCACGTGCCCAACAGCCACGGCGACGAGGTGCCGCTGAGCGCCTTCGTGACCGCGCGCTGGGAAATCGGGCCGGTGCAGGTGTCGCGCTACAACGGCTATTCGGCTTTCCGCATCGCTGGCGATGCGGCACCGGGCTACAGCACCGGCGAGGCGATGGCCGAGATCGAGCGCATCGTCGCCGAGCTGCCGGCCGGCGTGGGGCACGAATGGACCGCGCTGTCCTATCAGGAAAAGATGGCCGGTGCGCAGGCGCCGATGCTGTTCGCGCTGTCCTTCCTGGTGGTGTTCCTGCTGCTGGTGGCGCTCTACGAAAGCTGGTCGATTCCCGCGGCGGTGATGCTCATCGTGCCGATCGGCGCTCTGGGCGCGGTGCTCGCGGTCACCGTCGTCGGCATGCCGAACTCGGTGTACTTCAAGGTCGGCCTGATCACCATCATCGGTCTGGCGGCCAAGAACGCCATCCTGATCGTCGAATTCGCGAAGGACCTGCACGCCGCCGGCCACAGCGTGATCGACGCGGCGATCGAGGCGGCGCGGCTGCGCTTCCGCCCCATCGTGATGACCTCGATGGCCTTCATTCTCGGCGTGGTGCCGCTGGCCATCGCCACCGGCGCGGGCGCCGCCAGCCAGCGCGCGCTCGGCACCGGCGTGATCGGCGGCATGGTCAGTGCCACGCTGCTGGGCGTGCTGTTCGTGCCGGTGTTCTACGTGTGGGTGCTGTCGCTGGCCGAACGTCGCCGTCGTCGTGCCGCGGGTACCGATGCGTCCCCATCCCTTTCCACGACGGGCTCCACCACCGGTTCATGAGGACGTTTGACATGACTGCTTCTTCCCTTCCGGGCCGGCTCGGCGCACTGGCCACGGCCCTGCTGCTGGCAGGCTGCTCGCTGGCGCCGGTCTACCACCGCCCCGAAGCGCCGGTCGCGGCGCACTGGCCCGCCGCCGATGCGCAGTCAGGACCGTCGTCCGCGGACAGCGTGTCCTGGCAGGACTTCATCATCGACGCACCGACGCAGAAGGTGGTCGAGCTTGCGCTGGACAACAACCGCGACCTGCGCAAGGCGCTGCAGAACATCGAGGTGGCGCGCGCGCAGTACGGCGTGCAGCGGGCCGACCGCCTGCCGCGCATCAATGCGCTGGGCAACGGCACGCGCCAGCGCCTGCCGGCGGATCTGTCGACACGCGGTGGCGGCGTGCAGGGCAGCTATGAGGCGGGCATCGGCATCAGCGCCTTCGAGCTGGATCTGTTCGGCCGCGTGCGCAGTCTGTCGGACGCCGCGCTGCAGGATTTCCTGGCGACCGAAGAAGCGGCCTGCGCCACCCGCATCACGCTGATCGCCGAGCTGCTGCAGGCGGTGCTCGATCGCGAAAGCGCGCAGCTGCGGCTGGACTTCACGCGGCAGACGCTGCAGGCGCGCGAAGCGTCGCTGAACCTGATCGAACAGCGCCGGCGGGTCGGGGCCGCGTCCGCCCTCGATCAACAGGAGGCGGTCGGCCTGACCGAACAGGCGCGGGCGGATCTGGAAAGCATCGAGCGCGCGCTGCGCCAGGCGGACAACGCGCTGGTGCTGCTCGCCGGCACGCCGGACGTGCTGGCCCTGCTGCCCGCACGCCCGGCGGACGCGCAGCACGTGCTGCAGGAGATCGCGCCCGGCCTGCCGTCGGGGCTGATCGAGCGCCGGCCGGACATCCGCGCCGCCGAGCGCACGCTGCAGGCGCGCAACGCCAGCATCGGTGCGGCGCGTGCCGCCTTCTTCCCGCGCATATCGCTGACCGGGCAGTTCGGCAGTTCGAGCGCGGAGCTGTCCGGCCTGTTCGGCGGCGGTTCGAGCGCCTGGTCCTTCATGCCGCAGATCACGCTGCCGCTGTTCAGTGCCGGCGCCAACCAGGCGAATCTCGATCTGGCGACCGCACGGCGCGACATCGCGGTGACCGACTACGAAAAGACGATACAGACCGCATTCCGAGAAGTGGCCGACGCACTCGCCGCCACCGACACCCTGCGCCGCGAGGAATCGGCGCGCGCCGCGCTGGCCGAATCCGGGCTGACCGCAATGCGGCTGTCGGAAGCGCGCTACCGGCAGGGCGTGGACGGGCATCTGCGCTATCTGGACGCGCAGCGCACCTATTTCGCGCAGCAGATCAATCTGATCGAAATCCGCGCCCAGCGGCAGGGTGCGCTGGTTACGCTGTTCAGGTCGCTGGGCGGCGACTGGACGACGGGCGAGGGGGCTGCTCACGCACCGCCCCCGGAGGTGTCACCGCGTCCGCTCGCTGTCGCGGCGGCTGGCGCACGGTGAATGCGGTGGGAGCGTCCGCTCAGACCGTACGTGACGTCCGCCACTGCCGCGGCGACTGCCCGGTCTGGGCGCGGAAGGCGCGTGACAGCGCCGCTTCGCTGCCATAGCCCACGTCGTCCGCGATCAGCTTGAGCGCGCGGCCCTGGCGCAGCGCGCGCTGTGCCAGGCCGATGCGCCAGCGCTGCAGATAGGCACCGGGCGTGCAGCCCATGGTGTCGCGGAAGGTATTGGCAAACACGCTGCGCGACATGCCGCAGGCGGCGGCCAGCGCGTCCAGCGACCACGGGTGGGCGGGCTCGGCGTGCATCGCCACCAGCGCGCGGCGCAGCCGCGGGTGCGACAGCCCGGCCAGCATGCCGAGGCGGGTTTCGCCGCTTTCCATCAGATGGCGCAGCACCTGGATCAGCAGCACTTCGAACAGCCGGTCGAGCACCGCCTGCCGGCCGCAATACTGCCGGCCCGCCTCCTCGAACAGCAGCGCCAGCACCGCGCCGGCACCGTCGAGCGCGGACAGCGGCAGACAGGTGACATCCGGCAGCGCGGCGGCGATCGGGTTCGCGTCGCCACCGGAAAAGTGCAGGCGGGCGCAGGCGAAATCGGCGCCGCGCACCGGGTCGGTCACGAAGCGGCTGGCCTGGGGCCGCGGGTAGAGCAGCAGGCTCGGTTCGCTGAGCTGCAGCACCGGGCGGCCCGGGTGGTGCACCTCGACCGCGCCGGCGCGCACCAGATGCATGCGACCGGCCGCGTCCGCTTCGCCGATGTCGGTCACTCCGCACAGCGCACCGGTATTGAATACCCGCGCGCTGACCGAAAAATGCTGCAGCAGGGCTTCGAGCCGGTCCGGTGCGGCAGGTGCCTCATTCGTCATGAGTGATACGATCAGTCAAGTAATCGATACATATTATCTCCATTGGTGCGGATGAGCGGCGCATAGTGCGGTCACCGGGTTCACCGGCCCGTCCGGGGCGGTACCCGATTCCACCTCATACCCAGGAGACCACCATGTCGATTGAACAGGTTCTGTATACCGCCCAGGCCAGCGCCACCGGCGGCCGCGAAGGTCGTGCCGTGTCGTCCGACGGCGTGCTCGACATCCAGCTGTCCACGCCGAAGGAACTGGGCGGCGCCGGCGGCCCGGGCACCAATCCGGAACAGCTGTTCGCGGCGGGCTACTCCGCCTGCTTCCTGGGAGCGCTGAAGTTCGTTGCCGGTCAGGACAAGGTCGCGATCCCGGCCGACGCCCGCATCACCGGCCGCGTCGGCATCGGCGCCATCCCGACCGGCTTCGGCATCGAGGTCGAACTGACCATCTCGGTGCCCGGCCTGCCGCGCGAACAGCTGCAGGGCCTGGTGGACCGCGCCCACATCGTGTGCCCGTACTCCAACGCCACCCGCGGCAACATCGACGTGAAGCTGGTGCTGGCCGACTGAGCGAGGCCGGGCCGAAAAGTCTTCCGGATCATGGCTTCATGAATTTCCTTAGACTGAGTTCAGACCTCTGCCGAGGCCGACGCCACAGCGGCTGACGATACTGGCAGTGCAGGTCAGGCGGAGCGCAACCGCGCCCCGCCGGGCCTGCGAAAGAGCCTATCCACAACCGAGGAGATCAATATGAGCTGGGAAACCCCGAAGGCCACCGACCTGCGTTTCGGCTTCGAAATCACCATGTACGTCGCCAACCGCTGAGTTCTGCGGTGGCAAGGAAAACGGCGGGCCTCTGCCCGCCGTTTTCTTTTGTGGGGTGCGTTGCCGGATGCTGGAAGCGTGATCTGTCATCCACCCCTCGATTCGCGAGCGGGTTCGGGCTCACGCCACGCGAACACTCATCGGGATCGACCCGCAAGCTCGGGCGCATCTCGAAGCAGGGCGACAAGTATCTGCACATGCTGCTCACGCACGGCGCGCGCGCCTGCCTCAGAGCCGCCACGCTCGCCGCCAAAGCTGACCGGCAGCTGGATGCGCTGCGCCAGTGGGCGGTGAACATCCAGGCGCGTACCCACCACAACAAGGCCGCGTGCGCACTGGCCAACAAGCTCGCGCGCATCTGCTACAGCGTGCTGCGCGATGCCACCGCCTACGGTGAACCCCAACCCCGGCTGGCAAGAAAGGCAGCCCGGGCTTCGTTCGCCGTGGCTGCCTGAGCAGAGTCACCCCCTCCCGCCACCGCTTGCCACGAGACAGATCGCTCATCATGGCCAACCGGGTCACACCCACGGGGACGAACGCCGATAACTCTTCCGGCAGCGAAATGCGTGCCGTTTGTATCGATTGGCGCGCCCCGCGCAGATTCCATGTCGGCACGGGTCACTCAGAACCCACTACGGATGCCGGATATACGACTGCAAGTGATCTACCCGGGAAAACCAGACTATCGGTCAGTCTTGATTTTGGGGGGAGTCCATATACGAGGGGTTAGGCCCGCCCCGCGCGGACGTCGGCATGCTACGTCTATCGATGGGTGAACATTGTGAGCCAATCGAGCTGCTGCTTCGATATGCCCGATATGCGCTCCAATTGCTCAAGGGATGTTATCTCTCCCAGCGCCATTCGTAGTGCAATCACTTTGGCTGCGGCTTCATGATCTATTGGGTAGAGAGTGCACAGGGTTTCTGCGTCAGCTTTGTTTAGATCAATACTAGCAGATTTCCATTGGCCGTCAGCGAAATCATCTCGATGCCAGGTGAAAGGAACTCTAGCGCGCCACAAGAACACTTCCCATCTCTTCGGGCGCGTTGTTGCCACTCTGAGGTGAAACTGAGTGAGAGTGGCTTCGTAGGAGATCTTCGTCGAGATCACTCCATTCTTGTAGTGTGTGGAACCCCATCGATAGGTTTGACCGACTTTTAGGCCTCGCAGTGTTCCAATTGTCTTCTCCCCTACGTACCAGAGCTGTCCGTCGCGGCCTTCCAAGCCACCGAATCCGCAGCCTAATCCAGATTCAGTCTCAATGGATTGATCGTCCACGAATTCATCTATTCGATATTGATCGAGGGGTTTCGGCTGCGAGTTCAACGGCTCCAGGGTGTCTAGCTGCCACTTTAGTGCGTATTCGTTGGCGAAACTTAGGCAGAATTGCGCATCGCTCTCTTGCCAAGGGCGCATCATTACCATATTCCCGCGTTCGTCAATTCTGCGGTCATGCGGGATGTGATCGAGTATTCTTCGAAATCGATCAAGCCGAGTGGGATTGACGCCCAATCTAAGCGATTGCAACTCATCAGCGAGCGTTTCAAGTAGGTAACTCTCTTCTGGGCTCGTGCTTCGGTTTAGTGATACTGCTGCAGGTGCAAAAGTGCGCAGCCTAGACTCGGCCAGATGGGATAGGTAGGCGTTTTCGTAGGCATCTCGAGCAGCTTCTACTGACTCGAGATATTGAGCCTGCTTTAGATGGGTCTCGGACTCTTCAAGATACAGCTTTATTTGAGGGTTTTGAATCAGCTGCGAAATGGAGAGGCGGTTCGCTTGCAATCCGAAGATGGCTGGCACAACTGCGTCAAAGAAGCGCTGCGTAATTCGAACAAAGTGGATGAGGTCTTTGGCTACATCGATTGCAGCGTGCTGCACAAGATTCCTGGCTTGACGAAGTACTCGGATGTCCTCAAAGTGCGGCAGCGCGACGGCGTAGTTGGCCTTCAGGTGTTTATTGAGCTTCGCGATGATCTCTAGCAGGCCGCTCTTCTCAAGGGAGTCGCCGGTGAGTAGTTCGTAGTCGATATGGCGTGCGATGATTCGCACAAGATACTCAATTGAATTGTCCAAGCCGTGAACCACTATGATCGGATCGACGCCCGACGCCGAGGTCGAATGACTAACCGCATGCTCCAGCAGCGACCTTGCTCGAATCAGGAGGTCTAAGGTGTCCGGGGACGGAGGGGAGGGAATTTTCGGCAGAGTCATCGGATGTCGTTCTTGGCGGGCCTAACTTTGTTTTCTGGCGAAGTTTTGCTCCATAACTATGGATGCCGCCTGATAAACACAAAGGATTTTCACGGGTTACTTCTTTTTTTCAATTTGTTACGGCGCTGTGTGCCGGATAACTAACTGTTAAACGAGCACAAAAAACCTCACCTCTTGTATGTCAGACAAGTGGAGCATATCCACGGTGTCGGTTCCATCAGTCATTCATCCGAGTGGAGCGGCGGTGGGGGCTCCTCGAGCGGAAAGTTCGGTCTGGCGACGTCTTCTGTTCGCACCTGCGCGGCCATGTCGGGGCCGGGACCATGGCAGAGACCCGCTTCTCGGCCTTTCACACCAGAACCCTGACGCATGCCCGGGCATGCCGCGCCGGCAACGGATAGATTGCGGCCTTTCCTGCTTCTTTCCGGTCTCACCGTTGCTCACATGAATGCTCCCGCTTCGTCGCCCCTCCACATCGAATGGACCACCCTGCAGCAGGACCACGAGCGCCATGAGCGTTGCGCCATTGGCGTGAAGCTGGCGGCGGTGGCGCTGGCGGTGTTCTGCATGCTGTTTACCTTTCCGCTTGAACTGGCGGCGCCGCTGCTGGCGGTGGTGTGGGTGACCGAGGCGATGCTGCGCACGGTGCAGGCGCGGCTGGGGACGCGGCTGCTGAAGATCGAAGGGCTGATCGCCGAGGGGGCCGATGCCAGTGCCGCCTTCCGGCTGCACCGCGAGTGGCAGGCAGGCCGGCCGGGCGCGGTCGGGTTGCTGGCGGAGTACGCCGGTGCCGCGCTTAAGCCCACCGTGGCATTTCCGCACGCGGTGCTGCTGCTGATGTTGTGCGCGTTGGCGTTGTCCGGCAGCTGAATCTTTCCCGGCGGGCGTCGTGGCGGGCCGGTCGGCCGCGGCAGGTTGGCGGGCATTGCGCTTTCATGTCTGAGCTGCGTGCGCTCGCCTCTGGCGAGCACACCCTACCGGGCTGCCTGGGCCTTGTCCGGTTCTGCCTGCAGGGTGTGCAGCTGACACTGTTGCGGCCACGGGATGCTGCGTTGCGAAAAATCAAGACGCTGAAATGCCCACGCGGCAGAATCGGGGCATGACTTCATCCTGCAGGGCGCATTCATGAGTGCATCCCGACGCCGTCTTGTTCTTCTGCTGCTGGTGCCGGTCGCCGCCGTGGCCGGCTATTTTGCGTGGCGCACGCTGAACGCGCCGGCGCCGCCCGCCGCTTTCGCGTCCGGCAACGGGCGCATCGAGGCGACCGAGATCGACGTGGCGGCCAAGACCGGCGGCCGGCTGGAGAGCGTGGCGGTGCGCGAAGGCGACGATGTGGTGGCCGGGCAGGAGGTGGCGCGCATGGACGTGCGCGCGCTGGAAGCCGAACTGCAGATCAGCGACGCGCAGATCGAGCAGGCGAGGGCCAGCCGCTCTGCCGCCGTGGCGGCGGTCGCGCAGCGCCGCAGCGACATGGCGACCGCGGGTGCGGTGGTGTCGCAGCGCGAAAGCCAGCTCGCGCTGGCGGAGAAGGACATCGAGCGCACCCAGCGCCTGGTGGACAAGGGCTTCATTTCGACCCAGAAGCTGGACGTCGACCGCACCAACCGCCGCTCCGCGGAAGAGGCGCAGCGTGCCGCGACCTCGCAGCTGCGCGGGGCGCAGTCGTCGATCGAGGCGGCGCAGGCGGCGGTGAAGCAGGCCGAAGCCGCGGTGGCGGCGGCCGAAGCGCGCAGCGAGCGCATCCGCGTTGACCTGCACGACGCCCGGCTGCTGGCGCCGGCCGACGGCCGCGTGCTGTACCGGCTGGCCGAGCCGGGCGAGGTGCTGGCGGCCGGCGGCAAGGTGCTCACGCTGCTCGACATCACCGACGTCTACATGACCATCTTCCTGCCGACCTCGCAGGCCGGCCGGGTGGCGATCGGCGCCGAAGCGCGCATCGTGCTCGACGTGCGGCCGGACATTTCGATTCCGGCCACGGTGAGCTTTGTGTCGCCGCAGGCGCAGTTCACGCCCAAGTCGGTGGAAACCGAAGCCGAGCGCGAGAAGCTCATGTTCCGCGTGCGGGTGAAGATTCCGCCCGAGCTGCTGAAGGCGCACGCGAAGCAGGTGAAGACTGGCCTGCCCGGCGTGGCGTGGGTGCGGCTTGATCCGGATGCACCGTGGCCGGCCACGCTGCCGCCGCTGGTCGGCACACCGAAACCCTCCGCAGCACCATGACGGACGCGGTCGCGCGGCTCGCCGGCGTCGGTCTGCGCTACGGCGACACCGTTGCGCTGGACGACATCACGCTGGACATTCCGGCCGGCTGCATGGCCGGCCTGATCGGGCCGGACGGCGTCGGCAAGTCCAGCCTGCTGGCGCTGGTGGCCGGCGTGCGCGTGATACAGCAGGGCAGCGTGCGCGTGCTCGGCGGCGACATGGCCGACCGTGCCCACCGCGCGGCTGTCTGCCCGCGCATCGCCTACATGCCGCAGGGCCTGGGCCGCAATCTGTACATGACGCTGTCGGTGTACGAAAACGTCGATTTCTTCGGTCGGCTGTTCGGCCATGCCGGCGCGGAGCGCGCCGCGCGCATCGACGAACTGCTCGCCGCCACCGGGCTGGCCGCCTTCCGCGACCGGCCTGCGGGCAAGCTGTCCGGCGGCATGAAACAGAAGCTGGGCCTGTGCTGCGCGCTCATCCATGACCCGGATCTGCTCATCCTCGACGAGCCGACCACCGGGGTCGATCCGCTGTCGCGCCGCCAGTTCTGGCAGCTGATCGAGCGCATCCGCGCGCGCCGGCCGGGCATGAGCGTGCTGGTGTCCAGCGCCTACATGGGCGAGGCCGCCGGCTTCGACTGGCTGGCGGCGATGGACGACGGCCGTGTACTGGCCACCGGCACGCCGGCCGAACTGCGCGCACGCACCGGCGCCGCCGATCTCGACGCCGCCTTCATCGTGCTGCTGCCTGAAGAGAAGCGGCGCGATCACGAAGTGCTGGTGGTGCCGCCGCGCAGCGCGCAGACCGACGGCCCGGCCATCGTGGCCGAGGGCCTCACCATGCGCTTCGGCGATTTCACCGCGGTCGATCATGTCGATTTCGAAATCGGCCGCGGCGAGATTTTCGGCTTCCTCGGCTCCAACGGCTGCGGCAAGACCACCACGATGAAAATGCTCACCGGCCTGCTGCCGCCCAGCGAGGGCAGGGCGCTGCTGTTCGGCCGCGAGGTGAATGCGGGCGACATGGCCACCCGCATGCGCGTGGGCTTCATGACCCAGGCCTTCTCGCTGTACGGCGAACTGAGCGTGCGGCAGAACCTGGTGCTGCACGCCCGGCTGTTCCACCTGCCGGCGGCCGACATTCCGGCCCGGGTGGACGAAATGGTGGCGCGCTTCGGGCTGGCCGAATATCTCGACAGCGCGGCGGCCGGCCTGCCGCTGGGCATACGCCAGCGGCTGTCGCTGGCGGTGGCGGTCATCCACCGGCCGGACATGCTCATCCTCGACGAACCGACCTCGGGCGTGGACCCGGTGGCGCGCGACGGCTTCTGGCGGCTGCTGGTCGAGCTGTCGCGCCGCGACGGCGTGACCATCTTCGTGTCCACCCACTTCATGAACGAGGGCGAGCGCTGCGACCGCATTTCGCTGATGCATGCCGGACGCGTGCTGGCCAGCGACACCCCGGCCGCGCTGATCGCCCGGCGCGGCGCCGCCAGTCTGGAAGAAGCCTTCATCGCCTATCTGGAAGAGGCGACCGCCGACACCGCAGCAGGTGGCGGCGAAGCGCCCGCCGGGCCGGCGCCGGCGGCCGCACCACCGGCGGCGGAACGCGCGCAGCCGCCGGCCTTCAGCCTGCGCCGGCTGCTGGCCTACGCGCGGCGCGAATGGCTGGAAGTGATGCGCGACCCGGTACGGCTCACCTTCGCCATGCTGGGTTCGGTCATTCTGGTGCTCATCCTCGGCTACGGCATTTCGATGGATGTGGAAGACCTCAAGTTCGCGGTGCTGGACCGCGACGACACGCCGGAAAGCCGTGCCTACATCGAGAACATGGCCGGCTCGCGCTATTTCATCGAACGGCCGCCGCTGGCCGGCGCCGACGATCTGGACCGCCGCATGCGCGCCGGCGAACTGAGCGTGGCGCTGGAAATTCCGCCCGAATTCGGGCGCCGGCTGCGCAGCGGTCACGCGGTCGAGATCGGCGTGTGGGTCGATGGCGCCATGCCCTTCCGCGCCGAAACCACGCTCGGCTACGTGCAGGGCCTGCACGCCGACTTCCTGCAGCAGGCGGTGGTGCGCGAAGGGCTGCCGGCCACCGCTTACCCGGCGAAGCTGGACATGCGCTACCGCTACAACCAGGGCTTCCGCAGCGTGTATGCCATGGTGCCGGCGGTCATCCCGCTGCTGCTCACCTTCATCCCGGCCATCCTGATGGCGGTGGGCGTGGTGCGCGAGAAGGAGCTGGGGTCGATCACCAATCTGTACGCCACGCCGGTCACCCGGCTGGAATTCCTGCTCGGCAAGCAGCTGCCCTACATCGCGGTGAGCATGGCCAGCTTCTACGGCCTGGTGCTGCTGGCCATCTTCGTGTTCGAGGTGCCGCTCAAGGGCAGCCTGGCCGCGCTCAGTCTGGCCGCGCTCATTTTCGTCACCGCCACCACTGGCATCGGCCTGCTCATGTCCTCGTTCGCGCAGACCCAGATCGCCGCGCTGGCGGCGACCGCGGTGGTGACCATGCTGGCCACGGTCACCTTTTCCGGGCTCACCCATCCGGTGTCCTCGCTGGAAGGCGCCGGCCGCACCATGGGCACCTTCTTCCCGGCCACCTATTTCCTCACCATCAGTCGCGGCCTGTTCTCGAAGGCGCTCGAACTGCGCGACCTGTACGCCGACTATCTGGCGATGGCCGCCTTCGTTCCGGTGCTCACGCTGCTCAGCGTATGGCTGCTGAAGAAGCAGGAAAAATGATGCGCCGCCGCCTGCTCAACGCCTGGCGACTCGGGCTGAAGGAACTGATGAGCCTGTGGCACGACAAGGTGCTGCTCATCATGATCGCCTGGGCGTTTTCCGGCGGCATCTACAGTGCGGCCACCGCCACGTCTCAGGAGCTGCACAACGCGCCGATCGCCATCGTGGACCAGGACGCCTCTGTGCTGTCGGCGCGCATCGCCGGTGCCTTCTACGGCCCGTACTTCAGGCGGCCGGACATGATCGCGCCGCCGGCGGTCGATCCCGGGCTGGACGCCGGCACCTGGACTTTCGTGCTCGACATTCCGCCGGATTTCGAGCGCGACGTGCTGGCCGGCGAACAGCCGTCCATCCAGGTGAACATCGACGCGATGCGGGTGAGCCAGGCCTTCATCGGCGCCACCTACATCCAGAACATCGTGCTGGGCGAGGTGGCGGAATTCGTGCAGCACCGGCGGACCGAAACGGTTGCGCCGATCGAGCTGGCGCCCACCATCCTGTTCAACCCCAACCTGACCAGCGCCTGGTTCGGCAGCGTGATGGAACTGATCAACAACGTAACGCTGCTGTCGGTCATCCTGACCGGTGCCGCACTGATCCGCGAGCGCGAGCACGGCACGCTGGAACACCTGATGGTGATGCCGGTCGGCGCCTTCGAAATCATGTTCGCCAAGGTGTGGGCGATGGCGCTGGTGGTGTGGGTGGCGGTCGGCCTGTCGCTGCACTTCGTGATCGGCGGTGCGCTGGCGGTGCCGATCGCCGGCTCGCTGCCGCTGTTCATGGCCGGGGCGCTGATACAGCTGCTGGCCACCACCTCGCTCGGCATCTTCATCGGCACGCTGTCGCGCAACATGCCCCAGCTCGGGCTCATGATGATTCTGGTCATCCTGCCGCTGGAGCTGCTGTCCGGCGGCATGACGCCGCGCGAGAGCATGCCGCAGGCGGTGCAGTTCATCATGCAGTTCGCACCCACCACGCATTTCGTCAGCCTCGCGCAGGCGGTGCTGTACCGCGGTGCCGGGCTGGACGTGGTGTGGCCCAGCCTGCTCGCGATGGCGGCCATCGCCGCCGCGCTGTTCATCGCTTCGCTGCTCATGTTCAGACGCAGCATCGCTGCGGCCGGATAGGCGGACGAGGCGGGGAAACCGGACTGCGCAGATCTGCGCAGCGGTGCGCATGGATCGGCAGCGCTGCGCTCCGGGCAACCCTTCCGCTCAGCGCGTGATCGACGCGGCGCCGCACCGGATGTGGCGCCGGGCCTCGTTTTCCGGCCATCGAAGAACTTTCGGCATCGTTCTTGCACTGCGGCATGCAGATCCGGCGCGGACATTCCGTCCTGTCGGACATCCCGCGCTGCAGGAAGGTCATCATGTCGTTTTTCACCCGACGCTTCGGTCTGGCCGTTGCCGCCGCCTTTTCGTTCGGCGCCTATCTGGCGCTGCGTCCGTCACCTGAACAGCCGGTCGCGCCGGTCGATGTGCCGCGCAGCGAAGCCGCCCGGCCCGCTGCGGCCGGCGCACCGCTGACCACGCTCACCATCGCCGCGATCTCGTCGCCGCACCAGGGCCAGCAGGTGTTCAGCGGTGCTACCCAGATCATTCTGGAACAGGGCTGGCTGGAGGCGGAACTGGCGCGCCGCGGCGTGGCGCTGAAGATAGAGCCGGTGTCGCCGGCGGTCGGCGGGCCGCAGATCAACGAGGGCTTTGCCGCGAAGCGCATCGACTTCGCGGCCTATGGCGACTTCCCGGCGCTGATCGCCAAGGCCGGCGGCGTGGACATCCGCACCGTGCTGTCGCCGGGGCAGGGCAACAACGCCTATCTGGTGGTGCGCAAGGGGCTGGCAGCGCAGTCGATACGCGACCTCAAGGGCAAATCCATCGCCATTCACCGCGGCCGGCCGTGGGAACTCACCTTCGCCAAGCTGCTCGACGCGAACGGCCTCACGCTGAACGACTTCAAGATCTACAACCTGAACCCGCAGGCCGGCCACGCGGCGCTGGCGGCCGGCAAGGTAGACGCCACCTTCACGCTGAGCGAGGCGCTGGTGACAGAACAGCAGGGGGCCGGCCGCATCATCTGGTCGACCAAGGACGCGCCGCTGCACTGGAAGATGCGCACCGGCCTGTGGGCGCGCCACGATTTCACCGACGCGCATCCGGACATCACGACGCTGGTGGTGGCCGCCTACGTGAAGGCGGCGCACTGGCAGGCGCAGGAGGAGAACCGCGACAGGGTGCTGCAGATGGCGTCGCGCGGCAACCTGCCGGTGGACCTGATCGCGCGCGACTACGATGACCCGCGCGTGGGCTGGAAGGACCGCTTCTCGCCGCTGCTCGACGGCTTCTACCGCCAGCACTTCAGCGACGTGGCCGAATACATCCACGCCAACGGCCTGGTGCAGAAGCGGGTGCAGGTCGAGGACATCATCGACGACCGTTTCCTGGCTGCGGCGCTGCGCGATCTGTCCGCCGGCGGTCTGCCGCTCGACGGCTACTGGACGCCGCAGGCCGAACAGAAGGTGGCAGCCCGGTGAGTGCTGCGCGCATCGACGAAGCCACGCTGCGCCGCAGCGTCATGGTGGCGTCGCCGCTGGCGGTGCTGCTGGCCTGGCAGGTGCTGAGCGCCGCGCGGGTGTTTCCGCCCGAGGTGCTGGTGTCGCCACAGGCGGTGCTCGCGGCCTTCGGCCAGCTCACCGCCTCCGGCGAACTGGCCCGCCATCTGGGCGAAAGCCTGCAGCGTCTGCTGTGGGGCTTCTCGATCGGCAGCGGCGCCGGGCTGCTGTTCGGTCTGGCGGCCGCACTGTCGCCAACCTTCGCGCGGCTGTTCGACCCGCTGTTCCAGGCGCTGCGCCAGGTGCCGGTGCTGGCCTTCATTCCGCTGCTCATCCTGCTGTTCGGCATCGACGAGGTGTTCAAGATCGTCATCATCGCCAAGGCGGCTTTCTTCCCGACCGCGCTGTCCACGCTGGACGGCGTGCGCGGTGTGCCCAAGGCCTGGTTCGAGGTGGCGCGCATCTACCGCACGCCGCTGCCCTCGCTGGTGTGGCGGGTACTGATACCGGCCACGGTGCCGGCGGTGCTGTCCGGTGTGCGGCTCAGCCTGACCCGCGCCTGGCTGGTGCTGGTGGCGGCCGAACTGATCGTGGCCGACAGCGGCATCGGGCAGATGATGGAAATGGGGCGCCAGATGTTCCGGCTCGACGTGGTCATGGTGGGCGTCGTCGTGTGCGGCGTCATCGGTTTCGCGCTCGACCGCGGTTTCGTGCTGCTGCAGGCACGTCTGCTGCGCTGGCGTGCCCAGCCGGCCGGAGCGGCGGCATGAGCGCGGCGCTGCGCAGCTACGGCGCCGGTCTGCCGGCCCGCATCGCGCTCGGCCTGCTGGTGCCGCTGGCGCTGATTCTGCTGTGGGATCACCAGGCGCGCCACGGTGGCGAGCACGCCTTCGCCTTCGTGTCCGCGGCCCAGGTGGCTGGCGCGCTGCGCGAACTGTGGCAGTCCGGCGATCTGCTCACCGCCTACGGCAACAGCCTGCGCAATGCCTTCGGCGGGCTGTTCTGGGGCAGCGTGACCGGGCTCGCGGTGGGTTCGGCGATGGCGCTGCTGCGACCGGTGGACTGGGTGCTCACGCCGCTGTACCACGGCCTGCGCCAGGTGCCGCTGCTTGGCTGGCTGCCGCTGATCGGCCTGTGGTTCGGCAGCGGCGATCTGTCCAAGGTGATCGTGGTGTCGCTGTCCGCCTTCTATCCGGCGGTGCTCTACACCTATGAGGGGCTGAAGGGCGTCGAGGCGCGAATGCTCGAGGTCGGCCAGCTGTACCGGCTCACGCCGTGGCAGACCTTCTGGCGCATCCGCTGGCCGTCGGCACTGCCCTCGCTGTTCACCGGCCTGCTGCAGTCGGTGGCCTTCGCCTGGATCGCCACGATAGGCGTCGAACTGCTGTTTCCGACCGGCTTCGGGCTGGGCACCGTAATGCAGCACGGTCAGCTGCAGGCGCGGCTGGACATCGTGGTGGTGTGCATCGCGGTGGTCGGCCTGACCGGTTTCGCGATCAATCTGCTGGTGGCCCGCCTGAGCCGGCACGCCTTGCGCTGGCGGCCGGTGCGCACCTGATCCGGCCCGCTCCGCCCCCTGAATTCCGGAACCTCGACATGAACATCGATTCGCGCGCCGTGGTGCGCACCCCTGAACAGCCGGCGCTCCGCTCCGGCGCGCTGCAGCTGAAGGAAGTGCGCAAGCGCTTCCTGTTCGACCAGCGCGAACTGACCGTGCTGACCGGCCTGAACCTGGACGTGCATCCGGGCGAGTTCCTCAGCATCGTCGGCCCCTCCGGCTGCGGAAAGTCGACGCTGCTGCGGCTGATCGCCGGCCTGGACGACGACTACGAAGGCCATATCGCGCTCGACGGCAGCCGTGTCGCCGGCACTTCGCTCGAACGCGGCCTGGTGTTCCAGGACCACCGGCTGTTTCCGTGGATGACGCTGGAACAGAACGTGGCGTTCGCGCTGATCCGGCGCGACATGTCGGCCGCGGCGCGCGACCGGCTGGTGCGCGAGCACATCGCGCTGGTCGGCCTGAGCGGTTTCGAGCAGGCCTACCCGCACCAGCTGTCGGGTGGCATGAGCCAGCGCGCCGCCATCGCCCGGGCGCTGGTGAACGAACCCAAGGTGCTGCTGCTGGACGAGCCCTTCGGCGCGCTCGACGCGCTGACCCGGGTGCATCTGCAGACCGAGCTGCAGCGCATCTGGATGAGCCAGGGTTCGACCATGATCATGATCACCCACGACGTCGACGAGGCGCTCTACCTCGGCGACCGGGTGGCGGTGATGCAGGCGCATCCCGGCCGCATCGCGCACATCGTCGATGTCGACCTGCCGCATCCGCGCGACCGCGCCGCACCGCTGCTGCACCGGCTCAAGGACGACATCCTGGCCGAACTGACCGCCACCGATGCGCCGCGCAGCGAGGCGGTGGTGCCGCTGACCCGGCGCCGCTCGGGCTGATCGCATTCCCACCATCCCGTCGTACCCGAGGAGTTTCCGATGTCGTCCACCTTCTACTGGCGCCTGCCCGGCGCGGACGATGCGCGCAACCGCGCCTTCGACGCGCTGGCGGCCGGCAACGCGCCGCGCCTGCCTGCGGCCAACGACCTGCGGCATGGCCGCTACGGCAGTTTCGACCACGTGGTTCAGGTGGCGCGCGCTGCTGAACTGGTGGCCTTCGACGGTCTGGTGGCCGGTGACGAGCCGGAAGGCGACGCCGCCCTCATCGTGCTCGGCGCGCTCGCGCGCGAAGTGCGCCGGCTGAAGCTGGTCGCCACCTTCAGCCCGGGCGCCGGCTCTGCGGTGTATGCGGCGAAGAAGGCGGTGAGCTTCCAGCGCTACAGCGGCAACCGCTTCGGCTGGGCGCTCGAATCGTCGGACGATGCGGCGCGCCGGCGCCGGCTCGGCGATTTCGTCGGCAGCGGCGACCTCGGTGCGCGGCTGGAGGATTTCGTCACCGTGGCACGCGGCGTCATCGAGTCCGCGCACTTCAGTCACGACGGTCCTTTCTTCTCGGTGCTGGAGGGCGGCTTCCAGGGGCCTCTGTCCGGCCGTCCCTTCCCGGAACTGACACTGGCCGGCGACAGCGCCGAAGACATCGCGCGTTCGGCGCGGCTGGCCGACGTGCACGCCTTCACGCTGGGCGAGGCACTGAGCGAGCGCATCGCGCTGCTGCGCGAGGCCGCAAGTCGCGCGGGCCGTTCGCCGCAGGTGGCGCTGCGCGCCCGCATCGTGTCGCACGACGACGGCGCGCGTGCACGGCTTGAGGCTGAACGCGCAGGTCTGGCCCACGCCCCCGACCTGCTGGCCGGCAGCTACGACGAACTGGCCGCGCGCATCGTCGCGCTGCACCGGCAGGGCGTCGATCGTTTCGAACTGTCCTCACCGCGTTCGCTCGACGAGGTGTATCGCGTCGGCGAACACCTTCTGCCGCGTGTGCGGCAACTGCTCGGCAGGAAGGCCGCCTGATCATGACCCACGCTTCATCCGCCGCACAGACCATTGATTTCTTCTGGCGCCTGCCCACGCATGGCGACATCAGCACCGTGCGCAGGCCGCAATCGACCCGCGGCGACTGGTGGCCGCTGCGCGACGGCAACCAGGCGCCGGGCCTGCTGCACGGCGAGCCGGACGGCAGCAGCTATATCGACCATCTGGCACAGATCGCGAAGGCGGCCGAAATTTCCGGCTTCCAGGGCGGGCTCATTCCGTCCTTTCCGATGACTGACGACCCCTGGGTGATCGCCGCCCACCTCGCGCGCGAAACGAAAACCTTCCGTTTCATGCTGGCTTTCCAGCCGGGCTTTCTGAATCCGGTCGAAGCGGCGCGCATGTCCGCCACGCTGCAGCGCGTGAGCGGCGACCGCATGCTGTTCAACATCATCACCGGCGGCGGCGGCCCGGCCCAGCTGTGGTGGGGCGACCGCTTTGCGCACGACGACCGCTACGGCCGCACCACCGAATTTCTCGACATCTTCAAGGGGGTCTGGAAGGGTGACGGCCCCTTCGATTACGACGGCCGCTTCTACCAGGTGGAGCAGGGCAGGCTGCCGTCCGCGCTGGCTGCCACCGGACTGCCGGAAATCTATTTTTCCGGTTCGTCCGACGCCGCGCTGGGTTCGGCGTCCAGGCACGCCGACTTCTACCTGTCGTGGCTGGAACCTTTCGATCAGGTGGCCGAGAAGTTCGCGCGGGTGAAGGAACGTACCGCCGAACTGGGCCGGCGCATCAAGTGCGCGATCCGCGTCGACATCATCGCGCGGCCGACCGAAGAGGAAGCGTGGGCCGACGTGAAAGCCGGCTTCGAATCGCTCGGCCCGGAACGCCGCGATGCCTTCCGCCAGAGCGGCGGGGACTCGGTCGGCGTCAGCCGCCAGGCTGGCTACCGCCCGGCCGACGCGCAGCGCTACGAGGACCTCATCATCGCCCCCAATCTGTGGGCCGGCTTCAGCCTGCTGCGCGGCGGCCCGGCCATCGGCATCGTCGGGTCCTACGAACAGGCGGCGCAGAAACTGGACGAACTGATCGCGCTCGGCGCCGACGGCTTCATCCTCGCCGGCACGCCGCATCTGGAAGAGGCCTACCGGATCGGCGAGGAGGTGCTGCCGCTGGTCACCGGAAAGGGGCGCATCGAGCGCTCCGGCCTACGCGCGGTGGGCTGAGTCCTCAGTTCAGAGAATGGCTTCCAGTCCCTTGCGGTCCAGCAGATCGAGCAGCTTGAGCGATGGACCGCTGGGGCGCTTTTCCCCGATCTCCCACTTGCGTACCGTGGATGGGCTCGTGTTGAGCACCGATGCAAACACGGTCTGGCTCAATTTCAACTGTTCGCGCAAGGCACGGATCCGGGCGCTGTCGTAAGGCGGAATCGGTTTCACGCACAGCACTTCCAGCTTCTGTTGCATGCGCTTGTCGATGAATCCGAGACGATGCAGGTCGAGGGCCGTTTCATGCACTGCATCGAGAATTCGGCTTTTCGAGCGACTGTCAGTGGTCACGACATATCTCCTGCACGGTTCCATCGATCAACGCACTGTCGAGCTGCGAGTCGGTGAGGGCGAGTAACTCTGTTGCCAGCAATCGAAGTGCGTCCAGTTCGGTCGTCGATACATTGGCTCTTTCGTTCTTCTCGAACCCGAACACGAAGAACCAGCGTGCGGCTCTGCGCGTGGCAACAAGGGTTCGTACTCCACCGCGTTTGCCGCGACCGGCCGACCCGATACGTTTCTTCACCACGTTGCCGCCCAGATCGGCGTCCACCAGTCCCGCTTCCATTTCAGCGATGGCCCGGCACAGGTCCGCATCGCTCAGTTCGGTCTTGCGCAGCCATCGTGCGAAATAACGGGTCTTGAAAACACGGGATGTGTGAAAAGTGTGTCACCTGGTGGCATGGTTTGCAACACGCCTGAACTCGGCGAGGTCCGGCAAGAAGCCGGGTGGTTGTGATCGATATTATTCCAAACGTATTTTCTGTATTCACGGAGTGAACGAAAAAGGCCAGGGCAAGCGCCCTGGCCTTCGGTGTCGCCCTGCAATCTGATCAGAGACCCTGACGCGCCTGGGTGATCTGGTTGTACTCGCCCGGATCGACGCCATTCAGATAGAAATTGCCGACGTGCTGCAGGCGCCAGCGGATCGGGTCGTGCGTGGTGTGCACGCGTGCGTTGCGCCAGAAGCGGTCGAGGTTCCACTTTTCCAGCGAGCTGCTGGCGCCGAGCAGCGAGAACAGGTCGCTGCCGATGGCGAGCGAGGCCTCGTCCGATTTCGCGCGCGCGGTGGCCACCGCGAGAATGAGTTCGGTCGCGAGGTCGTGGTCGTCCGGTGCGGCGCGGTGCTGGTCGAACACGTCGGCGGCGTAACGCAGCGTGGCTTCGGCAGCGCGTACCGCGACTGCGTACTGGCCGATGCGGTTGATGATGAGCGGCTCTTCGGTCGGGCGTTCGACGCCGCTTTCCACCCAGGCGCGGGCGTGGGTGTTCAGGTAGTCGATGGCAGCGGCCAGCGCGCCGGAGGCGATGCCGGTGTCGATCGCGGCGTGCAGGATCTGCGGGAAGGTGAGACCGGTGCGCGGGAAGGGGCCTTTGCCGCGCGGCGTCTGGATGGACGGGTCGACCTCGACGTTATCGAACAGCACCGTGCCGCTGACCGAGTGGCGCTGGCCGTAGGCGTGCCAGTCGTCGAGCGCGGTGACGCCCGGTGCGTGACGCGATACCAGCGCGCCGCCCGGCGTGCCGTCGGCGCCGCGGGCCGAAACCGAAATCCAGTCGGCGAGGTAGGAACCGGTAGCGTAGAACTTGGCGCCATTCAGGCGCAGCCTGCCTTCGGCGTCGGTTTCGACGCGGGTTTTCTGGTCGAACTTGTTCTTGCCACCGACCTCGGCAAGTGCGTTGCCCAGCCGCTTGCCCGCCAGCAGTTCGCGCGAGAAGAAGGCGCGCACCTCTTCGGATTCGGCATTGACCAGCCCGCGCGCCATCACGTGATGGATCTGCAGGATCTGGCCGACGCCGCCGTCGGCGGCAGAAATGATGCGCACGGTGTCGACGATGGTTCTGATCGACGCGCCGAGGCCGCCGTATTCCGGGCGCACCGAAATGCCGGTGAGGCCGGAGGACGACAGCAGGTCGGCCTGGCGTACCGGCAGCTGCTTTTCGCTGGCCGGGTCGCGCGCCAGTTCGGCAATGATGGCGGCGGCGGCGTGGGCAGCGCGGATGGCCTCATCGTCGCTGCGGATGATGGTGACGGCGCGTGCGGGTTCGGCGGCAGCCGGGGCCCTGACTTCGGAAACGTGGCTCATCGCATGTCCTGTCGTAAGTGAATGAGGAATGCGGACAGCCCTCAGGGCTGTCCGCGTTGGCGCAGATCGCGCTCAGAACACCGTGGTGACGGTCAGGCCGACGGTGCGCGGCGAGCCGTAGGTGTGGATGAAGCGGCCGGAGCCGTTCGGACCGTTCGGGCGGCCGTGGTTCTGGTACAGCTCGTCGGTGATGTTGTCGACATAGCCGGTGACGCGCAGCTTCTTGTTCGGCGTGATGTAGCTCAGGCGCGCGTTGAACAGGCTGAAACCTTCCTGGGTGAGGTCGGGGAAGGCGCTCTGGCTCTGGCGGTCGACCAGGAAGAACTCGCGGCTGCGGTAGTTGGCATCGGCCGCGGCCACGATCTGGCTGCCGTCACCGAGACCGAAGGTGTATTCGGCACCGACCGCGGCGGTGACTTTGGGCGAGCGCACGAAGGCGTTGCCGGTGTTTGCGCCGAAGTCGGTGTACTCGGTTTCGAGCAGGCCCAGGCTGCCGCGCAGCACCAGTGCGTCGACCGGGCGGGCCAGCAGTTCGAGTTCGGCACCTTCCACCTTGCCCTTGGCGCCATTGGTCAGCGCGGTCACCACGCCGGCGCCGAAGGGGTTCTGCGTGAGCAGATTCACCTGAATGTCCGAGTAGTCGTAGCGGAACACGTTGGCGTTGGCGAACAGGCGGCCGTTCAGCCATTCGGTCTTGACGCCGATCTCGTAGGCGTCGAGGTATTCCGGCTTCACCGTGGTGGCGGTGTTCAGGTTGCCGCCGATGCCGGTATTGAAGCCGCCTGAGCGGAAGCCGCGTGCATAGCGGAAGAAGGTGAGGATCTTGTCGGTCACGCGGTATTCCGGCGTGATGTCGAAAGTCCACTCGCTCCAGCTGTCTTCCGGATGGCGCGAGCCGTTGGCGGTGGCGGCACCGGCCAGCACCGGGGTGATCAGCGCATTGGCGCGCCACCACGGATTCGAGTTGAAACCGGCAGCGGTCTGGTAGGTCAGCAGGCCGATGTCCAGCTTCTTCTTCTCGTGCGTCCAGCGCAGGCCGGCGGTGGTCGAGAATTTTTCGGTGAAGTCGTAGGTGACGTTGCCGAACAGCGCGAAGCTGCGGGTGTCGTGCTCGATGCTGGTCTGCTGGAAGCGCGGCGTGCCGGTGGTGAGGTTGGCGGTGACCGCGACCGAATCGATGTCTTCCTGGAAGTAGTGGGCGCCGACGATCCAGCGCAGCAGTTCTTCCTTCGGCGAGGCGAGCCGGAATTCCTGCGACACCTGGTCGTAACGCGTGTTGCCGTAGCTGCGCTGGTCGGTCTGGCCGGCGGTGGAAGGCAGGTTGTCGGCGTCGCTGAAGGTCTTGTTCTTGATGTTGTCGAAGGCGGTGATGGAGGTGAACTGATAGCCGCCGAAGCGGTAGTTCAGCGTGGCCGATGCGCCGTCGTGCTCGAGTTCGCTGGTGCTCGGGAAGTTCGCCTCCAGGATGCGGCCGGACGGGCGCACGTAGCCGGCGGCATAGGTGCCGACCGGCAGTGAGCCGGTGTTGCCGTCGCCGTCGTAGGTGCGCGAATGCAGCTTCACCAGCGCGTCGAAGTCGCTGTTCGGCCTGAACAGGAACTGCAGCCGGTAAGCGCGCTTGTCCACGTCGCCCACGGTTTCACCGAGCAGCGGATTGCGGGTGAAGCCGTCGCGCTGTTCGTCGTAGAAGGAGGCGCGGATGGCCAGCGTGTCGCTCACCACGCCATTCACCGCGCCTTCGATCGTGCGCAGCTTCTTGGTGCCGGCGCCCAGCGTCAGATAGCCGCCGTTTTCGAACACCGGCTTGTTGGACAGGATGTTCACCGCGCCCGCGGTGGTGTTCTTGCCGTACAGCGTGCCCTGCGGGCCGCGCAGCACTTCGATCCGGCTCAGATCGAACAGCGCCACGCCACCGGCGATTGGCGCATTCAGATAGACGTCGTCGGCGTAGATGCCGGTCGGATAGACCGTGGACACGCCGGTGTCGCCGGTGCCCAGACCACGGATGTACCAGCGCGGGCGGGTGTCGCCGTCAGCCTTCTGCGCGGCCGCGTTCGGCACGAACTTGATCGCGTCGCCGAGGAAGGTGTCGCCATTGCCGCCGAGATCCTGGCCCTTGATGACCGACAGCGCGGCCGGCACTTCCTGTGCGGTCTGTTCGCGACGTTGCGCGGTCACCACCAGTTTCTGCAGCGCCGGTTCGGCGCTGTCGTCCTTTGCGGCGGCGGGGGTGTTCGCGCCGGCGGCCTGAGCCTGTGCGAACAGCGGAAAGGCGAGCATGAGCAGCGCCGAAAGTTGTGTACGTCTGTGCATGGGGAGCTTCTTCCTGTCTTGAAATGTCTGCCCCGCGTCGTCGTCGCCGGGTGGTCCCGGTGCGCGCGCAGGTCGCCCGCCTTCTTTGCACGTCGCGTGCCATGGCGAAAACCCTTCGGCATGCCTTCTTCCGGTCGCTTGTTGCGCAGCCGTGCGCAGCTGACGAGTGCCGTGGGTGGAAATTTCGGCAGGGCTGTCGACTTGGGCGCAGTGCGGAAGACGCGGGAGCCGGGCGCCTGAAAGCGGCAGGGCGGCGCTGCCGGCCGAGGTGCGCTGGCGTGGGGCAGCGCGTGGGGCAGGGCGGGGCGCATGGCATGAATGCTGCTGAAAGACGTGTTCCCGATCATTCAAGAACACGGTTCACAAAGAGGACGCGCAACGCCATGTCGATCAAGCTGCTCTGGTATCTCACCGCACCCGATGGCCCTTATCCCTGGGATCCGAAGGGGCGCTGGAAAACCGATTTCCGCCATCTCGAACAGCTCGCGGTCACCATCGACCGGCTCGGCTATTACGGTGCGCTGCTGGGCACCAGTGCCAATGAAAGCCTGGTGGTCGCTTCCGCCCTCATTTCGGCGACCGAGCGCATGCGCTTCCTGGTGGCGCAGCACCCGGGCGAACTGTCGCCGGCGGTGCTGGCCAAGTACGCGCAGACCTTCGACGCCTTCTCCAACGGCCGCCTGCTGTTCAACGTGATCAACGGCAACGACGCCGGGCTGGCTGCGCTGGGCGTGCACTACCCGCACGACGAGCGCTACGACTTCAGCCGCGAATACTGGGACGCCTTCCGGCGTGTCTATGCCGGCGACACCAGCGGTTACGACGGCAAGTTCGTGAAGCTGGCGCCGCGCAACAGCGGCCCGAGTCCGATGGGTACCTGGAATCCGCCGACCCAGCTGCCGGGCATACCGTTGTGGGGCGCAGGCACGTCGCCGGCCGGTGTCGCGCACTCGGTCGAGCTGCTGGATGTCTACCTGAGCTTCGCCAATACGCCGCCGCTGCTGGGTGACAAGTTCCGCCGCGTCGGTGCCGAGGCGGCCAAGATCGGCCGCACGCTGGAGTACGGCACGCGGCTGCAGGTGATCGTGCGGGAAACCGAGGAGGAGGCGTGGGCGCAGGCCGAGTGGTTCCTGAGCAAGTCCTCGGTCGAGCATGCGCGCCGTTCCGCTGAGCGCCAGCTGCCGCCGGGCGTGACGCTTGAGAACTACAGAAGCGACAACCCCATCATCCAGAAGAACGTCGACACCCTGCTGTCAGGCCGCCTGCCCAGTGCCAGGGATCTGGAAATCTATCCGAACGTGTGGATCGGGCCGGCCTGGTTCGGCTTCGACATTCTCGGTCCGGCATCGGGCACCACGCTGGTCGGCAGTGCCGAGAACGTCGCTGCCCGCCTGCGCGAATACGCGGCGCAGGGCACGGGGGCTTTCATCCTCTCCGGCTGGCCGCTGATCGACGAGGCGCACCGGGTTGCCGACCTGCTGTTCCCGCTGCTCGATCTCGATCACGGTTTCGACGTGCCTTCGCTGGGCGTGCAGGCGAAGCCGCGTCTGGCCCCGCCGCCGAAAGCTGCGGCCGCCTGATTGCTGGTCACTCCGCGATGACGGCGCCCGGTGCATGCATCGGGCGCCGTTTTTCTTTCTGGTGCCGTCGGTGGCCGCCGGACAGGGTGCCGATTTCACGACAGCGCGTCGTCAGATGCTGTGCGCAGCGGGCCCGTCGGGTGCCGAATATTCCGCAGAACTTGATGGCTGCAGACGTCAAAAGCCTTGTCCGGAGCGGGTTTCATGGGTGGCACGCCTTCTGCTGAACAGGGTCGGGTCCTGTTCCGACAGGGTAGCGAATACGCCGCCGCCAGAGCGGTGTGTCCAACGGTCCGCGCTGTGCGGACATTGAAGGAAAGACGTCCGACCATGAAAAATTCCAGACAGATTCCCGGGCGCATCAGGCCGCTGCCGGCGCTGATCGCATCGTTCGCATTCGTGTCGTCTGCGGCCGCGGTGCATGCGGCTGATGCCGTGCCCGCCGCGCAGTCGTCCGAGGCGGTGCAGGACAGCGACCTGCCCACCGTCACCGTCAAGGGGGCGGCCGTTGACCGCAAGACCGCAGTGCTGCCCACCCGCCCGCAGGGCGCGATCTACGGCACCGAAGGTGCGGTGGTCGACACCCCGCGCTCGGTGTCGCAGATCAACGCAGAACAGCTGGGCAGCGATCCGATCCGCACCGCAGACGATCTGGTGAAGTACGCGCCCGGCATCACCCGCGGCGGCGGCCAGAACGTGTCGATCGCGCCGCAGATCCGCGGCCAGAACACCGAGGTGTTCCAGGACGGCCAGCGCGGCTACAACGTGCGCCACCCGACCAATTTCAATGCGTATGAAGGCGCGGACATCGTGGCCGGTTCGTCATCGGTGGTGTTCGGGCCGAGCAGCTCCAGCGGCGGCTACATCAATTACCTGAGCAAGCTGCCCAGCTTCGACAAGCCGGTCACCACGGTGAGCGGCCTGTTCGGCGCGTGGGCGCCGCGCGGCGAATCGTGGAAGCAGGCCCGTCTCACCTTCGATACCACGGCACCGATCAACGACACCACCGCCTATCGCGTGAGCATCACCGGCCAGCGTGCCGACGACTACTTCGACAACGTCAAGAACAACTTCAACGCCTTCTACGGCGCGCTGGCTTTCAAGCCGCGCAACGACCTGCGCATCGACTGGAACGCGAGCTACGACGATTACTACGACTTCAACGTCACCCACGGCTGGAACCGCGTGACCCAGCAACTGGTGGACAGCGGCGGCAAGCAGTACGCGGCCGGCCGCGCCACGCCGCTGATCCGCATCGGCAACACCCTTTACTCGCCGGTCTACAACACCGCCGGCGTTGCCGGCTGGCAGACCCGCACCCGCAACGCACAGGGCCAGTACATCGCCAACCCGGCACTGGTCGCGCGGCCGGGCGGGGCGGGCACGGTGGTGGGCTGGGTGTATGACCCGAATGCGCCCGGTAACCGGCTGGCTGCCATTTCGCCTGCTCAGTCCGGTCGCGAGGAAGACAAGAACACCGCCACCCGGCTCACGTCGCAGCTGCGGGTGGCGTGGGATCTGTCGCCGAAATGGTCGCTGCGCAACAGCACTTTCTACGAGCGCTCGGCGGACACCGGTGATTCGGTCGGGTCCTTCCTGTCTCAGTTCGACGACAAGATTTTCGAGAACCGGCTTGAACTGCGCGGCAAGCATGCCTTCGATCTGGGCGGCATCAAGCTCACCAACGACAGCAACACCGGTGTCACTTACCGGCGCGAGAGCTACCAGACGCTGGCCGCCAACAACAGTTTCAACATCAATCCGTATGACCTGACGCTGGACCCCAGCCTGAAGACGCCGGGCGGCCTGTACGGTCTGCCGCTGCAGAGCGGCGCCTCCGGCTCGTGGATCGGCACCACCGCGGCGCGGTCCGCCGGCAACCCGGCCACACTGGTGGTGAATTCGCCTTACTTCGGCCTGCTCAACCTGCCGGCCATGTTCCCGGCCGGCAACGGGCTGTACGCCGAAATCGGCGGTACGCCGGGTGCGAGCTACACGTCGGAGGGCCGCTGGACCACCGCCAGCTTCTTCACCCAGCACAACCTGCTGTTCAACGAACGCTTCGGCCTGAACATCGGCGGCAACGCGAGCTTCATCGATGCGCGCATCCGCAACCCGCTGGGCCCGAACCGCTCGGATTCCGAAGGTTTCTACCTGCCCAGCTATCAGGCCAGCGTGTATTACAAGCCCACGGTCGACAGCTCGGTGTACTTCACGCTGGACCGCTCGACCGCGCTGAACACCGGCGGCTTCGCCAACGTGCTCACCTGGGGCGGCCTGTCCATCGCCGGCGACTACCGCAACAAGCTCAATCCGCTGGCGTTCGAGAGCAAGAGCGAACTGAAGGAACTGGGGGTGAAGGCAGACCTCATTCCGAACAAGCTGTTCGCATCGCTGGCCGGCTTCCACCAGACCCGCGACACCTCGCCGGACATCAACGGCAACATGCACCAGCTCAAGGTGCGCGGCGTGGAGTCGGCCATCCGCTTCCAGCCTGACCGCCACATCAGCTCCGGCGTGAACCTGACCTGGATCGATGCCTGGTACACCTCCATCATCCCGGCCGGCTTTTCGCCCTTCGGCTTCTATGCCGACAACGCCACCGTGTGGGGCGACAGCAACCGGCTGAACGGCCGCACCGCCGGCCGTTACGACGCCGCCGGCATTCCGGCCTATTCGCTGACCGGCTTCGTCGATTACCGCTTCGACAATGGTTTTGGCGTCGAGGTGTCCGCGTGGTGGACCAGCAAGTGGGCCACCAACCTGAGCAAGACCGTCACCGTGCCGGACCAGTACAACGTCGATGTGTCGCTGTACTACCGCGCGCCGAAGTGGAACGCCGCGCTGCGCTTCCTGAACGTGACCGACCAGCTGAACTTCTCCAACGGCCTGGCCGGCTCCACCACCGAATTCCTGCAGCCGACGCGCCCGTTCAGCGTGCTGGCGCAGTTCTCCTATTCGCTGTAAGCCGCTTTCGACGAGGACATCGACATGGGCATCAAGATTCTGTGGTACCTGACCGCACCCGACGGCACCGTGCCGTGGGAGCCGCACGGCCGCTGGGCCACCGGTCACGATCATCTGGTCCAGCTGGCGCAGGCCATCGACAAGCTGGGCTACTACGGCGCACTGCTGGCCACCGGCGGCGACGAGGTCAATGTGCTGGCGTCGTCGGTACTTACCGCGACGAAGCGAATGAAGTTCGTCGCCGCCATCTACCCGGGCCTGATCCAGCCCTTCAAGCTGGCGCAGATCGCGCAGACCATCCAGCGCTTTTCCGGCGGCCGGCTCATCTACAACGCGGTCAATGGCAATGACCGCATGCTGCCGGCGCAGGGCGTGCATTACCCGCACGACGAGCGCTACGACTACAGCTGGGAATACTGGGACGCCTTCCGCCAGCAGTACGCCGGCAGCAGCGCCGGTTACGACGGCAAGTACATCAGGATCGCGCCGCGCCCGGATGTCGCGGCCGGCAGCACGCGCGGCGGTCCGGCGCCGGCGGGGCAGGGCCACTTCCCGATCTGGGGCGCCGGCACTTCGCCGGCCGGCGTGGCGCATTCGGTCAAGCTGCTCGACCTCTACCTGAGCTTCGCCGACACGCCGCAGCGCCTCGGAGACAAGTTCCGCCGTGTCGGCGCCGAGGCGGCGAAGCTGGGCCGCACGCTGGAATTCGGCACCCGGCTGCAGATCATCGTGCGCGAAACCGAGCAGGAGGCCTGGGACTACGCGCAGTACCTGGTCGATAACACCTCGGTCGAGTACGCGATCCAGTCGATAGAACGCCAGCTGCCGCCGGGCGAAACACTGGAAAGCTACCGGAGCGACAACCCGCAGGTGCAGAAGAATCTGGAGGCGATCAAGGCCGGCCGCCTGCCGCCGGCGCGCGACTACGAAATCTATCCGAACATCTGGACCGGTCCGGCGCTGCACGGCTTCAACGTGCTCGGCCCGCTGTCCGGCACCACGCTGGTAGGCAGTGCGGAAAACGTGGCGGCGCGCATTCGCGAGTTCCAGGCGCAGGGCGTCGGCAGCTTCATCCTGTCCGGCTGGCCGCTGATCGAAGAGGCGCACCGGGTGGCCGATCTGCTGTTCCCGCTGCTCGATCTCGATCACGGCTTCGAGGTGCCGGTGCTCAATCCGTCCCGCCGGCGCGACGTGACCGCGTCGCTGCGCAGCGCTGCCTGAGCCGGAGGCCGTCATGTCCGATCGCATGGACCGCCGCCGTTTCCTGCTCACCGGCACCGCAGCGCTGGGTGCTTCTCTGCTGGCCGGCTGCGGCCGCGACGAGGCGCCGGCATCAACGGCGGCGGCCGCGTCAGCGGGTGTCGACGACACCCCGCGCCGAGGCGGCCGGCTGCGCCTGGGCATCATTGACGGCGACCAGGCCGGCAATCTCGACGTGCACAAGCCGTCCAGCACCGGCAGCATCATCCGTGGCTTCGCGCTGTACTCCAAGCTCTGGGAATGGACGCCGGACATGACGCCGGCGCTGGCGCTGGCCGAAGAGGCCGAAGTCAGCCCGGACGCCACGCACTGGACGCTGCGCCTGAAGCCCGGACTGGAGTTCCACCACGGCAAGACCATCAGCGCCGATGACGTGGTGTTTTCCATCCTGCGCCTCACTGACCCCGAACTGGCGTCGCCCTATGCCGGGCTGGTGTCGGCGGTGGACCGCAGCCGGGTGGTAAAGCTGGATGAGCGTACGGTGCGGGTGCACTTCAAGGAAGGGCGCGGTTTCGTGCCCTTGCCTGACACCTGGGTCAATTTCGGTGGCATCGTGCCGACCGACTATCACCCGGTCACCAATCCGGTGGGTGCCGGCCCGTACCGGCTGAAGGAATTCCTGCCCGGGCGGCGCTCGCTGTTCGTGCGTTTCGACAACTACTTCAAGCCGGGCCAGCCCTACGCCGACGAGGTCGAAATCATCGACTTCAAGGATCAGACCTCGCGCCTGGCCGCGCTGCAGAACGGACAGATCGATCTCGCCAACGCGATCTCGCCCGAGCACGTGCCGCTGCTCGAACGCGACCCGCGCGCCTCGGTGCTGGTGTCGGAAACCTATGGCTGGCAGTCCTTCGACATGAATCTGTCGAAGCCGCCCTTCGACGACATCCGGGTGCGTCAGGCCTTCCGGCTGCTGGTTGACCGCGAGGATCTGGTCAAGCGCGCGCTGAACGGGCAGGGCCGCATCGCCAACGACCTGTATTCACCGCAGGATCCGGCGTTCAACCGCGACATCCCGCAGCGCCGGCAGGACATCGAGCAGGCGCGTGCGCTGCTGAAGGCGGCGGGGCAGGAGAATCTGACGGTGGACCTGATCGCCAGCGCGGCCGGCACCAATGCCGCGCTGGTGTTCGCCGAACAGGCCCGCCGCGTCGGTGTCACGCTGAACGTGAAGAAGGTGGACGCCGCCACCTTCGGCAGCCCGCAGCGGCTGCAGTGGCCGATCAGTACCGGCGGCACGCTGGGCCAGTCCTTCCTGTCGACCGCGCTGCACATCGATGCGCCGAGCGCGGTGTCGAACAAGACGCAGTTCTACGACGGCCGCTTCGGCCAACTGTTCGCGCAGGCACTGGCACAGCCTGACCTCGCGCTGCGCCGCCCGCTCATCCACGAGGCGCAGCAGATCCAGCACGAACGGGGCGGCCTGCTGATCTGGGGTTTCGCCAACACACTGGATGGCATTTCCCGTCGGGTCGGTGGCGCCGAAGCGGAACATTCCCACTTCCCGACCTGGCGCTTCGAAAAGCTCTGGCTGCGCGCCGGGGCCTGAGGACTGCGCTCCTGCGTACATCGCGGGTGAGGTGCGCTTCTGCGCAGGGATGTCGTGGGAGCGGCGCCTCGCCGCGATGCGACGGTGGATCAGGCTATGTCGCTGGGCACGGGCCCCATCGCGGCGAGGCGCCGCTCCCACGGGGCTGCGCTGACCGGTCTGGCAGGCGCGAGTAAGCCGGCCAACGCCCGGTCGCGGGCAGGGTCCGCTTCCGTGGCGGAGGCATACGCGTCGCGAGGGTGTCGTGGGAGCGGCGCCCCCGCCGCGATGGGGCCTTTGCCCGGCAACGCGCTCTCTTCACCGCCGATCGCGGCGAGGCGCCGCTCCCACGAGGTTGCGCTGACCGGGGTGTGAGCAAGCCGGCCAACGCCCGATCGCGGGCAGGGTCCGCTGCTGTGACAGACACATAAGCGTGGAATGGACTTTGTGGGAGCGGCGCCCCCGCCGCGACGGGGCCTGTGCCCGGCAACGCGCTTTCTTCACCGCCGATCGCGGCGAGGCGCCGCGCCCACAGGGCGGCGTGTCGCAATCACCACAACCCGGCCTTGGCTGCGCACATCCGCTCAAGTGGCTGTCGCAATCGCCGCTGCGTCTGCAGGGCGGTCTGCGTGCGCAATGCCGGGCGCGTGCAGTCGCGATGGTCGCCCTGCCGATGTGCATGGCGCGAATCGAAGTTGACCCATGTCAAAACAATCGCTTGCGTCACTTCCGCCCCAGCCGGTGCACACCTTTCCCGATACGCGGGAAAGCAAATCTGCATAAGGATTTCCGTCGTCCGCCATGGCACGGCTCCTGCTAATCACGGCTACACGCCGTCTGCGCACAGCTTGCAGCGGCATCGATACACGGATTCGTACGGAAGGTTTCAATGAGTTTTCAAGCGCGGAGGTCATTCATGCGCGCCGGTCTCGCGGCCGGCGGTGGACTGGTGCTGGGCGGGCTGCTGCCCGGCTGCTCCGACGGCGGCAAGGCGCCGGAGGGCGCAGCGGTGCTCACCGACACGCCGCGGCGCGGCGGCACCGTGCGCTTCGGCGTGATCGAAGGCGGTCAGGCTGGCAATCTGGATGCGCACAAGCCGGTGGGCAGTGGCGCCTTCCGCGGCTGGGCGCTGTACGCCAAGCTGTGGGAGTGGGGCCTTGATGCCCGCCCCAAGCTCGCGCTGGCCGAAGAGACCGAGGTGAATGCCGATGCGACCGAATGGACCATCCGGCTGCACAAGGGCCTCGAGTTCCACCACGGCAAGACCATCACCGCCGACGACGTCATCTTCTCGCTGTTGCGCCTGACCGATCCGCAGCTCGCGTCGCCGTATGCCGGCTATCTGTATTCGCTGCTGCGCAACGACGTGAAGAAGCTGGACGAGCGCACGGTGCGCATTCCGTTCGAGAAGGGCGCCGGTCTGGTGGCGCTGGCCGAATGCTGGATGAGCTGGGGCGGCATCGTGCCGACCGACTACGACCCGGTGAGCAATGTGGTCGGCGCCGGCCCTTATCGGCTCAAGAGCTTCACGCCAGGCCAGCGCTCGGTGTTCACCCGCTTCGACAACTACTTCAAGGCCGGTCAGCCGTATTTCGACCAGGTCGAGATTCTCGATTTCAGCGACCAGACCGGCCGCCTGCAGGCACTGCAGGCCGGGCAGATCGACATTGCGCCCAATCTGCCGTTCGAACAGCTGGCCTTCCTGCAGGCGGACCCGCGCTTCGAGGTGGTGGCGTCGGAAACCGATGTCTGGCACTCGTTCGACATGAATCTGGAGAAGGCACCGTTCGACGATCCGCGCGTGCGCAGGGCTTTCCGCCTGATCGCCGACCGCGACGAACTGGTGGCGCGCGTGCTGCAGGGGCAGGGCAGGGTGGCCAACGACCTGTACTCGCCGAGCGACCCGGCGTTCAACCACGACATTCCGCAGCGCCGCCAGGACCTGGCCGAAGCGACGCGGCTGCTGAAGGAAGCCGGTCACGGCAACGGTCTGGACGTGGAGCTGGTGACCGCCGGCGGCGCGGGTGCCAACGCGGCGCTGGTGTTCGCGCAGCAGGCGAAGAAGGCCGGCGTGAACGTGACCGTGACCAAGGTCGACGGCTCCATCTTCACTGGCCCGAAACGCAACGACTGGACCTTCAGCACCGGCGGCAGCGTGTCCCGCCCCTTCCTCCTGACCGTGCAGCAGCACGACGGCCCGCGCGCGGTCGGCAACAAGACCCACTTCAAGGACCCGCGCTTCGCCGAACTGATCACGCAGGCGCTGGGCCAGCCGGATCTGGACAAGCGCCGCGCGCTGATCGGCGAGGCGCAGCGCATCCAGCACGAAAGCGGCGGCATGCTGATCTGGGGCTATTCGAACGTGCTCGACGCGGTGTCGAAGGACATCGGCGGCGTCACGCCTGATCGCACCGGCTTCGCCGGCTGGCGCACCGACCGCATCTGGCGCCGGAGCCTCACCGCATGAGCAGCGTTCCCCTGAATGCCGGCGCGCCGTCGCCGGCAAGCGCCGGGCCGCTGGCCACGCTGAAGGCGCTGCGCGGCCGGCTGCCGGCCTGGCTGCCCTGGTTCGTCGGTCGCCTGCTGTCGGGTATCGGCGTGGTGCTGGTCATTTCATTCATCGTGTTCGGCGCCACCCAGGCGCTGCCCTCCGACCCGGCCCGCATCATCCTCGGGCCGGAGGCGCCGGAACACACGGTGGACACGCTGCGCCGCCAGCTTGGGCTGGACCGGCCGCTGGTGCTGCAGTACGCAGACTGGGCGCAGCAGGTGCTGTCCGGCAACCTCGGGCGCTCCATCGATTCCAGTGTGCCGGTCGGCGAACTGATGGCCGGCCGCTTCGCCAATTCGCTGACGCTCACGCTGGCGGTCGCCGCGGTGGCCTTCCCGCTGGCGCTGGTGCTGGGCATTTTCATGGCGCTGCGGCGCGACAGCCTGGCCGACCGCGCGGTGCTGTCGTCGGTGGTGCTGTTTAAGGCGGTGCCCGGTTTCGTGATCGGCATCTGCCTGGTCATGATCTTCTCGACCTCGGTGTTCAGCATTCTGCCGGCCGCCTCGCTGCTCGACCCGTCGCTGCCGGCCTGGCGCCAGCCGCAGTATCTGGTGCTGCCGACCGCGACGCTGGCGCTGTCGGTGGCCACCTATCTGCTGCGCCTGGTGCGCGCCTCGATGATCGAGGCGATGGATTCGGAATACGTTACCGCCGCCCGGCTGCGCGGCGTGCCTGAGCGCCGCATCATCTGGCGCCACGCGGTGCCGAATGCGCTCATTCCGGCGATCCAGGGTGTGGCCATGACCTTCCGCGTGCTGTTCGGCGGCGCGGTGCTGGCCGAAGTCATCTTCAGCTATCCGGGCATCGGCAACACGCTGAACGCGGCCATCGAAATGCGCGACCTGCCGCTGATCCAGGGCATCGTGCTGGTGATCACCGTCGGCGTGGTGGTGATCAATCTGGCCGCTGACCTGATTACCGTGCTGCTCACGCCGCGGCTGCGCACCGCCACCCGCATCCGCGCCCGTTCGCCCGGCCTGCGCAACGCGGCCTCGCTGTGGCGCACCGGCAAGAGCTGGAGGGTGTCGGTATGAGCGCACACGCTTCTTCGCTGCGTACGGTGCTGTCGGCACGGCAGGTGCGCTTCGGTCTGGTGCTCACGCTGGCGGTGGTGGGCTTCGCGCTGTTCGGCCCGCTGTTCGCGCCGCACGCGCACACCGATCTGGTCGGCATCACCTACGGCCGGCCGACCGCCGGTGCGCCGCTGGGCTACGACTACATCGGCCACGACGTGTGGTCCAGGGTGCTGGCCGGCGGCGTGTCGGTGGTGTGGATGTCGCTCGCCGCCGCCGCCATCGCGCTGGCGGCGGGCACCGCGCTCGGCCTGCTGGCCGCCTTCGCGCGGCGCAGGGTGGACCAGGCCATCGTCTGGTTCACCGATGTGTTCATGGCTTTTCCCGACCTCATTCTGGTGCTGCTCATCGTGTCCATGCTCGGGCGCGACCACTGGATCATCGTGCTTACCGTGGCGGTGGCCTTCGCACCGGGCGTGGTGCGGCTGTCGCGTGGCATCGCGCTCGGCGTGGTGAACCAGGAATTCGTCGAGGCAGCGGAAATGATGGGCTATCCGCGCAGCCGCATCCTGTTCCGCGAAATCCTGCCCAGCATCCTGACACCGCTGCTGGTGCATCTCGGGATCATGCTCACCTGGGCGGTCGGCATGCTGTCCGGCCTCGCCTTTCTTGGTTATGGCGTGGCACCGCCGGCCGCCGACTGGGGGTTGATGATCAACGAGAACCGCGCCGGGCTGCTGATACAGCCGGCCGCGGTATTCGGTCCGGTGCTGCTGATCGCGCTGTTCGCGCTCGGCACCAATCTGCTGGCCGAAGGCGTGGGCCGGGTCACTTCACGCATCGAGGAGAGAAAGTCGTGAGCGTCATCGCTGTGGACGGACACGCTTTCAGGCGGGTGGAATCCGGTGCCGGTGCGGCGCATGACACCGCGCAGAATGATGTATTCAGCAACGTCGCAGCACAGGCGCCGGCGCTGCCGGCGGCGCCGCTGCTGAAGGTGCAGGGCCTGCGGGTGCAGCTGGCGGGCGGTGCCGATGTGGTGTCCGACGTCAGCTTCGAGGTGGCGGCCGGCCGCATCATCGGCCTGGTGGGCGAGTCCGGTTCCGGCAAGACCACGGTGGCTTCGGCGCTGCTGGGCCATGTACGGCATGGTGCGCGCATCGTCGAAGGCCGCATCGAAGTGGCCGGTACCGACCTGCTGTCGCTGGACGAGGACGCGCTGCGCACGGTGCGTGGCCGCGTGGTCGCCCATGTCGCACAGGACCCGGCCACCACGCTGAACCCGCTGCTGCGCATCGGCACCCACATGCACGAGGTGCTGGAGGTGCATGCACCGGCGCTGGACCGCGCGGCGCGTGAAGCGCGCATTCTCGATGTGTTTGCGGACGTCGGCCTGCCGGCCGAAGCCGCCTTCCTGAAGCGCTTTCCGCACCAGCTGTCCGGCGGCCAGCAGCAGCGCGTGCTGCTGGCGCAGGCCTTCGTGCTGAAGCCGCGCCTCATCGTGCTGGACGAGCCGACCACCGCGCTCGACGTGAGCACCCAGGCGCGCGTGCTGGCGACCATACGCCGGCTGTGCAGCCAGCACGGCGTGGCGGCGGTCTATGTGTCGCACGATCTGGCAGTGGTGCGCGAACTGGTCGATGACGTGATCGTGCTGTACGCCGGCCGCATCGCCGAGGCGGCGCCGCTGGCCACGCTGTTCGATGCGCCGGCCCATCCCTACAGCCAGGGGCTTCTGGCGGCGATTCCCGACGTGGCTGAGCGGCGCGCGCTGCAGCCGATACCGGGCCAGGCCCCGGCACCGGGCACCCGGCCGGCCGGTTGCGCCTTCGCGCCGCGCTGCCCGCTGGCTGATGCGCGCTGCGGCAGTGAGCAGCCGGCGCTGTCTCACCTGTACGGCGGCCAGCAGGCGGCATGCCTGAAGCTTGACGCCGGCCCGGCCTTCCGCATCGAGGCGGCCGCTTCGGCGCGCCGCCCGGCCGCGGAGGCGGACGGCCCGCCGCTGCTCGAAGTCGCGCAGATCGATGCCTGGTACGGCAGCCGGCAGGTGCTGCACAACGTGGCGCTGCGCCTGGGTGCGGGCGAGTGCGTGGCGGTGGTGGGCGAATCCGGCTCCGGCAAGACCACGCTGGCACGCGCACTGGCCGGCCTCGGCGAGCACGCGGTGGGCAGCGTGCTCTATCGCGGCCAGAGCCTGTCGCTGCACGCCCGCGAGCGCACGGCCGACGTGCGTCACCAGATCCAGTACATCTTCCAGAACCCCTACCGTGCGCTGAATCCGCGCCACCGTGTGGGCGAAACGCTGACCGCGGCGGTACGTCACTTCTTCGGCGTGGATCGCGCCGAAGCGCAGCGGCGGGCGGAAGCGGTGATGGCCCGGGTGTCGCTGCAGCCGGGCCTGCTGGACGCCTATCCGCGCGAACTGTCGGGCGGCGAGCGCCAGCGGGTGGCGATCGCGCGGGCGCTGGTGTGCGAGCCGCAACTGCTCATCTGCGACGAAATCACCTCGGCGCTCGACGTATCAGTGCAGGCCACCATCCTCGCGCTGCTGCGCGAACTGCAGGCGGGCGGGCTGTCCATCCTGTTCGTCACGCACGACCTCGGCGTGGTGCGTGCGCTGGCCGACCGCGTGGTGGTGCTGCGCGAAGGCCGCGTGGTCGAGCACGGCGCGGTCGATGACGTGCTCGACCATCCGTTCAACCGCTACACGAAACAGCTGGTGGAGCACTCGCCCAGTCTGATCGATGCGGCACACCGACCCCAGCGCGAGGCCCGGGTGATCCGCTACTCGATCTGAACCTGCGCCCTCCCTGCGGGGAGGGCGCCCAACCCCGATCCGAAGTCCTGCATGGCTGCGCATTGCGTGCCAGGGAGGCGCTTCGCCCGACGCACCGCACACAGCCATGTCCGACATCTCTCCACCCCAACCGATCGCAGAACAGAAAGGTATTCACATGATCGATCTTCCCCGCTTCAGGCTGGCACGCGCCAGCGCCCTGGTGGCTGGCGCACTGGCCTCCCTAGGCGGTCCGGCGATGGCCCAGGACAGCGGCACCGACGCCGCGTCCGCCGGCCCGCTTGACGCCGTGGTGGTGACCGGCACCCGTCGCAGCAACACCACCCAGCTGCAGTCGTCGGCCCCGGTCGATGTGCTGACCGGCAAGGATCTTGAGGCCACCGGCGCGGCCGACCTGTCGCGCGCGCTGATCAGCCTGTCGCCGTCGGCCAGCTTCCCGTCCACACCCAACGGCTCCTTCGCCTCGTCCATTCCGGCGGGCGCCTCGCTGCGCGGGCTGTCGTCCGATCAGGTGCTGGTGCTGATCAATGGCAAGCGCCGTCACGTCGGCGCCAACTTCACCCGACAGGCGCTGGCCGGCGGCCGCGGCTCGGCGGCGGTGGATCTGAGCCTGATTCCGGTGGCGGCCATCGAGCGGGTGGAAATCCTGCGCGACGGTGCCGCCGCCCAGTACGGTTCGGACGCGATTGCCGGCGTCATCAACATCGTGCTCAAGGGGCGTGACAGTGGGGGTGCCATCGGTTACCGCTATGGCGAGTACGCCAACCGCAACGGCGGTGAACAGCACACGCTGAGCGGCTGGAAGGGCATTTCGCTGGCCAACGACGGCTTTCTGACGCTGAGCTTCGATGCCGGCGTGCGCGACTTCGCCAACAACACCAATCCGGACGAGCGCCTGGCGGCCAATCATCCGTACAAGGACTGGAAGTTCGGCGCGCCGCGGGTGAACGACCAGTTCAACCTGCTGGCGAACGCAGAGGTACCGGTGAATGCCGACCTGTCGCTGTATGCCTTTGCCACCGTGTCGCATCGCGAAAGCATCGGTGAGGGCTTCTATGAATCCAACACCACCAACAGCGCGCTGGTGCGCTCGGCGGCCTTCCAGTCGCGCTACCCCTTCGGGCGCATTCCGGTCACCGTGTACGAACTGGACGATGCCGCGCTGAACGTCGGCGCCCGCTTCGGCGACAAGGAACTCGGCCGCTTCGACCTGCACGCCAACATCGGTCAGAACACCGTGAAGTCGATAGACAAGAACGGCCTGAATCCGAGCTGGGGCCCGAATTCGCCGTCGACCTACGACACCGGCGAGCGCACGCATACCCAGGCCAATCTGGGCCTGGACTACGTGCGTGACCTGCCGGTGTCCGCCTTTGCCGGCCCGCTTACGCTGTCAGCCGGTCTGGCCTACCGCTGGGAGGAATACGACCTGACCGCCGGCGACCCGATTGCCTACACCCGTGGTCCGTTCTATCAGGTGGGTGCGCCTGGCGTCGCGGTGCCCGGCATCTACTCCGGCATCACCGACCAGGATGCGCGCACGATTTCGCGCAATGTGTGGGGCGGCTTCGTCGGCCTGGAAGCCAATGTGACCGAAAAGCTCAATCTCGGTCTGGCGCTGCGCAGCGAACATTATTCGGACTTCGGCGGCACCACCACCGGCAAGGGTTCGGCCCGCTACGACTTCACGCCCGAATTCGCGGTGCGCTCGACCTACAGCACCGGCTATCGCGCACCGTCCATCGTGCAGCTGGGCTATTCGGCGTTCAGCGTGCAGACCGCCAACATCGGTGGCGTGTTCACCGACGTGCAGCAGCGCACGCTGCTGCCGGGCAGCCCGATCGCCGAACTGCTGGGCGGCAAGGCGCTGAAGCCGGAAGAGTCGGAAAACGTGTCGCTGGGCTTTGTGTGGCGGCCGACCGCGAATGCCTCGGCCACCTTCGATGCCTACCAGATCGACATCAGGAACCGGGTGCTGCTGTCGGAAAACCTGTCCACCACCACCATTCCGGCGCTCGGCCCCATCCTGGCGCCGTTCGGCATCAACAACGCCGCCTTCTTCACCAACGTGCTCGACACCCGCACCCGCGGTTTCGAACTGTCGGGCAAGTACCGGCTGGATCTGGTCAGCCGTGGCCGGCTCGACCTGAGTGCCGGCTTCGCCGCGGCGGACACCGAAATCACCAAGGCACGAAACGTGGTGACGCCCAATGGCACGGTCATTCCGTCGGATCGCATCGTCGGCCGCAACACCCGCGGTCTGGTCGAGGACATCACGCCCAACACCAAGTTCACGCTGGGTGCGAACTGGCGCATCGCGCAATGGGAAGTGACCTCGGCCGCCCGCCGCTACGGCAAGTGGACCAACCGGGCCACCGATGCGCGCGACGACCAGACCTTCGATCCGCAGTGGGTGTTCGACCTTGACGTGGCCTACCACTTCAGCGGCCCGCTCAAGGGTCTGAAGGCTTCGGTCGGCGCGATCAATCTGTTCGACAGCTACCCGGACAAGACCCGCCGGCTGCTCAACAGCAGCGGCGCGCTGGCCAGCGTGGGCGGGGTGACCAAGTACAGCTTCAACGCGCCTGAAGGCGGCCTCGGCGCCTTCTACTACACCAGCCTGAACTACAGCTTCTGATGCAGGCAGGCCGCGCTTCAGGTGCGGCCCCGATCACCTGAATCCGGCCATGTTCGCGTGGCCGGACGGAGGACTTTCATGAAACGTCTGCTTGTCGCGCTGGTTCTCGCCGGCGTGTTCGCATCTCCGGTGCAGGCCGCCGATGCGCCGGCCCGTACCGCCTACCGGGCGGCCAGGCTGCTCGATGTGGACAGCGGCCGCTACGTGGACGACCCGGTCATCCTGGTCGAAAGCGGCCGCATCGTCAGCGTGGGCAGCCGCATCGCCGTGCCGGACGGCGTACCGGTGGTCGATTTCGGCAACGTCATCCTGTTGCCAGGGCTGATCGACGCCCATGTCCATCTGACCGGCGGCCCGGACGCGGCGGCGCGCTCCCAGTCGCGCAATGTGCTGTACGCCGCGCGCTCTGCGCAGAACAGCCTGTTCGCCGGCTTCACCACCTTGCGCAGCATGGGCGGGCCGGCCTATTCGGTCATTGCGCTGCGCGATGCGATCAACGACGGTGACATCGTCGGGCCGCGCATTCTCGACGCCGGTGCACTGGTCGCGGTGACCGGTGGTCATTGTTCCGGGCCGCGCGTCTATCGGCCTGAAGTCGCGCCCACTGCCGAAGGCGTGGCCGACGGTCCGGATGAACTGCGCCGGACTACGCGCAAGCTGATCAAGTACGGCGCCGACTTCATCAAGGCCTGCATCACCGGCGGCTTCGTGTCCGGCACCAACCCGAACCAGGTGCAGTTCTCCGAGGAAGAAGTGCGCGCGGTGATCGATACCGCGCACGGCCTCGGCCGCAAGGTGGCCATCCACGCGCACGGCGCCGATGGCATACGGCTGGCCGCGCGGCTGGGCGCGGATTCGATCGAGCACGGCACGCTGATCGACGACGAAGGCATTGCGGCGGTGAAGAAGGGCAAGGTCTATATCGTGCCCACGGTGAAGGTGATGGCCAGTTCGGTCGAGAAGGCGAAGAAGGCCGGCGCCTCGGAAAGCACGCTGCTTGCGCTGGCGGCCGCCCGTGACGCGCAGAAGCGGAACCTTGCCAAGGCCTATGCCCAGGGCGTGGTGTTCGCCTTCGGCACCGACTTCACGCAGGACGGCAGCAACGCCACCGAGTTCTCCGCGCTGCTCGAGCTGGGGCTCACGCCCTTGCAGGCGGTGCAGACCGCCACTGTGCATGCCGCGCAGTTGCTCGGCCAGTCTGGGCGCATCGGCAGGGTGGCGCCCGGCCATTTCGCCGATTTCATCGCGCTCAGGGACGACCCGCTGAGCGACGTGCGCGCGCTGGAAAAGGTGGTGGTCGTCGTGAAGAACGGCGAGCTGGTGCGCAACGACCTGGCAGCGACGCCGCTGCTGCGCCGCGCGGCGCTGGCCGCGGTCGAGGAGGCGGGGGAAGACCACGGCCACGACCACGCGCACTGAACATTCCGCAATCCGCAATCCGCAATCCGCTATCCCACCGGCGGCTGGGCCGCCGGTGTCTTACATCCATCAAGGACGCATCCATGCACCCCCACTTCGCTTCATCTTCCCGCGCACTGACCCGCAAGCTGGTTGCCGGCGCCATCGCGCTCGCACTGTCGGCCGGCCTGTCCGCCGCCACCGGCACCCGGGCGCCGGCACCCGACCCGCTGCAGGGCGACGGCCGGGTGTCCGATTTCTACGTCTGGAAGGACGTGATTCCGGCCACGCCGGGCAAGCTGCTGCGCAGCGAGCCGCTGCCGCCGTCGCTCGGTCTGACGGGCACCGCCAGGCAGCTGCGCATCCTGTACACCTCGACCAGCGGCTTTGACGGCCGTACGCCCATCGTGGTGTCCGGTGCGCTGTTCGTTCCGGCCGGTACGCCGCCGGCCGGCGGCTGGCCGGTGCTGGCCTGGGGGCACGGCACGGTGGGTCTGGCCGATGTCTGCGCGCCGTCGTGGGCTGGCCGTTCCTACCGCGACGTGCGCTATCTGCAGCGCTGGCTGTCCGAAGGCTATGCCATCGTCGCCAGCGATTACGAAGGCCTGGGCGTGGCCGGCCCGCACCCGCTGATCAATGTGCCGTCGCTGGCCTATTCGATACTGGACAGTGCGCGCGCCGTGGTGCGCGACGTGCCGGGGCTGGCGAACAAGGTGCTCATCGTCGGCCAGTCGCAGGGCGGCATCGGCGCCTTCGCGGCGGCGGCCCACCAGCCGGGCTATGCGCCGGATCTCGGGGTAAAGGGCACGGTGGCCACCGGTGTCATCTACCGCAGCAACAATCCGGCGACCTCGGGCAACGCGACACCGCGCAATCCGCACAAGGTGGATGACGCGCTGTCCTACGGTTTCTACGGTTTCATCGTGGACCAGCAGCACGAGCCCGCGCTGCAGGCGGCCGACGTGTTCACCGACTTCGCCGCACCGGTGGTCGATCAGGCGCGCAACGTGTGCCTGTCGCAGCTGATGGGCGACGTGGTCGGCGCCGGCCTGACGCTGGCCAACACCCGCAAGCCGGAAGGCGAGGTCGGCGAGCGCTACCGGCGCTATCAGCAGGGCGCGGAAGAACGGGCGCGGCGCTACAGCGTGTATCCGACGCTGAAGCTGAACCACCCGGTGTTCATCGGTACCGGCGCCGAGGACGTGACGCCGTCGGCGGTGAGTCAGCTGGCGCTGATGCGCGACGCATGCGCCGCCGGCACGGTCGTGGAAGGCCATCTGTACGCCGGCCTGGGCCACAGCGCTACCGTGAATGGATCGCTGAAGGATTCGATCCCGTTCGCGAAAAAGGTGATCGCCGGCGAGCCGGTCACGCCGGTGTGCGCGCCGGTGCTCGAGTGAATGACTGCAGGGCGGATCGTGATAAGCATTTCATGATTTGTTCTGCATTTTGAATTGGTTGGGCGGGGGCGGGCGGCTGGCTACAGTGCGCGCATCGTCATCGAGGAGCGCCGCATGCCCCGCCTGAACCTGCTCACCGCCGACACCGCGCCGGACGCCAGCCGTCCGCTGGTCGAGCGCGTGCTTGCCAACAACGGCTTCCTGCCCAATCTGGTCGCCTCACTGGCCAACGCGCCGGTGGCGCTGGAAACCTATCTGACCGTCGGCGAAATCAACGGCCGCGCCAGCCTGACGCTGGCCGAACGCGAAGTGGTGCAGATCACCGCCGCGCGCATCCATGGCTGTGACTTCTGCGTGGCCGGCCACAGCGCCATCGCGCTGAAGAAGGCGGGATTCGACAAAGGCGCAGTGGTCGCGCTGCAGCGCGGTCGACCGGTCGGCGATGCGCGGCTGGATGCGCTGGCCGCCTTCGCCGCCGAGGTGATCGCCACCCGTGGTGCGGTGAGCGACGCGGCGCTGGCCGAATTCACCGGTGCCGGCTTCGGGCGCGAACAGGTGCTCGAAGTCATTCTCGGCGTGAGCCTGGCGACGCTGTGCAATTTCGCCAACAACTTCGCGCAGAACCCGATCAATCCTCAGCTGCAGCCCTTCAGCGCGGGCGTGCTCGGCGCATGAGCACCGTGCTGCCCGAAGGCCTGCGCGACTGGCTGAACGCTCACGCGCCTGCACTGAACGACGGCAGCGCGAACGACGAGGCGCTGCTGCCGGCGCTGGCGTCGGCCGGGCTGTTCGCCATCGGCGTGCCGGAAAGCTTCGGCGGCGCCGGTGGCCGCACCGGTGATGCGGTCGACGCCATCGCCGCGGTGGCCGAACATTCGCTGGCCGCGGCCTTCGTGTTCTGGGGCCACCGCGCCTTCATCGAATACCTGCTGGCCAGCCCGAACGCGGCACTGCGCGAGCGCCGGCTGCCTGCGCTGCTGAACGGCACGCAGGCGGGCGCGACCGGCCTCTCGAACGCGATGAAATTCCTGTGCGGCATCGAGTCACTGCAGATCGAGGCGGTGCGTGAGGGCGAGGGCTGGCGACTCGACGGCAAGCTGCCCTGGGTAACCAATCTGCGCAAATCGGGCTTCGTGTTCGCGGCGGCGGTGTCGTCGCGCGACGGCGAGCCGCCGCTCATCGTCGCACTCGACCACGACCGTCCGGGCGTGAGCCGGACAGCCGATCTCGATCTGATCGCGATGCGCGGCAGCAATACCGCTGCACTGGTCATCGACGACGTGCGCATCGATGCCGACGACGTGATCGCCGGTGACGCGCGTGACTGGCTGCCGCGGGTGCGGCCGGCCTTTCTGGCACTGCAGTGCGGCATGTCCATCGGTATTGCGCGGGCCGCGCTGTCGGCGGCGCAGGCGCGCTGCAGCAGTGCCCGCGCCACGCTGCAGGACGCGCTCGATGCGGTCGGCGATGGCCTGGCGCGGCAGGTGGTGGCGCTGCACGACGGGCTCGCCGCCGGTCGTTTCGTGGCTGATCCGGCCGCGCTGTTCCGGCTGCGCATCGCGCTGGCGGATACGGTGCAGCGTGCGGTGCAGCTGGAACTGCAGGCCAGCGGCGGCCGCGCCTATCTGGTCGACCCGCTGTTCGGCTTCGCCCGGCGGCTGCAGGAATCGGCTTTCGTGCCGGTGATCACGCCCAGCGTGACCCAGCTCGAGGGTGAACTGCTGAAGCGCGCGCAGCAGACGGCGAGGGCGGCGTGAACGCGCCGGCCGAAGGCGGGCTGCTGCACGGCGCCGAACGCGCATCGGTGACGGCCGACGGATACGCACTGAGCGCACGCGGACTGGCTTACGCCTACGGCGGCGCGGCACCGGTGTTCGCCGACGTGGCGATCGACATCCGCCACCGGGAGATCGTGTGCCTGCTGGGCGGCAGCGGTTGCGGCAAGTCTTCGCTGCTGCGTGTGCTGTCCCGGCTGGAAGCGCAGACCGCAGGTGACATCCGTTTTCTGGATGAAGCGCTGACCGCGCCGCACCCGCGCGCCGCGCTGGTGTTCCAGCAGGCCAGCCTGCTGCCCTGGCTGGATGCCGCCGGCAATGTGGGCTTCGGCCTCGATTTCGATCATCAGCCGGTGCTGTCGCGCAGCGAGCGCGCCGAGCGGGTCGAGCACGCGCTGTCCGCGGTCGGTCTGGCCGGCCACGCCCACCGTTACCCGGCCCAGCTGTCCGGCGGCATGGCGCAGCGGGTGGCGCTGGCCCGCGCACTGGCGCGCCAGCCGCAGCTGCTGTTTGCCGACGAACCCTTTTCCGCGCTGGACGCGATCACCCGCGCCGAAATGCAGGACCTGCTGGTCGAGCTGGTGCACCGCTGGCACACCGCGGCGCTGCTGGTCACGCACGACATCGACGAAGCCATCCTGGTGGCCGACCGCATCCTGCTGATGGGCGGCGCACCCGGCCGCATCGTGCGCGAATGGACTGTGGACATCGAACGCCCGCGCGAGGCGCAGCCGGCGGCGGTGACCGCGCTGCGGCTGGACATCCTGAATGCGCTGCACGCGCTGCGCGCGCACTGACACGACCACCATTACAGAGAGGACAAGACATGAACAAGGATGGAAAGCTGCACATCTGCGCCTCGTCGGACTGCGGCTGCGGGCTCACGCGTCGCGACATGCTGAAGCTGGGCGCACTGACCCTGGCTGGCGTGGCCGCGCCGCTGCTGCGTGCCGGCGACGCACGTGCCCAGGCCTTCAGGGGCGACGACCAGCCGGTGAAGATCGGCTATCTGCCGATCACCGACGCGACGCCGCTGCTGGTGGCCCACGCGAGAAAGCTGTTCGAGGCGGAAGGCCTGAAGACCGAAGCGCCGCGGCTGTTCCGCAGCTGGGCGCAGATCGTCGAGGCCTTCGTCGCCGGTCAGGTGAATGTGATTCACCTGCTGACGCCGGCGGCGCTGTGGGTGCGCTACGGCTCGAAGTTCCCGGCCAAGATCGTCGCCTGGAACCATGTGAACGGCTCCGCGCTGACGGTGGATCCGGCGGTCACGTCGTTTGCCGATCTGGGCGGCCGCACGGTGGCGGTGCCGTTCTGGTACTCGATCCACAACATCCTGCTGCAGCAGGTGCTGCGCGCCAACGGCCTGACCGCGGTGACCCGGGCGAAGGACAGCGCGCTGGCCGCGAACGAGGTGAACCTCATCGTGCTGCCGCCGGCGGAAATGGTGTCGGCGCTGGCCGGCAAGTCCATCGCCGGCTACATCGTGGCCGACCCGTTCAACGCGCTGGCCGAAACCAAGGGCGTGGGCAAGGTGCTGCGCTTTTCCGGCGACGTGTGGCAGAACCACGCCTGCTGCGTCACCTTCCTGTCCGAACGCGACACCAGCGAGCGGCCGGAGTGGGCGCAGCGCGTGACCAACGCCATCGTGCGCGCCCAGCTGTGGACCCGCAGCAACCAGCTCGATACCGCCAAGCTGCTGTCGGCGACCGGCGAGGGCAAGTACACGCCGCACGCGCTGCCGGTGCTGTCCAAGGTGCTGGCGGCCACCGACTATGCGAGCTACGAGGCGTCCGGCGTGGTGAAGAACAAGGGCTGGTATCAGCGACGCATCGACTTCCAGCCCTATCCCTTCCCGTCCTACACCGAAGAACTGGTGCGCGCGGTGAAGCAGACCAAGGTCGAGGGCGATACGAAATTCCTCGATGCGCTGGACCCGAAGTTCGTTGCGGCCGATCTGGTGGATGACCGCTTCGTGCGCAAGGCCATCGATCTGGTCGGCGGACCCAAGGTGTTTGACCTGCCGGCCGATCTGCGGCGCAAGGAAATCGTGCGGGTGTAAATATGCTGCGCCTCATCCTTCCCTTGGTCGGGCTGGCGGCCGCGCTGCTGCTGTGGGCGGCCGGTGCCGCCTGGCTGACCCAGCGCATGCCGGTGGCCGCCGATTTCGCGCCGCTGCCATCGGCGGATGCGCTGTGGCAGCTGGTCGGCGGCGGCGATCTGTGGCCGCATGTCTGGTTGAGCCTCAAACGGGTGCTGGTCGGGCTGGCGCTGGCGATCGCCATCGGCGTGCCGCTGGGCGTGCTGACCGGGCTGTCGAAGCGCTTCGCCCAGGGCACGACGCCGCTGTTCCAGTTCCTGCGCATGGTGTCGCCGCTGTCCTGGATGCCGCTGGCAGTCATGGTGCTGGGCGTGGGCGATGCGCCGGTGTATTTCCTGCTCGCCTTCGCCGCGGTGTGGCCCATCCTGCTGAACACCGCATCCGGTGTGGCGCAGCTGGACCCGAACTGGCTGCTGCTGGCGCGCAGCCTGTCGGCCACGCGCCGCGAAACCGTGCTGCGTGTAGTGCTGCCGGGCATTACCGAACACATCCTGACCGGCGTGCGGCTGGCCATCGGCATCATCTGGATCGTGCTGGTGCCGGCGGAAATGCTGGGCGTATCGGCCGGGCTGGGCTATTTCATTCTGGATACCCGCGACCGGCTGGCCTATTCGGAACTGATGGCCGCCATCCTGCTGGTCGGGGCGCTGGGCTATGCGCTGGATCACCTCGCGCGCAGCGCCCACGCGCGCTGGCTGCACCGCTGACGCGGCTGCATCAGCCGGCCCGCGGCACCCGCAGCGTGAATACGCTGCCGCGCCCGGGGCGGGAGCGCACGGTCAGCGTGTGGCCCAGCAGGTCGGCCTGCTTGCGGGCCAGCGCCAGACCCAGGCCCTGGCCCTGATCGGCCGGGCGGCTGCGGTCGTCGAAGCGGCGGAAGGGCAGGAAAATGAGCGGCAGGTGTTCGGCCGCAATGCCCGGTCCGCTGTCCCTCACCTCGATATCGATATGGCCGCCGCGCGGGCGGGCGGCCACCAGCACGGTTCCTTGCCGGGTGTAGCGCACCGCGTTCGACACCAGATTGTCCAGCATGGACTGCAGCATCATGGCGTCGCTGTCGACCACCGCGGCAGTCGGGCGGAAGCGCAGTACCAGACCCTGATCCGCAGCCTGCGGCGCGAACTGCGCGGCACAGGCCGCCCACAGTTCGGCCAGCGGCAGCGCCCGCCTGAGCACCCGCGCCTCGCCGGCTTCCAGTCGCGACAGTTCGATCAGCCGCGACAGCTGCCGGCTCATCGTGCGCACCGCCGAATCGATGCCATCACACACTTCGGCGGTGGCCGCCGGTGTCGCTGCCCCGCCTGCGATCGCACGCAGGTAGCGCACATGCAGGCCGATGGCATGCACCGGCTGCCTGAGGTCGTGGGTGACGCCAGCCAGGAACAGGTTCTTGGCACGCATTGCGGTCTGCACCGCGTCGCGCTCCTGCCGCAGGTCTTCGGCGAGCCGCGCGTTCTGGCGGGTGAGCAGCAGCGCGTCGCGCATGGTGGCGTACGCACTGCGACCGAAGGACAGCAGCACCAGTAGGTAGAAGAACAGCGTGAGGCCGCCGGCCAGATTCACCAGCCCGCCCATCAGCGCCGCCTTGATCACGAAGGGCAGCAGGGTGCCGATCAGGTAGAGCCGCAGCGCGCCGGGCAGGGCGGTGGTGGCGGTGACCGCACCGCCGGCCATGCCGGCCAGGATGGCCACGCTGAAGAAATCGACGAAAGGATCGACACCGCGATACACCATCCAGGGCAGCAGGCCCCAGGCCAGGCCGGTGAGCCCCGCGACCAGTGTGTAGATCCGTTCGATCCGGTCCAGTCCCGCGCGGTCCAGCGTGGCCAGCCGGGGACGCATGTGGCGAACCAGCGCGTAGCGCAGGCCGATCAGCAGCCAGACCGCAAGCATCCACAGGCCGACCGGCGCCGGCGCGTGGCTGCCCAGCAGCACCACGACCGCGGTCAGCGACACCGCGAGATTGCCGGCCACGATGGTGGGCGTGTGTCCGAACAGCACGCCGAGCAGATCGCGCCGCACCGCGTCGAACGCAGCCGTGTCGCAGTCGAGCGGGGCGGTGCTTGCGGGAATGTTAATTTCCGGCCTCATGAATGCCGCCGAGATTAGCATCGTCGTCGCCGAAGACCACGCACTGGTGCGCCAGGGGCTGCGGCTGATGCTGTCCACAGAAAGCGATCTGCGCTGGCTGGCCGACTGTGGCGACGGCGGACAGGCGCTTGAACTGGTGCGCACGCTGTCGCCCGACCTGCTGCTGCTCGACCTTGGCCTGCCCGGTCTGGACGGGCTGCGGGTGATGCAGCTGATCGCCGCAGAACGGCTGCCTACCCGGGTGCTGGTGGTGACTGCACGGCAGGACGCGGCCTCCTTCCACGCCGCGCTGGGCCTCGGCGCCCACGGCTATCTGCTGAAGAATGACGACGCCGATGCGCTGGTGCAGGCGATCCGGCGGGTGGGGGCGGGCGGCTACCACGTGAGCCCGGAACTGGCGACGCTGTTCGGCCCGCGCGAAGCGCCTGAAGAAGAGGAACTGACCGCGCGCGAAAGCGATATCGCGGCACGGGTCGGGCGCGGCCTGTCGAGCAAGCAGATCGGCGTCGAACTGGGCATTTCCGAGCATACGGTGCGCAAGCACCGCGAAAACATCGCCCGCAAGCTCGGTCTGCGCAACGCGGCCGAACTGGTGGCCTGGTCGGTCAGGCACCGGCTGCCCGAAGCGTGATGCACGCCGCATCGTCCGGTTGATAGACGGCCACCTGGACGCCTTTCTACGCGCATCTGCGTATTTACGCGCCGCCGGCGCGCGCGCTCCAATGTCACGATTCATGGCATGCGCCGGCACTGCGCTCGTCCCGCCCCGGGGCGGACCGCCCCGACCCCGTCCTGCGCCTGCCCGTGAGCGATGACCGCATCGGTTGCAGCGGATGCTGTTCTTGTTCAGGAAATACACCTAGATTACTGTAAGACAAATTCTTACAAATCGAAGGACGCGCCATGCGTCCCGATGCCCAGGGAACACACCATGAAGCCCCGTCGCCCGCGCCCCGCCTCGCTCCATCGTCACCGCTTGCATCGACTGACCGAAGCGCTGCGCGCGCCACGCTGCCTGGCCGCCGGCCTGGCCGGGCTGCCGCTGCTGATGTCGCCCTCGGCCTGGTCGCAGGCGATACAGGCCGATGGCCGTACCGCGACCACGGTCACCACCGCCGGATCGGTCACCGATATCCGGACCGGTACGGTGTCGGGCAACACCGGCTTCAACTCCTTCCGAAACTTCAGCGTCAATGCCGGCCAGACCGCCAATCTGCACGTGCCGACCGGCGCGCTGAATCTGGTCAACATCGTCCGTGACAGCCGCACCGACATCGACGGCACGCTGAACGCGATCCGCGACGGCCGCATCGGCGGCAATGTCTATTTCGCCAACCCGAACGGTTTCGTGGTCGGCGCCAGCGGCGTGGTCAATGTGGGCGCACTGTCGATCAGCACGCCCACCCGGGGCTTTGTCGACCGCTTCTTCAGCGCGCCGGGCGTGGTTGATGCCGGCGCACTGGGCGAACTGCTGAACGGCACGGCACCGCTGTCGTCGGCCGCCATCCGCATCGATGGCCGGGTGAATGCGATCGACGGCGTTGAACTGGCGGCCGGCACGGTCAGCGTGCGCGGCGCCATCCTGACTGGCGCCCGCTTCGAGGGCCGGGCGCCGGACTTCACCGACGTGGTCAATGCCCAGGGGCTGGCCAATGGCACCCGGGTGGTCGAGCGCGCCGGTCGCATATACATATCCGCTGACGAAGACATCGAGATCGCCGGCACGCTGGATGCGCGCGGCGCGGCCGGTGTGGATGGCGGCGACATCAGGCTGCGCGCCGGTCGTGATCTGGTCGCCGACGTGAATGCGCTGGTGACCGCGTCCGGTGACGGCGAGGCCTCGTCCGGCGGCCGCATCGACGCGCTGGCCCAGCGCAACGCGGTCATCCGCAGCGGTGCGGTGATGGACGCCAGCGCCGGTCGCAGCGGTGACGGCGGCTTCATCGAGTTTTCGGCGAAGGACACGGTGGAACTGGCCGGCGGCCAGTTCTACGCCGACGGACGTGGCGGCGGTGCTGCCGGCCATGTGCTGATCGACCCGGCCAACATCCTGCTCAGCGCCAACCTGGTACGCGGTGCCGGCGGCTACGGCACGCTGCCGGACGGCGCGAGCGCCGCCGGGGCCAATCTGGAACTGCTGGCCACGAACAGCATTACGGTGAACGACAACATCGTGGTGTCCAGCCGACTGGTGGCCAGTGATCACGTCGGCGGGCAGTCGATCGGTCATTCCGGCAACATCACCTTCACCGCGCCCAACATCCTGCTGAAGTCCGGTTCCAAGGTGCTGGCGCACGCCAGCGGCAACTTGCCCAACGGCGACCCGATTCAGGGCGGCGACATCACCTTCACCACGCACAAGGCATCTGCGGTCAGCATTCTCGGCTACCGCGAGGCGAGCGCTTCGATCGAGCTGGACAACGCGACCGTGAAGGGCCGCAACGTCACGATGACCGCATCGACCGACGTGCAGAACCGCTGGCTGTTCGATGACGCCAGCTTCCAGCAGAACGCCACCAATTTCGCGACCGAAGGCGCGACCGGCCTGCTGGGCCTGGGCGCTTCGCTGCTCGGCATCAACATCGTGCATTCGCAGGCGGTCGGCACCGCGACCATCACGCTGAAGTCCGGTTCGCTGGTCGAAGCCACGCAGGACGTGACGCTGAAGGCGGACAACCTGACCTCGGCGGGCGCCGCGCCGGACACCGGCATCAGCGGGCCGGGCACCCTGGTCAATACGCCGCTCGGTCTGGGCGCGCTGTACGCGCGCAACAGCGCCGACGCCAAGGTCGAGGTGAAGTCCGGCGCCACGGTGCGGGCGAGCAACCTCACCGTACGCGCGAACAACGACGCCACGCTGGAGGCCTCGATCGAGGCGGCGGACCCGGGTGAGGACGCCAGTTCGCAGATGAGCTTCGCGATCGGTCTCACCTTTGCCGACGTGAAATCGAAGGCCACGGTTGAAGCCGGCGCCACGCTGCAGGTGTCCGGTGATGTGACGGTGGCGGCCACCAACCGGAACGCATTCACCAATTCGGTGACCGCCTCGCTGGGCAACAGCGGCAAGGCCGCCGCCGCGATCGCGGTGAGCGAACTGAGCAGCTCGGCCACCGCCGCGCTGAACGCCAATGTGTCGGACGCGACCTCGGTCAAGGTGATCGCGGTCAATGACAACACGACCAATGCCACCACCGCCGAAGCCAAGGTGGGCACCACGCTGAACCAGGCCATCCTGGAAGCGGCGAAGGAAAAGGCCAAGCCGCTCACCGACACCTCCGGCTTCATCGAGGAAAAGCTGTGGGAGAAGGTGCTGGGTGGCGCCGAGGTCGACAGCAAGGCGACCAAGCCGCAATCCACCGCGCTGCGCATCGGCGGCGCCATCGCCTGGGTAGACAGCGATGCCACCGCCAGCGCAAGCATCGGGCCGAACGCCCGGGTGCATGCGTCGGACAGCGCGGTCGTGGCGGCGCGCACGCTGGGCAGCGACATCCAGGTGATGGCCGACGCGTCGGCGGTGTCGCAGTCCAAGCAGAGCGCCACCGGCAATACCGCGCGCAACACCTTCTCGGCCGGCATCGCCATCGGCAAGTTCTCGCACGACGCGCTGGCCACCATAGGCCGCGGTGCCACCGTGACCGCACCGCGCATCGCGGTGGCGTCCGACGTCATCATTCCGGTGCGTGAAACCCTGATCACCGGTGGCAGCTTCACCCGCTGGGACGGCCTGTCCACGGTGAAGGACTGGTTCAACGACCTGACCGGCATTCTGGACGTGTTCAATGGCGCGTCGTCGGCGAAGTCGACTTCGGACAATTCGAACAACTCGATCGCCGCCGCCGGCTCGTTCAGCCTGCTGCAGTTCGACCACGCAGCGAAGACCGAGGTGCAGGAGTCGGCGAAGCTGAATCTGACCGGCAGCCAGACCGGCGCATGGACCGCGCAGTACGAAACGGTGGCCGACGACACCTCGACCAGCGGCGAGAACGAACAGGTGCTGCAGGAATGGGCTTTCTCGGCGCCGGCCGATCTGAGCGCGCGGCGCGACGTGACCCTGCTGTTCCACGGCGGTCACTTCCTGCCGGGCAGTGCCGGCGGCGGCAGCGGCAGCAAGGGTCTGGGCATGGCCTACACCCAGGAAATCCTGAATGGCGACAGCCTGGTGTTCGTGCGCGAAGGCGCGGCCATCCAGGGCGTGACCGAAAGCAGCAGCGGCACCACGGCCGGTCAGCGCAGCTACACGGTGACCGCCACCCGCGCCACCGACGAAATCGCGATTGCCGCCGAGGGCAAGGATCTGGTCATTTCGCTGGCCACGCTGGCCGGCTATGGCGCCAGCTTCGGCATCAGCGGCTCGGTGTCCATCGTAGAAGTGACCAACCGCACCCGCGCACTGGTCGATGACGAAGCGACGCTGCGCGCCGGCACGCTGTCGATCACCGCGCTTGACGAACCGGTGCTGTGGTCCATCGCCGGCGGCTTCAACAAGGGCGAATCGGCCGGTGTCGGCGTGGGCATCGCCTACAACGGCGTCAGCGGCACGACCGAAGCGCTGGTGGGCGACAACGACAGCGTGGCGCTGGACGACGGCGGCAGCCGTAGCAGCCAGGTTGCGCTGACCAATGCGGTCATCCAGGCTGGCGACGTGACGGTCGAGGCGCGTGCCAGCGGTCGCATGGAGGCGATCGCGGTGACCGGCGCAGTGGCCACCAGCGACAGTTCCAGCAGTTCCGGCGGCTTCTTCGGCAGCATCAAGAACAAGTACGACGAAGTGCAGGGCAAGCTCGCGCGCATCGTCGATCTGAAGCCGACCAGCGCGTCCAGCCAGGGCAATACCAGCAGCCAGGGCAGCCAGTCCAAGCCCAGCTTCGGTCTGGCCGGCGCCGGCAGCGCGGCGGTCAATGACGTGACCCTGGTCACCCGCGCGAAGCTCGCCGGCGTGAAGGTGGAACAGGGCGACGGCAGCCCGGCCCAGCTCACGGTGCGCGGCGTGTCCGACCTGGACATCGTGACCGCCTCCGGTGCGGCCGCCTTCACCCGTGCCAACAACCCGAGCCAGAACAAGTCGGCGGCGGTGACCGGCAGCGTGTCGGTGAACCTGATCGACAACACGGTCGAAGGCCTGATCGACAATGCGGAACTGGTCGATACCGGCGACGTGACCGTGCAGGCGCTGGCCGGCGGCGAACAGCTGTCGATCGCCATCGGCGTGGCGATCAACGCCAGTTCGCAGAGCCAGCAGAACTCGGTGTCGGCCACCGGTTCGCTGTCGCTGTCCATCATCGACAACACGGTGCGGGCGGCGCTGAATTCGACCGACCTGACCGGTGCCACCGGCAGCGGCCGCGATCTGGACGTGACCGCCTATAACCGCATGTTCATCGGCACCGGCGGCGGCACGCTGGCCATCGGCGGCAAGACCGGCGCTGGTGGCGCGGTTACCTATTCCGATGTCGCCAACATCGTGACCGCGGAAATCGCCAGCGGCTCGGCGGTGAGCGGTGTCGATACGGTGAAGGTGCGCGGCTTCAATGCGACCGAAATCGGCGCCGGTGCGGCGCACGGCCAGGCTTCGGCGTCGAACAACGCGAATGCGGTGGGCGGCGCGGTGGTGATTACCGAAATCGAGAACGACACCACCGCCCGCATCAGCGGCCTGTCCTCGGTCACCGCGACCACGTCGGTCGATGTGCTGGCGCAGGACCGCGGTGCCGAAGCGGGGCTGGAAGACATCATCGAGCCGGGCACCCGGCGCGAGAATACCGCCAAGGGGCTGGACTACTGCGGCCGCAGCGGCGCGGGCGCCACGCCCACCGGCAACTGCATCACCTCGGTGGCCGGCGTGCTGCAGGTAAATATCGGCAGCAACAGCAACAGCGTCGGTGGCTCGTTCAACTGGAGCTCAATCGACAACGACCTCACCGCCAAGGTGGAAGATTCCAAGGTCGATGTGACCTCGAGCACCGGCCGGCTGAACGTGAAGGCCGAATCCGACGTGCTCATCACCTCGATCGCGGTCGGCGTGGGCGTGTCGAGCAAGGTGTCCGGTGTCGGCTCGGTGGCGGTCAATTTCATCGACAACGATCTGGTGGCCGGCATCAGCGCGCCGCAGCAGAACGGTGCTTTCGACGACGTAAAGGCGTCGGCGGTGACGGTGCAGGCCTCCGACCGCTCGCGCATCGATACGCTGGCCGGCGGTTTCGCCGCCAGCATGAACAGCGTGGCCATCGGCGCCTCGGTCACCTATGCCGAAATATTCAACACGGTGCAGGCGCAGATCGACCGCGCCCATGTCGACGCAGCGGCCACGCTGAACCTGACCGCGTCGTCCGACGCGCGCATCCGCAGTCTGGCGGTGGCCGGCGGGCTGGCGCTGGGCGGTTCGCCGGCGGTCAGTGCGTCGATCGCGGTCAATTTCATCGGCAACACCACCGAAGCGACGGTGGATGACGCATTGATCGAAGACAGCGCGACCGGCGCAGCCAACGGCAATGCGGTCACCATTTCGGCCGCCGACCGTTCGACGCTGCAGTCGCTGGCCGGTGCGGTGGCGATCGGCATCGGCCAGAACGCGGTGGGTGCTGCCTTCGGCTACAACAAGATCGGCAACCATACCCTCTCTTCGGTCGAGAACTCGACCGTGCGCAGCGCCGACACGCTGACACTGACTGCCACCGAAGCCTCCACCATCGAGACGCTGGCGCTGGCTGCGGGCGGCGCGCAGACCGTCGCGCTGTCCGGCTCGGTCACCGTGAACCACATCGGCAAGTACGCCGGTGACAGCAATTCGGGCGGCGAGGGCGGCAATGTCACGACCGCCGAAATCGTCGGCAGCACGCTGGAGAACACCGGTAACGACTCGGTCATTTCACTGACCGCCGCAGACACCTCCACCATCAAGTCGCTGGCCGGTGCGGCGGCCTTCTCCGGCAATACCGCGGTGGGCGGTGCGGTGGGCGACAACTGGGTGCGCAATACCGCGAAGGCGCGGGTGCACGACAGCGACATCACCGGCGCGAGTTCGCTTACGCTGGGCGGCAGTAACAGTTCGCTCATCCAGTCCGGCTCGGTCGCCGGTGCGGGTGCGGCCACCGGCGCCTTTGCCGGTTCGGCATCGAGCAATCGCACCGACAACCGTACGGTGGCCGAAATCACCGACTCCGACATCGGCGGCGGCACGGCCGCGGTGACCGTGAATGCGACCGACACCGCGCGCATCGATGCGCTGGCGGGGGCGGTGGGCATCAGCGGTTCGGCCGGCGTGGGCGCAGCGCTGGCGGTGAACAAGATCGCCAATTCCACCCATGCCACGGTGTCCGGTCTGAAGAATTCAGGCTTCGATGTTTCCAATCTCGTGCTCAGCGCCGATTCGCTGGCCGCCATCCGTACCCTCGCGGTCGGCGTCGGTGGCGGCGTTGATGTCGGCGTCGGCGGTTCGGTGGCGATCAACCTGATCAATTCCGACACCCGGGCGGTGATCGAGGGCGGCGCCGACATCGAGGCACGCGACAACGTCGCGGTACTGGCGGAGTCGGACGACAAGATCACGCTGATGGCAGGCGCGGTGGGCATCGGCATCAGTGCGGCCGGCGTCGGCGCGGCGGTGACCGTGAACGAGATCGGCGGCGCCACCGAAGCGGCCATCCGCGACAGCGCGGTCGCTGCGCGTGCGCAGCAGGGCAACGGCGTCAGCGTGAATACCGGCGAAATCGCCGGCGTGAATCTGAAGGCGTCGGTGGACAAGATGAATGCCGGTGGCGGTGGCTATTCGTCGAGCGACCCCTTCACCGCGCCGGACCTCACCGCCAACCGGGCGAAGGAGAACGTGCGTGGCATCGCGGTCAATGCGATGTCCACCCACCAGACCACCACCGGCGTGGCCAACGTGGCCGGCGGCACCTTCGCCGGTGTGGCGGCCACGGTGAGCGTGAACATCATCGGCGGCGATACCTCGGCCACGGTGAGCAATGCGGTGCTCAACGGCGGCGACAACAGTGCCGCGTCGAGCGCCCAGGCGGTACGGATCAAGGCGGCGGATCACGCTTACGGCAATACCTTCATCGGCTCGATCGCGGTCGGTGCGGCGGGCGTCGGCGCGTCGGCCGACATCAACGTGTTCCAGCGCAACACCACCGCTTCGGTCAGCGGCAGCGCTACCGAGATCGACGCCAAGGGCGGGGCCACCGTCAAGGCGCGCTCGACCCAGGGGGTGACCTCCATCGTGGTGGGGGCGTCCGGCGGCGTGGTCGGTGTGGTGGGCAGTGGCTCGGTAGCCAAGTTCGTCAGCCGCACCGAAGCGACCTCCGACGACGCGGTGTGGCGGGTCGGTGCGCTCGACGTGTCGGCCAGCCACGATTCGAAGTTCTTCGTCGCCGGCGGTGCGCTGGCACTCGGCGGTGTCGCCGGTGCCGGTACTTTCGCGGTCGGCCTGGACACCAGCCAGACCGAAGCCCACATCGACGGCGGCAGCGTGGACGCCGACGGCGCGGTGAACGTGACCGCGGCCAACACCGCGGAAATGCGCACCTGGGCCGTGGGCGGCGCCGGTGGCGGTACGGCCGGCGTGGCCGGCGCGGTCGCGGTGGGCATGATGGACAGCAGCACCAATGCCTATGTGAAGGGTGCCCGGGTCGGCAGTTCGGGCGACCGCTCCGGCAGCCTGACCGTGCGCGCCACCGATTCGGTGGTGACCGAGAGCCTGGCCGGCGTGGCCGCGGTGGGCGGCATCGCCGGCGCGGGTGCCGGCGCGTCGATCACCAAGATCGACAACACCACCTCGGCGACGATCGAGGACAGCAATGTTTACGTAACTGGCGCGGTCACGGTGGATGCCGATGCGTCGCGCACGCTGAACAACACCGCCGCGGCAGCGGCCGGTGGCGGCACGGTGGGCATCGGCGGTGCGGTGGCGGTGACCCTGGTCGGCGGCAGTCTGGGCAGCGATGCGGCCGGCGAAGTGAACAAGGACGGCAGCGGCACGCTGTCGAAGACCGACAGCTTTTCCAACGGCAACGCGCTGCGCACCGGTTCGTCGAGCGGCAACGTCAGCACCAGCGGCAATTTTTCGGACAGCGACATCAGCCGCGTCAACGCCTCGGGCAAGGTGGCCACCAGCAGCCGCATCAATGGCGGCCCGACCGGATCGACCACTGCCGGCATCCGCGACACCGACGGCGTGGCGGACACGATTTCCGCCGGTGGCAACGTCAAGGTGAGCGCACGTGAGCGCGATGCCATCGACGTGCTGGCCGGCGGTCTGGCGATAGGTGGCGTGGCCGGTGTTGGCGCCTCGGTGTCGGTGCTGGACGTGAGTCACCGGGTCGATGCCGACGTGAGCGGCCTGACCACGGTCAGTTCCAGTGGTGCGGTCGAGATCACGGCCAGCACCGGCAATCTGATCGATGGACGTGATGCGGCGCGCGCCAAGAGTTATCAGGCGGCCGGCGGTCTGGTGGGTCTGGGTGCGGCGGTGGCTACCGCCGGACTGGACAACCGGGTGAGCGCCACGGTCGGACGCGGCGTCACCCTCAATGCCACGTCGACCGGCGGTGCGATCACGGTCAGCGCCAGCGACAGTTCGTCGGTCAGCAGTCACGCAGAAGGCTATGCGGTGGGCGCGGTAGCGGCCGGCATCGTGGTGTCGACCGCCACCAAGACAGGTCAGGTCACCGCCGACATCGCCGATCTGGATGCCCGACTGAACGCGGTCACCTCGATGAACTGGGGGTCCGGCGCCTTCACGCTGCAGGCCACGCGCAGCGGCGGGGTCGACGCCTTCGCGCGTGCCGGTGCCGGTGGCGTGCTTGCCGGCGCCGGCAGCGGCGCCATCGCCAGCGACACCGGTACGGTACGCGCGCGCGTCGGCGAGGACACGCGCCTCATCGGCGGCGGCGCGGCCGCGGTCAATGCCTCGGCCTCGCCCCGCGTGAATGCCAAGGCGGAAGGTTTCGGCGGCTCCATCATCGCCTATGCCGGCGTATCGGTGGCCGAAGCCACTTCGACCTCGACCGTCGATGCCGCGGTGCATGGGCAGCGGGTCGAAGCGTCAGGCCTCACGGTGTCAGCGTCGCAGTACCTGGCTCCGGGCCAGGTGACCGCTCATTCCGACGCCCAGGCTTCGGGCGGCGGCCTGCTGCTGGGCGTGACCGCGACCGAGAGCACGGCGGTCAGCACCTCTACCGTGCGCTCGGCCATTGCGTCGGGCACCGAACTCGACGTCGGTGGCACCACCAAGGTGGCGGCGGTCAATGACACCCGTCAGCGCGCGGAAGTGTCCGGCGTGGTGCTGGGTTTCCTCGCCGCCGGTTCGAACGACGCCGATGCCAACTCCACCTCGACCACGCAGGCCAGCGTGGCCAACGGGGTGACCGGCTCGGCCGGCAGCCGGCTGGAGGTGTTCGCCACCGGCAGCGCCGACAATCTGTCGGATGCCGAATCCGGTTCCGGCGGCATTCTGGCCGGTGCAGGTGCGACCGCAGACACCCGCACCATCGCGACCACCGCAGCCACGCTGGGAGGCGGCAATGCCTCGGGGGCGCTCGATGCCGACGCCATCCAGGTGAAGGCCGAACACCGCGCCCAGTGGAACGGCGCGGTCGACACGGTGCAGGCAGCGCTGGCCGGCGCCAGCGGCGCCACCTCGTCGAACGTGGTGGTGTCGAACGTGGATGCACAGATCGCCGCCAGCGCGAAGCTGAGTACCCGCGATCTCGACGTGCTGGCGAAAAACGTGTCGTACAAGCCGCTGCTGGCCGGCAATGTGTTCAATGCATACGCCGGTACCGGCGGCCTCATTTCGGGTGCGGCGGCCGGCTCGTACAGCCTGATCACGAACAACACCCGCGCCGGCATCGGCGCTGGCGCCGAGGTGAATGTCACCGGCGACATCGACAACCCGGGGCGTACCCGGGTGGTGGCGGTAAACCAGCTCGATCTGTACGACCGCACCAAGCTGGACACCGGCGGCGCAATCGCGATCGCGCAGGCGGAGTCGTCCATCATCGCCAACAACCTGGCCGAAGTGACGCTGGGCGAAGACGCGCAGCTGGATTCGGTGGGCGACGTGCATTTCGGCTCGCGCACCGACGCCGACCTGCAGACCAGCGCCAACGCGCGTACCTACGGTCTGGCCGGCGCGGCCATGGGTACCTCGACCACCGTGCTGAACTACAGCAACCGCACGGTCATCGGCGCCCGCGCCGACATCCGCGCCGACGGTGAAATCAACCTGCAGGCCGGCCGTGATGCCGACGGCGTGTCCAATGACATCAACGCGCGCGCCCGCACTGACCTGTACAACAAGACGCTGGCACCGATCATCGAATCGCAGCTGAAGGCGGACGCCGCGGTCGGTGCGATCAACTATGTGGAAGTCGCCACCGACGCGAAGGTGCGCGCAGTCGAGAACGTGAACCTGGGTGGCATCCGCGGCAACAACATTGCCGACGGCCAGGGCGTAGGCAAGGATCTGTGGCGCGAGGCCGCCGCCGCGGTGGCCAGCTTCTTCTCGAATCTGGTCGGTCAGGGCGACGTGTCGCTCGACCTTCACGGGGGTACCAGCACGGTCACCGGCAGCGCAGGCGTGCGGGTGAATGGTCTGGTCGATGCCGGCATCCAGAACAAGCAGCGGCTGGTGATCAACTACACCGGTGCCAACCCGAACAACATCTACGACGAGCGGAACATTTCGATCGGCGAAAAGACCGAGGGCGTGCGCTACACGATTTCGTCGGAAGACCGGGTGGCCAACCTGTTCAACGAAATCGCCCGCCTGACCACGCTGCGCGGCCAGTACGCCGGTGACGCCGCGTCCGAGGCGGCCTACGACAACGAGATCAACCGTGTCACCCAGCAGCTGCTGGACGACGGCCTCGCGACGCTGGAAACCGTGACCAACGCGCAGGGCGTGCGGGTGAGCCAGCTGGTGCCGCTCAACGCGGCGCCGGTCAAGTACATCAACGTGCAGAACGTGCTGGCGCGCGGCGGTGACATCAACGTCACCGGCGACTATCTGGTCGGCGGGTCCGCGGCGACGCTGAAGGCGCGCAAGGACACCGAGATCTACATCGACAACAACAGCCCCTTCTACCTGCGCACCGCCAAGCTCACCATCGCCGATACCGGCGGCAAGCTCACGATGAATGGCGCAACGATCGGGGGCAGCAGCAGCGGTGCCATCAATTCCGCGATCAACGCCCGCAACAGCAATGCGGGCGGCGGTTCGGCCGCCTTCGGCACGGTGCAGACCGCGGCCTCCGGCCCGACCCCGGTAATCGAGGTGCGCAACGACTACAACCCGCCGGCGGATCCGCGTGCCACCGTGTCCTTCGCCGCACCGGACATCCAGATGACCGGCAACGTGACCAACGTGACCGGCACGGTGAAGGTGAGCAATGCCAAGGGCAGCATCATCGTGCAGGGTCTGGGCAACCAGGCTGCGCCCACCATCATCGCCAATTCGCTGGACATCGCCGCCGGCAAGAACTTCGTCCAGAGCTATGTGAATGGCTTCTTCAATGTGGGCGGCGCGGCGATCGCGAAGGACCAGTTCGGCAACTTCGGTGGCGCCTGGGGCAGTGTGGCGGCCGAGAGCGAACGGCTGGCCGAGCTGGTACCGGTGACCACCAGCAGTTACGAGCGCTCGGTCAATACCGAACATCTGGCGGCGGGCCCGGGCGTGATCGCCGGCAACAACGTGTTCATCAGCGCGCGCTACCTCAATATCAACGGCACCGTGCAGGCCGGCATCGCCGACTGGAGCCTGACGCTGGGCAGCAATCTGGACAGCACCATCCGGGGCTTTGCCGCCGACTACGCGGCGAAGGTGGCGGCCGGTCGCAAGCCGGCCAGCGCCCTCTATACGCTGACCGAAACCGATAACCGGGCCGGCAAGATCGCCTCCAGCTACAACGCGGAAACCGGCCTGATCGAACTGGATGGCGTGAAGGTGCAGGGCGGCTACATGCAGCTGTTCGGCGAAGTGATCAGCACCGGTGGCGGCAACCTGAAGGTGGTCGATGGCTACGGCCGGGTCAACGTGACCAACAACACCGCCTACGGCCTGCAGATCAACGGCATCGATACCGGCAACAACATCGAGGGCAAGATCCGCATCACCGACACCGCCTACCGCTACAACGCGACCACCGGCACCATCGTCAGCAACCATCAGGCGGCAGGCTTCAATTCGATGCGGCCGGTGACCACCGAAATCACCCGCAACGGCAACAACATCCTGTTCGAACAGAAGGTGGTCGGCAGCAACGGCCGAGAAGTGACCATCGGCAGCCGCAGCGGCGGTAGCGGGCGGGCGACGACCTATGCCACGCTGCCCGGCCAGCGTTACGTGTTCACCACCGGTGATACCTTCGAAAAGATCGACGTCTACCAGGCCTACCAGGATTCGGCCATCGGCTTCATCCCGTCCGGCAGCGGGTCCTACGATTACGGCCCCTTCACCTCGGTGCGTCAGGGCGATCCGCTGCTGTCGGGTGAATATGTCGACCAGGCGGGCCAGACCAATCGTTACGAGTTCGACCTGACGCGCTACTCGACCAGTTCGCCCACCCGCGCCAGTCGCAAGACCTGGTCGGAGTGCATCGCCAGCAGCCCCGGCGTGTGCTGGGAACGCCGCTACTGGGTGGAAGACACCTGGGTGCAGGGCAAAAAGGACTTCAACGTGCATTCGCTGAAGGCCGACTACGCGATCAACGTGAACTTCCTCGGCTGGGATGCGAACTCGGCCGATGCCGGTGTCAACGTGACCAGCAAGGCCGGCATCACGCTGGTGGGCGGCATCAGCAACCTGGATCAGATCACCACGCTGACCAGCCAGCAGGGCAGCATCAACGCCGGCAGCGATTTCGGCGTGGTGAGTGGCAAGACGCTGCGCTTCAGTGCGGAAACCGGTATCGGCGGTGCGAATGCGCCGGTGCTGGTGAGCTTGCAGGACGGCGGTTCGGTGCGGGCCATCACGACCGGCGGCGATGTGGCGCTGAAGACGCTGGCCGGCGATCTGGTTATCGACAGCGTCAGCACCGGTGCCGGCAAGGTCAGCCTCGATGCCGAGCGCAGCGTGCTGCAGGCGGCGAGCACCCAGGGCAGCGCGGTGATCAGTGGCGACAGCATCAGCCTGCAGGCGCGCACCGGCAATATCGGCAGCGCCGCAGTACCGCTCAACCTGCAGACCGACGCGGTCGACGGCGGCGTGCTGAATGCCGAAGCCAGCGGCGACATCGCCATCCGCCACACCGGCAGCGGCGAGGTGCGCATCCAGCGCGTCGCCTCGTCCGGTGGCGACGTGACGCTGTTCGCCGGTGGCACGCTGATCGATGCCAATGCCAACGAAACCCGCGACACGCGTGCCGAATCGGAACTGCTGTCGCTGTGGGACAGCCTCAACCTGATCGACGATGGCAGCACCACTCGCGGCGCCGGCCTCAGCCGTGCCGACACGCTGGCTGCCTACAAGGCCCAGCAGGAGCGGGATTATTCGACCTACTGGCTGATGCGCAACAGCGGCAACATCCAGGGCGGTCGTTACGTCGCCACCGCCGGTGAGCGGCAGGCGCTGCCGCAGAGCGTGAGCGTCGCGAGCTACGAGGCACAGCGCACCGCCGAGTTCCAGCGTCTGCAGGGGCGTTTCGGCAACACCACGTTCGACCCCAACTACAGCTATCAGCTGAGCACCACCGAAACCGCGAACCTGTCGATCGGTTACGACTGGACCGCCAAGCAGCTCACCACCGCGCTGCCGTCCAGCGTGCTGTTCAAGAGCACGTCGGACACCGAGACGCGGATCGAAGAGGCCAACATTTCCGGCCGCCACATCCGCATAGACACCGCAGGCGGTCTGGGCAAGCTGTCAGGCTCGGTCGAAATCCCGGCCGACGCGACCACGCTGACCCCCACCCAGCGTCTGGCGCTGGCGGCGGCCGAGCCGGACGACATCAGCTTCGACGCTGTCCGCAACATGATCGTGGTGCTGCAGCGCGACGACATCGACATCGTCGGCACTGCCGGCCAGGCGGCGCAGAGCGTGCAGATCAATGCCGGTACCCATGCCTACCTCGGTTCGGAACAGGACATCAACATCGACCGCGTCGGTGCCGGCCAGGCGATACGCATCAAGGGTGGCGGCGGCATTTACGAGTACGCGCTGCGCGACACCAGTCGGGCGGCGATCAGCGGCGACAGCCTCATCCTCGAAGCATCGACCGGATCGGTCGGCCGCGACGGGCGCCCGCTGACGGTGGATATCGCCAATGCGCTCACCGTACGTTCCGGCAACGGCATCTGGCTGAACGGCATGGCGGGCAGCCACAACGCGACCGGCGGCCTGAATCTGCAGGAAGTCTTCGCTCGCGGCGACATCACGCTGGACAGCGACGGCAGCATCGCCGACGTGCGCGGCGGCAGCCGGCTGGTGGCGCTGCAGAGCCAGAACGGTGCGGTGAACCTGACGGCCGACGGTGACATCGGTGCCGACGGCAGCCCGCTGCGGCTCAGCGCGGCCGGTGTGGTGAGCGCCGATGCCGGCGGCGACGTGCATCTGGGCGCGGCCGCAACGGTGCCGGCTCCCGGCCTGCGTACCGATCTGCACATCGGTCACATCGATGCCGGCGGTGACGTTTCGGTCGCGGCGGAGCACGGAAACCTCACTGTGGATGGCGCCATCCGCTCGTCCGGCACGCTGGCGCTGAAGGCGGACGGCACGCTGAGCCAGGCGGCCGCCGATTTCACCGCGCCGGGCGACATCACGGTGGAAGCCGGTCGTTACATCATGGCCGACGGCGCACTGCTGCGCAGCGACAGCGGCACCATCGCGATCGACGCTCGTGGCGATGTGGTGGTCGGCCGCATCGAAGCGACGCAGAACGCGACCGCCAATGCGCTGCGCATTACCACCACCGGCCGCATTCTCGATGGCGGTGACATCGGCAGCTACGATCTGGTGGCCGCCACGCCGGGCGCCGGCGTCACGCTGGACGCCGCGGGTGGCGTCGGCAACGCGACCTGGAACAACGGCTCGCCGCGCGCGGTGCCGGATGCGCTGGAAACCGACATTGCGAAGATCGATGCGATCAGCACCGCAGGCGGCGTGCATCTGGACGAGCGTGACGGCATCGAGGTCGGCCGCATCGAGGTGCAGCAGGACGCCTGGCTGCGCGCCGGCGGCGACATCGAGCGCGGCACCGTGCGTGCCGAGCGCGGCAACATCGATCTGCTGTCCGCCGGCAAGGTGACCGTGGTCGATGCCACCGCGGTGGCCGGCAGCACCACGGTGCTGGCCGAGGGCGACATCCTGATGGACGCGGTGACTGCCGGCAACGGCGTGACGCTGGAGTCGGCCCAGGGCAGCGTAAGCGTGTCGCGCATCACCGGCGACATCCTGTCGCTGTCGGCGAAGAACGACCTGAATCTGGGCACGCTCAGCGTGGGCCGTTCGCTGTTCTTCAACTCGGAGGCGGTGACCGCGCGCATCGTGCATACCCGCAACGACGCACCGCTGGCCATGCGTGCAGTGGGCCGTCAGGGCGCGCCGGCACGCTGGGTGGATCTGACCATAGACAGCCCGGTGGGCGTGCGCTTCGACCGCTTCAACGTGCTCGATGCCGAAGTGACGATGGAAAACGGCTATCTGCGCATCGATCAGGGCCGGGTCGAGAACCGGGCGAACTTCTACAACCCGGTCACCCATGTCTATATGGACAACACCAGCACCGTGGTGCTGCCGGCGGATGTGCAGCTGCATCATCCGGACAGGACTTTCGCCAACATGCTGCTCGACCAGTGGAAGCTGGTGACCGACCCCTTCGTGGTGATGCGCGATCCGCTGCACGAGGTGGTCATGAACACCGTGCTCGATTACAGTGGCCGCGAGCAGTCGCGAGAGCTCATCGTCACCCGCGTCAATACGCCGGACAAGCAGTCGGCAGCCGGTCAGGTGCCGCAGATCGCCGCCATCTCGATCAATGTGCCGGTCGACATTCCGGCGGTGAATTCGGGCGACGACGAAAGCGAAGAAGAAGCCGAAGCCCGGCGTCGGGCGGAAGAGGAGAACGTGCAGTGACGGGGCGCAACAGGGCAGGACGCAGGGGGCTGCTGGCCGCATCGGCGTGCGGTGTGCTGATGGCGACACAGCCGGTTCTGGCGCAGGTCGTGCCGCAGCTACCGGCAGCGGTCGATCCGGGCGTGATACAGGAGCGTTCGCGCGACATCGAACGGCGGCTGCGCGAAGAGCGCGAGCGCCGGCCGGACGACGCTCCGGCCATCGACGACGAGGCGCTGAAGCCGGCACCCGCACGGCCGGCCGCGGCCGGTGTGCGCTTCCAGCTGAATCGCATCGATTTCACCCGATCGGAACTGCTGACCGAACAGACCTTGCGCGAACTGGCCGCAACGCTGGAAGGGCGCGAGGTGTCGCTGGCCGAAGTGCAGGCGGTGGTGGACCGCATCAATGCGCTGTACCGCGAGCGCGGCGTACCGACCGCGCAGGCGGTGCTGCCGGCGCAGGACGTGACCGACGGCGCGGTGACCATCAAGCTGGTGGAAGGGCGGGTCGGCCAGATCCTGCTCGAAGGCAATGACAGCACCTCGGCCGACTTCATCCGCGCACGGCTGGGCCAGTCGCCGGGCGAACTGGCCGACGTCGGTGAGCTTGAGCGCCGCATGCTGCGCTTCAACCGCAGTCAGGACGTGCAGCTGAGGGCCGAACTGAAACCGGGCGCACGCTTCGGCGAAACCGACTATGCGCTGTCGGTGAAAGAACCGCCGAAACATGAAATGCGGCTGTTTTCCGACAGCAGCGGCAGTCCGGCGACCGGCGTCTATCGTCTGGGCGCCTTTTACCAGAACCGCAGTCTGCTCGGCTTCCGCGATGCGCTGGGCGTGACGCTGGTGGGTGCCGATGGTCATGAGGGCAGGGCGCTGTCGTACAGCTTCCCGCTCGGCACGCTGGGCACCCGGCTCACGCTGTCGTGGTTCAACGACCGCACGGAAATCGTGAAAGGCCCGTTCGCACCGCTGAACATCCGCGGCGAATCCACTGCCTGGACCGCGCTGCTGCGGCATCCGCTGCTGCTGGGGTCGAACTACCAGCTGGATCTGACCGGCGGCGCCAAGACCCGCAAGACCGAAAGCTGGATTTCCGGCCGACTGTTCCAGTCCACCGACATCGATGACCTGTCGGTGGGCGTGGATGGGCAGTGGTGGGAAAAGGACCGCATCTGGAACGCCTCGCTGGTCTACTCGAATGGCAAGGCGCAGGCGATTTCCGACATCGTGAGCAGCTCGTTCGCGATCTGGCGCGGCCAGGTGCGCCGGGTGCAGGACTTCGGCGACGGCTGGTCAGTGCAGAACGCAGTCACCTTCCAGTACTCGGGCGACCGGAATCTCACGTCCAGCGAACAGTTCCTGATCGGTGGCGAAGGCAGCGTGCGTGGCTACCAGACCGGCCTGTTCAGCGGCGACAAGGGGCTGACCGCCTCGGTTGAACTGCATCACCCGCTGCCGCAGCCGCCTGTCGTGCCGGTGCGCACCAGCGGCTTCGCCTTCATCGATTACGGTGCCACCCAGCCCTTCCGGCCGGTGGGTTCGACCCGTGGCACCGACACGCTGGCCAGCTATGGCTGGGGCGTGAACGCCAACATCAACGACCGGGTGCAGGCGCGCCTGACGCTGGGGCTGCCGCTGCGCGACCGCATTCAGGAACCGCGCGGCTACTACGTGCACTTCCAGCTGGTGGCGCAGGTATTCTGAGGCACTGCATTCCGCGCCTCGCGGGGCGCGGAATGAAGCCGGGGTAGTCCGCGTTCAGGCCATCCGCCGTCTGCGCACCACGGTGGCCAGTACGCCGATGCCGGCCAGCATCATCAGCGCGGTCCGGGGTTCGGGTATCGGTGCCGGAGCCGTCGGCGGCGTGTCCGTGCTGCCGGAGGCAGCCAGGTACGCGAGGCCGTTTCCGAAGCGGGCTGCGTCCTTCAGCTGCAGCGCACCGATGCTCTTCATCGATTCGAGGTCATAGCCGGCGGAGGTCGATTCTCCGGGCAGGCCGTCTGTACCGATCTGCCATACCGTCTGCGAGAACTTCGAGAAGTTCAGCGTTTCCGAAACGTAGGGCAGGTCTCCGCCGGTCGACAGTGACAGGCTGCTGAACAACACATCTTCCAGCACCAGCCGCATGAAGGTGACCGGTTGACCGTTCTGACCGGACTGTACGTAGTCGATCACGGTCTGACCGATGGATTGCCCGCTGACCAGATTGTGGAAAACCACCGGCACGGTCTGATCGAAGGCCTGCGTGATCGTCAGCTCGCTGAGCGACGGCACACCCGGTCTAGCCTGTCCGGCGCCGTATGCGGCACCCACACCGAATTGCGCCGAGTCGATCCGTATCCAGTTCTCGTAGTTTTCCGCCCGGCTGGAACCGGCGATGGCCTTGTCGCCGCTGCCCAGGCGCATGTAGATGCCGGATGTGACCTTTTCCTGCGAGCCGTCTGCTGCAGCGGGAACGGCGCCCCGCAGCGTGCCCTTTCCTGTGACCAGATCGTATTCCGCAATCACTTTATCTCCCTTGTCCTGACCGAACGCGATCGGGTCATAGCTCATGCTGAAGCTGTTGTAAGCCTGAGATGCGCTGACTGACGTGTTGGCGAGCGATACGCCGGTGATCGCGACGTGCTTTGTTTCCAGTTGCAGATAGGGCTTGCCGGCGGTCTTCTGCTGCGCCGGGGCCACCAGGTCGATGGTTGATTTGTCAATGCTCTGGCGGCTGAGGAGCCTGTTCATCAGCAGCGGTACGCTGGTGTCGACATCCTGGCTCCAGACGATGTCACTGAAGCTCGGTCGGCTGACCTCGCGGTTTGCGCCGCCCACCGCTGACGAGATGCCGACGCCGACGCCCCACTGCACGCTCTGGAGGTCGATCCAGTCCTTGCGTTCGATGGTGTCCGAGGTGCCCGGAATCCCGGACAGATTCATGTAGATGCCGGCCTGGGCCGGACTGCCGAGCAGCAGGGCAAGCAGAGCAGTGAGCGCGGAGCGCCTGAGCAGATGCGGGTTCATTTCCTGACCTCCTGATTATCGTTGGGGTGATCGGAGGGCAGCGCCCCGGCGATCGGATGTCCTGCGCGCAACACCCGCACGATCCCACTTGCTTCGCCTGTATGCAACCGCCGGCAGACTGCGGATTCCGGCCGGTCGAAGCGCATGTTTGCGGCGCTCGGGTGGCGCCGAATTCCGCCCTCCGCCTGTTCATTTTCTGCCCTTGCGCCGCCTGTGTCCGGGCCGTAATGGTCCGGTCTCGCAATGGGGTATCCGGATGTCGACGCCGGTCGGCTGAAAGTCGGACCCGGTCGTCTGCCACGACGGACGATTTCCGGACTGCGCTGCGTGCGGGCTGCAGCATTCCGTTCGTGCATCGCCATGAAAACCCTTGTCCCGCATGCCTTCCGTTGTTGCTGCGATGCCGCAGAACGGCGTGGGCACGGGCTTTGCACTGCATGCCCGTACGCCGCACAGCCCGGTGCGGACAGGCAGCACGAGCACAAGGAGGAGGCAGATGAACAAGCGCTACCCGGACGCGAAAAGCGCGCTCAAGGGACTGCTGAAGGACGGACAGACGCTGGCGGTCGGCGGCTTCGGGCTGTGCGGCATACCGGAACAGCTGATCGACGCGGTCGCCGAGAGCGGCACGCATGACCTGACGGTGATCAGCAACAACGCGGGTGTCGATGGCATCGGGCTGGGCAAGCTGCTGGCCAACCGGCAGGTGCGGCGGATGATCGCGTCGTATGTCGGCGAGAACGAGGAATTCGAGCGTCAGCTGCTGTCGGGCGAACTGGATGTGGAACTGACGCCGCAGGGCACGCTGGCGGAAAAACTGCGTGCCGGCGGTGCCGGCATTCCGGCCTTCTACACCCGTACGGGTGTCGGTACCCCGGTGGCCGATGGCAAGGAAACGCGCGACTTCGGTGGCCAGCGCTATCTGCTGGAACACGCGCTGGTGGCCGATGTGTCGCTGGTGAAGGCGTGGAAGGCGGACGAAGCCGGCAATCTGGTGTTCCGCAAGACCGCGCGCAACTTCAATCCGATGATCGCTACCGCCGGCCGCACCACGGTGGTCGAGGTCGAGGAAATGGTGCCGACCGGCGCGCTGGACCCGGACCAGATCCATACGCCGGGCATTTTCGTGCAGCGGGTGATCGTCAATCCGACGCCGTCGCGGCACATCGAGAAACGCACCACGAGGAGCGCCTGACATGGCCTGGACCCGGGACGACATGGCGCGCCGCGCGGCGCGCGAACTGAAGGACGGTTACTACGTGAACCTGGGCATCGGCATGCCCACGCTGGTGGCCAACCACATTCCCGAAGGCATGGACGTGTGGCTGCAGTCGGAGAACGGCCTGCTCGGCATTGGCCCCTTTCCGACCGAGGACGAGGTCGACGCCGACCTGATCAATGCCGGCAAGCAGACGGTGAGCACGCTGCCCGGCAGCAGCTTCTTCAGCAGTGCCGATTCGTTCGGGATGATACGCGGTGGGCATATCGACCTCGCCATCCTCGGCGCGATGCAGGTGAGCGAGCGCGGCGACCTGGCGAACTGGATGATTCCGGGCAAGCTGGTGAAGGGCATGGGCGGCGCGATGGATCTGGTGGCCGGCGTGCGCCGTGTCATCGTCATGATGGAGCACTGCAGCCGCAGCGGTGAACACAAGATCCTGAAGCAGTGCGATCTGCCGCTGACCGGCGTTGGCGTGGTGAATCTCATCATCACCGACCTGTGCGTACTGGCGGTGACCGCCGACGGTCTGGAACTGCGGGAACTGGCGCCCGGCGTGAGCGTGGATGACGTGATCGCGCGCACCGGCGCGCCGGTCCATACCGCGCCGGTGGTGCTGTGCTGAGGGCGGCGGCCGCGGCGCCGGATGCCGCCATGCGCCGCAGCGCGCGCGCCACGCTGATGACGCTGCAGAAGCTGGTGCAGGGCTACGGCATTCCGCTGGGTCGGGTCGCCGCCTTCGAGGAACTGGGCATCATCCGCGCCGACGGTGCCGACCGCTACGCCTGCGACGACGATGACCGCCTCATCATCGCGGCCGCCGCGGTGCAGCTGGGTTTCACGCTGCGCGAACTGCGCGAGCTGATGGATCTGTACGACGAAACATCGCCGGCCCGACGCGCGCTGCCGCACTTCATGAAGCTGCTGGCGAGCTATCAGCGCCTGATGGCCTGGCGCCAGCCCGAGGGCTATGACCCGGCGCCGGCAGGGCGTCAGCACAAACCCTTCCGCGCCCGTCTTTTCCGTCCGGACATCGTTTCGAAGAAGGAGGCGACATGAGCACGCTGGTGGGGCAGACCGCGCCGGATTTCACCGAGAACGCGGTGTGGGGTGACAACGAGTTCCGTCCTTTCACGCTGTCCGACGGAAGAGGGCGTTACACGGTGCTGTTCTTCTATCCGCTGGACTTCACCTACGTCTGTCCGTCGGAACTGATCGCCTTCGAGCGGCGGATGGCGGAATTCGCGCGGCGCAATGTCGACGTGGTCGGCTGTTCCATCGACTCCGCCTACACCCATCTCGCCTGGAAGCGCACGTCCTATGCCGATGGCGGCGTCGGCCCGCTGAGCTATCCGCTGATCGCCGACATGACGCACGCGGTATCGCGCGCCTACGGCGTCGAGGGGCCGGCCGGCATTTCGCTGCGCGGCACCTTCCTGATCGACCGCGACGGCATCGTGCAGCACCAGATCGTGAACAACCTGGCGCTCGGTCGCGACATCGACGAACTGCTGCGGGTGATCGACGCGCTTCAGCACACCGAGCTGCATGGCGAGGTGTGCCCGGCCGGCTGGCAGCGCGGACGCAAGGCCATGACGCCGAGCGACCGCGGCGTGGCCGCCTATCTGGCCGAACACTCGGACATGTTGTGATGAGCCCCTGGGAGAACCGACACATGAAACTGTATGACTGGCACGCCGCACCGAACCCGAAGCGGGTACGCATGTTTCTCGCGGAGAAGGATCTGGACCTGAACATCGTCGAGGTGTCCGGCGAGAACCTGCGCCTGCGCGCCGACTACATCGAGAAATTCCCGCAGGCCATGGTGCCCATGCTGGAACTGCCGGACGGCCGCCAGATCGGCGAGTCGATGGCCATCTGCCGCTATCTGGAAGAACTGCACCCGGCGCCACCCATGCTCGGCCGCAATGCCTATGAGCGCGCCATTGTCGATATGTGGGAACGACGTGCTTTCGACGAAGGCATGATGGCCGCCGGCGAAGTGTTCCGTAACACCGCCGACGCCTTCCGCGACCGCGGCCTGCCGGGTTTCGCCTCGCCGGTGGCGCAGATTCCGGCGCTGGTCGAGCGTGGCCGCGAGCGCATCGGGCATTTCTTCCGCAAATTCGACCAGCAGCTGGGCAAGCACCGCTACGTGGCGGGCGAGCACTTCACCGTGGCCGACTGCACCACCTTCTGCAGCATCGAGTTTGCCGGCTGGTCAGACATCGGCATTCCGGCCGACTGTTCCAACCTGCTGCGCTGGCACCGTGAAGTGAGCGCGCGCCCGAGCGCGCGCGCCTGAAAACCGTCCGCGTGCGCCGCGGCCGGAACGCAAGAGCACTGCATCGGGGGATGCGCGAATGATCGACCTTTACGCTGCGCCGACGCCTGAGGGCTGGAAGGTTTCGATCGCACTCGAAGAGCTGCGCATCCCCTATGCGGTGCACCCGGCCAGCGCCTGCGAAGGGCCGGGGCTGACGCCGGATTTCCAGAGGGTGAGCCGCTGCGGCTGCGCACCCGTCATCATCGATCACGACGCCGACGGCTGCCGGATCAGCGACGCCGGCCCGGCCCTCATCTACCTCGCCGAACGTCACGGGCAGCTGATGCCGGCTGACGCCATCGGCCGTTCCCGCGTCATGCAGTGGCTCATGCTGCCGGTAGATGGCGCCGATCCGGCCCGGGCGGCCGACCCCAAGTCGGCACGTGCCGAAATGATCCGGCTGTTCACGCTGTTTGATCGCCGTCTGCGCGAAGCCGACTATCTGGCAGGCAGCTACAGCATTGCCGACATCGCTCACTGGTGCTGGATGCGCATGCATGCCTGGTCAGAGGTCGACATGCACGGCTTCGCATCGCTCGCGCACTGGCTGCAACGCATCGCCGTACGCGACGCTACCCGCCGCGGCCTGCATGCGCTGCCGGCATCCGGACGTCCGGTCGAACACGTGTGGCGGGTGAAGTCCATCCTGCTGCGCTGAAGGCTGCGCGCAGTCTGTCGCCACCCCTTGAGCGCGCCGCGCCCTGCTGCGACAGGGCGGCGGATCGCGGGTGATTTCCGTTCCACGGCAGCCATCGCGGCGGGGGCGCCGCTCCCACTGAAACGCGCAGGTCGTTGCAAGGTCGTGTGGGAGCGGCGCCCCCGCCGCGATAGGGCGATTGCTTACGCGCGGCCTCCGTTCCAGGGCTTCATCGCGGCGAGGCGCCGCACCCACCATTCCGTGCAGGTCGTCGCCAGGGCGTGTGGGAGCGGCGCCCCGCCGCGATCAGGCCTCCGATGACATGCGGCTTTCGATTCGAAATGGCGCTCCCGGCGAAGCACGCCTGTGCTCGCGAGGATTTGCTTGTGCCTGCATGCAGGTGTCTGTTGCGCCGCACCATTCCAATTCCTCTGAAACGACCGTCCGACGCGGGTTTCCGGACAGTCCGATCGCACTACGGTCGGTCTTTCCGATGCCGTCCGAATTCCATCCGTCCGATGCCTGAAGGGTCAAGATCGCCTGTACAGGTGAAATTTATTCGTCTTTTTAATCAGTTGTTTGCGCGCATCTTCACGCCCTGTGGACGCATTGGCACCGTCCTTGCACAAGAGGCTGTGTTCGATCGCGGCCAGATCGATCAGGAAACGCCGGCCCACCGGGGCCGGAGGCGAAGAGCAGGTGGACTATTCAAATGGAGACGTGGAGATGACGATCGATAATTCGTCGGTTCAGGTGCTGGGAATTGATGCAGGCGGCACCATGACCGACACCTTCTTTGTCCGTGCGGACGGCCGCTTCGTGGTCGGCAAGGCACAGAGCAATCCCGGGGACGAATCCCTGGCGATCTACAACTCGTCGGTCGATGCACTGGCGCACTGGGGCCGCGAAGTCGATGACGTGTACCCGGAGCTGGTGACCTGCGTGTACTCCGGCACCGCGATGCTGAACCGGGTGCTGATGCGCAAGGGCCTGGACGTCGGCCTGATCTGCAATCGCGGTTTCGAGCAGGTGCATTCGATGGGCCGCGCGCTGCAGAGCTACCTCGGCTACGCGCTGGAAGACCGCATCCACCTGAACACGCACCGCTATGACGAGCCGCTGGTGCCGGTGTCGCGTACCCGCGGCGTGACCGAGCGTACCGACGTGCAAGGCAAGGTGGTGATTCCGCTGCGCGAAGCCGAAGTGCGCAGCGCGGTGAAGGAACTGGTCGATGCCGGTTCCCAGGCCATCGTCATCTGCTTCCTGCAGTCGCACAAGAACGGCACCAGCGAACAGCGCGCCCGCGACATCGTGAAGGAAGAGCTGAAGAAGCTCGGTTCCAGCATCCCGGTCTTTGCCTCGGTGGATTACTACCCGCAGCGCAAGGAAAGCCACCGCATGAACACCACCATTCTCGAAGCGTATGGCGCTGAACCGTCGCGCGAGACGCTGAAGAAGGTGAGCGACCGCTTCAAGAAGCACGGCGGCAAGTTCGACCTGCGCGTGATGGCCACGCACGGCGGCACCATCAGCTGGAAGGCCAAGGAACTGGCCCGCACCATCGTGTCCGGCCCGATCGGCGGCGTGATCGGCTCCAAGCTGCTGGGCGAAGCGCTGGGTGACGAGAACATCGCCTGCTCGGACATCGGCGGTACCTCGTTCGACGTGGCGCTGATCACCAAGGGTTCGTTCGCCATCAAGTCCGATCCGGACATGGCCCGCCTGGTGCTGTCGCTGCCGCTGGTGGCGATGGACTCGGTCGGTGCCGGCGCCGGTTCCTTTGTTCGCCTGGATCCGTACTCGAAGTCGCTGAAGCTGGGTCCGGACAGCGCCGGCTACCGCGTCGGCACCTGCTGGCCGGAAAGCGGCCTGGACACGGTGTCGGTGTCGGACTGCCACGTCGTTCTGGGTTACCTGAACCCGAACAACTTCCTCGGCGGTGCGATCAAGCTCGACGTGCAGCGTGCGCGTGACCACATCAAGGCGCAGATCGCCGATCCGCTGGGCCTGTCGGTGGAAGACGCCGCCGCCGGCGTGATCGAACTGCTCGACCTGACGCTGTCGGAATACCTGCGCGCCAACATCAGCGCCAAGGGCTACAACCCGGCCGAGTTCACCTGCTTCTCCTACGGCGGTGCCGGCCCGGTTCACACCTACGGCTACACCGAAGGCGTCGGCTTCAAGGACGTCGTCGTACCGGCCTGGGCGGCCGGCTTCTCGGCCTTCGGCTGCGCCTGCGCCGACTTCGAATATCGCTACGACAAGTCGGTCGACCTCGGTGTCGCCCAGCTGGCCAGCGATGGCGACAAGGCAGCCGCATGCCAGACCCTGCAGGCTGCGTGGTCCGAGCTGGCGGGCAAGGTGATCGAAGAGTTCGTCATCAACGGCTTCAAGCCGGAAGACGTGATGCTCATCCCCGGCTACAAGATGCAGTACATGGGTCAGCTGAACGACCTGGAAATCATCTCGCCGGTGTCGACCGCTGCGACCGCGTCCGACTGGGACAAGATCGTCGAAGCCTTCGAAAACACCTACGGCCGCGTCTATGCGAGCTCCGCACGTTCGCCGGAACTGGGCTTCTCGGCCACCGGCGCAATCATGCGCGGCACCGTGGTGACGCAGAAGCCGGTGCTGCCGGAAGACCCGGACTGCGGCCCGACGCCGCCGCCGGAAGCGCGCATCGGTACCCGCCCGTTCTATCGCCACAAGAAGTGGGTCGATGCGGTGATCTGGAAGATGGAAGCGCTGAAGTCGGGCAACCACATCGTCGGCCCCGCCATCATCGAATCGGATGCGACCACCTTCGTTGTGCCGGACGGCTTCGAGACCTTCGTCGACAAGCACCGCCTGTTCCATCTCAAAGAAGTCAAGTGAGGAGAGACACCCATGAACATGATGAGTAACAACGAGACCGGTTTTGCCGATCTGCTGAAGAACGGCCAGACGCTGAAGCAGTTCCGCGACGGCATCATCGAGCGGACCAAGGCGTCCGGTCACTACAACGGTCTGGAAAAGCTGGAGCTGCGTGACGCCGACCCGATCGGCTACGAAAAGCTGTTCTCCAAGCTGCGCGGCGGTCTGGTGCATGCCCGCGAAACCGCGAAGAAGATCGCTGCCAGCCCGATCGTGGAACAGGAAGGCGAGCTGTGCTTCACGCTGTACAACGCGGTCGGCGACTGCGTGCTCACCTCGACCGGCATCATCATCCACGTCGGCACGATGGGCGCGGCGATCAAGTACATGATCGAGAACAACTGGGAAGCCAACCCCGGCATCAACCCCGGTGACATGTTCACGAACAACGACTGCTCGATCGGCAACGTGCACCCGTGCGACATCGCCACCATCGTCCCGATCTTCTGGGAAGGCCGTCTGATCGGCTGGGTGGGCGGCGTGACCCACGTGATCGACACCGGTGCGGTGACCCCGGGCTCGATGTCGACCGGTCAGGTACAGCGCTTCGGCGACGGCTACATGATCACCTGCCGCAAGACCGGCGTGAATGACACGCCGCTGCGCGACTGGCTGCATGAGTCGCAGCGTTCGGTGCGTACGCCGAAGTACTGGATTCTCGACGAGAAGACCCGTATCGCCGGCTGCCACATGATCCGCGAACTGGTCGAGGAAGTGATCCGTGCCGACGGCATCGAGGCCTACGAGAAGTTCGCCTACGAAGTCATCGAAGAAGGCCGTCGTGGCCTGATGAGCCGCATCAAGGCGATGACGCTGCCGGGCAAGTACCGCAAGGTGTCCTTCGTTGATGTGCCGTACAAGCACGACGACGTGCAGGTGTCCTCGGCCTTCGCCAAGCTCGATTCGATCATGCACTCGCCGTGCGAAATGACGATCAAGCCGGACGGCAAGTGGCGCCTCGATTTCGAAGGCGCGAGCCGCTGGGGCTGGCACACCTTCAACGCCCACCAGGTGGCGTTCACCTCAGGCATCTGGGTGATGATGTGCCAGACGCTGGTGCCGACGCAGCGCATCAACGACGGTGCCTACTTCGCCACCGAGTTCCACCTGCCCAAGGGCACCTGGTGCAACCCGGATGACCGCCGCACCGGCCACGCCTACGCCTGGCACTTCCTGGTGTCCGGCTGGGCTGCGCTGTGGCGCGGTCTGTCGCAGTCCTACTTCAGCCGCGGCTACCTCGAAGAGGTCAACGCCGGCAATGCCAACACCTCGAACTGGCTGCAGGGTGGCGGTATCAACCAGGACGGCGAGATCCACGCGGTGAACAGCTTCGAAGCATCGAGCTGCGGCACCGGTGCCTGCGCGGTCAAGGACGGTCTGAACCATGCCGCCGCCATCTGGAATCCGGAAGGCGACATGGGCGACATCGAAATCTGGGAAATGGCCGAACCGCTGCTCTACATGGGCCGCAACGTGAAGGCCAATTCCGGCGGCTACGGCAAGTACCGTGGCGGCTGCGGCTTCGAGACGCTGCGCATGGTGTGGAACGCCCAGGACTGGACCATGTTCTTCATGGGCAACGGCTTCATGAACAGTGACTGGGGCATGATGGGTGGTTACCCGGCAGCCACCGGCTACCGCTTCGAAGCCCACAAGACAGGCCTGGAGCGTCGCATCGCCAACGGTGAAAGCCTGCCGCTGGGTGGCGACCTCGATCCGACCGCGCCGACCTACGAGCACAACATCGACGCCACGGCACGGATCAAGCGCGACAAGCAGTGCATGACCACCGAGGACTGCTACGACAACCACGATCTGTACCTGAACTACCTGCGTGGCGGCCCCGGCTTCGGTGACCCGATCGACCGCGAGCCGAAGGCGATCGAGAAGGATCTGAACGAGAAGTTCCTGCTGCCCGAGTACGCCCAGAAGGTGTACGGCGCGGTGTTCACCCAGAACGCCAAGGGCGCCTACGTCGTCGATGTGGCCAAGACCCAGGCCCGTCGCGCCGAAATGCGCAAGGAACGTCTGGCCCGTGCGGTGCCGGTTCGCGAGTGGATGAAGGAAGAGCGCGAACGCATCATCAACAAGCACGCGTCGCAGGCCGTCCAGCACATGTTCGCCACCAGCTTCGCGCTGTCCGAGAAGTTCACCAAGCACTTCAAGGACTTCTGGAGCCTGCCGGCCGACTGGCAACTGCTGGAGACCGAACTGGGCGTTCCGTCCTACGGCTCCAAGCACCGCATGGACCTGTCGCTGATGCCTGACGTCACCACCGTCGTCCAGGTCGAAGAGTGATCTCCACCTGAACGAACACGCGAATCAAGGAGCAATAAATGTCGACTTACACCAATGAGCAGGTCGCTCACCTGGCCGAGGGCACGCTGGACTGGGAAACCACTTTCCGCATGCTGTCCATGCCCAAGGACAACAGCCGCTTCAAGCAGTACGTCGAGGCGCTGCAGAAGAAGGTGACGTTCAAGGACAAGATCGTTCTGCCGCTGGCCCCGCACATGTACATCGTGCAGTCCGCGAAGAACAAGCAGTGGGTCATCAAGTGCGATTGTGGTCACGAGTTCTGCGACTACACCGACAACTGGAAGATGCACGCCCACATCTATGTCCGCGACACGGAAGAGGCGATGACCGAGGTCTATCCGAAGCTGATGGCGCCGGATACCAAGTGGCAGGTGTACCGCGAGTACTACTGCCCGACTTGCGGCACGCTGCACGACGTCGAGGCACCGACCCCGTGGTACCCGGTGATCCACGACTTCGAGCCCGATATCGAAGCCTTCTACAAGGAGTGGGTCGGCCTCCCGGTGCCCGAACGGGCGTCGTGACGGACAGCCGGGGCGCCCACAAGGTGCCCCGGCGCGACCGGCCGGAGGAGGCCGGTCGCAGCGACAGCGGCCGGTTCAGGCCGGCCGCCTTTCACCCGGCACCCTGATGCGGAATCGGCAGTACCCGCATGCGGCCTTTTCAGGCTGCAGGGGGACGCTCACGCCGGAACAGCCGCTCAGGTCATGAAAAGCGTCGTGCGCGCAGCGCACTGAACGGCGCCAGAAGGAGACTGAAGATGCTTCACCAGCTCAAACGGTTCGGCAGCGGTGCACGTGCCGCGGTCAATGTCGTCACCTCCACGCTTCCCATCGCCATCATCGGTGGCCTGCTGTACGCCGGCTTCTTCGTGAAGGCGGAAGCGGTCATCAACAAGGTCGAGCCCAAGGCGGTCGAGCGGCGCGACAACTTCTTCAGCGTGGTGGCCCCCACCGAACAGACCGCATGGGCTGCCGGCAGCGGCGGCAAGATCGTGCGCAGCGATGACGGCGGACGCAGCTGGCATCGTCAGGGCAGCAACACCTACGAAAACCTGCAGGGCATCGCCGCCTGGGACACCCAGCACGCGGTGGTGGCCGGCAATCACGGCGTCATACTCTACACCGCCGACGGCGGCAGCAGCTGGAAGGCCGCGCAGGTGCCGAAGTCGGACAACCCGAACAAGCTGTTCCGCGTGCGCATCTTCGACGGCGTGGCCTGGGCGGTCGGCGAATTCGGCTCGCTGCTGCGCTCGGACGACAAGGGCGTGACCTGGACCCGGGCGATGGACGAAAAGGACCGCGCCTGGAACGACGTGTTCTTCCACGGCCAGAACGGCTGGCTGGTCGGTGAATTCGGCACCGTCATGCGCACCACCGACGGCGGCGCGACCTGGACCCAGAACGAACTGGACAACAAGGTGAGCCTGATGGGCGTCGATTTCCGCGACGACCAGCACGGCGTGGCCGTGGGCCTGACCGGCACGCTGCTCATTACCAGCGACGGCGGAGCCACCTGGCGCGATGTACCGCCGCTGACCCGCGAACACCTGCTCGACATCGCCTGGGACGAGAACCGCTGGGTCGCGGTCGGCGACAAGGGCGTCATGGTGACTTCGGATGCCGCAGCGACCGACTGGAAGCTTGGCCGCATCGCCGAAGGCGACGTGTCCTGGCGCACCCAGATCACGCGCGCCGGCAATCGCTACTACGTGTCGGGCGCCAATCTGGGCGTGCTCGAGGACGGCAAGCTGACCATCGTCGGTCGATAAGAAAGCGCAGGGGGAGACAGCCGTGAAAAACGAAACCTTCAGCAAGGTCGAACACATATTTGCTGCACTGATACGCCACCGCACCTGGGTGGTGATGGCAGTGGCAGTGCTCACCGCGGTCATGGGGTATCTGGCCAGCCACGTCGAAGTGAAGACGGTGTTCAGCGATCTGCTGCCCAAGAATCACCCGTATGTGGCGGTGAACCAGCAGTTCAAGTCCACCTTCGGCGGCTCGAACATGGTGAGCATCATGATCGAGGTGAAGGAGGGCGACATCTTCAAGCCCTCGGTGCTGGCCAAGGTGCAGAAGATCACCGTGGGCCTGCAGCAGGTCGATAGCGTCGATACCTACCAGATCATTTCGATCGCATCGAAGAAGATCAAGGAGGTGCGCGCCTCGACCGAGGGCGTGGAGTCGCGGCCCATCATGTGGCCCGAACTGCCCAAGGGCCCGGCCGAAATGGCGGTGCTGAAGGAAGCGGTGCTGAACAACCCGCTGATCTACGGCCCCTACGTGTCGATGGACCTGAAGGCCACGCTGATCACGGCCGACTTCCTGGATGGTGACATCAACTACAGCAAGGCCTTCGAACAGATCATGGGTCTGGTCAAGGAGGCCGACGGCGACGGCGTGATGGTGCGCGTGGTCGGCGAGCCGGTGCTGTATGGCTGGGTCAATTACTACCTCGACGAAACCATCCAGATTTTCTTCGCCGCCATCGCATCGCTGGTCATCATCCTGCTGCTCATCACCCGCACCTGGCACGGCACCGTACTGCCGCTGCTGGCGGGCGTGATCAGCGCGATCTGGGCGCTGGGCGCGGCCAAGCTGATGGGCTTCCACCTCGACCCGCTGGTCATCGTGGTGGCTTTCCTGATCACCGCGCAGGCGATTTCCAACTCGGTTCAGCTCATCTCCCGTTACGACGACGAGATCGCGCACGGTGCGAGCAGTTCGGCGGCTGCCGCCGTGGCCAGCGCGAAGAATCTGTTCAAGCCGTCGATGCTGGCCATCGTGGCCGATGCCGGCTGCGTGCTGGTGGTGGCGCTGACGCCCATCCCGATGCTGGAGAAGATTTCCTACATCGGCACGGTGTGGATCTTTTCCATCTTCATCAGTGCGCTGGTGATGACGCCGGTCATGCTGTCCTTCTTCAGCGGCCACGGCGGCTTCGTGCATCCGCTCAACATCCGTCCGGTGCTGGAAGCCATCCTGCGCGGCTGTGCGGCGGTGGTCACCACGCGCGCACGCTATGTCGTGCTGGCACTGGCTGGCATCACCTTCCTGCTGTCCGGCTGGTACGCCTTCAACCTGAAGGTGGGCGACGCGAATCCGGGGTCTCCGATCCTGTGGCCGGACTCCTCCTACAACCGCGACGCGACCGACATCAACCGCCAGTTCCAGGGCTCGGACCGCATGTTCGTCGTGGTGGCCGGCAAGGAGAAGGGCGCCATGCGCGAGCCGGAGGTGCTGGCCAGCATGGCCAACTTCCAGCGCTACATGGAAGCGCAGCCCGAGGTCGGCGGCAGCATTTCGCTGGCCGACATCCTGCCGCAGGTGCGCCGCGTGCTGCGCGAAGGCAATCCGATGTACGCCGAACTGGGCAATGACGCCGGCGAGAACTCGGAACTGACCTATATGTTCGTGTCCGGCTCTGACCCGGGCGACATGGATCGCTACGCCGATGCCGACGCGAAGAACGGTGCGGTCACGCTGTTCTTCCGCGATCACCAGGGCGAAACCATCCGCACCGCGGTGGCCCGGGTACAGGACTACGTGGCGCAGAACCCGATGGACAAGGCCGACTACCTGCTGGCCGGCGGTCTGGTCGGTGTGCTGGCGGCGGTCAATGAGGTGATCCTGGCCGGCCAGATCGAGGCGATCGCGCTGGCGCTGCTGGTGCTGGTGGTGTGCTGCACGGTGACCTACCGCTCTACCGTGGCCGGGGTGTTCTTCATGATCCCGGTGATGCTGTCCAACACCATTACCTTCAGCTACATGGCCTGGCACGGCATCGGCATGAACATCAACACGCTGCCGGTGGTCGCGCTCGGCATCGGCCTGGGGGTGGATTACACCTTCTACATCGTCGATGGCATCCGTGAGGAGCTGCACCACAACCCCAATGTGGAGCGCGCCATCGTGAAGGCGCTGTCCAGCGCCGGCCGCGGCGTGCTGGTGACCGCGCTGACGCTGATCACCAGTGTCGGCCTGTGGAGCTTCTCTTCACTGCGGCTGCAGGCCGACATGGGCCTGCTGATCGCGCTCTGGCTGTTCATCTCGGCCTTCAGCGCGCTCTTCATCATGCCGGCCATCGTCTATGTGTTCCGCCCCGCCTTCATCGTGGGCAGCAAACAGCGCCCGATCGAGCGCGCCGAAGAACCTGCAGTCGTTGTGTGAGGGCAGCCCGTCGCGCCCGTCGGTGTCAGCCGACGGCGACGGGCGTGCGCGGACGGCTCATGGGTAGTCCCAAACAGGAGGGAGTGGAGACATGAGAAGAAGCAGAACCTTCAGGCGGACCGGTACCGGTCTGGCCGTGGCGGCGGCGCTGGCGATGATGGGCATGCCCGTCGCTCACGGTGCCGAGGAGGCCAAGGGTGAGGCGCCGACCAGCAACTGGCTGAGCGACGACGTGAAGTTCCAGGTGTCGGGTTATGCCCGCGCCTGGGCTTCGTTCAACCTGCAGAACCAGCCCGAGCTGGATGCGGTGGGCAAGGACAGCAAGGGCAAGCTGTCCATGCTGCGCGGTTCGGTGCTGCTCGATGCCGATCTGACCACCGGCTCGGTGAAGTGGAAGGCGATCGGCCGGCTGGACCGCGAGTACAAGACCGGTTACCTCGAGGATCTCGAAGACCTGCGCGCCACCAACGGTACCGCCGGTGGCCCGAGCATCACCAAGAACTACAACAACGGCGACATCCGCGAACTGTGGGTCGAGGCGCCGCTGGGTGAGCGCACCACGGTGAAGTTCGGCAAGCAGCAGCTGGTGTGGGGCGAGTCCGACTTCTTCCAGGCGATGGATCTGGTGCACGGCTACGACTACAGCTGGCGCCTGTTCTTCGAGGGCGAGAACGAGGAGTGGCGCAAGCCGCTCATCATGCTGTCGACCAAGATCCGGGTGCCGGAAGCCAAGGGCATGATCGCCGCCTTCGTGCGCCCGGGCTGGGACCGCTGCGAAGACATCGGCAACACCTACGATATCCGCGGCGGCCGCTGGTTCTTCCAGCCGTATCGCGGCTTCGACCTGACCCGCGTCACCACCAAGAACTGCGAGCACAAGGACGGTGACATGGACGACGTGACCGGCGGCATCCGCTGGTCCGGCGAGGCATTCGGCCTGAACTACTCGATCGCCTACCTGACCACCTTCTCGGCGGACCCGGTTGCCAGTTCGGCCTTCAAGCCGCACCAGGGCGTGCCGGTGGCGGGTGCGGTGTTCGACCTCATCCATCCGAAGATCGATGTGCTCGGCGCCACCGTCAGCGGCTACAGCGAAACGCTGGATGCGGTCATCAGCGCGGAAGTGGCCTACACCAAGGACCAGCCCTACAACGTCGGCTCCGGTGCCTTCAATCCGGGCAATGCCGCCAATCCGGGTATCGGCCTGAACGGCATCAAGAAGAAGGACACGCTGCGGACCATGATCCGCATCGACAAGGACCTGAGCCTGGAAAACCTGTTCGGCACGTCGCGGCCCTCGTTCTCGTCCATCCAGCTGTTCAACACCCAGGTACTGGGCTTCGACGGCGGCGAGGATCTGGTGCGCCTGTTCGCCTATGGCACGCCGCTGAACGAGCACAGCACCATCCTGACGATGTTCACCACGCTCAACTACCGCAACGACACGATCAACCCCGGCCTGGCCGTGGGCTTTGACCTGTCCAACGGTGGCGGCTTCGCCATTCCGAGCGTGGCGCTCACGTTCTCGGACAAATGGGTGGCCAAGGTGGAGGCCGACATCTTCTGGGACGGCGGCAAGAGCAACAAGACCCAGTTCAGCAATGGCGAATCGCAGCTGTTCGGTTACTTCAACCGTGCCAGCCAGCTGGTGTTTCGTCTGACCCGGCAGTTCTGATCAAAGGAGGAATACAGATGAATACGCTCAACACCCTCATTCCGGCCGGCCGCGCACGCCGCACCAGTGTGGCCGGCGCGCTGGCGCTGGTGCTCGGACTGGCCGCCGGTCAGGCCTTCGCCAAGGAGCTGGAAGCCGGCTTCGTGATCACCAAGGAGAACTACGACAGCGTCAAGGAGGACACCTTCGAGAAGAAGAGCATCGCCTCCATGGTGCCGGAGAAGCTCGAGTGGATGATCAAGAACTACAACCTGACCATCAAGCTCGCCCACTCGAAGAAGATCGAGATGGATCCGAAGTATGTCGATTGGTCGAAGAAGAACGTCGGCACCGTCAAGTTCAATCCGGCCGACCGCACCGTGTCCGGCTGGCAGGCCGGCATGATGTTCCCGCCGGAAACGATCAAGATGGATGATCCGAACGCCGGCGACAAGGTGATCTGGAACCTGCGTGCCGCCACCTATGGCGCCACCATGGATCTGCGCGACATCGCCTGGGCCTTCCTCGATGCGAAGAAAGGCTACGAGCGCGTGCAGGCCTTCCAGTCCCGCCGTTACTACATGGAAGGCCGGCTGGATGGCGGCCCGGTCACGGTCGGCGATGGCACCATCGCGCAGAAGACCTACTTCGTCGCCCACTACCCGCAGGACATCCGCGGCCTGGGCACCTTCTCGGTCCGCTACAACCAGGCGGATTCCAAGAAGCCGGACGACTCCTACGCCTACCTGAAGTCGGTGCGTCGCGTGCGCCGGCTGTCCGGCGGCGCCTGGATGGATCCGATCGGCGGTACCGATCAGCTGTACGACGACTGGGACATCTGGGACGCCGCGCCCACCAAGTACAAGTCGAACAAGCTGGTCGAGAAGCGCTGGGTGCTGGCCATCGCGCACAGCCCGGAAATGAGCGTGGATACCTCGCAGCCCTACACCGAGCCGCAGAAGCGCTTCCCGCGCATCAACATGAGCGAGGCGCCGTACTTCAACCCGGCCAAGGACATCGGCTGGGAGCCGCGCGAAGTGTACGTGGTCGAGGGCGTGCCGCCGGACGAGCATCCGTACAGCAAGAAGGTGGTCTACATGGAAGTGGACTTCCCGCGTCCCTACCTGGGCTATGCGCTCGACCGCAAGGGCGAATTCTGGAAGATGTTCATCTTCCAGAACCGGCCTGACGTGGGCGACGACGGCTACAAGGCGGTGATGCCGGTGATCGGCCACATCATCGACGTGAAGCGCGGTCACGCCACCAACTGGTCGTCGAACATGAAGTCCAACCCGAAGGGCGTGAAGGAGACCGATGTGTCGCTGAACGTTCTTGAAGAAGTGGCCACGGGTACGGGCAAGTAAGCGCAGTTGAATACCGTGCTGGTACCTCCTCCCGGCATGTTCGCCCGATCCCGTGCAGCGCGGGGTCGGGCTTTTTTCGCCGCGGAATCCGGGGGCAGGGGCTGGCCGGACCAGAACAGGATTCCATCATGAAAGTGTTCACCCCATCGGGTTGCGAGTGGAAGGGCACGCGGCTTGCCCGCTTCATCGAACGTCACGGCTATGGCTCGCTCGACCAGCTGCAGGAAGAGGCAGAGCGCGATGCGCCACGCTTCTGGGACCGCGTGGTCGAGGAAGTCGGGCTCGACTGGACCGTGCCCTATGTTCAGACGCTGGATCTGCAGAACGGGCCGATGTGGCCCGAGTGGTTCGTCGGCGGTCGGCTTGACCTGTTCGACAACCTGATCGGCAAGCACGCGCGCCGTCATCCGGACAAGATCGCGCTGCGCTGGGAAGGCGATGCCGGCGAACAGCGCAGCCTGAGCTACGGCGAACTGGAGCGCGAGGTGGCGGCGGTGGCCACCGGCCTGCGTGCGCTCGGGCTGGCGCAGGGCAGCCGTATCGCGCTCTACCTGCCCATGGTGCCGGAAGCGGCGGTCATCCTGCTGGCGGCCGCGCGCATCGGCGCCATTTCGGTGCCGATGTTCTCCGGCTATTCCGCCGATTCGGTGGTGCAGCGGGTGCAGGACGCCGCCGCCAGCGTGCTGGTGTGCGCCAACGGCTATTTCCGCCGCGGCAAGCCGGTGCGCATGCTGGCCGATGCGCTGGCCGCGGCCGATGCCTGTGAGTCGGTGCAGCACGTGGTGGTGGTCGACCGGCTCGGCAACGGTTCGTACGAGGGCGAGGAGCCGGGCGGTCATTACGCGCTGCGCGACTACGCCACGCTGGCCGCCACGGTGCCCGAAGCGCCGGGCGACGACAGCTTCGGCGCGTCGGCGCCGCTCATGCTGGTCTACACCTCCGGCACCACCGGCAAGCCCAAGGGCGTGGTGCATACCCACGGTGGCTTTCCGCTGAAGGCGGCGCAGGACATGGCCATGGCGTTCGACCTGCGCGAGGACGACACCCTGATGTGGGTGACCGACATGGGCTGGCTGATGGGGCCGTGGATGGTGTTCGGTGCGCTGCTGCTGGGCGCCACCATCGTGCTGTGCGAAGGCACGCCGGACTATCCGGATGCCGGGCGGCTGTGGCGCATCGTGCAGCGCCACGGCGTCACCCACCTCGGCCTGTCGCCGACGCTGGTGCGCCTGCTGATGGGCAGCCGTGACGCGGTGCCGGCCCCGGGCACGCTGGACACGCTGCGTGTGTTCGGCTCCACCGGCGAGGCGTGGAACGAAACGCCCTGGCTGTGGCTGTTCGAAACAGTGGGTCAGAGCAGGCGGCCCATCGTCAATTACTCGGGCGGCACCGAAATCGGCGGCGGCATCCTCGCCTGCTTCCCGGGTCTGCCGCAGACCGCCTGCGGCTTCAACGGCCCGATTCCCGGCATGGCGGCGGACGTGGTCGATGCGGAAGGGCGGCCGGTGCGCGGCAGCGTCGGCGAACTGGTGCTGCGCGCGCCCTGGCCGGGCATGACGCGCGGCTTCTGGAACGATCCGGACCGCTATGAGGACACCTACTGGGCCACGCTGCCCGGCCTGTGGGTGCATGGCGACTGGGCCAGCATCGACAGCGACGGCTACTGGTTCGTGCACGGCCGCAGCGACGACACCATCAAGGTGGCGGGCAAGCGGCTGGGGCCGACCGAATTCGAATCGGCCCTGGTGTCGCACCCGCTGGTGGCCGAAGCGGTGGCGGTGGGCGTGCCGGACGCGATCAAGGGCGAGGCGGTGGTGTGCTTCGTCACGCTACACGACCGGCGCAGTGGGCCGGAAGGCTGGAGCGTATGGGAAACCGAACTGTCGGACCACGTGGCGCGCCTGCTCGGCAAGCCGCTGCGTCCGTCCCGCATCTACGCGCTGACGCAGATACCCAAGACGCGCAACGGCAAGATCCTGCGCCGGGTCGTCCGCAACGCCTATATCGGGCGACCGATGGGTGACCTGTCGTCGATGGACAACCCGCGTTCAATCGAAGAGGTGATCAGCCTGCGCGCCGCCCGCGTCTGAGTTCGATGTCCGGACGTCCGATAGCCGGACGATCTCCGTGCGCACGTCGTACGGTTTTCGGACGCCTGTCGGCTGTCCGGGCCGACTCGGCCGAGTCGATTGTTTCAGTCTGTTGAATAAAAAGGGTTTTCCTGCTGATGGCGGGGCGGTTTCCAATGGCCCGCTCCTTGCAGGGAAATGACTACCCGCCGACCCGAGCATGCCAGGGTCGGCCGTTGCGGAGGACGCTGTTCGTGAATCAGACATCCGATCCGGTGGTGATCGTGTCCGCCAGCCGTACGCCGCTGGGCGGCTTTCTCGGCGGCCTGGCGTCGCTGAGCGCCCCCGAACTGGGCGCCCGCGCGATTGCGTCGGCGGTGAGCCGGTCAGGCATCGATGCCGCCCGCGTCGATGAGGTCTATATGGGCTGCGTACTGCCCGCCGGCGTGGGTCAGGCCCCGGCCCGGCAGGCCGCCCTGGGCGGCGGTCTGCCCGAATCCAGCGCCTGTACCACGGTGAGCAAGGTGTGTGGCTCGGGCATGAAGGCGGTCATGCTGGCCCATGATGCGCTGCGCGCCGGGTCAGCCGACATCGTGCTGGCTGGCGGCATGGAGTCGATGAGCAACGCGCCTTATCTGCTGGCGCGCGCCCGCTCCGGCTATCGCCTCGGTCACGAACGGGTGATCGATCACATGTTCCTCGACGGGCTGGAAGACGCCTATGGCGAGCGTGGCACGCTGATGGGCGTATTCGCCGAACGCTGTGCCGGCACCTTCGGTTTCAGTCGCGAGGCGCAGGACGCCTGGGCGCTGCGCTCGCTCGACCGCGCGCTGGACGCCGACCGGCGCGGCGCCTTCGACTGGGAAATCTGTCCGCTGCAGGTGGGCGGCCGGGGTGGCGCTGTCGATGTGGTGAAAGACGAACAGCCGCAGAGCGCACGGCCGGAGAAGATACCGGCGCTGAAACCGGTGTTCCGCACCGACGGCACGGTCACCGCCGCCAATTCCAGTTCGATTTCCGACGGCGCGGCAGCGCTTGTGCTGATGCGTGCCTCGACCGCGCGCGCCGGAGGGTTCAGGCCACTGGCTACGATCGTCGCCCAGGCCGGCCATGCCGGCGCACCGGCGGATTTCCCGGTGGCCCCGGTGGACGCCATCCGCAAGGTGCTGGAGCGCGCCGGCTGGCGCCGGACCGAAGTCGATCTGTATGAAATCAATGAAGCTTTCGCGGTGGTGACGCTGGCGGCCATCCAGGAACTGGGGCTGGATCCGGACACCGTGAACATCCATGGCGGCGCCTGTGCGCTCGGCCACCCGATCGGCGCCACCGGCGCCCGCCTGCTGGTGACGCTGATCGGCGCGCTGCGCCGTACCGGTGGCCGGCGCGGCGTGGCCAGTCTGTGCATCGGCGGTGGCGAAGCGACTGCAATTGCACTGGAGTTGCACAATAATTGAACTAACCTGATGAGATTGGCGGCGAGCAGCCGCCCCCGCTGACGCGGTACCGGGCCGGTCTGCTCTGTGGATGGCCGGGTAACACATGGTTTTCAAACAAGCCTGTGAGACGGCATGCCTCGAAGCATGTTGCTACGCAGGTGTCGGAGGAGTCGGAGAACGTGCGCATCGTCCCGCCGGGACGATGGGTACGGGGTGCCGTCTACCTCCACCACAAACAGGAGGTAGCCATGGAGTTGAGGGAAGACGATCAGAGCCAGATGTTTTCACGTCCGGAGCGCGACGGCGACGTGATGACCCACTGGGAGCGCCTGCTGAGTGGCGAGGAGTGCAGCTCTGACGCGCTGCGCAGGCTGATCGACGATTCCTGGCGCCGCTGCCTGAATGCCCATGTCGATCCATCCAAGTTCCAGGCGCCGCCGCCGCTGAGCGAGAACTCGCTGTATTCGCTGCAGCAGAAGCACGGTGACCTGCTTACCGCCAGCACGCCGGTGATGGCGATGGCGCGCGACTTCCTGGCCGAAACCGGAACCATCATGGTGCTGACCGACCACAGCGGCACCATCCTGAGCCTGGAAGGCGATCCGGGTACCCGTGACGAAGCGGGCGTCATGAACATGATGCCGGGTGCCAGCTGGAGCGAAACCGCCTGCGGCACCAACGCCATCGGCACCGCGATCGCGGTGCGCCATCCTGTGCAGATCCATTCCGCAGAACATTACTGTGCCGGCATCAAGCGCTGGACCTGTTCATCCACGGTCATTCTCGATCCCTACGACAACAGCGTGCTGGGTGCGATCGACGTGTCCGGCCTGCAGCAGACCTACAACAAGCACAGCCTGGCGCTGGTGGTGGCCACCGCGAGCAAGATCGAGGGCAGGCTGGCCAAGCACGAAATGGGCATACGCTTCCGGCTGCTTGAACGCTGCATGCACCGGCTCATCCACTCGACTTCGGACGGCGTCATCGTGTTCGACCGCCGCGGCAATCCGGTCAAGGCGAATGAACGCGCCGAACAGGCGCTGAATCAGCTGGCCGAAGGGCGTATCGGCTCGCGCCGGCTGGATCTGGCGTCGCTCACGCTGGGTCATGCCACCGATGACGGCCTGCCGGCCGGGCTGCAGGGCTGGATCGCGCCCGAGTGGCTGGAGCCGGTGATCGAGAACGGCCAGCGCATCGGCACGCTGCTCACCATTCCCATCTTCAAGCCGCGCGCGCCGCATGGCGTGACCGCTCCGGCCGCCGGTGCGACCAGCGCGCCACACGAACCGAGCAAGCTGGATTGCGTGGTGGGCAAGGACACCGCGCTGATGGAGGCGGTCGAGCGCGCCCGTCATCTGTCGCGCTCCAATGTGCCGGTGCTGCTGCTGGGCGAAACAGGCGTCGGCAAGGAGGTGTTCGCGCGCGGCATCCACGACTGCGGAAGCGCCAAGGCGGCGCCCTTCGTCGCGGTGAACTGTGGCGGCCTGTCGCGCGAACTGCTGGCGACCGAACTGTTCGGCTATGCCGAAGGTTCCTTCACCGGCGCTCGCCGCGGCGGCATGATGGGCAAGATCGAGGCGGCCAACGGCGGCACGCTGTTTCTCGACGAACTGGGCGAAATGCCGCTGGACATGCAGCCCCATCTGCTGCGCGTGCTGGAGGAGGGAGAGATCTACCGCCTCGGCGAGAACGCGCCGCGCAAGGTGAAGTTCCGCCTGATCTGTGCCACCAACCGCGACCTGCGCAAGGAGGTGACCGACGGGCGCTTCCGCATGGATCTTTATTACAGGGTGGCGGTCACCAGCGTGCGCATTCCGCCGCTGCGCGAGCGCCTGGGCGACATTCCGTCGCTGTCGCGCGCGCTGATGGAAAAACTGGCGGCCCAGCACGGTGTGCCGGTGCCGGTGCTGACCGGCGTCGAACTGAACGAACTGTCCGGCTATTCCTGGCCGGGCAATGTGCGCGAACTGCGCAATGTGCTCGAATCCATGCTGCTCACCGGCGAGCGGCCGCGCGCGCTGATGGTGCCGGAGGCGGTGCGCGGCATACGTCCGTTCGAGTCGGCGGGTGTGGTGGAACAGGTCATGTCTTCAGTGGCCGAACACCGCGAATGCAGGCGGCTTGAAGAGACCGAACGCGACGCCATCCTGAACGCGATCGACGACAGTCACGGCAATATGGCGCTGGCTGCCCGCTCGCTGGGCATTGCCAAGAGCACGCTCTATCTGAAGCTGAAGAAGTTCGGGCTTGATGCGCTGGTCGAACGTGCGCGCGAGGTGCATGCCAAGGGGCATTGATCTCATCCCCGGGGCATGAGGCCCCGGGGCGTCGCCTGCCGACCGAGCGGGTTTCACCCGCGCGACCTCACATCACCTTCACCGCACGCCCGATATACAGGATGGGGCCGGTCGGCTTGCCGATCGGCGAGCCGTATTCCGGCTCCAGCGTGATTTCGAACAGCTGGTTGTGTTCCAGCGGCGGCAGTTCCTTGAGCTGCACGTCCAGCGGCCGGCCAGGTTGCACCAGGCCCAGCGACACCGGGCCCTTCCAGTCCTTGCCCTTGGTCCAGAACTGCAGCGCCTTGGCTTGCGGAATTTCGGTTACGCCCAGCGGAATGAGCTTGAGCGACTGGGTGGTGCTGGCCTGAACGACCCAGCCCGGCGCCTTGTCTTCCGGCGCCACCAGCACCACCATGAACTTCGGTTCGGCGGTTTTCTGGGCACCGGGAAGACCGACCACCGCCAGCAGCATGGCGGCCGCGAAGCCAGTGGCGGCCAGCGTGCGCCACAGGGCCAGGCTGTCCCACAGACGTTCGGCCAGCGAGGCGGGCGTGCGCGCTGTCGCGCTGCGTGGCGCAGGCCACAGGCTGCTTTCTATGCGGGCCCACAGCGTGGGGGGCAGGGGTTCAGGCTCCACCATCTTGGTCAGCGGCAGCAGCCGCTCCTCCCAGTAGATGACGCGGGCTCGCAGACCGGCGTCGTGTTCGAGGTTCCGTTCCACCGCGGCGCGCTGCGCGGTGTCCAGCAGGCCGAGCACGTAAAGTCCGGCCAGTTCGTCCTGGGGCAGCGGATCGCTCATGCCATGCACTCCTTCAGCGACTGCAGGCCGCGGCGTATCCAGGCTTTCACGGTGCCCAGCGGCGTGGCCAGACGTTCGGCGATTTCGCTGTGAGTGCAGCCCTCGAGGTAAGCGAGCAGGATGCTCGAGCGCTTCGGGGCGTCCAGGCGTCCCAGACAGTCGTAGAGCTGGCCCGATTCCGATGCCAGCAGAACCTGCTCGTAGGGGTCCGGTACCGACGCCTCGCCGGCTTGTTCGACCCGTTCGATCAGCGTTTCGTCCGCCGGCATTTCACGTGCGTGATCCCGGATGTGGTTCAGCGCACCATGGCGCACGATGCTGTAGATCCAGCCCCGGCCGCTGCCGCGGGTGGGATCGAAACCGGCTGCCTTTTCCCAGATACGGACGAAGGCGTCATGCACCACGTCCTCGGCCACGTCGCGCCGGCGCACGATGCGCAGCGCGACCGCCAGCAGACGGGCGCCTTCCAGCTGATAGATGCGGTGCAGCGCAGCGCGCTCGCCGGCCGCACAGGCACGGAGTGCAGCGTCGTAGTCAAATTCGTCCGGTGTACCTGTCATCGTTGTGCCTTGAACGGTATGGGGCAGGGAGTTTTCGAGCTTCTCACGCAATACCCGCGCGCCCTCATTCCGGATGCAGTCTCCACAGAAGTTTTCACAAAGTTGCGTGCCGGGGCGTGTTGCGCTGCGAAAAAGACTTGCAAACATACACACGTGTCTGTAAAGTCCGCCCTCGTGCTTTCCCCGGGTCGTCTTCAGTACGACCCTTTCCGGTTCAGTCCGGCGCTGGCACGACAAAGTTATCGTCCCTGGCCTGTCTCTCTCTCCCGCCTGTTGGTCAAGCGTGGTTGATCGGTTAGTGCCGATAGAACGTCGGAATGAGTCCGACCAACCCGCTCTCTCCGCACTGCAACATGCAGCGCGGTGCTGGCCATTGTCTGGAAGAAATACATGGAATTCTCTGAACTCGGTCTTCACGCATCCCTTCTCGGTGCCATCGTCGAAGCCGGTTACCCCAATCCTACCGCGGTGCAGCAACAGGCCGTGCCCGCCGCGCTGAGCGGCCGCGACCTGATGGTGTCGTCGCAGACCGGCTCGGGCAAGACCGCCGCCTTCATGTGGCCGGCGCTGAACATGCTGACCGCCGATTCGGCCGTCAAGGCACGTGGCCCGCGCGTTCTGGTGCTGACCCCGACCCGCGAACTGGCCATTCAGGTCACCGACGCCTGCCGCAAGTACGGCCGTGGTCTGCGCTACGCCAAGGCGGTCAGCGTGGTCGGCGGTACCTCCTACGTGATGCAGAACAAGCTGCTGGCCCAGCCCTATGAAGTGCTGGTTGCCACGCCGGGTCGCCTGATCGACCAGATGGACAGTGGCCGCATCGATTTCGGCCGTCTGGAAATGCTGGTGCTGGACGAAGCCGACCGCATGCTGGACATGGGCTTCATCGAAGACATCGAAGCCATCGTCGATCGTCTGCCGGAAAAGCGCCAGACCCTGCTGTTCTCGGCCACCTTCGAGCCGCGCGTCATGCGCCTGGCCGAGCGCCTGACCAAGGACGCACAGCGCATCGAAATCCAGGCGACGGCCGCCCAGCACGAGAATATCGAACAGCGTCTGCTGTTCGCCGACGGCATGGGCCACAAGCAGCGTCTGCTCGACCACCTGCTGCGTGACGAGGGCGTCGAACAGGCCATCGTGTTTACCGCCACCAAGCGCGATGCCGACCAGATTGCCGAACAGCTCGGCGAAAACGGTTTCCTGGCGGCCGCACTGCACGGTGACATGCACCAGGGCGAGCGCAACCGCACGCTGGGTCATCTGCGTCGCGGCGCGCTGCGTGTGCTGGTCGCCACCGACGTCGCTGCCCGCGGCATCGACGTGGCCGGCATCAGCCACGTGATCAATTTCGATCTGCCGAAGTCGGCGGAAGACTATGTGCACCGCATCGGCCGTACCGGCCGTGCCGGCCGCAGCGGCATCGCGGTCAGCCTGGCGTCCGGCGACGACGTGCGCCGCGTCAAGACGATCGAGCGCTTCATCCGTCACACCATTCCGGTGCACACCATTCCGGGTCTGGAGCCGCGTGTTCAGCCGCGCACGTCCGCACCGCGCGGTCCGCGCACTGGCACCGGTCGTCCGGGCAGCTGGGGCAACAAGCCGGGCAACGGTCCGCGTCGTCCGGGTGGCGGTGGCAGCGGTGCCCCGCGCGGTGAAGGCGGCTGGCGTGGCAACGGCAGCGGCCGTAACGATCGCAGCCGTCGCGCTGACTGATCTTCACGCATGATGCATGCAGTCTAAAAGGCGCCGGGCAACCGGCGCCTTTTTTCATTTTGCGGATGTCCGGCAACGCACTGTCAGGCAAGGGTTCGCCCCCGGACAGCGGATTGCAGCCGCATACGGCCGGATCAATCGGTGCGTGCGCGTTCCTGAGCCGGCGCTTCATTGCCGGTAAGACGCGCCACCGCGCGGCGCGTGAGCGGAGCAAGCACCGCTACCGCCGGAAAGGCCAGTGCCCAAGATGACAGCCAGGCACTGCTCCATGCGGCGGGCAATCCAGGAACGATGCCGAGCGTGCGCACCGTGGCAATGCCCGATACCAGCAGCGACATCATTCCCGAGAGCATCAGCCCTGACAGTGCGGGTGCCCAGCGTGGATGCAGTTTCATGCCTTTTCCTCCGCGCCGGTTTCAAGGTCTGCGCGCTCGCTGCGCAGCGGTGACAGCCGGAGCAGGCTGTGGGCAAAGTTGTGCCCGAACAGGCGCGCGGTTTTCAGGTCGCCCGGCACGAAGGCATCGGCGGCCGATGCGTGGCCGGCCTGAGCCATCAGTCCCGACCACGAACCGAGGCGATTGGCCGCTTCATCGCAGGGTACGCTGCGATGTTGCTCGGGCAGGATCGGATTGCCCATCCACAGCATGCCGTGCTGCATGGCGAAGATGAACAGGGACAGCAGGGTGGACTGCTTGTCACCAGCCGGCAGCGAGGACACGGTGAATGCGCTCGCCAGCCTGCCTTGCAGCGACTGCTGTCGCCACATTCCTCCGGTTGCGTCCATGAAGTGCTTGAATGGGCCGGACACGCCACCAAGATAAGTGGGCGAGCCGAAGATCAGGCCGTCGTAGGCAATCAGCGCTTCGGGCGTCGACACCAGTTTTTCCGCCTGCAGCAGATCGGTGCTTACGCCGGCCACGTTCTCCGCACCGGCCAGGATGTGCCGTGCGATGTGTTCGGTATGGCCATGGGCACTGTGATAGATGATGGCGAGCTTTTTCATGAGCGGATTCCCTCGAGGGCCAGAGCGCTGAGATAGAGCCCGGCACCAAAGACGATGTGGTTGCCCAGGCTGCGCAGGCGGTTGGCCCCGGGCCTGGGTGTTCGCGCCGCGGCAAAACCCGCGCCCATCGCGGGCTGCATCAGACAGAAGGGCGCGACGACGGTGAGCAGGCCGAACACCAGCGCAGGCCACAGGGCCGGGCGCTCCAGCCAGTGCAGGCCCGGCGTCAGCACCAGCAATCCTGCATAGATCACGCCCACTGCATAGTGCGTGGCCCAACCCAGTGCGGACTCGCCGCGCAGCCGTTCGGCCCGGGCGATGGAGGCGTGCACGAAGCGGCCGCGCGCCATGTGACCGATCCAGCGACCGATCAGACCAAACCCGCTGAAGGGCTGACCCGTACGGTCCAGTGTGAGCAGCCAGGCGTCCATCACGGCGGTTGCGCCGACGCCGATGAACATGACCCGGCCAAGATCGTTGAAAGAGAGCATGCTGAATCCTCCAGGATTGACGGAAAGGGATGCTGAAGCTCAAGATACAAGTTGAAGTCAACTTCAAGTCAAGCCCTGCAGATGGATATTTCCGAAGTCGCGAAGCGTTCGGGTGTGCCGGCTTCGGCCCTGCGCTACTACGAGGGCCGTGGGCTGATCCAGTCCTTGTCGCATGCGGGTACTCGCCGGCGCTTTTCCCCGGCAGTGCTGGATCAGCTGGCCCTGATCGCGCTCGGGCAGGCTGCGGGCTTCTCGCTCGACGAGATCCGGCTCATGTTTGCGCCGGACGGCACGGCCCGCATCGATCGTGCGGTGCTGTCCGCCAAGGCAGACGAGCTGGAACGCATGGTGCGACGCCTGCAGTCGATGATCGAGGGGCTTCGCCATGCCGCGGTCTGTCCTGCACCGAGCCACGCCGAGTGTCCCTCATTCCAGAAGCTGCTCCAGGCGGCGGCCTCGGGTGCGCTGGAAAGCCGGGAGCGGACGACAAGAAGGCGACGGACAGGTGCCGGTGACGCGGAACGGCGCAAGGCCGGTGATCCGTCCGCAGCCTAGTCCGGCTGGCCGGCCTGTGTCGGTGATGCCGCCCGCCCGCCGCGGCGCCGGCAAGTCCGCGAACGGGTTTCATCCATGTCATCCCGGTTCGATGCCGGGTTCTTCCGGCACCTTCGATCGGGCTTTTGCACGCCGTCTTTTCCATATCGATCAAATCACTGGCGCAGCGGTGTAGAATTCGCGCCTTTTTCCGGGCCGAAGCGGCTGGCGAAGGAAACCTGCAATGAGCGCTCAAGACACTGCACGTACACCGCTGGTCGGTGTCGTGATGGGATCGAATTCCGACTGGGACACCATGCGCGGCGCCTGCGCCATGCTGGAACAGTTCGGCGTGCCCTTCGAAGCGCGCGTCGTGTCGGCCCACCGCACGCCCGACCTGCTGTTCTCGTATGCAGAAACCGCGCGCAGCCGTGGCCTGAAGGCCATCATCGCCGGCGCGGGCGGGGCGGCCCACCTGCCGGGCATGCTGGCGGCCAAGACCACGGTGCCGGTGCTCGGTGTGCCGGTGCAGTCGCGCGCACTCAACGGCATGGATTCGCTGCTGTCCATCGTGCAGATGCCCAAAGGCATCCCGGTCGCCACCTTCGCCATCGGCGAGGCCGGCGCGGCCAATGCCGGGCTGTTTGCAGTCGCGCTGCTGGCGGGAGAAGATGCAGCGCTGGCGGAAGCGCTCGAAGCTTTCCGCAGCAAGCAGACGCAGACCGTTCTGGACATGAAGCTCGAGGGTTGAACGCTGTCCGGCGTCCCCGGGCCCACGGTCCGCTTTTCAGGTTTTGATCCGCGTTCATCCGCCCCCTCCGCGTCCATGCGCGGCCACAATGAGATGAGCCGGCGTTCTCGGAGCCATCGCAGATGATTCTTCCTCCCGCAACCCTGGGCATGCTCGGCGGTGGCCAACTCGGCCGCTTCTTCGTGCTGGCTGCCCATGAAATGGGCTACAAGGTGGTCGTGCTCGACCCCGACCGCAACAGCCCGGCCGGCAAGGCTGCAGACGAGCATCTGTGCGCCGCCTACGACGACATGCAGGCGCTGGAGCGCCTGGCGCAGACCTGTGCCGCGGTGACCACCGAGTTCGAGAACGTGCCGGCAGATGCGCTGGACCATCTGTCTAAATTCATTCCGACCCGGCCCAATGCGGCCTGCGTGTCGATCGCCCAGAACCGCATCGCGGAAAAGACCTTCCTGTCCGACCGCGGTTTTTCGGTCGGGCCGTTTGCCGCCATCCGCAGCGCGGCGGACATCGAGGCGGCCGATCCGTCGCTGTTCCCGGCGGTGCTCAAGGTGGCGCGCTTCGGCTACGACGGCAAGGGGCAGGCGAGGGTGGCCAACGTAGCCGAAGCGAAGGCGGCGTTCGAGGGTTTCAAGCGCGAAGCCTGCGTGCTGGAAAAGATGCTCACGCTCGACATCGAGGTGTCGGTGGTGCTGGCGCGTGACGCGGCCGGCCGCATCGCGCCTTTCCCGGTGGCCGAGAACAGCCACAGCAACGGCATTCTGGACGTGACCATCGCACCTGCTCGCATCAGTGGTGCGCTGGCCGCCGAAGCGACCGAAATGGCGTCCGGCATCGCGGCCGAGCTGGGTTATGTCGGCGTGCTCGGGGTCGAGTTCTTCATTTCCGGCGGCCGTCTGATGGTGAATGAAATGGCGCCTCGGCCGCACAACAGCGGCCATTACACGATAGATGCCTGCGTCACCGACCAGTTCGAGCAGCAGGTGCGCATCCTGTGCGGCCTGCCGCTGGGCGATGCGCGCCAGCATTCGCGCGCGGTGATGGTGAATCTGCTGGGCGACCTGTGGTATTCGCAGAACGCCCATCATGCGCACGAGCCGGACTGGTCGCGCCTTTTCCGGCACCCGGGGCTGAAGCTGCACCTGTACCAGAAGCACCACGCGCGCGCCGGCCGCAAGATGGGCCACTTCACGGTGCTGGGCGAAAGCGGCGATCCGGTGATCGACACCGCGATGAATGCCCGGCTCGCCATCGGCATTCGCGACGACTGAAGCGCATGGATGCGCCGGCGGTCGCCGTGACCGACGCCGAAATCGCTGCCGCGGCTGCCAGCCTGCGCGCGGGCGAACTGGTCGCGCTGCCGACCGAAACCGTCTACGGCCTGGGTGCGGACGCGATGAATCCGGCGGCGGTGCGCCGCATCTTCGAAGCGAAAGGCCGTCCGGCCGACCATCCGCTCATCGTGCATCTGCCGGACGCGGAACAGATGACGCAGTGGGCGCGCGACATTCCGCGCGAAGCGATCGCACTGGCGAAGGCTTTCTGGCCAGGGCCACTCACGCTCATCCTGAAACGCGAGGACGACGTGCCGCTGGAAGTGACCGGTGGGCAGGACACGGTGGGCTTGCGCGTGCCTGGACATCCGCTTGCGCTGAAGCTGCTGCGGACCTTCGGCGGCGGTGTGGCCGCGCCGTCGGCCAACCGCTTCGGTCGCATCAGCCCGACCACCGCGCAGCATGTGCGCGACGAGTTCCGTGACACGCTGGGCGACGCACTGACCGTGCTCGATGGTGGTCCGTGCGAGGTGGGCATCGAATCCACCATTCTCGATCTGTCCGGCGATGCGCCGCGCATCCTGCGTCCGGGCGCGATTTCTGCCGCACAGATCGCCGCGGTGATCGGCCGCATGCCGGCTGAGAAGGGAGATGCCGATTCGCCGCGCGTATCCGGTGCGCTGGCGGCCCACTACGCGCCCAGAACCGCGATGCGCCGCATTGCACCGGCCCGGCTGCGCGACTTCCTGAATGCCTTCCGCCACAGCGGGCGCTTCTGCGCTGTGATCGCGCACAGCCAGCCGCCGCTGTCCGATTGCCCGCACCGCTGGGTCATGCTGCCAGCCGATCCGGCCGGCTATGCGCGCGGGTTGTACGCGGCGATGCGCGAAGCCGACGCGGCCGGTGGCGCCATGATCGTGATCGAGGCCGTGCCGGAATCGGCGGAGTGGGGTGCGGTCAACGACAGACTGGGGCGGGCGCTCGCCGGGGCCGGCATCACGCCCTGAGCGACGCGTGGTGAGGCGCGCGCCCGCTTCAGGCGACGTTGAAGCGGGTGAGCTCCCACACGATCCAGTCCTCGCGGAATTCAGGCTGGCGGGTGCGCAGCGTCTGTCGATAGGTACCGCGCCATTCCCGCTTCACCCAGTGCTTCACCTGGGGCGAATACCAGAGGTGTTCGGTGCGCACGGAGTCGGTGCGGAAAAAGCTCGGATGCTCGAAACGCACGATGCGGCGCACATGCACCGCGTCGAATTCGCCCGCCGGCACCGTGATGCGCTCCTCGCCCAGCACGTCCAGCTGCACATGCCAGCGGCGTGCGCGCTCCTTCGGGTCGGAGGTCACCATGGACTGCCAGAATTCGCGCGTACCCGGCGTCAGGTCGGATGGCAGCACCGGCAGCGGCGGGTTGTAGGTGTTCTGTCTGTCATACACGGTGTCGCGCATGACCGCCCATGGTGCCGCATAGAGCTCTTTCTGGCCGCCGCGCAGCGCGCTGGCCGAAGTGCCTTCCAGTTCCACCGACAGCCACAGCGCATCGGCCTGTTCAACCGTGTAGCGCAGTTCGCCTTCGATATTGCGGTTGTAACCGTTCAGTTCACGGTAGGACCAGCTGTCGCCGACCTGGGGTTTAGCGACAGCGTCCGACGCCACGCTTTCCGCGCGCTCGAATTGACGGGTATTCACGCAGCCGGCCAGCCAGGCCGGCGCCAGCATCATCAGGCCGGCCTGCATGAAACGACGGCGTCCGGTTGGCGCGTCGTGGTCGGATATCGGGTTCTGGCTGTTCACGTTCTCTGTCCTGTTGCCTGTGTTGTCCGTGGCGCGCTGAAACTTTGTTGTCTGCGCGATCATGTGCCGGATTCTGTCACTGCGACCGCATATCAGGGACGATGTTCCGGTTCCGATGCGTCGGAGTTCTTCCCCGATCTTCCTTCACAACTTGCAGCCGACCTACTATAATTCGCAGCCGTTGGGGGGGTAGCTCAGCTGGGAGAGCGTCGCGTTCGCAATGCGAAGGTCGGGAGTTCGATCCTCCTCCTCTCCACCAACCTTATTCTAAGGCCTTGATCATTCTAAGGTCTTGATTCCGCAAGGGCTTTCGGCGTCGTCTTGGGAAGTTAGCTGGGAAAACCGGCTATGATTTCGGGATGCAGACGAACGAAATGCCTACCATCTCTTGGGAGTCACGCTCGGGCCACTGGCGCGTGACAATCAACGTCCCCAAAGACCTCCAAGCGCAGTACGACGGACAGAAGCAGTTCAAGAAGACGATCCGCATCGCCGACCGCGGGTTGGCCGATGTCGAGGCGACGGAATGGGCGCTGGGACACGCTCGCCGTTTTGCTGCTCTTCGCTCCCCTGATTCCGCTGACCTCTTCCGGGACTCCATGCCCGAGGAGGAGGCCGGTTACTACGCCCGGGAATGGGTCCGCCGCTGGATCGATTCCGACGAGAACGGCAGGCTGCTGCAGGCCGGCGTGAGCGAGCACGCCCGGGAAGCAGATGAATGGCGGCTTGCCGACCTTGAGCAGGCGACCGAAGAGGCCATATCCGCCGGGAGCATCTGGGGCGACGTGTCCGTTACGGCTGAACGGGCGCTCCGGGAACTGGGGTTCAGGCTGGACCGGGAGTCACTCGCATTCCGGGTCTTCTGCCTGCGGTTGGCCGAGGCTCTGCAGACCGGGATACAGATCACCCGGAAGCGATGGGCGGGAAGGGCTGCGCCAACACCGCAAGCGGAACCAAAGCCGCCCGTGCGGCTTGGCTATCTGGTCGATGAGTTCATCAAGCGGAAGCTGATGTTGCAGGGCGAGACCGCGATGATGAAGAAGTACCGCTTCATCCTTCCGGCCATGGTCGAGTACATCGGGGACAAGCTCTGCACGGACCTCAAGCAGAACGACCTCATCTCCTTCAGTGACGACCTGTGCCGCCTGCCTTGGGATTGGTGGAAGGCGAGAAAGCAGGGCGTCAGCATCCGCTCGCTACTTGAGCGTGACCACCCGAAGAGAGTCGCCAAGGACACCTTCGAGGGCAGCTATAAGGCTGCCATCGCTCCCTTTCTGGACTACGCCAAGCTCCGCTACGGCGATGCGGGGTTTCCGCAGCACTTGAGCGCCAGCGTCATGGAGTACTTGGGCGAACGCGTCGAGTCGGAAGAGAATCAGCGCGCCATGACGCAGGAGGAGCTAAAGCGCCTGTTCGAGGGCGAGGAGGCGCGAGCCTTCGCCGGCGACCCGGAGCAAGTCCAACGCTACTGGTTCCCGCTGGTCGGGCTATACACCGGGGCGCGAGTCCGGGAGGTCTGCCAGCTGAACCCGCAGAAGGACATCCGGGAGGAGGGCGGCATCTGGTTCTTCCACATCACCGACCAGACCGAAGCCGCCGAGGGAGTCCAGAAGAGCACCAAGAACGCATCCTCGCGGCGCAAGGTGGTCATCCACTCCAAGCTGATCGAGCTGGGGTTCATCCGCTACGTTGAGGCGATCAGGCAGCAGGGGGCAAAAGTGCTGTTCCCTATGTGGAAGCCCAAGGGCGGAAACCCGTCGGAGGTGGCAGGCGAGTGGTTCCGGGGGCACCTCATGGCTATCGGCCTTCGAGACGAGACGGGGGGAGCCATGCTCACCGGTTACCACGCCTTTCGGCACACGTTCTCCACTCGCGCCCGAGACTTGGGAATCGAGAAACGGAACCTGATCACCGGGCACACCGACGAGGGAACGACCACGGTACAGCGGGGCTATGAGAGAGGCGACAGGCCGCTCGCCGAACTGCAGGCATTGGTGGAGGGCGTCGGGTACGACCTGGTGCACCCTGTGCCGGTATGCCCATAATCCGGGTGTATGCTCCGCAACTAGGCCAATTGACTGATCCACGGCGCAGAGTAGGCCAACCAGAACAGGGCGCGATCCATGACCGACAGCAGGGACAGCAGTTCTCCGGAGACAGACACGCGGCGGAACGACGGGAATGCGAGGGGTCCGCAGGAGGAAGGGAAGAAGCAGGGCGGAGGGAAGAAGCAGAATCGAGAGAAGTCCATCCGCTGGCAGTCGAACACCATTCAGCAGATGGGGCATGCAAACAACCTCCTCCTAGCTTTTGCTGTCGCCACGATGGGCTTCGAGTTCAACCTACTGGTCAGTCAACCACCGGAGCGCCTACATTCGCTGGTCCCGGGCTTTGCCATTTCACTCGTGTTCCTCGGACTCTCGTTCGTTGTCGGGGTGTTGGTTACCGTCAATCGGCTTGAGGACTTTCGACAGTCAGCCGCAGCCGCACGGGCAGACGAAGACAACGATGCAGCCGCGCATGCTGTGCACAGTGCGAGGGCGAAGGAACTCGGACCAAAGACGAAATCCGGCTTCACGGCTCAACTGTGTACTTTCGGTATCGGCTTGCTGGTGGGCGTCATCACGTTGGTCATTCTTGTGCTGCACCGTATCTACTAGGCCGTACAGTTTTCGACGGAAAAATGTCGGACCTCTACCTTACTCTGTCTGCTGGCTGAGTTCCCCCCGTAGGGGGCCGCCTCCCCCACCCTGCCGGCCATCAAAAGCGCCCCGGCTATCGGCCCAGTCGGTCACCTATGTGGAGCCGGAGGACTCCCGGCCACCCGCCCCCGGCGGACAAGCACGGAAGCCCTAGCACCCTGCCAGAGAGTCCCGGCATGTGCGCCCCGGAACCCTGACTATAGAAGTGAGACCGCCGCAGGCCTGAAGTCCCGGCCCAGCCTCCGGCCATCAGGGGCGAGGCTACAGCGAGGAGTGCGGCCCTGTGTCGGTGGTCAGCCCTCCGCTCCTGTAGCAGAGCAGGTTCAGCAGCGCCCGCCCCAGTCCCCAGCCGGCCCCACCAGAGCCCCAGCGCTGCTCCTGTTGGGAAACGATGGTTTCCGCCACCCTGCAGAATGGGGTGCACAGACCGTTGGATATATAGACCTTGACACTTTCCAACACCCTGGAGATACTGACACCGTTTTCCCACACCTAGGCGACACCATGCGAGTCTTCGGATACGGGCGAGTCAGCACAGCAGAGCAGACCACGGACAACCAGCGCCAAGAGTTGGCAGCACAGGGCCACACCATCGAGCCCCAGCGGTGGTTCTCCGACACCATCAGCGGAAAGGTGCCGGCCAGCGAGCGCCCGCAGTTCTCCAAGATGCTGGAGCGGATGGAAGCCGGGGACGTCCTGATCGTCTCCAAACTGGACCGGCTAGGCCGGGACATGATCGACGTCATGCAGACCCTGCGGGGGCTGGAAGACCGGGGCATCCGGGTGCAGGTGCTGGCGCTGGGGGGCACCGACCTCACCAGCACCGCAGGAAAGGCCGTGGTCGGCATCCTTGCCGTGGTGGCGGAGATGGAACGGGACATGCTGGTCGAGCGCACGCAGGCCGGACTGGCACGGGCCAAGGCGGAAGGTAAGCAACTAGGCCGCCCATCGAAAACCACCGACTCCGACAGGGACACCATACGGGTACGGCTGGGGGCTGGTGAGTCGGTGTCTCAGGTGGCCCGGGACTTCGGCATCTCCCGTGCAACGGTGATCAGCATCAGAGAGGCCGCTGCGGCCTGAGGCGTGGTCCCTGCTGGGCTTCGCTATGCATCGCCGGGGGCTGGCCGCGCTCCTGCTGTGGTCGGATGGCAGGGTGGTTATTCAGCGGCCTGCAAAGCCGTGGATGCGGGATGGCCCCGCGCTTCGGTGGTCAGGAAGGAGCGAAGCCCCGGCCTGCTGGGGTCAGCGACCTCTACTCAAATAATCGGGATCACGATGATTTGAACGCCGATGCCCCCCAGAGGTCACCAGCCGGCCACCCGCGAGGGCCACGGCGCGAGCCTTCAGCGCCAAGGGCGCACAGGCCAAAGGCCCCTTCCGCGAAGACGGCTACTTCAACATGACCAAGGCGGCTAAGCACTTCGGCAAGCGCCTGGACAACTTCATGTGCACCAAGGAAACGAAGGAGTACATCCAAGCCATCCGCGAAGTGATACCTGGAATCACAGGGATCACTCAGACCAAGGCTGGCTGGCACCTGAACGAAGACGTCGGAACCTGGGCGCACCCCAAGCTGGCCGTCTTCTTCGCCCGCTGGCTGGATGTCCGGTTCGCGGTGTGGTGTGACATGCAGATCGACGACATCCTGCATGGCCTTCAGGCCAACAGGGGCAGCGCCCCCGGTCGTTCAGTGGTCGTGCCGGTACAGCAGGAACCCGCCCCGGAGCCCCAGCATCTGATATGCCCAGTGGTTCACCAGAAGCCCGCCACGGCCACAACAACCCCTTAGGAGGGGGTTGGTACTGCCGGCAACGAATGACGCCTCTGGTGAACTCTGGTGCGGTCCGGGGTACTTCCCCGCAGAAGTGCGGGTGCGGGAATGATGCAGGGCGAACCGTGATTTCTACGGGAAGCGCTCAGCCCCGGCCCACCACCACCACCCGCAGACCGAACAGCGGGAACTCCAGCCGGGCCGGCTCACTGGTCGCCAGCAGGGACACGACGAAGCAACGGCGGAAGACCCGGACCTCCCAGTCGATGGCCCCAGATGCTCCCGTTCCGCCTTCGGCGATCAAGCGCGGAGCGCTCATCCGCTCCACCTCCGCCAGCCGGTCCCCGAGGTCGGCCCTGTAGTCCCTCCGCTCCCCGACCACCTCAAGCCGGCCGATGGTCAGAAGGTGTCCCAGCAGGCGACCGGAGAAGAAGTGAAGACGTGCGCTCATGTGCTGCCCTTTCCTGTTTGGTGTTTGGGTAGATGGCCGACAGGCTGGGGGACTTCGCCCCTGCTGACCGAAGGCGGGGGCTTCGCCCCTATCCGCTGAAGGCGGGGCGCACTCTGAGGCAGGCTGTGAACCCGAGTCAAGAAAAACTGAATGTCATTTCTGCATGGCTTCCGAAGGTGGAAGCAGTGGGCAGCCTTCGGCTTGGAAGACCACCCCTGAAAGGGGGATGACCACCCTCAGTAACCCTCACTCTTGACTGAGCCAGTAACCCTCACTATAGCCTTTCCCAAAAGAAGCCCAGTAGATGTACCCAGATAGATATAACTGGTAGATGTACAGGTAGATGTAACTCTATGAGTCACCGTGAAGGCATCCGAAGGACCACCGGCAGAAGCCCTGAAGAAGTCCTGATTGGTGTCCAGCACTCGGCCCTGCTGGCCCGGCGGGCTGAGGACTGGTGAGCGTGGCAGATGAGTGCGAAGAGCGAAGCTCAACCAGCAGGGGCAGGGACTCCAAGGACTGCACACCCACTCACCCACTGCACACGGTCCAGCCTTCGGCGATCAGCAGAGCAGCAGCATGAACACACAGCGGGGGCCATCCAGTCCCTGCCGCGGTCTCCTTGGGCCATGCTGGGCACCTGCTGGCGGTCATGCTGGGGACAGGCTGAGCATACCCACCCGCCTACGGCGAACAAGGGCGAAGCCTACGGACACAACCACCACCGACCAAGGCAGAGGAGCGACGATACGGTCCTGATAGCCGGGGCAGTGCTTCGCACTCGGCACCGAAGGTGGGACCACCTGAGCGGACAGGCCCTGCAGAGTGCTGCCGCTGCTGGTGCTGCACTCCTTCCTCTGTGGTCGCCCAAGGCCGCAGGCCGTCAGCAGATAACGGGAAGGCGCGAATCATCCGCACTCACGCCCCCGGCATCTATCGTGTTCCCTCCACCTGACCACCAGCAGGAAGCCCAGCCGACACCCCTGCGGGTTCACCGTAGACCGTATGGGCTGTTCTCTGTGGTTGGGTGAGGGGGTAGTGAACCCCGGGGCTTCCCGAGGGCTTACAGGGGCTCTGATGCGGTCTCGCCTTCAGCGGGTAGGAGCGAAGTCCGCCTGTCGGCAGTCACTTCCGGGGCATGCACCGAGTCACCGTGAGTAGGAGACCAGCGGGGCTGCGGCTGACTCACTCGTCCGTGTTACGCTCCGGTTCAGGTTCGTCGCTGGGTTTCCCAGTGGGAAGAACTGGGCAGGCGATTGCCCGGAAACCCGCATGGCTGCTGGGAGTGAGGGGGTGTGATCCATGAACCTCCTCCTCTCCACCAACTCATTCCAAGCCCTTGTTCTTCCGGTAACTATCGGATCGACAAGGGCTTTTTCGCAAGGTCTGGTCACATAGCTGGTCACAACCGCTATGATTTCTGGATGAGCAAAGACTTCATGAAATGCCTCAGACTGCGCCCTCACGGCGCATCGTTCCAGCTCAAGGCCCGTGTCCCTTCGGACGTGGCCTCACACTTTCCCAGCGCCTACCGCACCGGTCATCAAGACTGACCCCCCGCAGGGCTTACGCTGCAGGTTTAGCCAAGCTCGCCGAGTGAGCGGCGGAGTACGACCGGCACCGGGTATAAGACCACCATCACCGATGCAAGACTTTTGCATCTGATCGCGCTGATGCGGCCTCGTCGCTGTCCGCAGACGATGAGAGCAGGGCAGCAGGCCACTACGCCGACGCCCACCTTTACCGTCATGTCACTAACCTGCCTCAGCCGGTCAGGGCTCCGCAGGATGCCAGAGCGATGAGATCCGGCGCCTGAAGGCGGAGTGACATCAATTTCCACTGGCTAGCTAATCGCCTTCAACTCGATAGCGTGGCTGCATCCGGTTCAAGTGCATTCTCATGAGACCATAAAAAGACTATATTAAGTCTTCGTCAAGTCTGGGGTGCAGCCATGCGCTACTCATCACAAGTCAAGCCGATCAGCTATCTGAAGGCCAACGCTGCTGAGGTTCTGACCTACCTCGCGGAACATCGGGAGCCTATGGTTATCACCCAGAACGGTGAAGCGAAGGCTGTCCTGCAGGACGTCGCCTCGTTCGAAGAGACGCAAGAAACACTGGCCTTGCTGAAAATCCTAGCGCTGGGCAATCAGGCTGTGACCGCTGGCAAGGTCAAACCCGTGGCCGACGTCGTTGCCCGCCTCCGCGCCAAGCGAACCTCTGTCTGATGGCAGGCACGTCTGCCAAATTCGAGGTCCTGCTCACCGAGGGCGCGGAGCAGGACGTGGAGGCCATCCACGACTACATCTCCGAATTCGACTCTGTGGCCAATGCCAACCATGTGCTGGATGAGTTGATGGACGTTGCGGAGAGTCTGTCGAAATTCCCGGAACGCGGTGGCTATCCGAAGGAACTTGTCGGCCTGGGTACCAAAGAATACCGACAGACTTTCTTCAAGCCCTACCGCGTGATCTACCGTGTCACAGGCAACCAAGTCCTTATTTACCTGATTGCAGATGGGCGCCGTGATATGCAGTCAATGTTGGCGAGAAGGCTGCTTGGCGCTTGAACTGCGGCGACATGCAGCAGTGCTCATTGGCCCCGGTAGCCAGTGGATTGGTTGTAACCGCCCACTCATTCCAAGCCCCTGTCGTTCCGGCCTGCGCCGTGGCGGCAGGGGCTTCTGCTTTTGTGGCCGGCATATTCTTGACCTGGACATGAGGCGCTTTCAGACTGCGGGCATCGTTTCCGCACTGTCCTTCACTTCCGCCGTGTATTCCGCTCCGATGTCCTTTCCGTCCGGAAGTCTTCGCTGATGGCGACCGTACTGGTCGTGGACGACCATGAAATGACCCGGCTCGGTCTGCGTGCGTGCGCGCAGGCGATGGGGCGGGAATGCGTGCAATGGCTGGAAGCCGGCACGCTGGCCAAAGCGATGGCGCTGTACGAGGCGCACCGGCCGGATCTGGTGCTACTGGACCTGAAGCTGCCGGACAGTCTGGGGCTGCAGGGGCTGCGTCGCTTTCTCGCTCATTTCCCGGATGCCCGGGTGGCCATCTTTTCCGCCACCGAAGGGGCGCTGGTGGTGGAGCAGGCGAGAGCGCTCGGCGCGCTCGGTTTTGTTCCGAAGAGCGCCTCGTCTGCGGTGATCCTCGATACGGTGTGCGGCTGGCTGCAGCACGCGCCAGCCGAACCTGCAGCGCAGCCGGCCGTGCCGACGGCCCCGGGGATAGAACTGCTCAACCCCACGCAGATCCGTGTGCTCGAGCGGGTGCTGGCCGGCATGAGCAACCAGCAGATCGCCGACGAACTCGGGCTGGCGCTCGGCACGGTCAAGAATGCGGTGTCGTCCATCATGCTCAAGCTGGACGCGCGCTCGCGTCTGCACCTGACCAGCCTGTTCCGGTAATGGCGCCATGTGGCACCAGCGGACTCGCGCGATCGCCCCTTCGGCCCTATGATGGACGCCAATAAGGTCGCATCCGGCGGTGCGACCTTCCACATACAGGGGAATTGCGGTGAGTACTGACGACGCAGCGGGCACGCAGGACGTACCGGCGCGCATGATGAACATCCTGATTGATGGCAGCGAGCGCCTGCTCAAGCTGCAGGCGGAAACCGTGTCCTCGGCGCTGGCCGGATCGTTCGGCAGGGTGGATGCGCCTACCAGCGTAGGTGCCGCGATGAGCACGCTGTGGCAGCTGCCCGCGCTTTACGGCGCGCTGTTCGAGGAAATGGCAGACAACGCTCGCCGCTCCTTCCACATCGTGTCCGGCATGCAGAACGAACTGGTCGATCTGGCCTGCGAATCGCTCGCCCACAGCGCACCTGCGGTGGCCGAGGCGATGTCTACCGGCAACGCACTGTTCGCCGATCGCCGCCATCGCTCGGTGGTGATCCACTTTCCGGAACGCCGTCATCTGCGGGCCTGGCGGGCGTCCTGAACTTCGGTTGATCCTGTTCGCTGTGTCGATCGACACAGCGAATGCCGGAAAACTGTGTGATTGCACACAGTTTCCGCCTGCGCTCCGGTACGCGCGGTAAAATCCTCACCCTTTCGCGCAGGGCGGCCTAGGGCTGTCCTGGCGACCCGCTTCATTCGCCATCCGTTTTTTCCGCTTTTCCGAAAACACATGAGTACATTGACGCACCTGCAACGGCTGGAAGCCGAGAGCATCCACATCATGCGCGAGGTGGTGGCCGAGGCTGAAAACCCGGTCATGCTCTATTCGGTCGGCAAGGACAGCGCGGTCATGCTGCATCTCGCCGCCAAGGCCTTCTATCCGTCGGTGCCGCCCTTCCCGCTGCTGCACGTTGATACCACCTGGAAGTTCAAGGCCATGTACGAGTTCCGCGACGCGATGGCGCGCAAGCTCGGCATGGACCTGCTGGTGCATATCAATCCGGACGCCAAGGCACGCAACATCAATCCGTTCGACCACGGCTCGGCGCTGCACACCGACATGTGGAAGACCGAAGGCCTGAAGCAGGCGCTGGACAAGTACAAGTTCGACGCCGCTTTCGGCGGTGCCCGTCGCGACGAGGAAAAGTCGCGCGCCAAGGAGCGCATTTTCTCCTTCCGCACCGCACAGCACCGCTGGGACCCGAAGAGCCAGCGGCCGGAACTGTGGAAGCTGTACAACGCACGGAAGCATCCGGGCGAGTCCATCCGCGTGTTCCCGATCTCGAACTGGACCGAACTGGACATCTGGCAGTACATCCACCTCGAGAACATTCCCATCGTGCCGCTGTACTTCGCGGCCGAGCGGCCGGTAGTCAAGCGCGACGGCACCCTCATCATGGTGGACGACGAGCGCATGCCGCTGCGTCCGGGCGAAACGCCCGAAATGAAGAGCGTGCGCTTCCGTACCCTGGGTTGCTACCCGCTGACCGGCGCGGTCGAGTCGACCGCCGCCACGCTGACCGACATCATCCAGGAAATGCTGCTGACCACGACGTCGGAGCGTCAGGGCCGCGTGATCGATCACGATTCCGCCGGCTCGATGGAAAAGAAGAAGCAAGAGGGTTACTTCTGACATGGCACACGTATCCGACCTCATCGCACAGGACATCGAGGCCTACCTGAAGCAGCACGAGCACAAGAGCCTGCTGCGCTTCATCACCTGCGGCAGCGTGGACGACGGCAAGAGCACGCTGATCGGCCGCCTGCTGTACGAATCGAAAATGCTGTTCGAGGACCAGCTGGCCGCACTCGAAGCCGACTCGAAGAAGGTGGGCACCCAGGGCGGCGATCTCGATTTCGCGCTGCTGGTCGACGGCCTGGCCGCCGAGCGCGAACAGGGCATCACCATCGACGTGGCCTACCGCTTCTTCTCGACCGACCGGCGCAAGTTCATCGTCGCCGACACGCCGGGTCACGAGCAGTACACCCGCAACATGGTCACCGGCGCCTCGACCGCGGACCTGGCCATCATCCTGGTCGATGCGCGCCACGGCGTGCAGACCCAGACCCGCCGTCACAGCTATCTGGTGTCGCTGATCGGCATCAAGCGCGTCGTGGTCGCCATCAACAAGATGGATCTGGTCGGTTTCTCGAAGGACGTGTACGAGCGCATCGAGAAGGAATACCGCGCGTTCGCCGCACAGATCGGCCTGACCGACATCCTGTGCATTCCGATGTCGGCGCTCAAGGGCGACAACATCATCGAGAAGAGCGCTGCCACCCCCTGGTATGCCGGCTCGGCGCTGATGGAGCACCTGGAAACCGTGCAGATCGAGGACGACCTGCAGGCGCGTCCGTTCCGTCTGCCGGTGCAATGGGTGAACCGTCCCAACCTGGATTTCCGCGGTTTCTCCGGCCAGATCGCCTCGGGCACCGTGCGCCCGGGTGATCGCGTGCGGGTTCAGCCCTCGGGCCGCGACACCACGATCGAGCGCATCGTGCTGTCGACGCAGGACCTGAAGGAAGCGGTGGCCGGTCAATCGGTCACTGTCACCTTTGCCGACGAGATCGACTGCTCGCGTGGCGACGTGATCGTCGCCGCCGATCAGCCCGCGCTGGCTGGCGACAGTTTCGACGCCACGCTGGTGTGGATGAGCGACGAGGCGATGGCCACCGGCCGCAGCTATCTGATGAAGTGCGGCACCCGTACCGTCGGCACCACGGTGAATGCGATCGAGTACCGAGTGAACGTGAATACGCTGGAGCGCACTGCCGCGCAGGCGCTGGCGCTGAACGAGATCGGCCGCGTGTCGCTGCTGACCGATCGCCTGATCGCCTTCGATCCGTACGAATCGGTGCGTGATACCGGCAGCTTCATCCTGATCGACCGCCTGACCAACAACACGGTCGGCGCCGGCCTGCTGCACGCTGCGCGCAGCCGTCCGCGCGATCTGAGCTGGACCCGCACCGACACCGGTCGCGCCGCCCGCGCTGCGCTTAAGCAGCAGTCGCCGCTGCTGCTGTGGGCAGGCGCCGGCATCGACGCGAACAAGCTGGAACAGAAGCTCATGTCGATCGGCCGCCACACGATCACGCTGCCGGCCGCCACGGCCGATCTGCCGCGCATCGCCGGCCTGCTGCTCGATGCCGGCCTCATCGTCGTGATCGACGCCGAGTCCGCGCAGCCTGCTGCCTTGGCGTCCGCGCTGCCGGCAGCTGAGCGCATCGAGCTGGCGGTGGATGCCGCCGCCGCCCAGGCCGCGCTGACCGGCGAACGGCTGTCGCTGCCGTCGGCCACGGCGGACGAAACCGTGGAGCAGGTGGTCGAAGCTCTGCGCCGCGCAGGCCGCATCGGCTGATCTGACGCGGCACCTGCGGGCGCCGCGTCCTTTCCGCTTTTACCGATGATGACCGAGTCCGTAGCCACCCCGCAGGAGCCCCGGCTCACTTCGCTGTCGCATGGCGGCGGCTGCGGCTGCAAGATCGCGCCCGGCGTGCTGTCCGAAATCCTGAAGCACACGGCGGCCATGCCGATGCCGCCGGAACTGATGGTCGGCATCGAAACGTCGGATGACGCCGCGGTCTATCGTCTGAACGACGAACAGGCGCTGATCGCCACCACCGATTTCTTCATGCCCATCGTCGATGACGCCTTCGACTTCGGGCGCATCGCGGCCACCAATGCGATCAGCGATGTGTACGCCATGGGCGGCCGGCCCATCCTCGCGCTGGCGCTGGTCGGCATGCCGATCAATGTGCTGTCCACCGCCACCATAGGCCGCATCCTCGAGGGCGGGGCTTCGGTGTGCCGCGATGCCGGCATCGTTGTGGCAGGCGGCCACACCATCGACTCGGTCGAAGCCATCTACGGTCTGGTGGCGCTCGGTATCGCCCATCCGGATCGCATCCGTCGTAATGCCGACGCGCAGCCGGGCGATCTGCTGGTGCTGGGCAAGCCGCTCGGCGTGGGCGTCATGTCCGCTGCGCTGAAGAAGGGTGCGCTGGACGATGCCGGCTATGCACGGATGATCGCCAGCACCACGAAGCTCAACGTCGCCGGTCCCGACCTCGCCGCGATTGACGGTGTGCATGCGATGACCGACGTGACCGGCTTCGGCCTTGCCGGGCACGCTCTGGAAATCGCCCGCGGTTCCGGTTGCGATGTCCTGATCGACTGGGCGTCAGTGCCGCTGCACGCGGGTGTGCGGGCGCTGGCCACGCAGGGTTTCGTGACTGGCGCATCCGGCCGCAACTGGGCTGGCTACGGCGAGTGCGTGCTGCTGCCGCAGGACTTCGCAGCGGAAGATCGTGCGCTGCTGACCGACCCGCAGACCAGCGGCGGCCTGCTGGTGTCGTGCGCGCCGTCGTCGCTCGACGCGGTGCTCTCCGCATTCAGGCGCCATGGTTTCGATGCGGCGGCCGTGGTCGGTCGTGTCGGTACGCCCTGCGAACAGCCAGTGCTGCGGGTGAGCTGATTCCACCAGCATGGCTGTCGTCGCCTGACCCGTGCGACGGCAGCTTGCTCGGTTGGTTGCTATGAGTGCCTCGTATCGCCACCCGCATCGGTGGCATACTCGCCGCCGTTCACGCCTCCGCCCGGATGGTGAAACTGGTAGACACAAGGGACTTAAAATCCCTCGACGCAAGTCGTGCGGGTTCGATCCCCGCTCCGGGTACCACCTCGCACTCTGATCATCCGGGCCGACGACATGCGGCGGCCTGACCCTGCCTCTGTGGGAGCGGCGCCTCGCCGCGATGAGACCTGTAATACGGAGCCATCTCCTGAGGCGCCAGCCGGATCGCGGCGAGGCGCCGCTCCCACGGTCTGTTTTCCTCATCGAGCGATTCCGAAATCGCACCGCTCCATGCATACCTTCGCTACGTCGGATTCCGCCGACACCGATCCGCTGTGCCGGCCTACCGCCTGGCAGCCCTTGTCTCCCTAGACTGCAGATCAGGCAGCGAGCGATGTGCGCCGCGTGCTGACTGATCAACAACAGCGGAGAGACACCATGAATACGCCGGTCCAGATAATCAAGACGGTTTCCATCGTGGCCCTGATGGCCAGCCTGACTGCATGCGCCGGCATGAGCAAGAGCGAGAGCAATGCCATGATCGGTGCAGCCGCCGGCGGTGTGGCCGGTTCGGTGCTAACTGGCGGCAGTACGGTCGGTACCGTGGGCGGCGCCATCGTGGGCGGTGCCATCGGTAACGAGATGGGCAAGAAGAAGCGCTGATCTGCGTCGGTCGATTCCGGCGCGACAGGCGGTGCAGCGGCTATGCTAGACAGCCCGCCACTGCACTGCCTTGCCATGCTGGTCGACACCCACTGCCATCTCGACGCGCTTGAATTTGATGCCGACCGCGAGGCGATGATCGCCCGCGCACGGGCGGCGGGGGTGGGGTGCATGGTGCTGCCGGCGGTGGACCGCGCGGGTTTCGCCCGGGTGCGTGCGCTGTGCGCCGGCCGGCCGGCGCTGCGCTTTGCGCTGGGCGTCCATCCGCTCTACGTTGCAGCGGCGCATGAGGCCGATCTCGACGTGCTGGCGATGGAACTTGAACAGTGCGGCAACGATGCGGTGGCGGTCGGTGAAATCGGGCTCGATTTCTTTGTGACCGATATCGACCCTGCACTGCAGGAGCGCTGGTTCGTGGCCCAGCTCAGGATCGCGAAAGAGATGGGGCTGCCGGTGCTGTTGCATGTGCGCCGCAGCCAGGACCGCATCCTCAAGCACGTGCGAGCCGTCTTTGGCCGCAACGGGCCGGGCGGCATCGCTCACGCCTTCAACGGCAGCCGCCAGCAGGCGGACGAATTCATCAAGCTGGGTTTTGCATTGGGCTTCGGCGGCGCGGTCACCTGGCAGCGCGCACTCAATCTGCGCCGGCTGGTGACTGAACTGCCGCTCGAATCCATCGTGCTTGAAACCGACGCGCCCGACATTCCGCCCGAATTTGCCGCCGGTGAACGCAACGAGCCGGCGCATCTCCCGCGTATTGCGCAGGTGATCGCCGGCATTCGTGGCGTGGAACCGGAAGAACTGGTGCAGGCAACCGGGGCGAACGCGCAGCGCGTACTGCCCCGGCTGGCTGCGGCTTACAGCGAGTAGGACGCGGACAGGCCGATCAGCCAGGTCCGTTCGGCGGCCGGCGCGTAGTAGCGCTGATTGCCGTCGTTGATGTAGATCGAGCCGACGTATTCCTTGTCGAACAGGTTGTCGATGCGAGCGAATTCGCTGATCTTCCAGCCGCCGACCTTCTGGCTGAACCCGCCACGCAGGCTGGTGACACCGTAACCGCCCACGCGGGCGTTGTTGGTGTCGTCGGCATACATGCGGCCGCTGGCGCGGTATTCGACCGCACCGAGGAAACCGCTGGCGGCATGACGGTAGGTCAGTTCGCCGTAGAAATTCTTGTTGGCGACACTGGCGAGCTTGTTGCCTTCAGCGACCGTCACCTGCGGATTGACGTTCGGGCACTGCGCCACCGCGCAGGTCATGAACGCGTCCTCGAACTTCGCATCGATCAGCGTCAGGGCAGCATAGGCGCCGACCGCATCCGAAATGCGCGAATCCACGGCCAGCTCGAAACCGGTGCGGCGCGTGTCGCCTGCGTTCTGATAGGACACGCGACCGGCGGTGTTGTTGGCCACCACGATTTCCTCTTCGGTGTCGATCAGGAAGGCGGAAGCGTCGATGCGGGTCCAGTCGTTCACGAAGGCCTTCATGCCCACCTCGTACTGCATGCTGGTCGAGGGCTTGAGGTCGAGATTCAGACCGCTCGAGCCATCCGGCTTGTAGGCCAGTTCGATCAGCGTGGGCGCTTCAAAACTGCGCCCCACATTGGCGTACAGGTTCACCGTCTGCGTGAGCTTCCAGACGCCACCCAGCGCCGAAGTCCACGCGCCGTGATGGGTCGAGCCGCTGTCGTCCGGGTTCACGCCTGCCGCATTGGTCGTGCCAGAGCAGCCGCCGTTACAGATGAAGCGGTCCTTGGAACTGAAATCCACCCGGGTATAACGCAGGCCACCGGACAGCGAAAACTCCGGATGGAGCGCCCATTCGCCCTGGAAGAAAGCGGCGGTCTGTTCTGCCACATTCGTTTCGTCGCGCTTCAGCGCGCCGCGCACGCCGTAGCGACGCAGTGCCGCGTTGTTGTCATTGGCGACCGTGAGGCCGTTGCGATAACCCTTGCGGTCTTCGTCCGCGCGCTCGTACTCGGCGCCCACGCTGAATGTGACGGTTTCCAGCTTGCGGGTCCAGCGCAGATTGGTGCCCCAGTAGTCGCGATCGAAGGCCGATACGCCGCCGGCCGCGGTCACGTTGTTCTGGGTCTGCGCGTTGATCGCCAGAAACTGCTCGTTGTTGCGATTGCCCATGTAGAACATGGCCCGCAGGCTGTCCCGCTCGGTCAGCGCCGTTTCGAACACGAAGCCGCCCTGGGTGTTTTCAAGGCTGCGACGGGCACCGTAGAAGTCGGCGTTGCGCACTCCGTTGTTGCCGGACAGCCCGGCCTGGCCCTGCTGCCGGCGGTCGCCGTTGAGCTGGGCCAGTGTCAGACCCAGCGGGTCGTCGCCTTCCTGACGCATGTAGTTGCCGACCATGGTCAGGGTGGACTGTTCGTTCAGCCGGAAGCGCGCCTTGAAGTTGGCCTGATCCTTGGTCGACTTGCTGTAGTCGCGGTAGCCATCAGTGCTGAAGTGCGACACGCTGCCGGTGTAGTTGAGATTGCCGACGGTGTCGCCGAATTTCACGCCGGTGCGCGCGGTGCCATAGCTGCCGAACTGGTAGCTGGGGGTGATGGTGAAGTTCTCGGGGCCATCCTCAGTGAACACCTGCACCACGCCACCCGAGTGGTTGCCGTACAGCGCGGAGAACGGGCCGCGCAGCACTTCGATGCGGCTGGCCGATGCGAGGTCGAACAGGCCGGTGCCGCCCTGGCCGTCCGGCGTGCTGGCCGGAATGCCGTCGGCGAACAGCTTCACGCCGCGCACGCCGAACTGCGACCGGGCACCGAAGCCGCGGATGGTGAGCGACTGTTCCTGGGTGTAGTTCTCTTTGCCGGCAGCAGCGACGCCCGGCACCCGGTTGATCACTTCGGACAGGTTCACCGTGGCGCGCTGATCCTGGATGGTCGTACGGTCGATCGCATCAATGGCCATCGGCAGGTCGAAGGAATTCTGTTCGACGCGGGTGCCGGTGATGACTACGGTCGGCGCGATGACCGTAGTGTCCTGCGCGAAGGCGGACTGGCCGATCAGGGCGAGGGCCAGCGCGAGCGGGGTGTGGCGGAGTGCAGCGTTCATGGGGATGTCTCTCTGTTCAAGTGCGTCGGGCCGCCGGAGGCGGCGCCCAGTCAACCCGGGTAATCGCGCGTCTGTTGCGCGCGTGTGTGCAGCGGCGCGGAGTATAGGCGCCGGCCGGTAACACGGCCTCACGAAAAACTTGAACCGCTCACCGTCACTTAATGTGCGGGCGCTGCCTTCACTCAAGCAGCGCGGTGAGCGCCGGTGGCGCGACCACCTTCAGCGTCGTCGGGCACAGGCGGTGGCGTCCCAGTCTCAGCACCGCGCGATCGCGCGACACCAGCAGCGCGGCGCCGCTCCTGACCGCAAGATCGAAGAACTTCTGGTCTTCGCGGTCACGGCAGCGGGGCAGGGTGGCATCCGCTTGCTCCGGCACGGGCAGCTCCTCGATCAGTGCCAGATAGGCCGCATACAGCGCTGCGCCGGCCGTCTCGTCCAGCCCGAACTTCGGGTAGCGCAGCACGGTGCGCAGTTCCCGCAGGCAGGCAGCGTCGCACAGCAGCTGCGCCCGGCCTTCCGCAAGCGCACGCGCCAGCGGATCGAGTTCGGCGTTGTGCCAGTGCAGCAGATCCAGCACGGCGTTGGTGTCGAGGACGATGCGCATCGGAAGCGGCCAAGGGGAGTGCGACGGGGAGCGCAGTGTAGGGCGGCGTCCGGCTGAAAGCGAACGTTTCCGCGCGCCGACGCGATACGTGACAGAACCGCGTGCGCTCGCCTTCGGCGAGCACACCCTACGGAGGATCGGGCGCCTTGCTGTGCGCTGGCCGTAGGGTGTGCAGACCGCAGGTCTGCGCACGCCGACCATGCTCTGAATCTGTGCCCCGACCGCGTGCGCTCGCCTTTGGCGAGCACACCCTACGGGGGATCGAGCGCCTTGCTGTGCGCTGGCCGTAGGGTGTGCAGACCGCAGGTCTGCGCACGCGGATTCTCAATCCAGATCAATGTCGAGCAGTTGCGCCGTTCCGCACCAGTCTGCCGGGTAAATGCCGGCCGCCACGTACCGGTGAAAGGTGGAATGAGGCCAGTCGATGAGGCGTTCCGCCAGACCGTGCTTGAGCGGATTCAGATGCACGTAATCGACATGCCGTTCGAAGTCCCTCTCATCACGCAAGCGGTGTTCCCAGAACCGGCGCTGCCACACACCGGCGTCCCGGTGCCTGATCTGCGATGCAGTGCGTGCGTACGAGGGCGTCAAGATCCGGCTGACGTGACGCTTGATCTGCGACCAACGCAGGCTGATTGCGCTGTCGCCTGGAGGCAGCGTCCAGATGCAATGGAGATGATCAGGCAACAGAACCCAGGCATCGATAGCGAAAGGATGGCGAGCACGCACGTCGATGATTGCGCTCCGCAACGCCTTGCGAAACGCGGCTTGGGTCATCACGCAACGCCGCTCCGCCGCCACGACGGTGAAGAACCACGATGCTCCCTCGGCCGGGTAACGGCGATAACGGGACATGGCGATGGGGACGGGTGAAATCGGTGAATTATGCCAAAAGAGTTGGCGAGCCAGCAGGCAGAGGAGGACACCACCCTCACCAACCTTGAGGCGTGCGGAGCATGCACCGGCAATCAGCCTCACAGCGTGCGCTCGCCTTCGGCGAGCACACCCTACGGGGGATCGGACGCCTTGCTGTGCGCTGGCCGTAGGGTGTGCAGACCACAGGTCTGCGCACGCCGACCGTGCTCTGAATCTGCGCCCCGACCGCGTGCGCTCGCCTTTGGCGAGCACACCCTACGGGGGATCGGGCGCCTTGCTGTGCGCTGGCCGTAGGGTGTGCAGACCACAGGTCTGCGCACGCGGGCGACTTCAGGCTTCGGATTTCTTCTCGAAGCGCCCGTAGTGCAGCAGCAGCGTGGGCAGCACCAGCAGATTCAGGATGGTGGAGGTGGCGAGACCGCCGACGATGATGGCGGCCATCGGGCCTTCGATCTCGCGGCCGGGTTCGCCCGAACCCAGCACCAGCGGCATCAGGCCGAGGCCGGTCACCAGCGCGGTCATCAGGATGGAGGGCAGGCGTTCCGCCGCGCCGACGATGGCGGTGTCGATGTTCCAGTCACGGCCTTCCACTTCGACCAGATGCTGGTAGTGCGACGCCAGCATGATGGAGTTGCGCAGCGTGATGCCGAACAGCGTTACGAAACCGACCACCGAGCCGAGCGACAGCCAGCCGCCGCCGGCCAGCGCGGCCAGCACGCCCCCGATCAGTGCGAACGGCAGGTTCACGAAGGTGATCATCAGGTTGCGCAGGTTGGAAAAGGCCAGCATGAGCAGGATGGCAATGGCCGCGGCCGCCAGCAGCGAGTGGGTGGTCAGTTCGCGTCGCGCCTGAGCCTGCGCTTCGGCCGCGCCGGTCACCTTGTAGTAGCTGCCCGGATTGAACTTCACCCGTTCGCGCAGCGCGCGGTGCACGTCGGCGCTGAACTGGCCCAGATCGTGGCCGGCGGCCAGATTGGCGGTAATGGTCTGCACCCGCTTGCCGCCTGAGTGCAGGATCTTGTAGCGGCCGTTCTCGATCGCGATGTCGGCCACGTCGCGCAGTTCGATCAGCCGGCCGTCCGGCGTGCGCAGCGGCAGCCGCCCGACCTCGGTCGGCGAACGGCGATGGTCCGGATCCAGCGTCACCACCAGCGGCGTGGCCAGCGTGCCGCGGTACACCTCGCTCACCCGGCTGCCGGCAAACGCGGCCTGGGCGGCGAGCAGCACGTCGTCCGGCGACAGCCGCCACACCGCCAGCTTGTCCAGCCGCGGGCGCACGATGATTTCCGGCGTGCCCGGCGGCGCCAGCACCTGCACGTCGGTCGCGCCTTTCACCTTGCCCAGCGCCTGCGCCACCGCGGTGGCATCGGCATCGAGACGGTCGAGATTGGTGCCGAACACCTGCACCACCAGCGCGGCCGGAAAGCCGGATTCGGTTTCGCCGATGCGTTCGGTCAGGAAGGTATTGACCGAAAAGGCGAGGCCGGGGAAGCCCACCGCCGCCTGCGCCTCTTCGTCCGAGCGGTCTTCGTCGCCGTCGTCGCCGGTCACGGTGCGCCGGATGTCGGCCAGGATGCGCGACTGGGTGGCGCCGTCCAGCGGTCCGATCTCGATTTCCACCTCGCTGTAGTGCGGGCCGAAGGGGTCGGCGCCGTTCTGCGCGCGGCCCACCCACTGTGCGACTGACTTCACGCCGTCGATCTTCAGGATCTGTTCGGTCACCTTCTGGCCCACCCGCAGCACTTCGCCCGGCGCGGTGCCCGGAATGGTGGACAGGTGCACGATGTAGTGGCCCTCGCGCAGCGGCGGAATGAATTCGCCGCCGAACAGCGGCAGCACGCCGATGCCGCCAGCCAGCACCAGCATGACCACCGCGATCAGCCGCTGCGGCTTGCGTTCGATCGCGCGCAGCGTGCGCTCGTAGCGCGGGCGCAGCCAGCGGATCATCGGCGGGTCGTCCTCCGGCAGGTCGCGCCGGCCCAGCATGAGCCAGCTCATCGCCGGCGTCACCGTCAGCGCCACCACCAGCGAGGCCAGAATGGCCAGGATGTAGGCCAGACCGAGCGGCGCGAACAGCTTGCCGGCCACGCCCGACAGCGTGAGCAGCGGCACGAACACCAGCGCCACGATGAAGGTGGCGTACACCACCGAACTGCGCACCTCCATCGAGGCGTCCAGCACCACCTTCCAGGTCGGCACCGGCGAGCCCTGATGCCGGTTTTCGCGCAGCCGGCGGTAGATGTTCTCGCAGTCGATGATGGCGTCGTCCACCACCTCGCCGAGCGCGATCGCCAGGCCGCCCAGCACCATGATGTTCAGGCTGGCGCCGGCTTCCAGCATGACCAGCACCGCCGCCAGCAGCGACAGCGGAATCGCCACCGCCGAAATGAAGGCGGTGCGCAGGTTGTACAGGAACAGGAAGAGCACCACGATGACCAGCGTGGCGCCGATCAGCACGTCGGTGCGCACATTGCCCAGCGCGGTCTGGATGAAGTTGGCCGGGCGGAACAGCGCCGGGTGCAGCACGAACTGCTCCCGCTCCAGCAGTGGCGCGAGGTCGGCCAGCGCCTTTTCCAGTTCCAGCGTCACGCCCAGCGTGTCGGCGCCGAGCTGGCCCTGCACCATCATGAACACGCCGGGCGTGCCATTGATCTGCGCCGCGCTGATCGCCGGCGCCGGCGCTTCGCGGACTTTGCCGATGTCGCCCAGCATCAGCGAGCGGCCGTCGGGCAGGGTGACGGTGAGCTGTTCCAGACTGCGCGCGGTGGCCGGCGTGGCATCAACCGCGATCAGCAGGCGCTGGTTGTCGTTCTCGACGAAGCCGGCGCCGGCCACCGTGGCAGCCCCCCGGGCAGCGTTCTCGACATCGGCCAGCGTGACGCCCAGCGTGCGCAGGCGGGCCGGGTCAAGCTGTATCTGCCACTGCCGCACGTCGCCGCCGAACACGTTCACGTCGGCCACGCCCGGCACCGCCAGCAGATGGGGGCGCACCACCGAGTCGACCAGATAGCGCATGTCCATCAGCGAGCGCTTGTCCGAGGTGAGGCCGATGCCCAGCAGCGTGGAGGCGGACGAGGTGAGCGGCGTGATGACCGGCGTCACGCGCGGCGGCAGCAGCGAACCCAGCGTGCCCAGCCGCTCGGCCACCAGCTGCCGGTTGCGGAACAGGTCCGATTTCTCGTCGAAGATGACGGTCACCACCGACAGCCCGGGGATGGACTGCGAGCGCAGTTCCTTCAGCCCGCGGGTGCCGGACACCGCGGCCTCGATCGGCGTGGTGACCCGGGTTTCCACCAGATCGGCCGGCAGGCCGGGGGCTTCGGTCTGTATCACCACCTGCGCCGGCGCGAATTCCGGAAACACGTCGAGCCGCGCATCGAACATGCGGCTGACCGCGTACAGCGTGAGCACCAGCGCCAGCGCCAGCACGATGGCCGGCCGGCGTACCGAGAAACGGACGATGGTTTCAATCATCGTGCGCCCCTGCCGGCAGAGTCATCGCGACCGGCCGCGGCCGCATCGCGGCGAGGGCGCCGCTCCCACAGGGGCTCGAGCGACGGACTGTGCGGGTTCTTGTGACAGCGGCTCCGGCCGTGGCCGCTGTGCCACCACGGGGTCTCTGGCGACGGACTGTGGGGCATTTTGTGGGAGCGGCGCCCCGCCGCGATTGCGGCGGTCACATCGCGCGGCCCCGCAGGCGAAACGCCATCGCGACCGGTCACGGCCGCATCGCGGCGGGGGCGCCGCTCCCACAGGGGCTCGAGCGATGGACTGTGCGGGTACTTGTGAGAACGGCTCCGGCCGTGACCGCTGTTCTCCCACTGGGTCTCCGGCGACGGACTGCGCAGGTTCTTGTAGGAGCGGCGCCCCGCCGCGATTGCGGCGGTCATATCGCGCGGGCCCGCCGGCAAAACGCCATCACGACCGGCCACGGCCGCATCGCGGCGAGGGCGCCGCTCCCACAGGGGCTCGAGCGATGGACTGTGCGGGTTCCTGTGACAGCGGCTCCGGCCGAGACCGCTGTTCTCCCACGGGGTCTCTGGCGACGGACTGTGCGGTTCTTTGTGGGAGCGGCGCCCCGCCGCGATTGCGGCGGTCACATCTCTCGGGCCCGCAGGCGACATGGCCGGCCGGCGCTCAGTCATCGTTCTCGTCCGCCAGCGTGTGCTTCAGTTCTTCCGACAGCAGCAGCTGGGCGCCGCGGGTGACGACGCGCGCGTCGTCTTCGAGGGCCGGGGCGAGCCAGCCATCCGGGCGCTGCGATTCGGCCGGCAGCGCCTGGCGGATGAATTCTTCCGGTTCGTCGTCGTCGCGCACATAGACCCAGGGCAGGCCGGCGTACCAGACCACCGCGCTGTTGGGCACGAGGTGCAGCACTTCGGTGCCGGTCACGCCGCGCGCGGCCAGCCGGGTGCCGGTCGGCAGCACGCGTTCGGTCTTGTACAGCCAGGTTTCGCCGGCGGCGAAAGTGACGCTGCGTGGCGCAAGACCGATGCGGCGCGCCTCGATCAGGTCGGCGCCGTCCGGCAGGCGCAGCTGCATCAGCGGCGGTGCCTCGCCTTCGCCGCGCAGCGCGATCGCCACCAGCGAAGCCCGGCGGTCGGCCAGACGTTCCAGCTCCTTCGGGCCTTCGCCGGAGGTGTCACCCGCCAGTGCGCCCCAGCCCTGAACCAGTCGCGCGTACAGGCCATCGGCCCGGGCGCGCGCGGCGGCCAGCGCGCCGCGGTCCTGTTCGGCCTGGCTGCGTGCGGTCTGCAGCGCGCGCTCCGAGGCGTTGCGGTCGTCGTTGTACAGCGCCTGAACACGGTCGCGTTCGGCTTCGGATCGGGCGAGCTGAGAGGCGAGGCGGGCGATGTCGGCGCGCGCCTCGTGCAGCTGCGAACGCAGCGCGAACAGCGGTTCCACGTCCAGCACAGTCGCCTGCGCCTCGCGCTCGGTGCCGGCGCGCACCGCCACCGGCTGGCCGACCTCGATACCGCTGGCTTTCTGGGCGGCCGCGGTGAGCTTCACGCTTACCATGCCGCTTTCGTCGCGGTCGACCAGAGAGGGCACCGCGATGTCGTCGTCGGGCGCGCTCTCGTGCAGCCGCCATTCGTCGCGGGCGTAGTAGATGACGGTCCACACCAGGCCGATGATGACCAGGCCCATCACGAACATCGCGCGGTAAGGGGTAATCAGTTTCATGGTTGTCCTTCCCTGGCGGCCGACAGCGGCCGTTGCAGCGCGTCCTCGAGCGCCAGGCGCGAGGCGAGCGTGCGGGTGCGTGCCTGCACCAGACGGATGTCGGCCTCGATCAGCCGGATGCGGGCCAGCTGGCGGTCCAGCCGGTCGGCGTCGCCGCGGGTGTAGCGCTGTTCGGTGCGGGTGAGCTGCAGTCTTTCTTCGTCGTGCTCGGCTTCGGCGCCGTCGGTATCAAGTACCGCAGCCTTCACCCGGGCGCGGGCGAGGTCGAGTGCGCCGAGCGACTGCGCCTGCAGCGCGAGGAATTCCTGCGCCGCCAGTTCGCGGCGCGCGACCGCTTCGGCGATCGGCCCGGCCTGGCGTTCGCCGCTGAACAGCGGCAGCGAAGCGCCCAGCTTCCACACGGTGGCGCCCTGGTCCCACAGCAGGCCGGGCTGGATGCGGATTTCCGGGTACTGGGCGCGCAGTTCCACGCGCAGCGCCGCTTCGGCCGCTTCGTGCCGCGTCAGCCCACGGCGCAGGTCGATGCGGTCGAGCAGAGTGGCGGTACGCAGCGCGTCGTCGGCCGGCACCGGCGGCGGGTTTTCGAATTCGCCGAAATCGAGCGCCAGCGCATCGACCGCCGACAGTGGCAGCGCAAGTGCCTGCGCCAGTTCGCCGCGGGCGCGGATCTGCCGCTGTTCGGTCACCACGTAGCGCGATTCGGCCTGCGCCGCCGCGGTGCGGGTGGTGGTCAGCTCCAGCGCGTCGGCCGCGCCCAGGTCGTAGCGCTTCTGCATCGCAGCCTGCGCGTCCAGCCAGCCGACCACCAGCTGGTCGAGCAGTTTCAGTTCGGCTTTGGCCGCCCACAGATCGAGCAGCGCGCGCCGCGCCGCGCCACGTATCGCCCACACCGCGTCGGCTTCGTCCAGCACTGCCGCGTCGGCCAGCAGCCGGGCGCGCTCGATGCGCGCCTCGCGCACTGACTGACCGGTGACGGCCAGATCGAGCGCCAGACCGACACTCCAGGCCGATTGTCCGCCGCTGCGGTCATTGCTGCGCTCCAGTTCAGGCGACAGCGACATGCGCGGCTTCAGGCCGGCGGTCTGCAGTTCGGCCCGGGCGAGCTGTGCGCGGGCACGTGCCTGGGCGGTGAGCGGATGGCGGTCGAGCGAAGCCAGCACCAGCAGTTCCGGTGACCAGCGCGCGGGCGGCCAGGCGCTGACGTCGATATTGCGTTGCGCCAGCAGTTCGCGCGTGGCGGCATCACCCAGCGTGCGCTGGCGGTATGCGGTGTGGCTGGTTTCCGGTTGCAGCGGAGCTGGCTCCACATGCTGCAGGGCACAACCGGACATCGCCAGAATCGGCAGCAGCAGGCGGAGTGGAAGGGTGGGGCGCTGCATCCTGATTTGTTATTCTGGGCCGCGAAAATGATGGCGAAAAATCAACGCCGAAGACGCCGCATGCTAACGAGGGACACAGTGGAGCGCAAATCTGCAGCGCCGCGCAGCGCGTGGCTGACAAGGGCGGCGGCATGCTGCCTGGGCCTGCTGGCGATGCTGCCGGCGCGAGCGGCCGAACCCCTGCCGGTGCGCGAAATCGCCGCCGGCGTATTCGTATTCAACGGCGAAACCGCGGAACAGGACGCACACAACCGCGGCGCCATTTCAAATCTCGGCTTCGTGGTCGGCAGCCGCTGCGTGGCGGTGATCGACACCGGCGGATCGCCGGCGGTGGGTGCCGCGCTGCGCGAGAGCGTGCGGCAGAAAACCGCGCTGCCGGTGTGTTTCGTGATCAACACCCATGTGCATCCGGACCATCTGCTGGGCAATCAGGCCTTTCTTGCCGATACGCCTGCCTTCATCGGACATGTGAAGCTGCTGCCCGCGCTGGCAGCGCGCGGTCGCGGCTATGTTGCGGCCGCCGAGCGGCTGATGGGCGACGCCGGCCGCGGCGTCGAACTGGTGGCGCCCACCCGCGCCGTGCAGGGCGAAGAGAGCATCGACCTCGGCGACCGCCGGCTCCGGCTGCGCGCCTGGCCCACCGCCCATACCGACAACGACCTCACCGTGCTCGACGAAACCAGCGGCACGCTGTTCGCAGGCGATCTGCTGTTCGTCGGCCACATGCCGGTGGTGGACGGCAAGCTGCTCGGCTGGATCAAGGTCGGTGACCAGATCGCCGCGCTCGATCTGAAGCGGGTGGTGTCCGGTCACGGCGATGCCGGCGCCGACTGGCGGGGTGCCTTCGCGAAACAGCGGAACTACCTGCAGGCTCTGGCTGATCAAACGAGGGCGGCGATCAAGGCAGGTCGCAAGCTCGCTCAGGCCGCCGACGAAGTCGCGCGTGATCAGGTCGGCAACTGGGAACTGGCCGAACTGTTCCACCGCCGCAATGTCACCGCAGCGTATGCGGAGCTGGAGTGGGAGGATTGATCCGCCGGGGTGTTCCTGGTGGGACCGGCGCCCTCGTCGCGATGGGCGGTGGGATGAGTGCGGCGAGTGATTGAAGCCGTATCGCGGCGGGGGCGCCGCTCCCACGGGTGAGTGCCGCGCGGTGGGGTTTTGTGGGAGCGACGCCCCGTCGCGATGGGCGGTGGAATGAGTGCGGCGAGTGGTTGAGGCCGTATCGCGGCGGGGGCGCCGCTCCCACGAGGGCGCGATGCGCGGCGGAGTTTCGTGGGAGCGACGCCTCGTCGCGATGGGCGGTGGAATGAGTGCGGCGAGTGGTTGAGACCATATCGCGGCGGGGGCGCCGCTCCCACAATCTGATCCATGACGGGTCGTGGCTTGGCGACCTGGGTTACAGAACAAACGAGCGGCCGGCGTCAGACTGGTCGCCACGGAGCTGTCCAACTGGAGGAGGTAATAATGAAAATTTCGCGCGTGCTGGCCGTTCTTGCGGCCGGCTTTCTCTGTGTCACCGGGGCGCAGGCGGCCGATGACGGGTCCGATACGGCGATCTGGGGCAAGGTGAAGAACCTGCTGGTCGGCGACCGGGCGGTGATCGACGACACCACCGGCTCGGTGGTCGAACTGGAGGCGCCGGTGCGAGCCGAAGACGCGGCAGTGGTGCCGCTGGCGGTGCGCACCAAGGAACTGCCGGGCGGCGTGCGGGTGACCCGGCTGCATCTGGTGATCGACGAAAACCCGTCGCCGATCGGCGGTACCTTCAATTTCGCGCCCATGGCCGGCCGGGCCGACATCGAAACCCGGGTGCGCATCGAGGCCTACAGCTGGGTGCGCGCGCTGGCCGAAACCAGCGACGGCAAGATCTATATGGCGCGCCGCTATGTGAAGGCATCCGGCGGCTGTTCGGCGCCGGCCGGCAAGGACATGGAAGAGGCGCTGGCCCGGCTGGGCAAGATGAAGATCAAGCTGGAAGAGGACGCGGTATCGACCGGCCGGCCCAACGCCGCCCAGCTCATGATCAGTCACCCGAACAGTTCCGGTCTGGCCATGGATCAGGTCACCCGCCTGTACGTGCCGCCGCATTTCGTGCGCCGGGTCGAGGTGAGTTACGGCGGCGAGCCGGTGATGAGTGCCGACGTCGATTTCTCGATCAGCGAAAACCCGAATTTCCGCTTCTGGTTCGTGCCCAAGGGGGAAGGCGAACTGAAGGCGGTGATTCTCGATTCCAAGGATCTGAAGTTCGAGAGCGCGGTGGCGATCAAGCCCGCGCTGCGCGGCAGCTGAACGCGGGCAGGGGCGGCGGGCGCCGCCCCGGGAGACTTACTTGCTGTTGATGAAGCAGGCCTTCTCGCCCTGCTTGATGATGCCGAGGTAGGTCTTGCGCGCGTCCTTCATTTCGTCGGAGTCACGGAACACGCCGGTCCGCTCGCCGCTCATCTGCGAGTAGCGGGCGATGCTGGACATGTCGATGAAGTCGTCGTGGCTCAGTTTCTGCGCGACTTCGTCGATAAGGCAGGAGCACTTGTACAGGTACTCGTAAGCGCCGCCGTGCGTCTTCATGCACTCAAGCACGAACTCGACCCGGGTCTGGGTCGAATAGTCATGCGCCGAGGCAATGCCCGGCGCGAGCAGCGTGGCGATGGCGGCAGCGGCGATCTGGAAACGATGGAATTTCAAGCCGGTTCTCCTCATTTGTTATCGATGTCCCGGGTGGCAGCTGACCGGGGTGTGGCCTTCGGGGGCAGAAAAAAGGCTAGCACAGGGTTGAAGACCCCGCTTTCCGCCTTCGAGTTTCGCGGGATTGTTTCCCGGCTCGCCTGCGCCGTCATCGCGATTTTCTGGCTTGTCGCTTCCGGTATGGCAAACGCCGGCAGCGGCGAGCCGCATCTGCCGGCGCTCCAGGTCCAGACGCTGGCGCCCGGCGTGCATGTGCTGCGTGCGCCCGGTTTCGAGGTCAATGCCGGCAACGCCGGCTTCATCACCAATATCGGCGTGATCGAAGACGCGCGCGGCTTGGTGCTGGTCGGCACCGGTACCAGCCATCGTTTCGCGCAGCACCTGCTCGCCTCGGTCGAGCGCCATTTCGGCCGGCCGGTGGTGCTGGCGGTGGTGCTGTACGGCGGCGGCGACCACGTGCTGGGTAACGGCGTTTTCGTGGCACGGGGTGTGCCGGTAGTGGCGCAGACTGAAACAGACCGCTTCATCAGGGCCAGCTGTCACAGCTGTGTAGAGCGCCTGACCGCTGCCCTGGGGGAAAATATGATGTCGAGTACCGAACCGACCCCGGCCACGGTCGTGATCGAGCGGACGGCGAAACTGCCCGGCGTGGTGCCCGGCCTGACCCGCAGGCTCACGCTGATCCACCTCGGACACACGTTTCAGCCGGGCGCGTCGGCGCTGTACGACGAAGACAGCGGCACGCTGTTTGCTGGCGAGCTGGGCGCGGCGGGCTATCTGCCCGATCTGTACAACGCGCTGGAAACAGGCTGGCGCGACGGGCTGACCGAACTGGTGGCGCTCGGAGCGAAGCGGGTGGTGCCGGCGCATGGCGCGCCGGGCGGCAGCGAGGTGCTGACCGCACCGAAGCGTTACCTGGACGCGCTGATTGCGCAGACCGGGGCGCTGTTCGAGCAGGGTGTGTCGCTGCAGGAGGCGACGCAGTCGGTAGAGGTCGCGGAATTCCGCGACTGGTATGGATATGCGGTGTGGCATCGGCGGAACGTGCATTTCGCCTACCTGCACCGAGAGCAGGAAGCGTTCGGACAACGCAGCGAGGCTGCGCCCGGACTGAAAGAAGGACAGCACTGAGCACTGAAGAGGACGCACAAAGAGGCGCCCCCAGGGCTGTCGGCATCGGGTTCGTGCAGACCGGCAGGCGCGTTGTGCGCTGCGCCCCGCGCAGGGGTGCGCCGGCTGTACGAAGCTGATGTCGACAGACCCAATAATCGCGGACACGAGCGAATCGGGAGATCTGACGGAATGGAGCGTGGCGCGTGCCATTCCGTCAGGTCTCCTGGCCACGCACAACGAACTGACTGAAGAGGATCACCGTAATGTCGGAACCGTTCTCCATACCGCTGGAACAGATGCGCCGTATGGTCAAGCCCACGCCCAAGGGCCGGGCGCTCGACCCCAAGGCGGTCGAGGAGGTGAGCGCGCTGCTCGGCAAGATGCCGCGCCGCCGCGACCTGCTGATCGAGTGCCTGCATCTGCTGCAGGACAACATCGGCGCCGTGCACGCCCGTCACCTGGCGGCCCTGGCAGCGGAACTGAAGATGTCGCAGGCCGAGGTGTATGAGGTCGCCACCTTCTATCACCACTTCGACGTGGTGCGCGAAGGCGAGGCCGCCCCGCCCGAGCTGACGGTGCGCGTGTGCGAAACGCTGTCCTGTGCGATGGCCGGTGCCGACGATCTGCTGCACAAGCTGCCGGGCATCCTCGGCACCAAGGTGCGCGTGATCGCCGCGCCCTGTGTCGGCCGCTGCGAACAGGCACCGGTGGTGGTGGTGGGCCAGAACGCGCTGGCCGGTGCCACCGAAGCGTCGGTCAAGGCGGCGGTGAAGGCGAAGGAAACCACTCACCCGGCGCCGAAGTACATCGGCTACAAGGCCTACCGCAAGGCCGGTGGCTACGAGCTGTTCCGCGATCTGGTCGAAGGCCGCCGCGATCCGGAAACCGTGATCACCGCGATGGAACATTCGGGCCTGCGCGGCCTGGGCGGTGCCGGCTTCCCGGCCGGCCGCAAGTGGCGCATCGTGCGCAGCGAAGCGGCGCCGCGCCTGATGGCGGTGAATATCGACGAAGGCGAACCTGGCACCTTCAAGGACCGCTGGTACCTCGAACGCGACCCGCACCGCTTCCTCGAAGGCATGCTGATCGCCGCCTACTGCGTGGGCATCGGCGAGGTCTACATCTATCTGCGCGACGAGTACGCCCATGTGCGCGAACTGCTGCAGAAGGAACTGAAAAAGCTGCAGGCCGACGCACCGTGCGCGCTGCCGCCGATCCACCTGCGCCGTGGCGCAGGTGCCTACATCTGCGGCGAAGAGTCGGCGATGATCGAATCGATCGAAGGCAAGCGCGGCATGCCGCGCCTGCGCCCGCCTTACGTCGCCCAGGTCGGCCTGTTCAACTACCCGACGCTGGAACACAACATGGAAACCGTGTTCTGGGTGCGCGACATCGTCGAGAAGGGCCCGGAGTGGTTCTCCAGCCACGGCCGCAACGGCCGCAAGGGTCTGCGCTCGTTCTCGGTGTCCGGCCGGGTGAAGAAGCCGGGCGTGCATCTGGCGCCGGCCGGCATTTCGGTCAAGGAGCTGATCGACGAGTACTGCGGCGGCATGCTGGACGGCCAGACCTTCTACGGCTACCTGCCGGGTGGCGCTTCGGGCGGCATCCTGCCGGCCTCGATGGGCGACATTCCGCTCGACTTCGACACGCTGCAGCCGCACGGCTGCTTCATCGGCTCGGCCGCGGTCATCATCCTGTCCGACAAGGACACGGCGACCGACGCGGCGCGCAGCATGATGCACTTCTTCGAGCACGAGTCCTGCGGCCAGTGTACGCCGTGCCGGGTCGGCACCGCGAAGATGAACACGCTGATCGACAAGCCGGTGTGGGACACCGGGCTGGTCGAGGAGCTGTCGCAGACCATGGTCGATGCGTCGATCTGCGGTCTCGGGCAGGCCGCACCGAATCCGGTGCGCTGCGTGGTCAAGTATTTCCCTGACGAAATCAAGTGAAGGGGCGCGACAGAACATGAACGCACCGATTGATCCCGCGATCGCCGCGGAAAGCATCGAATTCACGCTCGACGGCCAGGCCATGAAGGCCCGCGTCGGCGAAACCATCATCCAGGCCGCCGCCCGCCAGGGCGTGGACATCCCGCACCTCTGCTACAAGGACGGCTACCGCCCGGATGGCAACTGCCGCGCCTGCGTCGTCGAGATCGAGGGCGAGCGCGTGCTCGCCCCCAGCTGCTGCCGCGCGCCGACCCCCGGCATGAAGGTGAAGGCCGAATCGGAACGCGCCGTGAAGGCGCAGAAGATGGTGGTCGAGCTGCTGCTGTCCGACATGCCGGAACAGAGCTACAAACCGGATTCGGAACTGGCCTACTGGGCCGGCAAGCTGGGCGTGACCGACTCTCGCTTCGAGTCGCGCGAACAGCCCAAGTGCGACGAATCGCACCCGGCGATGAGCGTGAACCTCGACGCCTGCATCCAGTGCAACCGCTGCGTGCGCGCCTGCCGCGAAGAGCAGGGCAATGACGTGATCGGCTACGCCTTCCGCGGCTCTTCGTCGAAGATCGTGTTCGACCAGGACGACCCGATGGGCGCCTCGACCTGCGTGGCCTGCGGCGAATGCGTGCAGGCCTGCCCGACCGGCGCGCTGATGCCGTCCGGCGGTGTCGGCATGGTGAAGGCCGACAAGAAGGTCGATTCGGTCTGCCCGTACTGCGGCATCGGCTGCCAGCTGACCTACCACGTCAAGGACGACAAGATCCTGATGGTGACCGGCCGCGACGGCCCGGCCAACGAAGAGCGCCTGTGCGTCAAGGGCCGCTTCGGCTTCGACTACGCCCGCCACCCGCAGCGCCTGACCAAGCCGCTGATCCGCCGTGCCGACGCACCGAAGCACAAGGACTTCGTGGTCGACCCGGCCAACCCGCTGGCCGCCTTCCGCGAAGCCAGCTGGGAAGAGGCGCTGGCGCTGGCCTCCGGCAAGCTGCGCGAGATCCGCGACAGCAAGGGCCCGAACGCGCTGGCCGGTTTCGGTTCAGCCAAGGGCTCGAACGAAGAGGCCTACCTGTTCCAGAAGCTGGTGCGTACCGGCTTCGGCACCAACAACGTCGACCACTGCACCCGTCTGTGCCACGCCTCGTCGGTCGCCGCGCTGCTCGAAGCGGTCGGCTCCGGCGCCGTGTCCAATCCGGTGCGCGACGTGCTGCATTCGGAAGTCATCTTCCTGATCGGCTCCAACCCGCTGGTGAACCACCCGGTCGGCGCGACCTGGATGAAGAACGCGGTGAAGAACGGCGCAAAGCTCATCGTGTGCGACCCGCGTCGCAACGACCTGCAGCGTTACGCCACCCACTTCCTGCAGTTCAAGCCGGACACCGACGTGGCCATGCTGAACGCGATGATGCACACCATCATCGAAGAAGGCCTGGTGGATGAAGCCTTCATCAATGACCGCACCTCCGGCTTCGAAGAGCTGAAGAAGAACGTGGCCGACTTCTCGCCCGAGAAGATGGCCAAGATCTGCGGCATTCCGGCGGCTACGCTGCGCGAGGTCGCGCGCATGTTCGCCACCTCGAAGGCCTCGATGATTCTGTGGGGCATGGGCGTGTCGCAGCACGTGCATGGCACCGACAACGCGCGCTGCCTGATTTCGCTGGTCATGATGACCGGCCAGATCGGTCGCCGCGGCACCGGCCTGCATCCGCTGCGCGGCCAGAACAACGTGCAGGGCGCGTCTGACGCCGGCCTGATCCCGATGGTGTTCCCGGACTACCAGGCGGTCGGCAACCAGACCATCCGCCAGAAGTTCGAAGAGCTGTGGGGCACCACGCTGGACCCGAACCCGGGCCTGACCGTGGTCGAAATCATGGACGCCATCCACGCCGGCAAGCTGCACGGCTGCTACATCATGGGCGAGAACCCGGCGATGTCCGATCCGGACGTCGACCACGCCCGCGACGCACTGGCCAAGCTCGACTGCCTGGTGGTGCAGGACATCTTCCTGACCGAAACCGCCTACTTCGCTGACGTGGTGCTGCCGGCTTCGGCCTTCCCCGAGAAGACCGCGACCTTCACCAACACCGACCGCCAGGTGCAGCTGGGCCGTGCCGCGATCAACCCGCCGGGCGATGCGCGCCAGGATCTGTGGATCATCCAGGAAATGGCCCGCGGTCTTGGCCTGGACTGGAACTACGAAGGTTCGAAGGACGTGTTCAACGAAATGCGCAAGGCGATGCACTCGATCGCCGGCATTACGTGGGAACGTCTGGAAGCCGAGCACTCGGTCACCTATCCGTGCGAAAACGTGGGCGATCCGGGCGACGAAGTGGTGTTCGTGGACAAGTTCCCGACGCCGAACGGTCGCGCCAAGCTGGTGCCGGCCAAGCTCATCACCGCCAACGAGAAGCCGGACAGCGACTACCCGATGGTGCTCATCACCGGCCGCCAGCTGGAACACTGGCACACCGGCTCGATGACCCGCCGCGCATCGGTGCTCGACAACATCGAGCCGATCGCCACCGTCACCATCAACCCGGCCGACATGGCCGGGCTCAAGGTGAAGGCCGGTGATGTGATCACGGTCGAATCGCGCCGCGGCAAGATCGCGCTGTACGCGCGGGTCGACCCGAACGTGCCGGTCGGCGCCGTGTTCATCCCCTTCGCCTATTACGAAGCGGCGGCGAACATGCTCACCAACCCGGCGCTCGACCCCTTCGGCAAGATTCCGGAGTTCAAGTACTGCGCGGTCAGGCTGAAGAAGGGTGGCAAACCCACCCAGCTCTCCACCTACGGCGGCGGCCAGGCCAAGCCGGTCACCGCGTAAGCGGCTGTTGCATCAGGAAAAACCGGGGCCTTGTGCCCCGGTTTTTCTTTGTGGGCGCCGCTCATTCGGCTATCCGAAGCCCGGTGGACCGGCTCAGTCCGATGCCAAGACCCAGCGGGAGCGGTTCAGCCCGTCACCGGCGCCCCGTGGGAGCGACGCCCCCGCCGCGATAGGGCCTTCAATCACGTGCTGTCTCCTGTTGAGGCCACAATCGCGGCGAGGCGCCGCTCCCACGAGAACCGGGCCGGGCCGTCGTCAAGAGCTTGTGGACGTGGCTCAATCAGCCACCCGAGTTCCGGTGGGACTGGCTCAATCCGATGCCAAGACCCGGCGGGCGAGGCTCAGACCGTCGCCGGAGCCCCGGTGGGAGCGGCGCCCCCGCCGCGATAGGGCCTTCAATCACCCGCTGTCTCCCGTTGAGGCCGCAATCGCGGCGAGGCGCCGCTTGTATGTTCATCTGCGGCAAGCGTAGTAGTGGACGCTTGTCGGGCGGAGGGACGAGCGCCGCATCTGACGGCAAGCACGTACAGACAGTGGGAGAGATGTCCCGCCTTC
>NZ_KB900539.1:2082556-2215028 GCF_000378945.1 Methyloversatilis universalis EHg5 | reverse complement strand
GCTGTCCAGATACCGCGACACGCTGGGCCAGCGCGCCAAGACCGATCGGCACGACGCGGGGCTGATCGCCCGCTATCTCGCCCACGAAGGGGCGCGTCTGCGCCCGTTCTCGCTGCCGCCCCGTGCGGTGACCGAACTGCGCGCCCTGTTGCGCCGTCGCGCCACCCTGGTACGTTGTCTGGGCCGCATGCGTCAGAGCATGGAGGAGCTGCCCGGCTTCGCCCGCCAGGTGCGGGCCGTCACCGAGCGGATCCAGGCGCTGATCAAACGGCTGGAGCAGCGCATCGCCGCGCTGATCGGCACCAGCGGCTGGGGCGACCCGTACCGGCGCATTCTCAAGGTCGAAGGTATCGGCGCACTCACCGCCGCCGGTCTGTGCGCCACGTTTCACCGCGCCGCATTCGGCCGGGCCGATGCCTTCATCGCCTTCCTCGGCCTGGATGTGACCGTGCGTCAGTCGGGCACCCAGCGCGGACGCGGAGCGCTCAGCAAGAAAGGCGATGCCGAGATGCGCCGCCTGCTCTACAACGCCGCCATGGCCGCCAGCCGATCCAGTACCTGGCAGCCCTTCTACCAGCGCATGCTCCAGCGCGGATTCAGCCGCACCCAGGCGCTGGTCGCACTGGCCAGAAAGCTCGCAAGGATCGCCTTCTCGCTAATGAAGAACGCTTCCGACTACGTCCCTAAACAACACGAAAACGCTTGCGCTCGAACATAGAATCTCCTACGAAAGCTGGCCGAGCTCCGTCGCCATCACGCCGCGTCGGCGGATGCCTACAGGTCGCACGGCTGATCGGAGGCAGGATGCGCCTTCGGCGCGGTGCTGAAGTATTTCAAGTCACGTCACTGCAACCGTGACGTAGTACTCTGATGCCAAGTTGCACCGCAGCATGACCCTGGGCTATTTTCCCGACTGTCACAATTCGTGAGATGGTCGTCGCGACGCCATGAAGACCATCCGTCACAATTGCAGGCCGTTCCGTCTGCTCCTACGCCTGCACTCTTTTCCACGCCGATGAAGAAATCCCTCGTTTCCGCCGTCATCGCCGCTGTCCTGATGGCCTCGGCCGCCGCCCTGGCCACTGCCATGACGCCGACGCGCAAGATCGTCGATACCCTCCCCAAACTCAATCTCGAAGCGGCCATCCCGGAGCAGTTCGGCGAATGGACGCTGGATAAACGGGCTGTGGGCGGCGTAGTCAACCCGCAGCAGACCGAACTGCTGAACAAGCTGTACAGCCAGATGCTGTCACGCACCTATTACAACGCGAAGGGCTACCGCATCATGCTGTCGATCGCCTATGGCGAAGACCAGCGCGACGGCAACCAGCTGCATTACCCCGAGGTGTGCTACCCCGCCCAGGGCTTCCAGGTCACCAGTAATCGCAAAGGCCTGCTGAGCACCGCGCTGGGTCAAGTGCCGGTCAAGCGGCTGGAGACCAATCTGTCGCAGAACCGCTACGAGCCGGTCACCTACTGGACCACCATAGGCAGCCAGGCACTGACTGGTGGCACAGAAAAGAAACTGGCGGAAATGAAATACGGCCTGCGCGGCGAAGTGCCTGACGGCCTGCTGTTCCGTGTTTCGTCCATCGACCGCGATTCCGCCGCGGCCTTTGCCATCCAGCAGCAGTTCATTGACCAGATGCTGGCTGCCATTCCTTCAGAAGTGCGCCCGCGCATCGCCGGGCTCTGAACCGCACCGATTCATCCGTACCGAGACTCGTACATGTCCAAGATCGCACTCATCACCGGCGTCACCGGCCAAGACGGCGCCTACCTCGCTGAATTCCTGCTCAAGAAGGGTTACGAAGTGCACGGCATCAAGCGCCGCACTTCGCTTTTCAACACCGACCGCATCGACCATCTGTACGAAGACCCGCACGTCGATAACCGCAAGTTCGTGCTGCACTACGGTGACCTGACCGACTCGACCTCGCTGGTGCGCATCATCCAGAAGGTGCAGCCGGACGAAATCTACAACCTGGCCGCCCAGTCGCACGTTGCGGTCAGCTTCGAAGAGCCCGAGTACACCGCCAACGCAGACGGCATCGGCGCGCTGCGCATTCTCGAAGCCATCCGCATCCTCGGCCTGGAAAAGAAGACCCGCTTCTATCAGGCATCGACTTCCGAGCTGTACGGTCTGGTGCAGGAAATCCCGCAGAAGGAAACCACGCCTTTCTATCCGCGCAGCCCGTACGCGGTGGCCAAGCTCTACGCCTACTGGATCACGGTCAATTACCGTGAGGCCTATGGCATGTACGCCTGCAATGGCGTGCTGTTCAACCACGAATCCCCGATCCGTGGCGAAACCTTCGTCACCCGCAAGATCACCCGCGCCATTGCCCGCATCGCACTCGGCCTGCAGGACTGCCTCTACCTCGGCAACATGAGCGCGCTGCGCGACTGGGGCCATGCACGTGACTACGTCGAAATGCAGTGGCTGATGCTGCAGCAGGACAAGGCCGAAGATTTCGTCATCGCCACCGGCGTGCAATACAGCGTGCGCCAGTTCGTCGAATTCGCCGCGGCCGAGCTGGGCATCACGCTGCGCTTCGAAGGCGAGGGCGACAAGGAAGTGGGCATCGTCGCCGCCGTCACCGGTGACCGTGCCAAGGCTAAGGTGGGCGACGTGATCGTGAAGGTCGATCCGCGCTACTACCGCCCGACCGAAGTCGAAACCCTGCTCGGCGACCCGACCCGTGCCCGCGAAAAGCTGGGCTGGACGCCCAAGATCACGCTGCCGGAGCTGGTAAAGGAAATGGTCGAGTCCGACTACACCAGCGCCAAGCGCGACGCGCTCGTGAAGATGGCCGGCTTCCAGGCCTACGACTACCACGAGTAAGCGGGGCAAGCCTGACATGGACAAGAACGCGCGCATCTACGTCGCCGGCCACCGCGGTCTGGTCGGCTCGGCCATCGTCCGCAATCTCGAGGCGAAGGGCTACGCGAACATCCTGAAGCGCACCCACGCCGAACTCGATCTGACCGATGCCGCAGCGGTCGATGCCTTCTTCGCCGCGCACAGGCCGGAATACGTTTTCCTGGCTGCGGCCAAGGTGGGCGGTATCGTCGCCAACAACAGCTACCCGGCCGAGTTCATCCGCGACAACCTGGCCATCCAGACCAACGTGATCCACAGCGCGTGGAAGCACGGCGTGACGCGCCTGATGTTCCTTGGCTCCAGCTGCATCTACCCCAAGATGGCGCCGCAGCCGATGCGCGAAGACTGCCTGCTCACCGGCCCGCTGGAGCCGACCAACCGGCCCTATGCGCTCGCGAAGATTGCCGGCATCGAAATGTGCTGGAGCTACAACCGCCAATACGGCACGAAGTACCTGGCGGTAATGCCGACAAATCTGTACGGCCCGGGCGACAACTACCACCCAGAAAACAGCCACGTCATTCCGGCACTGCTGCGCAAGTTCCACGAAGCCAAGCAGCGAGGCGACCGCACCGTGACCATCTGGGGCACCGGCACCCCGCGGCGCGAGTTTCTCTACAGCGACGACATGGCCGACGCCTGCGTTTTCCTGATGAATCTGCCAGATGACAAATACACGAGCCTGCTGGGCAGCGATGAGTCGAAATCCGGCCGCTTCGAACCGCCGCTGGTGAACGTTGGCGTGGGTGAGGACGTAACCATCAGGGAACTGGCCGAACTGGTGAGCAAGGTGGTGGGTTTCGAAGGCGAACTGGTATTCGATACGATCAAGCCAGACGGGACGCCACGGAAGCTGATGGATGTTTCGCGGCTCAACGGCATCGGTTGGGGGGCGACCACGGAGCTTGAACAAGGCCTACCTGCGGCGTACCGTGATTTCGTTGCCGGACTCGACTGACGGTTAGCGCAATTGCAAGACGTATCAAAGAATCTCGGGAAAAGGAGTCTGTCGGCCGTGTTCTGGGGCGGCGGTGGCACTTTGCTTCGCATCGTCATGCAGTTCGGCGCCCAAGTCGTGCTTGCGCGCATCCTCGGGCCTGAGCAGTACGGCCTTTTCGCGATCGGCGCGATCGTCGTCGGTTTCAGCAGTTTTTTTTCCGATATCGGCCTTGCTTACGGTCTGATTCAGAAGAAAGAAATTGCCGCGAAAGATATTCGCTTTGTCTTCACCTGGCAGATCATACTGGGCGCTACGGTGTCAGCCTCGGTTGCATGGGCGGCTCATTCCATCGCGCTTTTTTTTGGCGATGCGCGGTCCGCCGATGTCGTGCAGGCGCTGGCCGGCGTATGTCTGCTGAATGCACTGGCTGCGCCATCCCTCAATCTGTTGAAGCGCAACCTCGATTTCAAACGCATACAACTGTCGCAGATCGCCGGCTTCATTTCAGGGTACGTGCTTGTCGGCATTCCGCTCGCCGGGTTCGGCGCAGAGGTCTGGGCGTTAATCGCAGCGTGGTTTGTTCAGGCGCTGGTGGTTTTCGTGCTGCTGTACCGGGCTACCCGCCATCCTCTGCAACCGCTGGTCTGGTATGACGACGCGCGCGCGCTTTCGGGTTATGGCGGTACGGTGTTCATCACCAATATCGTAAACTGGTTCATCAACAATATTGACCGTGTCATCGTAGGGCGCGTGTTCTCAAGCCAGCAGATCGGGCTCTATGCAACCAGCTACAACATGCTTTATACGCCGACCACATCTTTGCTCGGTGTGATACAGCCCGTGTTCTTCTCGGCCTCGGCTCGGGTGGCCGACCAGCAGCACAAGATCGACGCCGCATATCGGGCCTTGCTGGGTGCGGTTTCGATATTCATCCTTCCTGCGTTCACATCTCTCGCTGCAGTATCCGACACGTTCATCCTCGCGCTGTATGGCCCGAAGTGGGTGGACGCCATCGCGCTCCTCAGGCCCTTTGCCATCGCCATGCCCTTGTTTCTGGTGTGGGGCTTTACCACACCGCTGCTGTGGAGCGCCGGCTACGCCAGTCGCGAGTTCCGTTCTCAACTTCCTGTTGCCGTGGTGTGGGCAGCGGCATGCTGGTGGGCTGCACGCTATTCGACCGAAGCAGTCGCCTGGACAGTGCTCGTACTTTTCGCGCTGCGCTGTGTGGTCATTATCGGTAGCGCGGTGCGTGTGCTTCACCTTGATCTGCGTCTGGTCTGGCAGGCGGTGCGGGGAGGGTTGTTTCTTAGCCTGCTGCTGCCGCTACTGGTCGGTGGACTGGACATGCTGCTCTGGGCGTTCCCGGCCGCGCTCCGGCTTGTGCTCGACGGCCTTGCCGGTGTGTTGGCCTTGCTAGCGTTGTTTCGCTTGTCGCCCGGCATTTTCGGACCTGATCTGAAGGTATTACTCGTGCGCATTCTTGACCGCTGCCCAGCCCCGCTGGCCTCTCGACTGACGCTTATCTTTCCGCACGGAGCCAAATGATGTCCGCGGGCGAACTGATTTCTTACGCGATCTATTTCGGCGGCGCATTTGCCGCCGCTTGCGGCATCATTTTTGGCTTTGTTTCGATGTTGCAGGTCGAACGTCGGTTCAGCGACTTAGTCGTGCCCGCCGTGATTCCGTTGCTCGCGCTCGGTATCACGCTTAGCACGGTGCTGTCTCAGCGCAACCTGAACTTCGCCTCGTTCAACATCGACTTGATCAGCGCGGGTGCCGTGGGCAGTGGGGGCTGGTTGCTGCGGCTGGTGTCATTCACTGTTGTCGGCTTGGGTGCCGCAAAGATTGCCGGTTATCTGTTCAAGCGCCGCCAGAGCAGCCCGCGCGTCACCATCGAGGGGCAGGCGCTGTACGCGGCGTTCGTTGCCTACTTTGTCGGTAATGTGTTGCTCAACGCGGCTTTCGGCGAACATCCTGTTTTCATCCACAACAGCGTGTATCCGCTGGTGATCTTCTCGGCCGTCTATCTCGGCCGCGGCGAGCCGCTCGAACCGCTTATCCGGGGAGCGAAATATTCGCTGTTCGCGATGATGGTACTCAGCCTCTCGCTCGCGCTCATCAAACCGGAATTGGCTGTCCAGACGTCATACAAGGGCTGGCTGCCCGGCGTCAGCATCCGCCTCTGGGGTGTCGGGTCTAACGCCAACAGCATCGGCCCGCTGGCGGTGCTCACTCTGCTGCTCGAGGCGATGCTGCCCGCGCGCAAATTCCTGCTGCGCCTTGCTATCGTGCTGAGCGCGCTGGCAGTGCTTCTGCTGGCACAGTCGAAAACGGCGCTGCTGGCGGGCATGGTCGCCGCGGCGATTCTGATCTGGTACCGCTACGGACGTTTGCCGAATGGCGGTGTTGATATCCGTTTCCTGTTGGCGGTCGTGGTCGCGCTGCTGTTAGTGGGGCTGGCACTGAACCACCTTAATCTGGAGCGCATCTGGGCCAAGATCGAAGCGAGTGGGGTAGGCAGTGACATTACTACGCTGACTGGCCGGGCGCAGATCTGGGCTGCAGCACTAGATGAATGGGAAGCCAACCCAGTCTTTGGCTACGGGCTGGAAGCATGGGGCGCGGAACACCGTATGCGGCTGGGCATGCAGTTCGCCTTCAGTGCCCATAACCAACTGCTGCAGACCCTCAGTTCTGCCGGAACCATCGGCGCTGCCGCCTTTGTCGTCTATCTGTTCTTGCTTGTGCGCGGTGCGCTCCGCTGTGCAGAGCGGACGGGTGGTGTGTCGCTGGCACTCCTTGCGGTGATTTTGCTTCGTTGTGTCACCGAAACGCCACTGACGTTCGGCACCATCTTGAATGGCGATTTTCTGACCCATCTGCTGTTGTTCATGATCTGCCTGCGTGGTTTCCGGAAAGATCATCAGTCGTCGACAGCGTCTTTTCCTGTCTTCATTAAGTCTTCGAATACGGTGATTCTGCAGTGAGTGCCGTACCTGCAATATCTGTTGTCGTCCCGCTATATAACAAGGCCGAATTTGTGGCTGAAGCGATCAATTCTGTAAGGGAACAGAGTCTCGCTGCATTCGAGATCGTTGTCGTCGATGACGGCTCTACCGATGGCAGCGCGGAAATCGTCGAGCGAATGGCTGGCGACGATATCCGTCTCATCCGTCAGGCGAACGCGGGCGTCGCGATGGCCCGCAACCGTGGTATCGACGCTGCGCAAGGTGAGTACATTGCTTTTCTCGATGCGGATGACGGCTTTCAGCCAGACTTTCTGGCGGGCATCGCCCGGTTGATAGAGCGCTTTCCGAGCGCAGGCATGTATTGCACTGGCTACACCCGGGTCTGGGAAAACGGACACCACGAGGAATCTACGCTGCCAGAGGCAGAAACCGGTGCGATGGTCGTTGTTGATGATTTTTATGCTAACTGGTGCAATGGATCCTTCACGTGTACGTGTGCAATTGTCGTCCGGCGCAGCGTTTTCGCCGATTTGACTCTGCGCTTTCCTGCAGGTGAAAAGCTGGGTGAAGATCAGGATCTCTGGTTTCGCGTTGCGGAGTGCCATCAGGTGGCTTATTTGAATTCGCCAAAGGTTGACTACCGGATGGCGGTGAGCGGCAGTGCAACACACTCGTCGGTCGTGGATGACGAATTACCCTGCTACAGACGACTGAGCGAACGTCTCGACGCGGGTCGGGTACCCCTGCTCATGGAGCGGAGCGCCAGGCGACTGCTGGCCAGCCATCTGATGAATATCGCTCGGGCAAGGCTTTCGCTGGGCGACGTGAGAGGCGCTAGGCGCTTGCTGCGTGACCGCCGGGCGCTCGCGCATCCGATTTACTACCTGCGGACTGCATGCGCGGTTGCGCTCGGTGCATTGGGGCTTTCGCGCAAGGCAGCGTCATGAAGCTCTCGCTGATTCTTGCCACCGTGGGGCGTAGCAGTGAGGTCGGCCGCCTGATTGGCACGCTGGCAGCACAGACCGACCGCCGCTTCGAACTGATCGTGGTCGACCAGAATGACGACGACCGGCTGGTGCCGCATGTCGAGGCCGGGCGCACGGCCGGACTCGACCTACAGCATCTCAAACTGGAGCGACCCAGCCTGAGCGGTGCGCGTAATTTGGGTATCCGCCACGCCAGTGGCGATGTAATAGGTTTTCCCGACGACGACTGCTGGTATGAAGCAGGTACCGTTGCAGCACTGCTTGACACCTTCGCCGCAGAACCCGATGTCGAAGGCTGCATTGCCTGCTGGATGGAGCAATCCGAAGGCCGGGGCAGTACGCCGCTCCAGGCCGATCTGTCGCTGGCTGACTGGCGGAACTTCCGCGGTGGTGACGCAAGTTCGATCAGCCTTTTCTTCAAGCGTGGCCTTTTCGACCGACTGGGGGGCTTTGACGAGCGGTTCGGCGTGGGACAGTGGTACGGCGCCGGCGAAGAAACTGATTTCGTATTGCGCGCTTTAGCTTCAGGGGAACGTCTAGCCTTCAGGCCGAATGTGCGGGTCCATCATCTTTACACTGCGTCACCCACCGGCAGAGTTTTCGCGCTCTTTTCGGCAGCCCGAAGGCGGGCACGTGGGACCGGGGCGATTTACGCTAAACACCGGCTGGCTGCATGGGTGATTTTTCGAGGCCTATGTGCGCCGGTATTGCTGCCGCTACTGCACATGCGGGGCTGGGCAGCTCTGACGCTAGGAGCTGGTGCAGTGTTAGGGCGGATCGAGGGTTTCCTGAACTGGCGTCGTACTCAGACATGAAAACGATACGCGTGCTGTTGCTCCTTCTGGGTGGCGTCTTTCTCTTTGGTCTGCGTCCATCTTCCGCCGAATCGATTCCAATACAGTACTTCGGCCTCCATATTCATCGTGCCGATCAAGGAACCACTTGGCCTTCGATACCATTTGGCAGTTGGCGGCTCTGGGATGCATATGTGGGCTGGGCGCAGCTAGAGCCTAGCCGGGGGCAATGGGATTTCACTCGCCTTGATCGATATGTCGCTATGGCCGAGCTGACCAAAATCGACATCCTACTGCCTTTGGCGATTACTCCGCGTTGGGCATCTGCCCGCCCGGATGAATCGAGCCCCTACAAGCCTGGCAATATCGCTGAACCTGCAAACCTCGCTGATTGGTCCACCTACGTCGCTACCGTAGGTGCGCGCTATAAGGGTCGGATCAAACACTACGAAGTGTGGAACGAACCCAGCGACCAGAATCACTACTCCGGTGACCTAGCCACACTGGTGAAGCTCACCTGCGAAGCCAAACGCGTGCTGCAAGCCATCGATCCGGGCATCAAGCTCGTTTCGCCAGCCTCTGCCGGCGGCGGTCGGCATATCGAATATCTCGACCGCTTCCTGGCGGCGGGCGGCAGGAAATGCATCGACATCGTGGGCCATCATTTCTATGTATTCAAGGAATCGCCAGAAGCGATGATTCCGACCATTCGCGGTGTCAAGCGGGTCATGGCTGCCAACGGCGTCGGCCACATGCCGCTATGGAACACCGAAACCGGTTACTGGATAGAGAACGGTGACGGCACGCCCGACCATCCAATGGTGGCCAAGGGCGGCTGGAAGCGACTCGGACTGGAGAAGGAATCCGGGGACTACCTCATGCGTGCCTTGCTGATCGCGCGAGCGGAGGGAGTCGACCGCTTCTATTGGTATTCATGGGACAACCGGTATGGCTTGGGAATGGTCGAATCCATTACCGGTCAGCCAAAACCGATGGTCGAAGCGTGGCGTGTATTGGCCGACCGCTTGGTTGGTGCGTCTAGACTTTCGTGCAAGGAATCGGGAGGAAGGTGGTCTTGTACATTGAATCTGAGATCCGGAGAGCCAGCCAAAATCACTTGGAATGTTGCAAATGGCTCAGGGGTGTTGATCAGTAATGAGAGGTGATGATGTTGAAGTTACTGATTGCAATGGCAAGGCGCATCCAGACACGAATATTTTTATTGAAATCGCGCAGCATTAAACAGGTAGGGCGTGATTTGCATGTCGGTGCTCGGGGGAGATTCTGGGCGCCAAATGAAATCCGGATTGGCGATTATGTTTACATCGGCAAGGACGTGCATATCGAGGCTAATTGCCGTATCGGTCATTACTGTTTGCTCGCCAACAGGGTGGCCATTATCGGCCGCCACGATCATGATTTCACGGCTATTGGATTTCCTGTCCGCTTTGCACCTTGGGTTGCCAGCACTCGTTTCCCGAGTCGCTACCGGGAGGAAGAGGCCTGCATCGAGGACGACGTCTGGCTAGGCTATGGGGCAATCGTTCTTACAGGCTTAACGATCGGCCGCGGCTCTATTGTTGCTGCTGGTAGCGTCGTTACCCGATCGATACCTCCCTACTCAATAGTTGCAGGAGTACCTGCAAAAGTCATAGGGTATCGCTTTGCGTCGGACGCGGTAATTAAGGCGCACGAGGATGCAATCCGTAACGGCTGCTTTGCCTTATCTGAAAAGGGCTACGACCACTGCGTCATTGTACCTAGTTTCGAGGGCAGAGAGCCTGTGGAGGATGAATGAAGAAAGTCGTGATCTGTCAGCATCGGCTGATGCACTACCGTACTACCCTTTTCGATAGGCTGCGGGATGCCTGCCGAGAGCGCCAGATCGAGCTGCATTTGTTGCATGGGCAGGCTACCCGCCGGGAGCTGGTTAAAAAAGATGAAGGAACATTACCTTGGGCACACAAGGTCGTAAACAGAGTCTGGGAAGTTGGGGCTCGCGATTTGATTTGGCAGCCCCTTCCGCCTTCGCTTAGGGATGCTGATCTTGTGGTCTTAATGCAAGAAAACCGCATCTTCTCGAACTACCCATTGCTGTTGGCTCGGCTGTGGTCCGATAGGCGCATAGGCTATTGGGGACATGGAGTGAACTTCCAGAGCGTTGCACCAAATGGGCTGCGAGAAAAGTGGAAGCGCTTACTTCTCACCCGAGTGGACTGGTGGTTCGCTTACACCGAAATGACAGTCAATATTCTGCAGGGATCTGGCTATCCAGCAGAAAGAATCACGCAGTTGGACAACGCTATTGACAATCAAGCTTTCGAGCGCGATCTCGCCGCAGTCACCAATGTGCAGATACAGAGTTTGCGCCGTGAAATCGATGCTCCGGAGGGCGCACCGGTAGGTTTGTTCTGCGGTTCCCTCTATGCCGACAAGCGCCTAGAGTACATGGTCGACGCAGCTGATCGCATTCATGCGACTTTGCCGGCATTCCGACTGCTGGTGATTGGCGATGGCCCAAACGCGGAGGTGATTCGAAATGCGATGACCACACGCCCTTGGTTGAAGTGGCTTGGTGTGCGCAAGGGTCTGAGTAAAGCTTCATGTTTTAGAGTGGCTGATGTCGTTATTAATCCGGGAGCTGTCGGATTGCACGTGCTGGATTCTTTTTGCTCCGGTGTTCCAATGATCACGACCGCTGAGGCGCTCCATGGGCCGGAAGTGGCGTACTTAAAAAATGGTGTCAACGGATTGGTGGTGCAGGGAGGAGTAGATCGATATGCAGAAAGTGTTGTCGGTCTATTAAATGATCCAGTGAAGTTAAGTTTGATCAAACAGGCGGCTCTGCATGATGCGAGTCGCTACTCGCTAACTAACATGGTAGAGCGGTTTGCTGATGGTCTCGCTCGCTGTGTGGCAATGCCAAAAAATTGATTTTTGAATGGAATGAAAGGCTATGCCGAGAATATCTGGCGACGTATTGGGTGTTCGAGTTGATGCGCTTTCTTGGAGCGCGGCGATCGAGCAACTGATGTGTTGGGCGCACAGGCGTGAGAGCAGGTACGTTACTATCTGCAACGTGCATGTCGTAGTAAGTGCTTCGCAGAATTCGGCCTATCGAGATGTCATCAATGATTCAGATATGGCAACTCCTGACGGCTCACCAGTTGCGTGGATGTTGCGTCACCAAGGGTTTGAAAGCCAGCCACGAATCAGCGGCCCGGATGTGATGTGGGCGCTATGCGAGCGCTGCGCTAGGGAAGATGTACCGATCTATTGCTTTGGCAGTGTAGAGAAAACGTTGGATCTGCTTGTGCAGCGTTTACAGGCCACATTTCCAACTCTTAAAATTTCGACTGAATCTCCTCCTTTTCGCATGCAGTCGACAGAAGAAGATGCTGCATCGGTAGCGCGCATTAACAATAGCAGCGCGGGCATCGTTTTTGTAGGTTTGGGGTGCCCAAAGCAAGAACGCTGGATGGCAGAACATCGTGGGCGTGTCAATGCAGTGATGCTAGGTGTCGGAGCTGCCTTCGATTTCCACGCCGGTACTATAAAACGCGCTCCGCTCTGGATGCAGCAGAATGGATTGGAATGGCTGCACCGCCTTTGCTCGGAGCCAAGGCGCCTCTGGAAGCGTTATCTTGTAACCAATACAATTTTTCTTTTCGGCGCCGCTCTTCAGTTGTTGAAAATCAGAATTTGAAAAACTCAATTTACAGTCTATGGCGCTGCATATAAGCGGGCCATGAGATGAAGAGCGCCTTCGATGCAGCGTTTCTTAGGGAACCGTCTGACCCAAGGCGCATCCCTTTGCGTTGGCGGTGAGGCCTGGTGTAGTTGCTGGACAGCTATCCTGAAAATCAGCGATGCCGTCACCGTCAGTATCGATCAGTGCCGCGATGCGTGTGAATACGACCATCGTTTCGGCCGGCCCTAGAGAAAGAGGCCAAATCACCGGTAATTCGTCGGAAAAGCGCACGTAATCGGCGCACAGCGCTTCGTTTTCTGTGCCCTGTTCTGGGCATTCGAAAATGCTGTGTTCACGGCCTTCGTTGGCAATAAGGTGAGAAAGCAGCGTAACGGAGGTGTCCTGCATGGGCACGATCTCGATGTTGGCTACCCACAAGGTACCTTTAGCCGCGTTTTGTTCGAAGTCGAGGCGTGCGCCAAGTTCGCGGGTTAATAGATCGTTAGCGATAACAGTTTTGGCTGCACGGAAGGTGAAGGAGTAGCGCTTCCAATCTGTAATTCCGCTGAACGACTGGGTAGCGGCCATGAGGCGTTCGTAGAGCGGAGACGGACCACCCCGGCGTACAACGGGGGCGATGGTCTGTCCGTCGATGGCTGTTTTCGCGTCGAAGCTTACTCGGTAAGTCTGCCCTTGGGTGACCGAGAAATTCGGTGTGCTAAGGAGGCTGCTTGACCCGCCAGCTGTCAGTCGAAGGCAGATACCAGGCAAGCAGGTTTCGGTCGTAACGGTTGGCAATGGGGACAGCTGACTCCAGTAGGTCCAGCCAGATGTTCCGTTCGTCAATGCACCGTTGGGTACGATGTTTTCGCCTGTTACGCGGGTTGCCGCGTAGCCGGATGGTCGAACTTCACTGATGCTTGTATCGCCCTTGGGCAGACCCATAGCATCTGTTGCGGTTCGCCACTGGGCGGCTGTGTACGAGCGCAAGGTGTTGGGCGATATTTCGCCAATCAATGCTGACGAAATTAGAGCAGAGAAGCGGTTTTCAGAAAATGTGCCGAAACCTTGAATGGCGCCAATTTCACTTTCTTGCATCAGTGCGATATTGCCGTCCAGCGGAAAAAGGTGATTGCCGATGATCTGGTTGCGCGCCATATCCCCACTTACGGAAATTTTTGCCTGCTGTTCTTGCATCCATAACTGGTGGTTACGATTTCCGAACATTAAATTTCCCTGAATAAAATTGTCGTAGCCATCATGGATGTGAATCCCATAGTTGGCGTTGGACAATGAATTTCCGGTGACCGTCAGGGCGTTAGCGTGATCGTCCATGTAGATACCCGCCGCGTGATAGCGGGAGTTTACGGGCATGCCGTCAATGTTTCCATGGACGTTGCGGACGATATTGTTGAGTACCGATGTTCCGGCCGAGTAGCCGCTAACGTAGATGCCGCCGCAGTCATTCAGCATGCGGCAGGCGTCGGTCACGACATTACCTTCGATCCGCGAGTTTTCGAATGAGCGTATGCCGTTGTAGCCGGTGTTCGATACCCTGTTTCCGGAAATGGTCGCGGATTGCCCGCCCAGGATGGCTGCGCCGGCTTCGCGGGGAAGGGTGCTGACGGTATTGCCTGAAAGCGATACGGAACTGCCTTCGATGTTGCTATCGGTGACTTGTATGGATTGGGAATTGGGGGCGCGGATGGCGTCGTTCCCGGTGTGGCGGATGTCCGCACGGCTGATTGATGCGTTGGTCGAATAGTCCGCTTGTATGCCGTAGGTTGCGGTATTTGAAATGGAAATGTCCTCTAGCATGACCTGGCTGGACTTTTCGAGATTGAACGCTAGGCTTGATCCGCGCACGGCAATGTTGCGGACGATGATGTTCGATTTCTGGCCGAGATTCACGCCGATTCCGGGCGAAGAGAGCTTCACACCATTTCCGGGGGGCTGTCCGTCGGGTGTCCACACATGGACTAGGCCGCTGGATGAATCGAAGAACCATTCACCGGGGGAATCCAGCATCCAGAGCGCGCCGGTCAGGTAGTAAGGCATGCCGAGCGCGAGCGGGTAGGTGGTGGGAAGGTCCAGATCTAGGCGCGTGCCGGATACGGCACTGATCCGGCGCTCGTCGAGCGTCCAGGGTGAGCTGCGAATAAACGCGGTCAGCCCGGCGGTCAGGGTGGTGTTGGCCGGCAGCCGGAGGTCGGCGCCGGTCGTCAGGTAGGTGCTTCGGGGCGATGTATTGATGAGGACGGAATCGGATGCGGCGCCGGTATGGGCGTATACCGAGTTCGGCTGGGCAGTGTCGTGCCCGGCATTCGGGTGGTGGGCGACCTGCAGGGCCTGATCGTTCAGGAACAGTTGTTGTACTGCGACTGTGTCCACCGGTTCGATCGCAATGTCGGTGAATTGAACCGTACGTCTTCCGGGCGCGATTTCGACGTCGAAGCGGGCATTTGCAACGAGGGTCGGCGCAGTGAACTCTTCGATGACCTGCTGCCACTGGTCCGTGCCCACCAGGTCTTTCCTGTAGCCGATCGGGTCGTAGGGAGAGCCGGCGCGCCGCACATAGATCTTTATCGCACTGCCGCTGCTGCCGCGCAGCGAGTAGCGGATGCGGTATTTCTTGCCCCCTTCGACGGGAAAGTTACTGCTTGATGCAATGCCATTCGAACCGCTTGCTCCGCTGGTCAGGACCGCGCAGCCGGCACCTGCGGTCGTGCAGGCTGAACTCCAACCGAGAACGGCATCGCCGTTGCTCGACCAAATCTGCCAACCCGTCCGGTTGCTCACGAAACTCCCGTTGGCGATACGGTTCCATTTGATGTTGGCGCGATATACGCCCCCACCAGCAGAAGTCCATGCGTGAGCCGGCAAGGTGGTCATGCCGCTGATTTCTGGCTGGGTCGTGCAGGTGCTTGGATAGCTGGAAATGGTGATAGGGGCCGTGGCACTGCCGGAACTGGGAAGCGTGAGTGTCTCGTTCCAAATGCTGTCGCAGCGCAAAAGTACGGTATCCCCCGGAAGAATGGCTGCGGATGAGAGCTTCTTGAGAGACTGCCAGGGGCCTCTTGAAGAGGTCGATGACGTTGGAGCGAGCCCGTCTGAGAGATCGCTGCCGCTACGAGCGTCGACGTAATAGGTTGCTGCATCCAAGGTCCCGGTTAGGGTCGTGAGCGCAAGCGTGCTGAGAAGCTGTGGCAGATAACGCATGATAAGAATGTCGTACCTAAGTCCTGTTGCTACAGATGAGAATCGGCTGCTGCTCTCGTACGTGCAGCGAGGTAGGCCAAGCGTGCAAGTGGCGTGTCAGGGGAATATCGCCGTGTGAGCAAACGACTTTAGGTGGGACGGATGCCCTCGCGGGTGGTTTCGAGGCGGCTCTATCGACGGGAATCCTTTGTAATTGCAGGGGGGCATTCGCTAGGAGGACTTTCGCATCGGGCAAGAGTGAAATGTACTGTTGCGAATTTATGTAAAGGACACAGCTCCGGTTGCTGTTGATCCTCGTCTGGAGAGTGAGGTAGGTCACGCGTCCCTGACTTTCGTTTTCTTGTGGCGCCCATTCTAGAATGATGGCTAAGTTCCATATTAATCAATGTTTTGAATCGTTTTTCTTGATGTAATACTTGCAGTGTATGGTGTTTCCTGTGCTTCGGATGGAAGAACTTTAGGAGTGAACTGATGGCCATTGTTGCTGTTGTCGGACTGGGCTATGTCGGCTTGCCGCTGGCCGTCGAGTTCGGCAAGAAGATGAAGACGCTCGGCTTCGATCTTTCAGCTGAGAAGGTTGAGGCTTATGGCCGCAACATCGATCCCACAGGTGAGGTGTCGTCAGAAGATTTGGCGGCAGCGGTTCATCTGAGCTGTTCGACTGACCCGTCGGTGATCGGGGAGGCTGATTTCATCGTGGTGGCGGTACCGACGCCGGTGGATGATGCTCACCAGCCGGACTTCACACCACTGGTGAAGAGCTCCGAGAGCGTGGGGCGTCACATGAAGCGTGGCGCAACGGTGGTGTATGAGTCCACGGTGTACCCTGGTGCGACAGAGGAGGTGTGCATTCCCATTCTGGAGCGTGAGTCGGGCTTGAAGTGGAAGCAGGATTTCTTCGTCGGCTACAGCCCCGAGCGCATCAACCCGGGTGATAAGGAGCGCACCGTCACCAAGATCGTGAAGGTCGTGTCGGGCGATACGCCCGAGACCTTGGCGCGTGTGAAGGCAGTGTATGGTCAGGTGATCACTGCCGGGCTGTGCGAGGCCAGCAGCATCAAGGTTGCCGAGGCCGCCAAGGTGATCGAGAACACGCAGCGCGACCTGAACATTGCGCTGATGAACGAACTGGCGGTGATTTTTCATCGCATCGGCATCGACACTGAAGAGGTGCTGAAGGCTGCAGGCAGCAAGTGGAATTTCTTGCCCTTCCGTCCGGGTCTGGTGGGAGGCCATTGCATCGGCGTTGATCCCTACTACTTGACGCATAAGGCGGAAATGTTGGGTTATCACCCCCAGGTGATTCTCGCTGGCCGACGCATCAACGATGGCATGGGCAAGTTCATCGCGGAGCAGACGATCAAGGAAATGATCGCGGGTGGCGCGCAGATTCGTGGTTCGAATGTGATCGTGCTGGGCATGACGTTCAAGGAGAACTGCCCGGACTTGCGCAACAGCAAGGTGATCGATGTGGTGCGCGAGCTTGAAAGCTATGGCGTGAAGGTCTGGGTTCATGATCCGGTCGCCGAGAGCGATGAGTGCGAGCACGAGTACGGCGTGAAGCTCGTGTCTTGGGATGCGCTACCGAAGGCTTCGGCCATCGTTGCCGCGGTGGCACACACCGAGTTCAGGCAGGCTGGCCTTGATCATTTGCTGGGCAAGCTGGAATCTGGTGGATTGTTCGTCGACGTGAAGAGCATGTTTCCGACCGAAGACATTACTGCGGCCGGTGCGCGCAGCTGGCGGCTGTAAGTCGTCGAGCGGTCACATCGGGGCGCCCCCGGGGCGCAGGGTAAGTGGAACGACGCGGCGATGGCGCTCTCGTTGCCCACCTTCAGCCAGTGATACGACGTGGAACTTGTTGGCGAGAACCACCGGCCAGTTCTGGCTGGCCAGTGCGGCTTTGCGCGGAGCGCGATCTGCGTGCGCAGGCCAGTGGCCTGCACACCCTACAGCCTTGTCGGCCAAGAACGGTGCGAGCAAGCTGCTGGATGAGGGCGAGGTGTTCGGGTAAGTCCGTTGTGACGGGCGGGCGGTCCGCGGGGGGCACCTGCGCCGGCATGCAGCCGAGACCTTGCGCGGAGTTCGGTCCGCGTGCGCAGGCTTGTGGCTTGCACACCCTACGGCCGGGGCGGAAGGCAAGGGGCTTGCCTGCGGCGAGGCTGCTCCGATTCTCATGCTGGGCGCGCTCGGGCTTGGCGGCTGCGGGTTACCGTAGGCGGCTGACGGGCGTCTCATCGCGGCGGGGGCGCCACTCTTACCGGTGGGGCTTGGCTGCGGCAACGGATCAGCTTTCGTGCTTTCCGTTTCGGCTGGGGCGCTTTTCTTGTTTTACTGAATGCAGGATGGGTTCACATGCTCCCCAAGGAAGTGTTGATCGAGGTGGTGCGCTCTGCGCCACTCGTTTCCATCGACCTCATCGCCCGTCGCCCCGACGGCGCGGTGCTGCTGGGCTATCGCCGCAACCGCCCGGCGCAGGGCTTCTGGTTCGTGCCCGGCGGACGCATCCTGAAAGGCGAGCGGATGGCGGATGCACTGGTGCGCATCGTGCGGCGTGAGCTGGGTGAGGCGGTGCCGGTAAGCGGGTGGCGCAGTACGGGTGTGTTCGAGCATCTGTACGACGACAACTTCGCCGGGGTGGAGGGCGTGGGCACACATTACGTGGTGCTGCCTCACAACCTGGATGTGGCGGCCGACGTGGTGCTGGCGCCGGATGAGCAGCACGATGCGCTGCGCTGGTTCGCGGTGGATGAATTGCTTGCGCATGCGGATGTGCATGCTTACACCAAGGCGTATTTCGCGGATGCGGCAGGTCTGGGCGCTGCGTAAGTGCTCCGCTGCCAGCGCGGACTGAGCTGGCATGTCGGGGTCGGAGCCGCTTTGTTCTGGGCGGCTTTCACGTCTGCGGCGCCGAGCGGCGTGCGGGGCTGCTCGGCACCGTGACAAAAGGAGCCTTCGGCGCAGCCGCGGTGCTGTGCCCGGCCATCCTGTCTTCCGGATGAACATCATTTAATCCCTGTGGTAATGCCCCGTTAACGAATGGGGTCATTATGCGTGGGAATATTTTCCTCGTTATCGACGAGGGAGGATTCCCATGACTGACCTGAAGAGCACGTTTGTACGGCTGGCGCTGGCTGCCGGGCTGATGGCATCGGCAGCGGTGGCGGGCGCGACGACAGAGGACGACCGCTTGCTGGCGTCGCAGTGTCTGGGCTGCCACGCGGCGGACCCGAATGGCACCGGCGGTTTCGAGCGGCTGAATGGCGAGAGCGCGGCCGAAATCGTTGATGAGCTGACCGAGATGCGGGTGTCGAGCAAGGAGCTCGACATCATGCACATGCAGGCGCGCGGCTATACCGACGACCAGATCCAGCGCCTTGCCCAGTGGTTTGCGACCTACGCGCCGCGCAGCGGAACACGTGGGCCGACGCTGCCCGGTGGCAGCACGGTCACGCCCAGGAAAACGGAAGATTCAAAGGACCGGAGCAGCAAGCCCGAGGTGAAGGTGGCCAGCAGCAAGGTGGTTGCGAAAGCGGCGGCGAAAAAGCCTGCCGCGAAGAAGACCACCGTACGCAAATCGAGCTGAGAGGGCACTGACATGAGTTTCGAAACCATTCTGAAGCAGCCGCTGAACCGTCGCGGCTTTCTGGGCATGCTGGGCAGTGCGTCGGTGCTGGCAACGATGGGCGCGGCCCGGCCGGCCCGCGCGGCGGCGGCGCGCGTGGTCGTGGTGGGCGGTGGCTTCGGCGGCGCGACCGCGGCGAAGTACATCGCGCAGTGGGGCGGCGCAGGCGTGTCGGTGACGCTGGTCGAGCCGAACGCACGACATGTCTCGTGCATCCTGAGCAATCTGGTGCTGAATGACCGGGTAAAGCTGGCGAGCCTGGGTTTTGGCTACGACAGGCTCAAGCAGCGATACGGCATCGAGGTGGTGGCCGACCGCGCGGTGGCGGCCGATCCGGTGGCCGGCAAGCTGGATCTGGCCAGCGGCATCGCGCTCGATTTCGACCGTCTGGTGATCGCGCCGGGTATTGGCTTTGACCCGGTACCGGGGCTGGATACGCCAGAGCAGCAGATGCGGGTGCCGCACGCCTGGCTGGCGGGCGCGCAGACCCAGTCGCTGCGCGACCAGCTGAATGCGATGGCAGACGGTGGCACCGTGGTGATGAGCATTCCGAAAGCGCCTTACCGCTGCCCGCCCGGGCCGTACGAGCGCGCCTGCGTGATCGCCGATTTCCTGAAGCGGAAGAAGCCGAAGTCGAAGCTGGTGGTGCTGGACGCGAATGCCGACATCCAGGCCGAGCCGCTCATGTTCCGCAACGCATTCACCACGCTGTACGCCGGCCGGCTGGAATACGTGCCGAATGCGACGGTGACCCGCGTGAGCTTCGAGGGCGCGCGCCGTAAAGCCTGGGTGAGTGATGGCGTGGGCGGCGAGATCGCCTGGACTGCCGACGTGCTGAACGTGATTCCGCGCAACACCGCAGCCCGGCTCGCGCACGATCTGGGCGTGGTGAACGTGAATGGCCGCTGGGCCGGGGTGAATCCGCTCACCTACGAATCGACCGCGGCAGCGCGCATTCATGTGATCGGCGACGCGCAGGGCACCGGCCTGCCGAAGGCGGGGCATATCGCGAACTCCGAAGCCAAGATCTGCGCCGACGCCATCGTGCGCATGGTGAATGGCTGGCCGGTGGATGACGCGGTACGCATGCAGAGCGTGGTGGCGAATTCGGCCTGTTTCAGCCCGATCACCTATGACACGGCATCGTGGCTGAACGCGGTGTTCGCCTACGATCCGGCCACCGGTCTGATGAAGCGGGTGGATGCGTCGTTCGGAGAAGCGCCCGCGCGCAGCAAGGAGAACTACGAGCACATGATGAAGTGGGCCGCCCGTCTGTTCGACGACACCTTTGCCTGAGTCGCGATTGCGGTTTCGTGAGTGAGGCGCCTCGCCGCGATGGGGCGGTTGCACGGAGATGGCGGGCGCGTGAGGCCGTATCGCGGCGGGGGCGCCGCTCCCACCAGGCCGGTGCGCATGCACAGGCGCCGGTAAGGCTGCGCGTACAGTCAGGCGAGAGCGGTTTCGGTGGTGTGGGAGTGGCGCCTCGTCACGATGGGCGGTTGCACGGAGATGGCAGGCGCGTGAGGCCGTATCGCGGCGGGGGCGCCGCTCCCATCAGGCCGGTGCGCGTGCTCAGGCGCCGGTAAGGCTGTGCCTACAGTCAGGCGAAAGCGGTTTCGGTGGTGTGGGAGTGGCGCCTCGTCACGATGGGCGGTTGCACGGAGGTGGCGGGCGCTTGAGGCCGTATCGCGGCGAGGGCGCCGCTCCCACCAGGCCGGTGCGCGTGCTCAGGCGCCGGTAAGGCTGTGCCTACAGACAGGCGAAAGCAGTTTCGGTGTTGTGGGAGTGGCGCCTCGCCACGATGGGGCGGTTGCACGGGTGGGCTCTGCGCCCGTGGTGGAGAGGGGATGTCGCGATCAGCCCTGGCGGGCTGATCGCGGGCGCAACAGCCGCGGAGATCAGTCCAGCGTGTCGCCGCGGGGCGGGAGGCCGAGCTTTTCGAGTTCGGCCTCTTCGTCCGGCTCGTACAGACGCGAGCGGGTGAGGAAACGGACGCCTTCCGGCGATTCGATCGAGAAGCCGGAGCCTCGGCCCGGCACGACGTCGATGATGAGGTGGGTGTGCTGCCAGTACTCGAACTGGGGCACGCTCATGCAGAAGGGCATGCCGCCGATCTCGCCGAGTATGTAGTCCGAGCTGCCGAGCTTGAATTCATTGCGCGGGTAGCACATCGGGGCGCTGCCGTCGCAGCATCCGCCGGATTGATGGAAGAGCAGCGGACCGTGCTTCTTGGCGAGCCGGGCGATCCATTCGAGCGCTTCGGGGGTGGCGGTGACGCGGGTGACCATGGGTTCTCCTCCTGCGTGGGTCGGGTACGGATGATGATCGTATTGTTCTGTGAATGGTTTCAGGCGTCGGGGTGCGTCGATCCGTTGCGGCAGTCCCGATGTCCTGCATGAGCGGTCTTCTGACCGCGACAAGGCCGGTCATGTTGCGCCGGCGCTTCGTTTGCCGCCGCGGTCAGAAGACCACTCCTGCCAGTGAGCGCATGGTGGACGAAAAAAGGGGCGCCGCAGCGCCCCTTTTCATTACCACTGCATCAGAAGAAGCCCAGCGCCTTCGGCGAGTAGCTCACCAGCAGGTTCTTGGTCTGCTGGTAGTGATCCAGCATCATCTTGTGGGTTTCACGACCGATGCCCGACTGCTTGTAGCCACCGAACGCGGCGTGAGCCGGGTACAGGTGGTAGCAGTTGGTCCATACGCGGCCGGCCTGGATGTTGCGGCCGAAACGGTAGGTGCGATGCACCGAACGCGACCACACGCCGGCGCCGAGGCCGAACATGGTGTCGTTGGCGATCGCCAGTGCGTCGGCTTCGTCCTTGAAGGTGGTCAGCGCGAGCACCGGGCCGAAGATTTCTTCCTGGAAGATGCGCATCTTGTTGTGGCCCTTCAGGACCGTCGGCTGAATGTAGTAGCCGGCGGTTTCCGATTCGGCACGCTTGGCGCCACCGATCAGCACCTCGGCGCCTTCCTTGCGGCCGATGTCGATGTAGGACAGGATCTTCTCTGCCTGATCCGAGCTGGCCTGGGCGCCGATCATGGTGTCGGTGTCCAGCGGGTGGCCGCCGCGCACCTTGGCGACGCGGGCGATGGCGCGTTCGATGAACTTGTCGGCGATCGATTCCTGCACCAGCGCACGGCTCGGGCAGGTGCAGACTTCACCCTGGTTCAGCGCGAACATGGCGAAGCCTTCGAGCGTCTTGTCGAAGAAGTCGTCGTCCTGGTCCATGATGTCGTCGAAGAAGATGTTCGGCGACTTGCCGCCCAGTTCCACGGTCGACGGGATTATGTTCTGGGAAGCATATTGCAGGATGAGGCGGCCGGTCGTAGTTTCGCCGGTGAAGGCGATCTTGGCGATGCGCGGGCTGGTGGCCAGCGGCTTGCCGGCTTCGATGCCGAAGCCGTTGACGATGTTCAGCACGCCCGGCGGCAGCAGGTCGGCGATCAGTTCGGCCAGCACCATGATCGAGGTCGGGGTCTGCTCGGCGGGCTTCAGCACGATGCAGTTGCCGGCGGCGAGTGCGGGAGCCAGCTTCCACGCAGCCATCAGGATCGGGAAGTTCCACGGGATGATCTGGCCGACAACGCCCAGCGGCTCGTGGAAGTGGTAGGCGACGGTGTCGTCGTCGATTTCGGACAGCGAACCTTCCTGGGCGCGGATGCAGCCGGCGTAGTAACGGAAGTGGTCGATGGCGAGCGGGATGTCGGCAGCCAGGGTTTCACGGATGGGCTTGCCGTTGTCCCAGGTTTCGGCGACAGCCAGCAGCTCGAGGTTTGCTTCGAGGCGGTCGGCGATCTTGAGGAGGACGGCGGAACGGGCGGCCGGTGAGGTGCGGGCCCAGCCATCGCGTGCCTTGTGGGCGGCGTCGAGAGCGAGTTCGATGTCGGCGGCCTGCGAGCGGGCGGCCTGGCAGAAGACTTTGCCGGTGACGGGGGAGATGTTGTCGAAGTATTGTCCTTCGACAGGCGCTACCCACTTGCCACCGATGAAGTTGTCGTAACGGGGCTTGAAGGTGATTTTCGAGCCGGGTTGACCGGGATCGGCGTAACGCATGTATTTCCTCCTCGAGTTGTCGATTGCCCCTGCGGTCGGCAACAATGCACGACAGAACAACACAGGGTCACCGCGCACGCTACTGCGTCGCAGGTAGGTATCCGGTAGGTAGTGGTGGAGCGAGACGAATGACGGGTTCTGTGGCAAATCTAGCGGCACGCCGCCGCCGTATAGAGTCGATACGGCGGGGCGAGCGCACGCCGGGCGAACGCATCGTGGTGGTGGGTATGGACATCGCCGGTTCGTGGCAGCGATCGCGCGAGGCGGTGTCCGAAACATGTTCTGCCGCGCCTATAGAAGACACGGTGCCGGACTGGACCCAGACGCCCTACGGGCAGGCGGTCACTTCCTGCGTCGGTGAGCTCGAAACCGTGGCGCGCGAGAGCGGCATGGTGGCCGCGGTGAGCGATGCCGAAGGCCGGCTGCTCTGGACCGGCTGCAGCCGCAGCATGCGCAACCGCGCGGAGCGGGTGCATTTCGTTCCCGGCGGCCGCTGGGACGAGCGCTCGGTCGGCACCAATGCGCTGGCGCTGGCGCTGCGCTACCGGCGCCCGGCCAGCGTGTTCTCGGCCGAACATTTCATCCCGGCGGTGCAGGACTGGGTGTGCTACGCCGCCCCGGTGCGCGACGCCACCAGTGGCGAGGTGCTGGGCGTGGTCGATCTGTCGACCACCTGGAACAAGCATTCGCCGCTGGCGCTGCACGCGGTCGAGCGTTTCGCGCAGCGCGTATCGCAGGCGCTGCAGTCGCTGAGCCACATGCCGGTGCTGCGCCTGCGCACGCTGGGTACGCCGCAGGCGGTGCTGCAGGGCAGGGCGATGCCGCTGTCACCGCGGCAGCTGGAAATCCTTTGTCTGCTGGCGCTGCACCCTGAGGGGCTGGATCTCGAGCGCATGCACGCCGCGCTGTACGGCGACCGCCCGGTCAGCGTGGCCACGCTGAAGACCGAGGTGTCGCAGCTGCGTGAGCGCCTGGGCGGCGCCATCGGATCGCGGCCTTACCGGCTGCTGGTGAACTGGCAGGCCGATTTCCGTGATCTGGAACAGGCGCTTGACGCCGGCCGCATCGAGAACGCGCTCGGCATCTACCGCGGCGCCTTCCTGCCCCGCACCGAAAGCCCGCTGCTGCGCGCCTGGCGCGACTGCCTCGAATCGCGGTTGTCAGAAGCCATCTTCCGCGTCGACAACCCGGACGTCCTGCTCAACCACCTCGGCCAGTCGCCCGAGGCGGTGGACGCCCTGCAGCGCCTGAGCGAGCTCCTCTCCCCCGACCACCCGGGCCGCGCGCTGCTGGCCAGAACGTTCGGCGAGGTCTGAGGCGGCCCTGTCGCGGTCTTCCGGCCGCGGCCTGCAGCCTGGTCGATGACGAACGGGCGCCGTTTACCGAGGGGCCGCTCTTGCCCGGGTGGCGCCAGGTGGGGCGGCGGCACGCTGTATACTTCCGGCCACTTCACCCCGGGAGCTCCCATTGATCCGTATCAGCAGCCAGTTCGACAGCGGTGCCATCGAGGTGCTGGACTGTTCGGATGCGTCGAACATCCGCCTCAACCTGCCGTCTGACAACGCGGCGGCGTTCCGGCAGTGGTTCCACTTCAGGTTGCAGGGCGCGCGCGGACAGGCGTGTTCCATCAGTTTCGAGAACGCCGGCCAGTCGGCCTACCCGGGCGGCTGGGACGGTTACCGGGTGGTGGCCTCGTACGACAGGCGCAACTGGTTCCGGCTGTCGGCCGGCCAGTACGACGGTGAGCGCTACACCTTCCGCATCACGCCGGATTTCGACAGCGTCTATTTCGCCTACTTCGAGCCCTATTCGTGGGAGCGGCATCTCGAACTGCTGGGCGAGGCGGATGCCTCTCCGGTGGCCACGGTGAGCGATCTGGGCGCGACGCCCGATGGCCGCGACCTGAACCTCATCACGGTAGGTCGACCGGCCCCCGGGCGGCGCAATGTGTGGATCACCGCGCGTCAGCATCCGGGTGAAACAATGGCGGAGTTCTATGTCGAGGGCCTGCTGCGCCGGCTGTACGACACTTCGGACCCGGTGTCGCGTCGCCTGCTGGAGCGTGCCTGTTTTCACGTCGTGCCCAATATGAATCCGGACGGCGCGGTGCGCGGCAATCTGCGCACCAATGCCCGCGGCACCAACCTGAACCGCGCCTGGCGCGAGCCGGATGTGCAGAGCAGCCCGGAAGTCGCCCTGGTGCGCGCGAAGATGGAAGCGACCGGTGTCGATGTGTTTCTCGACATTCATGGCGACGAAACCCTGCCTTACGTGTTTACCGACGGCAACGGCATGGTGCCCGGCTTCACCGACGCGCATCGCGAACAGGAACGCCGCTTCACAGACGCACTGCTGGCGGCGAGCCCGGATTTCCAGATGACCGAGGGCTATGCGCCAGACCGTTTCACTGACGAGCTGCTCACGCTGGCATCGAAATGGGTGTATCACCGCTTCGGCTGCCTCGCGCTCACGCTTGAAATGCCCTTCAAGGACAATGCCAATCTGCCGGACGGGCTGTTCGGCTGGAGCAGCGCGCGCAGTCAGCGTCTGGGGGCGGCCACGCTGCAGGCTCTGCTGGCGGCGCTTGAAGACCGCACGGGCAATTGAATTCACTTTTGAAAACTTCGACGGACCTCTCTGAATGAAGATCACCGTAATCGGTACCGGCTACGTAGGCCTGGTGTCCGGGGCCTGCCTGGCCGAGATGGGCAACGACGTGCTGTGCCTGGACCTGGACCCGGAGAAGATCCGCATCCTGAAGGAGGGCGGCATTCCCATCCACGAGCCGGGACTGGACGCCGTGGTGGCGCGCAACGTGGAAGCGGGGCGCCTGCACTTCACCACCGACGTGGCCGAAGCGGTGCGCTTCGGCACCATCCAGTTCATCGCGGTGGGTACGCCGCCGGACGAGGACGGCTCGGCCGACCTGCAGTACGTGCTGTCGGCCGCGCGCAACATCGGCCGGCTCATGACCGACTACAAGGTGGTGGTCGATAAGAGCACGGTGCCGGTGGGCACGGCTGACAAGGTGAAGGCGGCGATCGCCGAAGAGCTGGCGGCGCGCGGCCTCAGCCTGGAATACGCGGTGGTGTCCAACCCCGAGTTCCTGAAGGAAGGCGCGGCGGTGGAGGACTTCATGCGTCCGGACCGCATCGTGGTCGGTGCTGACGACGAGCGCGCGGTGCATCTGATGCGCGCGCTGTACGCGCCGTTCCAGCGCAACCGCGACAAGCTGGTGGTGATGGACGTGCGCAGTGCGGAACTGACCAAGTACGCCGCCAACGCAATGCTGGCCACGCGCATCAGCTTCATGAACGAACTGGCGCTGCTGGCCGACCGCATGGGCGCGGACATCGAAATGGTGCGCCAGGGCATCGGCTCTGACCCGCGCATCGGCTACCACTTCCTGTACGCCGGCTGCGGCTACGGCGGCAGCTGCTTCCCGAAGGACGTGAAGGCGCTGATCCGCACCGCCCGCGAAAACGGCCAGGCGCTGCAGGTGCTGCAGGCGGTGGAAGACGCCAACGACGTGCAGAAGATGGTGCTGGTGGACAAGATTGTCGCGAAGTTCGGCGAAGACCTGTCGGGTCGGCGCTTCGCGCTGTGGGGTCTGGCGTTCAAGCCCAACACCGACGACATGCGCGAAGCGCCGAGCCGGGTCATCATCGCCGAGCTGTTCAAGCGCGGCGCCACGGTGACCGCCTACGACCCGGTGGCGATGGTTGAAGCGAAGCGCATTTTCGGCGACGAGCCGCGGCTGGCCTACGCCGAGAAGCCGATGGACGCGCTGGAAGGTGCGGACGCGCTGGTGATCGTGACCGAGTGGAAGGAATTCCGCAGCCCGGACTTCGAGCGCATCAAGGCGACGCTGAAGCAGCCGGTCATTTTCGACGGCCGCAATCTGTACGAAACCGAGCTGCCGCGCAGCTTCGGCATCGAGTACTCGGCCATCGGCCGCCGCTGAGTCGCGCACGATGAAAGTACTGCTCACCGGCGCCGCCGGCTTCATCGGCATGCACGTGGCCCAGCGCCTGCTGGCCCGCGGCGACGAGGTGGTCGGGCTGGACAACCTGAACGACTACTACGAAGTGTCGCTGAAGGAGGCGCGCCTGGCCCGGCTCACGCCGCAGCCCGGTTTCCGCTTCGTGAAGATGTCGGTCGAGGACCGCGACGGCATGGCGCAGCTGTTCGCCACCGAGCGCTTCGACCGCGTCGTGCATCTGGCGGCACAGGCCGGTGTGCGCTATTCGCTGCAGAATCCGCACGCCTATGTCGACGCCAACATCGTCGGCTTCATGAACATTCTGGAAGGCTGCCGCCACGCCGGCGTGCAGCATCTGGTGTATGCCAGCAGCTCCAGCGTGTACGGCGGCAATACGAAGATGCCGTTCAGCGAGGCCGACAGCGTCGACCACCCGGTGAGCCTGTACGCCGCGACCAAGAAGGCCAACGAACTGATGGCGCACACCTACAGCCATCTGTATGGCGTGCCCACCACCGGCCTGCGTTTCTTCACCGTGTATGGCCCCTGGGGCCGGCCGGACATGGCGCTTTTCCTGTTCACCAAGGCGATGGTGGAAGGGCGTCCGATCGACGTATTCAACCGCGGCGACATGCAGCGCGATTTCACCTTCATCGATGACATCGTCGAAGGCGTCATCCGCACGCTGGACCGCCCGGCCGAACCGGATCCGGCCTTCGATGGCGACCGTCCGCATCCGGGTCATTCACGGGCGCCGTACCGGGTTTTCAACATCGGCAATCAGGGTCCGGTGAAGCTCATGACCTTCATCGAGGCCATCGAACAGGCGCTGGGCATCACCGCGCAGAAGAACCTGCTGCCGATGCAGCCGGGCGATGTGCCGGCCACCTATGCCGACGTGTCCGAACTGACCGCCTGGACCGGCTTCTCGCCGGCTACCCCCATCCACGAAGGCGTCGCGCGCTTCGTCGAGTGGTACCGGGCGTACTACAAAGTCTGAAGGCGCTCAGGGGGCTTGAACGAGCCCCTTGAGGGTGGCTGCTCGTGCAACTGCCGTAGCTTGAGTGGATTTTGTGGGAGCGGCGACCCGCCGCGATGGGTCTTTGCCCAGCGCCATCGCATGAGCAGCCGACGAATCGCGGCGGGGGCGCCGCTTGTATGTTCACCTTCGGCAAGCGTAGTAGTGGACGCTTGTCGGGCGGAGGGACGAGCGCCGCATCTGACGGCAAGCACGTACAGACAGTGGGAGAGATGTCCCGCCTTCACCCCCGAGCACCGATGAGGAATCCTTCGGACCGCGTCTGACCCGGTACCGACCATATCCTGCAAGCCTGTGCCCAGGTGACCCCGACAAGCCCTTCAACCATAGTCCGGAGGTGCTCATCGTGACAAGTCAGACCGAATCCCCCCGCTTTGGCATCGACGTCTCCAAGCGCTGGCTGGACATCGCCGAGTACGGCCGCTCGCCGGTGCTGCACATCGACAACACCGCCCCGGCCATCCGCGGCTGGCTGCGCACCTTGCCCCCGGGCGCCTGCCACATCGCCTGCGAATCCACCGGCACCTACCACCGCGCGCTGGTCGAGCTGCTCATCGGCGCCGGTCATCGGGTGTATCTGATCGACGGCTACACGCTGTCCAGATACCGCGACACGCTGGGCCAGCGCGCCAAGACCGATCGGCACGACGCGGGGCTGATCGCCCGCTATCTCGCCCACGAAGGGGCGCGTCTGCGCCCGTTCTCGCTGCCGCCCCGTGCGGTGACCGAACTGCGCGCCCTGTTGCGCCGTCGCGCCACACTGGTGCGTTGCCTGGGCCGCATGCGTCAGAGCATGGAGGAGCTGCCCGGCTTCACCCGCCAGGTGCGGGCCGTCACCGAGCGGATCCAGGCGCTGATCAAACGGCTGGAACAGCGCATCGCCGCGCTGATCGGCACCAGCGGCTGGGGCGACCCGTACCGGCGCATTCTCAAGGTCGAAGGTATCGGCGCACTCACCGCCGCCGGTCTGTGCGCCACGTTTCACCGCGCCGCATTCGGCCGGGCCGATGCCTTCATCGCCTTCCTCGGCCTGGATGTGACCGTGCGTCAGTCGGGCACCCAGCGCGGACGCGGAGCGCTCAGCAAGAAAGGCGATGCCGAGATGCGCCGCCTGCTCTACAACGCCGCCATGGCCGCCAGCCGATCCAGTACCTGGCAGCCCTTCTACCAGCGCATGCTCCAGCGCGGATTCAGCCGCACCCAGGCGCTGGTCGCACTGGCCAGAAAGCTCGCAAGGATCGCCTTCTCGCTAATGAAGAACGCTTCCGACTACGTCCCTAAACAACACGAAAACGCTTGCGCTCGAACATAGAATCTCCCACAGGGCCGTCGCCGGCCGTCGCTCAGCTGCCCTGCAGCCGGTAATTCACCGGCAGCACGAAGCTGAACTTGCGGTGCGCCAGGCTGCCCGGGAAGGGCGGCAGCTTCATCTTGCGCCCGACCTCCACCGCCGCGTTGTCGAGCACCGAAAAGCCGCTGGACTGCTTCACGGTCACATTCACCAGCTGACCGTTGTCGAACTCGAACACCAGTTCCAGCGAACCCTGCTGGTTGCGGGTGCGGGCGACAGCCGGGTATTTCTGGTTCGATTCGAACAACTTGCCCACTTCGCGACCAAAGCTGTTGATCAGCGCGTCATAGTTTTCCGGCGGCGGTGCGACCGGCGCGGGGGCCGGTGGCGCAGGCGGTGCCGGGGGCGGCGGCGGGGCGTCTATCGGCGGGAGCGGGGCCGGCGGCGGCTGTACCGCAACCACCCTTTCCGCCGGTGCGTCGGCCGGGGCGGGAGGCGCGGCGAGTACCGGCAGCGGCGGTGCCGGGCGCGGCACATCCTTAGGCGGCTTTGGCGTCGGCTTGGTCGGCGGCGGAGGCGGCGGTTCGATGATCTTCTGTGGAGGCGGCGGGGGCGGCGGCACCGGGCGCTCCGGCTCGATCATCCGGATGTCGACACGTACTTCCGGCTCATGCACGCGCGGCACATACACCGATGCCCGCCATACGACGAAGGCATGAACAAGGATGGAGGCGACAAAGGCGGCTGCCCACAGCCAGGAGCGAAAACGGGAGAAGTCCCGGAAATACGCAATATAGGGTGGGCGAAGTACGGAGGTCGGATTCATCAGCGGTGCTGGGGCAAACCCGGACGAGTGGTTTGTTCTGTTCCGGGCGGGGCAGTGGCGGACTTTACCTGATAGACCGCACCCGGTGCACGGTCGGGATTTTTTCCCGGGTCCGGGCGGCGTTTCAGGGCTGTGCGTGCGGCGTACGGCGGATCACCCGCATCAGCAGTCCGCCGATCAGGATGCCCGCCAGTGCAGTGGACAGCAGCGTCGCGAACCAGAAGCCGGCAGCGCCCATCGGGGCGGTCACGCCTTCGAGCCCGTGGAATGCCAGCCACGCGCCCAGGCCCAGCCCGACGCCCCAGAAGCACACGGTGTGGACCAGCATCGGCGCCAGCGTCACCTTGTAGCCGCGCAGTGCGAACGAGGCCAGCGTATGCGCCGCATCGACCAGCACGAACAGCACCACATAGGGGATCAGCCCAAGGGCGACCGTGAGCACCGCCGGGTCGGTGCTGAACAGCGTCAACAGCGCGTCGTGCACTGCCCACAGCGACAGCCCGATCACCACCGCGAGGCCGCTGGCCAGTGCGACACCGGTCAGTGCAGTGCTGCGGGCCAGAGCCCAGTCACGTGCGCCGGCGGCCTGACCGACACGCACCAGCGTGCCGCTGCCCAGCGCCAGCGGCAGCATGAAACACAGACCGTTCAGATTGGCCACCACGCGATGCCCGCCGACCACGTCGGGGCCGAGCCGGGCGACGAACAGCGCGATCAGCGTGAAGCTGGTGATTTCGACGAAATTGGATACCCCCATCGGCCCGCCCAGTCGCAGCATGTCGCGCTGTGCCCATGCGCGTGGCGCCTGCCAGTCGGCGAAGGGGCGCAGGGTACGCATGCGGCGCGACACGAGCAGATAGCCCAGCCCCAGCAGCACCGACAGCGCATTCACCGTCAGTGTGGACAGGCCGCAGCCCAGTGCGCCCAGCGGTGCGCCGAAAAAGCCGGTGGTGAGCGCCCATGCCAGCGGCACATGCACCGCCAGACAGGCCAGCATGATGAGCATGACCGGCCGCGGATGACCGATGCCGTTCATCAGCGCCTGGAAGGCGCGGAACAGCAACGCGCACGGCACAGCCCAGGCCAGCGCGGCCAGATAGGCGCGCGCCTTGGCTTCGACCACCGGGTCGAGCCGCGACAGCGCGAGCAGCGGGTCGGGAAAGGCCAGCAGCAGCGCACCTGGCACGGACAGGAACAGCGCCAGCCACACCGCTTGCTGGAAGGCCGGCGTGATGTCTTCATGGCGACCGGCGCCGACGTGGTGGGCGATGATGGGCGAGGCCGCCTGCAGCACGCCGATCAGCGCGATCACCACCGACACGAACAGACCGCCGCCCACCGCGACCGCGGCCAGGTCGACCGTGGCGTGGTGGCCGGTGATGAGGGTGTCGGCGATGTGGGTGCCGATGCCGGCCAGCTGCGAAACGAACATCGGCCATGCAAGCGACAGTATTCCGGCGGCGGTGCCGCGCGGCGTTTCGCGGGCAGCCGTGCTCATGCCGGGGTCAGCGCGCCAGCGCGCGCGCGGCGTCGGCCACCAGTGCAGGGCCGCGGTAGATCAGGCCGCTGTACAGCTGCACCAGCTGTGCGCCGGCGTCGATCTTGGCTTTCGCGTGCGCGCCTTCGGTGATGCCGCCGACACCGATCAGCGGCACCCGGCCGTCCAGCCGCTGCGCCAGCGCGCGCAGCACCGCGGTCGACTTCTCATACACCGGCGCACCGGACAGACCACCGGCTTCGCCGCCATGCGGCAGGTTTTCGACGCCGGTGCGCGACAGCGTGGTGTTGGTGGCGATCAGTGCGTCGATGCGGTGACGCGCGGTGGCGTCGGCGATCGCCTCGATCTGTTCCGTGTCGAGATCCGGGGCGATCTTCAGCGCGATCGGCACCACGCGGCCCGCGGCCGCGTCGAGCTTCCGGCGCTCCGCGTCGAGCGCGCCCAGCAGCTGATTCAGTTCGTCAGCGCCCTGCAGCTGGCGCAGGTTCTTGGTGTTCGGGCTGGAAATGTTCACCGTGATGTAGCGCGCGTACGGGTGCGCGCCACGCAGGCCGATCAGGTAGTCATCGGTGGCCCGCTCGATCGGCGTGTCGGCGTTCTTGCCGATGTTGATGCCGAGGATGCCGCCTTCGCGCACCCAGCGCGAGCGCTTCACGTTCTCGATCAGCGCGTCCAGACCGAGATTGTTGAAACCCATGCGATTGATGATGGCGTTCGCCTGCGGCAGCCGGAACATGCGCGGCTTCGGATTGCCCGGCTGCGGCCGCGGCGTGATGGTGCCGATCTCGATGAAGCCGAAGCCCAGGCGGGCCAGACCGTCGATGGCGGCACCGTTCTTGTCCAGTCCGGCAGCCAGACCGACCGGGTTCGGGAAATCGATGCCCATCACCCGCACCGGGTTTGCGGCGATGCGCTGCTGCGGCACCAGACCGGGGTGCTTCGAGAGCGTGCCCAGTGTCAGTTCATGGGCATGCTCGGCGTCGAGCGAGAACAGCAGGGGGCGCAGCAGCGGGTAGAGCATGGCGGAATCCGGATCGGGCGCACCGCGATGCTGCGGCGCAAAGGCGCGGATTATCGGCCCGCCACCGGGACGAGGCAACCGGCGCATTGCGTTGTCCGGCGCAGTCTCGCCAGCAAACGCCGAAATCGCGGCGGGGGCGCCGCTCCCACGATCAGGCTCGGTGGCGGCCGGCGGGTTTCTGGGAGCGGCGCCTCGCCGCGATGGGGCCTGCACCCGGCGCCGTCTCCTGAACAGGCGCTGGAATCGCGGCGAGGGCGCCGCTCCCACAATCTGGGCTCGGCGGGGACTGGCTGGTTTCGTGGGAGCGGCGCCTCGCCGCGATGGGGCCTGCACCCGGCGCCGTCTCCTGAACAGGCGCTGGAATCGCGGCGGGGGCGCCGCTCCCACAAGGTAGAAGCGGTTTCAGCCGGCTTTCTTTGTCCTATGCTTTTTGCATGATAGGTCTTCCCTCTTCCCACCGTTTGCGCAAGGGCCGTCATTCTCAGACATGCGCTACCTATATGGTCACGACTACGACGATCGGGCGTGCTCCGATATTCCGTGACCTGACCGCAGCGCGCTGCGTGGTCCGAACGCTTGCCGCTGCTGTCGAGCGCGGAGAGCTTGCGCTTCTGGCGTATGTGCTGATGCCGGATCACCTTCATTGTCTGCTGACATTGACCGGCTCGCTGTCGCTGCAGGCGCTGATGCAACAAATGAAGTCCGTCAGTGCGCACCGCTGTGGCCGGCGACTCTGGCAGGCAGGCTTCCACGATCACGCGCTGCGCGACGAGGACAGTCTGATCAACTGTGCTCGCTACATCGTGGCGAATCCTGTCAGGGCAGGGCTGGTGGACCGGGTTGGAGACTATCCGCATTGGGACGCGATCTGGCTGCCGGGGTGAAGCGTATGGCCTGCGTCCTGCGCTGTCTCGTGAGCATGCGCCGAAATCGCGGCGAGGCTCCCACGATCAGGCCCGGTGGGGGGGCGGCGGATTTTGTGGGAGCGACGCCCCGTCGCGATAGGGCCTGTACTTGGCGCCGTCTACCGAGCAGGCGCCTGAATCGCGGCGAGGGCGCCGCTCCCACGGAATTTGCAGGGCGTCTCAGTACTGGTGGGAGCGGCGCATCGCCGCGATGGGTTCAGCCCAGGTCGTCTTCGTCCAGCTCTCGCCAGGCGCTGTTGATGCGGCCTTCGAGCGGGCGGAAGCGGGATTTGTAGGCCATCTTGGCGCTGTCGCGTATCCAGTAGCCGAGATAGACATGGTGCAGGCCGAGCAGTCGGGCGAGGCGTACCTGCCACAGGATGTTGAAGGTGCCGTAGCTGGCGCCTTCGACGTCCGGGTCGTAATAGGTGTAGACCGACGACAGGCCGTCGTCGAGGATGTCGATGATGCTCACGATGCGCAGTGGGGCGTCGGGCGCGCTGCCTTCGCGGAATTCGATCAGCCGGGTGTCGACATGGCTCTGCAGCAGGAAGTGCGCGTACTGTTCGCGCGAATCCTGGTCCATGCCGCCGCCGCTGTGACGGCTGGACTGGTAACGCTGGTACAGCGCGTAATGCTCTTCGCGGAAGGACAGCGGCGCCTCGCGCGCGACCAGATTTTCGTGCTTCTTCTCGGCACGACGCTGGGTGCGCGACGGCACGAAGCGCTCCACCGGCAGGCGCACCGGCGTGCAGGCGCGGCAGGCGTCGCAGTAGGGCCGGTAGGTGAACACGCCACTGCGCCGGAAGCCGGCGCGCACCAGATCGCTGTACAGCCGGGCATCGATCAGGTTGGATGGCGTGGCGACCTGCGAACGCGCGGTACGCCCCTGCAGATAGGAACAGGCATAGGGCGCCGTTGCATAGAACTGCAGTGTGGTGAAGGGCAGGTCCTTGAGCAGCGCCATGGCGTCAGCGTTCGGTGTTCAGTCTCTGAAGTAGTGCGGAATCTCGTCGGGACGCCAGCGTCGCGGATGGGCCGACAGCACCGACTGTGACAGCACGCGGCAGAATTCGCTGCGCGCAATTTCACGGCCGCCCATGGACGCCAGATGCGCGGTGTTCATCTGGCAGTCGATCAGTTCGACGCCCTGCGATTCAAGATAGCGCGCGACATGCACCAGCGCAATCTTCGATCCGTCGCGTACCCGGCTGAACATCGATTCGCCGTAGAACATGCGGCCGATGGCCATGCCGTACAGGCCGCCCACCAGTTCGCCCTCGACCCAGGTTTCGACGCTGTGCGCCCAGCCCTGCGCGTGCAGCGTACAGTAGGCCGCGATCATCGGTTCCGATATCCAGGTACCGCGCTGGCCGTCGCGCGGTTCGGCGCACAGCTGCATCACCTGCTCGAAGGCGGTGTCGCAGCGCACTTCGTATGGACGGTTGCGCAGCACCTTCCGCATCGACGGCGTGATGCGGATTTCCGATGGCACCAGCACCATGCGCGGGTCAGGGCTCCACCACAGCACCGGCTCGCCTTCGGAGAACCAGGGGAAAATGCCCTGCCGGTAGGCGTCGAGGATGCGTTGCGGCGTCAGTTCGAGGCCGGCGGCGAGCAAGCCGTTCGGCTCGTCCAGCGCCTGCGTGACCGGCGGAAAGGCGTCGCCCGGTTCCAGCCAGGGAATCACGCTGCGCGGGCGGCCGCCTCGGGGTGGCGGAAGGCCACCACATGGTCGGCGTCGAGCCGGATGCCGATGAATTCGCCGATCGCGTGATTGTGATGAGATGGCACCAGCGACAGCACGCGCTGGCCGGACGCCAGCCGCAACGTGTACAGGAACTCCGCGCCGCGGAAGGATTTGCCCATCACTTCGGCGCGCAGCGGCGCGGCGTCGTCATGCACCACGTCGTCCGGCCGCAGCAGCACATCGACCCGGGTGTTGCCAGCGCAGTGCGGGCAGCCGTCCTTGCATTCGAACGGGAATTCGCTGCGCAGCACGCCCAGTTCCAGCTCCACTTCGTGGTCGCCGCGCAGCGTGCCGGGCAGGAATACGCCCTGGCCGACGAAGTCGGCGACGAAGCGGCTGGCCGGGCGGTGGTAGAGGTTGTACGCGCTGTCCCACTGCAGCAGCTCGCCGGCCTTCATCACGCCGATCTCGTCGGCGATGGCGAACGCTTCCTGCTGGTCGTGGGTGACCAGAATGGCGGTGATGCCGCGCGCTTTCAGGATGTCGCGCAGTTCGACCGCGAGCCGGGTGCGCAGCTCGACGTCGAGGCTGGAGAACGGTTCGTCCAGCAGCAGCAGTTCCGGATCCGGCGCCAGTGCGCGCGCCAGCGCCACGCGCTGCTGCTGGCCGCCGGACAGCTGGTGCGGGAATTTGTCGGCGTGCTCGCTCAGACCGACCACTGCCAGCATTTCGTCGGCACGGGCGCGACGTTCCGCGCGCGAGCCGCTGCGCAGGCCGAAAGACACGTTGTCGGCCACGCTCAGATGCGGGAACAGCGCGAAGTCCTGGAACACCATGCCGACCCGCCGCTGTTCCGGCGCGCGGTGCTGCTGCGGCGTGGACACGGTTTCACCGCGGATGGTGACGCGACCGCCGGTCAGCCGCTCGAAACCGGCGATGGCGCGCAGTATGGTGGTCTTGCCGCAGCCGGACGGACCGAGCAGACAGCCGATGTGACCCCGTTCGAGGCTGAGCGAGAGGTCGCGGACGACTTCGGTGGCGCCGTACGCGATGCGTACGGATTCAAGCTGCAGTTGTGACATGAACCGAAGTCTGAGGGCGGCGGCAGGACAAATCAGTGATCTGTATCAAGATCGATAATCGCTCTCAATTATAATGCAGCGCCGTCATGTGGGCAGCGTTCCGCACGACAACACACCGCAACCGAAAGCCGGCACGGCCGGCAAAGCCCATCCGCCACGTGTTCGCCCGCCGTTTTCACCCCCTCTCCCTGAGTGCGCTGCTGCTGGCTGCGCTGGTCGCCGCACCGGTGCTGTCGGTGCTGTTCAACCTGTTCGCCGGCGGCACCGGCGATACCTGGGCGCATCTGGCGTCCACCGTGCTGCCGGACTACATCGCCAGCACGCTGTGGCTCTGCCTGTGGGTGGGGCTGGGCACCGCGACCATAGGCGTCGCGGCCGCGTGGGCTACCGTGATGTGGGAATTTCCGGGCCGCCGCGTGCTGGAATGGGCCATGGTGCTGCCGCTGGCCACGCCAGCCTACGTCATGGCCTATACGTATACCGATCTGCTGCAGTTCGTCGGCCCGGTGCAGACCGCGCTGCGCGACACCTTCGGCTGGGAGCGGGGTGATTACTGGTTCCCGGACGTGCGCAGCACCGGCGGTGCCGCCTGCATGTTCGTCGCGGTGCTCTATCCCTATGTCTATCTGCTGGTGCGCCAGTCGCTGATCGAGCGTGCGGCCGGCCTGAACGAGGCGGCGCGCATGCTGGGGCAGGGCGCCTGGTCGGCTTTCTTCCGTATCACCCTGCCGCTGGCGCGTCCGGCCATCGCCGCCGGCGTGTCGCTGGCGCTGATGGAAACGCTGGCCGACTACGGCGCGGTGAGCTATTTCGGCGTGCAGACCTTCACCACCGGCATTTACCGCGCCTGGTTCTCGCTCGGCGACCGGGTGGCGGCCGCCCAGCTGGCTGCGGTACTGCTCGGATTCGTCGCCACGCTGCTGCTGCTGGAGCGCTTGAGCCGCGGTGCCGCGCGCTTCCACGACAGCGGCCGCGCCGGTGGCAGTGCTCGCCGGCATGCGCTGTCGCCGTTCGCCGGCGGTTGCGTGAGCGTGCTCTGCCTGCTGCCACTGGCGGCCGGCTTCCTGATTCCCGCCGGCGTGCTGCTGAAGTGGGCGTTTTCCGAAGGCGATGCGCAGTTCGGCGAACGCTTCATCGGGCTCGCGCTGAACAGCTTCACGCTGGCGGCCACCACCAGCCTGTGTGCGGTGGCGCTGGCGCTGCTGCTGGCTTACGCGGTACGCGTGAGTCGGTCGCGGCTGGTGGCGCTGGCGCGCGGCGCGGTCGGCCTCGGCTATGCGGTACCGGGCGCGGTGATCGCGGTGGGCATCCTGATTCCGGTCACCCGGCTGGATCACGCGCTGTCCGGCCTGTGGGAACACTGGACTGGCCACAATCCCGGTCTGCTGCTGACCGGCGGCATTGCGGCCCTGGTGTACGCCTATCTGGCGCGCTTCCTGACCGTTTCGCTGCAGTCGGTCGGCTCGGGTCTGGCCCGCATCACGCCCAGCATGGACGAAGCAGCGCGCAGCCTCGGCCTGGGGGCCGGCGAAACGCTGCGCCGGGTGCACTGGCCCATGCTGCGCGGAAGCCTGTTGACCGCTTCGCTGCTGGTATTCGTCGATGTGATGAAGGAACTGCCGGCCACGCTGGTGATGCGGCCGTTCAACTTCGACACCCTGGCCACCCAGGCCTACACGCTGGCCAGCGACGAGAGGTTGCAGGAAGCATCGACTTCGGCACTCGCCATCGTAGTGGTGGGTCTGCTGCCGCTGATCGCGCTGTCACGCCAGATCGCGCGTTCGCGGCGGAACTGAGGTGCGGCGCTGAACAGTCGCCGGGAGTGCGGCGGCTTTGCTGGATGCGGTGTGGGGTGCAGGCACTTTCGCGGCGGGGGCGCCGCTCCCACAGGTGTCCGCAGTCTGTCGCCGACTTCGTGGGAGCGGCGCCCTCGCCGCGATTGCGGCGGCTGTGCAGGAGCCTTCGCCCAATATGGGCCCAGTCTGTGGCAGGGCGCCGTGGCTGCGGCGACCGCGCTCAGATCCCCGGCGGATCGACCGGTTCGTTCAGCACCAGCCAGTACAGGCCAAGCTGGCCGACCGCGTAGATGAATTTCTCGAAATCCACCGGCTTGCGGATGTAGCTGTTGGCGCCGAGCTGGTAGGCCTCGTAGATGTCCTGCTGTTCGCGCGAAGTGGTCAGGATGACCACCGGCAGCAGATTGGTACGGGCGTCGGCCCGGACGCGGCGCAGCACTTCGAGGCCATCGACGCGCGGCAGCTTCAGGTCGAGCAGGATGACGGCCGGTGCCACCGACAGATCGCGTCCGACGTAGGCGCCGGTGCCGAACAGGTAGTCGAGCGCTTCGACTCCGTCACGGGCGACCACGACTTCGTTCGCGATGCGGTTCTTGTGAAAGGCGCGAAGCGTGAGCGCTTCGTCGTCCGGATTGTCTTCAACCAGCAGTATCGGGCGTTCGCTTGCCATAAAAAACAGCCTGTCAGGTCGCCTGCATCATTGCGCGGCGGGCTCCAGCGTAAAGAAGAAGCATGCGCCGCGTTCCACTTCGGCTTCTGCCCAGATCCGGCCTCCGTGCCGCTGGACGATGCGGTGCACGATGGCCAGTCCGATGCCGCTGCCAGAGAATTCGCCCACCGAGTGCAGCCGCTGGAAGGGGCCGAAGAGCTTTGTTGCGTAACGCATGTCAAAGCCCGCGCCGTCGTCCTTCACAAAATACACGAGCTCTCGATCATGCTGCAAGCAACCGATCTCGATGCGTGCGCCATCGTGGCGGCTGGTGAACTTCCAGGCATTGCGCAGCAGGTTGTCGAGCGCGATGCGCAGCAGATTGGCGTCAGCATACACGCGCATCGACGGCTGGATGAGGAATTCTGTCCGCCGGTCCGGCTCCGACTTGGTCAGTTCGGAACACAGCTCTCCGGCCACGGTGCTCAGATCCACCATCTGGCGGTTCATTTCATTGCGCGTGATGCGGGCCAGGCCAAGCAGGTCATCGATCAGCCGGTGCATGCGCTGGGTGCCCGCGCGTATGCGATTCAGATAGTCGCGACCGCGCTCGTCGAGCTGGTCGGCATAGTCTTCCTCGATCATGCGCGAAAAGCCGTCGATGCCACGCAGCGGTGCTGCCAGATCGTGCGACACCGAATAGCTGAAGCTTTCCAGTTCGCGCATCGCGGTCAGCAGTTCGGCGGTGCGTTCGCGAACTCGGGTTTCCAGGCGCTGGTTCATCGCCAGCACGCTGCGCTCGGCTTCCTTCTGGGCGCGGATGTCCAGCCCGGTGCAGAGCAGATGGGGCAGGCCGTCGAGATCCAGCCGGTACAGGCTGAAGGCGTGGGTCAGGTGCTCGCCGCCGGCCGACAGCAGGTCGGCCTCGAAGCTGGAGTCGCGATGCGTGAGCGCGCGCCGGGCCTGTCGCCGCAGCAGCGGGCGGAACACCTCCGGGAACAGGTCGAGTGCGGATTTGCCGATCAGGTCAGGGGATCCATGGCCTGTCACGGTCTGCAGGTTCTCGTTCCAGCGGCGCAGTGCGCCGCGCGCGTCGACCAGGAAGAACACGCCGGGCATGCTGCGCACCAGTGCGGCTGAGAAGTGCTCTTCGCGACGGGCGGCATCCAGCGCGCGACGGCGTGCCGTGTCATCGGAAAAGATCCAGATCGTTTCTTCCGGTGAGCTGGTCCGGGTGCTGACCTGGCGTACCGAAACATAGGCGTGCAGCGGGCTGCCGTCGCGCCGCATCAGCATCGCTTCCTGCGCGTGCGGCTGCGGCGCGTTGCGGCCGGCCCCTTCGAGCAGCGCAGGCAGTTCGTGGTAGCTGTTGAAGAACAGGTCCATCGTGCAGCCGATCAGTTCGCTCTGCCGGTAGCCGAAGATTTCTTCGCAGCGCCGGTTGCAGTCGGCGATCTGGTTGTCGCGCACATAGACGATGGCCACCGGCACGTCGTCCAGCAGCGCCTGCTTTTCGGCGGCCAGCCTGACCACGGCCTCTTCCGCCAGTTTGCGTTCGGTGATGTCGGTGATCGAGCCGGAAAAGCGCAGCACCTTGCCGTTGGGGCTGCGGGTGGCGAGGCCGCGGTCGCGCACCCACAGGTAGCGGCCGTCGGCATGGCGCATGCGGTATTCGATGTCGAACGATTCGCGGCGCAGGAAGTGTTCGTCGATCGCGTGCTGCAGCCGCGCCAGATCGTCCGGATGAACACGCTCCAGCAGATCGTCATGGGTCTGCGGCTGCTGCGCCTGCGAAATGCCGAGGATTTCGCTGAGCCGCGGTGACAGGAAGTAGCGGCCGGCGCCCAGATCCCAGTCCCAGGCGCCGTCGAAGGAGCCGCGCACCGCGTGGAACAGCCGCGCCTCGCTTTCGCGCAGCGCATCCAGCGTCATGCGTTCGCGGGTCACGTCTTCCAGCGTGCCGGACACGCAGCGGGCACCGCCCTGCGCGTCGCGGTCGGCGCTGGCGCGCAGCCGGAACCAGCGGTAGGTGCCGTCGCGCACGCGCAGCCGTATCGGGTCGTCGGTGCGCTGCAGATCGCCGCGCACCAGCCGTTCACGCGCCCGACGAACCGTGCCGGCATCGTCCGGATGCACCGCTGCACGCCACTTGAACTGGCTTTCAAAGGCGTCGTTCGCGGTATAGCCCAGCAGTTCCGGAAAGCGCGGGCTGTACCAGGTTTCACCTGAGGCCGGCCACCATTCCCATTCGGCTTCGTCGTGGGCGCGCACGATGCGGCCCAGACGCTGTTCGCGTGCCGCGGCCTCGTCGCGCCGGGTCGACAGCGTGAAGGCGGCGTTTTCCAGCGCGCGTGCCAGCGGTGCCAGCAGGCTGTCGGTGATGCGGTCGAGACTGGGCCGGCCGCCTTGGGCGATGACCGCGCTCGCGCCTTCGAGCGCGGACAGCGAGGGCGCCAGGCGCCGTCGCAGCGTGGTGCCGGCGCCCCAGGCGACCAGCACGCAGAAGCCGGCCAGCGCGATTGCCGGCAGCAGTGTGCGCACCAGCAGGCTGCCACCGCTGTCCTGCAGACGGACCACGGACAGCAGGCCGACCGGACGCCCCTGGTGGAGAATGTTGCCGTCGATCTGCAGATGGCGTTCGCTGCCGGTGGGCGGTGCGCCCTTCAGTTCGGCGATCAGTGCGCCGTCGGCGTCGCGTACCGAGGCCGCGATCAGCTGGTCGCGCTGCGCGGCCTGGGCCAGCGCACGCCGGACCGCGTCCGCCCGCTTGTCGGCGAGCGCTTCGGCCAGTTCGTGACCGAGCGTGGCATGCACTGCTGCGGTGTCATCGCGGCCGGACAGTGCGGCCAGACCGAGCGACACCATGAGCACGAACAGGCCGAGCGCCAGGCCCTGCCACAGTGCCCGCGAATGGCTGTGCCGGCGGGCGCGTGCCGGCGATCCGGCATCCGCACCGCGGCCCTGTCCGGCAGCGGGCGGGTGTTCCGCTTCGCTCATTGCGCCAGGTCTTCGGCCCGCAGCAGAAACACCGGCGCGCTGGCCGAATCGGTGTCCAGCCAGACCAGCGGCAGGTCGGGCAGGGCGGCTTCGGTTTCTGCCTGGTTGTGGCCGATCTCGACCAGCAGCAGACCGCCCGGATTCAGGTGACGGCCGGCTTCGGCGACGATGCGGCGCACGATGTCCATGCCGTCGGCGCCGGCGCCCAGCGCCATCGCCGGCTCCTTGCGGAATTCCTCCGGCAGCGCGTCCATCGCGGCATCGGTCACATAGGGCGGATTGGACAGGATGAGGTCGTAGCGGCGGCCTTCGAGCGGCTCGAACAGGTCGCCGTGCAGCACCTCGACCCGGTCGCGCAGACCGTGGTCATGGATGTTGAGCTGGGCCACCTTGAGCGCGTCGGCCGACAGGTCGACCGCGTCCACTTCCGCGTCCGGGAAGGTGTGGGCGGCGGCGATGGCCAGACAGGCCGAACCGGTGCACAGGTCGAGGATGCGGCTGGGGGCGCCGGTGTCGTCCAGCCAGGGCGAAAAACCGTCCTGCATCAGTTCGAAAATGTGCGAACGCGGAATGATGACGCGCGGATCGACCCGGAAGCGCAGACCGCCGAGCCAGGCTTCGCCGGTGATGTAGGCGGCCGGTTCGCGTTCTTCGCAGCGGCGCTCGACCACGCGCATCAGGCGTTCGCACTCATCGACGGTCAGCGCCGCGTCGAGAAAGGGCTCCAGCCGGTCGAGCGGCAGATGAAGCGTGTGCAGCACCAGATACACCGCCTCGTCCCAGGCGTCGACGAAGCCCTGGCCGAAGGACACTTCGGCCGCGCCCATGCGGCTCATCAGGAAGCGCAGCCAGTCGCGGACCGACAGCAGTTCTTCCGGCGGCAGGGTCTTTTTCGGGGCGGGCGTCTTTTCGGAAGATTTCAGTTTCATGCGGCGGAGTCCGGACCGAGCAGGCGGTCGAGCAGGTTTTCATAGATGCGAGACAGCGGCTCGATGTCGGCCACCGCCACGCATTCGTTCAGTTTGTGGATGGTGGCGTTGCTCGGGCCGATCTCGACCACCTGGGTGCAGATGTCGGCGATGAAGCGGCCGTCCGAGGTGCCGCCGGTGGTCGACAGTTCGGTGTCCAGTCCGGTCACGTCACGGATGGCGGCGGCGGCGGCATCGACCAGCGTGCCGCGCGGCGTGAGGAAGGGTCTGCCGCCCAGCGTCCAGGCGATGTCGTAGTCCAGTCCGTGGCGGTCGAGAATGGCGGTCAGCCGCGCCTTCAGCCCGTCCGGCGTGCTGGCGGTCGAGAAGCGGAAGTTGAACAGCACTTCCAGCGTGCCCGGAATGACATTGGTCGCACCGGTGCCGGCCTTGATGTTTGAAATCTGCCAGCTGGTGGGCGGGAAGTACTCGTTGCCTTCGTCCCAGGTCACCGCGGCCAGTTCGGCCAGCGCCGGCCCGAACAGGTGGATCGGGTTCTTCGCCAGATGCGGGTAGGCGATGTGGCCCTGCACGCCCTTGACCGTGAGCTTTCCGGACAGCGAGCCGCGTCGCCCGTTCTTGATCATGTCGCCGACGCGGGTGACCGAGGTCGGTTCGCCCACCACGCAGTAATCGAGGCGTTCGCCGCGTGCCGCCAGCGTTTCGACCACGCGCACCGTGCCGTCGATGGCATCGCCTTCTTCGTCCGATGTGAGCAGGAAGGCGATCGAGCCGGCGTGGTCCGGGCAGCGCGCGACGAAGCGCTCGGTCGAGGTGACGAAGGCGGCCAGCGAGGCCTTCATGTCGGCCGCACCGCGGCCGTACAGCATGCCGTCACGGATGACCGGTTCGAACGGGTCGCTGTGCCACTGGTCGAGCGGACCGGTCGGCACCACGTCGGTGTGGCCGGCGAAACAGAACAGCGGCGCTGCACTGCCGCGACGCGCCCACAGATTGGACACGCCGCCGGCGTCGATGCGCTCGAGCGTGAAACCGGCCGCGGCCAGCCGCGTACCGATGGTTTCGAGACAGCCGCCATCGACCGGCGTCACCGACCGCGTGGAAATGAGCTGACGGGTGAGCGCCAGAGTGGCTTCGGACATCAGGGAAGTTCCGGAAGGACGCAGCGGCGCTCAGCGGCCGCTGTCGTCGAGATTGAGCGAAAACTCGGCGAAGGATGCGCCGCTCGGCTCGGTCGCTTCGAGGTCCGGAATGTCGATGCTCTGCGCATCGGGCTTGGGCGACTCGGGCGTGCCGAACTGCGAGTTGTTGATGAGCCAGGACAGATTGGTCGGCGAGTCGGAATTCGACAGCGCCTCGTCCAGCGTGATTTCGCCTTCGCGGTAGAGACGGAACAGATCCTGTTCGAAGGTCTGCGAGCCGGGCGCCATGCTGCGCTCCATCGCCTCCTTCACGCTGTTTACCTCGCCGCGCTCGATCAGTTCGGAAATGTAGCGGGTGTTCAGCAGCACCTCGACCGCCGGCATGCGGCGGCCGTCCGGCTTGCGCACCAGACGCTGCGAAATGATGCCCTTGAGCGTGACCGACAGGTCGAGGAAAAGCAGCGGACGGCTGTCCAGCGGGAAGAAATTGACGATGCGGTTCAGCGCGTGGTGGGCGTTGTTCGCGTGCAGCGTCGCCAGGCACAGGTGACCGGTCTGGGCGTAGGCGAGTGCCGCCTGCATGGTTTCCAGATCACGGATTTCACCGATCAGGATGCAGTCCGGCGCCTGACGCATGGCGTTCTTCAGCGCGGGCGCCCAGCCCTCGGTGTCCATGCCGATCTCGCGCTGATTGACGATGGATTTCTTGTGCTTGAACAGGTATTCGATCGGGTCTTCGACCGTCAGGATGTGGCCCGACTTGTTGGCGTTGCGATAGTCGATCATCGCGGCCATCGTGGTCGATTTGCCGGAACCGGTGGAGCCCACGACCAGGATGAGGCCGCGCTTCTCCATGATCATGTCGGTCAGCACCGGCGGCAGGCCGAGGGTGTCCAGCGGCGGGATGTCGCCCAGGATGTAGCGCACCACCATGGCGATGCTGCCGCGCTGCCAGAACATGTTGACCCGGAAGTTGCCGAGGTCGCGCCGGCCGAAGGACAGGTTCAGTTCGCGCGTCTTCTCGAACTTCTGCTGCTGCTCTTCGCTGAGCATTTCATAAGCCATGCGCTGGATCGTTTCCGGATCCATCACGCGCTGGTTGATCGGCACCGTGGTGCCCTGGATCTTGATCGCGATCGGCGCGCCGGCCGAAATGAAGATGTCGGAGGCGTTCTTCTCCGCCATGACCTGGAACAGCTTGTCGAGAATCACGCGAGGGCCTCCGCCGGCGACATCTTCAGTGGGTCGGACTGTGCGGGATCAGGCGCGCAGCAGTTCGTTGATGCTGGTCTTGGCGCGGGTCTGCGCATCGACGCGCTTGACGATGACGGCGCAGTACAGGCTGTACTTGCCATCAGCCGACGGCAGGTTGCCGGACACCACGACCGAACCTTCCGGCACGCGGCCGTACATCACCTCGCCGGTGGCGCGGTCGTAGATCTTGGTGCTCTGGCCGATGTACACGCCCATCGAGATCACGCAGTTGTCTTCGACGATGACGCCTTCGACCACTTCCGAACGGGCGCCGATGAAGCAGTTGTCGCCGATGATGGTCGGGTTGGCCTGCACCGGCTCCAGCACGCCGCCGATGCCGACGCCGCCCGACAGGTGCACGTTCTTGCCGATCTGGGCGCAGGAACCGACGGTGGCCCAGGTGTCGACCATGGTGCCTTCACCGACGTAGGCGCCGATGTTCACGTAGGACGGCATCAGCACCGCGTTCTTCGCGATGTAGGCGCCACGGCGCACGGTGGCCGGCGGCACCACACGGAAACCGCCGGCGCGGAAGGCCGCGTCGTCGTAGCCGGCGAACTTCATCGGCACCTTGTCGAAGTAGCGGGTTTCGGCGCCGTCCATCACCACGTTGTCTTCCATGCGGAAGGACAGCAGCACCGCCTTCTTGATCCACTGGTGGGTGACCCACTGGCCGTCGATGCGCTCAGCCACGCGCAGCGCACCGCTGTCGAGCTGGGCGAGTACGTATTCAATGGCTTCGCGCACTTCGGCCGGGAAGTTGTCCGGCGAGTACTGGGTGCGGTTTTCGAAGGCGGTTTCGATGATCTGCTGTGCGGCCTGCATGGAGGGTGTCCCGTAGTTTTCGATGTGAGAGGGTCGTGGTGCCGCGGCTCAGAGTGCGCGGCAGAACTGCACGATGCGTTCGGCGGCCTCGATGCACTCGCTGGCGGGTGCCACCAGCGCAATGCGGACGAAACCGGCCCCCGGATTGATGCCGTGGGCCGTGCGGGCGAGGTAGCTGCCCGGCAAGACTGCAACATTATATTCGGCGAGCACGCGCCGGGCGAACTCGGCGTCGTCGATCGGCGTGCGCGCCCACAGGTAGAAACTGGCGTCCGGCAGCGGCGATTCCATGACCGAGGCGATCAGCGGCTGCACCGCCGCGAACTTGGCGCGGTACTGGTCGCGATTGTCGCGCACGTGCGCCTCGTCCGACCACGCGGCGATGCTGGCGCGCTGTACCGCCAGCCCCATCGCGCTGCCGTGGTAGGTGCGGTAGAGCAGGAAGCGCTTGAGCAGGCGCGCGTCGCCGGCGACGAAGCCGGAGCGCAGGCCGGGCACGTTGGAGCGCTTGGACAGGCTGGAAAACACCACCAGCCGCTCGAACGCGCTGCGGCCGAGCGCCTGCGCGGCCTGCAGGCCGCCGAGCGGCGGGGCCGCCTCGTCGAAATAGATTTCCGAATAGCACTCGTCGGAGGCGATGACGAAGTTGTGGCGGTCGGCCAGTTCGAACAGCGTGTGCCATTCGTCCAGCGTCATCACCTTGCCGCAGGGATTGGCCGGCGAGCACACATAGACCAGCTGCACGCCCTTCCAGTCCGCCTCCGGAATGCGGTCGAAATTGCAGGCGAAGCGGTCTTCCGGCAGCTGGTTGTAGAAGGCGATCTGCGCGCCGGCCAGCAGGGCCGCGCCTTCGTAGATCTGATAGAAGGGGTTGGGCGCCAGCACCTTGGCGTCCGGCCGGCTGCCGTCGATCACGCACTGCGCGAACGAGAACAGCGCCTCGCGCGAACCGTTCACCGGCAGCACCTGGGTCGCCGCGCTGACCGCCGGCAGGCTGTAGCGGCGCTGCAGCCAGGCCGCGATACACTCGCGCAGCGCATCGATGCCGGCGGTGGTCGGATACACCGCGAGGCCATCCAGCGCGCCGGTCAGCGCGTCCTTGATCAGTTGCGGCGTGGCATGCTGCGGCTCGCCGATCGACAGGCGCACCAGCGGCAGATCGGCCGGTCCGCTCACGCCGGCGGTCAGTTCCTTCAGTCTTTCAAAGGGATAGGGTTGGAGCAGCGACAGATGGGGCGTGACGGGCAGGGTGTCGTTCAGCATGAAAGTCAGCAGTTTCGGTTCTTGAAGCCGGTGGCGCCGACGGCGGCGCCCGTAAACCCGTAAGTATACGTCCCGATGCTCACTTCCCGCCGGCCGTCGTCACGGCTGCTGCCCTCGATCGCACTGCTGGCCGGCGCGGTCGTGTGGGGCCTGATCTGGTACCCCTACCGTGTGATCGACGCCGCCGGCGTCGGCGGCGTCACCGCCACCTTCATCACTTACGGCCTGGCCTTCCTGTTCGGACTGGGGCCGCTGTGGCCGGTACTGCGCCGAACCCGGCCCAGTTTCTGGTTTGTCGCGCTGGCGCTGGCCGCGGCCGGCACCAATATCGGCTACGTGCTCGGCACGCTGGATGGCGTGGTGATGCGGGTGCTGCTGCTGTTCTACCTGTCGCCGCTATGGACCGTGCTGCTGTCGCGCCTGCTGCTCGGCGAACGGCTGAGCCGGGCCGGCGCCGGCGTGATCGCGCTGTCGCTGGCCGGTGCCTTCGTCATGCTGTGGCGGCCGGAACTCGGCCTGCCCTGGCCATCCGGCACCGCGGAGTGGGTGGGTCTGGGGGCTGGCGTGTGCTTCGCGCTCACCAATGTGCTGATCCGCCGCACCGCCCACATCGAGATAGAACAGAAGGTGATGGCAGTCTTCCTCGGCGTGATCTGCATGGCGCCGCTGATCGCCTGGCTGCGCGGCGAATCGCCGCTGGAGCAGGTCGCCGCCGCCAGCGCCGAAACCTGGCTGCTGCTGGCCGTGGTGGCCGGCGTGCTGCTGGTGGTCAATCTGGTGGTGCAGTACGGCATCACCTTCATCAGCGCCAACGCCGCAATCGCGCTTTTCCTGTTCGAACTGGTGGTCGCCGCGATCTCGTCCTGGTGGCTGGCGGGCGAGGTGATGGGCGTCAAGGAATGGGCCGGCGGCGCGATGATCATCGCGGCCAGTCTGTTCTCGGGGCATCTGGAGCCGGAGCGGACAGATCAGGACGCCGGAGGCGAAGTCTGATCGTCGGCGCAGTTCGATGCGCTACTGGACAGCTCCGGTCGGTAAGTCACGTGTCAAGGTGCGATGACTGACAGCCGTGCGAAGTAATTCCGGTACGGCTTCGGATCGCGGGTCAGTACGCTCAAATTGGAGACGGCCGCGTGAGCACCGATGAAGAAGTCGGGAAGCGGCTTGTCCCGGCCGCCGCCGCGGCGTCGGTACAGTGCGAAGGCAGCCGCGGCGAGGGACGAGGCAGCCCATGGCAAGGGCGTCCGCGAGGTTTCATAGATATCCAGCATCGCATCCAGGGCGCCGATGTCCGGGTCGGGAATCAGCAGCTCGGTGTAGATGACGATGTTCACGTGCAGGGGGTACCGCTCGCTGCAGCGCTGCAATTGCTCAACCGCCCACTCATGCCAGGGGCTGGCATCGTCGATACAGTCCACCCAGACATTCGTATCGACCAGCACGCCGGCCGAGCCGTCATAGCTGGCAAGACTGGCGAGCATCACTACGCGGCGCCGTCGGCGGGGTCATCGCCGCGGATGAAATGCATGATTTCGTCCGCGCCCATCTGCCTGAATTCGGCGCCCAGACTGCCGTGTACCTTTACAGCGGCGGCCCTGAGCCGAGCCCGACGGTCTTCCTTGACGCCTGTGCCGACAGGGGTGATGACGATCTTGCTGCCTTCAAGGCTGAACGTCACCTCGCTGCCTGGCGCAACGCCTGCAGCGTCGCGTATGTGCTTGGGGATGGTGACCTGTCCTTTTTCGGTGACGAGCATCTCATACTCCCGAGTAGGAATTTGAAGTAAGAATCCTACCTGAGAGCGGCGCCAAAGAACATCAGAGGCAGTTTCGCGCTTGAACACACGACCTCGCTGAAGGGCTACGTGCAGGCATCTTGGCGTTGCCCTCGTATGGGGCGAGCCCATGCTCCACTTCGAAGTACCGCTCGTAAGTTCGCCTCTGCGGGCAGAGGTAGCAGGGCGAAGGCCCTGCTACCTCGGCTGTCTGGGCTACACCTTATTGCCAGCTGCTTGCCAACACCGGCTGGAGCGCGCTGACCTGAGCGGCCGACAAGGCGGTCTGACCGAGCGGGGGAGGCGTCATCGACGCCATGGCATCGACCAGCGCCTGTACCTGCGTATCGACCAGGATCTTGTCGCTGGCGGCGACCTGCTCGATACGTGAAGCACTCCCCTCATACCAGTTACTTACCGTAACTCGATCCGTCGTCCCGATAACGCTGATTTCTAGATCGGAGCCAACCCTTGTAAACCAGAGTTGGTCATATGCGACGTTTGATTCGAAGTTCAGAACGTCCTGGTTGCCCAACGTAGTGTCCGACTCCAAAATGGTGTCGTCCTCGTCACCACGAGAGAACTTGTAGGTGTCGTTACCGGCGCCCCCCAGTAACCTGTCCGCGCCGATATCGCCCTCTAGAACGTTGTCCAGTGAGTTCCCGACGATTCGGTTGTTCAGAAGATTGCCGATGCCATCGGTGGCTGCTCCGGTCAGTATTAACTCTTCAAGTTTGGCAGCCAGAGCCAGATTGATCGAAGATTCACGTCTTACATATTCAAGCGAAGCATCGCTAAATTTGTAGTTCTGGCTTTCCATTGTTACCCTCCTATTTGGTTCCTGCATAATTGAAGTGCCCAGCCATCGCCAATGCGGCGAGTCAGGCATGGTGGGGTGTCAATTTCAGTTGGCCACCCGGCGGGCCACATTTCGTCAAGGGATGAAACGATTTCGGATCGATTCGCGCTCGTTTGATCGTGGCTTTTTGCGTCCGAAGCGTTGATCTGAGTGGTCGTTGGTTTTTGGTTTGGTAGGAAGAGATAAGATTTCACAAGGTTGCTATAGGGCCAGAGGTTTCTTTCTATAAACCGTGTTTTGTCTGCGATCAATGATATTTCGCCCCATTGAAAAACCATCTCTGAACAAACGTTGTTGTTTGAGTCGGTTGGAGGTAAGCAGATGGTCTTTGAACTTGAGTAATCTCTCTTTCGTGTAATCCAATTTATTCCGAGGCTTTTTGCAAGCGCAGGGTCATCAAGTTGCTTTGGCTATACATCTTCTCCGCCATCTTTAGTGCGCTGGGCATCGCGGACAAGCAAGTTGAAGCCAGCTCTGTTTGCTTGAAATCTCGCCATCATTTCTTGGTCGCTAATTAGTTTCTTGAACGGAAGGTGTGCTTGCTCGAAGTCAAGCGATGGTATAGGCAAGTTCTTTTGTATCCAATATGTTGAAATTCTGAATGCTTTATGATTGCCTCTGTGTACTTCAGTTTTTTTATGTCAGGTGCTGGATGATTGCTTGCTGGACTCTGAGGCAGATGGGGATGTAATTTCGCTCGTTAGGACTTGGATAAAGGAGAGGCATGTTGGCCCCTTCGTGAGCTGCCTCTATCTTCGACGGGATTAGTTCGAGGGGACGACTCTTTTGCTGCAGAGCCGGCCTGCTGCCAGCATCGCAGTTGGTCCGATTGAGCGTGTGCTCGGTGTTCAACCTACGCATGTGTGTGATGTCGTCAAAGGTTGGCGCCAACTCGGGGTTGACGCTGTCCGACGATCCGTGATGGCGCTCGCAGTTGTGAATCGGGCGTGCCTCCGGGAAGACATCCTTCACATAGAGCGTTTCGTCCCAATCTGAATGCACCAGACTCACGTCTGGTCGAGGCTTCAAGTTGAGCATTACGATCGCGACGGGCTATTCATGCAAGACGCTCAGTCCCATATTGCGCAGGTAGGGTTGCTGTTGCTTGTTACCTTCTCGATGGAGGCGGTATCTGAGCCAGGGCACACACTTCAAAACGGGCGCGGTATCGCGGCCTATGCCTACAACCTGCCAACCCGGTTCTTTCGCCCAGTGCGGAATGAGATGGCGGAATTGGCCAGGGAAGTTCTGGTGGATGACGAGCAGTCTCACGGTCAGCGCTCCGCCAGGCTTTTCGTTGACCGTCTTGCGTATCGGATCCAGGAAGTACTCGATCACCCGACGCTTGCCTGTGTGGATTTCTGCGGTCACCGCCATGCCCGGCGACAGCGGCACGATGCGCTTGTCCACTTTCCATTCGGGGCGCTTGAGCCGGCCCCGCGCCTGGAACACCAGCCCCTTCTTTTCATCTGCGACGGCATCCTGTGAAACGAAGGCGACTTCGCCCTCTATCGTTCCGTAGCGGGTGAAGGGAAAGGTTTCGACCTTGATCACTGCGCGCTGGCCAGGCTGGACGAAGCCGACGTCGCAGTTTTCAAGCAAGGCCTCGACTTCGGCCTGCTGTTCGTCCGGCACGATGGCCATCAGTGGCTGCGCTTCGGTTACCACGCCGCCTTCGGTGTGGATGGCCAGTTGCTGAACGGTGCCGGCGACCGGGGCGATGAGTTTCTGCTGCACTTCGCGCGTGCGCGCCTTGATCAGTTCCTGTTCGAGCTGGTTGACGCGCTTCTGTGCTTCGAGTTGTGCGGCGATGGCATTACGTTCGAATTCGGCGATGAGTGCGGCGTGCCGGCTGCGTGCTTCTTCGATGCCTGCCATCAGTTCAAGGGCGTGCGCTTCCTGGTAGCCGAGGTCGCGCTCCTGTTCGATGTGCACCTGTTCGCGTTCGAGGTAGCCGTGGCGCGATACGAAGTTGCGTTCGACCAGATTCTTGTAGTCCTCGGCGCGGGAGCGGGCGATGGGCAGGGTTTCCTTGAGTTTCTGCACCAGTTCGCGCGAGGCCGCCAGTTCGGCGCCGCGACGGCCGATCTCGGTGTCGAGGCTGGACAGCCTTGCCCGATGTTCGAGGTACTGGCTCTGCGCGGCGCGCTGCTCTGCACGCAAGTCGTCGGGTGCGATGCCGGGGATAGCCTGCACCCGCACGGCCTGGCCCGCGCCAGCGAGCGCTGCATAACGCGCGGCCTCAAGCCGGGCCGCGTTGAGAGCCTGGTGCGCGCGCTGGGTTTCGGTTTCGGGGGCGGTGGCGGCGGCTTCGAGTTCGACCAGCAGTTGTCCGGCGTCGACGTGCTGCCCGTCGCGTACATGGATGCGGCACACGACGGCGGTTTCTATTTAGATGGCAACGAATGTCTATGTAAATGGAATCGTTCGGACTGGCATTCATCCGTAAGGATGAGTTCTGGCGCCTTGACTTCCGATGAGGTAACACGAGCTCGCGTTGGCACGCGCTCACGCAGCCCACGACGCAAACATTGCGTTTGCGTGTCAGATGAGATTCCCGATTTTCTTGAGGATGAACGTGAGGCGACAGAAGGCCGGCATCTGAAGAGTGCGAAAGACGTTTGTTTGAACACACATCGATGTCATGTGAATTCAAAGGCCCGATCGGTCTTCATCCGATGAGCGCTGTCCGCGCGGGGTTCAGACCGGTGGGAGGTGGCCGGACTGCGCGGCGACTCGCCGCTGGAGGAGATTGTCGCGGCCAGCCTGTCCCCGGGCACCTGGAGGCGCCCGGGGACAGGGAGAGGGAAACGGTCGCTCAGCGCTGATTCTCGGCCGGCGGTGAGGCGAAGCGCCCGGCCGAAGCGAGCGGCCCAAGCCGGTCGAGCAGGGTGTCGCAGGCTTTTCCGATGGTCTCGTTGCCGACGAGACGTGCGGCGATTTCGCTGCAACGCCTGGAGAGGGCCGCGTCAGCAAGCATGTCTTCCAGGGCCGCGGACACCGCTTCAGGTACGTACCGACGCGGCAGGATTTCCTTTGCCACCCCCAGGCTTACCGCGCGGTCAGCGTTGTCGAACTGGTCGTAGGCGGACGGCCGGATGAGCTGGGGCACGCCTGCGCGCAGCGCCTGGCTGGTGGATCCGATGCCGCCGTGATGGACGAAGGCGGCGAGCCTGGGCAGCAGCGCGCTGAACGGGGCGTAATCCACGTGGAGAACGCCGTCGGGCAAGCGGCGCGGCAGCTGCTGCGCGAAGGGTGTCAGCAGAATCGCGCGCACTCCGGCGATCTGCGCGGCGGCGACCGAGGTTGCGAAGAATGCGCCTGCGGAGGCGGTGGCCGTGCCTGCGGAGAAGGCGACAGGCGGCGGGCCGTCGCTGAGGAAAGCTTCGAGCGCGGGCGTCATCGGGCGCGCGGGGCCCTGGTCATACAGCGGAAAGCCGCACAGCGCGATGCCTGGCGGCCAGTCGTGCTGCGGGTCGCCAAACCAGTCCGGAAACAGTCCGAGCACGCAGTCCGCATCGTGTATCCACGAACGGAATACGCGATCGACACGAGGCAGGCCCAGTTCAGCCCGATAGCGGTTGAAGGGGGCGGTGACGTTGGGGTCGTAGAACGCGCTGTCCAGCAGCCACCAGGCCGCCCGCTTCAGCAGGAAAGGTGTGCGTGCCGTGATCCAGTTCGGCACCAGTCGCGGCGGGCGCGCATCTGACCGGAACACCGAGGGCGACAGATGAACGGTTGCACAGGGCACGGCGTCGGTTTCGCGCAGCAGCCGGGCTGCGAACAGCAATGAGCTGCCGAGGGCGAGGGTATTGCCGGGGCGCACGTCGGACTGCATCGCGCGATGGAACTGCGGGCACAGTCCGACCAGCTCCCGCGTGACGCGCTTGAACGCGCGATTCGGGTCGTCATCCGACAGCTCGGCCATCAGCGTGGCGTGGTCACCGACGGCGCCGACCGGCACGAAGCGGATGCCGCCATCCGGGACGCAGTCGCGGAAGTACGGGTTCGCATAGAAAAAGACCTCGTGCCCGCGTGCGGCCAGTTCGCGGCTCAGCGCGACAAAGGGCAGTACATCACCATGACTGCCTGCGGCGGATACCAGCACTCTCATGGCAAGGGCTGAAGCATGGGTGCTCGACCTGTGCGGGTGCGCATGCCAGATCCGGTCCGCGAGGAAACCGGCCACGGCAGAAAGACGCGGATTTGCGCACAGAAGATGGATTCCCGGCTCGACGCCGGAGTGGGGCTGCGCAGGCTGGCATGGCGGGCATCGCCGCTCAGCGGGCCGGGCGTCTGCGCATGAAACCTCAGCCGTTGCATGTCAGCAGAGGATGGCAGCAGCCGAAGCCCGGCAAGGGCGGGGGCCTTGCCTGTACTTCGGAGTGACCGGGCGCCCCTCGACCGTCTCTCCTGCCGCTGTGTCACCTGTTCCACGCCTTGCCATTCAGGAAAAAAACCGCCGTGCATGCCGACCGGCCACCTGTGGAAGATACCTCAGGTACAGGCCGCTTCACGGTGTCCGCACCCTGGAGGGACACAGTCAGGGACTGTCCGCCACAGAGCAATGAAGCAGGCATCCGTGATGCTGCATCGCGCTGCACCAGGGGCGACCGGCCTCCGATGGCGAACGGGAGGTGCCGGTTTCCCTGCCAGGCGGTGCTGACGCCGGTCGGTGCTCGATCTGCAGCCGAGCCGCCCTACAGATGAAAATCGCCCGCGGCTTCCGGCTGGTACAGCACGCGCTCGATGCGTATCCGTCGGGTGCGGTACGGCGTACGCCAGTCGATGGCATCGCCTTCCCGGTAGCCCAGTATGGCGGTGCCGATGCTTGAGTACACCGACAGCCTGTTGTCGCTGCCATCCGCGTCCTGCGGGTAGACCAGCGCCACTTCCACTTCCTCGTCGTCCAGATGCAGCACGGCCCGGGAGTTCATCGTGACGACATCCGGTTTCACCTGCTGCGGCTCGACCACGATGGCGCGCTCGATCTCGTGTTCCAGATCGACCACGTCCGCCCCGTCTTCCAGTGCGATCAGGGTGCGCAGCCGGGTCTGGTCGATTTCGGTGATGTAGATGGCGGACGGATCATTCACCGTGTCTTCGCGCAGGCGCTGCAGATAGCGCTCCGAACTCATGGTGAATGACTTCAGCGTCGGTGTTTCGCTGTCGAGTACGAAGCCGCTGCGCAGAAAGGTGTTCAGCGAACGCGTGTTGTCGGCGTGGATGCGTGCAATGAGTTTTTCGGCCCGCATGTCGAAGAAGGCCAGCTTCATGCCTTCGCGCAGCGCACTGGCGCCCAGCTTGCGGCCCCAGTTGTCGCGGTCTCCGATGACCAGCACGATTTCGCAGTCCGCGCCGGACCTGGCCAGGCGGACGAAGCCGACCGACCGGTCATCCCGGTCACAGGCCATGAAGAAGCGGCCGCCCTGGTTGAACAGATGGGTCAGGACCGGCAGCTGAACCCGGCTGATGACCTGTTCGATGTGGCGGGAAACATGACGCGAATCGCTCAGGTAGCGGATGACGCTCTCGTCCTCCAGCCAGTCCATCAGATTCAGCGCGTTGGCCCGGGTGATTTCCGGGCACAGGGAAATGAAAGGCTTGCTCATATTCACCCCGATTGATGACAAGGATGAAAGCCTTCCATGGTCAGTGCCATGACGGTTCTTTCGACTGAGGCGCCATTCTAGGACGACACGCCGGCGCCGAGGCGTTCGATGCACTGCAGCATCCGCCCCCGCCGCGACGGAGAAGGGCTGGCGCCCGGACCATCGGACTGCGCGGCCGGTTTTCCCTCGCAAAGGCCGGTGAGCCGCGCCGGTGCTATCATCCGCACCCTATCGGGCCTCGTTCGCCCGCCTTTTTTCAGCCCGACGTCCTTCCTCCCGCCGCAGACCCGTGCGACTGTCCAAGCTCAAACTCGCCGGTTTCAAGACCTTCGTCGATCCGACCACCATTCAGATGCCCGGCCAGCTGGTCGGCGTGGTGGGGCCGAACGGCTGCGGCAAATCCAACATCATCGACGCGGTGCGCTGGGTGCTCGGCGAGTCGCGCGCTTCCGCCTTGCGCGGCGACGCGATGACCGACGTCATCTTCAACGGCTCAGGCACCCGCAAGCCGGTGGGCCGGGCCAGCGTCGAACTGGTGTTCGACAACGCCCAGGGCAGGGCGGCCGGCCAGTGGTCGCAGTACGCCGAAATCGCGGTCAAGCGCGTGCTCGAGCGCGACGGCCAGTCGGATTACTACATCAACAACACCCGCGTGCGCCGGCGCGACGTGATCGACGTGTTCCTCGGCACCGGCCTCGGGCCGCGTGCCTACGCCATCATCGAACAGGGCATGATCACCCGCATCATCGAGGCGCGGCCGGAAGAGCTGCGCGCCTTTCTCGAAGAGGCGGCGGGCATCACCAAATACCGCGAGCGGCGAAAGGAAACCCAGGGCCGGCTGGACGATGCGCGCGACAATCTGGTGCGCCTGGACGACATCGTCGGCGAACTGGGCAACCGCATCGAGCGGCTGCAGAAGCAGGCGGAAGTCGCCGCCCGCTACACCGAACTGAACCGCCGGCTGAGCGAACGCCAGGCGCTGCTGTGGGCGCTGAAACAGCGATCGGCCGCGGCCGAAGCCGACACCCTGGCTCAGGATGCCGGCCGGCTGGAAAACGACATCGAGCGCGACACCGCGGCGCTGCGCCACCACGAGGCAGCGCTGGAGCGCATCCGCACCGAACATTTCGCCAGCTCCGAAGCGGTGCACGCCGCCCAGGCCGAACTGCTGACCGCGAACGCCGAAGCGAGTCGGCTGGAAGACGACCTGAAGCGCGCCGCCGAGAACCGGCACAAGCTGCAGGCGCGCATCGCCCAACTCGAAAGCGAAGTGGCCAACTGGCGCGCGCGCATCGAAGGCGTCGAAACCGATATCGGCCGCTGGACCGAACTGGCCGACCACGCCGCGCACCGCATCGAACAGGCCGAAGCGCGGCACGAAACCACGTCTGCCCTGCTGCCGGAGGCCGAGAGCGCCTTCCAGGAGGCCGAACAGCAGGCCAGCGTCGCGCGGCACGAGCTGGCGGCGGTCGAACAGCAGCTCAAGGTCGAGGAAACCCATCGCGCCAACGCCGGCCGCACGCTGAATTCGCTGGCCGGGCGGCGCGAGCGCATCGCGCACGACGAGGCGCAGCTGGTGGAGCCGGACCGCGAGGCGCTGGCGCTGGCCCAGGACAAGCTCGAATCGCTGCAGATGGCGCAGGAAGCCGCGCAGCAGCGGCTGCACGCGGCGCAGAACGCGGTGCCGCAGCTGCAGGCCCAGGTGCGCAACGCACAGGACGCCGAGCGCGCCCACACCCGCACGCTGACCGAAACCCGCGCCCGCCGCGACGCGCTGGTCGAACTGCAGCGCAAGACCCAGAGCGACGGCAAGCTCGCGCCCTGGCTGGCGGCGCTCGGTCTGCAGAATGCGAAGCCGCTGTGGCAGTCGCTGCAGGTCGATGCCGGCTGGGAAATGGCGGTGGAAGCCGTGCTGCGCGAGCGCCTCGGCGCGCTCGAAGTGCCGGACGCCGGCACGCTGGCCCGCGCCCGTGCGGCCGGCGCGGCGCCGCAGAACCTCACGCTTGCGCTGCCCGGGCAGGACGCCGCGGCTGCGGTGCCGGCAGACAGCCTGCGCCACCGGGTGCGTGCGCAGGACGCCCGCTGGAACGCGCTGCTCGATCTGTGGCTCGGCCCGGTCGCCGCGGTCGAGTCGCTGGATGTCACCGCCACCGGCCCGCGCGTGGACTGCGAAGGCCGGCTTGCGCATGGCGCCTCGCTCACGCTGTACGCGCCGGACGCGCGTACCCACGGCGTGCTGGAGCGGGCGCGCGACATCGAACGGCTGGGCGCCGAAATCGACGAGGCGGACGCCCGTCTGGCCGAAGCGCGCGAAATGCTGCGTGAAGCCGAAGCGGCGCTGGCCGGTGCGCACGAGGAACAGGCGGCGGCGCGGCGCGAACAGCAGTCCCTGACCCAGGCGGCGCACAGCGCGCAGGTGGAACAGATCAAGCTCGCCCAGGCGGTGTCGCGCTTCGACGAACAGAAGGCGGCGCTGGCGCGCGATCGGGCCGAGGTCGAACTGGCGGAACAGACCGAACAGGCGCATCTGGAACGCGCCGATGCCGAGATCGAACGCGCGCGCGAACTGATCGACGTGCAGCGCATGCGGCTGGATTCGTCGCTGGACGCGCAGAAGAACGCCGACATCCAGCTGCGCGAAGCGCGTTTTGCCGATCAGGCCGCGGTGCGCGAACTGCAGGAAGCGAATTTCTCTCAGCGCGAATGCAGCAGCCGGCTGACTGACCTCGGCAACAATCTGGGCATGGCGAAAACCCAGCTCGAGAACGCCGAGCTTGAGCGCGCGCTGCGCAGCGACGAATTCGCGCAGATCGACGAAGGCAGCATCGACGCCCGGCTGCAGCAGGTGCTGGACAACCGGCGCGCGCGCGAACAGGTGCTGGCCACCTGCCGCGACGCGCAGGAAGTGCTGGCCGCCCAGCTGCGCGACCTGGAATCGCAGCGCGCGAACACCGAACACACGCTGGCGCCGGCGCGCGAGCGGCTGGCCGAACTGAAGCTCAAGCAGCAGGCAGCGGTGCTCAACGCCGATCAGTACGCCCAGCGGCTGGCCGAAATCGAGCTGCCGGAAGGCCGGCTCGATGCGCTGGTCGCCGAAGGCGAGGCGGAAAAGGTGAAGGAGGGCGCGCTCAATGGCGAAATCGGCCGCCTCGGCCGCGAGATCGCCGCACTGGGCGCGGTGAACCTGGCTGCGCTGGAAGAGCTGGCGCAGGCCAGCGAGCGCAAGGGCTATCTGGACGCGCAGTCCACCGACCTGCGCGACGCCATCGCCACGCTGGAAGACGCCATCCGCCGCATGGACCGCGAAACCCGCGTGCTGCTGAAGGACACGTATGATCGCGTCAATGCCGAATTCGGGCGCATCTTCCCGGAACTGTTCGGCGGCGGCGAAGCCCGACTGGTGATGACCGGCGACGAAATCCTCGATGCCGGCCTGCAGGTGTTCGCACAGCCGCCGGGCAAGCGCAATGCATCGATCCAGCTGCTGTCCGGCGGCGAGAAGGCACTGACCGCGACCGCGCTGGTGTTTGCCTTCTTCCAGCTCAACCCGGCGCCGTTCTGCATGCTGGACGAGGTGGATGCGCCGCTGGACGATACGAATACCGAACGCTTCTGCGAAATGGTGAAGCGCATGTCCGCTTCGACGCAGTTCGTGTTCATCAGTCACAACAAGATCACGATGGAAATGGCGCAACAGCTGGTCGGCGTCACCATGCAGGAGCGCGGCTGTTCGCGCGTGGTCGAGGTCGATATGGAAGCGGCGCTGAAGCTGCGCGACGAAGCGCTCAGCGTCTGAACGAACAAGGAACCGGATTCATGCAACTGACTGAACTGCAGATGGGCCTGATCGCACTGGGCGTGCTCGGCGTCGGTGCCGTGATCGGCTACAACATGTGGCAGGAACGCCGCCACCGCCGCACCGCGGAGCGCGCGCTGGGCGACGCCCAGCCGGACGTGCTGATCGACCCGCTGGCGGCACCGGTACGCCGGGTCGAACCGACGCTGGACATCGATCTGGGCAGCAGCTTCGGCGCCGGTCCGGACGATGCCGCCCTGACCGAACCGACGGTTCCGGCCGCCGCCGACGACACCGTGGTCATGCCGCCGCCGGTGCGTGAAACCCCGGCGAGTGCAGTGCCTGCCGCAGATGACGGCGCCGGCTGGTGCGACGAGCGGATCGAGGAACAGGTGGTGATCGAGTTCGAAAACCCGGTCGCGGCCACCGAATTCAGCGCGGCCTGGCAGGATCTGACCCGCGCGGTCGACGCCGCGCTGCGTCTGCGCGGCCACGATGCGCAGGCCGGCCGCTGGCTTGTGCTGACGCCGGACACCGCCGGCATGCTGGGTCGGGTGGAACTGGCAGTGCAGCTGGCCGACCGGCGCGGCCCGTTCAGCGACGCCTCGCTGTCGGCGCTGGCGCATGCGCTGCAGGCAGTCGCCGACCGCTTCCTGGCGGTGGTGCATTTCCCGGATGCGCGCCAGATGCTGGGCCGTGCGCGCGAACTGGACCAGTTCGCCGCCTCGGTCGACGTGCAGATCGGCCTCAATCTGGTGGCCGGCGACCATGCGATTTCCGGCACCAAGCTGCGCGGACTGGCCGAAGCCCAGGGCTTCGTGCTGGAAGGCGGCCAGTTCCACGCGCGCGACGACGCGGGCGTCACCCACTACACGCTGGTGAATCAGGACGCCGCGCAGTTCGCACCCGAAACGATGAAATCGCTGCAGACGCCGGGCGTCACGCTGCTGCTCGACGTGCCGACGGTGCCGGACGGTGCGCGTGCCTTCGACCGCATGGTCATGGTGGCCGAACAGCTCGCGCACGCGCTGGGCGCGCGCGTGGTCGATGACAACCGCCAGCCGCTGTCGCCGGCTTCGCTCGGTGTCATCCGCGGCAAGATTGCCGAATTCCAGACCCGCATGACGCAGTTCGGCGTCGCTGCCGGCAGCCCGTCGTCGCGGCGCCTGTTCAGCTGATGGACGCTGCCGTCAGCGCGCGCGCGGAAGTACTGCGCGCGCAGATCGCCCATCACGACCGCCTCTACTACGAACTCGACGCGCCGGAAATTCCGGACGCGGAATACGACCGCCTGTTCCGCGAACTTCAGGCGCTGGAAGCCGAACACCCCGAACTGGCGACGCCGGATTCGCCCACCCGGCGCGTGGGCGGCAGGCCGCTCGACAGCTTCGCCCCGGTGCGTCATGTGGTGGCCATGCTGTCCATCCGCACCGAAACCGACACCGAAGCCAGCGGCGCGCTGAATTTTGATGCCCGTGTGCGACGCGAGCTGGGGCTGGGGGCGCTGGCCGACGATGCGCCGCCGGTCGAATACGCCGCTGAACTGAAGTTCGACGGCCTCGCCATCAACCTGCGCTACGAGCACGGCGTGCTGGTGCAGGCCGCCACCCGTGGTGACGGCGAGACTGGCGAGGACGTGACGCAGAACGTGCGCACCATACGCGACGTGCCGCTGCGCCTCACGCCGCTGCCGGCAAAGGGACAGGACCGGGGTCAGCCCTCACTGTTCGACGCCCCCGGCCTGCCCGAAGTGCTGGAGGTGCGCGGCGAGGTCTATATGCGGCGCGATGATTTCGATGCCTACAACGAGCGCGCGATCACTGCCGGCGAAAAGACGCTTGTGAATCCGCGCAATGGCGCAGCCGGCAGCATCCGCCAGCTCGATCCGGCGATCGCCGCGAAGCGCCCGCTGTCTTTCTACGCCTACGGTCTGGGTGAGGTGCGCGGCTGGGATCTTCCCGCCACCCACGCCGGCGTGCTCGACGCGCTGGTCGCTTTCGGCCTGCCGGTCAGCGAGCACCGCGCGGTGTGCACCGGTGGCGAGGCGCTGGCTGCATTCCATGCGCGCATCGCCGAGGCGCGGCCCTCGCTGCCCTTCGACATCGACGGCGTGGTCTACAAAGTGAACAGCCTCGCGCTGCAGGCGAAGATGGGTTTCGTGACCCGCGAGCCGCGCTGGGCGGTCGCGCACAAGTATCCGGCTCAGGAAGCGCTCACCACGGTGCAGGACATCGAGGTGCAGGTCGGCCGCACCGGCAAGCTGACGCCGGTGGCGCGGCTGGCGCCGGTATTCGTCGGCGGTGTCACGGTGACCAACGCCACGCTGCACAACGAGTCCGAAATCCGCCGCAAGGACGTGCATGTGGGCGACACCGTCGTCATCCGGCGAGCAGGCGATGTGATTCCGGAAGTCGTGTCGGTGCTGTCGGACAGACGGCCGGCAGACGCGCGGGCATTCTCGATGCCCAGCCACTGCCCGGTCTGCGGTTCGGACGTGGTGCGTGAAGAAGGCGAGGTCGATCATCGCTGCACCGGCGGGCTGTATTGCTCGGCGCAGCGCAAGCAGGCGGTGCTGCATTTCGCGCAGCGCCGTGCGATGGATGTGGAAGGTCTGGGCGACCGGCTGGTCGAGCAACTGGTGGACAGCGGGCTGATCCGCACACTGCCCGACCTGTACCGGCTGGGCGTGCTCAAGCTGGCGGAACTGGACCGCATGGCCGAGAAATCGGCCGAAAACCTGGTGGCGTCGCTGGAGAAGTCCAAGCGCACCACGCTGGGGCGTTTCATGTTCGCGCTGGGCATAAGGCACGTCGGCGAAGCCACCGCGAAGGATCTGGCGCGCCACCTCGGCAGCATGGACCGCATCATGGACGCCTCGGTCGAAGAACTGGCCCAGGTGCCGGACGTCGGCCCGGTGGTGGCCGCCAGCATCCACACTTTCTTCGCTCAGCCGCACAACCGCGAAGTGGTTGAACAGCTGCGTGCCTGTGGCATTGAATGGGAAGAGGGCGAAGCGCAGGTGGCGAGCGGTCCGCTGGTCGGCCGCACGGTGGTGCTCACCGGCACGCTGCCCACGCTGTCGCGCGATCAGGCCAAGGACTTGCTTGAAGCTGCGGGGGCAAAAGTGACCAGCGCCGTGTCGAAAAAGACCGATTTCGTGGTGGCAGGCACGGACGCCGGTTCCAAGCTCACAAAAGCGCAAGAACTGGGCATTAATATTCTCGATGAATCCGGGCTCATGTCGATGCTCGAGAAGAAGGAGCCATAGAACGATGAAATCCGTACGCAAGGCCGTGTTCCCGGTCGCCGGCCTGGGCAGCCGTTTTCTGCCCGCCACCAAGGCAAATCCGAAGGAAATGCTGCCGGTGGTCGACAAGCCGCTGATCCAGTACGCGGTTGAAGAGGCGGTGGCCGCCGGCTGCACCGACCTCATCTTCATTACCGGTCGTACCAAGCGCTCGATTGCCGACCACTTCGACAAGGCCTACGAACTCGAGCACGAGCTCGAAATGAAGCAGAAGCACGATCTGCTGGCGCTGTGCAACACGGTGCCCAAGCACGTGAACTGCATCTACATCCGTCAGGCCGAACCGCTGGGTCTGGGGCACGCGGTGCTGTGCGCCGAGCCGGTGGTCGGTGACGAACCGTTCGCGGTGCTGCTGGCCGACGATCTGATCGATGGCGAACCGCCCATCCTGAAGCAGATGACCGACATTTTCGACCGCTTCGGCCGCTCGATTCTGGGCGTGCAGCAGGTGCCGCGCAGCCAGACCGGCAGCTACGGCATCGTCAGCACCGACGCCGACGTGGGCGGCCTGTATGGCGTGACCGGCATCGTCGAGAAGCCCAAGCCTGATGTGGCGCCGTCCACGCTGGCCGTGGTCGGTCGCTATGTGCTGACGCCGCGCATCTTCCATCATTTGAAGTCGCTGAAGCCGGGTGCCGGCGGCGAACTGCAGCTGACCGATGCGATCGCCACGCTGCTGGGCGAAGAGGCGGTGCTGGCCTATCCGTTCAAGGGCACCCGCTACGACTGCGGTTCCAAGCTGGGTTATCTGCAGGCGACCGTGGCGCTGGCGCGCAAGCACCCTGAAGTGGGCGCTGCCTTCACCGCCTGGATGGACGCGCAGGAAGTGTCGCGCGAAGCCGACGCCGCGTGAGCCGACTGGACGACGCCCGGGCGCTGCTCGACGGCGCCGACCTGATCTGCTCCGCCGCCGAAGTCGATGCGGCGGTGGAGCGGGTCGCTCATGAAATCACTGCCGCGCTCGGCGACAGCTATCCGCTGCTGCTGTCGGTCATGGGCGGTGCGGTGGTGTTCACCGGCAATCTGCTGCCGCAGCTCGCCTTTCCGCTCGATTTCGATTACCTGCACGTCACCCGTTACGGCGACGAAACAGCCGGCGGTACGCTGCGCTGGATCAGCGAGCCGCGTACGCCGGTGGTGGGTCGTACCGTGCTGGTGATCGACGACATTCTGGACGAAGGCATCACGCTGTCGGCCATTCGTGAACACCTGTTGGCCAAGGGCGCGGCCCGCTGCCTGACCGCGGTGTTTTCGGACAAGCGCATCGGCCGGCCGAAGCCGATACGGGCCGATTTCACCGGCCTCGAACTGCCGGACCGTTACGTGTTCGGCTACGGCATGGACGTGCGTGGCGCCTGGCGCAACCTGCCGGCCATCTACGCGCTGAAGGATTGAACGTGTGCGCCGCCGACAGTGAGCCGCTGCCGGTCTTCCTCGACATCGAGGCCTCCGGCTTCGGCGCTGGCAGCTATCCGATCGAGGTGGGCTGCGCGCTGGCCGATGGGCGCACCGTGTGCTGTCTGGTCCGTCCGGCTGCATCCTGGCGGCACTGGGATGCCGCAGCCGAATCGGTGCACCACATTTCACGCGAAGTGCTTGCGCGCCATGGCCTGCCGGTGCAGGAAGTGGTTGGCCGGCTGGACGAGGCGCTGCACGGCCACCAGGTCTACAGCGACGCCTGGGGTAACGATTACGCCTGGCTGTCACGCCTGTACGACGAGGCGGACCGGGTCCCTCACTTCCAGCTGCGCAGCCTGCGCGAACTGCTGAGCGAAGACGAAGCCGCGCGCTGGCATGAGGTGAAGCAGGTGGTGGCGGAAGAGCTGCACAGCACCCGCCATCGCGCAAGCAGCGACGCGCGCGTGCTGCAGACCACTTACGCCCGTCTGCGCGCGCAGACGGGCGCGCCGCTCACACGCTGAATCGGGCGGACGAAGACTGCAGGCCGGCGGCCAGCCGCTGCAGCGATGAAGCCTCGCCGGCAATGGCGATCACCTCGCCGCTGTTGCGCGTGGCGGTCGACGAAATGCTGACGATGTTCTCGCTCACCAGCGAACTGGCGGCCGACTGTTCCTGCAGCGCTTCCGAAATGTCGCGTATCGCCTCGCGCACGTCGATGGCGCCGCGACGGATCTGTTCCATCGAATCCATGGCGATGCGTGCGGTATCCACGCCTTCGCCGACCCGGCGGCTGCCTTCCTGCATGCTGTGGATCGCCCGTTGCGTCTCTTCCTGGATGCGGGAAATCTTGGTCGAGATTTCAGTGGTTGATTGACCGGTGCGCTCGGCGAGTTTGCGCACCTCGTCGGCCACCACCGCGAAGCCGCGGCCCTGTTCGCCGGCACGGGCGGCTTCAATGGCCGCGTTCAGTGCAAGCAGATTGGTCTGATCGGAAATTTCGCGGATCACATTGACGATGCTGGAAATTTCCTGTGACTGCTGGCCCAGCGTTTCGATGAAGCGGGCCGAAGTCTGGACCGAGTCGGCAATGCGCTGCATTTCGTCCATCGCACGCGACACCACGTCCGCACCCTGCATGGCCAGCTGTTCCGCCGCACTGGCGGTGTCGTCGGTACTTCGGGCACGGTCCGACACGCGGGCGATGCTGCCGCTCATCTGTTCGACCGCTGCCGAGGTCGACATCGCCGACTGACTCTGGTCCTGCGAAGCTGAGGCAACCGATGACGAAGCCACGGAGAGCTGGCGGGCGGCGGCTTCCACCGCCTGTGACGACTGGCCGATATCGCGCACCAGACCCTGGAAGCCGCTCATCATGGTGTTGAACGACTGCGCCATGTTGCGGATTTCCGCCGGCCCGTCGACCGGTGCGCGGCGGGTCAGGTCGTGGTTCATCGCGACCTGGTCCATGGTCTGTTCGACCGCCCGCAGCGGCTTCAGGATGCTGCGGCCGGTCAGGTGGGCGAGCACGAAGGCGAGGGCGGCAATGGCGGTCACCAGCAGACCGGAACGCAGCGCCAGCGCGACGAATTCATGGTGCAGGTCGTCGATGTAGATGCCGGAACCGACGATCCAGCCCCAGGGTTCGAAGCCCTTCACGTACGACAGCTTGGGCTGGGGCGCTTCGGCGCCCGGACGCGGCCACTGGTAGCGGACGAAACCGGCTTGCTGCGTGCGCACCACCTCGATGAATTCGCGGAACAGGAATTTGCCATCCGGATCCTTGAAGTCGGCCACCGATTTGCCGTCGAGTTCGGGCTTGAGCGGATGCATGAGCATGACCGCGTTCATGTCATTCACCCAGAAGTACTCTCGACCGTCATAGCGCAGCGATTTCACCGCGGCCAGCGCGGCATGCTGCGCCTGTTCGCGGGTGAGGGTGCCCGCGGCTTCCTGCTGCTGGTAATGCGCGATCAGCGCATGGGTGGATTCGACCAGATGCCGCGTCTTGACTTCGCGGTCGTGCGTGACGTTGCCGTATTCCGACACCAGTCCGAAAAGCAGTACCGCAACCATGCCGACGGTGCCGATGAGGCTGAGCAGCACAAGTTTGCTGCGCACACTGTTGAAGCGGGCCATATCCCGATTGCTCCGTTCTGTTTATTGGTTCGAGTTTTCAGATGCAATGCGACTGCGGCGGTCAGGGGCGTGTGCTGGGGCCCGGACACAAGCGCGGAATACGGCTTTAGCGATGCACTCCTTTAGGGCTGGCTGGGCTGTGACATGAAATATTTCCGCCGCTGACCGCACAAATGAAAAAGGGGCACCCGCAGGTGCCCCTTCTGTCACGGACGAGGTGACGATCAGGATTCGTCGCGCGACGCGCGCTTGCGCTCGTGTTCCTTCAGGTAGCGCTTGCGCAGGCGGATGTTCTTCGGCGTGATTTCGACCAGTTCATCGTCGGCGATGAATTCGATTGCCGATTCCAGCGTCAGCGAGATCGGCGGAATCAGGCGCACGGCTTCGTCGGTGCCGGAAGCGCGCACGTTGGTCAGCTGCTTGCCCTTGATCGGGTTCACCACCAGATCGTTGTCGCGCGAGTGGATGCCGATGATCATGCCTTCATACAGCACATCGCCCGGATTCACGAACATGCGGCCGCGGTCCTGCAGGTTCCACAGTGCGTAGGCCACCGCTTCACCGTCGTTCTGCGAAATGAGCACGCCGTTGCGACGCTCCGACATTGCGCCGGCCATCGGGCCGTAGTCGTCGAACACGTGGCTGGCCAGACCGGTGCCGCGGGTCAGGGTCAGGAACTCGCCCTGGAAGCCGATCAGGCCACGCGCCGGAATGCGGTACTCGATGCGCACGCGACCCTTGCCGTCCGGCTGCATGTCGGTCATTTCGCCGCGGCGGCGACCCAGCTCTTCCATCACGCCGCCCTGGTGGCCTTCTTCGACGTCCACGGTCAGCATTTCGTACGGCTCGCACTTCACGCCGTCGATGTCCTTGAACACCACGCGCGGGCGGCCGACCGCCAGCTCGTAGCCTTCACGGCGCATGTTTTCCAGCAGGATGGTCAGGTGCAGTTCGCCGCGACCGGACACCAGGAACACGTCGGAATCGTCGGTGTATTCGACGCGCAGCGCCACGTTCTTCAGCAGCTCCTTTTCCAGGCGCTCGCGGATCTGGCGGCTGGTGACGAACTTGCCTTCGCGACCGGCCTGCGGCGAACCGTTCACCATGAAGTTCATGGTCAGCGTCGGCTCGTCCACCGCGATCGGCTTCATCGGCTCGGGCGATTCCGGATCACAGATGGTGACACCGATATTGACCTGCTCGATGCCGGACACCAGCACGATGTCGCCAGCGCTGGCCGACTCGGCCTGAGAGCGGTCGAGACCCTTGAAGGTGAGCACCTGACCGACCTTGGCCTTGCCGCGGTTTTCGTCGCCGTAATACACGACCACTTCCTGGTTCGGCTTGATGCGGCCGCGCTTGATGCGACCGATGCCCAGCTGGCCGATGTAGGTCGAGTAGTCGAGCGAACAGATCTGCAGCTGCAGCGGCGCGTCTTCATCGACTTCCGGCTGCGGCACGTGCTTCAGGATGGTGTCGAACAGCGGGCGCATGTCGGTGCCCGGCTTGTCGGCATCCAGCATCGCGAAGCCGTTCAGCGCCGAGGCGAACACGACCGGGAAATCCAGCTGTTCGTCGGTGGCACCCAGCTTGTCGAACAGGTCGAAGGTGTGGTTGATCACCCAATCCGGGCGCGCGCCCGGGCGGTCGATCTTGTTCACCACGACGATGGGCTTCAGGCCGAGGGCCAGCGCCTTGCGGGTGACGAAGCGGGTCTGCGGCATCGGGCCTTCGACCGCATCGACCAGCAGCAGCACCGAATCGACCATCGACAGCACGCGCTCGACCTCGCCGCCGAAGTCGGCGTGGCCCGGGGTGTCGACGATGTTGATGTGCGTGCCTTCGTATTCGATCGCGCAGTTCTTGGCGAGAATCGTGATGCCGCGTTCTTTTTCGATATCGCCGGAATCCATGACCCGCTCGGACACCTGCTGGTGCGATGCGAAGGTGCCGGATTGGCGCAGCAGCTGGTCAACCAGCGTGGTCTTGCCATGATCGACGTGCGCGATGATGGCGATGTTGCGTATGGAGCGGGACATGGGAATGGTGCGGCGCAAAAGATAAACACGCGAGTTTAGCATGCCGTGCCTGCGGCTGAACTATCGGGCTGCGTCGCCCGGCTGCTAGACTGATCCGACTTCAAATTACAGACGGGACTCGACGGAAGATGCTGGCCATCATCGGCGGAAGCGGGCTGACCCAGCTCGCCAATCTGGATGTCACGCGGCGCGAAGTGGTGCGCACCCCTTATGGCGAACCTTCCGGGCCGCTCACCTTCGGCCGGCTCGGTGGGCGGGAACTGGTGTTCATCGCACGGCATGGCTACGGCCACACGATTCCGCCGCACCGGGTGAACTACCGGGCGAACATTTCCGCGCTGCGCAGCGTCGGCGCAGGCAAGGTGATTTCGGTGGCGTCGGTCGGCGGCATACGCGCCGATCTCGCGCCGGGCAGCCTGGTGGTGCCCGACCAGATACTCGACTACACCTGGGGCCGTCATTCGACCTTCTTCGACGGCCACGATGGTCAGGTCAAGCATGTCGATTTCACCGAGCCCTACGATGGCGACCTGCGTCGCCGGCTGCTCGACGCTGCCCGGCTGGCCGGCGAGGCGGTGGTCGATGGCGCGGTCTATGCGGCGACCCAGGGCCCGCGGCTGGAAACCGCTGCCGAAATCAACCGGATGGAGCGCGATGGCGCCGACGTGGTCGGCATGACCGGCATGCCGGAGGCGGTGCTGGCGCGCGAGGCCGGCCTCGCTTACGCGGCGCTCAACGTGGTGGTGAACCACGCGGCGGGTCGTGGCGATTCGGCGCACGGCATCGAAATGTCGGCGATCGAAGCGATGCTGCAGGAAGCCATGATGCGGGTGCGCCACCTGCTTGAACGGCTGTGCGAAGAAGGGGTGTGTCCGTGATACGCGACATTCTGCGCATGGGCGATCCGCGTCTGCTGCGCGTGTCGCGGCCGGTGGACCGTTTCAATACCGTCGAGCTCGATGCGCTGGTGAGCGATCTGATCGAAACGATGGAAGCCGCCAACGGCGCCGGCCTGGCTGCACCGCAGATCGGCGTCGACCTGCGGGTGGTGGTGTTCGGCGGTTTGCCGCCGTCGCGCTACCCGGATGCGCCGGCCATACCTTTCACCGTGCTGGTCAACCCGGTGCTCGAAGCGATCGGCCACGAGATGGAAGATGGCTGGGAAGGCTGCCTGTCGGTGCCGGGGCTGCGCGGCGTGGTGCCCCGCCATCAGCGGCTGCACTACCGCGGCTTCGATCACAAGGGCGTACCGATAGACCGTGTCGTCCAGGGGTTTCACGCCCGGGTGGTGCAGCACGAATGCGATCACCTGGACGGCGTGCTGTATCCGATGCGGGTTCGCGATTTTTCGCGCTTCGGTTACACCGACGTGCTGTTTCCGGGCATGGCCGACAGCGACGACTGAGCGAGCTGTCCGCGAGCCTGCATCCAGGCCTCGAGTTCGGCGGCCGGCAGCGGCCTGCTGAACAGGAAACCCTGTGCGCATTCGCAGCCCAGATTGCCGAGGAAGGCAAACTGCGCCTGGGTTTCCACACCTTCCGCCACCACGCTGAGTCCGAGGTTGTGCGCCAGACTGATGGTGGCGGCACAGATCGCGGCGTCGTCCGGGTCGGTTTCGATGTCCTTCACGAATGAGCGGTCGATCTTGAGCCGGTGCAGCGGCATCAGCTTCAGGTGGCTGAGTGACGAATAGCCGGTGCCGAAATCGTCGATCGCCAGTTCCACGCCAAGTTCGCGCAGCTGGGCCAGCATGCGCAGCGTGTTGTCGGCGTCCTCCATGGCGACGCTTTCGGTGATCTCGAGTTCGAGCTGGCCCGGTTTCAGGTCGTACTTCAGCAGCACGTCCTTCACCTGCCGAAGCAGGTTTTTCGAACGCAGCTGGCGTGCCGACAGATTGACCGCCACCCGCAGATCCAGCCCCATCGAATGCCACAGACTCAGCTGGTGGCAGGCCTCCTGCAGGATCCACTCGCCGAGCCGGATGATGAGATCGCTTTCCTCGGCGATCGGGATGAACTTGTTTGGCGGCACCAGACCGCGCTCCGGGTGCAGCCAGCGCACCAGCACCTCGACCCCGACCAGACGTCCGCTGCCGGTTTCGATCTGCGGCTGGTAGTGCAGCACGAACTGCTTGTGCGCGATCGCCTGATGCAGGCTGCTCTGCAGCGCGAGCCTTTCACTGGCGCTGGCTGACATGCTGCGGTCGAAGAACTGGTAGTTGTTCCGTCCGGTCGCCTTGGCGTGGTACATCGCACTGTCGACGTTGCGCAGCAGGTCGTCCACCGTTTCGCCATCCGCCGGAAACACGCCGATGCCCACGCTGGGCGTGGAATGCAGCTGGTAGGCGTCGATGGCGTACGGGGCCGACAGCGCGGTCACGATCTTCTCGGCCACCGCCGCCGCAGTGAGCGTGGTCACCATGTCGGTCACCAGCACCACGAATTCGTCACCGCCCAGCCGGGCCACCACGTCGCTCTGGCGCACGCAGCGCTGCAGCCGCTTGCCCACCTCGATCAGCAGCGCGTCGCCGATGTGATGCCCCAGCGTGTCGTTGATGTCCTTGAAGTGGTCCATGTCTATCATCAGCGCCGCCAACAGCGTGCCGTGGCGCCGCGCATGCGACATCGCCTGTTCCATGCGCTGCTGCAGCGAGAAGCGGTTGGGCAGGCCGGTCAGCATGTCGTGATGGGCCAGATGATGGATCTGGCGTTCAGCGGCCTTCTGTTCGCTGATATCCGAGAACGAGTGCACGTAGTGGCTGACGCCGCCGGCGACATCGCGCACCGGGTAGATGGACAGCAGTTTGGGATAGCGCTCGCCATCCAGGCGGCGGTCTTCCACCTCGCCGCGCCAGAGGCCATCTTCGGCCACCCGCCCGAGGAAGACGCCGCGCGCGTCTTCGGCATACGGGCAACCGGTTACGGCCGCCGCCGCCCGGCCGAGCGCATCGCGCTCGCTCACGCCGGTCAGTGCGCTGAAAGCCGGATTGACCGTCACCACGCGGTCGGCATCATCGGTCACCATGATGGCTTCGTTGAGGCTGTCGATCACGCTGGCCGCGAGCGACAGCTGGCTGTCGCGCGCCTGCAGGCGCTGCACATGCTGCTGGCGCAGGTAGAGCAGGGCGGCAATGGCCAGTGACAGCGCGGCACCCGCCAGCGTCAGCACCAGCACCTGCGTATCCTGGAAGCCGCTGCGCCAGCCGCGCGCCGGCACAGCCGCCAGCTGCCAGCGCGCCTGATCGGGCAACACCACTTCGAGCAGCACCGGATTACGCTCGAACAGGCGCTCGTCGCCGTGAATGGCCGCGCCTTCGGCGCCCAGGCCGTCACGACCACGCACCGCGTAGCGGATGCCGTCATTGCGTGAGGTCAGCCCGCTGGCGGCCAGCAGCGAATCGAAGCGCAACACCACGGACACCAGTCCCCAGTACTGTTCAGGGCGACCTTCGGTGGCCGGCAGGAACACCGGAAAGCGATTGATCAGGCCGATGCCGCCCTGCACCAGATCGACTGGTCCGGCCAGCACGAAGCGGCGGGTGGCGATCATGCGTTCGATGCTTGCGCGCTGTGCCGGCATGTCGGCATAGCGCACGTTCAGGACGGCTTCATTGCCGGCCAGCGGATATACGTAACGGATGATGTTGTCGGGTGCCGCCGATACGTTACGGACGTGGCGTCCGTAGGTGAGCATGCGTTCGGCGACGCGGGTGAAGGCGGCCCGGTCGAAATCCGGATTGGCTGCGATGAAGCTCACCAGGCCCAAAGACAGGTGGGCGGCACTGTTGATTTCGCTTTCGAGACGGGCGCGGACCTGTCCGGCCTCGGCGGCCACCGCGGCGCGCTCGCGCTCGCGCACTGCAGAGGCCTGGTTGCCGGCCACATAGGCAGTCAGCAGGAATCCGGCCAGCGCGGTCACCAGCGCCACGACCATCGGACGCAGGCGGTCGGTTGCGGTGAAGCGGCTGGAAGGCGTACTGATCAGGGTCACGTTCGTCGGTTGGACGGATGAAGAAGCGGGGTCAAGGGCGGCGGTGTCCGTACCCCGTCGCACAGGCCCGGAGCATAGTCGAAACCGCCGCCGGCCGGTGCCGGCAGGGCGCTCAGGATACGGCCAGTTCGCCGAGCAGTTCCTGCTCCAGCCGGATCAGCGTGCTGCTGTTGCCCAGCTCTTCGCCGGAAATCAGGAACACGTCTTCCGCCCGTTCACCGAGCGTGGTGATCTTGGCGGTGTGCAGCCGGATGTGGTGGGCCGCCAGCACGCGCGCGACCGAATAGAGCAGGCCGGGTCGGTCAGCCGCGGTGACATGCATGATGTGGTGCTGGCGCCGCTCGTCCGGCTTGATCACGATTTCCGGCGTGATCGGGAAATGCCGCACCTCGCGCGACAGCCGGCCGGCCACCGGCTGGTCGGCCGGATGGTCGGACTGCAGCCGTTCTACCAGGCCGGTTTCGATCAGCGCGATCATGTCGCGCGAATTCAGGTGGCGGTTCGGGTCGAGCAGCACGAAGCTGTCGAGCGCATGGCCGTCATTCGTGGTGTGGATCTTTGCGTCGGCGATGCTGTAGCCCAGCCGGCCGAAAAAGCCGCACAGACGCACGAACAGATCGATCTGGTCCGGTGCATACACCATGACCTGCAGCCCGTCGCCGACCTGATTGGGCCGCGCCTTCACCACCGGCACGGTCGCGTCTGCCTGGAAATACAGCATGCGGGTATGCCATGCGATCTCGTCCGGCTCGTGGCGCATGAAATACACCGTGTCGAGCCGGGTCCAGAATTCCTGTTCTATGCCCTCGCGCAGCCCGAAGTAGCGCAGCAGATGGCGGGCTTCCTGCTGGCGATCGGAACAGTCGGTGGCGTGGATGCCTTCTCCTTTCAGATGGCGCAGCGCCGACAGGTAGAGGTCTTCCAGCAGCTTGCCGCGCCAGGCATTCCACACCTTGGGGCTGGTGCCGCGGATGTCGGCGTGGGTCAGGATGTAGAGCGCGGTCAGCCTGCGCTCGGTCTTCACCAGGCGCGCGAAATCGCGCACCACATCCGGATCCGACAGATCCTGTTTCTGCGCCACGGTCGACATCGACAGATGATGCTCGACCAGGAACACCACCAGATCGGTGTCTTCGCGGCTGAGTCCGTGCTGTCGGCAGAACAGCCTCGCATCGCGCATGCCAAGCTGCGAGTGGTCACCGCCGCGGCCCTTGGCGATGTCGTGGAACAGCGCCGACAGATAGAGCAGCCAGCGCCGCTCGAAGCCGGTGATCAGGCGCGACAGCAGCGGGTACTCGTGCGCGTGCTCCGACATGGTGAAGCGGCGCACATTGCGCATCACCTGCAGGATGTGCTGATCCACCGTGTAGACGTGGAACAGGTCGTGCTGCATCTGCCCGACGATGCGTCCGAAAGCCGGCAGGTAGCGGCCAAGGATGCCGTACTGGTTCATCCGCCGGATTTCATGCACCAGTCCGCGGGTCTGCTGGAACAGCGACAGGAAGAGCGCGCGGTTCTTCGGGTCGCGCCGGAATTTCGCGTCGATCAGCCGGCGTGCGCGCCACAGCGCACGCAGCGTGCGCGCGGTCATGCCTTTCAGTTCGCTGTGCCGCTGCAGCAGCGTGAAGCACTCGAGCAGGGCGCTCGGTTCGCGCTCGAACACCTCTTCGTCCACCACATCCAGCAGTTCGCGGCTGGACTGGAAGCGTTCATTGATCGGATGGGTCGCGCCGTCCTCGACCGGGAACAGCGCAGCGGAAATGTTCTGCAGCAGGATGGTGTTCAGCTGCGTGATGGTCTTGGCGCTGCGGTAGTAGTGCTGCATCAGCACTTCGGATGCGCGCCGGGTGGGCGTAGCCGCCAGGCCGAAGGCAGCGGCCAGTGCTTCCTGATGGTCGAAGATGATGCGGTCTTCGCGCCGGCGCGCGATCAGGTGCAGCCGCACCCGGGTGTCGCGCATGAAGCGTTCGACCCGCGACAGCTGACGCGCTTCTTCCGCCGTGATCAGCCCGCGTTCAGCCAGTTCGCGCCAGCTTGCGCCCAGCGCGCTGGCGCGGGCGATCCACTGGATCACCTGCAGGTCGCGCAGACCGCCCGGGCTTTCCTTGCAGTTGGGTTCCAGGCTGTACGGTGTTTCGTGATAGCGCTGGTGCCGTTCATCCTGTTCCAGCCGCTTGGCCTTGAAGAAGGCCTGCGGATCGCGCTGCTCGGCCAGTGTGTCGCGCAGTTCGCCGAACAGCCGGCGCGAGCCGGCCAGCAGGCGGGCTTCGAGCAGCGTGGTTTCGACCGTGATGTCGCGCGCCGATTCATCCAGGCACTGCGCCACCGTGCGCACGCTGTGGCCGATGTCCAGACCGATGTCCCACAGCAGGCCGACCAGCTGTTCGAGGCGCGTCTCGACCTCGGGCGCGGTGTCCGCCGGCAGCAGGAAGAGCACATCGACGTCCGAGGCGGGATACAGCTCGCCGCGGCCGTAGCCGCCGACCGCGACCAGCGCGGCCGAGCGTGGAATGCCGACCGCGCTCCACAGCTGGCGCAATGCCTGATCCACCGCCCGGGCGCGGGCGGTCAGGATGCGAAGGCTGTTGCCGTCCTGCTCGAAGCGGCTGCGCAGTGCCTGCTGGGTGGCCGCCAGTTCGCCACGCAGCGTGGTGACCAGCGTACGCAGGGCGTCCTGTTCAGGCACTGCGCTCATGCCTCAGGCGGCCCGTGCGCTGTCGCCGAAATCGGCGGGCGGCGGGCTGCCGGCCGATACCGTCAGCACTTCGAAGCCGTCTGCGGTGACCAGTACCGTGTGCTCCCACTGGGCGGACAGGCTGCGGTCACGGGTGACGATGGTCCAGCCGTCCGGCAGTTCGGACACCGCGGCGCGGCCGGCATTGATCATCGGCTCGATGGTGAAGATCATGCCTTCCTTCAGTTCCATGCCGGTGTTCGGCTTGCCGTAGTGCAGCACCTGCGGCTCCTCGTGGAACTTGCGGCCGATGCCGTGCCCGCAGAATTCGCGCACCACTGAAAAGCCGTTGGTTTCGGCGTGACGCTGGATGGCGTGGCCGATATCGCCCAGTCGGGCGCCCGGCTTCACCTTCGATATGCCCAGCCACAGGCATTCATAGGTGATGCTGCACAGGCGGGCGGCCTGTTTGGTGGTTTCGCCGCCGACCACGAACATGCGGCTGGTGTCGCCGTGGAAGCCGTCCTTGATGACCGTGATGTCCAGATTGACGATGTCGCCCTTCTTCAGTGCCCGCTCCGCCGGCACGCCGTGGCACACCACGTGATTGACCGAGGTGCAGATCGACTTCGGATAGGGGCTGTAGCCGGGCGGCGCGTAGTTCAGCGGCGCCGGGATGGTCTGCTGCACGTTCACCATGTAGTCATGGCACAGGCGGTCGAGTTCCGCGGTGGTCACGCCCGGCTGGACATGGGGCCCGATGTAGTCGAGCACTTCCGAGGCCAGTCGGCACGCCACGCGCATGCTTTCGATTTCTTCCGCTGTCTTGATGGTGACGCTCATGAAAAGGTGCTCTTCCTGGGTATTCCGAGGGACAGGAGGTTAGCGGAAGCGGTTCCGCCCGGCAAACGGCCGTCATCAGCCTGACTTGAGTTTGTTGCATTGCGGCTGCTAGAATCATGGGCTGTCTGATTTCAGCTTCCGGTGCGGAGGCGTCAGGCAAATCCACACGCCCGGTGTTTCCGCGCTCAGCGCAGGAACGTAACCGATAGGGTGCGCGGCTCCGGACGGGGCCGCGAACACGGCCGGGCGGAGGTCAAACCCTGTTCGGAGTATCTCGAATGTCCGTATCCATGCGCGAAATGCTGGAAGCCGGTGTCCATTTCGGTCACCAGACCCGCTTCTGGAACCCCAAGATGGCCCCCTTCATCTTCGGTCATCGCAACAAGATCCACATCATCAACCTGGAAAAGACCGTCGCCAAGTACAACGAAGCGATGACTTTCCTGCGCCGCATGTCGGCCAACAAGGGCACCATCCTGATGGTCGGCACCAAGCGTCAGGCCCGCGAAATCGTGGCTGAAGAAGCGCAGCGCGCCGGTGTGCCCTATGTCGACGAGCGCTGGCTCGGCGGCATGCTGACCAACTTCAAGACCCTGAAGCTGTCGGTCAAGCGCCTGAAGGACCTGGAAGCCCTGGTCGAAGACGGCTCGATGGAACGCATGCCGAAGAAGGAAGCGCTGGTGCTGCAACGCGAGCTGGTCAAGCTGCAGAAGAGCATCGGCGGCATCAAGGACATGGCCGGCCTGCCGGACGCGCTGTTCGTGATCGACGTCGGCTACCACAAGATCGCCATCACCGAAGCCAACAAGCTGGGCATTCCGGTTGTGGCCGTGGTCGATACCAATCACTCGCCGAACGGCGTTGATTACGTCATCCCGGGCAACGACGATTCCAGCCGCGCGATCCGCCTGTACGCATCGGGCGTTGCGGATGCCATCCTTGAAGGTCGCAACAACGCGGCTGCCGACCTGGTGGCGCAGCTGAAGTCCGACGACGAGTTCGTCGAGGTCGAAGGCGAGCAGCAGGCCTGATCGATCGATGCGGGCGCCACGGCGCCCGCAACTGTTTCAGAGCACCGTTTTTCACTGAATTGCAAACATAGGCAGGAATGAGCATGGCGGAAATCACCGCAGGTATGGTCAAGGAACTGCGCGAAAAGACCGACGCGCCGATGATGGAATGCAAGAAGGCGCTGACCGAAGCGGGCGGCGACCTGGCAAAGGCTGAAGAAATCCTCCGCGTGAAGCTGGGCAACAAGGCGAGCAAGGCTGCCGCCCGTGTGACCGCCGAAGGCATCGTGGGTCTGTTCCTGTCGGCTGACGGCAAGACGGCCGCCATGATCGAAGTGAACTGCGAAACCGACTTCGTGGCCAAGAACGACGACTTCCTGGCGCTGGTCAATGGCTGCGCCAAGCTGGTCGCAGAGAACAACCCGGCCGACGTCGATGCGCTGTCGGCGCTGCCGTTCGGCGAAGGCACGGTCGAATCGACCCGCGCCGCGCTGGTCGGCAAGATCGGCGAGAACATGACCATCCGCCGCTTCGTGCGCGTGCAGGCTGAAGGCAAGGTCGCCAGCTACGTTCACGGCGGCTCGAAGATCGGCGTGCTGGTCGATGTGGTTGGTGGCGAAGAAGCGCTGGCCAAGGATCTGGCGATGCACATCGCTGCATCCAAGCCGAAGTCGCTGGATTCGACCGGCGTGTCGGCCGATCTGATCGAAGCCGAGCGCCGTGTGGCGATCGAGAAGGCGCGCGAAGCCGGCAAGCCGGAAGAGATGATCGCCAAGATCGCCGAAGGTTCGGTCCAGAAGTACCTGAAGGAAGTGACGCTGCTCGGCCAGGTCTTCGTGAAGGCGGAAGACGGCAAGCAGACCATCGAACAGCTGCTGAAGGCAAAGTCTGCGAAGATTGCCTCCTTCACGCTGTACGTGGTCGGCGAGGGCATCGAGAAGAAGACCACCGACTTCGCCGCCGAAGTGGCTGCGCAGGCTGCTGCTGCCGCAGCTGCCAAGGCCTGATCCGGCAATTGAAAAGGGAGCCTGCATGACTGTTGCCTACCGCCGCATCCTTCTGAAGCTGTCGGGCGAAGCCCTCATGGGCGACGACGACTACGGCATCAGCCGCGACATGCTTGCTCGCATCGTCGCCGAAATTGCCGAAATCCGCGCGCTGGGCGTGGAAGTGGGGGTCGTGATCGGCGGAGGTAACATCTTCCGCGGGGTGGCGGGGGGCGCGGCCGGCATGGACCGCGCCACTGCCGACTACATGGGCATGCTGGCGACCGTGATGAACGCGCTCGCCCTGGGCGACGCGATGCGCCAGGCCGGTGTGGCCGCGCGCGTGCAGTCGGCGCTCAGCATCGAGCCGGTGGTCGAGTTCTACATCCGTGGCAAGTCCATCCGCTACCTCGAAGAGGGCAAGGTGGTCATTTTCGCCGCGGGCACCGGCAATCCCTTCTTCACCACCGATACCGCAGCGGCGCTGCGCGGCCGCGAAATCGAGGCCGAAGTGGTGCTGAAGGCGACCAAGGTCGATGGCGTGTACAGTGCTGATCCGATGAAGGACAAGAGCGCGACCCGCTATGACCGCATCAGTTTCGACGAGGCGATCAGCCGCGATCTGAAGGTGATGGACGCCACTGCGCTGGCGCTGTGCCGTGACCAGCAGCTGCCGATCAAGGTGTTCAGCATCTTCAAGCCGGGTGCGCTCAAGCGCGTGGTGCTCGGCGAAGACGAAGGCACGCTGGTCCATATCTGAGTCCCGCCGGGCAGCGCTGCCCGGCCGGTCGACAGGCCGTTGTGCAACGGCCGCACTTCAAACAAGAGGCGAGTGATGATCCCCGAGTTGAAGAAGAACACCGAACAGAAGATGCAGAAGACGCTGGAGTCGCTCAAGACCGACTTCGGCAAGGTGCGCACCGGGCGTGCGCATACCGGCATCCTCGATCACATCCAGGTCGATTACTACGGTTCGATGGTGCCGCTGTCGCAGGTCGCCAACGTGACCCTGATCGATGCACGCGCTATCGGCGTGCAGCCCTGGGAAAAGAAGATGCTGTCGGTGGTCGAGAAGGCCATCCGTGATTCCGATCTGGGCCTGAATCCGTCAGCGATGGGCGACATCGTGCGTGTGCCGATGCCTCCGCTGACCGAAGAACGCCGCAAGGAACTGATCAAGGTGGTGCGCGGTGAAGCCGAGAACGCCCGGGTCGCTGTCCGCAACCTGCGCCGTGATGCGAACAACACGCTCAAGGACGCGGTGAAGAACAAGGAAATTTCCGAGGACGACGAACGTCGTACCCAGGACGACGTGCAGAAGCTGACCGACCGCTACATCGCCGAGGTCGACAAGCAGCTGGCCCAGAAAGAACAGGATCTGATGGCCGTCTGAGGCCGGGTGTCCTTATCTTGTCCTCCTCGAACGGCACCCGCGACATTCCGCGGCACATCGCCATCATCATGGATGGCAACGGCCGCTGGGCGCGCCGCCGCTTCATGCCGCGCGTGGCCGGCCACCGCAAGGGCGTGGAAGCGGTGCGGGCGGTGGTGTCGCGCTGCGCCGAACTCGGCGTCGGTCACCTGACGCTGTTCGCCTTCAGTTCCGAGAACTGGCGCCGTCCGGCCGAAGAAGTCAATTTCCTGATGCAGCTGTTCGTGCGCGCCCTCGAGGACGAGGTGGCGCGCTTGCACCAGAACGGCATCCGTCTGCGCGTGATCGGCGACCTCAGCCGGTTCGAGCCGCGGCTGGTGGATCTGATCCGTAACGCCGAGGCGATGACCGCGCAGAACACCGGCCTGAATCTCACCATCGCCGCCAACTACGGCGGGCGCTGGGACATCCTGCAGGCGATGGAACGCATGCTGCAGGCACGTCCCGATCATCGCGGACCGTTCACCGAGCAGGAACTCGAGCCGCACCTGTCGATGGCCTTTGCGCCAGAACCCGATCTGTTCATCCGCACCGGCGGCGAAAAGCGCATCAGCAACTTCCTGCTGTGGCAGCTGGCCTACACAGAGCTGTATTTCACCGACAGCCTGTGGCCGGAATTCAACGGCGCCGCGATCGATGCCGCGATCGCTTCCTACCAGCAGCGCGAACGTCGCTTCGGGCGCACCAGCGAACAGGTCCAGGCCGCCTCGGCCGGCCAGCATGCTTAAGCAGCGGGTCATCACCGCCATCGTGCTGCTGGTTGGCCTGTCGGCGGCCCTCGCGCTGATGGATCTGGCCGCCTGGTCGTGGCTGGTCGCGGTCGTACTCGGCTTCGCCGGCTGGGAATGGGCGCGGCTGGGCGGCGCCGGCCCGATGCCGGCGCGCATTGCCGGCGTACTGGCGTTTGCCGTGGTTGCTTTCAGTGCGCAATGGGCTTTCGGCCCTGATGCCGTGCGTGGCGAAGCCGTTGGCCGCCTCACGGCGCTGCATGGCGTCGCCGTGCTGTTCTGGCTGTTCACGGTACCGGCCTGGATGTCGCGCTCAGCACGCCCCAGCGCGCTGGTTCATGCGCTCACCGGTTTCATTGTGCTGCTGCCGCCGGCGCTGGCACTGATACAGCTGCGAGCGGTCGGCGTGCTGCCGCTGCTGCTGCTGATGGCGGTGGTGTGGATCGCCGACATTGCCGCCTATTTCACCGGTCGCGCCTTCGGCCGCCGCAAGCTCGCACCCTCGATCAGTCCGGGCAAGACCTGGGAAGGGGCGGTCGGGGCGGCGGTGGCGGTACAGATCTACGGCTTCGCCATACGGCCTCTGCTGGCCGATAGCGGACTGGTTCTGCCGTCGGTCGCGGTCTGGGCTGGCGTGCTGCTGCTGCTGACCGCGGTCAGCATCGTCGGCGACCTGTTCGAATCCATGCTCAAGCGCCAGGCCGGCATGAAGGACAGCAGTCAGCTGCTGCCCGGCCATGGTGGCGTACTCGACCGGGTGGACAGTCTGACCGCGACGCTGCCGCTGATCGGCTTCTATCTGCTTACCTTGAATTCCGGAACACTGCACTGATGCAGAGACTGACCGTACTGGGCGCAACCGGCTCCATCGGCGTCAGCACGCTGGACGTGGTGGCGCGCCACCCGGATCGCTTCGAGATCGTCGCGCTGTCCGGCCACCGCCAGATCGAGCGGCTGGCGGAACAGTGCCTGCAGTTCGCGCCGCGCTATGCGGTGGTGGCCGACGCGGCCGCGGCGACGGTGCTGGCCGGACGCATAGCCGGCAGGGTGACGACCGAAGTGATGCACGGCGTCGACGCGCTGGAAGTCATCGCCGCACTGCCCGAGGTCGATACCGTGATGGCGGCCATCGTCGGGGCTGCGGGCCTGCGCCCGGCACTGGCGGCCGCTCGCAGCGGCAAGCGCATCCTGCTCGCCAACAAGGAGGCGCTGGTGATGACCGGCGACCTGTACATGCGTGAAGTGGCGGCGCACGGTGCGACGCTGCTGCCCATCGACAGCGAGCACAACGCGGTTTTCCAGTGTCTGCCCCCCCAGCATCACCAGGGCGTGCGCCGCATTCTGCTGACCGCGTCAGGCGGTCCGTTCCGCCGTACGCCGATCGCCGACCTGGCGAACGTGACGCCGGAACAGGCCTGCGCCCACCCGAACTGGGACATGGGGCGCAAGATTTCGGTCGATTCCGCCACCATGATGAACAAGGGGCTGGAAGTGATCGAGGCACGCTGGCTGTTCGACACGCCAGCCGAGCGCATCGACGTGGTCATCCATCCGCAGAGCATCGTGCATTCCATGGTCGAGTACGTCGATGGTTCGGTGCTGGCACAGATGGGCAATCCGGACATGCGTACGCCGATCGCGCATGCGCTGGCCTGGCCAGAACGGATCGAATCCGGCGTCAGCCCGCTTGATCTGGCCGCATCGGCCAATCTCGTGTTCGAGCGGCCGGATTTCGAGCGTTTCCCGTGTCTCAAGCTCGCATTCGATGCGCTTAAGGCGGGCGGTGGCACGCCGGCGGTGCTGAATGCAGCCAATGAGATCGCCGTTGCCGCCTTCCTGGAACACCGGCTCGGATTCCGTGCCATAGCGGATGTGATCGCCCGTACCCTTGACCAGCTGCCGGGCCGTCCGGCCGACACCCTTGACCAGGTGTTCTCCGCCGACGCCGAAGCCCGAGCGGTGGCTGCTCGCATCGTGGCGCAGCAGGCCGGAGCCGCCGCGTGAATCTGCCTTTCTACATCGGCGCCTTCGCGCTTGCGCTGGGCATTCTGATCACCGTGCACGAACTGGGGCATTACAGCGTGGCCCGGCTGTGCGGCGTAAAGGTGCTGCGTTTTTCCATCGGCTTCGGCCGCGCCCTCTGGTCACGCCGGGCCGGGCCTGACCAGACCGAATGGGCGCTGGCGGTGTTTCCGCTCGGCGGCTACGTGAAGATGCTGGACGAGCGCGAAGGTGAGGTGGCTGCGCACGAACTGCACCGCGCCTTCAACCGTCAGTCCATCGGCCGGCGCTTCGCCATCGTCGCCGCCGGCCCGATTGCCAACTTCCTGCTGGCCATCGTCGTGTACTGGGGGCTGTTCATGCACGGCATGGAAGAACCCCGTCCGCTGCTGGCTGCGCCCGCCGCCGGAACGCCTGCCGCGTTTGCCGGCGTGGCCGATGGCGATCTGGTGCGCAAGGTCGATGGAGAGGACATCCTGTCGTCGCAGGAGCTGCGCTGGCGCGTCGCGCAGGCGGCGGTGGAAGGGCGCGCAATCCAGATCGAAACCATCAACGATGCGCACGAAATCAGTGTCCGCCGGATCGATCTGTCGGCGGTTGGCAGCGATGTCGATGCCACGCTGATGGAGCGCGCTGGCCTGCTGCCCTACCGTCCGCGCATGCCCACCGTGGTCGGCACGGTGAGCGAGGGCAGCGCGGCGGAGAAGGCCGGCATGCGGATCGGCGACCGGGTGCTGGCCGTGTCCGGCCAATCGCTCGACGACTGGGGTGACATGGTGAAGGTGGTGCGCGAACTGGCGGGCCGTACCGTGCCGGTACGGGTGCTGCGCGACGGCCGTGAGCTGGAGCTGCAGGCCGAGGTCGCCACGGTGGAAGAGGGCGGCCAGCGCTTCGGCCGGCTGGGTATCGGCCCGACCCCGGACCCGACGCTGCGCGACCGGCTGTTCGTCGAGGTCAGGCATGACGTATTCGACGCACTCGGCCTGGCGATCAGCCAGACCTGGGATACCGCCACCTTCAGCCTGAAGGCTTTCGGCCGCATGCTGACCGGCGAACTGTCCTGGCGGAACCTGAGCGGTCCGGTCACCATTGCCGACTATGCGGGTCAGTCCGCGGCCATGGGCGCGACCCATTACATCAAATTCATCGCCCTCATCAGCATCAGTCTGGGCGTGCTCAACCTGCTGCCCATCCCGCTGCTGGACGGTGGGCACTTGATGTACTATACGATCGAATTTTTGAAGGGCGGTCCGGTTTCCGAGCGGGTCATGGAAATCGGGCAACAGGTGGGTCTCGCCATCCTGCTGATGCTCATGGCGTTCGCCTTCTACAACGATATCAATCGCCTCTTCGGTTGACTGCCGGCTGAATTCCCCGATGCGCAAGTTTCTCCTGCCCGCACTGACTGCGGGCCTGCTGTCCGCTCATGCCTACGCATTCGAACCCTTCGTCGTCCGCGACATCCGGGTCGAAGGCATACAGCGCACCGAAGCCGGTACGGTGTTCAACTACCTGCCGGTCCGTGTCGGCGAAAGCTTCAACGACGAGAAGGCCGCCCAGGCGATCAAGGCGCTGTTCGCCACCGGCTTCTTCAAGGACGTGCGGATCGAAGCCGAAGGCGACGTGCTGGTGGTGGTGATCGAAGAGCGCCCGGCCATCGCGTCGCTCGACTTCACCGGCATGAAGGAGTTCGACAAGGAAGCGATCAAGAAGGGCCTGCGTGAAGTGGGTCTGGCCGAATCGCGCATTTTCGACCGCGCGGTGCTCGAACGCGCAGAACAGGAACTGAAGCGTCAATACCTGTCGCGTGGCCGCTATTCGGTCGAGGTCAAGACCACGGTGACGCCGCTTGAGCGCAACCGGGTGGCCATCAGCTTCCAGGTCGATGAAGGCGAAGTCGCCAAGATCCGCCAGATCAATATCGTGGGCGCCAGCGCGTTCAAGGAAAAGGATCTGCTCAAGATGATCACGCTGACCACGCCGAACTGGCTCAGCTGGTACACCAAGAACGACCAGTATTCAAAGCAGAAGCTCGGCGCTGACGTCGAGACGCTGCGCAGCTGGTATCTGGACCGCGGCTATCTGGAATTCAATATCGATTCGACCCAGGTGTCGATCACGCCGGACAAGCAGGACATCTACATCACGATTTCGATCACCGAGGGTGAGCGCTACACCATCTCGGGCGTGAAGATGTCGGGCGACCTGCTGCTGCCGGAGGCGGAACTGCGCAAGCTGGTGAAGCTGAAGACCGGCGACGAGTTCTCGCGCAAGAACCTGACCGATACCACGAAGGCGATCAACGACCGTCTGGCCAACGAAGGCTATGCCTTCGCCAACGTGAATGCAGTGCCGGAACCTGACAAGGACAAGCGCACGGTGGCCTTTACCGTGTTCGTCGATCCGGGCCGCCGCGTCTATGTGCGCCGGATCAATGTGGTCGGCAACAGCAAGACCGCCGATCAGGTGATCCGCCGCGAATTCCGCCAGATGGAAGGTGCCTGGTACGACGGCGAGAAGATCAACCGCTCGCGTACCCGGGTCGACCGTCTCGGCTACTTCGACGCCGCGACCATCGAAACGCCGGCGGTGCCCGGCAGTACCGACCAGGTCGACGTGAACATCACGGTGAAGGAAAAGCCGACCGGCAACCTGATGTTCGGTGCCGGCTTCTCCAGTTCGGAAAGCCTCATCCTGTCGACCTCCGTGTCGCAGCAGAATCTGTTCGGCAGCGGCAAGTCGCTGTCGCTGAGCCTGAATAGTGGCAGCATCAACAAGACCTACGCGCTGTCCTTCACCGATCCGTACTACACGCCGGACGGCATTTCGCGCGGCTTCGACCTGTACATGCGAAATGTGGATCCGACCCGCCTGAACATCGGCAACTACCGTACTTCGTCCATCGGCGCCGGTCTGCGCTGGGGCTTCCCGATCCGCGAAGACGACCGGATCAACTTCGGTCTGGCAGTCGACCAGACCTCGATCGACACCTTTGCCGACAGCCCGCAGCGCTACAAGAACTTCGTTAACGAGTTTGGAGACAGCAATACCTCGCTGATCAGCACGATAGGCTGGGGCCGCGATACTCGCGACAGCTTCATCTACCCGACCCGCGGCTCGGTCCAGCGGGTCAATGGCGAAGTGTCGGTACCGCCGGGTGATCTGCGCTACATGAAGGCTTCGTACCAGCACCAGACCTATTTCCCGCTCTGGGGCGATTTCGTGCTGATGCTGAACGGCGAACTGGGTTACGGCCGCGGTTACGGCGGCAAGCCGCTGCCTTTCTACAAGAACTACTACGTGGGCGGCATCGGCTCGGTGCGCGGTTTCGAAACCGCCTCCATCGGCCAGCGCGACCGCGACGCCAATGGCAATCTGCTGCGTACCACCATCGGCGGTGACCGCAAGCTGGTCATGAACGCCGAAGTGCTGTTCCCCTTCCCCGGCATGGGGCAGGACAAGACGCTGCGCCTGGGCACCTTCTTCGACGCCGGCAACGTGTGGGCAGATGGCCAGAGCCTGAGCGTCAGCGATTTGCGCTATAGTGCCGGCCTTTCCGTGGCGTGGAGTTCACCCATGGGACCGCTGAAGTTCAGCATTGCACAGCCCCTGAACAAGGAACCGACCGATCGTCTGCAGCGCTTCCAGTTCCAGATGGGTAATGTGTTCTGATCGAAACACGCACCGAATGAACAGGTCGAGTATGTCCGCACGCTCCGCACTTCTTGCTGCTCTGTCCTCGCTGGCGCTCCTGCTGGCCGCCCCGGTTCACGCGGAAAACGACGTGAAGATCGGTTTTGTCGACACCGAGCGCATCCTGCGCGAGGCGGCCCCGGCAGTGCGCGCCCAGAAGAAGCTCGAGAAGGAATTCGAGAAGCGCAGCCAGGAACTGGAGCGCATGGCCAAGCAGCTGCAGGCCATGCAGCAGAACATGGAAAAGAATGCGGTCACGCTGTCGGACAGCGACCGCCGCGCCAAGGAGCGCGAATTCAGCGAACTGACGCGCGACATGCAGCGCAAGGAACGCGAATACCGCGAAGATCTGAACCAGCGCCGCAACGAAGAACTGTCGGGCGTGCTGGACAGGGCCAACAAGGCGATCAAGGTGATCGCCGAGGCCGAGAAGTACGACATCATCTTCCAGGAAGTGGTCTACCGCAGCGCGCGCATCGACATCACCGAAAAGGTGCTGAAGGCGCTGGCTGACCCTCCCGCAACCAAGTAAGGCATCCATGGCAGCCCGACTTGGCGACATCGTCGCCCGTCTGGGCGGCGAACTGCATGGCGACGCCGACCTGATGGTCGAGCAGGTCGCACCGCTGGACAGCGCCGGCCCGGCCCACATTTCCTTCCTGTCCAATCCGAAGTACCGCGCCGCGCTGGCTTCCAGCACGGCCGGGGTGGTCATCGTGCCACCGAAGGACGGTGAAGGTCTTGAACGCACCCACATCCGGGTGCGCAATCCCTATCTGTATTTCGCCCGCGTGGCCCAGCTGCTCAACCCGGATATCCGTCCGGCTGCCGGCGTGGATGCCGCGGCGAGCGTGCATCCGTCGGCCCGCGTGCATCCGTCGGCCTACGTCGCCGCCGGTGCGGTGGTGGGCGACGGCGCTGATATCGGCGCCGACGTCGTGATCGGCGCCGGTTCGGTGGTGGGCGAGGGCGTGCGTATCGGCGCGGGCACCCGGCTGCATCCGCGCGTGGTGATCTATCCGCACTGCGTGGTGGGCGAACGCTGCATCCTGCATTCCGGTGCGGTGATCGGTGCCGACGGCTTCGGTTTCGCCCGCGAAGGCGACGGCAGCTGGGTCAAGATTCCGCAGATCGGCCGCGTGCTGATCGGCAACGACGTCGAGATCGGCGCCAACACCACGGTGGACCGCGGCGCGCTCGAGGACACGGTGATCGAGAACGGGGTGAAGCTCGACAACCTCATACAGATCGCCCACAACGTGCGCATCGGCGAGCACACTGCGATGGCGGCCTGCTCAGGTGTCGCCGGCAGCACCACCATAGGCAAGCGCTGCATGATCGGTGGCTCGGCCAACATCATGGGCCACATCGACATCGTGGACGACGTGGTGGTGTCCGCGGTGTCCTTCGCCACCAAGTCCATTCCGGCGCCCGGTGTCTATACCGGCTCGGTGCCGTCGATGGAACACAAGGACTGGACGCGCAACTACTCGCGCCTGCGCCACCTCGACTCGATGGCTGACCGCATCAAGGCGCTCGAGCAACAACTTGCAACGCTGCAAGGCAATAAGGAAGACTGAATTGAAATCGATGGACATCCACGCGGTACTGAAGTCGCTGCCGCACCGCTTTCCTTTCCTGCTGGTGGACCGCGTGCTCGAAGTCGAGCCGGGCAAGCACATCCGCGCGCTGAAGAACGTCACCATCAACGAGCCCTTCTTCCCCGGCCACTTCCCGAACCACCCGGTCATGCCGGGCGTGCTCATCGTCGAGGCGCTGGCCCAGGCGGCCGCCATCCTGTCCTTCGAAACGCTGGGCACGACGCCGGATGCCGATTCGGTCTACTACCTCTGTGGCGTAGACAACACCCGCTTCAAGAAGCCGGTCATGGCGGGCGACCAGCTCATTCTGGAAGTGGAACTGCTGAGGCATTCGCGCGGCATCTGGAAATACCAGGCGCGCGCCCGGGTGGATGGCGGCGTGGTGGCCGAAACCGAACTGCTGTGCGCAGTGCGCCCGACCTGATGGCTGCGCAGATTCATCCGACCGCGATTGTCGATCCGGCAGCGCGCATCGCCGACAGCGTCGAGATCGGCGCCTACAGCGTGATCGGTCCGAACGTCGACATCGGCGCGGGTACCAAAGTGCATCCGCACGTGGTGATCCAGGGCCATACCCGCATCGGCAGCGACAACGTGTTTCACCCGTTCTGCTCGATCGGCGGCGATCCGCAGGACAAGAAGTACGCCAACGAGCCGACCCAGCTCATCATCGGCGACCGCAACACCGTGCGCGAATACGTCACGATGAACTGCGGTACGGTGCAGGACGGCGGCGTCACCCGTCTGGGCGATGACAACTGGCTGATGGCCTACGTTCACGTGGCACACGACTGCCAGGTCGGCAGCCACACCATCATGGCCAACAACACCGCGCTGGCCGGCCACGTCCATGTGGGCGACTGGGCCATTCTCGGTGGCTTCACCGGCGTGCACCAGTTCGTGCGCGTCGGTGCGCACAGCTTCTGCGGCGTGCATTCGAGCGTGCTGCAGGACGTACCGCCCTTCGTGCTGGCCAATGGCGTGCCGGCGACGCCGCACGGCATCAACAGCGAAGGCCTGCGCCGCCGCGGCTACAGCAGCGAAGCCATCATGGCGATCAAGCGCGCGTACAAGACGCTGTACCGCGAAGGCCTGAAGCTGGACGAAGCGCGCGCTGCCATCGCCGAGGTGGCGAAGAGCACGCCGGAAGTCGCGCTGCTGTCCGATTTCCTGGAAGCCGGCGGACGCGGCATCATCCGCTGACATGGCCGACCGCATCACGGTGGCCATGGTCGCCGGCGAAGCGTCGGGCGACCAGCTGGCCGCGCATCTGATCAAGGCCCTGCAGGCCGTCCGGCCCGACATCGATTTCGTCGGCATCGGCGGCCCGCGCATGGAAGGTGCCGGTTTCAAGGCCTGGTGGCCGTCGGAAAAGCTGGCGGTGCGCGGCTATTTCGAAGTGCTGAAGCACTACCGCGAACTGTCGGGCATACGCCGCGATCTGCTCAACCGTTTGCTCAAGGACAGGCCGGCCGCCTTCATCGGCGTCGATGCGCCGGATTTCAGCCTTTGGCTCGAAAAGCGCCTCAAGGACGCCGGCGTGCCCGCCATCCACTACGTGAGCCCGTCGATCTGGGCCTGGCGCGGCGGACGGATCAAGGGCATCGCGCGCAGCGTGTCGCGCATGCTGTGCCTGTTCCCGTTCGAGCCGGCGATCTACGAAAAGGCCGGCGTGCCGGTGAGCTATGTCGGCCACCCCTTTGCCGACGAAATTTCACCGGAGCCACAGCGCTTCGCGGCGCGCGAGCGGCTGGCTCTGCCGGTCGATGCGCGCATCGTCGCGCTGCTGCCGGGCAGCCGCCAGTCCGAACTGCAGTACAACGCACACGTCTGGATCGGTGCCGCCCAGCTGCTGCACCGCCGCCATCCGGATCTGCGCTTTCTGGTGCCGCTGACCACGCGCGAAACCCGGCAGCAGTTCGAACAGGCGCTGTGGGACTGCCAGGCCAACGAGCTGCCGCTGTCCATCCTGTTCGGCCACGCGCGCGACGCGCTGATGGCCAGTGATGTGGCGCTGGTGGCCAGCGGCACCGCCACGCTGGAAGCCGCGCTGTGCCGCGCACCGCATGTGGTGGCCTACCGCATCCACAGGCTGAGCTATCTGCTGATGAAGCGCATGGCCTATCAGCCCTGGGTGGGCCTGCCCAACATTCTGGCCGGCCGGTCGCTGGTGCCCGAACTGCTGCAGCACGACGCCACACCGGAAAAACTGGCCGACGCGCTGGACGCGCTGCTCGGCGACCCGGTCGCGCGCAGCGCGCAGATCGAGGAATTCGAGCGCATCCACCACACGCTGCGGCAGGGCACTGCCGCGCGTGCGGCACAGGCCATCCTGCCGCATCTGCCGCCGGCATGAGCGGCACCGTGCTGCTGCAGGCCGGCGTCGACGAAGCGGGCAGGGGGCCGCTGTGCGGGCCGGTCTATGCCGCCGCGGTCATCCTCGATCCGGCCCGGCCCATCGCCGGGCTGAACGATTCCAAGAAGCTGTCGGAAAAGAAGCGCGAGGCACTGGCGCCGCTGATACGCGAGCGTGCGCTGGCGTGGGCGGTGGGCATCGCGACGGTGGAGGAAATCGACCGGCTGAACATCCTGCACGCCACTTTCCTCGCAATGCGGCGGGCGGTGGAGGGGCTGGCGGTGCGGCCGGACGAGGCGCTGATCGACGGCAACCGTGTGCCGCCCGGCCTCATCGTGCCAGCGCGCGCCATCGTCGGCGGCGACGCGTCGGAAGCGGCCATTTCGGCGGCTTCCATCCTGGCCAAGACCGGTCGCGATCACGAAATGCTGCAGTGGGCCGAACAGTATCCGCTGTACGGCATCGCGAAGCACAAGGGCTACCCGACCGCAGAACATCTGGCGGCGCTGCGGGCGCACGGCCCGTCGCCCATCCATCGCCGCAGCTTCGCACCGGTGGCCCAGTGCGCGCTCGATTTCGGCCAGACCGACTGACCCCGCGGACGGGCGCTCGCTGCTGAGTCAGGCGGTCTTCGCCGGCAGATGCACCGCCAGCCAGACCGACACCTGTTCCGGGTCGGTCGCCTCCACCCGATGGCGCGCACGCGCCGGAATGAATACCCAGTCACCCGGGCGCAGCGCGCGCGGCGCCTCTTCGTCGGCCAGCCGCAATTGCGCGCTGCCTGACAGCAGCACCACCCATTCATCGTCCGGCTGGTCGTACCAGAAGCCGGGCGGGCTGCACTGGCCGGTAGATACGATGCGTTCGATCCGTACACCGGCACCCGCGTGCAGCAGTTCGAAGCGTTCGTCCGTCTCCGGAGCGGACGGCAGACCGGCGAACAGATTGCCGCTCACGGCATAGCGTCCAGCAGTTCGGTGTCCGCGTGCGCATAGGCCGGGCTGCAACAGCACAGCAACGTCAGAGGAATGTCGCCCAGTGTCTCGATGCAGTGCGCCGTGCCCGGTGTAATCAGCACGGTGTCGCCCGGCCCGACCTCGAAGCGATGTTCGCCCAGCGTCATCAGGCCGCGCCCTGCGGTCACGTGGTACAGCTCTTCGGTGAGCGCATGCCGGTGCAGCAGTGTGCGGGTACCTGGCGGCACGGTGGCTTCGGCCAGACTCTGCGCGCGGCCGCCGTGCTGCTGCGGGTGCATCAGTTCGCGGATGACTGAACCGTCCTTGGTCACATAGGCCAGAATGTCGGCGTAGCGGGTGTGGGGCGTGCAATGCGTGCTCATGGGGCGGCATCGTCGCACAGCGGCACGATGTCGGCACTGCGCAGGCACAGCGTCACGTCAGCGTCGCGGCTCACCGCATGGCGGCGGATGGCGCGGGTGGGCAGGCGCAGCTGCAGCGGCGCGTCGGCCAGCCCGGCCGGCTGCACCCGCACCACCGCTTCGCCACCCAGCTCAACCACCTCCAGCACCCGCGCCTGCACCGCGTTTTCCAGATCGCTATTCCACGCCCGGTCGGCGTGCGCCAGCAGCACATTGGACGGCAGCACCGCCCAGCGCAGCAGGCCGTCCGGTAAAGCCGGGTCGAGTGCAGCCACGCGCAGGCGGTGCGGGCCCCAGTGCAGCAGACGTTCGTCGCCGGCGTCGCGCGTCAGCCGGCCTTCGAACACGTTCGGAATGTCGAGCAGCCGCGCGGCCGACACGCTGCGCGGCCGGTTGAGCACGTCGGACGCAGGTCCTGCCTGCAGCAGGCGGCCGTGCCGCACCAGACAGAGATGGTCAGCCAGCTGCGCCGCCTCGTCCAGATCGTGGGTCACCAGCACGACGGTGTTGCGCAGCTGTTCGTGCAGCCGCCGCAGTTCCAGGTAGAGGCGCTTGCGGGTGCTGCGGTCGACCGCGGAAAACGGCTCGTCCAGCAGCAGCACCCGCGGCGCGCGGGCGATCGCGCGTGCCAGCGCCACCCGCTGTTTCTGGCCGCCGGACAGTTCGTGCGGCCGCCGGTGTTCCAGCCCGCCGACATGGGCCAGCGCCAGCACTTCGAGCGCCCGCGCGCGGCGTTCGGCGGCCGGCAAGTGGGTGAGCGACATTTCGACGTTGCCGAGCGCGCTCAGGTGCGGGAACAGCGCGTAATGCTGCGACACCAGACCGATGCTGCGCGCGCGGGTGGGCAGGCGGACACCGGCGCCGTCCCAGTGTTCGCCCTCCAGCGTGACGCGCGCTTCGCGCACCGGCAGCAGACCGGCGATCGCGCGCAGGATGGAGGTCTTGCCGCTGCCCGACGGGCCGAGCAGGGCGGTGATGCGGCCGCGCGGCAGATCGGCGCGGAAGTCAAGCGGCGGGCCGTCGTGGCGAAGGTCGAGCGACAGGCTCATGCGCTGCGCCGCCTGCGCATCAGGCGCTCCACCAGTCCGTAGCTCACCGCCATCGTGACCAGCGAAATGACGAGCAGCAGGGCGGCCATGGCGCCGGCGGACGCGTGATCGAAGGACTGGGTGCGGTCGTAGATGGAAATGGCCACCGTCTGCGTTTCGCCCGGAATATTGCCGCCCACCATCAGCACCACGCCGAATTCGCCCAGCGTGTGCGCGAAGGTGAGCACCGCTGCGGACAGCAGGCCGGGCCAGGCCAGCGGCAGTTCGATGCGCCACAGCGCCTGCCAGCGGGTGAGCCCGCAGCACTGCGCCGCTTCGCGCAGGTCGGGCGCGATCGATTCGAAGGCGCGCTGCACCGGCTGCACTGCGAACGGAATGTTCACCAGCACCGAGGCGAACACCAGGCCGCCGAAACTGAACGCCAGCGCGTGGCCGACGAGCGCCTCGAACAGTCGGCCAAGCGCGCTCTGGTTGCCCATGGCCACCAGCAGGTAGTAGCCGACCACGGTGGGCGGCAGCACCAGCGGCAGCGCCAGCAGGCCTTCGATCCACGGCTTGAAGCGGGTGCGGGTGACCGCCAGCCAGCGGCCGAGCAGCACCGCCAGCGGCAGCAGCACCAGCAGCGTCACGCCGGCCAGCCGGGCCGACAGGGCGATGGCGGTCGCGTCCATCAGGGCGCCGATGTCTCCGGCCGCGTGAAACCGTGGCGGGCGAGCAGATCGCGTCCGGCCGGGCTGCGCAGCCAGTCGTGAAAGGCGCGCGCGGTGGCGCCAGCGCCTTTCAGCAGCACCATGCGCTGGCGCAGCGGCTCGTCGGCATGCCATTCGGCCGGCAGCGGCACGAAGCGCCCCTGACGGGCGATGTCCGGCGCGCGCGACAGCGACAGCGGCACCATGCCGCCCTGGCTGGCGCCGGATGCGGCGAACTGCATGGCCTGGGCGGCGTTCTCGCCCAGCACCAGGCGCGGCTCGATCGCGGTCCACAGGCCGGCGTGACGCAGCACCGAGCGGGCGGCGCGACCGTAGGGCGCGTGTTCCGGGTTGGCGATGGCGAAGCGGCGCAGCCGGCCGTCGGTCAGCGCCGCGCGCAGGTCTTCCAGCGTCGCGTCCGGCTTCAGCGGCGAGCGCTCGGGCACGAACAGCACCAGACGGCCGATCGCGTACTGCGCGCCACGGTCCAGCGTGTGGCCCGCTTCGGCCAGCCGGAACACGAAAGCTTCATCCGCCGACAGGAACAGTTCGAACGGCGCGCCGTTCTCGATCTGCTGGGTGAAGTTGCCGGAGGAGCCGAAGCTGAGCCTCACCTTCTGCCCGCTGTCGCGCTCGAACTGCGTGGCCGCTTCGGTCAGCGCGAACTTGAGGTCGGCGGCTGCCGCCACTGCAGGCGGCTCGGCCGCGCGAACGCCGCCGAAGCACAGCGCGAGAAAGAGGAACAGAAGCGGGAGCGGAAGTGGGAATGGAAGCAGACGACGGTACATATGAAGTTCACTTCTGAATACAGGAGCAAGGGTAGCCGATTTCGCTTTCCGCGGTTCCGGCCACTTGTGCCCGGCCAACACTTCAACAATAATTGAAGTATGGAAGAACAGGACATCATCCGCGCACTCGGTGCGCTGGCGCACGACATCCGGCTGCGGGTATTCCGGGCGCTGGTGGTGGCCGGGCCGGAGGGCCTGACGCCCGGCCGGCTGGGCGAGGCGCTGGCGGTCGCGCCGACCACGCTGTCCTTTCATCTGAAAGAGCTGTGCAACGCCGGCCTGCTGCTGCAAGCGCGCAGCGGCCGCAACCTGATCTACCGCGCGGACTACGCGCGCATGGGCGCACTGATGGCCTATCTGACCGAGAACTGCTGCGCCGGCGAGCCCTGCGCGGCCACCCCGCCTGCCTGCACGAACTGCTGACCGGAGACACGACATGAAGCGCTTCCACGTCCATCTGCACGTCGACGACCTTGCGAAAAGCATCGCCTTCTACAACCGGCTGTTCGACGCGCAGCCGGCGCGCTCGGAATCCGACTACGCGAAGTGGATGCTCGACGACCCGCCGGTCAATTTCGCGATTTCCACCCGCGGCAGCAAGGCCGGCATCGACCACCTGGGCATACAGACCGACGATCCGGCCGAACTGGCGGCGATGAAGTCGCGCGCCGAAGCGGCCGACATGGCGCTGCTGGACGAGGGCGAAACCACCTGCTGCTACGCGCGCAGCGAAAAGCACTGGGTGACCGACCCGCAGGGCATCGCCTGGGAGCATTTCCACACGCTGGGCAACATTCCGGTGTTCAACGAAAGCGCCGCGACGCCTGCCGAAGGCAGCGCCTGCTGTGCGCCCAGGGCACCCGATGCCCCGAGTGCGCCGGTCACCCGCGGCAAGCCGCTGTCCATCGGCATCAAGAGCACCGGCAGTTCCGGTTCCGGGTGCTGCTGAGGTGGCGCAGTCGCTCAATGTGCTCTTTCTGTGCACCCACAATTCGGCGCGCAGCGTGCTCGCCGAATGCCTGTTGAACCACCTGGGCGGCGAGCGCTTCCGCGCCTTTTCGGCTGGCAGCACGCCCAGCGGCACGGTGAATCCGTTCGCGCTGCAGGCGCTGGCGGAGCAGGGCGTCGACACCGCCGGCGTGCGCAGCAAGGCCTGGGACGAATTCGCGCTGCCCGGCGCACCGCAGATGGATCTGGTGATCACGGTATGCGATGCCGCGGCCGGTGAAACCTGTCCGGTGTGGCCCGGGCATCCGGCAACCGCCCACTGGGGCTATGCCGATCCGTCGCTCGTCGCCGGCAGCGAGGCGGCGAAGCTGACCGCCTTCCGCGACACGCTGGTGCTGATCCGCCGTCGTCTCGAAATACTGGTCGCGATGCCGGACGAGCGGCTGCATGCGCTCACGCTGCAGCAGACCGCACGCGATCTCGCTGCACACTGAGGTTCTTCATGGGACTGTTTGAACGCTGGCTCACGCTTTGGGTGGGCCTGAGCATCGCTGCGGGCGTGGCGCTCGGCCTGGCCGTGCCGGCGGTCTTTGCGGCGGTGGCCGCGATTGAGCTGGCGCATGTGAATCTGGTGGTGGCGGTGCTCATCTGGGTGATGATCTACCCGATGATGATCCAGATCGATTTCGCCGCGGTGCGCGACGTCGGCCGGCGGCCGCAGGGGCTGCTGCTGACGCTGGTGGTGAACTGGCTGATCAAGCCGTTCACGATGGCGGCGCTGGGCGTGCTGTTCTTCGATCACCTGTTCGCCGGCTGGGTGGATCCGCAGTCGGCATCCGAATACATCGCCGGCATGATTCTGCTCGGCGTGGCGCCGTGCACCGCCATGGTGTTCGTCTGGAGCCAGCTCACCCGCGGCGACCCCGGCTACACGCTGGTGCAGGTGTCGGTGAACGATCTGGTCATGGTGTTCGCCTTCGCGCCGATCGCCGCCTTCCTGCTCGGCGTGACCGATGTCGACGTGCCCTGGCAGACGCTGCTGCTGTCTACCGTGCTCTACGTGGTGCTGCCGCTGGCGGCCGGCGTGTTCACGCGCCGGCTGCTCGGTGGCGAGGCGGCGGTCGGGCGTTTCGTGGCCCGGCTCAAGCCCTGGTCCATCGTCGGTCTGCTGGCCACGGTCGTGCTGCTGTTCGGTTTCCAGGCGGAAACCCTGGTCACGCAGCCTTTCGTGATCGCGCTGATCGCCGTGCCGCTGGTGCTGCAGACCTATGGCATCTTCGCCATCGCCTTCGTGCTCGCGCGCTGGATGAAACTGTCTTACCCGATCGCCGCACCGGCCTGCCTGATCGGCACGTCAAACTTCTTTGAACTGGCAGTGGCGGTGGCGATTTCGCTGTTCGGACTGCACTCCGGCGCAGCACTGGCGACCGTGGTCGGCGTGCTGGTAGAGGTGCCGGTCATGCTGTCGCTGGTGGCGCTGCTGCGCCGTACCGCTCATCTTTTTCCGGATTCCGCTGAACTTTCTTAGATCAAGTCTAAACAAAGCTCAGGATTCGCACTATCATGCGCGCTTTCACCCCCCACAACTGAAGAGGACTCTGAGATGAGCATCGTCAATACCGCTGTCCAGCCGTTCAAGGCCAACGCTTTCCACAACGGCAAGTTCATCACCGTCACTGAAGAGAACCTCAAGGGCAAGTGGTCGGTTCTGGTGTTCATGCCGGCCGCTTTCACCTTCAACTGCCCGACCGAAGTCGAGGACGCTGCCAACAACTACGGCGAATTCCAGAAGGCCGGCGCTGAAATCTACATCGTCACCACCGACACCCACTTCTCGCACAAGGTGTGGCACGAAACCTCGCCCGCCGTCGGCAAGGCCCAGTTCCCGCTGGTTGGCGACCCCACCCACCAGCTGACCCGCGCTTTCGGCGTGCACATCGAAGAAGAAGGCCTGGCGCTGCGCGGCACCTTCGTGATCAACCCGGAAGGCGTGATCAAGACCGCTGAAATCCACGACAACGCAATCGCCCGCGACATGAACGAAACCCTGCGCAAGCTGAAGGCAGCCCAGTTCGTCGCCAGCCATCCGGGCCAGGTGTGCCCGGCCAAGTGGAAGGAAGGCGCAGAAACCCTGACCCCGTCGCTGGACCTGGTCGGCAAGATCTAAGAGCGATCACGCTCTGCGCAGCAACACCGGCAGGCGCAGGTCTGCCGGTGACGCACCGCCGGAACGCCCGGGTCTGATCGCGCACCGCGCCCGGCCCGGGCGTTTCGTTTTCTGCTTCACCCGTTTGGAAAGCCGAGCACATCATGCTGGACGACACCCTCAAGGCCCAGTTGAAGGCCTACCTCGAAAAGCTGCAGCATCCGATCGTACTGAAGGCCGCGCTGGACGATTCGAACGCCGCGCGCGAACTGCAGGCGCTGCTCGACGACATCGCCTCGCTGTCTGACCGGATCAGCGTGAGCGCCGACGACACGCCGGGCGCGCGCGCGCCGTCGTTCGCGATCCAGCGTCCGGACGGCAGCCTGTCGCTGCGATTCGCCGCCATTCCGCTCGGCCATGAATTCACGTCGCTGGTGCTGGCGCTGCTGCAGGCCGGCGGCCACCCGCCGCGCGTATCCGACGAAATCATCGAGCAGATCCGGGCGCTCGACGGCGACTTCAGCTTCGAAGTGTTCATGTCGCTGTCCTGCCACAACTGCCCGGACGTGGTGCAGGCGCTGAACCTGATGGCGGTGCTCAATCCGCGGGTGAAGGTGGTCACCATCGATGGCGCGCTGTTCCAGAAGGAAGTGGACGACCGCCAGGTGATGGCGGTGCCCATGGTGTTCCTGAACGGCGAACTGTTCGCCTCGGGCCGCATGACCATCGAGGAAATCATCGCCAAGGTCGACACCGGTGCCGCCAAGCGCGACGCCGAGAAGATCAGCGCCCGCGCGCCGTTCGATGTGCTGGTGGTGGGCGGTGGCCCGGCCGGCTCGGCGGCCGCCATCTACGCGGCGCGCAAGGGCATCCGCACCGGCATCGTTGCCGAGCGCTTCGGCGGCCAGCTGATGGACACGCTGAGCATCGAGAACTTCATTTCGGTCAAGGAAACCGAAGGCCCCAAGCTGACCGCGGCGCTGGAAGAGCACGTCAAGAGCTATGACGTGGACGTGATGCCGCTGCAGCGGGTCGAGAAGCTGGTGCCGGCAGAACAGCCGGGCGGGCTGGCGACGCTGCATCTGGCCAATGGCGCCACGCTGCAGTCGCGCGCGGTCATTCTGGCCACCGGTGCGCGCTGGCGCGAAATGAACGTGCCGGGCGAGCGTGAGTACCGCAACAAGGGCGTGGCCTACTGCCCGCATTGCGACGGCCCGCTGTTCAAGGGCAAGCGCGTGGCGGTGATCGGTGGCGGCAACTCGGGCGTCGAGGCGGCGATCGATCTGGCCGGCATCGTCGGCCACGTGACCCTGCTCGAATTCGACAAGCAGATGCGCGCCGACGCGGTGCTGCAGCGCAAGCTGCTGTCGCTGCCCAACGTGAAGGTGATCCTGCAGGCGCAGACCACCGAAGTGACCGGCGGTGCCGACGGCAAGGTGAATGCGCTGAAGTACACCGACCGTGCAACCGGCGAATCGCACACGGTGGAACTGGAAGGCATCTTCGTGCAGATCGGTCTGGTGCCGAACACCGAGTGGCTCAAGGGCAGCATCGAGCTCACGAAGTACGGCGAGATTCCGGTCGATGCGCGCTGCGAAACCGGCACCCACGGTGTGTTCGGCGCCGGCGACGTGACCACGGTGCCGTACAAGCAGATCGTCATCGCGATGGGCGAGGGCTCGAAGGCCGCGATTTCCGCCTTCGACTATCTGATCCGCACGTCCGCGCCGGCCTGAGGCCGGCTCGCGTACACTGCAGCCCGCTGGCCGCAAGGCCTGCGGGCTGTTTCATGTCCACAGCGGGCGCATGCCCCCAAGGAGTTCTGCATGGACCTTCACTACCTCATGCTTTTCCTGCACATCGCCGGCGTCACCGTATGGGTCGGCGGCATGTTCTTCGCCTATGTCTGCCTGCGGCCGGTGGCCGCCAGCCAGCTTGAACCGCCAGCGCGCCTCACGCTGTGGCGCGGCGTGTTCGCGCGCTTCTTTCCGGCGGTCTGGGTTTCGGTGCTGGCCATACTCGGCAGCGGGCTGGCGATGATGCTGGCGGTCGGCATGAAGGCAGCGCCGATCTACTGGCACCTGATGTTCGGCATCGGCCTGGTCATGATGCTCATCTTCATGCACGTGTTCTTCGCACCCTGGCGCCGGCTGCAGCGGGCGGTGGATGCGGCCGACTGGCCGGCCGGCGCTGCCGTGCTCGGCCAGATCCGCAAGCTGGTGGCGCTGAACACGACGCTGGGCTTCATCAATATCGCGGTCGCTACGCTGGGCCATCTGCTGGCGCACTGATGAAGCACATCCAGTCGCGCGACAACGCGCAGTTCAAGCAGCTGCGCAAGCTGGCCACCACCGCACGCGCGCGGCGCGAAGCCGGGCAGACGCTGATTGACGGCGCCCACCTGTTCCGCAGCGCGCTGGAGGCCGGCGTGCGGCCGCGCATGGCGCTGGTCGCCGAGCGCGCGCTGCACCAGCCGGAAATCGCCTCGCTGCTGCACGGGCAGGAGGTGCTGTTGCTGGCCGACGCACTGTTCGACGAACTGAGCGCGACCGACACGCCGGCCGGCCTGCTCGGGCTGGTCGATCTGCCGCCGGAACCCGAAGGTGCGGTCAGCGGCGACTGTCTGGTGCTCGATGCGGTGCAGGACGCCGGCAACCTCGGCACGCTGCTGCGCGCGGCCTGGGCGACCGGCGTGCACGACGTGCTGCTCACCACCGGCTGCGCACAGGCGTGGAGCCCCAAGGTGCTGCGCTCGGGGCAGGGCGCGCACTTTTCGCTGCGCATCCGCGAACACTGCGACGTGGCCGCGCTGCTGGCCGGCTACCCGGGCCGCATCGTCGCCACCCGGCTGGATGCGCGCGCCGCGCTGTACGACCTTGATCTGCGCGGTCCGGTGGCCTGGCTGTTCGGCAACGAAGGCGCCGGTCTGTCGCCGGCGCTGGCGGCGCTGGCAACCGACGCGGTCATCATTCCGATGCCGGGCAGTGCCGAGTCGCTCAACGTCGCCATGGCGGCCACCGTCTGCCTGTTTGAACAGGCGCGGCAGCGCCGTCCGGGCTGAGTCCTCACCGCCACGCGCCTGCACGTCCGGTGCGGGCAGCCATCCGGAGCATGTGTATCCATTAATTAACTAGCTTGCTTATTAATTGGTTGGTTGCTATCTTGAGGCCATGGATACGATCGATCAGCTCAGACTCAGCCTCACCCGTTCGCTGCTGCAGACCGGCCGCCACTGGCAGCATCTGGCGCAGAACGCGATGGGGACCTATGGCATCTCGCCCTCTGGCGCCACCGCGCTGCTGTTCATCGGCCGCCTCGGGGAAGGGGTGCGCCAGATCGAACTGGCGAAGGAAATCGGCATCGAGGGCGCTTCGCTGGTGCGGGTGATCGACCAGCTCGAAGCAGCCGGGCTGCTGCGGCGGGAGGAATCGTCGACCGACCGTCGCGCCAAGACCCTGTGGTTTACCGAGGCGGGCAGGGCGCTGACGCTGCGGATCGAGGCGGTGCTGGTCGATCTGCGGGCGCGCGTGCTGGCCGACATCGACGCCGCCGATCTGGACGCCACGCTGCGCGTGTTCAAGGCCATAGAGCGTGCGGCCCAGCAGGGCGTGCCACCGGCCGCTGACACCGGCCGCCCGGGCTGAATCATGGGCGGCGGCCTCACCCTACCGGGATGGCGGGACTGGCTGTTCTCGGCCAAGACCTTCGCCGCCGCCATGCTGGCCCTGTATATCGCGCTCGCCTTCGAACTGCCGAACCCGTACTGGGCCATGGCCACCGTGTATGTGGTGGCGCATCCGCTGGGCGGCGCCACCCGATCGAAGGCGATCTATCGCGCCGCAGGCACCGTGATCGGTGCGGCGGCGGCGGTGTTCTTCGTGCCGCTGTTCATCCATGCGCCGCTGCTGCTGAGTGCGGTGATCGCGTTATGGACCGGCAGCCTGCTCGGTCTGTCCATGCTCGACCGTTCGCCGCGCAGCTATGTGTTCATGCTCGCCGCCTATTCGCTGCCGATGATCGCGCTGCCCGCAGTCGACACGCCGCTCGCGGTGTTCGATCTCGCGGTCGCGCGCAGCGAGGAAATCCTGATTGGCATCGCCTGCGCCAGCGTCGTGTCGGCGCTGCTCTTTCCCGGCCGGGTCGCGCCGGTGCTGGGCGCGCGGGTCGATCGCTGGCTCGCCCACGCCGCCGACTGGGCCGCGGACACCCTGGGGTCGGCGGCCGGTCACGCGCCGGCCAAGACCACCGGCCGCCCGGCGCTCGCGGCGGACATTCTTGCGCTCGACCAGTTCATATCGCACCTCGCCTACGATTCCACGCGCGAAGCGCTGACCGGCACCGCGCACGAACTGCGCGGCCGCATGAGCATGCTGCTGCCTGTGCTGTCCTCGCTGACCGCCACCGTCGACGCACTGCGTCGCCAGCCGGGCGGCGTGCCCGCGGATCTGGCGCGGCAGATGGATGAGGTGGCCAACTGGATGCAGCGCACCGACCGCGCTCCGGCGGAGGCAGGCCGGCTGGTTGCGCAGCTGCAATCGGCCGGACAGGCGGCGTCGCGCGAACAGAGCTGGTCCGCGCTGCTGGTCGATCAGACCCGGGCGCGGCTGATCACGCTGACCCGGCTGTGGCAGGACTGTCTGGCGCTGCGCCGGATGATCGCGGACGAGCGGCCGGACCGCCAGTGGCAGCCGGCCTACCGCCGCGCCGGCACCGCCATGCAGGCCCGCCACCGCGACGCCGGCATGATGATGTACGCCATCCTGTCCGCTTCGCTGGTCACCTTTCTGGCCTGTATCGGCTGGGTGGAGATGGGCTGGGCCGACGGCGCCCAGGCGGTCATCATGACCGCCATCGCCAGCTGCTTCTTCGCGGCGCAGGACGAGCCGGCGCCGCTGGTGCGCGTGTTCCTGCTGGCCGGGTCGATCGGCATGGTGATCGCGTCGGTCATGCAGTTCCTGATCATTCCGCTGGCCCACGAATTCGAAACGCTGGTCGCGCTGCTCGCGCCGCTGTTCCTGCTGATCGGCACGCTGAGCACGCAGCCGCGTTACAGCATGCTGGCCGCCATCCTGGCGGTGAATACCGCCTCTTTCGTCGGCATCCAGCACGCCTACCTCACCGATGCGGCCGGCTTCATCAACGCCAGTCTGGCGGGGGTGGCGGGCATGACGCTGGCGCTGGTATGGACGCGGCTCACCCGGCCGTTCGGCGTCGACCTGGCGCTGCGCCGCATCGTCCGCGCCGGGCGCGAGGATCTCGCGCACAAGGCGGCCGGCCGGCACGACGGCGACTACGCGGCGCTGACCGCCCGCATGTTCGACCGGCTCGGACTCACGCTGACCCGCCTGGCGACCCGCAGCGCGGACGCCGCCCCCGACGGACTGGCCGACCTGCGTGCCGGCTTCGCAGTGCTTGACCTGCAGCGCGCCGGTCGCCGTCTCGATGGCGCGACCCAGAGCGCACTCGAACGCGTACTGGCCGCGGTAGAACGGCATTACCGCCATCTGGCGGACCACCCGCACGCTGCGCCGACCGACCATCGGCTGGCGCTCCAGATCAACGCCGCCCTCGACGCGGCACGGCAGGCCGCCGGTCCGGCGGCGCGGGCAGCACGCCACGCGCTGACCGAACTGAAGCTCACGCTGTGCCCGCCGGCAGCGGTGACCGCGCCCGCTATGAACCTGCCATCCACGGAGGTCGCCCATGCCGGGTGAGATCGATCTGTATGGCGTGTTCGTGCCCAGCCTGCTGGTGCTGATGCTGATCGCGCATGCGCTGACCGTGCTGCTGCGCCATGCCTTCGAGCGCTGTGGCCTGTACCGCGTGGTGTGGCACCGCGCGCTGTTCAATGCCGCCCTGTACGTGATCGTGCTGGGGGCGACCGTAATGCTGACCCGGGTTCTGATGACATGAAAACCGCTTTTCGACCGCTGTTCCGTCGCCTCGGGCCGGTGGCCCTGACGCTGACCCTCACACTGGCCGCGCTGCTGGTGGCCCAGCACCTGTGGGTCTACTACACCCGCGCACCCTGGACCCGCGATGGCCGGGTGCGGGCCGACGTGGTCCGGATCGCGCCCGACGTATCCGGCCTCATCACCGCGGTGAAGGTGCGCGACAACCAGCCAGTAAAGCGCGGCGAGCTGCTGTTCGTGATCGACCGCGCACGCTATGAACTGGCGCTGCGCCAGGCCCAGGCCGAAGCGGCAGCGCAGCGGGCGCGGCTTGCGCAGGCGCGGCGCGAAGCCGGCCGCAACGGCGAACTGGCCGAACTGGTGTCGGCCGAGGCGCGCGAAGCGGCCGAAGCGCGGGTGCAGCAGGGCGAAGCGGCGCTTGCGGCGGCCGAGGCAGCGGTCGGCATCGCACGGCTCAATCTCGAACGCACCGAAGTGCGCAGTCCGGTCGATGGCTGGGTCAGCGATCACCTGCCGCGCGCCGGCGACCACGTGACCGGCGGTCAGGCGGTGCTGTCGGTGGTCGATGCGGCGTCCTTCCATGTCGATGGCTATTTCGAGGAAACCAAGCTCGACCGGGTGCGCGTGAACCAGCCGGTGGACATCCGCATCATGGGCGAGTCGCGGGTGTTCCACGGCCATGTGCAGAGCATCGCCGCCGGCATCGAGGACCGCGAGCGCAGCAGCGGCGCCAGCCTGCTGCCCAACGTGAATCCGGCCTTCAACTGGGTGCGGCTCGCGCAGCGCATTCCGGTGCGCATCGCACTCGACGAAACGCCGTCCGACCTGCATCTGGTGGCCGGCCGCACCGCCACGGTGGAAGTACGCGAACAGCCGGTGGCCGCGGGCGAGGAGGGCGCACGCTCATGAAACGCACGTTCGCGCTGCTGCCGGTGTTCAGTCTGCTGGCCGCCTGTACCGTGGTCGGCCCGAATCACCGGGTGCCGGACGACGCGGCCATCCGGTCACCGGCCGCGTCAGCCCCCTTCATCGGTGTCGACGGCAGCGCCACCTCGATCGCGCCGCTGCCGCCGCGCTGGTGGTCGCTGTACGACGACCCGCAGCTCGACCGCCTGGTCCGGCAGGCGCTGTCGGCCAATACCGATCTGCGCGTCGCCTCTGCCCACCTGCGGCGGGCGCTGGCCCAGCGCGACGAGGTCGATGCGCTGGCCGGGCCGCACGCGGTCGCCAGCGCCTCGGCCCGCCGCGCGCAGAGTGCCGGCGAAAGCTATCTGCTGCCGCGCAAGCTCGCCGCCGCGAATCTGGCGGATCTCGGCGTCCAGGTGTCGTATCAGGTCGACCTGTTCGGGCGCATCGCGCGCAGCGAAGAGGCGGCCGATGCGAACGTCGGGGCCGGACAGGCGGCGCTGGAATCGGCCCGGGTCACCGTGGTGGCCGAAACTGTGGCGGCCTATGTCCAGCTGTGTGCCGCCACCCACGAACAGGCGGTGGGCGAGCGGGTGCTGGCACTGCAGCAGCGCAGCGTTGCGCTGGTGCAGCGGCTGGCCGATGCCGGCCGCGGCCCGGTGACCGACGTGACCCGCGCCCAGGCCCAGGCCGAAACACTGCGTGCGGCACTGCCGCTGCTCGAAGCTGAACGCAGTGCCGCCCTTTACCGGCTGGCGGCCCTGCTCGGGGAGATGCCGCGCGACTTCGAAGCGCGCGGCGTTGATTGTGCGCAGGTGCCGCAGCTGCATGCGCCGGTGCCCGCCGGTGACGGGGCCGCGCTGCTCGCCCGCCGGCCCGACGTGCGCGAGATGGAGCGCCAGCTCGCCTTTGCCAGCGCGAAGATCGGTGTCGCCACCGCCGCGCTCTATCCGGACATTTCGATCGGCGCTTCGGTCGGCTTCACCGGTCTGCTCGATCATCTGGGGCAGGGACGCACCACGCGCTGGGGGCTGGGGCCGCTGATCAGCTGGTCGATTCCGGACAGCGGAGCCCGCGCCCGGGTGGTGCAGGCCGAAGCCGATGCCGAGGCGGCGCTGGCCCGCTTCGACGGCGTCGTGATCAACGCCATCCGCGAAACCGAAACCGCGCTCGCCCGCTATGTGCGCGCGCTCGAAAGCCAGGCCGCGCTGCGCGCCGCGCGCGACGCCGCCGACACTGCGCGGCAGCAGCAGGCCCGGCTGTACGCGGCCGGGCGTACGCCCTACCTGGCCAGTCTGGACGCCGAACGCACGCTGGCCGATGCCGAGGCCCGGCTGGCCCGCTCGGAAAGCGAGGTCGCGCAGGAGCAGGTGGGGCTGTTTCTCGCGCTGGGCGGGGGCTGGGAGGTCGCCGCCACCGACGGCCGCCACTGATAGCCACTGGCGCGGCAGCGGCCGCCGGAAGTTCAGGCGGCGGCTTCGCCTTCGATGCCCGGGCGCGCCGCCCACGGCACCAGACCAGCGGCGGTGGCCAGACGCACCAGTTCCACGTCGCTGCGCACATCCAGCTTCTGGCGGATTTCGCTCATCCGGTTGGAGATCGTCTTCGGGCTCAGCTTGAGCGCGTCGGCGATTTCGTCCACGGTCATGCCGGCCAGCAGCAGGCGACAGATTTCGAATTCGCGCGGCGTCAGCACATCGAGCCGCTTCTCGTCCGGCATCACGTTGTCCAGCGCCAGCTGTTCGGCCACCCGCGGGCTCAGCGTGCGGCGGCCCTGGGCGGCGGCGAGCACCGCCTGCACCAGCGCGTCCGGCTCGGTGTCCTTGGTCAGGAAGCCGATGGCGCCGGCTTCGAGCGCCTGCCGTGCGAAAGCCGGCTGCGCGTGCATCGAGAACATGAGCACGCGGGCGCGGCCGTCCAGCGCCAGCATGCGGCGCGCCGCCTCGATGCCGCTGGCGCCGGGCAGCGAAATGTCCATCACCACCACGTCCGGCTTGAGCAGCCGGAACATCTGGTAGGCCTCGTCAGAGGTGCCGGCTTCGCCGACCACTTCCATCACCCGGTTGTGTTCCAGAAAGCGGCGATAACCGGCGCGCACGACCGCGTGATCGTCGACCAGCAGCACGCGTATGGGATTGTTGGGCGTCATGTCAGGGCTCCTGTACCGATGTCTTGAGAGGCAGCCAGGCGGACACCGCCCAGCCACCGTGCGGGCGCGGACCGGCGACGCAGTCACCGCCCAGCGCCAGCGCGCGTTCGCGCATGCCCACCAGCCCGAAGCCGCTTTCCGGCGGCACGAAGGGCGTGGGTTCGCCGTTGTCCAGCACCTCCAGCACCACACGCCCGGCGGCTTCATGCACCGACAGGCGGATGTCGATGCGGGTGCAGCGCGCGTGCTTGGCGGTGTTGGTGAGGCATTCCTGCACGATGCGGTAGAGCGTGATGTCGTGCATCGCCGACAGCGCGCCGAGATCCTCGTCCAGATGCAGCACCACTTCGGCCTGGTCGGCCGCGCGGCTGCGCTGGGTGCCCAGTTCGCGCAGCGCATGGCCCAGGCCCAGTTCCTCGATGTCGGGCGGGCGCAGGTGTTCCAGCAGGTTGCGCACCAGCCGCAGCAGATGGCCGACCTGTTCCGCCATCCAGTTGGCGGCGCTGCGGTGTTCCGACAGCTCTGGCCGGTCGGCGCAGGCGGCGGCCAGCAGGCGTGCGTGCGGATGGATGGCCACCAGATAGGGGCTCAGTTCGTCGTGCAGGTCGCGCGCCAGCTCGCGCCGGGTTTCCTCTTCGTGGGTGATGAGCTTGCGCAGCAGCCGGGCGCGCTCGCTGACCGCGGCTTCCAGCGTGGCGGCCATCGCGTTGAACGAGGCGGACAGCGGCGCCAGGTCGCCCGGGCCGACGTCGTCCAGCCGCGCGTCGAGCCGGCCTTCACCGATGGCGGACAGCGCGCGCATCACGCGGCCCAGCGGCTGCAGCGCGCGGCCGACCGCCCAGAAAACCATGATGCAGGCGATCACGCCGATGGCCGCCACCATGATGGTCTGTTCGATGTAGTCGTTCCAGATTTCGCGCAGTTCGTCGTCGGCGTTCGGCACCAGCAGGTAGTGGCCGATCACCGTGCTGCCGACCCGGATGTCCTTGCGCAGCGGCGGCAGGCTGCGCAGCCGGTCGCCCAGCCAGGCGATCAGCGCCGGCGGCTCTTTCGGCGGACCGCTGCGCGAGGTCTGGACCAGGCGATCGTCCGGCGTGCGCACCTCCACCGTCAGGTGACGCAGCGTGCGCAGTTCGCGCGTCAGTTCGATGCGGGCCAGCAGGGCCTCGGCACTGAGGCCGGGCGGCGGCGGCGACAGCTGGCTGGGCAGCAGCGCGTGCGCCAGCCGGGCCACCGAATCGATTTCGGCGACCGCGTCGTCATGGGCATCGTGCAGCCGGCGTGCGCTGTCGGCCACGACCAGCAGCGTCATCAGGGAGGCGATGATGAGGGTGAGTCTGAAGCGCAGACTCATGCGGATGTTTCCTGAAGCGGTGACCGGCCATCCTAATGCGAAGGCCTTCGGGAAATCCTCCCGTGCGTCCGGCGCCGCTTTGCCCGCGGCGGCGTCAGGCCGCTCCGCTGGTGCAGTGCTCGGCGGCGGCCACCGCGACCCGGTTGCGACCGCTGCGCTTGGCGTCGTACAGCGCAGCGTCGGCAGCGTCGATCAGGGTGTCGGCACTGCGGGCGCTGCCCGGTGGCAGGGTGCTGAGGCCGATACTCACCGACATGCGACAGGGCACTGCGCCCTGGTCGTAGGCGATCTCGACCGCGGCACGGATGCGCTCGGCCACCACCCGGGCGCCGTCCTCGTCGCACTCGGGGAGCAGCACCACGAATTCCTCGCCGCCGTAGCGCGCGATCACGTCGCAGTGGCGGTTGGCACCCGCGCACAGCCTCAGCGCGGCATTCTTCAGGCACAGATCTCCGGCCGGATGACCATAGGTGTCATTGATGTGCTTGAAGTGATCCATGTCGATGAACAGCAGGGCCAGCGGCCGCGCGTGCCGGTGCGCCCGCTCCAGTTCTGCCTGCATCAGCTGCAGCAGGCCGCGCCGGTTCAGCAGACCGGTCAGCGGGTCGCGCACCACCTCGACCTGCAGTTCCAGCGCCCGCTGGGCGGCGGCCCGGTACAGGCGGAAGGAATGCGCGAGCAGGGCCATCAGCAGCGCGCCGGCACACAGCAGGCTCATCGCGCGCGACACGTACCAGCCGGCGCTGTAGCGCGCCTGTCCGGCCAGCGCGAGCACCACGTCCAACGTGAAGGCGTACTGGCCCAGCGTAAGCCAGCGGTCGAAGGTGTCACGCAGCCGGGTGGCCCCCACCACCGCGCACAGAGCGGTCACGCTGAGCACCACTGCGGCGATGCCGCTCGGATCGCGCAGCATGGTGCCGTAGTGATGCCCGTCCATGATGACCGGCAGGTGCCCGGCGCCGCCCAGCACGATGAGCCCGAGCAGCAGCGCGCAGGCGATGGAAAAAAGCACCGGCAGCATCTGCGATGCCGGCGACTGGGCTTCGTGCCGGCCGAACAGGCGCTGGCCGACATGCGCCAGCAGCAGCAGCGGGAAGCCGGCGTGCCACACCGCCCACACCCAGGCAGCCGCCTGACTGCTGCCGCCGACCAGGGGCTGCGGGCCGAAGATGCCGGGAAAGGCCAGCAGCTGCATCACCGCCATCACCGCGGAAAAGGCGTAGGCCGCCGCCACCCAGGTCAGGCTGTGCAGCGGGCTGCCGGCCAGCAGAAGCATGGAGAGGATGGCCGCCGTCAGCCCGTTCAGCAGGCACACCGCCAGCAGGAACAGGCCCATCAGTACCGGCTGGGCCGGCAGCGGCACGGTGGCGACCGGGAAGGTGAACAGCGCCATCAGCGTGAGCACCGTGGCGCTCAGCGGGAAGGCGAGGGGGCTGCCGGGCCGGCTGGCGCTTGATGAGTGCATCACGCGCCCAACCTCTGGATGGCGGGAAGGCCGGGCCGGCTTTCCGGGAAGCCGGCGATCGGAGCTGCCTGCAGGCGCATCCATGGGAAACGCGCTCCGTGCGCCGTGCGTGCTGCTCGCGAACGGCCAGGGAGAGACGTGATGCACGATTCGAATGGCAACAGACCGAAGCTGCTGGACGGCATGACCTGCCCCCTGCGGACGCCCTGCCGTGCAGCGTAATACGCCTCCGGCGCTTTTGCCATCCGGCCGTACGCCAGACAGGCCTGCGCCGTGCGCCACGCGCTGCAACCTGTGGCTAAACTGTCGCCCCATGGCCTGCGCACTGATTTCTCACCCCGACTGTTTCGACCACCGCCCCGGCGACCGCCACCCGGAGTCTCCGGCCCGGCTGGAAGCCGTACTGGGCGAACTGGAGCGCAGCGGACTGCGCAAGACCTGGGTGCCGTACGAAGCGCCGAAGGTGACCCGCGAACAGCTGGAGCGCGTGCATCTGCCGGCCTATCTCGACGAACTGGAGCGGGTGTCGCCGAAGTCAGGCACCTACCGCGTCGAGAGCGACACCGTCATGTCGCCCGGCTCGCTGGCCGCCGCCTCGCGCGCGGCCGGTGCGGCGGTGCTGGGGGTGGATCTGGTGATGAGCGGCCGGGCTACGGCTGCCTTCTGCGCCACCCGCCCGCCGGGTCACCACGCCAAGCCGGGTGACGCCATGGGTTTCTGCCTGTACGGCAACGTCGCCATCGCCGCCGCGCACGCGATGGCGGTGCATGGGGTCGAGCGCATCGCCATCGCCGACTTCGACGTGCATCGCGGCAACGGCACCGAACTCATGTTCCGGCGCGAGCCGCGGGTGCTGATGGCTGACAGCTTCCAGCACCCCTACTACCCGCGCGGCGAATTTCCGGAGCGCGCCGGCTACATTCCGCTGCGGCTGGCCGAGGGCGAGGGGTCGGCCGCTTTCCGCAAGCAGTGGAAGGAAGTCGCGCTGCCGAAGCTGCGCGCCTTCAGGCCGCAACTGGTGCTCATTTCCGCCGGCTTCGACGCGTTGCGCGACGACCCGCTGGCCAGTATCGAACTGGAAGCGGCGGACTACCGCTGGATCACCCATGAGCTGCGCGACATCGCCGAGGCGTCGGGCAAAGGCCGCATCGTGTCCGCGCTGGAAGGCGGCTACGGCCTGCCGGCCATCGGGTCGGCGGCAGCGGCACACCTGATGGCGCTTGGCGACTGCTGAGCTGCGGGAGCGCTGAACAGACGCTGCCGACCGCGGTCGGCCGGCGCCTGTCACGGAGGCGTCTGCCGGGTTTGCCATAATGCGGGCTCATTCACACCCGGGCCGCGGCTCTGCCGGGCGGCCTTTCGCATGGACATAGTCCTGCTCGTCGCACTCATTCTTCTCAACGGCCTGTTCGCCATGTCCGAAATCGCGGTGGTGTCATCGCGCAAGGTCAGGCTGATCGGCATGGCCTCGGACGGCAATCGCGGCGCCGCCGCCGCGATGAAGCTGCACGAAGACCCCACCCACTTCCTGTCGACCATTCAGGTCGGCATCACCTCGATCGGCATCCTGAGCGGCGCCATGGGCGAGTCGGCGCTGGCCGATCCGCTGGCCGCCTGGCTGTCCGGCATTCCGCTGTTCGAGCCATATGCGCGCACGGTGGCGCTGTCCATCGTGGTGGTCGGCATCACCTATTTTTCGGTCGTGGTCGGTGAACTGGTGCCCAAGCGGCTGGCGCTGCTGGCGCCTGAGGGCATCGCTTCGCTGATGGCGCGCCCCATGCTGCTGCTGGCCACGCTGGCCCGGCCGCTGGTGCTGGTGCTGTCGATCACCAGCAATGCGGTGCTGCGCCTGGTCGGCGCCCGCCGCACCGAAGAGCCGCCGATCACCGATGAAGAGATCAATGTGCTGATGGGGCAGGGCGCCGAGGCCGGCGTGTTCCACGAGAGCGAACAGCAGATCGTGTCCAACGTGCTGCGGCTGGACGAACTGCGTGTGGGCGCCATCATGACGCCGCGCAAGGACATCTACGCCATCGACCTGGATGACGACGACGACACGCTGCGCCGTCGCGTTGCCGCCAGCCCGTTCAGCCGCATCCCGGTGTGCCGCGACGGACTGGAACACATGCTGGGCGTGCTGCAGACCGGTGCGCTGCTGCAGCACTCGCTGGACGGCACGACCATGGACCGCGCGATGGTGGAGTCGCTGCTGGCGCCGGCGCTGTACGTGCCGGACAGCGTGAGCACCGCCCAGCTGCTGGAAAACTTCCGCCGCACCGGCAAGCACGTGGCACTGCTGGTGGACGAATACGGCGACCTGCAGGGGCTGGTCACGCTGCACGACGTGCTGACCGCCATCGTCGGCGACATTGCGCTGTCCGGCCTGCCGGAGGAGCGCGAGGTGGTGCAGCGCGAGGACGGCTCGTGGCTGATCAGCGGCAGCACTTCGATCGAGCGCTTCCGGCAGGCGGTGGAGGTGGGCGAGGATCTGCCGGGCGAGGACGAGGCGAATTTCAACACCGTGGGCGGCTTCGTGCTGCACATCTTCGGCCGCATACCGGTGGCCGCCGACCACTTCGAATGCGCCGGGCTGCGGGTCGAGGTGGTGGACATGGACGGCAACCGGGTCGACAAGCTGCTGGTGCAGCGGCTGCCACCGGAGGCCGGCATGACCGGCGCATCGGGCGCTCCGCTTCAGTAAGTCCGCAGCCGCGGCCGCGCCGGTCACCCGTCTTCTGCTAGTCTGCGCGGCGGTACGCACGACGCGTGCCGCACGTCTTCGTCATTGAATCGACGCCTTCCGAGGCCTGCTCATGGACATTCTCTGATGGACATACTCTGGTGGCACTGGCTGGTGGCCGGTCTCGCGCTCATCGTGGCGGAACTGGCGGTACCCGGCATGGTGCTGGTGTGGTTCGGCGTCGGTGCGATCGGCACCGGGCTCCTGCTCGCAGCCGCGCCCGCGCTCTCGCTGACCGCCCAGCTCGCGGCATGGACGGTGCTCTCCTGCGCGCTGGTCGTGCTGTGGTTCCGGGTGTTCCGCACCGACCAGCACAAGACCCATGTCGGCATGGCGGCCGGCGAAACGATAGGCGAGATCGGCCTGCTGGTGAGCGCGGTCGAGCCTTTCGGTCGCGGGCAGGTGCGTTTCCAGAAGCCGCTGCTGGGCAGCGAGGTGTGGGCCTGCATCGCCGACGAGGCACTGCCGGCCGGTGAACGGGTGAAAGTGCTGTCGGTCGAGGGCTCGCTGCTCAAGGTCGGCCGCAACAACAAAGGAGAGGCGGCATGAGTCCAGGTCTGGTGGTGGCACTTGCAATACTGGTTTTCGCGGCGATCACGCTGGCCAAGGGCCTGCGCATCGTGCCGCAGGGCGAGGAGTGGGTGGTGCAGCGCATGGGCAAGTACCTGCGCACGCTGCTGCCCGGCCTCAACGTCATCATTCCCTACCTGGACGACGTGGCCTACAAGGTGATCACCAAGGACATCATCCTTGACGTGCAGGAGCAGGAGGTGATCACCCGCGACAACGCGGTGATCCGCACCAATGCGGTCGCCTTCATCAAGGTGACCGACCCGGTGAAGGCGGTCTATGGCGTGACCGATTTTTCGGAAGCCATCCGCAACCTCATCATGACCACGCTGCGCTCCATCGTCGGCGAGATGGATCTCGACCAGGCGCTGTCCAGCCGCGACAAGATCAAGGTGCGGCTGCGCGAGAGCATCGCCGACGAGGCGATCGACTGGGGCCTCACCGTGAAGTCGGTCGAAATCCAGGACATCAATCCGTCCGACTCGATGCAGCGCGCGATGGAACAGCAGGCCAGCGCCGAGCGCGAGCGCAAGGCCATGGTGACCCGCGCCGAGGGCCAGAAGCAGTCCATGATTCTCGAAGCCGAGGCGCGGCTGGAATCGGCCAAGCGCGACGCCGCCGCCCAGGTCACGCTGGCCGAGGCGAGCGCGGAGTCGATCCGCCGGGTCACCTCGTCGAACGCCGACCCGCAGCTGCCGATGATGTATCTGCTCGGCGAAAAGTACGTGAATGCGCTGAACCGGCTGGGCGAATCGCCCAACGCCAAGATCGTGGTGCTGCCGGCCGACCTGAAGGACGCCATCGCCGGAGTGCTGAGCCGGGTCGCCGGCAGACAGTAAGCGACAGGACCGCGGCCGGGTCGCCTCTGGGGGGCACCCGAGCCGCTCTTGCCGGTCAAGAACCGGCAGGAATCCTGGCATGCCTCACGCGGGGCGGGCACGAAAGGCGCGTATTTGCGAGAATCCGCGCCTTCCGCGGCCCGGCCGCCCCTGAATGACGAGAACACCGAATGAGTGACAGCGTGAGCGACATCGAACGCGAATCCATGGACGTCGACCTGCTGGTCGTCGGCGCCGGCCCGGCCGGTCTGGCGGCCGCCATCCGCGCCAAGCAGCAGGCGGCGCAGGCCGGCATCGAACTGTCGGTGTGCGTGATCGAGAAGGCGGCCGAAGTCGGCGCCCACATCCTGTCCGGCGCGGTGATGGACCCGCGTGCGCTGACCGAACTGCTGCCCGACTGGGCGAGCACCGGTGCGCCGCTGGACACCCCGGTCACCGAAGACCAGGTGCTTTTCCTGTCCGAAACCGGCGCCCGCGCGGTGCCGAACGCGCTGCTGCCGCAGAGCTTCCACAACGACGGCAACTACATCGTGCGTCTGGGCCATGTCGTCAAATGGCTGGGCGAACAGGCCGAAGCGCTGGGTGTGGACGTGTTTGCCGGCTTTGCCGGTTCGCAGCTGCTGATCGAGGACGGCAAGGTGGCCGGCGTCATCACCAGTGACATGGGCCTCACCCGTGAAGGCGAGCCCGGCCCCAACTTCGCGCCCGGCATGGCACTGCGCGCGAAGTACACGCTGTTCGCCGAAGGCTGCCGCGGCCATCTGGGCAAAGAGCTGGAACAGCGCTTCAGGCTGCGCGACGGCGTCGATCCGCAGACCTACGGTCTGGGCATCAAGGAACTGTGGGAAGTGCCGGCCGCGCAGAGCCAGCCCGGCCTGGTGGTGCATACCGCCGGCTGGCCGATGGACAACGCCACCTACGGCGGCGGCTTCATCTATCACCTGAAGGACAATCTGGTCGCCATCGGTTACGTGGTCGGCCTCAACTACAGCAACCCGCACCTGTCGCCGTTCGAGGAATTCCAGCGCTACAAGACCCACCCGTCGGTGCGCACCCACATCGAAGGCGGCCGCCGCCTGTCGTACGGCGCCCGCGCCATCACCGCCGGCGGCCTGCAGAGCCTGCCCAAACTGGTGTTCCCGGGTGGTGCGCTGATCGGTGACGACGCCGGCTTCCTGAACGCTGCCCGCATCAAGGGCAGCCACGCCGCGATCAAGAGCGGCATGCTGGCCGCCGACGCTGCCGTAGCCGCCATCGCCGCCGACCGCGCGCAGGACACGCTGGACGCCTATCCCGAAAGCTTCCGCACCAGCTGGCTGCGCGAAGAGCTGTACCGCACTCGCAACTTCAAGCCCTACATGAAGAAGGGGCTGTGGCTGGGCTCTTTCCTGTACGGCGCCGAACAGCTGCTGTTCAAGGGCGCGGTGCCGTGGACGCTGCGCAACCAGGCCGACCACACCTCGCTGAAGCCGGCCGCCAGCTGCGCGCCCATCGCCTACCCGAAGCCGGACGGCGTGCTCACCTTCGACCGGCTGTCGTCGGTGTTCCTGTCGAACACCAACCATGAAGAAGAGCAGCCCTGTCACCTGCGGCTCAAGGACGCCGCGGTGCCCATCACCGTGAACCTCGCCGCCTACGACGCGCCGGAACAGCGCTACTGCCCGGCCGGCGTGTACGAAATCGTGCGTGAGAACGACACCCCACGGCTGCAGATCAACGCGCAGAACTGCGTGCACTGCAAGACCTGCGACATCAAGGACCCGACCCAGAACATCACCTGGGTCACGCCGCAGGGTGGGGAAGGGCCGATCTACAACGGCATGTAAGTCTTCGCCGCGGCGCGACCAGGGGAGCGGCCTTGGTTGCGCTGCGGCGGGTGCGGGGCACTGGCTTCGATCACCGCCACGATCGCGAGCAAGCTCGCTCCTACGGTCCTCGGCATCGGACTGCGCGGAGAGCCAAGGCCGACGACCGGACCTGAGCGCACTCCACGGCCACTGTCAGGGTCGGAAGACCGCTCAAGCAGAACCCCGGCGCCGGCCGCGGGTCAGGCGCGACCCATGTGGGAGCGAGCTTGCTCGCGATGCGGCCGATGCGGGCCGCGGTCATCAATCACCGCCACGATCGCGAGCAAGCGTGCTCCCGCGGACCTCTGCATCGGCCCCCGCGCATACCTTGCCAATTTTTGGCAAAGCACCCACACTCGGTTCATGGGCACGATGAACATTTCCCTTCCCGACGCGCTGAAAGCCTTCGTCGATGAACAGGTCAGCCAGCGCGGCTATGGCACGAGCAGCGAGTACGTGCGTGAGCTGATCCGCAGGGATCAGGATCGCCTTCAGCTGCGCAGCCTGCTGACCGCGGGCGCCGAGTCGGCGCCGGCAGCACCGGCCGATGCCGGCTACTTCGAAGGCCTGCGTGACCGGGTGCGCAAGGCCGCCGGAACGACACCCAAGGCGTGAAGAACAAGCCCCTGCTTCCACGTGAGCAGGCGAACCGGGATGTGGATGACGCCCTGGCTTACTACCTGAGCGAAGCCGGCGAGCGGGTGGCGCTGGGTTTCATCGACGCGCTGGAAGAGGCCTATGCCCACATCGGCCGCCATCCGACTTCGGGTTCTCCGCGCCATGCCCACGAACTCGATCTGCCCGGCCTGAGGGCCTGGCCACTGACGCGCTATCCCTTTCTGGTGTTCTATCTCGAACGCCCAGGTCACATCGATGTGTGGCGCGTGCTGCACAGCCAGCGCGACATCCCCGCCTGGATGCAGGAGCCCGACGGCATCTGACCGACTGGCTGTCTGCGACGCTCACTTCGCCGGAATGCAGGTGCCCTTCGTCATCTGCGAACTCAGCATCCCCAGGGTTTCGGCTGCCGCGCCGGCCTTTTTCGCCTGCCCGTAGTGGTCGGCCCACGCCTGCCGCATCTGCGCCTCAGCCGAAAGGCATTCCGCAAGACTGCTGAACACCATATCGGTCTTGACCGGCGCGTTCATCACGATGACCACCAGCATCCAATTCATTGTCGATCTCCCGGTTCCGTTCTGACCGCGTCCCGCCTCTGAATCCGCCGCCGGTGCGACGGCTGCAAAGTGCAGCTCACCCGCGCACCGCCGCCTCGATCGCCGCGATGTCTATCTTCGTCATGCCCATCATCGCCTCGAAGGCCCGCTTCGCCGCGGCCGGGTCAGGGTGGGTGATCGCGTTCATCAGCGCCACCGGCGTGATCTGCCACGACACACCCCAGCGGTCCCGGCACCAGCTGCAGGCACTTTCCTGACCGCCGTTGCTCACGATGGCATTCCACAGGCGGTCGGTTTCCGCCTGATCCACCGTCGCCACCTGAAACGAGAACGCCTCGGTCTGCGGAAACGCCGGCCCGCCATTCAGCCCGAGACAGGGGATGCCCATCACGGTGAACTCCACCGTCAGCACATCGCCTGCCTTGCCCGACGGATAGTCCGCCGGCGCGCGATGCACCCGGCCAACAAAGGAATCGGGAAAGGTTACGGCGTAGAACCGCGCCGCGTCCTCGGCGCCGCCGTTGAACCACAGACAGACGGTGTTCTTTGCTGGCGTGACCATGATGGTTCTCCTCGAAGGCGAAAACGTCGGACGGATCGAAGCGCTTCAACGCGCCCGGTGGCTACGCGACTGCCAGGTATCGGCACTCCAGCTCGGCGCCGCCTCTTAGATGATCTGAAGAAGACCAGCCGGCAGGTCGTCCGAACCGGTCAGCTGCCGCACTTCCAGAATGTCGTCCGTGCCGAGGCCGCAGGGCGCGCGCAGCGCCCACCCGATGGCTTCATCGAGAGACTCGACCTCGATGATGTAGAAGCCGCCCACCAGCTCCTCGGACTCCGCGAACGGACCATCGACGACAAAGCGTTTGCGGTCCGCAACAGCAATCCGCGCGCCTTGCGCCGCCGGGTTCAGACCTTCGGACGCCACCAGCACCCCAGCCGTGTGCATCTCTTCGTTGAAGCGCATGTAGGCCTTGAACAGTTTGGCATCGAACTCAGCCAATGGGTCGGATGGCGTGCTCGCTGCATCGGACTGCGCAGTGATGATGAATCGCATCGCCTGCTCTCCATTCGGAGTGGGGTAGGGATGGGTACGACGAACGATTGGCTGGCGGATCGACAGGGCCGCCTGCCAGGGGGCTGAGTGCCAACTCGCAACGGACTTCAAACGCATGACAGGCGACGAACCGTTGGCCCCGGATTCGGATTCGTTTTCCTCAGCGGGAAAATGTGGTCCATCCCTTATTGGTGCTTATTGGTATTTGAACCAGACTGCCCGGGAAGATGCGGGCACCGCCAAGCCCGTAGTAGGGGATGCCGCCCGCGCGCTGGATGACTGGCTGAGGGCAAGCGATATCCAGGAAGGCGCGCTCTTCCGGCGGATTCGGCGCGGTGATGTGGTCGCCGAAGCAATGAACCCTGTCGCTGTCAGACGCATCGTGATCGAGCGCGCGCGGCTCTCCGGACTGGAAGCCGAGGGCTACTTTGCCCATTCCCTGCGGGCGGGTTTTCTGACTGAAGCGGCCGACAGAATGTCCCATTGGCGGAGGCCATGGACCTTTCAGGTCATGCCAGCGTTGGCACCGAGCTGGGCTATTTCCGCTCGGGCAAGGTTCTCACCAGCGGTACTGCGCGGATCTTCGACTAGGAGCCGCCAAGAGGTATTGTTTTGGCATGACTGCATAAAAAAATCCGCTATTTAGTACTTGCGCACCCGAAATGCCCTTCCTATAGTGTTGTTAGCAGTCGGCTTCGATGAGTGCTAACAGCAAAGCGAGAGTGTTATGGGATCAGGAAACGAAGCGGGCAATATGCCGAAAGGTATCCACAGGCGTTGGGCGTTGCCTGAACCGGCGCTTGGAGCACTCTGGGATTCCATTCTCATTGACGAGCATCGCAAGGCCCAGTTGCTCTCACAAGCAATCGTGAATTTCACGGTCCGGCCCAAGGTCAGCCGCGACGTAATCCCCCTGCATGGCGTCATCCTTCTGGTAGGGCCACCAGGGACCGGGAAGACCTCGTTGGCCAGGGGCTTGGCACATCGGGTTTCTCAAGTGCTGAAGGGGGCTCGAATGCAGCTCCTCGAAGTAGAGCCCCACTCGCTAACAAGTTCGGCTATGGGAAAGACCCAACGTGCAGTATCTGACCTCTTTTCTCAGTCCATTGCCGAATCTGCAGCCAACGGACCCACGATCGTCTTGCTCGATGAAGTAGAAACCCTCGCGGTTGACAGATCCAAGCTCAGCTTGGATGCCAACCCGATCGACATCCATCGGGCAACGGATGCAGTACTGGTCCAGCTTGATCTGCTCGCAGAGCAACATCCCAACCTACTTTTCGTGGCGACCAGCAATTTCCCGGAGGCAGTGGATAGCGCGTTCACATCGCGCTGCGACCTCATCATGGAGATCCCTCTGCCTGATGAGGCTGCCTGCGAGCAGATCCTGCGGGCGTGTCTCAGTGGCCTCGCCATAACCTTTCCGGACGTTGCTGGATTGACGAGGGACGCCGATTTCGCGGACTGCGTCTCAGCATGCGTGGGTCTGGACGGTCGCGCGATTCGCAAGATGGTGGCCAATGCGCTGGCAGCCGACCCCCAGACCGCAATCAATCCCAATTCACTCTCCATCGGCAATCTGCTTTCAGCGGCGCGCTACGCCAAGGAACAGCGCACCAAGACAAAGGTGAAGCCATGACTGTAGCGAGTCGTACTTTCCGCAGTTCGCCGCATCGCGATGCCGCTCAGACGTGGGACGCGATCGTTGATCTCCTCACCACGGAGAACGTAAAAGCGCGCACCGAGCTGAACGCGGTCAGCGGTGTTGTCTGCAGTCTCATCGCGGACAGATCGCCGCAGTCTGCACCCATCGTAGTGACCTGCGATGGACCAAGAACCCGGATCTACTGCACCTACGACGACGATGCGGTGGACGGGACTGACGCTCGTGAAGATTCACTGGGGTTCGATCCGCTGAAAGGCGACTGGCGGGTTTCGCTTCCGTGCCCAAAAGACGAGCTCGATTGGGTGAAAATTGCACTGGCAAAGCACAGCAGCCGCATTACCGCCCGCGATATGGAGAGCGCAGCGATTAGTGACAGCAGCAAGTCTCAGGCTGCATCCCTGACCCTGGATGTCGAGGAGTTCCTGAAATCATGACTGCCGTTGCTACTTACTCCTACACGCATTCCGTCACCTACGTCGCGGACAATATCCTCAAGAGCCTCAAGGACATCATTCGGCTCAGCGGCCTTGACCCCGATCACTTCGCTGATCGGTGGGCCAGCAATCTGCGCGCAGTGAAGACGTGGTTGGACAGCGGCCATTTGGAGCGTGTCGTACTTGAGGTGTATGACCCTGGCAATGACAAGCTGATCATTCGCTGGGATGTCGATGTGATCTATACCTGGGCAGCCGGTGATGGAAGCTTCTGGACTGATACGGATCAGCTCAAGTATGCGATCCGCAAGGCGGGTGTTGTTCCGAGCCAGGCGAAGTATTCCCTTCTGCTTCAGAATAAGCCGGGGCGGCCGGATGTGGAGGGCTGGGCACCAGCTTCCTATCGGAACACGGATGGCATGGTCAAGCAAAGCCTGGGTACTACGGTCGAGCACGGCGGCTTGGGAGCGAATACGGGCTACTGGAGGCAAGCGTAATGTTGACCATCGATGAAGCTTTCCGGAAGTTCAAATCTCGCCTGGAGCTCAACGATCGCGAGCAAAAGAACGCAAGTGACCGTCACACCGAGGTGCGGGAGTTTATCCGCACCAAATTCACCATCGACCGGGATTTCCTGACAGGCTCCTACAAACGCCACACGAAGACGAAGCCGCTGAAGGATATCGACATCTTTTTCGTGATGAAGAATGGGGAAAAAGGCTACCGCTCCAAATCGGCAGCTGTCGTTCTCGATGACTATGAGGTTGCGCTAAAAGAAAAGTACGGCGGCAAGGCCATCACTCGGCAGAGCCGCTCCATCAACGTCGACTTCGGTGTAGTCGTCGACTCTGAGGACAACACCGACTACCGTGTTTTGAGTGTTGATGTGGTCCCGGCTTTTGCCTCCGGAGACGACTACGAGATTCCGGATGACGATACGGGGAAGTGGATCAAGACGAACCCGGAGATCCATGCCCGAAAGGCTACCGAGGCCCATCAAGCCTACTCGAACGAGTGGAAGGGCCTAGTCAGAATGGTGAAGTACTGGAACAACAACCCCAAGCATGGAGAGAAACCCATCAAGCCGTCCTTCCTCATTGAGGTGATGGCCTTGCAGTGCATGCATGGCGGATGGGGCGGACAATTCGACCGCGAGATTCAAAGCTTCTTCGCGACCCTTGCTGATCGCATAGGTGATACATGGCCTGATCCTGCCGGCCTTGGCCCTCCGATCAGTGATGCAATGGATGCGGCACGTGTAGCGCGGGCGAAGAATATACTCACCGAGGCCCTGCGACAGGCTAACGAGGCCATTCACCATGTGAGGTCCGGCCGCAATGGTGAAGCGCTTCGCGTCTGGCGAGAACTGTTTGGGAAGAAATTTCCCTTGTCCTGAGCCCTAGAGCAACGAGCATGGCAAAAAAACTGAGCGCCCCCGACGACACAGCATGGATGAAGGACGCTTTCGTCGATGTGCAGTCCGAACTTGCCATTAAGATCAAGCGTGCCTCGCAATCCATTGAGCACGCCGGTACGCAAGGCAGCGTCAATGAAGACCACTGGATTGACGTATTCCGTGCATACCTACCGAACCGCTATGAAGTTGCAACAGGGTTCGTGATAGACAGCAAGGGAAATCGGAGTGAGCAGATCGATCTGGTGATTTTCGATCGGCACTTCACGCCCACCCTGCTTGATCAACAGAAGCATCGATACATCCCTGCCGAGGCTGTATATGCGGTTTTTGAGTCAAAGCCGCACTTTGACAAGGATTATCTGGAGTATGCCGGGGCCAAAGCTGCTTCAGTGCGCAAGCTTCACCGCACTTCAGTGGCTATCGCTCACGCAGGCGGTACGTTCAAACCCAAGGACCCGTTTCCGATTGTGGCAGGGATCGTTGCGCCGAAATCTAGCTGGACTGATGGTCTTGGGGCATCCTTCAACAAGCACTTGCCGTCTTCGCTGCCAGAATTGCTGGATTGCGGTTGCGCGTTGGAAGATGGTGCATTCGACACCTTCGACGGTGCGTTGAAGCTTGTGCCGAAGGAAGGCGCTTTGATTTACTTCCTGTTCCGGCTCTTGTCCAAGCTTCAGTCGCTGGGGTCCGTACCGGCGATAGATTGGTCTGCCTACGCCGACATCATCAACCGCCGCTGAGCAGTCTGTCGAGCTTGACTGTCTTCTGCTTTAACTTGTGGCTGAATTTCCTTTTTCTTTCCAAATATATGGGGTCTGACCCCGATAATTCCGCTGACCTGCTCCTGACTTTTCGGACCGTTTGAAACTTGAGAGGATGGTTTCCAGCCGACCACGCACCCGATTCACCCGTGAATTTAAGGTCTTGGTAGCTGTGTTCGCTTATCGGAGCCTCGCATCTGCGGTGTTACACGGCAATAACCTTTCGGTGGATGTTCGGGTACCCGGGCTCACGCCATGCCTAAAGCCTGTATCTCGGATGCCAGCACAAGCGCCCGGTAAGCGTCCGTTCACAGCGTTTCAAACGCCCTGTTCATTTTTCCGGCGGGCATGATGCGGATCGTTGACCGACGCTGGACGCAGACGATGAAGACGCGCATCACCGAACTTCTGGGCATCCGCTACCCCATCGTGCAGGGCGGGATGATGTGGGTGGGGCGGGCGGAGCTGGCTTCGGCGGTGTCGAATGCCGGCGGGCTGGGCATCCTGACGGCGCTGACGCAGCAGACGCCCGAGGCGCTGGTGGCGGAGATCGCGCGCTGTCGCGACATGACGGATCAGCCTTTCGGCGTGAATCTGACCATCCTGCCGGCGATCAAGCCGCCGCCTTACGAGGCCTATCTCGACGCGATGCTGGATGCGGGCATCCGCATCATCGAAACGGCGGGCAACAATCCGGAGGCGTTCATCGCCAAGGCGAAGGCGCGCGGGGCGACGCTCATCCACAAGTGCGTGGCGGTGCGGCATGCGCTGTCGGCGCAAAAGAAGGGCGTGGATATCGTGAGCATCGACGGCTTCGAGTGCGCCGGGCACCCGGGTGAGGACGATGTGCCGGGCCTGGTGCTGATTCCGATCGCGGCACGGGCGCTGGACATTCCGGTGATCGCGTCCGGCGGCATCGGTGACGGCCGCGGCATGGCGGCGGCGCTGGCGCTGGGTGCCGAGGGCGTCAATATGGGCACGCGTTTCTGCGTGACGAAGGAGGCGCCGATCCACGACAGCATCAAGCAGGCGCTGGTGAAGGCGAGCGAGCGCGACACACGGCTCATCCTGCGCAGCCTGCACAACACGGCGCGGGTGTTCCGCAACGCGGTGTCGGACGCGGTGGTCGAGGCGGAAAGCCGCGGCTGCACTTTCGAGGACATCCGCCCGCTGGTGAGCGGCGCGCGCGGGGCGGCGGCGCTGGCTGAGGGCGACATCGACGGCGGCGTGGTGACCGCCGGTCAGGTGATCGGCCTGATCGACGACATTCCGTCCTGCGCCGAACTGATCGAACGCATGGTGGCGGACTGCCGCGCAGCGCTCAAAGGCGCTGCTGAAAAGGCGGCCGCCGACTGAGGTCGGCAGGCCGGGTCAGCCGTCGGTCGCAGGCGGCGCGGGGCAGTCGGCTTCGCGGATCAGCCCGTCGGCCAGCCAGCGCGCGAGCCAGCCGCCGATCAGCGTCTGCGCGTCCGGCGCGTCCACGCCGGCGCAGGCGGCGGCGAACGGCGTGCCGGCCTGCATGGCTTGCAGCATGACGGCTTCAGGTGCATCGACCGAGCGGAAATGCGGCTGTTCGCCCTTGCGCCACACCAGCACGGTGAGCGGCTGCGCCAGCGTCACGAGATCGGGTGGCGAGTCGCCGCGGTCCATCGCGTGCCACAGATCCAGCGTGTTGCGGCTGAACTGCAGCCACTGCGCGCCCGGCTGCAGCGCAAACACGACGCGACCCCAGTCCTCGGCGCTGTAGCCGGCCAGCGCAGCGGCGTCGAGCGCTGCGCCGTCGGCGCTGTCGAAGGCGTTGCGCAGCGCCCAGTCGAGCGCGGCCAGTTCGGCCACCTCCGGGTCGTCCGGCCATGCGGTGCGCAGCCACGCGGGGAAGCAGTCGCCGAAGGGCCGCAGGCTGAACTGCGTGGGCGGGTGGGCCGCGATGTAGCGCCGGCCGGCCGACTCGAAAGCGTCGTCGCCCAGCCAGGCCCAGGTCTTGTCGAAACTGTCCTTCAGCGTGTCGAGCAGACGCACCCGGTAGGCGTGGTGATAGATGTGCGCCCGCGCGGCCGGCGCCAGGCCGTCGCTCGCGGCCAGCGTGTCGATGAAGGCGTTGGGTGCGTCATGCAGGTAATGCATGAACTGCCGCTGCAGTTCGGCCAGCGCGCTCATGCGGCCACCTGTTCGGCGTTGGTGGCCCGCGCGGCGATGCGGCGGGCGCGGGCGAGCTCTGCCAGCAGTTCGGGCAGATCCGGGATGTTGTCGTCGCGCTCTATCATCGTGGCGACGTTGCCGAACATGCGGCAGGCGGTGTCATACAGCGCCCACACGTCTTCGCACACCGGCTGGTCGTGGGTGTCGACCAGATGATCGTCGTGGGTCGAGTGGCCGGCGAGATGGATCTGCTGCACCCGCGCGGCAGGGATGCCGGCCAGATAGGTGAGCGGGTTGAAGCCGTGATTGACGCTGCTGACATACACGTTGTTCACGTCGAGCAGCAGCAGGCAGTCGGCCTCTTCGGCCACGGTGCGGATGAAGTCCCACTCGCTCATGTCGGACACCGCGTAGCCGAGGTAGCTAGACACGTTTTCCAGCACCAGCCGGCGGCCCAGTTCGTGCTGCACCTGACCGATGCGGCTCACCAGCAGGCGCACCGCCTCTTCGGTGTAGGGCAGCGGCAGCAGATCGTGCGAATTGTGGCCGCCGACGCCAGTCCAGCAGAAGTGATCGGAAATCCACAGCGGATCGACGCGGCCTGCCAGTGCTTTCAGCTTCTTCAGATAGCCGCGGTCGAGCGCGTCGGTCGAGCCTATCGACAGCGCCACGCCGTGCAGGGCCATCGGGTAGTCGGCGCGCAGACGATCGAGCATGGCCATCGGCTTGCCGCCGTCGACCATGAAGTTTTCGGAAATGATTTCCAGCCATTCGAGCGGCGCGCGTGTTTCGAGCAGTGCCGCGTAGTGGGCCGGACGCAGACCCAGGCCGAAGCCGGGCGAGGGGGCGGTGAGTGTTTTCATCGGCGGTGCGCGGCCCGGCGCGGACAGGCCCGGGCCGCGTGTCGGCGCGAAGCTTACTTGGCCGACAGGTCGCCGATGGTGCCGCCCTGATCCAGACACTGCTTGGCCGAGGTGGCCTTGAAGCCGTGGCCCTTGCAGGCGTTCTGGCCCTTGCAGCTGTGTTCGGCGGTGGCGCAGTCGCTGTTGCCCTTGCAAGCGTGCAGGCCGTAGCAATGCACCTTGTCGCCGGCGCCCACTGCGGCGCCCTTGCTGCCGGCCGGCATGTCGGCAGCGAAAACGGTTCCGGACAGGGCGAGCAGGGCGGCGGCAGCGGCGATCGAAGCGCCGAAAGTGTTCGTGGACATCGAAATTCTCCTCGGGGAGTGCGGCCGGGCGGGATGCACGGCAACGCGGCGGGTGCGAAAGCCGGTGTCCGGATCACCGTCTTCTGCACGCCTGCCCACTTGACCGGGGAGGGGGGCGGAACCTTACTTGCCGGGCGTACTTTCTGTGGACCACGGCAGCTGCTGCTTCTGCGCCTCGTCGTGCCAGCGCTCTTCCTCTTCGTGGATGTAGCGCTGGGTGGTGCGCGCGTCGGTGTGGCGCGCGTCCTTCTGCACGTAGCGTTCGCTCATGCCGGCGTCGAGCTTGGCGGTGATGCCGGTGTGGCGACCCCAGTGGGCGGAGGCGGCGCGCAGCTTGTCCTTCTTGTATTCCGATTCGTCCGGCAGCAGTTCGGCCGCGGCGTAGAAAATCTTTTTCAGGATCTGGTTCAGCCGGCGCGAGGTGATCGGGCTGCGGTCCTTCAGCGACACCAGCAGCGGCGTGAGGTCGGTGCGCTTGGGCATGGCCGGCAGGCCCAGATGCCTGCGGTAGCGCACCAGCGCATGAACCATGTCGTCGGCCACCGGCACCTTGGCCTGCTTGCCGCCCTTGCCGACCACATGCCACCACCAGCGCCCGCGCTCTTCGCGGAAGCTGTTCATGCGGTGCGATTCCAGCTCGCCGGCGCGCGGCGCCAGCATGTAGAGCAGGGCGGCGATGAAGCGGGCGCGCTCGTACTCGTCGCGCTCGCCGTCGGCTTCGCGCGGCATGGCTTCGATGGCGCGGGTGACCGCCTGCCACATTTCGGCGTCGAGAAAGCGCTCGACCTTCTGCATCTCTTCGGTCTGCGCGATCACGTGAGCCGGGCCGGCGCTTTCCGCGGCCAGCTTGCGGCGGCGCTGGCGGATCAGCCCGAGCGGGTTGCCGGCCAGGTAACCGGCGTCGACCAGATAGCTCATCAGCGAATTGATGGCGGCGATCGCGGTGAGCACTGCCGATTCCGACAGCGGGCCGACGAAGGGGCGCCACTCGGCGCGCACCCGCTGCACCTTGGGGCCGCACCACAGCTTCGCCGGCTGCGGGTCGACCAGGAAGTTGAGATAGCCCTCGAAGTCCTGCCGGTTCAGGCTGGACAGCGGCTTGCCGCACTCGACCAGCGACCACAGCAGCAGCCGTTCGCATTCGCGCTGGTAGATGCGATGGGTGCCGGGCGAGCGGTCGTATTCGGTCAGGAAGCAGCGGATGGCCTCGATGTCGGTGTCGGCACCGATCTGCAGCCGCGCGCGGTCGGCGCGGTTCACGCCGTCATGGCCGTCGAGTGCGGCCGGCACCGAAATTTCGTCCATCGGACGGATGGGCACCGCTGCGCCGCCAGGAAATTCATCGCTCATGGGGCGTGATGTTACCGCCCGCTCCGGTCATGCGGCAGAGCGGTGCCGGGAACCTGACGCGATACCGGCGGTCAGGTCGGAAATCCGAAATGGCGGCCGGCCGGGCGTGTGCGCGAAAACAGGTATCCTTCGCCGCTCCCGCGCACGACCGCCCCCGCATCGTCTGCATGAATCTTCTCGCCACCGTCGTACTGCTCCCGCTGCTGGCCGGAACCGCCGCCTGTGCCCTGATCGGGCGCGGCAATACGCCGGCGCGCCGCCTGCTCACCGCGCTGGCGGCCGGTGGCGTGACGCTGGCCGCACTCGCGCTGCTGCTGCGCATGGCGCCGGCGGTGTTCGCGGGCGAGGTGCCGGCAGCCGGTTTCGAATGGCTGCCGCAGCTGGGCCTGAACATCGGCTGGCGGCTCGACGGCCTGGCGCTGATGTTCGGCCTGCTCATCACCGGCATCGGCGCGCTCATCGTGCTGTACGCCCATCACTATCTGGGCAGCGAAGATCCGGCGGGCAAGTTCTACGCGCTGCTCATGCTGTTCATGGCCGCCATGCTGGGCGTGGTGCTGTCGGACAACCTGCTCATGCTGGTGGTGTTCTGGGAGCTCACCAGCGTGTCTTCCTTCCTGCTGGTCGGCTACTGGGGGCACCGGGCGGACGCACGGGCCGGCGCGCGCATGGCGCTGGCGGTGACCGGCGGCGGCGGGCTGATCATGCTGGCCGGCTTCGTGCTGCTGGGCCAGATCGCCGGCAGCTATGAACTGACCGAAATCCTGCAGCACCGCGAGCGCATCGTCGCCGACCCGCTGTACCCGCTGGTGCTGGCGCTGGTGCTGACCGGCTGCTTCACCAAGAGCGCGCAGCTGCCCTTCCATTTCTGGCTGCCGGAGGCGATGGCCGCACCCACACCGGTGTCCGCCTACCTGCACTCGGCCACCATGGTGAAGGCCGGCATCTTCCTGATGCTGCGGCTGTATCCGGTGCTGGGCGGCACCGCGCTGTTCGAACAGGTGGTGACCGGCTTCGGTCTGGCCACCGTCACCTTCGCCGCCTGGGTGGCCCTCTTCCGTCACGACCTGAAAGGGCTGCTCGCCTATTCGACGGTGAGCCACCTCGGTTTCATCACCGTGCTCATCGGACTGGACGCGCCCATGGCCAAGGTGGCGGCGGTGTTTCACATCCTTAACCACGCCACCTTCAAGGCGGCGCTGTTCATGAGCGCGGGCATCGTCGATCACGCCTGTCACAGCCGCGACCTGCGCCGGCTCGGCGGCCTGTACGGCTGGATGCCCTGGACCGCCACCTTCGCGCTGACCGCGGCCGCGGCCATGGGCGGGCTGCCGCCGCTGAACGGCTTCCTGTCCAAGGAAATGTATTTCGCCGAAGCACTCGCCGGCGCCGACCGCCTGAGCTGGATCGTGCCGGCGGTGGCGCTGCTGGCGGCGGTGTCGTCCATGGCCTATTCGCTGCGCTTCGCGCACGACACCTTCTTCAACGGCCCGACGCGTGACCTGCCGGCAGACGCCCATCCGCACGACCCGCCGGCCGGCATGCTGGCGCCGGTCGCGTTGCTGGCGCTGCTGTGCGTGGCGGTCGGCCTGTTCCCGGAAAGCACTTACGGCCCGCTGGTGCGGCTGGCGGCAGACGCCGCGCTGGGCGGGCCGCCGCCGGAATTCCATCTGGCACTGTGGCATGGCGTGAATGCGCCGCTGGCGATGAGCGCGGTGGCGGTGCTGGCCGGCTTCGCGCTGTATGCCGGACTGATGAAGGGCGGTGCGCTGCACCGTTACCTGCCGCGCGCATGGTCCGGCAAGGCGGCTTTCGGCTGCGCGATCGACCGGCTGTTCGCGTTCGCCGGCCGCGTCACCGCCGCCACCGAGAACGGCTCGCTGCAGCGTTCGCTGCTCATCATGGTGGCGTTCGCGGTGCTGCTGGCCGCGGCGCCGTTCTGGCAGGCGGAGGCACTGCCCACCGCCGGCGACCGCGCGCTGATGCCGGCCACGTCGCTCGCGCTGGCGCTGTGGGCGCTGCTGCTCATCACCGCCACCGTGATCGCGGCCACCCATCATCAGCGCTTCCGCGCGCTGGTGCTGGTGGGCATCGTCGGCCTCATCACCGCGCTCACCTTCGTCGGCCTGTCGGCGCCGGATCTGGCGCTCACCCAGCTGTCGGTCGAAGTGGTGTCCACCGTGCTCATGCTGATGGGGCTGGCACTGCTGCCGCAGCACACGCCGCGTGAATCGACCGCGCTGCGGCGTGGCCGCGACGCGCTGCTGGCGCTGGTGGCCGGCGGCGGCGTGGCCGGGCTGACCTGGCTGATGCTCACGCGGAATCACGACTCGATCTCGTGGTTCTTCCTCGAGCGCTCGCTGACCGAAGGCGGCGGCAACAATGTGGTGAACGTGATCCTGGTCGATTTCCGCGGCTATGACACCTTCGGCGAAATCACCGTGCTGGGCATCGCCGGCCTCGGCGCACTGGCGCTGCTCGACGGCTTCCGCACCCGCCGGCCGGCGGCGGACGCCGACGGCCGCGCCTGGGCCTTCGAACAGCAGCCGCTGCTGCTGCGGGTGGCGGCGCGCGTGGTGCTGCCGCTGGCGCTGCTCGCCTCGGCCTACATCTACTGGCGCGGCCACAATATGCCGGGCGGCGGCTTCATCGCCGGCCTGATGACTTCGGTCGCGCTGGTGATGCAGTACATGGCGCTCGGTCAGGCGCGCGCCGAAAGCCTGCTGCACGGCGCGGCCGGCCGCCGCTTCACCCGCTGGATCGGTACCGGTCTGGGCATCGCCGGGCTCACCGGCATCGGCGCCTTCTGGTTCGGCCGGCCCTTCCTGACCAGCGCGCACGGCCACCCGGCGCTGCCGGTGGTGGGCGAACTGCCACTGGCCAGCGCGGCGGCCTTCGATCTGGGTGTGTACATCACGGTGGTCGGCGCCACGCTGCTCACGCTGTCGGTGCTGGGCGCGGCCAGCAAGGAAGATCACGCATGAGTCTGCTCGCCAACATCAGCATGGAATTCCTGGTGGCGACCGGCATCGGCTGGGTGACCGCCTGCGGCGTCTATCTGATGCTGCGCAGCCGCAGCTTTCCGGTGGTGCTGGGCCTCACGCTGCTGGGCTATGCGGTGAACATTTTCATTTTCGTGATGGGCCGACTGTGGAGCGGTGCGCCGCCGATACTGGGGCAGGGCGCGGTGCAGGCTGACCCGCTGCCGCAGGCGCTGGTACTCACCGCCATCGTGATCGGCTTCGCCACCACCGGTTTCGTGATCGAACTGGCGCTGCGCAGCCGGGCTGAATCCGGCACCGATCACGTGGACGGGCGCGAGCCCGGCGAACGGCCGGAGGGCGGCGCATGAGCGCCACCTTCGCCGACGTGATGATGCAGATGTTCCGCCAGCACCTCGCGGTGCTGCCGGTGCTGCTGCCCAGTCTGACCGCGGTGCTCATGCTGCTGATCGGCGATCGCGCCGAGGCGCTGCCGCGGCTGCGGCGCATCGCGCTGATGTCGGTCGCGCTCGGCCTCATGTTCGCGCTCAAGCTGGCGCTGGAGGCGGACAGCGGCGCGCTGCGGGTGTACCGCGTCGGAGACTGGCCGGCGCCCTTCGGCATCGTGCTGGTGGTGGACCGGCTGTCGGCGATGATGCTGGTGCTCACCCAGGCGGTGGCGCTGCCGGTGCTGTGGTACGCCGGCGGCGGCTGGGACACCCGTGGCCGGCATTTCCATGCGCTGTTCCAGTTCCAGCTGATGGGCCTGAACGGCGCCTTCGTCACCGGCGACCTGTTCAATCTGTTCGTGTTCTTCGAGGTGCTGCTGATCGCCTCCTACGTGATGCTGATACACGGGCAGGGCAGGGAGCGCTTCAAGGTCGGCCTGCAGTACGTGGCGATCAATCTGGCGGCGTCGGCGCTGTTCCTGATCGGCGTGTCGCTGATCTACGCCAACGCCGGCACGCTGAACATGGCCGATCTGGCGCAGCGGGTGCCGCTGGTCGAGGGCGACGGCGCGGTGGTGCTGAAGGCGGCCGCGCTGCTGCTGCTCGTGGTGTTCGGCGTGAAGGCGGCGCTGCTGCCGCTGCACCTGTGGCTGCCTGCCACCTATGCCGCGGCCAGCGCGCCGGTGGCGGCGCTGTTCGCCATCATGACCAAGGTGGGCGTGTACAGCATCGTGCGGGTGCATGCGGTCATTTTCGGCGCGGACGCCGGTGCCTCGGCGCTGGTGGCCGGCCCCTGGCTGCTGCCGCTCGGGCTGGCGACCGGTCTGCTCGCGGTGTGCGGCGTGCTGTCTGCCCGCACCCTGCCGCGGCTGGTGGCCTGGCTGACCGTGGCGTCGGTCGGCACCGTGCTGGCCGGTGTCGGGCTGTTCAGCCCGGCCGGGCTGTCGGCCGCGCTCTATTACATGGTGCACAGCACGCTGGTGGTGGCCGCGCTCTTCCTGCTGGCCGAACTGCTGGCCGCGCAGCGCGGCGACGCGGCCGACCGCATCGAACCTGGCCCGCCGCTGGCGCAGCCGGCGCTGCTCGGCCTGCTCATGCTGCTGGCCGCCGCGTCGGCCGCCGGCCTGCCGCCGCTGCCCGGCTTCATCGGCAAGCTCATGGTGCTGCAGGCCTCCAGCGGCATCGCGTCGCAGCCCTGGGTGTGGGCGGTGGTGCTGACCGTGGGCTTCCTGACCCTGCTCGGGCTGGCGCGCGCGGGCAGCGTGCTGTTCTGGAGCGAACGCCCTGAACTGGCTGGCAGCGGCACGCCGGCCGGCGCCAGCCTGCGCCTGCTCGCCGCACCGGTGGCGCTGCTCGGCGCCGGCGTACTGATGAGCGTGCTGGCCGGCCCGCTGACCCGCTACACCGATGCCGCCGCAGCCCAGCTGGCGGACCGCCGCAGCTATGTGCAGGCGGTGCTCGGCGTCGAAGGCGTGATCACCACGCGGCCGTATCGGTTTCCGGCACCGGACGGGGAGGGCAGGCCATGAGCGATCAGCGCGCCCCCGCCGCCCGCCGCTGGCTGGCGCACCCGGTCATGTCGGCGCTGCTGGCGGCCGGCTGGCTCATGCTGCAGCAGTCGGTCGATGCCGGAAACCTGATCGCGGCCGCGCTGCTGGCGCTGGTCATTCCGCGCATGGTCGCCGGTTTCATCGGCGACGGCTTCCGGCTGCGCGCGGCCGGCCCGGCGCTCAGGCTCACCGCCATCGTGCTGTGGGACATCGTGCAGTCCAACATCACGGTGGCGAAGCTGGTGCTGAGTCCGACCCGCACGCCGCAGCCGGCCTGGGTGCCGGTGCCGCTGGACATCACCCACCCGAACGGCATTGCACTGTTCGCCTCCATCATCACGATGACGCCGGGCACGGTGTCCTGCGTCATCGACGAGGCGCGCCGGGAAATCCTGGTGCATGCGCTGGACTGCAGCGACCCGGAGGCCGCGGCCCGCGACATGAAGGCGCGTTACGAGGCACCGCTGAGGGAGATTTTCGGATGACCGATCTGGCGCTTGATCTCGCCTTCGGCGCGCTGGTGATGGCCATGCTGGCCTGCGGCTGGCGGGTGCTGCACGGCCCCGAGATCGCCGACCGCATCCTGGCGCTCGATACGCTGTACGTGAATGTGGTGGCGCTGGTGATCGTGCTGGGCATGCGCCAGGGCAGCGAACTGCTGTTCGAGGCGGCGCTCATCGTCGCCATGCTGGGTTTCGTCGCGACCGTGGCGCTGGCGCGCTACCTGACGCGCGGCGACGTGATCGAGTGAAGGGGCCGCGATGACTGAACTGAATCCGTGGATCGACGGGCTGGTGGCGCTGCTGCTGCTGATCGGCGCCTTCTTCCTGCTGGTGGGCGCGCTCGGCATGTTGCGCTTCCGCGACTTCTTCCAGCGTCTGCACGCGCCGACCAAGGCCAGCACGCTGGGCGTGGGCGGCGTGCTGCTGGCCAGCATGCTGTACAGCGCCGCCACCGGCCGTCTGGCCATCCATGAACTGCTGATCACGCTGTTCATCTTCATCACCGCGCCGGTGTCGGCCAACCTGCTGGCCAAGGCCGCGCTGCACCTGAAGCTGCCGTCCAAGGCGGGGCATCCGAAGCGGGACTGAGGGCCGCTGCCTTTTTGCAGCTTCCGTGGGAGCGGCGCCTCGCCGCGATTGCGGCGGCTGTTCAGGAGATGGTGCCGGGCACAGGCCCCATCGCGGCGGGGGAGCCGCTCCCACAACAGCGCGCCCCGACCTGTGCAGATTCCTGTGGGAGATTCTATGTTCGAGCGCAAGCGTTTTCGTGTTGTTGAGGGACGTAGTCGGAGGCGTTCTTCATTAGCGAGAAGGCGACCCTTGCGAGCTTTCTGGCCAGTGCGACCAGCGCCTGCGTGCGGCTGAATCCGCGCTGGAGCATGCGCTGATAGAACGGCTGCCACGTACTGGATCGGCTGGCGGCCATGGCGGCGTTGTAGAGCAGGCGGCGCATCTCGGCGTCGCCCTTCTTGCTGAGCACCCCGCGTGCGCGCTGGGTGCCCGATTGGCGTACGGTCACATCCAGGCCGAGGAAGGCGATGAAGGCATCGGCCCGGCCGAATGGGGCGCGGTGAAACGTGGCGCACAGGCCGGCGGCGGTGAGTGCGCCGATGCCTTCGACCTTGAGGATGCGCCGGTACGGGTCCTCCCAGCCGCTGGTGCCGATCAGCGCGGCGATGCGCTGTTCTAGCCGTTTGATCAGCGCCTGGATCCGCTCGGTAACGGCCCGCACCTGGCGAGCGAAGCCGGGCAGCTCCTCCATGCTCTGACGCATGCGGCCCAGGCAACGCACCAGGGTGGCGCGACGGCGCAGCAGGGCGCGCAGTTCGGTCACCGCACGGGGCGGCAGCAAGAACGGGCGCAGACGCGCCCCTTCGTGGGCGAGATAGCGGGCGATCAGGCCCGCGTCGTGCCG
>NZ_KB900539.1:2065058-2082456 GCF_000378945.1 Methyloversatilis universalis EHg5 | reverse complement strand
CCGTCAGATGCGGCGCTCGTCCCTCCGCCCGACAAGCGTCCACTACTACGCTTGCCGTAGATGAACATACAAGCGGCGCCTCGCCGCGATTGCGGCGGCTGTTCAGGAGACGGTGCTGGGTACAGGCCCCATCGCGGCGAGGGCGCCGCTCCCACAAAAGCTTGCAGCGATCTGTGCAGATTCCGTGGGCGCGGCGCCTCGCCGCGATTGCGGCGGCTGTTCAGGAGACGGCGCCGGGCACAGGCCCCTTCGCGGCGAGGGCGCCGATCCCACAAAAGCTCGCAGCGACCTGTGCGGATTCCGTGGGAGCGGCGCCTCGCCGCGATTGCGGCGGCTGTTCAGGAGACGGCGCCGGGCACCGCCCCTTCGCGGCGGGGGCGCCGCTCCCACAACAGCGCGCCCCGACCTGTGCAGATTCCGTGCAGTTACTGGCTGGCGAACATCAGCCCGGCGTGTTCGCGCATGGCGTGGAACCTGATCTTTTCCCACTTCTCCTCGGCCACCTTGAGTTCGGCACGCATGGTGGCGAGGAAGGCCGGGGCGTTCACCGCGTCGTAGGCGATGCGGTGGGCGTTGGCGTCGATGAAGCGCTTCAGTTCGCGCTCGTCGTCGCAGGTGACCCAGCGCGCCATCATGTAGCGGGTGCCTTCGAGCCGGGCGTCGCAGCCGTATTCGGTCTTCAGGCGGTGGATGACGACTTCGAACTGCAGCTGGCCGACCGCGCCCAGCAGCAGCGTGCCGCCGGCCAGCGGACGGAATACCTGAATGGCGCCTTCTTCACCCAATTGCTCAAGACCTGCTCGCAACTGTTTGGTTTTCAATGGATCACGAACTTCGACGCCCTGAAACAGTTCAGGTGCGAAGAAGGGCAGGCCGGTGAACTGCAGGGTTTCGCCTTCGGTCAGCGTGTCGCCCAGCTGCAGCGTGCCGTGGTTCGGGATGCCGATGATGTCGCCGGCGTAGGCTTCTTCCAGCAGTTCGCGCCGCTGCGACAGGAAGGTGACCACGTTGTTCGGCCGGATGTCCTTGCCGTTGCGGCTCACCTTCATGCGCATGCCGCGCTCGAAGTGGCCCGAGCACACGCGCAGGAAGGCGACGCGGTCGCGGTGCGACGGGTCCATGTTCGCCTGGATCTTGAACACGACACCGGTGAACTTCTCTTCGGTCGGCTCGACGCGGCGCTGGATGGCCGGGCGGCCGCCGGGCGGCGGCGCGAGGTCGACCAGCGCGTCCAGCACTTCCTTGACGCCGAAGTTGTTGATGGCCGAACCGAAGAACACCGGCGTCTGGTGGCCGGCCAGGAAGGCGGCTTCGTCGAAGGGGGGGGCGGCATCGCGCACCAGGTCGATCTCGGCGTGCGCAGTGTCGAACTGCATCGGGTAGCGGCCGGCGATTTCCGGGTTGTCCAGCCCCAGCAGCACTTCCTCGTCGCCGGAAATGCGGTCCTCGCCGGCACGGAACACGCGCATGCGGTCCTCCCGCAGTTCGTACACGCCGGCGAAATCCTTGCCCATGCCCAGCGGCCAGGTGAAGGGCGCAACGTCCATGCCCAGCGTGCGCTCGAGTTCGTCGATCAGGTCGAGCGGGGCGCGCACCTCACGGTCCATCTTGTTGATGAAGGTGATGATGGGCGTGTTGCGCGCACGGCAGACCTCGAGCAGGCGCAGGGTCTGCGCTTCGACACCGTTGGCGGCGTCGATCACCATCAGCGCGGCATCGACCGCGGTCAGCACGCGGTAGGTGTCTTCCGAGAAGTCCTTGTGGCCCGGCGTGTCGAGCAGGTTCACGACGCAGTCGCGGTATTCCATCTGCATCACCGAGCTGGCAACCGAAATGCCGCGCTGCTTTTCGATTTCCATCCAGTCCGAGGTGGCGTGGCGCGCGGCCTTGCGCGCCTTCACGCTGCCGGCGATCTGAATCGCGCCTGCGAACAGCAGCAGCTTTTCGGTCAGCGTGGTCTTGCCCGCATCAGGGTGGGAAATGATGGCAAAGGTGCGCCGGCGGGCGACTTCTTTTTCAAGCGACATGAGCGTTCTTCAGCAAATGAAAACGGCCGCGCGAGGCGCGGCCGCGGAAACAGGGTCAGGTGTCAGTGCAGATGGGCGGGCGGCTGCTCGCCGGTTTCCGGCAGTTCGGCATGCACCGGCTGGCCTTCCGGGTCCGGGTACATCGGCGCGCCGCAGTCGTCGCAGTACTCCATGGGCATGCGGTGGTCCAGCACCAGGATGTCGGTCACGCCGCACTCACGCAGCACCGCTTCGATATCGCCCACGGTGTCGGTCTCTTCGTCTTCGGCACCGAGCAGCGCCCACACCACGCCGTGCACCACCTGATTCGAATCGGTGGTGGTGAAGGCGATGCGGTATTCCTCCAGCTGCTTGTCGTGGAAGGGCGCGATGATGGCGCGCAGGCCGCTGGCCGGCACTGCCAGCGTCTGTTCCAGGAAGGCGGCTGACGCGCGCAGCGAATAGGCACGCGATGCGCGGTCGGCTTCGCGACAGGCCGAGTGATAGGCATTCGGCGGCAGCAGCTCGAAAGCACAGGCCGGCAGCAGGGTGCCGAGCACCGCGCCGCCCTGCGCCTGCCACTGCTTGATCACGTGTTCGCGCGAGCCATCGTCTTCCTGCCAGCGGAACAGCGCCTGACCGCGCGGCGCCATTACGATGCCGATCAGGTAGCGGGTGTCGGACAGGAAGGTGGTGGTCTGCGCCATCGCGTCGGATTCCAGCTTCAGATCCTTGCCGGCCCGCACCGCCTCGCCAAGATCGTCGGCCAGGTCGCGGGTTTCGACATAGCCGCGCGGCAGCTGGTCGGGGCTGAACAGGTAGTCGGCGAGCGCCACCTTGGCCCGGGCGCCGAAGGCGTGGGCGCACAGCTGCACCTTGAGGCTGTCGAGGGTGGCGGCCGGAATCTGGCCGGCCGGAATGGAAAAGCGCGACCAGGCGAGCAGCGGCGCGGCGAACACCACCACGTCCCAGTCCGTACCGGCGTCGCCGGACTGACCGCATTCGGCACCGGCTTCGATGAAATCGGCCAGTTCGTCGTAGGCGGGGGCATCCTCGCGCCACAGATGGTCGAGTGCCGCGTTCAGCGCATCCTCGTTGCGGTCGGCCAGCAGCCGGCTCACCTGTTCGGCAAGCCGCACTTCCCAGTAGCGGTCTTCGATGCGGCTGGCGGACAGCGCCAGTCCGGTGGCCAGCCGGGTGAGCAGCGCGGCGTCCTGCGTGAGGCCGCCGCGGCGGGCGAATCGGGTGCGTTTCATGTGGGGGTCCGGTGACTGAGGCGCGATTTTAGCAAGCCGCGCAGGTGGCTGCGCCTGAGATGCGGGCTCAGTGGCCGAACAGCAGCGCTTCGGCACCGGCGAAATCGTATTCGCTGCCGGCTTCGTCCAGCGCGTAGCCGCTCAGTTCGCGGCCACGGGCGCGCCATTGCGGGTCGCGCAGCAGCGCCGACAGCGCGTGCGCGGTATCGCGGCCGGCGGCGCTGTCGCGCAGGGCCAGAAAGTACATTTCCTCGAACAGCGGGATGAAATCGAGATCGAGCCGGCGCGCGAACGCTTCCAGCCCGAGGCCGGCGTCCGCTTCGTCGCTGGCGATCAGCGCGGCGACCGCGGCGTGGGTGTGCTCCTCGTCGCCGTCGTTCAGCGCCCGCGTGTCCAGCCCGGCCTGACGCGCCAGCAGATCGAAGGCGAGGCGGGTGCCGGCGCCCGGCTGGCGGTGTACGAAGCGCAGATCCTTGCGCGTGAGGTCGGCCAGACCGCTCACCTTCTTCGGATTGCCGCGCGCCAGGATGAGGCCCTGGGTGCGGCGCGCGAAACCGATCAGCCTCAGTTTCGGCAGGCCCGGCTGGGCGCGGTAGAGCGACCAGATGTCGCGCCCCAGATCGCCGACCGGGCAGTGGAAGCCGGCGATTTCGCAGCGGCGGGCGGCCAGCGCGAGCAGCGATTCCAGACTGCCGTGGGTGCTCAGCGTGACTGCGGCGCTGTCTTCGCGGGCGCTGCGCAGCTGGCGGATCAGTTCATTGAGCAGCGGTTCGTGGCTGGCGGCGAAGCGCAGCGCCGCGCTGTCGTGCTCGGCCGGCTTCAGCGACAGCACGCGCATCGGTTCGCTGGCGTGCTCAAGCGCGCGCGACAGCGAACGGCGGGCGCCGCGGTCGATCTCCAGCAGCTGGCGGGCGAAGGGCTCAAGCGACGAACCGTGCGCACGCGCGGTGGCAATCAGCGGCTGGCCGAACCAGGCCTGCCAGCCATTGATGAGCCCCCAGGCATTGCGGTAGGACAGGCCGGTTTCGCGCGCCGCGCCAGCGATCGAACCGGAACTGTCGATGGCGGCCAGCAGCGCGATCAGCCGGCCGATGCCGGCAGGCGCTTCGGCGCCGAAATCCCACTCGACCCGGAGCGTCGGCAGGTTTTGTGCAGAATCGGACATATAGGACGCAAAGCGTCGTTGAGATAGCGTCCGGCATCTTATGTGTTTTCCGATGCCGATTGATGAATTCGCCTGTTCCGGGAATGCACCGTCCGGTGCCGTGCTCATGGCCGGCGCGCCTTTCGCAGCGTTTGCGGCAGGGTGAGGAATAGGATGCGGTCTTCAGGACTTGCGCGCGCAGGCCTGCTTGCGATGGCCTGTCTGTTACCGGTTATGGTACAGGCGGCCGACATCGACGCGGCCTGTGCCGATGCGCCCGCGGTCACCGCCGTGCTGGCACGCGCCTGGACAACGCCCGCCGACATGCTGGAGGCCGGGCGCAGCGCCGCTGTCGCACCGGCGATACGACCCGGACAGCGCACAGAGGCACGACTGGACGACGAAACGCGGGTGACACTGCAGGCGCCTGGCCGTCGCAGCGCCGGCCACGCCGGCATCTTCTCGCTGGGCGTGCCGGCCAGCGGCCTCTACCGCGTCATGAGCAGCGCACGCGCCTGGGTGGAGGTCGTGTCGCCCGATGGCCGGCCGCTGCCGGTGCACATGCGGCCGCTGCGCTGCCTGCGCAGCGAGGGCGTGCAGAAGGAACTGATTTACCGGCTTGAGGCGGATGTGGCTTACCGGCTGGAAATCAGCGCGGTGGCCGAGCCGCAGGTCGGGCTCATGGTGATCGCGGAGCCCGCGCCATGAGCACGATCACCGAAAGCTTCATCACCGCGGGTACGCTCATCGCCGAAGCCGACGGCAAGCTGCTGTCCATCGTCGGGCTCAGCCTGCAGGTGAGCCTGACCGCCGTCTTCCTGGCTGCCTGCCTGGGCCTGCCGATCGGTGCTGCGGTCGCGGTCGGCCGCTTTCCCGGACGCAAGCCGCTGACCGTCATCCTGAACGGCATGATGGGCCTGCCGCCGGTGGTGATCGGTCTGCTGGTCTATCTGCTGCTGTCACGCGCCGGCCCGCTTGGCCCGCTCGGCCTGCTGTTCACACCGACCGCCATGGTGCTGGCGCAGGTGGTGCTCATCACGCCCATCATCGCGGCGCTGTCGCGCCAGATCGTGGCCGACGCCTGGCGCGACTACGAAGAACAGCTGCGTTCGCTCGGCGCTTCGACGCCGCGGGCGGCGCTCACGCTGCTGGTGGATACCCGCTTTTCGCTCAGCACCGCAGTGCTGGCCGGTCTGGGCCGGGCGGTGGCCGAAGTGGGTGCGGTCATGATCGTCGGCGGCAATATCGACGGCGTCACCCGGGTCATGACCACCAGCATCGCGCTCGAAACCAGCAAGGGCGACCTGCCGCTGGCGCTGGCGCTGGGCTTCATCCTCATTTCCATCGTGCTGATACTGAATGCGCTGGCGCACGCGCTGCGCGAATGGGCGGCAAGAAGACATGGCTGAGCCTCTTATCACCCTCGAATCGCTGCGCTACGCGGCGGGCGAGCGCACACTGATCCATGACGTGTCGCTGCGGCTGGAAGCCGGCCGCCGCACTTTGGTGCTCGGCCCGAACGGCGCCGGCAAGAGCGTGCTGATGCGCCTGATGCACGGCCTGATCGAACCGACCGCCGGCCGCATCGTGTGGAACGGCGGGGGCGCGCGTCCGCCGCAGGCCATGGTGTTCCAGCGCCCGGTCATGCTCCGCCGCAGCGTGCTCGACAACGTGAGCTATGCGCTCTACCTGGCCGGCGTGCCGGCTGCCGAACGCCGCGCCCGCGCCGAAGCAGTGCTGGAGCGGGTCGGCCTGTCGCCGCTCGCGCACCGGCCGGCGCGGGTGCTGTCCGGTGGCGAGCAGCAGCGGGTGGCGCTGGCGCGCGCCTGGGCGCTGCGCCCGCGCGTGCTCTTTCTCGACGAGCCCACCGCCAGCCTGGACCCGGGCGCGTCAGCCGAGGTCGAGCGCCTGATCCGCGTCATCGCCGACGACGGCTGTTCCATCGTCATGGTCACCCATCACCTCGGTCAGGCTCGTCGCCTGGCCGATGACATCGTTTTCGTCGACGCCGGCCGCATCACCGAACACACGCCGATTGCCGATTTCTTTGCCGCACCGCGCTCGGAGCAAGCCGGGCATTACCTCAGAGGAGAACTTTCATGGACCTGATCCGCCGCTCGTTCATCGCCACCGCAGCCGCGGCTGCCCTGGCTCTCGCCGCACCGTTTGCCACCGCGGCCGACCGTTTCATCACCGTGTCGTCGACCACCTCGACCGAACAGTCCGGTCTGTTCAAGCATCTGCTGCCGGTGTTCCAGGCCAAGACCGGCATCGAGGTGCGCGTGGTGGCGCTGGGCACCGGTCAGGCGCTGGACATGGCGCGTCGCGGCGACGCCGACGTGGTGTTCGTGCACGACAAGGCGGCGGAGGAGAAATTCATCGCCGAAGGCTTCGGCGTGAAGCGCCAGGAAGTCATGTACAACGACTTCATCCTGGTCGGCCCGAAATCCGACCCGGCCAAGGTCGCCGGTGGCAAGGACATCACCGAAGCGCTGAAGGCGGTGCAGGCAGCGCAGGCCCCCTTCGTGTCGCGCGGCGACAAGAGCGGCACCCACGCGGCCGAACTGCGCCTGTGGAAGGCGGCCGGCATCGACCTCGATGCGGTCAAGGGCGCCTGGTACCGCGACACCGGCTCCGGCATGGGCCCGGCGCTGAATACCGCAGCTTCGATGAACGCCTACATCCTGGCCGACCGCGGCACCTGGCTGTCGTTCAAGAACCGCGCTGACCTGACCGTTTCGGTCGAAGGCGACAAGCGCCTGTTCAACCAGTACGGCGTCATTCTGGTGAACCCGGAAAAGCACCCGCACGTGAAGAAGGCCGACGGTCAGGCCTTTATCGACTGGGTGGTGTCGGCCGAAGGCCAGAAGGCGATCGCCGACTACAAGATCGACGGTCAGCAGCTGTTCTTCCCGAACGCAGCCAAGTGAACATGCGCACGCTCATCGTGGCGGTCTGCACCTCGCTGCTGTCCGGTGCCGCGCTGGCCGACGGCGCGTCGGTGCACGCGGCGGGCAGCCTGAAGACGGTGTTCACCCAGCTCGGCAAGCTGTACGCGGAGCAGGGCGGGGCCGCGCCCCGCTTCGAATTCGGACCGAGCGGCGTGCTGCGGGACAAGATTGCCGGCGGCGTGAAGTCGGACGTGTTCGCGTCCGCCAACATGTCGCACCCGCAAACCTTCGTGGACGCCGGCAAGGCGGCGAAGGTCGAGCGCTTCGCGCGCAACGAGCTGTGCCTGCTGGTGCGGCCGGGGCTGGCGGTGACGCCGGGCAATGCGCTCGATCACATGCTGCGCCGTGATCTGAAGCTGGGCATCTCGACGCCGAAAGCCGATCCGTCCGGCGATTACGCGGTGCAGATGTTCGAACGGGCGGACGCGCTGCGTCCGGGCGCCGGTCGTGCGCTGCTGGCGCGTGGACGTACGCTGACCGGTGCCGCCGATTCGCCGAAGCCGCCGGGCGGGCGCAATGCCTACGCCTGGGTGGTGGACAGCGGTCAGGCCGACCTTTTCGTCACCTACTGCACCAATGTGCGGCTGGCGAAACAGGAGGTGCCGGCGCTGCAGGAAGTGGCGCTGCCGCCGGAACTGGCGGTCGGTGCCGACTACGGGCTGGTAGTGCTGTCAGGCGCCGGCAGCGAGGGCGAGCGTTTCGCCCGCTTCCTGCTGTCGGCACCGGCGCGCGCGGTGCTCGCCGCCGACGGCTTCGCGCTGCCCTGATCAGGCTTGCGCGGCGTGCCCTTCGGGGTACGCCGCGGCCTGCCGCATCAGCGCGGCAGCCAGCCCAGACCGGCCACGGTGTCGCCCTCCGGCAGGTATTCGGCGCTGACCCAGCCGTCGTAGCCGATGCGGTCTAGCCAGTCGAACAGGAAGGGGAAGTTGATCTCGCCGCTGCCCGGTTCGTGTCGGCCCGGGTTGTCCGCGATCTGCACGTGACCGATGCGCGCCAACTCACGCTCAAGCGTGCGGGCGAGGTCGCCTTCGGTGATCTGCATGTGATAGACGTCGTACTGCAGCTTCACGTTGGGCTCGCCGACGCGCTCGATCAGCGCCAGCGTTTCGGCCGAACGGTTGAGCAGGAAGCCGGGCATGTCACGCGGATTGATCGGCTCGACCAGCAGCGTGATGCCTTCCTTGGCCAGTGCACGCGCGGCAAAGCGCAGATTGCGTTCCATCACCGACAGCAGTTCGGTGCGGTCTGCGTCCGTTGGCGCCAGTCCGGCCAGGCAGTTGATGCGGCGGCAATCCAGCGCCTTCGCGTAGCGCATCGCGGTGCCGACGCCATGCTCGAATTCGTCGATGCGGTCGGGCAGGGATGCGATGCCGCGCTCGCCGCCCGCCCAGTCGCCGGCGGGCAGATTGAACAGCACCTGTTCCAGCGCATTGCGACGCAAGGCCTCGGCCAGTACGTCCGACGGTTCGGCGTAGGGGAAATGACATTCCACGCCACGGAAACCGGCGCGCGCGGCGGCACCCCAGCGCTCGGCGAATGGATGTTCTGTAAACAGCAGTGACAGGTTGGCGCAGAAGCGGGGCATGTGACGGATTCTCCGGCGGGGCATCGATTCTAAATGGCCTGAGCACGTGCGCAGTCGGGAGCAGGGGAGTATCGTCCGTGCTTCAGTCGTTTTCACCGCCGCGTCCCAGATGTCCCCCGCTTCAAATTCCGGAACTTTCGCCCGTGCGCTCGCCGAACAGGTGGCCGCCCACGATTTCTGCTTCCTTCCGTCGGCCCAGCTGCGCGATGCGCTGAGCAGCCTGCGTTCCGGCTGGCGAGCCGACTGGGATGCGTTCGCTGCCAGCTGGGGTGATCTGGAAACCGATATCTATATGGCGGACGGCGGCCGTTATCGCCGTCGCCGCTATGCGGTGCTGAGCGCACCGGCCGACGGCCTGCAGATCCAGGTCGAAGCGCACCAGCCTCACTACCAGAGCCTAAACTACAACACGCTCAATGGCGGCATCGAACGCCATTTCGAACCGATACGCCCTCAGGTGCTGGCTGGATCGACACTGCAGACGGTGGCCGGGTTCGGGCTTTCGGTGTTCCAGCGTCTGCATCCGGGCGAGGCAGCGCATATCGAGGTGCACCAGTTCCGCATCGAGGCGCGGGCGGACGGCGAGGGCAAGCCGACGCCGGAAGGCGTGCACCGCGACGGCGTGGATTTCGTGCTGGTCATGATGGTGCGTCGGGAAAACGTCGAAAGCGGCACCACCGAAATCTTTTCGCCGGAAGGGCAGCGGCTGGACAGCTTCACGCTGACCGCCCCCTGCGACGCGGCGCTGGTGAACGACCAGCGCGCGCTGCACGGCGTAACGCCCATCCATCCGCTGGATCCGTCTCGCCCGGCCTGGCGCGACGTGCTGGTGGTGACCTACCGCCGGCGCCCGCAGGCGCAGACCTGAAGCGCCGATCCGACATGTCCGACCTGAACGACCCTCGCGTCTTTTTCGCGGCCGAGCGCACGCTGCTGGCATGGACACGTACCGCGCTTGCGCTGATGGCCTTCGGCTTCGCGATCGAACGCTTTGCGCTGTTCGTCGCCATGATGCACAACCCGCAGGCCGCTGCCGCCCGGGTCGAGTACGGACCGTCGTTCTGGATCGGTGTTGCGCTGATCTCTCTCGGTTCGCTGTCCGTAGTGCTGGCGGTCGTGCAGTACCGGCGCGTGCTGTCCACGCTGAAGCCGGTGGAAATTCCCGACGGCTACATGTCCGGGCTGGCGTCCTGGTGTTCGCTCGCGGTCGGCGCCATCGGTATCGCGTTGATCGTCCAGCTTTTCCTGTCACGCTAGCGTGGGTATGCAGCGGGCCGGATTCAGGAAAAGAAGCAGAAAATAAGCACCCAGCAGGGCCAGTAGCTTGGCGATGCAAACACACCCATCATTTCGACACTCCATTACTTCTGAAAACAGGTATTTTCAGAAGTAATGGATCAGAGGTCTTGACGGGAAAACCGCCAGCTTTTCCTGTCACGCTAGCGTGGGTATGCAGCGGGCCGGATTCAGGAAAAGAAGCAGAAAATAAGCACCCAGCAGGGCCAGTAGCTTGGCGATGCAAACACACCCATCATTTCGACACTCCATTACTTCTGAAAACAGGTAGTATCGGTATGCGCGGTGCATATTGACCTTCAAATCCGGCTGTGGTATCGGCCGAGCTAAATGACGCCAGCATGATCATTGCGGCTGCTGCGATCTTTGCCAGCCGCTCCCACATCCGCCGGCCTTCCGGGGTCTTGGCCCGCGCAGCTGCGCATTCGGCCATGATTTCCGGCTTTCCTAGCAGGTCTGCCAGACGCGCGGCTGTGTCCTCTGCCGGGGCGTCTAGCTCTTTTCTCCACCGGCTGACTGCGGCGCGCGATACATCAAGCTTACGTGCGATGTCACTGTCATTCTTCGCAATGCCTCGCTCTGCAGCTTCGTCGAGATACATCCATACTGGTTTCATGCTCAGTATCCTTTTAGCATTCGTGCTGCGACTGTTCCTAGTGCGATAACGCCTATCCAAAACCCGGCATAAAGGGCGATTTTGGTTCGCTCCTTTGTTCGTCTTGCTGGTGTCTTTTTGATCCCGTTTTCTTTCGGCCGCGTTGGTGTCGCCTGTTCCCTTTTCGGAATGGTCCATTGCTCGGTTTCTGGCGTTGGTTTCTTTTCCGGTTCGCGGCCTTTCATCCAGTCCCGCTCATAGATTCCCATTGTTCGCCTCTGTGAACTTTTAACGGAGTCGACCCTATTTGGTTACGCAATGCTTGACAAGAAGTTACGCTTCGCTTAACGTCCGCATCAGTCGAGCGTCGCTCGACAAACCCCCGCCTAGTAACTACGGGGGTAATTCAGAGAGACCAAGGGGGCACAGATGCGGACCGTTCAAGAGCTTTTGGAAGTTCAGCTGCAGCAGGCGCGCAGGAATGCCCAAGTTGCTCGCGCGGCTCTTTCCGACCCTGATCTTCGCCGGGACCGGACCAAGTTCCGCAAGATGCTGAACGATAACGTCCAGCTGCAAAACGCGACTGCCGCCGAACTCTCGAAGTTCGCCAACCTGAAATGAGTTGGCATCGCGGCGGTGAAGTGCGCTGCGCCAGCGCGACTTATGCGGGTCGTTTCGTTCTTGAATGCCCCTACTGCTTCGATGAGCCCATGTTTTTGCTGCTCACTGTTAGCGGAAACTCGCGCCAGCGTCGCTTACGTGTTCGCGCACTTCGCCGTGCTGGGTATATCGTCACGCGGGGCGGTGTCGGCTCATGAGCGCCATCGTCGATTACCTCTCTGTCACGTTCCGCCCGACAGGCGACCCGCGCGTCTTCCTGCAATCCATCCTCGGACTCTTCCTTGGTGACGCTCTCGCCGCTTCCGTACAGGACACCGGACACGGCCGTTTCGGTTACGCGCACTGCCTCGAGATTCCCGGCCTCGGCCTGTGCATGTACGGCGGCAACGCCGGCACCGTCCATATTTCGCTGACTGGCACCGGCTGCGCAGCGGTTCGTGATTGGGACCTGATCGCGGACACCATCGAAGAGCAGGCCGCGAAGATCACGCGGATTGACCTTGCCCACGATGATTTCGAAGGCACGCACCCTGTGCAGTGGTGCCGCGACCAGTACCACGACGGCGGCTTCGATCCCTCGCGCGGTCCAGCACCGAAAGCCCGGTACATCAGCGACGAGGGCAGCGGTTCAGGCTGCACCTTCTACACCGGCTCTCGCGCTTCGTTCCAGCTTCGCGCCTATGAGAAGGGCAAGCAACTGGGCGACCCGTCGTCACCATGGGTCCGCTACGAAGGCGAATGGCACGCGGACAACCACCGCGAACTCACCCCCGACATGATCCGGAATCCCGGTCAATACCTCGCCGGGAAGTACCCCTGCCTTGCGTGGATCAATCCCGCAGAACAGTCCGCCGTCCGCACGGTGATCGCCATCGGTAAAGCCACCGTCGAAAAGACGCTTGACCACGCCCGCAAGCAGGCGGGCAGGGCGCTTCACATGGCCTTGCGGCTCACAGGTGGTGACCTCGGCGCCGTCTTTGAATGGCTCCACGTGCCCGAACTTCCCAAACGATGCCTCGCGCTACTCGCCGCCGTTGATCTTTCTGACACAGACAGGCCTCCCGCCTTCTGGCGTCACGCTCACCCGTCCGACAGGGCGGCTTTCCATCAGGCGCTACGCGCGCCGCTACTCGCATAGGTGATTCATGAAAATCCCGTTCCAGCTCATTAGCGTTCGTCACGTCCAAGGCAAGAAGGACACGTCGAAAACCTATTCCATCATTGGCGGCATCGTCACCCTCGAAGGTGGCCTTCAAGGTTTCGCCGAACTGTTCGCCGAAGGCAAGCACGTCTATCAACCCGGCGTCTATCAGGTCGAGCTGAAAACCTCCATCGACATGAACCGGCGTCTTGAACTCCGTTTTGAGGCGCTCCACCCGGCCAACGTAAAGCCCGCCCACGCGGCGTGACGGTGGAAACCATCATCGGATTGTTCGATTTCGGTTTCGGCGTTGCCGTCGGCTTTTCGTTTGGCTTCGCGCTCGCTTTTCGAATGGCCCGTAGGCCGCTTCCGCCTTTCACCGAATCGTCTTGACGGAAACATCTTTTCCGTCCCCGGCACACCAGTGCCGTGCAGTTCAAACCGGGGGTGTGGGGAATCGAATTCCCCACGGTTTTAACGGTTTTCGCCTTCAGCGGTCTGGCCCTTCGCTGATGGCATTTTTAACGGGCCATGGAGAAACACAATGAAGAAGCAACTGCAAGCTCAGATCGCCAGTATCAACGGTTACCGCACCACGGTCGGTGCCGCTCTCATGGCCGGTGCCGGTTCGGTTCTCGCTGCCGTCCCGGAGTCGGTGACCACCGAACTGACCGCCGCCGGTACCGACACCAAGACGGTGGCAGGCATCGTGTTCGGCATCATTGTCGGCATCGTCGTTTTCAAGATGTTCCGTCGCGCACTGTAATCCTCGGGTGCGGTCGACATGGGAATCTTCGTTGATGGTACGTGCCACGCCGATGATGATGCCGGCCGCATCCTGTTGCAGGCCTCATATCCTGTTGTTACCTCGATTTCGCCTTCCGGTGATCTGATCAGTTGGCAGCTTAAGTTTGAGGACCCGGACGGTTTTTCCGGTCAGCAGTGGCTTTGGGTCAAGACGATAAACGGGCACTTTGAAACGTTCGTCGGCACCTCAGACATGGAGGTCTATTGTGATCCTCAACAGTCTCTTCAAGACGGCGTTTCTCTTGGCTGGCTCGTCGGCTCTGTGCTCATCGGGGCGGCCATCTTCAAGCTCATGCAAAGGGCAATGTCATGACACCCGATCCCTATTTCTTCGCTGGCTTCTTCGCCGTCGTTGGCGCAATCTGGCTGATCTGCTCATGATTCGCCGGCTCTTTTTTTTTGCGCTCGGGTTGTGCTTGGGAGCGTTCTCCGTTCTTTCCTTCGCCGTAACGGTTTCTAGGATTCCTGTCAATATCGCCGTCTCTGCACCCGCGAACGTAGCCGTTTCCGGTGCATGGGACGCCGTTGTTCCCGGCCTTGAGGACACCGGCTACGGCGGTTATAGGCCTAGCGATTTCGGCGGTGGCAGGGCGGAGATTTATCGCGGTGCCGCTGTGCGTGTGGATGGCGTTCCCGCTTCCCTCACCGCGTCTCGCTCGATTACGCCCGCGCGCCTCGGCTCAGCCATTTCTCGCGGGCTGCGCCGCCCCGGCGTTCCCAATCCGTACATGCTCGCTTTCGGCGTCCTCGCGGATCTCGGGTGGCAGTATGTCTCCGATCAGTGGCTCATGCCGCCGCCATCGCCAGATTATCCATACGCAAGGGAGTTTTCTGGCCAGGTCGTTGGCGGTTCTCCGTGGTTCGCTACTCCGGAGCTAGCTTGCCCGAAGTTGGCTCAGAACATGGGCGTTACCAGCTATGGGGTTCGCTGGATAAACGGTAATCCGGTGTGCGTTGTTTCGCCGACTAATCCGGACAACTGGCTCGCCCTCACCTGGCGTTCTAGGCCGTGTGACTCAGGTTTTACAAACGTTTCCGGTAGTTGTGTCCCAGTCAATCCCAATCCTCAGCCGGCTACGGAACAGCATATGTCCGACCTGCTTACGGATAACCTTGTGAATGGCGATTTGAGTCCCGAGCAGGCGTTGCAGGAAGCCGTCGAAAATGGGTGGGTTGATGATTCGGACTTCGATCCGACTGCCGTTACCGGCCCTTCGTCGATCAATGGCCCCTCCACCACCAGCACCACCAGCGGTCCGACTGGACAGACTCAGACGACGACTCAGAATCGCTACGACATGGAATACGTTCCCGGCGGCGTCGTCATCAAGCCGACCATGACCACCACGACCACCACGCCCGACGGCCAGACATCCACCACCACCACGACCGCGAACGCCGCTTCAGGGCAAAAGCCGTCTGAGCCCGAAAAGCCGTTCTGTGAGTTGTACCCAGATGCTATGGCATGTCAGCCGCTTGGCACACCCGCTCCGGTCGAACTTCCTACCGGCACAATCAACGTTCCGGGCCTTAGCTACCAATCGGTTACGGCTTCCTGTCCCGCGCCCTATATTTTTACGCCGGACGCAGGCGGTAGCTATCAGATTTCTTGGCAGCCAGTTTGTGACGGTGCTCAGGCGGTCCGCCCTGTCGTCATCGTCATCGGCCTTTTGACGGCCGGTGTGTTCGTCTTCGTCGGCATGCGCAGGGGTCAATCATGAGTCTAGCGGCGTTGATCGGTGCCGGGGTCGGCATGTGGGCACGGCATGTGCTCGTGTCGCTCGGTGTTGGCGTGATTACGCTTGTTGGCCTTACCGCGTTGCGGGACCAGCTTGACGCACTCGTTCGTGGCGCGCTTGGCGGTTTGACCGGCGACCTGTACGCCATCGTTGCGATGGCCGGGTTCATTGACTTGGTCAACATCTGGCTCAGTGCCTTTGCCATCATCGTGACCATGATGGCCGTCAAGCGATTCGGTTTCACCTCATGAGCGACGGCGCGCAGATTGCGCTTTTTACCGGCCTCCCCGGTGCTGGAAAAACCGCGCTCGTCGTTTCCATGCTGCGCAAGGAAGTAGAGCGGGGCAGGCTGGTCTATTGCCTCGGCATTCCGGGCTTGAAGCTTGAACACCTGCAGCCGCCTCCTGTCGCTGAGTGGTGCCATTCTGTTCCGTTGCCGGAAGATTCGGCCTTGAAGGAATGGCGCCTTACGCTCCCGGACGGCTGCTTGCTGCTGGTCGATGAGGCTCAGAAGATTTTCCGGCCTCGGCCCACTGGCTCCCAAGTCCCTCCGCTCGTTCAGTCGCTGGAAACGCACCGTCATAAAGGCATTGACATTTGGCTGATTACGCAAAGTCCTACGTTCGTCGATTCGAACGTTCGCAAGCTGGTCAATCGTCATATCCATGTTCGCAACCACTGGTCCGGGCGTTCTCTGTTCGAGATGCCGCGCGCATTCGATCCAGATTCGAAGGCCGAGCGCGACATATCCGCCAAGCGTAAATATCGGCTCCCTAAGGATGCGTTTTCTCTCTACACGTCCAGCAGTAAGCATGTGAAGAACGATCGGCGCATTCCGACATTCGTCTATGCGCTGCCTCTGATTTTGTGCGTGGTGGCTTACCTCGGATGGTCCTTTTACTCTTCGAGGTTCGCGGAGCAGTCGGAGGCTGTCGTCGCATCCGTCGAGAAGGGCGCTCCAACCAATCGAGCGACGGCGCAGCCGGCGCCGATGGGGGGCGAGTCCCGCACTTCGCCCGGACAAGCTGACCCGTTGGCCGAATGGCTCCCGCGCATCACGACAAGGCCGGAGTCCGCTCCGATGTACGACAAGCTTCGACAGGTCAAGGCGTTGCCATACGTCGCCGGGTGCGCTGCCACGCCCAAGCGTTGCACCTGCTACACGCCCCAGGGCACGGACGCTTTCTTGAACGATGGTCAGTGCCGCGAGTGGCTCCGTTCTCCGCCGTTCAATCCGTGGTCCGAACCGCCGTCGCCTGTCCAGATCAAGACCGCATCGGCGCAAGCGGTTCCGGCGTCGCCTTCTGACGTGCTGATCAGTTCTCCGGCACCTGCGCCGGTCTCCGATTCCGCGCCTCAGGAATCTCGCCGGCCCCGCGTGCCTCAGTCTTCGCCTTGGCGAGCGCCTTAAGTCAGCCGGACCACGCTTGCCAACAGGTGGCCGTCGTAGTCCATGATCCGTGCCACCAGCTGGCGCATCGTCCTGCACCTGAACTGCCGGCCATCAGGCCGCGTCCATATGAATCCGCGCTTGTCGCGGACCACCTTCCGCACCACAAGCCGCAGCGTCAGCTGACGCCACACACGCCCCGGCGTGCTGGCCATCCTTGACGCAGCCCGCTTTATTCGCACGCGAGCCGTCGCCGTGTTCGTGTCGATCAGTTCCAGAATCATCTGCATCATGGTTTGTGCCTTTCAGCCGACCTAGCCGCTAGATTCGGAGCCCGGCGTATCCGGTTTTCCGTCGGCAGGCGCTGCTTGTTCCTGCCGTCCCATCCGCTGAGTTCTTCGCCCGCAAAGCGTCCCGGACGCACGCGAAGCGTCCTTGTGTCATATGCAAAGCAGGTGGGCGTGACAGTCCGGCACGGGCTGGCGCGATCACGTGCAGTGCGTCTAACTCAGGTAGGGATAAGGCGGAGAACTCTGCGGATGGGATGGCTGGCGCTGGCCGATGGGAAACGCCGCGCGGCGAGCGCGTCAGGTGCCGCAGGCACCTCTGTTCAGGCAGTGGGGCCGGTGTAGAATGCCGGCCCCTGTGTTCGCCCGCTAACTCTTAGTGTGCGACCGCACCAAAACGGCCCGTTGCGCACTGCTGAAAAATTCTTCTAAACCGGATTGACAATTCCGCAATCCGGCGCCAAGTGTAGGCCGCTCCACTTCTGATAACAGGTATTTTCAGAAGTAATGGATCAGAGGTCTTGACGGGAAAACCGCCGGACTCCGCCTCCCGACGCCATCCTGCAAGCGTTCACAACCC